>CAVRAF010000001.1:0-941071 GCA_963718905.1 uncultured Pseudomonadota bacterium
CTTGCAGCTGCTTGAACTCGGCCCCAGGCAGCAGAGACCGGGTCACAAACGGCGGGAAGCCATACTTTGGGGAGCGGTGGGCGACCCGCGTTTGTTGCGTGAGTGCGGGGTGATGGAGTTGGAGCGTTTCCCACACGTAGCCGTCGACGGAACCTCCTTGCGCCAGCCCCACCGCCACGGCATCGACGACGCGACGATGGCCCCAGGTGAAAAAGCTCTTGCGAAAAAATGTCGTGGGATCCTTGCCGAAGCTGAAGAGGTGGGAGTTCGGCACGAGCCACCCCGAGTTCGAATCGGGGTCGGAGAAGGCGTAGATCTTTCCGGCGAGGTCCGCGATCGAGTTCGTTTGCTGCATCGCTGCTGGGCACGATCACATAGGAGCGATAGAGCGGCTCGCCCTCGTAGGTCGGGACCACCAGCAGTCGCATGCGGTCGTGATAGCGGACGTAGGGATAGCCGCAGATCCACGCCGCATCGAGTTTCTCCGCCAGCAGCAGCTCGCTGACTTCGCGGTAGCTGCGCCGCTGAACGAACACGACGGGTCGGCCCAGCGCTTGTTGGAGATACGTCTGCCAATCGCGTAGAAACGCGACGTCGTCGTCGAGGAACACCGGTGTGGTGCCGATCGACAGGGGCGGGCCACCGGCGCTGCGGGCCACGGGGCTGGCGCCAGAGCCGCGTATCCGGCGGTTAGGCCGTAACGCAGAAATTCTCCGGCGGTCCATCACCTCGCTCCCGCCACGGACAACCGGCGCCCCAGCTGCGGTTGCCCGACCATGAGCGCGGTGAGCGCGTGAAGCCGACGCATCGATCCCTCCCGCTCCTGCCTGTGCATGTTGCATGTTCCTGCGCGGCCGGACGCCACAGGGTTACCAAAATTAGTGCTCCAAGCGCGGGACTCCGCGTTCTGCTCGAGTGCTGCTGGTGTTACCGCGTCGGTAACGTCGATCGGGCCGGGAAGTCCCGCGGCGGTTACCCAATCGACACACGGCGTGGGAGCTTGGGTTCGGCAGAAGAGCGGATAACGCATTGTTCTCCTGCCTTATCATCCAAGACGGCATCCATCTTGCGAAGCGAGAACAAAGTTGCGTTCCTCGCCACGCATAAAGGGCGAACCAGGCATCCACCACCGAGGGAGCGTTCGATGGGCAATCTCGTTTTGCGTCGCGAATTCTTGAAATTCACCGGTGGCGTTGCCGCCGGTGCAGCGGCAGTGCCGAACAACGCGGTAGCCGCACCCTCGGGCGTCGATGCAGGTAATGCCGTGCTTGCCCTATAAAGCGAAAGTCGGTCGGTAAGGCCGGCTCGCTGGCCGTCAATCAGGCGGCGGCGTTCACCTTTCCCGATGCATCGTCACCCTGCGCGTTGCTCAAGCTGGGAACACCGGTGGCCGGCGGCGTCGGACCGAGATCAAGACATCGTCGCAGGACAGCACGACGCGCACCCACA
The DNA here is from genome assembly GCA_963718905.1 of uncultured Pseudomonadota bacterium. GTDB lineage: Bacteria > Pseudomonadota > Gammaproteobacteria > Burkholderiales > Casimicrobiaceae > VBCG01. The sequence continues at coordinate 1,450 of CAVRAF010000001.1, forward strand.
TGGGCTGCCCGGTTAGCTATGACAGCTGACGTAGCGGGTGTTCAAGTGTCCCTGCCACTTCAGCATCTTCGACGCGGGAGAAAGGCGGGCGAAATGGTGTGCGGTCAGGCCACCGAAAATCTGCCGCGCATCGTGCTACAAGCACAACGACAAGGATGACAGCGTCACGGCGGTCGCGGTGGTCGGCCTTCTATACGGGCGCCAGTCGAACATCCTGTAAGGCGAGGAGGGAACGCAAATGAGCACGACCCAGGATCGCGTGGCGTTGCCTCCGGTCAACGCACAGAGGTACCAATCTCACCTGCCATTTCTGCATCGTCGGCTGCGGCTATCACGTATACAAGTGGGACGCCGACGCGGAGGGCGGTCGCGCCCCGCATCAGAACGCGCTTGGACTCGATTTCCGTAAGCAACTCCCCGCCGCTGACCGCTGATCATGACCCCGGCGATGGCCAATGTCGATCACCGTCAAGCGACGGCCGCCGCTAGAACATCATGATCGTTCCCGACAAGGGTTGCAGGGTGAACAGGGCCTGTCGTCGACGCGAGGCGGCAAAATCGCCTAGGTACATGTACACCGGCGACGGCGTCGGCAAGGAGCGCCTGAAGAACCCGCGCGTGCTACACGCGGGGACGCCTGGCTGGACCCAGCTGGGAGGACGCCTCGGCCATCTACCGCGGCGCTCACGAAGAAGATTCTCGACAGCGATGGTCCGAGCGGTCTGGTCTTCGACTGCTTCGATCATGGCGGCGCCGGCGGTGGGTTCGAGAACACCTGGGGCACGGGCAAGCTGATGTTCACTGCGCTCAAGACGCCGATGGGCCATCCACAACCGGCCGGCCTGCAACACGGAGTGTCACGCGACCCGCGACATGGGATCGGCGAGCCAACAACAGCTACGAGGACGCCGAGCTCGCGGACGTCATCATGGCCATCGGCTGCAACTCATACGAAACCCAGACGAACTATTTCCTCGCCCATTGGATGCCCAATCTGCAGGGAAGGACCGTAGGCAAGAAGAGAAATGGTTTCCGGGCGAAGCCGCGGGGAAGGCGCAGGATCATCTTCGTCGATCCACGCCGCACGCCCACGATGGCCGTGGCCGAGCAGGTGGCCGGAAAGGAAAATGTACTGCACCTCGACATCGAGCCCGGCACCGACATCGCGCTCTTCAACGGGCTATTCACCTACGTCCTCGACCAAGGCTGGCAGGACAAGGACTACATCGTCCAGTACACGCGCGACTTCGACGTCGCGGTCAAGGCCAACAAGCTCTCGCTCGACGAGGCGAGCCGCATCACGGGTGTTCCTGCGGCGAAGCTCAGGCAGGCGGCCGAGTGGGCCTATAAGCGAAGGCAGCCGGCCAGCGCCCGCGAACGATGCACGCGTACGAGAAAGGGATCATCTGGGGCAACGACAATTACGTCATCCAGAGGGCGCTGGTGGACCTGGTGCTGGCGACGCGGAACGTCGGGCGTCGCGGCACCGGCGTGGTCCGCATGGGCGGCCACCAGGAAGGCTACACGCGCCCACCGTATCCCGGCGACAAGAAGATCTACATCGATCAGGAGATGATCCAGGGCGCGGGCTGATGTACACATCTGGGGCGCAACCCGTTCCAGACCACGCTCAACGCCGAAGAGCATCGCGCCGTGATCCGCATCGCGCCGAGATCGTCGACCAAGCGATGGCAAGGCGCGCGGCGCATCGACCAAGGACAAGGTCGACGTCATCTACGACGCCGTGAAGAACAAGGGCGGCCTGTTCGTCGTCAACATCAACCTCTATCCGACCGCGCTGGCCCAGGCGGCGCATGTGCTGCTGCCCGGCGCGCACCCGGGCGAAACGAACCTCACGTCGATGAACGGCGAGCGCCGCTGTCGCCTATCCGAGAAGTTCATGGATCCACCCGGCGTCGCCAAGGCCGACTGCCTCATTGCGGCGGACATCGCCAATACGCTGAAGGCGATGTATGTGGCCGAAGGGAAGGCGGACATGGCCGCTCGGTTCGCCGGCTTCGACTGGAAGACCGAGGAAGACGCGTTCAACGACGGCTTTCGCGTCGCCGGAACGTCAGGTGCGCCGCCGATCGACAGTCAGGGCGGCGGGACAGGGTATCTCGCGACCTACGAGCGCTTGCGTACGGCGGGCAACAACGGCGTGCAATTGCCGATCAAGGAGTACAAGGACGGCAAGCTCGTCGGCACCGAGATGCTCTACATGGACGGCAAGTTCGACACTGCGGACGGCAAGGCGATCTTCAAGCCGTCGCCGTGGCCGGGATTACCGAAGATGGTCGCCGACCAGAAGGCCAAGCACCGCTTCTGGATCAACAACGGACGCGTCAACGAGGTCTGGCAGACCGGCTACCACGACATGTACAACGAGTTCGTGCGCAACCGTGGCCGATGGCGTTCGTCGAGATCAATCCGGACGATGCGCAATAATTGAGTGTGGCCTCCGGCGACGTCGTCGAGATATTCAATGACTACGGCTCGACCTACGCGATGGCCTACCTCGAGCCATCGATCAAGAAGAACCAGACGTTCATGCAGTTCGGGTACTTCAACGGGATCGCTGGCAACGTGGTGACGCCATGGACCGACCGCAACGTGATTCCTTACTACAAAGGGCACTCTGGGCGAGCATGCGCCGGGTAGGCACAGTTGCGGAATTCAAGGACACGGTCTCGTTCAAGCAGCGACGGTATGCGTGAGAAGGACCTGACTCACCAGATCAGCGCGACAGTTCATCTTCCTCCGTTTGAACGCCCGGGAAACCGGGCGTTTTTTTGAGCGCACTGGTGCCCTTGTTTTATTGGTGCCGGTGGAAGGAGTCGAACCCTCGACCTTCGCATTACGAATGCGCTGCTCTACCAACTGAGCTACACCGGCACGAAGCCGACAATTATAGCGGAAGCTGCGCGCTCGCCCATCTGCCGGTGACAGCCAGAACTCAGGCGAGCGTGCGTATCAGCGCAGAGGCGCCGTTCCACATGATCTGCACGCCGATGCAAAGCAGAATGAACGCCGAAAGGCGCAACACGACCGCCGTGCCCGTCGGACCGAGACGCCGCAGAATCCGGTCCGCGTAGCGAAACGTGGCGAAGACCGCGATCGCGATGAGCACGACTCCCGTTATGTGTGCCAGCGAATCGACGATCAGCGACCGAATGCCGTGAGACTGGTTGGCGCCGATCGTGATCGCCACGGAAATCGACCCGGGACCGACGGTCAGCGGCATCGTCAGCGGATAGAACGCCCGCGTCGCGACATCGGGCCGCGTCAGCGCGGTCGCCGCATCCTGGACCCACTCGATGGGCTCGTCGGGCTGATTCAGCAGCGTCCATGCGAGCGAGCAGACGACGAGGCCGCCCGCGACCTGGACGATCGGCAACGACAGGCCGAAAAAATCGAGCACATAGGCGCCGATGAGCACCGATGCAAGGAGCAGCAGAAAACAGTTGATCGCGACACGCCGGGCGAGATCCGCATGCTCGCCGGGTGTGAGGTCGATCGTCTTCGCGAGATAGACGGGTGCAGCGCCCAGCGGGTTGACGATCGGCAGCAATGCGGCGAGCGCAAGCAGCACCGATTCAATGAACTGGCGAAGGTCGGCCATCGGACTCCACAGTTGGTTGGTGATTCGAGGGCGTGGATTCTGGCACACGCGGCGATGTGCTTCCCCGCCGGTAGAATGATCGCCATCAGATTCTCCTGAGGGCGCGTTTGGAAAACCTGTGTCCACTACCCGTCCGCTGATCGGTTTTCACGCGGTCATCGCGCGCCTTCGTCAGCGCGCGAATTCGGTCGAGGCCATCTATGTCGATGCCGCACGGCAGGACCGTCGCGCGCGTGACCTGACGGCGCGCGCGGCGGCCGCGGGAGTTGCGATGCACGCGGTCGACGCGGCGCGGCTGACATCGCTGGCAGGTCATGCGGCGCACCAGGGCGTGGTCGCGATCGTCGACGCAGAGCGGCCGTACGTGACCGTCGATGACGTGCTTTCCGGGCTTGCCGAGCCGGCGCTGCTGCTGGTTCTAGACGGGGTCACCGATCCGCACAATCTCGGCGCCTGCCTGCGCTGCGCCGACGCGTTCGGCGCGCAGGCCGTGATCGTGCCGAAGGATCGCGCCGTCGGCGTCAATGCGACCGTCGCCAAGGCGGCGAGCGGGGCCGCCGAAACCGTTCCGGTCATCACGGTGACGAATCTGGCGCGGACGATGCGCGAGCTCAAGGAGCACGGCATCTGGCTGTTCGGTGCCGACGAGCACGGCGAGAGTCTGGTCGACGCCGACGTGACCGGACCCATCGCCTGGGTGCTGGGCGCGGAGGGTCAGCGGGTTGCGCCGCTTGACGCGCGAGAATTGCGATCGGCTGATCGGCATTCCGCTGTCCGGCGCCGTCGAGAGCCTGAATGTATCGGTCGCCGCGGGAATCTGTCTCTATGCGGCGCGTGCTGCGCGCTCGCGCGCCATTGCCCGTCCTCGCGGGGTCGGATAGCATGCGCTCGCCACGGCGCCGCCGCGACCGCCATCTTCGAGGCTTCCCATGAAATATCCGACGAAACTAACGCTCCGCGCCTGCGCCGTCGCCGTTTTCGCGCTCGCTGCGGCGTCCACGATGGCGAAGGGCACGCTCGTCTATTGTTCGGAAGGCAGTCCCGAAGGCTTCCAACCGCAGTTCTTCAGCACCGGGACGACATTCGACGCGGTGTCGGTACCACTCTTCAACCGCTTGGTCGAATTCGAGATCGGCACGACGAACATTATCCCGGCGCTCGCCGAATCCTGGACGGTGTCGCCGGACGGCAAGACCTACACGTTCAAGTTGCGCAAGGGCGTGAAGTTCCACAGCAACGCGAACTTCAAGCCGACGCGCGACTTCAACGCCGATGACGTGCTGTTCTCGTGGTACCGGATGGCCGACGACAATCATCCGTTCCACAAATTCACCGCGGGACAGACGTTCGCCTACTTCGACGACATGGGCATGAAGAACATCGTCGACAAGGTCGAGAAGCTCGACGACTATACGGTCCGCTTTGCACTGAAGCGACCGGAAGCGCCGTTCCTCGCCGACATGGCGATGGACTTTGCGTCGATCCTGTCGAAGGAGTATTTCGAGACGATGCGCGGGAAGGGCACGCCGAACGCGGCCGACGTCTTTCCGATCGGCACCGGTCCATTTGAATTCGTGAGCTACCAGAAGGACGCGACGATTCGCTACAAGGCCTTCGATCGCTACTGGAACGGTCGGCCGAAGATCGACAACCTCATCTACTCGATCACGCTCGATGCAACGGCGCGCTACGCCAAGCTCAAGACGGGGGAATGCCAGGTGATGGCGTTTCCGAAGCCGGCCGATCTCGACGCAATGCGCAAGGATCCGCAGCTCGTGATCCAGCAGAAGGAGGGGCTCAACATCGGTTACATCGCGTTCAACGTCGAGAAGAAGCCGTTCGACAACAAACTCGTGCGGCAGGCGCTGAACCTCGCGACGAACAAGGAAGCGATCCTCAAGGCGGTGTACCAGGGGAATGGCCAGGTCGCGAAGAATCCCATTCCGCCGATCCTGTGGAGCTACAACAATGCGGTCCAGGACTACCCGTACGATCCCGCGAAAGCGAAACAGTTGCTCGCACAGGCAGGCTACGCGAACGGATTCGAGGTGGAGCTGTGGTACCTGCCGGTGACCCGCCCGTACAACCCCGACGGCAAGCGGATGGCGGAGCTGATCCAGGCCGACTGGGAGAAGATCGGCGTCAAGGCCAAGCTCATTACGTATGAATGGGCCGAGTACCGCAAGCGCAGCAAGACCGGCGAGCAGGCCGCGATGATGTTCGGCTGGTCGGGGGACAACGGCGATCCGGATAATTTCTTCGTGCCGCTGCTGGGTTGCGAGGCGGTCAAGGGCGGCGGCAACGTCGCACGCTGGTGCAACAAGCCGTTCGAGGACCTGATCATCAAGGCCGCGCAAACACCGAAGCAGGCCGATCGCGCGAAGCTCTACGAGCAGGCGCAGGTCATCGTCAAGGAAGAGGCGCCGTGGATCACGATCGCGCACTCGGTGCGCTTCGATGCGTTGCGCAGGGAAGTACAGGGCTACAAGATGGACGCGACCGCGCACCATTACTTCGATACCGCCGACATCGCGAAGTGATCGACCCCGCGTCGCAACCCCTTCGTCCTGGCGGCGAGGGGGCCCAGCGACGAAGCGCTTTGGTGTGACGCTTACTCCTGCGAGCCGGGAGAAATCTCGAGTGGGGATGAGAGCGAGCGGCGATCGGTAGATACTTCCGCTCGACATGCTCGCATTCATCGTCCGCCGCGTTGCGCTGATCGTCCCGACTTTTCTCGGTGTGACGCTGCTTGCGTTCGCGCTGATTCACCTGATCCCGGGCGATCCCGTCGAAAACATCTCCGGCGAGCGCGGCATGGATCCCGCCCGCCGCGAACGGCTCCTGCACGAATTCGGCCTCGACCGGCCGCTGCCGGTGCAATACCTGTCTTACGTCGGGCAGCTGCTGCACGGCGATCTGGGGACGTCGCTGACGACGCATGACAGCGTCGCGGGCGAGTTCGCGACCTTGTTTCCGGCGACAGTGGAACTCGCGACCTTCGCGCTGGCGTTCGCCCTGGTTGTCGGCTTGCCGGCGGGAATTCTGGCGGCGGTCAAGCGCAACACCCTCGCGGACTACGCGGTGATGGGCATTTCTCTCACCGGGTATTCGATGCCCATCTTCTGGTGGGCGCTGCTGCTGATCCTGTTCTTCTCGGTGCAACTCGGCTGGACACCGGTTTCCGGACGCATCGCCGTTCAGTACGACGTTCCCGCGGTGACAGGCTTCATGCTGATCGACACGCTGCGCGCCGGTGACATGGCGGCGTTCCGTTCGGCGCTGTCCCACCTGATCCTGCCGACGATCGCGCTCGGAACGATTCCGCTGGCCGTCGTCGCGCGAATGACGCGCTCGTCGATGCTCGAGGTGCTGCGCGAGGACTATGTGCGCGCCGCACGCGCGAAGGGCTTGCCGCGCTGGCGGGTCATCGTCGTTCACGCGCTGCGCAACGCGCTGATTCCGGTCATCACCGTGGTGGGATTGCAGGTCGGCTTGTTGCTATCGGGCGCGATTCTGACCGAGACGATTTTTTCATGGCCCGGCGTGGGCAACTGGCTGATCCACGGCGTCCAGTCGCGCGACTATCCCGTCGTGCAGGGCGGCATCCTGCTGATCGCGACGATCGTCATCACGGTCAACCTGATCGTCGACATGCTGTACGGCGTCGTCAATCCGCGCATCCGGCACGCGTGAAATGTCGATGATCCCGCTCCCCGAGGGTCCACAGGCCGTCCGTGAGGAAGCCGCCTTGATCGGCCCGTCGCGCCGTCGCGACTGCGCGAATTCTGGCGCGCCTACGCGCAAAGCCGCGGCGCCGTCGTCGGTGCCGCGCTGATTGTCGCGCTGATCGTCCTGGCGATCGGCGCGGACGTGATCGCACCGCATCCGCCCAACGAGCAATATCGCGAGTACACGCTGGCGCCGCCGTTCTGGCACGCAGGGGGCAGCCTCCGCTTCGCACTCGGGACAGACCCCGTCGGGCGCGACATCCTCTCCCGGCTGATCCACGGGACGCGCCTGTCGCTGATGATCGGATCGATTTCCGTGGCGATTTCCTTGTCGCTCGGCGCAATCCTGGGCTTGGTCGCCGGTTATTTCCGCGGACTCGTCGACACGGCAATCATGCGACTGATGGACGTGATGCTGGCGTTGCCGAGCCTGCTGCTTGCGATCGCAGTGGTTGCGATTCTCGGACCGGGACTCGTCAACGCGATGTATGCGATCGCGATCGTGCTGCTGCCGCACTACGTGCGGTTGACGCGCGCCGCGGTGATCGCCGAAGCCGGCCGCGAATACGTGACATCGTCGCGGATCGCCGGAGCGGGAACGTTGCGCCTGATGTTCAGCACGATCCTGCCCAATTGCGCGGCGCCGCTGATCGTCCAGGCGACGCTCGGCTTCTCCAACGCGATTCTCGATGCCGCGGCGTTGGGCTTTCTCGGACTGGGGGCGCAACCGCCGACACCGGAGTGGGGCTCGATGCTCGCATCGGCGCTGGAATTCATTCAACGCGCACCGTGGGTCGTCACGTTTCCCGGCCTCGCGATCCTCGTCACGGTGCTCGCATTCAACCTGATGGGCGACGGCCTGCGCGATGCGCTCGATCCGAAACTAAGGCGGTCGCACGGATGAGCGCGATGGGTGAAGCCGAGGGATGACAGGGATGACGCGTCTCGTCGACATCGAGGACTTGCATGTCGACTTCGGATCGCCGGCGCGGCCGTTGCCCGCCGTGGAGGGTGTCGACCTGTCGATCGAGGCCGGCGAAGTCGTCGGTCTCGTCGGCGAATCGGGGTCGGGCAAGAGCGTGACCGCGCTCGCGCTGCTGAACCTGGTCGATTTTCCGGGCCGCGTTCGCGCCAGGCGCCTGTCGTTCGCGGGCCGCGATTTGCTCACCGCCGCGGCCGGCGACCGCCGCGCGCTCGCGGGCCGCGATATCGGGATGATCTTCCAGGATCCGCTCGCGAGCCTCGACCCGTGCTACACGGTCGGATACCAGTTGAACGAGTCGCTCAAACTGCACGGCAATGCGGACGAGCGCGCGAACACCGACGTTCGACATACGCGCGCGCTCGCGCTGCTTCGCGAAGTCGAGATACCGGACCCCGCCGCGCGGTTGCGCGCGTTTCCGCACCAGCTGTCAGGCGGCATGGCGCAGCGCGTGATGATCGCGATCGCCATTGCCGGACGGCCGCAGCTCCTGATTGCCGACGAGCCGACGACAGCGCTTGACGTGACCGTGCAGGCGCAGGTGCTTGCGTTGCTGATGCGTCTGCGCACCGAGCATGGGATGGCGCTGCTGCTGATCACGCATGACCTGGCCGTCGTGGCCGAAACCGCCGATCGGGTGGTCGTCCTGTACGCCGGCCAGGTGATGGAGACGGGACGGGCGCCGGTCATCTTCGATGCGCCGCGACACCCGTATACACGCGCGCTCCTCGATGCGTTGCCCGAGCACAACGTCGACCGTGCGCGGCTGCGAACGATTCGTGGCGTCGTTCCCGGTGCATTCGACCGGCCGTCGGGATGTCTGCTCGCGCCGCGTTGCGAATTCGCCGTCGCGCGGTGCATGGAGGAACGGCCCGAGCTCGAGGGCCCCGGCACGCGCGCCGTACGCTGTCATTTTCCCTTGCAATGAATGCACTGCAGACGCTGCTCGAAGCACGGGACCTCGCCCGTCACTACACCGTGTCGCGTGGCGTGTTCCGTGCGCCGGGCGTCGTGCGTGCGCTCGACGGCGTTTCGTTCACGCTGGCCGCGGGCAGGACACTCGCGGTGGTCGGTGAATCGGGATGCGGCAAGTCGACGCTGGCGCGGCAGGTCACGATGGTCGAAGCGCCTACGGCCGGCGCACTGCTTCTTGACGGCATCGACGTGGCGCACGCGGGTGCGGAGCGGCGCAAGCGCTTGCGGCCGCAGGTGCAGATGGTGTTCCAGAACCCTTATGCGTCGTTGAACCCGCGTCGCACCGTCGGCGCATTGCTGGAAGAGCCTCTGGCGATTCACCACCGCGGTTCGGCCGCGGAACGGCGCGAGGCCGGACTCGCGATGCTGGCGAAAGTGGGACTGCGCGCCGAACACTACGCGCGCTATCCACACATGTTTTCGGGCGGCCAGCGGCAGCGGATCGCCGTCGCGCGTGCGCTGATGCTCGGTCCGCGGCTGGTCGTCGCCGACGAGCCGATATCCGCGCTCGACGTTTCGATCCAGGCGCAGGTGCTGAACCTGCTCCTCGATTTGCAGCAGGAACTGCGGATTGCCTACCTGTTCATCGCACACAATCTTCACGTCGTGCGCCACATTGCCGACGACGTGATGGTGATGTACCGCGGCAAGGCGGTTGAGCAGGGACCCAAGCAGGCGATTTTCGAAGCGCCGCGACACCCCTATACGCAGGCGCTGCTGGCAAGTACCCCCGGCCTGCGGCGCGTCCGTCGGGCGCGCACGCCCGTAGCGGATGCCGAACCCCCGTCGCCGCTCGCCGGCGCGGCAGGCTGCGCATTTCGCGCGCGCTGCCCACGCGCGATCGACCGCTGCGCGCAGGAAACGCCGCTGCCGACGAGGATCGGATCGCAGAGCGTCGCGTGCCATCGCGCCAGCGAGGCGGATTGAGGGTCCTCGCGGCAGCACGCCGGCGAGCGGCGAACGATTGCGCGCATCGGGACCGCTCGATCCGTCATTGACGCTGCAGCGCCGATTCGGCATGATCCGCCGCTAGCCATGTCCATCGTCAATCCGGTCGAACACATCCGGCGCTGGTCGGATGAGTTCACGCAAGTCCGCCGCGATCTCCACGCACATCCCGAACTGGGTTTCGAAGAGCACCGCACGGCGCGTCTCGTCTGCGATCAGCTCTCGGCGCTGAAAATCGAGCACCATTCCGGGGTCGGTCGCACCGGCATTGTCGCCGTCATTCCCGGCCGCAGCGACCAAACCGGCCGGCGCATCGGGCTGCGCGCGGACATGGACGCGTTGCCGATGCAGGAAGAGAACGACGTCGCGTACCGGTCGCGCTACGACGGGCGAATGCATGGCTGCGGTCATGACGGCCACACGACGATGCTTCTCGCCGCGGCGCGCTATCTGCACGAAACCCGCAACTTCGACGGCGTCGCCTACCTGATCTTCCAGCCCGGCGAAGAAGGGCATGCAGGTGCGAAGGCGATGATCGACGACGGCCTGTTCGAGCGCTTTCCCGCAGAACGCGTCTTCGCGCTGCATAACTGGCCCGCGTTGCCACCGGGCCGGATCGGCATTACGCCGGGTCCCGCGATGGCTGCCGCGGACCGCATCGAGATCCTGATCGATGGCCGCGGCGGACACGGCGCGCATCCGCATATCGCCGTCGACCCGGTACTTGTCGCGGGGCACATCATCACGGCGGTGCAGTCGATCGTCAGCCGCAACGTGAGTCCGCTCGATACGGCGGTGATCAGCCTGTGCGCGATGCAGGCCGGCAACCCCGGTGCGATGAGCGTCATTCCCGCGCACGCGCGGCTGGTCGGAACCGTGCGCACGTTTCGCCCGAAGACTCAGGAGCTGATCGAGCGCCGGCTCCATGAGCTGGTTGGACAGATCGCCGCCGCATTCGGCGCCAAGGCCAGTCTGCAATACGAACGCGTCTATCCGCCGACGATCAATCACGACGCGGAAGCGCATTTTGCCGCCGATGTCGCCGAATCGCTGATCGGCCGCGAGAACGTCATGCGCAACCTGGAGCCGTCGATGGGCGCCGAAGACTTCTCGTTCATGCTGCAGGCCCGGCCCGGCGCCTTCGCACGCCTGGGCCAGGGCGGCGCGGAAAGCGGTGGATTCCTGCACAGCAGCCACTACGACTTCAACGACGGCGTCATTCCGCTCGGCGCGGGCTTCCTGGCCGCGCTGGCCGAAAAGGCGATGCCGCTGGCCGCATGAACGGGCGTGACGACATGCCTGTGCCGTTCACGGGCGCCTGAACCATGCTCGACGTTCCAGCCGCGTTCGCGGCGACCTATGTCGAGGCGCGCGAGAAGTTCCGCGCGGCGGCGGCACCCCACGCGCACGCGGTCGAGCGCCACGTTCATCCGAAGGCGCGCGGTGCGCAGGGGGAGGAGCTGTCGGTCGATCTCGCAATGCTGGGCGACGCGCACGCGGGTGCGCTGCTCGTATTGACGTCCGGCATGCACGGCGTCGAGGGCTTCTGCGGATCGGGCTGCCAGGTCGCGATGCTGCGCGACGATGCGGTACTGTCCGCGATCCAGCGCAGTCGCGTCGCCGTCTTGTTCCACCATGCCGTCAATCCCTACGGTTTTTCGCACCTGCGTCGAACGAACGAAGACAACATCGATCTCAATCGTAACTTCCGTGATTTTCGGGCGCCCGCGACGCCCAACGCGGCGTATGCGAGCGTGCATTCGATGATCGTGCCGGACACGTGGCCGCCAGGCGATGCCAATTCGGCTGCGATCGGCGCCTACGTGGCGCAACATGGCGCCGTGCGACTGCAGGCGGCGATCAGCAGCGGCCAGGGCGAATTTCCGGATGGCCTTTTCTATGCCGGCCGCGAGGCCGCATGGAGCAACGTCGTGTTGCGTGACGTGCTGCAGCGCTTTGGCGCAGGCCGCGAGCGCGTCGCGTGGATCGATTTCCATACCGGCCTCGGTCCTTGGGGACACGGCGAGAAGATCTTTTCCGGCCCCGACGACGCGGGCATGCTGGCGCGGTCGAAGGCATGGTACGGAGCCGACGTCACGACGTTCTACGATGGATCGTCGACGTCGGCCGCGCTAACCGGCGTGTCGTTCCACGCGGCGCTCGAGGCCTGCCCGCAAGCCGAGTACACGGGGATTGCACTCGAGTACGGGACCCAGTCGTTCAGCGACGTGCTGCAGGCGTTGCGTGCCGAACAATGGCTCACCAACCATCCGGACACCGACGCTGCGACGCATGCGGCCATCAAGCGTCAAATGCGCGACGCGTTCCACGCGGACAACGACGCGTGGAAGGCGATGGTGTACGGGCAGGCGCGCGTCGCCGTCCTGCAGGCGCTGCGGGCGTTACAGCCCGCCGCCGGTCGTGCCGCTTCCTAGTGAAGGAGATTGCAATGCGCACACGGACAATGGCAATCGTGGTTGCTGTACTGCTGGTTGCGGGTTGCCAGACGTGGGGTCCGACGTGGAGCGAGTTGTCGGGCGCGCGCTACACGAGCGTCGCACCCGACCGCCGGGCCGCGATCCTCATTTCGGTGGGCAGCGAAGCGATCGGCAGCGTCGTCCCCTATCGAGTCGCACCCGGCACGTACCGTGTCGTCGTCCAGTCGCCGGTACATAACAAATTCCAGGGCTCCGAGCAGGAAATGACACTCGCGATCGAGCCCTGCCGCCGCTACTACATCAATGCGCAGTTCGAGGACCCGGTGCGGCCGACGTGGAAGCCGGTCATCGACTATGTCGAAATGATCGCGGGCTGCAAGATCCCGACGAGCTGATCGCCTCACGGCCACCGGGCAGACGACGGCCATACGCGAGCGCTGGCGCGCCGATCGAGCGTGGCGAAGCGACGATCGCGAACGGCCGTGCCGCGGCAGCGGCCCGGGGAACAGGCGCGGCGCCTGCGCGCGCATGCAGTTCCGCTATAATTCCGCGTCTTTTTCGCCGCCGGTGTGCCGCCGCACGTCCGGCACCTGCGCTCCCCGGTTTCGCGTCGAAGCATTCCCTTGCGCCTAACGCAGATCAAGCTGTCCGGCTTCAAATCGTTCGTCGATCCGACGGCGATCGCCACGCCGGGTCAACTCGTCGGCATCGTCGGACCCAACGGCTGCGGCAAATCGAACGTCATCGATGCGGTCCGCTGGGTGCTGGGCGAATCGAAGGCGTCTGCGCTTCGCGGCGAATCGATGCAGGACGTCATTTTCAATGGCGCGGGCGAGCGCAAGCCGATCGGGCGCGCGTCGGTCGAGCTGTTCTTCGACAACAGCCAGGGCCGCATCGGGGGCCAATGGGGCGCCTACGCCGAGCTGTCGATCAAGCGGATGCTGACGCGCGACGGCGACTCGACGTACTACATCAACAACATTCCGGTTCGCCGCCGCGACATCCATGATCTGTTCCTCGGCACCGGGCTCGGTCCGCGGGCGTACGCGATCATCGAACAGGGGATGATCTCGCGCGTCATCGAGGCCAAGCCCGACGAATTGCGCGTGTTCCTCGAGGAGGCCGCCGGCGTCTCCAAATACAAGGAGCGGCGCCGGGAAACCGAAGGACGGCTGTCCGACACGCGGGCAAATCTTGCCCGCGTCGAAGACATCCGCCAGGAGCTCGCCCACCAGTTGACGAGACTCGATGAGCAGGCGAAGGTCGCCACCCAATATCACGAGTTCGAAACGCGCCACAAGCAGGCGCAGCATCTGCTGTGGCATGCGAAGGGTCAGGACGCCGCGCGCGCACGCGAGCGATGCGGAAGCGAAATTGCCGCGCTGACCGTCGCGCTCGAAGCGCTGCAGGCGGACGTCCGGCAGGCGGAGACGCGACTGGTGACGCTTCGCGATCAGCACCTCGCGGCCGGCGACGCGCTGCATGATCGGCAAGCGCGTTCTACGCCGCGAACGCGGAAGTGACCAAGCTCGAGCAGCAGCTCGCCTTTGCGCGCGAGAACGAAACGCGCCTGACCGAGCAGGTCGCGCACCTGACCGAAGCGCTGGGCGCGCTCGGCGGCCAGCAGGCGGCATTGGATGCCGAACAGGGCTCGGCGGAACGCGCGCTGCGAGGAGGCGCTCACTGCACGGGAGCGAACCGCCGCGGAGGAATCGCGCGCGCAAGCCGGGTTGCCCGCGCAGGAGGCGGCCGTTGCCGAGGCGACCCGGCGTGAGAGCGACCTCCAGCAGCAGATCGCCCTGACCGAACAGGGAATTCGCGTCGGCGAAGCGCGCCGCGACAGCGCTGCGCAGGCGCTTGCCAGGATCGCCGAACAGCGCGAACGGCTTGCCGCGGAATTGCACGCGCTGGCCGCGCCCTCCAGTGATCCGGTCCGCACCGTCGAGGAGCAGCTCGAGCAGGAGACCGCGGACCTCGCCGACAAGCAGCAACTGCAGGTCGAACTGCAGGCGACCGTGCAGTCGCTGCAGGACCGGCAGCGCAGCGCCGCCCTCGATTGGCAGCGCGACAGCGGAAGGCTCGCCGACCTCGCGGCGCGCGCCGATGCATTGTCGGCGCTGCAGGCCAAGATCGGTCACGGCAAGGACATCGATGGGTGGCTGGATGCGCGCGGCCTCACTCGGGCCCGGCGGCTGTGGCAGGTGCTCGATATCGACGCCGGATGGGAAGACGCCCTCGAAGCGGTGCTGCGCGACCGGTTGAACGCACTCGAGCTCGAGCGGCTCGACGACACGCTGGCATGGATGGCCGACGGTTCGCAGCCGCCCGGACCCCTCGCCGTTTATGCCATCGCGGCGCAGCCGACAGGCTCGGCGCCAACGGGCGATGCGCTGTTCGCCAAGGTACGCACGGCCGAATCCGGCGTTGCGCGCGTCGTGGCCGACGGTTTGCACGGCGTTCGCTGCCGACCGGACCTCGCGGCGGCGTTGGCCGCGCGCGAAAGCCTTGCACCCGGCGAAGCGTTCGTCACGCCGCAGGGTCATCGCGTCATGGCGCAGGGCGTGTCGTTCTTTGCGCCCGACAGCGAGCTCCATGGCGTGCTCGCACGTCAGCGCGAGTTGACTGAGCTCGCGGGCCTCATCGACGCGGCGCAGCGGGCGGCCGGCGCGGCGCGTGCCGCGCTCGACACGGTTGAACGCGATCTGGAGGATCGGCAGACGACGTGGCATCAGGAGAGCCTTGCGCTCGCATCGCAGCAGCGACGTTGCCACGATCTCGAGCTCGAGCTGGTGCAGTTGCGCCAGGCGGCGGAGGCGGCGGCGCGGCGTCGCTCGCAAATTGCGCAGGAAAGCGACGATTTCGCGAACCAGCATCTGCAAGGCTCCGAGCAACACCGGTCGATAGCGGCCGAGATCGCCGACACCCAGTCGCGGCTGCACGATGAAATGGCGCAGCGCGACGCTGCACGCCGCGCCCGCGACGAGGCCGAGCTGGCGCTGGCAACGAGCCGCGAGGGGCTGCGCACCGCCGAGCGTGCGGCACAGGAAGCGGGATTCGCCGAGCGCAGCTGCCGCGACCGCCTGGCCGAAATCGCGCGGCGGCGCGAGTCGTTGACAGCGCAGGTCGCGCAGCAGCAGGCGATGCTCGAGCAGTTGACGAGCGAGCGTCGTTCGATCGACTGGACGCCGGTCGAGGAAGCGCTCCAGCGCCAGCTCACCGAACGCGGCGCGGCCGAGCAGGCGCTTGCGGCCGCTCGCACGCACCAGGAATCACTGACGGCCGAGTTGCGCAGCGGCGACGAGACGCGACTGACGGCCGAGCAGAAGCTCGAGCCGGCGCGCGCGAAGATCCAGGACATGCAGTTGAAGGAGCAGGCGGCCGCGCTCGCCGAGCAGCAGTTCGCCGAGCATCTGCAGGACGCGAAGGCGGACCTGGCCGCATTGCCCGACGCATTGAAGGCGTGGGGCAGCGCGCGTACGCTCCCCGCGGAAATCGAGCGCCTTGCGGGTGCCATTGCCGAATTGGGCGCCGTGAATCTGGCCGCCCTCGACGAGCTTACCCAGGCGAGCGAGCGCAAGTCTTATCTCGATCGCCAGGCGGCCGATCTCAACGAGGCGATGACGACGCTGGAATCGGCCATCCGGCAGATCGATCGCGAGTCGCGCGAACTGCTCCAACAGACGTTCGCCCTCGTCAACGAGAAATTCGCCATGCTGTTTCCGGCGCTTTTCGGAGGCGGTCAGGCAAGGCTCGTGCTGACCGGCGAAGAGATCCTCGATTCGGGCGTCCAGGTGATCGCGCAGCCGCCGGGAAAGCGCAACACGTCGATCCATCTGTTGTCGGGAGGCGAAAAGGCGCTCACGGCCATTTCACTCGTCTTCGCGCTGTTCCAGATCAATCCGGCGCCATTCTGCCTGCTGGACGAAGTCGACGCGCCGCTCGACGATCCCAACACGCTCCGCTTCTGCAAGATGGTGGAGACGATGTCCGGCGAGACGCAATTCCTGTTCATTTCGCATAACAAGATCACGATGGAGATGGCGCACCAGCTGATCGGCATCACGATGCCCGAGCCTGGCGTCTCGCGCGTCGTCGCCGTCGACATCGCGGAAGCGCTCGAGCTTGCGGAAACCGAGCTTGAGACCCAAGTCGGCTGACGAGTCGCGTGAACGGCCCGCGCTATACTTCGACGACGATGGCCATCATTCCTAGCGCGACGCACGCTGCGCGGCGCATGCACGGCCCATGAGTTCGCTGCAAATCGGCCTGATCATTGCCGGAATCCTGTTGGTGATCGGCGTCATTGCCTACAACCGCTGGCAGGAGCGGCGCCTTGCGCGCAGTCTTGGAACGGCGCGCCCGCCGGCCGATGTGCCGGACGCCGAGATTCCGGCGCGCGGGCGCGTCGAGCCGACGCTCGGAGCGGACGCGACACGCCTGCAAGGCGGCGTCGCCTCCGCGGGCATGCCCGCCTTCCGCGCCGGAAGCCCCGCCGAGACCGGATTCGAGGCGCCGCTCGACGTCGTCCCGGCCGCCGCGCCGTTCGACGACGACCGCAGTGCCGGTCCGGATGGCCGGCAGCACCACGACAACGCATCGGGAAGTGCCGGTCCGGGGCTGCACGTCAGCGATGAGCCGCAGGGCGACGTCGCCACGTCGTTGCTCGCGCCGTCTCGCGGTGCAGGCAGCGGTACGAAATCCGTCCCGCAGCCCGACCACGAGATCGAATGCCTCATTCCGTTGCAACCGGCATCGCTGGTTCCTGCGGGCGCCGTCGGCGCCGGACTGCATGCGCGGATCGGCAAGCCGCTGCGCTGGTTCGGTCGCGTTGACGCGCGGTCGGATTGGCAGCGCCTGTCGAGCGACACCCCGGGCCGCTTCTCGGACGTCGTCGCATGCATGCTGCTCGCCGATCGCAATGGCGCGGCATCGCGCGCGCAACTCGAGACGTTCGCACGCATTGTCGGCGAGATCGCCCCGACGTTGCCGGCCGCGTTCGCGCCACCGGACATTGCGCGCGAAGCCGCGCGGGCCGAGTCGCTCGATCGCTTGTGCGCGGAGCTCGACGTGCAGATCGGACTCACGCTGCAGAAGCCCGATCCCGGATCGATCGCCGGCACCCGTTTGCGCGGCGTCGCCGAAGCGGCTGGATTCAGGCTGGGGGTCGGCGGGCGGTTCGAGCTGGCCAGCGAGGAAACCGGCGCCGTCGTGTATACGCTGCAGAATTTGCGGCCCGAGCCCTTCACGGCGGAATCGCTGCGCCTTACCGCGACCAACGGCGTCGTCTTTGTACTGGATGTCGCACGGCTCGCGGAGCCGGCGCGCGTGTTCGACCAGATGAAGCTCGCCGCCAAGCGCTTGGCCGTGACGCTCGGCGCGGAACTCGTCGACGACAATCGGCGCACGCTGGACGACGCCGCATTCGCGTCGATCCGCGAGCAGGTCGTCGCCGCAGCCGAGGCGCTGCGCGCCGTTCATATCGAGCCGGGCAGCGCCCGCGCGATGGCGCTGTTCAGCGCCTAGTCGGCAGGCTAGCCGTGGCCACCGCCAAGGCGCAGCCCGCGATCGCGGTTACGGCATCGATCCGGAAGCGTGCCGAGGCCTTGCGCGAAGCGATCGAGACGCATAATCGCAACTATTACGTGCTCGACCAGCCGACGATCACCGACGCCGCCTACGACGCACTCTACCGCGAGCTGCAGGCGCTGGAAGCGGAGCATCCGACGCTCGTCACGGCGGATTCTCCGACCCAGCGCGTTGGTGGCGCCGCACTCGCGCAGTTCGCGCCGGTGCCCCACGCGATACCGATGCTGTCGATTCGCACCGAGACGAACACGACGCCCGAGGGCGCCGCGCAATTCGATGCGCGGATTCGCCGGGACCTGGGGCTGCCGGCCGGCGCGCCGCCGGTGGAGTACATCGCCGAGCTCAAGTTCGATGGACTCGCGATCAATCTGCGCTACGAGCGCGGGCGGCTCCGCGTCGCGTCGACGCGCGGGGACGGCGAAGTCGGCGAGGACGTCACGCGCAACATCCACACGATCCGAGCCATTCCGTTGCGGCTTGCGACGAAAGCGCCGCCGGACATCCTCGACATTCGCGGCGAGGTGTACATGTCGCGGAAGGATTTCGCGCAATTGAATGCCCGCCAGGAAGCCGCCGGGCTGCGGACGTTCATCAATCCGCGCAACACCGCGGCGGGCGCGGTGCGCCAGCTCGATCCCGCGATGACGGCGCAGCGTCCGCTGAAGTTCTTTGCCTATGGGATCGGTGAGACGCAGGGATGGGCCATGCCCGCGACGCATTCGGCGCTGCTCGACGCGATCGAATCGTTCGGCCTTCCGGTCGACCGTCACCGCCGGATCGCGCGCGGCGCGGACGCGCTGATCGCGTTCTACGCGGACGTCGCTACGAAACGCGACACGCTGCCCTTCGAAATCGACGGCGTCGTGTACAAGGTCAATAGCGTGACGCTGCAGCGCGAGCTGGGGTTCGTCACGCGCGAGCCGCGCTGGGCGGTGGCCCACAAGTTTCCGGCGGAGGAGATGGCCACCGAGCTTCTCGACATCGTCGTGCAGGTCGGCCGGACCGGCGCCATCACGCCGATCGCGCGGCTGCGGCCGGTGTTCGTCGGCGGCGTGACGGTGACCAATGCGACGCTGCATAACGAGGACGAAGTTCGCCGCAAGGATGTGCGCATCGGCGACACGGTGATCGTCCGCCGCGCGGGCGACGTCATTCCGGAAGTGGTGCGGGTCCTGACCGACAAGCGTCCGGCGGCCGCGCGCGAGTTCGTCATGCCGTCGCAGTGTCCCGAATGCCGCTCGGCGATCGTCCGGTTGCCCGACGAGGCGATCGCCCGCTGCACGGGGGGTTTGGTATGTCCGGCGCAGCGCAAGCAGGGCCTGCGCCATTTCGCGAGCCGGCATGCGATGGACATCGAGGGATTGGGCGAGAAGCTCATCGATCAGCTCGTCGACGGCGAGCTGGTCGGCACCGCCGCGGACATCTACCGCTTGCGGGCGGAGGACCTCGCGGCGCTCGAGCGGATGGCCGATCGGAGTGCCGCCAACGTGATCGCCGCGATCGACAAGAGTCGCAGCACGACGCTGCCGCGCTTCATCTACGCGCTGGGCATTCGCCATGTCGGCGAAGCGACGGCGAAGGATCTCGCGGCACACTTCGGCGGCCTGGCGCCGCTGATGGTGGCCTCCGACGCGGAACTGCTCGAGGTCCGCGACGTCGGGCCGGTGCTCGCCGAAGCGATCCATGATTTCTTCCAGGAGCCGCACAATCGCCAGGTAATCGACGCGCTGCGGGAGACCGGCGTGCGCTGGAAGGAAGGCGCGCCGCAGCGGGCGGCGACCGGACCGTTGACCGGTCGCACGTTCGTCCTGACCGGAACGTTGCCCGAGTTGTCACGCGACGCGGCCAAATCGCTGCTGGAACGCGCGGGCGCGACGGTCACCGGCAGCGTTTCGAAAAAGACCGACTACGTCGTTGCAGGCGCGGACGCGGGCAGCAAGCTCGCGAAGGCGCAGGCGCTCGGCGTACCGATTCTCGATGAACAAGCATTGCGCGAACTGCTGGCGCACCCACCCAAGAGCCCATGAAAAAAATCACCAAAGCCGTATTTCCGGTGGCCGGCCTCGGCAGCCGCTTTCTTCCAATCACGAAGGCGAGCCCGAAGGAAATGCTGCCGATCGTCGACAAACCGTTGATTCAATATGCGGTGGAGGAGGCGGCCGCCGCGGGCATCACCGACATGATCTTCATCACCGGACGCAACAAACGCGCAATCGAAGATCATTTCGACAAGGCGTACGAGCTGGAAACCGAACTGGCGTTGCGCAACAAGACCTTGCTGCTCGAGCAGGTGCAGGCGGCGACGCCGCCGGGAATCAACTGCATCTACATTCGCCAGACCGAAGCGCTCGGGCTAGGCCACGCCGTGCTGTGCGCCGAACCGGTCGTGGCCGACGAGCCGTTCGCGGTGCTGCTCGCCGACGACCTGATCGACGCGCCGTTGCCGGTGATGAAGCAGATGGTCGACCTGGCCGCCCGCGAGAATGCGTCGGCCATCGGCGTCATGGCGGTAGCGCCGGAAGACACGGCGAACTACGGCATCGTCGAGGCGGAGCCGGAGCCCGCCGGCGAGCGCGTCGGGCGGATCACGCGGATCGTCGAAAAGCCCAAGCCCGGCACTTCATCCTCCACGCTGGCCGTCGTCGGACGCTACGTGCTGTCGCCACGGATCTTCCACCATCTGCGGTCGATGCCCGCGGGCGCGGGCGGCGAGATCCAGTTGACCGACGGCATTGCACGGCTGCTTATCGAAGAGCGCGTGCTGGCGTATCGATTCGAGGGGCGCCGCTACGACTGCGGCAGCAAGCTCGGGTATATGGAGGCCGCTGTCGATTTCGGCTGCCAGCATGCCGAGATCGGCGCGGATTTCACGCGCTTTCTCGCCAACCGCAGACGGTGAGCGTGACGGCGACCGCGATGCCCGCTCGCGCCGCGCCATCAGCGGCCGGTTTGCTTGCATGACGCTGAACGAACTGCGCTACGTCGTGGCGGTCGCACGGGAGCGCAGCTTCGGACGCGCCGCCGCCACGTGTTTCGTCAGCCAGCCTGCATTGTCGGTCGCCATTCAGAAGCTGGAGGACGAGCTCGGCGCACCGCTGTTCGAGCGGGGAAAGAGCGAAATTACGATTACGCCCGTCGGCGAGCGGATCGTCGAGCAGGCGCAGAAGGTGCTCGAGGAAGCGGCGCGCATCCGCGAAATCGCGATCGGCGGCCGCAATCAACTGGTCGGCACGCTGCGCCTCGGCATCATCCATACGGTGGCGCCGTACCTGCTGCCGGACCTGATTGCCGAGCTGCACACCGTGGCGCCGCAGATGCCGCTCGACATCGAGGAGACGCTGACCGAGAACCTGGAAGCCGGACTGCGAACCGGCCGCGTCGATGCCGCGATCATTGCGCTGCCGTTCAATCCACCGGGCGTGGTAACCGAATTCATGTATGAGGAGCCATTCCAGGTGGTCGTGCCGCAGGGTCACAAGTGGGCGCGGCGCAAGTCCGTCGCACCCGACGAGCTGGCGGGCGAGCACACGATCCTGCTCAACGTCGGGCACTGCTTTCGCAACCAGGTGCTCGACGCCTGCCCTGAGCTGAACGAGTCGGGTGCGCAGGTGACGCGTACGAACTCGCTCGAAACCGTCCGGAACATGGTCGCGTCGGGACTCGGCGTTTCGGTGCTGCCGCGCGATGCGCTGACGCCGCGCTATCACAGCCAGCTCGTCGTCCCGGTGCCGTTCACGCAGCCGGTGCCGTCGCGGCGCATCGCGCTTGCGTACCGGCGCAGCTTTCCGAGGCCGGCGGCCATCGCCGCCATCCGCGACAGCGTCGTTCGCTGCCGCGCGAAGGCGACGCCACGACGCAAGGGGCCAGAGAAGTAATATCCGGCATTGGGGATATTGCGGTGGGTCAGAGCTGTAAGTATTCGTCTGCGAAAATTCGGGCCGAATACTTACAGCTCTGACCCCAATATCGCAGGGATGTTGGCGAGCGAACCGACGATGAAGTCCGGCTCCGGCGCATGCCGCTCGACGGGCAAGCCGAGCCGATTGATCCAGAACGTCGTGAAGCCGAAGGCCTTCGCGCCGGCCGCATCCCAGCCGTTGGACGACACGAAGCCGATTTCCGCCGGTGCGATTCGCAGCCGGTCGACGGCCAGTTGGTACACGCGCGGCGACGGCTTGTAGATGTTGGCCGCATCGACGGACAGAATGCCCTCGATGTGCGGCGCGAGCACCGAGGACGCGACAAGCGGTTCGAGCATCGCCAGCGTTCCGTTCGACAGCACCCACCGCGGGTGCGGTGCGAGATCGGCCAGCGCCTGCGGCGCGTCGGCGAAGGGCGCCAGGTGACGATAGCCGTCGATCAGTCGCTGCCGGTCCGCCTTGGCGAGCGGCACCATCAGCTGCGCGATCGCGTAGTCGAGCGCGTGCGCCGTCAACTGCAGGAAATCGTCGCGCGGGCAGTGAGGGCTGAGCATCAGCGACTGCAGCCACGTGTATTCGAGCTGCTTCGTGCGCCACAGCTGCGACAGCACGCCGCCTTGCCTCGGCGCAAGCTCTTCGGCAAGCGTCGCGAGCGAATGCACGTCGAACAGCGTGCCGTACGCATCGAACACGAATGCGCGTAGCGTTGGAATCATCGTCATCCGTTGGTTGAACGCAGGTGAAACGTGCCCGAAATCGCGCGCCGCGTTTGACGCGGCACAAAAAAGAGGGGTTACACTTGCGCGTAACCCCTTGGTTCATTTGGTGGGCGATACTGGGTTCGAACCAGTGACCCCTGCCGTGTGAAGGCAGTGCTCTACCACTGAGCTAACCGCCCCGCGAACCCAGACAGGAGCCGGGATTTAACCATAGCGTTGAGGCCAGTTCAAACGGGATTTCGCCCTTTGTCTAATCCTGTCATGGACAAAACTGCACCGCGTTGGTGCAAATGTGCCCGCAACGATCCCGCGATCCCGCCGCGCCCGCCGCGAGTGGCGACGTCGGCGCTTGTTCTGCAAAGGATTTGCGACGTTGGCTCGCCGGTTGCTGCCATGAACGACACTCCTCTACATTCCGCGATGTCGCCCCGGGCTTTCGATGAAATGCGTGCGGACGACGGCGTTGTACGCCCGCACTACCGGGCGTTTGCCGACTGGCTCGAGCGCACGCCCGCCGACCGCATCGCACAGAAGCGTGGCGAAGCCGAGCGCTTGTTCCATCGTGTCGGCATCACGTTCGCCGTGTATGGCGAGCAGGCGGGAACCGAGCGACTGATTCCGTTCGACCTCGTTCCGCGCATCATCCCGGCGCATGAATGGGGCCAGCTCGAGGCCGGTCTCGCGCAACGGGTGCGTGCGCTGAACCTGTTTCTGCGCGACATCTATCACGAGCAGTCCATCCTGCGCGACGGCGTCATTGCCCCCGAGCGCGTGCTCGGCAACGCCCAATACCGTCGCGAAATGGTCGGTGTCGACGTTCCCGGCGGGATCTACGCGCACGTCGCGGGCGTCGATGTGGTGCGCACCGACGGCGGCGAATACTTCGTGCTCGAGGACAATCTCCGCGTTCCGTCCGGCGTTTCTTACATGCTGGAAAACCGCAAGATGATGATGCGGCTGTTTCCCGAGCTTTTCGCGACCCGGTCGATCCGGCCGGTCCAGCACTATCCCGACGTGCTGCTCGAGAACCTGCGCGCCGTGGCGCCCGCAGGGGAGGAGAGCCCGACCGTCGCGTTGCTGACGCCGGGGGCCTACAACTCCGCGTACTTCGAGCATGCGTTTCTGGCGCAGCAGATGGGCGTCGAGCTCGTTGAAGGCCAGGACCTCTTCGTCCAGAACGACACCGTCTACATGCGGACGACGCGCGGTCCGCAGCGGGTGCACGTGATCTACCGGCGCGTGGACGACGATTTTCTCGATCCGCTCGCGTTTCGTCCCGACTCGAAGCTCGGCGTACCCGGGCTCTTCGCCGCATACCGCGCCGGCCGCGTCGCGCTCGCCAACGCGATCGGCACCGGCGTCGCCGACGACAAGTCGATCTATCCGTACGTCCCGGAGATGATCCGCTTCTACCTGTCCGAGGAGCCGATCCTCTCCAACGTGCCGACGTTCCTGCTGCATCGCGCACAGGAACGCGAGCATGTCCTTTCGCACCTCGACGAACTGGTCGTCAAGGAGGTGCACGGTGCGGGCGGCTACGGAATGCTGATCGGACCGGCCGCGACCGCCGCCGAGCGCGACGCCTTCCGGCTGCGCATTCTCGCGGAGCCCGAACGCTACATCGCGCAGCCGACGCTGGCGCTTTCCACCTGCCCGACGTTTGTCGCCGCCGGTCTCGCGCCGCGCCACATCGATCTGCGTCCCTATGTGCTGTCCGGCAAGGGCGTCGGCCTGGTGCCTGGGGGACTGACGCGCGTGGCGCTGCGCGAAGGCTCGCTCGTCGTCAATTCGTCGCAAGGCGGCGGGACCAAGGACACCTGGGTGCTTGCGACGGACGCCGCCGCCTGATGCTGAGCCGAACCGCCAACGAGCTGTACTGGATGGCGCGCCACATCGAGCGCGCGGAGAACACGGCGCGGCTCCTCGACGTCACCTACCGAACCTCGCTGATGCCGTACCAGGTTCGCGAGCCGGGGCTCGCCTGGGCCGAGCCATGGTCGGTGCCGCTGATCACGCTGGGACTCGCGACCGCCTATTACGAGCGGTTTTCGACGCTGACCGCCGAGAATGCGCTCCGGTTCATGATTCTCGATCCGGGCAACACGTCGTCGATCTATACGTGCCTGCGCGCGGCCCGGGAATCGGCGCGTTCGGTCCGCGGCGCGATCACGTCCGAGATGTACGAGGATCTCAACTCGGCATGGATCGAGATGCGCGCCAACGACTACGAGCGGATCCAGTCGCATGGCGTGTCCGACTTCCTGGATTGGGTCAAGATGCGCTCGCATCTGTTCCGGGGCGTCACGTTCGGGACCATGCTGCGCGACGAGGCGTACCACTTCATCCGGCTGGGCACGCATCTCGAACGCGCCGACAATACGGCGCGTATCCTCGATACGAAATATCACATCCTGCTGCCGTCGGCCGCCGATGTCGGCGGTGCCGTCGACTACTACCAGTGGGCATCGTTGCTGCAGTCGTTGTCGGGATTCGAGTCGTACCGCAAGATCTATAGCGACGTGATCGCGCCGCGGCGGATCGCCGAGCTGCTGGTCCTCCGCGATGACATGCCGCGATCCCTCCACAGCTGCATGAATTTCATCCATGACACGCTCGAGATCCTGTGCGACCAGCATAGCCGCGAGCTGGAGCGACAGGCCGGCGAGTTGCACGCGCGGCTGCACTACGGCCGCACTGACGACATCATGCAATTCGGATTGCACGAATACCTGATGGAGTTCCTGGAACAGATATCGCGCCTCGGCGACGAGGTGAGTCGGGCTTTCCTGGTTCCGACGAACTGAAGATGTGGGTACGAAACGCGATATAATTCAGTTATTTATGACCATAACTTACCGTAATTACTCATGACCTATTGCGTCGCCATGTCGCTGGACGCGGGAATGATTTTCGCGTCCGATTCACGCACGAACGCCGGGGTCGACCAGATTGCCCGGTTCTCGAAAATGCGCCTGTTCGCGCGCGACGCCGATCGCGTGATCGTGATGCTGTCGTCGGGGAATCTGTCGATCACGCAGAACGCGATCAACATCCTCGAGCAGCAGACGCGCGCCGGCGGCGACACTCACCATATCTGGAACGCGACGTCGATGTTCGATGTCGCACGGCTGCTGGGCGACGCGCTGCGCGACGTCAGGGAGCGCGACGGGCCGCACATGGCGCAGAACAACATCGATGCGTCGGCCAATTTCATTGTCGGCGGCCAGGTCCACGACGAGGCGCCGCGGCTGTTCGAGGTCTACAGCGAAGGCAATTTCATCGAGGCGACGCCCGACACCTGCTATTTCCAGATCGGCGAATCGAAGTACGGCAAGCCCGTGATCGACCGCGTCGTCCACCGCGGGACATCGCTGCTGGATGCGACGAAGTGCACGATCGTCTCGTTCGATTCGACGATGCGCTCGAACATATCGGTCGGGCTGCCGATCGACCTCCTGGTCTACGAGGCCGGCAGCCTGAAAGTGGCGCTGCAGCGCCGCATCCAGGAATTCGACCCGTACTTCCAGCTGGTCCATCACCAGTGGGGTGAGGGCCTGCGCCGCGTGTTCGCGCAATTGCCCGATCCCGACTGGCTCTAGAAGCGGGCCGCCGGATGTCCATCCGCGTCGCGCTCGCGCATCGCACGTCCTATCGCTACGATCGGCTCGTCGGCCTGTCGCCACACGAGATCCGCCTGCGCCCGGCACCGCATTGCCGCACGCCGATTCTCGGCTACTCGCTGACCGTCGAGCCGGCGCAGCATTTCATCAACTGGCAGCAGGATCCGTACGGCAACTGGATCGCGCGCGTCACGTTTCCCGAGCGCACGCAGCGCCTCGACGTCACCGTCGACCTGACGGCCGATCTCACCGTCATCAATCCGTTCGACTTCTTCGTCGAGCCGTACGCGGAGACGTTTCCCTTTGCGTATTCGCCGACGCTCGCGCGCGAGCTCGTTCCGTTCCTGGAGACGGCGCCCGCGGGCCCGCGCCTGGCCGCGTGGATCGAGCGTTTTCGCGCCACGGTCGCCAGCGGATTGTCGAGCGTCAATCTGCTGGTCGCGATCAACCAGCGACTGAAAGACGATGTTGCGTACCTGGTGCGGATGGAGCCGGGCGTGCAGACACCCGAGGACACGCTCGAGCGCGCGAGCGGCTCGTGTCGCGATTCCGGCTGGCTGCTCGTGCAGATCCTGCGGCATCTCGGCGTCGCCGCACGATTCGCGTCGGGGTACCTGATCCAGCTTGCCGCCGACGTCAAGCCGCTCGACGGACCCGCGGGGGTCGAGCGCGATTTCACCGATCTGCACGCGTGGGCCGAGGCGTACATCCCCGGTGCCGGATGGGTGGGGCTCGATCCAACCTCCGGACTGCTCGCCGGCGAGGGGCACATCCCGCTCGCCTGCACGGCGAATCCGGGCAGCGCCGCCCCGATCACCGGTCTTGCCGACGTTGCCGACGTGCAGTTCGGCTTCACGATGAGCATCACGCGCATGCACGAGGATCCGCGCGTGACGCGCCCGTACTCCGACGCGCAATGGGCGGCGATCGATGCACTTGGCCTGCGGGTCGACGACGATCTGAGCGCGGACGACGTGCGGCTTACGCAAGGCGGCGAGCCGACGTTCGTATCGGCCGACGACATGGACGCGCCGGAATGGAATTACACGGCGATGTCGCCCGCGAAGCGGCGGCTCGCCGAAGCGTTGCTGCAGCGGCTGAAAGCGCGCTTTGCGCCGGGCGGCATGCTGCATTTCGGCCAGGGAAAATGGTATCCGGGCGAACCGCTGCCGCGTTGGGCGCTGGGCGTCTACTGGCGGGCGGACGGCGATCCGCTGTGGCAGGACGACGCGCTGACCGCCGATACGCAGTCAGCCGGTGCGACGAGCGTCGACGGCGCGCGCGTCTTCATCGATGCGCTGGCGGCGGCGCTGGGGCTTCCGCCCGGTCACATCCTGACCGCGTTCGAAGATGTGCCGAAGCTGTTGCGCGACGAAAGCGCGCTGCCCGACAACGTCGATCCGTTCGCCGCCGACCTCTCGCAACCCGGGGAGCGCGCGCGGATCGCACGGCTGCTGCGCGCGGGCATCGAGCAGCCGGCCGGCTTCGTGCTGCCGCTCAGATCGGTCGGTGACGATGAGCACGCCGCCTGGGAAACCAGTCCGTGGCCGCTGCGCCGCGAGCGCCTGTACGCGATTGCCGGCGATTCGCCGCTCGGCCTGCGGCTGCCGCTCGGGTCGCTGCCCGACGTCCTTCCCGGTGAAGTCGAAGGCGATCCGGACCTCGACCCGTTCGCAACGCCGGACGCGTTTTCCAGGCGCAGCGAGATGCGCTCGCGCGCTGGCCGCGCGCGGAGCAGCGCGCCACGCGAGGTGATCAAGACGGCGTTGGCGGTCGAAGTGCGCGACGGTCATCTGCGGGTCTTCGTTCCGCCGGTGAAGCGCATCGGCGCCTATGCGCAGCTGATTGCGCGTCGTCGAGGCGACCGCACGAGCCACGCACACGCCGGTGATCGTCGAAGGCTATCCGCCGCCGCGCGATCCGCGCGTGCGCGCGCTGCTCGTCACGCCGGATCCCGGGGTCATCGAAGTGAACGTGCATCCGGCGTCGTCGTGGCGCGAGTTGATCGCCACGACGCAAACGCTCTACGAGGAGGCGCGCGCGACGCGGCTTGCGACCGAGAAATTCATGCTGGACGGACGGCACACCGGAACCGGTGGCGGCAACCATGTCACGCTCGGCGCGGCGACGCCCACCGACAGTCCGCTGCTGCGCCGGCCGGATCTGCTGCAGAGCCTGATCGCCTATTGGCAGAACCACCCGGCGCTGTCGTATCTCTTCTCGGGCATGTTCGTCGGGCCGACGAGCCAGGCGCCGCGCGTGGATGAAGCGCGCGACGACCGACTCTACGAGCTCGCGATCGCCTTTCAGCAACTCGACCGGATCGCGCGACCGGGGAAGGAATCCACGCAGCCATGGCTGGTCGACCGGTTGCTGCGCCACCTGCTGACCGATCTGACCGGCAACACGCATCGCGCGGAATTCTCGATCGACAAGCTGTATTCGCCGGACACGCCGACCGGCCGCCTTGGTCTGCTGGAATTCCGCGCGTTCGAGATGCCGCCGCATTACCGGATGGCCGCCGTGCAGATGCTGCTGTTGCGCGCACTCGTCGCCCGATTCTGGCGTACGCCCTACCGCGGCACGCTGATCCCGTGGGGCACCGCGCTGCATGACCGGTGGCTGCTGCCGCATTTCGTGGCGGCCGACCTGCGCGGCGTCGTCGCCGACCTCAATCACGCCGGGTTCGCGTTTGCACCGGAATGGTTCGACCCGTTCGTCGAATTTCGCTTTCCCCACTTCGGAACTGTGACCTACGACAGCATCACGCTGGAGCTGCGCCAGGCGATCGAGCCGTGGCATGTCCTCGGCGAGGAAATCGGGCGCGCGGGCACCGCCCGCTTCGTCGACTCGTCCGTCGAGCGATTGCAGATGAAAGTGACCGGAGTGATCGGCAATCGGCATGCGGTCACCTGCAACGGCCGCGCGCTGCCGCTGACCGCGACCGGCGTTCCCGGCGAATACGTCGCAGGCGTGCGTTTCCGCGCGTGGAGTCCGGCGTCGGCGCTGCATCCGACGATCGGCGTGCAGGCGCCGCTGCGTTTCGATCTCGTCGATCGCTGGTCGCAGCGGGCGCTCGGCGGCTGCACGTATCATGTCAGCCATCCGGGCGGCCGCAGCTACGACACGTTTCCGGTCAACGCCAACGAGGCGGAAGCGCGCCGGCTCGCCCGCTTCTGGGCGCATGGCCATACACCGGGTCCGGTGACGGTCTACGACGAACCGCCCAATCCGGCGCTGCCGACGACGCTCGATCTCCGATGGAATCCGTAGTTCGCACCCGTTTCGCACCGAGCCCGACGGGCTTCCTGCACCTCGGCAACATTCGGTCCGCGCTGTTTCCGTGGGCGTTCGCGCGCCGTCACCACGGCGTGTTCATCCTGCGCATCGAAGACACGGACCAGGAGCGCTCGTCCCCCGAAGCGGTGCAGGCGATCATCGATGCGATGGCGTGGCTGGGTCTCGATTACGACGAGGGGCCGTATTACCAGATGCAGCGGATGGACCGCTACCGCGCCGTCCTCGACGACATGCTCGCGCGCGGATTGGCCTATCGGTGCTACACGACGCCGGCCGAGCTCGAGGCGCTGCGTTCCGAGCAGACGGCCCGCGGCGAAAAGCCCCGCTACGACGGCCGCTGGCGCCCGGAGAACGCGCGCGGCAAGTTGCCGCCTGCCGGCGTGACGCCGGTCTACCGCTTCCGCAATCCGGATGACGGCGCGGTCGGCTGGCAGGATGCGGTCAAGGGACCGATCGAAATCGGCAACACCGAGCTCGACGATCTCGTCATCGCGCGCGCCGACTTCACGCCGACCTACAACTTCTGCGTCGTCGTCGACGACCTCGATATGCGCATCACGCACGTGATTCGAGGCGACGATCACGTCAACAACACGCCGCGGCAGATCAACATCATGCGTGCGCTGGGCGCGACGCCGCCCGTGTATGCGCATCTGCCGACCGTGCTGACGCCCGGCGGCGAGAAGCTTTCCAAGCGCCACGGCGCGCGCGGCGTGCTGCAATACCGCGACGACGGCTACGTTCCCGAGGCAATCGACAACTATCTTGCGCGCCTCGGTTGGTCGCATGGCGACGCCGAAGTGTTCGGCGTCGACGAGTTCGTCGCATGGTTCGATCTGGGCGGATTGTCGTCGTCGCCCGGGCGTTTCGATCCCGAAAAGCTGAAGTGGCTCAATCACGAGCACCTGAAGCGCCTGGACGTCGGCGAGCTCGCGCGCCGGCTGCTGCCGTTTCTCGAGGGCGCGGGACTTGCGACGGCAGGCGGTCCGGCCGTCGAGCGCGTCGCGGCGCTAATTCACGACCGTGCGGCGACGCTGACCGAAATGGCGGACGCCGCGCGTTACTTCTACGCGGCGCCCAGCGTGGATCCGTCGATGCTGGCCGAACAGCTCGTCGGGAATAGTCGCGCCGCGCTCCGGGAGCTTCACGCCGAATTCGCGACACTTGGCTGGACGCGCGATGCCCTCGGCGCCGCGGTCAAGGCCGCCGCGGCGCGGCATGGTCTGAAACCCGGGCAGGTGATGATGCCGTTGCGCGCGCTCGTGGCGGGGACGCTCAGGACGCCCGCGATCGACGCGGTGCTCGAACTGGTCGGCCGCGATGCGACACGCACTCGGATGGAGAAGGGACTGCCAACTTAACCGCTGCGGTTGCGCAAACGGCCGGCCATCCCCACTATGCGTGTCTGAACTACCGGGGAACCCAGTTCCGCACGGCCTGTTGTGTGCCGCGCGGGCATCTTCCGATGGCTGCTGCTTCGCCCCCCAATGTCACTGCGTCGCCGTTGCCGACAGGTACGGTGACGTTCCTGTTCACCGACATCGAAGGCAGCACGCGGTTGTGGGAGACGCAGCACGCCGCGATGCAGACGGCGCTGCCACGGCACGATGCGCTGGTGCGTCACTGCATCACGACCCACGCCGGTCACGTGTTCAAGACGGGTGGCGACGCCTTTTGTGCAGCATTTCACACGGCGGCGGAAGCGCTTGCCGCGGCGCTCGAAGCGCAGCGCGCGCTGCACCGCGAACGTTGGCCCGATTCGGTGAAAATCCGCGTTCGCATGGCGTTGCACACCGGCGCCGTCGAGGCCCGCGACGGCGACTATTTCGGGCCGCCGCTGAATCGCGTGGCCAGGCTCTTGTCCGCGGGCCACGGCGGGCAAACGCTGCTGTCGGAATCGACGCACGACCTCTGTCGCGATCATCTGCCACCGCTTGCCACCGCCAAAGCGCTGGGCGAGCACGGCCTCAAGGACCTCGCCAGACGCGAGGCGGTGTTCCAGCTTTGCCATCCGGATCTGCCGCAGAGCTTTCCTCCGCTGAAGACCGAGTCCGCACCGCTCGACAAGGAGACACCTTCGATCGCGGTGTTGCCGTTCGTCAACATGAGCCGCGACGAGGACAACGAGTATTTCGCCGATGGCCTGTCCGAAGAGCTGCTGAACGTGCTGGCCAAGATCCGCGGTCTGCGCGTCGCATCCCGGACATCGGCGTTCTTTTTCAAGGGCAAGGACGTCGACATCCCGACCGTGGCGCAAAAGCTCAATGTGGCCACCGTGCTGGAGGGCAGCGTACGGAAGTCGGGCAAGCGCGTGCGCATCACGGCGCAGCTGGTCCAGGTGGCATCGGATTCGCACCTGTGGTCCGAGACGTACGACCGCGAGCTCGACGACATCTTCGCCGTGCAGGATGACATCGCGCAGTCGGTGGTCAAGGAGTTGCGCGCGGCATTGCTGGGCGAAGGCCTGAGCGCCACGGCAACCGCCGAAGCGAAAGCCGACGTGCAGGCGGCATCGACCGGGCGCGCCGAGAATTCGGAAGCCTACCGCCTCTACCTGCAGGGGCGTTATTTCCTCGAGCGCATGACCGAAGCGGATGTCGCGCGAGGTGTCGGTTACTTCGAGGAGGCCGTCGCGCTGGATCCAGGATTCGCGCTGGCATGGACGGGATTGTCGCGCGGCTACTGGACACAATCGGGCTACGGATGGCGGCCGGTGATCTCGGGTTTTCGGCAGGCACGCGAAGTCGCGCAACGCGCGCTGGGACTCGCGCCGGACCTCGCCGAAGCACACGCGGCGCTCGGTCTCATCATGGAGAGCCACGACTGGGACTGGCAGGGCGCCGATCGCCACCTTCAGCGCGCACTGAAGCTTGCGCCGGGCAATGCGGACGTGCTCCGCGCGGTCGCGAGCCTCGCCGGGGTCCTCGGGCGCCATGACGAGTGCATCGAACTCCTGCGCAGGGCGGTGATGCTCGATCCCTTGAGCACCTCCGCGCTGCGCTTCCTCGGCTTGCGCTGCGCGATGTACGGGCGGTTGGACGAAGCCGAAGTTTCGCTGCGTGCCGCACTCGACCTCAATCCGAGGGCGGGCCTCGTGCACTGCTTCCTGTCGATCACCCGCTTGTGGCAGGGCAATGCGCCCGAGGCGCTCGAGCTTGCCGAGCGGGAGGTTCTCCCCGATTTCCGGTTGGTGGGGACCGCCATGGCCCACCACACGCTGGGACACACGACGGAATCGAACGCGGCCTTGAGCAAGCTGATCGAAGATCACGGTGCGGCCGCCGGCTATCAGATCGCGGAGGCCTGCACCTGGCGTGGCGAGGTCGATCGCGCATTCGAATGGCTGGAGCGAGCCTATGAGGCGCGCGATCCGGGCCTCGCGCATACGGGGACCGATCCGTTGCTCGTGCCGTTGCACGGGGACGCGCGCTGGCCGGCGTTCGTGAAGAAAATGGGTCTGGCCTGACCACGCTTCCGCGCCTCTGCGGCGCCCCGCGCCAGAGGCCTGCAGGCGCTGTTCGCTGCGAGCGGTAATGCGCAGCAAGCGCGACGCGCTTGGTGCGCAGCAGGCGTTCCGGTAAAATACCAATTTCCGGAACTGGCCAGCCATGACCAAGTTCGTGTTCGTGACCGGGGGCGTCGTTTCCTCGTTGGGGAAGGGCATCGCCGCCGCGTCTCTCGCCGCCATCCTGGCTTCGCGCGGCGTCCGCGTCACCAATCTCAAGCTCGACCCGTACATCAACGTCGATCCGGGCACGATGTCGCCGTTCCAGCACGGCGAGGTGTTCGTCACCGACGACGGCGCCGAGACCGACCTCGATCTCGGCCACTACGAGCGCTTCACCGACGTCCGGATGACGAAGCGCAACAACTTCACCACCGGCCAGATCTACGAAAGCGTGATCCGCAAGGAGCGCCGCGGCGACTACCTCGGCGGCACCGTGCAGGTGATCCCGCATATCACCGACGAGATCAAGGCGTGGATCCAGGCGGGTGCGAGCCACGGTCCGGATGCGCCCGAAGTGGCGGTCGTCGAAGTCGGCGGCACGGTCGGCGACATCGAATCGCTGCCGTTCCTCGAGGCGATTCGGCAGATGGGCATCACGCTCGGCCGCGACAACGTCTGCTACATCCACCTGACACTCGTGCCGTTCATTCCAACGGCCGGCGAGATGAAGACCAAGCCGACGCAGCACTCGGTCAAGGAGCTGCGCGAGATCGGCATCCAGCCGGATGTCGTGCTGTGCCGCGCCGATCGGCCGATCCCCGAAGGCGACCGGCGCAAGATCGCGCTGTTCACGAACGTCGCGTTCGAGGCGGTGATTCCCGCGCTCGACACCGACTCGATCTACAAGATTCCCGGTGCGCTGCAGGCGGAAGGCCTCGATGTCATCGTGTGCCAGAAGCTCAAGCTGGACCCGCCACCGGCCGACCTTTCGACGTGGCATCGCCTGGTCGACGCGCTCGGGCATCCGGAACGCGTCGTCAACATCGCGATGGTCGGCAAGTACGTCGATCTGACCGAATCGTACAAGTCGCTGTCGGAGGCGCTGACGCACGCCGGCATCCATACGCAAGTCGCGCGTGCAGATTCACTACGTGGATTCCGAGACGGTCGAGCGCGACGGCGTCGATGCGCTCGAAGGGATGGACGCGATCCTCGTTCCGGGAGGATTCGGCAAGCGCGGCGTGGAAGGGAAGATCGCCGCGATTCGCTACGCGCGCGAAAACGGCATCCCGTACCTCGGCATCTGCCTCGGCATGCAGCTCGCCGTCATCGAATATGCGCGCCACGAGGCGCAACTCGCCGACGCCAACAGCACCGAATTCGATCCGCGCACGCCGCATCCGGTCGTGGCGCTGATCACCGAATGGCAGAATCGCGACGGCACCGTCGAAAAGCGCGACGCCGCGTCCGATCTCGGCGGCACGATGCGGCTGGGTTCGCAGCCGTGCGACGTGGTCGTCGGCTCGCTCGCGCACCGGATCTACGGATCAACCACGGTTTCCGAGCGGCACCGGCATCGCTACGAAGTCAACAATCACTACCTGCCGCGCATCGAAGCGGCGGGATTGACGGTCGGCGCGTGGACCAAGAGCGCGACCGCCGGTGACTTGTGCGAAATGATCGAGTTGCCCCGCCATCCGTGGTTCTTCGGTTGCCAGTTCCACCCGGAATTCACGTCGAATCCACGCCGCGGCCATCCGCTGTTCGTCAGCTTCATCCGTGCTGCGATCGAGCGGCAGAAGCGCATGGCCGGCAGCACCGCAGCGCCGGTGGCCCGGTTGGTCGCGTCGGCCTGAAATCGATGAAGCTCTGCGGCTACGACGTCGGACTGGATTGTCCGATGTTCCTGATCGCCGGGCCCTGCGTCGTCGAATCGCGGCAGCTGCAGGTCGACGTAGCCGGTGAATTGAAGGTCATCTGCGCCGACCTCGGCATTCCGTTCATTTTCAAGTCGTCGTACGACAAGGCCAACCGCAGCTCGCATGCGTCGTTTCGCGGACCCGGCATGGAAGAGGGGTTGCGCATCCTTGCCGACGTCAAGAAGCACGTGGCCGTACCGGTGCTGACCGACGTGCACGCCGAAGACGAGATTGCGGTGGCTGCGTCGGTCGTCGACGTGTTGCAGACGCCGGCGTTCCTGTGCCGGCAAACCGATTTCATCCAGGCGGTCGCGCGGGCCGGCAAGCCGGTCAACATCAAGAAGGGCCAGTTTCTCGCGCCCGAAGACATGCGCCAGGTCGTCGGCAAGGCGAAAGCCGCGAGCGGCAGCGACAACATCCTGGTTTGCGAGCGCGGCGCATCGTTCGGCTATCACAATCTCGTGTCCGACATGCGGGCGCTCGCGATCATGCGCGACACCGGCTGTCCGGTCGTGTTCGACGCCACGCATTCGGTCCAGTTGCCGGGCGGCAAGGGGACGACGTCGGACGGACAGCGCGAATTCGTGCCCGTGCTCGCGCGCGCCGCCGTGGCGGCGGGTGTTGCGGGTGTATTCATGGAAACGCATCCGAATCCCGACGTCGCGCTGTCCGATGGCCCGAACGCCTGGCCGCTCGGACGGATGCGTGCGCTGCTCGAGACGCTGAAGGCGCTCGACATCGCCGTGAAGGCGTCCGGGTTTCCGGAACAGGAATTGATGCGATCGTCGCGGCCCTCTGATACCTGATACCTGATACCTGAAAATGACCGCCATCGTCGACGTCATCGCACGCGAGATTCTGGACTCCCGCGGCAACCCCACGATCGAAGCCGACGTGGTTCTCGAATCCGGCGTTTCCGGCCGCGCCGCCGTTCCGTCGGGCGCGTCGACCGGCTCGAAGGAAGCGATCGAGTTGCGCGACGGCGACATGGCGCGTTACTTCGGCAAGGGCGTCACCAAGGCCATCGAGCATGTCAACACGGAGATCTGCGAGGCCGTGCTCGGGCTCGATGCAACCGAACAGGGCTTGATCGACCGCACGCTGATCGACCTCGACGGCACCGAGAACAAATCGCGGCTCGGCGCGAATGCGCTGCTGGCCGTGTCGTGCGCGGTCGCCAAGGCGGCGGCCGAAGAGTGCTCGCTGCCGCTGTACCGCTATCTGGGCGGGGCCGGCGAAATGCAGCTGCCCGTGCCGCTGATGAACGTGATCAACGGCGGCGCGCACGCGAACAACAAGATCGACCTGCAGGAGTTCATGCTGGTGCCGCTCGGCGCGCCGACGTTTCGCGAAGCGGTGCGCTACGGCGCCGAAGTGTTCCACACGCTCAAGAAGATGATCGATGCGCGCGGCATGCCGACGACCGTCGGGGACGAGGGTGGCTTCGCGCCGAACCTGCCGTCGAACGAGGCCGCCCTGCAGTTGCTGGTCGAGGCGATCGACAAGGCCGGTTACACGCCGGGCTCGGACATCGCGCTCGCGCTCGATTGCGCGGCGACCGAATTTCACCGCGAGGGTGCGTATCGGCTGGAATCGGAAAACCGCGCGCTCACGTCGAAGGAATTTGCCGACGTTCTCGCCGCCTGGTGCGACAAGTATCCGATTGTCAGCATCGAGGACGGCATGGCCGAGG
This sequence comes from uncultured Pseudomonadota bacterium, assembly GCA_963718905.1. Taxonomy (GTDB): domain Bacteria; phylum Pseudomonadota; class Gammaproteobacteria; order Burkholderiales; family Casimicrobiaceae; genus VBCG01. Next base: position 38,348 of record CAVRAF010000001.1, read on the forward strand.
ACGACTGGGGGGGGTGGAAATATCTGACCGAGCGTCTCGGCAAGCGCGTGCAGCTCGTGGGCGACGATATTTTCGTCACCAATACGAAGATCCTGCAAGCAGGGCATCGCCGAAGGGTGTGGCCAATTCGATCCTGATCAAGATCAACCAGATCGGTACATTGTCCGAAACGTTCGCCGCGATCACGATGGCGAACCGCGCCGGCTACACGGCGATTGTCTCGCACCGGTCCGGAGAAACCGAGGACTCCATCATTGCCGACATCGCGGTCGGCGACCAACGCCGGCCAGATCAAGACGGGGTCGCTGTCGCGTTCCGATCGCATCGCAAAATACAACCAGCTGCTGCGCATCGAAGAGGACCTGGGCGACGCGGCGTCGTATCCGGGTCGCGCGGCGCTGTTCAATCTGGCCTGACCGCGATCATGCGCTGGCTCGCCCTCGCGTTCGCCGTCCTGATCGTCGCGCTGCAGTATCCGATGTGGCTCGGCAAGGGCGGCTGGCTGCAGGTGCGCGAATACGATCGGCAACTCGCGGCGCAGCGCGAAGCGAACGCGAAGCTCAAGGTCGCGCAATGAGGCGCTCGATGCGGACGTGCGCGATCTCAAGACCGGCAACGAGGCGATCGAGGAGCGCGCGCGCGCCGAGCTTGGCATGATCCGGCAGGATGAAGTGTTCTTCCAGATCCAGACCGGCGGCGCGGGCGTGAAGGCCGCTTCGTCGAAGCCCGGCGCAGCGCCACCTCGTTGAGGAACGACACTTCCACCCGCCCTCGCCATTGCGCGGACGGTACGCTCTCCGCAGGTCGCGGAGGGCGGCGCAATGAGGGGAGCGCCATGCACCGCGTCGTGAGCCGCCAGAACGAGCGCGCTGCGCGAAGTCGCGCGGCTGATCGCTTCCTCGCGCGAGCGTCGCAAGTCGGGTCGTTGCGTCCTCGAAGGCGCGCACCTGATCGACGTCTATCGGCAGCGCATCGGCGTACCCGAAACGCTGGTCGTCGTCGACGACCTTGTCGACGATGCCGGGATCGCACGCTTGATCGCCGCTGTGCCGCCCTCGCGCACGCTCGCCGTGCCGCGCGCGTTGTTTTCGGAGATCTCGACGCTGCCGCCGGACGTCGGTGCATTGGCGGTCGTCGCGGCGCCGGGCGCCGCGTCTGCCGGCGCCGGGCAACTTCTGCCTGCTGCTCGAAGACGTGCAGGACCCGGGGAACGTCGGTTCGATGATCCGGACCGCCGCGGCTGCCGGCGCCGACCAGGTCGTGCTGTCACGCGCATTGCGCGTTCGCGTGGTCGCCGAAGGCGCTGCGGGCCGGGCAGGGGGCGCAGTTCCTGACTACGCTAATCGAAGACGCGGAACCTGCCGCATGGATCGCCGCCTTTCGCGCGGCGGGCGGGCGGGTCATCGCGACGGTCGTTGCGGACGGATCTTCGCTGCACGCGGCGAACCTGCGCGGGCGTATCGCGATTGCGGTCGGCAGCGAAGGCGGCGGGCTCTCCGGAGAACTGCTCGCGAGCGTTGATCAGCGCGTCACGATTCCGATGGCGGCGGGCAGCGAATCGCTGAATGCGGCGGCGGCCGCCGCCGTGATGCTGTTCGAGGCCGTGCGGCAGCGCGACGCGAGCAACCGGTAGCAGCGTCCCGGAATCGTCCCAGGCTTCTAGAAAATGTGCCGTTCGAGCTTGGCGCGATGCAGGATCGTCGTCGCGATTTCCTCGATCGACTTCGACGGTCGTGTCGAGCATCGGGATGCCTTCTGCTGCATCAGGTGCTCGGCTTCGCGCACTTCGTGCCGGCAATTGTCGAGCTGCGCATAATTGCTGTCCCGGACGCCGCTCCTCGCGGATCTTGCGCAGCCGCTCGGGATGGATCGTGAGCCCGAACAGCCGGTCGCGAAACGGCAGGACCGAAGCCGGCAGCTTGCGGTCGGCGAAATCGTCCGGCGTCAGCGGAAAGTTGGCCGCGCGGATGCCGAATTGCAGCGCGAGGTAGAGCGACGTCGGCGTCTTGCCGCAGCGCGAGACGCCGACCAGGATCACCTGCGCCTTGTCGAGGTCGCGCGTCGCGGCGCCGTCGTCGTGCGCCTGCGTGAAGTTGATCGCCTCCATCCGCGCGAAATACATCGTGGCTGTTGGCGATGCCGTGCGTGCGGCCGGCCGCGTGCGAGCTCTTGGCGCCGAGCTCCGCTTCGAGCGGCTGCGATGAAGATCTGGAACAGGTCGAGCGTCAGCGCGCTGCGCATCGCGGCGGATGGTCTCGCTCATCGCCTCGTCGACGATCGAGCTGAACGACGATCGGCGGCTGGCCCTCGCGCGCGGCCGTCTCGTTGACCTGCCGCACGGCGTCGGCGACCTTCTCCGGCGAGTCGACGAACGGAATCGTCACGCCGGTGGAAATGGACAGATCCTCGAATTGCGACAGCAGGCTGTTGCCGAACATCTCCGCCGTGATGCCGGTGCGGTCGGAAATGAAGAAAACGGTGCGGCGATCGGGCATCGGCGGTGCGAGTCAGCCGAGCGCGGCGGCACCGCGCGTGCGCTACCAGTCGCTCCAGACCGGGATCGACGCCCGCGGGCAGCGGCGGCAGGTCGCCGAAGTCCATCCGGCTTTCGCCCGGCCCGTGGAAGTCGGAGCCGCAGGAGGCCTTGCAGCCCGAAGACGCGGCACAGCGTGGCGAACTCGGTGTACTGCGCCGGCGTATGCGACGGCGAGACGCACCTCGATCGCATCGCCGCCCAGATCGCGAAATTCGGCGAGCAGCGCGCGCAATGCGCGCCGCGTCACCTTGTAGCGTCCCGGATGCGCGATCACCGCCTGCCCGCCCGCCGCGTGGATCCAGTCCGACGACCTGCGTCGAGCGACGCCCACACGTGCGAGACGTAGCCGGGCTTGCCCGGCACGCAGGAAGCGCTTGAACGACATCCTTCATGTCGCGCGCATGCCCGCTGTCGACCAGGAAGCGCGCGAAATGCGTCCGCGAGATCAGGCGCTCGCTCGTCACGTACTTGAGCGCGCCTTCGTAACGCTCCGGAATGCCGGCGTCGGCCAGCGCGTCACCGATGCGCCGCGCACGCGCATCGCGGCCGCTCGCGGATCGACGCGAGGCCCGCTGCCGAGCGTCGGCGTTGTCCGGATCGATGCGGAGCGCGACGACATGGATCGTGTCGTCCTCCCAGCTGACCGACAGCTCGGATGCCGCAGACGAACGTCGATCCCCGCCTCCGCGCCGCCTCGCGCGCTTCGGCGAGGCCGGCAAGCTTCGTCGTGGTCGGTCAGCGCAAGAACGTCGACCCCGCGCCCGGCGGCGCGCTCGGACGACGTCCGCCGGGCGCCAGCAGGCCGTCGGAGCGGGTCGAATGGCAGTGGAGGTCGTAGCATGCATGGTGAAAAGCGCTTGGCGATGCGTTAACCTGATTCTAGCAAGACTGATGGGCTTTTGCCCTTCCGAAGAGGTCGATCCGCGCGGATAGCTGTTGCATTCGTGCCGCAATTTCGCGCCGCCTGTCGGACGCATGGCGCTTGCACTCGGCGTCGCATTGGCGCAAAAATATGCCAATGGTATAGTGTAAAGTCGGTTCCCGTAAGGCTTCGACTTCAACCCTTTGAACACCGAACGCGGAGTTTCCGTGAAATTTCTCGATCGCGTGCTGAATCCCCGCGAAATCCGGCGCCGACTTGGCATGAACCAGGAGCAGTTCTGGACCCAGATCGGCGTCACGCAAAGCGGCGGTTCGCGCTACGAAAGCGGCCGCGAAATGCCGCGCCCGGTGAAGCGAGCTGCTGCGGCTCGTGCACGTCGAGCAGATCGATCTTTCGCAGGTGAAGCGCGTCGACTTCGAGATCATCAGCTATCTGAAGGAATCGCATGCCGATCTGTATCGCAGCCTGCGGCGCGCAGCGCGCAGCCGAAGCGCCGGACAAGGCGCCGCGGCCTCGTCGCCGATCTCGCGATGCCGGCGGCCGGCGAAGGCTTCGCGCCGGCAACCGGCTCCCCGGTGATGCCCAAGCGGCGACGCGCATAGCGACTGACGCAGTCGCGAACCGCTGTCGTCACGCGCCCGCACCTCCGCGGGCGCAGTCGTTTCTGCAGCGCATCATCTCGCTCGCGGCCGGCTCGTGGTCGCCCGCATTGCTAGAATTCGTCATGCGCGCGCATGCCAAGTGGCGCGTTCCCGCACGTCAATCCTTCCGAGGCCCTGCATGTCCGACGCGGTTCGCGCCAATGCCCAATCGAGCCGAGCATGTCGGAGCCGGCACGCGTCATTCCGTTCGAGCGCGTGCGCATGCGCGATGTCGCGCAGGTCGGCGGCAAGAACGCGTCGCTCGGCGAAATGATCAGCCAGCTGGCCGGCGGCCGGCATTCGCGTGCCCGGCGGCTTCGCGACGACGGCCGCTGCGTTCCGCGAATTCCTGCAGCACGACGGCCTCGCCGCGCGCATCGCGGCGCGACTCGCGCAGCTCGACGTCGACGACGTGCGGCGCTCGCACGAGCCGGCGCAGAGATCCGCGGCTGGATCGCGCGCACGCGCGCTTCCGCCGGCGCTTGCGCGGCGACATCGCGCGACGCCTATCGCGGCGCTGACGGCGCGGACGCCGAACGCGTCGTGGGCCGTGCGCTCGTCGGCGACCGCCGAGGACCTGCCCGACGCTTCGTTCGCCGGCCAGCAGGAAACATTTCTCAATATCAATGGCTTAGACAATATACTTCATGCAGTAAAGGAAGTGTTTGCATCGCTCTACAACGACCGCGCGATCGCCTATCGCGTGCACCAGGGCTTCGCCCACGCGCGACGTCGCGCTGTCGGCCGGCATCCAGCGCATGGTGCGCAGCGACCTCGGCGCCGCCGGCGTGATGTTCACGCTCGACACCGAATCGGGCTTCGACGAGGTCGTGTTCATCACGTCGTCCTACGGGCTGGGCGAGACGGTCGTGCAGGGCGCGGTCAACCCGGACGAGTTCTACGTCTACAAGCCGAACCTCGCGGCGGGCCGGCCGGCGATCCTGCGCAAGACGGTCGGGCAGCAAGGCGATCAAGATGGTGTTCGCCGACGGCGCAGCGCGCGGGCAATTCGACGCAGCGTCGTCGACGTTCCCGACGCCGACCGGCAGCGCTTTTCGATCACCGATGCCGAAGCGGAGGAGCTCGCGCGCTACGCCGTCACCATCGAGAAGCACTACGGCCGGCCGATGGACATCGAGTGGGGCCGCGACGGCGACGACGGCAAGCTCTACATCCTGCAGGCGCGGCCCGGAGACCGTGAAGTCGCGCGAGGACGCGGCAACGCTGCGCCGCTATCCGCCTGAAGGCGCACGTCCGACGTGCTGGCGACCGGCCGCGCGATCGGCCAGAAGATCGGGCAGGGCCCGGTGCGCGCTCGTCAAGTCCGCGGCGCGAAATGGACCAGCGTGCAGGCCGGCGACGTGCTCGTCACCGACATGACCGATCCCGGACTGGGAGCCGGTGATGAAGCGCGCCGCGGCGATCGTCACCAATCGCGGCGGGCGCACCTGCCACGCGGCGATCATCGCGCGCGAGCTCGGCATTCCCGCGGTCGTCGGCTGCGGCGACGCGACGCGCGTGCTGCAGCGACGGCGCGGCCGGTGACCGTGTCGTGCGCCGAAGGCGACACCGGCCACGTGTACGACGGGGCTGCTCGAGGTCGAGGTCGTCGAGGTCGCGCTCGACCGGATGCCGCCGTGCCCGACGAAGATCATGATGAACGTCGGCAATCCCGAGCTCGCGTTCGAGTTCCGGCGGCTGCCGAACGAGGGCGTGGGGCTCGCGCGGCTCGAATTCATCATCAACAAGCAACGTCGGCATCCATCCGAAGGCGCTGCTCGAGCTCGACCGGCAGCCGCCCGAGCTGCAGCGCGAGATCCGCGCAGCGCATCGGCGGCTACGCGAGCCCGACCGAGTTCTACGTCGAGCAAGATCGCCGAGGGCGTCGCGACGATCGCCGCGGCGTTCTGGCCGAAGCCGGTGATCGTGCGGCTGTCGGATTTCAAGTCGAACGAGTACTCGAACCTCGTCGGCGGCGCAGCGCTACGAGCCGCACGAGGAGAATCCGATGCTCGGGTTCCGCGGCGCGTCGCGCTACATCGCGCCGGAGTTCCACGACTGCTTCGCGCTCGAGTGCGCGCGATGAAGCGCGTGCGCGACGACGATGGGCTTCACCAACGTCGAGCTGATGATGCCGTTCGTGCGCACGCGTGAGCGAGGCGGCGAAGGTGGTCGAGCTGCTGGCAAGGAGCAGGGCCTCGAGCGCGGCGCAGAACGGGCTGCGCGTGATCATGATGTGCGAGATCCCGTCGAACGCGCTGCTGGCCGACCAGTTCCTCGAGCACTTCGACGGCTTCTCGATCGGCTCCAACGACATGACGCAGCTGACGCTCGGCGTCGATCGCGATTCCGGCGGCGCGATCGCGGCGACGTTCGACGAGCGCGACGAGGCGGTGAAGGCGATGCTGGCGATGGCGATCGCGGCGTGCCGCAAGGCGCGGCAAGTACGTCGGCATCTGCGGGCAGGGGCCGTCGGACCATCCGGATCTCGCGCAGTGGCTGGTCGCGCAGGGGATCGAGAGCATCTCGCTCAATCCCGACACGGTCGTCGCGACGTGGCTGCTGCTCGCGGGCAAGAAGCCCGCGCAGTAACGCGCCGAGCTGCGCGTGACGCTCGGCCGTCCGGCCGATGGCACTGACGCGGCGTCGCCGCGGTGTCAATGCGCCATGCGACTGAAGCCGCCGCCGCGTCTGCGCGTCGTGCTCTGCGCCGTCGCGCGTCGGCGCTGCGCTGCGATCGCCTCGCTCGCGCTCGGCGACCTGCGGCGCTCGTCGCGTCGCTGCCGCTCGAGCCGGCCGCCATGCGGCCGTCGCGATGCTCGCGGTCTGCGTCTGGGCGATCGACCGCGTGCCGTCGTCGCGCTGCGCTGCGCGGGCCGCGGCGTCCGGCGTTCGCTGCAGTTGCGCGGCGATCTGGCGGATCACTGGTCGTCGACGGGCGACGGCGCGTCTGCGACGGGCGCGATCCCGACGACTCGCTACGTCGGCGCGCGGCTGACGACGCATCGTCTGGCGCCCGGACGGGCGGCTGGTCGCGTCGCGCGCGATCCTGCTGCTGCCCGACATGCTGCCGCGCCGACGATTTCCGGCGGCTGCGCGTGCTGCTGCGCTACGGCGCCGCAGTCGACGATGTCGACGAGCAGGGCGAGGCCGGCTGACCGCGAGCCACGCCTGAGCGTCGATCAGCGCGCCGCTGTCCGCCTTCGACTGACCCGCCGAGCAGATGCAGATAGAGCGGCACCAGCGCTTCGGGCGGCGGCAGCGTCGAAGCGGTCCTCGCCGGGATGCGTCTGGCCGCGCAGCGGCGAGCGCATCGGGTCCGGGCACGACCGCGTTGACGCGCAGATTCGGCCGATGCTCCCATTCGTCGGCAAGCTCGTGCGCGAGCGCGCGCAAGCGCCGCCTTCGTCGCCGCGTAGCCGCCCCAGTACGCGCGCGGCTCCTCGCCGCGGCTGTCGAGCGTGAACACGACGCTCGCATCCGGCGCCGCGGGCGAGCAGCGGCAGCGACGACGCGCGTCAACGCCATCGGCGCCGCGACGTTGACGCGCAGCAGCTGCAGCCAGCTGTCGAACGACTGATGCTCGAGCGGGCCCGAGCGAGCCCAGCAACGCCGCCGTGTGCACGAGCCCGTCGAGGCGGCCGAGCTGCGCATCGCAGCGCGCTCGCGACGTTGCCGAAGTCCGACGCGTCGGCGCCTTCGCGAGATCGAGCGGCAGGATCGTCGGCTCGCGGATGCCCGCCGCGACGATCTCGTCGTAGAGCGCTTCGAGCTTGCGCACGACGCGGCCGTGCAGCACGACGGTGGCGCCGCGCGCCGCGCACGCGAGCGCGAGCGGCCGGCCGAGTCCGCCGGAGGCGCCGGTGACGAGGATCGACGCGGCCGTCGAGCGAGGTCGCGCGTCGAGCTGGTCGTGCGGGGCGAGCGTAGCGGCATGAATGCGCACGCGGCGATCGTAACCTGCGTCGATTGCGTGATCCGGTGCGCGTCGCGTCGCCGCGATCGATAGCGACGTGCCGGCGCGTCGACGTCTCGCGCAGCGTGCGTCGCGTTTGCCCGCAGCTTTTTCGCTCCGGTATAATTTCGTGTTCGCCGTGGGGGTATAGCTCAGCTGGGAGAGCGCTTGCATGGCATGCAAGAGGTCAGCGGTTCGATCCCGCTTACCTCCACCACCGACATCGCTGCCGGTCATGCGGCTAGCGGCCGCAATCGCCTCGCAGGTCCCCATCGTCTAGAGGCCCAGGACACCGCCCTTTCACGGCGGTACAGGGGTTCGAATCCCCTTGGGGACGCCAATAAAAACAAGGAAGTAGAGCAGTTTTCTAGATATTGATTTACCCACGATCCCAAAATCGCACCCAAAATGGGACTAACGTCATGGTGGGAATTCGGCGAGGGGTCAGGCGCCCCTGGTCTGGATCCATGGAAGACGCTGGTCTGCGGATTCTGCGGTCAACGCGGCGCCTGGACAGTGGTCGCGCAATTCCACCGACGCAAGCCCAACGGGAGCAAGCAACTGCATTTCGACACGGCGCAATGCGCTAACTGTGCGAATTACGTCCTAGCGCTTTGGACTCGAGCGGATCCAGGCGCCAACCTCCACGCTGTCCGTGCCGTTCCATTTCCCCTCGAAGGAAAGCCTACGCCTTCGGAGCATTGGCCTTCGCAAGTTGCCACATATTGGGTCCAGGCACAGGACAATCTTCGTCGCGAGAACCACGAAACCGCAATAATCGTCGCGAGAACGGCGCTTCAGTGTGTCGCCCGCAACAAGGGCGCGAAAGGCAAGGATCTCAAGGCCGAGGAATCGACGATCTGGCCGCGAAAAAGATCCTGCCCGAGAACATGGCATTTTGGGCGCACTCAGTGATACGTGACCCCGGTAACGATTTCACCCATCCATCGCCTGCGCAACCACAAGCCGAGTCAAAGGAGGCTCGCGACGTCGTCGGATACCTAAATTTTGTCCTGGAATACGTGTACGACTTGCCGGCGCGTATCGCAGCGTTCCGCAAAGTCGACATCGAAGAAGCGATGCGCAGCGCAGAACCGGGGGAGGCTGCGAAATAGAGGACTCATGCCGCGCTCCTTTGCCGCATCTGCCGTTACGCCACGCCTATGCGGGCGCGAGTCGCCAATATGCTCACGGTCTACCTGCACTGCAGGCAGGGCGCCGTCGGATCACCGTACCGCGTCGAATGTCCTGTGTTCATGCGTGAGCCCGGTGCCGATGACGAGTGGGCGCCCGTTCGACTCCGCGGCCGATTGCCAACACGCTACCCGATCATCGCGGCCTCGTAGAAAGGCCGCTGCGCGTTTCCTGCGGGACAGGCCATGCATGGCGGTGGGGCGCCGCGCGTGGATTCGTGCTGCACCCTTCTGCGGCGACTCTTTCACGTCGTATGGATTGACTCCGTCGGCTCCAATCCGAAGACGTCCTTTTTGTCGCCATTGAGGACGATATTCAAGAAGCGATGCAAGTGGTAACGAAATATGCCGAACGGCGTCACGATGACGCGAAGGTCCGGCATGTCCCAGAACTTATTGGGGTTCCACGGATAGGCGTCGACAATGTATGCCGTGTAATTGCTAGCAGCGCGACCGTGCAAATTGAAAGCCGTTTGGGCGGTCGCCGTGTCCCACTTTTGTTGCGTCCAGTAATCGCTCGCGCTGAGGTCGTCATAACGCCAATGGAAGTGTGCGAAACCGTTCCTGAGCGTCCTCCATATCTCGGCGAGGCACGCCGGCACCGCGCTCGCCGTGGGACTCGCTGCAACGCGCGAATGCCGCGGTCCGATCTCCAGAACTCGCCGTCCTCGATGATTCTATTGAACTCGAACTGCAGCGTCGGATTTACTCCGAAGAATTGGTCTATATGTTTGTCGAGACCGCTGCCGCTGGCACTCTTGAGGGACTCGTACGCTTCGGCAAAAAGTGACCAGAGAACCGTAAGGTCGGAGGTCATCGGAATCGTTCGGATATACGAAGAAAGCCTGGCCACTAGCGCCGCGACCAGGGGTGGATCTCACGCATTGGGACGTATACCCGAAGTAAGCGTTGAACTTGGGTCTGATCGTGTTTGATAGCACGTCCCGTACGGCCTGCGGAAAGGCCGTGAGGTCGGGAGATACGTTCGCCATGTCTGTACGTCCGATCCCGATTACGCGGTGCCATCCTGCGCGACCTGTTGCAGCGCGAATTCGCTCGGTCCGCGCGTTCGGTCGCGTCGGCCATGCGTTCCGCCATCGTCGCGGATGTTGCCTCGAGCTCCCGGATTCGATCGTGCGCGCGATCAAGCGCAACCTACAGCGTGGCAATCGTGGCGGCCGAGTCGGGCGGACGGTGCATCGCGCAATTGTAGTAGCACCCGCCACGGACCGAAGTAATTTGTACTGATTCGGGTGTCAGGTCGTCGCTCCATCAGAAGGTATACGTCGAGTGCGGTGAACCACGTCCGTCGTTCTCCGAATTGCGGCGCACCCACGCCAACACCTGAACCGTCGCGCAGCAGATACGTCTTGTCGAACAGGTTGCGAACGCCGATCCGACCTTCGACCGATCCCCAATCGGTCTTGGGCCACGCGTGAACATAGCGCAACATCAGCCGTCCAATAGCTGGGCAGCTTGCCCGAGTTCGGAGGTGCGCCGTCCGGCGTGTTGCGAAGTCCGCTGCCGTACAGCGTGTCGACACTCACGCGATCGGCACTGCCGAACCGATAGGTAAGCCCGCCGGACAGCGAATAGCGCTGGTCGTGGTCGACATAGATGAAGTGATCCGCGATGTAGGCAAGCTCGTCCGGAGCGAAGAGCGACTGTCCCGAGACGATGTTCTTGCCCTTGGCCTTGCTGATCGCCAAGATTCAGATATCCGCTCCACGGGGCGCGCGAATAGGTCGTCGAGAACTCGACCCCCTGGACGCGGCCTTCCGCGTAGTTGAACGGGGTCAGGATCAGCGCCTGCCCGAATTGCCCCTCGTCGAGCAGGTTCGTCACGCGCTTGTAGTATGCGTCGACGCCGGCCGTCCAGCCGCGGTGCGAGGTCATGCGATAGACGCCGACGTCGAAATAGTGCGTGCGCTCGGCTTTCACCGTATCCGAGACCGGAACCACCGGGGCGTTGGTCGTGTTGCGGAACAGGTCGATGCTCGCCTGCGCGACCAGCTCCTGCGGCGGAGGCGTGAAATAGCGCGCGTATCCGGCATGCACGGCCGTGGCGTCGGTCACTTTCCACAGTGCATTGATCCGCGGGCTCAACTGGTGCTCGTTGGTGAACGCCGCAACGTGGTCGAAGCGCAGTCCATAGTTGAACGTGAACCGCGGGTCGATCCGCCACTCGTCCTGCACGTAGAAACTCGACAGCGTGCCTTGCTTGCTCGAGTCGTCGACGATCGTGAGCGGATCGCTGCTGATCTGATTGCCCTCGGCATCGGTCGGGAACACGCCGACGCGTGTTGTCGCTATGCGTCAGTTGCCGTGTGAGTGCACCACCGAAACGCAACGTGTGGTCGAGGGCGAGCTTGTACGACGCGTCGGCCTGTAGACCGTTCGCCGAGTTCGTGCGCGAACACGTCGGAAGCGACGCCGTTGTAGATCAGATCGCCGCCAGCGGGTCGGGCAGGTAGTGCAGACTCGAATACTGGTGGAAGAGCGCCACCTGATAGTCGAGCTTGCCGCGGGTCTGCTGCAACGACGCGACGACGTAGCGGTTGACTTCGCGCTGGCGCTGGTCAAGATCGGCGGAAGGGCGAGCGTTGAAACCGGTACTCGAGGTCGCTGACGCCCGCCAGCGAGAAGCCGGCGTCTGCCCGGGATTGTTCGGAATCTCGAACCGGCCCTGATAGGTTCCGGCCATCAGCCCGACGCGCGTGTTGTCATCGACGAGATACGAGAGGTAACCGAAGCCCGCGTCTGCTCGGTGTGGTCGTGGATTGCGTCGCGGGTCGGCAGCGGGTTCTCGATGCCGAGCGAATTGCTCAGGAAGTTGGCGGTCGCGTAATAGCTCAACGGCCCCTTCGACCCGACCAGCTCGACGCTTGGCTGGAAGGTGTCGTGGCCGCCGACCAGGAGGCCGACGCTACCGCCGGGTTTCATCAACGCTCCGTCCTTGGTCTCGATGTCGACGATACCCGCGGTGCGCAGCCCGTATTGCGCCGGCAGCGCGCCGGTGAGGAAGTCGATCCGATCGACGAAGCGGCTGTCGACCGACTGGCCGAAGCCGCTGATGCCTTCCGGGAGCTGGATGCCATTGATGCGGTACTGCACGTTGGCGTGATCGTCGCGCACATGCAGCGAGCCCGATGCCTTCGAGTCCTGCGCCACGCCGGGCAGGCGCAGCAGCACCTCGTTCATCGGGGTATTCGACCCCTCTCCGTACTCCGAGACCAGCTCCTGGTCGAGCGTATAGACGGTGGTGCCGACCTTCGGCGACAGCGCGATGCGGGCCTCTCGAAGCCGGGTAGCGGTGACTTCCACGCTCGCCAGATTGGCCGGCACGACCAGCGCAAGCGAGGTGGCGGTGGTGTCCGCGACTTCGGTCGGCGCCTCCACTGGCGAAGCGGATTGGCTGCGCACGTCGTAGCGGCCTGCCGGCACATTCTGGAAGGTGGCGACGCCGCGCGCGTCGGTGGACTGTTGCGCGATCGCCTTGCGGGCCGCGTCTTGCAGAATCAGAACTGTGTCGGCGACCGGGTTACCGGAAGCGTCGCGTGGTGGTGACGGTGATCGTCGCCGCAGAGGCGGACGTCGCGGCGAAACAGGCGATCAGACAGCCGGCCAACGGCCGTAGAACGGGGAACGAGCGCATCGCTGTCCTCTCAATGCATAGCACGGAAGAGCAACTTCGCTGCTGCGAAATTGCTGGCCGGATTCGAGTTACCGGGGTGCGCTACGGCCGGTCGGCCGTGCGCAAGCTATGCGAGAGTGAACGGAGGGCCGCAGCTCGGCGGCAAGACGACGACGACAACGTTGTGCTCGAGCGGGGGCGCGCTCTGAGTTTCCTGCCGGAAATAGGTAACGACGACAGGCGCCGGGACGGGCAACGCTCGGTGTCGGTCCCTTGACCTTGCCGATGCCGAATGCGGCGCAGATCGAACAGGCTTCGTCCTGGTCCGCGCCGAGGTGCAGATGGCTGGCCGCAACCGATACCAAAACGGCGAAAACAACCGCGGTGATCGCCGCCGCGATCCGCTGCAAGCGGGAAGCCCGCGTCTTTCGGCGCAGTATCGACATGGCGGCTAACGGCTCGTCAAGCAAGCTCCATGCGTTATGATAACGCATTATCGTTATCGCAACGGGTCTAGCAAACCCAGGAAATTCCGATGGAACGGGCGACCCGCCAACGTAACGCAATCCAGTCCGCTCTTCGCGCTTGCGGACGGCCCTTGTTGCCGAACGAAGTGCACGAGGCCGCGCGTTCAGCGGTGCAGGCGCTGGGATTGGCTACCGTCTACCGCACGCTCAAATTGCTCGTAGACGAAGGCACAGTGCGGATGATCAACCTGCCGGGGGAGAACGCCCGCTATGAGCCAGCGGAATCGGGCCACCATCATCATTTCCGGTGCAACATTTGCCGTCGCGTTTATGACATCCCGGGCTGCCCGGGCGATATGCGGCGTCTGGCGCCGCGGGGCTTCAAAATCGAGGCGCACGACCTCACTCTCTACGGTCGTTGCTCAGATTGCGGTAAGGGCCGACTCGGCCTATCGAGATCGGCAACCATCTGACACCGGCTGCCGGATCGAGTCGTGGTTACGACGCCGACCGCGTAGATCGACGCAGGCGCGCTAGGTCATCCGCAGCTTGTAGTGAAAGCGGTCCGCGCGTCCATGCGCGCGACGCCATTCGATCACCGAGCCATCCAAGCGCATTGACGACCGCTCGATGATCGCGACGGGCGCCCCCGGTTGCAGGCCCAAGAGGCTTGCGTGCAGCCGCGGGGCTGCGCCGATCGAGATGTCATCCTCGACCTGTGAGACGAGACAGCTAAATTCCTGCTCGTACATCGGGTATAGCAGTGGCCCGATCTCCTGCTCTGACATCGTCATCAGGCGGCTGAACAATGGAAGCGGGAAGTACAAATCTTCGACGACAATGGGTTCTCCTGCCCACAAACGTATCCGCAAGATATGAAGCACGGGTGCGTGCAACCGTAACCCGAGCTTGTCCGCAATATGTTGCTTCGCCCGAATCTGGGTTCGCCGAGCAATGCGGCTTTCCGGCACCGTCACCTCGCCGTCTAAGGCGGTGAAATGAAACCAGCGGAAAAGGGATGCATCGAAGGACGGCCTGCGAACGTAGGTGCCGCTGCCTTGTCGCCGTTCGAGCAGGCCTTCCCGCACGAGCTGCTCAGTGGCGCGGCGCAGCGTATTCACCGAAATGCCGTAATCCTTTGCCAACCCCACCTCAGGAGGGATGGCTGCGCCAGGCGACCACTCGCGGGCCACGATCCGCGCCGCTAGATGGTCCCGGATACGTGCATACGCGGGAAGCCGCTGATCTTCGACCGCCGGCAGTCCACCGTTCGCTTGGGGCATCGTCCTGGAAGGAGCTCGTCGCCGCGTCAGGCGCGCACGTGGAGTAGACGTTACTTGTTTGCTTTGCCAATGCCTTAGAGATAACCGCAAGCCTGTCGGCCGGCGCGGCCGTTCGCTTGCACAACTTCGGGTTGATGCCCCGTGTTTGGATAGCCGCGATTGTTCGCTCGGGAATGTCGAATCATGCAACCCATTGCGCCAAAACTAGGAGGATCAAAATGAAGCGACTACTTGCTGTAGCTTGCTCGACCTGCCTGTTTCTGGGGTCCGGCCTGCACGTTGCATCCGCATTGGACAAGGACGTTCTGAAAAAGCTGCCCGCCAGCGGGCTCGACGCCATCGGACTTCCGATCGCGTCGGTGATCACAGGCGTGTACACCATACCTCCCACTATGCAAGAAATCCTGAGCGACGACGGCAATCACGCAGAGGATATTGCCGAAATCCTCAATCTGAAGAGCAAGTACATCTTTTTTCACGACTCGAAGAACGGAACGGGCGTCGCGTCGCTCTTCGTGGACGGCGGATTGTTCGAAGATCCTTATCAAGACGGGCAAGGTCGCATCTGCGGGCCGGACAACATCGCAATCGGCTTCGACCAAATCCAGGCGTATTTCGGGAACCCGCCAAATTCGACGTTTTCAGGCCACAGCCACCACGTAATGACCTGTGCGCTGATAAAGTTCTCGCAGGATGTCAGTTTGCAACGCTGACGGCCAATTTCAGCGATAACAAAGCCGGCATCAGCGGCACGAGCAGCACGTCGTGGGGTCACATCGGCGAATACGTCGACGATTTCGTGCAGATCAAGGGCAAGTGGTGGTTCGTACATCTGCGTCCGCTCGAGGATCAGTTTCCGGACGCTGGCGTAGATCCCTGTGCGCAATGACGGAAGGCGCTGGTGCGCCGCGGTGACGTCCTTGTCGCCACCGCGGCCTTCAATTGGCGTTAGCGTCCGTTGCACGCGGCGCGACCAGTTGCACACGCCTGTCGGCGCAATGAAGAATCGCAGTGACGAATGTCACGTCGACGAAAGCTTGGGATAAACGATGCCCGATCTTCTGCCGTCCATCAGGCGCATTGTCACCGAAAAGGATCCCAACGGTCGATCACGGATTGCCAAGGATGCCCCGGCGACCGTGATCCACCTCGTCCCCGAGCGCCCCGGCTTTCGCGTGGTAAAAATGTGTGGCGTACGGAAGAGTCCCCCGCCCGCATTTCCGCTCCCGACACGACGGTGGCCCAGAAGGGCCTCGTCCCTCCGCCTGGTGGGACCGTTCTACGCATCGTGGGACTTTCCGCCCGAGCCGCAGGATCCCGCGGAGTTGAAGGCTTCGCACGATGCCACCTTCAAGGGGGCGCTGAACGAAGCGCATCGTGATCACGCGGCGCAAAAGCACCCCGGTATGCATGAAACCGCAACGCTAGACTACGCGATCGTTCTGGAAGGCGAAGTCTGGTCTGTCATGGACGAAGGCGAAACGCTCTTGCATGCGGGCGATGTGCTCATCCAACGCGGCACGAATCATTGCTGGGCGAATCGCTCGACGAGGACCGCGCGGGTCGCATTCATCCTGATCGACGGAACGCCATAGGGCTAGTCTGGCCACGCAGGCCGTGGAGGCGATGGCCACGAATGCTAAGACCGCCGTTGCTGCGGAGCCAGCTCGGGGGAACGATGCGTTTGGTGCCAGGCGTCGAGCGTAGCGCGCTCGCGCTCGGGTGGGAGTCCGGCACCCTTTAGCATGCGCGTCTGCGCGTCAACAGGAGTGGCCTTGAACCACTCCAGCGCGTCGACGGCGCTGGTCGCGAGTGCCCGGAACGTGAGACCGGCGACTATCGCGCGACGGTTTTCCACGTTCATGCCGGCGGCCTCCGAATCGCTGCGCGGAATCCAGGTTGGCATGTCGCCCCATGGCGTCACGTCGTGCGCGGCGAGAAAATCGGCCGGTACCCAGGTGAATCGAACCTCACGATTGCCGTCGAACGCCGCGCGGATGCCATAGAGTTGCTCGGCCATCGTCATAGGCGACGCCGGACCGGCGGCGTTGAACGTGCCGGTCGTCCCGTTCTCGACCATGCGAATGGTCCATTCGGCCAGGTCGCGGCAATCGATGATCTGCACGCGGTCCTGACCGTCTCCCGGCGTCAGGATCTCGCCGCCTTGAGCGATCCGATACGGCCAATAAGTGAAGCGAAAGGAGTCGTCGCCGGGACCGACGATGAGCGTCGGGCGAATGATCGTAGTGCGATCGCCAAACCACCTGATCGCTTCGCGCTCCGATGCCGTCTTCATCGCGCCGTAGAGGCCACCGATGTCCTTGACCAATTCCTGCTGCGTGACGGCAAGCGGATCACCCTTCGTGTACTCGATGAGCGGCGACGATTCGTCAACGCCCGGCTGCGGCTTCGACGTGTCGTAAACGGATATCGTCGAGATGAAGACGTACTGCTTAGTCCTGTCCTTCAAGATCTCGCCAACGTCCTTTACCCAGAACGGGAGCGTCGTTGGATTGTCGATGACGACGTCCCATTCCTTCCCCTTCAGCGCATCGAGCTGGTGCAGATTGCGATCACCGAGCAGTTCGGTGACACCGGACGGAAGCCGATCGTTGCGACGACCGCGATTGAAGACGGTGACGCGGTGTCCGCGCGCAAGCGCGTAGCGCACCTGATGCGGACCGGTAAGTCCGGTTCCGCCCAGGATGAGAATGTCGAGCGGTTTGGCGCGGCTCGGACTCAGCGCTATGGTCGATTTCGGCGCGCCGAGGGCGAGCGCACCTCCGACAAGCGCAGCATCACGAATGAAATCGCGGCGATCGATCATCAGGATCCTCCAGCGGTTGTTATTGTGCGCCCTGTAGCGCGAGCGTGTTTTGCGGTACGCGAGCAAGCAACTTCTCGTGCTCGTCGCCGGCCGCTGCGACTACCCTCGCCCGACGTCTCTCGCGGTGTGGACGAGTCTTACTCGTCAGGGTAGGACAAACGCTGATTCGCACCGCTGAACGCGGCGATCGGCAAACTTGCATGAGACACCCGCGGTCGGAGATTGGTCGGGGCACGTGTCGTGTCCTACACTTGTACAAGGAGCGGACAAATGCGAGCACGCAACACATTCCTATCGCTGACGCTGGCGGCGAGTTTTTGCGCATTACCATCGCTTGCGCAAGCGCGTGTCGATTTCGACGTCACGATTGCGCCGCCGCCGGACCAGGTGGAAGTGGTGCCGGCACCACGTCCCGGCTATCGCTGGGAGAAGGGCTATTGGCGGTGGGATAACGATCGCTATAACTGGAGCCCGGGCCAATACATCCAAGACCGTGATGGACATCGGTACATCGAGGGCCAGTGGCAACACGACGGAAACCACTATCGCTTCCACGGCGGACACTGGGACGACGATTAACCGTTAGCGTGATGCCCGTGCCGGTCCCGGTATCAAGGGACCGGGCGATAGCTGGACACGCGGGAGCGCGACGACTCCCACCACGCCGGGAAACGCCGCTTCCGCACCGGGCTCGGCGTTCAGCCCGCAGGGCAAAGCCGGGACGGTCTACCCGGAACGGCAATCCCAAAATTCCCGGAATAGCGCCAGCGTATCGCAATACGACGTCGCTTGTTCGCATAGAGCGTCCGCACGTCGTGGCCTACCGGGGTCAGGAGTGACGCAAGGGAATCTGCGGCGTCGCGGTTAGCGTCCACGATCAAGATGCGTCGTCTTGGGTACTGGACCGCATTCGCCTACGCGATTTCCCGCGGGTGCTTCGCGCTCGCCCAACCCCGCGCGACCAGTAAGCCATAGCTTAGCGTTTGTGCGCCAGCGCACACACCCGCCCTATATACACAAGGCGGACTCGCCGCAGCATGACGCCCCCGAAGCGGCTGCGCTTCTCCGATCTCTTCAGGCCCGCCGCAAGCGGACGATCTTTTGCGGGAGGAGGGCTACGGACAACGTTGTGCGTGCCAAAAAGGAACCCAATTTTGCTTGCCAGCTTCCTGTCTAAGGCCACACTATACCGAACGAACCAATAATGAAAACGATATAAATCATGAAGTTATTTACTGGACTGAAGAAAATAAGGGAGTTTGAACGGCTGCAACTACCCTTTCTCAAGTCCATCGTCGATTTCGATATCGTCATCGAGATCGGATATGCGGAAGAGAAGGGAAAGCCCCTGACGCTCAAACAGCTCTTTCTGCTGAACATCAGCTCGCGCACGACGGTACGCCGCAAATTGGCCACGCATATTGATCAAGGAATCGTAATGCGCCGCAAGCATGCGAACGATCAACGCGCCAGCCTGCTCATCATTTCGCCTTCCCTAATCAAGCTGCTGAGCAAGTATGGCGGCGCACTTACATCCATCTCGGCGTCGCATTTCAAATAGGCCGCAGAAAGGCGGCACGGGAGGCGGGCAGACGAATACTCTGCATAAGGAACCCGGCCATGCTGCATGAATTCCTCACGGCGAATCGCGACGAGTTGATCGCGCTATGCCGGGAAAAGGTCGCCAAGAGGTCGTCTCCACTGGTGTCCGACGGGGAGCGCGAACACGGGATTCCGCTGTTTCTGGAACAGCTGGCGGAAACCCTTCGACTGGAACAAAGCGCCAATTCGCCAGACGGTGGTAGCGATCCCGCCCCCTCCGAGCCTGCCAAGCAACCCGCCACCTCTGCCATCGGGGCGAGCGCTGCGAAACACGGTCTCGAATTGCACCGGCACGGGTACACGGTGGATCAAGTCATTCATGACTATGGGGATCTCTGCCAAAGCATCACGGAGCTTGCTGTGAAGCGGAACGTGCCGCTCACGACGAACGAATTTCATTCGCTCAATGGCTACCTCGATAACGCCATCGCCGAGGCCGTCACCGGATTTGAGCGGCGACGCGATCGTCTCATTTCGGAAGAGGGAGCCCGGGGCCTGAACGAGCGGTTAGGCTATCTCGCGCACGAATTGCGCAACTCGCTCAGTGCTGCGCTGTTTGCGGTGGCGGCAATCAAGCGCGGAAATGTCGGTCTGGACGGAGCCACGGGGGCCGTGCTCGATCGCAGCTTGCTTGGGATGTCCGAGGTCATCGCTCGCACGCTTGCCGACGTCCGCCTGACTGCCGGGATCGGAAGGCTATGCGAGCGCGTGTCCGTTGCCGAGTTGATTGCCGAAGTTCAGCTGTCTGCGGCACTGGAGGCGCAAGCGCGCGAATGCGAACTTGTCATTTTCCCTGTAGAGCAAGCCCTGACGGTCGATATTGACCGCCAGTTGTTCGCCTCGGCGCTGGGAAATTTGCTTCAGAACGCATTCAAGTTCACGCGATCGCACGGGCAGGTTTCGGTGCGCGCTTATGCACGCGAAGACCGCGTCTTCATCGAAGTCGAAGATGAATGCGGCGGGTTGTCGCCGAAAACGATGCAAGGGTTGTTTCAGCCATTCCAAGGGCAGGGACGCGATCGCACCGGGCTCGGGTTGGGGCTATCGATCGCGAAGCGGGCGGTGGAGTCGGATGCGGGAACGTTGTACGCGCGCAATCTACCCGGCAAGGGCTGCATATTCACGATCAACCTTCCGGCAAAGGGTATCGAGGAGACCGGCACAGACACCGTCACGAAGACACGCGCGTGAGAAGGAACCGTAGATCGACGTGCGCCGCCCATCTGCGCAGGCATATGCCTTGCATCGCTCGGAGCACTTTGACGCCGAAGGGGCGCGCCTATGACTAGGCAGAAAAGCATCGAACAACCGCCGGCGGGGCGCGGCGTGCGCATTGTGCTCCACGGAAAAGACTACGAAGGCACGTATACGCTCGACGGGCCGATCGTAGTCGTGGAAGCAGTGATGCTCGGCACCAAGCGGGCACCGCTGGCAGGCGATGTGACGCCCGTTGCACTCGCGAGGCTGCTCTTGGCTGAGCTCGCTGACGAACACGAACGGCGTAGCCAGGATGCGGCATCGCCCGCTGCGAACGAAAGCACGTTTCGCATCGTGGAGTGCGGTCCGGAGGCAGCGGTCCAGCCAGACCCTGAATTCGGGGCGCTGCCGCGCTCAAACGCTCGGAATAAGCAAGGATAGTCGGAAGCGGTCCCAGGTCGCCAGCGACTGATTGCACCGCGTGGCGCATAATCCAATCAGCAAATGCAACGCTCGCGGAGGCGACAGGCGACCCCGCGATGGATTTCGCATTGTCAGCCGTAGACAACGGCTCGCTGCCACCTACGGAAAGGCGCGAGCATTGCAGAAGTGATCTGGACTCGGTGGCTCACATGAACAACGAATTGTTTAGGAATCTTGATCTGAAGATGCCGTCGCTACAAGAGCGACCCGACGTCGGCAACTGGACGACCCGTGGACTCCGCAAGTCCGGGCGCGATTACGACGAGGTCGAGTGTCAACGCGCGGTTGCTGGTTTCTTGGCCGACCACCAAAAGCGCGACGACACTGTCGAATGACCCGAGCGGGTTGTCGAGAATTTCCGCAGTAGGGGCGGCAACCCGTCGTCCAACGTCGATCGCGACGAGCATGTCCAAGTACCACACCGACTATAGCCCCATTGGCTTCTTGCCACGCGCAGGCCCTTCGCCAATTTCGGGGCATTGGACTACAAGCGTTTGAGCGTTCCGCTTATTAGCTGTCGTTGACGGATGCGCCAGCATGACGATCCGAATTCATCCAAAGGAATCGTTATGAACGTTCGGAAGGCCCTTTTGGCAGTCGCACTTGCGGGCTCGTTCGCCGCTCCGCTCGCCGCTCATGCGGCAAGCATCAACTTTGATGTCGACATTGCGCCGCCGGCCCCGGTCTACGAACAAATGGCCCCCCGCGAAGGCTATGTCGTGACGCCGGGATATTACAAGTATGACGCGGGGCGTCACGCCCATACTTGGGTCAAGGGTGAATACCAGCCCGCACGCAAGGGCGAACATTTTGTTGCGCCGGCGTGGCATGAACAAAACGGCCGCTACGGTTTTAGCGAGGGTCGTTGGGAACACGATTAATAACGCGCTCGGCGCAATCACGGCGGAGACATATTGAGGAACCAAGAATGAACTACAAACTTGCTACAACCCTTTTCGTGGTCGGTTCGGTGCTAGCACCCGTTGCGGCCTACGCGGCTGACTCGGACCGTTCCGATCCGGCGAATTACGTCAAGGACTCGGTCATCACGACAAAGATCAAGACGCAGCTGGCCGCGGACCACCTCGGCAGCATGAAGCATGTCAAGGTCGATACGGACAAGAACGGCAAGGTCTGGATGACGGGTACGGCAAACAGCCAGGAAGAAGTGGACAAGGCCATCGCGATTGCGCGCAATACCGAGGGTGTCAAATCGGTCCATAGCGACCTGAAAGTGGAGAAGGACCGCTAAAAGCTCCTTCTGATCCCGCGTCAGGGAACGACGCTGAAACTCCACTGGGTGGGCAGTTTGACTTCGGGCTGCCAGCCGGGGCGAAATCATCGACATCCTGCGCGGCAGCGTGGCTGGAAAAGAAAGGAGGCGCACGCGCGCCTCGTTTCTATTTTGCGCCCAGCATGGGTTGCAGCGTGAAGTAGAACGTGGCACCTTCGCCCGGCTTCGCATCGGCCCATATCCTTCCACCGTGGCGATTGATGACCCGTTGCACGATGGCGAGTCCGACGCCGGTCCCGGGAAACTCGACGGAGCTGTGCAGCCGCTGAAACACGCCAAATAGCTTCTCGTAGTATTTCATGTCGAACCCCGCGCCGTTGTCGCGTACGTAGTAAACCGCGGTATCGCCCGCGTCACCTTCGTTGCGGCGACCGATTTCGACGACGGCAGGATCGCTGTCGCGCGTGAATTTGATCGCGTTGCTCAGGAGGTTCGACAGAGCTTGCTTGAGTAGCCCCGGATCGACGTCCGCGCTGCCCAGCGCGCCGACGTCGAACTCGATGTTGCGGCCGTTCACCTCCGGGCGCAGCTCGTCCACGATCTGCTGCACCAGCGGCTCCATTTGTACCGGCTGGGTCCGGAGCGGCGCGCGCCCGAGGCGCGAGAAGGCCAGCAGATCGTCGATCAATTGCCCCATTTTCTGGCTGTTTGCACGCACTGCATTGAGCAGGCGGGTTCCCTCCGCGTCGAGCTTGCCGCCATAATCCTCTTCGAGCATCCGCGCATAGCCATCCACCGCCCGGAGCGGTGCGCGCAAGTCGTGCGACACCGAATACGAAAACGCCTCGAGCTCCTTGTTCGCAGCTTGCATCTCGGACGTGCGCTCCTCGACGCGCAGCTCGAGCTCCTCGGCGTGGCGCTTGATGCGCGCATAGAGCCGGGCCTGGGTGATCGCGATTGCGAGTTGCGTGGCTACTTCGCGCGCGATGTTGACTTGCTCGGCGGGGAAGGGGCCGGGCTCGCCGCCGAAGCTGACCGCGCCGATCAGCTCGCCGCCAGCGATCATCGGCATTGCCATGTAGACGTGCACGCCGGAAGCGAGCAGCGCGTCGACATCCGGACCGGGTGGCAGCGCGTGCGTGTCGATTATCTGAGGTTCGCCTCTTCTTAGCGCATCGACGTCGCCCATCAGTCGTATCGAGTAGCGCACCCCGGGACCAAGATGGGTCCGGCGGCGTCCGGCTGCTGCCAACCACTCCCCTTCGCCGGCCGCGAGGTCCAGGATGTTGATGATCGCGCGCGGCACACCCAGCAGTTCGCGCAGTGGCTGGATCACGGCGGCGGCGATGGCCTCGGGAAGCTCCTCGGCCGCGATGGCGCGGTCGATTTGTCGCAGTATCCCCAGATGCCTGAGACGCTTTTCGTCCGCCGCGGCAAGCCTCGCGTAGAGCGCGCCGTTCTCGAGCAGCAGCACCAGGAGCACGAAGCTCGAGGCCAGCAGCCCGTAGATCCGTCCACCATAGAAGCCGAGATCAAAACGGCCCGCATTGAGAACCGCCGAGAGTGCAATGTCGAACACCCACGCGCACATCACGACCATGAGCCACAAGTCGAGCACGGTGTGCGGGCGCCGCCGCCACAAGAAAACCAGCGCGACCATGCTTGCCACCCAGACGCCCGACACGACACCGATCATCGCCGGCGTGTAGCGATTGCCCTCCATGATCGGCGGGAGAATCGCTTGGCCAGCGGTCGCGAGCGACGTCAGGCCGGCGACGGCAACGAGCGCCACGGCAGCGCACGACAGGATGGGGATGCTCGCGCGGCGCGAGGGTGAGCGCATTGGATGCGCGTCTTGATCGAGGAGCGTGTACGCGATCACCAGGAGCGGGAAGCCCCCGTGCCAGAACATGTACAGCCATGCGGTACTTTGCGGCCCGGCGTCGAGCAGGCCGCTCGGCGAGAACAGCCCGGGAAAGGTCAGCGCGTGCGCAACGGCGATGAAGGCAGTAAAGAGGTAACCGCCGGCCAGCACCAGCAACGCCCGCGATCTGAGAATGCTGAATTGACCGAACAGCAGGACCGCGGTAATCAGGTCATTGACGACGAGCGCGGATTCATAGATCGGGATGAACGCGCCGACCGGCGCGAGCTGCACTCTGGCAAAGGGTGCCGCGACCGCGAAGACCGCGGCGGACATCGCCACCGCTGCGATCGCAACCCGGCGATGATGGCGTCCGGCGGGCAGCGTCGATAGGAAAAACGAACGCTCGTCGGTCAGCCCCGGCGCCATTCCTTCTCCTCGACCGTGGCCAGCGTCGCCGGCAAGATGCCGCCACCGAGGAAAGCGCGCATCTCGCTAGCGGGTACCGGACGCGCAAAGTAGAAGCCTTGTGCTTCGCTGCAGCCGTGGATCTTTGAGGAACTCGACCTGCTCCGCGGTCTCCACACCCTCCGCGGTCACGTTGAGCAACAGCTCCTGCGCCACCACGATGATTGCGCGCACGATCGCCGCGTCATCGGGGTCGGAAGCCAGGTCACGAATGAATGATTGATCGATCTTGAGCCCGGTGACGGGCAGGCGCTTCAGGTAGCTCAGGCTCGAATACCCGGTACCAAAATCGTCGAGCGAGACCCAGACGTTCATCTCGCGTAGTCGCGTCAACGTGCTGATCGCGGCTTCGGTGTTCGTCATCACCGCGCTTTCGGTGAGCTCGATCTCGAGATATTGAGGCGCGCATCCCGTACTCTCGAGGACTGCCCGCACCGTCGCCGCCAGATCCTTGTGGTGAATCTGGCGCCCGGAGATGTTGACGGCGACGGGCACTCGCCGCAATCCCAAGTTCTGCCAAGCGCGGTTCTGCGTGCACGCCTCGCGGATCACCCAGTTGCCGATCTCGACGATCAGGCTGCTTTCCTCGGCAATCGGGATGAATCTGCCCGGCGGAATCATTCCTTTCGTCGGGTGGTGCCACCGCAGCAGCGCTTCCATGCCGACGACGCGGCCGGTCTTGAGTTCGACCTTGGGTTGATAGTGGAGGACAAACTCGTTGCGCTTGAGTGCGTTCCAAAGATCCGTTTCCAGCGTCAGACGCTCGTCCAGGTTCGCGTTCATCTCGGCCGAATAGAGCTGGAACGTGTTGCGACCGAGATCCTTGGCCCGATACATCGCGGTGTCGGCGTTGCGAAGCAACGCGTCCGCGTCCGCACCGTCGCGCGGAAAACTCGCAATGCCGAGCGAGCACGTGACCTTGAACTCCCGCTGATCGATCAGGAACGGTTCCGAAATCGCGGCGATCACGCGTTGCGCGACCCGCAGCGCGCTGTCGTCTTGTCGATGCTCGGCGACCAGCAGGACGAATTCGTCACCGCCCAACCGCGCCACGGTATCGCCTTCCCGAATGCACGCGGAGAGCCGCTCGCCGGCAATCTTCAGCACCTGGTCGCCGATGTCGTGACCGAGACTGTCATTGATCAGCTTGAAATTGTCGAGATCGATGAATGCCACGCTGAATGAGCGCTCGAAGCGATGCGCGAGCGCCATGCTCTGATCCAGCCGGTCCTTGAGCAGATTGCGATTGGGGAGTCCGGTGAGTGCGTCGTGGTTCGCCTGGTGCTCAAGCTCGTCCTGGTAGCGTTTGATTTCTGTGATGTCGTATTGGACGCCGACGAAATGCGAGACCTGATTCGATCGCGGGTCTCGTACCGGTGTCACGTAGAGCATGTTCCAGAACAGGCTGCCATCCTTGCGGTAGTTGCGCAGCAGCGCCCGACCGTCGCGTTGCTCGGCGATCGCGCGGCGGATCTTGTCGAGCTCGGGTTGAGAGCGATCGGCGCCTTGGAGCAGGCGGCAGTTGCGCCCGATCACTTCCTCTCGCCCATATCCGGTGACTTGCTCGAACGCGTGGTTGACGTACACGAGCGGCATCTCGGGATCGGTTGCGCTCACGATCAGGATCGGGTTCACGCTCGCCTCGACGGCGCGATCGCGCAGGCGCAGCGTCTCTTCGGTTTCCAGCCGTTCGGCGCGCTCGGCGGCATCCTTCAGCGCGCGGCGCACCGCCGTGGGCAGCCGTGACAGGTTGGTCTTGAGGACGTAGTCGTTCGCGCCGCTGCGCAAGGACTGGATGGCCGTTTCCTCGCCGATCGTTCCCGATACGAAGATGAACGGAACCTCAGGTCGGATTCGACGTACGACCTCGAGCGCGGATAAACCGTCGAAATGCGGCATGGCGAAATCCGAGAGCACGATGCTGGGCGCGAAGTCGACGCATTCGCGGGCCAGGTCGGCTTCGGTCTCTACGCGACGCCACTCGAACTCCAGTGCGCCGCGCGTGAGCTCGCGCATCGTGATCTCGGCATCCGCGAGGTTGTCCTCGACCAGCAGGATCCTGAGCGCGCTCACGGCTGGCTATCGGCCTCAGCCTTGCGCCGCACTGGGGAGGCGGTTGACAAGCACCCAGTAGCAGCCGGCTTTGGTGACTTCGTCGACGAACTTCGTGAAGTCGACCGGCTTGACGATGTAGCTGTTTACGCCAAGCGAATAGCTCGCGACGATATCCCGTTCTTCGGCGCTCGAGGTCAGCATCACGACCGGCATCATCTTGGTCTCATCGTTTGACTTGACCTCCCGGAGCACCTCGATGCCGTCGACCTTCGGCATCTTGAGATCGAGCAGCAAGAGCTTGGGCAACGCTGCGGGACGCTGCGCGTAGGCACCCCGCCGAAATATGAAGTCCAGCGCCTCGGCGCCGTCCTTGACCCAGACCAGCCGATTGGCAAGGTTGTTCCGTTGCAGCGCCCGGATCGTCATCTCGGCGTCGGCTTCGCTGTCCTCGGCCAACAGGATTTCGACAGGCTCAAATCCGTTCATGACACTCCTATGCCTCCCGACAGTCGCCTGAGCGCGGAGGGTCGCGGACCTGCCGGCTCCGTCGCAAGCGGGCGCAACAGTCCCTTCGCGTCAATTCGTGACCCGTAGCGACATTTGAACGCCACTCCGCCCCTCACCGACGGGGCGCAAGGCGGGTGGCGCACGCGCCGTGCCAACCGGGATGCTGCGCAGAGCTCCCATCGGAGCTGGCAGCGAGAAACTCGCTCGCGGGTTAACGCCGGACGTACCGGCACGTCAGTCGGCCCGACGAATCGGCCTTGGGTCGGGAGTATCGCAATACGATGACTTCGCGGATTCATTCGTGGGATTCTCGATCAAGACGCGCACCGCGGATATCGCCGAGGCTGCGCTGCAGCGCAAGGCGCCTGGCCAAATGCTCGCCGGGTTCGCGAGCTTCGTCAAAACGAACGGGGAATGGCGGATCGAGAGCATGTGAAAGCGGCCGTGGTCCATCGCCGTTCAATACGAGAAATCCGGCTACATCAAAGACGATGATGCCAAGGATTGGAATGCCGACGAGCTGCTGTCGAACGTGAAGAACGGCACCGAGGAAGCGAACAAGGAACGCAAGACCCGCGGCCTACCGGAAATGGAGATCACCGGCTGGGTCGAGCGTCCGCAATACGACGCGGCCACGCACCAGCTCAAGTGGTCCATCGCTTCGAAGGACAAGGGCGCGCCGGACGGCGCCGAGAAAGGCATCAACTACAACACTTACACGCTCGGTCGAGACGGCTTCATCACCATGAATCCGGTAACTGATTTGAAGTCCGTCGAATCGCAGAAGCCGATGGCCGCGCAACTGCTCGCGGGCCTCAAGTTCAATAGCGGCAAGAGTTACGCCGATTTCAATTCGACCACCGACAAGGTTGCCGAATATGGGCTTGCCGCCCTCATCGGGGGCGTCGCGGCCAAGAAGCTCGGGCTGCTCGCGCTGGCAGCGGCGTTCCTCGCCAAGTTCATCAAGGTGATCGTGATCGGGGGACTTGCGTTGGCTGGCGGTGCATTCAAGTTCCTGCGGCGCAGGAAACCGGTGCCGCCTGCTCCGAAGCAGAGCTGATCCGTGGGCAAGCTCCTCGTCGCGTTGTTGGCGGCAGGCAAGCTCGGCAAGGTGGCGCTTACCGGGGGCACCATGCTGTTATCGGTGATCGCCTACGCCTTCGTCTTCGGCTGGTGGTACGCCGTGGGCTTCGTGTTGCTGATCTTCGTCCACGAGATGGGGCACTACGTCGCCGCGCGCCGGCGCGGACTCGACGTCGGCGCTCCGACGTTCATTCCCTTCGTCGGTGCGTGGATTCAGCTGAAGGATCTGCCGCACGACGCCGAGACCGAGGCGTACGTCGGTCTCGCCGGGCCGCTGGTCGGCACCCTCGGCGCGCTCGCGTGCTATTTCGTGGCCCGCAACACCGGCAGCAATCTGCTGTTGGCTTTGTCGTACGCGGGCTTCTTCATCAACCTGTTCAACCTGATCCCGCTCTCGCCCTTCGACGGCGGGCGCATCACCGCCATCCTGTCCCCCCGCATTTGGCTCCTAGGCGTGCCGATCCTGGCGGCGCTCTTCTTCTACCAACCGAGCCCGATGCTCGTTCTCGTGGGCTTGATCGCGGCGCCGCAGGTCATGCGCGCGTTGAAGTACGACCCAAAGGCTCCTGAAAACGCCGCCTACTATGCGACCAGCCTCGAAACGAAGCTGACCTACGGGTTCTTCTATGTCGCCCTTGCCGGCTTCACCGCCGTGATGAGCTACGACGTGCATCAGATGCTCGCGAGCGCCGCCACCTCGATGAAATGAAGCCATCGATGAGGGCTGCAACCTACTGGATGTAGTACACGAAGCTCCTCCGCGGCTCGTTTGGCGTACCCGGCGGCGAGTCACTCGAAGGCAGAGCCATGGGGCGTAAGCGTTTGGTTCGCTTCGTGCTTTAGCCGGTCACGATACCGATCCCTAAGCCTATGAACGCGACCTACAATCTCTGGCTCGTTACGCTGTCCATTGTCATCGCCGTCCTCGCGTCGTACACCGCGCTGGATCTCGCGTCACGCGTAGCCGCCTCCACCGGAAGGGCAGCCAAGCTATGGCTGACCGGCGGAGCCCTTTCGATGGGGCTTGGCATCTGGTCCATGCACTTCATCGGAATGCTCGCTTTCAGCCTGGACATTCCGCTTTCCTACGACGTTCCGCTCACGCTGGGCTCGATGGTGCCCGCAATTGCCGCTTCCTGGCTCGCGCTCTTTGTCATCCGGCGCGGCAGCATGAGCGGCCGAATGCTTGGCTTGAGCGCCGTTCTCATGGGGGGCGGCATATCGGCCATGCACTACACGGGCATGGCGGCGATGGAGATGTCGCCGCCGATTCGTTACGGTCCGCTGCTGTTCACGCTGTCGATCGTGATCGCGATCGTCGTTTCCATGGTGGCATTGCGGATCGCGTTCAGGTTCCGGCCCTTGCAGTCAAGCGGGTCGGTAGTCTGGCAAAAGCTCGCAGCCGCGATGGTGATGGGCGCCGCCGTTTCGAGCATGCACTACACCGGCATGGCGGCAGTGATTCTCGCTCCCGGCAGTATCTGCGTCGCAGCTCCCAATGGCATCAATCCCACATGGCTCGCCATCCTCGTCGGTGGCGGCGCCTTCATGGTGCTTTCGCTGACGTTGCTCGTGTCGGTATTCGACGCGAGGCTCGCCGAGCAGAACCAGAAAATGGTGACCCAGCTGAAAGGCGCCAACGACGAATTGCAACAGGCGGTGCAGAACCTCGAGAAAGCCAAGCAGGCCGCGGAGGCGGCGAGCAAGGCCAAGTCCCAGTTCCTGGCCAACATGAGCCACGACGTTCGCACTCCGATGAATGGCGTCCTCGGAATGACCAACTTGCTACTGGACACTCCGCTGACTGATCAGCAGCGTCGATTTGCCGAGACCGTGCGAATTTCGGGCGAAGCACTGCTCGCAATCATCAACGATATTCTGGACTTCTCCAAGATCGAGGCCGGCAAGCTGGAACTGGAAGCCATCGACTTCAACCTGCGCCAGATCGTCGAGGACGTTCACGAACTCTTTGCCGAGCACGCCCAGAACAAGAGTCTCGAATTGCTCTGCCGATTCCACGACGGCGTTCCGGATACGTTGCGCGGCGACCCCGGCCGATTGCGACAGATACTCACCAATCTGATCGGAAACGCCGTCAAGTTTACGGAGCAGGGCGAGGTGGTCGTTGAAGTGAAGCGCATTGATGGTCCCGGTTCCAGGAACGGCGCGGGCGCCGGATGCCTGCTGCATTTCGCGGTCGCCGACACGGGCATCGGCATTCCGGCGGCGATCCAACCCCGTCTGTTCGAGGCGTTCGTACAAGCCGACGGATCTACCACGCGGAAGTACGGCGGCACCGGCCTCGGACTCGCGATCGCGAAGCAATTGGCGCAGATGATGGGCGGCGACATCGGGGTCGTGAGCGAACGCGGCGAAGGCGCAACGTTCTGGTTCACCGTTCAACTGGAACAGAGTGCGGCGCGCCTCGATTCGGCGGCCGTCTCACGTCGGAATCTCACGGGCCTGCGTGTTCTTGTCGTCGAGGATAACGCCACCAACCGCGACATCCTGCATCACCAGGTGACCGGTTGGGGAATGTCCAGTGGGTCGGCCGAAACCGGCATTCAGGCACTGTCGCTGCTGAGAGCCGCCGCTGCGCGGAGCGCGCCGTATGACTTGGCCATCGTGGACATGAAAATGCCCGGTATGGATGGCATCGCGCTCGCCGAAGCGATCAAAGCGGATCCGGCGATCAGCCGGGTTCGGCTGGTGATGCTCACTTCGATGGTGGGGCAGTTTGGTGACATCGAGCGCGCGCGCAAGGCGGGCATCCTGACCTGCCTGAGCAAACCGGTACGCCAATCCGATCTCTATGATTGCCTCGTCAAGGCGGTTGCGGCCGAAGCGAAAGCGCTAGCCGGGCGCGAAGAGGGCGCCTTCGACGGCACCGACCGAGGCGAACGCAAGAGCCGGTTCAGCGGCAGGGTCCTGCTCGCAGAGGACCATCCGGTCAACCAGGAAGTCGCTTTGGCGATGCTGGAGGCGTTCGATTGCGAAGTCGAAGTCGTCGATAACGGACGTGCAGCCCTCGAATCCCTGGCGCGATCCCGCTATGACCTGGTCCTCATGGACTGTCAGATGCCGGAGATGGACGGGTTTTCGGCGACGGCAGAGATTCGCCGCCGGGAGGATGCAAGCGGAAGTCGGATGCCTGTGGTTGCGCTCACGGCGAGCGCAATGCAGGGTGATCGGGAGAAGTGCCTTGCCGCCGGTATGGACGATTACCTGGCGAAACCGTTCACGCAGGACAAGCTGTACGCGATGCTGGAACGGTGGCTGCCGCCGAAATGTAAAAGGTAGTTACGAACGTTGACAAGGGATTTTCGCCGGATCCGCAACAGGTTGCAACGACCGGCGGGTCACAAGCGCCGGCCACGTCCCCGGTCGCGGAGCTTGCAACGGCGCAAGCAAGCGCGATCGATGGCAGCGCGATCGACAACATCCGCGCGCTGGGCAAGCCGAAGCTGCTGGACAGAATCATCATGCTGTTTTGCGATGACACGACCAGGTTGCTCGAGACGATGCAGCGCGCGGCGACCCAGGACGACGCCAAGACACTGGCTTCGGCGGCGCACCGCCTGAAATCAAGCAGTGCGAATGTCGGCGCCATGCAACTGGCGGCCCTGTGCGTGCAGACTGAAAAGTTGGGGCGCGACAGCCGCATCGATCGGGCGGCCGCACTCGTGGCCGAAATGCATGCTGAATTCCAGAGGGTCAGATTAGCCCTGGAAACACAGCGGCAGTGATCACGATGAGGAGACCTCAGTCCGCCAGGGCGCTCCCTCTCGTACTCGTGGTCGATGACGACCCCGCGATGCGGCTGCTGATCCGTGAATCGCTCGAGCAGGCGGACTTCACCGTCGCCGAAGCGGAAGATGGGTTACCGGCGCTCGCTGCTTTCGAGCAGTTGCGACCGGACGTCGTGCTGCTGGACGTCACGATGAATGACATGGACGGTTTTGCCGTCTGCACGGAACTGCGCACGATCGATGGCGACGAAGGCACACCGGTGGTGATGGTCACCGGGCTCGACGACGTTGCATCCATCAACCGCGCCTATGACGTCGGTGCCGTCGACTTCATCACCAAGCCGATCAACTGGGCGGTCCTCGGCCACCGCGTCCGCTATATCGTGCGCGCGAGCCGGGCATTCAACGAACTGCGCAGCAGCAAGGACAGCCTGATCAAGGCGCAGCGGATCGCCCGCCTGGGAAATTGGGACTGGGATATCCATAACAACCATTTCGCCTGGTCCGGTGAAATCTACCAGACCTTCGGCATGAGCTGCGAGGCATCCGCCGCGACTTGTGAAGCGTTCGTCCGCTGCGCGCATCCCGAAGATCGCGATTACATTCGGACCGCGTTCGAATCCGTCGTTGCCGGCGAACCGCAACTCGATATCGAGCATCGCGTTACCGGACCCGATGGCCGGACACGATTCGTTCACCAGCGCGGCGAGGCAAGCGTCGACGACAGTGGCCGAGTGACGCGCCTTACCGGTACGACTCAAGACATCAGTGAACGGGTGCAGGCGGAAGAGACGTTGCGACTGTCGGCGAATGCCCTTGAAAACAGCGCCGAGTCCGTCATGATTTCAGACGCGAACGGCCGAATCGTCTCGGTCAACAAGGCATTTACCACGATGAACGGCTACTCGGCGGCCCAGGTGATCGGCAAGTCGCCGGATTTCCTGCGATCCGATGAGCATGACCCGGCCTTCTATGCGCAATTGTGGGATACGGTCGGCAAGACGGGACACTGGCAGGGAGAGATCTGGGCGAAGCGTCGCAGTGGGGAGGTTTATCCGCAAGGAATCAGCATCAGCCAGGTGAAAGACAAGGTGGGACGATCTTCCCACTACGTCTCGGTGAGCAGTGACATCTCCAGGTACAAGCAATACGAGGCGCAGCTCGCGTTTCTGGCTCACCACGACGCGTTGACCGACTTGCCGAACCGGTTCGCGTTCCAGACGCATCTTCGGGAAGCCCTCTTGCGGGCGCGTCGCGATGGCAGCGTGATCGCCCTGATGTTCATCGACCTTGACCAGTTCAAGATCATCAACGATTCCCTGGGACACGTCATCGGAGACCTGCTGCTGAAAGCGGCGGCGCAGCGGTTGACCGGATGCGTGCGCCAGACCGATCTCGTTGCGCGATTGGGGGGAGACGAATTCGTCGTGGTGCTGAACGGGGTCAAGGGTCCGCAGCACGCGGCGAAGATCGCCGACAAGCTGATCGATGTGCTGGCCGAGCCGTTCCTGATCGGCGGTCACGAGTTATCGATCTCGGGAAGCATCGGCATCAGCTGCTATCCTCAAGATGGAGCCGACGCGGACGTTCTGCTGAAGAACGCCGATGCAGCCATGTACCGGGCGAAAGAGCTGGGGCGGAACAACTATCAGTTTTTCCGCGTCGACATGGGCGCCGACATCGTGAAGCAACTGGTCATGACCAACAGCCTGCGTCTCGCGTTGAACCAGAAGCAGTTCCTGCTTCATTACCAGCCGCGGATCGACCTCGCTTCACGGAGGATCATCGGCGTCGAAGCGCTCGTACGGTGGCAGCATCCTGAAAAGGGCCTGGTCGCGCCGGCACGCTTTATCCCCCATGCGGAGGAGACGGGGCTGATCGGTCCCCTTGGAGAATGGGTGCTTAGAACGGCTTGCAAGCAGGCCAAAGCCTGGCACGAGTCCGGCTTGGGCCAGTTGCGCATGGCGGTGAACCTGTCGGCGCGCCAGTTCAGGCAGCCCAACTTCGCGCAGCAGATTGCTTCAATCCTGGCCGAAACGGGTGTCGATGCAAGCCTGCTGGAACTGGAAATCACCGAAAGCATGGTGATGCAGGATCTCGAGAAGACCAAGAGCATCCTGGATGAGCTCAAGGGCCTGCGAATCGCCATCGCCATCGACGATTTCGGTACCGGCCACTCTTCGCTGGCTTATCTCAAGCGCTTCCCCGTCGACTACCTGAAGATCGACAGGTCCTTCATCCGGGACCTCCCCGGAGACCAGGAAGACGCGGCGATCACCAAGGCGATCATCGCGCTGGGGAAGAGCCTCAAGCTCAGAGTGATCGCCGAGGGGATCGAAACGCAGAGTCAGCAGTCTTTCCTGGAGGCGCACGGCTGCGATGAAGGGCAGGGTTACCTGATCAGCAGGCCGCTGGCGGCGGCCGACCTCGACGCAATCCTGCGTGCAAATCTGCTGGCCGAGTCCGATCTGCAGGGGACTGTCGCGGCCTAGGACCGCTGCTGCCGCATTGAGTCCCGTCTAGCAGTCGCCAGGGAGAACGCGTCCCGGCCCTCGATCATTGCGTGTCCGGCAGGGACACGACCAGCCCTTCCAGTTCCGGAGTGACGACGAGCTGACAACTGAGCCGGCTGTTCGGCCTCTGCTCCGCCGCCGTGAAGGTGAGCAATTCCGTCTCCAGTTCATCGGGCGGCGCAAGCTTGGCGGCGAACGCCTCGTCGACATACACGTGACACGTGGCGCATGCGCACGATCCGCCGCATTCCGCGAGAATGCCTTCGATACCATTCTGCACGGCCGCTTGCATCACCGTCGTGCCGGTGGGTACCTCGATTCGCCGCTCGCTGCTGTCGGCAAGCCGGTAGACAACCGTTGGCATTTTCTCGTCGCGAAGAAAGGATTGCCCGCGCCGGCACGGGACGCCGTGGCGCGCGCCGATCGAATGTCCTCAATAGCCCCGGGCGGGATCGACGACATTCGACAATCGTCGCCCCGCGAGAGCGGAGCGCAGATTGCGACACACGAGACGCATCGTCTCGCGCATGTACCCATCGAGATCGTCCGACGAGACATGCGGATTGATGATGAGGTTCGGTGCACTCCACAGCGGAGACGACGAGGGAAGCGGTTCGCTCGCAAAGACGTCCAGTATCGCGCCGCTCAGGTGACCCGTCTTGAGGAGATCGACCAGCGCATCGTGATCGAGAAGCCCCGCGCGCCCGATGTTGACGAGTCCGAGTCCCGGTTTGGCCGCAGCAAGTGCCTCACGGTCGAGCAGGCCGCGCGTTTCAGGGGTGAGCGGCATCGCAACGACCACAAAATCGGCGCGCTTCAACGCCATGTGCAGGCGGGCGGGTGAATAGACACGGGTCACGCCCGGTACGCGCTTGCCGGATCTGCGCACGCCGACGATCTCGAGGCCGAGCGTGCGTCCTGCGGCGACCGCGGCACGCCCCATGTCGCCCAGGCCGACCACGGCGAGAACCTTCCCTCGAATCATGGACGTGAAGATCTGGTCCCACCGCGCCTGACGCTGGTTCCACAGGATCTCGGGCAACCGGCTGTTCAACGCGAGTAACGCCATGATGACGAACTCGCGTGCCTTCGCGCCATGCACGCCGCTGTTGTTCGTAAGCCGCACGCGGCCGGGAAGCCAATCCAGCGGCAGCAGCGCGTCGACGCCGGCTCCGATCACGTGCACGAACCGCAAATTGGGCGCGGCATTGGCCAGGTCCGCGAGCGGAAAGCGCGGATGCCGCAGGACGTCCGAAGAGGTCACGAGGACCTCAGCGCTCGGCAGTCGGTCCGCGAGCCGCTCGAGATCACTGCCGACCGTGAACCGCACGCTGCGCGCAAGATCGGGATTGTCGCGTCGAGTGCTGCGAACGAGTTCCGGCGTGAGCCAGAAAATGCGCGGTTTCGTCGACAGATTTTCGAGATGAACGTGCATCAACGAGCCTTGGCGTTCCGGTCGCCGACGAGGCAAGCGATCCGATGGCATTCGAGTGTCGCTGATCATAGTACACATTCGAGCGCGCAGCGGCGATCGCGACATTGCGCGCCCGCAGCACGCCTGGACAGCGCGTGGCGCGGCCTCGCTCCCCAATCAGCCAACCTTGTGGCACCCATGGTCTTACCGTAAGATAAAGTCGTTCGCCCATGAGTCACGGAGAGGTGCATGGACTTGTTCGACCCAGCGGTTCACGCACGCGTAAGGCGCCCTCTTCTCGAAGCCGAGACCCTCAATCCAGGCTGCTACACGTCCGAGCGTTTCCACGATCGCGAGGTCGAAACGATTTTCATGCGGGAATGGAATCTTCTCGGCCGAGTGGATTACATCCCGAACGTGGGCGATTATTTCACCGTGGACTTTGTCGGCGTGCCGCTCGTCATCGTGCGCGGCGACGATAACCAGGTGCGCGCATTCGTGAACTCCTGCCGCCACCGCGGCTCGAAGATTGCGACAGGACAGGGCTCGGCCCGCGCGCTGAAGTGTCCGTACCATGGATGGATTTACAGGTTGAACGGCTCGTTGCTGGGTTGCGCCGGCATGGAGTCGGTCAAGGGATTCGAGCGCGCCGACTACCCGTTGATCGCGGTGAAGACCGACGTGTGGGGAGGCTTCATCTTCGTCAACTTCGATCCGGCTTGCGAGGGCCTCGCGACCTTCCTCGGCAACATCGGAGACGCGTTCGAAAGCTATCACCTCGATAACATGGTGTGCACGCGGCGGGCCGAGTACGAAGTGGCGTGCAACTGGAAGATCTACGTGGAGAATGCGATGGAGGCATTCCACGTTCCGCACGTGCATCGGAACTCGATCAACCGCCAGCGCGGCAACGTCAGGAACGATCGCACGTTCGACGCGACCGAAGGCAACTGGGTGGTCATGCACAAGCAGCACGAGGGCTCGCGCGCCGTTCTCGTCGGCGACAAGAGCTTTCCTCCGCTCCCGCAACTGCGCGGAAAGGCGGCATTGGGCACGTACTACCCGCTGATCTTTCCTTCGACGATGCTTGGCTGCACGATCGACTGCATGTGGTTCCTCGAAATCCATCCGCTCGGTGCCACGCGGATGAAGCTTATCGTCGGATCGTGTTTTCCGAAAGAGACGACGCAGCGTGACGACTTCGACGAGGTCGCCGCCAATTACTACAAGCGCTGGGACGTGACCACGCGCGAAGATATCGATATCAGCGCCGTGCAGCAGCAGGGGCTCTCGTCGCCGCTAAGCCGGCCCGGCCGGCTATCGGAGCACGAGCCGCTCGTGCACGCGATCGACAACTGGGTGCTGGATCACGTGCTGGGTGTCGTCAAAACGTCGCGGCGATACGATGGCTTCTCGGTGCAGGATCTCGACGTACTGCCCGAGAACATCGTGGCGTGAGCCGTTACGGACCGCCGGCAACCGCAACGCCCCACTTGGAAAACCCCGGGACGACGTGCTCGCCGGCCCGAGGGATCCGGCGACGTCGTTTCATTCAACCACCTCGGGAGAGCGGCAATGGAGCATGAAAGGAATGCATCGGGCGTGACGGCTGAGAGGTCGACGTGGGTGAAGTGCCGGCGGCTCGCTTCGTTCGCGATCGCGATCGTGGCTTCGGTCGTCGCGATGAGCGCGCTCGCGGTGGATAACGTGAGTTTCGCGACCAACTGGCTCATCAGCGGCAAGAACGCGGGGTACTTCGCCGCCATCGAAAAGGGCTTCTATGCCGAACAGGGGTTGCAAGTCACGATCTCCCGAGGTAATGGCTCCGGCGACACCATCAAGCGGATTGCGGCGGGGGAATCGGACTTCGGGCTATCCGATACCGCATCGCTCATCAGCTCACAAACGAATGACGGCGTGCCGGTGAAAATGGTCGGGCTCATGTTCGGCAAATCCTCGGTGGCGATCCTGTACGTTGAAGAATCCGGAATCAAGACGCCAAAGGACCTGATCGGGAAGAAGCTCGGCCGTTCCGCGGCGGGCGCTTCGGTGATCATGTTTCCCGGATTTCTCAAGGCCAACGGCATCGACCGTCCGAAGATCGAGGAGGTCGTGGTAAATGCATCGTCGTTCCTGCCGTTGCTGCTTTCGAAGCAGGCCGATGCGGTGCTCGATCAGAGCTCATACCTCGGTCGCTACCGGCAGGGGGCGCGCGGGAGCGGCTTGACGATCAAGGCGTTTCGCTTTGCCGACTGGGGCATGGACCTCTACGGCGACGGCATCATCGTGAACCAGAAAACGATCGAAACCAAGCCGGACGTGATTCGCCGGTTCATGATCGCAACGCTCAAGGGCAACGCGTATGCATTCGATCATCCTGAGGAGGCGATCGCGATCCTGCGCAAGACGAATCCCGAGATCGATCCCGAGGTCGGGAAGGAGGAGCTCATCGACACGAAAGAGCTCGCGATGACCAAGGAGGTCGCCGAACACGGTCTCGGCTACATCGATGAGCAGCATATGACCAAAGTCCGTGACATCACGGTGGACGCGCTGGGATTGAAGAAGAAGATTCCCGTCAAGGATATCTACACGCTGGAGTTTCTGCCGGCGAAGCACTGACGACCCATGACGCCGATGCTCGAGTTCGACCGCGTAACGATGCGGTACACGACCCAGGCGCGGCGCCAGGTGGTTGCGCTTCAGGATTGCTCGGCGATCGTCTATCGCGACGAATTCGTCGCAGTCGTCGGTCCGAGCGGGTGCGGCAAGAGCACGCTCCTGAAGATCGCCTCGCGCGTCATCGACGGCACGCAAGGCGAGGTGCGCTTCGAAGGCCAGCCGCTGAAGCGTCCGACCGCGCGCATCGGCATGGTCTTCCAGCAGCCGATCCTTCTGCCCTGGCGAACGGTGCTCGACAACGTGCTGTTCCCCATCGACATGATGGGGCGCTCGCTCCGCGATAGCGAACCCGTGGCGCGCGACCTCCTGGAACTCGTAGGCCTCGGCGGTTTCGAGAGCGCCATGCCAGGCGAGCTCTCTGGAGGGATGCAGCAGCGCGTCGCGATCTGCCGCGCGCTGGTCTACGATCCCAGCGTTCTGCTGATGGACGAACCCTTCGCCGCGCTCGATGCGATGACGCGCGAGGAGCTGGGCATGGAGCTTCTTCGAATCTGGAACGAGCGCCGCAAGACCGTTCTCTTCGTCACCCACAGCATTCCCGAAGCGATCCTGCTGGCCGATCGGGTTTTCGTGATGACCGCGAGGCCGGGGCGCATCGCGGCCTGCATTCCGATTGATCTGCCGCGCCCGCGCGATCTGAGCATGGTTTCCACGCGCGAATACGCTCAATATGCCCAGGAAATCCGAAATCTCACTGCCCGCGGGACTCATTGAGGCTCCGGTACCGACGCTGTCGTCCCGGATCGGGCGGCACGCGTCGGAAGGCGCTCCGATCGCCGTCTTTGCCGCGCTGCTGGTCATCTGGGAGCTCTGCTGCCGGTACGGGGGGATTCCGAGGTGGCTGCTGCCCGCACCCACGCTGATCGTCAGCGAGATGTGGATCGCGCGCGAATCGCTCCCGAGTCACATCATGGTCACGCTGGTCGAAGTGGTGGCGGGGTTTTTCGCGGCCGTGGTCGTCGGGATTCCGTTGTCCGTGCTGATCGTGCTGTCTTCGTTCGTGCGCAAGATCACGTACCCGGTACTCGTAATGCTGCAATCGCTGCCCAAGGTCGCGTTGGCTCCGATCATTCTGCTGTGGGTCGGATACGGGCCGGGATCGAAGGTCCTCATCGCGGCGGTCACTGCATTTTTTCCGATCATCATCAACACCACCGCCGGACTGCAGGCCGTGCCCGAAGAGCTGCTGCAGTTGAGCCGCTCGCTCGAGGCACCGATGCTCAAGGTGTTCTGGAAGGTGCGGCTGCCTTTCGCGATGCCTTATGTGTTCAGCGGCATGAAGGTGTCGATGGCGCTGTCGCTCATCGGCGCGGTTGTCGGCGAGTTCGTCGGGGCAAATCGCGGCCTTGGCTATCTGATCCTCACCTATTCAAGCACGATGAACACGGCGCTCGTATTCGGCGCGATGGTCCTGCTCGCGCTGATGGGCATCGTGCTGTTCTACGTCGTGTGCGCGGCCGAGCGCGTGTTCTGCCCCTGGTATGCCGGCAGCAGCGCGAGGGACCGGCTGCTGTGATCGCGGCATGCCTGCGACCGAATCGAGCTCCCATGGAGATGAAACATACTAGTTGACCAGTAGTCGACGAGTCACTACCATGGCTGTCGCGATGCGGGTCTGCTTGGGGGCAACAATGGTGGCGGCGGAAACATTTTCATAGCCAGACACCGATGTCGCACGTAAACGCACGCGCGATTCCCGTCGCGATGCAGCCGGCACGCTCGTCGCCGGCCGCCGAGGCCCGCAGGCAGGGCATCCAGAATTCGCGGTGGCTGCTCGTTCCGGGCCTCGTGTTCATCGCCGTTCTCTTCATGCTGCCGCTCGGACGAATGCTCGAGCTCAGCATCTTCGATCCCGGCTTCACCCTGGCGCACTATGCGGAGTTCTTCGAGACGTCGACCTACGTACGGGTGATGCTCAACACGGTCCTGCTGGCCGTCAACGTTTCGCTGATCTGCCTCGTGCTGGGTTATCCGGTCGCCTACGCGATCAACTCGACGTCGCCGCGCGTGCGCCGCCTGTTTCTCGTTCCGGTGATGCTGCCGTATCTCACGAGCCTCATGGTTCGCACCTACGCCTGGATGGTGCTGCTCGGCACCACGGGCGTCGTCAATCAGTTCCTGTCGCTGTTCGCCGTGGGGCCGTTCAAGCTGATGAACAACTCGGTGGGCGTCTACGTCGGCATGGTTCATGTCCTGCTGCCGCTCATGATCCTGCCTGTCTGCAACGCGATGCAGAACATCGATACGCGACTGGTGCGTGCCGCCGAAGGCCTTGGCGCGACGCCGTTCCAGGCGTTCATTCGCGTATTCGTGCCCCTCAGCCTGCCGGGCGTCGCGGCGGGAGTTTGCCTTGTGTTCATCATTTCGCTCGGCTTCTTCGTGACGCCGGCGCTGCTCGGCGCGCTGGAGAACATGACGGTCTCGATGCTGATCGAGAATCAGGTCGGTGTCGCGCTCAACTGGGGCTTCGCCGCGGCGATCGGCGTGATCCTGCTCGTGGCTACCACGGTGACGATCGCGGGAGCGTTGCTCGCCATCAGGATCGTGAGCCGGGCAATCGCATCCGGCGGTGTTCGGCTGATGGGCAGCACCGCATGAATGCGTCACGCACGGCGCCGCTCTTCGTGTGGATCATCGCAATCCTCGTGCTGTTCTATCTGGTGTTTCCAATCTTCGTGGTGATTCCGATCTCGTTCAGCGGCGCGAGTTATCTGCAGTTCCCGCCCAGGAGCCTTTCGCTGCGCTGGTACGAGGCTTATTTCGGTGGCCGCGGCTGGGTTGAGGCAACGTTCCTGAGCGTCAAGGTGGCGAGCATCGTAACGGTACTCGCGACGACGCTCGGCACTGCGGCGGCTTTCGGCCTCGTGCGCTCCGATTTCCCGCTCAAGCGGATAGCCTACGCCGCGCTGCTGTCGCCGCTCGTCGTTCCGACGATCATTACCGCAATCGCGGTCTACTTTCTCTTCGCGCCGCTGCACCTGGTGGGCAATTTCTGGGGCCTCGTCCTGGCTCACACGGTGCTTGCGATACCACTCGTGGTCGTGGTGGTCACCGCGTCGCTGCGTGGCTTCAACCTGGCGCTCGAGCGCGCGGCGATGAGTCTCGGCGCTGCGCCATGGACCGCCTTGAGGCGCGTGACGCTCCCGATCATCTCGCCGGGGATCGCCACTGCCGCACTGCTCGCGTTTCTGGCGTCGTTCGACGAGGTCGTGGTCGCGATCTTCCTGTCCGGAACCGACGCGGTGACGCTGCCGAAGAAAATCTGGGAAGGAGTTTGGCTCGAGATTACGCCCGTCATCGCCGCCGCATCGACGATCGTGATCTGTTTCACGGTGGCCTTCTTCGCGGCCATCGAGTACATGCGGCGAAGGTCCGAAGTCATCAGCGGCCGTGCCGCCCGTTAACACTCGTTATTTCGAGGAGGTGAAATCACCATGAAGACACGTATCCCGCGCCGGGAGGTTCTCAAGAAGATGGCTGCAACCGCGGCTGTCCTGGTCGCAGCGCCTGCGATCGTGCGCGCGCAGACATCGATCAAGGGAACCGGCGAAGTGCGCGTCGCGTCGCTCGGCGGAAGCTTCGAAGATGCGCAGAATCGCGGCGTGTTCCAGCCGTTCGAAACGGACAGCGGCATCAAGGTGCGGCTCGTCGCCTACTCCGGTCCGTCCCAGGTCGTCGCACAGGAGCGGACCGGCAACATCGAATGGGATGCGATCGTGATGTCGAAGGGCGCGATGCTGTCGCTGCTGAAGCAGGGTTACGTCGAGAAGATCGACTACGATCGGATCGAGAAGGAAGAGCTCGCGGGCATTCCCAAGGGCCTGATCCATCCGTACGGCGTTCCCAACATTCTCTTCAGCCGTGGCATCTGCTTCAATACGAAGGCGATTCCCGTCGACCGCCACCCGCAAAGCTGGGCCGAGGTCTGGGATGTGAAGCGATTCGCCGGCCAGCGCAGCCTCGGCGCATTCTCCGGAAGCCTCACTCCCGATCTCGAATTCGCGCTGCTCGCCGATGGCGTCGCCATGGACAAGCTCTATCCGCTCGACATCGACCGCGCCTTCAAGAGCCTCGACCGCATTCGGCCGAGCGTCGCCAAGTTCTGGACCACCGGGGCCATGTCGCCGCAGATGCTCGCCGACGGAGAGATCTCCGTAGGTAGCGCGTACATCAATCGCATCGGCGACCTGATCGCGACAGGCGCGCCAGTCGCTTACGACTGGAACCAGGCCAACGTCCAGAACAACTATTGGTGCATTCTGAAGAACGCCAAGAACTACGACAACGCGATGAAGCTCATCGCCTACGCCACGCGGGCCAAGGCGCAAGCCGGCTTTTCGACGGCGACGCTGATGGGACCGGCCAACCTCCGGGCCTTCGATCTCCTATCGAAGGATCGCGCACGCATCCTTCCGAGTTCGCCGGAAAACCTGCCGAAGCAGTTCATCTACAACGACGAGTGGTGGGCCGACAATCGCGACATCGTGCAGAAGCGCTGGGACCAATGGGCGCTCTCTAAATGAGTGTTGTGGAGTCGCAGGTGGTGGTGACACGAGCCGGTGACGCTGCGACCGCACCTTCGCGCGGGGCGCTTTCGCGCGATCCGCCCGAGGCGAAGTTCAGCGTCCAGCTCGATGGGCTTTGCAAGCAATACGGAAGCGTTGCCGCCGTCAACCGGGTGACCCTCGACGTGCGGCCGGGGGAGTTCGTCACGCTGCTCGGGCCGAGCGGCTCCGGCAAGACGACCACGCTGATGATGATCGCCGGATTCACCGACCCGACGAGCGGG
This sequence comes from uncultured Pseudomonadota bacterium, assembly GCA_963718905.1. Taxonomy (GTDB): domain Bacteria; phylum Pseudomonadota; class Gammaproteobacteria; order Burkholderiales; family Casimicrobiaceae; genus VBCG01. The sequence continues at coordinate 81,407 of CAVRAF010000001.1, forward strand.
CGCATCCGCGTCGACGGCCGCGACGTGACCGACGATCCGCCGCACCGGCGCAACATCGGCATGGTGTTCCAGAATTACGCGCTGTTTCCGCATCTGACCGTATTCAAGAACGTCGCCTTTCCGCTCGATGTGCGCAAGATTCCCGCGGACCAGATCCGCACGCGGACGATGGAGGCGCTCGAGATCGTCAAGCTCGCGCAACTCGGCGACCGCTATCCGTCGCAACTCAGCGGCGGTCAGCAGCAGCGAGTGGCGCTTGCGCGCGCCATCGTCTTCCGTCCGCCGCTGTTGCTGATGGACGAGCCCCTCGGCGCGCTCGACAAGAAGCTTCGCGAGCATATGCAGATCGAGCTCCTGAAAATCCAGGATCGCCTCGGCGTGACGGTCATTTACGTGACACACGACCAGGAGGAGGCGCTGGTCATGTCCGATCGGGTGGTCGTCATGGCCGATGGCGTGATTCAGCAGACCGGCCGCCCGGACGAGCTTTATCGGCGGCCGGCCAATCGCTTCGTTGCCGATTTCGTCGGCGAGACGAATATCCTCGAAGGCGAGATCACGGCGAGCGGGACGGCAGTCTCCCTTGCCGTCGCGCCCGGCGTCGAATTCACCGGGCGGTCGAATCGCGCGTGGTCGAAGGGCGAGCGCGCATTTCTGATCGTCCGGCCCGAATGCCTTCGCATCGGCACCGCAGCGCAAGGATGCGCCAACCGCCTGCAAGGCGTGGTCGAGCGCGTGATCTACGTCGGCGACGCGTCGCGCATCCTGATCGCACTGGTCAACGGGCAGACACTGGTCGCGAAGGTACAGAACAGCGGACCCGCGAGCGGTGTTGAAACCGGCGATGCGGTGACGGTCGGCTGGGACGCCGACGCGACGTGGCTCGTGACGGAGGCCGGCGCGCACGTCGAATCAATCCACACTCCAGTGGACAACGGATGAGCGCAAGCGTTACTGCCGGGACGACAGGCGATCTCGTGCCGACCGAGGCGCAGGCAGTCGGCTGCACCGAGCGCCTCGCCGCGTTCTGCAGCGCGCTCGACTATGCGAATCTTCCGCCGGACGTCGTCGGCAAGACGAAGCTTTGCATCCTCGACTGCATCGGCACCATTCTCGCGGGCGCGACGACGCCGCTTGCCGCCCGCGCGCGTCTTGCAGCGGCACGCTTCGAAACGGCGCGCATCGCGACGATCCTGGGCCATGCCGAGCGGGTTTCTCCGCCCGTCGCCGCGCTCGTCAACGGCACGCTCGCCGAGATCTTCGAGCTTCAGGATGGGTGGCGTTTCGGCAACAACCACCCCTGCGTAGTCATCCCCGCGGCGCTCGCGGTCGCGCAGTGGAAGCGTGCGAGCGGGAAAGCCCTGATCGCAGCGGTCGTCGCCGGCTACGAGGTCACGAACCGCCTCGCATGGGCCGTGCACCCGCACCACCTCGCGCGGGGATACCTGCCGACCGGCACTACGGGCACCTGCGGCAGCGCTGCCGCGGCCGCCAGGCTGATGGGTCTTGACGCGAAGCACACGGCGGACGCGTTCGGCGTCGCGGGATTCATCCTTCCCGTGTCCACGGCCGAGAACCTGTGGTGCGGATATTCCGCGAAGCCGCTGCACTCGGGCTTTGCCGCCAAGCTCGGCATCGAGGCGGCGCTGATGGCGGAGCAGGAATTCGCCGGTTGCCCCATCGAGGGCACGCCGCAACGCGGCAAGGGATTTCTCGAGATCACGACGGGGCAGGTCCGGTTCGACCGCATCGTCGATCGCCTGGGCGAGCACTACACCGTGCGCGACGTCTACTTCAAGGTGTTTCCCGCATGCCGCCACGCGCACGGTACGGCGGAAGCGACGCTCAACATCGTCGGATCAAGAGCCATCGACCCGCGCGACATCGAACGCGTCGACGTATACACGTATGCGCTTTCCGCCTCTTTGCTGAACCGCTACACGAATCGGGAAAGCTCGATGATCGCGTCGCAGTTCAGCATTCCTTACGTGGCAGCGGCGGCGATTGTCGATCGCGCACTCGGCACCGGGCAATTCCTCGATGGCCGCATCCACGACCCGGTGATTCTCGACCTGGCGCGCAGAGTGCACGTGAGCGCCGACGCCGAGATCGACGCACGCTATCCCGGAGTCACGCCGACGCGCGTCGAGATCAGGCTCAGGAACGGTGAAGTGTTGCGCAACCAGGTGGACATGCCCAAGGGCGATCCGCGAACGCCTGTCTCCGAGCAGGACCTCGCTGCCAAGTTCGATGACCTCGCGGGCATGGCGCTCGACCCGGAGCGGGTCGCGCGGATCAGGCACGCCGTCATGCACATCGAGCGTCACGACAATCTCGAATTCTTGTTCGAGCTCTTCGACACAACCACCGCGAGCCGCGAGGCGATCCCATCATGAGCGAACCCAAGCCACTCTACCAAGCGAAGCCCGGGATGCCGCTTTACGTCGACCGGGCGATCTACGCTCCACTCGGCGAGCGCATCGACAGACGGACGCTCAAAGAGCACATCATCGTGCCGAAGCGCTCGGGAAAAGCGTGGGTTGTGTCCGCAGGCGAGATCTGCAGGGTCTCGCTGCCGGAGGGACCGCAGGTCGCGGACTTCGACCTGTGGAATCTTCACAATCCCCGCGAACGTTTCTGGTCCGGCCGAACCAAGCAGCTGCATTCCGCGCATATGACGACCTTCGATCGTTTCTGGTCGTGCCTGCCGTTTCTGCGTCCGATGGCGACGATCGTCAACGAAACCGTTCACTACGGCATCGACGCGGATGGCGCGGGGTGCCACGATCTCCTCGGGACGCGCTGCGACCCTTATGTTCACAAGCTGCTCAACGGCGACGAGTTCGACCTTTGCTGCCACTCGAACCTGACCCGTGCGGTGATTCCCTATCACCTGACCGAGTTCGACATCCACGACAACCTGAACATGTTTCAGGTCACCGGGCTTACGCGTGACGGCCGCTACTTCGCGAAGCCATCGCCCGCGAAAAAGGGCGATTATTTCGAATTCATCGCCGAGATCGATCTCCTTTGCGCGATCTCCGCGTGCCCGCATGGCGATCTTTCGGTGCCGATGTGGGGAGCGAATGCCGGGCGACCCCGCGACGACATGTCGTCCGCTTGCCATCGACGTCTACACGGTCGCGCCCGAGCTTCTCGCCGGCTGGAAGCCGACGAAGGCCGCCGATTACGCGGGCGTGCACGGGCTCGTGTATCCGGAACGCGGCCCACGTGCGGCAGTATTGCGCGGACCCGCGATGTCGACTCATTCGGAAAGCTAGGTACGTCGTGTCCGCGGATCGCCGACTCGAAGCAGCGCCGGAGCGAACCCTCGGTCCCGAGGCACTGCGCCGCCGCATTCGCGCCGGGAAGTACGCGGGGCATACCGCGGGATTCGCCGATGGCTTCGTGCAGGCAAACGTCTGCATCCTGCCCAAGGCCTGGGCGGACGAGTTCCTGTTGTATTGCCAGCGCAACCCGAAGCCGTGCCCGCTTCTCGCGGTGTCGGACCCAGGCGATCCGCGTTTGCCGGAACTTGGAGCGGATCTCGACATCCGGACCGACGTGCCAGCCTACTGCGTATTCCGCGACGGCAGATTGGCCGAGGAAGTCAACGACATCTCGCATCTCTGGCGCGACGACATGGTGAGCTTTGCGCTCGGCTGTTCGTTCTCCTTCGAATCCGCTCTCGTGGAGTCAGGAGTTCCATTGCGACACGTCCAGCGGGGCGAATGCGTCTCGATGTACGTCACCAACATCGATACCGTGCGGGCAGGACGATTGCACGGCAAGCTCGTCGTGTCGATGCGTCCGCTTACGCCCGCCAACGCGATTCGCGCCGTGCAGATCACGTCGCGCTTTCCGCGCGTGCACGGCGCGCCGGTCCACCTTGGAATGCCGGCGATGATCGGCATCGACAATCTCGACAAGCCGTATCTCGGCATCGGCGTCACCGAAGTGGCGCCCGGCGAAATACCCGTGTTCTGGGCTTGCGGCGTCACTCCGCATTCCGTGATCCAGGCGGCACGGCCGCCGATCTCGATCACGCACAAGCCGGGTCACATGCTGGTCACCGATCTGCAGAATGCGAGCCTCGCTTCGCTTTGACATGCCGTCGCCGGCGGATTCGGTCGCTTGAACGTACCGGTATTGCCGAGTAGTATGTCAACTAGTTAACTAGTAGTTGAAACCCCGCGCCCGGACAGAGAGGGGCGCTCTCCTCGCCAGAGGCACGCATGCAAACCACGATCTTTACGCCGCAGCACTATGCCGCCACGCGCCTTCCGTTGCATCAGGCTTCGCCGCTTCCGGGCTGGTGCTACGTTTCGGAAGAGTGGTACGCACGGGAGATCGACACGCTCTTCCGCAGGGACTGGCTTTGCGTCGGGCGCGCCGAGCGGATCCCGAATCCCGGCGATTTTTTTTCGATCGAGCTCCTGCGCCACCCGCTTATCGTCGTGCGCGACGAAAAAGGCCAGGTGCGCGTGCATTCGGCAATTTGCCGGCATCGGGGCGCCGTGGTCACGCAGGGGGCGGGCCACTGCCGGGCGTTCGTGTGCCCGTACCATAGCTGGACCTACTCGCTCGCTGGGAAGCTCGTGAGTACTCCCGGCTCGCCGCCGCCGATGGCGGGCGCTGAAGGGTTTTCTCCGGGCGACTACGCGCTGACACCGGTCCGCGCCGAAACTTGGGGCGGTTTCATCTTCGTGACGTTCAACCAGGAGGTCGAGCCGCTGACATCCTGGCTCGGCGATCTGCCGCAATTCCTCGAGCGCTACGACCTCGAGAACATGCAGTGGACGCATCGCGACGAGTATGTCGTCGACTGCAACTGGAAGGTCTGGCTCGAGAACGCATTCGAGAATTATCATGCGATGACGATCCACCGGAAGCACATGGACCCCTCGAAGCCGCAGAATTGGACTTTCGAAAGGACGAACGGGCCGTGGGAGGCGATGTTCAGCAAGCGCAGCATCGTCGCCTATTCGGGACTGCCGCCCATCCCGGGCCTGGAGGAGCGCCAGGCGGCGGGGCTCTATCACATCTGGGTGCAGCCGAGCGTTCAGATCATTCTGACCTCGTCGTACATGAAGTTCCGGCAATACCTGCCCGAGGGGCCGCAGAAGCTTCGCCTGTATGAAAACTGGGCTTTTCCCCGAAGCACGGTTGCGCGTGCGGACTTCGGCGACATCGTGGGCGCGGAATACTACGAAAAGTATTCCGCGATCGTGCACGAGGACCTCTGCATCAACCCGATCGTTCAGAAAGGCATGGCTTCCGGCGCGTACAAGCCCGGTCGCTATTCACTCGAGGAGTGCATCGTGCACCGGATCGCCAATCGCGTTCTCGACCGCGTGATCGGCGTCGACGAAGCGGCACCGAGGGCGCTGCGCGAAGGCATGGCGGCGGCGGAGGTCGCATGACGGTCGGCTTCACGTCGGCAAATCCGCTGGTCATCCACGTCGAAAACGCGCGGTCGTTGATGCCGGTCTTCATCGTCCGACCCGACCAGTACGAACACGCGCTCGCGAGACATCCGGACGTCGCATCGCGCGTGCGGACGACGTGGGGGTTCGATCAGGAGAACTACAAGGCGCATGCGCGCGATGCAGACGCGATGATCACGTACCGATTCCCCAAGGAAACGCTCGCAACCGATGCGCCGGACCTCAAGCTGCTGCAGATCCTCGGAGCGGGCGTCGACTATCTGCTTCCGCTGGACTGGGTTCCCCGTAACGTGACGTTGCTGACGAACAGCGGCGCCCACGTTCCCAAGGCCGCACAGTCCGCGTTGATGGCGCTGCTGATGCTGAACGCCCGCATGCCCGAGCTCGTGGCCAGCCAGCGACGGCGCGAATGGAACCGGATCTTCACGACCACGCTGGCCGGCAAGACGCTCCTCATCGTCGGCGTCGGGCGCATCGGTGGCGGGGCTGCCGAGCATGCGAAAGCATTCGGCATGAAGGTGCTCGGCATCCGCAAGAGCGGCGCTGCGCATCCTGCCGTGGACGAGATGCACGGAGCCGATCGACTGCACGCGCTGTTGCCGCGCGCGGATTTCGTGCTTCTCAACGCGGCGCTCACGCCCGAAACGCGCTTCCTGTTTGGTGCCCGGGAATTTGCGCTCGTTCGCCGCGGTGCTGCATTCATCAACATGTCCCGGGGCGGGCTCGTCGATCCCGCCGCGCTGGACGACGCCCTGCGCTCGGGCCATCTCGGCGGCGCGTTGATCGACGTCGCGTATCCGGAGCCGCCCGGCAGCGACTGGCCGTACTGGGACACCCCCAATCTCATCGTCACGCCGCACGTGCTTTCGGATGACATCGACGAGTACGTCCCGCGCACTCTCGATCTGTTCTTCGAGAACCTGCGGCGCTTCTTCGACGGCCGTCCGTTGACCAACGTCGTCGATTTGGCTCGCCAATACTAGGGTCTGTTAACGCTATGGACGCAAACGCGCCGCACGGCCGAAAACACCCAGCGCAGGGCGCGAAGCCGCCGATATGTCTTCGTCGCGACCATGAGCGTCAACTCCGCATCTGAGTGGCGGCGCGTGCGCGTCGGCTCGATTCGCGAGCTCGCCGTCGACATCCGGGGCTACGAGCTCGAGCCGGCCGACGGGCGCGAGCTTCCTGCCTATGAAGCGGGCGCGCACATCGACATCCACGTTCCGGCGGGTCCCATTCGGCAGTACTCGCTGTGCGGTGAATCCAATGCGACGGAACGCTACCGAATCGCCGTCAAGAAGGACGCGGCGGGCCGTGGCGGATCGACGAGCATGCACGACGACGTCGAGGTGGGAAGCTTCCTGGCCATGACAGGTCCGCGCAACTACTTTCCGCTGGCGGCCGACGCACCAGGAGGAAGCCTGTTCATCGCCGGCGGCATCGGAATCACGCCGATCTACGCGATGGTCCAGGCGCTGCACTTCGCGGGTCGGGAGTGGACGTTGCACTATTGCGCACGCTCGCAGGCGCATGCGGCGTTTTACGGCGAGCTCGATGCGCTGGCGCCGCGGCGCGTGGTCCCGCACTTCAGCGAAGTTCCCGTGCTCGACGTCGATGCGCTCCTCGCCACGCGAGCGCCGGGCACCCATGTCTACTGCTGTGGACCCGAAGGACTGATGTCGGCCGTCAAGGCCGCAACGGCCGGGTGTGACGCTTCGTGCGTCCATTTTGAATGGTTCGCCGCGCCCAGGATCGACCACGCGCGGGATCGTTCCTTTGAAGTGGAGCTCAGGCGTTCGGGACTTGCGCTCTCGGTACCGGCCGATCGCTCCATCCTGCAGGTCGTCCGCGAGCAGGGCATCGACGTACCGAGTGCGTGCGAGGAAGGCGTATGCGGAACCTGCGAGACCTGCGTGCTCGCCGGTGAGCCGGACCATCGCGACATGCTCCTCACGCCGGCCGAGCGCGCAACCAATCGCTCGATGATGATCTGCATTTCGCGGGCGATCTCGGATCGCCTCGTGCTCGACCTCTGAGTCGCACCGCCGAGAGGAGATTGATTGAACAACAGACTTGACCCCGTCGAGCTCACGCAGCGCCTGATTGCCTACGACACGGTGAATCCGCCCGGCAACGAGCGCCGCTGCGCGGAATTCCTCGCCGATATTCTTTCGGGCGCCGGCTTCGAGACTTCTCTTCGCGAATGTGGCCACGATCGGGCGAATCTGATCGCGACACGGCACGACGGCAGCAGCCGCGCGCCGCTCGTGTTCACGGGCCACATCGACGTCGTCCCGCTCGGGACGCGCGCATGGACGCACGATCCATTCACTGCGGAGGTGGTCGATGGCCGTCTCTATGGCCGCGGCTCGAGCGATATGAAGAGCGGAGTTGCGGCCTTCGTGTGTGCGGCGCTGCGGCACGCCAGCGAGGCCGCTGACGCGACGAACCTCACGCTGATCATCACGTCCGGGGAGGAAACGGGCTGCGTCGGCGCCGCGTCACTGGTTGCCGAAGGCATTCTCGGGCCGGCAGGTGCGATCGTCGTCGGCGAGCCGACGGCGAACAGCGTATGCGTCGGGCACAAAGGCGCGCTCTGGCTCCGCGCCATCACGACGGGCATCACGGCGCACGGCTCGATGCCTGAAATGGGTGACAACGCGATCTACAAGGCGGCGCGCGTGATCGGCAGCCTCGAGTCGTTCGCCTTCGATACAGCGGCGCATCCGACATTGGGATCCCCGACGCTCAGCGTCAACACGGTTCGTGGCGGCATCAACATCAATTCGGTGCCCGATCACACCGAGATCGGCGTCGACATTCGCACCGTTCCATCGGTCGACCATGCCGACCTTCGGCAATCGATCCAGCATCACGTCGGCGAGACGGCGCGCCTGGAGGTGTTTCTCGACGTGCCCGGCGTGTGGACATCACCGGAGCTCGCGTGGGTGAAGCGAGTCGCGCAACTCGCAAACGACGTGACGGGCGCATCGCGGCCGCCCGGAGCGGCAACCTTTTTCAGCGACGCCTCGGTACTGACGCCGGCGATGGGAAAGCCGATGACGATCATTCTCGGTCCCGGTGAGCCAGGCCAGGCTCACCAGACGGACGAGTGGTGCAGCGTGAAGCAGATCCACGCCGGAGTCGAAATCTATCTCGGCATCCTGCGCGACTGGTCGCGCCGATGATGCGACCGCCGACTGCGCTTCGCCGGCGGTGACGATGGCCGAAACATCCGCGGTCGAGATCGATCGCGTCGACAAATGGTTCGGCGCGAATCAGGTGCTGAAGCAGATCAGCCTGACGGTGACGCGGGGAGAGGTCGTGGTGATCTGCGGGCCAAGCGGATCGGGCAAGAGCACGCTGTTGCGCTGCATCACTGGACTCGAGCCAATCGATGGCGGAAGCGTGCGCATGGAGGGCATGAAGATCAGCGGCCAGCGTCAGGACCCGCGCCGGTTGAGCACGATCGTCGGCATGGTGTTCCAGCAGTTCAACCTGTTCCCGCACATGACCGTGCTCCAAAATCTCATTCTCGCGCCGCTGAAGGTGCGGCGACTGCCGCGCCGGGACGCCATCGCACTTGCGCGCAGGCTGCTGGACCGCGTGGGCATCGCGGACAAGGCCGACGCTTACCCCGATACAGCTCTCCGGCGGACAGCAGCAGCGGGCCGCCATAGCCCGAGCGCTGTGCATGGAGCCCGAGGATCATGCTGTTCGACGAGCCGACGTCCGCGCTCGACCCGGAGATGATCAAGGAAGTGCTCGATGTGATGTGCGACCTTGCTCGCGACGGCATGACCATGTTCGTCGTGACGCACGAGATGGGCTTCGCGAGAGAAGTCGCCGACCGGGTCATTTTCATGGACCAGGGCCAGATACTCGAGGTGGGAGAGCCCGCCTTGTTCTTCACGAATCCGAAAGAGGATCGAACCCGGCAGTTCATCAGCAAGATCCTTGCGCACTGAGCGAGAAAAGGCAGTGGTGATTTCACGCGGCGGGCCGGACGTTTCGCCCACCGACCGTACGACAATGGCGCAATCGAAAGGAGATATCCATGCTCAGGAATCCGAAGAGTCCGGACGGGGCGACGCTGAAATGCTCGCGCCGCACCTTCATGAAGACAGCCGCGGCGGCCGCAGGCGGCGGCGCGGCGGCATTGCCGTTTCGCGCTTCCGCTGCCGATTGCGCGAAGTCGGCCTTCCAGACGGTGAAGGAGGCGGGGGTCCTGAAGGCGGGCATCACGAACGAAGTTCCGTACTTCGGATTCATCGACGAGAAGGGGAACCACGTCGGATTCGAGTACGACCTCGTGACCGAGATCGCGAAGCGGCTGAAGGTCAAGCTTCAGGTGACGCAGGTCACGTCCGCGACGCGCATTCCGATTCTCCAGCAGGGGCGCATCGACCTGGTCGCCTCCACGATGACGCACTACCGGAGCCGGGACGACGTCGTCGATTTTTCGATCGACTACTTCTACAGCCCGCAAACGCTGCTCGTCAGGAAAGACAGCGGCATCCACAAGGTTGCCGATCTGAACGGCAAGCGGGTCGGCGCAGTAATCGGGGCGGGGAGCGTGAAGTACTTTCAGGAGGCACAGCCCGGGGCCAAGATTCAGACTTTCGAGGGGCAAGGCGAATCGTTTCTCGCACTCTCGCAGGGACTCGTCGACGCGCTGGCGACCGACGCCGTGATTCTCGCCGGACTGCGAGCGAATGCGGCGAATCCTGCCGACTTCGTGCTGCTGGGCAAGGAAGCCACCTACGGCGGCGGTCCCTATGGCCTCGGGGTTCGCGAGAACGATTCGAAATGGAGGGACACCATCAACTACACGCTGCAGGACATCTGGAACGATGGGACCTGGGACAAGCTTTTCAACAAGTGGGTCGGTCCGGACACCAAGCTGCAGCTGACCAAGGAAGTGCTCGGGTTCCAGATGGAGACCTGGCACTAGCAGGAATACGCCCGCACCGGAGGTCTGCGACGAGAAGCGGGGCACGCGCTGCCATGACCTATGTATCACTTTGACTGGAGTGTGCTGTGGGGTGAGTGGGGCGTGCGCCTGCTCGACGGGCTCTACGTCACCGTCAAGCTGGCCTTGCTGACCATGGGGTTTGCCTTCACCATCGGCTTCGTATTCGGCGTCGTCCGGTGGACCCGCAATCGCTACCTCGAGCCGATCTGCTGGATATACGTCGAGTTTGCGCGCAACACTCCCCCGCTGGTTCAGATCCTCTTCTGGTACTTTTCCGCGGTCTACCTGCTCCCGCACTGGCTGTTCGCATACATGCGGGACATCGGGTTCGAGTTCGCGGCGGCGGTATTCGCCTTGTCGATTTATCACGGCGCCTTCGTGGCCGAGATCGTCCGAGCCGGACTGAATTCGATCAGTCCCGGACAAGTCGATGCCGCACGCACGCTGGGATTGAACTTCCGTGAGCGCATGCTGCATGTCACGCTGCCGCAGGCGATACGGGTGCTGATTCCGCCGCTCACCAACGAAGCGGTGGGACTGCTGAAGAACACGAGCCTGGCGATGGCAATTGGTGTCACCGAAATCGCATACCAGACGAAATACATCGACACCTACACGTTCCGCGGCGTAGAGGTGCTCGTTGCCGCAAGCGCGCTCTACATCTGCCTCTGTCTGGTGGTCTCGGGTCTCGGGCGCCTGGCGACCAAGCGATTCTCGCGCCACGTCGACACCCGCAGAACCCTGCGCGCCGTCGCGCTGTTGAGCGAGTGAACCCGATGAACTGGGACCGGGTATGGACGGGCGGCAACCTCGAGCGGATGCTGGTCGGTGACCTCTTCACGCAGGGTCACGCGGGAGGTCTGCTGCTGACGGCGTGGATTGCCGCGATTGCAATCGTGTCTTCGACCGTTCTCGGCATGCTCCTCGGTGTGATGAGGACCTCGAGCCGATCGTCGCTGCGCCTGCCCGCGCTGCTCTACATCCAGACGTTCCGCAACGTGCCGCTGCTGATTCTGGTTTTCTGGGCGTATTTCGTGCCGCCCTATCTCGGCATCGAGACCTCGAAATTCGTGAGCGTTACCGTCGCGCTTACGCTGTTCACCACCGCGTACATTGCGGAGTACATCCGGGGCGGAATCCTGTCCGTGCCCGAAACCCAGACGGAGGCCGCTCGCACGCTGGGACTGAGCGCCGTCCAGATCCAGCTCTACGTCGTCCTTCCGCAGGCATTCTTCAACATGATTCCGGCAATAACCGGCCGGTACATCGTGACGGTGATGAACACTTCGCTCGCGTTCCTGATCGGACTCTCGGAGCTGACCGACATCGGCAAGCAGATCAACGTTCGCTTGCAGACCTCCCCGATCGAGGTCTATCTGACGTTGATGCTCATCTATTTCATCGTGAACCGCGGATTGTCGGCGGGAATGCGCCTGCTCGAGCATCGGCCCCGCTTCAACCGGCTGTTCCTGAAGATATAGCGCTTCGCGCGACGCTCATTTGCCGAGCAGTTGCTCGCGCGCGGCAGCGACGTCATACACGACGTCACGCAGCCGATCGATGCCGCGCTCAAGGGAAGCAACTACGCCCGCGATGCCGAGGCGGCCCCATCCGGGTACATCATCAGGCGTACCGCGGGAGCGCTGCCTGGCATCGATACCGCGCCGATGGTCAGGATGCCATCGTGCTCGAGCATTTCCATTGCAACCAATCCCGCCGCCTCGACGGCGACGAGATGCGGCTTGTCGCGCTTGCCCAGCCTTTCAAGCGCGATTGCGAGCACATGGTCGCCCGAGATCGATACGCCGGGTCCTCCGAGGTACGCGCGCTCGGATCCATACTTCCCGACAAGCACCTGCACCAATTCCTTGGCAAGCTCTCCCGCCTGCTTGACGGCACGCGGGTCGAAGTTTCGGAGCGCGTTGCCGACGCCCACGTACTGTCCGGCCTGAGCTTCCAAACCAAGCTCGTAGGCTCGCGAGCCAATGGCCGTAATGAGATCCCTGCGTCCCACGAGCACTCCGGCGCGCGGGACCGGCGACGTGCTTGTCCGCGGAGCAAACTGCAAGGTCGACCTCGCCGACTCGGAAGGTTGCGCGGCTCGTCGAAGAAGGCGATGCGCGATGCCATATGCGCGTCGTCGACATAAACCAGCGTGTGCGCACTCCGCGGAAGCGCAAGTGCCTGCTTGAATTCCGCGTAGGGAATATGGCGCTTCGATGCGCTGATGGGCGTGATCAGCAGCAGGTGCGGCGCGCTCACGTCCCAGGCCTTCCTCGAGCTCCGCGTAGGTGTGAAATTCCCGCAACTCGGCCCCGCCATCGACGATGGGACGCACCGCCGACGGATGCGATGCGCCTCCTGCCGGGGCGAACGCGAACACCGGTCGCCCTTCTTGAGTATCGTCGTCAGCGCAATGAAGTTCGCAGCGGACACGCGATTCAGGATCAGCGCGACGTGCCTCGCCGGGTCGGCGCCCATGTGCTTCAGCGCGAGCGGCTCGGTCTTGCCTTCGAAGCGTGCGAAGAACGGGCACGTGGCTGGTAAGGTGTGGGAATGTCCTCGGCCGTGATCCCGCTTCCGCGGTTCATGCCGGAAAGATCGTAAACGCTTTCCTTGCCCTTGCTGCGGACGAGCGCACCCACGATGTGGCGAGCGCGCAGCATCCGCCGCACTTCCTCGTCCGTGCCCGCCAAAATGCTGCCGCGCGCATAGCGCACGATGGGATCGACCGCATTGCCGAAGGCATCCGTTTCCGCTGTCGCGCGGCGTTGCGAGGGTGCTTCCACTGCCAGGTTCGGATTCATGTTTTCCTCGTAGGGTGACGTTGTCCGGCATGACGCGCGCGAGGGGCGGGTTCCTGTCTCGTCCTGGCGCGCATGGATTTTCCCTGACGCTGATCCACTTGGACCGAGTAGTAGTACCGATCGGCGCGGAAGTACGTTTCGAAGAACATCGTCGGCGTGCCGGTTCCCTTGTGGTCCACGGCGCGGCGGGTGACCAGCAGCGGAGCTCCAACGGAGACGTCGAGTAGTTTCGCCATGCTGAGCTCGGCGGCGATGGCGTCGACGTGCTGATAGATCTCGGCCGGCTTGGCGGGCGCCATTCGGCGTAACTCGCGGAACAGCGTCGTGTGGGTCAGATCGAGGAGCGCCAGCCGGCTCCCGATATCAGGCGGCAGGAATGCATCGTGGAAGGCGAATGCTTTTCCGTCGACCCGCCGCAGTCGCATAATCCGGAACAGATGCTCGCCGCGGTCGATGCGAAGCGCCGCTGCAATTCTCACGGGCACTTGCTCGATCCCCGCCCTGATCACATCGACATCGGTATTGAGTCCCAGTTCGGTGAAATCCTCAACCAGTCCGGTCAATCGCTCGTCGCTTGTGCTGTTGGGCAATCGCAGTACTACGGTCCCTTTGCCGCGATGGCGCGCGATGAGCCCCTCGTTCTCGAGACCCAGAAGCGCCTCGCGTATGGTCTCCCGGCTCACGCCGAACTCGCTGCATAGCGCGTGCTCGGTAGGAAAGCGCTCGCCGGGCGAGAATCCGTCGGCGAGTCTGCGAACCAAGATGTTGCGGATCTGCAGGTACCGCGGGAATGGATTGAAGAATTCGGGACGTGGATTGCCGGACCGCGCCGGTGCCGATTTCTTGCGGGTACGTGAAGGACGCTCCATTTATTGTATTATCATACAACATTACGGAATGTACAGATCGCCACGCCGTAACGGACCCGACCGAGGAGGTAGACAGCCATGCAGCCGCGTATCGCGGTTATCGGGATGGGCGGCTCGATCTCGACCCCCGGCCGCCACAAGCTCGACCTGTACGAATATGGCCAGTTCGCGAAGCCGCTGCAGGTCGAAGACGTCCTCGGCATGTTCGCCGATGTGCTTGGGGAATTCGACGTTGTTCCGGTTTCCTTTCGGGCCGTGGACAGCGCCGCCGCAGATCCGACGCTCTGGCTCGAACTCAACCGCGTGATCTCGCGGGTGGCGGCAGAGCGTTCGATCGGCGGGATCGTCATCACGCACGGCACGTCGACGCTGGAGGAGACCGCTTATTTCCTTCACCTGGCGGCGAAGGTTGCCACGCCGATTGTGCTCGTTGGCGCACAGCGTCCACCCAATGGCCTGGGGTCGGACGCGGGCATCAATCTCGTCAATGCGCTTCGCGTTGCCGCCGCCCCGCAGGCGCAGGGTCTCGGCGTGCTCGTCGTGATGAATGACGAAGTGCAGTCGGCGCGCGAAGTCGCGAAAACGTCGAACTTCCGGCTTCAGGCGTTCCAGACGCCGGATTTCGGAATCCTTGGAAATGTCGAGCCCGACGGCAGCGTCGCGATCTATCGTCGACCGGTGCGCCGCCATGCACCCGACACGGAGTTCGATGTACGCGACCTCCAGGAGCTTCCCTCGGTGGAGATCGTCTACTCGTACGCGGGCGCCAGCGCACGCGCGATCGAAGCGTTTGTGGAGGCCGGAGTCAAGGGCATCGTCGTCGCCGGGACACCACCCGGGCGCCCGTCGCCGGCGCAACGCGCGGCACTGGTAGGCGCTGTCGAGCGCGGGGTTCTGGTCATTCAGTCCAGCCGCGCCGGCAGCGGCCGCGTCATCCAGCGCAGCGAGGACCGCGGCGCGGGATTCGTCGCCGCCGATAACCTCAATCCGCAGAAAGCGCGGGTACTGGCGATGCTGGCACTGTGCCGCACGAACGATCGCGCGGCCATCGCCCGGATGTTCAGCGAATATTGACGTCGAACCGGGATCGATGGGCGCGACGGACGCTTGCAATTCGGCGTGAGTGGTCGCATGGCGCGCGGCACCCTTCGGGTGCGCGGTTGACAAACCGGGAGGGGGACTCTACGATCAACCACTAGTTGACTAGTTGGCAAGTGCACCCTGGTGCCGACAGGCTCGGATCGGCGATGGCCTCGCGCCATCCGACTCCAGCAACCGTCGTGGGCGCGAGCATGCAAATCAGCCAGGCAGCCAGGACCATCGAGACCGACATCGTTGTCATCGGTGGCGGTTCGGCCGGCGCGCACGCCGCGCTCAAGGTGCAGGCCGAGGGCCTGCGGGTCCTGCAGGTCGTCAAGGGCTTTCTCGGGCGCAGTGGCGCCTCGATCTTCGCCGGCAATCTGCAACTGCAACAAACCAGGGATCCGGCCGCGGAAGAAAAATTCGTGGGCGTGCGCGCGCGCTACGGCAGCAGCTATCTCAACGACCAGGACTACATCAAGCGCGCCTGTCGCTTCACCGAGGACGTGTTCTTCCCCGAGATGGAACGCCGCGGTCTCTACATCCGGCGCGACGAGCAGGGCGAGCTGGTCACCAGCGCCGATCGCAAGGCCGGCAACGTCTGGGCGCCGAACCAGGGTTTCTCCGGCACCATGATCATGGAGTTGCTGCGCAAGGATGTGCTGGCCAGGAAAGTCCCACTGCTGCAAGAGGTCATGGTCACGTCGCTGCTCGTGGTCGAAGGGGAGGTGGTCGGCGTGACCGCGCTCGACATCGTGCACGGCGAGTTCCTCGTGATCCGCGCCAAGGCCGTGATCGTTGCGACGGGCCCGGGCAACTATCTGGCGACGCGGTCCACCGCCACGCGGGAGCAGTGCGGCAACGGCTTTGCCATGGCCTACCGCGCCGGCGCGCAGATGCAGGATCTCGAGATGCAATGGTTCCACGCCTCGGACATCGCCGCGCCCAAGTCCTGGATGCGATTGCACATCTATCCTAACCCGATGCCGGTCACCGAGAAAACGGTCCGGCTCTACGGGACCGATCGGCAGATGTTCTTCCACCAGGGAATGCACCCGCAGGTCAAGCAACCGTACTACCTTCAACTGCGCTATCTATACAACGAAGTGAAGAAGGGCAACGCGCGCTGGCACGGCGGTTTCTACGGCGGCTACACGCATATCGAGCCGAAGATCATGGAGAACTACAGCTACCAGTCACAGTTCTTCCGGCATCTCGGTATCGACATCGGCAAGGAGCTCGTCGAGTTGGGCATCACCTGGCACATGACCTTCGGTGGCATCCGCACGGATACGCATACGATGGCCAGCAGCCTGGCGGGCCTGTACGCGCCCGGCGGGGTCGGGAGCCACGGCGTCGGCTCGATTACCTACGTGGCCTACGATGGGACGCTCGCCGCAGAGCAGGCCTGCGAGCGTGCGCGGCGGATACCGCTGCCGCCGCTGCCCGAAGAAGAGGCGCGCCGCGAGCAGCAGCGGGTGCAGCGGCAGCTCAAGGTCAAAGGGGAAGCCGGGTTGTTGCCGGCGCAGGTCAAGAAGCGCATCCGGGAGATCATGAGCGAGAAGATGGGCTACGTGAAAAGCGCGAGCCGGATGATCTCGGCAATCGACGACCTGAGCGAGGTTCGGGAGCGGATGGTGCCGCGGATGGGGCTCGGCTCGATTTCGCGCAACTGGAACTACGACTGGGTCGATGCGCTCGATGTCGAGGACATGCTCGACGTTTGCGAGCTCACGATCCGCGCCTCCCTGCAGCGCAGGGAAAGCCGGGGTTACTTCTTCCGCGAGGACTATCCGCTCATCGACAATCGAAACTGGCTGAAGCACACGGTCGCCACGCGCGTGGGCAACGACACGCGGTTCGAATACACGCCCGCCGCCCAGAGGTTCGCGCCGGAAAACGCAACGGACGATTTCCTGACCGCGGACTATTAGGGCCTAGCGATGGCCACCAGCACACACATCTCGGCGAGGATCTTTCGCTACGACCCGACGACCGATGCGGCCCCGCGCTACGACACCATCGAGATGCCCTTCGAGCCGCGGCTGCGCGTGCTCGACGTTCTCGAATACGCGGTCGAAGACTGCGGCCTCGGTCTTGGCTTCCGCTATTTCTGCGGCGTGAAGCGCTGCGGCCTGTGCGGCGTCAACGTCAACGGCAAGCCGGTGCTCGCGTGTTGGGAAGCAGCGACGCCGTCGATGGTGATCGAACCGCTCGGCAACATGCGGATCATCCGCGACCTCACGGTGGACCGCAGCGCGTTCGAGCGCGCTACGGTGGAGCTCGAGCCCCGCCTCGTGCGGCAGACGCCTTACACGTCGTTTCCGGAGGCCATCACGCATACCGCGGTGCACGACAGCTTCCGGTTGATGAATTGCATCGAATGCTACGTGTGCAGCTCCGTCTGTCCGGCGGTCCCCGAACCGAATCAGCGCGACGATGCCGGTCACCGTCGCTTTGTCGGACCCGGGACGGTGGTGCAGCTTGCGAAGGTCGCGTTGCATCCGAAGGACCAGCTGGATCGCAGCGGCCTCCTGGAGAACGCAGGCATCGAAAACTGCATGTCCTGCTATCGCTGCGAAGAGGTATGCCCGGTCCACATTCCCATCGTCAGCGGGGCGATCCTGCCGCTTCGCGCGATCGCGTCGAAGGGGCCGCGACAGCTTGCCAGGTTTCCGCTCGATTTCGCCGAAAACGTGCGCGTCAACGTGAACGTCCGCAGCGCATCGCTGTTCCTGAAGACCCGCGGCTTCACGCGCGCACTGGCTTCGCTGCCCATGGTGTTGCGAATGCTCGTGCGACGCAAGACGCGTTTTTTCGCGAAGGAGAGCGATGGCGCCCGGCGCGCCATCCAGGCCCTGTTCAAAGAGGCCGGCCAGGAGCAAGCACGACGATGAAGTTCGCATACTATCCAGGTTGCACGGCCAAGGGCAGCACGCGAGAGGCGGATCTGGCCACGAAATGGCTGGCGACGAAGACCGGCATCGAGCTCATGGAGCTCGTCGATGCCGGCTGCTGCGGGTCGTGCGAAATCAAGGCGGTGAATCCCACGCTGCATTTCATGCTCAACGCGCGGATTCTCTCGATGGCGGCCGCGCGCGAGCTCGAGATCCTCACGATCTGCGATACCTGCCAGGCCAACCTTCTCGAGACCAGCCGCCGCCTGCAGGATGACGCGAATGCGCGTCTCACGCTGCTCGAGAAACTGAAGAATGCCGGCGTGCGCTACGACAAGACGCCGCGCGTGCGCCACTTCGCGACCATCCTGCGCGATGAAATCGGGATCGACGCGATCAAGCGGCAAATCATCCGGCCGTTGGAAGGGCTGCGGGTGGCGCCGTTCGCGTGCTGCCATTCCTTTCGCGGACCCGGGGCCACCACTGGAAGCCGACCCATCCTGGACGAGCTGGTGCTGCTGACGGGCGCTACGGTGGTGCCGGTGAGGCTCGACAGCGACTGTTGCGGCTTTCACATCCTGATGGTCAACGAAGACGTCTCCGCGCGGGCGGCGGGCAAGTTTCTCACGCGGTGCGTCGACATGAGCGTCGATTGCGTCGTGACCACAAGTCCGTTGTGCCACACGGCGCTCGACATCTACCAGGCAAACGCGGAGCGCGCGACGGGCCGGCGCATCGGCATCCCGGTGCTGCACGTCGAGCAGCTGCTCGCGCTCGGCCTCGGCGCGTCGGCGTCGGAAGTGGGACTCGACCGCCACATGGTGTCGACCGGCGGCCTGGTGCGCAAGCTGGCGGCGCGCGCGCGGGCCGAGGTGGCCGCTTGAGCGCGACGACGCCGTCGAGCGGCGCTTCGCCGGGCGACGTATCGTCGCGGTCCGCCCGCCAACGTAGCTCTCCGCAACGAGGCTGCTGATCTCATGGATTACGTCTGGCATCCCTCCATCGTTTGGGACTATCGCGCCGTATTCGTGCGGGGCGCCCTGGTCACCGCGCAGTTGACGGTGTTTTCCGTCGCGATCGGACTGGTGCTCGGCATGCCGCTCGGCCTGATGCGCGGTGCGAAGGCGTCCATCCTGCGCATCCCCGCGGCGACGTTCATCGAATTTTTCCGCAGCACGCCCACGCTGGTGCAGCTGGTCTGGATCTATTACGCGCTGCCGATGCTGATCGGCGTCCGGCTCGGCGCGGTCGCGGCGGTGACCATCGGCCTGGGATTGCACTCGGCTGCCTATATCGCCGAGATCTTCCGCGCCGGCGTCGCTTCGGTCGACAGGGGGCAATTTCTCGCGGCGAAGTCGATCGGGATGAGCTACGCACAGGCGATGCGCCGCATCATCCTGCCGCAAGCCGTGCGCCGCATGGTGCCGCCGTTCATCAACGAGCTCGCCAACCTGATCAAGCTGACGACGCTGGGGTCGGTGCTCGCGGTTTACGAGTTGCTGCACGAGTCCGACAATCTCATCAACACGACCTTTCGGCCGTTCGAGATCTATACCGCGCTGGCGTTGGCGTTCTTCGTGATGATCTTCCCCTGATCTACCTGTCCAGAAGGCTGGAATTGTTCTGGGCGCGGCGCGCTTGAGCCACGGCATGATTTCGATTCGCAACCTCGCCAAACGCTACGGCGCGAACGAAGTTCTGCGCGGCGTGAGCTTCGACGTCGAGCGCGGGGAAATCATCGGCATCATCGGGCCGAGCGGATCGGGAAAAAGCACGCTGCTTCGGTGCATCAACTTCCTCGAAGAGTATGAAGGCGGCGAGGTGCGTTCGAGGGAAAGCTCGTCGGCTACCGGGACGTGCCCGGCAGCGGGCGGCGCCAGGGACACGCACGCCAACCTCAACGCGCTGCGTACCGCGATCGGCATGGTGTTCCAGAATTTCAATCTGTTTCCACACATGACGGCGCTCGAAAACGTCATCGAGGGACCGACGGTCGTGAAGCACATCGCGCGGTCCGACGCGCGGCCGACGCGCGGGTGCTGCTCGACCGGGTCGGCCTCGCCGACAAGGCGGACGCGTATCCCAGTACGCTCTCCGGCGGACAACAGCAGCGCGCTGCGATTGCGCGCGCGCTGGCCATGAAACCCAAGGTCATGCTCTTCGACGAGCCGACGTCTTCGCTCGATCCCGAGCTGGTCGGCGAGGTGCTCGACGTGATGAAGACGCTCGCACGCGACGGCATGACGATGCTGATCGCCACGCACGAGATGGCGTTCATACGCGAAATCGCGCATCGGATCGTTTTCATCGACGGCGGTGTGGTTGTCGAGACCGGCGCACCGGCCGATATTTTTCAGGCACCCAGCCAGCCGAGGACCGCGGATTTCCTGCGACGCGTGCGGGCCGCGGCGGCACCGGTGGGAGCATTGCACTCGGCCAACGGCGCCGGAGCATGAATCCCCATCCTGAAGCGTGGAGAGCGACATGGACACACTGACAATCGCGTCGCGACGTGGAGCGCAACTGTTGCTGGCGGCGCTCGTGGTGCTTGGCACGTTGCTGGCGACATCGCGGGATGCCCGCGCGGAAGGATCGCTCGACCGCATCCTTCACGACAAGAAGGTGCGCGTAGGCTGGATCGCCTCGCCGCCGCAAATGATGAAGGATCCCGCATCGGGCAAGCTCGAAGGGTATTACGTAGAAGCCATCCGCGAGATCTTCAAGGAAATCGATGTAGAACCGGAGTTCATCGAGACCAACTTTGCGTCCTTCGTCGCGGCGCTGCAGTCCGACCAGATCGATCTGTGCATCGCCAGCACGTTCGTGACGATAAAGCGCGCCGCAGTCGTGGATTTCACCCGTCCGATTCTCTATCTCGCCTACAGCGCGGTGGTTCGCAAGAACGAGAAGCGCTTCGCGAAGCTCGAGGATTTCAACCGGCCGGGCATCAAGATCGCCGTGCTGCTGGGTGGCTCGAGCCAGGACTACGTGCGGAAGAATTTTCCCAAGGCGGAGATCGTCGCGCTCAATACGACCAACCAGACCGCGCCGTTCATCGAAGTGGCGTCGGGGCGCGTCGACGTCGGCATCAACGACGCGTGGTCGGCGAAGCGCTTCGCGGCCAACCAGCCGAGCGTCAAGGACATGTTCGCGACCAGCCCCTACAACGTCCAGCCGACCGCGTGGACAGTGCGCAAGGGCAATTACGAGTTGCTGAATTTCCTGAACGCGGCGATCGAGACGCTGCTCGTCAGCGGACGCTTTGAACAGCTCGCGACGAGCTACGACCCCAGCGGACGCTACAAGGAGGTGGTCACGCTGGCGCCTTTCGCGGCGAAATAGGGAGCGGACCCTCATGTCGATCGCAGCCAAGGCCGAACGGCAGCATGCGTTTCTCGCGAGCGTCGACCCTGCGCGCCGGCGCTTTCCCAACGCGTTGCGGGTCGGCGACACGATCTATCTCAGCAGCGAGCCACCCGTTGGAGGCAACCAACCCACGTCGACGGGCGATATCCAGGATCAGACTCGTCTGGCGTTCACTGATTTCGAGGGTCTGCTTCATGCGGCCGGCGCACGCATGTCCGATCTCGTCAAGCTGCATACGTTCTACGTCTTCGAAGGCGACGATCGCGACGCCACCGCTTACTGGGAGCGAATGACCGAAGTTCGCCTTCGACATTTCGCGAACCCGGGTCCCGCCGGCACTGCGCTGCGGGTGAAAGGCGCCCCTGCTCGCGATCGTCTGATTGCGATCGATGGCGTCGCATCGCGAAGTGCCGCGCGCACGCGGCTGATGCCCGCGCACGCATGGGACTGGAGCGTTCCGACGCCGCTGTCGCAGGGCTGGCGGGTCGGCAACGTCGTCTACGCCGGAGGCCAGATCTCTGCGGATCGGCGCGGCAGGGCGGTGGCCGCAGGCGACGTCGGCCAGCAGACCGTGAACACGATGGAATACCTTCGCCACGTGCTGCTCGAAGCAGGTGCCGGCTTCGAGCACATCGCGGCGCTGAAGATCGGGTACCAGCATCGGGGCGACGACCTTGCGGCGCGCGCGGTCCTGGACGAGATTCTGGGGATTGTGCAACCACTGCTCGACCCCGCTCGATGCGTGCTCACGTGCCTGGGCGTCGATCTGCTGTACGAGGGACTCGTGCTCGAGATCGATGCGATGGCCACGCTCGGTAATCCTGCCGAGCGCACCACGACAGGCATCGGCGCGGGATGGAGCGGGGCCCCGGGATTCGCGACGGCATGCCGAGTCCACGATACGGTGTACGTCGGCGCAATCTCGGCTCCTGAGGAAGCGCTCCTCGACGCTCAGGTTCGTGTCTCACTCGAAAGACTCGATGCGGCCTTGCGCGCGCTCGGCAGCCGCGCCGACGATCTCGCGAAGCTCAACGTCCTGTTCATCGGCGACGACTCCAGTGAAACCGGAGACGCCGCCGCGATCGCGCGCTTCCTCGACGCGTCGCTTCCGACACCCGGGCCGGTGGTCACGCTGGTTCGCGTTGCCGGTTTGCCGCGGCGTGGACAGCGCGTCCAGCTCGACGCGGTCGCGGCGTGCGATGCGAACTAGGGCCCTAGCGATTGCGCCGCATGCCGGCACTTGAACAACGACAACGGGAATGACGGTCAAAATGGCGAAGCATTCGATCGATTCGAATTCCAACGACTCCAGCATGGCCGGGCAGGCCTATGTGGCCATCAAGAAGCGAATTCTCGATTTCCGCTACCTTCCGGGAGAACGCCTCTCCGAGGTGAACCTGGCGAAGGAGCTCGGACTTGGCCGCTCGCCGATCCGTACCGCGCTCGCAAGGCTCAAAAGCGACGGATGGATTGCCGTCAGCCCTCAAAGCGGCACCTACATCAAGGCGCTGAGCGAGAAGGAAATCCAGGATCTGCTCGAATTGCGCCTGCTCCTCGAGACGCGCGTCACGGAGCTCGCCGCGAAGTTGATCGGAGACGACGATCTGCGCAAGCTCCGCCGCGCATTTGTCGCCTCCTGTCCAACCGGCGTCGCGAGCCTCAACGAGGACGCGTTCGACGATTTCAACGAATTCGATTCGCTGTTCCACCTGACGCTGTATCGCACCGCGGGGAATGCGCTCATCACCGAGATCCTGACGAACCTCCTCGCCAAAGTGCAATGGTTGAAGACCACGACGCGTCCGTCGTCCCTGCGCATTCGCTCCGGCTTCCTCGAGCTGAAACGCATTCTCGAAGCGCTCGAGGCGCGCGATCCGAAAGTCGCCGCTGCACGCATGCGCAAGCACATTGGCAACGCCGCAACGTTCTTTGCCACGGCGCGAGGCAACGGCAATCCGTCGCGCGCCCGCAGCAAGACTTCGCCGACACCAAAAGTGCCCGCCGCGATCCGGCAGCGGCGCGGCCGTCCGCCGGCTGACCCCCTACGACGTCGTCATCGCCTGCACCGCGACTGCCCCGTTGGTCGTAGTTCATCGTGATGCCGCCGGCGTGAACTTTGGGCATGGTTTCTCTCCTGATCGATATTCACATCAGGTTCTTGTACCACCGACCTCCCTTCATGATCGCGGCGATGCGCGCGCCCTGGTCCTGCAGCACGCTGAGGTCGCGATACGGATCGCCGTCGACCACCAGCAGATCGGCATAGGCGCCCGGCAACGAGCTCGCCGAGCTGCCCTGCGCGCTGCACGATCTCGGCGTTCACGACGGTGGCGGAGTGGATGATCTCCTGCGGCGTCATGACCTCGGCGCGGATCAGGAACTCGGTGCACTGGTCGTCCTGCAGCTGGCCGAGCAGGTCGGTGCCGAAGCCGATGCGGACGCCGGCCGCGCGGCAGAGCTCGAGCGAGCGCAGACCGGCGTCGAGCACGATCCTGTTCTTCTCGAGGCTGTACGCCGTCAGCCCGTAGCCGGGCCCGTGCCGCTTCAGGCTGTCGTAGGTGACGAGCGTCGGCACGATGTACGCGCCGCGCTCGGCCATCTGTCGCGCGGCCGGCTGCGTCGATGAGATTGCCGTGCTCGATCGTGCGCACGCCGCATTCGACCGCGCGGCGCGATCGCGTCGGCCGAATACGCATGCGCCATCACGTACGAGCGCCAAGTGCGACGCCTGCTCGACGGCAGCCTCGATCTCGTCGACGCGAAACTGCAGGCTCTCCAGCGGATCGCTCTGCGAGGCGACGCCGCCTGAAACCATCAGCTTGATCTGGTCGGCGCCCTTGCGGAGCTCGTCGCGAACCGCCTTCAGCATCTCCGGGACGCCGTCGGCGATCCGGCTCATGTACGCCAAGGCCGGAGCAGCACGAGCATTCGACCGCCGTCTGATTGCGCCGGCGAAAGTCGGCGTGTCCGCCGGTCTGGCTGATCGGCATTCCGGCGATGAACAGGCGCGGACCGTCGATGATTCCGCTGTCGATCGCCGTCTTGATGCCGTAGTCGCTGCCGCCTGCGTCGCGCACGCTGGTAAAGCCGCGCAGCAGCATTTGCCGCGCGGCGACGACGGCCTTCGTCGTCAGCAGCGTGAGCGGCATGCCTTCGAGCAGCGCGAGATTCACCTCGGCGAGGAAGAGGTGGACATGCGCGTCGATCAGGCCCGGCATCAGCGTGCGTCCACGCAGATCGACGCGGGTGGCGGCCCGCGCGTCGATCGGCCGATCGGACACTTCCTTGATGCGGTCGCCTTCGATCAGGACCTCGACGCCCTCGCGCAGATCGCGCTCGCGCGGATCGAGGAAGCGGCCACCGTAGATCAGATAAGTCGCCATTCGCTATCTCGTGACGGACGTGCGGCCGATCATACAAGACGAGCGGCTCGCGGTCGGTTAATGTAGCGCCATGAGAAAGGTTCGAATCGTCGATTCCCACACCGGCGGCGAGCCCACGCGCGTCGTGATCGAAGGCGGGCCCGACCTCGGCGGCGGCCCGCTCGCCGAGCGCCGGGAGCGGTTTCGCGCCGAGCACGACCGCTTTCCGCTCGGGGATCGTCAACGAGCCGAGCGGCTCCGACGTCATCGTCGGCGCGCTCCTGTGCGAGCCCGTCGATCCGGCGTGCGCTGCCGGCGTCATCTTCTTCAACAACGTCGGCTACATCGGCATGTGCGGCCACGGCACGATCGGGCTCGTCGTCACGCTCGCGCATCTCGGGCGCATCGCGTCCGGGCGCGCACCGCATCGAAACCCCCGTGGGCATCGTCGCCGTCGAGCTGCACGACCGCCGACCGCGTCACGGTGCGCGAACGTGCCGAGCTATCGGCTCGCGCGGCGACGTCCAGGTCGACGTCGCCGGGTCACGGCGAGGTGCACCGGCGACGTCGCCTGGGGCGGCAACTGGTTCTTCCTCGTCGAGACGCCCGGCATCGACGCTCGTGCCGGCGAACATCGAGGCGCCTGACCGCATTTGCGCGGCAGGTGCGCCGAGGCCTCGCTGCGCAAGGCGTACGCGGCGCGGACGGCGCCGAGATCGACCACGTCGAGGTCTTCGGCGCCGCTCGCCGGCACGCCGAACGGAGGCCGCAACTTCGTGCTGTGTCCCGGCAACGCCTACGACCGCTCGCCGTGCGGCACGGGCACGAGCGCCAAGCTTGCCTGCCTGCACGCGCGACGGCAAGCTGCGCGCGGGCGAGATGTGGCGCCAGGAAAGCATCATCGGCACGGCGTTCGAGGCGTCGTTCGCGCTCGATGCAGGCGACGCCGGCCGCGTGTTGCCGCGCATCACCGGCAGCGCGTACGTGACGGCGAGGCGACGCTGACGTTCGACGAGGCCGATCCGCTCTGCTGGGGCATCGCGTCGCGCTAGCGTGAGGATGCGCGCACGCGAGCAAGCGCATGGCAAACGCGTCGTCGTCATCGGCGGCGGTGTCGTGGGTCTCTGCGTCGCGTATCACTGCGCGCGCAAGGGCCATCGCGTCGTCGTCGTCGAGCGCGGCGCTCCCGAACGCAACGGCTGTTCGTTCGCCAATGCGGGCATGGTCGTTCCGAGCCATTTCGTTCCGCTGGCGAGTCCCGGCGTCGTGGCGCTCGGCCTGCGCTGGATGTTGGATCCCGAGAGCCCGTTCCACGTCGAGCCGCGCCTTTCCGCCGACCTTCTCGATTGGGGCTGGAAGCTGCATCGGGCGGCGACCCGCGACCACGTCGAGCGCTCGGCGCCGGTGTTGCGCGACCTGCATCTCGCGAGCCGCGCGTGCTTCGAGGAATGGGCTGCGCTCTGGGACAACGCGTTCGAATTCGTCGAGAAGGGACTGCTGGTGCTGTGCAGGACCGAGCACGGACTCGCCGAGGAGGCCGGGATCGCGGCGTTCGCCGACCGGCTCGGCATTCCGCGCGGACGTGCTGACGCGCGGCGGGCGTCGCCGCGCTCGAGCCCGGCCTGCGCATGGCAATCGCCGGCGGCGTGTACTTTCCGCTCGACGGACAGCTGACGCCGGGGCGACTCATGGCCGTGCTCCAGCGCGAGACGGAGCGCTTGGGCGTGGACTTGCGCCATCACACGGACGTGCGCGGCTGGCGGGCGAGCGCCGAGCGAATCGACGGCGTGCAGACGAGCGCCGGCGTCCTGGAGGCGGACGAGTTCGTGCTTTGCGCGGGCATCTGGTCGTCGGCGCTCGCGCGGCAGCTCGGGTCTAGCGCTGCCGATGCAAGCCGGCAAGGGGTACAGTCTGACGCTTGCAAGCCCGCCGGCGCTGCCGCGCATTTGCGCGATCCTGAGCGAAGCTCGCGTCGCCATGACGCCGATGGGTGCCGCGTTGCGATTCGGTGGCACGATGGAGATCACGGGAATCGACGAGGGTGTCAACCCGGCGCGCGTTCGCGGCATCGTCAAGTCGGTTGGCGCGTATTTTCCCGAGATGACGCCGTCGCACTTCGAGCACGCCGCGGTTCGCACAGGACTTCGGCCGTGCTCGCCGGATGGTCTGCCGTACATCGGGCGGTTCGGGCAATTCGCAAACCTTTCGGCCGCGACGGGTCATGCGATGATGGGCGTAAGTCTTGCGCCGATAACCGGGAAGGTGATCGCGGAGCTGCTCTCCGACGAGACGCCGTCATGCGCGATCTCGGCACTCCGGCCTGATCGCTATGCGCGGCCGGCTCGGGCACGCGCGGCGTAGACGCTTGCCGCGTGCGCGTCAAGTCAGTATCCACACCGAACCTGAGGATCGATCCATGAACGTACAGTGGCAAGGCGTGATCCCGGCGATCACGACGCCGTTCGACGAACGATCTGCGATCGACGAGCGCTTCCTCGGCGGAGCACGCGCGCTGGATGGTCGACCACGGCTGCACCGGGCTCGTGCCGCTCGGCTCGCTGGGAGAATCGGCCACGCTGGACGCTGCGGAAAAACGCAGGGTGCTGGAGCTTTGCGTCGACGCGGTCGGCAATCGCGTGCCCGTGATCGCTGGCATCGCGGCGCTCGGCACCGCCGAGGCGGTCGCGCTCGCGCAGGATGCGAAGGCGATCGGCTGCAGCGGCCTGATGGTGCTGCCGCCGTACGTCTACAGCACCGACTGGCGCGAGATGAAGGCCCACGTGCGCGCGGTGATCGCCGCCACCGACCTGCCGTGCATGCTCTACAACAATCCGGTGGCCTACAAGACCGATTTCCTGCCGCAGCAGATCGCCGAGCTCGCGCGCGAGTTGCCCAACCTGCAGGCGGTCAAGGAATCGAGCACCGACGTCCGCCGGGTCAAGCGCGATCCGCGCGCGGCTCGCGGATCGCGTTCGCGTGCTGGTCGGCGTGGACGACGCGATCGTCGAGGCGATCGGCGTCGGCGCGACCGGGTGGATCGCGGGGCTCGTCAATGCGTTTCCCGCGGAATCGGTCGCGCTGTATCGACTACGCCGTCGACGGCCGGCGTGACGAAGCCTTCGCGCTCTATCGCTGGTTCCTGCCGCTGCTGCGGATGGATACGGTGCCCAAGTTCGTGCAGCTGATCAAGCTCGTGCAGCAGCGGGTCGGCATGGGCAGTGACCGCGTGCGCCCGCCGCGCCTGCCTCTCGGCGGCGACGAGTTGCGCGAAGCGACGGCGACCATCGATCAGGCGCTCGCAACCCGTCCGGTGCTGCACGCCGATGCAATGCGGAAGCAGCCCGCAGCGACGATGGCGTGATCGATCGGCGTTCGCGAGGAGTCCGATGACCGATTCGATCTCTCACCCGCTGGCTGTCGAGCGCATCGAAAGCCTGCGCCCGGTGCTGATGGGCACGCGCCACATGGCCGTCGCCGGACACTACGGCGCCGCCCACGCTGCGTTCATGGTGCTCGAGGCGGGCGGCAACGCGATCGACGCGGGCGTCGCTGCGGGCATCGCGCTCGGCGTGCTGCAGAGCGATCTCGTCAACGTCGCCGGCGTCGCGCCGATCATGATCTACCTCGCGAAGACGCGCGAGGTGCTGACGATCAGCGGACTCGGCACGTGGCCGCGCGCGGTCACGCCCGATTTTTTCCAGAAGCATTGCGGCGGCATGATTCCGCACGGCGTGCTGCGCACCGTCGTTCCCGCGGCGCCCGATGCGTGGATCACCGCGCTCGAGCGGTTCGGCACGATGAGCTTCGGCGAGTGTGCCGCGGCCGCGATCCGCTTCGCGAGCGAAGGCTTCCCGATGTACGCGCTGATGTCCGAGATGATCGGCATGCACGCCGACGACTACCGGCGCTGGCCGTCGAGCGCTGCGATCTACCTTCCGAATGGCCGCCCGCCGCTGCCCGGTGAGCGCTTCGTCCAGCGCGATCTCGGCCGCACGCTGCAATACATGGCCGACGAGGAGAAGGCCGCCGGCGGCCAAGGGCCGCGCGGCCGGCCTGCAGGCGGCGCGCGACGCGTTCTACCGCGGCGACATCGCGCGGACGATCGTCGCGTATCACCGCGCGAATGAGGGTCTGATGAGCGCCGAGGACCTGGCGAGCTTCCGTGTGGCGATCGAGCCGCCGGTGCGGACGCGCTTTGGCGCGCTCGATGTCTACGCGTGCGGCGCGTGGTGCCAGGGACCGGTGCTGCTCGAGATGTTGAACATCCTCGCCGGCATCGATCTTCGGGCGATGGGCCACAACTCGGTCGACTATGCGCATGCGCTGACCGAGGCGATCAAGCTGGCGTTCGCCGATCGCGAGCGCTACTTCGGCGACCCGCGTTTCGTGGATGTGCCCGTCGCGACGCTGCTCTCGGACGCGTATGCAGGAAGCCGGCGCGCGCTGCTGCGGCCCGATCGTGCGTGGCCGGGCATGCCGCCGGCCGGCGACATTCCCGGGCAGGTCGCGCGCGACGCACCGGCGCCGAGCCGCGCACCGCGCATCGGCAGGCGCGCACGACACCTCGTACGTCAGCGTCATCGACAAGGACGGCAACGTGTTTGCGGCGACGCCGAGCGATCCGTCGTACGACACGCCGGTGATCCCGGGAACGGGTCTTTGTCCGTCGTCGCGCGGGTCGCAGAGCTGGGCCGACCCGGCGCATCCGTCGTGCGCAGCGCCGGGCAAGCGGCCGCGCCTGACGCCGATGGCGCGCGATGGCGATCCTGCCCGACGGCAGCCCCATGCCGCTCGGGACGCCCGGCGGCGACGTGCAGGCGCAGGCGCATGCTGCAGGTGCTGCTGAACATCACGGTGTTCGGCATGAATCCGCAGCAGGCGGTCGAAGCGCCGCGCTTCGCGTCGTACAGCTTTCCCGACTCGTTCGAGCCGCACAGCTATTCGCCCGGCCTGCTCTACGTCGAAAATCGCGTGCCGCAATGCCGTGCGCGACGGCCTCGCATCGCGCGGCCACGACGTGGCGGACTGGCCGGATTTCGTCTGGCGCGCCGGCGCGGTGTGCGTGCAGCGCGTCGATCGCGCGAACGGCGTCATCGCGGCCGGCGCCGATCCGCGGCGCCCCTGCTACGCGGTCGGCTGGTAGCGTCCGGCGCTCGCCGGCGGAACCGGGAGCCGCACCAGACGCTCGGGAACGAGCCCGCCGGGCTTGTAGCGCAGCATCACGATGAAGCAGCGCTGCGACCAGGAACTCGCGCAGCGCCGCGCCTTGCACCGGCGTCACGCCGGGGATGAGCGGGATGATGAAGCGCGTCGATTCGAGCAGGAACACGACCGCGAACGCGCCGAGCACCGCGCCGCGGTTGTTGCCGAGCCCGCCGGCCAGCAGCGCGAGCTTGATGTAGAGCGTGAAGCAGCGGCACGAAGATGTCGGGCGCGATGTACGACGTGTAGTGCGCGTAGAGCGCGCCGGCGAGCCCGAGCGCGGCCGAGCCGATCGCGAAGGCCTTGACCTTGAACGAGCATCACGTGCTTGCCGGCGACGGCGGCCACCTGCTCGTCGTCGCGGATCGCGCGCAGCACGCGGCCGAACGGCGATGCGCGCAGCCGCTCGTGCACGCGAAGGCGATCGCGACGATGACGCACGACGATCGCCGAGGTAGAGCAGGTTGAACGCCTCGGGCGACAGCGCTGCCGCGGCACGGGCCCGGGATGCCGGAGAGGCCGTCGGTGCCGTTGGTGAGCCAGATCTCGTTGCTCGCGACGATGCGGATCGTCTCGGCGAAGCCGAGCGTCACGATCGCGAGATAGTCGCCGCGCAGCCGCACCGTGACGAGCGCCACGACGACACCCACCAGCGCGGCGGCGATCGCGCCCGCGGCCATGCCGGCGGCGATCGGCCAGCCGGCCTTGAGCGTCAGCAGCGCCGACACGTAGGCGCCGACGGCGAAGAAGCCGACGAGGCCGAGGTTGACCATGCCGGCCATGCCCCAGATGACGTTCACGCCGAGCGCCATCAGCGCGTAGATGCCGGCGGAAACGGCCATCGCGATCAGATAGTTTTCCACGTCAGCTCGGCTTTCACCAGGCGCGCTGCCCGAGGATGCCGCGCGGCCGCAGCGTGAGCACGAGCAGGATCGCGACGAAGCCGACCGCGCTGCGATAGTCGGGCGACAGGAAGAGCAGGCAGAGCTCCTCGCCGATGCCGACGGTGAGCGCGCCGACCACGGCGCCCGGGAATGCTGCCGAGGCCGCCGACCACGGCGGCGGCGAACACCGACAGGATCGAGCGGAAGCCGGTCAGCGGATCGATCGTCGTGTCGAGGCCGATCAGCATGCCGCCGAGGCCCGCGAGCCCCATGCCGACGAAATTGACGAGGCGAGCCGACCACGTCGGCATTGATGCCCTTGATGCTCGGCGAGCATCGGATTGTCGGCGACCGCCCGCATCGCCTTGCCGGTGCGGGTGAAGGCGAGGAAGGCGAACAGCGCCGCCATCGCCACGGACGGCGATGGCGAGGTTCTCCACCTGCTGCGGCCCGACGCGGATGCGCGCCCAGTCGCCAGTCGCGCTGGATCGGCAGGTCGTAGCCGCGCAGCTCGTTGCCGAAGACGAAGCGCACGACGTTCTCGAGCGCGATGGTGAGCGCGATCGAGGCGATCGCCGTGGTGATGAAGCCCGCGGGCCGGAAGCGCTTCAGCACGACCTCGTCGGTGGCGACGCCGACCGCGCCCGCGACGAGGAAGGCGAGGCCACGCGCGGGCAGCAGCGGCAGGCCGAACGTCGCATTGGCGACATAGCCCGCGAAGGCGCCGATCGTCGCATGCGAGGCGAGCGCGAAATTGGGAAAGCGCAGCACCGCGTAGATCGCGGTGAGGCCGATGGCGGGGACCGCGAGGATCGTGCCGGCCATCACGCCGTTGACCACGAGCTGCGCGACGTCGGCGAGCGACGGCATCGCGGATCAGGCGACCTTCAGGAGCACGAACTTGCCCTTCGCGACCTTGTTGTAGCGGAACTTGCAGTCGAGGATGTCGCCGATCTCGGTGAAGTCGCAGGGGCCGCTGGCGCCCTCGTAGTTGATGTCCTTGCCCTGGGCGAGCAGCTTCAGCCCCTCGACCGCGCTGTAGACCTTGGTGCCGCTGCCCTGGGAGATCTTGCGCACATTGTCGTGGATGCCGGTGCCGGTCGCCTCCTTCGCCTTGGCGATGGCGAGCGACACGAGGCTCGCCCAGTCGGTCGCCTGCGTCTCGTAGGAATCGGGCTCCGCGACGCCGAGGCGCTTGCGCGGCCAGCTCGTAGGCGGGCGAGTCGACGTCGGACGAGGGCTGAACGGTGAAGATGCCCTCGGTGACCTCGGCGGGCAGCGACTCGAGCACCTTCGTCGTGACCGCGTAGGACTGGGCGAAGCGCGTCCCCGTGTAGCTCGCCCGAAGAGGTCGCGCAGCAGGATGGTCACGTCCGGCGCGTAGCCGTTGAGATAGATCAGGTCGGGATTGGTCTTGAGCGCCTGGTCGATCTCCGAGCGGTAGGTCGTCTTGTCCTTGTCGTAGATCAGCGCGCCGACCAGCTGCGAGCCCTTCTTGCTTCAGCACCTCGGTCGCGCGCTCCTGGGTCGGCTGCGCGAACGGCGCCTGGATCGACATCACGAAGCAGCGCTTCACGCCCATCGACGCGATGAACTCGGCGTGCTTGCCCGCCTGCAGGT
Source organism: uncultured Pseudomonadota bacterium (assembly GCA_963718905.1). GTDB lineage: Bacteria > Pseudomonadota > Gammaproteobacteria > Burkholderiales > Casimicrobiaceae > VBCG01. The sequence continues at coordinate 113,916 of CAVRAF010000001.1, forward strand.
GGTTGTTCGGCTGCGTGCGGATCAGATAGCCCTGGTGCGGCAGCTGGGTGATGGTGTCGGCGCCCGACACGGTCGTGAGGAAGGTCTTGCTCTCCCAGCACAGCGGCGCGACCGCGGTGGTGACCGCCGAGGCCCAGGTGCCCATGATCGCCGGCACCTTGTCGACGTCGATCAGCTTGCGCGCGGCGCGCACCGCGGCTTCGGGGTTGGTCTGGTCGTCCTCGACGACGAGCTCGACCTTGCGGCCGAGCACGCCGCCCGCGCGCGTTGACCTCGTCGATCACCGCCTGCATCGCCTTGAGCATGCGCGGACCGTCGAAGCCGCCGGCGCCGGTCAGCGGCGTGAGCATGCCGAGCTGCAGCGGCGCGCCCTGGCCGCGCACGATCGCGGGGGCCATGCCGGCGAGCGCGAGTCGCGCCGGCGGCTCTGCAGGAAAGTGCGCGACGCGGATTGCGCGGGGTGCTGGTGCGGCATGGATCGTTCCTCCGTGTCGTAGTCGTGCTCGATGTCGACTCGGCGCTACGATTCATCCGCCCAGGAAGATGCGCCTGATGTCCGGATCCGCGGCCAGCGCGGCGGCGCGCGCCGTCGCGATGGTTGCGTCCGTCGACCAGAATGTACGCGCGATGCGCGATGGTCAAGGCCTCGCGCGCGTTCTGCTCGACCATGGCGATGGACATCCCGTCGCGGTTGATGGCGACGATGTCCTCGAACAGCCGCTCGGCCGCGACGGGCGACAGGCCCGCCGAGGGCTCGTCGAGCAGCAGCACCTCGGGCTCGACCATCAGCGCCATCGCCATGGCCAGGATCTGCCGCTCGCCGCCCGACAGCGAGCGTGCGGCGACGCGGCGGCGCTTCTGCGAGCACGGGAAAGCGCTCGAACGCGAGCTCGATCCTGCGGCGGGTCCCGGCCTGGTCGACGTACCCGCCCATCTCGAGGTTCTCGCGCACCGTCATGCGTCGGGAAGATGTTCTGCTCCTGCGGCACGTAGGCGAGGCCGAGCCGGCTGATGTCGCGCGGCGCGCATGCCGCCGATGGACTGGCCGTCGAGCGTGATCCGCCCGCGTCCGGGCGCGAGCAATCCGGCGATCGCCTTGAGCAGCGTCGATTTGCCGGCGCCGTTCGGGCCCGATGATGCCGACGATCTCGCCGGCGTCGACGCGCAGGTCGACGCCCTTCAGGACCTCGTCGGCGGCGCTGTAGCCGGCGACGACGCCTTCGACGCTCAGGAGGCTAATGGTCCCCCCGAGCCGCGGCTCGCTGCGCTCATTGCCGCCGGCCCATGTACGCCTCCTGCACCGCGGGTCGGCGGCCAGCTCGGCGAAGCTGCCCTCGGCCAGGTTCCGGCCTTCGGCCAGCACCACGACGTGGTCGCAGAGCCGCGCGATCGTGTCCATGTGATGCTCGATCAGCAGGACGGTCAGGCCCTCGTCGACCAGGCCGCGCAGGTGCTGCGCGATCTCGCGGGCCAGCGTCGGATTGACGCCCGCGACCGGCTCGTCGAGCAGGATGAGCTGCGGGTCCGCCATCAGCGCGCGCCCGATCTCCAGCAGCTTCTTCTGGCCGCCCGACAGGCTCGACGCGGGCTCGTTCAGCACGCGCACGAGGTTGAGCCGCTCGCGCGATCGCGTGCGCCGCGTCGATCAGCTGCGCTTCCCGCCGCGCTGCGCGCATCCGAGCGCCGCAATGCCGCGACGACGCGCTCGCCCGGTTGCCGGTCGCCGTAGAGCAGGAGGTTCTCGAGACGGTGAGCCGAGGAAAGCCGCGGGCGATCTGGAACGTGCGCACGAGCCCGACGCCGGCGATGCGGTCCGGTCGCCAGCCGGTGATGTCATGCCCGGCGAACCATACGCTGCCACGGTCGGGAGCCACGATCCCCGAGATGCAGTTGAAGAGGGTGGTCTTGCCCGCGCCGTTCGGGCCGATCAGGCCGGTGATCCGGTGCGCTTCCACCCGCAGTTGCACGCCGTCCAGCGCGTGCACGCCGTAGAAGCTGCGCGTCAGGTCGCGGACTTCGAGGAGCGGAACCGACACTGCATTCCTCCGCGCAGCTTCACTGTTCGTGAATCACGCCGCGAGCAGCGGCGGCACGAGAAACGGCGCGATGAGGCGACCGACGCCTGCATCCCGGTCGGTGAACCAGCCTGCCTGGTGCGAGATGTTCATCGTTCCGAGGCGCCGGCCGCGATAGGCGAGCGGAATGTTCATGATCGAGCCGATGCCGAGGCTCGCGATCAGCGCGTAGTCCGAGAACGCGTCGCGAACTTCATCGGGCGTTCGTGCGACAAAGACCTCGCCGCGGTCGAGCACCGCCGCGCTCCAGGGCGTGCCACGCTTCTGCTTGCGGCCACCGACCGGATACGCGGCCGTATTGCTGCTGTAGATGCGCTCGACCTCTGCAGTCGCTTCGTGCACGCGCATCAGCGTGAACAGCCGATGGCCGATGACGTCCTGTACCAGCGTATCGACTGCAGAGTAGAGGCTGGCGGGTTCGTGCTCGGTCGCGAGCCATTCCGCCAGCGTGGCGAGATCGGCAAGCGTCAATGCACGCCGTTCATCCTTGATATTCATTCGGGTGGTGGAGGCGGCGCTGTCCGGACTGGCGTGGAGCTACTGGGCACGGCCGGCCAAGAATACAATATGCGGGGCTCGTGGCCGGACCCGATCCACACCAAGGAGGATTCAAGCATGCGAAGAAGACAGTGGCTGAAGGCCGGTGGCGCGGCGCTCGCCGCTCCGCTGGTGGCACCGTTCCTGCGACCACGCGACGCGTTCGGGAAGCCCGATCAAATCGTGGTGATGACATGGGGCGGTCAGTGGGGCGACGCGATGCGCGACAACGTCGACGCCGCGTACGAGAAGACGACCGGCATCAAGGTCGTCCAGGAGCGCGGCGCGAGTCCCGTCGAGCGGATCACCAAGATCAAGGTCAGCCTGCCCAATCCCGGCGCCGACCTCTTCCAGGTCGCTGATGGTCTGGTTCCCTTGGCGATCAAGCAGGGGGTGGCCGAGAAGCTCGACCGAAACTCGCCGCGGATGCCCTATCTGCGCAACATGATTCCAACGTTCTGGAACGACTACTGGGTACCGGAAATCTTCTCCGTGATCGGCATCGTCTACAACACCAAACTTGTGAAGACGCCGCCCGCGGGTTGGGCGGACCTGTGGCGCCCCGAATTCAAGGGCCGCATCGTGCTTCCCGAAATCTCGCACTCGATCGGCTCCTACATCATTCCGATCGGCGCAATCGCCGCCGGCAAGCCCCCGGGCGACGAGGAGGCCGGCTTCGCGATGCTGAAGCGCATGGCGGAATTGCGGCCGATCTGGGCGAAGGACACCGACACGATGATGAACTCGATGCGCACCGAGGACGCGATGATCGGCATCCTCTACAAGTCCCAGACATACACGGTCAAGGGATGGAACGCGCCCGTGGAATGGGTGTATCCGAAGGAGGGCGGCATTGCGTATACGTCGGGAACGTGCATCGCGAAGGGCACGAAGAACCTCGAAGCGGCGGAGCAATACCTGAACGTCACGATGGACCCGGACGTGCAGCCGTTCGCCGCCAGGATCTACAACTACGGCGGCACGAACAAGGACACGCTCTCGAAGCTTCCGCCCGAGCTGCAGGAGCGCGTCAAGTTTCCGCAGGAGCAACTCGATCGTCTGGTCAAGCTCGATTTGGGGATGATGGCCGATCGTCGCGCGGCGTGGGTCGAGCGCTGGAACCGGGCCGTCGCCGGATAGTCGATGCCCGAGGCGAGTGGGGAGCCCGGGACTCTTTCACCTCGGCTGGCGCGCCAATGGCGACGGCTTCGACGTCGCCCTGGCGGTCAACCGCTTGTTGAGCGCCGGCGCGCGGGCGTGGTGGCTCGGGACGTCGCGTGATTGCGCCGACGCGGGCGACTACCTGGTCGAGCTCACACGTTCGCAGCAGGTCGCGCTCGGGCGAAAGAGAATTGCGATCGCCGCCTGGCGAGCGGATATCCCGCGCGATGCGAGAGCGCTTTCGCGCCCTGCCGTTCGGCTCTTCGCGGGGACTGCGTCGAAGTTCCCGTATTTCGCCTATTACGCGTTGTGCCTGCTGCGGCTGGGAATCGACTACGAGCCGTGCGACGGCGCGTCGCTCGCGCGTGGCGCGCTCGACGATGCGAATCTGCTGATCCTGCCCGGCGGCTTCGCGACGTGGGGCATCGACGCCGCGGAGGAAGCGCCGGGCGCGGATGAGCGCGTCCGCGATTTCCTTGCACACGGGGGCACGGCGATCGGTTCCTGCGGCGGCGCCTTCTATCTTTCGGCGGGCCGGCCGGGATGGACCGGCACGGCGCAGGCGAAGCCGCTCTACACCCACGAGTATCTGCAGAGCGGTGTCGGCGTCGTCGCGATCGCGATGCGCGAAGGGCCGTTGGCGCTCGGCTGTCCGCCCACCATGGAGGTGCCGTACTACCACGGACCGATCTACGACTTGCTGGGCAGCGGCATCGGCGTCGCGGCGACGTTCCACGCACTCGCGCTGCCCGGGCGGCTCGCCATCGACAATCCGCTCGATCGCGACCGTTTCGAGCGCGACATGGCGGGCAAGCCGGCGATCCTGACGACAGCAGGTGACCGAGGCCGTGCGGTTCTGTTTTCGCCGCATCCCGAGATGGGGGATCTGATCCGCAAGTACATCGCGCTCGATGGTTACGTTCGGCGTTACCTGCCGATTCGCGGCGCCGGCACGATGCGCGACACACTCCGCCATTACCGCGTTACCGATGCGCCGAGCTTCCGTCTCGTGCACAACGCGATTCATGAGCTGATGACCGATGCGCGTCCCGTGCGCCGCACGATGCCGGAGGACGCCGGCAGAGGCGAGCGCGCAAGCGGTCGCGCGCCCGTGCGGGACAGCGTGGCGGACGAGCTTCCGCTGCTCTGCCGGCAGGCGCTGGAGGCGCTTCCCGATTTCGGAAGGAGCGAGGAAGGCGAGCTGCTGCGCGATATCGCAGCGGCGATCGCCAAGCGCATGGAGCCGCTTTGCGCGCGTATGAGTACCGACATGACGCAAGCAGGCGATCCCGGAAGCCTGCGCCCGTCGGCCCGACATCTGGCATCGGCGATCGCCGGGCATGTAAATGTTGCGAACCGAACGCTCGCGCAGCAATTGATGGAGGCGGACCTCGGCGTGGCATTGCTCGAGTGCTGGACTCGCGCCGCGGAAATGGATCGAGCACTTTCGGTGGCGGCATGAGCGCGACCGAGGTCGACGTCCGGCTCGAGAACGTGCGCAGGAGCTTCGGCTCCGTGGTCGCCGTCAGCGACGTCAGCATCGAGATCCGTCGCGGCACGATCTTTTCGCTCCTCGGCCCATCCGGGTGCGGCAAGACGACAACGCTGCGCCTGATCGCGGGCTTCGAGCAACCCGACGCCGGGAATGTCTATATCCGGGGTGAGCGTGTCACCGCGATTCCGCCGTACCGGCGCAATTTCAGCATGGTGTTCCAGAGCTATGCGCTGTTCCCGCATCTCAACGTAGCCGAGAACGTGGCCTTCGGCTTGCGCATGCGGCGCGTGGCCCGCACCGAGCGCGTGCAGGCGGTGAGCGACGCCCTGGAGCTCGTCAAGCTGGGCGCGCTCGCCGATCGTTACCCGCGTCAACTGTCCGGCGGACAGCAGCAACGCGTGGCGCTCGCGCGCGCGATCGTCGTGAAGCCCGCGGTGCTGCTGCTGGACGAGCCGCTGGGTGCGCTCGACAAGATGCTGCGCGAGGAGATGCAGGTCGAGTTGCGCAGCCTGCAGCAGCGCCTCGGCATTACGGCTGTATTCGTGACGCACGACCAGGAAGAGGCGCTGACGCTGTCCGATCGGGTCGCGGTGATGCGCAACGGCGTCATCGAGCAGATCGGCGCGCCACGCGAGATCTACGACCGGCCGCGCAACGAATTCGTCGCGGGCTTCCTCGGCGCCAGCAACTTCGTGGACGGCGTCATCGTGGCGAGGGAGGGCAGCACCGCGATCGTGGAGACGCGCGCCGGCCGCGTGTCGTTACTGGCCGACGCGGCAATCGGCGAGCGCGTGCGGATCGCGATCCGCCCCGAGCGGCTGCGGATGGACCGCTCCGACGCTCGCGGCTTGCCGGCGCGCATTCGGGACATCGTCTATCGCGGACCGGTGACCCACTTCTACCTCGACAGCGCGGCCGGGCCGCTGCTCTCGTACCAGCAGGATGCGCGCGCACACGATTGGTCCGTCGGCGACCAGGTCCATTGTGCCTGGGGCCTGGAGAGTGCAGTCGTGCTCGACGGAGCGCCCGCATGAAGACGACGTGGGCGTGGGTACTTCTGGTGCCGCCCCTCGCGATGACGCTGCTCTTTTTCGTCGGACCCGTTCTCTACCTGTTCTGGGTGAGCCTCCACTCGGCGTCACCAAGCGAGCTCTACGGAACCTCGCTCACGCTGCAAAACTATGCTGCGGTCCTCGGCGATTCGTTCTACCTTGCGATCATCCGCCGCACGCTCGGGGTCGCTGCGGTGATTCTCGGCTTGAGCCTGCTCATCGGCTACCCGGTAGCCTATTTCGTCGCGCTGCTGCCGACCCGCCGCCGCACGCTCGTCCTGCTGATGCTGCTGTTTCCGCTGATGGTCAGCAATGTCGTGCGCGCCTACGGCTGGGTGGCGATGCTCGGACGCCAAGGCGTCGTCAATACCGGTCTGCGCGATCTTGGACTGATCGATGCGCCGCTCGATCTTCTTTACACGACGGAGGCGGTCGTCGTCGGATTGATGACGATCCTGCTTCCCTACATGGTGATCTCCATCGCCAACACGCTCGCCGCGCTCGACCGACGGTTCGAAGAGGCTGCGCAGGCATTGGGCGCGGGGCCGGTGCGCACATTCCTCCACGTCACGTTGCCGTTGTCGACGCCGGGCGTCGCTTCTGGAATGCTGCTCGTGTTCCTGCTGACGCTCAGTGCCTACGTGACGATCACGCTGCTTGGCGGTCCGCGGTCCAAGCTCCTGGTCAGCATGATCTACGACGGTGTCACGGCATTCCAATGGCCGCATGCCGCAGCGCTGGCCTTCGTCCTTCTCGCCCTCGCGCTCGTCCTGACTGCGATCATCCTGGCGCTGCTGCGTCCGGGCCGGGTCCAGGGAACCGGACGATGAAGGGCGTCCGCGGCTTCGGAAGCGTGCTTCGCGGGAGCGCGGCGGTGATCGCGTTCGTGCTGATCATCGTTCCGATCCTGATCGTCGTCGTCGCCGCGTTCTCGCCCAACGACTATTTCGAATTTCCGCCGCCGGGCCTGTCCGTGAGATGGTTCGTCGAGTTTTTCCGGCTCGAGAACATGCGCAACGCGTTCGCGCTCAGCGTGGAGCTTGCGTTGCTCGCAGCGACACTCGCGACGATCCTGGGCACGCTGGGTGCGCTGTTTCTCGCGCGTCGACGCGGCGTGGCCGCGGGACTGCTGCAGTCGCTGTTCCTCGCGCCACTGGTATTCCCCACGATCATCCTCGGCGTGGCGCTGCTGCTGATGTACAAGACGATCGGCATGCCGGTATTCGCGGGTTTGCTGCTGGCGCATTGCATCGTGGGCATGCCGTATGGATTCAGGACGGTGCTCGCGAGTGCGCAGGCGCTCGATCCCGCGCTCGAAGAGGCCGGGCAAAGCCTGGGGGCGGGCCCGCTGCGAGCGCTCTTTCTGGTGACGCTGCCGCTGATCTGGCCTGGCGTGCTGTCCGGCTGGCTGTTCGCGTTCGTCGTATCGTTCGGCGAATTGAATGCCGCGTTGTTTCTGACCGGGCCGGGTCTCACGACGCTCCCGATCGAGATCTTCAGCTACCTGCAATTCCAGGGCAGCCAACTCGTCATCGCCGCCGCCTCGACGCTGCAGATCGTGCTGATCGTGATTCTCGTGACAGTGATCGAGCGAATCGTCGGAATGGGGCGAATTATCCGGGCGCGGTGAAGTCGAACCCGTGTTGCTGACTGATTACTGACAACCTGCTGACTCCTTGCTGCAGAAGGTCCGAACGCAATCAAGATAGATGAAGCGGAGCGCGACTTCTTGCTATTCTCGGCGCAGCCAGGATGCGTTCCTCCTCGCGTCGTGGTCAGGGCGCGCGAGAGTATCCCCTCTCTCGCGTCGCCCGCTCCGCCGCCAATCCGCAGATCCTCTGCGCCCTGCATGCTCGCCACGATAGGACACACCATGATCAAGCGTCTGATCGCAATCCTCGCGCTGTTGTCGACGGCACTGGCTGTCTCACCGGCATGGGCGGACCAGTACCAGAACACGATCAACGTCTTCAGGAAGGCCGTCGAGAGCGGCAACTTCTTCAATCGGGCATACGGGTACGCCGTTTTCCCGACGGTCGGAAAGGGCGGTCTTGGTGTCGGGGGCGCGTATGGAAGAGGCCGAGTGTACGAAAGAGGAAAGTACGTCGGCGACACGTCCATCACGCAAGTCACCGTCGGCTTCCAGCTCGGTGGTCAGGCGTACAGCCAGATCATCTTTTTTGAGGACCAGCGCTCGTTCAACGAGTTTACGAGCGGCAATTTCGAGTTCGGCGCGGAAGCATCCGCCGTCGCAATCACGGCCGCCGCAGGAGCGAAGGCAAACACGGCAGGCTCATCGGCCGGCGTGAGCGTGACCAAGAACGACGCCAAGACCGTGGGCGTCTACCACAAGGGCATGGCGACGTTTACCGTGGCCAAAGGCGGGCTGATGTACGAGGCGAGCATCGGCGGCCAGAAGTTCAACTACAGGCGACGTTGACCCTCCGGATCTATCGCTTCGCAGCTCAAGTCCGGCCCGGCGTGCCGTCGGCGTCCTCATCGTCGGTTGCAATGCCGCGCACGTTGCGCCGCAATCGCTCCTCGTCGAGATCGAGATCGCGCTCGATGCGCCGGCGGATTTCGTCAGTCACCTTTCCTTCTCGCAGCAACTCGTTGAGACGCGCCCGCTCCGCGCCGATCAACGCGAGCTCGGCGCGATGCACGCTGGCGGACGCAGCGAACCCGGCGCCGTCCGGATCGCGCTCGCCCTCGAGCTGAGCGATGCGATACCGCTGGCGCTCGCGCAATGGCTCGAAGACATCTTGGGGTAACCCTTCCTCCTTCGCGGCGCGCATCAAGCCGCGTCAGCGCCACGCGCGCGGCCTCGACCCGGGCGCTCATTTCGCGCCGCTTGCGGTCGCGCACCTCCGCAATGCCGAGCTTGTCGAGCCCCAGCTTTCGCAGCACCCACGGCAACGTAAGGCCTTGTGCGACCAGCGTTACCACGATCACGACGAACGTGATGACGACAACGCGGTCGCGTTCCGGAAAGGGTACGTTTACTCCGATCGCGATCGGCACGCTGAGCGCCGCGGCGAGGCTGACCACGCCGCGTACGCCGGTGAACGCGATGATGAACGGAAACCGCCAGGACGGCGTGGGATCGCGCGCCGCGATGGAGGCAAAGAGCCAGCGGGGCAGGTAGGTCGCCGGGAACACCCACAGGAACCGCACGACGATCACGACTGCGCTGACCAGGACACCGTCGAGGACAAGGTGCGAGATCGTCGCGGCGTCGAGGCCGACCGCTATGTTGCGCGCCTGCAGGCCGGTGAGCAGGAAAATCGCGCCGGTGATCACCGTGTTGACGATGTCCCAGAAGAACAAGGCCTGCAGGCGGGTGTTGGAGCGGATCAGCGCGGTGCCTGCCCAGCCCACGTACAGCCCGGACACCACCGTCGACAGCACGCCGGATCCGCCCAGCGCATGCGGAGGCCAGAACGCCAGAAACGGGGTCATGAGAGACAGCAGGACCTCGATGCGAGGCTCCGCAGCGAAATGCCTCAGGCGCAGGATTACGTAGCCGACGCCGAGTCCCCAGACGGTCTCGCCCACCAGCATCAGCGCGAAATCGCCCGCGGCGCCGAGGATTGAAAAGCGCCCGGTCAATACTGCCGAAAGCGCGAGGTTGAAAAGGATCAGCGCCGTCGCGTCATTGACCAGTCCTTCGCCTTCGAGTACCGCGGTGATGCGGCGCGGGATCCTGAGGCGCTCGGCGATCGCGAGCGGGGCCACCACGTCGGGCGGCGAGACGATGGCGCCCAGCATGAATGCGACGCTCAGGGGAAAGCCAAGCAGCCAATGCGTCGCGCCGGCGACAGCCGCAGTCGTCACCACCACGCAGCCGAACGCGAGCAACAGGATAGGACGCAGGTTCGTGCAGAAGGACTGCCAGCTCATGCTGAAGGCCGCAAAATAGATGAGCGGCGGCAGCAGCACGAGCAGCACGAGGTCCGGCGCCAGCTCTACCGTTGGCAGCCACGGCATGAATGCGAGCGCCATTCCCGCAAGCACCAGCAGGATCGGCGGCGGTAGTCGCAGCCGCGCGGCGATCCAGACGACGCCGCCGACGACGGCGACGAGCGCTGCGACGGTGTACAGGGTTTCCGTCACGGGTGTGCGCGGGTCGAGTTGAAGCGCATGCGTGCGATGTTAACCTCGGCAGGCCCCGGCACAGCGGGTGAAGCGGTCAGTCTCGCGGCTCGGCTGGCGGGTGATCAATGCGGAAGCGCGGGAACCGAGGCGAGACCGACCGCCGGAAAGTAATTCCCTTCCATTCGCCGGATCCACCACTGACCCGTCGCAGCGTGCGTTTGCGGATCCGCGAATCGATAGTCGTAGAGCAGCGCGCGCACATATTTCGGCGGACGATCGGGGAAGGGGTTCGACTTCAGCAGCGAGAGTACGGCTCGGTCATTCTCGAGGAGTCGATGGACAAGGCTGCCGAACCACGCCGGCGGCCTCGCGCCCAACGCCGCGAACCACATTTGCCAGTCGAGTCGAGGCTGGTGGGGGATGTTCCAGCGCGGCCGGCGCGACAGCGCGCCCGGCTTGTAGCGGAACTCGTACTCACGCCAATCCGTGCCGTCGTCCGAGCCTTCCACGACGATCTCGGGACGCGTGGTCGTCATGACCGCGAACAGACCGTACGGGTTAACGATCAGTAACGGTTCAAGGGCATCGGTCAGCGCGCCGACCAGCGGAATGTCGCTGCGCGAAAAGAGCTGCCACACCCGGTTCATCCCGACCGGGACGACGATCAGCGCAAGCACGGTTGCGATCGTGGTCGCCGATCGGCCGGGGCCGGGCGCGCGTGCAACAACGACCCGGAACCGCGCGGGCAACAGGGTGCGCAGCGCCGCATCGTCGAACAGGAACAGGCACAGCAGCATGGTGAGCAGGTTGAAGAAGTTGTAGTTGCCAGTGAGCGTGATCAACAACTGGAAGCCGATCGCGCACCAGGCCGCCACAGCGCGCGGGCGACGCGGCGCGAAGACCAGAAACATCAGTCCGACCTCCACGACAAGCGTCGCGGCGGTTCCCGCGATCAGTGCCCAGTGCGGCAGGTGCGCCGCGTACCACGCGATCGGCGTGGGCAGCGGTTGCGTTTCGAAGTGGTACTCGAGCGCCGTGAGGTTTCGCCACGTCGGATCCCCGGAAAGGAGCTTCACCGCGCCGGACATGAACAGCAAGCGGAAGACGAGCCAACGATATAGCCAGACGACGACACGCGAGCGACCGGTGAGGAAGATCGCGAGGAATCCTGCTTCGAGCAGCAGCAGGTCCCACTGGAACGTCATGAATGCGCGCCCGGCGTAGGTGTAGGAGAGGTAAAGCACGAACAGCCCAACCAGCGCAGGGCGCACGGCGACCCCCACCGTGACCAGCGCTCCCAGCGCCACGCCGATAAGGGTCCCGAGGATCAGCGCGGCGTCGCTCGCGTTCAGCCAGAAGAGTGTGGGCAGCACGCGATACGCGGTGCCGCCGAATTGCTGGCGAAGCGCCTGCAGGTACGGCTCGATCGGCAGCACGCCGGCACTGCCTACCAGCCCGAGGATCTGCACGCCCAGCGACGCAAAGGCGGCGACGTAGATCAGCCCGAGCAATCGCAGGAAGAGCCAGCTCACCAGATCGTACCGAGCCGGTTCGAGCGCCGGACCCCACAACATTCTCGTCAGGCGGCTCAGCAGGCCGCGGCGGCGCGCGAGCGCCCGATAGGTCCATTCCGCCGTCGGCGCGAATCCAGGGATGTGAGCGTACAGCCACCACCACCAGCCGCGCGCAGGCACGTAGCGAAGCAAGCGAAACGCAGCGGCCGCACCCGAATGCACGGGACCGCCGGGTTCGATGAGCTGGATCGCGCGACGAAAGTCGTCGAGCGCAATTGCGGGATAGTCGCTGGCGGCGTCCTGGTAAGCGCGATAGTCCACGCGACCGTTTGTGAGCCCCTGCCAATACCTCACCCAGTATTTGCAGATGCCGCAGTCGCCGTCGTAGATCAGCGTGGGGCGCAGGTCACGAATCGACATCGGTCGGAAAGGGAAGGAGCGGCCATCGAGAAGTATAGAAGCGCGTAGCCGGCCAAGGGCGCTTGCTCAGTGGCGCAGAAATTGCTCCGTACTCGCCACCCGGCCTTTTGGGCGACGTGGACTTGTACCGGTTGCGCCATAACGGCGCATTGCGGCGCAAAACCGTCAACGGCCGACTTGACCAACAACTTCGGGACTATCCGCTCTGGGAGAGCAGCATGATCGATGCAGCGAATACACGGTACGTAGCATCACGGCACACACGTCGCGCGTTTGCCGTCGCAATGACCTGCCTGACGCTCGCGTCAGCTCCGGCGCTGGCGCAAACCGCATTCGGCTCTGCGACGACGATCGCGTTTCCGTTGATCGCGAACACGCCGTCGTTCACGAGCGAGATAACGCTCTACAACGCGAATCTGATCGATGTGACCGTCGCGCTTGACTACTTCGATGCCAACAACGTGACCATTCCGGGCGCGAAACCTTGCAACAATGTCGTGCTGCCGGCCAATCGAAGCGTTGTCATAAGCCTGACGGACCAGTGCACGATTCGATCCGGGCAGTCACTTCGGGTTGCTGACGGTATCGGACGTCGCGGCAACGAGCGCAATCTTCGGATATTCGCGGACACAGAACACCGTCGGCGCAGGATTTTCCGTCGAGGGATTCCCGATTGCCAACTTCGCCGTCGATACGGCCAGCGCCACGGGGCTCAAGCGGACGGCTGCCGCGCCCACCTACCAGACCAATTGCTTCGTCGGCAGCCTTGCCGATCCGGTCACCTATGATCTGAAGCTTTTCGACGATACGACGGGTGCGCAGATCGGAAGCACGATCAGCGATAGCCTGGGCAGCTTCGCGCAGGTCCGCTATCTGGACATATTCGCTGCCGCAGCCGCACCCGACGGCGACTACTCCAACGTGCGCGCGGAATTCACGCGCACCAGCGCCGGAACCCAGCAGATGATCGGATTCTGCACGGTGCAGGACAACGTCAGCTTTGGCGCCGACTTCCGTATTGCCAAGAGCCATCACGCCGGCCCCGGCGACCGGAGGGCTGCCGAGCTCCGCGACGGCGACCTGGAACGGTTCGATCCAGACGCTTCTCAACGGTTCGCCTCTCGACTTCGCCGGCCCGACGACTTCCATCACGTTGCCGGCGACGGCCACCGTCACCGGTTATGGCGGCGGCTGGTTCGCGAAAGCATCTTCCGGCACGGGCACGGTCGACGTCGGTGTCTGCTATCAGGATCAGAGCGGCCCCGGCCCCGTTACGGCGCTCGGCTCGCTGACCAACGCGACAGGGATCAATGGCACGCAATCGTGGCACTTCGGCAACGGATCGGCGTCGCTCCCCGCTGGGAGTTACAACGTCGGCCTGTGCGCGCAGAACCTCGGTTCCAATTCGGTCAACAAGAACGGCCACACGAGCGGGTTTGTCTTCGTGACGCCGTAACGCAGCAACGCAAGTAAACCGTGGGCCGACACCGGCGCCAAATTCTGGCGCCGGTGTCGTTTGCGATTCCCGGCAGCGCGCGGCTCTTAGAGGTCAGCCGGCCAATACCCGCTCGAGATCGGCGACGCCGACCGGTTTGATCAGGTGCTGGTCGAATCCTGCCTCGCTCACCTTGCGGATGTCCTCGTCGCGTCCGTATCCGGTACACGCGACGAGCTGAACGCGTCTCGAGGCCCGGCGTCCGCCGCAGCAGGCGCGCGACCTCGAAACCGTCCATTCCGGGCAGTCCGATATCAAGCAGCAGCAGATCGGGATGCTGCGCCTTCGCGACATCGAACACCTGGCGTCCGTCGTGCAGCACGGTCGTCTCGTGGCCGAGTATCTCGACCAGTGCCGCAAGCGCTTCCGCAGCGTCCTTGTTGTCGTCCACGATCATGACGCGGCGCGGCGGGGTCGCCGTTGGCGCGGCGCGAAGGTCGTTGCCCTCTTCCTGCGGTTTCGTCGCGAGCAGCGGCAATCCCAGCGTGAACGTGCTTCCGCACCCGGGACCCGCGCTCGACGCGTGCACCGTCCCTCCCTGCAAATGGGCCAAGCGCTTGGCCAGCGTGAGACCCACGCCCAAGCCGCCTTCGCGGCGGTCCAGTCCGCGCTCCCCCTGCACGAACAGATCGAACACGCGCGGAACGAGATCCGCGGTCATTCCGATGCCGTTGTCCGTGACGGTGATGTCGACCCACCCGGCGCTTTCATTCGCGCGTATCGATATCCGGCCGCCGTCGTGCGTGTATTTGGCGGCGTTGCCGAGAAGGTTCGATATCACCTGCGCGACGCGCGCCGGATCGGCGCGTACGGACAACGGCCTGTCGGGCAACGCCACGTCCAGTTCGTGTCGCCGACTCTGGAGCAGCGGGCGCATGGCATCGACAACCTGCGCGATGGTCGACTTCACGTCGACCGTTTCGCGCTTCAGCGTTATCTTGCCGCGCGTGATGCGGCTCACGTCGAGCAGGTCGTCGACGAGCCGTGTCAACTGCCAGGTTTGACGCTGGATGATCTGGCGTGCCCACGTCGCCGTACCGAGATCATCCGGCCGGCGTTCGACGATATCGAGCGCGCACTGGATTGGCGTAAGCGGATTGCGCAGCTCGTGGGCCAGCATGGCGAGGAATTCGTTCATCTGTTGTTCCGAGCGTTGCAGCGCCTCGATCTCCCGCAGCACCGTCAGGTCGCGAGTGACCTTCGCAAAGCCGCGAAAGCGGCCCTCGCGGTCGTGTATCGCGGTGATCACGACATTCGCCCAGAATCGGGTGCCGTCCTTGCGCAGCCGCCAGCCTTCATCCTCGAAGCGGCCTGTTTGCCGGGCCCGCTCGAGCTCATAGTGCGGCCAGCGGCGCGCGACGGCTTCCGCCTCGTAGAAGACCGAGACGTGTCGGCCGAGGATTTCTTCCGCCCGGTAGCCCTTGATGTGCTGCGCGCCGGCGTTCCAGCTCGCGACGCGTCCGTCCTGATCCAGCAAGAAGATCGCGTAATCGCGAACGCTCTCGATGAGCAGACGAAACATCTCGTCGCTCTGCTCCGCGGGATGGCGCGACTCACTCGTCCGCGACGTCCTGTGGTCGGTATCGTTGCCCGCCTCGGCCGCTGCGGCTCCGCCGGACGAAGCGGCGCAGGGGGCCGATTGTTGCGAGCTTAGTGTCATACCCGAAGCTTCCCGACCAAGCTCACTTGCCGCCATCGGCGACCCGCGTTATGCGCTGTAGGCGACGTCCTACGTCACGCGCCGGCAACTTCGCGAGCGCCCGCGGCTTCGCTATGCGCGTTTGCGGCGCGCCACCGGCTTGTGCGGGGAAGCGGGCTGCTTTCGCGCACGCGCGGCGCGCGCCTTCGGCGCATCGCTTACTTTCGTGACCGATGCCGGACGCCTGGCGCCGCCGGCCGGAGATCCTCGGGAGCCGCCGCCCTTCCGGTCGATGCTCTTCTTCAGCAGGTCCATGAGATCGATCACCTGTGCGGACCGGCGCTCCGCCTTTTCGCTCTCAGGCTTCGTCAGCTCCCGGGTTTGGCCCTGCTTGATCTTCTCGTCGATCCGATGCAACAGATCCTCGTTGTACGAATCGACGAACGCATCCGGCTTCCACGGTCCGGCCATGTCCTCGATCAGCTTTCGCGCGAGATCGAGCTCCTTGGCGGTAACGCCGGCAGTCTTGAGCGATGTCGGCGGGAAATCGAATTCCTTGTGCTCGCGGATCTCATTGGCATACCGGAGCGTGATCATCATCAGGACCTCGCCGGTTGCGATGACGGCGGCAAGATGGTGTGTCGTGCGGATCACAACCTCCCCGACGCCGACTTTCCCGGTCGAGCGCAGCGCCTCGCGAAGCAGTGCATAGACCTTCCGGCCATGCTTGCCCGGGACAAGGTAATAAGGCGTTTCGAAATATTGCGCCGGGATGCTCGCCGCATCGACGAACCGGTCGATCTCGATCGATCGCGCCTGCCGGACATTCGCCCGGCGAAAGTCCTCGTCGCTCATCACGACGTACTGGTCCTTCTCGTATTCGTAGCCTTTGACGATGTCCTTCCACGCCACTTCAGCACCCGTCGTCTTGTTGTAGCGCTTGTAACCCACCGGGCCAAAATCGCGCTTGTCGAGCATCGAAAACGCGAGTTGATGCGATTGATCGGCGGGGTAGAGCGCCACCGGCACGCTCACCAGCCCGAAGCTGATCGTCCCATTCCAGATCGGCGTTGCCATTGCTAGCTCCTCATCGGGTGGCTGTGACCCCGACCTGACGCAACAGCGCGTCGGTCAGCTTCTGACGCACGCGGGGCAACTCCTCCCACGGATCGCGCTTGCGTCGGCGCAGCATCGCGGGGACATTCTTCACATTGAAGTGGTCGAAGCGGAGGTCGGTGGCAAGCTGCCCCCAATCGATCGGCACCGCGACGGGTGCGCGCGCCTTGGCACGAAGCGAGTAGGGCGCAACCGCGGTGGCGCCTTCTGCGTTGCGCAGATAGTCGACGAAGATGCGGTCGGTGCGCGTCGATTTCGAGAGCTTCGACGTAAAGCGATCGGGAAAGGTGCGCACGAGCAATTCCGCGATCGCCTTGCAGAAGGCCTTTGCGTCGTCCCATGTCCGGGTGGGTTCCACCGGCACGACAACGTGCAGGCCCTTGCCGCCGGTCGTCTTCACGAAGCCTTGCAGGCCCAGCGTATCGAGCAGCTTGCGCAGGACGGTGACGGCCTCGACGAGCCGGTCCCAGGCGAGGGATTCATCGGGATCGAAGTCGAAGATCAACCGATCGGGGTAACCGAGCTTCGGTGCGCGCGAGCCCCAGGGATGAAGCTCGAGCACGCCCATCTGCAACAGCGCGACCACGGCACCGACGCCGTTAGCCATCATGTAGGGCGCGCTGCCGTCGCCGATGTCGACGCGCTCGATATGGTCGGACAGCGATCCCGTTGCGTGCTTCTGGTAGAAACAGGGCTTGTCCCAGCCATTCGGGCACCGGACGAGCGTCAACGGTCGGTCGCGCAAATGCGGCACGATCCAGTCGGCGATTGCGGCGTAATAATCGGCGAGGTCGCGCTTGGTGATGCCCGCTTCGGGATACAGGAGCTTGGCGCCGTTGGTGATGACGACGCCCGCAACGCTGTCCGGGCCCGCGGGCGCCCGGGGCGTCGCCTGACGCGGCTTTGTTTTGGAAGCCGGTGCATCATCGCCGGACGGCGCGAGATGCGCGGGCTGCTCACGAACGACATCGCGGGCGCGCTTGTCCTCCCGCAGACCCTGGAACGACGGATGGCGCAGCGTGCCGTCGTGCGTCCATTCGGTAAACGCGACTTCGCCGACCAGCTCGGGCTTCACCCAGTGCGCGCGGCGTCCCTCGGCGCCGGTCGGCGGGTTGACGAACGGCGTCCTGTCGGTCGCCCGCTTTTTCAGCGCAGCCGACAACGACGCGAGCAAGCGCGTCGTCGAACCCCGTGCCCACTTTGCCGCAATAGCGCAGGTCCGCGCCGTCGTAAACGCCGAGCAGCAGCGCGCCGAAGCCGGATGCGCGCGCCTTGGGGATCGGTGTAACCGCCGATGACGAACTCCTGGCGCATCCCGCACTTGATCTTTTGCCATCCGCGTCCCCGCACGGCCTGATACGTCGAGCCCATCCGCTTCGAGATGATGCCCTCGAGTCTCATCTGACAGGCCTGATCGAAAAACCCTTGGCCGTTGCCTTCGACATGATCGCTGTAGCGGACTGCCGGCCCGTCCCCGACGATTTTGCGCAGCAGCGCCTTGCGATCCTCGAGCGCCGCACCGCGCAGGTCGTAACCGTTCAGGTAGGGCAGATCGAACGCGTAATAGAAGGGCCGCGGACCCGATTCCGACGAAAGCGCGTTCTGCAGCGCCTGGAAACTCGTTCGCCCCTTTGCGTCGGCGACGACGATTTCCCCGTCGATCCACGCCGATTCGACGGGCAGCCGCGCCAACGCGTCGGCGACTCCCGAAAACGGATCCGTCCAGTCCTTGCCGTTGCGTGACTGGATCCGGCATTTTCCATCGGCGATGCGACACGAGCATCCGGTAGCCGTCGAACTTGATCTCGTGCAACCAACCGGAGCCATCGGGTGCGGCATCGACGGGCAGCGCAAGCTGCGCGTCGATCGACGCCGGAATGGGCGCCTTGCGGGCGCCGGCGACTTTCTCCGGCGCAAGCACGAGTCTCTTCTTCTTGCGCACGCGGCCGCCGCGAACGTTTTCCGCGACCGATTTGTTCGAATGCCACACGCGATCGGGCTCCGCGGCGATCGCTTCGAGGCTGCGGCCCGACGCCACGCTGTCGGGTTCGGTGTCGACGATGTGCGCATCGGCGCCCTTTGCGCGCATACTCGTCGTTTTCCTTGATCAGCAGCCAGCTGTTCTCGCCGCCATATTTGCCGCTGCGGCTTCGCACCAGCGTCCAGCCGCCGCGCAGCTTCGTCGCCGTGCAGCTCGAATTTGAGCTTGCCCTGGCGATAGCCGGCTTCCGCGTCATCGAGTGCGGCACCAGTGTCCGCGGTCCCACAGCAGGACCGTGCCCCGATCCATACTGCTTGGGCGGAATCACGCCTTCGAACTCGCCGTATTCGAGCGGATGGTCCTCGACGTGCATCGCGAGGCGCTTGTCGGCGGGATCGAGGCTGGGGCCTTTCGGCACCGCCCAGCTCAGCAGGACGCCGTTCAGCTCCAGACGGAAATCGTAGTGGAGCTGCCGGGCCGCGTGCTTCTGGATCACGAACACCGGCTCACGCGAAGCGCGGCGCGCCACGCGGCCCGCCGGCTCGGGCGTCGTCTTGAAGTTGCGCTTTTTTCGATAGACTTCGAGCGTCATCGGCTCTCCATTCTTGGCGCGCGATCACCGACACGCCAACGCGTGGACCGCCGAAATCGTCGTAGGCGTCGTCCGACACCGTCGGCGCTCGTCGGGCTACGCTACCCGCAACGGCGGCTCGTCCATCAGCGCGACCTGCTCGCGCAGCTCGAGGATCCGGTCCTGCCAGTAGCGCTGCGTGTTGAACCAGGGAAATGCGGCCGGAAACGCCGGATCGTCTCCAGCGGCGCGCGAGCCACGCGGAATAGTGGATGAGCCGCAGCGTTCGCAGCGGCTCGATCAGCGCCAGTTCGCGCGCGGTCGAAATCGCGAAACGATTCGTAGCCGCCGAGCAGGATCCGCAGCTGCGCTTCCATCGACGTCCGGTCCCCCGAAAGCAGCATCCACAGGTCCTGCACCGCCGGTCCGGTCCGCGCGTCATCGAAATCGACGAAATGCGGGCCGTCGTCGGTCCACAGCACGTTGCCGCCGTGACAATCGCCGTGCAGGCGCAGCGACCGCGCGCTCGGACGGAGCGAATGCCCGCCGCACCGACTGCAGCGCGAGGTCGACAATGCTGCGTCCATGCCGCGCGCAGATCGTCCGGGATGAAGCCGTGCGCCAGCAGGAAATCGCGCGACTCGTCGCCGAAGCTCTCGATCGTCAGCGCGGGACGATGCTCGAACGGCGCGGCGGCACCGACGGTGTGGAGACGGGCGATGTAGCGGCCGAGCTGCTCAAGCGTCGCGCGTTGCTCGAGCTCCGGTGCGCGCCCGCCGTGACGTGGAAAAACGGCGAATCGAAAGCCGTCGAACACGTGCAGCGTCCGTTCGGCAAATGCCATCGGCGCCACTGCAGGGATTTCCTGTTCCACGAGCGCGTTCGACCAGCGCGTGCTCCTCGAGAATCTGCGCGTCGCTCCAGCGCGCTGGCCGATAGAACTTCACGACGACCGGCGGCCCGTCGTCGCGGTACACCTGATAGACGCGATTCTCGTAGCTGTTGAGCGCCAGCATGCGGCCGTCGCCGCGGAGCCCGACGCTGTCGAGCGCGTCGAGAACGCAATCGGGCGTCAGGCCTGCATAGGGGGGTTGCGACGATGGTTCCACGTGGCGCTTGCCGCGGCTTCAGGGACTGCGATTCTACGTGCGTTGGCTCCGGCATTCAGCTTCGTGTGCACCGACTAAGACGCATCGCTGCCGATTTGCTATTGTTCGCCGTCTTCATTCCGCCCACCGAAACCGCCGATGCTGATTCCCGCCGCCACCGAGTCCATTGCGCGCCAATGGGACGGCGACATCGTTCCGCGCCTCGTCGAGTACATCCGCATTCCGGCGAAGTCGCCGCATTTCGATCCCGCATGGGAGGCGAACGGTCACATCGAGCGCGTCGATTCGCCTCGCCGAGGCATGGGCGCGCGCGCAGCCGGTCGCAGGACTGGCGGTCGAAATCGTCCGCTTGCCCGGGCGCACGCCCGTGCTGCTCTTCGAAGTGCCCGGTCGCGGCGATCGCACCGTCCTGCTGTACGGACATCTCGACAAGCAGCCCGAGATGGTCGGCTGGCGCGCGGATGGCGGGCCGTGGACGCCGATCATCGACGACGGCAAGCTGTACGGCCGCGGCGGCGCCGACGACGGCTATGCGATCTTCGCCGCGCTGTCTGCGATCGGCGCGCTCGCCGCGCAGGGCGTCGCCCATGCGCGCTGCGTCGGCATCATCGAAACCTGCGAGGAAAGCGGCAGCTACGATCTGCCCGCGTACCTCGAGGCGCTGAAGCCGCGGCTCGGCAACGTCGATCTCGTCGTCGGCCTCGATTCAGGATGCGGCGACTACGAGCGCCTGTGGATGACGACGTCGCTGCGCGGCCTCGCGGCCGGGACGCTGACGGTCGAAGTGCTGACCGAAGGCGTGCACTCGGGCGACGCGAGCGGCGTCGTTCCCTCGTCGTTTCGCATCGCGCGCAAGCTGCTCGACCGGCTCGAGGATTCGGCAAATGGCTGGATCCTGCCGTCCGCCTTTCATGCGCAGATTCCGGCCGAGCGCGTCGAGCAGGCCGCACAGGCCGCCGCGATCCTCGGCGAGATCGTGTTTCGCAAGTATCCGTTCGCAGGCGCGCACGCGGCCGATGCTGGGCGATGGCGCCGAAGCGCTGCTGAATCGTACGTGGCGGCCCGCGTTGTCGGTCATCGGCGCCGAAGGATTGCCGGCGATTGCGAGCGCCGGCAACGTGTTGCGGCCCAAGACGTCGCTTCAGCTGTCGTTGCGTCTGCCGCCGACGATCGACGGCCACACGGCGTCGCAGGCGATGAAGTCGTTGCTGGAAGCCGATCCGCCGCATGGCGCGCAGGTAACGTTCACGTCGGACCAGGGCGCGACCGGCTGGAACGCGCCGCCGACGCAGCCGTGGCTCGCGCGTGCGCTGGATGATGCGTCGCGCGCCGTGTACGGGAAGCCGGTCGCGGCGATGGGCGAGGGTGGGACGATTCCGTTCATGGCGATGCTGGGTGAGCAGTTCCCGAAGGCGCAGTTCCTGATCACCGGTGTGCTCGGTCCGAAGTCGAATGCGCACGGGCCGAACGAATTCCTCCACATCGGATACGCGAAGCGGCTGACCGTGTGCGTTGCCGCCGTGCTGGCTGCGCACGCGGCGACGTAGCTCCCGACGCGACACCCGGCCTGCGCACCATCGATACCGCTCGATGGCGCGACGCAGCTCGCCGGTCAATGACCGAGTGGCAGCAGGGGCAGCGCGCCGGCCCGGTAGCGCCGCAACAGCAGACGCGTCACATCGAGATCGAATTCGGCACGTTGCGGCGCTTCCGCAAGCGCTGCGAGCTCGCCGTCGTCGCGCGCGGTGCCGAGCCAGCACCAGTCGCGCACGACGTGCACGTCGATGCGCTCGTCCATCCGACGAACATTCGCGCACCAGGCGGCACCTCCGAGCGGCCACTGCGGGATCGCCAGCGCCGGACAACGCGTGCGCCAGGCGCGCATCGTGGATCTGCGGGCGATTCCTCGCCGACGCACACGCCGTTGCAGCGACGGAGCTGGCGCGCGAAACAGGGACCGGCCGAGCGGCGTTCGAGTCCGAGACGCAACCAGCACAGTCGGTGCTCGGTCGCGAGCTGGCGCAACGCTGCGCGCATCGATGCGCGCGATGCAAAGGGACCGTAGCGCGCCGGGCAGCCGCGCACAATCGATGCCGACTGCGGGAACGAACTTCGGCACGCCGGTCGATCAATTCGACGATCGCCCGCTTCCTCCTTGCGCCGCAGCGCGCGGTTGTGCGCCGGCAGCCGCGACTTGACGAGCACCGATTCGCGCAGCAGCGCGCCGAGTTCGCCGGCGGTCTCCTCGTACTCGATGCGGCGGATCTCCTGCGACAAGCCGCAAGTCGGTTTCGCTGCGCCAATCCTGCGAGAAATGCGCGCCGACGCGCTCGCGCAGGTTGATGCTCTTGCCGATATACAGCGGCAGCGGATTGTCGCCGTAGAACAGATACACGCCCGGCGCTTCCGGCAGCGCATCGAGCGCGTCGGGCGCGAGTTGCGGCGGCAGGCTGGGTATGCGCAGGAGGCGCTTGATCGCGCCGTCGACGTTTGCGCGCGGCAGATCGCGATAGAGCGTCTGGATGAATGCCCAGATCGCGCGCGCATCGCCGAGCGCGCGATGGCGATCCGCGACCGGCAGCGCATGACGCCGGATGAGCGCGTCGAGGCCATGACCGTCGGCATCGGGGAAGAGGCGGCGGGACAGCCGCACCGTGCACAGCACGCGCGCGGTGAACGCTCCGGTCGAGCCGGGCGAACGCGTGCTTCAGAAATCCGTAATCGAAGCGCGCGTTGTGCGCGACGAAGACGCACCCGGCGAGCATCGTCAGCACATCGCCCGCGATGGTCGAGAATGTCGGCGCGGACGCGACCATCGCATCGGTAATGCCGGTCAACGCCTGGATCACCGAGGGAATCGGCACCTCCGGATCGACGAGCGTGCTCCATTCGCGGATGTGCACTGCGCCGACCTCGTCGCGATTCCACGCGAACGATGCCGATCTCGGTGATCCGGTCAGCCCGCGCGCTCGTTCCCGTGGTTTCCAGGTCGACGAAGGCGAAGGCGGGGGCAGGAAGCATTGACCGAATATCTGAGGGGTTGACGCCCGAACGTTCGTTCGTTATTCTACAACAATGTCGAACGATCGTTCCTACCTCGGCGCGCTTCAGGATTACTACGCCCGCCACCGGGCACTCCCGTCGTATTCGTCGATCGGCAGTCTGCTGGGCCTGCGCTCCAAGTCATCGGTCGCGGCGCTGGTCGCGCGGATGAAGCTCGCGGGATATCTCGAGTCCACGCCTGACCGCCGGCTGGCGCCCACGAAGCGGTTCTTCGCCCGTCCGCTGGCGGCGGGGTTCGTACGTGCGGGCCTGCCGGACCCCGTGGCGGACGACGAGGCCGATGCCGTGACGCTCGACGATTACCTGATCGAGCGGCCGTCGCAAACGGTGCTGGTCCGCGTCAAGGGCGATTCGATGATCGACGCGGGCATATTCGAGGGCGATCTGGTCGTCGTCGAGAAGCGTGCGGCCGCGCAGCAGGGCGATATCGTCGTCGCGATCGTCGACAACCAGTTCACGCTGAAGCGCCTCGACCTCGAGCACGGAAGCTTCGTGCTCAAGCCGGAGAACATCGCCTATCCCGTCATCCGCCCGGAAGGCACGCTCGAAATCTTCGGCGTGATGGTCGGGCTCGTCCGGAAGATCTAGCGTCCCAGAGTTTCGCTCGCTAGGCGTGCTGAACTTCGACTAGACAGTCGTAAAAGGTGGCCGCTCGGCCGAGATCGGTCAGCGCCTGGCTGGTGACGGCATTGGCGTTCTCGCCGCCCGGCGCGAGCTTCCGCCACCAGATCGACGGTGCGACGACGACGCCGCGGCGCGTGCGATCGCTGACGCGCGCGGTCACGAGAAGGCTCCCGCGATCGTTGAACACCCGGACGGAATCCCCCGTCGAAATGTCGCGGGGCCCCGCGTCTTCCGGGTGAATGTCGAGGTGCGGCGTTTTCTCTTCCGCGACGAACGCCGGCAGATTGGCGAACGATGAATTGAGGAAATTGCGCGCGGGCGGCGATAGGAACCCGAGCGGATACCGAACCGCCAAATCGGGGTTGGACGCCGCCGATTCGCGCGGCGGAACGTACGCCGGCAACGGGTCTTCGCCCCGCGACGCGAGTCTGTCGGACCAGAATTCGCATTTCCCCGACGGCGTCGGATAACCGCCCTCCGCGAACGGCGCATAGGGACGTGGCACGTTGAGCCGTTGCCACCCGGCCTCCTTCAGCGTGTCCCAATCGACGCCCTGCGCACGGACGTCGCCGGCGCGAAACGCCTGGCGCGCGAGATCGTCGTCGCTGTCGCTGAAGCACGCGTCGGTGAAGCCCATCCGGGCCGCGAGCCGGCGGAACACTTCGGTGTTGGGCAGCGCTTCGGCGATCGGCGCAATCGCCGGATTGTTGGCGAGCGCATACAGGTGACCGTACGAATTGTGGACGTCGGTCTGCTCGAGCTGCGTAGTCGCGGGCAGCAGGATGTCCGCGTAGTCCGCGGTATCCGTCTTGAAGATTTCGTGCACGACGCAGAACAGGTCGCTGCGCGAGAATCCGGCAACGACTTTGGACGAATCGGGCGCCACGGCGACCGGATTCGAGTTGTAGACGTAGATCGCGCGAATCGGCGGGTCGTTCGCCTGCGTCAGGGCATCGCCGATCGCCGACATGTTGATCGTGCGCGGCGAGCCCTCGATCAGGTCGGGCCGCTCGAGCGCCGCCGAGTCGACCGGAAACGTGCCCGACGACGAAAGCAGCGCGCCGCCGGCGGGCTCGCGCCACGCACCGATCAGCGCCGGGAGGCACGCGACGGCACGCACGGAGTTTCCACCGCCGTGCACACGCTGCATGCCGTAGTTCAGGCGAATGGCCGCCGGCTTCGTCGTGCCGTAGGCGCGCGCGACGCTGATGAGCTGCTCGCGCGCAATCCCGCAGGTGTGCGCGGCACGCTCGGGCGTCCATTCGCGCACGCGATCGGCAAGTGCGTCGTAGCCGACGGTGTAGCGGTCGACATAGTCGCGATCGACGAGATGCTCGTCGATCAGCACGTGCATGATGCCGAATGCGAGCGCCGCGTCAGTGCCGGGGAGCAGCGCCACGTGCTCATGGCATTTCTCGGCCGTGGCGCTTCGATAGGGGTCGATCGCGATCAATTTCGCCCCGCGGCGCTTGGCCTCCTGCGCGCGGGTCCAGAAATGGAGATTGGACGAGATCGGATTGCTGCCCCAGATCAGGATGAGCTTGCTGTTGACGTATTCCTCGACGTCCATCCCGATCGACGCGCCGATGACCGCCGCCCACCCGGCCTTGCCGGCGGACGCACAGATCGTGCGATCCAGCAACGACGCGCCGAGGCGGTGGAAGAAGCGCCGGTCCAGCGACGAACTCTGCAGGAGCCCCATCGTGCCGCAATAGCTGTACGGCAGGATCGCCTGCGGTCCATCCGCGGACGCCGCAATCAGCCGAAAGCGACTGGCGATTTCATCGAGCGCCTCGTCCCATGAAATGCGCGCAAAGCGGCCCTCACCCTTCGCGCCGACGCGGCGCATCGGATAGCGCAGCCGGTCCGGCGAATAAGTCCGATCGAGGTAGCGCGCGACCTTCGTGCACAACGTTCCGCCGGTCGCCGGATGATCCGGCGCGCCCTTTATTTCGATCGCGCGGCCGTTCTCCACGGTAACCAGCATCGCGCACGTATCGGGACAGTCATGCGGGCACGCCGCGCGCACGACGCGGCGGGAAACGGGCTCGGAGGTGTCGAGCGGCATGGTGCTTCCATTGTACGTGACGCACGTGACGGATTCGGCGCGGCGCTATGCTTGCGTCCATGGCACGCCGAACCTCCGCTGCGCTGCCCACCGTTGGCCTGGCCGATGGCGCGCGCGTGCCCGCGCTAGGACTGGGTACTTGGAGAATGGGCGAAGAACGGCATGACCGGGTCCGGGAGGTGGCCGCGCTGCAGGCCGGCATCGATCTCGGAATGACGGTCATCGACACCGCCGAAATGTATGGCGACGGCGGCGCGGAGCGAATTGTCGGCGAGGCGATCGCCGGACGGCGCGACCGGGTGTTCGTCGTCAGCAAGGTGTACCCGCAGAACGCCGGCGCACGCACCGCGATTGCCGCCTGCGAGCGAAGCCTGCGGCGCCTTGCGACCGATCGACTCGATCTGTACCTGCTGCACTGGCGCGGGCGCATTCCGCTCGCCGAAACGGTGGCTGCGTTCGAGCGGCTGCGCCGCGACGGCAAGATCGTGCGCTGGGGTGTATCGAACTTCGACGTCGACGACCTGCGGGAATTGCTCGCGCTGCCCGATGGCGGGCGGTGTGCCGCGAATCAGGTCCTGTACCACCTCGGCGAGCGCGGCATTGAATGGGCGCTGGGGTCGATGTGCCGGGTACGCGGGATCGCGCTGATGGCGTACTCGCCGGTCGGACAGGGCGAACTGCTTGGCAGCCCGAAACTCGCGCGGATTGCGCGCGCGATCGGCGCCACGCCGTCGCAGGTGGCGCTTGCGTGGCTGCTGCGCGACGACAACGTCATTGCGATTCCGAAATCGGGCGACATTACCCACGTCACGGAGAACCGCGCAGCCGCGGAACTGCGTCTTCCTGCCGCTGCGCTCGCGGAACTCGATGCCGCGTTTCCGCCGCCAGGGTGCGCATCCCCCCTCGCGATGCTCTGAATCACAACGCGTCGACGGCACTGCCGCAGCGAGATGGCCGCGCGGCGTCGATGCGAACTGTTGCCGCGATCCGACGGTTCGCGTACGACCGGTAGCGTCGCCGCAACCCCGCTTTCGTAGACCACGAAATGTGCGCAGCACGCTGCGCGGATCTGGCGCTGCCTGCTGCGTCAACCACTTATCGCACTCCGATCAACGGTCTGCCGCGTGGCACGGTTGCTGCTCAACACATGCCAGCCGACGCACTGAACGCGCCGACCCGACAGGAGACGATGGTGAATTACACGCATTACGACTATCTCGAACTTGCGCCTGGCGCAACGTCGAACCGGATCGAAGTGGCTTACGCCGCATTGCTCGAACGCTTCCAATACGGCACGACGGATGCGGGACAGGACCTCTCGGGTCTCGTACGAATGATCCATGCAGCCTATTCGGTGCTTTCCGATCCCGATCAGCGACGCGTATACGACGAGCAACTGTCGAAGGAAGCAGCGGCCGCCGACGCCGAGCTTCAATCGCAGCTCGACGCGCAGCACCTGTCCGGATTCACCCGCGTGCAGCAGGTTCCGGAGACGCTGATGGCCATGCTCCCGGAACTGGCCGCCTGACCCTCATCTCACCGGTTTGCGGTCGCCGGGAATATTTTCAAACTGCAAACAGCGATGCGGTCGGCGACCGTTTTTTCATCGAGTCTGCGCAAAGGCGCCCGGCGTCCGGCAAGCCGCACGGGCAGGCGCCGCCAGCGCGATTGCCTTGGCCCCCGGCGCATCGTGCGTCCGCTCAAAGCATCGCGCACGCAGACAGTTACCGCACTGCGCGCCGCGCATGTGCATCGCCGGACGATGCCGCGCGCAAGACCGCTGAAGAAGCAGCCGCAGTTGATTGGATTTGTCGCCACGGTCCTGCACTGATCCTGCGATTCGCTCCGCTGCCCAACCCTTTCGGGAGAACGTCTTGTCCAAGTGTGCCGCCTGCCAGTTCTACGATCGTAACGACGCGCATTCCGAAGACAAGGGTGTGCGCTGGGGAAAGTGCCGCAGGACAGGCCCGATGGTGCATCCGCTGTCCGCGAAGGCCTACCTGATCGAAGGTGTGTGGCCGCACGTCCGCGACGATGACTGGTGCGGCGAATGGGTGGCAAGCAACCGCCGCGTCGATTCCACCTCAGTCGCCGCAATGAGCTCGCTGATGCAAACCGCCGCTTCGTCGGCGCGTCCGCCGACATTGACAGCACTGTCGTCTGCGTCGGCCGCCGCAGCCACGCCCGCAATCGCTTCCTCGGCACCCGCATCGCCCGCGGTGTCCACAATCGGCTCCCCGGCATTCGCGTCATCTGCATACCCATCGCCCTTCGGGTCCGGGCCGGGATCGAGCGAATCGGCGAGCGTACCGGTGGCCATTCGCCTGCGCACGGAATGACGCGATCCGACCGCAATTCGACCCCGAGCGTGCGATATCCCATCGCGAAACGGTCGTGCTGATCATCTGACCCGCAATTGAAACGGTAGCGGAAGATACAGCGGCATCTGCTACAGTTTCGTCCCGGCCGGTAGCGCATGCCCGGCATCCGCGCGCGGCCGCATTTTCCTTCCGGATGTCCCAGGATCTTCTCGCGCGTGCGCTCGCGGCCGGCGCTTCGATCGTCACGCCCAACAACCGGCTTGCCCGCGACGTTGCCGCCCGCTTCGACGCGGCGCGCCGCGCGGAAGGTGCGCGCGCGTGGAGCGCGGCGCGAACGCTGCCATGGACGATGTGGCTCGATCAGTTGTGGCACGCGGCACTCGCCGCGCACGCGGGGAACCAGGCGCTGCTCGACCGGGGTGCCGCGCGAGAGCTCTGGTACACGGTTGTTGCCGCCGATCACCGCGAGTTGCTGAACCCGCGCGGCGCCGCGCGGCATGCGGCGGAGGCCTGGATGCTGTTCCATGCCTGGCGCGGCGCAGGCGAGCGGCTGAGTGGAACGCCGATCGTTGCATCGGACGACGACGCAGCCGTCTTCGCGCAATGGGCCGACCGCTATCAAGGCCGGTTGGACGGGTTGGGTTCCTTTGACGGCGTGCAACTGCCGGATGTGCTGGTGGAGATCGCGCGGGCGGAATGGGTCGAGCCGCTCGGTCCGGTCGTGCTGCACGGTCTTATCGCGCCAACGCCGCAGCAGCGGCGGCTGTTTGCCGCGTTGCGTTCCGCCGGAATGACGATCGATGAAATTCCCGCGGCGACCACCGTTGCGTCGACCCGGCAGCGAACATCTGCACCGACGGTCGCGGCCGAGCTCGTACACGCGCTGCATTTCGCACGCGTGCGCATCGAAGCTGATCCGGGCTCGCGCGTCGCCATCGTCGTTCCCGACCTCGAAGCGCGGCGCAACGAAGTCATTGCACTCGCCGAGGAAATACTCTGCCCGGAGCGGTTGCTCGCGCTCATCCCGGATGCGCCGCGTCCCTACGGCCTTTCGCTCGGCGAGCCGCTCGCGGCGGTGCCGCTCATCGCTTGCGCACTCGATCTGGTGGCGCTTGGATGCGGCAGTATCGCGGCGACGGCGGCCGGCGGCGTCGTCCGCAGCCCGTTCCTGCCCGATGCGGACGTGCACTGGAAAGCCCGCGCCGGATCCGAGCGACATTGGCGCGAGCTCGGCCGGCGCGAAGTCGGATGGCATGATGTGGTCACCGCGGTGCGTCAATGCGATCCGATCCTGTATCGGCGATTCAACGCGCTGACGCCGCCGTCGCGTGCGCGTCGATTGCCGCGTGACTGGGCGCGCGCCTGGTCCGATTGGCTCGCTGCGCTGGGTTGGCCGGGGAGCGCGGCGCTGACCAGCGCGCAATGGCAGGCGCGCGAAGCGTGGACGGGTGCGCTCGCCAAGTTCGCGGCGACTGGCGGCATTGCCGGTGCGCTCACGGCGGACGCGGCACTCGAATCGCTGCGCGCGGTGCTCGGGGAGATGCTGTTCCAACCCGAAGCGGCGCCGGCGCCGATCCAGATCCTCGGCGTACTCGAGGCGGCGGGACTGTCGTTCGACTGCGCATGGCTCGCCGGATTCGACGCGAATGCCTGGCCACCGGCCGCCCAGCCGAATCCGTTCCTGTCGCTCGGCTGGCAGCGTGAGCGCGGCATTCCCCGCGCGCATCCGGACACCGCGCTTGCACACGCCGAGCTGGTGACCACGGCTCTTGCCGACATTGCGGCAGAAATCATTGTGAGCCATGCCGCCGTGATCGACGATGCGCCGGCGACGATCTCGCCGCTGTTCGCGCGATGGGATCCGAGGGTCGCTGCGCGACCGCTCCACTTCGGGCGCGTCGCCGACAGGATCATGCCCGGGGCGATCGAGCGGTGGTCGGATCACGGCGCGCCGTTGCCTGTGCCGCCCACATTCGTGCGCGGAGGCGCGGGACTCCTCGAAAGCCAGAGCGCGTGTCCGTTCCAGGCGTACGCGCGCTATCGGCTCGACGCCGACGCATGGTCCGAGTGTCCCGAGGGTCTGTCGCCGAAGGAGCGAGGCGTAATCCTTCATGCGACGATGAAAGCGTTCTGGGACGACGTGCGCGATCATTCGACGCTCGTGGCCCTCGACGAGGCGGCGTTGACCGCGCGCATCGCCGCCGCGGTGGTTGCGGGACGGCGGACGATGACGGCTGCTCGATGGCAATCGCTGGCGCCGGCGGTCGCGCATGCCGAGACGATGCGCCTCGCCGCGACGCTTCGCGCGTGGCTCGACGAAGCGGAGCGCGTGCGTCCGCCGTTTCGCGTTCGCGCCCACGAGCAGGTCGTCAATTTCGATCTCGACGGCATCGCACTGCGCGTGCGAATCGACCGCGTCGACGATCTGACGCCGGATGGCGTGGCAATCATCGACTACAAGTCCGGCCGCGCCGTCCGCCCCGCACGCTGGTTCGCGTCACGTCCGGAAGGCATTCAGCTGGCGCTGTATGCGCATGCTCTCGATGCGATCGGCGAGCCCACGGTGCGCGCGCTCGCGTTCGCGCAGTTGCGAGCGGGTGACATCGCGGTGGCCGGGTTGACGCAGCTGCGGGAGCTATGGCCCGCGCTCGACGTCGCCGGTGAAGGATCGCGGGCGCCGGCCACGGACTGGGCCGATGCAAAGGCGCAATTGCGCGATCGGCTGGCGCTCCTCGCCCGCGAGCTCCGCGAGGGTGTCGCCGACGTGTCGCCGCGCAGCGCGACGACGTGCCGCCAGTGCGGGATGAATTCGCTGTGCCGCATTCAGCGCCTCGACGATCGGGCGGATGAGCACGACGCGGCAATTGCCGATGAATGACGCGGACGACCCACTCGCACTCGCGCTGCAGGACGACGCGGCGCGGGCGCACGCGCTCGACGTCACCCGGTCGTGGCTCGTGCAAGCGCCTGCCGGTTCGGGCAAGACCGAACTGCTGATCCAGCGGTTTCTCGCACTGCTGGCGCAGGTCGATCGTCCGGAGCGCATCGTGGCGATGACGTTCACGCGCAAGGCGGCGGCGGAAATGAAACATCGCATCCTCGGCGCGTTGCGGGACGCGGACGATTCCGATTCGGCCATGCCGGGCGAGGCGCACGCGGCACTGATTCGACGTCTTGCGCGTGCCGCGCTCGAGCAGGACCGGCGGCTCGAGTGGCGACTGCTCGATCAACCCTCGCGGCTTCGCGTCGTGACGATCGACGCGCTCGCAGCGGCGCTGGCCCGACAGGCACCGCTTGCGGCGGGGCTCGGCGCACTGCCCGCGTTCGTCGATGACGCGCAGTCCCTGTATCTCGATGCTGCGCGCGCTGCACTGGCCGCCGCGCCGGCCACCGATCGGCACTGGCAGACGTTCCTGCAGTGGTTGGACAACAACGCCGACGGCGCGACACGACTGATCGCCCACATGCTGGCGGCACGGGACCGGTGGCCGGCGAGGCTCCTCGCCGGCGAACCGGTCGCGCTGCGCACCGAAGTCGAGCGAGTGCTCGCGCACGAGGCGCGCGAAACGCTGCGCATCGTGCGCGATCGCATTCCCGCGTCGCTTGCAGCGAGGCTACCGGCCTTCGCACACGAGGCGGCAGAGTACTTCGCCGTGAGCGGAGCGGTGCCGCCGTTCGCATTCGCCCTGCGTGCGATTGCGCAGGACCGCGTGTTGCCGGACATCGACGCGCGCGATGCGTGGTGCGCGCTCGCCGATTGGTTGCTGACGAGCACGGGAACCTTCATCCGCGCGCCGGGTGTGCGGCAAGGCTTCCCGCGCCGGGGAAGCGGCGCCGGGGCTGCCGGACGCGCTGAGCGGAAAGCGGCCTTCGTGCAATGGCTGGTCGATGCTTCCAGCGTACCGGGGCTCGCCGACGCGTTGCACCGCGTGCGCCTGATGCCACCCGCGCGATTCGGCGACGATGCGTGGGCGTTCGTCGCCGCCGCGATGCACGTGCTGCCCCGCGCGGCAGAGGATCTTGCTCGCGTCTTCGCCGCGCATGGACAGGCGGACTTTGCCGAAGCGACGCTGCGCGCGCTGGCCGCGCTCGGAACGTCCGACGATCCGACCGACCTCCTGCTCGCGATCGACTACCGCCTGGCACACCTGCTCGTCGACGAATTCCAGGACACCTCGCTCGCGCAGGTTGCACTGATCGGACGCTTGACCGAAGGATGGGAACCAACCGACGGCCGGACGCTGTTCGCGGTCGGCGACCCCATGCAATCGATCTACCGCTTCCGCCAGGCCGACGTGCGCATTTTCATCACGGCGCAAGCGGAGGGCCGCATCGCCGGCGTTCCGGTCGGCGTCCTCGAGCTTGCACGCAACTTCCGCTCGCAACGCGAGATCGTCGCATGGGTCAACGACGTGTTCGAAGGCGTGCTGCCGCCCGTATCGGACGCCGCACGCGGCGAGGCCGGCTACCGGAGGGCCTACGCCGATCCCGACAAGCCAGTCGATATCGCCCCAACACTCGATCTGTCACCGACGCGCGATGCGGAAGCCGCAAGCGTGGTTGCCCGCATTCGCGAAGCGCGCGGCGCCGGTCTCGCGAGCATCGCGGTGCTGGTGCGTGCGCGAAGCCATGCGCAAAGGCTGCTGCCGGCGCTGCGGCGCGCGGAAATCGACTATTCGGCGGTGGACCTCGAAGGTCTGCACGATCGGCTCGCCACGCGCGACCTGCTGTCGCTTGCGCGGGCGCTCGCACAGCCGGCGGATCGCCTCGCGTGGCTATCGGTATTGCACGCGCCCTGGTGCGGCATCGACCTGGCCGAGCTGTTGATCATCGCGCAGGCGTCCGCCGATCGCCCGCTCCTGGATGCGATCACCGACGCCGACGTCACGCGGCGGCTTGCCGTGGATGGGCGCGCGCGGGTGGCCCGCGTAGTCCGTGCGGTCGAGCCCGCATTGGCGGCGCGCGGCAGCGCCGCTTTTTCGCTGCGCGTTCGCGCTGCGTGGCTCGCATTGGGCGGACCGGCATGCGCTCCGCTCGCCGCTCGATCGTAACGGCGCCGACCGCGTGTTCGAGCTTCTCGCGGAACACGAGCGGGGCGGCGATCTGCCCGATCACGAGGCATTCTCGGCGACGGCGGCTCGGCTGTTCGCCGAAGCGGGCGACGTGCAGTCGGCCGCGGTTCAGGTGATGACGCTGCATCGCGCAAAAGGGTTGCAATTCGATGCGGTGATCATGCCCGGTCTCGATCGCACCACCGGGACAGGCGACGCGCCATTGTTGCGCTGGGGAGTGCGGGGGCGCGAAGGAGCGGCCACGCTGGTGTTGGCCCCGGTTCGCGCACGGCTCGGCGCACGCGCCGAACCGGATCCGGTCTATCAATGGCTGGCGACGCTCGACGCGGCCGAGGAGGTCGCCGAGCTCGGTCGTCTTCTGTATGTGGGCGCGACGCGCGCGAAACAGCGGTTGCATCTGACGGCCGTCGCACAGTGCGAGACCCGCGCGCACGCAGGACAGTCGTCGCTGCGCTGGAAACGGCCGCGGCATGCTACACCGCTCGCGCGCATGTGGGATGCGCTCGGCGATCGCTTGCCGCCGCCGCGCGACACGACGGACGGCGATGGCGACACCGCTGCCAGCGCGCCGGCGCCCGAATTGCACCGCTTGCCGGCCGACTGGCGCCTTCCGTCACTGCCCGCGCAACTGCCGGTGGCCTCGCTTGCGGGACGCGACGTCCACGCGCCGGCGTTCGACTGGGCGGATGCCGTCGCCGCCGCTGTGGGAACGGTCGCGCATCGCCTGCTCGCGCAGGTCGCGCGCGAGGGACTCGACGCCTGGGACGAGCGCCGTCTCCACGGCGAACGGCCGCGAATTCTCGCCGAACTGGGAGCCGAAGGCGTCGACGCCGACCAGCGTGAGCGTGCGGCGCAGCGCGTCGCGACAGTGATTGCGCGCACGCTGAGCGATCCGCGAGGTCGGTGGCTGTTCGATGCGGCGCATGCGGACGCGCGCAGCGAATGGGCGCTGGCCGGTGAAGACGACGGCAACATCGTGCACGTCGTGCTCGATCGCAGCTTCATTGACGGCGGCACCCGCTACATCGTCGACTTCAAGACCGGCGCGCATCTGGGCGGCGATCCGACGTCGTTCCTGCAGCACGAATTCGAGCGCTACCGCCCTCAACTCGCACGTTACGCGCGCATCGTGCGGGCGGTCGACCCGCGTCCGATCCGCATCGCGTTGTACCACCCGCTGGTCGAAGGCGGGTGGCAGGAGCACGAGATGCCGTGAAGGGCAGGGTAACGGGCGTTACGGTAAAATATCCAGTTTTGCCAAATGGATACCACAGTGCGAAGCCGACGTTTCGTCGCGGTGGGCGAAGCGTGCGAGTTCAGCGCAGCCTGAAGAGCCCGGCCGGCGCCCCCGTTGCGTTGACCATCGGCAATTTCGATGGCGTGCATCGCGGACATCAGGCGATGCTGACGCGTCTCATCGAGGCGGCCGAGGACCTGCGTCTGCCGTCCGCGATACTGACCTTCGACCCGCATCCGCGAGAATTCTTCGCGGCAGCGAACGCACCTCCGCGTTTATCGACACTGCGCGCCAAGCTCGATCTGTTTCGCGCGTATGGCGTAGCGACGACGTTCGTGGCTCGATTCGACGCGCGTCTCGCAGCGCTGACGGCCGGCGAGTTCGTGCGCGATGTGCTGGAGCGCGGGCTCGATGCCCGCTGGGTGCTCGTCGGCGACGATTTCCGCTTTGGCCGGGGCCGGACCGGCGATCTCGGGTTCCTGCGCGCAACCGCCTGCCGCTTCAGCGTCGAGGCGATGCGGACGGTTCACGTGGACGGCGAGCGCGCGTCGAGCAGCGCCGTGCGCGCCGCTCTGGCAAGCGGGAACCTCGCGCACGCGACAGCGTTGCTCGGACGGAGCTACGCGATTACGGGGCATGTGGCGCACGGCGACAAGCTCGGCCGCGATCTCGGTTTTCCGACGGCCAATGTGGCGCTGCGCCGGCCGCCACCGCTGACGGGGATCTTCGCCGTCCGCGTGCATGGCCTCTCGGGCGTTCCGCGCGCGGGCGTGGCCAGCGTCGGCGTGCGCCCGACGGTGAAGGCAGACGGCAAACCGCTGCTGGAAGTATTCCTGCTCGATTTCGACGAATCGATCTACGGCCGCCGGATCACCGTCGAATTCCTGCACAAGCTGCGCGACGAGGAGCGCTATCCGGACGTCGATGCGCTGACGCGCCAGATCGGCCGCGACGTGACGCACGCGCGAGAATATTTCGCGGCCCAGGGATAAACCGGCCGCTGCCCGTTGCGACGAACGCACCCAGACCCCATAAACGTCTCATGCCCGACGACTCCCGGATCGACTACAAGCCCACGCTGAACCTGCCCGACACGCCGTTTCCGATGCGCGGGGACCTGGCGCGCCGCGAGCCGGCATGGGTTGCGCAATGGCGGCAAAACCGCGTCTACGAGGCGATCCGCGCCGCGTCGCGGGGGCGCCCGCGATTCATCCTCCACGACGGTCCGCCGTACGCGAACGGCGACATCCACATCGGGCATGCGGTCAACAAGATCCTCAAGGACGTGATCGTCAAGAGCCGCTCGCTCGCGGGCTTCGACGTCCCGTACGTTCCCGGCTGGGACTGTCACGGCATGCCGATCGAAGTCCAGATCGAAAAGACGTATGGCAAGGACCTGTCGATCGCCGACACCCAGCGGCTGTGCCGCGCGTACGCCGCGCAACAGATCGAGCGCCAGAAGAAGGACTTCGAGCGGCTGGGCGTCCTCGGCGACTGGGATCATCCGTACACGACGATGGCATTTCGCAACGAGGCCGACGAGATCCGCACGCTCGGCAAGCTGCTGGAGAAGGGCTACCTGTATCGCGGCCTGAAGCCCGTCAACTGGTGCTTCGACTGCCACAGCGCGCTGGCGGAGGCCGAGGTCGAATACGAGGATCGCGTCGACACGGCAATCGACGTCGGCTTTCCGCTGCAGGATCCGGCCGAACGCGCGCGGCTCGCGCGCGCGTTCGGTCTCCCGAGCGTGCCCGAGGGCCCGATCTACGCGGTCGTCTGGACGACGACGCCCTGGACGATTCCCGCGAACCAGGCGCTGAACGTGAATCCGGATGACGTCTACGCGTTGGTGGCGACGGCGCGCGGTCACCTGCTCCTTGCGCAGGATCTCGTCGCAACGTGTCTCACGCGCTTTGGCTTGACGGGAGCGGTGGCGGCGACGGCGCGCGGCGCCGCGCTCGAGCGTATCGCGTTCCGGCATCCGTTCTACGATCGCGCGTCACCGGTCCATCTCGGCGATTTCGTCACGCTCGAGCAGGGTACCGGCATCGTCCACAGCTCGCCGGCATACGGCATCGACGACTTTCTGTCGGCACGCCGCTACGGAATGCAGGACGACGACATCGAGAATCCGGTGCAGGGCGACGGGCGCTACGCCGACGGTCTGCCGTTCTTCGGCGGGCTGCGCATCTGGGACGCGAACCCGCGCATCGTCGACAAGCTCCAGGAGAGCGGCGCGCTGTTCCACGCCGAAAGATTCACACACAGCTACATGCACTGCTGGCGGCACAAGACGCCGATCATCTACCGCGCGACGACGCAATGGTTCGCGGGCATGGACGACGTGCCCGGCTATCGCGGCGTGACGCCGCCGGAATCGCTGCGCACGACCGCATTGCGCGGCATCGATGAAACGCAATTCTTCCCCGCCTGGGGCAAGGCGCGCCTCTACGGCATGATCGCCAATCGTCCCGACTGGACGCTGTCGCGCCAACGGCAATGGGGCGTGCCGCTGCCGTTCTTCGTCGATCGCGAGACCGAGGCGCTGCACCCGGACACGCCTGCACTGCTCGAGCTTGCCGCCACGAAGATCGAGGCCGGCGGCATCGAGAGCTGGTTCGAAGCGACGAGCGAGGACTTCGGCGTCGACGAGGCGCGCTATCGCAAGCTCACCGACACGCTCGACGTCTGGTTCGACTCCGGCACGACGCACCAGACGGTGATGGGCGGTCCGGACGGTCGCCGCAGCGGGTCCGGCTCCCATTCGGAACAGACCGGGTTCCCCGCCGATCTCTACCTCGAAGGGTCCGATCAGCATCGCGGCTGGTTCCACTCGTCGCTGCTGACGTCGTGCATGCTGAACGCAGTGCCGCCGTACAAGGCGC
This sequence comes from uncultured Pseudomonadota bacterium, assembly GCA_963718905.1. Taxonomy (GTDB): domain Bacteria; phylum Pseudomonadota; class Gammaproteobacteria; order Burkholderiales; family Casimicrobiaceae; genus VBCG01. Next base: position 151,446 of record CAVRAF010000001.1, read on the forward strand.
TCCTCACGCACGGATTCGCCGTCGACGGCGAAGGCCGCAAGATGTCGAAGTCGAAGGGCAACGTCGTGGCGCCGCAGAAGGTCGCCGGAACGCTCGGCGCGGAGATTCTGCGGCTGTGGGTGGGTGCCACCGACTATTCGGGCGAGCTGTCGATCTCCGACGAAATCCTGAAGCGCGTCGTCGAAAGTTATCGGCGGATCCGCAATACGCTGCGCTTCCTGATGGCCAACACGGCCGATTTCGACGCGAAGCAGGACGCCGTGCCGATCGCGGATCTGATCGAAATCGATCGCTACGCGGTCGCGCGGGCCCGCGCGATGGCCGATGCGATCGCCGGCGATTATGCTCGCTACGAGTTTCACCTGGTCGTCCAGCGGCTGCAGACGTACTGCTCGGAAGACCTCGGCGGCTTTTACATCGACGTGCTGAAGGACCGGCTGTATACGACCGGCAGGAATAGCCGCGCACGCCGCTCCGCGCAGACCGCGCTTGCGCTGATTCGCGACACGCTGCTCCGGCTGATGGCGCCGATCCTGTCGTTCACGGCCGAGGAAGCGTGGAGGATCCTCCATCCAAAAGATCCGACGATCTTCGTGCATACCTGGGAACGGATGCTCCCGGACATCGAGGGCGCCGACGCGCTGGTCACGAAATGGGAGCGAATCCTGGCTGTCCGTGCGCTGGTGCAGAAGGAGCTGGAAGCCTTGCGGCAGACCGGCGCAATCGGTTCGTCGCTGCAGGCCGAGGCCGACATCGTCGCGGATTTCGAGAACCATGCGGCGCTGGGATCGCTCGGCGACGATCTCAAATTCGTGCTGATCACGTCTGCAGCCACCGTCCGCCGCGGTGACGCGCTCGCAATTGCCGTTGCGTCGAGTTCTCATCCGAAGTGCGAGCGCTGCTGGCACTGGCGCAGCGACGTCGGCGCCGATGCGGCGCATCCGGGTCTTTGCGGGCGCTGCGTCGCCAATCTGTACGGTAGCGGCGAATCCCGTCGCTACGCCTGATGGACTCGGCGAACCCCTCGGCGATTCGCAGTGCGGCGGCGACGGGCAACCGGCGCTGGCTGTGGGTGTCGGTGCTGGTGATCGTGGTCGACCAGGCGACGAAGCATTGGATCCTTGCATCATTGCGAATGGGTGAGGAACTGCCGGTCACGCCGTTCGCGAGCCTCGTGCTCGCATTCAATCGCGGCGCGGCGTTCAGCTTCCTGGCCGGCGCCGACGGCTGGCAGCGGTGGCTCTTCGTCGTGATCGCCGTGACCGCGTGCATCGTGATGACATGGCTGCTGCACCGCGGCGGCCGGACGTTGTTCTGCGCGGGTCTCGCGTTGATCATCGGAGGTGCGCTCGCCAATCTGTACGATCGGCTGACGCTCGGACAGGTCGTCGATTTCCTGTTGCTGCATTATCGCGGCTGGTACTACCCGGCATTCAACGTGGCGGACAGCGCGATCACCATCGGCGCGGCGGCGTTGATCATCGACAGCTTTCGCGAGCGGCGTGCGGCCGGCGCTTCGACTCGATCGGCAGGGCGCTGATGGACCTGCTGCTCGCCAATCCCCGCGGCTTCTGCGCCGGCGTCGATCGTGCGATCGCGATCGTCGAGCAGGCGCTCGCGCAATTCGGCGCGCCGGTTTACGTGCGCCATGAGGTCGTCCACAACCGGTTCGTCGTCGACGATCTCAAGCGCAAGGGCGCGGTATTCGTCGAATTGCTCGATGAAATTCCGGACGGCGCGACGGTGGTTTTCAGCGCCCACGGCGTGCCGAAGTCCGTGCGCACCGAAGCTGCCGCGCGCGGCCTCAATGTCTTCGATGCGACGTGCCCGCTGGTGACGAAGGTGCACGTCGAAATCACCAAGATGCACGAGCAGGGCCGCGAGATCGTGATGATCGGCCATGCCGGCCATCCCGAGGTCGAAGGCACGATGGGGCAGTGCGATGGCGGCGTTTACCTCGTCGAATCGGCCGACGATGTCGCCCACCTCGTCGTTCGCGATCCATCGCGGGTTGCCTACGTCACGCAAACGACGCTTTCCGTCGACGACGCCGCCTCGGTGGTGGCTGCGCTGCGGCGTCGGTTCCCGGAGATCGTGGGGCCGAAGCGCGACGACATCTGCTACGCGACGCAGAATCGTCAGGACGCGGTCAAGATCCTGAGCGCGCAGGTCGACGCGATGATCGTCGTCGGCAGCCCCAACAGCTCGAATTCCAACCGGCTGCGCGAGGTCGCGTCGAACCGCGGCGTGCCGTCGTACATGATCGACAATGCGGACGAGCTGCGCGCCGAATGGATCGCCGGCAGGCGCACGATCGGGGTGACCGCCGGCGCATCGGCGCCCGAATTGCTGGTGCAGCAGGTGATCGACCGGCTAAAGGCGCTGGGTGCGGCATCGGTCGCCGAACTGTCCGGGGTCGTCGAAAAAATCGTGTTTCCGATGCCGAAGGGCCTGGCCGGCGGCGCAGCCGCCAAGGCGCCCGAAGTGGGTCCCGCCCGCTAGCCGCATTTCCGCTGTATCGTAGCCGTGCAGCGTCGGCAGTCGGGTCGCAAAACCAGAACGACCACTCGGAGGGACCATGATGAAGACCTCGAAATGCATCGGCTTGATCGGCCTCGGCATCGCAGCCGTCGCCTGGTCGACCGGAATATGGGCGCAGGACGTTCGTCACTACCGCTTTGCCTACGACCAGCCGAGAAACACGGGTTACAGCATTGCGGGCGACATCTTCGCCGACAGGCTCAAGGAGTTGAGCAAAGGGACGATGCTGATCGACCAGTACCCCGGCGCACAACTCGGGCAGGAACCGCAGGTGCTGCAGTTGATGAAAGCCGGCGATATCGAGTTCTGCATCAGCTCGTCGGCGAACGCCGCCACGCTCACGCCCCAGGCGGGCGTGATGTCGCTGCACTTTCTGTTCCGCTCCGAAGACCATCTGAAGAAGTCGCTGGCCGATCCGAACGTGGTCAAGGCGGTCAAGGAGATGGTCGAGGATACCGTGCAGGGTGGGCACGTGATCGCGCTGATCACGCTCGGCCTGCGCAACATGTACAGCAAGAAGGAGATCCACCGGATCGAAGACATGAAGGGACTGAAAGTTCGCGTCCAGGCGACGGCGACCGAGGACGAGATGTTTCCGGCCTATGGAGCGCAGACCGTGCATATGCCGTTCGGCAGCGTCTACACGTCGTTGCAGACGGGCGTCGTGGACGTGGCCGAAAATGGCGTCAATGTCTATCTCGTCAACAAGCATTACGAAGTCGCGCCGGTGCTGTCGATGACCGAGCACGAAGCCAACAACAATTTCATCTGGATCAGCGACAAGCTGTGGAAGAGCCTGAGCGATGACCAGAAGAAGTGGGTGACGGCGGCGGCCGACGAAGTCGGGAGGACCCAGCCCGCCAAATCGCTTGAGCTCGAGCATCAGTCGGCCGACAAGCTGAAGGCGCTCGGCGTGAAGATCGTCAGCGATGTCGACAAGTCGGGCTTCGAAAAGGTCGCCGCTCCGTACAAGGACCGCCTTGCCAAGGAGTTGGGCCCGCACGCGGTCAAGATCAAAGACCTGATCAACGCCGTCAAGTAATCCGCGAATCCCGTGGAGAGGCCGCGCGCCGGCCTCTTCCAGTCGATCGTCCTTGTTACGCCAGCGGATGCGTATCGCCGAAAAACTGGTGCTCGAGCGGCAGCGTCATCTGAAGTGGCGAGCGTTCGACATCCTCGAGATGATCCTGATGATCATCTGCGGCGTGCTGCTGTTCGCCTTCTCGACGACGGTGGTATTCGACATCGTCACGCGGACGATCGGTCACCCCTGGCTGTGGCTGCAGGAAGTCACGCAGACCTTCTTCATCTATGCCATTTTCATCGGCGCCTCGGCGGCGACGCGACGTAACGATCACCTGTACCTGACCGCGGTCGCCGAGGCGCTGCACGGCACACCGCGCCTGGTGGCCGAGGTCGTCATTCGACTGGTGGTTCTCGGCGTCGCGGGCTGCCTCGTCTACTTTGGGTACATCAACTTCCTGCGCGGTTTCTCGAGCTTCCGGATGCCGTCGATGACGCCCATTGCGTCGCTGTATGCCGCGATCCCCATCGCCGGTGCGCTGATCGCGCTGTTCACCGTCGAGCAGCTGGTCAACGGATGCCGCAAGGGATTCGACCACCCCGAGCCGCCCGAAGAATTGCTCGCGATCACGCCGATAAAGACCATCGGCTCGGGCGGGATCCGTCGATGAGCGCGCCGCTGATCCTCGGGCTGATGACGCTCCTGTTTCTTGCATTCGGCTATCTGGGGGTCCCGGTCGCGTTTGCGCTGATGGCCGGCGTATTCATCGGCGCTTCGTTCACCGACGTGACGTTCCCCGCCATCGTCCAGAAAATTTTCGACGGAATGGATTCCGAGGCGCTGCTGGCGATTCCCTTCTTTCTACTGGTCGGGGAGCTGATGAGCTCGGCGAACGTGGTGAGCAGGATCACCAACCTTTCGCTGGCGCTGGTCGGACACGTCCGCGGGGGCCTCTCGCAGGTCGTGACGGTCTTCAGCATGTTTTTCTCGGAAATGTCCGGATCGACGACGGCGGATGTCGCCGTGATCAGCCGGGCACTCGGCGGTCCGATGAAGCGTGAGGGATACGATCCCGCGTTCGTCGCGGCCATCATCGCTTCCGCATCCACGATCGCGGCCCTGGTGCCGCCGAGCATCACCGCGGTGGTCTACGGGGCCGTCGGCAACGTCTCCATCGCCGGCCTGTTCATGGCCGGCGTGGTTCCCGGATTCATGATCGGATTCGGGTTGATGATTTACTGCTACTTCTTCGGGCCCATCGGCACGCGGCGTCCGCGAGCGGCGTTTCGTGACGTGGCGCATGCGCTGAAGGGCGCGTCCCTTCCGCTGATGATTCCGATCATCCTGCTCGGCGGAATCTTGACGGGCTGGTTCACGCCGACCGAGGCGGGGGTCGTGGCCGTTGTCTGGATCCTTGCGGTCGTCATTCCCTCGCTGAACCGGCGCCACATCCGGCTGTTGCCCTACGATTTCTGTCTGGCGGGCCTGATCTTCTCGCTGCCGCTGATCACGATCGGCGCGGCGAACGCGTTCGGCTGGCTGCTTGCCTACTTGCGCGGGGCGATCGTGATCGCCGACTGGATCACGGGCATCGCCGGCAACGATCCACATCTGATCATGCTGCTGATGGTGCTGCTCTTTACGATCATCGGTGATTTCATCGAACCGGTTCCGACGATCATTATCTTCATGCCGCTCGTGAATGCGCTGACGGCCGCGGGCGACATCAATCCTGTGCACATGGGCGTGGTCCTGATCGCGACGCTCGCGTTCGGCCTCATCACGCCGCCGTACGGGCTGGTTCTGCTGATGGCATCAAAATTCGTGGGCGTCCGCTTCTCGCAGGCGCTGCGAGCGGCGCTGCCGATCTACGTCGTCTTCTTCGGCACCATCGCGTTCGCCATCTATTTCCCCAAGGTCGTACTGTGGCTGCCTAAGCACGTCCTTCCCGAATCGGTCGGATGCTTCAGGAACCCGAGCGGCGTCGGATACATCTGTCCTCCTTGAGGCGACTTCCCGAGAAGTCCCATTTCGAGCGCATGGGCACGGCGATCCCGCTTTCGTTTCACCGCGATTCGGATCGTGATTCGCCGCGGAACCACGCCAGAAGTGCGATGAATGTGACTGACGAGATGGCGCACGCGGCACCTGCGACCACCGCGTATCGACCGGGCTCGGCAAATGCGCGCGCCAGACCTTCGGCCGCGTAGAAGGGCAGCAACAGCGCGAGCCACTGGCGGGAACGGCGCTCGCCGCGCATGGCGCCAGGCAGCAGCGCGGCGAGCGGCAGCGACTTCAACGCGAGCCACGAGCCATGCTGCGCAAGCGGCGCGAGCACGAGCTCCCAGAGCGCTTCGAGCAGCGCAAGGGCGAGCGTTCCGGCAATTGCGATACGGGCCGCGGTTGGCGGAGCGCTGGTCGCCGACGGCGCCGGGCGGTCGGTCAACTGACCGCGACGAACTCGTACAAGTCGAATCCCGGACCTTGCTCGACCAGCTTGGTAAGAACGGCGAATCCTGTCGCGCCGCCGCGGCGCAGGCTGACCGCCTGCTCGAGCGCGAAGGCGCCGGCCGGCGCCGCGAGCTGCGGCGGCGCGTCGGCGTCGGCGTCGTCCTCTTCCGGCAACACCAGCACGGGCAGCAGCGCGCCTTCGGGCGCATTTTCCGCGGCGGCAGCGGCCGCCTCCGGCGAGTCCGACAACAATTCGCAACCGAACTCGAGCATGGGGCTGTTCAGTGTGTTGCGGAACCAGCGGACCATCGCCACCTGAAGTCCCCCGCGTCCTTCGATGCGCAGCGCTATCAGATCGCCGACCCGCAACGGCGTCGGCGATGCGTCGATCTGTCGCAGCGCGTAGCCTCCCGACGTGTGGTTCACCACCTGGCACTGCATCATCGGCGGTGGCGTGCCCGTCGTTCTCCCCGTCTGCAGTCCCCGGCTGTACTGCCATACACCCGGTAGTCCGGCGCACATGACGACGCGAGCCCGCGACGGCAGGCGGTTGAACTGGCGCGCCGGCGGAATCGCCCATTGCCGGAGCAGCCGATTGAGGAGCGCGACATAGCGGCCGCGCGCATCGGCATCGTTGCCCGCTTCGCGCGGCAACGCGGCGCCCGATTCCAGGTCGCGAATCTGTTCCTGCAACTGGAACGCGAGATCGAACGTGAGCATGAACAGCTTCGAACCCTCGCCGGAGCCACCCTTGTTCGCCGAAAACGGCGGAAAGTCGTGGCCGACCGGCACGATCGCGACAGCCTTCGCCATCCGGTGCACCGGCGGCACCGGCGTCAGTTTCGCGAGCTGCGCATGCTCCTGCAAGTAGTGAAGCACCGTTGCAAGCTGGCTTGGCAGGAATCCATACGGGTTCGCGAGCGCGAGCAGCAGCGATTGCATGTACAGCCGCTCGAGCGTGACATCGGGCTGATCGAGCGTGACCGGATGTCGATGGATCCTGCGCTCGCGCGTGTACATGTAGATCTCGTGCGCGTCGAACCACGTGTGCGTCGGCACCGGCGCGTACGACAGATAGCTATTGGCCAGCACGCGCGAAGTCGCCTGAAATGTGCGTCGAGCGAGCGCGACGATGCGGCGCGGGCCGCCCCACGCCAACCGCCTCGCCGCCTCGCGCGCCAGCAGCCGCTTGTAAGCGATCGAAAGCTCGTTCGCGAGCGTGAGCGACGCCTTCGCGGCTTCGAGATCGTCGCCCTGCAGCGGATGGGACGCGCGAATGAACTGCTGTTCGAGCCGCGGCCAGAGCAGTGCCGCCGATTTCCAGTACTGCTCTGAGAGCTCGAGCCTTCGCGAATGGCTCAACGCGATCCGATTCGTGACCGTGAGGGCGTCGCCGATGACGCGCGCCGCGAACCCGGGTTCGCGATTGACTGCGGCGCCGAGCCACGCGGCCACTCGCGACGGGCGCAGCTCCGGCGCATGCGGCGGCCGTTCGGATATCGGGGGCAATCGAAGCGCGAGCGGCATCTTCAGGTCATCGTGGGGCGTGCGCCGATGGAGGCTTCAGCCGCGACGATTATACGGTCGAACGCAGGAAATCGACGACCACGTCCACCTGATTGCGCGACAGCAGCATCGGCGCGTGGCCCACGCCCGCGAATTCGACGATGCGCGGGCGCGGTCCGCGCTGGCTCATCGCCTGCGCGGTGGCGCTCGACAACAGGTCCGATTGCGCGCCGCGCAACACCAGCGTCGGGCACGCAATCGCGTCCCACAGCGGCCACAGGTCGACCGGCGCCGACTGCGCGCGAAAGGCAATGGCGATCCGCGGGTCGTAGCCAAGTCCAAAGCGTCCGTCGGCGCCCTGGCGCGCGTTGGTGCGCGTGAGATGCTCCCACTGCGCATCGGTCAGCACACCGAACGGCGCGGCGATCGCCCGGATGTACGCCTCGAGCTCGTCGTAGGTCGCAAATGTCGGGTCGGCACCGAAATACTCGCCGATCCGCGCCAGCGCGGCCGGATCGAGCACCGGCCCCGCGTCGTTGACGACGAGACGCGCGACCGGCGTGCCGGGCTGCGCGGCGGCGATGATGCCGAGGAGGGCGCCCATCGACGTGCCGACCCAGCCGATTCGCTCGGCGCCGCTCGCGGCGATGAGCGCATTCAGCGTGCCGAGATACGTGGTGGCGACGTAATCCATTGGATCGCGCAGCCAGTCGCTCGCCCCGCGCCCCGGCATGTCGACCGCGAGCACCCGATGCGTCGGTGCGAGCGCTTCGCCCAGCACGTCGAAGTCGCGGCCGTTGCGCCCGATCCCGTGCACGCAGACGACGACATTCGCATTGTCGCGCGCGCCCCATTCGTAGTAGACGACGCGGTGGAAGCCGTGCGGCGACAGGCCCAGAAAATGCTGCGTCGTCGGTGCAGTTTTCGTCAGCATCGCGTCGTCAGGCATCCGCGCTCAACGTGCGTTCCAGGATCAGCAGCATGGCGGCCGTCGCGCCCCAGATATAGCGGTGCAGCCATGGAATGGCCCAGTAGTCGCGGCGCACGGATCCCAGCATGCGGAAATGTCGTTGATGGTTCGCGGTGTCCAGGATGAATTCGAGCGGAACCTCGAATACGTCGGCAACCTCGACCGGGTCGGGTGCGAGCTCGAACGGCGGATCGATCCAGCCCACGATCGGCAGCACGCGGTATCCGGTGACGGTCTCGTAGGATGCGAGCTGGCCGAGCACGCTCACCTTGTTCGGCGGCAACCCGATTTCCTCGGCCGTCTCGCGCAGCGCGGCTGCCGCGTGATCGGCGTCGCCCGGCTCGAGCCGCCCGCCGGGAAAGCTGATCTGGCCCGGATGGTCGGGCAGGTCGGCGCTGCGTTCGGTCAGCAGCAGCTGCAGCCCATCCGGCCGGTTGATCAGGGGGACGAGCACCGCAGCAGGCACCGGCTCGCCGTCGCGGCCGGGTAGCCGGAAGCCGTCGCTCAAGCCCAGCGCTGCGGGTGGACTCGGACGCGACAACCGCTGCGCGAGCCAGTCGCGCTGCAAATCGGGAGCGAGATCGAACAGGGGAAGGCGAGGCACCGCGGCCATTGCAACCGGCCGCCGAGAGATTCGCGGCCAGCGGCGATGATACCGCGCCGCCCGTTTCAGGAACCCTGCGCGGCGACGCCTGAAACGGACGCGTCCGCGATCTCCGTCACCGGATGCGCGGCGCGCGCGTGGAACTGCGGACCCAACAGCAGCAGCGCCGGGCCCTCGAAAACGTGATCTGCGAACCGCGGCAGGGCGCGTAGCGTCGTGTAGTGAGCGCGGAACTCGGGCAGCGAGGCGCTTTCGACGATCGCGACCGGCGTTTCCGGCGCGTGTCCCGCGTCGATCAGGGCTTCGGCAACAGCAGGGGCTTCCTGCGCGCCCATGTAGATCGCACCCGCGTCCGCGCCGCGAAAAGCGCCGACCCAGTTGCTCGCGGCTTCGCCGTCGCCGACGCGCGGGGTCGCGAATGCGAACGAGCGGACACTGCCGCGCTGCGTGAGCGACGTTCCAAGCTCTGCGGCGGCGGCGAGCGCCGCAGTGACGCCGGGGACGATCTCGAACTGGACTTGCGCCGCTTCGAGCGCCGCGATCTCTTCCTGCGCGCGGCCGAACAGCATCGGATCGCCGCCCTTGAGACGGACCACGACGCTCGTGCCGGCGCGCTGCATCGACCAGCCGCTTGTTGATGAAGCGCTGCGCCGTCGAATGCCGGCCGCAGCGCTTGCCGACCGCGACCTTCTCGGCGCGCGTCGCCAGCGCAAGCGTCTGCGGATGCACCAGCGCGTCGTGAAACACGATGTCGGCGCGCGCCGAGCACGCTCGCGGCGCGCAGCGTCAGAAGATCCGGGGCGCCCGGGCCGGCGCCGACGAGGTAGACGGTTCCCTTCATGTTTTCGGCTGCGCGGCATCCGCGCGTCGCCGCGGCGCAGTGGCAAGCTGGCGGCGGCGAAACCACGGCGCACGCACCGATGTCGCCTGGTAGCCGTCGCTGAAGTCCGCGAATCCGTTCAGCGCATCATCGGCGTCCCTCGAATCCGGAATCAGGAACGCATCGAACCCGCATTGCGCGAGGTAATAGAGCTGGTCGCGCTGAATGTCGCCGATCGCGCGCAGTTCGCCGCGCATAGCGATAGCGATCGCGCAGCAGCCGCGCGTGCGAGTAGCCGCGGCCATCGGTGAATTGCGGGAAGTCGATCGCGATGAGCGGCAGGCGCTCGAGGTCTTCCGCCAGCGCACCCGGATGATCGGCGGGCGCAAGCAGCACGCCGACGCTCGCCGCGCGCGAGCAATGCGCCGCGGCGCTCGAGCCACAGCGCGAGCGGCACGATCACCGGCACGCCGTCGCGGACGTCGGCAGAGCGCCGTCGGCTTCGCGCAAGCAGCGTGTAGCGATCGTCGGCGATGGCGCGGTTCTTAATGAGTCGTGGCATAGACGCGTTCCTTGAAAGGCTCGAGGCCGATGCGGCGAACGGTGTCGAGGAAACGCTCGTCCGGATGTCGCGGCGCTCGATGTACGTCTCGACGAGGCGCTCGATCACGTCCGGCATGTCCTGCGCGGCGAACGACGGGCCGATCACCTTGCCGAGGCGACGCGTCGTTGCCCTGCGACCCGCCGATCGATACCTGGTACCACTCGGCACCGCTCTTGTCGACGCCGAGGATGCCGATGTGGCCGATGTGGTGGTGGCCGCAGGCGTTCATGCATCCCGACATGTTGAGGTCGAGCTCGCCGATGTCGTGCAGATAGTCGAGATCGTCGAAGCGCCGCTAGATCGCTTCGGCGATCGGGATCGATTTCGCGTTCGCGAGCGAGCAGAAGTCGCCGCCCGGGCAGCAGATGATGTCGGTCAGCAGGCCGACGTTGGGCGTCGCGAGACCGAGGGGCCGCAGACGCGCTCCACAGCTCGAGCAGGTCGGCCTGGCGCACGTCGCGCAAGACGAGGTTCTGCTCGTGCGTGACGCCGCAGCTCGCCGAACGCGTAGCGGTCGGCGAGATCGGCGACGGCATCCATCTGGTCCGACGTCGCGTCGCCCGGAGGCACGCCGGTCTGCTTCAGCGACAGCGTGACGGCCGCGTAGCCCGCTACCTTGTGCGGATGGACGTTGCGCTTCGCCCAGTTCGCCGAACGCGCGGTTGTCGGCGAGCGCGCGCTCGACGCCGGAGTCGTCGCCGTGAACGCTTCATAGGGCGGGGCGCGTGAAGCAGCCGCGCGAGACGCGTCGAACTCCTCGGCGATGAGCGTCGACGGGCCGTCCTTGCAGGTGCGCGAACTCCTCCTCGACATCGAGCGCGAACTGCGCGGGCGTGCGCTCCTTGACGAGGATCTTGATGCGCGCCTTCCACTTGTTGTCGCGGCGGCCGAAGCGGTTGTACGATGCGCAGGATCGCCTCGAGGTAAGCGAGAATGTCCGCGCGGGGCAGAAACTCGCGGATCACATGGCCGATGATCGGCGTGCGGCCCATGCCGCCGCCGACGATGACCCGGAAGCCGAGCTCGCCGCGTGCGTTCGCGACCACCACGAGCCCGATGTCGTGCAGGAGCACCGCCGGCCGGTCGTTGGTCGCGCCGGTGACGGCGATCTTGAACTTGCGCGGCAGGAACGCGAACTCCGGATGCAAGCGTCGCCCACTGCCGGATCAGCTCGCAATAGGGGCGCGGAGTCGACGATCTCGTCGGCCGCCACGCCGGCGAAGTGATCGCTGGTGATATTGCGGACGTAGTTGCCCGACGTCTGGATCGCGTGCATCTCGCACCGTCGCGAGCTCGGCGAGGATGTCGGGAACGTCCTCGAGCCGCGGCCAGTTGAGCTGCAGGTTCTGGCGCGTGCTGAAGTGGCCGTAGCCGCGGTCGTAGACGCGCGCGATCTGCGCGAGCTTGCGCAGCTGGTGCGACGACAGCAGCCCGTACGGGATCGAGATCCGCAGCATCGGCGCGTGCCGCTGGATATAGAGGCCGTTCTGCAGGCGCAGCGGACGGAATTCGTCCTCGCGAAAGCTCGCCGGCGAGAAAGCGGCGCGTCTGGTCGCGGAACTGCGCGACGCGCTCGTCGACGAGCCGCTGGTCGAAGGCGTCGTAGCGATACATGATCGACGTACGGTAGCCCGCGGGCCCGGTAAACAGAAGGAATTGCGCGCTATGGGGTTAGCGTCGCTCGTTATAAATGGCCGACCGCAAGCGGCCGATATAATCGCCGATGCCTTCCGGTTTGATCCTGTACGTCCACGGCGCACGCGACCCGCGGTGGGCCGAGCCGTTTCATCGATTGCGCGACAGGATCCTCGAGCAAGCGCCGCAGCTTCCCGTCTGCGTCGCATTTCTCGAGCATGCGACGCCGGATCTCCAGCAAGCCGCGGTTGACATGGCCGCCAGCGGCATCGATCGAATTCGGGTCGTGCCGCTGTTTTTCGGACGCGGCGGGCACCTCAGAGAGGACTTCCCTCGACAACTGGATGCGACCCGCGCACGGTTGCCCGCCGTGCTGTTCGAAATCACCGGAGCGGCCGGTGAAAGCGAGCCGGTGCTCGAGGCGCTGGCAACCTTCGCCCTTGGCGCACCCGCCCAATCCATTGAAGAACTATTGTAATGTAATACATTAGCTTAGGAGTCTAACTTGCCGCCACTGCTTAATAAACTACTCGGCGTTGCCGTCATTGCTGCAGCAGCCGCGCTGCCTGCGGCGGCGCTGGCCCAGTCGACGGTGAAGATCGGTGTCGTGGCCGAATTTTCGGGGCCTTTCAGCCGACTACGGCAAGCAGATCCAGGCGGCATGAAGACGTACTTGAAGCTCCATGGCGATACGTTCGGCGGCAAGAAGATCGACATCATCACGCGACACGACCGGCGCCGCGCCCGAGGTCGCCAAGCGCCTGGCACAGGAGCTGATCACGCGCGACAACGTCGACATCCTCGCCGGCTTCGGCCTCACGCCCAATGCGCTGGCGGTCGCGCCGGTCGCCACCGAGGCGAAGAAGCCGATGGTGATCATGAATGCCGCGACCTCCGTCATCACGACGCGCTCGCCGTACATCGTCGCGCCTCTCGCATGACGCTGCCGCAGGACACGCAGCCGATCGCGCAGTGGGCCGCAAGAAACGGCATCAAGCGCGCGTATACGCTGGTATCCGACTACGGGCCGGGCATCGACGCCGAGGACGACGTTCATCAAGGCATTCAAGGCGGCCGGCGGCGAGATCGATCGACAGCGTCGGACGCCGCTGCAGAACCCCGACTTCGCCCCCTATCTTGCAGCGGATCAAGGACGCGAAGCCGGACGCGGTGTTCGTCTTTCTCCCGCCCGGCAGCCAGACCATTGCATTCATCAAGGGCTACGAGGAGCGGGGACTCAAGCAGGCGGGCGTCAAGCTGATCGCGACCGGTGACTTGACCGACGACGGTGTGCTGCAGGCGATGGGCGACCCCACGCTGGGCTCATCACGAGCTTCCACTATTCGGCTGCGCACGATTCGCCGGAGAACAAGGCGTTCGTCAAGGCATACGCGGAAGTGAACGGCACCAAGTACCGCGCCCGAATTTCATGGCGTGCGCCGGCTTTGACGGCATGGCGGCGATCGCCGAGGCGTTGAAGAAGACCGGTGGCTCCGTGGATCCGGACAGGTTCCTCGACGCGCTCAAAGGCATGAAGCTGATGAGCCCGCGCGGACCGATCATGATCGATCCCGACAACGCGCGATATCGTGCAGACCGTCTACATCCGCCAAGTCGAAAAGGTCAATGGTCTGCTCTACAACATCGAATTCGACAAATTCCCCGACGTCAAGGATCCGGGCAAGTAGGAAGCAAGCGCGAGACGCGTTGCTGCGCCGGGAATCCGCAGATCGCTGCAGGTGCCGAGGCAGGTCGACCTGGAACCGGTGGGGCGCGGTCTTCCGAGACCCGCCGCACGCCGATATCTGGGGCGCGACCGGTTACGTCGTATTTGACATAATAACCATTATACGAAGTACGACTTCTACCATTCCCCGCAAGAATGCCCGCATGAGAGGCCCCCGCGAAGTCCCACCGTCGCACGATGCTCTGGCGTCGAGCCTCAGTGGCGCGGACGATCGGGTCCGACTGAGTACGTGGTTGCCGCCGCAGACTGGTGTCGTGCCCACGGTCCGAATTGGCCGGCACTGGATCAATGTGCTGTGGGTGCTGCCGCTGGTCTTCGTGCTTCTGGTGATCGGCGTGGCCGTTGCGCAGGCGTTGCGAGAACTTCCAGCGGTACAGGACTTTCTCGTGCGTTACCCGGGCATTCCACCGTCTGCGGCTGCGGTCACTACGGGATTTCCGGGCTGGCTCAGGCTGCTGCACTTCCTGAACCTGTTTTTCATGGCGTTCATCATCCGCTCAGGTGTCCAGATTCTCGCCGACCACCCGCGGCTGTATTGGAAACGCGACTGCACGCCCGGAACCGAATGGTTTCGCTTCCAGAAGGCCGTCCCGGAGGGTCGCATATGGACCGCCAAGGACGATTCCGTCACGCTGCCTGCGTGGCTCGGCATTCCGGGTATCCGGCACTCCATCGGGCTGGCCCGATGGTGGCACTTTTCGATCACCCTGCTCTGGATGATCAACGGCCTCGTCTACTACGTTCTCTTGTTCACGACCGGCCAGTGGCTGAGACTGGTGCCGACGACATCGGATGTGTTTCCCAACGCGGTCTCGACGGCAATTCAATATCTCTCGCTCACGTTCCCCGTCGACGAGAGCTGGACCCGCTATAACAGCCTGCAACAACTCACGTATTTCATCACCGTATTCATCGCTGCACCCACTTCGATCGTGACGGGGCTCATGCAGAGCCCGGCAATCTCGAACCGGCTGGGCTGGTTCGGTCGAGCATTGAACCGTCAAAAAGCGCGCTCGATCCATTTCGTCGCACTGTGGTGGTTTCTGCTCTTCATTCTGGCCCACGTGACACTGGTGTTCATCACCGGCGCGCGCGTCAACCTGAACATGATGTGGGCCGGCGTGAACGACGTCTCCTGGACCGGCCTTTGGGTCTTCCTGCCGGCCATGCTGCTCGTGGCCGCCACGTGGTGGCTGGCCTCGCCGTTCACCATCCGCCATGCGCGCCTGGTGCAGAGGATCGGAGCGTTCATGTCCCGGCCATTCGGAAGCGTCACCCAGTCGTGGGATCCGACGAGCCAGCTCACCGAAAACGACATATCGCCGCATTTCTGGCCCAACGGCACGATGCCGAGGTCGGAGGCGTTTGATGTGCTGGCAATGGATAACTTCGTCGATTACCGCCTGCGAGTAACCGGTCTGGTCGAAGAACCGAGGGAGTTTTCATACGCCGAGCTGAAGGCAATGCCGAAACAGGAACAGATCACCACGCATTTCTGCATTCAGGGCTGGTCCGGCGTCGCCAAATGGGGCGGCGTTCCGATGCGCCAGATCCTCGACCTGGTGAAACCGACGGCGGATGCCCGCTACGCGGTGCTCTATTCATTTGCGGATGGAGGCGACGGTGGGCGTTACTACGACACGCACAGCTTGTCCAACATGCGCCACGAACTGACGATCCTCGCCTACGAGATGAACGGCGCGCCGGTAAGCGTGTTGCACGGGGCACCATTGAGGCTGCGCTGCGAGAACGAGGTCGGCTTCAAGATGGTCAAGTGGATCGCAGCCATCGAGCTTGTGCACGACTATGCCGATCTCGGCGCGGGAGAAGGCGGCTACAACGAGGATCACGAGTTCTACGGCTACCGCGTGCCGATTTGATTGCATCGTGCGGTATTAACTCGCTCGCGATGACGAATTTCAATTGTGAGTATTGTTGCCACCCTCCGTCCCGCCGCAAGGTGCGGAGGTCCCGGGTGACGATCGCGGAAAGCGCGTCGGTCTTGCGGGATGGTTGATTCGAAGATCGCCGTCTACGGCGCCATCGCCGCCAACGTCGCGATTGCCGCGACGAAATTCGTGGTGGCCGCCATCACCGGCAGCTCGGCCATGTTCTCCGAAGGCATCCATTCCGCGGTGGACACCGGCAACGGCGTGCTGCTGCTGATCGGCAACCGACTGAGCGAGCGCGAAGCGACGCCCGAGCATCCGTTCGGGCATGGCAAGGAGCTCTATTTCTGGGGCCTGATCGTTGCGGTGCTTGTCTTCGGACTCGGCGGCGGGCTCTCGATGTTCGAAGGGTTGCAGCGCATCGTCGAGCCCCAGGCAATGCGCGATCCGGCATGGAACTACGTCGTGCTCGCGGCCGCGGCGGCATTCGAAGGAACGAGCTTTGCCATCGCGCTGCAGGCATTCTGGCGCGAAAAAGGCTCGCGTCCGTTCTGGGAAGCGTTGCACGCCAGCAAGGACCCGACAACCTATACGGTGCTGGCCGAGGATTCCGCAGCGCTCGCGGGACTTGGCATCGCGGCAATCGGCATCTATGTCAGCCATCGCTACGACATGCCGAAGGCCGACGGCGCTGCGTCCGTGGCGATCGGCTTGGTGCTCGCCGGCGTGGCGGTGCTGCTGATCCGCGAGGCCCGCGGGCTGCTGATCGGCGAAGGCATCCGTCCCGACACAGCCGCGGCGATTCGTGAACTGGTCGGGCGCCACGAACTCGTGCGCCACGTGGGCCGCCTGCTGTCGATGTACATCGGTCCCGACGAGGTGCTGCTGACGCTGGACGTGGAATTCGACCCTGCGGCGCCCGCCGCGGACATTGCGGCCGCGGTCGCGGACATCGAAAAGGACATCCGCCACCGCTACAACAAGATCACGCGCATCTACATCGAAGCGAGGATGCCGGAGCCGCGGTGATAACCTGACGATCTTCCGTCCGAATATCTCCGGCGGTCCACACGACCCCGTCGCCGCACGATGAGCATCAATGCCGAATTCGACCGCGCATTCCGCCTGCACCAGGAAGGCAAGCTGCGCGAGGCGTTCCTGCGCTACGACGCCGTTCTGGCCGCTGATCCGAAGAACGCATCCGCCCTGCACTACTCGGGCGTCGTTCTGTACCAGGCGGGCAAGATTCCCGAAGCCGCCGAGCGCATCCGTGCGTCCCTCAAGCTCGAGCCGGCATCACCGGACGCGTGGTCGAACCTCGCAATGGTCCTGGATTCGGCCGGTCGCCGTGAAGCTGCGGTGAACGCGCTGAAGGAAGCGGCTAATCTCGCGCCGCGTTCGCCACAAATTCTCGCCAACCTGTCGGCGGCCGAGCTCGCGATCGGCCGCGTTGCCGACGCGGAAGCGTCCGCGCGACGTGCGATCGCGGCCGATTCCAAGCACGCAGCGGGTTGGCACAACCTGGCGCTCACGCTGGAGCCGCAGGGGCGGCTCCTGGAGGCGCTCGATGCGGCTTCGCGCGCGAGCACCCTCGCGCCGGACGAGCCGGCCTTCACGGGATTCAAGGCGCAGCTCGAAATCACCGCCGGCCTGCGCAAGAAGGCGCGCGCGACGCTCGATGCGGGACTCGCTCGCAAGCCCCGCTCGGTTGCGCTGCAATTCCAGCTCGCCGGCCTGCTCGAGCGCGAGAACGAGCTGGACGCCGCCATGCAGGCGTACGAGAACGTCGTCCGCCTCGAACCCGATCACGGCGCGGCGCTGTCGCAACTGCTGTTCCTGCGGCAACGCACCGGGGTGTGGCACGATCTCCCGGAGCTTCGGAAGCGGTTCCGCGACGGCATCGCGAAGGAAACGCCGCTGCTGTCCCCGTTCGTGCTGCTGTCGCAGCCGTCATCGCGCGACGAGCAGCACCGCTGCGCGAATGCGTGGACGGCAACCCTCGCACCGCCCACGCCGGCCGCCGCCAGGTCGACGCTGCAAAGCGAGCGGTTGCGCGTCGGCTATCTGTCCGCCGATTTCCATACGCATGCGACGGCCTATCTTGCGGCCGGCTTGTTCGAACAGCACGATCGCACGCGATTCGATGTCGTCGCGTATTCGACGGGGCCCGACGATCGCAGCCCGATGCGCGAGCGCCTGAAGGGCGCATTCGATCGCTTTGTCGACGCCGCGGGATGGCCCGCGCGCCGTCTCGCGGAGGCGATTCGCGGCGACGCGATCGACATTCTGGTCGACCTCAAGGGCCACACCGAAGGCGCCCCGCCGTCCGTGCTCGCGCTGCGGCCCGCGCCGATCCAGGTGCATTACCTCGGCTATCCCGGGACGCTGGGCGGCAATCTCGTCGACTACCTGATCGGCGATGCGACCGTGACGCCGCTCGCGCATGCGGCCGACTACGCGGAGACACTCGCCCTCCTCCCCGGCAGCTACCAGGTCAACGACCGTACGCGGCCCATTGCCGACACGCCGGCGCGCGACACGCTCGGGTTGCCGCGCAAGGCCGTTGTCCTGTGCTGTTTCAACAGCGGCTACAAGCTCAATCCCGACGTGTTCGATGCCTGGATGAAAATTCTCGCCGAAGCGCCCGACGCGGTGCTGTGGCTGCTCGCCCGCCCGGGCGACGAGCGTCTGACGAGCAACCTGCGCCGCGAAACGGTGCGCCGCGGCATCGACGCGCGGCGGCTCGTATTCGCGCCCGCGCGTCCGAATCCGGAGTACCTCGCGTTGTACCGCGCGGCCGACCTGTTTCTCGATACGTGGCCGTACAACGCGCACACGACGGCCAGCGACGCGCTATGGGCCGGTTGCCCGGTGCTAACCTGCCGCGGCGACACGTTCGCATCGCGCGTCGCCACCAGCCTGCTGACGGCGGTCGGCTTGCCGGAACTCGTCTGCGACGACGTCGAAGGCTACGTCGCGCGGGCCGTGCAACTTGCGCAGGACGCCGCGGAACGGCGCCGGCTGCGCGATCATCTGGACGGCCCTGGACGCTCGAGCGCGCTGTTCGATACGGCGGCGACGACGCGTTCGCTCGAAGCCGCATTTACCGCGATGGCCGACCAGTATCGACGCCGGGTTCGTGAGCCGATCGTGATCGCATCTGCCATCGAGCCGCCTGGCGCCGGCATCCGGTGAGGGTCCTCACTGGCGCAGCCACTCGATGGCCTCGTCAACGCGGTCGACAGGTATAACTCTCACGTTTTCAATTGCTTGCTTGGGTTTGTTCAGGCTGGGTATAACGACTGTTCTGAAGCCGAGTTTCGCGGCTTCGCGAATCCGTTCCTGACCGCGCTGCACCGGCCGTATCTCGCCTGCGAGTCCGATTTCACCAAAAATCAGCGTTTTCTGCGGCAACGCTTTGTTTTTCAATGAAGAACAGACTGCCAGCATGACGGCCAGGTCGGCCGCGGGCTCGAGGATTCGCACCCCACCCACCGCATTGACAAAGACATCGAATCCGCCGGTGTCGACACCCCCATGGCGGTGCAGGACCGCGAGCAGCAGCGCGAGACGCTGCGGATCCAGTCCGACGGCGAGGCGCCGCGGCAAGCCACCCTGCACCGGATCGACCAGCGCCTGCACTTCGACGAGCAGCGGGCGCGATCCCTCGAGCGTCGCCACGACCGCTGAACCCGCGACACCTTCGGCATGCTGTGACAGGAACAGCGCGGACGGATTGGAGACGCCCTTGAGGCCGCGCTCGGTCATGCCGAAGACACCGAGCTCGTTCGCCGCGCCGAAGCGGTTCTTGATCGCGCGCACGAGCCGGAAGCTCGAATGCGGATCGCCTTCGAAGTACAGCACCGTATCGACGATGTGCTCGAGCACGCGCGGGCCGGCGATCGCGCCTTCCTTCGTCACGTGCCCGACGAAGATCACGATGACGCCACGCTGCTTGGCGAGCCGCGTCAATTGCGCCGCGCACTCGCGCACCTGCGCGACGCTTCCCGGCGCCGAGGCGAGCGCTTCGGTGTAGACGGTCTGGATCGAATCGATGACGACGATTTCCGGCGACGTCGCGTTGATCGCCGCGACAATGGCCTCGAGCTGCACTTCGGCCAGCAACTCGATCGGCGCGTTGACCAGTCCAAGACGGTGCGCGCGCAGCGCAATCTGCTCCGCCGACTCTTCGCCGGTGACATAGAGCGTGCGGTGCGCGGCGCCGAGTGCCGCGCCCGCCTGCAGCAGCAGCGTCGACTTGCCGATCCCCGGATCGCCGCCCAGGAGAATGACGCCGCCCGGCACGAGCCCTCCTCCCAGCACGCGATCGAATTCCTCCAGACCGGTCGCAATGCGCGAGGACCCGCGCGCCTTGACCGATGCGAGCGGCGTCACGGCCGAACGTGTGCCGGCGACGCTTTCGAAGCGCGCCGCGGCCGGCGTCGCGATCGTTTCGACCAGCGTGTTCCATACGCCGCAATGCGGACACTGTCCCTGCCATTTCGGCGCCACGCCGCCGCATTCGGTGCATGTGTAGAGCGTCTTCGGCTTGGCCACGCCTTGGCTTTCGTCTCGCGCGATCGCCGGTCAGCTCAACTCGTCCGGCTCCGCGACGGCGGTCCCGAGCTTGCCGACGACGGCGCCGGCCGCTTCGTTCGCGATCGACATCGCGTCGGCCAGTGGCGCGCCGGCCGCGAGCAGCGCGCCGAGCGCTGCGATCACCGTATCCCCGGCGCCCGACACGTCGAACACTTCGCGCGCCTGCGCGGGGATCGTCAGCGCACCGGCGTCGGAATAGAGGCTCATTCCCTCCTCCGAACGCGTGATCAGAACCGCATCGAGCTCCAGATCGCGCCGCAATTTCTGGGCGCGCTGCTCGAGATCGGCTTCGTCGCGCGAGCGTCCCGCCACCTGCCGGAATTCGCCGCGATTGGGCGTGATCACCGTCGCGCCACGATAGCGTTCCCAGTCGTCGCCTTTCGGATCGACCAGCACCGGCTTTCCCGCCGCGCGCGCGCGCGCAATCATCGTCGCGATGTGCGCGAGACCGCCCTTGCCGTAGTCGGACAGCACCAGCGCGTCGCTCTGGACGAGCAGCGCGTCGAACTCGGTGAGGTTGGCGGCGAGCAGGTCGAGTGGCGGTGCGGTTTCGAAATCGATCCGCAACAGCTGCTGCTGGCGTCCGATGACACGCAGCTTGACGGTCGTCGTCAGCGCGGCGTCGCGCAGAAACGACGTGCGGATGCCGTCGGCTTTCAGCATGCGCAGCAGCGTATCGGCCGGCTCGTCGAGGCCGGCGGCCGACAACAGCGCCACCTGTGCGCCCAGCGCGGCAACGTTGCGCGCGACGTTCGCCGCGCCGCCGGGCCGCTCTTCCGAGCGCGCGATCCTGACGACGGGCACCGGCGCTTCGGGCGAGATGCGCTCGACGTCGCCGAACCAGTAGCGGTCGAGCATGACGTCGCCGACGATCAGCACGCGCGCCCTGGCGACACGCGCGCGCCAGGCGGAGAAATGCGCACTCATGAGAACACTTCGCTCATCGCCTCGACCTCCTTGCACCGCCCGCGCATGCCGCAACAGCACGCGTCGGTCTCGCGCTCATCTAACGACCCCCACGCTTGCGACCGTCGTCGCTGCGCTGCCCCCAGAGGGGGTGCAATTCGCGACTTGGGCGGCCCTGCGGCGCTCATCGGACCCCCACGCTTGCGACCGTCGTCGCTGCGCTGCCCCCAGAGGGGGTGCAATTCACGCCTTGGGGCGGCCCTGCGGCGCTCATCGGACCCCCACGCTTGCGACCGTCGTCGCTGCGCTGCCCCCAGAGGGGGCGCAATTCACGCCTTGGGGCGGCCCTGCGGCGCTCATCGCCGCCCGATCGATGCGTATTCGAAGCCGGCACCGCGCACGACGTCGGGCTCGTAGAGGTTGCGCCCGTCGAAGATCACCGGTTGTTTCAACCGCCCCTTCAGCGCGTCGAAATCGGGGCTGCGGAATTCTTTCCACTCGGTAACGACGACCAGTGCGTCGGCGTCCTCGCATGCGGCGAGCGGATTCGCGGCGAACCTGATCTGCGGCACGTCGCCGAGCAGTCGCCTTGCCTCGTCGATGGCGACCGGGTCGTACGCGGCGATCGTCGCGCCGCGGTCGATCAGGGCCGCGATGATCGCGCGCGACGGCGCTTCACGCATGTCGTCGGTGTTCGGCTTGAACGCGAGCCCCCACAGCGCGAACCGTCGCCCGGACAAATCGGCCCCGAAGCGGGCGACGATCTTGTCGACGATCACGAGCTTCTGGGTGTCGTTCGCGGCTTCGACGGCGGATAGCACCTTGAGCGCTGAACCTGCCCGTTCCGCGGTGAAGCGCAGCGCCTTCACGTCCTTCGGGAAGCAGCTCCCGCCGTAGCCGACGCCCGGGTAAAGAAAGTGCCACCCGATCCGCGGATCGGATCCGATCCCCTGGCGCACCGATTCGATATCGGCGCCGAGTCGCTCGGCGAGATTCGCGAGCTCATTCATGAACGATATCCGCGTGGCGAGCATGGCGTTCGCCGCATACTTCGTGAGTTCCGCCGAGCGCACGTCCATGACGAGCAACCGTTCGCGATTGCGCTGGAACGGCGCATACACGTTGCGCAGGATCGCGATTGCGCGCTCATTGTCCGCGCCGATGACGACCCGGTCGGGCTTCATGAAATCGTCGACCGCCGCGCCTTCCTTCAGGAACTCCGGATTCGACGCGACGGCAAACGGAATGTCGAGTCCGCGCGCCGACAGCTCCTCGGCGATGGCCGCCCGCACGCGATCTGCGGTTCCGACGGGAACCGTCGATTTGTCGACGACGAGCGTCCATTGCGTCATCCGGCGTCCGATGTTGCGCGCGGCGCGCAGCACGTATTGCATGTCGGCGCTGCCGTCCTCGTCGGGCGGCGTGCCGACGGCGATGAATTGCACGGTGCCATGGCCCGCCGCCGCATCGACGTCGGTCGTGAATCGCAGGCGGCCCGCGGCCACGTTGCGACGAATCATCGGCTCGAGGCCGGGCTCGTGGATCGGCACGCCACCGCCTACCAGCATGTCGATCTTTCGCGCGTCGACGTCGAGACAGAGCACGTCGTTGCCGACTTCGGCGAGACACGTTCCGGTTACGAGGCCGACGTAACCGGTGCCGATCATCGTGATCTTCATGTCATGTCGGGAAGGGCCGCCCCGACCTGGGCAGCGAGCGCGTGAGCCCGACGGGTCGCCCCGAGGGCGAACACGCGAGTGCGAAGCACGAGGATCGTCCGACCAAGCGTGGGGGGATGTTCACTCCGGATTTCCGAGCGCCGATTGATGTCGGCGAGCGCGGCCACCGGATCCGCGGCGCCGGTAATCGGACGCCCGACGACCAGATAGTTCGCGCCGCTTTGTGCGGCTTCTTCAGGCGTCACGACGCGCGCCTGGTCATCGCGCGCGCTGCCCGCCGGACGAATCCCGGGCGTGACGAGCGTGAAATCGGGTCCGAACGCGGAACGAAGCGACGGTGCCTCGATGGCCGAACAGACAACGCCGTCGAGGCCGCAGTCGCGTGTCAGCGCCGCGAGGCGCAACGCATGGCGACTGGCTTCGGCATCGACGCCGGTCTCGCGCAGCGCCACCTGGTCGAGGCTTGTCAGCACCGTCACCGCGATCAGCAGCGGCCGCGGACGTCCCATTTCGGCGGCGGTGGCGGCGACCGCATCGCGGGCAGCCTTCATCATCGCCCGCCCGCCGACGGCATGCACATCGAGCATCCAGACGCCGAGACGCGTGGCCGCGGCACAGGCTTGCGCGACCGTGTTCGGGATGTCGTGAAACTTGAGGTCGAGAAACACGTTGAATCCGCGCTCGACCATCCAGCGCACGGGTTCAGGTCCCGCGACGACGAACATTTCCTTGCCGACCTTGAGCCCGCAGTCGTGCGGATCGAGGCGCTCGGCGAGCGACAGTGCGCGCATCGGATTCGCGAAATCGAGCGCGACGATGACGCGCGGATTGTTGGCGTTCTCCATGTCAGTTCCTGTCAGGCAAGACCATCGGATGGCTCGGTGCGAATCGGTGACTGTGCTTTCGATCAGACGAAGCCGTCGGGCGTCTCGGTGCGCTTGGGTGAATAAGTTTCCCACTTCTGGCAGCCCGGGCAGCGCCAATAGTATTGCCGCGCGCGAAAGCCGCAGTTGTCGCATTTGTAAAACCCGAGCCGCTTGATGTGCTGGCTGACCAGCCCTTTGACGAGCTCGAGGTCGTGCCGCCGGTCCGGCGGCGACGACAGGAGTTGCGCCTCGAGCAGGCGATCGAGCCCGATCAGCGTCGGATTGCGCGCGAGTTCGTCCTTGATCAGCGTCGCGGCGGCGGTCGGGCCTTCATGCTCGAGCACCAGCGTGAACAACGCGTTCAGCAGGTCGAGCGACGGATATTGCACCTGGTAGTTGCGAAGCAGGCGGATGCCCGTCGGCAAATCGCCCAAGCCGACGATAGGCGTCGGCGAAACGCTCGGCCGCGAGCGCGAGAAAAGCGGGATTCTGCGATTCGATGCGCTGCCACGATTCGACGGCGGTGCGCCAGTCGTTGCTCTGCCCGGCGAGATCCCCGTACAGCAGGTTGGCGCGCGCGCAGCCGCGGTGCGTCGCGAGCGCGCGCTCGAGCTCGGCATTCGCGGTCGCCGTGTCGGACTTCAGCATCGCGGCCTGCGCGAGCTCGCAGCGGTATTCGGCGATCTCCTTGTAATACGGCTGCTTCGCGAGAACTTCCATCCGCTGCATCGCGGCGATCGCCTTCGGCCAGTCCTTCTCGGTTTCGTAGATGGAGATCAGGTGCGACAGCGACGAATGCTCGAACGGTGTGTTGTCGAGCCGGCGAAACAGATCCTCCGCGCGGTCGAGGAGGCCGGCGCGGTTGAAGTCCTGCGCGAGCTCGTACGTCGCCATCGTTCGCTTGTCGGCGGGCAGGTTCGGCCGGTCGAGCAGGTTCTGATGCATGCGGATTGCCCGGTCGGTCTCGCCTTGACGGCGAAACAGCGAACCGAGCGCGAAGTGGAGGTCGATCGTCTGCGGGTCGACCTTGACGACCTCGATGAACGACTCGATCGCCTTGTCGGGTTGCTCGTTCAGCAGGAAGTTGAGGCCACGGAAATACGACAGCGGCAGCGCGCGAGATTCGAGCAGCAGGTGCTTGATATCGATGCGCGCCGCGATCCAGCCGAGCGCGAAGAACAGCGCCGGGATCGGCAGCAGCCACCAGAGCTCGAAGTCCATCTGCGGCGGGTTGTCTATGCGCTGGCGCGCGGTCAGCGGCCGCGCTGGAGCGGCTCGAATCCCGGCCCCGATGCTGGCGCCGTGCCCGGGGTTGCGCCGTGCGCCGCGGGCGCGATCAGCTGCGTCCGGTGCTCGCGCCGCATCCGGCTCATCTGGCGCTTCAGGCGCGCCACCTTGATCGCCGCCGCGAGGAGCCCGAGCGCGACGCCTGACGCGAACGCGATCAGCACGACGAATACCAGCGGCGCCTCCCACCGGTAGAACGTGAATACGCGCAATGTGACCGGATCGGCGTTTTGCAGCGAGATGAACAGCAGCGCGACGAACACGACCGCGATGAAGATCCAGCGCACCAGACTCATTGTTTCGACCCGTGTTCGGATTCGAAAAAAGAAACGGCGGCCCGCGCGCGCGAATCGCGGCCGCCCGTATGAAGATCATCCAAGAGATCAGTCCTGCGTGATGTCGAAATCGACGCGCTCGCGCAATTCCTTCCCGGCCTTGAAATGCGGCACGTATTTTTCAGGTACCTGCACCTTCTCGCCGGACTTCGGGTTGCGGCCGGTGCGCGGCGGCCGGTAGTTCAGGCCAAAGCTGCCGAACCCGCGGATCTCGATGCGCTCGCCCTTCGCGAGGCTTTCGGCCATCGCGTCGAGGACCATCTTGACCGCCAGCTCGGCGTCCTTGGCAACCAGTTGCGGAAACTGCGCCGCGAGGCGGTCGATCAGCTCCGATTTGGTCATCTCGCGTAAGTCCCTTGTCAACCGTTGTTCTTGTTGTCGAGCTTGGCCTTCAGCAGCGCGCCGAGATTGGTGGTCCCGGTGGTGGTGCCGGCATTTTCCGCGGTCATCCGCTGCATCGCCTCCGATTCGTCGGCGTTGTCTTTCGCCTTGATCGACAGGTTGATGCTGCGGTTCTTGCGGTCGACGTTGATGATCATCGTCGTGACGGCGTCGCCTTCCTTGAGCCGCGTGCGGATGTCCTCGACACGGTCGCGCGAGACCTCGGAGGCGCGCAGATAGCCCTCGATGTCGCCGCCGAGCGAGATCACCGCGCCCTTGGCATCCAGGCTCTTGACGGTCCCCGAAACGACGCTGCCCTTGTCGTGCGTGGCGACGAAGTTGCTGAACGGATCGCCCTCGAGCTGCTTGATGCCGAGCGAAATGCGCTCGCGCTCCACGTCGATCGCCAGCACGACGGCTTCGACTTCCTGGCCCTTCTTGTAGTCGCGCACGGCGGTCTCGCCCGCGTTCGCCCACGAGAGATCGGACAGGTGCACGAGGCCGTCGATGCCGCCGGGCAGGCCGACGAACACGCCGAAATCGGTGATCGACTTGATCTGGCCCGCGACCTTGTCGCCCTTCTTGTGGTTCATCGCGAAATCGTCCCAGGGATTGGGCATGCACTGCTTCATCCCGAGCGAAATGCGGCGGCGGTCCTCGTCGATTTCGAGAATCATCACCTCGACTTCGTCGCCGAGCTGCACGACCTTCGTCGGGTGGATGTTCTTGTTCGTCCAGTCCATTTCGGACACGTGCACGAGTCCCTCGATGCCCGACTCGATCTCGACGAACGCGCCGTAGTCGGTGATGTTGGTGACCTTGCCGAACAGGCGCGTACCCGGCGGATAGCGCCGCGACAGGCCGACCCACGGGTCGTCGCCCAATTGCTTGAGGCCGAGCGAGACGCGGTTCTTCTCCTGATCGAACTTCAGCACTTTCGCCGTGACTTCGTCGCCGACGGCGAGCACCTCCGACGGATGCTTCACCCGGCGCCAGGCAAGATCGGTGATGTGCAGCAGGCCGTCGATGCCGCCGAGGTCGACGAACGCGCCGTAATCAGTGATGTTCTTGACGATGCCCTTGACCGTCGCGCCTTCCGACAGCGTGGACAGGAGCTTTTCGCGCTCCTCGCCGAGGCTCTCCTCGAGCACCGCGCGGCGCGAGACGACGACGTTGTTGCGCTTGCGGTCGAGCTTGATGACCTTGAAATCGAGCTGCTTGTTCTCGTACGGCGACGTGTCCTTGACCGGACGGATGTCGACGAGCGATCCGGGCAGGAACGCGCGAATGCCGTTGATCATCACCGTCAGGCCGCCCTTGACCTTGCTCGTGACGAGACCCTGAACGATCGAGCCCTGCTCCATCGACGCTTCGAGATCGTGCCAGGCCTTTAGCCGCTTGGCCTTGTCGCGCGACAGGCGCGTTTCACCGTAGCCGTTCTCGAGGCTTTCGATCGCCACCGTGACGAAATCGCCCGGCTTGACCTCGATGACCCCCTTGTCGTCCTTGAACTCCTCGATCGGAATGAAGCTTTCGGATTTCAGGCCGGCGTTGACGACGACGATGTTGTAATCGACGCGGATCACTTCCGCGGTAATCAATTCGCCCTGGCGCATTTCCTGGCGTGCGAGCGATTCCTCGAACAGCGCAGCGAAATTTTCGACGCCGGGGCTGGGTGCTGCGGTTTGCGTGGCAGTAGCCATGAAGGGTTGGTTCCTTTGCATGAGCCGCCTTCGGGCGAGAACCCGTTATCTCGCGCCCAGGCGGGCAGGTTGATGAAATCCGCGTCGTGCGCGCCGGCTAGAAAAAGCGCGCACCGCGGCCCTTTGCGTGATGCCTTGTTTGCGCGACGGGCGATATCTCGCGACACCATCCGTCCGCGGGCAAGTCATGCCGTCGGCTGCCTTGTGTCCACGCCGGTTTGCCCGCGATACAGCGCGAGGACGGCGGCGGTGACTTCGGCGATCGACAGTTCGGTCGTATCCAGGACTATCGCATCGGAGGCCGGCACGAGCGGTGCTGCCACACGCGTCGAATCCCGGCTGTCGCGCTCCCGGATATCGCGCAAAAGACCGTCAATGCTAACCGAGATTCCTTTTGTGATCAACTGCTTATGGCGGCGCTCCGCCCGTTGCTCGGCGCTGGCCGTCAAAAACACCTTCAGGGCGGCATCCGGAAACACGACCGTGCCCATGTCCCGGCCCTCGGCGACCAGTCCGGGAGGCTCCCGGAAGGCCCGCTGGCGCAGCAGGAGGGCGCTGCGCACGGCCTGGTGCACGGCGACCCTCGATGCCATCGAAGATACCGCCTCGGTGCGCAGGGAATCGGCGACGTCGCGGCCATCGAGCATTGCGCGCCCATCGCGGAACGCGACGTTGAGATCCGCGGTAAGCCCGACCAGGCGGGCCGCATCGTCGGGCGCAATCGCCTGCTCGACGGCGCGCAGCGCGATCAACCGGTACAGCGAGCCGCTGTCGAGATAATGGAACCCGAGCGCCTCCGCAGCGTTGTGCGCGATCGTCCCTTTGCCCGACGCCGCCGGCCCGTCGATGGCAATGACTTCGGGGCGGCTTTCGGCACCCATGGTCCCCCCATGCTTCCGACGGCCCTTCGGCACTCATGTCTCAGATCGCGGTCTGCCAATCGAGGCCAGCGCGTCGAAATAGCCGGGAAATGTCTTGCGCACGCAGCCCGGGTCGTTGATCGTCACGCCGGTGCCGCCCAGCGCCGCCAGCGCAAAGCACATCGCCATCCGATGATCGTCATAGGTGTCGATGACGGCGTGGCGAAACTGCTGCAGTGGCGAGACCTCGAGCCAGTCGTTCCCCGCGGCGAGCGTCGCGCCGAGCTTCGCCAGTTCGGCGGCCATCGCCGCGATCCGGTCGGTCTCCTTGACGCGCCAGCTGCCGATGTTCGCGAGCCGCGTGGGTGCGCGCGCAAACAGCGCCACGATGGCAAGCGTCATCGCCGCGTCGGGAATGCGCACGCAGTCGATCGTGCCGCCCGCGAGCGGGCGGCCGCGGCGCGCCTCGATCCAGTCGTCGCCCGCGCGGATATCCGCACCCTGCTGCGCGAGCACGTCGGCGAACGCGACGTCGCCCTGGATCGACGCGCGCCCCACGCCGGTGACCCGCACCGGCCCGCCGCCGATCACGCCAGCCGCGAGGAAATACGAGGCGGCCGACGCGTCGCCTTCGATGTGAACGACTGCGGGCGTTCGGTAGCGCGCGCCCGCCGGCACCTCGAACGTCGTGGCGTCCGGTGTTTCGATCGGCACGCCGAACTGGCGCATCAGGCGCGTCGTGATCTCGACGTACGGGCGCGATACCAGCGGCGTCGTCAATTCGACGGTCGTGGCATCGCGCGCCGCGCCATGCGCCGCCGGGAGCGACATCAGCAGTGCGGAAAGGAACTGGCTGGAAACGTTGCCCCGAATCGGAATGCGCCCGCCGGCGCGTCCACCCGACGCACCGATCGCGACCGGTGGATATCCGTCGTTCGCGAGGTAGCGAATGTCGCAGCCCTGGTGGCGCAGCGCATCGACCAGATCGCCGATCGGCCGCTCGTGCATCCGCGGAATGCCGGCGATCGTATAGTCGCCACCCCGCATCGCCAGCACGGCGCAAAGCGGACGCACCGCCGTGCCGGCATTGCCCAGGAACAGCGCGGCGGCGCGCCGCGGGAATTCGGCGCCAACGCCGTGCACGACGCACTCGCCGTCCGGACGGTCGATCTGCACGCCCAGCGTCCTCAGCGCGTCGATCATGTGCGCCGTGTCGTCCGCGTCGAGCAGTCCCGTGAGGCGCGTGACGCCGTCGGCAAGCGCCGACAGCAGCAGGATGCGGTTGGAGATGCTCTTCGAGCCCGGTAGCGCGACAACGCCCTGCGCCCGCGCCATCGGGGCGAGCGCAAGCGTCGCGGAGTCACGCGCAGTCATCGACCGTGGCGATGACAGGGCGCCGTCAGGCGGCCTTCTCGCCGGTGCCGACGCTGGCGCCACTCTCTCCCCAGCGGCGGCGCGCGTCCGCGGCTCGGCCAAGCATCGCATCGAGCGCCGCACGATCGCCATGCGCGATCGATAGCGCGAGTGCGTCGAGCGCGCTGCGATACGTGACGAGTTCGGCCAGCAACGCATCGCGGTTGGCGAGTGCGATATCGCGCCACATCTCCGGCGAGCTTGCCACGATGCGCGTGAAATCGCGGAATCCGCTGCCCGCGTTCCCCAGATACTCGGCGCCATCCTGGCGCGTCGCAAGCTCGGCGACCAGCACCGACGCGAGCAGGTGCGGCAAATGCGAAACGGCCGCGAGGATGCGGTCATGGCGACCCGGATCGAGATGCGCAACGCGCGCGCCGCAGGCGGTCCAGAATTCCTCGACTCGCTCGAGCGCCGCCGGCGTCGTTTCCGGCAGCGGCGTCAATATGACCTGGCGACCGACGTACAGCGACGCGTCGCCCGCACCGGCGCCCGAGCGCTCGTTGCCCGCGATCGGATGTCCCGGAACGAACTGGGGCAGACGCCTCCCGAGTGTTTCGCGCACCGCGAGAACGACGTCCTGCTTCGTGCTCCCGGCGTCGGTGACGACGGTTCGCGCGTCGAGCGCCGGCGCAAGCCGTTCCAGCACGCCGCGATATTGGGCGACGGGGATCGCGATCAGCACGAAATCGGCGTCCGCCACTTCATGTGCCCAGTCGTCATCGAGCATCATGCCGCAGTCGATTGCGCCGCGCGCGAGTGCGCAGTCGAGATTCTCGCGCGAACGCCCGACACCGACGATCGTGCCGACCGCGCCGGCTGCTCGCAACGCGAGCGCGCACGACGCGCCGATCAGCCCGACGCCGATGACGACCAGCTTATCGACTCGCACGAGCCTTCCCGCCAGGTTGCGATTGCAGGGCGGTTGCGAGCGCCGCCAGGAAGCGCACGTTTTCCGGCCCGGTCCCGACGGTAACCCGCAGCCACGCCGGCAGATCGTAGTTGTCGACCGGGCGCACGATCACCCCTTGCGCCAGCAACGCCTGATAGACGCGCGCCGCATCTCCCGCCTCCATCAGGATGAAATTGCCATGCGACGGCAGATAGCGAACCGCGAGCGCGCGCAATCCGGATTCGAGCTGGCGCATGCCGTCGCGGTTCACGCGCCGGCTCTCATCGACGTATTCGGAATCGGCGAGCGCGGCCAGCGCCGCCGCCTGTGCCAGCGCGTTGACGTTGAACGGCTGGCGCACCCGATTCAGCAGATCGGCGATGCCGGCACTCATCACGCCATAGCCGATGCGCAATCCGGCGAGGCCGTACGCCTTGGAAAACGTCCGCGATACGACGAGGTTGGGATAGCGGGCAACCCAGGTCGTCGAACTCGCCTGGTCGGCGGGCTCGAGAAACTCGTTGTACGCCTCATCGAGAACCACGATCACGTCGCGCGGGACACTGGCAACGAAGGCTTCGACAACGCCCCCCGCAAGCCAGGTTCCCGTCGGATTGTTCGGATTGGCGATGAACACGATCCGCGTCTTCGGCGTGATCGCTTTGCGCATCGCGTCGAGATCGTGGCCGAAGTCCTTGGCGGGCACCTGCACGCCCAGCGCACCGCGTGCCTGCGTCGCGAGCGGATAGACGATGAACGCGTATTGCGAATAGACCGCGTGATCGCCGCCCCGCAGGAATGCCTGGGTCGTCAGCTCCAGCACGTCGTTGCTGCCGTTGCCCAGCACGATCTGTTCCGCCTTCACGTCGAGCCGGGCCGCGAGGGCGGCCTTGAGCGCGAAGCCGTTGCCGTCCGGGTAGCGCGTCAGGTCGGCCGCGGCCGCGGCAATCGCCGCCACTGCCCTGGGACTCGGCCCGCGCGGATTTTCGTTCGATGCGAGCTTGACGATCGTCGCCGGGTCGAGACGCATTTCGCGCGCCAGCTCGTCGATCGGCTTGCCGCCGACATAGGGTGCAATCGCACGCACGTATTCGGGCGCGCGCTCGACCGCGTTCGCGGGCTTCTGCATGAATTTCACGTGAGGGCCGCGGGATAGGATCCCAGCAGCTTCAGGAACGGGGCCTTGCCGGCCAGTTCGGCGAGCGCGGGGGCAACGGTCGGGTCGTCACGATGGCCGACGATGTCGACGAAGAACAGGTATTCCCACAACCCGGTGCGCGCGGGCCGCGATTCGATGCGCGTCATCGACACGCCGTGCCGCGCCAGCGGCTCGAGCAGCGCGTGCATCGCGCCCGGACGGTTGGCGGCCGACATCACCAGCGACGTTTCGTCGCGGCCCGACGGCGGCGCCGCCTGGCGTCCAAGCACCCAGAAGCGCGTCGTGTTGTTCGGCTCGTCCTCGATGTGCGCAGCCAGCACCGCGAGGCCGTAAATCGACGCGGCGATCTCGCCGGCAATCGCCGCGGCGCCATCTTCGCCGGCCGCGAGTCGGGCGGCTTCCGCATTGCTCGAGACCGGGATCCGCGCGGCGGCCGGCAGATGGCGCGCCAGCCACTGCGCGCATTGGGCAAGCGACTGCGCATGCGAATACACCTTGACCACACGCTCGAGCGCCGGCGCATTCGACAGCAGGTTCTGCTGGACGCGCAGCTTGATTTCGCCGCAGATCGAAAGCTCGGTCGTGTACATCAGGTCGAGCGTCCGACCGACGGCGCCTTCGGTCGAATTCTCGACCGGCACGACGGCGTAGTCCGCCTGCCCGGCCTCGCCGGCGCGAAAGATCTCGTCGATCGTCACGCACGGCAGCGTGTCGACGAACTGGCCGAAATGACGTGCGACCGCGGCGTGGCAGAACGTGCCCGCGGGGCCGAGATAGGCGATCCGCAGCTTCTGCTCGAGCGCAAGGCAGGCCGACATCACCTGGCGAAATACGCCGATGATCGCGTTGTCGTCGAGCGGGCCGGCATTGTGCTCGCATAGCCGCGCGAGCACCTGCGCTTCCCGGTCGGGTCGATATGCCGCGCCTCCGCTGCCCGCCTTCAATCCGCCGATCGCCTTCGCGTGCATCGCGCGCTCGTTCAATCGCAGCAGAATTTCCCGGTCGAGTGCGTCGATCGCATCGCGGTGCACGCGCAGCCGCGAGTCGAGTTCATCGTCACGCGCGTCGCCCGTCGGCGTCTCAGCCATGGTCCCGCTCGAATTCCCGCATCCAGTCGACCAGCGCCGCTACGCCTGCGAGCGGCATCGCGTTGTAGATCGACGCACGCATGCCGCCGACGGCGCGGTGGCCCTTCAGTTGCACCAGTCCACGCGCGGCAGCACCCTCGAGAAAGGGCGAATTCAGCCGCTCGTCGCGGAGAATGAACGGCACATTCATCCGCGAACGATCGGATTGTCGCACCGGATTGCGATAAAAGCCCGTGCGGTCGATTTCCGCGTAGAGCGCGTCGGCCTTCGCGATGTTGACGCGCTCGATCGCCGCGAGCCCGCCCTGCGCCAGCAGCCACTGGAACGTCAGGCCGGCGAGGTAAATCCCGAAGGTCGTCGGCGTATTGAACATCGACCCGGCCTTCGACTGGACCGCGTAGTCGAAGACACTCGGACATTCGCGCCGCGCACGGCCGGTCAGATCGTCGCGGACGATCGCGAGCGTCAAGCCTGCGGGTCCGATGTTCTTTTGCGCACCCGCGTAGATGACGCCGAAGCGCGCGACGTCGAGCGGTCGCGACAGCAGATGCGAGGATGCGTCCGCCACCAGCGGCACGCCGCCGGTATCGGGGATCCAGGAATATTCAACGCCGCCGATCGTTTCGTTGGTCGTCACGTGGACGTAGCTCGCATCGTCCGAAAGCTGCCACGACGTCCGGTCGGGAACCTGCGTGTACTGCGCATCGGCGCTCGATGCCGCGATGTTGACGCGGCCGAACTTGCGCACCTCGTCGATCGATTTCCGCGCCCAGTAGCCGGTATCGACGTAATCGGCGATGCCATCGGGCGGCAGCAGGTTGAGCGGAACGATCGCGTTCTGCGCCAGCGCGCCGCCCTGCATGAACAGCACGCGGTATTCGCTCGGAATCGCCAGCAGCGAACGCAGATCGGCTTCCGCCTGCGTCGCCACCGATACGAATTCGGCGCCGCGATGGCTCATTTCCATGATCGACATGCCGCTTCCGTGCCAGTCGAGCAATTCGGCCTGCGCACGCTGCAGCACGGGCTCCGGCATCGCGGCCGGCCCGGCGCTGAAATTCCACACGCGATGCGTCATGCGCCGCTGCGACGCAGGCGCCGGAAGCCCGATTCAGGCCAAGGCATGAATCAGACCTCCTCGTCGTCGTCGCGCTCGACGACGCGCTCGAGCCCGGCGAGCTTTTCACCCTCGTCCAGGTTGATCAGCGTCACCCCTTGCGTCGACCGGCTCATCTCGCGAATCGACTTCACGCTCGTGCGGATCAGCACGCCACCCGTCGAGATCAGCACGACTTCGTCGTCCGGTCGCACGAGCGTCGCGCCAATCACCTGTCCGTTGCGGCCCGATTGCTGGATCGCGATCATTCCCTTCGTGCCGCGACCGTGCCGCGTGTACTCGACGATCGGCGTCCGCTTGCCGTACCCGTGTTCGGTGGCGGTCAGCACCGATTGCGCTTCGTCTTCGGCGACCAGCATCGAAATCACCTTCTGGCCCTTGTCGAGCATCATGCCGCGCACGCCGTGGGCGTTGCGGCCCATCGGGCGAACGTCGTCCTCCGCGAAGCGCACCGCCTTGCCGCCCGAGCTGAACAGCATCACGTCGTGCTTGCCGTCGGTCAACGCGACACCGATCAGGCGATCGCCGTCGGTGAGATCGACCGCGATGATGCCGGACGGCCGCGGGCGGGAGAAGTCGGCGAGCGACGTCTTCTTCACGGTCCCCATCGCGGTCGCCATGAATACGTAGCGACCCTCGGAGAATTCCTTGACCGGCAGGATCGCGGTCACCTTTTCGTTGTCGATCAGCGGCACGAGATTGACGATCGGCTTGCCGCGCGATTGACGCTGACCCTGCGGAACGTTGTAGACCTTGAGCCAGTAGACGCGCCCGCGGTTGGAGAAGCACAGGATGAAATCGTGCGTGTTCGCCATGAACATCCGGTCGACGAAATCGTCTTCCTTGGTCGCCGTCGCCTGCTTCCCGCGTCCGCCGCGGCGCTGTGCGCGGTATTCGCCGACCGGCTGCGCCTTCATGTAGCCGCCGTGCGACAGCGTCACGACCATCTCTTCGGGCGCGATCAGGTCCTCGAGCGACAGATCGACACCCTGCGCGACGATCTCGCTGCGGCGCTGGTCGCCGAATTGATCGCGGATCGCCGTCAACTCGTCGCGAATGATCTGCGTGACGCGCGCCGGCTTCGCCAGGATGTCCAGCAGGTCGGCGATCAACGTCATCACGTCGCGGTAATCGCCGGTGATCTTGTCCTGTTCGAGACCGGTCAACCGCTGCAGGCGCAATTCGAGGATCGCTTGCGCCTGCACGTCCGAGAGTCGGTAGCCGCTCTTCGCATGCCAGCCGAATTCGGGCGCGAGCCCCTCGGGGCGTGCGTGGTCGGCGGCGGCGCGCCTCAGCATGTCCTCGACCAGCGTCGAGCGCCACGTGCGGCCCATCAACGCGGCCTTCGCCTCCGCGGGCGTTGCCGACGTCTTGATCAACGCGATGATCTCGTCGACGTTCGACAGCGCCACCGCAAGGCCTTCCAGCACATGCCCGCGCTCGCGCGCCTTGCGCAAGTCGTGGCGCGTGCGGCGCACGACGACTTCGCGCCGATGCGTGATGAAGTGCTCGAGGAACTGCCTGAGATTGAGAAGCCGCGGCTGCCCGTCGACCAGCGCAACCATGTTCATGCCGAAGCTGTCCTGCAGCTGCGTCAGCTTGAACAGGTTGTTCTGGATGATTTCCGGCACTTCGCCGCGCTTCAGCTCGATGACGACGCGCATGCCGGACTTGTCCGACTCGTCGCGCAGGTCCGAGATGCCGTCGAGCTTCTTGTCGCGGACGAGCTCGCCGATCCGAACGAGCAGGTTCGCCTTGTTCACCTGGTACGGGATCTCGTCGACGATGATCGCCTGGCGATTGCCCTTGTCGAGGTCCTCGAAGTGCGTGCGGGCGCGGATGACGACGCGGCCGCGGCCGGTCCGGTAGCCTTCGCGCACGCCCTCGAGACCGTAGATGATGCCGGCGGTCGGGAAATCGGGTGCCGGAATGATCTCCATCAACTCGTCGATCGTGAGCTCGGGGCTCGCGAGCAACGCGAGGCAGCCGGTGATCGTCTCGGTCAGGTTATGCGGCGGGATGTTCGTCGCCATTCCGACGGCGATGCCCGACGAGCCGTTGACGAGCAGGTTCGGCAGCCGCGACGGGAGGACGGCGGGTTCCTGCTCCTTGCCGTCGTAATTCGGGACGAAATCGACGGTTTCGCGGTCGATATCGGACGTGAGCTCGTTGGCGATGCGCTCGAGCCGGCACTCGGTGTACCGCATCGCCGCCGGGTTGTCGCCATCGACCGAGCCGAAATTTCCCTGGCCATCGATCAGCGGATAGCGCAGCGAAAAGTGCTGCGCCATCCGTACCAGCGTGTCGTAGATCGCCGTGTCGCCATGAGGGTGGTATTTCCCCATGACTTCGCCGACGACACGCGCGCATTTGACGTACGGCCGGTTGAAAACGATATTGGCCTCGTGCATCGCAAACAGGACGCGCCGATGAACGGGCTTCAATCCATCGCGAACGTCCGGCAACGCTCGGCCGACGATCACGCTCATCGCGTAATCGAGGTAGGAATGCCGCATTTCGGCTTCGAGGCTAACCGGAAGGGTTTCTTTGGCGAACTGCTCCATGGACTTGGACGAATCCTTGCGAACGGGGTCGGGTCAATTCAAAGATTGACAAAAATGCGGCTCCCGGACAGTTTTCATGCCGGAGCAAGCCGCGCGAAAACGAGGCGCACACGGGGCGACTTGGTTCAGAGTTCCGGAGGTCTTTGAAAACACGATATTTTAACACGGCGTTGTATCGCCGCGACAGTCGGTTGCGGCCCGTAAACGCGGCCGGCTTTTTCATTGCTAGCCGCAAAAATGCCGTGCTATAGTCGGCGGGAACACAAAGGATTCGGCGCGTCGGGGACTTACCGCCTCTCGCGCAAAGTCGCCTCGCTCGCATAAAACCTGTTCAAAACCAAAGTCTAAGGGGTGAAACAATGACTCGACGTCTCGTCTCCGGTGTTTGCGTGGGCATGCTCGCGGCCGCATTCGCCGGCAGTGCAGCCGCGCAGGTGGGTCCTGAGCAACTCCGGATATTGGGTTTCCGGGACGATTGCGGCCCCCCCCGACAACAACGTGGTGCGCAGCGGCACGTACGGCGCCGGGCCGGGCGTGGGGGACACGCTGTGCTGGCGCAGTCTGTTACTGGTCGCCGGCGATGGCGATCCCCGCAGTGCGATCCGGATTTGGTGCCGAAGCCCGCCAGCGCCAGCGCCCGTGGCCGCCGTGACGCCGCCGCCTCCGCCGCCCGCGCCCGCACCGGCACCGGCACCGCAGGTGCAAAAGATCACGCTCGCCTCGAAGGCGCTGTTCGACTTCGACAAGGCCGTTCTGAAGCCCGAGGGTAAGGCGGCGATCGACAGCGAAATCATCGCCAAGCTGTCGAGCGTGCAAAAGCTCGAGCTGGTGCTGGTCACCGGCCATACCGATCGCATCGGAACGCAGCAATACAACCAGAAGCTGTCCGAGCGACGCGCTGACGCGGTCCGCGACTACCTGGTGAACAAGGGCGTACCGAGAGACCGTATCGAAACGCTCGGCATGGGCAAGACACAACCGGTACCTGGCGTCGTCTGCAACGAGAAGGCCCTGAAGGCGCTGATTGCCTGTCTCGCGCCGAACCGTCGCGTCGAAGTCGAAGTGAAGGGTGAGGGAGTCGTGCGTCGCTGACCGCGCTCCGCTTCCCACGGAAAAGCCCCGCTGCGTGCGGGGCTTTTTTATCGACGCTCGAAAGTCTCGCGAGGCAATGCTCACCGCTCGCCGGTTCGGTTGCACCTGCGATCGGCGAGCGCGCTGCTAAACTGAATCGATGGCGAGCAATGCACCCCGGGTCGTCGATCTGCGCGTCGATGCGCGATGGACGATCCCGGTCGAGCCCGCAGGCGCCCTGAGCGGACACGCGCTGCATCGTCGATGACGAGCGCATCGTCGCGTTGCTTCCCTCACGCCGACGCCGAACGCGACTACGCGCCGCGCGAGCGCGTGGCGCTGCCCGATCACGCGCTGATACCCGGACTGGTCAACGCGCATACGCACACCGCGATGGCGCTGCTGCGCGGCATCGCGGATGACGTGCCGCTGAAGCTGTGGCTTACCCAGCACATCTGGCCGCGCGAAGGGCGCTTCGTCGCGCCGGATTTCGTCTACGACGGCACGCTGCTCGGCGCGGCCGAAATGCTCGCGGCGGCATCACGTGCTGCAACGACATGTATTTCTACCCCGAAGACGCCGCGCGCGCCTACGAACAGGCAGGCATGCGCGCGATGCTCGGAGCTCCGATCCTCGATTTTCCGACTCCCTACGCGGCGGACGCCGGCGGGTATCTGCAGCGTGGCCTCGCCGCGCGCGACGCGTACAAGCACGCTGCGCGGCTGTCGTTCTCGCTGGCGCCCCACGCGCCCTACACGGTTTGCGACGCGACTTGGAACGCGGTCGTCGTCTACGCACGGCAACTCGACCTGCTGGTGCAGACGCACGTTGACGGAGACGCGCGCAGGAAGTGGACGAGGCGCTACGCTGCGACCCACGAGACGCCGCTCGCGCGGCTCGACCGGCTGGGCGTCACCGGACCGGGATTTCTTGCGCGATCCACGCGGTCCATCTCGATCGCGATCGACATCGATCGCCTGGCTGCGCAGGGCTGTCACGTCGTCCACTGCCCGAGTTCGAACATGAAGCTCGCGAGCGGCGCGGCGCCGGTTGCCGCTTTGCTTTCGCGCGGCGTCAACGTGGCGCTCGGAACCGATGGCGCGGCGTCGAACAACCGGCTCGACATGTTTTCCGAAATGCGCCTCGCAAGCCTGCTTGCCAAGGTGACGACCGGCGACGCGGGGGCGCTGCCGGCCGCGACCGTGTTGCGGATGGCCACGTTGAACGGCGCGGCGGCGCTCGGGCTCGAGGCGAGCATCGGTTCTCTGACGGCCGGCAAGGGGGCCGATCTCGCGGCGGTGCGACTCGCCGACATCGAGACGCTTCCGATGTACGATGCCGTTTCGCATCTGGTCCATGCAGCCGGCCGCGAGCACGTCAGCGATGTATGGGTGGCCGGCGAACGCGTTCTCCACGATGGCCGTCTCACGACCGTCGATGCCGCCGCGCTCGCAAGCCGCGCGCGCGCATGGCAGCAGCGACTGGCTT
Source organism: uncultured Pseudomonadota bacterium (assembly GCA_963718905.1). Taxonomy (GTDB): domain Bacteria; phylum Pseudomonadota; class Gammaproteobacteria; order Burkholderiales; family Casimicrobiaceae; genus VBCG01. The sequence continues at coordinate 190,645 of CAVRAF010000001.1, forward strand.
GAACGGACATGACGCCGATGAATCAGACGGAAGCCGCGAGCGCGATCGATCGCGCTCCAAACGCCGCCAATGCCGACCCGGCCGAGCTCGCCAAGTTCTCGGCGCTGGCGCATCGGTGGTGGGATCCGGAAAGCGAATTCAAGCCCCTGCATGACATCAATCCGCTGCGTCTCGGATGGGTCGAGCGGATCGCGGGGCCTCTTGCGGGCATGCACGTCCTCGACGTCGGCTGCGGCGGCGGCATCTTTGCCGAAGCCGTCTCCGCACGCTGGCGCGCGCGTCACCGGAATCGATCTGTCCGAGAAGGCGCTCGGCGTCGCGCGGCTGCATCAAATCGAATCCGGCGTCGAATCCGGCGCAGCGGTCGACTATCGGCTGGTGGCCGCAGAGGCGCTGGCACTCCAGATGCCCGGCGCGTTCGACATCGTCACGTGTCTCGAACTGCTCGAGCACGTTCCCGAACCCTCATCCACCGTCGCGGCGTGCGCGGCGCTCGCCAAGCCCGGCGGGCTCGTTGTCTTCTCGACGCTGAACCGCAATCCGAAGTCGTACGTGCAGGCGATCCTCGGCGCCGAGTACCTGCTGCGGTTGCTGCCGCGCGGCACCCATGACTGGACGCGCTTCCTGCGGCCATCCGAGCTCGCGGGCTTCGGCCGCCGCGCAGGTCTGCAGCTCGCGGCGATGACCGGCATGACGTACAACCCGCTGACGCGCGGCTATCGCCTTGTCGACGACACGTCGGTCAACTACCTGGCCGCGTTCCGGCGCAACGCCCGCGATGCCGCCTGACGCGCAGGCGCGCCCGCTCGCGCGTCGGCTGCCCGTCAAGGCCGTGCTGTTCGACCTCGATGGCACGCTCGCCGATACGGCGGGCGACCTTGCCGCCGCCGTGAACCGGATGCGGCGCGAGCGCGGACTGTCGCCGGTACCGGTTGCGACGCTACGCCCGCACGCGTCGGGTGGCGCACGCGGGCTGCTCGGTGCCGGTTTGAGCGTAACGCCGGACCACGGCGAGTACCCGATGCTGCGCGACCAGTTCCTCGCGTATTACGCGGCGGGGCTTGCCGAAACCACCGAGCTCTTCGACGGGATCTCGGCGCTGCTCGATGCGCTGGATGCGCGCGCGCTGGTCTGGGGTATCGTCACGAACAAGGCGCAGCGCTTCACGACGCCGGTCGTCGATGCGTTGGGGTTGCGGGAACGCGCCCGGGTGATCGTCTCCGGTGACACGACCCCGCATCCCGAAGCCGCATCCCGCGCCGTTGCTGCACGCGGCGAACCTGCTCGCTGTCGAAGCGCCGCACTGCGTGTATGTCGGCGACGATCTGCGCGACGTGATCGCCGGCAACGCCGCGGGCATGTCGACGATCGTGGCTGAATACGGCTACCTGGGCGAACACGGTTCCGCCGACGATTGGCCGGCGACTGGATGGATCGGAGAACCGCTCGCGTTGCTCGATTGGCTGCCCGGCATGACGCGACGTTAGCGCGGGGCGACCAGCACGGACGGGCGCCAGTCGCCCATCGCAAGCGCGCTAACCGGCGCAGGCGACATTCGCAAGCCAGATTTCGTGCGCGCTTCCGCCGCGCGATCCGGTCAATCGCACGCCCTGATTGGCGACGAGCGGTCGCAGGACCGCCGATGTCACGTCTTCAGGCACCGTGAGCGCAATGCCATTCGCCTGTGCGATCCGGTCACCTGCCTTCAACCCGAGCATCGCGCTGAAGCCGCCGTCCTCGCGCACGACCAATCCGCCCGTGCCGGGAGCGAGCAGCGCTCGCCACTCGGCCGATTCCGCGCCCATTCCACCGAGCAGCTCCGTGTTCAAGCGAACGACGGTACCGCCGAATCCCGCCGGAGGTCCGCACGATGCGACGATGGTCGGGCGCACCTCGGTGCTCGACGTGCCGCTGCGTGCGGCCGACGCAGAGGCGACGCCGTTCATCGCTCGCGCGCGCGCCCCGGAAGGCTGCGCGCCCGCGGCGGGTGCGGCGCGCAGCAGCAGGCGACGCTCGCCGCCTCCGTCGCGCACGGTGATCGATTCCGGCTCCACCGAAACAAGCGTTGCACCGGGGGCAATTTCCTGACCCTCCGCAACCAGCTTCGGACCGCTTGGCAGTCGGAACAGCGCATAACCTCGTTGACCGCTTTCGGCGACGGTGCCGAGCAACCGCGTATCGCCCGCAAGGACCGCACCCTCGGAAGCCGCGGGCGCCGTGCCCGGTGTTCCAGGTCCGTTGAACAGGTTCGCAGCGATGATTGTTGCAGCCGGATTCGCCGGTGGGGGAGATGGCAGGTGGACCGCGGCCGGCCCGAAGACTTGCCATCCCCAGTACGCCAGCACCACGGCGAGCGCACAGCCGGCGACGAAGGTTGCAAGGGCGGCCGCGATTCTCATGCCGCGACGAGCATTGGACGCGAATTCGCGGGCGCAGTCGGAGCGCCGTCCCGGTGACGCGCGACGGTTACGGACATCGCGCGCCTTCGCGGGCGCATGGCGCCGCTATAATCGCGCACTCTTCCGATCATCGTATCGTTTCCTGCATGAACCCGTTGCTGCGGCAGTTGCAGCCCTATCCGTTCGAGCGGTTGCGTGCGTTGCACGCCGGTCTGACGCCAAACACCGCCAAGACTGCAATCAACGTTTCGATCGGCGAGCCCAGGCATCCGACGCCGCAGCTGATCCTGGACGCGCTGGCGCAGGGCGCGGCAACCGGCCTCGCAAATTATCCCATGACCGCGGGCACGCCTGCGTTGCGCGAGGCGATCGCGCAGTGGCTGATGCGCCGTCACGCGCTTCGAGCGCTCGATGCGGACGCCGAGGTCCTGCCGGTGCTGGGAAGTCGCGAGGCCTTGTTCGCCTTCGCGCAGACGGTCATCGACGGCAGCCGTATCGGCGCCACCGTTGTCGTGCCCAATCCCTTCTATCAAATCTACGAGGGCGCCGCGCTGCTGGCGGGCGCCCGCGCGCATTGCGTCAACGCCGACGACGGTGCGGGCTTCGCGCATCGATGGGACGGCGTGCCGGCTGACGTCTGGACCCGAACGCAGCTGCTCTATGTCTGCTCGCCTGACAATCCGACCGGGCGCGTGCTGCCGCAGGACGAGTGGAACGAGCTCTTTGCCCTCTCGGACCGGTACGGATTCGTCATCGCGTCCGACGAGTGCTACTCCGAGATTCATTTCAACGAGGCGGTTCCGCCGCTCGGCGCCCTCGCTGCTGCGCAAGCGCTCGGGCGCGATGGCTATCCGAGGCTCGTCGTGTTCGGCAGCCTGTCCAAGCGCTCGAATGCCCCGGGATTGCGCTCCGGGTATGTGGCAGGCGATCGCGCGCTGATCAAGTCATTCCTCCACTATCGGACCTATCACGGCTCCGCGATGTCCGGCGCAGTCGCCGCCGCGAGCGTCGCAGCGTGGCGCGATGAAGCGCACGTCGTGCAGAACCGCGCCGAGTATGCGGCGAAGTTCGCGCTGCTCACGCCGCGACTGGCAGCCGCATTGCCGTGCGCGATGCCCGCTGCGGCGTTCTACCTCTGGGCGAAGACACCCGGTGATGACGAGAACTTCGCCCGCCGCCTGCTGATCGAGCAGAACGTGACGGCGCTGCCCGGCAGCTACGTCGCACGCGAAGCGCATGGAATCAATCCCGGCGCGGGCCGCATCCGCATCGCGCTCGTGCCGTCCCTTGCGCAATGCGAGGAGGCGATCGCGCGCATCGTCGCCTGTGCGCAGAACAGCTGACGGCCCATCGGATGCCGCGGCGCTTCGTCCCGGTGCCGGGCATTCCGTCGGCTGGCCGGACAGGCCGGTCCCAGCTGGCTAGAATGCCGGTCGTCCCTTACCGCGAACCTCCTGCGCCTTGCGCCGGAGAGACACTCTCGTGAACGAAGCGCTCACCGCGCCGCGCAGGAATCCGCTGCTGGCCGGCTTTCACTGCAATTGGTCGACGGTGTTGCTGATCGCCGCGATCAACACCAGCATCGCGCTGGTGCTGTGGATCGACGATACGCGACCCTTCTGGCACCCGCTGCTGACGGTCCAGCTGTACGGCTTTTCGATCGCGTATTGCGTGAACGTCGCGGCACCCTGGGATCACGCCGCACCGCTGCGGCGCCTTGCTCTTGCCTCTGCAGTCGGTGCGCTGATCGGCGTCGTGCTCGTCATCGTGTTCAAGGGTTACCCGATGGACTACGTGCGCGAGCGCTTCGCGTTTTTCGTGTACAACGTGTTCACGGCCTTTGGGAACGGGCTGCTGATCAGCCTGATCTTCTACGTCAAGCGGCGCGAGGCGCGCGCGGCGGCCGCGTTGCACAAGGCCGAAGCCGAACGTCATTTGCTGTCGAAACAGGCGGTCGAAGCCGAGCTGAAGCTGATGCAGGCGCAAATCGAGCCGCATTTTCTCTTCAATACGCTCGCATCGGTTCAGTACCTGACGGAGACCGACCCGAAGCAGGCGAACGCGCTCCTCGGGCACCTGATCGATTACCTGCGGGCGGCACTGCCGCAATTGCGGGCGAGCTCGTCGACGCTGGCGCGGGAGATGTCGCTCGCCGAAGCGTATCTCAACATCCTGAAGATGCGGATCGGTCCGCGCCTGACGTTCGCGATCGACTTGCCCAACGAGCTTCGCGACCATCCGTTTCCGCCCAACCTGCTGATCTCGCTCGTCGAAAATGCCATCAAGCACGGCGTGGAGCCGGCGGCCGACGGTGGAGCGATCACGCTCGCAGCGGCGCATGCCGGCAATGCCGTCGTCGTGACCGTCACCGATACCGGGCGCGGAATCCGGCCGGGTGCCGCAACGAATGGCCAAGGCGTCGGGCTGACCAACATTCGCGAGCGTCTCGCCGCGCTTTACGGTTCGCATGGCCGGTTTACACTGGAGGCTGCGACGCCGCGCGGCGCGCGCGCGACGCTGTCGCTGCCCTTCGAATTCGTCACCGCCTGATATCGGATGCCGACCGCTCTCATCGCCGAAGACGAACCGTTGTTGCGCGCGCAACTGAAGGCGCGCCTTTACGAAGCATGGCCCGAGCTTGCGCCGGTCATTGAAGCGGAGAACGGCGAGCAGGCGCTGGCGTTGATCGAGGAGCACCGGCCCGATGTCGTGTTCCTGGACATCCGCATGCCGTCGATGTCGGGTCTCGACGTCGCTCACGCGCTGGACGGACGCTGCCATGTCGTGTTTGTCACCGCGTACGACGAGTACGCTGTCGCGGCGTTCGACGAAGGCGCGGTCGACTACCTGCTGAAGCCGGTCACGCCCGAGCGAATCGCGAAGGTCGTTGCGCGCGTCAAGGCGCGACTCGCGTCGCCGCCGCACGACTTGACGACCCTTCTGCTGAAGCTCGCGCAGCGCGAGGATTCCGCAATTCCGCTCAAGTGGATTCGTGCGTCGCTCGGCAATGTGATGCAGATGATTGCCGTTGCCGAGGTCGTCTACTTCCAGGCCGAGGACAAATACACGAAGGTCGTGACGCCGAATTCCGAAGCGTTGATCAAGAAGCCGATCAAGGACCTCTACGACGAGCTCGACCAGGAAGCGTTCTGGCAGGTCCACCGCGCGACGATCGTCAACCTGAACGCGATCGCCCGTGTCGAGCGCGACTGGCGTGATCAGCCGGTGATCACACTCAAGGGACGACCCGAGAAGCTCACCGTCTCGCGCACGTTTGCACACCGTTTCAAGGCGATGTAGCGACGCGCAGCGGCGGGCGCACCGACTTGCGCGGTCGTAGCCGTTCCGCCGTCGGATTGCGACTTTGACGCGCGTTGTCACGACGACAAACTGAACAAGCTGGTGCAGGGGTAGGTCAAAGGCGGGAACCACGAGGCCCTGCATGGGATTGCGCGCAATCGCTCAGGCATTGCTGCTGACCGCATTTTCGGCGGGCGCGGGGCTTGGATTCGCGCAACAGCATCCGGGCCCGTCACCGACCGTAGCTCCCGCTCACGATCCTGAGCGGATCGCGAATGGCGCATCGCTGGCAGCGCTCGGCAACTGCAGCGTGTGCCACACGGCGCCCGAAGGGAGATCGTTCGCAGGCGGACGCGCCATCAGGACGCCGTTCGGCACGATATATTCGACCAACATCACGCCGGATCCCGATACCGGCATCGGGCACTGGACGGAGCCAGACTTCCGGCGCGCGATGCACGAAGGCGTCGACCGTGCCGGTCGGGATCTGTATCCTGCGTTCCCCTACGATCATTTCACGCGCGTGACCGACGAGGACATCGCCGCCCTGTATGCGTACATCATGACGCGCGATCCGGTGCGCGCGACGACGCCCCGTAACGAGCTCGTCTTCCCGGCCAACATCCGGCCGCTGCTCGGCATATGGAAAAGACTCTATTTCACGCCGGGCCGGTTTGTCGCTGATCCAGAGCGCAGCGCCACGTGGAATCGCGGCGCCTATCTCGTGGAAGGACTCGCGCATTGCGGCGCCTGCCACACTCCGCGCAATGCGGCCGGTGCCGAGAAGCGCGGCGCGCCGCTGGCCGGCGGGGATGCGGAAGGCTGGTATGCGCCGGGGCTCGCCGCCGCGTCGCCCGCGCCCGTTGCGTGGACGTTCGACCAGCTTGTCGTCTACCTGCGGCGCGGCTTTGACCGCGATCATGGCGGCGTCGCCGGACCGATGACACCCGTCGTCGAGAATCTCGCGACCGTTCCGGAGCCCGATGTGCGCGCGATCGCAACGTATCTGACGGAAGCCGCCGGCGTCTACGCGGTCAAGACGACCTCCGCCAGCGAAGTTGCGACCAAAGCCCGAGCGGGTGAATTCGACGCGACTGGCCGACCCGCCGATCGCGCGAATCCTGCGGCGCGACCCATCGATGCACCCGCCGATCCCGGCGCGATGATCTTCGCCGGCGCGTGCGCGACGTGCCATTTCGCGGGCGACGCGCAGCCTGCGTTCAAACCGGTCCCGCTCGCACTCGCCACGACGGTCAATGCGGATGATCCGCGCGATGTCGTGCGCATCGTCGTCGAAGGAATGCATCCGCGGCCGGGAGAATCCGGCCCGCAGATGCCGGGATTCGCAAGCGAGCTGACGCAAGCGCAAACGACGGCGGTGGTCGAGTATGTGCGCGGACGGTTCACCGACCGGCCGCACTGGACCGGCGTCGACGCGACCGTTCGCGACGTCCGGAATGCAAGCGGAGAACCGCGATGATCGGTCTCGACGTCAATGGGCGGCAGCACGCCGTCGATGCCGATCCCGACACGCCGCTTCTCTACGTGCTGCGCGACCACCTGGCGTTGAACGGAGCGAAGTTCGGCTGCGGCCTCGGGCAATGCGGAGCATGCACCGTGATTGTCGACGGCAAGGCGGCGTTTTCATGCCTCATTCCGATCTCCGCCCTCGCCGGGCGTCAGATCCGGACCATCGAGGGTCTGGGCACGACGGAACATCCCGGTCCGTTGCAACGCGCGTTCATCGACGAGCAGGCTGCACAGTGCGGCTATTGCATCGCGGGCATGGTGATGCGCGCGCAGGCGCTGCTGGACGCGAATCCGTCGCCGAGCGACGGCGAGATCCGCCGGCACATGACGCCGAATCTGTGCCGGTGCGGTACGCACATGCGCATCCTGCGCGCGATTCGCCGCGCGGCGCAGGCCGTCACCCCCGCGCCGGCGACGGGTACCGGCAAGCGGAGCGGCGACGCATGAGCGCGAGGGCTGCGCACCGCGTCGACGCTGACCGCCGCCGGTTTATCGCGCGTAGCGGCGCGCTGGTCGTCAGCTTCTCGCTGCTGCCGGCGGCGCGGATCGTAGCGCAGGAATCCGCGGCGGCTCCGAGACTTCCTGGCAGTCTCGACAAGACGCCGATGCTCGACGCGTGGATTCGCGTCGGTGGCGACGGAAGCGTCACCGTATTCACCGGCAAGGCCGAGCTTGGCCAGGGCATCAAGACCGCGTTGATCGCGCTGGTGGCGGAAGAGCTCGGCGTGCTGCCGGATCGGATAAGCCTGATCACCGCGGACACGATGCGCACGCCGGATGAAGGGTACACGGCCGGCAGCAATTCCATGAAGGATAGCGGCACGGCCGTGCAGAACGCCGCCGCACAGGTGCGCGAGCTCCTGCTCGCGCGGGCGGCCGCCAAATTAGGCGTCCCTCCAGAGCGTCTGCAGGCCCGGGACGGCCGCGTCACCAGCGCCGACGGCCACGACGTTGCTTTCGGCGAGCTGATCGGCAGCGAATTCGCTCACGTCCGTGCGCAACCGCAATCGCGGCTCAAGGATCCACAGACGTACGCGGTGGTCGGCAAACCGCTGGCGCGCGTCGACATCCCGGCCAAGGTCACCGGCGGCGTCGCCTACGTGCACGATATCCGGCTGCCCGGCATGCTTCACGGGCGCGTCGTGTGTCCACCGAGCTATCGAGCACGGCTGCGTGACTTCCGCAGCGGCGATGTCGAAAAGCTGGCCGGCGTCGTCAAGGTCGTGCGCGACGGGAGTTTCGTCGCGGTGGTCGCCGAGCGCGAATTCCAGGCCATTCGCGCGATGCGCGCGCTGGCCGCCGCCGCGGCGTGGGACGAATCGCCGGCGATGCCGGATCCTGTCGAGCTCTACGATGCGCTCCTTCGCCTGCCGTCGGAATCGTATGTGCACACGGATGCCCGGGAGAGCGCGAGCGCGGCCGCGCATACGCTTGATGCGACTTACCATCGACCGTATCAAATGCATGGCGCGATCGGCCCGTCCTGCGCCGTGGCCTGGTTCAGGGACGGCACGCTGACCGTGTGGACGCACAGCCAGGGCGTCTACCCGCTGCGCGCATCGCTTGCGGAAATGCTCCACCTCCCGCAAACACAGGTGCACTGCATTCACGCCGAGGGATCGGGCTGCTATGGCCACAACGCAGCCGATGACGCGGCCGCTCACGCAGCGTTGCTCGCGAGGGCGATCCCCGGACGGCCCATCCGTGTGCAGTGGATGCGCGAACAGGAGCATCCATGGGAGCCTTACGGCCCCGCGATGGTGACCAAGCTGTCCGGCGGAGTCGATGCGGACGGGCAACATTGTCGCGTGGACGTTCGACGTGTGGAGCAACTCGCACAGTACCCGCCCCGGCGGCGCCGGCAACCTGATGCCGGCGTGGTTTCTCGCCGAGCCTTTCGCCCAGCCCGTTCCGAAGCCCATTCCGCTGCCCGAAGGCGGCGGCGATCGCAATTCGATTCCGCTGTACAAGCTGCCGAACGTGCGCGTCGTCCATCATTTCATTCCTGCGATGCCCGTCCGCGTATCGGCACTGCGCGGCGCTGGGCGCGTACATGAACGTTTTTTCGATCGAAAGCTTCGTCGACGAGCTCGCGGGAGCCGCCAACGCCGACCCCGTTGCTTTCCGCTTGCGCCACCTCGACGATTCGCGAGCGCGCGACGTGCTCACTGCGGTTGCCGCGCGCTTCGGGTGGTCGACGTTCAACCGGCAGCGCGGTCGCGGCCGCGGCGTCGCGTTCGCCCGCTACAAGAACCTCGCCGCGTATTGCGCCGTTGCGGTCGAGATCGACGTCGAACGCGAAACGGGACAGACCCGCGTCGTGCGCGCGGCAGCCGCAATCGACAGCGGGCAGGCGGTGAGTCCCGACGGCATCCGCAACCAGATCGAGGGCGGCATCATCCAGTCGATGAGCTGGACGCTGCACGAGGCCGTGGCCTTCGACACGACACGGATCTTGAGCTTCGACTGGAGCAGCTATCCGATCGCCCGCTTTTCCGGAATGCCCGATCGCGTGGAGGTCGACGTCATCGACCGGCCCGGACAACCGTTTCTCGGCACCGGGGAGGCCGCGCAGGGACCCACGGCGGCGGCGATTGCGAACGCCATTGCAGATGCCACCGGCAGACGGTTGCGCGACCTGCCGCTCACCCGGGAGCGCGTGAAGCGCGCGATCGGCGTCTAGCGCGCTACCGCATCGATTCCACGGCGGATCGGGGCGGCCGTGTAAAATTTACGGTTTTGGACGACGCCCCGATGGACAGTCTGCGGCAAACGATCGACGGTGCGTGGGAATCGCGCGGCAGTCTTTCCCCGTCCCGCGCGTCGCAGGCGGTGCGCGAGGCGGTCGCGCAAGTGATCGCGGAACTGGATGCCGGCCGCCTGCGCGTGGCCGAAAAGATCGAAGGCCAATGGACGACGCATCAGTGGATCAAGAAGGCGGTGCTGCTGTCGTTCCGCCTCGCGGACAATTCGCCGATCGGACTCGCCGGCCCGCAGGTGCCGTTTCGTTTCTATGACAAGGTGCCCACGAAATTTGCCCAGTACGACGACGCAGCGTTCGCGCAGACCGGCGTTCGCGTCGTTCCGCCCGCCGTGGCACGACGCGGCGCGTTCATCGGTCGCAATGTCGTCCTGATGCCGTCGTACGTCAACATCGGCGCGTACGTCGACGAGGGCACGATGGTCGATACGTGGGCCACGGTGGGGTCGTGCGCGCAGATCGGCCGCAACGTTCACCTCTCCGGCGGCGTCGGCATCGGCGGCGTGCTCGAACCGCTGCAGGCGAACCCCACCATCATCGAGGACAACTGCTTCATCGGCGCGCGCTCGGAAGTCGTCGAGGGCGTGATCGTCGAGGAGAACTCGGTGCTCGGCATGGGTGTGTTCCTGGGACAGAGCACGAAGATCTACGATCGCGCAAGCGGCGAGGATCTCCTATGGTCGCGTGCCCGCCGGATCGGTGGTCGTCGCCGGCAATCTGCCCGCGCGCGACGGGAGCCACAGCCTGTATTGCGCGGTCATCGTCAAGCAGGTCGACGCCGGCACCCGCGCGAAGACCAGCATCAACGAATTGCTGCGCGCTAGCCGATGTCGGTCCACCTCAAATCCGAGGGCGACATCGCCGGAATGCGCGAGGCCGGCAGGCTTGCGTCCGAACTGCTCGACTTCCTGACGCCGCATCGTCGGCGCCGGGCGTCACGACGAGGGACATCGATCGTGCAGCCCACGAGCTACATGGTCGACGTGCAGCACACGATACCGGCGACGCTCAATTACGCGCCGCCCGGTCATTCGCCGTATCCCGCATCGCTGTGCACGTCGGTAAACCATGTCGTGTGCCACGGCATTCCCGGCGAGAAGAAGCTCAAGGACGGCGACATCATCAACATCGACGTCACCGTGATCAAGGACGGCTACCACGGCGATTCGAGCCGCATGTTCTTCGTCGGCAAGCCGTCGATCCAGGCACGCCGCCTGGTGGAGATCACGTACGAGGCGATGTGGCGCGGCATTCGTGCCGTGCACCCCGGCGCGCATCTGGGCGACATCGGGGCGACGATCCAGGAACATGCCGAAGGCCACGGCTTCTCGGTCGTCCGCGAGTTCTGCGGCCACGGCATCGGCACGCAGTTTCACGAGGACCCCCAGGTGCTGCATTACGGCCGTGCCGGCACGGGCCTCAAGCTGCAGCCGGGCATGATCTTCACGATCGAGCCGATGATCAACGCCGGCCGGCCCGGCATCCGCTGCCTCGCGGACGGCTGGACGATCGTTACCGCCGATCATTCGCTGTCCGCGCAATGGGAGCACACGGTGCTCGTGACCGGCGACGGCTTCGAGATTCTGACGCAGTCGGCGGGTACGCCAGCAGCACCGCCCGCGTCCGATTGACGTGAGCACCGCATCCGCCGCGGCACGCGCCTCGCAGGCGCCGCCGCCGCGGATCGCGCATTGGCGCACGCATCTGCAGTGCGGCCGCGCGCGGCTCCGCGCAGAATTCTTCGAGCGGTCGGACCCGCGACGTCTGTTGCGCGGGACTGGCGCGCCTCACCGACGAGATCGTCACGCAGGTGTGGTCGGAGGCCGGTGTGCCTGCCGCGGCGGCGCTGACGGCGGTCGGCGGGTATGGCCGCGGACAGCTATATCCGCATTCGGACGTCGATATCCTGATTCTGCTGCCGGCGCAAGCGGACGGCGCCTGCGCGGCGGCGATCGAGCGGCTGCTGGCGTCGCTGTGGGACATCGGCGTCGAACTGAGCCACGCAGTGCGCACGCTCGACGAATGCGCCGCCGAGATGGCCGCGGACGCGACGATTCGGACCAGCCTGCTCGAGCATCGGCAACTCGCCGGGTCGCGGCGTCTCTACGGCGCCTTCTGCCGGAGGTTCGACGACGCGCTCGACGTGTGCAGCTTCTACGACGCGAAGGCGCTCGAACAGCAACAGCGGCACCTCAAGTACCACGACGCCGCGTACAACCTCGAGCCGAACGTCAAGGAAAGTCCCGGTGGCTTGCGCGATCTGCAAACCGTGATCTGGATTGCGCGTGCGGCCCGGCTGGGCCATTCATGGAGCGAGCTGGCACGAAACGGATTGATGACCGCTGCCGAGGCGCACGGCGTGTCGCGCCAGGAACGGACGATTGCCGCGCTGCGCGTGCGGTTGCACTATCTCGCCGGACGGCGCGAGGATCGGCTCGTGTTCGATTTGCAGGCGGCGCTGGCGCGCGAGCTGGGTCTGTCGGACACGACTGCGAAGCGCGCCAGCGAACAACTGATGCAGCGCTACTACCGCGCCGCGAAGGTCGTGCGGCAGGTCAACACGCTGTTGCTTCAGAACCTGCACGCGCGCCTGTACCCCGCCGCAACGGCGCCGATTCCGATCGACGGCGATTTCCAGCGCGTCGACGAATTGCTCGACCTGCGCGACGAAGGACTGTTCGGCGAGCGCCCCGGCGCGATGCTCGACGCATTCCTGACGCTCCAGCGGCAGCCGGAACTGCGCGGCATGACCGCGCGGACGCTGCGCGCGCTGTGGCGCAACCGTTATCGGATCGACGCGGCCTTTCGACGCGATCCGGCAAATCGCGCGCGGTTCATCCAGGTGTTTCGCGAGCCGCGCGGCCTCACGCACGAATTGCGGCGGATGAACCTGTACGGGATCCTCGGCCAGTACCTGCCGGCATTCGGCGCAATCGTCGGCCAGATGCAGCACGACCTCTTTCACGTCTACACGGTCGACGAGCACATCCTGATGGTGATCCGCAATCTGCGTCGGTTCACCGAGGCGCAGCACGCGCACGAATATCCGCTCTGCTCGCGGCTGATCACCGATTTCGAGCGCAAGGAAGTGCTGTACCTCGCGGGCCTGTTTCACGACATCGCAAAAGGCCGCGGCGGCGATCATTCATCGCTCGGCGCGCGCGATGCGCAGCGCTTCTGCATGCACCATGGATTGTCGAAAGACGACGCCGAGCTCGTCGGTTGGCTCGTCGAGGCGCACTTGATGATGTCGATGACCGCGCAGAAGCAGGACATCACCGATCCCGCGGTCGTCGATGCCTTCGCAGCGGACGTCGGCGACGAGCGGCGCCTCATTGCGCTCTACCTGCTGACGGTCGCAGACATCCGGGGCACGAGTCCGCGCGTATGGAACGCGTGGAAGGGCAAGCTGCTCGAAGACCTGTTCCGTGCGCGCGCGGGCGGCAATGTTGGCCGGATCCAGCGAGAGGACGATCCAGGACAGCATTGCGGAGCGGCAGCGGGAAGCCCATCGCCTGCTGCGACTGTACGCGGTGCCGCAAGACGCCGAGCACCGCCTGTGGCGCCAGTTCGACACGCTTTATTTCCAGCGCCATTCGGCCGACGAAATCGCCTGGCACGCGCGGCACCTGTACTGGCGCGTGGATGGATCGGTGCCGATCGTCAAAGTTCGCCTGACCCGTGACGGCGCAGGGTTGCAGGCGCTGGTGTACCTGCCGGACCAGCGGGCGCTGTTCGCTCGCGTCTGCGGCTTCTTCGGGCGCGCGGGACTGTCGATTCTCGACGCCAAGGTCCATACGACACGCAACGGGTACGCGCTCGATACGTTCGCTCTGCACGATCCCGCGAACCCGCACGCGTCCTACCGGGAGACCATCCAGTTCATCGAGTACGAGCTCGCGCGCGCGCTCACCACGCCCGGGCCGTTGCTGCCGCCGCCGGAAGGGCGCATTCCGCGTCAGCTGCGACACTTTCCGCTGACACCGGAGATCCAGATCTTTCCCGACGACAAAGGAACGCATTTCATTCTGGAGGTGGTCGCGGGCGATCGACCGGGATTGCTCGCGCGAATCGCGTATACGCTTGCGGAGGCCAACGTCAACGTCGCAAGCGCGAAGATCAACACGCTCGGCGAGCGCGCCGAAGACGTGTTCCTGATCGATGGGGCGCGCCTGCACGACGAGCAAGCGGTGCTGCGGCTCGAGACAGCGCTTTACGAACAGCTCAAGGTCTGAAGGGCCGGTCAGCGAACCGGGTCGGTCGTCTGGAACGCACCGGGTGTCCACCGCTGCAGGTTCCCGAGCGGCGTCGTGCCCCATGGCAGCGTGAATTCAGCGTCGGGTGTAAGCGAGTGCCCGTTGACCGTCGGCGGCTGCACGCCGGCGTCGCGCAGAACCGAATGGGCGCCGAGCCGGAAGTCGAGCGTCGATGGATCGCCGAGCGCGAGCGCCAGCACCGGATAATTGCCCTCGAAGCGGCCGGGGATCCCGAACGTGAAGATCCCGAGTCCGACCGTCAGATTGTTGATGGCGACCACCCGGGTGTCACCGGGCACGCGGTCGGTCCAAACCTGCAGGAACCGCGCGCCCGCCGGGCGGTCGCTCGTCAGCGTGTTGTGAGACAGGAAGAGCGCGTTGACGGGCCACACCGCGCCCTCGGCGCCATACGCGACAACCGTGGGATTCGTGGTTGTTGCGCTTTGTCCGATGACATTGCCGATGACGTACGCAAGGCCTCCGTTGGGAAATTCCAGCTCGTATGCGGCTTTGCCGCCCGGACCGTCGTACAGCAGGTTGTAGGAGACGAAGTTTTCGCGTGCGCGCGATTTGACGAGATGGCCCTCGAAGCCCTGATGGAAGCGGCTTCCGCGCAGCGTGAGGCGTGCAATCCTGCCCACGTACAGCAAGTGCTTGAGCGGGCCGCGATCGCGCGGGGCACCGGAAAACTCGCTGTCCTCGATCGTCAGCTCGCTGTCAGGCGAATTGGAAGTCAGCAGGCCGTTTTCGTTGTTGGTGAACCTGCAGTGCCGCACCGTCAACCGGCCCTGCTCGAAGCGGATTCCGGCGCCGTTTCGATCGGCGACCCGGGCGCCCGCAAACGCTACGTTTTCGACGATGAAATCACCGTTGCGAATCACCCAGATGGCCTTGCGCTCGGCACTCCGGAGGTCGGCAATCAGGATCGGCGTTTTCCCGACGCCGTGGATCGTCAAGCGCTTCTGCAGCCAGACCGCGACGTCACCGCGGTATTCGCCCGGGAGAATCTCGACGACGTCGCCGTCCTTCGCGACCCTCGCCGCGTCCGAAATCCGGGTGATGGCCGCCCTCGGCCCGACCACGAGCGTCTCGGCGAGCGCCCCGGCGACGACAGCGCAGCCGAGAAAAACCGTCGCCGCGCGCACAACGAGCAACGCGGTCGATCGCTCGTCCTTCGCGACGATCGTCCGCGCCGGGCTACTCGGCAGCCGCGTCGGCGACACCCGGAAACAGGACGTCGGTGTAGCCGAAGCGCGAGAAATCGCGCACGCGCATCGGGTACAGGATTCCGTCGAGATGATCGCATTCGTGCTGGACGACGCGCGCGTGAAAGCCATCCGCTTCGCGCTCGATCACGAAGCCGGCCGGGTCGAACCCTCGGTAGCGCAAACGGGCGTAGCGCGGCACCAGGCCGCGCAGCCCGGGAACCGACAGGCATCCTTCCCACCCCTCTTCCATTTCGTCCGACAGCGGCGTCAGGATGGGGTTGACGAGTTCGGTATAGGGAACGGGCTCGGCATCGGGATAGCGAGGATTGCTCTCGACGCCGAAGATGACGACCCGCAATCCGACGCCGATCTGAGGTGCGGCGAGTCCTGCGCCGTTTTGCGCGCGCATCGTGTCGCGCATGTCGGCAAGCAACGCCTCGATCACTCCGGCGTCGGCGCGCACGACCTCGCGCGAGCGTTCGAGCAGGCGCGGATCGCCCATCCGCAATACCTCACGGATCATCTTGAATCGTCTCCGATGCGCGCGTCTTGACCGATTGCGGCGATACGGGAACCGGCGCAACCGCCGGAACCAACGGGACCACGCACTCGATCAGCGCACGCACCTTGTCCATTGCGGTTTCGAGGACGTTGGCGATGCTTTCCATCGACACGTGCACCGCGCTGTCGCCGCGGCCCGCCGCATGGTTGACGACAACGCACACCGACGCGTAGTCGAGGCCGACTTCGCGCGCAAGTCCGGCCTCCGGCATCCCGGTCATGCCGACCAGCGTCGCGCCGTCTCGCTCCATCCGATCGATCTCGGCGGCCGTCTCGAGCCGCGGACCGGACACTGCGCCGTAGACGCCGCCATCGCGCAAGATGATCTTTCCGCGGCGGGCGCCGGCAAGGCATGCCGTTCTCAGGCGCTCCGAGTATGGATGCGTGAAATCGACGTGGACCACCTGTTGATCGCCACCGTCGAAAAACGTGTGCGGACGACCCCACGTGTAATCGATCAACTGGTGCGGCAACACCAGGTCGCCCGGCGCACAGCCGCAAATCGCACCCACGGAGGCGACGGCCAGGACGGCGCTTGCGCCCTGCTCCTTGAGTGCCCACAGGTTTGCGCGGTAATTGACGCGATGCGGCGGGATCGTGTGGCCATGGCCATGGCGAGCGAGAAAAATCGTGCGGTGCCCGGCGAGGTCGCCGAACACGAGCGCGGCCGACGGCTCACCGTACGGGGTGCGGATCACCTCGCGATGGGCGACCGCGAGGCCCGACAGGCGAGTGAGACCGGTACCGCCGATGATGGCAAGCATGGAACTTGCTTATTCCACGGGTCGAGTTGTCGAAAAACGTCGTGGCAAGGAAGCGTGATGCGACGATCGGGTCGCTCCGCACCCCGGGGTGCAAACGGGCTGGCGACGCCCGACGACTCATGACATTATCATGGGCAGCGCCGCCGCCGCGAGGGCGGGATCGCCCGACATTCTAGCCGGAAAGGTTGCCATGTACCTCGACCGACTCTTCAAGCTGATGGCCGACAAGCAGGCATCGGACCTCTACATAACGTGCGGAGCGCCGATCAACATCAAGGTCAATGGTGTCGTCCATCCGGTCTCCAGCCAGACGATGGACGTCGAAACGGTGCGGCGGATCGCCTACGACCTGATGAGCAAGGAACAGGCACGCGAGTTCGAGAACGAGCGCGAAATGAACCTTTCGCATCTCGATCGCGCGGTCGGCAATTTCCGGATCAACATTTTCCGCCAGCGCGGGTCGATCGCGCTGGTGGTCCGGTACGTGCGCAACAGCGTGCCGCCGTTCGAGGCGCTGAAGCTCCCGCCGGTGCTCCTCGAGCTGGTGATGGAAAAGCGCGGCATGGTGCTGGTCGCGGGCGCCACCGGCTCCGGCAAGTCGACGACGCTCGCCGCGATGATCGACTATCGCAACACGAACCGCACCGGGCACATCCTGACGGTCGAGGACCCGATCGAATACCTGTTCGACCACCGCCAGAGCCTCGTCAACCAGCGCGAGATCGGCGTCGATACGCACAACTACCACATGGCACTGCAAAACGCGCTGCGCGAGGCGCCCGATCTCATCATGATCGGCGAAGTCCGCGACAAGGAAACGATGCAGGCCGCGCTGCTCCATACGCTGACCGGCCACCTGTGCCTGTCGACGATTCACGCCAACAACAGCTATCACGCGCTGTCGCGGATCATCAACCTGTTTCCACACGACGCGCGTTCGGCGGTGCTCTCCGACCTGTCGATCGGCCTGCGGGCGATCGTCTCGCAGCGGCTGGTCCGCAACGTCGAAGGCGCGCTGCAGCCGGCCGTCGAGATCCTGCTTAATACGTCGTTGATCGCGGACCTGATCAAGAACGGCGAGTTCACGCAGATCAAGGAAGCGATGGAGCAATCGCTCTATCCGGGAGCGCAGACCTTCGAGCAGTCGCTGTGCAAGCTGTATCTCGACGAAAAGATCAGCTACGACGAAGCGATGATCGCGTCGGATTCGTCGACCAATCTTGCGTGGCTCATCAACCAGAACTCGCCGTCGTCGCGGGTCGACATGAGCACCGGCGAGCGCAAGACCGAGAACGTGCGCCAGAGCGCCGATTTCACCGGCATGACGATCAGCCCGGAAATGCTCGAGCGCTAGCCGCGGAGCGCGTTGGCGCGGACGCTCGAATCGCGCGGGCCGCGTTTGCTACCATCCGCGGATGGACCCCGCCGCAACGCCGGCGCTCGCGCTCGCGCGTGAGTTGATCGGACGACGATCGCTGACGCCCGATGATGCCGGCTGCCAGCAGATCATCGCGGCGCGGCTAGCGCCGCTCGGTTTCCGCTGCGAGACGCTGCTCTCGAACGGTGTGACCAACCTGTGGGCGCGCCTGGGCGATGCGTCGCCGCTGGTCTGTCTCGCCGGCCATACCGATGTCGTTCCCACGGGTCCGATCGGCGAATGGGATACCGACCCGTTCGTTGCGACGCTGCGTGATGGCTACTTGCACGGCCGCGGCGCTGCGGACATGAAAGGATCCGTCGCGGCGTTCGTCGTCGCGACGGAGGCGTTTCTCGCCAGTCACCGGCCCGCAGGCTCGCTCGCGTTGCTGATCACATCCGACGAGGAAGGTCCGTCGGTAGACGGCACGGTCAAGGTGATCGACCGGCTGGCGCGGGAGAACGTGCGCATCGACTATTGCGTCGTCGGTGAACCCTCGTCGGTCACGCACCTGGGCGACATGATCAAGAACGGTCGCCGCGGCACGCTGTCGGGAACGCTGAGGGTCAAGGGCGTTCAGGGGCACGTCGCCTACCCGCACCTTGCGCGCAATCCGATTCACCTGCTGTCGCCGGCGCTCGCCGAGCTGGCGGGGATGCGCTGGGACGACGGTAACGACTTTTTTCCGCCAACGGCGTTTCAGTGCTCGAACATCCATGCAGGCACGGGTGCGACGAACGTCATACCCGGCACGCTGGAGCTCCAATTCAATTTCCGTTATGCGACGGCAAGCTCGCGCGAATCGCTGGCGCAGCGCTTCGAGGACGTGCTGCGAAAGCACGGCGTCGACTACGACCTCGTCTGGACCGCGCATGGCGATCCGTTTCTGACGCCGAAGGGCCGGCTCGTCGACGTGGCAATCGACGCGATCCGCGCGGTCACCGGCTTGACCCCCGAGCTGTCCTGCACCGGCGGAACATCCGACGGACGCTTCATCGCGCGCATCTGTCCCGAAATCGTCGAAATCGGACCGGTCAACGCGACGATCCACCAGTTGAACGAGCGCGTCGCGGCCGCCGACCTGGACTCGCTGGCCGCGATCTATCGCGGCATCCTCGAGCGGCTGCTCGGGCGCGCATCATGAACGTTCCCCAGGAGCTCGATACGCTTCGCGACTGGCTGCGCTTCGCCGTCTCGCGCTTTACGAATGCGGGGCTATCCTTCGGCCACGGATCGGCAAACGCCTACGACGAAGCCGTCTACCTGCTGCTGCACGCGCTGCATCTGCCGCTCGACCGTCTCGAGCCGTTTCTCGACGCGAAGCTGACGGCTTCCGAGCGCGCGGAGCTCGCTGCGCTGATGACGCGCCGCATCGAGGAGCGGGTTCCCGCCGCGTACCTGACACGCGAAGCGTGGCTCGGCGAATTCCGTTTCTACGTCGACGAGCGCGTGCTCATCCCGCGCTCTTTCATCGCCGAATTGCTGCCGGACGGCTTCGCGCCGTGCATCCGCGATCCCGATGCAATCAAGTCCGCACTCGACCTTTGCACCGGGTCGGGGTGCCTCGCCGTGCTGCTCGCGCACGCGTTCCCGGCGGCCGACATCGACGCCGCCGACATTTCCTCGGACGCGCTCGCAGTGGCGCAGCGCAACGTCAGCGACTACGGACTCGCGGGACGAATCAACCTGATCCGCTCCGACCTTTTCGCCAATCTGGCGGGCAAGTCCTACGACCTGATCATCAGCAACCCGCCGTACGTGACGACGGTCGCCATGGAAGAGCTGCCGCGCGAGTATCGGCACGAGCCGGCGCTCGCGCTGGCCGGTGGCGACGACGGCATGGACGCCGTGCGGACGCTGCTCCACGACGCCCCGCGCCATCTGGAGCCGGACGGCATTCTCGTCACCGAGATCGGGCACAACCGACTCGCTGCCGAAGCGGCGTTTCCGCGGATGCCGTTCCTGTGGCTGTCGACGGCTTCGTCGGACGACAGTGTCTTCCTGCTGAAGCGCGAAGACATCGTCGCCGGGCGGTGAGCCCGCGTCGGCGCCGCTCAATCGCTGAGGCCGAAGAACTGCTGGATCCTGTGCATCAGGTCCTGGGTCCGCCCGACCTTGTCCTGCGCACGCGCTTCCGCATCGAGAGCATGCAGCGTCGCGTCGTTCGCGGCCTGGCGTTCGGCCAGAATCTGCGCCAGCATTTCCGCCAGCGCCGGCCGCGCGTGGATGATAGCGTCGAAGCCCTTCTTTTCGAGCCGGTAGCACAACACGTCGCCGGACGCGACGACGGTCGCGGCGCGGGGTTGCCCGAGCAGCAGACCCATCTCGCCGAAATACGCCGGCGCGTTCAGCGTCGCGAGCTTGTGCCGGTCGCCCTTGTCGTTTTCCGCCATGATTTCGACCCGGCCCTGCGCGAGCAGATACAGCGAATCGGCCGGCTCTCCGGTCCGGAACACGATTTCGTCGGGAACGTAGGCCGACGTCGTCAGCTGGTGCGCAAGCGCTGCCCGCTCGCCGTCGGTGAGCGATGCGAACAGGTCCATCGCCGCCAGCGCGGCGATTCGGTGGTCGATTTCGCGTTGCGCGAAGATGGGCCGCTGATCGCGCCGGACTTCGACAATGCGCCGGGGGAACGGAATTCCGAGGCCCTGGCGCATCAATGCGGCATAAAGGTGCACGCGGATCTGCGAATCGATCGTCCAGTATTCGCTGGCATCGGTGAGGTCGTAGGCAACTTCGTATTCGATGCCGCTGTCCTTGAATCCGACGCAACCCACCGAAGGATGCGGTTGCTGCGACACGAACGGGATCTGCGCGTGCGCCAGCGCTCGTTCCACCTCAGCGATGACGCGGGCCGGCGGGTGCTCGTATTCGACGTCGAACGCCACGTAGCGCCGCCACGCCGTGCGCTCTTCGCCGCGACGCGCAACGATCGTGATCCGGTCCTTCATCACGGTCGAGTTGGGAATGACGATCGTCTCGTTGGTGATCGTCGCGATCGCCATGTAGCGCCAGCGAATGCTGACGACCTGTCCGGTGACCGTGTCGAACCGTACCCAGTCACCGATCCGGCACGTCTTCTCGAGCTGGATCGCGATGCCGCCCCACAAGTTGCCGAGCGTCTGCTGCGCCGAAAACGCCAGCGCACCCGTCACAACCGCCGAGGTCGTGATCAGTCCCGCGAGATTGACGCCGACCGCGTTCAACCGGTAGATCGCGTACCCGATCAGCGCCAGCGCCACGACAAACTCGTTCAGGATGCGCGGGATCTTGCGCCGGCGTAACAGCGTCTGAAACACGAACAGCACGAAGATCTGGATCACGCCGAACGCGACGAATACGAGGGCAGCTTCGCGGGCGATCGCCGATCCGGTCGCTGTCCGCATCGCTCCGGCATAGCGCTCGTACGCCCACAGCCCGAGGACGCCCGCGGCCACGACGACGAGCATTCCCAGCATCGAGTGCCGCGACGGTGAGCGCAGCAACAGCGCGATCGTCACCAGCGCCAGCGAGACCATCGCGAACATCAGCGCGTCGTTCAGGTGCGATTCGAGGAGCATGGCGTTCCAGAAGACGATGAAACGCCGCGATTATAGGGGCAGGAGGGTGCCGCTCGCGTAGAATCGGCGCCGCGCGTCGAACGAGAGAGCGGATGAGCGCGACTTAAGGGAGACCGACCCGCAAACGAACGGGGCGACCCGGTCCAAAGAGGCTGACGGATGACCTTACGCACCGGCGGCGAGATCCTCGTCGCGAGCCTCCTGGCCCAGCGGGCAACGCTCGCCTTCGGCGTTCCCGGCGAAAGTTTTCTGGCGGCGCTCGACGCGCTTTACGACGTCACCGACCGCCTGCGCTTCGTCGTATGCCGCCAGGAAGGCGGAGCCGCCTATATGGCCGAAGCGTTCGGCAAGCTGACCGGCCGCCCCGGGCTCTTGTTCGTCACCCGCGGCCCGGGAGCCTCCAACGCCGCCGTCGGCATCCACACCGCCGCGCAGGATTCGACGCCGCTGATCATGTTCGTCGGACAGGTCGGTGCCGACCTGTCCGACCGCGAAGCCTTCCAGGAGATCGACTACCGGCGGATGTACGCAGCCGTGGCGAAATGGGCCGCGCAAATCGATCGCGCCGAGCGGATTCCCGAATATGTCGCGCACGCGTATCGGATTGCGATGTCCGGACGTCCCGGACCCGTCGTGCTGGCCCTTCCGGAAGACATGCTGACATCGCGCGCCGAAACGGCAGATGCACCGTACGTGGACGCGATACGCGCAGCGCCGTCGATGGACGACGTGCTTGCGGTGCAGGATCGGTTGCACGGCTCGTCGCGGGCGCTGGTGATCGTCGGCGGCAGCCGTTGGGACAGCGACGCGCGCGAGGCGCTGCAGCGATTCGCCGAAGCATCGCGGATTCCTGTCGCGTGCGCGTTCCGCCACCAGGATCTGTTCGACAACCGGCATCCGAGCTACGCGGGCGATGTCGGCATCGGCATCAATCCGCTGCTCGCGGCGCGCGTGCGCGACGCTGACGTGCTGCTGGTGATCGGTGAACGCCTTGGGGAGATGACGACGTCGGGTTACACGCTGCTGAGCGTGCCGGTACCGCGCCAGACACTGATTCACGTACACCCGGGCTCCGGCGAGCTGGGTCGCGTTTATCAGCCGGCGATCGCGATTGCCGCAACGCCCGGCGCATTTCTCGCGTCGATCGATGGAACCAGGTCGCGTCCGATGGCACCCCGGGAACCCGCGACGCAAGCGCACGACGACTATGAGGCATGGCGCGCGCCGCGGGCGGTGCCGGGCGCCGTCGATCTATGGCAGATCGTGCGATGGCTCGACGAGCGGCTGCCGGAGAACGCTATCCTCGCCAACGGTGCGGGCAATTACGCGACGTGGGTGCATCGCGTATTCCGCTACGGCGGCAAGCGCCGGCAGCTTGGGCCCTATTCGGGCTCGATGGGCTACGGTGTTCCGTCCGCCGTGGCCGCCAAGCTGGTCTGCCCGGCACGCACGGTCGTTTCATGGAATGGCGACGGCTGCTTCCTGATGAACGGCCAGGAATTGGCCACCGCCGTTCAGTACGGGCTGGCGATCGTCTTCGTTGTCATCGACAACGGCATGTACGGGACGATTCGCATGCATCAGGAGCGGCAGTATCCGTCGCGGGTGTCCGGCACGGATCTCGTGAATCCTGATTTCGCGCAGCTTGCGCGCGCCTACGGCGCGCACGGCGAAACGGTCGCGTCCACAGCGGAATTTGCACCCGCGTTCGAGCGCGCGCTTGGTTCAAGCGGTCCGTCATTGCTGCACGTCAGGATCGACCCGCAAGCGCTGACGATGAACGCGACGCTCGATGCGCTGCGCGCGCAGGGAGTGAGCGCGAAGCGGCACGAAGCCGGCTAGAACGGAACGTGCGTCAGGACACGGCCACGAGCCGGTGCAGCGTGTCCGGATCGTTCAGGAGCTCGTCACTTCGCGAGCGATGTACGACGCGTCCGCGGTCGAGCACGAGCGCGTTGCGCGTGAGTGACAGCGCAAGCCTGGCGTGCTGCTCGACGACGATGACCGCCATGTCGCCCTCGGTGAGGAGCCTGCGGATCACTTTCATCAGGTCCTGCACGATGATCGGGGCGAGTCCTTCCATCGGCTCATCGAGCAGCAGCAGGCGGGGGTTGACGACCAGTGCGCGGGCAATCGCGAGCATCTGCTGCTCGCCGCCGGAGAGCTGGTTGCCGAGGTTCGTGCGCCGCTCCTCGAGGCGGGGAAATATTTCGTAGAGTCGCCGAAGCGTCCAGCGCCCCTGTCGCGCCACCGCCGTCAGGTGCTCCTCGATCGTGAGCGACGGCCACATGTACCGTTCCTGCGGCACCCAGCCCAAGCCAGCCTGCGCGCGCCGGTACGTCGCCAGCGCCGCCAGATCCGCTCCGCGCCAGCGCAGCGTGCCGCGATGCACGCGCGTCAGTCCCATCAGCGTCGTGAGCAGCGTCGTCTTGCCTACGCCGTTGCGGCCCAGCAGCGCGAGACTGTCACCCTCGTCGAGCGTCAGCGAGACATCTTCCAGGACCACGGAAGCGCCGTAGCCGGCGGTCACGCCGTCGAGCGCCAGCAGCTCAGCCATGTTGCGCCTCGCCGAGATAGACCTCCTTCACGCGAGGATCGGCGGCAATCTCGGCCGGCGTGCCCTCGGTCAGGACCTTGCCCGCCACCATGACGGTAATGCGTTCGGCGAAACGGAATACGAGATCCATGTCGTGCTCGATGAACACGATCGTTACGTCTCGCGGCAGCTTCGCAATGGCGCCGAACAGCTCGGCGCTCTCGCCGGACGGAATCCCGGCGGCCGGCTCGTCGAGCAGCAGGATCTTGGGTTGCGTCGCCAGCGCCAGCGCAATCTCGAGCAGGCGCTGTTTGCCGTACGCGAGGCTGCGCGTCAGCGCATTGCGGTCGGACGCAAGCTGCAGCGTGTCGAGAAGCGCATGGGCCTCGTCGATTGCCGCGCGCTGCCGGGCAACCGTCCGATGCCAGACGCCTGCGCGATTCTGCCGCTCGCAGATCGCAAGCACAACCGATTCGAGCGCGGTGAGTCCGGGAAACAGCGTGTTGATCTGGAACGTGCGCACCATGCCGCGTTTGACGCGCTGATGCTGCGGCAGCGCCGTGATGTTCTCGTCGCCCAGAAATACGTCGCCTGCGCTGGGCGCGAACACGCCGGTCAGCAGATTGATGAACGTCGTCTTGCCAGCGCCATTCGGTCCGATCAGCGCATGCCGCGCACCCGGCGTGAACGCCAGCGAAACGTCGCTGTTGGCGCTGAACGCTCCCCAGCGCTTCGACAGGCCTTGCGTGCGCAGCGCAGAATGGGCCCCCACGCTTGCGGCGCTCATTGGGCCCCCACGCTTGCGGCCTCATTGGCCAATTCGGCCGCGGCGCTGCCCCCGAAGGGGGAGCTATTCGCGCCTTGGGTCGGCCCTGCGGCGCTCATTGGGCCCCCATGCTTGCGGCGCTCATTGGACCCGCCGGATGCCCACGCGCGCCGGCATATTCGTGCGTAGCGATTCGAGTCCGCCCAGGATGCCGCCGCGCGCGAACAGCACGATGACGACGAGGAAGAAGCCGATCCAGAATTCCCAGTAGACAGGGTCGATTCCCGACAGGTAGTCCTGCGCAATCATGAAGACTGCCGCGCCTACGAGGCCACCGTACAGGCGTCCCGCTCCGCCCAGAACGAGCATGATCAGCAACTCGGCAGAACGCGGGAACCCGAGCGTGTCGATCCCGACGAATTGGGTCGTTTGCGCGATCAGCGCGCCGGCGATGCCCGCGACCGCCGCGGCGACGGTGAAGACCGTGCGCAACCGGCGAGCCACCGGCGCACCGATCGCCGGCATCCGCTTGCCGCCTTCGCGAATGCCGCGCAGGCTCAGTCCGAAAGGCGAGTTCACGACGCGCCGCACGACGACGAACGCCAGGAACACGACGACCAGCGCGTACACGTACGCCGTGCGTCCGCCGATGTCGAATCCCCAGACGCCCAATACCTTGTCGATGCGAACGCCGCTCAGCCCGTCGACGCCGCCGGTGACCGACGATGCCTTGTTCGCCGCCTCCCAAAGCATCAGGCCGATGCCCAGCGTCACCATCAATCGCGTCAGATCGCTGCCGCGCACCACCAGAAAGCTGACGAGATAGCCGACGATCGCCGCGACGAACCCAGCAACCACCAACCCGGAAATCGGCTCGTGCCAGCCATGAACCGCGAGCAACCCGGCCGTGTATGCGCCGATGCCGAAGAACGCGGCGTGGCCAAGCGACACGATGCCCGCGTAACCGAGAATCAGATCGAGCGAAACCGCGAACAGCCCGGTGATGAGGATCTGGCTGCCGAGAACGCGGTAGTTCGGCAAGCACGAAGAAACAAATGACCGGGATCAGCCAGAACGCGATCTCGAGCGGTCGCCAGCGCCCGTCCGGCAGGGGCGCTGTGCGTCGAAGCGCGAGTGTTCAGGTGCGCCTCCCGTAGAGCCCGGCGGGGAAGATGATCAGAAGCACCACCATCAGCGCGTAGATCACGAATCCGCCAACCTGGGGCAGATAATATTTGCCCGCGACGTCGAACACGCCGAGGATCAATGCGGCGATCAACGGCCCCTTGATCGTTCCGGTGCCGCCAACGCTGACGACGAGCAGGAAGTACACGATGTACTTGAGCGGAAACGTCGGATCGAGCCCCAGCACGTCGATGCCCAGGGCGCCGCCCAGCCCCGCCAGGCCGGATCCCAACGCGAACGTCGAGCGCAAATACGCGATTGACGTTGATGCCGAGGCCCGCCGCCGCAGTCGCATTGTCGACGCTCGCGCGAACCTGGCTTCCGAAGCGCGTGCGTTCGATGACGTACTGCAACGCCAGCGTCAGGGCGGCGACGACGACGATCAGAAAGAGGCGGTAGACGCCGAAGTCGACGCCAAGCAAATGCAGCTGCCCGCGCAGATACGGCGGCAGCGACACCGGCTGCTGCGATGCGCCGAAAAAGTACGTCGCCATCGCGATCGACATGAACACGAGGCCGATCGAAAACAGCACCTGATCGAGGTGGCTCGCCGTGTAAAGCCGCTGGTAGAGCGTGCGCTCCAGGACGATGCCCGCCACCGCGGCGGCGATGAACGCGATCGGCAACGTCGCGAGAAACGGCACGCCGAGGCGCGTCATCACGATGACGCTTGCATAGCCGCCGATCATCGCGAATGCGCCGTGCGCCAGATTGACGAAATTCATCAGGCCAAGCGTCACCGACAGTCCGACGGCAATGATGAACAGCAGGCTGCCGTACGCGATCCCGTCGAACAGGACCCCGATCAGGTTGCCGACCACCGCCGACCCGCCCGGCCGAATCAGGCCACGCTATTTGCCGGGGTCCTTCACGTCGGGGATCCTGTCGAACTCGACATTCTCCAGCTTGCCGTTGCGCTTTTCGACCTTGCGGATGTAGACAGTCTGCTCGATGTCGCGCGTTTCGGGGTCGATCGTCACCGAACCCCGCGGGCTCATCCACTTCATTCCCTTAATCACCGCCATTGCCTTGTCGCCGTCGATGTTGCCGTTGAGCTTCGCCGCCACCTCGTAGATGACGTGCATCGTGTCGTAGCCTGCGGCCGCCATGAAGTTCGGTGCACCGATCTTCGCATCGTTCGCGGCGGCATAGGCTTTCAGAAACGCAGCGTTCTCGGGCGAGTCATGCGCCGCCGAATAGTGGAATGACGTGATCATGCCGAGGGTGTCATCGCCCATCGCCGCCAGCACGTGATCGTCCGTGATGTCGCCGGTGGCGATCAGCTTGATGCCGGCCTGCCCGAGTCCCCGCTCGTTGAAGCCCTTGACGAACGCGATCCCCTGCTGGCCCGCCGGGAGAAAGACGAACACCGCCTGCGGCTTGCTGTTCTTGACGCGCTGGATCGTCGCCGAGAAATCCGGGCTCTGCAGCGGCGTGCGCAGCGAGCCGACGATCTCGCCGCCACCCGCCTTGAACGATTTCGTGAATTGCGTTTCGGCGTCGATGCCGGGACCGTAGTCGGCGACCACCGTGAATACCTGCTTGATGCCGTTCTTGAGCGCCCATTGCGCCATCGGCGCGCTCACTTGCGGGATCGTCATCGACACGCGCGCGATGTACGGAGACTTCGTCGTGATCGACGACGTCGCCGCGTTGGAGATCACCATCGGCACTTTCGCTTCCGTCACGACCGGCGCAACCGCCATCGCGTTGGGCGTCAATCCGAACCCGGCCAGGAACTGCACTTTGTCGCGCGTGATCAACTCCTGAGCGAAGCGCTTCGCCACCTCGGGGGCTGCCCCCTTCGTGTCGCGCGTGATCAATTCGATCTTCTTCCCGGCAACCGTGTCGCCGTGCTGCTTCATGTAGGCCTTCATGCCGGCTTCGATCTGGCTGCCGTAGTCCGCGAACGGACCCGAGAATTCGGCAATCACGCCGACCTTGATCGTGTCCTGGGCGCGCGCGGGCGCAAATGCGAGCAGTGCGACAGCGACGAGGCAACCTGCGGCTAACGAACGGAGCGCTTTCATGGGCAATCCTCGATTGGAAATGAACGACGGCGCAGGAATTCGAATGGGAGTGCCGGCCCGCCGATCCGCCTCTCGCCCGCATCCGATGGGACCGTGCCGAGCGGCTGCCTACCCGGCGCGAGCATACTACATTCGGTCGTGGAAACCGCTCGGAGCCGGACCGTCGATTGCGTGACGAAGCGTTGGCGGCGTGGCTCGATTTCGCTTCCGCATTCGAAGGCATCCGCGATTTCAGCCGGCCGCGCGATCCGGCTGCGCAGCGATCAGTATCGCGCGAAAGTCGTTGACGTTCGTCAGCGTCGGACCGGTGATCACCGAATCCCGGAGCGTTTCGAAAAACCTGTGGGCGTCGTTGTCGGCGAGGCATTGCGCGGGACGCAGGCCCGCCCGCAGCGCACGCTCGAGCGTGTCGGGTGTGACGAGCGCACCTGCGACGTCCTCCCGGCCATCGACGCCGTCGGTGTCCGCCGCGATCGCGTAGATCGTCGCGCGGCCCCTCAGCTCGAGCGCGAGCGAGAGCAGAAATTCGACGTTGCGCCCGCCTCTGCCGGCACCGCGGACGGTCACGGTCGTCTCGCCGCCGGACAGCAGCACGCATGGCGGCGCAATCGGCTGGCGATGCGCGACGACCTGCCGAGCAATGGCCGCCATCACCCGCGCCACGTCGCGCGCCTCACCCTCCACGCTATCCGACAGTATCAACGGCGTCACACCCGCCGCTCGCGCCGCGGCGGCGGCGGCCTCGAGCGCCATCTGCGGCGTCGCGATCAGCCGGTATTCGGCACGCGATAGACGCGGATCGCCGGGCTTTACGCTTTCACCGGCTGCGCTCTCCAGCACGGCCCGGACGGACGGCAGCGGCTCGATTTCGTAACGCCGCAACACGTCGAGCGCGTCGGCGCACGTCGTCGGATCGGCGACGGTCGGACCCGACGCGATGTCGATTGGATCATCGCCCGGCACATCGGAAATCGCGAGCGTGACCACGCGAGCGGGATGGCACGCCGCGGCGAGCCGCCCGCCCTTGATAGCGGACAAGTGGCGTCGCACGCGATTGATTTCCCCAATCGTTGCGCCGGACGCGAGAAGCACACGGTTGAGATCCTGCTTGTCGGCAAGCGACAACCCGGCGGCCGGCGACGCCAGCAACGCCGAACCACCGCCGGAGATCAGGCAGATGACGAGATCATCGTCGCCGAGACCCCGTACACATTCCAGGATACGGCGCGCAGCCGTCACGCCGGCGGCATCGGGAACCGGGTGGGCGGCTTCGACGACTTCGATGTCGCGGCACGCGACGGCGTGCCCGTAGCGCGTGACGACGAGCCCGGTCAATGCGCCATCCCAGCAATCTTCGACTGCACGCGCCATCGCCGCCGCCGCCTTGCCGGCGCCGACGACGATCGTCCTCCCGCGCGGCGGCCGCGGCAGCTGGAACGGAATCGAGCGTGCAGGCTGCGCCGCGTCAACCGCCGCGTCGAACAGGCGGCGCAGCAGGCTGCGCGCGTCGCGATCCGCGCCGGTCATCCGATATATTTCTCGACGACTTCCGGCGGCCGCAAATGCGCACGCTCGGGGTCGCCACCCGTTTCGCGCAAAGCGCGACGCTGCCGCAGCAGATCCCAGCACTGATCGAGTTCGACCTGGACTTGCGCGAGGCGCGCATGATCGGCGCCCGCCGCCGAGCCCTGCTCCAGGCGATGCTCTTCGGCGACCAGATCCTGAATGTGCCGGAGGACGCGGTTTTCGGTGGTGGAGTCGCTCATGATCGGCCTTTCGCAGGTGAATTCGGGCGTTCGCTTACTTGAATAACGGCGTCGACGCCGTTATCCTACGCGGTCGCAATGCTGTACGGGGATGATCGCAGACTCCCCGGTTTGCAGGCGCCCGTCGGGCGCCCAAGCTCTGCTTCCCGCGGGTTCGATCCGCATGGAGCATTCGATTGGGCGCTTGCAGAAAAGATTCCCCGCCTCGATATCGCTGCCGGAGCGCGCTCGGCGCTCGCGTCGATCGCCGATGAATGCGCGTGACATCCGATGGCTGCTGATGGCGCGCGGTCTGCGCGCCTTCGGCGACGGCTTTGTCAGCCTGCTGCTTCCCTTCTATCTGCTCGCGCTCGGCTTCACGCCGCTCGAAGTCGGCATCATCGCGACGGGCACGCTGTTGGGCTCCGGCGCCCTGACGCTGCTGGTCGGCCTGCACGCGCACCGCTTCCGCATTCGCTCGCTGCTGCTCATGGCGGCTGCGCTGATGGTCGCGACCGGCGCCGGGTTCGGATCGATCACCGCGTTCTGGCCGCTGCTGATGATCGCGATCGTCGGCACACTCAATCCATCGAGCGGCGATGTCAGCGTCTTTCTGCCGCTCGAGCACGCGGTCCTCGCGCAACTTGCACCGGATCGGCAGCGCACCGGATGGTTCGCCCGTTACAGCCTCGTCGGCGCGCTGCTGGGCGCTGCGGGGGCCCTGGTCGCGGGAGCGCCCGAGTGGCTCGCGCTGCATGCGCACCTGCCGAAGCTCGCGGCGTTCCGGGCAATGTTCGTGCTGTACGCGCTGCTCGGCGCCGCATCGGCCCTCGCCTATCGACGGTTGCCGGTCGAGCGTCCACGTCATGCCGAAGCACGCGCGGGCCCGTTACGCCAATCCAAGCGCGTCGTCTATACGCTGGCCGCGTTGTTCAGCCTCGATTCGTTCGGCGGCGGCTTCATCGTCCAGTCGATGCTCGCACTTTGGCTCTTCGAGCGGTTTCAATTGTCGACGGCGACTGCCGGCGCGATATTTTTCTGGACGGGTGTGTTCTCGGCGCTCTCTTACCTGGTGGCGGTGAAAATCGCGAACCGGATCGGGCTCGTCTACACGATGGTATTGACGCACCTCCCGTCGAGCGTCCTGTTGATCCTGGTTCCGCTTGCGCCGAACCTCGCTTCGGCGATCGCGCTGCTGCTGCTGCGCAGCGCCCTGTCGCAAATGGACGTTCCCACGCGGAGCTCGTTCGTGATGGCGGTCGTTCCGCCGGACGAACGCGCGGCCGCCGCGAGCATCACGTCGGTGCCGCGCAGCCTCGCGTCCGCCCTGAGCCCGTTGCTGGCAGGCTACCTGCTGGGACTCTCGACGTTTGGCTGGCCGCTGATCATCGCGGGCGGACTGAAGATCGCGTACGACCTGCTGCTGCTCGGCCTGTTTCGCGGACTCGCGCGTGCGCGTTGACCGGATCGGCTTTCCGCCACGCGGTTGTCGGCAGCCATCCGCGAATCGACAATCACCCGCCCGGATCCTTGACGCTCTCGATCGTCGCGAACTCGACGTTGAACAGCTTGCCGTTCACCTGCTCGACCTTGCGGATGTAGACGTTCTGGATGACATCGCGCGTCGCCGGATCGATCGACATCGGCCCGCGGGGACTCTGCCACGCCATGCCCTTCATCGCATTCACGATTTTTTCGCCGTCGGTCTCGCCGCCCGTCTTCCTGAGAGCCTCGTAGATCAGGTGCATGCCGTCGTACCCGCCGACCGAATGGAAATTCGGCCGCAGGCCGCCGTTCGCCTGCATGAACCCATCGACGTACGCCTTGTTTTCCGGGGATGCATGGGCCGCGGAATAGTGATGTGAGCTGACGACGCCCAGCGCCGGCTGGCCCATCGCGTCGAGGATGTCGTCGTCGACGACATCGCCGGTGCAAATCAGTTGCGTGCCGCTCGCCTTCAACCCGCGTTCCGCATATTGCTTCAGCACCGCGGATCCCGCACCCGACGGCACGAATACGAACAGCGCGTCGGCCCTGGCGTCCTTCGCGCGCTGCATGAACGGGGCGAAATCCGGATTGGCCAACGGTGCCCGCACCGATTCGGCAATCGTTCCGCCCGCGTCGGTGAAGCGCTTGACGAACGTCTTCTCGGCATCGATGCCCGGGCCGTAGTCGCTGACGAGGCTGACGGCGCTCTTGATCTTGTTCTTCGCCGCCCAGTCGGCCAGTGGCGCGGTCACCTGCGGCAGCGTGAAGCCCGAACGGACGATGTAAGGCGAGCGCTGCGGGATCGCCGAGGTGGCGGCCGCCATGACGACCATCGGCACCTTCGTTTCGGTGGCAACCGGTGCGGTCGCGAATGCGAGCGGCGTCAAGCCGAATCCCGCGAGCACGCTGACGTGGTCGCGGACCACCAGTTCCTGGGCAATCCGCTTCGTCAGCTCGGGCGCGGTCCCGGTGTCGTCGCGGACCAGCAGCTCCACGGTGCGGCCCGCCACCGTATCGCCGTTCTTCGCCATGTAGAGTCGACAGGCGGCTTCGATCTGCCTGCCGGTCGATGCAAACGGTCCCGTCTTCGGAATGACCAATCCGATCTTCACCGGATCGGCCGCGAATGCGCGGCGATGCAGCGAGGCCGCGGCGAGTCCCGCTGCCGCGCCAACGAGAAATTGCCGCCGGTCCACGCTGGAGTGCCTGGTCATCAATCGCTCCTGTCGGGTGTTTCGATCACCGGCCGCAAGTCTAACTCCGTCGGCGCCGCGTGACGATCCGCCCGCTGCGCATTCGCCTGCCGACACGCCGCGGCGTCAGGGTTGCGCTCGCAGACCCCTGTAACATCGGAGACATGCACGCCCGCATTCCCACGTCCGATGGTGAAGTGGAATCCCCGTACGCGTGGATGCGCCTGGCGATCACGCTGACGCTGTCGACGATCGGCGGGGTCGGCATGTGGTCGGTCGTCGTCGCGCTGCCGGCCGTTCAAGCCGAGTTCGGCGTCGCGCGCGGCAACGCGTCGCTGCCGTACACCCTCACGATGATCTGCTTCGGGTTATCGAGTATCGTGATGGGACGATTGTCGGACCGGTTCGGCGTCATGGTTCCGGTCATCCTCGGAACGCTCTTGCTCGCGCTCGGCTACGTCGCGGCCGCCGGGGCGACGAGCCTCGGCTATTACACGCTGGCGCAAGGACTGCTGATCGGCGCTGGAAGCTCGGCGACGTTCGCGCCGCTGCTCGCGCACACGTCGCTCTGGTTCGTGCGCCGGCGCGGCATCGCGGTCGCGATTTTCGCCAGCGGCAACTATCTCGCGGGGACCGTGTGGCCGCCCATCGTCGAGCACTTCATTCGCTCGGTCGGCTGGCGGCAGACGTACGCGGGCATTGCCGTGTTCTGCGCCGCCAGCATGCTGCCGCTCGCGATGCTGCTGCGGAAAAGACCTCCTTTGACGGACGAAGCGGATCTCACGGTGCCGGCGCGGACGCGATCGCCGCAATCGCTCGGCCTGACCCCCAACGCGCTCCAGACGCTTCTGGTCATCGCGGGGCTTTCGTGCTGCGTCGCGATGGCGATGCCGCAGGTGCATCTCGTCGCGTACTGCAGCGATCTCGGCTACGGTCCCGCGCGTGGTGCCCAGATGCTGTCGCTGATGCTCGGGTGCGGCATCGTCAGCCGTCTGGTGTTCGGCGGCATCTGCGATCGCATCGGCGGACTGCGCACGCTGCTGCTCGGATCGGCATTGCAGGCAATCGCGCTGTTCATGTTCCTGCCGTTCGACGGGCTGGTGTCGCTTTACGTGATCTCGGCGCTGTTCGGGCTGTTCCAGGGCGGGCTCGTCCCGTCCTACGCGATCATCGTGCGCGAATTTTTCGATCGAACCGAAGCCGGGGCGCGCGTCGCGATCGTGATCACGGCGTCGCTCTTCGGCATGGCGCTCGGCGGCTGGATGTCCGGCGCAATATTCGATCTCACTGGTTCGTATCGCGTCGCCTTCCTGAACGGCATCGTCTGGAACCTGATCAACGTGTCGATCGCGACCTGGCTGCTGCGGCGATCGATCGGTCAGCTTGCGCTTGCGCGGTAGAAGGGCACCGTTCACGCCTCGCTTGGATGGGTTGCCGGGGTCACCGGCGGCGCGCCGACGAGCTCGCGCGACTCATTTGTGGCTACCCCGGGTCCGACGATACGCGTCGTACCGCGCCCGCGTCGTCTCGTTCGGCGGGTAAAGGCCTGGAAGCGCAACGCCTTTCGTCACTTCCTGCATGATCCACGCTTCGAACTGCTCCTGTTCACCGGCGAGCTTGACGACCTCGTCGACGAAGGCCGCCGGGATGACGACCGCACCATCGTCGTCGGCGACGGCGACGTCGCCCGGGAACACTGCCACGCCGCCGCAGCCGATCGGCTCCTGCCAATCGACGAAGGTCAGACCGGCCACCGACGGGGGCGCTGCCGCGCCCGCGCACCATACCGGCAGGCCGGTGCCGAGAACGCCATTCACATCGCGCACGACACCGTCGGTGACGAGCGCCGCGACACCGCGCCGCTGCATGCGCGCGCAGAGGATATCGCCGAAGATTCCTGCGTCCGTCACACCTCGCGCATCGACGACCGCGATGCACCCGGGGGGCATCGCCTCGATCGCGCTACGCGTCGAGATCGGCTTCGCCCAGGACTCCGGCGTCGCGAGATCCTCGCGTGCCGGGATGAAGCGAAGCGTGAACGCTCGCCCCACGACGCGCGCCTGACCGGTGCGAATCGGCGCGGTCCCGCGCATCCACACATTGCGCAGGCCCTTCTTCAGCAGGAGCGTCGTAATCGTCGCAGTCGTGACGCTCGACAGCCCCGCGACGATCGCGCGATCAGGCTCCATGTGCCGCCCTCATCCCTTCAGTGCGCAGTTCAATGGGAACCACTTCGTCCACGTAGCACCACACCCAATACTCGGCAGGCTCCAGCGAGCGAACCAGCGGATGCCGGGTCGCATGAAAGTGCCGCGTCGCGTGCTTGTTTTTCGACGAATCGCAACAGCCGACGCGCCCGCACTCGAGACAAAGACGCAGGTGCACCCATGTGTCGCCCATCTTTACACACTCCTCGCAAACGCGCTGGTCGGTCTGGGTGATCTTGATTTCGTCGACATGCGTGCACGCCACCGCCATCTTCACTGTCTCCTTCTCATTCAGTCATCGTTCGAGCGCCTGACGATCCCAGTTACCGAGACTCGCCCCTGCTTCGTACGTGCTGTTGCAGAACTCGAGCAGTTCGGCGCTCGGCGACGAAGCGGCTCGAACATCGTCGTACATCAGCAGGAATTCTCCCAATTTCGCATCGTAGCGCGCCGCGGGCGGAGCAATGCGCCAATCGCGAAGCCCGCCCGGCTCCGGCAACGTGTACGAATAGAACGCCGCGCCGCCGACATTGCCGCCGCCGGGCCAGAAACCAACGCTGCTCACCTCGTGCGAATAGGCTTCCCGCGTGATCGCATCGGCGCCCGGGCGCTCCGGGGCGCGCCGCCCGGAAAACCGCGTCACGGCCAGATCGAAGCTCCCCCAGAAGAAATGCACCGGGCTGCATTTGCCGATGAAGCGCGAGCGGAATTCCACGAAGATGCGCTCGACGGACACCAGAATCCGCCAGAACCGCTGCGCATACTCCGGATCGTACGATGCGTGGGTTCGGTCCTGCTCGAACGCAATCGGATCGGGCACCTCGACCGGCGTCGTCCAGATCCGCACGTCGATGCCGGCCCGTTGCAGCAGCCGCATGACTTTTTCGTAGAACTCCGCGACGGGTTGCGCCGTCAGCGGCAGCGCCGATGTCGACCCGTCGCTGATCTGGAGCGCCAATTCGTGCCGGAGGAAATCGAAGCGCAGCTCGAACGCGCGGTCGCGATACGGAATCGCCGACGTCGTCAGGCCGCGCGCATTCACGTACAGCGGCACGTTCCACCAGTGGTTGACTTGCGGCGTGAGCGACATGCGAACCTTGCCGACGATCTGCGTCCACATGTGCAGCGTCGCGTACGTGTCGCTCCACGCGACAAGCGGCAGCGCAGGCCAGCATTCGGGTCGATCGCGATCGGAGGCATTCATTTCGGTCGTCGAGCGACACCCTGGTGCCGTTCAACGTAGTGAACTCGAGGCAATCCAACGATGTATGATGGCCCGCTTTTGCAGGCCTTTCAACCGAGCGGGACCGCAATGACCCATTGGATGCGCTTCGTCGACGGCGGCGCCCCTGCGTTCGGCATTCTCGAAGGCACGCAAATCATCGTTCACACGGGCGACATGTTCGCTTCGCCCGTTCCCGCCGGGCGGACGGTACCACTTGATCGGGTGGAAATACTCCCGCCCACGGCGGCGGGCAAGATGGTCGCGCTGTGGAACAATTTTCACGCGCTCGCCGCGAAGCTCGGCAATGCGGTGCCCCCCGAGCCCCTGTATTTCATCAAGGGCAACAATTCCTATCTCGCGACCGGCCAGCCGATCCGCAGACCGCCTTCGTACACGGGCAAGGTGATCTACGAAGGCGAGCTCGGCATCGTAATCGGCGCGACGTGCCGCGCGGTCTCCGAGGCGGAGGCTGCCGACCGCATTTTCGGCTACACCTGTGTCAACGACGTCACGGCCATCGACATCATCAACAAGGACGCGAGCTTCGCGCAATGGACACGGGCGAAGAGCTTCGATACGTTCGGCGTATTCGGCCCGGTGGTTGCCACCGGCCTCGACCCCTTGGGGCTTTCGATCAGAACCGTGCTCGATGATCAGGAGCGCCAGCATTTTCCGGTAACGGACATCGTATTCGCGCCCGCCGCGCTCGTCAGCCGGATTTCGCAGGACATGACGCTCGATCCCGGCGACGTGATTGCGTGCGGAACGTCGATCGGCGTCGGTTCGATGAAGCCCGGCAGCACCGTCAGCGTGATCATCGAGGGCATCGGCGCACTGACCAATCGTTTCGTCTGAGAGCACGTCAATGAGAATCGCGGTTGTCGGTGCGGGTGCAATCGGCGGACTGCTGGCCGCCCGGCTCGCCAACAGCGGAGTCGACATTACGGTCGTCGATATCGGCGATCACCTGGCTGCGATCCGCTCGCATGGGCTGAAAGTCATTCATCCGGAGGGTGCCGAGGAGATGGCCACCGTTCGCGCGGTCGCGACCTGCGGCGAAGCGGGACAACAGGACGCGGTTTTCCTGTCGGTCAAGGCGACGCAAATCGCGGCCCTGGCGCCCGCGATGCGCGCGATGTTCAACGACGAAACGGTCGTCGTGACCACGCAGAACGGCCTGCCGTGGTGGTATTTCCAGAACTTCGACGGCCCGCACCGGGGGCATCGACTCCGCACGGCAGATCCCGACGGCATCATCGAGGCCAACATCGAGCCGGCCCGCATCATCGGCTGCGTCGTATATCCCGCCGGCGTGGTCGTCGCGCCCGGCGTCATCAGGCACGTCGAAGGCGACCGCTTTCCTCTCGGAACACTCGACGGACAGCCAAGCGCGCGGACCGCGCAGATCTCGGACGCCCTCGTCAAGGCGGGGTTCAAAGCCCCGATACTCGACGACATCCGCTCGGAAATCTGGCTGAAGCTGTGGGGCAACATGAGCTTCAATCCGATCAGCGCGCTCACGCACGCCACGCTGGCGGCGATCTGCCGGGAACCCTCGACACGCAGCCTCGCGGCCGACATGATGCGCGAAGCCGCCGTGATCGCGGAGAAGCTCGGCGTGACGTTTCGCGTTTCGCTGGAAAAGCGCATCGCCGGCGCGGAAAGGGTCGGTGAGCACAAGACGTCGACGCTGCAGGACGTCGAGGCGGGGCGGATGATAGAAATCGATGCGCTGATCGGCTCGGTCGTCGAGCTCGGTCGCCTGACCGGCGTCGCGACGCCGAGCATCGACGCGGTTTACGCGCTGCTGCAACTGCTGCAGAAGACGCTGCTCGAGCAGCATGCGAAATGCGTGCTGCTGCCCGTTGCGCAGTCGCTATCGGCCGCGAGTCCTTGACAAGCCGAATGCGATCGCGCCGGCAGCAAGCAACCCGGTTCCGGCAGCGATGGTTGCGACCGGAAGACTGAACGCAAGCAGCACGCAACCTCCGATGCCGCACATCGCCAGCCCGCGCGGCCACCGTAGCTCGCGCGCGTCGAGCGTGAGTGCCGCTGCATTCGCGATCGCGTAATAGGTCAGTACGGCGAACGAGCTGAAGCCGATCGCATCCCTCACGTCCGCAATTGCCACGATCACGCAGACGAGCACCCCGACCACGAGCTCGGCATGGTGCGGAACGCGGTAGCGCGGGTGCACGGCGGCCAGGAAAGCCGGAAGATCGCCGTTCGACGCCATCGCGAATGCGGTTCGGCTGACGCCGGCCAGCAGAGACAGCAGAACGCCCAGCGACGCCGCGACCGCGCCGACGCGCACCACGGATGACATCGCGGCCCATCGACCGCTTTCGACCGCGGCCACCAGAGGGGCCGACGATTGCGCCAGCACGGCTCCGTCAACGGTCAGCAACGCGCTGATTGCCACAAGCGCATAAACGAGCAGCGTGATGCCGAGCGCCAGCGGGATCGCTCGCGGGATCGCGTGCGCGGGGTCGACGATCTCCTCGCCAAGCGTCGCAATCCTCGCGTATCCGGCGAACGCAAAAAACAGGAGCCCCGCCGCCTCGAGGATTCCATGCGCGTTCGCGCGCGCGACGTGCGACAGGCGAGCAGTCTCTACCTGGCCGCCGAACAGCGCGGCAAACACCGTGCAGCCCAGGCACGCCAGCACCACGACGACGAGGGTGCGCGTGGCCAATGCGGTCTTGGTGACGCCGAGGTAGTTGACCAGGGTCAGGGCGGCGATCGCCAGCAGCGCAAGCGGGCGCGCCTGCGACGGCGCTGCATAGTATGCGAACGTCAGCGCCATCGCGGCGCAACTCGCAACCTTGCCGATGAGAAAGCCCCATCCCGCGAGGAAGCCCCAAAAATGACCGAGGCGTTTGCGTCCGTACACATAGGTGCCGCCCGACTCCGGATACAGTGCCGCGAGCTCCGCGGACGACGTTGCGTTGCAATAGGCGACGAACGCTGCGATCAGCAGTCCAAACAGCAATCCCGCGCCGGCTGCACGCGCCGCAGGACCGATTGCCGCGAATATGCCGGCACCGATCATCGACGCCAGGCCGATGACGACCGCGTCGCCGGTACCAAGCGTCCGTGCGAGCCGGCTGCGTGGAGGGTCAGGGCGTCCGCTCGACGAGGACTGGCTCATTCGAATTTCACGGTGCATGCCTGCCTGCACATCGAGGCGCAGCGATGCGTCATACTGACGGCCCACGCGAGGAGGCGACATGCTGGACCTGGTAATCGAGCAGCGGCGACGCGATCTCGGCGGCTTCGAGGTCGGGCGCGTGCTGCCTTTCGCACAACGCACGGATGGTGGGACCGTTCGTCTTCTTCGATCAT
Organism: uncultured Pseudomonadota bacterium; assembly: GCA_963718905.1. Classification (GTDB taxonomy): domain Bacteria; phylum Pseudomonadota; class Gammaproteobacteria; order Burkholderiales; family Casimicrobiaceae; genus VBCG01. The sequence goes on from CAVRAF010000001.1 coordinate 230,121, forward strand.
ATCGGCCCGGTGCATTTCAGTCCGGGAATTCCGCGAGCGGTCGACGTGCGGCCGCATCCTCATATCGGCCTGTCGACGGTCAGCTATCTCTTCGCCGGCGAGATCATGCATCGCGACAGCGTCGGTTCGGAGCAGGCGATTCGTCCCGGCGAGGTCAACTGGATGACGGCCGGTCGCGGCATCACGCACTCGGAGCGCTTCGAACGCGCCCGCGCGGAAGGCGGATCGATGCACGGCATCCAGGCGTGGGTCGCGCTGCCCAGGGAGGATGAGGAGACGGCGCCGTCGTTTGCGCATCACGCCGGCGCGGACCTGCCGACGTACGAAAGCGGCGGGCTGTGGGCGCGGCTCGTCGCCGGCGAAGCGTTCGGCGCCAGCGCCAAGGTCGAGACCCATTCGCCGATGTTCTATGTGCATTGGATGCTTCAGACGGGCGCGAAGGCGCAGCTTCCCGCCGAGTATCCGGAGCGCGCCGCCTACATCGTCAGCGGGACGGTCGAGGTGGATGGGCAATCGTTCAGCGCAGGTCGAATGCTCGTATTCGCGCCCGGCGCACCCGTGCTGTTCACGGCAACCAGCGCTTCGACAATCATGCTGCTTGGCGGAGAGCCGGTCGGTGAGCGATTCATCGAATGGAACTTCGTATCGTCATCGAAGGAGCGCATCGAACAGGCCAAGGCGGACTGGCGCGCGGGACGGATGAAGCTGCCCGACCTCGACAACCAGGAATTCATTCCGCTGCCGCCCGACCCCGCGCCGCCCGCCGAATCCGATGTCGTAGCCTCGCCTCGGTCCACTCGCTCATCACCGCGGAGGCATTGCGCCCGGGGCGCACGCCGAGCACGCCCGCGGGCCACTGCCGATCCTTATGGTAGCTTAACCACAAGAACGCGCTGCCTCGTCCTGCCCCGCCGCGCGGGTTCGTTGCATGCCTGATCCTTCACCTGACGATCGGCCTCCACTCCCGCCGGTGCGACCCGGCAGGGACGACTGCTGCGGGGGCGGGTGTTACCCATGCGTGTTCGAGCTCTACGACGACGCAGTCCGGCGCTACGAGGCGGAGCTTGCCGCCTGGCGCAAGCGCAATACTCCATCGGAGTCGCATGAATCGCGCGCCGGTTGAAACGCTCGTCGAGACTCGCGGCGCAGATTGAAGTCCCGTGCAGGGAACCTGCCATGAACCATTATCGAATCCTGACGCTCAATCAGATTGCACGCGCGGGACTTGATCGATTCCCTGGCGCACGCTACACGGTGGGTCAATCGGTCGATCGCCCTGATGCGATTCTCCTTCGTTCCTACAACCTGCACGAGATGACAATACCTTCGAGCGTCCGTGCGATCGGGCGTGCCGGCACCGGAACCAACAACATCCCGGTCGCGGAACTGTCGAAGCGTGGTACGCCGGTGTTCAATGCGCCGGGCGCCAATGCCAATGCGGTGAAGGAACTGGTGTTCGCGGCGCTGCTCATTGCGGCACGCAACGTGATTCCCGCGCTCGCCTACGTTGCGGCATTGCGGTCCGACTCGCCGCATCTCGAACAGCGGGTGGAGGAAGGCAAGACCAAGTTTACCGGCGTGGAGCTGCCCGACCAGACGCTGGGCATCGTCGGGCTTGGCGCGATCGGCGGCATGGTCGCCGATACGGCCATCAAGCTCGGGATGAAGGTCGTAGGCTTCGACTCCGAAATCACCGTGGATGGCGCCTGGCGCCTGCCGTCGAGCGTGCGCAAGGCGCACAGCATCGAGGAGTTGCTCAAGCATTCCGATTTCGTCACGCTGCACGTGCCGCTGCTCGACGTGACGCGGCACCTGATCGACCGGCAGCGCCTGGCCATCATGAAACCGGGCGCCACGCTGCTCAATTTTGCACGCGATGCCGTCGTCGACGAAGGGGCGGTCGTCGACGCCCTGCGCGCTTCACGGCTCAAGTACTACCTGTGCGATTTTCCGAGCGTTCGACTGCTGGGCGAACCGGGCGTCGTCGCGTTACCGCATCTCGGCGCGTCGACGGCGGAGGCCGAGCAGAACTGCGCGATCATGGCCGTCGACCAGCTGCGCGAATACCTGGAGCATGGAACCATCGCCAACGCCGTCAATTTTCCCGACGTCCACTTGCCACGGGAATCCCCGTTTCGCGTGGCCATCGCCAACGCCAACGTCCCGAACATGCTGGCGCAGATTTCCGCGGCGATGGCGCGGTCGGGGCTCAACATTCACGACATGGTGAACAAGTCGCGCGGCGAAATGGCGTACACGCTGGTCGACGTCGACAGCCCGGTCCCGGACGCGCTGATCGGCGCACTCGTGGCCATCGACGGCGTGCTGTCGGTGCGCGCAATTCCGGCACAGTCGCAGCCCTGAGTCATCGATTGCGCCGCTCCTTCAGTAGCGCTTCGTCAGGGTCATGACGTCCCCTTCGCGCTTCATGTCCATTCGATTGAGGAAGCTCATGCCGAGCAAGGACTCGGACATGCCATTGCCCTCGATGACGATCGCATCGACGTTATTCAGCACGACGTCGCCGACGCGCAATTCGTCGAGCTTGATGCGATACGCTGGCGTATCGCCGTTCGCCGTCCCCATGATCGCCTTCGGACCATTGTGATAGTTGAGCTCCAGCCGGCGCGCCTCGGCGGCGGGAATGGCGACCAGCGTAGCCCCGGTATCGACGACGAAGCGCGCCGGCATGCCGTTCACCTGTCCGTCGGTCAAGAAATGACCGCGGACATCGGCCGTGAGCACCACGGAAGCGGCGGACGACGATCGTCCGATGCGTGCGTGACCCAGGCCGAGCACGATTCGCTTGCCCTGGATCTCGAACGTGGCGCCGTCTCCCTCGACGGCGATCAGCGCGACGCCGTCCGCAGTCTTCTGGCCGACCGACAGCGTTTGCAGCGGTCCGCCGTCGATCTGCACGAGCGCCTTGTTGGGAAACAGGCCTGCGACCGTCACGTCGATCGCGGCGGCGCCGCCCGACGCCAGCAGACCCATGATCGTCAATGCGATGCTGCGAACGCGAGCCATCGTCTGCTCCTGGCGTGGTGACCCGCGGACGCGCATCTGTCGCAACGCATCGAGGGAAGACCCATTATCGCGCATCGGCGCTTTCGGAGGGTCCGTCGCCGGGCTCGGGACCTTCGTCTTCCCAACTGTAGCGAACGCGCGGGGGCAAATCGAGCTGCCGAAGTCCGAGCGCCAGCAACACGCCGATCAGTGCGGCCGCCATGTGGCTTTCCCACGAAACCTTCGGCTTGATCGGCAGAATTCCCCAAACCAGCGCCCCGTACATGAACGAGACGAGCAGTGCGGCCGCGATCGCGCGCTTGTCCCGGCGAATCAAGCCGGCGACGAAGATGTAGCTCACCAGGCCGTAGACCAGTCCGCTGGCGCCCACGTGAACGCCGCCTCGTGCAAACAGCCATACCAGGATGCCCGGACCCAGGTAGACCGCAGGCATGACCCAACGCGACGCGTCGGGGTAAAGGTGCAGCATCAGCGTGCCGAGCACGAGCAGCGGGAGCGCATTGCTGATGAGATGCGCGAAGCCCGCGTGAATCAACGGGGCGACCAGTATCCCGGGGACCCCTGCCCATTCGCGGGGACGCACGCCGAAGCGCTCCAACTCGAGGTCCAATCCCCAATTCAGGTACTGGATCAGGCCGATCAGAACGACGAAGGCCAGCGCCCCTTGCACGGCCCGCCGAAAGCTACGCCGTGCGTCGTTCAGCGGGATCTCGCAACATCATTGTGGAGGCACCGATCCGTTCTTCCCCACGCTGACGCGCGTGGCGGTGAGCGACCCGTCCGCCTGCGGGCTCGCGTAGACGATCACATGCGACCCCGGCGCAAGCGCCGAACGATCGCCGGGCTCGCTCATTATGACGGCGGTGGATTCCGAAACCATTGCGGTCTTTTCGCCGCCGGCGTACTTCAACTGCAGCGTTTCACCCGGCCCGACTCCGCCGACATTCGCAACCGTGGCGTTGGTCATCGTCCCGGGCGTCTTCGCGTTGCCGCCACCGACACTGGCAACCGTCGCGTTTGTCATCGTGTTGCCGGGCTTCGAGGGCATCGGCGCGTGACCTTCCGCGACGCCGCGCAGCGCTTCGGGGAAAATGCTCACGATGCTCGCCCGCAGCGTTCCGTCGGGTTGCGGAATCGCGGTGACGCCGACATACGCGCCCTGCTTGATCGCCGCCGCTGTGACCGGCACGCGCACGGTCACGCGCACGTTTTCCGGCAGGCCGATCGCGACGTTTTGCCCGGCGCGCGAGTGCAACTGAAGCTTCGTGCCCTCGACCGCGATCACGTCGCCCTGAACGGTTTGCGACGCCGTCTGCGCGTGCGCAGCGCCGACCGCGGTTGCCACGCATAAACAGCACGCAATGCGGATCCAGAACGGGTTCATCGAAGCCTCCTGTGGTCGTCGGCGCAAGGATCGCCGACCTCGCAAACAGCTCAAGCGGTCAAATGTTCCTTGAAGAAGGCGAGAGTCTGCGACCACGCCTGCTTCGCCGCGGCCTCGTCGTACCGGGGCGTCGTATCGTTGTGGAACCCGTGATTGACGCCGGCGTACATGCGCATCTGGTACTTCACGCCGTTCGCCTTGAGCGCGGCCTCGAACGCAGGCCAGCCTGCGTTGACGCGGTCGTCCAGGCCCGCGTAGTGAATCAGCAACGGCGCCTTGATCCTGGCGACGTCCGCTGCGGCCGGCTGGTTGCCGTAAAACGGTACCGCTGCCGCGAGATCGGGGAATCGCACCGCCATCGTGTTCACGATGCCCCCGCCGAAGCAAAAGCCCACCGCGCCAATCCTGCCGTTGCATTCGGGACGCGACTTCAGATACCCGAACGCGGCCATCAGGTCTTCAGTGCGCTTGGCCGGGTCGAGCTGCGAAAAGAGTTGCGCGGCCTTTTCGTCGTTGCCGGGATAGCCGCCGACGGGCGTCAGCGCATCCGGCGCGAGGGCGACGTAGTTTTCCACCGCCAGGCGCCGCGCAACGTCCTCGATGTATGGATTGAGGCCACGGTTCTCGTGAATGACGACGACGCCGGCCAATTTACCGCTCGCATTCTTCGGCATCGCGAATACCCGCGCATCGTGCCCGAGCCCTGCGGGGACGGATACGTCGAATAGTCGGTCCTGATCCGGGCGTCGTCCTTGGCCACCTGTTGCGCCAACGCGTAGTTGGGCCTCAGGCTTTCCAGCATCGCTGCCGCGGTGAATCCGCCGACGGCGTATTTCGCTGCGCGGTCCAGAAACTCGCGGCGGCTCACCGCCCCGTGGACGTAGCCATCGAACAGCTTGAGGACTTCCGGAGGAAAGTCGCTCGCTTGCTTGCGTTCCATCGAAGGTGCTCCTTTGGCGTGGGCATCGCGTTCGTTGGACTATCGGCCGTGCTCGCGGTTCAGCCATCCCGCGTCGCTGCGGGCGCCGAGCCCGCCGGATTGTCGCTCTTTGCAACACCGGCCAACTCCACCAGCAGCTGATTGACCCGCCGGACGAAGACCGCCGGATCATCGAGCTGTCCGCCTTCGGCGAGCAGCGCCTGATCCAGCAGCATCGCGGTCCAGTCGTCGAACCGCGCCTCTTCCTGCTTCAGCCGCAACACGACCGGATGCTTCGGATTGATCTCGAGGATCGGCTTCGACTCGGGACCGTGCTGACCGGCGGCCTTCAATATTCGCGCGAGATTCCCGCCGACGTCATGTTCGTCGGCGACGAGACAGGCAGGCGATTCGGTCAGGCGGCGCGTCACGCGTACATCCTTGACGCGCTTCCCCAGGCTGGTCTTGATCCGGTCGATCAACGCCTTCAACTCGATCGTGTCGTGCTTCGGGCTCGCTCGCTTCGACGCCTCGTCGAGCGCGCCGAGGTCGAGGCCGCCCTTCGCGACCGATGCCAGCGTCTTGCCGCCGAATTCGCGCAGATGGCTCACGACCCATTCGTCGACGCGGTCCGACAGCAGCAGCACCTCGATCGACTTCTTGCGAAAGATTTCAAGGTGAGGACTGTTCTTCGCCGCGTTGAATGTTTCTGCCGTGACGAAATAGATCTTGTCCTGGCCCTCCTTGGCCCGGCTCATGTATTCGGCCAGCGATACCGTCTCGTCGGCGGTATCGGCGTGCGTGGACGCGAAGCGCAGCAGTCCCGCGATCTTTTCCTGGTTGGCGAAGTCCTCGCCGATCCCTTCCTTCAGGACGCGCCCGAACGCCGCCCAGAACTTCGCGTACTTGTCCTTTTCGTCCGTCGCGAGATGCTCGAGCAGACCCAGAACGCGTTTCGTGCATCCGCCGCGTATCGCCTCGATGACCTTCGACTCCTGCAGGATCTCGCGCGAGACGTTGAGAGGCAGATCGTTCGAGTCGACGATGCCGCGCACGAACCGGAGGTAGGAAGGCAGCAGCTGCTCGGCGTCGTCCATGATGAACACGCGGCGAACGTAGAGTTTGATGCCGTGGCGGACGCCGCGATCCCACAAGTCGAACGGCGCGCGCGACGGGATGTAGAGCAGCTGCGTGTACTCCTGCTTGCCCTTCGACGCGCGCATGGATCCAGGCGAGCGGATCGTCGAAATCGTGACCGACGTGCTTGTAGAACTCCTGGTACTGCTCGTCGCTGATCTCGGCCTTCGGCCGCGACCACAGCGCCGACGCCTGGTTGACGACTTCCTCGTCGGCGAGCTTCTCCTCCTTGCCCTCCTTCCATGTCTTCCCTGTGCATCAGGATCGGCTGAGCGATGTGGTCGGAATACTTGCGGATGATCGACCGCAGCCTGCTGCCGGACAGCAGCTCGTCCTGGCCTTCGCGCAGATGCAGCGTGATGACGGTGCCGCGGCTCGGCCTATCCGTCATCTCGATCGCGAATTCGCCGCCGCCGTCGGACTCCCAGCGCACCCCCTGCTCCGGGGTTTCGCCGGCTCGCCGGGTCAGCACGGTCACCTTGTCGGCGACGATGAACGACGAGTAGAACCCGACGCCGAACTGGCCGATCAGATGGGCGTCCTTCTGCTGGTCCCCGGTCAGCTGGGAAAAGAACTCCTGCGTGCCCGACTTGGCGATGGTGCCGAGGTTTGCGATGACCTCGTCGCGACTCATGCCGACGCCGTTGTCGGCGACGGTCAGCGTCCGCGCCGACGCGTCGTAATCGACATGGATCGCAAGGTCGGGATCGCTTTCGAACAGCGCACCGTTGTGCAGCGCCTCGAACCGGAGCTTGTCACATGCGTCCGATGCGTTGGAGATCAGCTCGCGCAGGAAGATCTCGTGATTCGAATACAGCGAATGGATCATCAGGCTCAGAAGCTGTTTCACTTCGGCCTGGAAGCCAAGCGTTTCGCGGCCGGCATTCGCGGTCCGGGTGTCGGTCACGGCGGTGCTCCGTTGGATCGTTTATCGTGCCGCAGGCAGCGCCAGCAGTTGCCGCGCCTCTCCGACCGTCGCCGGGCGGCGGCCATACTCGGCGCACAGATCGGCGGCTTGCCTGACGAGCGCAGCGTTCGAAGGCGCCAGCGTGTTCCGGTCGAGCCGCACGTTGTCTTCGAGGCCCGTTCGGCAATGTCCGCCCGACTCGAGCGACCAGCGCACCAGCGTGATCTGGTCGCGACCGATGCCGGCGCCGGTCCATGTCGCGTCGGGTGCGAGACGCTTCAGCGTCTTGACGTAGAACTCGAACACGTCGCGATCGACCGGCATCGCGTTTTTCACCCCCATCACGAACTGGACGTGCAGCGGTCCTTTGATCTTCCCCGCCTGCTGCATGGCGGCCGCCTGGAAGATCATCGACAGGTCGAATGCCTCGATCTCCGGCTTGATGTCGTACTTGAGCATTTCGGCCGCGAGCCAGTCGACGAGATCCGGCGCATTGTCGTAGACGCGCGTCGGAAAATTGACGGATCCCGACGCCAGTGACGCCATGTCGGGCCGCAAGTACAGCATCGCGCCGCGCTCGCGTCCCGCACCGGAGCGCCCGCCGGTCGAAATCTGCGTGATGATGCCGGGGCAGTGCTTGCGAATCCCCTCCAGCACGAGCGCAAAGCGATCGGGGTTCGACGTCGGCGATTCATCCTCGTTGCGCACGTGCAGGTGCACGAGCGCTGCCCCGGCCTCGAACGCCTGCTGTGTCGATTCCACCTGCTCCGGTACCGAAATCGGTACTGCCGGATTGTCTTTCTTTCGCGGCAGCGATCCCGTGATCGCCACGCTGATGATGCAAGGGGTATTCATGGGTGGTCCTTCGACTGCGGAGTCATCACTCGATGCGCTTCCTGCGCGCCGATCAGCACGGTACGCCGCACCCCGCCACCTCAGTGCCCGGTGGCGTCGCCGTGGCGGCTCGCTTCGAACAGGAACCACGTCCGCCGCTCGGTTTCGTCGATCCAGACTTCGATCAGGCTGGCGGTGGCGATATCGCGGTGCTCGTCGCACACGTCGTGCACTTCGCGCAGCCGCGCCGCGAGCGTCTTGTTGTCCTCGCGCAATTCGGCCAGCATGTCCAGCGGCTCGACGTATTCGGCATCGTTGTCGAGCACCCGCTGCATGCGGGCGATGTGGCCGATCGAGCGGAGCGTCGTGCCGCCGACCTTGCGGATGCGCTCGGCGATGGGATCGGTCATCGCGTAGAGCTGGTCGGCCTGCTCGTCCAGCAGCAGATGGTAGTCACGAAAGTGCGGGCCGCTCATGTGCCAGTGAAAGTTCTTCGTCTTCAGATAGATCGCGAATACATCCGCGAGGATCGCGTTCATCGCGCCCGCGATGTCCTTGGTTGCCGCCGCCTTCAGGTCCGTCGGCGTCACCAGCGGCGCCTTGCGTTCCCGCCGGAGATCCTGCGTCTTCTTCGAGTCTGTTTTCTTCATGATAGTCGTCCTTGTCGATGGAGGAATGTCGGCGCGGACCTCAAGCTTAACGCGTGAGCGCCAAGGGCCCGCGGTTGACCGGAAGACAGTGATCGTACATTCGTCTATCCGGTGAAGCTCGACGGAAGCGACATCTGGGTCCAGGCGGACCCCGCCGGCGCCGGGTAGTGCTATCTTTCCGGAACGCTGGCGCATTCCGCGCCCGACTTTGGCCCGATCCGGAACCACGACCATGGATACGCAAGCCGCCCCGCCGCGCCGCCGGAATGCGTTGGGCGTTCACTCGCTGAACCGGTTCGCGTTCAGCGTGCCCGACATTGCCGACGCCGAGCGGTTCTATCAGGCGTTCGGGCTCGATGCACGCCGCGACGGCGACCGGCTCGACCTCCGCACGCACGGCCATCCCCACCGCTGGGGCACCGTGCATGCGACCGGCCAGCCCAAGAAGCTCCAGTACCTGAGCTTCAGCGCCTACGAAGAAGACTTCGAAGCGGTGGCCGGCAGGATCAGGGCGAACGGGAGCTGCGATCCGCATCCGCTGTCGGACGGCCAGGGTGTCTGGACGCGCGATCCGGATGGAACGCCGATCCAGGTGATCGTCGGTCCAAAGGTATCGCCCTCGGTGAAGTCGCAGCCGGCCATGGCGTCTCCGGTCGCGCCGGGCAAAGGCGCCGCGCCCAGCCGCAAGACGGTGGCGCCGGTGCGCCCGCGGCGCCTGTCGCACGTCCTGCTGTTCACGCCGGATATCGGCCGCGCAGATCGCCTTCTGCACGGAGGTCCTGGGTCTGCGTCTGTCGGACCGATCCCGCGACATCATCGCATTCATGCATGGCCCCCACGCGAGCGACCATCACCTGGTTGCGTTCGCGAAATCGAATGCGCCGGGATACCACCATTCGAGCTGGGACGTCGGGAGCGTCGATGACGTCGGCCTCGGGGCGGAGCTCATGAAGGAGCGTGGCTACACGAAAGGCTGGGGCGTCGGACGCCACGTCCTGGGCTCCAACTACTTCTACTACGTGCAGGATCCGTGGGGTAGCTGGGCCGAGTATTCGTTCGGGATCGATTTCGTTCCGGCGGACGTCGAATGGCCCGCCGCCGACTATCCGCCCGAGGATTCGTTCTACATCTGGGGACCGCCGGTCCCTGACGACTTCGTCGTCAACCGCGAACAGCCGGCGCTCGCGTAGCATCGGCCTCGCACCTGGATCGGGGGGTCGATGCGCTTCGTCGCGTTCAAGCGGGATGACGTTTCGCCGGGCCTTGGGCTGCGGATCGAACAGGATCTGGTCGATTTGACGGCGCTCGGACTGCCGGCGACGCTCTCCGAGCTGCTCGAACAGGGAACCGCCGGGCTCGACGCCGTACGATCGGCATTGGTTCGCGCAAGTAAGCGAATCCCTCTCGAGCGGATCGCCTACTTGCCGCCGGTGAATCCCGGGAAGGCGATCGCTGTCGGCCTCAACTACGTCGACCACGCGGCGGAATCGCCGTACAAGGACCCGCCGAAATATCCGGTCCTGTTCCACCGCTTCCCGCAATCGTGGGTAGCGCACGGCGTGCCGCTCACGCGGCCGCACGTATCGGAGCAATTCGATTACGAAGGCGAGGTCGTCATCGTCATCGGTAAGTCCGGGCGCTATATCGCCAGGGATCGGGCGCTCGACTTCGTCGCCGGCTACTCGATCTTCAACGACGGCTCGATCCGCGATTACCAGTTCAAGTCGACGCAGTGGATGATGGGCAAGAACTTCGACGCCACGGGCGCGTTCGGACCTGAATTCGTGACCGCCGACGAGCTGCCTCCCGGCGCGGCGGGCCTGCAGCTGAAAACCCGCCTCAATGGGCGCGAGATGCAGAATGCCAACACGCGCGACATGATCTTCGACGTCGCGACATTGGTCCACGTCTGCTCGGAAGCGATGACGCTCGCGCCCGGCGACGTAATCATCAGCGGCACGCCGGCGGGTGTCGGCTTCGCGCGCAAGCCGCCGGTCTTCATGAAGGCCGGCGACGTATGCGAAGTGGAGGTCGAAGGCATCGGCGTGTTGCGCAACGGCATCGTCGACGAGCGACGCTGACCACCGGAACGACGACAGGGAGAAGAGTCGATGAACACGTTTCAACGCTTGGCCGGCTGGACCGGCGCCGCCGCGTGCATGCTGGCGTTCGCCGCTTCGGGTGCGTGGGCCCAGGGCGCGCAGCCGCCGATCCGCATCGGCAGCACGCTGGCCCTGACCGGCCCGCTCGCGGCCACGAGCCTCGTCCACAAGGTCGTCGGCGAGATCTACGTCGAGCAGCTCAACAAGCGCGGCGGATTGCTGGGTCGCCAGGTCGAATGGATCGTCAAGGACGACCAGTCGAAGCCCGACCTTGCCCGCACGCTCTACGAGCAGCTCATCACCGCGGACAAGGTCGACCTGCTGATGGGACCGTATGCGACCGGCGCCATCCTCTCCGCGATGGGCGTCGCGCAGCGGTACAACAAGGTGCTGGTCCATCACACGTTCGGCATTCCCTCGATGGCGAAATACGACATGCAGTTCCCGGCGTGGTCGCTCGGGCCGGACCCTGCAACGACGGTGCCGACCACGGTGTTCAACGCGCTGGCCGCATCGCCCAAGCCGCCGAAGACGATCGCGATCGTCACGAGCAAGTTCCCGTCGGTTCATTTCATGTCGCTCGGGGCGCGCGAGATCGCCAAGAAGCGCGGACTCGACGAGGTGCTGTTCCTCGAATGGGACTTCGGCAACCTCGATTACGGTCCGATCGCCGCGCGCATCAAGGATGCGAAACCCGATTTCCTCTGGGTCGGGGCCATCGGACTCGAAGGCAATCAGCTGCTCGAGGCGCTGAACAAGATCGACTACACGCCGCAGGAGCATTTCTACATGTATCCGGCCCCGGGCCCGATGTCCAAGTCGCCGCTGGCGAAGAATGCGCTGTCGATGACGGTATTCGAGGAGCATCCGCCGTTCACGAACGCGCCCGGCGCGGCGGAATTCATCAAGCTCTACCACGAGCGCGCGGCGAAGGCGGGCATTCCCGACACGTCGGTCGAAGTGCAGGCCGCCGCCTCGTACACCGCCTGGCAGATCCTCGAAGCGGGCGTGCGGGGCGCGAACAGCCTCGACGACAAGGCGATCGCCGCATGGATCAGGAAGAACGGTGTCGACACGATCCAGGGCAAGCTGCGCTTCGACGGTCCCAACAACTACGGCGACGATCTGATGCGCGTGAAGCAGGTGCAGAACGGCCGCTGGGTCACCGTCTATCCGAAGGAGTACGCGGCACCGGGTGCGACGCTGCTCGTGCAATGAATCGGCGCGAGTCGCGGGATGCCGCTCGTGTGAGCGCGTGACCACGGACACGAAGCGTTGCGGCGCCCCGCTCGCTGGGGCGCTCGAGTCGCCATGACATTCCCGAGCGGAACGCTGCTCGCGCAATCCGCGCTCTCGGGCGTCTTCATCGGCAGTCTGTACGGCCTGCTGGGACTCGGGCTGGGGCTGTCGTGGGGCCTGCTGCACATCATCAACCTCGCGCACTTCGGTTTCGCGTTCCTCGCCGCGTATCTCTGCTACCAATTGGCGAGCGTCGGCGGCATGGACCCGCTGCTGACGCTCGCGCTCATCGTTCCCGCGTTCTTCCTGCTCGGCATCGCCGTGCAATGGCCCCTCGCCCGATTCTCGGTGTCGCCGCTCAACTCGCTGCTCGCGACGTTCGGCCTCACCGCCATCATCGAAGCCGGCATTCAGGGCGCCTGGACCGCGGATTTCCGCAAGCTCGAGTCGGTGTACGCCGGGGAAAAGTTTCGTGTCGGGACGCTGTTCATACCGGTCCCCGAGTTGCTGACGCTGGCATTCGCCGTCGCGCTCAGCTTTGGAATCTGGGCCGCGATGCGCTACACGAATCTTGGACGCGCATTGCGCGCGCTGGCCGAGGATGCGCCGGTCGCGGCGGCGTTCGGCATCAACCGGCGCGCGCACGCTCTGTTGCTTTCCGGCGTCTGCGGGGCGCTCGCCGGTGTCGCGGGCGTTTGCCTCGCGTTGAGCTTTACGCTGACGCCGGCGCAGATGTACGCATGGGTCGGCGTCGTGTTCGCGGCCGTGATGCTCGGAGGACTGGGTTCCGCACTCGGTCCGCTCGCCGCCGGCATCGTGATCGGCGTCAGCGAAGCAGTGACGATGGCGTTCGCGTCGCCGTCGTGGGCGCCGATCGTCTCGTTCACGCTGCTGATCGCGCTCCTGCTCTTGCGTCCGGAACGATCCTGAGCCCCGAGCGGACCGTGGCTTCCGCGTCCGCGACCGGCCGGACGCTCGATCGTGCGCTGGCCGCGATCGTCGTCGCCGGCCTGGCGCTCGCGACGATCCCGTTCCTCCATCTGCCGGCGTTCTACGAATCCTTCCTCTATCTGGTGTTCCACTGGGTCGTATTGGCCACGTCCTGGAACATCCTCTCGGGCTACTCAGGCTATTTTTCGTTCGGCCACGGTGCGTTCTACGGCACCGGCGTCTATACGACCGCGGTCCTGGCGGGCAAGTACGACGTGCCGTTCGCATGGACGCTGCCGGCCGCTGCGCTCCTCGCCGCAACGCTCGGCATCGCGCTCGGCGCTGTCGTGTTCCGCGTGCGCAGCGTGCGCGGCGAGCTGTTCGCGCTGCTGACGCTGGCCGTCACGTTCGTGCTCGCGACGATCGTGCTCAACACGCCGATCGACGGTGGGCCCGGCGTGTATCTCTCCGCGGTTGCCGTTCCCGCGTTCGCACCGACCGCCTCGGGCGCGTTCTACATGATGGGGCTGACGCTTGCCGTCGTCACGCTCGTCATCGCGCGTGCGATCGCGCAGTCGCGTCTCGGAATCGGACTCTTCGCGATTCACGACGACGAGGACGCGGCGGAAGTGATGGGCGTTCCGACCTATCGTTACAAGCTCGTCGCCTTCGGGACTTCATGCGCGCTGGCGGGCGTCGCCGGCGGAATCCAGGCGCTGTTCGTGTCGTACGTCACGGCGAGCAGCACGTTCAACATCACCGTTCCGTTGACGGTTGTGCTGATGGCCGTATTGGGCGGGACTCGCCATTGGGCCGGTCCCGCGCTGGGCGCAACCGCGATCACCGTACTGTTATATGCGTCGACCGCCGCCGATCAGGCCGTGACGGGCAAGGCGGTGACCGGTGCGATCCTCATCGCCGCGGTGCTGTTCATGCCGAACGGCATTCTCGGCGTGCGGCGCGCGCGTTCGAAAACGTCCGGCACTGCTGCACGTGTCGCGGTCAAGCGAATGCCCGAAATATCGCGTCCGAATGACGCGTCAAGCGACGGCGACCTCGACGCCGACGATCGTGGGCATCAGCGGTCGAGCACCAGCCAGGTGGACGACGTCATCCTGGTGATTCGCGGGCTGTGCAAGTCGTTCAAGGGAATCCATGCGCTGGACGGCGTCGATCTCGATGTGCGCAGCGGCGAAATCCTCGGCGTGCTCGGCCCCAATGGCTCGGGCAAGTCAACGCTGATCAACGTCGTCAGCGGACACTACCGCGCCGACGCAGGAAGCGTCCGCTTTTTCGGACACGAGCTCGTGCGGGAGTCCGCCCACCGGATCGCCCACGCAGGCATCGCGCGCACCTATCAGATTCCCCGTCCCTTCGCCCATCTGACGGTGCGCGACAACGTCGCGCTCGCAGCGATGTTCGGGAATGCGGCACTGGATCGGTCGCACGCCAACGAAGCGGCGACACGGTGGCTGCAATTCACCGGACTCGCCGGACGCGAACGCGAGCTTCCGGGCGCGCTCAATCTGCACCAGACGAAGTTCCTCGAGCTCGCACGTGCGATGGCCGCGCAACCTCGATTGCTCATGCTCGACGAAGTCCTGTCCGGACTCACACCCATCGAGATCGACGAGGCCGTCGACCTCATCCGCCGCATCCGGAACGAGGGGACGACGATCGTCATCGTCGAGCATGTGATACGCGTCGTCACCGCGCTGTCCGACCGGATCGTCGTGCTCGACCAGGGGCGGGTCATCGCACAGGGAAGTGCATCCGACGTGATGGCGCGCGAGGACGTCGCGGTGGCCTACCTGGGCATCGGGCATGCTTGAGGTTCGCGACCTGCGCGTGGACTACGGCGCTGCGCCCGCGCTATCGGACGTGTCGCTGACGATCGCCAACGGAGAACTCGTCTGTGTCGTCGGCCCGAACGGCGCCGGCAAGACGACGCTGATCAATGCGATCGCGGGCATGCATTCCGCGACGGCCGGACGGATCACGATGAACGGGCGCGACCTGACCGGAATGGCGCCGCACCACTATTGCAACGCCGGCATCGCGATCGTTCCGGAGGGCCGCCGGCTGTTCACGCGCATGAGCGTGCGCGAGAACCTCGAGATCGGCAGCTATGTTGCGGCCGCCCGCAAGGCACGGCAACGCTCGATCGAGCACGTCTGCACCCTCTTCCCGGCCGTGCGCGACAAGCTGGACGCGCCGGCCGGTTCGCTCTCCGGCGGCCAGCAGCAAATGGTCGCGATCGGCCGCGCGCTGATGGCGCTGCCTCGTCTGCTGCTTCTGGACGAGCCTTCGCTCGGCCTTGCGCCGATGATGGTCGCGGCGATGTTCCGTGCGATCCGCGAGGTGAACGCGACGGGAACCGCGGTTCTGCTGGTCGAGCAGAACGTCGCGATGGCGCTCGACATCGCCGATCGAGCCTACCTGCTCGAGGAAGGCAGGATCGTCGCGGAAGGTGCGCCCGATGCGGTGTTCAAGAATCCCGACCTGCGTCGTGCCTATCTGGGAATCTCGCCGCTGGCATGAAGGGTCGCGCGGCGCGGCGAGCGCCGACGAAAACGAACGAGGATCCCCGGCGACGCCAATTCACCGCTGATCCTGCGACTGGGATTCGCAGAGCGCCGTGTGGATCCAATCCGCGGCCAGCAGCGTCGCACGGTCGGCGCCAACGGGACCGACGACCGTGACGCCCACCGGCAGCCCTTGCGGCCCGCGCGACGACGGCAGATGGACGCAGGGAGCGTGCAGCAGCGTCCACATCCGGCTGAACAGCGGATCTCCGGTCGCCGCGATCCCTCGAGGCGCCTCGCCGATAGCGCTGGGCGCAATCAGAACATCGACGCTCGGCAAACACTTCCGCCAGCGCGCTGCGACCCTTTCGAGCCAGCGCTCCGGGCAGCGTCGTAGCGCTCCGGCGAGACGGCGAGACCGGCATCGATCATGGCGATCATCTCACCGCTCAGATGCTGGCGATGCGCAATCCGTTCATGCGTCAACGATTCGGCGACCTCACGCACCATGATCGCGATCTGCGCGTCGGCGAGGGCCGCGAAATCCGGCGGCAATACGATTTCGCGCACGTTCGCGCCCGCATCGCTCACACGTCGCGCCGCCGCGTCGACAGCAGCGGCGGATTCCGGACTCGCGCGATTCCATTCGTAGGTTCGGCACAGACCTACCCGCGGCGCCATGGCCAGCGGCCGCTCGACGAGGAGTTCGCGCCGATTGGCAAGGGCCCCGACGAAAAGCGCGACATCGGAAACGCTGCGGCCAAGTGCGCCCACGGTGTCGAGCGTATCCGAGATCATTTTCACGCCAATACGGCTTACGGTACCGAACGTCGGTTTGTATCCCACCACGCCGCAAAACGCGGCGGGACGGATGATCGAGCCGGCGGTCTGCGTCCCAAAGGCAAGCGGAACCATCCAGTCCGCAACGGCGGCTGCCGAGCCTGACGACGAGCCGCCCGGCGTGTGCAACGGATTGCGGGGATTGGCCGTCGGTCCCGGGTGAAACGTCGCGAACTCGGTCGTGACCGTCTTGCCGACGACGATGGCCCCCGCTGCGCGCGCGAGCGCAACGGATGCGGCGTCCGCCGCGGGCCGGTGGCCGGCGTAGATCGGCGAACCGTAGCAGGATGGCATGTCGAAGGTGTCGAACAGATCCTTGACGGCGATCGGCAGCCCGTGCAACAGCCCGGTGGGACTTCCCGAATCGAGGATGCGCGCGCGTTTTCGCGCCGCGTCGATATCGAGAAACGTCCAGGCGTGCACCGTGGACTCGCGCTCGGCGATGCGATCGAGGCAATCCTCCAGCAGCGCCGCTGCCGTGATCTCTCTCGCCGCCAGCTTGCGCGCCAGGGCGGTCGCGTCCAATCGATTGAGGCTCCCCATTACCCACTCCATTCCCGGATCAGATTGATCGTACCAAACGCCGACTGGCCGGCCGAGTCGCGTCGGAACAGCGATTCGTCTTCATGTCCTCGTCAACTCGGCGCAAGCCCTCCGCCGGCGCCGGAGGCTTCGCGCAGATGACACGCGACCCAGTGGGCAGGCGCTACTTCCGTGATCGCCGGCTCTTCGACTCGGCAGCGATCGAATGCATACGGGCAACGGGTGTGGAAGCGGCAACCGGACGGCAATTGAATCGGGCTCGGGACATCGCCGGCGAGAATGATGCGCTTTCGGCGCGCCGCTGGGTCGGGCACCGGGACCGCCGACAGCAGCGCTTCGGTGTAGGGATGGAGGGGATTGCGGAACAGCGCACGCGTCGTCGTGAGCTCCACGATCCTGCCAAGGTACATGACGGCGACGCGGTGGCTGATGTGTTCAACCACCGCAAGGTCATGCGCGACAAACAGATACGACAGACCGAATTCCTGCTGCAGGTCGACGAGCAGATTGATGACCTGGGCCTGGACCGAGACGTCGAGTGCCGACACAGGCTCATCGCAGACGATGAGTTTCGGGCGCGGCGCGAGCGCGCGGGCAATGCCGAGCCGCTGCCGCTGCCCGCCTGAAAATTCGTACGGATACCGGTGCATCTGGTCGGTTCGCAGGCCGACCTTTTCGAACAGTGCAGCGACCCTCTGCCGGATCTCGGAGACCGGGATCCGCTCGAAATTTCGAATCGGCTCCGCGACGATGTCGACCGCCCGCATGCGCGGATTGAGCGATGCATACGGATCCTGGAACACCGCCTGCAATTCGCGCCGATACGGTCGCATCGCGCGGCCCTTGAGCGCTTCGATCCGCGTACCTCGCCACTCGATCGTTCCCGCCGTCGAATCGATCAGCCTCAAGAGCGTCTTCCCGATCGTCGACTTGCCGCAGCCGCTTTCGCCGACCAGGCCGAGCGTTTCGCTCTCGGCAATCGCAAAGCTCACGTCATCGACCGCGTGGACCGTGCCTCGCGCGCGACCGAAGAGTCCCCCACTCATCGCGTAATGCTTGGTGAGGTGCGCCACTTCGAGCAGTGTCCTCGCGGCCGCAGGCGTGGCGTTGCGCTGGCCTTCCATCATTGGACGGCGTCCGCGATCACGCGATCCGATTCCCAGCAGGCCGCGTGATGGCCGGGCGCCTTTTCCTCGAGCGGCGGACACTCGTCGTGGCATCGCCGCACGGCATACGCGCAGCGCGGCGCGAACGCACACCCGACGATCGGATCGGAAAGAGACGGCACGGTGCCCGCGATTTCAGCCAGGCGCCTTCGCGCTCCCGCAGCGCCCCTCGTTGCATGTCCAAGCTTCGGAACCGAATCGAGCAGGCCGCGCGTATAGGGATGGCGCGGATGCGCGAACAAGGCTGCGACGGGCGCCTCCTCGACCTTGCGTCCCGCGTACATCACCACGACCCGCTGCGCCATCTCCGCGACGACACCGAGGTCGTGGGTGATGAGCACGATCGCCGCGCCCGTCCGCTGCTTGAGCTCGCGCATCAGATCGAGAATCTGCGCCTGGATCGTGACGTCGAGCGCCGTCGTCGGCTCGTCCGCGATCAGCAGCCGCGGCTCGCAGGCGAGCGCCATCGCGATCATCACCCGCTGGCGCATTCCGCCCGAAAGCTGATGCGGATACTGGGTCGCGCGGCGCTCCGGCTCGGGTATCCGGGTCAACCGCAGCATCTCGACCGCGCGAAGCCCCGCATCGTTGCGGGACAGCCCGCGGTGCAGTATCAGGACCTCGGCAATCTGGTGGCCGATCGTCAGCACCGGGTTGAGCGACGTCATCGGCTCCTGAAAGATCATCGAGATCGCGTCGCCGCGAATCCTCCGCATTTCCGGTTCGGATACGCCGAGCAGATCGCGGCCTTCGAACATCACCTGTCCTTCGACCGTGCGCCCGGGGGGCGACGCGATCAGGCGCAGGATCGACAGCGACGTAACGCTCTTGCCGCAACCGGACTCGCCGACGATGGCGAGCGTCTCGCCGTATCCGACCGAGAAGGAAACGCCGTCGACGGCGCGCACAACGCCGTCGCGCGTGAAGAACTAGGTCTTCAGCCTCCTCGACTTCGAGGAGCGGTGCCGCGGAATCGGCCGACGCGCTCACCGGATCACATCCGCCGCGCAAGCCGCGGATCGAGCGCGTCGCGCATGCCGTCGCCGAGCAGGTTGACCGCGAGCACCGTCAGCGACAGGAAGATGCCGGGAAAGAGAATCAGGTAGCCGGCGATCTGAATCAGGCTGCGTCCCTCGGCCATGATGTTGCCCCAGCTCGGGATGTTGGGCGGCGTGCCGGCGCCGATGAACGAAAGGATCGCCTCGGTGATCATCGCCGATCCGCAGACGTACGTGCCCTGCACGAGCAGCGGCGCGACGATGTTGGGCAGGATGTGGCGCACCAGGATGCGCGGCAGCGTCGTGCCCGCCGCGATCGCCGCTTCGACGTACGGCTGCTCGCGCAGCGTCAGCACGAGGCTGCGCACCAGGCGCACGACGCGCGGCACTTCCGCGAGCGTGATCGCGGCGATCACGTTGCCGATGCTCGCCTTGGTGAGCGCCATCAGCGCGATCGCGAGCAGCACCGATGGAATCGACATCAGCCCGTCCATCACGCGCATCACGACGGCGTCGAGCCAGCGCACGTAGCCGGTGACGAGTCCGATCGCGAGCCCGAGCAGCGATCGAGAGCATCGCGACCGCAAGGCCGACGATGAGCGAGACCCGCGAGCCGTAGACGACGCGGCTGTAGACGTCGCGGCCGAGCATGTCGGTGCCGAACCAGTACTCTGCCGACGGCGGCTTCAGCCGCTTGATCGGCGACACCGCCTGCGGGTCGACCGTGCCGAGCCACGGCGCGAGCACCGCGATCGCGACCATGCACGACGAGGATGACGCCGCCGACGAGTCGCCGTCGGATGCCGCCGGAACGCGTCGCGGAAGCGCCGCCATGTCGGCGACATCGACGCGTCCGGACCGGTCGGCGACAGAAGCGAGCGTGGCGAATCCATGTCAGTAGCGGATGCGCGGATCGAACAGCACGTACGACAGATCGACCGCGAGATTGACCAGCACGTAGACCGCGGAAAAGATCAGGATCACGCCCTGGATGATCGGGATAGTCGCGGCGCAGGATCGCGTCGACGGTCAGCCGCCCGATGCCGGGAAGCGCGAACACCGTCTCGGTGACGATCGCGCCGCTGATCAGCAGCGCGATGCCGATGCCGATGATGGTCACCACGGGAATCGCGGCGTTCTTGAGCGCATGGCCGATCAGCACCTGGTCCGGCGCGAGGCCCTTCGCCTCCGCGGTGCGGATGTAGTCCTGCGCGAGCACATCGAGCATGCTGGCGCGCGTCATGCGCGCGATCAGCGCCACGTAGACGGTGCCGAGCGCGATGCTCGGCAGGATCAGATGGCGCAGCCACTGCCACACGCCGTCGCGCAAGCTGCGATAGCCCTGCACCGGCAGCCAGTCGAGCCGAACCGACGAACGTAAGGATCAGGATGTAGGCGAGCACGAACACCGGCACCGAGAAGCCGAGCACCGAGAACGCCATCACGCAGCGGTCGAGCCACGTGCCCGCTTTCGCGGCGGCGACGACGCCGAGCGGCACCGCGACGAGGATCGCGACGACCAGCGTGCACAGCGTCAGCGACGAGCGTCGGCTCGACGCGCTGCCCGATCAGGTGCGTCGACCGGCAGATTGGTGAAGATCGACGTGCCGAGATCGCCGTGCAGCAAGCGCCCACACCCAGCGGCCGAACTGCACGAGGAACGGCTCGTCGAGGCCGAGCTGCGCGCGGATGCGCCGGATGTCCTCGTCGGTCGCGATGTCGCCGGCGATGACCGCGGCCGGGTCGCCCGGCGTCAGATAGAGCAGCGAGAAGACGACGAACGCGACCACCGCCATGACGACGACGGTCGCGAACAGACGGCGGATGATGTACGCGATCATCCGCCGTCTATCCGTTGCAAGCGAATAGCGGCTAGTGCTTCTCGACGTTCCACAGAGCGTCATCGGCGCGATGATCACGCCGCTCAGGTTCGTGCGGTACGCGGTGGGCAGGATGAACTGCGCCGTCGGGACATAGGGCACGAACTCGAACGCGCGCGCCTGCACCGCGTCCGCAGCCTTCTTCGACGCCGCGGCATCGGCGGCGCCGAACCACGCTCGCGCAGCTCCTCGATCTTCGCGTCGCTCGGCCAGCCGAACCAGCCGCTTTCTCGCCGAGCCGCGAATCGCGAAGTTGACGGCCGGCGACGTCAGGTCGGGCCCGACGAGCCACGTGTGGAAGATCGACCAGCCGCCCTTTTCGACCGGCTCCTTCGACGTGCGGCGCGTGATCAGCGTGCCCCAGTCGCCCGCCTGCATCTCGACGTTGAGGCCGAGCTTGCGCAGCATGCTCGGCGGTGAGCAGCGACTGCGAGTGCACGATCGGCTGGTCCGTGGCGTCGATGATCACGATCTTCTCGCCCTTGTAGCCCGGCTTCCTTGATCAGCTGCTTCGCCTTGTCGAAGTCGCGCTTGCCCTTCATCGGCTCGGCGCCGACCTCGCTCGACAGCGGCGTGCCGCAGGTGAAGAACGAATAGCAGGTGCGGCCGTTCTTCGGGTCGCCGGCGATGCCGAGCACGTAGTCGTTCTGGTCGACGACGTAGAGCAGCGCCTGGCGCATCTTCTGGTTGTTGAACGGCGGATGCAGGAAGTTGAAGCGGATCATGCCCATCGAGCCGAGCGGGTCGATGTTCTCGACCTTGACGTCCTTGTTCTTCGCGCAGCACCGGGATCAGGTCGGGCGGCAGCTGCTCCCACCAGTCGACTTCGCCGGCGTTGAGCGCGGCCGCGGCGGTGGCCGAATCGGGGATGTAGATCCACTCGACGCGATCGACCTTGACCACCTTGCCGCCGGCGGCCCAGGACGGCGGTTCCTTGCGCGGCACGTAGTCGGTGTTCTTGACGTAGACCACCTTGCTGCCGGGCACCCACTCCTCCTTCACGAACTTGAACGGGCCCGAGCCGATCGCATCGGTGATGTTCGTGGACGCGTCGGTCTTGGCGATGCGCTCCGGCATGATGAACGGCACGTTCGACGAGGGCTTCGCCGAGCGCCTCGAGCGTCAGCGGGAACGGCTGCTTCAGCTTGAGCGTGAAGGTCTTGTCGTTGACCGCCTTCCACGACTTCGGTCGACTTCGGCGAGCTTCTGGCCGAGCGCGTCGCGCTTCGCCCAGCGTTCGATCGACGCGATGCAGTCGGCCGAGCGCACCGGCTGGCCGTCGTGGAACTTGAGCCCGTCGCGCAGCGTGAACGTGTAGGTGAGCTTGTCCTTGCTGACGCTCGTACTTGTCCACCATCTGCGGCTGGACCTGGAACTTGGCGTCGGTCGCGAACAGCGTGTCGTAGACCATGTAGCCGTGGTTGCGGGTGATGTACGCGGTCGTCGTGATCGGATCGAGAATGCGCAGGTCGGCCTGCGGAATGAACTTCAGCACCTTCTGCCCTTGCGCGATCGCTGCGGGAGCGCTCAATATCGCGGCCGCACTCAATGCCGCAATCGCAGCGGCCGCGAAGCGAAGCAGCGGAGAACCCTTGTTCATCGCGAAGTCTCCTTTTAGCCCTGGCGTAAGCACGGTGGACCCGAACGCGAATCCTGCCGGATTATGCCTTACGCCGCGCGGAAATGCAGGCGGCGATCGATGGCGAGAAGAATTCCGTTGACGCCCGCCGCGAAGACGACGAGCAGAAACGTCACCGACATGATCACGTCGACGTTGTAGAGGCCGATCGCGTTCATCAGCAGATAGCCCAGTCCGTGCTGCGCCGCGAACATCTCGCCCAGCACGGTGCCGATCAGCGTCAACGAAAAGCCGACGCGCAATCCGGTGAAAATCTCGGGCACCGCCGCGGGAAAAAGAATCGAGCGCACCATCGCCGGCGGGCTCAGCTTCAGCACGCGTCCGGTCTTGACGCAGGATCGGCTTGGTGCTGCGCACCGCGTTGAGCGTGAACAGCGCGACCGGAATGATGCCGTGGATCGCGCCGAACGCGACCTTGGCCGACATGCCGAGCCCGAACGCGAGCAGGATGATCGGATAGAGCGTGATCTTGGGGATCGAATAGAGCGCGACCAGCATCGGCTCCATCGCCTCGCCCGACAGCCGGTGGAGGCCGAGCGCGAAGCCGATCAGGAGGCCAAGCACGACGCGATCGCGAGCGCCGATGGCGAAGGCGCCGCAGCGTATTGTCGAGATGCACCCAGAAGAGGTCGGTCTGCGCAAGCGTCACCGTGTAGCGCATCGTCTGCCACGGCGAGCGCATCGCGACGTCGCCGATGATCCAGTACATCGACCTGCCAGAAGACCAGCAGGCCGGCGATCAGGACGATCGTGTTGCGAAAGGGCTTCCGCTCACCGCCCATCAGCGCAGTCCCCTGCGTGCGAGCAGCACCTTCTCCCAGCGCGTAAAGACACCATTCAGGACGATCGACAGGAGCAGGATCAGGAGGATCAACGGATACATCGTCGCGTTGTCGAAGTTCGTGTAGGCGTAGCCGATCTCGTATCCCATGCCGCTGCGCGCCATGATGAACTCGGACCCGATCACGCCGATGAATGCATACGCGAGCGCGAGCTTCGCGGCCGTCAGAAGGTACGGCGCGCAGAACGGCAGTGTCACCTGCAGCGCCGTCTCGAGCGCCCCCAGGCGGGCGATCGATGCGCGTCTTCCGGAGCACCTGCGGCACCCGATCGAGCCCGTTCAGCGTCGTGACGATGACGGCGACGACGCCGAGCAGGAATCCGATCAGCACCTGCGGTCCGTCACCCAGGCCGAAGATCACGATGAACAGCGGATAGAACGCGAATACCGGAATCGCGTAGTAGGTGGCGAACAGCGGATCGAGCGTATCCCGCGCGGTCTTGTAGCCGTGCAGCACGCGTGCCGATCGACGATCCCGATCACGTAGGCGAGCACGAATGCCAGCAGGACATTGGCAAGGCTCTTGCCGATTTCGCGGATAGAGCTTGCCGGACAGCATCAGCCTGACGAAATCGATCGCGATCCGATGCGGCGGCGGCATCGTGATCTTGTCGATGACGCCCGCGAGGCAGAGCGCTTCCAGCAGCAGCAGCAGGCCGGCGATCACGCCGACCTGGTAGAGCCTGACGCGATTCATGCAGGCGGCGCTCATCCGGCCCATCGTCTTCATCGACTCCTCGCGCAGCGTCTTCCACAGGCGGCTCGTCATCGCGCCGAAGTTTTCCCGCTCGACGATCCGGCTGTCGCGATCGCGCGGCCAGTTCGTCTCGACCACGTCGATCACGGTGCCGGGCCGCGCCGACATCACGCGCGATCCGGTCGGCGAGCATCGCGGCCTCGTCGAGCGCATGCGTAATCAGGAAGACGGTTGCGCCGATCTCGCGCCACAACCGCAACACCTCGTCGCCCATCAGCAGGCGCGTCTGCTGATCGAGCGCGCCGAACGGCTCGTCGAGCAGGATCAGGCGCGGCTCCGCGACCAGCGTGCGCGCGATGCAGACGCGCTGGCGCATGCCGCCGGACAGCTGCGCCGGATAGCTGCCGGCGAACTCGCCGAGCCCCATCATCGCGATTGCGTCGTCGACGCGGCGGCGTTTTCGTCCGCAGCCGGAGCGCAGACCTGCGCAGCCCGAACTCGACATTGTCGCGGATGCTCAACCAGGGAAAGCAGGCGTCCTCCTGAAACACGACGCCGATGCCATCGGGAATTTCCTGCCCGATCGCCCGCCCTTCGAATTCGATCCGGCCTTCGGTTGCCGGCAGTCAGCCCGGCGATGAGCTCGAGCAGCGTCGACTTGCCGCAGCCGGACGGCCCGACGACCGCGAAGAACTCGCCCTGCCGGATGTCGAGATCGATCGGCCCAAGCGCATGCACGGCCTGCCCTCCCGCACTGGCGGGGAAGCGTTTGGTGACGCCTTGCAGCGCGACGTGCGCCGCAGGTCATCCCGCGCGCGTCGTTGATACTGACGGACTTCTTGATGTCGTCCGGCAGGAACTCGGTGTCGATCATCTTCGACACGATCGATATCGCCGGTAATCGCGCCGACGCTCTTCTGCACTTCGATGATCCGCTTCATGCCCGCGAGATGGAATCGCCCGTCGCCCCAGTAGGGAATGCCCTGCGTCAAGCTCGTCGTCAGGTTGCGCACCGCGCTGCGCGCCACCTCGGGTGTGATGTTGAAGTCCTTGGCGACGATGTCGCCGGCTTCGTCGGGATGCGCAATCATGTACTCGACGGCGCGGCGCCGGGCCCGGATGATCGGCGCGGATGAAGTCGCCGCGCGTTTTCGCCGCTTCGCCGGTCGTCATGCCGACGACGTTGTCGAGCGGCGGCAGCGCTTCGGCGCCGGTGATCGAGCACGCGATACTTGTCCTTGACCTTGGACCACAGCGGCTCGGTGACCGGCGGCCACGTCGATCTGGCCGAGCTCGAGCGCGGCGAGCATCGGCCCGAAACCGCCGGTCTTCACGAGCTCGGCGTCCTCCGGCTTGTAGCCCCGCCTTCTGCAGCAAGAGGATCGCGAGCGCCTGGCTCGTCGACCGGGGATTGGTGTAGCCGATCTTCTTGCCCTTCAGGTCCTTGATCGTCTTGATCGGCGAATCCTTCTTCACCATCCACGCGAATTCGGCGATGGTCAGCACATTGTCGCTGACGATCTTGATGTCGGCGCCCTGCTGGATCGCCACGGCGATCGCGCCGGGATTCGCCTCGCCATAGGCGACGCCGGCCATCGCGTTGCGCACCGACGTCCCGCCGCCCTCCGAAGCGATGATGCCGGTGACGTCCGCGCCCTCTTCCTTGAAAAAGCCCTTGGCCAGCGCAACGGCGAATGGCATGCCGTTGGCCGACGACCCGTAGTTGCCGACGGCGATGTTTTCCGCCGCGGCAGGACCCACTGCCGCGCACCATCCAAGCAGCGGCACGAACGCAAGAACGAGCCGTCGGGTGTGACGATTGAGCATCTTTTCCTCCTGGTTCAGTGCAAGAAAGAGCATTCCGGCAGGCGCGGCGGAACAACCGCCGGCAACCCGCTCGACTCGCTCATGTTACCGCCGTTGCAAATTCACGTTCACGTTCTTGATCTGCGTGCATGCGAGGAGCTCGTCGATCGATTCCTCGCGACCGATTCCCGATTGCTTGTAACCGCCGAACGGCACGCCGACATGGTGGGTGCTTGCATTGTTGATCCAGATGTAGCCCGCCTGCACCCTTTCGGCCAGGCGATGCGCACGCTCGAGATCGTGCGTCCAGATCGACGCGGTCAGGCCGTAGTCGAGCGCGTTGACGCGGGCCACGAGATCGGATTCGTCGGACCAGCGCAAGATGCTGACGACCGGACCGAATATCTCTTCGCGGGCGATCCGCATGTCGTCGGTGACGTCTGCAAACACCGTCGGCTCGACGAAGTAGCCCTTCGCCAGACGGGGATCGGCGGGACGCCTTCCGCCGCAGACGAGACGCGCACCCTCCTCCTGGCCGGAACGAATGTAACTCATCGTCTTGTCGAACTGTGCGGCGCTGGAAAGGCATCCCATCTCCGCATCGCGATCGGTCGGCAAGCCGATCCTGATCTCCGAAACCTTGCGTACGATTTCGGGGATGGTCGCGTCATGGATCGCGGCGTGCAGGAAAACGCGGCTGGTCGAATTGCACGATTGTCCGGTGACATAGCGGAAGTTCATCCCCCGCACGACGCCATCGGCGATCTCGGATGGCGACGCATCGGCACAGGCGATCAGCGCATTCTTGCCGCCCAGTTCGAGCGTCAACGCCTTCAGTGTCCCGCTCGCCGCCTTCATCACGGCGCGACCGGCATTGATGCTCCCGATGAAGCCGATCTTCGCAACCCGCGGATGCTCCGCCAACGCGGCGCCGGCCTCGCGGCCGCCGGTGATCACGTTGAACACGCCGGGCGGAAAGACGCCGCTCCACAGGTCGGCGATGCGCAGCGCCGAAAGGGGCGTCTGCTCGGCCGGCTTGATGATGATCGTATTGCCCGCGGCGAGCGGAGCGCCCACCTTGCCCGCCACGAACAGCAACGGATGATTGAACGCACCGATTCGTGCCACGACGCCAAGCGGCTCGCGCAACGTGTAGTTCAGCATGCCCGGCGCAATCGGAATCGTGACGCCCTTGATTTCGGTGACCAGCCCGGCGAAATAATCCATGTACGCCGCGCTGATCTCCACGTCGTAGAGCATCGCCTGGAACGGATTGCCGCCGTCGACCGCGTCCAGCCACGCGAGCTCTTCGCCATGTGCGCGCAGGATCGCCGATCCCGCACGGATGCACTGCGCCCGTTGCTGCGCCGGTGTGTCGCGCCATGTCGCGAACGCACTCGCCGCCGCGGCGACGGCACGCTCGACGTCGTCGGCACCGCCGCTGCTGACTGTGCCCAGGGAATCACCGGTCGACGGGCTCTGCACGTCGGTTACCGCCCCGGACACCGACGCGTGCCACGCACCCCCGTAGTAGTGCTGGCGCTTCGCAGGAAGCTCATAGACGACCGTCGATTGTTCACGCGCCGACACTAAAGCCTCCTTCAGCGTTCACTTGGGATCTGCCGCAGCAGCGCCGACGATACGGCGCGCGCGTACTCGGGTGCGACGTGAGCGTCGATGACGCAAGCTGCACCCGCCCTGACCTTTGCGACGGCGCTCACGAGTGCTGCGGAATAATCATCGATACGATCGACCGGACCGAGGCCGAGCGCACCTTGACCGTCCGCGAGGCGCGCGAGATTCAGCGGCGGATCGCTCATTCTCATCCCGATCCAGCGATTTTCGAGCGGACGGTCGCGGACCCTCGCCGTGCGCTCCTGGTGCAACTCGTCGTTGAAGAACGAATGGTTGTTGGCGACGATGACGAGCAGCGGCACCCGATAGTGCACGGCGCTCCAGATCGCGGTCACGCCCATCAGATAGTCGCCGTCACCAAGAATCGCGACCGGCAACCGGTCCGTCTTGCGCAGCGCCAGCGCCGCACCGACTGCCATTCCCGGTCCTGATCCGATTCCACCGCCGCCGTCGAAACCGATGTAGTCGAGCGGATGAGCGAAGCGGCAGAACTCGCCCGGCCAGCCGATCGGCAATCGGATATATGAAGGGTTGTGCTCCGCAAGCATCTCCACCGTGACGCGCGCGAGATCGTCGATCGAGATTCCCCGCTGCGCAAACCCACCCTCCTGGCCGCTCGCGGGAACGATGGGTTCCGGGCGTTCCGCGACGCCGTGAACCGGGATCGCCGATGCAGCCGGTGCGCGCGGCTCGACGACATCGAGCAGCGCCCGTACCAGCGCGTCCGGGCTCGCGAGGATCGAAACATCCGCCGGCGGCAGCGCCTGGTAGTCCATGCTCCAGCCGTTGTGCGAATACTGATCGACCGAGCACTGGATGATCGTCGCCTGCGGCCACTCGCCTCCGCATGCCAGCCGGAACGCGCCGGCGGGATCGACCCAGTCGAGACTCAGGATGACGTCGGCCTCGCGGATCAGTGCGCACGCATCGCCGCTGACGAAGATTCCCGGCGCGTGCGGATGCAGCCGATGCCGGGTCGGGAAGCTCGCACCCGTCTTGAGGTCGGTCAGCACGCGGGCATTCAACCGCTCTGCGAGCTCTACGCGGCGCTGCCAGTCGTCAGCGTCAGTGCTGACGCGCCCGACGAGGATCAGCGGATGGGCCGCGCGCGAAAGCGCCGCCGCCGCCTCGGCGACGGCTCTCGCCGGCGGTTCGGCGGGGATTGCCGGTCGAAATCGCTCGACGGGCGGAAGCTTTACACCGGCATCGATGGTCTGCTCCTGGATCGATGCATCGAGACAGACATAGACCGGTCCGGCGGGCGCCGTCATCGCGATCTGATAGGCGCGCATGATCGCTTCGAGCGCCGCGGGCACCGACCCGGGCTGATCGTCCCACTTCGTATAGCCCCTGATCAAGGCGCCGAGGTCGCGCGCGGTGTGAATCCAGTCTACCCAGGGCCGGCGCTGCATCGCGTCCATCGGCCCCACGCCGCCGAGCATCAGGATCGGAATCCGGTCGCACCACGCGTTGAAGATCGCCATCGTCGCGTGCATCAGGCCGACATTGCTGTGGAGGGCAACCGCCATCGGCCGCCCGGTCACCCGGGCATAACCGTGCGCCATCGCCACGGCATGCTCCTCGTGCAGCGCCAGCAGCATCTCGGGCCGGGCGTTGCCCAGGTGATTGACCAGGCTGTCGTGCAAGCCGCGAAAGCTCGCGCCGGGAGACAACGCGATGAATTCGATCTCCAGCGCACGCAGCATTTCGGCGATCGAGTCGCTGCCCCAACGCGAGGTTGCCGGCATCGACGGCATGGGACGATCGACTGCTGGCGCGGCTTCGTCATTCATCGTCGATCGCTTCCTTCCGGTTCTGCGCGGTCGACCGACGCGTACGCGGTTTCAATTTGCTGCCACTTGGCGAGGTCGAGCGCATCGTCGAGCACGATCCGGTTGCGCTTGCTATCCACGGCGGGCTCCATCGCCTCGTGTCCTGCAGCGTACCGTCGCAGGGAAGCGAGCGTCTGTTGCATCACGCCAACCGCCCGGAAGATCAGCGACGCCGGAAACGAAACATGTCGAAAGCCCATTGCGCCCAGCGCCGCAGGCGTGAGCCATGGCGTATCGACGCCTTCGAACACCGCCGCCGACAGCATCGCGCCGTTGAGCTCGCGGCCTACCCGTTCGTATTCGTCGGCTTTCTTGAGTCCCGCGATGAAGATCCCGTCGACGCCCAGCGCGAGAAAGTGTTCCGCGCGACCGATCGCCGCGTCCAGACCGAGCGCGCCGTACGCGTCCGTGCGACCAATGATCAGCGTTTCACGATCGCGTCGCGCGGCCATCGCCGCCCGCAGCTTACCGGCAATCTCGGCTTCGTCGACGACCCCTTTGGCGCCTTCCGCCCGCGGTTGCTTGCGCTCGCGCCGCTGGTCTTCGAACAGGATGGCGCCCACCCCCAGGCGCTCGTAGGTCTCGACGGTGCGCGCGACGCTCTTCGCGTCGCCGTACCCGTCGTCGCCATCGGCAAGGAACGGCAGCGTCGTCGCGGCGGCGATGTCACCGATGCCGTCGGCCATTTCCGCGAGCCCCGCGAGCCCGAGGTCCGGTAACGCGTATCGCGCTGCGAGCATCGCCGAGCCGCCGACGGTAAACGCCCGGAACCCGGCCCGTTCGATCAACCGCGCGGACAATGCATCGTGGGCAAGCGGCGTCACCAGCGGCCGCTCAAGATCGAGTGCGCTGCGCATTGAAACCCGCTTCACGCGTCAATCCCCGACTTCGACATCGTGTTGCATGACGTACGGTTCCTTCCCCTCGCGTCGAAAGCAATTGTCGTGATCATCGTTGCCGGCAACGACGGGCAGGTCGCCATTCTTGCCTTTCTCGCGGAAGATGTCATCGAAGCCGAGCGCGATGACGCGCCGGATCCCGGCGCGGCGCAACACCGATGACGACGCGCTCCCGCGAGTTGCCGCAGGCGAAGTTTGCGCCGGTCAGCAGGGCCCGTGCGGCCCGGAATCGCGGATCGCTCGATAAGGAGCCGCGATCGCGATCCGTGGCCGGCTATTCGTCAGCGACGATCCCTTCGGCCGCAATGATCGATTTCCACTGGTTGAGCTCGTCCACGACCGCCTTCTGAAACGCGTCGCCGGTCACCAGCGTGAGCTCCAACCCTCCCGCGGCGAGCTTTTCGCGGACCTCGGCGCTTTGCGCGACCACCTCGAGCTCCTTGCGCAGACGCTCGAGAATCGGGGCCGGCACCTTGGCGGGCGCGAGCAATCCATACCACACGGTCACCGTGGCTTGCGGCAGGCCGACTTCGTTCATCGTCGGCGCATCGGGAACCATCGGATGCCGTGTGGGCGCGGTGATGCCGATCACGCGCATTCGGTCGGAGTTCCGAAAAGAGACGATCGTGATCGGCGTCAGCAGCGCGAAGTCGATTTGTCCGCCCAGGAGATCGGTGAGCGCGGGCGCGACCCCTTTGTACGGGACGTGCGTCATCTGGATCCCGCTGTACTTCGCGAGAAGGAGCGTCGCAAGATGCGGCGCGCTGCCCACGCCGGAGGTTCCGTAGCTGATCCGGCCCGGATTCGCCTTCGCGTACGCGATGAACTCGGACACCGACTTGACCGGCAGCTTCGAGCTCACGACGAGCGACATGCCCGTTTCGCAGAACTTGCCGATAAAGGAGAAATCGTCGGGTACGCGGTACGGCATCTTCGCGCCCTTCAGCGCAGGAACCGCCGTCATCGAATCCGTCGAGGTCCACAGCAGCGTATAGCCGTCGGGCGCCGCCTTCGCCACCAAGTCCGTGCCGATCGTCCCGCTCGCGCCCGGCTTGTTCTCGACGAAGACCTGCTGCTGCAGACGGCGCGACAGCGCTTCGGCGACGATTCGCGCCGAGCCGTCGGTACCTGCGCCGGTGGGATACGGGACCACGAGTCGAATGGGCCGCGTCGGATAATCGGCCGCGAGCGCTGCGAAGCTGATCGCCGCGCCAGCGATTGCGATGCCGAGGACGGCGATCGAATGTTTCATCAGCGGTTTCTCCTGGTGTCGCGCGTCGCCGGGCTGCCGACGCGTCAGTGCGTGCGGCCGCCGGCCACGACGGTCCTGTGCATCGTCCGCAACTCGCTGTGCGTGTCGTACGGGGTGGCGGCGTGAAGCGTGCAGCGGTTGTCCCACATCAGGAGATCGTGCCTGCGCCATTTGTGACGGTAAACGTACGCTTCCTGCGTCGCGAACGCGAGCAGCTGGTCGAGCAGCCGCCGGCCTTCCTCCTCCGCCAGTCCCTCGATCTTCCAGGCGTGGCACCCGCAATACAGTGCGCGGCGACCGGTGACCGGATGGATGCGGGCCAGCGGATGCGGTGTCGGCGGATGATTGCGCAATTCGTATTCGGTGGCCGCCGGACCGTCGCCGGTCTTGCGCGAATATTCCACCGAGTGGATCGCGAACATGCCGTCGACGCGACGCTTCAGTTCGTCGGGCAATCCGTCATAGGCCATCGCACAGTTGGCGAACAGCGTATCCCCGCCGACGCTCGGCACTTCAACTCCGTAGAGGATCGTCGCGAGCGCGGGATCGACGCGCCAGGACCGGTCGGTGTGCCAGCGCATCGCGGTGAGATCCGGATGCTTGCCGCTGGGGGTCCCGTCGGGTGCTGCGTTCGATGCGATGTTGACATCGACGATGCCGTCGCGAAGCTGGCCGGGCATCGTATGCTCGGTAAGCGGGCCCCAGGACTTCGAAAATGCGACGAGCTCGTCCATCGAAAGGTCCTGATCGCGGAAGCACAGGACCATGTATTGGCCGAACGCCGCCTCCAACTGCGCGCGCTCCGGCGGCGACAGCGGCCGCGCCAGATCCATTCCCGTGATTTCGGCGCCCATGATCGGACAGAGCGGACGCACCGTAACCTGCGGCGCCCCCGCTGTCCGATTGTGGTCAACAACAGATTTCATCCTCCTCCTATGAGAGCTCGCTACCGCAGCCCCGACGGCGCCGTCGTGCGCCGAACCCGCGATGCGAGCGCTTCGGCCCTCATCGTCGGAACGATCCGGCGTGGAGTCAAGCAACTTGAATTCACACAGGGTGTTAATATTTATCACGCACGCTTCGATGCGTCGAAAGGCAATGGATGGCCCGACGCTTGCCACCCCTCAATTCGCTGCGCGCCTTCGAGGCCGCGGCACGGCACCGGAGCATGTCGGCCGCGGCGCGCGAGCTCTGCGTTACGCATGGCGCGATCAGCCACCAGGTGGCGAAGCTCGAGCGCTACCTCGACCAGACATTGTTCGTTCGCGAAGGCTCGCGACTCACGTTGACGGCGAGCGGCGACGCCTATTCGATGCGTCTGACGCAGTGGCTCGATCAGTTGCAGGAAATGACCGAGAGCCGCTTCGCCGCCGCGGAGCGATGCCCCACGCTTCGAATCGGCGCGTATCCGACGTTCGCCGACAAGGTACTCATTCCGCGCCTGGCGCAATTCAGGCGCATGTTTCCCGACATCGCATTCCAGATCGAGACGTCGCATTCGCCTCTCGACCCGGCGGATCTCGACGTCGACGTGGCGATTCGACTCGGCAATGGCAATTGGCCCCATCTCGCTTGCCACCATCTCTTCGACGAAGAGCTCCTGCCGGTGGGGAGCCCGGAGCTCATGTGCGGTCGAACGCTGCACGACGAGCGAGACCTCGAGCCGTTCGTATTGCTGCATGCGCAGCAGCGTCCCAAGGATTGGGAAACCTGGCTGCGCTCGGCCGGCATCGAGCATGTGGATGCACGCGGCGGGATGCGCTTCGACCACTCGGGGATGGCATACCAGGCCGCCGTCAATGGTCTGGGCTTGGCGATGGCCCAGACTGCGCACGTGCAGGCGGAGCTTGCGCAGAAGCGTCTCGTTGCGCTCGCCACGCCGATGAAGACCAGGCGGTCCTACTACCTCGTGCACTTACCGTCGAGATCCGACGATCCGACGATCGCCGCGTTCGCGCAATGGCTCGTCGACGAAGTTCACCCGTCAGTGATCGACGCAACCCGGGACTAGCGCGCGCCCGACACTTCGACGATCGAACCGGTCACGTACGACGCCTCGTCCGACAGCAGCCAGAGCACGGTCCTTGCAACCTCGTCCGGTCGTCCTGCGCGACCCATCGGGAGCGTGGGTCCGATCTCCGCCACGCGTCCCGGCTCCTGGCTTTCGGTGTCGATGACGCCGGGGCTCACCGCGTTCACGCGAATGCCCTCGCCCGCTACTTCTCGCGCGAGACCCACGGTCAGGCTGTTGATCGCGCCCTTGCTCGCGGCATAGTGCACGTTTCGTCCGGGTCCTCCCAACCGCGCCGCGACCGAGGACATGTTCACGATGCCGCCGCCTGAGCCACCGTGACGAACCGACATCCGGCGAATCGCCTCTCGCGCGCACAGCAGGGGGCCGCATACATTGGTCGCGAGGACGCTCAGGATCTCGTCCTGGACAAGGGCATCGACGCGTCCCCTGGCACCGCTGATCCCGGCGTTGTTCACAAGCGCGGTCAGCGATCCGAGCCCGCGATCCACCTCGTCGAACATCCGCTTGACGTCGTCTTCGCTGGCGACGTCCGCCCGGACGGCAATCGCGCGACGTCCGGCGTTGCGAATCGCGTCGACGACCGCGCCGGCACGCTCGGCGTCGCGGCGGTAGCTTACGCAGACGTCGAATCCGCGGTGCGCGGCAAGTTCGGCGATCGCCGCACCGAGCCCACGGCTGCCGCCGGTGACGATCAGCACCTTCGCCTTCGAGGAGGAGGAACCGCCGGGACCGGGCGGCGACATGGCATTAATATGTGACCTTCTGAATCCTGTTCCGAGAAGCGTCGGCTATGGGATAAGTGCGTGCTTCCTGCTTGCCTCGAATTGAACCGCGATCCATCGCGAGGTGATTCTGTTCCACTTGACATGATAGAACATGTGCACTATGCCACTTGGCGCGTCACCTTAGGCGTCGACTTGGCACAACCCCGAGCAGGTTTTTGCCCGCGACGGAGAGTCGAATCCATATGAATCGGTCCCATCGCCCACTGGAGGAGCACGTCATGAAGAAGGCCCGTATTTTTACAACGATGCTCCTTCGCGCCGCGGCGATCGCAAGCGTCGCGGCGCTGGCGCTCGCAGGCCGGGCTGCCGTTGCCGCCGACGAAGGCGTTAACGCGCAAATGCTCGATGCCGCCAGGAAGGAAGGACAGGTCACGTACTACACGTCCGCGGATCTCGTGCTTGCGAACAAGCTCAAGGCGGCCTTCGAGAAGAAATACGGCATCACGGTCAACGTGCTCCGCATGAGCTCGGCACCCACGTTCAATCGCGCCGTGCAGGAATTTGATCTCGGAGTCAATGCTGCCGACGTGATCGAGACGTCGGTGGTCAATCATTTCCTCGACATGAAGTCGAAGGGCATGCTGACACCCTTCGCCCCCGCCACGGAGAACCTGATCCGCAGTCCGAAGCTCTTCGATGCCGACCACTACTGGCATGCAGTGAAGCTGGAGCTCACGTCGATGAATTACAACAAGGACCTCTTGAAGGAAGATGCTGTTCCGAAAGCCTGGAAGGACTTGGTCGACCCCAAGCTCAAGGGGAAGGTGGTCCAGGGCCACATCAAGTCGAGCGGCGATACGGGCCTCATCGTCTATAACCTCGTCAAGCTTTACGGCTGGCAATATTTCGAGGCGCTGCGAAAGAACGACGTTCTCACGATGCAGGCGTGTACTCAGAACGAACTGGTCGCGCGCGGCGAGCGGCTCGTAATGATGTGCGATTACTCGCAAATTGAAACGGCACGGACCCAGCACCTGCCCATGATCGCGGGCGTCCTTCCCGCGGACGGCGTTTTCATGCTCGTGGGGCCCGTCGCAGTGCTCGCCAAGGCTCCGCACCCCAACGCCGCGAAACTGCTGGTGAGCTGGCTGCTATCCCCGGAAGGGCAGACAATTTATGTCGAAGGCGGCGACGCCCCTTCGATAGACAGCCCCGAAGTGAAGCTGCCGCCCGACTTCCCAGACCTTAAAAAATACAAGCTGATTGACACCGATACAACGGAGTTCCGGAAGTGGCTGCCGGAGGGAACGGCCAAGTTCGTTGAACTGTTCGGCGGCTGAGCCCACGCTTCCTCGCATCGCGCCGCCGCGGCTGTCCAGCGCGGGCGCATCGTGACTCGAGACGCGGCGATCGCCCCAGCGCGAACGATGGCGATTGCGGGGCACGCCACGCTTCGCGGCGGATCCCGTGCCACGTTGCGCATCGGCGCAATGGCGACGTTGCCATGGGCGATCGCGATGCTCGTCGTCGCGGCGCTGGTGCTCGTTCCGATGTACCACGTCGTCGCCTCGAGCGTCGCGGGTGTGCACGGGATTTCCCTTGAAAACTACGCGCGCGTCTTTCGGACGCCTCGATTCGTCGTGGCGATGGGCAACTCGCTGCTGCTCGGCGTGGTCTCGTCGTTCGCGTCGATGCTGCTCGGAGCGCCCATTGCGTGGCTCGTGAGCCGAAGCGACATGCCGCTACGACGCGCGGTACGCGTGCTCGTCTTGGCAAGCTTCGCCGTACCAGCGTTCGTCAACGCGCTCTCGTGGGTTCTGCTCGCAGGCCCGAACGCGGGTGCGCTGAACAAGGCCTGGATGGCACTTGCCGGGACCGACCGACGGCTTCATCGATATCTTCTCGATATCGGGAATGCTGCTCGTCTACACGGCGACGATCTACCCGCTCGCATTCATCTTCATGCATAACGCGTTCGAGTCCATGGATACGCGCATGGAGCAGGCGGCCCGGGTGCTCGGCGCGAGCGCAATGCGCGTCGCGCTCACCATCACCCTCCCCCTCGCCCGCCCCGCGATCCTCGCGGGCTTCATCATCGTGTTCCTCGAGGCGCTCACACTCTACGGTGCTCCGGCTGTCATCGGCGTGCCGGCAAGGGTGTACGTGATCACCACTCAGATCTGGTCATTGTTCCAGTATCCACCGCAGATCGCGATGGCCGCGGCACTCTCGATGCCGTTGGTGGTCGTCACCGTTGCGATGCTGTGGGTGCAGCGGCTTCTGCTCCGCCGGCGCGGATTCGCGACGATCCAGGGAAAGGCCGGCCGCGTGGAGCGAGCACCGCTCGGACGCTGGCGCTGGCCCGCGGCGTACCTGTCTCTCGCAGTTGTCTTCGTCACGTTCGTACTGCCCGAACGCTGATGCTCGTATTCGAGGCATTCTATGCCGACAACTATGGGCCGCTTTCGCTCCACAATGTCACTCTCGCGAATTTTCGGTACGTGCTGATCGATTACCTCGATGGGCTTCCGTCGATTCGCAACAGCCTTCTCACCGCATCGACCGCCGCGGTACTCGCTGCATTGCTCGCGCTGGCGAGCGCCGTCATCGTCGCGCGCTTCAAGTCGCGTCTTGGTGCGATCCTGAGCTTCCTCTGCGTGCTTCCGCTCGTCATCCCCTCCATGGTCTTCGCGGTCGGGCTAGTCGCCGCCTACAGCAGCGGATGTCCTTGTTCTCTACGGAACGCTCTGGATCATGATCCTCGCCTTCCTGACGAAGAATCTGCCTTATGCCTTCATGAGCAGCAGCGCGGCGCTCACCACCGTGCACACCGAGCTCGAAAGTGCGGCGAGGACGCTCGGCGCGCCAGCGCTACGCGCGCTTCGCGACATCACCGTCCCGCTCATCGCGGGCGGAATCCTCACCGGCTCGATCGTGGTATTCGCCAATTCGTTGCGCGAGTTGAGCGCTGCCGCGCTCCTCTACACATCGAGGACGACCGTTATCGCCACGGCGATCATGGACCTCGATTACGCGTCGAACTGGGGAGGGGTCGCTGCGTTGTCGGTTATCCTTCTCGCGATCAATGCCCTCGTGGTTGCGGTTGGCTACCGACTTTTCGGCAGAAACATCCTCAATTCGCAGCGCTGACTTCCCGCGGTCATGCCTTCGAAGCTGCAGTTGATGCAGGTCGTGAAGCGCTTCGGCGACGGCGCCGCCGCTGCGGTGAATGGGATCAGTCTTGGCGTCGACGAGGGTGAGATGCTGGTCCTGCTCGGACCGAGCGGCTGCGGCAAGACGACGACGCTACAGATCATTGCCGGGTTGATTCATCCTGACGGCGGCTCGGTTGTGATCGACGGGCAAACGGTGGCAGGGCCTGGCTGGGGCCTTGCGCCCGAGCGGCGGAACCTGGGCATGGTTTTCCAGAGCTACGCCATCTGGCCGCACAAGACCGTTTCCGAAAATGTCGCGTATGGTCTGCAGCTGCGCCGTCTCTCACCCGCGGACATCCGGCGCAAGGTGCGCAAGGTCCTCGACATGGTGCAGCTCCGCGGCCTGGAAGAGCGGTATCCATCCGAGATTTCAGGGGGGCAGCAGCAGCGCGTGGCGCTCGCGCGTTCGATCGTCGTGAATCCATCGCTGTTGCTGCTCGACGAACCGCTCAGCAATCTCGACGCGGCTCTGCGGGAGCAGATGCGCGGGGAGCTCAAGGAACTCCAGCGCGAGCTCGGGCTCGCTTCGATCTACGTGACGCACGACCAACTCGAAGCGATGACGCTCGCCGATCGGCTGATCGTCATGAACGACGGCGGGATCGCGCAGGAAGGGGCGCCCGAGCACGTCTTTTCTCGCCCGAAGTCACGATTCGTTGCGGGCTTTCTCGGAACGACGAACCTGCTGAAGGGGCAAGTCGTGAACGTCCACGGCGACATCGTTCAGCTCGACGTGCCCGATATCGGCAGCCTCCAGGGCTACGCGGCCGACGAGGTCAAAGCAAATCTTCGTCCGGGCGGGAATGCGTGGCTTTCGGTGCGCCCTATTGCGGTCACGATCGGCGCTACGCGTCCTCCCAATGCGACAAACGCGTTGGAGGCCCGCGTAGGGGAACGGACGTTCCTCGGCGACTTCACCGAATATACGGTCCACACGCGTGCCTTTCGCTGGCGCGTGCACGCGATTTCGTCGGAGCGTGTGTCGGTCCGCGAGAAGCGCGTTGGATTTCATTTGCACCGGATGCGGGGACGATCATGCCCGATATCTGACGCCTCCTTCGATCCTTCCCAAGCCCGATTCGAACACTGCGCCGGCGAAGGCGCAGGGAACAGGAGACTTCGTGAACTTTACATCCGATCGCCAAAAGTTCGACGCAATCAGGCAGAAGCTTTACACACCGGTCGTTTCGGACGCGCTCGATCGGCTGGGGTATATGAAGCAGGCAATGCGCCATGACCTCCGTCCGCTGCACGGCGACTTCGTCGTCGTCGGCAGGGCGCGAACGCTGTTGTGGATGGCGACGTATGAGCCGGTGATGCCCAATCCGTACGTCAACGAAATCCGCGCCATCGACTCGCTGCGACCCGGTGATGTGGCCGTTCACAGCACCGATCATTCCGGCACGATCGCGCCGTGGGGCGAGCTGCTTTCGACGGCGGCGCGGATGCGCGGCTCGACCGGCACGATCATTGATGGCTTCGTGCGCGACGTGCGACAGATCGTGGCAATGTCGTTTCCCACGTTCGCGCGCGGCATCATGCCGCTCGACTCGTGGGGGCGCGGCTACGTCGCCGACGTGGACGTCAAGATCGAGTGCGGCGGTGTGCTCGTAGCGCCCGGCGATCTCGTTTTCGGCGATTATGACGGGGTCGTCGTCATTCCATCCGCGGTCGAGGAAGAGGTCCTCGCTCGAGCGATCGACAAGGTCACGAGCGAAAATCGCACCCGGGAGGAACTGCTGCAAGGGCGGCTCCTCGCCGAGGTGTACGAGCGTCATGGTGTCCTCTGAATCCACCGACACCGGGCCCAAGCGACGGGAGCGCCATTGAGATATCTCGCGTACGAAGAGAGCCTGGCGAAGTGCTATTCGGCCGTGATCGCCGACGTACTGGATCGAATGGATCGTCGCAGGCAGTGCGTCCTCCCCGGCATAAGACCGCTGTTGCCGACGATGCGAATGTGGGGCGAGGCGCTCACGGCCCGTTTCGATGCTGTTGAGCGCATCGCCGACCATCCGTTCGAGCTCGAGATGAGGCTTGCCGACTCGCTGCAAGAGGGCCAGATCGTAGTCAGCCAGTGCACCACGAGCGAGCTCGCCGCCGCATGGGGCGGCCTGCTCACCGTCGCAGCGAGGAGCCGCGGCGCCAGGGGCGTGCTCACCGACGGCGGAGTCCGCGATTACCGAGAGATCACGACACTGGCTTTTCCTACCTTCTGCGCCGGCCTGACGCCGTGCGACTCGCTCGGTCGAATGGATGTCGTCGAGATCAACGTCCCTGTTGTCTGTGGTGGCGTGCCGGTCCGGCCTGGGGACTTGATCTTTGGCGATGCCGACGGCGTCGTCGTCGTTCCGAGCGAACTCGCCAACGATGTAATCTCCAAGGCCGTCGCGAAGATCAACGGCGAAAAGCTCGTCCGCGAGCGGCTTCGCGCCGGCGCGAGCGTGACGGAGACTTATCGAGAGTACGGAGTCCTCTGAGCCACCCAATGGCCGAACTTCCTGTGGAGCAGCCGGCCGCCCGCGCCCAATCGGCCGAAGTGCGCCCCCTAGCGAGCGCAAAGTGCCGCGAGCGCGCGCAGACCGCCGTGGAAGATCGGCCAACCATCGCCGACCAGGACGGTTTCGATCTCGGGATGCTCGCGAACGATACGGCCGACCGACGCGATCGCCCGCGCACGGTCGCGGAGTTTCGTGTCCGGCAACAGATTCAATCGGCCCCCCGTGTGCCCGCGCACGAGGTCGCCGGTAATGAGTGTGGTTCTTTCAAGAACGAGCGCTAGCTCGCCGGGCGTCTTGCTGCCTTCCATTTCCAGCACGGTGAGACCGGCGACCGGCTCATCGCCATCGCCGAGCCAACGCTCGCATGCAATCGGAAAAGTCTCGCGTTCTGCGCGCGGGCCGAACAGTGTTGCGCCGAGCCGTTTTGCGACGATCTCCGCGCCCCGCGTGTGATCGGAGTTGGTGACGACGACGAGCGCCGCCCCGCCAAGCGTTTCGAGGTGCGCGAAATCGTGCTCGCTCATCGGCAGCGGATCGATGAGGACGTTACCGCCAGTGCGCACCCACGCCACGCTGCAGAAGTCGACATTGCGGCTT
This sequence comes from uncultured Pseudomonadota bacterium, assembly GCA_963718905.1. Taxonomy (GTDB): domain Bacteria; phylum Pseudomonadota; class Gammaproteobacteria; order Burkholderiales; family Casimicrobiaceae; genus VBCG01. The sequence continues at coordinate 270,876 of CAVRAF010000001.1, forward strand.
TCGTCGAAGTGCGACCAGCCGAACAGATCGGGACGGTGAAGAAGCTTCATGATCAGCTCAGCTCTTCGATCGCCTTCCTGATGACCTCCTCCACGCGCGCCCGGTCAGCCTCCGTGTCGGCCATGATGGTTTCCCATTGCAACCTGACGTAGGCTGATCGATTCCGGCTCTTCAGCACCAGCGTTTGCAGGCCCCGTTCGTCGCCGAACGCGTAATCGGTCGCGTAGCCGAGCAGGTTGTGCACACCGCGCTGCCATATTCCGGTCTGGACGGCTTCGATGATCGCGGCCATTCGCCGGTGGAATTCCCGGGGCACATCGACCGTGAGCGGATCCTGATCCATGGTGTGGGCACCGCGGCTGAAAAGGTCGATTATGGCCCGCCGACCATGCTGCCGCAAAGGTTGGCGATATACTGAAGCCTTGCTGCACGAACCCGGCGAAAAACGCCGGCGCTCATCGAACGGGAGAACGGAAATGCGTACCAGATTCATCGCGCTGCTGATAATGCTCGGATCGGTCGCTCCGGCTGCTGCCCAGGTGAGCGTCGGTCTCGCGGTCCCGGGTGTCAGCATCGGGATCGATGTGCCGGTGTACCCGCAGCTCGTCCCGGTGCCGGGCTACCCGGTCTACTATGCGCCGCAGTTGAATTCGAATTATTTCTTCTACGACGGCGCGTACTGGGTCTACGACCAGGACAACTGGTATTCGAGCGCCTGGTACAACGGACCGTGGAATCTCGTTAGCCCCGACCTGGTACCGCTGTTCGTCCTGCGCGTTCCGGTTAGCTATTACCGCCGACCGCCCGTGTATTTTCGAGGGTGGCGCTCGGATGCCCCGCCGCGCTGGGGCGAGCACTGGGGCCGTTCGTGGGAGCAGCGCCGGCGCGGCTGGGACCATTGGAATCGCGGATCGGTACCGCGGCCCGCCCCGCTGCCGATCTACCAGCGGCAATACTCAGGCAATCGATACCCGCGCGGGGAACAGCAGCGGACGCTTCAGAGCCAGAATTACCGGTACCAGCAGCGTAACGTCGTAGCGGGGCCGCGCAACCAGACACAGCAAACGCACGGACAACCGAGGCAGCAGAGCGAAGAGCTGCGGCGCGGTCCCGGCGGACAGCCTGCACAGCAAGGTCGGCCGGTAGCCCAGGATCAGAGGCAGCAAACCCAGCAGAAAGTCATTCAGGGCGAGCCGCACGGATCAAGGCCGCAGGGTCAGGAGCGAGGACCGCAAGCGAAGGGTCCCGCGCAGGAAAAGCGCCCGGAAAAGCACCAGGAAAAAGAACATCAGTAGCGAGAGCTGCGATTCGCGAATGGGTAGCGGTTCGCTTCGAACCTCTACCCGTGGTTCAGTCCCGCATCGATGAAGCAAACGGCAAGCGCCTTGCAATCCGCGATATTGCCCAATTGCACGTTTGCTCCGTCGCTGCCTCCACCGGCATCGGTCTCGCCGCTGCGATCGAAGGTAATGCGCGTGACGGTGATCGAATCGCGCTCGGTCTCCAGCCGCGATATGTTCTCGAGATGCAGGACGCCCTTTTCCGCCTTTCGGTCGAATTCAAAGCTGACGCGCTGGCGCCGGTCCAGAAAATCCACGAGCAGCGAGCGGCCCTCGCGCGATGTTTTCACACCGCGTAACGGGCTGCTTGCCTCTTGCAGTCGTCGGGCCTCGGTACAGAAGCGCTCAAAATGCGCTTGCAACTGACCGTAGAGCGCGGTCACGCGAGTCAGGTCCTGCCGTACGACTTCAAACGGCTTGGCGTCCATTCGGGGTCTTCCTTCCGCGTGCCGGCCCGGCACGGCCTATGGGTGAAATGACCAGGGTCGGCGGGTCCCGTGAACCGGGCGCCGGCGGCACTGCAACCGGCGAACCGATAGTAAGCCCGATTTCGAACGCACGGATTCTTGAACCTTAGCTGTTTCGCCGCCATCGAGCTCGTTCTGCCTGCAAGACGCAACAACCGTACCCGCGGATGCCGAACGAGCAGCAAGAAGGAGCGCCGGAGACGATGAGCGAGCGTGCCGGCAATGCCGAGGTCCTCATCGTCGGCGCAGGTCCTACCGGCCTGGTGCTGGGCCTGTGGCTCACGCGCCTCGGCGTTCGCGTGCGCGTGATCGACAAGACCGAGGAGCCCGGGACCACGTCACGCGCACTCGCTGTGCATGCGCGCACGCTCGAGCAGTACGACCAGCTGGGTCTCGCCGAACCGCTGATCGCCCACGGGCTCGAGATCTCCGCGGTCAATCTGTGGGTCGCCGGCCGAAAAGCCGCCCGCGCGCCTTTCGGCAACATGGGTGCCGGACTCAGTCCCTTCCCGTTCGTGTTGATCTATCCCCAGGACGAGCACGAGCGATTCCTGATCGAATGTCTGGACGATGCGGGGGTTCACGTCGAGCGGCGCACCGAGCTCGTCGGATTCGATGCGACGACCGCCGGCGTTCGGGCTCGATTGCGAATGCCCGACGGTACGCAACAGATCTGCGAGACGGCCTATCTGGCCGGCTGCGATGGCGCTCGTTCCCGCGTGCGGGAGCTGCTGGGGACAGGCTTCCCCGGCGGAACGTACGCGCATCTGTTCTATGTCGCGGATGTCGAAGCAAGCGGACCCGTGATGGACCGCGAGCTGCACGTCGCACTCGATGCATCCGATTTTCTCGCGGTGTTTCCGCTCAGGGAACGCGGTCGCGCCCGACTGATCGGCACGGTGCGGCCGCGCGCCGCCGATGCGCATCGCGAGCTCGCCTGGGACGACGTCAGCAAGAACATCGTCGGACGGATGCGCATCGGCGTCGAGCGGGTGAACTGGTTCTCGACCTATCACGTCCATCACCGCGTAGCCCATCGTTTCCGCGAGGGCCGTACAGTTCTGCTCGGCGATGCCGCGCACATCCATAGCCCGGTCGGCGGGCAAGGCATGAACACGGGCATCGGCGATGCGATCGACCTGGCGTGGAAGCTTGCCGCCGTGCTGAAGGGGCGCGCCGATCCGGCACTCATCGACAGCTACGAGCCCGAACGCATCGGGTTCGCGCGCCGTCTTGTCGCAACGACCGATCGCATCTTCACGTTCGTGACCCGCGACGGCGCGATCGCGCGCCTGATGCGTCTGCATGTCGTGCCGCACGTCGTTCCCGTGGCGTTCGCGTTCAACCCCATTCGACGGTTCATGTTTCGCACGATCTCGCAGACGGTCATCAACTACCGAAGCTCGGCGCTCAGCGAAGGCGCAGCGGGTCGGGTCAGAGGCGGCGATCGTCTGCCGTGGGTGCAGCTTCGCGACGAATCGGGCGAGCACAGCGACAACTTCCGGTCGCTGAAAGCGGTCGACTGGCAGGTCCACGTCTATGGCGATTGCGCGCCGGACGTCGCCCGGTTTTGCGAGACACGCCGGCTGACGCTCAATTCGTTCGAGTGGCGAATCGAAATGCAGACGGCAGGGCTTGCGCGCAACGCCGTCTACCTGGTGCGTCCCGATGGCTACATCGCGCTGGCCGACCCTCACGCCAGCGTCGCGACGTTGCGGGCTTATCTCGATGCCCGGCGTCTGCAGCCCCTCGGAGCGCCCACGAGCTGAATCGCAGCTCCCCTCCGCTACGCATAGCCGACGCTGCGCTGGTCGAAGGAGACTGCCTTGACCAGCGCATAGAGGTGCTGTCCGGCGTGAATGCCCAGCTGCTGCACGGACCGGCGCGTGATGCGCGCGATGAGTGTCGCGCTTCCGATCGCGAGCTGCACATCGACAATCGGTCCGGCCTCGTCGTCGACGGACGTCACGCATCCGGAAAGAATGTTGAGAATGCTGATCTCCGCCGGCCGCCGCACCGCCAGGGATACGTCGCGCGCCCGAATCCTCGCCCGCACGCGGTCTCCGATGCTTGCGTCCAGGTGAGGCACGATGAGCTCCCCGCCTTCGAACACGAGCGTCGTCAACTGCTGTTCGGAATCATGCGCGGTGACGCGGGTGTCGATCAGTGACCCGGCCTCGTAGCGGCCGGTCGCAGGCTTGAGATCCAGTCGACCCATCACCACGTCGATGTCGCCGGCCGCGATGCATGCGCCGTCCGACAGAACCACCACGGTGTCTGCAAGCCGGGTGACCTCCGGGACCGAATGGCTTACATACACGATCGGAATCTGCAAGTCGTCGCGCAAGCGCTCGATATAGTCGAGTATCTCGGTCTTGCGCGGCACATCGAGCGACGCGAGCGGCTCGTCCATCAGCAGAATGCGCGGTTGCGCGAGCAACGCACGGCCGATCGCGACGCGCTGCTTTTCTCCGCCCGACAAGGTCCTCGGCTTTCGCTGCAGCAGCGTGCCCAACCCCAGCAACTCGATGACCCGCGCAGGCGCGATGAACCGACCGGCTGGCGGCCGCAGGCGTTGTCCATAGAGCAGATTCGACATCACGTCGAGGTGCGGAAACAGCAGCGCGTCCTGGAATACGTAGCCGACCCGGCGCTGTTCGGGAGGCAAGTCGATGCCGCGTGTCGAATCGAACAGGACCACGTCGTTGACACGGATCAAGCCCCGCAGGGGTCGCGTGATTCCCGCGATCGCATTGATCACGCTGCTCTTGCCCGCGCCCGAGCGGCCGAACAGCCCCACGATGGGAGCCTCTGCCGAGAATTTGACGGTCAGGTGAAATGAGCCGAGCCACTGCTCGATGTCAACGTCAATCATCGACGTGCAACCGCTCCGCGCGACGCGTCAGCCACTCGGAGAGCATCAAGGCGACGACCGACAGCACGACGGCGATGATGCTGAGCCGCAAGGCCTGCGCGTCGCCGCCCGGCACTTGCGTAAACGTGTAAATGGCCAGCGGCAGCGTCTGGGTCTCGCCGGGAATGTTGGAGACGAACGTTATCGTCGCACCGAATTCCCCGAGTCCGCGCGCGAACGAGAGGAGCGTTCCGGTGATGATCCCCGGAAGCGCGAGGGGCAGCGTGATCGACGCGAAAACCCACAGCCGCGACCCGCCCAGCGTGCGCGCGGCGACTTCGAGCCGCCGATCGACGGCGGCAATCGACAATCGAATCGCACGGACCATCAACGGGAAGCCCATGATCGCGGATGCGAGGGCGGCTCCGGTCCACCGGAACGCAAAGACGATTCCGAACCACTGGTCGAGCGCGCTGCCGATCGGTCCGCGCTTGCCGAACAGCACCAGCAGCGCAAACCCCACGACGACCGGCGGCAGAACGAGCGGAAGATGAATGATCGCGTCGACCAGCATCTTGCCGGGAAAGGAGCGCCGCGCCAGGACATAGGCTGCGAGAATCGCCAGCGGCAGGCTGAAGATCACGCTGACGAGGGCGACGCGAAGACTCAACGCCAGGATGCCGAGCTCATCCGGGCCGAACACGGGCATGCCTTATCGAGCCAATCCGAAGCCGTACTTCTCCCAGACCCTGCGGGCGGCCGCTTCGCGCAGAAACGCCAGGAACGCTCCCGCCGCCGCGGTCGACTGGCCGGCTTCGATTGTGGCTATCGGATAGATGATCGCGGGGTAGCTATCCGGCGGAAAAGTATCGACGATCCTTACGCCCTTGTCCGCAATTGCGTCGGTCCTGTACACGATGCCGAACGGCGCCTCGCCGCGGGAAACCAGCGCCAGCGCGGCCCGGACATTTTCCGCGCGGGCGACCTGCTTCTCGACGCTCGTCCAGACCCCCAATTTCTGGAGGGCGCTCTTGCCGTATTTCCCCGCGGGCACGCTGTCCGGATTGGCCATCGCGAGTTTTTCGGTCCCCAACGCCGCGGCGAGACCGAAATTCGGCGTGATCTTGAGCGCCGAGGGGCTCGACGCCGGAGCGATCAGCACGAGCGTGTTGCGCAGGAGATTGAAGCGCGTGTTCGGCGCGATCAGCCGGCGTTCTTCGACGTAGTCCATCCAATCCAGGTCGGCCGAGATGAAGACATCCGCCGGCGCCCCCGCCTCGATTTGCTTCGCCAGTGCACTGCTCGCCCCGTACGAGACAATGACCTTCGTGCCGGTGCCGGTCTCGAACTGCCGAGCCTGTTCGTCCATCGCCTCCTTGAGGCTTGCCGCGGCGAAGACCGTCACGCTGGCCGCGGTCGCGGGCGACGGCAGAACCGCGAGGAACAACGCGAGGAGGAACGATCCCGGTACCGCGCGACTCCATCGCATGCTTGCCCCACCGCCATGACGCCATCGGTGCGGTAATATACCGTGGAATATAACGCCTGAGCAACGCCGGTCGCCGCCGACGTCATCTGCCCTGCGTCGTCAGTGCTGCGGGACGAGGAGTCGCGGATTAGGGGTGGGGCGCGGTCGCATCGGCAACCTGGGCGGGCGGGGCCGATGCACGCGAGGATGCACGAACACGGGATAGGGCGCCCAGCCCACCACATCGTTGCCGCTCGCATACGTGAATGCGGCGTCCGCATCCCGCCGCGCCGCTTCCGCTTCAGCCAGCAGGCGCTCTCGCTCCGCCGTGCGCGCTGCGTTGATCTCTGCTTCGGCCACGCGCTTTGCCGCACTCCTGTCGAACGCCGCCTGCGCGCGTTCGAGGCGCTCGATGGCCGCGGGATCGGGCGCGCTGGGCTGAATGTCGAGCTGCTTGCGCCCCTTGCACAGCGAATCCGTATAGAGAACGCCGCCGTCGGGTCGGACGCATTTGTAGATCGGCGTGTCCGAGGCGTTCGCCGCGGTGCTGACGGCGATCGCAAATCCCAGCGCTAGATTTGCTCGCACCGTCGCTCGCACCGCGGCATCGAACTTGATGGTCGCCTCCATGGTCAAGTCCACCGTAGTCCACAGTATCGCCCCATTCGATGTTTAAGACCATCAAGCCCCGGCACAGGTTCGATCCGGCGGGTTGACCGACGTCCGTGGAAAAACGCCACCACTCGCAGCATCAATGGCCGCGCGCCGAAAGCTGGGCAACGCGGGCATCCGGCGCCGAGGCAACCACATTGATGTCAGCCCCCGTCTCCCACGTCGCCGAATCGCTCGACAGTGCCTGATAGTCCGCAATCGGCAGTCCATGCGGAGGCACCGGGTCGGTGGGCGCACTTGCGACGGAGTCCGGTTTCGTGCGCTGCGGGCGCCAAGCGGCGGCACCGGACGACGACTGCTGATACTCTGCAAAGCTTAGTTGCCGCGGACGATTCACCGCCCCGCTCGCCGGTTGGGGAATCGGATGCGGAGCAAATTTGGACGACGAGGCCGCCTGCAGGTCGGCAAACTGGTCCGCGAAGCGCTGCGCCGCCGATTCAGAGGTGGCTGCGCTGCCGGCCTGGGCTAGCGCACTCGATGTGCCCACGGCAAGCGCGAGGGCAATTGTGGTATTGATCAATGACTTGTTCATGGTTCACTCCGATCGTGATTGAAGATAAGCATCGCGAGCAATCCCGTGCGTTTCGGCAACCAGAATTCCTCGTCGACGCGGCTGCGACTGTCTACGTCGTGTAGCGGTCGTCGCCAGCAGCTATTGGGCGCCGGCCGCGTTTCCATCGAGTTACGCGTTGCCTGCCGTGCGTTGCAGATGCAATGCGGGCGGCTTGTACGTACACCGGCCGCCAACCGACCCCAACGCGCGCAACTTGCCCACGGAGTACCCCCAGGTGCGCTTTTCGTGATGCGTGCCAAACCATGACGACCGGCGTGCTGCCCCACGTTCTCGCCGTCGACGACGACCCGGCGATCCGACAGCTGATCGCCGAGTACCTGGGCGCGAATGAATTGCGCGTAACGACCGCGGCAACCGGCGCGGAGATGGCCGATGTACTGGCGGACCAGGCCATCGACGTTGTGTTGCTCGATTTGCGCCTTGCGGGCGAGGATGGAATGCTGCTGGCGCGCAAGCTGCACGAGGAATCGTCGATTCCGATCATCATCCTGAGCGGCAAGCAGGACGAGGCCGACCGGGTGATGGGACTCGAGCTCGGCGCCGACGACTACGTGACCAAGCCGTTCAGCCCGCGCGAGCTGCTCGCCCGGGTACGCGCGGTCCTGCGCCGTTACCAATCCGCGCAGTCGATCCCTCCTGCCCGCGACGAGAAGCGGCGCGCGTATCGGTTTGAGGGCTGGGAGTTGAACTTGCGCACGCGCAGGCTTACGAGGCCAGACGCAAGCCGTGTGGAGCTCACGAATGGCGAATTCAGCCTGCTGCAGGCGTTCTGCGCGGCCCCGCAGCGCGTCTTGTCACGCGACCAGCTGCTCGACCTTTCGCGACTCAACAACCACGAGGTATACGACCGCTCCATCGACGTGCAGATCCTGAGGCTGCGGCGCAAGATCGAGGCCGATCCCGCGGAGCCGCGATTCATCAAGACCGAGCGCGGCATCGGCTACCTCTTCGATGTTCCCGTGGAGGTGCTGCACTGAGATGGCTCCCGCGGCACCTTGGTGCACGCCGTCTGGTCTGATCGATTACACCTGTAACCATCCCGCGGATTGGCGAAACGAAGGCAAAGCGTCGGGGGCGTGCAATGGGAGGACGGGTCGCGCAACTACCCGATCGGGCGAACGATGACGGCTTTTGACACCGAGACGCGCTCCGGCGGCGCCGCCAGCAGGACCGCAAGCCTGCGCCGCTGGATCGTCGCGGTCGGCGTCGTCGCCCTCGTGGGGATCGCCGGCTCGTCGGCCTACGACGAATGGCGCTCATATCGGCAGGCGATCACCGACACGGACCGCGAGCTCGCCAACGTCGGCAAGGCGCTCGCCGAGCAACTCGAAGTGAGCCTGCAATCGATAGACGTCCTGCTGCTGGCGACAGCCGACTGGTATGCCGGCCTGGCCCGCGACACGACGCCGGAGTCGATCGACGCTGCGCTGATCAGCCGCGCCGCGGAGTTGCCGCAGGTGTTGCTGTTGACGATTACGGATGCGCAAGGGATGCGCCGCTATCGGTCGCGCGAGCCCACGCCCGCGGAGCTCAGCGTAGCGGATCGGTCGTACTTCTTCGCGCATCGGGATGACCCGCGATCGGGGCTCTTCATCAGCGAACCCATCGCGACGCGATCGGAGGGGCGTCCCGCGTTCGTTCTGTCGCGGCGTCTGAACGACACGCAGGGGCACTTTGCCGGAGTCATCGCGGCAATCGTCGATCTTCGCGATTACAAGCAGTTCTACCACGCCATCAACCTCGGCACCAACAGCGCGATCTCGCTGCTGCGCGACGACGGCACACTGGTGCTTCGCCAGCCACCGATCCCCGGATCGATCGGCAGGAAATACCCCGCCGTCGTGGCCAAGGCGGATGCGTCTCCACCCTCCTCGGTCCCCGGCAACGCGAGCCCGATCGACGGCGAACGGCGGTTCGTCGTCGTGACGCGCGTGCCAAACTTTCCGCTGGCGATCGTGGTCGCGCGCAATAGTGCTTCGGTGCTGCAGCCGTGGCGTAACGAGGCGTACGACGTGGCCGGCAGGACGCTGTTGATCATGCTGCTCGGCACCCTTGCGATTACGGCGCTCGTGCAGCAGCTGCGTCGAATCGAGCACGGCGAGCGGGCCTTGCGCGAAAGCGAAGCGCGCTACGCATTGACGATGGAGGGCGCGAACGAAGGTCATTGGGACTGGGTGTTCGATGGCGGGCGGTCTTACCTGTCCCCGACGATGAAAGCGCTGCACGGCCAAAGCCCCGATGCGCCGGTGACGACGCAGGAGGCCTGGCGCGCGCAGATCGAGATCCATCCCGACGACCTCGCACGCGTCGACGCCGCCACGGCAGACCATTTCGCCGGTCGCACCGCGCGCTATGAGATCGAGTACCGGGTGCGCCACCCCGACGGCGAATGGCACTGGCTCCAGGTGCGCGGCCGCTGCATGCGCGACCCGGCAGGCAGGCCGCGGCGATTTGTCGGCTCCGCGATCGATGTCACCGCACGCAAGCGCGCCGAGCTGGAAAAGGAGCATCTGGAGTCGCAACTGCGTCGATCGCAGAAGATGGAGGCGATCGGCACGCTCGCCGGCGGCATCGCGCACGACTTCAACAACATCCTTGGTGCGATCGTCGGCTATGGCGAGCTGGCGCTGCAAGGCTCGCCGCAAGGCAGCGGCCTGCGACGCTACCTCGACAACATCATGCACGCGGCCAGCCGGGCCAAGGCGCTGGTCGAGCGCATTCTCGCTTTCAGCCGCAGCAGTGTCGGCGAGCGCGTCGCGGTCAACGTGGCGGCGGTTGTCGCGGAAACCGTCGAGTTGATGGCGGCATCGCTCCCGAAAGGGATCCGCCTCGTCAAGCGCCTCGACACCGACAAGGCGGCGGTACTGGGCGACCCCACCCAGCTTCATCAGGTCGTCATGAATCTCTGCACCAACGCGGTCCACGCAATGCCGAGCGCCGGTGTGCTCGAAGTGACGCTCGAGCGCAACTCGGTCGATCGGCCGCGTCAGCTGTCGCACGGGCTGTTGGCGCCCGGTGCATATGTGCGACTCTGCGTCGGCGATACGGGCGACGGCATCCCGGCCGAAGCGCTCGAGCGGATGTTCGACCCGTTCTTTACGACCAAGCGCGTCGGGGAAGGCACGGGACTGGGTCTGTCGCTCGTGCACGGCATCGTCGCCGATCTGGGTGGTGCGATCGACGTCAAGACTTCAGCCGGAGAAGGGACGGTGTTCGCGATCTGGTTACCGGTCGTCGGCGAAGTCTCCGCTCCCGCGCCGGAGGTCCCGGCAGACTTGCCACGCGGAAACGGTCAGGCGGTCATGATCGTCGACGATGAGCGTCCGCTGGTGGCATTGACCGAGGAGATGCTCGCCGAACTCGGCTACGAGCCGATCGGCTTCCACTCCAGCGGCGAGGCGTTGCAAGCGTTCCGGCAGGCGCCGGAGCGATTCGACATCGTGCTCACCGACGAGACAATGCCTGGACTCGGCGGCGCGGATTTCGCGCGCGAGATTCGGCGCATTCGCCTCGACATCCCCATCGTGCTCATGAGCGGGTACAGCGGCGGACAGCTGTTCGAGCGGGCGCGCGCCTCCGGTGTGGGAGACGTACTCCTCAAGCCGCTGCAAATCCGGGAGATCGCGACGAGCGTCGCGCATGCGCCTCGAGCCCGGCGGTGATGGATTGGAACATCAACCGCACAGATAAATTCAAACCGGCGGATCCGGTCGTCGCGACTGCCATCTTGGGACCGTCACCGGAAGTTTGCGGCGTGAAATCGCAGATGGTCCTCGATGAAGCTCGCGATGAAGAAGTAGCTGTGGTCGTAACCGTCCTGCATGCGCAACTCGAGTGAAACCCCGCGCCGCCGGCAAGCTTCCCGCAGCAATTCCGGCTTTAGCTGGCTCCCGAGGAATTGGTCGTTCGTTCCTTGATCGACCATGATTGCCGGGCCCGACCAGCCGCGATCCTCGATCAGCGCGGTCGCGTCGTATTCGCGCCAGCGTGCCCGGTCCGCCCCCAGGTAACCCGTCAGCGCTTTTTCGCCCCACGGGCAGCGCATTGGCGAGGCGATCGGCGCGAAGGCCGACACCGACTTGTAGTAACGCGGATTCTTGAGCGCAATCGTAAGCGCTCCGTGTCCGCCCATCGAATGTCCGAAGATTCCCACGCGGTTCGGGTCGACGGGAAAGGCGCTCGCGACCTCGGCGCTCAATTCCTTGGTAATGTAGGAATACATCCGGTAACCCCGCGACCACGGAGGCTCCGACGCATCGACGTAGAAGCCCGCGCCGAGTCCGAAGTCGTAGCTGTCGCCCTCGCCCGCTAGCCCAAGTCCGCGAGGGCTGGTATCGGGCACCACGAGCGCGAGGCCGAGCTCCGAAGCAATTCTCTGAGCGCCCGCCTTGACGATGAAGTTGTCTTCGGTGCAGGTGAGGCCCGAAAGCCAATACAGCACGGGCACGCGACCGGATTTGGCATGAGGCGGAAGGAACACGCCGAAGCGCATCGCGCATCGCGTTTCGTGCGCGTCATGCGTGTAGACGCCTTGAACCCCGCCGAAGCAGCGATTCTCGGTTACCGCATGGATCGTCGCATCCGACACGTTCCCCCACTTGGCGGTCGCGCACGGCTCTTTTTCGAAGCCGCAAAAGAAAACGCCTGGGCGCCAGCGGCGCGCCCAGGCGCTGCGTTCAGATCCAGACCGGTTGCGCGCAGTCCGGCGGAAGCCTCATGCGCTGACGCGCACGCCCTTCGCCTTCGCCGCATGCGTCGCGATCAGATCCATGATCGGCGGAGACAGGCAATCGTAGGGTTCGAGACCGATTTCCTTCAGTCGGCTCCTGACCGCGCCCATGTTGGCGGGATTGGCACCCGACTCGATGATTGAGGAAACGAAGGCCGCGAATTCCGGCGGCGACCAACCTTGCTGGGGCGAAAGCTCGGTGTGGATAAAGTCCAACCCGTAGAGGGGGTGATTCTTGTTCTCGATGCGGCCGTACATGTGGACACCGCACCCCGTGCACGCGTAGCGCTGGATGGTTGCGCTCGAGTCCACGACCTTTAGCTTGTCCGCGTTTGCCGTCACATTGAGATTGTCGCGGGGCGCAACCGCGACCTGGGAGAACAACGCGCCCTCCGGCTTCCAGCATTTCGTGCAGCCACACACGTGGTTGTGGGCGCTCTGGCCCTTGATCGAAACGGTGACCTTCCGGTCGGAACACTTGCACGACAGCGTACCGCCGGCGAAGTTTGCAGCCGCGGGCTTGATGCCTTGATCGACCGCGGGGTGGATGCGTGTATTAGCCATTGTCAGTTTCCTCCAGTAGGAAAATCTTCCGCCGGACGCGCGGCGATGTCAATTCGCCGCCGCGCCCGAGTTGACGGGACGACCGCCCTTCGCGGCCTACCCCGGTTTCATTTTCGACTGCACCATCGCCTGCCCATCGGTTACCAGAGTGCCAGCAACGACGGCGTCAATAGGTCACGACCGCCCGGATCGACTTGCCTTCGTGCATGAGCGTGAATCCGTCGTTGATCCGATCGAGCGGCAGGACATGCGTGATCAAGTCGTCGATGTTGATCTTGCCCTCCATGTACCAATCGACGATCTTCGGCACGTCGGTGCGGCCGCGCGCACCGCCGAATGCCGTGCCCTTCCACACCCGGCCCGTCACGAGCTGGAATGGACGCGTCTTGATCTCCTGCCCGGAGCCCGCCACACCGATGATCACCGCCACGCCCCAACCGCGGTGGCAGCACTCCAGCGCCTGCCGCATCACGTCGACATTGCCGATGCACTCGAAGCTGTAGTCGGCGCCGCCGCCGGTGAGCTCCACCAGATGCGGCACGAGATCGCCCTTGACGTCCTTCGGATTCACGAAATGCGTCAATGCCGAACTTGCGCGCCAGACGCTTCCCGCGCCGGATTCAGGTCGACGCCGATGATCATGTTCGCGCCGACCATGCGCGCACCCTGCACGACGTTGAGGCCGATTCCGCCCAGCCCGAATACGACGACATTGGCGCCGGCCTCGACTTTCGCGGTGTTGATGACCGCGCCGATGCCGGTGGTGACGCCGCAGCCGATGTAGCAGACCTTGTCGAACGGCGCGTCCTCGCGGATTTTCGCGACCGCAATCTCCGGCAGCACGGTGAAATTCGCGAACGTCGAGCAACCCATGTAGTGATAGACGGGCTTGCCGCCCAGCGAGAATCGGCTCGTGCCGTCGGGCATCATGCCTTTGCCCTGCGTCGCGCGGATCGCCGTGCACAAGTTGGTCTTGCGCGACAGGCACGACTTGCACTGCCGGCACTCGGGTGTGTACAGCGGAATGACGTGATCGCCTTTCCTGACGCTCGTCACGCCCGGCCCCACGTCGACGACGATGCCGGCCCCTTCATGGCCGAGGATGGCCGGGAAACAAGCCTTCCGGATCGGCGCCGGAGCGCGTGAATTCGTCGGTGTGGCAGATCCCGGTTGCCTTGATTTCGACCAGCACCTCGCCCGCTTTCGGCCCCGCCAATTGAACCTTTTCGATTGCCAGGGGCGCCCCGGCCTGGTGAGCGACTGCAGCGCGAACATCCACGGTGTGCCCTCCTTTGCGTCTCGATGGTGCCATCGTGCCGGAAGCCTGCAACTGCACGTCCGAAAGTCCGTCGCATGCAGACTCCTCCGGCAACCGGGCATTCCGGAAATTTATCAGAGCCTGTTCCGGCGCGCAGGAATCGCCGCTTCAACCGCTGAACAATTTGCGTTCCATTCGCAGGTAGGCGCGGTTTGCGTTCTGGACATGGAGCACGGCGTACTGGTCCCACGCGGCGAATTCCGGAAGGTCGCAGCGAGCCGGCACTTCCGCCAGTCCGACGCCCTCCGCGAGGAGATCACGAACGCGCCGGTCGAGCGCCGCGAAGTACCGGGCGAGGGCATCGATGTCCGTGCAATGGCCAATCTTCCCATAGGTAGGGACGAGGTGGGAACAGCGGGTCGCCTTGAGCGCGGCAAGCGTTTCCGGCCAGCCCTTCCCATCGACGTCGCGCAGATCCGGAATCCGATCGATCGTCACGAGGTTCCCCGCCAGCAGCGTTCCGGTTGTCTCGTCCAGCAACGCCAGCGTGCCGTGAGCATCCGTCGCACTCGAAGCGATGAGCGCAAGGCGCCGCCCGATGACGTCGAGCTTCCGGTTCCCGATGACGGTCCGATCCGGCTTGATCATCCGGCTGCCGGCCATCGCTTGCTCGCCGAGGGCGTTCCGGAGCCTCTGCAGACACGTCCCGCATCGCGCTTCCATCAGCGTGGCACTGTCGCGATGCATCCAGATGGGAATGCCGCGGGCGCGGAAGGCTGCCGCGCCGAACACGACGTCCTGGCTCGCGTGCGTGATGACGACCAGCCGGATCGGCAGGCGCGTGACGCCGCGAACTGCGGCGATGATCGCTTCGCCTTCACCGAACGAGACGCCGCTGTCGACGACGACGACGCCTCGGGGGCCGACCACGAACGCGATGTTGGCGACGCGTCCAAGATTCGCAGGCGCGACGTCGCCCTGCTGCCCCATCAACGCGTAGACGCCCGGAGCCACCATCACCGGCGTCGGTGTTGCAGCGAACGCGAAACCGATCGCGCCCAGCGCGCAGCCCATCGCCGCAAATATCTGACGCACCAATCCGGTGCCGCGAGCAGCGCGAAAGGATTGCGCAGTCACGGAGGATGAGTGTCCGGTCATTGTTGCGGTCGACGCTCGGCCTGCGCGTGAGCGCCACGCAGAGCATCCGCATCGTACGCGGCATCCGGGCGCCGAATCTGCTGCGGCGCAGCATTTGACGTTCGAGCCGATTCGCGTACGCTCTCGCAAGTTGTAGACATCAAATTGACTTTTGCACATTCCGGCGGGAGACTCACCCACGGTGATTCCGGAGCAGGCGGATCGTCGTGGTGTCGCGCCTTCGTCGTCATGCACGGCAGGCGCAAGGTTCGATCAAATGGAGGACGTATGAATGCTCGAAGGCTTTGGCTCTACATCGCGCCGGCGTTGACATCGTGGCTGACGTTTTCCGGTGTCGCGCTGGCGAACGCGGACGTCGAGAAGCTGACTGCGGACCCGAACAATTGGGCGATGCAGGCCGGCGACATGTACAACCATCGGTACAGCAAGCTGACGCAGATCAATGCGAAGAACGTCGGCAAGATGCAGGTGGCGTGGATGTTTTCGACGGGCGTCTTGCGCGGACACGAGGGATCGCCGCTCGTCGTGGGCGACACGATGTATCTGCACACGCCGTTCCCCAACAAGGTATTCGCGATCGATCTCGATACGCAGAAGATCAAGTGGCGCTACGAGCCGAAGCAGGACGTGGCGGTCATTCCGCAGATGTGCTGCGACACCGTCTATCGCGGACTGGCCTACGCGGAGAACAAGGTCTTCCTGCAACAGGCGGACAGCACGCTCGTCGCACTGGACGCCGGCACCGGCAAGGTCGTCTGGTCGGTGAAGAACGGCGATCCGAAGGTCGGTGCGGTCAACACCAACGCGCCGCACGTCTTCAAGGACAAGGTCATCACCGGCATTTCGGGCGGTGAATGGGGCGTGCGCGGATTCCTCGCCGCCTATGACATCAACACGGGCAAGCAGGTCTGGAAGGCGTACAGCACGGGTCCGGACAACGAAATGCTGATGGATCCCGACAAGACGATGACGTGGACCGACGGCGCACTCCAACCCGTCGGCAAGGATTCGTCGCTCAAGACCTGGCAGGGCGATCAGTGGAAGATCGGTGGCGGCACCACCTGGGGCTGGTACAGCTACGACAAGGCGCTCAATCTTGCTCTACTACGGAACCGGCAACCCATCGACGTGGAATCCGGCGCAGCGTCCCGGCGACAACAAGTGGTCGATGACGGTGTTCGCGCGCGACGTCGACACCGGGATGGCGAAATGGGCGTATCAGATGACGCCTTACGACGAGTGGGACTTCGACGGCATCAACGAGATGATCCTGGCCGACATCAACGTCAAGGGCAAGCCGACCAAGGCGCTCGTGCATTTCGACCGCAACGGCTTCGGCTACACGCTCGACCGCACGAACGGTGCGCTGCTGGTCGCGGAGAAATTCGACCCGGCGGTGAACTGGGCGACCAACGTCGACATGAAGACCGGCCGGCCGCAGGTGGTTGCGAAGTACTCGACCGCGAAGAACGGTCCGGACGTCAACACCAAGGGGGTCTGTCCCGGCGGCGCTCGGCTCCAAGGACGAGCAACCGGCCGCGTTCTATCCGAAGAACGGCAGGTTCTATGTGCCGACCAACCACGTCTGCATGGATTACGAGCCGTTCAAGGTGGACTACGTCGCCGGGCAGCCTTATGTCGGCGCAACGCTGTCGATGTTCCCGGCGCCGGGCGGAACCAACATGGGCAATTTCATCGCCTGGGATGCCGGCACCGGCAAGATCGTTCAGTCCAAGCCCGAGAAGTTCTCGGTCTGGAGCGGCCCGCTCGTGACGGCCGGCGGCATCGCGTGCTACGGAACGCTGGAAGGCTATCTGAAGTGCGTCGACGCCAACGACATCAACAAGGAGCTGTTCAAGTTCAAGACGCCCTCCGGCATCATCGGCAACGTCTTCACTTATGAGCACAAGGGCAAGCAGTACATGGGCGTCTTCTCGGGCATCGGCGGCTGGGCCGGCATTGGCATGGCCGCGGGACTCGAAAAGGACCAGGACGGCCTTGGCGCGGTCGGCGGCTACAAGGAGCTTCGCGACTACACGGAACTGGGTGGATCGCTCACCGTATTCGCGCTCCCGATGTAGCTCGCTTCCGGCGCCTGAACTATCGCAATTCGGCAACGTCTCAAGCATCGCCGGCGTGGCACGCAATACGCCCACGCCGGCGATTTCCATTTTGCAACCTGTCGAACGGGCACCGCGAACGGCGGTCCCGGCTCGATACCCATACCTTTGTCCGTGACCGAACCATGACGCATACCATCCTCAAATCGCTGGCCGTCGCGCCGTTGCTGGTCTCCACGCTGATCGTGTCGGGTTCCGCAATTGCGCAGGACAAGGCGCCCGTCAACCCGGCCCCCGCCCCCACCGGTAAGCCGCTCTACACGGTGGTCGACGGCTACAAGGTCGATTCGAACACGATGAACGGGTTTCGCGCCTGGCGCGCCGCCGCATGCGATCGATGTCACGGCGCAAACCAGCAGGGCCTGGTCGGGCCATCGCTGATCGAGAGTCTGAAGGTTCTGAGCAAGGACGACTTCGTCAAGACGGTCCGCGATGGTCGGCTCGACAAAGGCATGGTCAGTTTCGCGACCAGCAAGACCGTCATGGACAACATCGACAATCTGTATGCGTATCTGAAGGGCCGCTCGAATGGCGACATCACGCGCGCCCATGTCGAAGAGCTGAAGCAATGAGCAGGTGCAGCGCGAACGGAGCGTCGTCGTTGCGTGCCGCCGTGGTTCGAGCAAGGCGCACTCCTCTCGTTGCGTCGTTCCGCGCGGTGGCCACGATCGCCGCCGTCGTGATCGCGACCTTCGGCACGGGAACTGTCGCCGCGGAGGAAACCCGCACGGCATTTCGTCCTTGCATCGACCCCAGCAATCTTCCGTTTGCGAATGACAAGGGCGAAGGCTTCGAGAACCGGATCGCGACGCTGTTCGCCGGCAAGCTGGGATTGCCCGTGCAGAATTATTCGTTCCCGCAGCGGATGAATTTCATCCGCAATACGCTGCGCTACAAACTCCCCGGCGAGGATTTTCGCTGCGACATCGTGATGAGCCTCCCCGCCGGATACGACCAGGCGTCGACCACGCAAACCGTACTACCGCTCGACCTACGCGCTCGTGTACCGGAATGGAACGGGGCTCGACCAGGTCAAGTCGGGTGCGGACCTGATCGCGCTGCCACCGGATGTTCGCGGCAAGCTGAAGATTGGAATTTACGACAAGTCCCCCGCGTCGCTGTGGCTCGTCAAGCACGGGATGGAAGCGCAGGCAAGGCCCTACCAGATGATGTCGCCGGACCCGGACCAGTACCCGGGATCCATCATCGACAAAGAGCTCGCGCAGGGCAAGATCGACGTCGCCATCGTGTGGGGGCCGATCGCCGGCTACTACGCCAAACGGTTGACGAACACACCCGTAACCGTCGTTCCGCTGCGCTCGGAGCCCGGCGTCAGATTCGACTACGAAATCGCAATGGGCGTCCGCTACGGAGAGGGCGAGTGGAAAGCGACCGTGGAAAAGCTCATCGCGGAGAATCAGGCGACGATCACGGGCATTCTCCGCGAGTACGGCGTTCCGCTGGTGAACGAGCGCGGTGATTTGATCGAATAGGACGGCCACCTTGGCATCGCGCGTGCGCATCACCGGTCCGGTCGGGAGCACGGTGCTTGCGGTCTGCATGAATCGCCGCGTGCGGTGTCGGTTCATCGGAATGCTCGCCGTGCTTCTGACCGGGCCGACCGCGTTGGCCCAGGTGCTGCAACCCGCTGTCCTGTCTGCAGACGTCGAGCAGCGTCGTCCGCGTGGAGGCCGAGCGCCCGCAAGGAGGTCTGTCGGTCGGCAGCGGCGTCACGGTCGGCCCCGCGATCGTCGTGACGAACTGTCACGTCACGCGAGATGCCGCGGCGATTCGAATCTCCGGCAACGGAATGCTTTGGGACGTCACGGGAGAGTATGCCGACAGCGACCACGATCTCTGCTTCCTTCATGCGCCCTCCTGGCAAGGCAAGGCGGCGGTTCTCGGCGTGCCGGATGCGCTGCACGCGGGGCAATCCGTCGCCGCGATCGGCTTCACCGGCGGGACGGGCAAGAAAGTCAGCGTGGGCCACGTGAGTGCGTTGCACTCGCTGGATGGCGCGCGCATCATCGAGTCGGATGCCGCGTTCACGTCGGGTTCGAGCGGCGGCGGCCTGTTCGATGCGTCGGGCGCGCTGATCGGACTCCTGACATTTCGCTTGCAGGGCTCGAACTACTATTCGCTGCCGGTGCGATGGATCAGCGACCGCCTGCCGGCCGAGGATCAATGGCAGGACGTCCATCCGCTGCATGATTCCCTGCCGTTCTGGGAACGCGACAACGCGACGCTGCCGTATTTCATGCGCGCGACACCGTTGCGCATCGAAGGACGCTGGAGCGAGCTGGTCGAGCTCACCGAGCGGTGGGCCTCCGCGAATCCCGGCGACGCCGAGCCGCTGCGCATCCGAGGAACCGCGCTGCAGCGCCTCGACCGTCAGGATGCCGCCGTTGGCGCATTCACCGACGCGCTGCGACTCGCGCCCGACGATCCTGCATCGTGGTACGGTCTTGCGAGCGCCTATGCCGCCATCGGCAACGTCGCCGAGTCGCGGCGGGCCGAATCGAAGCTTCTCGAGCTGGACGGCGATCTCGCGGCACGGCTGCATCGAGGAAATGCAACGCGTTCCGGGCGCTCGATAGGCGCGCGCACTGCCCATGCGTTCGAGCCTCCTCCTTGCCGTTCTCGCCGCGTTGCAGGTTTGCGCGGGTTCCGCGCACTGCGCCGATCCGAGCCAGTTTTCCGTGGCGGAGAAGCGCCTGCTCGTCGACGATCATCTGCACGGCCTGCCGAGCGGGACGACGCTGGAATATGTGTTCTCCAAACGGGGGGCGCTCGAAGCCCCGGTCGATGACAAGGCACGGCTGATCATCGGGCGGCCGGGTGCTTCCGGCGGTAGCAAGCCGGTCAAGGTCGAGTATCTGACCGGCACGCGCAAGATCGTGCTCCCGGACATCGACGCGCCTAGCGGAAATCCGCTGATTCTGTATTTTCTCGAACGAGACCTGAGCGAGATGCACCGCCTTACCGGCGGCTCGGTGAGCTACTACCGCACGCGCATTCGCATGGCGCTCGCGGACGGCGGACAGGTCGAAACGGTCACCGTCGACGTCGGCTCCCGGCCGGTTACCGCGACGCGGATCCGCATCGCGCCCTATCGTGACGACCCCGCACGGCCGCGCTACGAGAAATTTGCGGAAAAGACCTACACATTCACGCTGTCCGACGAGGTTCCGGGAAAAGTGATCGAGCTGCGCAGTGAACTGCTCGCCCCGCCCGCCGCCTCCGGAAACGTGTCGGAAAACGTCATCACCGAGACGCTGCGTTTCGCCGCCAGGCGCTAAACGCGCGGCCAAGCGCCCAGGAGATCCCGATGCAAGTGCATTACGTCCCCCTGTTACTGACACTGTGCGCAACACCCATGGCCCACGCCAACGACTTCCCCACCCGGGCGCGCGTGGAGTTCGTGCTGACCTGCATGAACGACAGCAAGGCTTCGCGGGAGGAATCGATGTACAAATGCTCCTGCGCAATCGATGCGATCGCCGACAAGGTGAGCTACGCCACGTGGGTCGATCTATCCACGGTGGCGAACGGCGTCACCATTGCCGGCGAGCGCGGCGGCGTCATGCGCGATTTGAAGGACGGACGCAAGATCATCGCGTCGTACCGCGAACTGCAGGCTGCCGCCAAGAAGCAATGCTTCCTCGGCAGTCCGTAGCCATTCGCGTCCGCGGTGGCTGCGCGTCGATCATCCCGCCCGCCGCCTGAGCGGGCTCTGGCCTGGATTGCGATCGCCTGGTCGCTCGCCGCGTTCGCGTCTCCGCCGGAAATCGCCGATTTCGCACTCGAGAATCCGGCTCCCGGCATCTATGTGCACTACGGGCAGCAAGCCGAGATGACACGCGCGAATCGCGGCGACATCGCGAATCTGGGATTCGTCGTCGGCACGCGTTGCGTGGCCGTCATCGACACCGGCGGAACCTACGCCGTGGGCCACGCGCTGCGCGAAGCGATCCGGCGCCTGACGACGCGTGCCGGTGTGCTACGTCATCAACACGCACGCTCATCCCGACCATGTCTTCGGCAACGCGGCGTTCGCTGCGGATCGGCCCGAGTTCATCGGCCACGCGCGCCTCCCCGATGCGCTGCGCCGACGCGGCCCGAATTACCTGCATGCGCTGAAACGTGATCTCGGGGACGTGGCGGATCAAAGCGACATCGTCCTGCCGACGCGCGTCGTCGCGTCGACCGAAGCGATCGATATTGGTGGCCGCACGCTGAGCCTCCGCGCGTGGCCGACCGCGCATACCGACGCCGACCTTACCGTATTCGACTCCGCAAGCGCGCACGCTGTGGCTCGGCGACCTGCTGTTCGTCGGGCATGTTCCCGTCGTCGACGGCAGCCTGCGCGGGTTCGTGGCGGCGATCGAGGAGATCAAATCCATTCACGCGGCCCTCGCGATTCCAGGGCACGGTCGCGCGCCGGCCTGGCCCGATGCGATCGCTCCCGAAAAGCGCTACCTCAAGCGCCTGCTGGGCGACGTTCGCGCGGCGATCAAGGCGAAACACACGATGGAGGAAACCGTCGAGGCGAACGACGAAGGGCGCGGGCAGTGGCTGCTGTTCGACCAGTTCCACAAGCGCAACGTCACCGCTGCCTATGCGGAGCTCGAGTGGGAGGAATGATCATCCGAGCGTATATTGGTGTCATCCGACGCTAGCCGAGCGCGCATCGATGCCGGCGAGGTTGGTGGATACCGGATAGTCGACATGACATTGCGTCATCTCTGCTTCGTTGCGGGTCTGGGATTTGCATTGGCCGCCATTGGCGTCGTGCACGCGCAGGATGCGAATCCCGCGGACAGCGTCGTCTGGAAGAAAGTGCACGCGAGCGTGTTCGCCGATGCGCCACTCGAAGCGGCCGACCACGTCCTCACGCTCGACACACCCAGGCGCGCCGAGGACGCGGCCATCGTCCCGATCGCGATCCGCGCGCAATTTCCGCAGACGCGGGACCGCTACATCGAGCGCGTCTGGCTGATCGTCGACAACAACCCGTCTCCGATCGCGGCCATCTTCCACTTTACGCTGGAGAGCGGGCGCGCCGACATCGAAACGCGCATTCGCATCGAGGAGTACACGTTTGTGCGCGCGGTGGCGCTCACGAACGACGGGAAAGCTGTACATGGCCGCCAACTATGTCAAGGCGTCGGGCGGCTGCTCGGCGCCTGCGGGCAAGGATGCGATCGCAGCGAGGGCCAACCTCGGGAAGATGCGCGTCCGCGTCAACGACGCTGCCGAGGCCGGGCCAGCCTGCGCTGGCGCAATTGATGATCAGTCACCCCAACGATTCCGGCCTCGCGATGGACCAGGTGACGCGCGCGTATGCCAACCCGCATTTCGTCCGGCAGGTGAGCGTGCGGTATGCCGGCAAGCCCGTCATGGATGCCGACGTCGATTTCTCGATCAGCGAAAATCCGAATTTCCGGTTCTATTTCATGCCCGGACGGCGGCGGTGAACTGGAGGCGAAGGTCGTCGACAATCAGGATCTCCGGTTCTCGACTGCGGTCAGGCTCGACGCCGCCGGCGGCAGCGCCGCGTCAGCGTCGCGATGACACGAAGGTCCAAGCGCAAAATCACCCGAGGAGGCAACATGGCGGCAACGAAACTGATCGTGATATATCCGATGCCGAAGGATATGGCGGCGTTCGAGCGGGCGTACAGCGGCGAGCACATTCCAATGGCGGCGCCCATCTTCCAGGCGGCTGGCGCCACGAAAGTGGTGTTGACGAAGACCGCCGAAGCGGCGGGTGCAACGCGCGCCTTCCATCGCATCGCCGAAATCCACTTCGCATCGGCGGAAGCCTTGCAGGCGTGCGCAGCGTCGCAGCCCGGACGCAAGGCGCTCGCGCACGCGCACGAGATTTCGAATGGCGGTCCACCGATCGTGATGGTCGCCGAAGAGGACGTGGTGACCTTCCGCGCCTAGAGTAGCCACGCGGGATTGACCGCCCGAACCGCGCAAATGGATGCTGCTCGAGCCGGTGGCCGATCGGTACGGGTATCGCGTTTCAGAACGCGTGTTCGGCGGTCGGGAATCGTCCGCCCTTCACTTCATCCACGTACAACTTGAGGGCGTCCTGGATGGATGCGCTGCCGGCCATGAAGTCGCGGACGAAGCGTGCCTTGTGTCCGGGATAGATCCCCAGCAGGTCATAGAGCACCAGAACCTGCCCCGAGCACTGCGGCCCCGCCCCGATGCCGATGGTTGGAATGTGAAGGTCCGCCGTGATCGCCTGCGCAAGCGACGCCGGAACGGCCTCCAGGACCACCAGTGCTGCGCCGGCCTCCTGCAATAACGCAGCGTCGCGGCGCAGCTCGCTCGCAGCCGCTTCCACACGACCCTGTACCCGATAACCGCCGAGCTGATGCACGGATTGGGGAGTGAGCCCGAGGTGTCCGCACACCGGTATGCCCCGGTCTACCAGAAAGCGCACGGTCTCGTGCATGACGCGCCCGCCCTCGATCTTCACCATGTGCGCACCGGCCGCCATCAAGCGCGCGGCGTTGCGAAAGGCGTCGTGCGCGCTCGCCTGAAAGCTGCCGAACGGCAGGTCGGCGATGACGAGTGCGCGCCGCGCGGTCCTGGCGACCGCACGAACGTGATATGCGACATCATCCACGGTCACGGGCAGAGTCGTGTCGTGCCCCTGAATCACCATGCCAAGCGAGTCGCCCACCAGCAGCAGCTCCACGCCGGCGGTTTCGGCGAGCACCGCAAAGCTCGCGTCATAGCAGGTCACCATCACGATCTTTTCGCCGCGTGCGTAGAGACGGGAGAGCTCCGTCACGGTAACGCGGGCGGGTGTACTGCTCTTGGTCATGGAATCCGACCGAACGTGGCGGAGATGGATGGGAAGAGCACCGAAACGGCGCGAGTGCAGATCACCAGGAATGCCCTACATGGTATCGGGGAGCCTGCCTCTTTCCAAGAAAATTATCTTCTCCACGCAACGAGGATCCGCTAGATGGGCGACAACGTCCCGAAGGAAATCGAGGCCCGGCGCGAGCAGATGTTTCCCGCGCTGACCGATGCCGAGATTGCGCGCATCCGGCGCTTCGGTACGATGCGGAGCTATCCGAGCGGCTCGCGGCTGTTTGCAGCGGGCGAGCCCGGACCCCGGGATGTTCGTCGTGCTGCAAGGCACCGTCGTCATCAGCCAGCGCGACGGTCTGGGTCATGTGGTCCCCATCCTGCGGCAGGGTCGGGGTCAGTTTCTCGCCGAGATCGCGCAACTTTCCGGTCGCTCCGCGTTGGTGGACGGATACGCCCACGATGATGTCGATACGCTGCTGATTCCACCCGAGCAGCTTCGCGCGCTGATCATCGTCGAGGCGGACCTCGGTGAGCGCATCGTCCGCGCACTCATCCTGCGCCGCGTTGCGCTGATCGAGGCGGGTGCCAGCGGGCCGGTATTGATCGGCCTGATGCAATCGCCCGACGTGCTGCGCCTGCAGAATTTCCTGAGCCGCAATGCCCATCCGCATCACGTCGTCGAATCCGGCGCAGGACGCCGCTGCGGCTGCCCTCGTCGAGCAGTACGGTGCGGCCGCTGTCGATGTCCTGGCCGTCTGCCCCAATGGCTCCGTGCTGCTGAACCCGTCCGAGCTCGCGCTCGCGCGCTGTCTGGGCATGCTCGACACTGTCGACTATGACCAGGTCTTCGACGTCGCGGTGGTCGGCGCCGGGCCGGCAGGCCTTGCGACCGCGGTGTACGCGGCCTCGGAGGGCCTGCGCGTCGTCGTGCTCGACTGCCGTTCGTTCGGCGGCCAGGCGGGAGCGAGTGCGCGCATCGAGAACTATCTCGGCTTTCCGACCGGCATCTCCGGACAGGCGCTCGCCGGCCGCGCGTTACGTTCAGGCGCAGAAATTCGGCGCCGAGATCCTGATACCGGCGGAGGCTGCGTCGCTGGATTGCCGCAGCGATCCAGCGGTGCGCTGTCGCTGAAGCTGACCGACGGACGCGACATCCAGTCGCGAACGGTGGTCGTGGCGAGCGGTGCGCGTTACCGCCGCCCGCCGATTGCCCGACCTGAGCGAATTCGAAGGACGAGGCGTGTCGTACTGGGCGTCGCCTTCGAAGCGAAGATGTGCGCGGACGAAGAGATCGTGCTGGTCGGCGGCGGGAACTCCGCCGGCCAGGCGGCGGTGTTCCTGGCCAACCACGCCGCCAGGGTCCACATGCTCGTGCGCGGCCCCGGCCTCGCGGCGAGCATGTCGCGATATCTGATCGATCGCATCGACGCCACGCAGAACATCACGCTGCATCCGCATACGGAGCTGACGCAACTTCACGGCGACGTCACGGTCGGTGTCACGGCGGTGTCGTGGCGCAACGGCCGCACCGGTGCGGAGGAAACGCGGCCGATTCGCCACGTGTTCCTCTTTGTCGGCGCGGACCCGGAAACCGATTGGCTCAGAGAGTGCGGCGTCGCGCTGGACGATCATGGCTTCGTCGTGACAGGGAACAGCGAGGCCGCATCCTCTCGCGCGCCCGCTTCGCTCGAGGCGAGCGTGCCGGGCGTATATGCGGTGGGCGACGTGCGTTCGGGCTCGGTCAAGCGCGTCGGCGGCGCGATCGGCGAAGGCGCCGCGGTCGTGGCCCTCATCCACCAGTTTCTGACCGCCGCTGCCTGACCGTTGCGCGTCTAGGGCCTGTTAACAGGCCCTAGTCAGCGCGCCTTTGCCCGCACCGGAAGCTTGGTCACCGTGGCGGTGTTCGCATCGATCTCGTAGCGTTCGGTAACCCGGTGCGTCGGGGCAGGCAGCAGGCCCAGCTTTTCGGCAGCGCGGCGGGCCTTGAACTCTTCCAGCGCCTTCGAAGCCACACCGGCAGGCTTGAAGGTCGACTCGGTGTGCGTTGCGAGCGCAGTTCCCATCTTCTTGATTGCGGCCGCCAGTTTTCGCTTCTGTTTACTTGCCGACATGATCGTTACGCAGCTCTTGAGGGTTCACCAAGGGTCGCGTGTTTTCACGAAACCCACTGGCAAGTCACCATGCACTATGCCAGCGTCATAAGTATGCCTGTACCTGAACCGCATGCATAGCGCACCTGGGCAATGATCGGACAGGCGCGCCTGCTGTAGCTTTTTTCCAACCCGCCGAAGTCATGCGGACGTGTTGTCGACTACATCTTGTTCGTCTTTGGTCATGCGTTCAAATCCTCGCGCCAAAGGCCCAATGCCTTCTGCACCGGACGATCGGAGTAGCTGAAGAGCACCGCGTCTTCCCTCGCTTCATGCGCGACCCGGGTCCACGACGGCACGACGAAAATATCCCGGGGTCCCCACTCGAACGACTTGTCGCCGACCGTGGAGCGGCCGCGACCCTCGATCACGTTGAAAATCGTGCCGTCGGTCGCGCGAGTGGCCCGACCCTTGAAACTCGCCGGCAGAAGCTGGATGAACGCGGCCATCGTCGGCATCGGGTAACCGCCAGTGACCGGATTTGCGTATTGCATCTTGAACCCGTGCGACGGGTGCGCGTCGTCACCGGCGCGCATCCTCTGCAAGACTTCACGGCTGCGCGCGTACGGGTAGACAAAGACGGGGCTCGTCAGTGATTCGGGCCGATAGTCCACCGGCACCATGTTCGTCCCGTAACGGGCGAGCGCGTCGCCTTCCGGATGGATCACCGGTTGCGTCTCTTCGGGATAGCGCTCGGCAAAACCCGCGTCGAGCAGCCGCACGATCGGAATGTCGAGACCGTCCATCCAGATCACCGGCTGCTTCCCCGGATTACCGTGGTCGTGCCACGAACCGGGTGGCGTGATGATGAAATCGCCGGGGCGCATCGTCGTGCGCTCGCCGTCCACCGCCGTGTAGGCGCCCTCGCCTTCGACGACGAAGCGCAGCGCCGATTGCGTGTGGCGATGGCTAGTCGCCACTTCGCCGGGGAGGATCAATTGCAGCCCGCAAAACAGCGTGCGGGTGATCGACGACTGACCGCGCAAGCCGGGATTCTCGAGCACCAGTACCCGACGTTCCGCGTCCCTGGCGCTGATGAGCTTGCCGGATTCCAACAAGTACGCGCGCACTACGTCATAGGGCCATAGCGCGGGGACGCACGGCGATCTGGGGTGCGGTGTTACGAGATCTCCCAACACCTGCCACAGCGGCGTCAGACTTTCCTTGTCGATGCGCTTGTAAAACGCATCGAGCTCGGGGGTGGAGGTGGGCCGGTCGAATACCATCGTTGTCTCCCGTCGTTACGACGAACACGGCCCTGGCCGCAGATGGGCGCAATTCCTGCTTCCGCTGCCGAAGTCACGGCGCAAAGCATGCGTTGGCGCGGCGGGCGACGACGGTCGCTCGACCGGGTTCACACTGCGGCGCCGGGCAAAGGGGCTGCAGCGGACGAGCGTCGTCAGCACTGTTTCACCCTGGCGCGAATCCGGGAGGAGAAACTCCGACGCCGCGTCAGGCTGGCGACGGATTGATTGCCTCCACCCCCTTTTAGCGCTAGCCTCAAGCTTCCACCCTCATGATAGGTCCGACGCCATGTCCATCTGGAAAGATAATACGATCCCCCGGCCTGCCCCTACGTCTGCCCCCGAAATGAAGGAGCAGATCCGGTTCGACACTCCGTCGAAGCCCGAGCTCGTCCCCACCCCCGCCGCCGCTTCGATGACTCCGGTGGCGCCGGTGGCTCGCGTCGATGCCGGCCTTCCCCGAAAGGAATCGCTGATCGCCGCTGACATCACCATCGAAGGCAAAATCGAAGGCGGTGGCAGCGTACGCATCGCCGGCAAGTTCAAGGGCGACGTCAACGTCCAGGGTGATCTCACCATCGAGGCCGGCGCCAAGCTGACCGGCGGCGTGCGGGCCGACAAGGTCACGATCGCCGGCGAGCTGGAAGGCAACGTCGAGGAAGCCTCGCGCATCGATCTGCTGCAAACCGGCGTGGTGATCGGCGACTTGAAGGCCGGTTCGCTGACGGTCGCGGCCGGCGCCCGCATGCGCGGCCTGGCCGATTGCGGCTGGGACGACAGCAAGGGCTCGAAAGCCGGCAAGTACAGCAACGGCCATCGCGCGGAGAGCGGCACCGGCTCATGAGCAGCGTGCGCCCCGGCAGCCCCGGGGCGACCCGCGCGTGTCCGCACTGCCGGGAGACCGTCCTCGAAAGCGCAGCCGTATGCCCGGGCTGCCGGCATTACCTGCGCTTCGTCGATGCCGGCGCGGATGCGCCCCAGGTCCCGGCGCTCACGCCGCTGCGCATCGAAGGCAGCATCCGGCATCCTCCCGAGGGCGAGCCCTGGGAATACACGGTCGTCGTATCGATTCGTAACGATCGCGGCGAAGAAGTCGCCCACAAACTCATCGGCGTGGGTGCGATGAACCCGAACGAGCAGCGCACGTTCACCCTGTCGGTCGAGGCCGTGTCGGCCACGGTGAAGCGTCCCGGGAAAAGCGGCACGCGGCACTGAGCGTGACGACTACGGCGGCCGACGGATGCTCGCGCTTGGCGAGCGCGTCGGGCTGACCGCGTCCGGCTGGAGCACGACGCCGGCAGCCGAGGCGCTTGGAATTCGTGTTCCGCGGTTTGTCGTCACCCGCGATCTCCAGGCCGCAACTTCATTCGCAGCGACACGTTGGTTATCCGGTGGTACTGAAGCGCGGCTACGGGTCGGCCGGCGACAATGTCGCCATCTGTTCGAACCAGACGGAACTCGCTTACGCGTTCTCCACAACCCGGATCCCCGAATCGGACATCGACAGTGCCGAGAGCGGCCGGGTGCTAGTCCAGGCGCACATACCCGGTATCACCCAGTATTACAGCGTCGCCGCCTGGAAGGGCAAGCTGCTTGCGGGCTTCGCAAACGGTTGACTTCGCAGCCGGTGGCGATCGTCGCCCACCCCGTGCTGCAAGGTTGCCTAGCGCCACATTCACCGCTGCGCCAACCTTGCATTGCGCGCGCTATCCTCGGTTCCTGACAAGATCCCTGGATCATTTCCTTCAGGAAATGGATCGCGACGGAGAATCCAACGGCAAACGCACAGTGAACGTTGCTCCGGTTCCGGGCCCCGCGCTGTCGGCGTCAATGGACCCGCGATGAAGTTCCACGATCCGCCTGGCCAAGGCAAGACCTATTCCAAGCCCCCCTTGGCGCTCCGACCCGGGACTCTGTTCGAATGCCTCGAAGATCTTCGTGCGCATTGCCTCGGGGATCCCCTTGCCGCTATCCCGTACGCTTACCACCGCCTGACGCGACGCGTCATCGACTTCCAGGCGGACCTGCACCTGACCATCGTCGGGCGTGAACTTGTTTGCATTATTCAGCAGATTCGTCAGCACTTGACTGAGTCTCGACTCATCGGCATGGATCATGACCGCCGAGCCGGGCACGCGCACCTCCAGCTTTTGCAGCCGCGCGGCCAGCGCCGGTCGCACGCTTTCCGCGGCACTCTCGACAACCCTTCGCATGTCGACATGTTCAAGGTGAAGACTCAGTTTGTGGAGGCGAATCCGGTTGAAGTCCGTGAGATCTTCGACAAGCCGCGCGATGTGGTCGACTCCCCGTTTGAGTCTGTCGCAAAGGGACGCCAGGTCGGCGGCATTCACGACGCCGCGTCCAAGCACGTCTCCAACCATGCTGATGGTTGCAAGAGGGTTTCGAAGTTCATGCGCGACCACGGCGAGCATTTCGTCTTTCTTCGCGTCAGCCTCCTTGAGATCGATCTCGATGCGTTTCAGGTGCGTGATGTCCGTCAGCGTAATGACGCATGCAACCGTTTCACCCGCCGCATCGACGACCGGCCCTGCGTTAACCAGCAGCGAGACTTGTCGACCCGAAAGCGCCATTTCAAATGCCGCGTCTCGCAGGACTTGCCCGCGTTGAATCGCCTCCAGATCCAGAGCTTCTGAATTGCCTGACAGCGGAAACATCGCAGCGAAGGGTTGGAGCAATGGATTGCATCCGCACAGCGCATATGAGCTCTTGCTGGCGCGGACGATGGCGCCGCGGAGGTCGCAGACAACGATCGCATCCAGCGCCTGATCCAGGATCGAGCGCCCAAGCGCCTCGGCCGCCATTACTGCTTCGTGCTTGCGCTGCTCCGAGAGGTCCGTCACGAGCAGACATATCGCGCTTGCGTTCTCGAACAGCGTCTCGGCGTCGACGTGCGCTGGAAATGGGGCCGAATCCCGCTTGAAAACAAGCTCCGTGCTGACCGCCCCCGCTCCGGCGCGAGCGAGTACCGCCTCCAGCAGCGGCACATCGCCGTCGTGGACCAGTTCCGAAAGCGCGGTTCCGGAAAGGGCGTGGACGGACACGCCGAGAAGTGCGGCGAAGGGCCTGTTGGCGTAGAGGATTGTCGAATCCGGCGCGACCGTTACGGCGCCTTGCGCCATCTTGTCGGTGAGTACCCGATAGGCCCAATCCGCCGAGGCCAGCGTGACCACTTGCGGCTCATCGTTCGGCGAGATGACGAATGCATCAATCTCGCCATCGGAAATCGCGCGAATCACATCTTCCGCTTCGCTGGGGTGCGGCGAAGCCTCGTCGCGCAGATCGGTGGGAGCGTTTGCGGGGAATGTCCTCATGTCGTACCTCAATTGTCACTGGCTTTGAGCGGCCGCAGCTGCAAACCCACCAGCGTGCGCTCGGTGTTCGACAAGTCTCCTATGATCTTGCGGATAGGATCAGGCAGCTTGCGAACCAGGGTGGGTATGGCGACGATCTGGTCATCCTTCGCGAGTCTGGGATTGCGTACCAGATCGATGATCTCGATCGCGTATCGGCCTGGCAGGTATTCGTCGCATATCCGCTTGAGGTTTTCAAAGGCGCGCACCGACTTCGGTGTCTGGCCCGCCACGTATAGCCGCAGGCTCCACGTCCCAGGCCCAACGGCGTGCGTTGATGGCTCACTGTCATTGTCATTCATGGCCGCTTCCGGATCTCGGTGGCCGGTTTCCGGCGTTCCCATTGCCGCCGGCGCGGCTCTCGTCACGGCTTGATCTCTCTCCGGCTTTCTCCCGGGCCAGCTGAGCGATTCGCAGGGAGCCGGTCAAGACGCCTTCCGGACCACGATAGACATCGATCAGGTCGATGCCCTGACAACTGATCACAAACTCGCGAATCTGATTGGAATGGGCCATCCCGCGCGACTTGAGGATGTACATTCCTCGGTTGCGCTCACCGGCGGATTCGAGATCGCGAAGAAGCAGCCACGTATCGATGATCGAGGAGATGTTGGTTTGCGTTGCCTCGAGCCCTGACCCTCCTTGAGTAAGGTTGAGAAGAAAAGCCGTGATCTGGCGGGACTTCAGAAAATCAACCAGACGCAACACCATCGAGCGAACTTCCCGCGATGACTCGCCTGGCGCAAAATTGCTGACTGGGATCGATGACTACGGCCGCGGGCTTCACATCGTCGACGAGTCTGTGGATCATCGCAAGATGCATTTCCAGCCCATACATCGTTGGACGCGATGCGTGAAAGTGGAGCAGGCCCTTGTCGATCCAATGATCGAGGTCAAGTCCGATGGACCGCATGTTCCGAACCAATTGCGCCTGGGACTCCTCGAACGCCAGATACAGGCACTTCTCGCCGCGACGGCACGCCGCATCGGCGAAGCAGGCAGCGACACTGGTTTTCCCGGTGCCGGAGGTGCCGGAGAGAAGTATCGATGAACCGCGGTAGTAGCCCTGCCCTCCCAGCATTTCGTCCAGCGCCGCTATCCCGGAGGACACGCGCTCGTCGGATGCCTGGTGGTTGAGCTGGAGCGACGTAACAGGGAGAACGGAAATGCCGTCGGTATCGATGAGAAACGGATATTCGTTGGTCCCGTGCGTCGATCCCCGGTACTTGACGATGCGCAGGCGCCTGGTCGTCACGTGGTCGCGCACGTCCTGCTCGAGAAGAATGACACAGTCGGAGACGTACTCCTCGAGACCTTGCCGCGTCAACGAACCGTCCGCTCCGCGCTCGCCCGTGATGACGCAAGTGACGCCGCGATCCTTGAGCCAGCGGAAGAGGCGGCGCAGCTCCGACCTCAGGATCGGGCCGTCGAGCCCGCCGATAAGAGTCTCGATCGTATCCAGCACGACGCGCTTGGCTGCGACCGTGTCGATCGCGAGCCCGAGACGCAGGAAGAGCCCTTCGAGGTCGTACTCTCCGGTTTGCTGGATTTCACCGGGTTCGACGTGAACGTAGTCGATCGACAGCAGGTTCTTCGCGATAAGGTCGTCAACGTCGAAGCCGAGCGAGCGGACATTTTGCGCCAGCTCCTCGCTGTTCTCCTCGAACGCCATGAATACGCCCGGCTCGTTGAACTGCATTGCCCCGCGCACGAGGAATTCCATGGCGAAGAGCGTTTTGCCACACCCCGGTCCGCCGCAGACGAGCGTCGAGCGCCCGCGCGGTAAGCCGCCTCCCGCGATCTCGTCCAGGCCGGGGATGCCCGTTCGCGTCTTGTCTATGCCGACGTTTTGTTCATCGCCAACCATCACTGCGCTCCCTCCGGGCAGCTGCCCTCGAAGCGGGGCCATCCGTCGTCGTGCGCCGCGCACCGATTGTAACCGCCGACGGTCCGGCGGATATCGATCATGCGCGTTGAACGCATATACAACATGCTTTCGCCAGATTCGTCCCGATGGGTACTTTTGCTTGCATCGCGCCGTGGCCGGCGGTTTGGATGAAGGTAAACCTGGTAAGCGACTCCTACGGCCGTATCGGACTGGTGCCGATTGGCGACTTGGCGCCGAACCGATGTCATCTGACCAGCCAAGTCGAAAATGCCAAATCAATGCACCAACCACCTTGCATTTCGGAAGCCTTGCCCGATTCCGGGTCGCCCATGGATCGTTCGGAGACCCCTGCCAACGCGATCACGGAAGCCGCAGCCGTCGCCAATGCCGCCGGGTTGTCCTACGTCTGCGACACCGATCCCGGCATCCGGCGGCGCCGGCAGGAAGGCGAATTCGTTTATGTCGCTGCGGACGATGCGCTCGTCGCCGACGAAGAAGAGCTCGCGCGAATCCGCGGACTCGCGATTCCACCTGCCTACGAAGATGTCTGGATCTGCGCCAATCGCCGCGGCCATTTGCAAGCGACCGGCCGCGACGCAAGGGGACGCAAGCAGTACCGCTATCACCCCGATTGGCGGCGCGTGCGCGACAGCGCCAAGTTCGACCGCACGATCGAATTCGGTGAAGCGCTGCCCCGTCTGCGACGACAAGTGCGGCGAGATCTCGCGCTGCATGGACTGCCGCGCGACAAGGTGCTGGCGCTCGTCGTGAGCTTGCTCGATGCGACCCGGATTCGCATCGGCAACGAGTGTTACGCGCGGGACAATGCGAGCTACGGCCTCACGACGCTGCGCAATCGCCACGCGCGCTTCGTGCGGGACGGCAGGCTGATTCTCCAATTTCTGGGCAAGGGCGGCGCGGCGCACGAGGTGCCCGTTGACGATCGGCGCCTCGTTCGTCTTGTGCGCCGGTGCCAGCAGCTGCCGGGCCAGCAACTGTTCCAGTACGTCGACGACGACGGTGCCCGTCACCCGATAGCGTCGGACCAGGTCAACGACTATCTGCGCGAGGCGATGGGCGCCGATTTCACCGCCAAGGACTTTCGCACATGGGTGGCGACGCTGCGTGCAATCGCGCTTCTTGCGGGCAGCCCGCTTCCGGCAGAAGGAGGCGAGCGTGAATTGACCGCACGCATTGCAGCGGCGATCAGGACCGTCGCATCGGAATTGCGCAACACGCCGACCGTGTGCCGCAAATCGTACATAAATCCCACCGTGTTCGACGCGTGGCGCAATGGCAGACTGCATCATGCGGTGCCCGCTTCGGCCGCCACCGGCGCACCCCGCAAACTGGAGGCTTGGGCGCTCCGGTTTCTGCGCGGCGAAGCGCACAGAGATAAAGCTGGACGACGCTCGGCGTCGATGCGTCCCCAGTCCACGCTGAATCGCGAAGCCAAGGTCAGAGCTCCGGACGTGCAGAGCACGGCTCCCCATCGGTCAGGTCGGCCAATTTCGCCACGCTTGCAAACCCACGAACTACCGCCTGCGCGGAGACCGGACGATCAGGCGCGCCGCGCCGCGCGCGTGTTCAGGAACACCGAATAGAGCGACGTAGTGCCGCAGATGAACAGGCGATTCTGTTTCGGCCCGCCGAAGCACACATTGGCCACGGATTCGGGAATCAGGATCTTGCCGAGCAGCGAACCATCGCTGGCGTTGCAGTGCACGCCGTCGCCGGCCGACAGCCACAGGTTGCCGTGCACGTCGACGCGAAAACCGTCGTACAGGCCTCTCGGGCAGGTGGCGAACACTTCGCCGCCCGAAATCGAGCTTCCGTCGGCCGACACCTTGAAGCGCCGCACATGGTGCGGCCCGTCCACGTTGTGCGTGAGGCCGGTGTCGGCGATGTACAGCAGTGACTCGTCGGGTGAGAACGCCAGTCCGTTCGGCTGCACGAAGTCCGAGGCCACGATGGTGACACTTCCACTCCTGGGGTCGATGCGATAAACGTTGTTGGCGCCGATTTCACTCGGCGCAGCGTCGCCTTCGTAGTCCGAATCGATGCCATAGCTCGGGTCGGTGAACCAGATGCTGTCGTCGCTCTTGACCACGAGGTCGTTGGGCGAGTTGAAACGCTTGCCGTCATAACGATCGGCCAGCACGGTGCGTTGGCCGTCGAACCCGGTGCGCGATATGCAGCGACTGCGGTGCTCGCACGAGACCAGGCGGCCCTGCAAGTCGACGGTGTGACCGTTGCTGTTCATTGCCGGCTGGCGGAACACGGAGACGGATCCATCGGTCTCGTCCCAGCGCAGCATGCGGTCGTTCGGAATGTCGGACCAGACCAGATAGCGTCCGGCCGCGAACCACGCCGGTCCCTCGGCCCAGCGGCACCCGGTGTAGAGCTTCTCGACATGGATGTACGGGAGCGCGAGCTTCCGAAAACGCGGGTCCAGGACGGCGAAGCTGGACGTGAGTTCGAGGGTCATGGCGTCATGCTCCGATCGAATCGGTGTTCAACGGGCCTAATCCGAATGCCGGCGGCCGCGGCCATAGATCAACAGCATTGCGATGATCACGACGCCGTAGATGATGTGGCGGCCGAATTCCTGCATCTGCATCACCGACAGGATCGACTGCAGCAGTGTGATCAGGATGACGCCGGCCACCGTTCCGAGGTAGCTGCCGCGACCGCCGAGAATCGAGGTGCCGCCGAGAACCACGGCGGCGATCGCCGGCAGCAGGTACGGGTCGCCCATCCCCTGCGCAGCCTTGCTCGCGTAGCCCGCGAGCAGCACGCCGCCAAAAGCCGAAAGACCGCCGGAGAGTGCGAACGCCGCCATCACGACGGTTCGGGTGCGCGCACCGGAAAGATACGCCGCGCGCTCGCGATTCCCGATCGCATAGACGGTGCGACCGAACGTCGTGCGCGTCAGCAGGAACACCGCGACGGCGCCGACCACCGCCCACATGAGCACCGCATTCGGAATGCCCAGCACACTGTCGCCCGTCGCGATGAAGCGCATCGCGGGCGAGGACGAATCCTGCGGCGAGAAGCCGCCGGTGTGCACCACCATCAGCCCCTGAGCGACCGCGTTCACCGCGAGGGTGACCACCATCGACGGAATGCGAAGAAATGCCACGCCGACACCGCTGACCAGACCGAGTGCAACGCCGCAGCCGATGCCCACCGGAATCGCCAGTACCTCGCCGAGCGGCCCCCAGCCGGTGGCCGCTGTCGCCATCATCCCGCCGACGGCGACGACCCACGGCACCGACAGATCGATCTGGCCCAGGAGGATGACGATCATCATTCCGGTCGCAATGACGCCGAGGAAGGATGCGACCTTCAGTTGCTGCAACAGGTATTGCGGCGACAGGAAGCTCGACGAATAGAGACTGCCGACGAGCAGCACGAGCACGATGCACCCGAACGCCCACGCGATGGCCGGATCGATGCGCCGGCGCAAGTTGCCGGGCGCGCGGCCGGCACGGTCGGCGGCCGATCGCGCCTCAGCCATACAGGTCGAGGCGGTTGCGTATGCGCAGCAGGCGTAGCGCGCCGAGACAAACGGCCGCGGACAGCACGACGCCCTGGAACAGGGGTTGCCACAAGGGTTCGACGTTGAACACGAAGAGCAAGTCACCGATGGTGCGGAACATCAGCGCCCCGAAGATCGCGCCGATCGCGCTGCCCGAACCGCCGAAGAGCGACACGCCGCCCAGCACCACCGCGGCAATCGAGTACAGCGTGTACGTGTTGCCGTTGGCGGCAGACGCCTCACCCGTGTAGGTGATGAAGGTGACGAACAGTCCGGCCATCGACGCGAGCAGGCCCGACAGCGTGTAGGCGACGAACTTGGCGCGGCGGATCGGTACACCCGACATATAGGCCGCGACCTCGGATGATCCGACTGCATAGGCCGCGCGGCCGATTACCGAGCGCCGAAAGGGCAGCCAGACGACCGCAACCAGCGCAAGCAGCAGCGCCAGGCTCGCGGGCACGCCGCCCGGCAACTGGCCGGTCAGCGCATCGGCCAGCGCTGTGTTGACGTCGCCGCCGGGAACCGGTCGAAGGGCCAGCGCTGCACCGTAGTACACCGCACCGGTGGCGATGGTCGTGACGATCGGCTGCAGCCGCCCGAAAATCACGATGAGTCCGTTGATCGCACCGCAGAGACCGCCCACCAACAGTACGCCCAGAACGCCCAGCGTCGTCATCAGCGGCGAGCCGACGACGATCGACGAGGCAAGGCAATTGGCGAGCACCATCACCATGCCGACCGAAAGATCGATGCCCGACGTCAGCACGACGAGCGTCTGCGCCATCGCGACGATCGCCAGCAGCACGCCCTTGTTGGCCGCGGTCGTCGCGACGTTGGCGTTGAGGCCGGCGGGATGATTGGTCGCGTAGATCGTGAACATCACGACAAACGCCGCAAATGCGAGCAGCGTGCCCTTGTGCTCGCGCAGCCGGAAGGACCCGTCGCCGCTCACGTCGAAGCGGTTTGCACCGTGCGCGCTTTCGGGCCTTCGCCGATGTTCAACGCGCTGCTGATCAGCGCGCGCTCGGTGATCTCGGCGCCGACCAGTTCGCGCTTGATCGCGCCGTCGTACATCACGAGCACGCGGTCGCAGCAGCCGATCAGCTCGTCGTAGTCGGTCGAGTAGAAGAGGATCGCAGCGCCGGCGTCGGCCAGCTCGCGCAGCAGCTGGTACATCTCCTGTTTGGTACCGACATCGATGCCGCGTGTCGGATCGTTCAGCAGCAGGATGCGCGGCGCGATCATCAGCCACTTGCCGATGACGAGCTTCTGCTGGTTGCCTCCGGAAAGCGATCCGGCCGGCAAGTCGGTGCCGTCGCAGCGCACCGCGAGCAGCCGCACGATCCGCTCGACCGCGTCGCGTTCGGCTGCCGCATCGACGATGCCCCAGTGCGACAACGAACCGAGCGCGGCGAAGGAGAGGTTGTCGCGCACCGACATCGGCAACATCAGGCCCTCGGTCTTGCGGTCCTCCGGGATCAGCGCCATGCCGATTTCCTTGCGCTTCGCGACGTTCGGACCGGCGATGGTGACGGGCCGCCCGTCGATCAGCACTTCGCCCGTCGTCGTTTGCAGCACGCCGAAGAGCGCGAGCAGCAGTTCGCGCTGGCCCTGGCCATCGAGCCCGCCGAGGCCGATCACCTCACCGGCGCGCAGTTGCAGAGAGATGTCGTTCAACCGATCGGTCCAGCGCAGGTGGCGGACTTCGAGCCGCGGCGGCGCATCGTTGGTCGTGCGCGCGGTCCGCGCCGGAAACACGGCGTTGTACTCGCGCCCGATCATCAGCTCGACAATCTCGTTGTCGGTCTTGGTACCCGCGGCATAGCTCGCGACGCTGCGGCCGTTGCGAAATACCGTGCACTCGTCGGCCAGTTCGGCGATCTCGTGCATCCGGTGCGAAATGTAGACCAGTGCGAGCCCTTCGGCGCGCAGCCGCTTGAGGACGGCGTAGATCTTCGTGACGTCGGTGGCGGTCAGCGCCGAAGTGGCTTCGTCGAGAATCAGGATGCGTGGCTTGCGGGCGAGCGCCTTTGCGATCTCGACCATCTGCCGCCGCGACAGCGACAAGTCCTTGACCAACGCCAGCGGATGGACGTTATCGGCACCGGCACGGGCCAGCGCCTCCTCCGCCATCCTTCGTTGCGCCCGCCGGTCGATCAACCCGAAGCGACGCGGCGGGTTGCTGATCGCGATGTTGTCGGCCACCGAAAGATCGGGGATCAGCGACAGCTCCTGGAAGATGCACGCGATGCCGGCCGCGTTGGCTGCAGCCGGCGAGGCAAACGAGACCGGCTCTCCGCCGAGCAGCATGCGGCCCTCGTCCGGCACGACGACGCCCGCCATGATCTTGATCAACGTCGACTTTCCGGCTCCGTTTTCGCCCAGCACCGCGTGGATGCGGCCAGCCTCGATCACGAGATCGGCGTCCTGCAGCGCACGCACGCCGCCGTAGCGCTTGGAGACGCCTTGCATCACAAGAAGCGGGGTATGGCCCCCCCACGCTTGCGGCTTCGCCGCTTCGCTGCCCCCGGAGGGGACGGAATTCGAGCCTTGGGGCGGCCCTGCGGCTCTCATGGTTGCTCGCGGGACCGGAATCCCGCGCGCTATTTGTTCGCTTCGGTCTGCCCCATGATTTCCTGCGCGGTGAAATTGATGCCGCAGGTGGGAAACGAGTTGCCGACGAAGAAGTTGTCGGACAGCGCGTTGTAGTAATCGGTCCCGTCCTTCAGGTTCGGGGACTCGACCCGCGCCAGCGGCAGCTTCACCGACTGCGGCACGACCTTGCCCTCGAGGGCCGCGATCGCCGTTTTGATCGCAACCGCCACCTGTGCCGGACCGGTGCCCCCCGACGCGCATTTCAGGCCCTCGCCACCGTACTTGCCGCAGAACTTGCGAAAGCCGTTCTCGGTCTCGCCGCCGAAGGGTACGAACGGGTGCTTGGCATCGATCATCGCCTGCACCACGCCGGTGTCGCCGCCTTGCGCAGTGATTGCGTCGAAGTGCTTATGCACGGCGATTGCGTCGGCCGTGACCTTCTGCGCCGTCGGATCGTCCCACTTGCCGATCACTTCGACCGTGTCCCATTTCTTGCCCGAGGCCTTGAACACTTCCTGGATGCCGTCATGCCGGTCGCGATCGACCGAGGTGCCGGAGACGCCTCGCACCTCGAGCACCTTGCCGCCGTTCGGCACGTTCTTCACCAGCCATTCGGCCCAGTACTTCCCGAGTCCTTTCTGGTCGACGTTGACGTTAATCGCCTCGTCGGTGTCGAGCGTGTTGTCGAATGCGACCAACACGACGCCCGCATCGTTGGCGCGCTTGATCACCGGCCTGAAGGCCGCCGGATTCTGGGCGTTCACCACGATCGCGTCGTAGCCCGAGTCGATGAAGTTGTTGATGGCCGCGATCTGCGCGGCGACGTCTTCGCCGGTGGAGACGACCTTGAACTCCTTGAGCTTCGCCGCGACGTCGGGCTGCGCGGCATAGGCCTTCGCCGTCTTGATCATCTGGATGCGCCAGGTGTTGGCGATGTAGCCGTTGGCGAGCGCGATTCGGTAGGGTCCCTTCTTCGCCGGGTACTGGAACAGCTTGGTACTGCTGGCCCACGGCGCGAAACACTGCGGATCGGAGTTGGGCAGCGAGACGACCTTCGGCGGCGCGGCGGTCGCGAGTCCGGCGGCAAGCAGGGCAGTCGCCGCAACAGCACGGGTACGGTATGGCATCAGAGCCTCCATTGTTTGGAAATTGCGACTACCGCCGCGTACAACCGGCACTAAACGCAACGGGCGTTCCTGTTCTCTCTTGCAGGCACGGCGCCGGAGCGTACTCGCGTGAGGATACATTTGCCGATGCAATCATACAAATGATGCGGCGAAGGATAGGAAACGCCGCTCCCGTTCCATTCGCTGTGCCGCTCAGAAGATTGTCGATTTCAAACCACGAATCCTGATGATCCTCCGGCGGCATCACTCCTTCTCGCCGTCTGACCGGTCGCGAGCCGGCAGAGAATCGCGAAAGACGTCAGACGTCTTCCACGCGGGAATGGGCGGGGTGTACTCGGGTCGCGGCGCATACGCGGAGTATTCGACGAGTTGCATCCGGTGTATGTAGCGAGGGCAGTTCGGGAAGATTCGCGTTGCGGTGACACGGATGATGAATACCGAGCCCGGCCACTCACTGCACAACGGATCGTTCTCGCTGATCTCTGCCGTGCCGTTCACGCGAAGTCGCTTTGGGGTTTCGAAGTCCAGGAACAGAAGCCCGACATGGGGGTTGACCAGGACATTTCCCCAGGATCTGTACATTCCATTGCCGTCGTAATCCGGAATGGCGAGCGTACGACCGTCGAGGACGCGCACGAATCCGGGCAAGCCGCCCTTGTACGAGCAGTCGGGATGACCGTGCACATCCGCCGTTGCGATGAAGAACATCGGGCAGCGCCCGATAAACGCGCGGTCGTCGTCGTTGAACGCCGCGCGAACGGTCACTTGCTCCAGGCGGTCCGCCAGCGGTCGCGTTGCGCGCGCATCTTGCAGCCGCCGCATTCCATCGTGATACATCGGATCGTCCGCCATCATTCCTCCCGGGAGGTCAGGTACGACCGAGCCGCAGCGTTCGGGACGGCAATCGGAGTATCCATGCAACGATGGGAGAAAACATCATACCGCGGAGTCAGGCGATCCTCACGACGCAGCTTCGGTTTCCTTTCGAGCTCTCATCAACCTGGGCGCCGACGGCGGTTCGGCCGCGACGCGCCTCAATTTGTCGCGGGCGCGGAAGAGGCGCGACATCACGGTTCCAATTGGAATTGCGAGTGCCGCGGCGATCTCTTCGTAACGCAGTTCCTCGACCGCGGCGAGCACAAGCACTTCGCGCTGTTCGACTGGCAGACGGTCGATTTGACGAAGCGTCTCGGCCAGTTCGACGCGGTCGGACTGCGTCGCGCGCACCGGAACCTCCCGACCCGCGAACGGGCCGTCGTCAGCGTCGAGCGAGTACTCCACCACCTCGCGCCCGCGCGTCGCGCACTGGTTGACGTGCACGTTGTGCATGACCGTAAAGAGCCACGCGCGCAAGTTGCTGCCCGCTTGCCACAAGTGGCGCTTTTCCCATGCTCGGGCCAGCGTGTCCTGGACCAGATCGTCGGTACGATCGCGGTCGCCTGTCAGGACCCGCGCATAACGCCGCAATCGCGGCAGCGCGGCGACCAGATCCGGATGCGGCAACGCATCGGGCGCCGACGGCGCCTTGGTCACCTTGCCACGCGCGACGAGATGCATGCTCAACCTTTGGTCCCCGGGGAATGCAGTCTAGTGGGCAGTCGCATTGGGAAAACGTCACCGGGAGGCCATTTTGGTTTCGTTTGTTTCATGCGCCGCACAGACGCTCGACGTCGGGCGCGTTTGCGGTCATTCGCCATCAACGCGGGTCTGCTTCGCGTCTATTTTCGGATCGCAGGTTTCACGCCAATATGCCGCCCTCTGGAGCGACCCGCTTCGTGGTAGGCTGGCCCCGTCAACTGCGGCTTCACCTGGAGACTCCGCAGACGCGTGATCGGAATCGACACGGAGCTCGCATGACTTCCCGCTTCATGATGTCCTTGGCCGCTACAGTGCTGGTGACAGCAGGCTGTTCGAGTGAGCATGGCGGTACCCCTGCATCCCGAACGGCCGGTTGGCAACTCAAGGTAGGGAATGGAACGGTGTCGACCTACACCGAACTCGAGCGCGGAGGCGCACCGGCAGCGATAGGCGTCGTTTGGTCCTCGGGCGCACTGGAAGGCTTGCCGAGCGATTCCGATGAGCACCGCTGCTTTGGCCGCGGCAAGGATGGCGCGATAGGCGCCGACACAAAATGTCAGCACACGCACGAGTTCGTCATTCCGCTGCCGGATGCCGTAGCCCAGCGGACTGACATTCCGTTCAAGTGGGTTCTCCTGAACTGGAATCCCGTCGGGCACATTCCACCGGGAATCTACGACGTTCCGCACTTCGACGTTCACTTCGAGATGGGCGCGATTGCCGACGCCTTCGCGATCGAGCCCGGACCCTGCGGGCCCGAATCGGTCCGCTGCGACCAGTTCCAGACGGCGAGGAAGCCGCTACCCCCGAACTACATGGCGGCGGACTATGTCGATGTCGAGGCGGTCGTTCCGGTCATGGGCAATCACCTGATCGACACCACCGGCCCCGAATTCCAGAAACAGCCCTTCACCCGGAGCTGGATCTACGGCGTGTACGACGGCAAGGTGATCTTCTACGAAGCGATGGTCACGCGCGCGTACATGCTGAGCAAGCCCGACGGCTGCCTGCCGATCAAGGCGCCGAAGGCGGTTGCCGTGTCCGGGCTCTATCCGGCTGAATATTGCGTGCGTCACAACGCGACAACGGGCGAGTATTCAGTGTCGATGGAGAAGTTCTCGCGTCGCGATGCAAGCGCCCCGGAAGCGGTTCCATCGAAGGGCTAGCAGAGTTAGCCCTCCGTCGGTAGACGGCTTTTAGGTCAAGTTCGACGCTTCTGTGACTTATCATCTTGCGCGAGGAGAAAGGCATGAAGCTCTACTACCATCCGGTGTCGACGACGAGTCGGCCGATCGTCCTGTTTGCCACCGAGTCCGGCATCGACCTCGATTACCAGATTGTCGATCTATTCACCGGTGAGCAGTACCAGTCGCCCTATGCGGCGATCAATCCGAGCCGGCAGGTGCCGGTGCTGGAGGATGGGGACTTTCGCCTGACGGAGAGCTCGGCGATTCTCAAATATCTCGCCGACAAGACAGGCTCTCCCGCTTACCCAACGGATCTGCGCAAGCGCGCACGCGTCAACGAGCGGATGGATTGGCTGAACACGGGTTTTTACCGGGACTTCTCCTACGGCTTCCTCTACCCGCAGATCTTTCCGTTCATGAAGCGGCCCGACGACAAGGTGCAAGCAGCAACCGTGGCCTGGGGCAAGGACAAGGCATTAATCTGGCTCAAGGTGCTGGACGAAAGTCTGCTCGGGCCGCGAAGCGCGTTCCTCTGCGGCGATGACATCACGCTCGCGGATTATCTGGGCGCAATGATGGTCCTCGGTGGCGAGGCTATCGAGTGCAGATTCGACGCCTATCCGAACCTCTCGCGCTGGCTCCGCAACATGAAGGCGCTGAAGAGCTGGGCGAAGGTCAACGAGGCGTTCTACAAGTACGTGGTCGACCCCAACAAGGGCAAGGAATTCGTGCGCGTGTAGCCTCCCCGACCTGCCAGGCACTGTGCTCGCGGCGTGCTCGGCAATGAAGCTGATCGTGCGCCGTGACCGGTATGCTGTCCGTTCAGTGCCTTCGCTCGAGGTCACGGGCAACTGAGTCCCGCCGGCTGCGTCAGCCGCACCAGCTCCATGCTGCCGCTGCCGTACCCCGCCACCGAGTTGAAGTCCACGCGCCCGTGATTGCAGTCGGTGAAGATGAAGTTGAGCGTGCCCCAACCATTGAGCGCGATGTGCCCGGAATTGAAGTTCGGAATCCAGCGCCCGCCGGTCGGCAATGCGATGTCGGTGATCGTTGCCGTGTTGCCGCTGTAGGTGCCGACACCCGTAAACCATGCTTGCTGCGTTCCGGCGGGGTTGAACGCAAACCACGCGGCGTAGAAGCGGTTGTCCGGAAGTATCTCGACAAACAAGCCATGTCCGCTCTGCGCGGGGTCGTACCATGCACCGGTGAAGCCTGCGCCGATGGTTATGCTGGGTGGCGAGATCAAATAGAGCTCGGCGCTATCGGTGGGCATGGGCACGTCGTCGGACGGGAGACTGCCCCCTGCGATCAATACGGTGCCGTTTGGGAGCAGCGTCGCCGTATGGCTATAGCGGGCGGTGTTCATCTCGGCAGCGGCACCCCACGTCCCGCTGTCGACGTCGTAGAGCTCCGATGGCTGACCCGCTCCCACGCCCCCCGCAGCGAGAACATGGCCGTCCAGCAACACGGTCAATGTGTGGCCTCCGCGGCCCGAGAGGAGGCTGCCGGTGGCGCGCCACGCTCGCGCCGCGGGATCATAGAGGCTGGCAATCTTTTCGTTGCGGGCGGACTCACCGTTGCTCGCGACGATCACGCTGAATCCCCCGGCCTTCAGGACGCTGCCGTTCGAGAGGAGCACTGCCGGGTTGTCGGATTCAATCGACGGATTGCCTACCAAACTCCACGTATTGGAGACCGGATCGTATAACTCCGCGGTGCTCGGAGCGGGAAACTCGATGTCAAAGTCAAAAGCCCCGACGATGCCCCCGGCGACCAGGACGCTCCCATCCGCAAGCAGCGTCGCGCTATGCCCCTCGCGAGCATAAGCGGGGCGCCCCGCGGTGCTCCATGTACCCTTGACCGGATCGTACAGCTCCGCGTCATTCGTTGGGTCGAAGTTCTCCGTCCCCCCGACGACCA
Organism: uncultured Pseudomonadota bacterium; assembly: GCA_963718905.1. Lineage (GTDB taxonomy): Bacteria > Pseudomonadota > Gammaproteobacteria > Burkholderiales > Casimicrobiaceae > VBCG01. The sequence continues at coordinate 315,520 of CAVRAF010000001.1, forward strand.
AAACCTTCCCGTCGCGAAGCAATGTCGCGGTGGCCGCTACGTGATTCGTCGCAAGGCTGCCGGTAAGGCTCCACGCGCCGGTGGCCGGATCGTACAACTCTGCGTTTTCGGCAGAAGACGCCCCAGCGCCGCCCGCGACCAGGACCTTGCCGTTCTGCAGAAGCGTTGCCGTATGCGAGGACCGCGCAGCATTGAGTGCGCCCGTCATGCTCCACGTTCCCGTTACAGGGTCATACAGTTCCGCACTGGCGAGCGCTGCGACACCAACCGCCGCGCCACCGGCGACCAGGACCTTGCCGTTTTGCAGCAGGGTCGCGGTGTGATAGATCCTCGCCGCATGAAGATTGCCAGTGGCAATCCATGTTGCAGCGGGTGCGGCGGCGCCGGCCCGCACCGTTGCCGGCGATCGATCCAGGCAATAGCCCGGCCCGGCGAAGCCGATGAGCATTGCCAGGAGCAACGCATCGAGCGAATGCGCTGATCTCGGAAACATGGCGAACTCCCTCAGATAAAGGCGATAGCGGCGCGCAACCGAGTGGTTCATGGACAACTCAATCCCAAGGGCTTCGTCAATCGCGTGAGGTTCATTCCTCCGCTGCCGTATCCGAGCATCGAATTGAAATCGACCCTGCCGTGATTGCAGTCGGTGAAGACAAAAGTAAGTGTGCCCCATTGATTCGGAACGATTCGGCTGGGATCGAAGTTCGGAATCCACCGCCCTCCGGTCGGCATCTCGACATCGGTAATCGTGGCGGCGTTGCCGCTGTAAGTGCCGACGCCGGTGAACCAAGCCTGCTCGGTGCCGGCGGTGTTGAACGTGAACCAGCCCGCGAAGAACCGGTTGCCGGGCAGGACCTCGATGAACAAACCATGCCCGCTCTGCTCAGGGTCGTACCAGGCACCGGTAATGCCCGGAACAATCGCGAAACCAGCGGCGCCTACGATGATGACGCCGGAGGCTCGGCTGCCTTCATCGTGATAGTTGGCGATACCTGCCGTGGTGAACGTGCGGGTGAAGCTCCACTGAAGCGAATAGTCGGCCGGCGTGCCATCGCCGCCTTCGCCATCGCAGCCTCTGGCGCAGCGAAAGGATCCATCATCGGCCACCACGTTGTGCGGAGCTCCGGTGTCTCCCGCGTCGTAGTAGATGTAGAACGTGACCGTATCGCCCGGATTGATCGTCAGCGGGGTGGGCGAGAAACAAATGCCGATGAAGTCGCAATCGACGCCGATTCCCACCCGATGGTTCGCGCCCCAAGCCGAACCGACGATGAGCAGCAACGGTAAGAGCAGCCACAATGCTTTGCGCATAGCCGTCTCCTCGACGCGAACGACGATTCGCTGCCGGCACGCTTGCCCTTGATGCAACTTGTGCGAGGCGTCCGGCCGATCCGCCAATCATTCGTCGCGCAACGCGACGCAGAGTGGTGCCGCTGGCTTCCCGTGTGAACTCGATTCCGACGGATTCGTACGTTGGGCGACGAATTCAAATGGACGGCCGACGAATCAGAGCGCACGCGTCGACGCCCACATCCGACCGAGCTACCGCCTACTTGAACGTGTACGACAGCCGAACGTAGTACATGCGGTCCAGCGGATCGGCGTACGCCGGGTCGTAGCCGACCTGACGCGTGAACGGTTGATTGGAAAACGGCGGTGCGCGATCCATCAGGTTCTTCACGCCGAGCGCGATCGTGGTGTTGGAAAGCCCTGAGTAGCGTAGCTGCAGGTCCCACACGTCGTAACTGCCGACGTTGCGCGGCGGAACCACAAGCGGGGCGCCAGTCCGGTCGATGTTGGCGTCGTCGTAGCCCGACTGGAAGGTCTCTGCGATCGTCGCGCCCCAGTGGCCGTATTCCCAGTTGAGGGTTGCGTGGTGCTTCCAGCGCGGCACCGGGCCCGCGATATCGGAACCTTTGCGGCCAAGCGCCGACGTGTATTCGATCCCATCGAGCTGCTCGTCCCACGAGAGCACGCGAGTGCCATCCAGACCGAAGGAAAAGGTGCCGATTCCAGTGCTCGGGCCCCGCCAGTGGGCGGCGATGTCGACCCCGGACGTGCGCAGGTCACCGAGATTCTGTTCGTTCAGTAGCACCGTTTCGATCGGACCCGGTAACCCGGGGAAGTTCGGATCCGCGGGGCCGCGAATGATATTGGTCTGCGCATAGCGGTCGAAATTCGCGAAAACGACCGCTGGGTCGAGCGTGCCGATGACGTTGCTCTTGTTGATCTTCCAATAGTCGACGTTCAGCGACAGGCCGGCCACCGGTTCCCACACGGCGCCCGCATTGAACTGTTCGGACTGCTCTGGTCGGAGGTTCGGATTGCCGCCGGAGGCTGACGGAAATGCACCGCCGAATGCGCCGGGGCAATCCACAGGCAGGCCGGTGGTGGGGCAGCGCACGGGATCCTGAAGCGACACACCGAACACCGCGCTCCGCGACAATGGTGTGAACAAGTCGTAGAGCGTTGGCGCACGAAAGCCGGTCCCCCACGATGCCCGCAGCAACAGCACGCGCGCCGGCTGCCAGCGCAGCGCGACCTTCGGGTTCGTCGTGCCGCCGAAGTCGCCGTAGTGATCGTAGCGTGCCGCGACCTGGGCCTCGAAGCCCTTCGCGAAAGGCACGCTCGCCTCGACAAACAGCGCACCCACGGTTCGGCTGCCGCCGGCAGACTGCTGGTTCCCGCCCACACCAAGAACGTCGCCGGACGTCCACACCGCGGAATACACATTCTCGAGCTTCTCGCGCCGCGCCTCGCCCCCCAAGGCAATCGCCAGCGCTCCTCCCGCCCATTCGTAGATGTCTCTCGATGCCCTGGCGTCGAAATCGAGCGTGGTTCCTTTCCCGTGGTGCATGTCGCCGACGATCTGGGTGCTCGCAAGCAAGGCGTCGCCCTCGGGTCCGGAAGGTCCGAACGGATTGATGAGCCCAGTCGCGAGCGCGGGAAGGAAGCGCTCCTGGGAGACATAGCCGCTGACGAAGCGGTCGGTCTGCCGGTTCTCGCTGTAAGTGATCGCTGTACTGTACTTCCAGAACCAGGCGGTACCTTCGGCTCCGGCCACGACACGCGACGCGTTCGAGTCCGTCGCGTTCGTCTGGGGTCCCAGTTGCACGCTGCGGAAACGCAGGTTGAGATCGCCCGTGATGCCGTTGCTGCCTGCGAACTCCGTAGGATAGTACGGGCCACTGGCTGGATAGCGGACCGGTTGAGAACTCTCCCCGGCGCCTTCGAAGATCGAGGCGGGCGAGTTCCGGAAGACGAAGCGGTTGTACGCGTAGTTCACCTCGGTGAACAGTTGGGTGTCGGGGTTGGGCTGGAACGTCGCGCGACCCACCACGCTCGTGCGCTCGACTGACGGAACGATGTCGATCGTGCTCGTGAAATCGTAGCCGCAGAACGCTGCCTGCGAAAGCCCGGGAATGCGCACCGGGATCGACGCGGGCGGCGCGCAACCGCTGGCAAACGTCGGATTGACGAGCACCCCGGGCCGAGCTTGGATGTTCGCCGGAAACGCGGCGCCGCTCAGTAGCGTCACTCCCTCCGAAGGGATGTTGCCGGTGCGTGAAAACATCCGGTCGATCGCATGCAGCGCGTCGTCCTGCTGGTGGCTCACGGTCGCGAACGCGTTGAAGCGATCCGTCGGCAATGCACCGTAACCGGCGGATGCGATCACCTGGCGGGCGTCGCCGCCTCCGTGTTCGGTCCACGCGCCGTAACCTGTGGCCTCGACCCCTTGGAAGTCCTTGCGCAAGATGAAATTGATGACGCCGGCGATCGCATCGGTGCCGTAGATCGCCGATGCCCCGTCCTTCAGGATTTCCACGCGATCGATGGCGGAAAGCGGAATCGTGTTGAGATCGACCGTACCCCCATCGAACGCGTAATTCGCTACGCGGCGTCCGTTGAGCAACACCAGCGTTGAGCCGCCGCCGATCCCGCGCAGGTTGGCGCTCGACAGCCCCGGCCGAACGGCGTCGCCGATTGCGAGCTGATCGTTGAAGCCCAGAATATTGGCGGAGACCGTGCGCAACAACTCGGGTGTCGACGTTGCGCCACTGCGCAGGATGTCTCCGCGCGACAGGATCTGCACCGGCAGCGCCGATTCGGCTTCCGGACGCGGAATGTTCGAGCCGGTGACTTCGATCCTGATCGCGCCGCGCACGTCATCCGGCGGTTCTTGCGCAAGCGCCGCACCGACGACGCCGGCGAGGAGCACCGACGAGCCAAGCAACGGTTTGATGCGGCCCAACCCGCGCTCATTTTGCATGTTGCCAAAGGCCGCGATCGACGGTGGATGATCATGCCCGCCGCTTCGGCACCGCACAAGCGCTGTTGCTCGAAGTCCGACGAATGCGCCGGATTGCGGAGCGAATTTCGCAAATGGCCGACGGATGTGTAAACGAGGATAGAGCGGATGGTACCGGAGGCGGCCGCCACGCCATGCAAACTCACACCCTCGAGCATCAATTTCACCGTCCGGGCGCAGGCATTCGTCGGACTCCGACCCGCGAGAATCTGCGCGTAGACTAGACTTGGTCGTGCTATCCGGCCGATGAAACGTCCAGCGAAGGAGACCGCCATGAGCGCTCCCCGTGAGTTGACGCGTATCGAACCCGTCAAGGCGGTGATTGCCGAGGACGAAGGGAACCTTTTGGACGAGCTCCGCGAGACGCTTGCGGAACTGTGGCCGGCGCTATCGATATGCGCCGTCGCGACCAACGGCATTCAGGCGCTGCGCGAGATGGAGCAACACGCGCCCGATGTCTTATTCCTGGATATTCAGATGCCGGGCATGTCGGGACTCGAGGTCGCAAAGCGAGCGAGCGGACGCAGCCATGTCGTTTTCGTCACGGCCTACGACAAATATGCGGTGGCGGCATTCGAACAGGGGGCCATCGACTATGTGATGAAGCCCTTCGATGCCGCGCGACTGGCCGACACGGTCCAGCGATTGAAGGCGCGCATCGATTCGACGCCCGCGAACCTCGAGGGCTTGTTGAAGATCCTGGCCGAGAGGCTTGGCGACGGCCGCGAGTACGTACGCTGGATCACCGCGTCGCAGGGACAGGAGCTGCGGTTGATCACCGTCGACGAGATCTGCTATTTCCAGTCCGACAACAAGTGCACATTGGTCGTCACCGCGGAAAAGGAATCGTTGATCTATCGATCGATCAAGGAGCTCGGCGATGTGCTGGATCCGACGACGTTCTGGCAGATCCACCGCGGCACGATCGTCAACATCAGGCAGATCGCCGGCATATCGCGCGATTTTCGGGGTCGGCTGCAAGTGAAATTGAAGCAGCGCAAGGAAACACTATCCGTCAGCGCGCCGCATGCGCATTTGTTCAAGCAGATGTAGCGCGCGATCCTGGCCGCATCGCCGCCAATCTCAAATCATCAAATTTCCGAAATGAGTTCAGCGCCTTCTCGGACGTTCGCAGCCATCGTGTCGGCCCGACGATCTTCGCTTCCGATCGATGTGCGCCGGTTCGTTGCGCGCTGTTTGCAGGGGCTGACCTGGCAACGAGTCAGCGTGGTCATCGCCTTTTGCGCGTTGTATGGGGCGTCAATGAGCTTGAATACGCAGACTGGGGGCGCTCCGCAATCATGGGCGGCGTACGTGACCGGGTTTGCCGCTGCATTGGCGCTGTTTTTCCCCGTATTTCTGACCGTGATCGCGACGGCCAATTTCGCGCCGCAGAGACCTGTTGCAAGAGCGATCGTGCTGGGGGTGGCCGTCGCCACAGGGCTCATGCTGGGCTACTTGGTGATGAGCGGTACGCGGGAACTCATGGTGAATTGGCATAGCGCGAATCTCCAGCACGTCGGAACGCCGCTTCCCCTCCTCTTGATGGGCTGGCTGGGCCTCGCGATCTACCTGCTACAGGAGCGCGAGCAAGTGACAGCGCAGGCGCTGCAGGACGAGGAGGAGCACCGCCTGGAACTGGACCGCCAGATGTCGGAAGTACATTTGCAGGTGTTGCAGGCGCAGATCGAGCCGCACTTTCTGTTCAACTCGCTTGCGCACGTCCGCCGGCTGTATCAGACCGACGCGCGCGCCGGTCGCGTCATGTTGCAACACCTGACACGCTACTTGAGCGAAACGCAGCAAGCGGTGCGGGAAAACGATATCGCATTGGGTCAGGACTTGGACCTCGCGATCACGTATCTGACGATCCAGCAAATCAGAATGGGCTTGCGGCTGGCATTCGAGATCGACGTGCCCGCGGATCTGCGCGAAGCACGCGTGCCGCCGATGACGGTGACGATCCTGGTCGAAAATGCGATCAAGCATGGGCTCTCGCCGTTGCTCGAAGGCGGGATCGTCCGCATCGGTGCCCATCGTGACGGCCACGCACTGACGATCAATATAGTCGACACGGGCCAGGGATTTCAGGCCAACCTCGGCGTCGGGGTCGGGCTTGCCAATGTTCGTGCGCGGCTCGCGATGCTGTATGGGGCCGCTGCGCAGCTTTCACTTTCCCAGAATGCGCCGCGTGGCGTGACGGCAACGATCGTTGTGCCGATGCGGTTCGCGCACGCGGCCTGAAGGTGGATACACAGCCATTGGCCGTGCCGGCCGCATTCGGCGGCGCCGCATCCAGGTCCATTGCATTCGTCACCGCTGCGTGGCGCGCGGCAACACCGAAACATTTTCTCTATACCTTTGTGCTGGCGTTGGCCTGGAGCGGATTTCTCATCGCAACGCAGACTTCGTATTTTGCACGACCCGTCCCGCTGGGGCCGGCGCTGAACGGGATACTGACGATGCAGTTCAACGGTTTCGCGGTGCTCTTTGCGGTTCTCCTCGCCGACCACGCATCGCCCCCGCCGTTCCGCCGGTGGTCGCTCTATGTTCTCGCGGTGGTCGTTGGCGCATTTGTCGGCTCGACGCTGCTCTGGTTCGTCACGCAGCGCCTCTTCGAAATCCGGACGGCTTACGGCTTCCCGGAGCCATTCGATACCTACCTTTATCGACACGGCACTCATGCTCTGGTCGTTTGCGGGATGGTAACTTTCATTTACGTGTGGCGGAGATGGGCGACCGCTCGTCTAACTGCGCTTCGTGCCGTGCAGCTCGAACGCGCCCGGGTCGAAAAGCGCGTTCTCGAGTCCCGCCTCGCGGCGATGCAAGCGCGCGTCGAGCCGCAATTCCTGCGGAACACGCTCGCGCAGGTGGAGCGCTTGTACGATATCGATGCGCAAGCGGCCGACCGCGTGCTGAAAGAACTTATCATTTACCTGCGCGCAGCCATTCCGCAGATTCGCGATCCCGTGTCGACTGTGGCTAGGGAGATACGCCTTACGAACGCATTTCTCAACATTGTCAGCCTGCAGTCGAAGGATCGACTGGTTCGAAGCGACGCGATGGCTTCCATCGAGGAAGGCGCTCGAATGCCGCCGATGGTTCTATTGCCATTGATCAACCACGCACTGACGCATCGTGTTGAACGTGCGAGTGGAAGCGAATTGTTTCGAATGGACGTCGCTGTGCGCGACGATCGACTGCTACTCACGATTCACGACCCGGGCGCCGGGTTTGCGCCTGAAGGCGCGAGCGATCCGGAACTCCTGCAGATTCGCGAACGAATCGCGGTGCTTCACGGCGATGATGCGCGGTTGACGCTGAGGGAGACGACGACCGGCACCGAGGCGGTGCTGGAAATTCCCCACGAGCTGGTCACGAGTTCACCTGCTTGACGCCGCACGCCACTCGTGCGGTGCTTATCCGCGGCAACGATGAGCGGGAATGTGTTGGTCAGGCACTCTGATGCGGAGGACCGCATGTGCCTAGTCGGAGGACAAATGCAACGGCTACCTGTTGGTTTTTTCGCCCTTCTTCTTGCGGCGTGCGATCTCGGCTCCAATCTTTCGCATGCAGCGAAAGATGCGCGACGGGTTGAGTACACCGGGCTCAATGGGCGCCGATTCACGTTCGCACCACTAGATGCGCAACGGACCGGGGTTGATGAATGCTTTCGAACGGTAGCAACACCCGACGGGCCGACCCCTGCGTTTCGATTCAATGGGAAAGCCAAGGTCGATGTCTTAGGGTTAAAGAGGAGCGGCGCGTATTGCGGGCTGCAGAACCTCTTGCTCCCGGACCTCGATACTGATCAGGGATTGCTAGTTCAGCAATTTCAGCGCATTGAGGTGAATGCGGACGACGTATGCAAGATGCTGGCCGATTCCAAGGTATCCGCCACGATCGTCGCTCCGTGCTACATGTCCGGATGGCGCATATGCGTAGATCCGCGCGGACAGAGGAGGCTCAAGGGCCAAGACACGCAATTCTGTGGCCCGACGGGTGACAATGGCTGCGCGCCTTGTACTCTTGGTTCGGGTGAACGCAGCATCAAGACCTATCAGACGCCCACACCGTGACGTTGGCGGTTCCCACGATGCACTTGTACTTCAATCGACGAGATCATCGAGGACGAGGCAATCTGAATCCGAAGCGACGCTCCAGTGCGTCATTTCACTTCCGGCTTCGCCTTCCACGCGCGCTCGCGCTGTGTCGCCTCGTCGATCTCGTCCCTTGTCATCTTCGCGGAAACATCCTGCATGGCATGAGCAACGTCCATGCGCGGCCCGCCCGCGGGTAATCCGCGAAACGCGAGCTCGAGCCACTTGAAGGCTTCGACGTTGTCCTGCGGGACTCCGTTGCCGGCCGCGTAGAGCAACCCGAGGTTCAGCTGCGCGAATACCATGCCCTGGTCGGCTGCACGCCGAAACCACTTGGCCGCGTCGGTGTCGCTTTTGGCGATCCCCGTGCCCGCGGCAAAACTGGCGCCAACGTTGTATTGCGCGGCGGCGTTGCCCTGATTTGCCGAGCGCTGGAACCACATCAATGCCGTCGCATCGTTCTGCGCCACCCCCTTGCCCTCTGCAAACAAGCTGCCGAGATAATACTGGGCAGTGGCGTCCCCCTTTTCGGCAAGCGGCCCCCACAACTCGGCCGCCTTCGCGTACTCCTTCTCGAGGTACGCGGCGTTGCCCTCCTCGAGCGGCCCGGCCGCGACCGGTGCTCCGAGGCCAGTTGCGATGACGCATGCAACCAACAGTATGCGGAGCTTTACCTTCATCCACGCTTCTCCATCGTTCCACCCGAACCGCGAGCGTCGTCGGAGCGTGGTGCGCCACATGGGTCAGGGCATCGAATCGCCGCCCCGCTAGAACGAAGCTTGCCAGGCAACTCGGCTATCGCGGAGCCGTAATTCCGGAAGTCAGCCGTCCGAAAAAGCCGGGCAGGTCAGAGGAACTCAACTCTTCTCGGGCATCGCCGACGAGTGGTGGCTTGTTATCAACCACTGATGTCCGTTCCATTTGTAGGTATAGGTATAGCGCGCCTTTACCTGACTTCCGTTGCCGAAAGTAAACGTGTAAAGCCCGGTATCGAGTGCCGTGTTGCAATCGACCTCGATCGTTCTGGAGTCGATCTTGCCAACAGGCTTATTCTCGAGAAAATGTTTGAAGTAATCCTCCTTTTCCTCAGGAGTCAGGCGTGGCGTATTCGATACGGTAGCAAGCAGGACCGACTTCACGGCGTAATTGGCTACGACCTTCTTGGGCTCGCCAGTCTGAAGCGAGCGATTCCAACGATCGAACAGGGAGGCGATTTGCGCCTCGGTAGCCGCGTGGCAGCTTTCCGAACGCGCAAACGCCTGCGTAGAAGTCACTGCAATCATTGAAACGATGACAAACAATATGGATTTCATACGTTCCCTCCCCCAGCGCTCGGTCGCGCAAAAGATAGTCAATTCCCAATAGCAAGCTTTGCAGTTTCGCCGTAAACGGAGTATCGGTCAAGGGTGCACGACATAGGAGCTGCAACAAAGCATCGATAACCACTCCGCCGGAGTGTCCCATCGCATCAGTCTGTTCGCGATGATCCATGAGCAAACTGGCCAGGCGCTTTGGCGCCGATCCTGCCGGTCTCGCAGGGCAATTCGTTACAAATTGTTTCGGACGAAACGCCGACTGCGACGTGCTCTCGGGGCTGGCGAGCTCGCGCGAATGCCACTGTGTGAATCCACGTGGCGTCCGGACTGCATCCAAGACAGCAGGGCGTTCCGGGGATTGTAAAGCCGGACGGCGCGCCCAAGCGTCGGGGAACGACCCCCGCCGCCCGCTTACCCGTGGCGAGGAACGTCTACGTATGTCCGATACTTCGTCCGTCGCGCTTCTTCACGTCATCAGGTGCGCGGGTGTTTGGGTCGCCATCCTCGCCTTGTTCGGCGCGTCCGCATCCTGCGCCGCGGACCTCGCATTGGTCGGGTGCAGGATTTATCCATCCCCCGAGGCGCGGCCGCTGCAAGACGCCACCGTGCTCGTGCACGACGGCCATGTGCAAGCGGTGACAGAGGGCGGCCTAGACCTCCCGAGCGACGCAAGCGTCATCAAGTGTGAAGGTCGAACGGTCACGGCAGGCTTTTGGAACAGTCATGTCCACATCCTGACGCCTGAACTCATGAACGCGGCAAGCTTGCCTGCCGAGCGGATCTCTGGCGAGCTCAAGAGGATGTTCACACGTTGGGGCTTCACCACCGTATTCGACCTCGCCTCGGTCCTCGACAACACGGCAACGATCCGGCATCGAATCGAGCGCGGCGAGGTGGTGGGCCCACGCGTGCTCACGCTGGGCGACCCGTTCTATCCGCCAGGAGGGACGCCGATCTACGTCAAGGCGTTCCTCGAGAAGTATCGAGTTCCGTCCGCGGAGGGTGGATCCGCCGCGGAGGCGAGTGCGCGCGCGCGCCGGCAGCTTGCGAAGGGTGCGGACGGCGTAAAGCTATTCGCGGCTTCGTTCGCCGGAGGCGGTCGCATCGTACCGATGCCGCTTGCCGTTGCACGACGGGTCGTGGCGGAGGCGCACCGAGCGGGCAAGCCGGCTTTCGCGCATCCCTCGAACCTCGAAGGCATTGAGATCGCCCTCGACAGCGGCGTGGACGTCCTGGCGCATACCGCGCCGCTCAGCGGGCCGTGGCCGCGCTCGCTCATCGACCGCATGAGGTCGACGCGCACGGCGTTGGTGCCGACGCTGACGTTGTTCGAGGTCGAGGCCAAGAAATTCGGGGAGCCGCTTGAGGAAGCGCGCCAGGAAATGGAAATCGCGCTCTCGCAGCTCAGGGACTATTCGGCGGCAGGCGGAGAAATCCTGTTCGGCACGGACGTGGGTTATACCGATCACTTCGACACGGCGGAGGAATACCGCTTGATGTCTCGCGCCGGGCTCGACTTCGCGCAGATCCTGGCCTCGCTTACGACCAACCCCTGCCACCGCTTCCGACCCTCGTCGTGCCGAGGCGAGATCGTTCCGGGTGAACCCGCAGACCTGGTGGTGCTCGACGGCGATCCCGCGAATGACATTTCAGCCCTTTCCAGAGTTGTCTACACGATCCTGGGCGGGCAAGTCATATATTCCGCGAATTGATGCTCTACTGGGTGACAGGAACGATCGGGTCATCATTCCAACCTTACTACGACATCATGAACGCGAACGGCATGCGATGGCTGAAGGAAGCGGTGAAAGGGTGGATCGGCTCGTCCGAGACGCCAGCGGCCTTCGCGCTTTTTCCCAAAGACATTTCCCATCCCCCACGCGAGTGGGCCGAACGATACTTCAATGTGCAGCGTTGGACAGTGATGCCAAAAGGCGGACACTTCGCGGCGCTCGAGGAACCTGAGGCGCTCGCAGCGGACATCCGGAAATTCTTCCGGCCGCTGCGCGAATTGGCGTAACCGACACCAGGATTGCCGAGATGGGGCGCTGCGCATAGACTGCGCTCATTTTGCGTGGGTCTCCAGTGTCGACAGCGTCCATCGAACTCGCCAAACACGTCCTGATGGTGTTCGGCATCATTCTCGCCCTCGGTGCGGCCAGCGCCGTACTGGCGCAGAAGCTGAAGATACCGGATGTCGTCGTCTTCCTCATCCTGGGCACCCTGCTCGGCCCAGGCGCTTCGGGCGTGATCGACATCAAGGCCGACTCGGCGCTGAACCAACTCGTACTGATTTTCGGTTCTTGTTACATTCTTTTCGACGGCGGCGCCTCGCTGCGTCTCAAGGTATTGAAGGAAGTCTGGATCACCATCGTGATCCTCGCGGTCGTCGGCGTTCTGATCACCGCCGCGATCACCGGGATTGCCGCCTACTATCTGCTCGGTGTTCCCTTCATCGTAGCGCTGCTGCTGGCCTCCGCGATCGCGTCTACCGATCCGGCAACACTGGTCCCGGTATTCCGCCAGGTGAGGATCAAGGACCGCGTGGCGCAGACGGTAATGTCCGAGTCAGCGTTCAACGACGCCACTGGGGCTATCCTCACGTTCGCGGTGCTCGCCATCGCAATGGGTGAGGGCGAGTTCTCGGTCTCGGCCTCGCTCCTGGGCCTGTTCAAGCAGGCGTCGATCGGCCTTGTTGCCGGCGTCGTCCTCGGCTACCTCGCGGCACTGCTGATCGCCCACGAAAAATTTGGCTTCCTGCGGGAATATGCCCCGGTGGTGTCGCTCATGGCCGTGATCGGCGCCTACCTGGGCGCCGACGGCCTGCAGGCGAGCGGCTTCATGGCGGTATTCGTGTTCGGAATCATGATCGGCAACAAGGACGCATTCGGATTCGCGATGAAGGAAGGCGAGCAGGACAAGTTGAACGACTTCGTGCTGACGACCGCCCTGATCATGCGCATGTTCATCTTCATCCTGCTGGGCACCCAAGTCGATTTTGCGCTGATGAACAAATACCTGTTTGGCGGCGTTGCGGTGGTCGCGGTGTTTATGCTGGTGGCGCGTCCGGTCACCGTGTTTGTCTGCGCACTGCCGGATAGGCGCGCAAAGTGGACCTTCAAGGAACTCCTGTTCATGTGTTGGACGCGGGAGACCGGCGTTATACCGGGAGCGCTGGCGGGCTTGCTCATGGGCATGGGGGCGCCGGAAGCGAAGCTGATTGCCTCCGTCACTTTTCTGGCTATCCTGATGACCATCCTGATCCAGGCGACGACCACACGCTGGCTGGCGGCAAAGCTCGGTCTGTTAGTCGAGGGATAGACCTATCCAGGCTCCAGCGCCCGCCGCGCAGGCTGCGCAACGCGCCGTCTTGCATAAGTTCTTTGCACGATATCGATTGCCGAAACCACCACGAACGAGAGCAGGATCAGAAGCACCGATACCGACGCGATCGTGGGTTGAAATTCGGAGCGCGTCGCATCCAGTAGCCGCTTGGGCAAGGTCGTCGCATCGGTCCCGCTCAGGAACGTGGAAAGCACGACCTCGTCGAACGAGGTGAGAAACGCGAAGAACGTCGCAGTCAGCACGCCGGGCCAGATAAGCGGAAGCAGCACGCGACGCAAAGCAGTCAACGGGCCGGCACCCAGGCTGCGAGCCGCGGCTTCCAGCGAATAGTCGAAGCCCTGCAGCGTTGCCAGCATGACGACGATGACGAAGGGAACGCTGAGGACCAGATGCGCGACCACCAGGCCCGTGATCGTTCCGACCATACCGAACCTTCCGTATTCCAGATACAGGCCAACGGCGATCACGACCGGAGGCACGATCAGCGGCGACAGCACGAACGCGCTTAGAGCCAGCTTCAGGCGAGGCCGCAGGCGCATGATGCCCAGCGCTGCCAACGTTCCCAGCGGCACCGAGATCAGCATCGATATCGTCGCCACGCGGAAGCTGACGTACGTTGGGTCGAGCCAATCGGCACCGGTCAGGTAGCGCTCGAACCAGCGAAACGAATACGCAGATGGCGGAAACTGCATGAAGGGCGCGGCGCTGAGCGACAGCGGAAACAGAACGAGGATCGGCCCGATCAGATAAACAATCGCTGCGATCGTCACGATCCAGGACAGCGTCGGCCTCGGATGGTCGATGGCGGACCAGCGTCTTCCGCGCGCGTGCGACGCGGGCAGGCCGATCATGCTGCGCACGAACTCGATACTGCGGCGCGTTACACGAATCCACGCCACGACTATGCGGGAGAACCGAAGCAGGCGCATCTGCTGCGTATCGCCGCCTGCTGTCCCACCAAACGTCACGAACCGGCGCGCGAGCAACAGCACGAGCAGCGTCACGACGAGCAGAACCATCGACATCGCCGCGGCGGTTCCCCAATTCGCCATCGAGTTCAGCTCGTTGTCGATGACCATCACGTAGGTCGTATCCCTCAGGCCGCCGAGCAGCGTCGGTGTCACCCAAAAGCCAAGTGACATCACGAAGACCAGCACGCCTCCCGCAAAGATGCCCGGCAGGCTGAGCGGAAGGAAAACGGAGATGAACGCCGTGCGGGGCCCCGCACCCAGGGTTCGAGCGGCCTTGACCAGCCTGAGGTCGATTTGCCTCATCACACTGTAGATGGGAAAGACGACGTAAGGAAGCATCACGTGGACCATTCCGACGATCACGGCCGTGCGGTTGTACAGCAGCGAGATCGGCTCGGAAATCACGTCTGCCCGAAGAAGGAGCTGATTCACGACGCCTTGCCGCCCCAGCAGCACCATCCACGCGTAACTGCGCACCAGCGTGCTGGTCCACAACGGCACGACCAGCAGGACCGTCAAAAGGCGACGTACGCCTGGTGAGGCGTCCAGCATCGCCATGGCAACCGGATATCCGATCAGGATCGCGAGCGCCGTGACCGTGCCGGCGAGTCCGAACGTGTATCCCAGGACATGCCACAGCGTTGCGTCACGCGCCAGCTGAATGAATTCGACGAGCGACCAGTCGGGTGCGTGCAGGCTGAACAAGCCCATGTGGACCATCGCCGACGCGTACACGACGACAAAGAACGCAACCGCGGGCAGGATGCCGAGCACGATGAAGAAGCGCTCATGCGCGCCCTTCCCCACTTCACGTACGAGCATCTGGCACCGGCCTGGCAGGTGGACCGCTGTTCGCGTCGTTCAGGTAGCGCCGCAGGCGACGCCCAAGAACGCCACGTTGCTCATAGTGTCGCCGCCACGTCGCCAATCGCCTGGTCGACGACGCTGACGATCGTGTCGGCCTCGGCCGCGGTCAGGCAAAGCGGGGGCGAGAAGGAGAGCGCGTCGCCCGGCAGCGGACGGAAGATCACGCCGAGCTCGCGAGCACGCCGCGATATCCGGTCGGCCACGGCGTGCTCGGGCGCGAAGAGCGCACGGGTCTTGCGATCACGCACCAGCTGGACTCTGGCGAGCAGCCCGACCCCGTCGACAAATCCGACGATCTCGTGCTTCGATAAGCCCTTGAGCCCGTCGAGCAGTCGGCGCCCGATGCGCTTGGCGTTGCTCGCGAGGTCCTCGCGCTCGAGGATGTCGAGGTTCGCGAGCGCCGCTGCGCAGGCGGTCGGGTGACCACTATACGTATTGCCGTGACGAAAGGCGCCCTGCTGCTCGTTCGCGTAAAAGGTTTCGAATACCGGCCTGCTCACCGCGGTCGCTCCGAGCGGCAGGTAGCCGCTGGTGATGCCTTTCGCGAACGCCATGATGTCGGGGCGAACGCCCCAGTGCCGCGCGCCGAACATGTCGCCGGTTCGGCCGAAGCCGGTGATGACCTCATCGAAGATCAACAGCACATCGTTTCGCGTGGCGATCTCCCGTAATTCCTGGAGATAGCCGTCGGGCGGAATGATCACGCCACCTGCTCCCTGCACCGGCTCGGCGATGATTGCGGCTACCGTGTGCGCTCCCTCCGACTTGATGACGCACTCAAGCGCGTCGGCGCACGCATGCGCGAAGTGATCGTCTGGCGCATCCACCTCGCGCAGATACGGGTCCGGACACGGCGCGTGAAAGAAACCCGGCAACAGCGGCTCGAACATGGCTCGATTCGCAGGCATTCCGGTCGCGCTCATCCCGCCGAACGTCACGCCGTGATAGGCACGATTGCGGGAGACGATCTTGTACTTCTCCGGCTTGCCCTTGAGCTTCCAATATTGCCGGACGATCTTCAGCGCCGTCTCGACGGCCTCTGAACCGCTGCCGGAGAAAAAGATCTTGTCCATGCCTTCCGGCTTCAGCATGCCGACCAACCGCTCGGCGAGATCGATCGAGGGCATGTTGGTGTAACCCTCGAAACAGGAGAACCACGACAGCTTCTCCATCTGGCGATGCACCGCCTCGACGATCTCCTGCCGCCCGTATCCGACGTTCACGAGCCAGAGCGAGGCATGGGCGTCGACATACTCGCGGCCGTTCGCGTCGTAGACCTTCGAGCCCTCACCCCGCACGATGGAGAGCAAGCCATGCTGCTCGATGTAGCGCGTGCGGCTGAATGGGGACCAGCGGTACTTGAGAGAACGCTCCGTAACGATATCGTTGCTGCCCATGACCGTGTTGCTCCTTCGCGGAATGCGTTCAGATGCGTGCGGTGACGCACTTGACCCGGTAGTAGGACTTGAGCGCGTCCAGGCCCTTCTCGCGCCCGAACCCGCTCTGCTTGACTCCGCCAAACGGCGTCTCGACACCGCCGGCGAAAAACTGATTGACGAACACCTGTCCCGCCTCGATATCGCGCGCCAGGCGAAGCGCGCGCACGATGTCTCGCGTATAAATCCCGGCGACCAGCCCGAAGGCCGTGCCGTTGGCGAGCGCGAGCGCTTCCTCGGCCGAATCCGCCACCTGCACGGTGAGCACCGGGCCGAAGATCTCCTCCTGCACTACCGGGTCACCACCCGACGCGCCGTCGATGATGGTCGCGTTGTAGAACCAGCCGCCTGCAAGTCCCGGCACGCTCGCCCGCTCGCCGCCGACCGCGATCTCGAGCCCGCGCTGCTTGGCTCCGGCGACATAGCCCGCGACCCGGTCGAGTTGCGCCTCGGATATGAGTGGGCCAAGGTCGGGGTCATCGAGCCCGTGGCCGAGGCCGAGGCGGGACGCCGCCTGAGTGAGTCGCGCGAGCATCGCGTCGTGCACGCGCCGCTCGACGATCAGGCGCGAGCCGGCGGAGCAGACCTGGCCGGCGTTGCTGTAGATCGCCTTGAGTGTGCCTTGGACCGCCGCTTCAATGTCGGCGTCGGCCAGCACCACGACCGGCGACTTGCCGCCGAGTTCGAGCGTGACCGAAGCAATGTGATCGGCGGCCGACTTCATCACGAGCTTGCCGGTTTCGACCGAGCCGGTGAACGTCACGTGCGACACGTCCGGATGGCCGGTCAGCGGCGCGCCCGCTTCCTCGCCGTAGCCCGTCACCACGTTGTAGACGCCCTTCGGGAGCCCCGCCTCGTGCAGGATATCGGCGAGCATGATCGCCGTGAGCGGCGTCTGCTCCGCCGGCTTGACGACGGCCGTGCAGCCGCAGGCGAGCGCCGGCGCGATGCCGCGCGCGGTCGTCACCAGCGGAAAGTTCCACGGGATGACATGCACGGTGACACCGACCGGCTCGTGCAGCGTGAACGACACGAAATCCGGGCCGAGAGGAATCGTATCGCCCTGCATCTTGTCGGCGATTCCCGCGTAGTACTCGAAGTAGCGCGCCGCGGTCTCGATGTCGCCCTTCGCCTCGCGCAACGGCTTGCCGCAGTCCAGGGTCTCGATGCGCGCGAGCCGTTTCGCGTCCTGCCGGATCAGCTGCGCCGTGCGGTAGAGGATGCGACCGCGCTCGGCAGGCAGCGTCGTGCGCCAGTCGCCGCGCAGCGCCGCCTTGGCTGCGGCGACGGCACGATCGGCGTCGGCCTCGCCGCCTGCCGGTATCTCGGCGATCACGTGACCGCTCGCCGGGTCCACCGTCGCGAAACACCGACCGCTCGCCGCGGCGACCTTGCTGCCGCCGATCACCATCAGACGTGGCACGTCCGCCATGTCCTGCTCGTGGCGTCGCTCGATCGCGTGCGTCATCGCACCTCCATGCATCCGCTGGACGATCTCATTGCGCGGCGGCGAGCGATGGTCGCATCAGACGTCCCAGCCGCCGTCGACCACGATCTCGTGGCCGGTGAGCTGGCGGCTTTCATCGCTCGCGAGGAACAGCACCGCGTTGGCGACGTCCTCCGGCTCGGTCACACGCTTGAGCGCCATGTCGTCGACATACTCCTGGTATACCTGCTCCGTGGTCCAGCCGCGCTTTTTCGCCTTCTCCTCGCACAGCTTGTCCATTCGCGCCGTATGGACGATGCCGGGACAGACGGCGTTGACGTTGATGTTGAAATCGCCGACGTCGAGGGCGACGGTGCGCGTGACACCGCGGATCGCCCACTTGGAGGCGCTGTACGCCGCGCGGTAACGGTAACCGCGCAAGCCCGACGTGCCGCCAATGTTGACGATCTTGCCGCTCTTGCGTTTGATCATGTGGGGCAGCGTGTACTTGATCGGCAGAAAGGTGCCATACACGTTGGCTCGCAACACCATCTGGAAATCTTCCGGGTCGATTTCCCACACGGGCGTTTCGATCGGTCCGGTCACGCCGGCGACATTGACCAGGATGTCGATCCGGCCTTCGAAGACTGCGACGGCGCGCCTCACCATCGCCTCGACCTGTTTCGCGTCGGTCACGTCGGTCTTGACGACCTCCGCCTTGCGCCCCATCGCGCGAATGTTGGCCGCGACCTCGTCGATCGCCGCCGTGTCACGCCCCGCCAGCACAAGATCGGCGCCTTCGCGCGCGAGCATCTCGCTGATCGCCTTTCCCATGCCTTTGGCGGGGCCCGTCACGATTCCGGTCTTGCCTGCAAGTCTCATGTCCTCTTCTCCCTTTCCTCGATTTCGATTGGCGGGCCGTATCCACCGCCGCCACAGCTTTCCAGGATGACGCGATCGCCCGCGCCAAGCCGCAGGTTCGATTTGCCCTTGACCTCCAGCCGTCTGCCGTCGGCTCTCACGAGGGTGACGTGGAAGCGTGCGCCGGGCGAGCCGCCCTGAAACCCATACGGCGGGATGACGCGCCGCTCGAACATGCTGGTGAGCGAAACGCCGTCGGTCAGCATCCGGTACTCCCGCAGCAGGCCGTCGCCGCCGCGATGCGCCCCCGCCCCGCCTGACCCGCGCCGCAGTGTCTGCCGCACGATCTCGATCGGATATTCCGCCTCGATGACTTCCGCGGGCGTATTCATGACATTCGACATGTGCACGCGAACGACCGGCGAGCCGTCCCGCTCGGCCCTCGCGCCTTCGCCGCCACCGTGCGTTTCGTAGAGCGTGACCCAGGCGCCATCCGCGCGGCGCATGCCGAACAGCAGGAGTCCGGAAGTGGTCGGACCGCCCGCGGTCAGCTGTCCACCCAGCGCGGGCTCAAGGGCGCGGAAGATCGCATCGACGACGCGCTGCGAGGTCTCGTGATTGCCCCCCACCACGGGTCGCGTTGGCGGCGGCTCGAGGATCGACCCGGGTCGGGTCGCGACCTTGATCGGCCGCAGCGCACCGCCGTTTGGCTGGATCTCCGCGCGAGTCAGGCACTTCATCGCGTACAGCACGCCTGCGACCGCAATGAACGGCGTCGTGTTGACGGGTCCGTCCGCGGCATCGTCGGACGCCGAGAAGTCGAAGCTCGCCTCGTCATCACGGAAGGAAATACGCACGCGAATGGCGATCGGCTGGTCGCGAATGCCGTCGTCGTCGAGGAAGTCTTCGCCCTCGAACACGCCCTGTGGCATCGCGCGGATCGCTTCGCGCATTTGCTGCTCCGAGCGGTCCTGCAGCACCGCCATCGCTTCCCTCACCCGGGCCAGGCCGTGTTCGGCAACGAGGTCGTGAAGGCGCCGCTCGCCGGCCAGCGTCGCCGCCATCTGGGCATGAACATCGCCTTCGCGCTCCGGCGCACCACGCACGTTCGCGAGCACGAGCCCGAGCTTCTCGCGATCGGCGCCGTCCGACGTGAATAACCGGATCGGGCTGATCCGCAGACCCTCCTGCCAGATGTCGGTGGCGCTCGCGAAGTAGCTGCCCGGGGCTGCGCCGCCGATGTCGGCCCAATGCGCGAGACTGACGGCGAACGCGAAGAGCTTTCCTTCCGCGAACACCGGTCGGATGGCCTTCACGTCCGGCAGATGGTTTCCGCCGATCTCCGGGAGATTGAGGAACCACACGTCACCCGGTGCCAGCGCAGCGGCAGGCACGCGCTTCAGGAACTCCTTGACCGTGAAGCACATCACGCCGAGATGCATCGGAATATCCCGGCCCTGCGCAATCATCTCACCGTCGCTGTCGGTCAATGCCGAGGACAAGTCACCTGCCTCGCGCAACAACGGCGAGCGCGCCGAGCGCATGACGACCACCGACATCTCCTCGGCCGCCGCGGTCAGCGCACTGCGAATCACCTCGAGCGTAATCGGATCGATCACGGCGCCTTGATGCTCTCCCGCGCTGCCGCGCTGAATCGAGGGGGCGGAATTCGCGCCTTGAAACGGCGCTGCGGCGCTCATGGCGCAGCCTCGAAGCTCATCGCGAGATGACCGCCGGAAGTTGCCTCGAGCGCCGTCCCCGGCGGTAACGCTATCGTCGACCAATCGTCCTCCACGATGGCCGGCCCGGCGACGCGCACATGGGGAGTGAGGTCGTCCCGGCGATAGCGCAGCGTCTCGACCGCGCGCTCCGCATTGAACCAGCAGGAGCCGACCGAGAGCCGCGCCAGAGCCGGACGCTCAGCGCGCCGGGGCGGCTGGACGTCGAGCGGCACTGCGGCGGCGGACGCGGTGACTCGAATCGCTTCGAGTTCCCACTCCTCGTCGGTCGAGAAACCGTAGAGCTGCTGATGCATCGCCCGGAAGTCGCGGGTGAGCGTTGCGACCTCGGCCGGGTAGCGATACGGCACTTCGACCGAGTAGCTTTGGCCCACGTAACGCACCAGCGCGGTGTCCTCGACCGTCTCGTTCGTCCGGGAATCGTCGTCGAACGCCATCCCGGCGAGGAGCTCGTCGCGCACCCGCGCGAGGCGCTCGGGGGACCACGCCCGACTCGCCATGCGCAACGTACGCTGCTGGGTATAGCTCAACTGGGCCACCGCACAACCGAGGGCCGAGTAAGCGCTGGAAAAAGCCGGCACGACCACCGAGCGGATGCCGAACTCGCGCGCGAGCGCCGCGGCGTGCAGCGGCCCGGCGCCTCCAAAGGCCACGAGCGTGCAGCGGCGTCCGTCAATGCCGCGATCGACGGTCACGTTGCGCAGCGCGCGAAGCATGTTGGCGTTCGCCACTCGCACGATGCCAAGCGCCGTCTCGATCATGCGCAGACCGAGGATCCCGGCGAGCTGCGCGATGGCGGCCTCGGCCAGCGCCAGGTCGACGCTGACGCCGTCGGCGAGCGGCTTCGATGCATCGATATAGCCGAGCACGAGATTGGCATCGGTGACGGTCGGCGCCGTACCGCCGAGACCATAGCAAGCCGGTCCCGGCGTTGCGCCGGCACTCTGTGGCCCGACGCGCAGCATGCCGGCCTCGACGTAGGCGATCGATCCCCCGCCGGCGCCGATGGACTGCACCGCGACCATGGGTTGGCGGATCGGACGATCGGCCACGATTGCCTCCCGCCGCGTTTCGGGCCTGCCTTGTCGAATCAGACAGACGTCGGTGGTCGTGCCGCCCATGTCGAGCGTGAGCACATTGTCGAGCGCCAGCTCCCGCGCCACCTGGCGCGCTGCCGAGACCCCCGCCGCCGGTCCGGAGAGCGCGAGCACCAGCGGCCGCTCGCGCACCATCGATGTCGACGCCATGCCGCCCGCGGAATGAAACAGGTGGAAATGCGTCGACTTCGGCACTTCGCGGTCGAGCTCATCGAGATGCGCGCCGACCAAAGGCATCAGGGCCGCGTTGAGTACCGTGGCGCTGGTGCGCTCGTACTCGCGCTCCTCGGGGTTCACGCGATGCGAAAGCGAAACGTACGGCACGGCGGCGGCAAGAGCTTGGCCGACGATCGTTTCGTGTTTCGGGTTCGCATAACCATGGAGGAGCGATACGGCGACGGAAGCGACACCGGAGCGCCTCACCGCCTCGACCACGCGCTCGAGGTCTCCGAGGTGCAGCGCCGCCTTGACGAGGCCGTCGGGGCCGATGCGCTCGCGCACCTCGAAGCAAAGCTGCTCGGGTACCAGCGGCGGCAGCCGCGGCGGAAGGCTCAGCGAGTAAAGCGAGCGGCGGTTCTGGCGACCGATGATCAGGACGTCCGCGAAACCCTCGGTCGCCACCAGCGCCACCGCGGGCATTTTCTCTTCGACGATCGCATTCGTGACAACCGTCGTGCCATGCACGAGCACGCCGACATCGTCCCAGGCTAGTTCGACCGCCGCGATTGCCGCCCGCAGGCTGAGGAGCGGGTTGCCGACACGGGTGCGCACCTTGGCCGTCCGGACGCCGCCGCTCGCCGGCTGGATGGCGATGACGTCGGTGAACGTGCCGCCTATGTCCACCCCGACCCGCCATTTACGTGCATTCATCTGCTGAGGCGCTCGTGACAGATTTCGCGATTGCGGATGCTATATTTCCATTTTTCGAAATATTATTTCATTTGGCGGATGCTATCGCCGGCGTCGGTGCCTGTCAAGCCGGTTCTTGCGAGACGCGCCGTGCATCCGGTAGACTGAAAACTCTTTTCAATATCTGGAACATTACATTGCCCGTCGACAGCCGTGATTATCCGCGTGGGGTCCTGGCCAGGTACGCGCTGATTCTCGAGATCGCCGCGGCCAGCAGGACCGGGTTGTCGCTGACCGAGATCATGCGCGGGACGGGTCTTTCCAGCGGCACCATGCACCGCCTGCTGAATTCGTTGCTCGACGTCGGCTACCTCGCTCAACAGGAAGGGAAAAAGACGTATCGTCTCGGGCCGCGACTGATCCGCCTGTTCCATCTTGCCCACTCTCGCGCGACCTTGTCCGCCCTCGTGCAGCCGGTGCTGCAGGAATTGGTGTCTCGCTTCGGCGAGACGGCGTTCCTCGCGAAGCTGACTGCCAACGGCGTCGAATCGGTGGCCTCCGCGATGCCCGAGAACTACCACCAGTCCTACGTGCAGCCGGGTCGGGTCATGCCCATCAACGCCGCTGCATCAGCCAAGGCGATCTTCGCGTTCCAGCCGAAGAAAGTGATCACCGAGCAACTGGCGATGCCGCTTCGCAAGTACACCGACAAGACCGTCGTCAATCATGCCCAATTGCGTCGTGACCTCGCGCAGGTTCGCGTGCAAGGCTTCGCCATGTGCGCCGACGAGCTGGATCCGGGCGTGTTGAGCTACGCGTGTCCCATCCATTTGCCTGGTGTCGGGGTCATCTACAGCGTCGGCATCGTCGCGCTCAAGCGCCGGCTGATGGAATTCGACAGGCGTGAAGTAGTCGCCGCCCTTGACGGCGCCGCGCGGCTCGTCTCGGCACGGCTCGAGGCCGAGCTCAAGTCCGCCGAGGACGCGGTGCCGGCGGTCTGACGCAAGCGTCATGTCGCGGAGCGCATTGGCATGTCGCTCCCCCGGCGTTACGGCCGGGCGGCCGGTTTTCCGCTCGACGCGCTCTTGCGCAGAGCGGCGATCACCTTTTCCGGCGTGATGGGAAGCTCCGCGATGCGCACGCCGATGGCGTCGGCCACGGCATTGGCGATGGCGGGGGCAACCGGCGTCAGCGCGGCCTCGCCTATGCCCTTGGCACCGTACGGACCGAGGCCGCTCCGCGATTCGAGGATGATGCTCCTCACCAGAGGCACGTCCATTGCCGTCGGAATCAGATACTCGCTCAACGACGGCGTCAACAGTCGGCCGTCCTTGTAGATCAGCTCTTCGCTCAACGCGTATCCCTGGCCCTGCACGGCGCCGCCTTCGATTTGCCCTTCAACCGCAGCGGGGTTGATGGCGCGCCCGACATCGTGGGCGCCGATGCTCTTCAGCACGGTGATCTCGCCGGTCTCGATGTCCACGGCAACCTCGATCGCGTGGGCGCCGTAGCCATAATCCGGGTGCACCTGTCCCTGTCCGGTCTCGGGGTCGACCTTGTCGGTGAACGGCGCCCGGAACATGACGAGCTCGGAGCGGTGAACTCCCTCCGCCGCGCTGACTTTCGCAAGATCAGCGAAAGCCATCGACTGCTCGGGTCGGTCGGTGACGAACACCTTCGAGAACGCCATGTCGATCCGCGCAGGCTCGACTCCAAACTTCGTCGCGGCGCACTGGACGAGGCGCTTGCGCACCGCTTCCGCGGCGAGCCGGACGGCGTTGCCGGTCATGTAGAGGGCGCGCGTCGCCGTCGTAGTGCCGGCCAGGGGCGTGACCGCCGAATCGCTGTTGTAGACGACGACGTCCTGTAGCGTAACGCCGAGGATTTCCGCCGCGATCTGCGCCAGCGCCGAGACTTGTCCAGCCCCGATATCGGTCACGCCCGAACGGACGATGACGGTGCCGTCGACCTCGACGCCGACCCAGCACTCCGACGTATCGTGCAGCCACGTGATGCGACCGTAGCTTTGCTGGTAGGCGGCGAGACCGCGGCCGATCCTGACGGGTCCGGAGACCTCCGTCGGCTCGCCGAGCGCGACCCACGCCTGGTCCGCGCATCGCTCGGTCCAGATGGCGCTCGGAATCGACACGCCGGTGGATATCTTGTCGCCTGCCCGCAGGTAGTTCCGGCGGCGGAACTTGAGCGGGTCCATGTCGAGGGCCTTGGCCACCTCGTCCATCTGCTGCTCGTAGGCAACGCAAGCCTGCGCTGCGCCGAAGCCGCGGAATGCGCTCGTATACATGTTGTTGGTGGCAACCGCCTTGGCGTCCACGAACAGGTTGTCGACCTTGTAGGGCCCCGGCGCCGCCACCGCCGCGTAGAGCAGGACGTAGGGGCTGAGGAACACGTACGCGCCGGCATCCGCAACGAACTTGGTCTCGAGGGCCGTGATCAGGCCATCCTTCTTGACCCCGGTCCGGTAGGTCATGACGAAAGGGTGACGCTTGCCATGACCGACGAAGGAATCCTCGCGCGTGTATTCGAGCCGTACGGGCCGGCCCGTGGCCCTTGCGAGGAGCGCGAGGTAGATCTCGACCGTCACGTCCTCCTTGCCGCCGAAGCCACCGCCGACGAGCGCTCCCCTGATCCTTACCCGGTTGTGCGGTACGCCGACGGCGTCGGCGACGAAGCGAAAATGTTCGATCACCTGCGTCGAGACGCGGATATTGATGACGCCATCCTCGTCGATCCAGGCGAGCCCGACCTCGGGCTCCAGGAACGCGTGCTCGATGAACTGCGTCCGGAACGTATTCTCGACAATGAGATCGGCGGCGGCGAACCCCTTCTCGACGTCGCCCTTGCGCATCTTCTGTGTCGAGACCACGTTACCGATGCCTTGCACGAGGGGCGCGCCCGGCTTGAGCGCCTCGATCGGATCGAACACTCCCTCGAGCGGCTCGAGCTCCGGGTCGACGAGGGTCATCGCCTGCTCGGCGATGTCGCGCGTCTCCGCGGCGATGAGAGCGAGCGGCTCGCCGAAATAGCGGACGCGCTCACGGACCAGGATCTGCTGGTCGGTATTCTGGCGTTGCTGTCCGGTCTGGCCCGGAATGTCGGTCGCTGCCATCCGATCCGGAAGGTCCGCTGCGGTGAGAACACAGGCAACCCCCGGCAGCGCGCGCGCCTTGGCCACATTCAGCCGACGCAACGTCGCGCTGGCAACATTGCTGCGCACGACCTTGGCATGCAGCATGTTCGGCATCGTGTAGTCGCCGGCGTACCGGGTGGAGCCGACGGCTTTGCCCCTGGCGTCGATGCGCTCCAGCGGGCGCCCGATTTGGCGTTGCTCGACGTCGAGCTTGGTTGGAGGACTCTCGACGATCGTGCTCATCGCCGGCCTCCGCCCCCACCTGCGGCCGCCACGTCACTCACCGCTTCGAAGATCTTCTTGTAGCCGGTGCAGCGACACAAGTTTCCGCCCAGTCCGAAGCGGATGTCATCCTCGGTTGGATTGGGCGTGTCACGCAGCAGCGACACGCCGGCGATGATGAATCCCGGTGTGCAGTAACCGCACTGCGCCGCGCCCGATTTGGCGAAGGCCTCCTGCAACGGGTGCGGGTGCTCGCCGTCCCCGAGACCGGCAACCGTCGTGATCGAGCGTCCCTCGACAGTCCACGCCAGCGTCAGGCAGCTGTCCACCGCCTCGCCGTCGACGAGGACGGCACAGGCGCCGCAATCGCCCTTCTCGCATCCGCATTTGACGTCGAAGTATCCGAGGTCGCGCAGCGCTTCGAGCAGCGTGCGATGCGACGGGCAATCGGTCTCGCGACGCCGTCCATTCACATCGAGCGTGATGGCCTTTTGTCGATACATGACGTTTCCCTTCGTTTTCCCTTCAATCAGCCAAGCTGTGCCCACGCGTCGTTGACGAGGCGCCGGGTCAACATGTGAACGGTATGCCGGCGATAGTCGGCCGATGCCCGGATGTCGTCGATCGGGCTGCATTCGCGGGCCGCTTGGCGTCCAGCCTCATCGACGAGCGCCGGCGTCAGCCGGTTCCCCTCGAGCAACGCCTCCGCGGCCGTTGCCCGCATGGCGATCGGCGCGACGGCGCCGAGCGCAATACGAGCTTTTGAACATATCCCGTTTTCGACAACGACGGTTACGGCAACGCCGGTCACGGTGATGGCGTCGCCCTTGCGCCGGGCCAATTTGTAGAACCGGTTCACGCTATGACGTCCCGGCAGATTCCACGCGATCTCGGTAATGAGCTCGTCGGCGCGACGCACATCCTTCTTGTAACCGGTAAAGTAGTCTGCGAGTGCGACCACCCGCGATCCCGACGCGCAAGTCAGCACAACATCCGCGTCGAGGGAAAGCAACGGTGGCACCAGGTCCGCGGCCGGCGAGCCGCAGGCGATGTTGCCGGCGACCGTCGCGGTGTTGCGCACCATCTGCCCCGCGAAGACGCGCGCCGAATCGACCAAGGACGCGCCATGGGCGGCGATCTCGGGCGAGTGCACCAAATCGCTCACCGTGGTCCGCCCGCCAAGCGTCATCCGGCCACCAGAGTGCGCCATTCGGCGCAACTCGCCGACCCGACTGAGGCTGACCAGACGGTCCGGCGCCGCGCGGTGGCCCCGAATATCAACGATCAGATTGGTTCCGCCGGCAATCGGCAGGGTCTCGGCGCCATTACCGTTGGCGAGGAGATGCAACGCCTCTTCCAGGCGGTCAGGGGTCACAAGATCGAATTCCGCAAACACGGCCACCCTCGGGTCAACGCGCCTGAATCTCACGCGCCCACGTGTCCTGCCATTCGGAATAGTGCTCGTCCACTTCCGACCAGTCTACGTTGTATGCGTCAGGGATGGGTGATCCCGGCAAAACGGTCTTCAGCCTGTCGGGTATCGGCGCTTTCGCCGATGAGGCTGCTCACGATCTGATCCGAAGAAGACCGAACGGCTCCAGTGCCAAATATGTCCGTATTTCCGTATTTCGGAATTTATATTTGTGATTCGAAATTATCATCAGACGCCCATGTCTTGTCAAGGCTTGGAATCTGCTAGAGTCAGGTGCGACGTCGTGCACGGAGAATAGCGTGGCCGCGAGCTTGGACGAGTACCTGCGCAGTCTCGAAAGCCGCAAGCAGTTGCTGGTGGTGCGCAGGGAAGTCGATCCGAAGTTCGAACTGAACGCGGTGGTCCGCAAGGTGCAGGCCGGCCCCAACCTGCCCATCCTGTTCGAGAAGGTGCGCGGCACGCGTTATCCGGTGGTCAGCAACATGCTGGGCAACTACCGTTTCATCGCCGAATTGCTGGGCTGCGAGGTGGGCGGCGTGGCCGCGCGCTGGGCGGAGCTCACCGCGTCGCCGGGACCCATTCCCGAAGAACATCCGGCCGGAAATTCCAGCTACGAAGAAATCTCCCTCGCCGACATCCCCCACATCACGTTTTCGGAGAAGGATGCCGGCCCGTACATCACCGCCGGGGTGATCATCGCGCGCGACCCCGACACTGCCGTGGTCAATCTTTCGTACCACCGCATGCAGATCATCGACGACACGGAACTGCGCTGCCGACTGTCGACCTCGGGAGATCTCTTCCGCATCCAGCAGAAGATGGAGAAGCGCAACGCGCCGACGCCCGCCGTCGTAGCGATCGGGCTGCCGCCTGCGGTGATGCTCGCGGGCTCGGCGACGATCGGCCCGATGAACAGCGAATACGATTTCGCGGCGCGGATTTCCGGCAAACGGTTTCCGACGCGTCCATCTCCGGTCGAGGGACTTCCGGTGCCCGTCGAGACCGAGTTCCTGATCGAGGGCGAAATCCTGGCGGGCGTGCGGCGTCGCGAAGGCCCGTTCGGCGAATGGATGGACTACTACGTACCGCCGACGGACAACCACGTCTTCGCGGTGAAGCGCGTATTCGCGAAGAAGCGCGCGAAGTTCTACGCCATCAGCGCCGGCTCGATCGAGGAACTGGCGATGACCGCCGTGCCGCTGGCGGGCGGCATCTACAACGGCATCCGCACCTGGGTTTCGGGCCTGCACGACGTGACCTGCTTCCCGTTGCTGCAGTTCTGCGCGGTGAAGATGACCAAGACGGCCGACGGTCAACCGCAACGCGCGATGATGGCCGCGTTCGGCGCCGACATGAACCGTGTGCTCTACTGCGTCGTCGTCGACGAGGACGTGGACATCCACAACTGGTCGGACGTGCTCTGGGCAATCGCTACGCGCTGCCGCCCGGACCGCGACATCATCCAGATTCCGGGCGTGCCCTCGTTTTCGCGCGATCCGCATCGCGCGCACTGGGGCCGCGTCGGCATCGATGCGACCAGGCCGCTCGAGCACGCGGCCGATTTTGAGCGCAAGAAAACGCCGGGCCTCGACACGCTCAGGCTCGACGACTACATCGAACGTTAGCGATCACCAGGAGGAGAACGACCATGCTCCCGAACATGTTGCGTCAGCTTTGCCGCATCGTGCTGGCACTGTCCGCCGCATTCGCAGCTTTACCGATCGCCGCGCAGGAGACCGTCGGCTTGGCGCTCGACTGGGTCGTGAACGGCACGCATGCCGGTTACTTCGTCGCCCTCGATAAGGGCTACTACAAGGAGGCCGGCCTCGACGTCACGATCTCGCGGGGCTTTGGCTCCGGCGATACCATCAAGCGGGTGGCGTCGCGCTCGGCGCAGATCGGCGTCGCGGACACCGGCGCGATCATCGCCGCGCGTGCGAACGACGACATACCGGTGCGCATCGTGGCGATGATCTACGACCGCGCCACGCTCGGCCTGATCTACCTCGCCGAGTCGGGGATCAAGGTCCCCAAGGACATCGAGGGACGCGCCATCGGCCGCACGGCATCCGGCGCCTCGGTGAACATGTTTCCCGGCTTCCTCAAGGCGAACAACATCGACCGCGGCAAAATCCGCGAAGTCGTCGTGGATGGCGCCACGTTCGCGCCGCTGCTGATGTCCGGCCAGGTCGACGCCGTGCTGGAGCAGAGCATCAACATCGGCAAGTTCCGGCGGGCGGCCGCGCAGCAGGGCAAAACTGCGCGCGCGATGAGTTACGCCGACTTCGGCCTCGTCGCCTACGGTAACGCGCTCATCGTGAATCCGACCATGCTCCGCGAGAAGCCCGAGATGGTGCGCAGCTTTGTCGCCGCCTCGCTGAAAGGGATGGCGTACGCGTTCGACCATCCCGACGAGGCCATCGCCGCCCTCCGCAAGGGCAATCCCGAAGTCGACGCTGCCACCGCCATGGACGAGCTCGTCACGCTGAAGGAGATGGAAACGAACGCCGAGTTGCGCAAGAATGGTCTCGGCACGATCGACGTACCGCGCCTCGAGAAGACCCGGGACATCGTCACCGAGGCGCTTTCGCTCAAGCGCAAGGTGTCGGTCGACGACCTCTACGCACCGGGTTACCTGCCGAAGACGCCTGTCCTTCCGAGCGCAAAGTAGCGTTCGTGGCAAGCGCCGCTACGCCCCTGGTATCGCTCGAGGGGGTGACGCGCCGCTTCGTCACGCGCTCGGGCACCGACGTCACTGCGCTCGAGGACGTGTCGCTCGCCATCGAGCGCGACCAGTTCGTCACCGTGGTCGGACCCAGCGGATGCGGCAAGACAACGCTGATGAAGCTCGCCGGCGGCATCATGCCGCCGACGCGTGGCGAGGTCCGGTTGAACGGCGAAGTGCTCGCGCGCCCGTCACGGAAAGTCGGCATGGTATTTCAGCGCCCGGTCCTGCTGCCGTGGTGCACGGTGCTCGAGAACGTCCTGTTTCCGCTGAAGATGCTCCGATGGCCGACGGCGCCGCGCATGGACGACGCACGCAACCTCATCCGGCTGGTGGGCCTCGGCGGGTTCGAGAAGGCGCTGCCGAGCGAACTTTCCGGCGGCATGCAGCAGCGCGTGTCGATCTGCCGGGCGTTGATCTACGAGCCTGAGCTGCTGCTGATGGATGAGCCGTTCGGAGCGCTCGACGCGATGATGCGCGAAGACCTGGGCTTCGAACTCCTGCGGATCTGGAACGAGAAGCGCAAGACCGTCGTGTTCGTCACCCACAGCATCACGGAGGCCGTGATGCTGGCGGATCGCGTCATCGTGATGACGGCGCGTCCCGGCCGCATCGTGATGGACGTGCCCATCACGCTGCCACGTCCCCGCACGTCCGACACGGAGTTCACGGACGCGTTCAAGGACTTTGCGAAGACGATCAAGTCGGCCGTCTATGCCGAGGCGCGGGGCGGCTGATGGCCACGGCCGATACGGCGCTTCACAGGCGGCTGATCGAATACGGGCGGACGACGCTCGCCGTCGTTGCGGTGCTCGTGGCCTGGGAGCTCCTCTGCCGCGCGTTCTCGGTGCCGAAGTGGCTGCTGCCCGCGCCGACCCAGATCGCCGCGGAAACCTGGGAGATACGCGGCGTGCTGCCGATGCATTTCGGCGCGACGCTGATGACGGTCGTCGGCGGCTTCCTGCTCGCCATCGTCACTGGTATCCCGCTCGCCGTGCTCGTCGTGTACTCGCCGTTCCTGCGGCGCGTGATCTTTCCGTTCCTCCTGACGCTGCAATCGGTACCCAAGGTGGCGCTGGCGCCGCTGCTGCTGCTCTGGGTCGGCTACGGGCAGGCCTCGAACATCATCATCGCGGCGACCGTCGCGTTCTTCCCCATCGTCATCAACACCGCAACGGGGCTCGAGTCGGTCGACAAGGAGCTGCTGGAACTGACCAGCTCGCTCGACGCCAGCGCGGCCAGCGTGTTCTGGCGCGTGCGATTGCCGTGGGCTCTGCCCTATATCTTCAGCAGTCTCAAAGTGGCGATCACCCTCGCGGTGATCGGCGCCGTGGTTGCCGAGTTCGTCGGCTCGGACAAGGGCCTCGGTTACCTGATCCTCACCAGCTCGGGTGCGATGAAGACCTCGGTGATGTTCGGCGTGCTGCTGCTGCTCTCGCTGCTCGGGATCGCGAGCTACTATGCAGTGGCCTGGGCCGAACGCTGGCTGTGTCCGTGGTACTTGCCGACCAACACCGACCCGGCGACGTGAAACGTGCGCACGCGGAGCATCCGATGACAGGTTCGTACGCCGACAAATTGAAAGATATTCCCCTGTATCGGCCCGGCAAGCCGCCGCTCACCTATTTTGATAGCGACTATCTCGCGGAATTCAGCAAGACCTGGCGACGGTCGTGGGGCGGTCAATCGAGCTATGCCCGGCTGCGCGCCGTGATCGTCCATCGTCCAGGACTCGAGGCGGCCTGGGGCGAGGCGGATCCGGACTATCTCAACCTGCCAACCGGGTTGCCCGATCTGGCCCGGATGCAGGTCCAGCATGATGAGTTCGTGAAGGTCCTGCGCGAATGCGACGTGGAGGTCCTGTCGCTGGATGCGCCTCAACCGGTGCTCGGCACGTACGGAATCCCGTTGCGCAGCGCGACCTACACGCACGAGACGCTGATGGTGAAAGGCGGCGCGATCATCTGCCGTTGCGCCCCGGCCTACAAGCGCGGCCTGGAATACTATCAATCGCGGACCATTGGAGCACTCGGCTGCCCGATTCTATATACGGTGCATGGAACGGGGTTTTTCGAGTCCAGCAATGCCGTTTGGCTGGACAAGAAAAGTCTGCCGCTGGCGATCGGCCAGCGCGCGAACCCGGAAGGTGTCCGGCAGATCAGCTCGATCCTGCAGGAATTCGGGGTCGAGGACATTCACATCGTGCATTTGCCCGGCCCTCTGAACACCCGGAAAACCCAGACCGGCGGGGGCGGCGGTGCTTTCCACCTGGACATGGTTTTCGGTGTGGCGGCGCCCCGGTTGGGCGTGATTTACCCACCCTGCGTTGGCTATGAGTTTATCGATTACCTGCTGCACAAGAAGGGTTTCGACCTGATCGAAATTCCCGACGACGAAGTCAACGGCTGTCCGTCGAATTTCCTCGTGGTCGAGCCCGGCAAGCTGATCATGCCGGCCGGCAACCCTGTTGTAAGCGCCGAATTACGCAAGCGCGGCATTACCGTCATCGAAGTGGATCTGTGCGAGTTTACAAACGCCGGCGGCGGTCCGACCTGCATGACCGTGCCGCTGATCCGGGATGAGGAGACGGATAGCTAGGTGATGATCCGCTCACCCCGCTTTCGCGCCCTACTCCCTGCCCGCATTCTGCACTTCGGGGTCCCGCCAGCGGCGGACGAGCGAGTTCTCGATGCCGAAAAGATCGAGCACCCGGCCAACGCTGTGGTTGACGATATCGTCGACGCTTTCCGGCTTGTTGTAGAAGGCCGGCACGGGCGGCATGACGATCGCGCCCATTTCGGTCACTTGCATCATCGTGCGCAGATGCCCGAGATGCAGCGGTGTTTCCCGAACCATCAGCACCAATCGGCGCCGCTCCTTGAGCACGACATCGGCGGCGCGCGTCAGCAGACTGGAGGTGACGCCGGTCGCGATTTCCGACAGGCTGCGGATCGAGCACGGCGCGACGATCATGCCGACGGTCTCGAACGATCCGCTCGAAATCGACGCTCCAATGTCGTCGCTTCGATGGTTGACGTCGGCCAGCGCCTGGACCTCGGCCACTTTCAGCGAAAGTTCATAGCGCAGCGTCACCTGCGCCGAACGGGTGATCACCAGATGCGTTTCGTGACCGGCGGAGCGCAACGCTTCGAGCATGCGAACGCCGTACACGGCGCCGGAAGCGCCGCTGATGCCGACGATGATTCTTCGGGTCCCCATCAACGGACACCGTGGCGAGTGCGACGGATACCTGCTCCGTATGCGGTCCGCACGCTATTTGGGGAGGGATTCATTCGAGCAGTCGACCGTGGCGTCGTGAGCATTATGAGGGCACTGGGAAACGTATGCCGAGTACGGCGATCTCCGTCATCGATACTGTCAGCCAAACGCCTTCCTGAGCAGTGCCTGGGCACGCTTGACCGCATCCGCGGGCAACGTATGCCGCCGGGGAAAATCCGCGCTCGGCCGGGTCGCGTCGATGATCATCTTGGCAGTCATTCCGGCGTGGTTCGAGGGATCGAGGATCGCCCCCATCGCATTGCGGATGACGTCGATGTCCTCATCCGCCTGCATGCGCGTCGCCATCGCCCAGAGGACATCCCGGTCGTCGAAGATATCAACGTCGTCGTCGACGATCACCACGAGCTTGAGGCTGAGATCGTCACCGAACGCCACCGTCGCCGCGTTCTTCGCCTGGCCGGGGGCCGGCTTGCGCAGGGCGATATAGGCGTGCAGCCTGCAGGTGCCCGACTTGGGATAGGACACCGCCGTCGTATTGGGGAAATTCTGGCGCAGCGTGCGCAGGAGCCGCGCCTCCGACGGAACGGCGAGCAGGCTCGTATGCTCGTCCGAGATCCCCGGAATGATGTCCTGGTAGATCGCATCCTTGCGGTGAGTGATCGCGGAGATCTCGACCACCTGCTGGGTCGATCGCTCGGAGGCATAGCCGGTGAATTCCGCGAACGGCCCCTCGGGCTCCCGCTTGTTGGCAACGATGCGGCCCTCGAGCACGATCTCCGCATCGATCGGCACTTCGACCGGCACCGTACGGCAAACGGTGATCTCGAGCGGCCTGCCCATCATGCCGCCGACCACGGCGTATTCGTCGCTCGTGATCGGGCCCTTCCAAAGGCCGCCGAACGTGAACAGCGGATGAGCCCCGATGACGATCGCGATCGGGATGTCGTGGCCCCGCTCCTCGGCGCGCTGCACGTAGTTCCACAGGTGGCGCCGGCTGTGCAGGCTGGTGCCGAGCCGGTTGCGGTCCTTCACCTGCATGCGGTGGAAGCTCGCATTCCGCACCCCCGTTTCCGGGTCCTTCGCGACCACGATGGCGTTGGTGATATAGGGACCGGCGTCCTCGGTGAAGTGGCGCATGACCGGCAAGTAGCCGAGGTCCACTTTCTTCCCCGTCAGCACCACGTCGTGGATGGGACCGGTCTTGCGCATGACCGGCTCGATCGTGCGGTCGTTGCGCGACGCCCATTCCTCGATCAGACGTTCCTGCGGCACACCGAGGGTAAGCGCGTAGCGCCGCCGGGAGCCGAACAGGTTCGTCACCACCGGAAAGGGCGAGCTCCCGACTTTCTCGAACCAGACCACGGGCGAATGGCCGGTCTTCTCCATCTCCATGACCAGGGCGCTCGGGTCGTAGTCCAGGTTCACCTTGTCGCGGATCCGCAGGATGCCGTGCGGGTCGTCCGCCTCGACGCTCGCCAGAAAGCTTCGCAGCGTGAACGCCTGCGACTGTCGGGACATGATCTCTCCTTCTCTTAATGCCATGCGTGCCGCCGTTCGTTGGATGGCAGCGGCCGGCGCGTTCCTCATAGGATTTTGGAGAGGAAGGACGCCAGGCGCTTGTCCGTCGTGTTCGCGAAGAATGCCTCGGGCGACGCCTCCACCGCGATGGTGCCGCCCGCCATGAAGACGATCCGGTCGGCCGCCTCGCGGGCGAAGCCGAGCTCGTGCGTGACGATGACCATCGTCATGCCCGTACCGACCATTTCCCGGATGACCTGCAGCACCTCGCTGACCATCTCCGCATCGAGGGCCGAGGTCGGCTCGTCGAACAGCATGACCCGCGGCTCCATTGCGAGGGCGCGGGCAATCGCCACGCGCTGCTGCTGGCCGCCGGAAAGCTGGTCCGGGTATTTGTCGATCTGATCGGCGATGCCGACCCGCAGCAGCAGTCGCTCGGCACGCGCATTGGCCTCCTCGCGACTGGTACCGCGCGCGCGCAGCGGCGCCAGCGCCACGTTCCGCCGCACCGTCATATGCGGAAAGAGATTGAAGGTCTGAAAGACCATGCCGACCTCGCGCCGGATGCGCTGCACGTCGTGCCGGCTGCCGGGAAGCTTGATGCCGTCGACCGTGATCGAGCCCTGGTCGATGCTCTCGAGCGCGTTGATCGTCCGCAGCAATGTCGACTTGCCGCCTCCCGAGGGACCGACGATGCAAACGACCTCGCCTCGCCGCACGCGGAAGTCGACGGCCTTGAGCGCCGTGAACGTGCCATAACGCCGGGTGAGCGCCTCGCACCGAATGATGTCGTCGGCGTCGTTGCGGGTCATCTTGTCTTCCGCGCGAGATGGCGCTCGTAGCGCTGGGCGAGAAGGCTCAAGGGAAAGATCAGCATGAAATAGAAGATGCCGACCGCGGTGAAGAGCTCGAAATAGCGATAGGTCTGGCCGCTCACGATGCTCGCCTCGTAGACCAGCTCGCCGACGCCGATCGCCGAGGCGAGGCCGGAGACCTTGACCACGACGGTCGCGAGTCCGATGAACGCGGGAATCATCACCCGCAGCGCCTGCGGCAGGATCACCTCCGCCCATGTCGAGAATTCCGGAATTCCCAGCGCATGTGCAGCTTCGCCCTGGCCGCGGGGAACGGCGAGAATGCCGGCGCGGAAGATCTCCGCGAGGAACGCGCCGGCGTAAAGCGACATGGAGGCGACCGCCGCGGAGAAGGACGACAGACGGGTATTGAGGATGAGCGGACCGCAATAATAAATCCAGAACATCACCACCATCTCCGGAATTCCGCGCATGACCGTTACATAGACCGAGGCGATCCAGTAGAGCAGACCACGCTCCAGGAGCTTCCCGAGACAGGCAACCAGCCCCAGCGCCGCGCCAATCGCCAGCGAGAGCAGCACCAGGAGAATGGTGAATTGAACGCCATGCAGCAGCTCCGGCAGATGCTGAACGATGGTGTTGGTATCGAAATGCATGGGTCCGATACAAATGTCTAGCGCGGAATTCGCGTGGCGAGCTCAAGCCAGCGTGCCAGCCGGCCCACCATCAGATTGAGCAGGAGATAGAGGACGCCGACCGCGGTCATGACCTCGATCGGCTTGAAGGTGTAGTCGCTGATCTTCGTCGCCACCGTCATCAGCTCACCCACCTGCAACAGCCCCAGCAACGCGCTGCCGTTCAGGAAGCTGAGCGCCAGGTTGGCGAAGGGCGGGATCATGATCTTGAGCGCCTGGGGCAGGATGATCTCGAGCCAGAAGGACCAGGTCGGCAGGCCGAGCGCCCGGGCGGCCTGCCATTGCCCCTGCGGGACGGCCTGGATTCCTGCTCGCGCGATGTCGGCCAGATAGGCGCTCGACTGCAGCGTCAAGGCGAGGAAGCCGCTCTCCAGCGCCGTCGTCGAGATTCCCGTGATCGCCGGCAGGCCGAAATGCACCCAGAAGAGCTGCACGATCAGCGGCGTGTTCCGCCACAACTCCACGTACGCGATGATCAGCCAGCGAAGCGGCCCGATCGGCAGTTGCAGCAGGATGGCTATCACCACGCCGGCGCTGAGCCCGACGACCAGCGAGCCCCCGGTGACGAGAAGCGTGACGATGGCGCCGCGCAGGAGCGGCCGCCAGTACTCGATCAGGATATGGAAATCGAGCGTGGCGACGAACTGCCAGTCGACCACCACATAAATCGAGTAGACGATGGCAAGCCCGGCGACGAAAGAAAGCGCGCTCGTCCAGTCGAATCGGGGCCGTACGCGCGCGAAAACGGTCGACGAAGGCGAACCCGTTTTCGCCACTGTGTCTTATGTGGACCAGGCGGCAGCGGCCGACGATCCGCGCGCGCCGCCGTGTCCCGAACAGGCGGCGGCGCCCCGAATCATTTAAGGCCCGATATCCACTTGTCGGTGATCTCCTTGAGCTTCCCCGAACGCTCCAGCTCGTTGAAGAAGATGTCAAGGTATTGCTGGAAGTGGTATTCGCCGCGGGGGAGCATGAAGGCGAACGGCGTCGGATCGAGAAGCTTGTCGCCGATCGGCCGCAGCTTGAGGTTCGCGTTCTGCTTCATGAAGATCAGGCTGCCGACATAGCCGGCAAAGGCGGCGTCCGCCCGCCCGGCGGCAACTTCAAGGAGGTGCGGCTGCGTTGCGTCGGAGGTCAGCACCTTGATCGTCGCATGCTTGAAGAAGCGCTTCGCATAGGTCTCCTCGGCCGTGCCCGCCCGGGTGACGATCGTGGTGCCTTCCTTGTCGATGTCGGCATAAGTCTTGGCAGCGGAGTTCACCGGGACGAAGATGGTCTTCGTCTCGGCGGCGTAGGGACGCGTGAACAGCACCTGCTCCGCTCGGCCCGGCGTTATGTAGGTAGCGGCGGTGGAGAGATCGCATTTGTGGGTGTTGACGCTCGGTACAAGCGTGGAAAAGCTTGTATCGACCCGCTTGATCGTGACACCCAGAGTCTTGGCCAGCTCGCCCTCAATATCGACGTCGAGTCCCTCCCACTCGCCGGTCTTGGGGTTCTTCACATTGTACGGCGGGTAGGCAGCCTCGCAGATAGCGATCGAACCCCGATCCTTGATCTGCTGCAGCAGCGAGTCAGACTCGGCACGCGCCGCCGAGGCGGCAACCAGGGTTGCAATGATGGCGAAGGCGATTGTCCATTTCTTCATGACGTGGCTCCTTGTTCCCAATTACCGGTGATGGTCCTCGCCGGTCCGCGGCATCGCGTCCCTTTGAGCGCAACAGCGCGCTGTCGTGGATGCGGCGGTCGGTCCTTTTGGGAATCGCTCCTGCAAAACGTTGGCTTCTTCAGATCCCGATCGCCACGACGCCCGAGTCGAGAGCAAGAGCTCGATCACAGCGCAACAAAACTTTTCGTATTTCGAAAATGATATTTGTGATTCGAAATTATCGTCAGATGCCAAAGTCTTGTCAAACGCTCATTCTGCTCACCGGGCCTGGTAAGCCTGCGGATAATGGTTTGTGCGAATCCTTCAATGGAAGGCTTCGCGACGAATGTTTGAACGTGAACGAATTCGTTTCGATCGAGCACGGACGACTTGGCACTAACGGCTCGCGATTCATTGCCTGCGAAATTCGCAGCCTCCTGCGTGCATCACCCCGTCGCGGAAATCACCGGTCGCCTGGTATCCCGTGTTTGGATCGTGAAAGTGGATGGTGGTGCCGTCTATCCGGTACGTCCCGTGGTACGTCCGCTGGTTGTCGCCTCGCACCTCGTCGAAGTGACCATCCGATTTCAGCTGAACTCGCATGAGTCCGTCTCCCGTAATCCATACGCCCAAGTAGGGCTGCGCTTCTTCTGTCATCGCGGTCTCACAGTTAGCGGCCGCCGCCGCTCGGATCCGCCGCGAATGTGCGCCCTTCCCCCACTTCACGTACGAGCATCTGGCGCCGGCCTGGCAGGCGGACCGCTATTCACAACGCGAGGCTCGACGCGTCGCCGAGTCTCGCAAGCCGAGTCACTGCTCGACGACCCAGCGATTCCATCTAACCACGTTTTGTTCCCGCCAGCTCTTGCCGCTGGCGGGATCTATCGTGGCCCACCATCCGTCGTTGACCCATAACTGCCGCGGCAGATTGTTTGGATCCGTGGGCAGCTCCTTGGCACGGGCCGCATCGATGTACTTGTACGCATTCTTGTTGGGCGGACTCACCGGCTGCTGGTTGCTCAAATCGGCTTCGATGCGGGCCGATGTCGCGAAGGCGATGAATTTCATGGCATTCGCGTAGTTCTTCGCGCCTTTCGGGATCACGTACGAGTCGCGCTTGAGGAGTCCCTGGTTGAACGTGTAGTCCACCGGGGCGCCCTGCGACTTCAGCTCCGCGATGCGCGGGTGCGAGCACACGGCCACCGTCGCCTCGCCATCGACCAGCGCCTGTGTCGGAATCGCGGCAGTCTTGGCCCATTTCACGACCGACGGACGGATCTTGGTGAGGCTCCTGTACGCGCGATCCATGTCGAGCGGATAGAGCTTCGAGGCCTCTACGCCATCCGCCAGCAACGCATACTCGATGGGCGGAAAGGTCGCGTCACCCGAGTCGAACACGCGCTTGCCGGGAAAGCGCTGCACGTTCCACACGTCCGCGAATGATTGCGGCGCGGACGCGTCCTTGGGAAATGCCTTGGTGTTCCAGCAGATCACCCGCGAATACACAATGGCTGCGACACCGTAAGCATCCCTGGCATCGTTGTCCATGCCATCCAGGGTTTCCTTGTCGATCTTCGAATAGTCGATTTTTTCGAGCAGGCCCTGCTCGCGCAGCAGGAGGAAGTCCACCGGCACCACCATGGCGACGTCCCATTCGGTGTTACCGCTCTGCACCATGGCCTTGATCTTGGAAGCGAACGGCTGAGTCGCTTCGACCACTTTGATGCCGGTTGCCTTCTCGAACGCGCTGAAGATTGCACGCCGCTGCGCGTCCTGCAATGTTCCGCCCCAGCCGGCGAAGACTACCCGCTCCTCGGCTTGCGCCAGCGATGGAAACGCCAGCACGACAAGCGCCTGTGCCACAAGCGCGATTCCCAGCATCAGACCAGTCCGTTTCATGATGTCCGCTCCAATCAAGACGTATTAGGACAATCCGGTTATCCGGAAAACACTGCGACGTCCTCGCTGTGCCAGCCGACGGCAAGGGTGTGCGACGGCAAGTATAGATCGCGATGGGCTTCCGAGCTGGGAACGTTCGTGACCAGGGAATCCGAAGGCGTCAGCGCCACCTTCAGGCGTGTCACGCCACCCATGAAGAAGCGCTCCTCGATGCGTCCAACGTAGGTATTCGGCATGGTCGCCGCGTCAGGGCCGAGCACGATGCACTCCGGCCTGACCATGAAGCTCGTTATCTGCAGCGTCCCGGGCAACGTGGCCGCATGATGCGCGGCGCAGCGCAAGCCACCTCGCGTTTCGAGGATCACCGTGGCATCGTTGCGTGCCACGACCGTGCCGTCAAGCATGTTCGATTCGCCGATGAACTGCGCGACGAAGCGGTTGACGGGATGCGCGTAAATTTCCTCGGGCGTGCCGACCTGCTCCACGCGACCGCGGTTCATCACGGCGATGCGGTCAGAAAGTAGCAGTGCCTCCTGCTGATCATGCGTCACGTAGATTGTCGTGATGCCGGTGTCGCGGTGCAGCCTCTTCAGCTCGAACTGCATGCTCTCGCGAAGATGCTTGTCGAGCGCACTGAGCGGCTCGTCAAGCAACAGCACGACCGGACGGAACACGATGGCCCGCGCGAACGCCACCCGCTGCTGCTGGCCGCCGCTCAATTGGCCCGGATACCGGTCGAGCATTTCTTCGAGACGAACGGCGCGGGCGGCGCTTCGCACCAGCTCTGCCACACGACGCTGCGGCGTGGCGCGCATTTCGAGTGGAAACGCGATGTTTTCCGCAACGGTCATGTGCGGAAACAGCGCGTAATGCTGAAACACGACGCCGATGTTGCGGCGCTCGGGCGGCAGGTCGTCGATCGGCTCGTCGTTGATGAAAATGCAGCCGGATGTCGGCGCGACGAATCCCGCGATCGCCGAAAGCACCGTGGTCTTTCCCGATCCGCTGGGACCCAGAATGGTCAGAAACTCGCCGGTTCGTACGCGGAGCGAGACGTCGTCTACGGCGACAACGCTCGCGTATTTCTTCCCGAAGCCGCGAAGCTCGATGGCCGATCCGGAAACAAGTCCTTCCTCTCCGCGCACTGCGCAATCTTCTCAGAGGATGAAGCTGTTGTTGCCCTGCGGCTGATCGCAGTCCAGCAGGTGCAGCACCTTGAGCTTTATGCGGTAGCCGCCATCGTGCCGCTTCAGCATGAAATGCTGGGCGGCCACGAATGCATTCATCCGGCCCTTGCGGTACTCCCAGATCACCACATTCGCCGCGACTTCGATGCTCGAACCCGGTCCGTTCCAGCCCTGCACATTGCTCACCACGCGCAACGTTCTCGACACCGGAATCTGCGCAACCTGCACGCCGGTCTCGGTATAGGCAATGCGGTCCAGAAGGCGCCGACGATCGTCCAGGTTGATGGACACCTCCCGGTCGAGGCTCGAGTCCTGGCAGGTACTCGGCACCCAGTACACGAAGTCTTCGCTCAGCAGCTCGAACCATTCCTTGTAGCGACGCCGGTCGAGCAAGCTCGCCTCGTCGTACAGAAAGGATTCGATATCTCGAAGCGAGGCCTGGGGCAGGCGGTCTGCGCTCGAGCGCGCGCGCATCCGCGATACGAACGCCTCGACCTCCGCATGGAGCGCTGGTGTGACGTAGCCGCCGTCTGGAGCGGGCACGTCGGGGGCGGTCGACTTGATTTGCGTTGCCATGGCGGCAGGCGAGTAACCCAATAGTTATCGCTGGTGATCTGCAGAGTCTGGTGACCGCAATCGATGCCTATACCACGCTGGTCTTGACGTCGCGATTCATCAGGTGTTTCCAGTACTGGTAGGCACCGCGAATCGCGGTATCGTCGGTCTTGTTGCTGGTGATCACGCCCGTGATGCTGTCGACCTGCTGGCGGCACATCCCGCGACTCACATCGATCCATTCCATCTCCGGCGTCACGCTGAGGTTATGCTGGATCAGCTCCATGATTTCGCTGTCGTCACGCGAGCCGACGTTGTGGAAATCCTCGTCGAACCGGATGCGCAGCTGATTGATCGGCTCGGGAGCATCCTTCAGCAAGGTCGTGTAATAGCGCACGTTGGTGCAATCGACGGCGACCGGTTCGAACACCGCAAAGGTGCCGTTGCCCATCACGAACAGATTCGGATAGATCACCAGATTGATGCCCGCACGGCCCACCAGCTCGAGATATTGCTTCGCCAGGTCTTCGTCGCCCAGATGCGCGGCGAGCGCCTGCGAAAAGCTTTCACGGCCGGGAACCGGCCGCGACTGTTCCCACGATGATCGCAGCTCGGCGCGATGATCTCCCAGCTTGTGGCCGTGACCGAGGTACTGGCAGACCATTTGCGTCTTGTCGTTCACGTGTGACAGCCACTTCCCGGGTCCGTAGCGCGATCGGTTCATCATGAGCGTGGCCCGGTGCAGGAACGGTGTGTGATAACCGTCGGTGTTGTTGTCGTTCTGCTGCTTCCAGTTGCCACGGTACGTCATCCGGATGCCCGGGATGACCCGCAACCCATCCGCTGCCACGCCATCCTTGTCGACGCTCCAGTCGAGGGTTTCACGTGCCGGTCCGAGCCATTCATCCAGCGACTCGACGGCCGGATTGAGCGAGCCGAAAACGAAGCCTCGATACGACTCCAGGCGCGGGAACCGGCCCAGGTTGTGCGATTTGTAGTCGAATGCCGGCCCGTAGCCGTCGGGAAACGTCACCGCCTTGAGCGTGCCGTTGTTGGCGTACGTCCAGCCATGATAGGGACACACGAATTGTTCCGCGTTGCCGGACGCGGCAAGACAGACAGGACTGCCGCGATGACTGCAGCGATTGAGCATCGCCACGATGGCGCCATCGCCGGTCCGGGTGACGATCGTCGGGCGTCGGCCTACCGTAATGGTCTTGAAATCGTGCGGGTTCGGTATTTCGCTTTCGTGCAGCAGGAACACCCAGGTACCGCCGAAGATCTTGACCATTTCCTCGTCGAAGATCCGCGGGTCCGTATAGATGGATCGATGCACCATCCCGTTGGGCAGCACCAGGCCATCGTATTTGCCGGCCGTGGGGCTGGGATACAGCGCTTGGACGACGGTGGCCATCTCGGCTCCTTGCTGATCGGATGCGTCTTGGGCAGGCTCGATGACACAAGGGTATGACCAGTGTCAGGGCGTTAGCGTGCTATGCGGGGACCATATTATTGCAAACCGAGCCAATGCGCCTGTCGGGCGACCTCGATGCCGGTGATGCGATTGCCCGAGCCTGTCGCCGGGGTTATGCTCGACGCCGCATCGTCCCTGCCTTGTGCGCGGACGTTCATCGAGTCAATCGGGAGGGCACGCCGCGTGATTGCGAATCCACTTCAGTGGCCGGGCGGAAATCGGTGTGCAGTCGCCATCACGTGGGATGTCGATGCCGACAGCGGCCTGAACTACCGCTATCCGGATACGGCGGACAATCTCGTGGCTTCGCAATCTCAGGTTCGCTTCGGTCCGACGATCGCCGTACCGAGGCTCATGCAGGTGTTGCGAGAGCTCGAAATTCGTCAGACGTTCTTCGTCCCCGGATGGGTCATCGAGCGTTACCCGGCCGCGATCGACGTCATTCTCGAAAATGGTCATGAGCTCGCGCTTCACGGCTACATGCACGAGCGCTCGAACGAGCTCACGCGCGAGCAGGAGTCAGCGGTGCTCGATAAGTCGGTGGAAGCCTTCCGACGGAGAACCGGACAGCAGCCACGCGGATGGCGAGCGCCGGCCTTTGCGTTTTCCAGGCATTCGCTCGACCTGCTCGTCGCTGCGGGCTTCGACTACGATTCCTCCCTGATGGGCGACGAAATACCCTACATCGTGGAGAGCCGTGCCGGGCGTCTCGTCGAGCTGCCGGTCGACTGGACCTTCGACGATTGGCCGCATTACATGCACAACCGCGATTACGGCTACGCCATGCCGATCGCGGCACCACAACGCGCGATGGAGGTGTTCCGCGCAGCCTTCGACGCCGCTCATCGATACGGCGCGCTGCTCATCACCGTGTGGCATCCCTTCCTCT
Source organism: uncultured Pseudomonadota bacterium (assembly GCA_963718905.1). Taxonomy (GTDB): domain Bacteria; phylum Pseudomonadota; class Gammaproteobacteria; order Burkholderiales; family Casimicrobiaceae; genus VBCG01. The sequence goes on from CAVRAF010000001.1 coordinate 359,280, forward strand.
CGGGTCGCCTCGCGCGGCTCCATGCCATCGTCGAATGGGTCGAATACATGCGCAAGGCGGGCAACGTCTGGTTCCCGCGCCTCGACGAAGTCTGCGATCACGTCCAATCGGCGATGCGAAAAGGGACGTGGCGACCGCGCGTCGAGAAGATTCCGCCCTACGAAAGCCCGGTATCGGAGTTCGTGCACCTCACGAAGTAGAGGCTCCCCGCGAAAGCGGTGCATGAAGAACGTCGTAGCCATAGAGCCACTGATGGTCGATCGTGCCGTGCCCCCACTCGTCTGTCTCCGAGTCGCGCTTCAGCCTCGACGTGCGCTCGAAGCGGTTGATCTCGTACAGTCGAAACGCGAGCTCGATGTCCTCTCCCTCAACGGCTTCAAGGCAGCGCGCGAGCATCGCTGCGTCCTCCACCGCCATGCCCCCGCCTTGCCCCATGTGGGGCGTCGTCGGGTGACACGCGTCGCCGAGCAATGCGACCCGGCCGGCGCACCAGGGCAATTTCGGTGGACGGACGAGCATGGGCCAGCGGCTGACCTCCGTGCACTTCTCGAGGATGCGAATGACGTCCGAATGGAAGTCCTCGAATGCGCCGAGCAGCTGGGGCAGCGCGACATCCGTGGGCGCGAAGGTTTCCTTCCCCCACGGCTCGGGACCCCCGGTGACCACGTAGACCTCGTCGCGCGCCTCGCTTAGGAGGTAGACCAGGACGTACCGGCCGTCGGGCGCAATCCACCGCGTATTGTCGGCAAGTTCGAGGTCAGACAGCCGTGATCGCGGGTAGATCGAACGGTACGCCACGTGCCCGTGGTAGACCGGCGGCTCCGTGCCAAGAATCGCCTCGCGCGCCTTCGAATGCAGCCCGTCGGCACCGATCACGATGTCGGCGGTAGCCGTCGTGGCATCCTCGAACGTCAGTCGCACCTGCGATCCGCGCTGTTCGAGTGATACGAAGCGCTTGCCCAGTTGAATCGTACCCGGAGCGACCGCCGATGCAAGCGCCTGGTGAAGGTCGCCGCGGTGAATGGCCAGGAACGGCGCTCCATAGACCTGCGCGAGCTCGGTCGTCGGAATTTCGCGCGTGATCTCGCCACTGTCCCACGCCCGGTTGAATTTCCTGCGCGGCTGGACGCCGAGCTGAAGAGCTTTGGCTTCCACGCCCATGGCGCGGAATACGCGCGTCGAATTGGGTGCGAGGTTGATGCCCAGCCCGATCCGGTGAAAGCCCGGCGCCTGCTCATGGACGTCGCACGCAAACCCGGCCTTCTGCAGCATTACCGCCGCAGTGATGCCACCGATACCCGCTCCGACAATCGCGATGCGCGGCCTTCGAGTCACCGTTGTCCCACGTCCTCAGTGCACCTCGATCGGGACGCGGGGCACATGGGTCACGCGCTCGCATCCGTGCTTGCCCACGATAGCGGTTTCGCCGATGCACATGCTCGTTTCGGTGTCCCGGTCGAAGAGCATCATGTGCAGGAAGAACACCATGCCGGACTCGATGAGCTGCTGGTTTCCCGCCCAGAACATGGGGAAGTCCATCCATGTCGGCGGATAGATCGCGCCCATCGTATAGCCGCAGGCGCTCATGACCGACTTGCCATAGCCCGCCTGCTCGAAGCAACGCTTGTGCACGTCGAAGACCTCGCCTACGGTGCGCCCCGGGCGGAGCGCCTCTTGGCACGCATCGATCGCATCGGCACATACCCGGTTCATGCGCCGATGACGCTCGCTCACCTCCCCAACCAGCACGTTGTACATGGCGCACGCATGGTAGTGCCGATACGCGGCGCCGGGTTCGAACACCACCTGGTCGTTGTCGCCGATGATGTTTTCGCCGGTGTAATAGCGGCTGAACAGTGCCGACTTGCCCGCCCCCATCGGCCATCGGCTCGCAGCAGGATCACCGCCCTGGTGCATCAGTACTCGCATCATCTCGCCGTAGATCGCCTTCACCGAGACTCCGGGACGGCAGTGTTCGATGCTGACGTTCTGCAGGCCGTCGCATAGCGCTCCGGCCTTGCGGATGTAATCCAATTCCGCCGGGCTCTTCACCAGTCGCAGCAGACGCACGAGATCCGAAGCGTCGATCAGGTCGCAGAACCCCTGCGAGCGCCGCGTCGACCATCTTCGCGCGCTGTCCGGTGAGTCCGTACGCGTGATATTCCACGCCGACGCGCTGGCCTTGCGCGCCATAGTCGCTCAGCATTGCCCGCAGGTCGCCGCCCGGGTCGGCGCTCCCGCTGTCATACCAGATGCGGATGTCGTCGATCGTCGAGGTCTCGTGCGCCTGGATGCGATCGGCAGGCCGCGTCAGCAACGCGCAACGCCCGTCGGCGCCGATGAAAAGCGCCTGGAACATCGTGTAGCCGCTCGTGTCGTAGCCGGTCAGGTAATACATGCTCTCCTGGCGAAACAGCAGCAGACCGTCGAGACCCTGCTCGCGCATGCGTTCGCACGTCGCGCGTTGCGAGCCTCGAACTCATCGCGAGGAAAATGGAGAATCGTCACGCCGGTTCCATCCGCGCTGGGGACGGCTGCGGTTGGGCGCCTCCATTCATACCGCGAGAATGTCGTCGGACTTGCTCCAGAACACGATTCGGCGATGCAGCCACTTCATCAAGTGGTGCAACGCAATTCCCATCGCGGAAAGGAGGATGACCAGGCGAAGACCTTCGCAGTCTCGAGCTGGAAGTTGTATTGCAGAATCACAAAGCCGATGCCACCCTGCGCCCCGACGAATTCGCCGACGATCGCACCCAGCACGGCAAGCACGATGCCTATCTCGAGCCCGACGAAGATGAAAGGCAGTGCGTTCGGCACCTTGACCATCATGAAGACCTGCCATCCCGATGCGCCCGTGGCGCGCAGCATGTCGATCTGCTTGCGGTCGGTGCTCTGCAGACCTTCGATGACGCTGACCACCATGGGAAAGAAGCAGATCAGGGCGGCGATGATGATCTTGGACTCGAGTCCGAAGCCGAACCATACGATGAACAGCGGCGCAATCGCCAGCTTCGGGTACCGTTTGCAGAGCCACAAAGTACGGAAACACCGTCTTCTCCAGAAGCCGGAACTGCGATATGACGGCCCCGATCATCAAGCCGGCACCGCAGCCGATGGCAAATCCGCCGAGGACCTCCTTGAACGTAATCCATAAATGCCGCAGGAAGGTACCGGATACCACTCCCGCCCACAGCGCCTGCGCGACCGCTACCGGACCGGGAAACACGATCGGACTTACGCCGAAGAAACGGATCAACGCCTCCCAGCTGAGCAGCAGGAAGACGAACGCAAGCGGAATGGTGACGAGCTCGGGTCGCTGCTTGAGCAGGAGCGACCACAGGCCAGGCCCGGGAGCATGGGCGGAAGACGGGACAACTCTTGGGTTCATGTCAACTCCCGGTTGCGCCGAGCTCGGGATTCTCCAGCAGCCTTCTCGCGGTTTGCGCATACACGCCGAACGCACTCGTGTTTGCCATATCGAGCGTCCGCGGACGCGGCAGATCGATCGAGAGTATCTCGAGAATCCGTCCCGGTCGTGGCGACATGACGACCACCCGGTCGCTCAGGAGCACCGCTTCCGGGATGCTGTGCGTGATGAAGACGACGGTGTTGCCCTCGGTGGTCCAGATGCGCTGCAGCTCGAGGTTCATTTGATCGCGCGTCAATGCGTCCAGGGCTCCGAACGGCTCGTCCATCAGGAGTACGGCGGGCTGACGCAGCAGGGCGCGGCAAATCGCGACCCGCTGCTGCATGCCGCCGGAAAGCTCGTGCGGATACTTGTCGTGAAACCCTTCAAGACCGACCAGCTTGAGCAGCTCGAACGCGCGGGGCTGAAGCCGTTCGCGGCGAATGCGCGCGACATCGGCGGGAACCAGCACGTTGCGTACGACATTCAGCCACGGCAGCAGCGTCGCCTCCTGGAATACGACGCCGATGTCGTCCCGCGCGCCCCGCATGACCTCTCCGCGGCATCTTACCTGCCCGGCGCTCGGCCGCATGAGGCCGGCCAGGATCTTGAGGAGCGTGCTCTTTCCGCAGCCCGAGGGCCCGACGATGGAGAGGAATTCCCCGGCGCCGATGTCGAGCGAGATACTCTTGAGCGCCGGGATAGGCTGCCCCTGGCGGGTAAGGTAGGTCTGCGCGATGTCCGCGATCTGAAAGACCGATTCCCGAGTTGGAGCATGCATCCCGTCGTTTACTTTGCCGCCGTATTCTTGATCATTGCGGCCGTGAACGTCTCGGCTTGCTTCCGGATCGCGGCGACGTCGAACTGATTCGCCTTGCCATCGAATTCGTTCGTGAAGTACTCGTTGACCGGTAATTTCCCCGGGATGAGACCGTTCGTGGCCGAGAATTCCTGCATCTTCTCCCAATCGTCAGCACTCTGACTGCCCCACTTCGCACCGGGACGATCCATATCCTTCGTCCAGTTGGGCATCATGGATTGAACGATGGCCTTCGATTTCGCGAGGTCCGCCTGTTCGCTGCCCGTCGCGGGCTTGTTCTCCGGATACAGGGACCAATAAATCTTCACGACGGCGTCGGGATTAGTGCTCGCAAAGACGAGACCCTTCGAAATGGCTCGCGTAAAACGCGCCACGAGGTCGGGATCCCTTTGAATCGTCTCGTCTCGCGCTACGATCACTCCGCTGAAGAATGGCTGCTGCCAACTCGTTTCGAAACGGGTGAACCTCACGTCGCTCGCGGCTTCGATCGCCGCGTATGCGGCGTCGTACATGACCAATGCCTTCGCCCGACCGGTTCCGACCGCCACGGCCGCCTGGGGTCCGACGCCGACTTCCACCAGATTGACGTCGTTGTCGCCCAGGCCCAATTCATGGACCCACGCGCGCGCATAGGGAATTCGGCCGCTCGTCATGCTGAGCACACCGATCGAACCGCCTTTCAGGTAGTCCTTGAGTTGCTCCCGCTTCGTGATCCCCGACGACTTTGGAACCACGAGTGCGGAGCCATACGCACGGTTGCCCTCGAAGACCGATTTGACTTTCACGCCCTTTTGCCGGCTGCTCATCAGCGTGTCCGGAACGGCGAGTGCGAAATCGCCCTGGTTCGACGAGAGAAGCTGAATTGCGAAGCCCGCGCCCTTCGCGTACACGGGCTCCACCTGGAGCCCCTCATCCGCGAAATATCCCATTGCGTGCGGCACCATCCAATACGGCGCATCCCCGAGGTCCGGAACGTTGGAGTAGATAAGCAGCGTGACCTTTCGAAGGGGTGCATTGGCCTGGGCGAAAACAACGCCGTCGACGAAGAGCGACAAGCTGACGGCGAGCAGAACCAGGAACTTTTGTCGCAGACTTAGCATGTATCGCCTCCCGGGGATCTACGAATGTGATCGAAATGCCAAAGCTCGAGGGAACGGCAACTGCGCTCCGCTCGCGCGTCGACTCGCGGCTGGACCGGGATCATACGGTACCAGACGATCCAAAGGATGCCTCGGTGCCGCGCCGATCCCCGCCCGGGGAAAAGTGCCGGATACGTTTCCAACTGTCAAGCGCGGCGCGGAGGTCAGCCTCGGCAGGGTCTGTCAAGACCTCGATCCGCGCTCGGGCAAGGGACGCCTTACCGCATCCGCACAAAACTGCTCCAGCGCCCGGATCGTGGCCACGTCACCAAACAGCACATTACGCGATGCCTCGATGTGTTGACGGACATGCTGCCGATACGCGGGATCTCCGGCAAGTCTGATCGCCAAAACAACGTATTCCTCTTCCGTCGCAGCAACCAGTTCCGATAAGCCTATCCGCCTCAAGATGCCGCTTGCCAGTCGACCGCGCAGGAAACGCCCTTCACGTGTGACAACGGGCAGGCCGCACTCGATCGACTGCATGGCAGTGTTGAATCCGGAGAATCCAATCGTATCTAAGTGGACATCTGCCCGTGCCAGCAATCCGTAATACTCGGGACGCGGCTGCCATGGTATGAACGCAGCATAGTCACAAAGAGCAAGGCCGGCGCGGGCGAATACGGCCTCAAGTCGCTGCCGCAGTTTTGCTGTGCAATAGGATTGCTCAAAGACGAAGAAAACGAGCTGGCATCTGCCGAGCTGGCGCGCGATCTCCACGAGCACCCAGTCGAATTGGGGCGCGTACTTGAAGGGGGTGCCCGCACAAATCAGCAGGGGGCGATCCGAAGCGATACCCAGACGCTCCAGATCGGGGACCACGGGAACCACCGCCGACGGCTGGTAGCAACACCCGAGGTGCGGGAGCATTACGAGGCGCTCCCGGTAATTCCTCTGCGCGCCGGGAGGTTCGAGTTCCTCCGCGGACAGGAAATAGTCAATCGTCGGCAGCCCTGTCGTCTCCGGGTGCCCCCAGCTCGCGATTTGGACCGGAGCAAGACGCAAGCTCGCCAAGACAGCGGGCTTGGGATGCATGGCAGTTTCCGGATAAATCAGAATATCCAACTTCCGCGCACGTATGCTGTCAACGGATTCTCGCAAGCTCTTCCCGGTCAAATCCGAATGCATCGTGCGAGACATTGCGAAGCGGGTTTCATCGTCCTGTCGCGCCTCCATCTGAAACAGGTGTAGCTCGAAGCGGGTACGATCAATATGCTGGACCCAGCCCTTGACGAGCGCGTTCCAGACCGAATTACTCGTGACCTTCGCCAGTACGATTCCGATCCGGATCTTGTTGTCGCGGACGGAGCCGTGCGTCGGAAATATCGGTTCCTGCTGCCACCTCCCGAGCGTTCGCGCGCACAGATCACCATACCGAGATAGCAGGTCAAGGTTATCTTGTTCCTGATACGCGAGGTAAAACACGCGAACGCTTTCGAAGGCGGCATATCCGTCTATTGGACGCTTGACCTCTAACCAATCGTCCAATTCGGACAGTTCGCGCTCGAACGCGATTCTCGCGTCCGCAACACTTTGGCCATCATCGAATACCGTCGGCAGCTGATACATCGCCAGGGCACCGCGCGCGGCAACCAACTCCGGGTTCATCACAAGAGCCTCGCGGCAACACGCCAAAGCGGTGCTCAGATCGCCCAGTTGCTCGAAATCATTGCCGAGGCGATGGCGGGCGAGAGCGTCACCTGGCTGCCGAGCAAGAGCCTCTCGCCGGATGGCCAATGACCTTTCATAACTCGAGTCAGCTTCTTGACGCCGATTGACAGCTTTCAACGCGACAGCCAGAGATAAGTGCGCCTCGGCATAATTGGGCTGGATGGCAAGGGCGCGGCGATAGCTCGTGATCGCCGCCTCGAAGCGCTTGAGCATGCTCAGTGCATTGGCCAGGCTGTAGTGCGCCTGAGCGTTGGCCGGCTTGATCTTCAGCGCCTTTGTGAACAGGCGACAAGCGTCTTCATGCCGGCCCTGCTGCGCCACGACGACACCCAGGAGGTTCAGCGCATCGAAGTTGCTTCCGTCTGTCCTTAGCGCGCTTAGACAATACCGTTCGGCGTGGACGAGGTTGCCCTGCGCGCGCGCGGCGAGCGCGTGCTGAAGCATTTGGGCAAGCGCTTTGGCCTTTGTGCCGGTAGCCATTGGCCTACAGGACGCGCGCTCCATGCACGCAAGGTGGACACTGTTCTGTCCTCGACGAACGATCTGACATCATCATAGCAACCCGGCACTCGTTTCCAACGGAGTTTTCAGCAGGATAGATCCAGAGCGGCCCGCGTGCCGCGGGCTGCGCCTGCGCGCCAGTCTTGGCAAGTCGGAGGTTTCCTACATCGGCAATTATTGACGTCCGACAGACAGTTCTGGTCAACGCGAAGACACTTCCCATAGGCGGCGGATCGACAGCACGGCTACGGCAAACCGATCCCATCCAGTCGCGAGCGATGAATACGCCAGGAGGCGAATCTTTCGAAGGAGCCTGAACCGTGAAGAAATTTCTCGTTACCTATCTCGCACCCACCTCCGTGATTGACGAGTGGAAGAAAACCGAGCCCGAGAAGCGGAAGCACGACGAAGAAAAGATGCAGGGCGAATGGAAAAAGTGGATGGGCGATCACATCAAGATGTTCGCCGACCGCGGAGCCGGCGTGGGCAAGACCAAGCGCGTTACCAAGCAGGGCACGGCCGACACAAGAAACGACGTAATGTTGTATGCGGTCGTAGAGGCTGAGTCCCACGAGGCAGCGACACGGCCATTCGAAGAACATCCGCACTTGCAGATTCCGCAGTCCTCCATCGAAGTCATGGAGATCAATCCGCTGCGTGGCATGTGAGATGCGGGCGATTGCCAAGTCTCCACACTCGTTGTCCCTTTGCACACGGATGCCAATTCTCATGAAAACGATGACATGCCGGCAACTCGGCGGGACGTGCGATCAGAAGTTATCGGCCAGTTCCTGGGACGAAATGGTGAAGGTGATGACCAAGCACGTAATGGAAAAGCATCCGGATGTCGCAAAGAAGATGGAGAAGATGCACGATGAAGACCCAAAGAAGTGGGGCAGGGAAATGCGGCCAAAATGGGATGCTGTCTCCGGAGGTCCGATCGTGATTCGCTGAGCATCCCCTGCCTCGAAGATTGAGTTGCGAAACCCGTGGTGTATGTCACCGGTTGACTGACGCGTTGGTCTCCGTCATTTTGCGGTTGCGCTCGTCACGTCTGCCCCGTTCTAAACCGATGCGGTGGTGCGGCAAACGATCTCGGCCGGCGTACTCGCGATGACCACGGACTGCGCATCGAAATCCGCATGGGCGCTGCCGTTGACGCTTACGCCGAGCAGGCGCCCGGGCAGCGGCGGGCGAAGCTCGATGCCTCGCCGCCACACCGCGGTCCGATGTCGAATCGAAAGGTATGCTCGTCGAGCGTGCGCGCGGAGAAGCTCAAGCGCCGTAGAGAGTGGGCATCGCTTGTACCTGCACGCCCGGGCCCGTCGTCCACTCCGGAGCGAGGCCCGCCGCCACCACGAGCCTTCGATCTGCCGCCCGCTCGTAGGCGAACAGGCTGCGGACAGCGAGCACGTATTCTGCAGCCACCCAGGTGTGCGGCAGGTCGCCCACATGCGCCGGCGCTCGACGGATCCCGCCACGCAATCTCCGGCCACTGATTCCACGCTGGCGGTCGCCGGTCCGACAGAAAGAACCGCAACAGCTCGAGCGCCAGCATCGCGCCGCCCAAGCCGCACGAGAGCGCCGATGATGCGGATCTCGTACGGAGAGTAGTTCGCCCATTCCAGGGCTGCCGCTGCGCTTTCGGCGCCAGTCGGAAAGGTATTTGTCGAAGGTGTGCTCTACGGCCTTGCGATCGAGGCCTTCGGCAACATCGAGAAAGGCGATCGCGTTCGCTGTGGCGGTCGGATCGAAGTCCGCCCATTCGACGCTGCCCGGAATGAAGTCGAGTTTGCGCTCGGCGCGCGTTTTCTCGATCGAGCCGAACAGTGCGGATGCGAAACGCGTCGCCAGGGCCTCCCAGCGCTCGGCCGCATCCGGTCGCTCGACCACGTGTGCAAGATCAACCGCATCGCGCAGACCTCGCAACGCCCAGAAATCGTCCCAATACGAATGCACCGGCTGTGCGAGATAACCTTCATGGCTGACGGAGATCGGCAACAGGCCCGTCCTCCTCGAGCGAGACCCTCGATGCAGGCGACGGCTTTGACGACGAAAGGCCAGGACTCCTCGAGGAACCGAGCATCTGCCGTGAACCGGTAGTAGTCGGCGATGGCGCGATCAACTGCCCGTGGCTGTCGTGCTCGACCAGCCAATCGGGTCCGTTGTGGTCGACGCAGCACGGAACGAAACCGTCCGCGCGCTGGTAAGGCGCATACCAGCGGATGAACTCGAGAACCTCTTCGCGTGCGCGCCATCCGCAACAGGGCTGCGCTCATGACTGCTGCCGTCGCGAATCCACGAGCGCGTGTAGCGCCGCGGCCCGGGTTGCAGCGCCGGTCCAGAGCGGGTCACGAGTATGTGCGCGGTCGCCGTAAGCGCAGCGCGGATAGCATCGGCGGCCCAGCCCGCGCCGGACCATTGCGTCGCGGGAAGCTCGCTTCGCCCAATCGAATGCCGGCTCGCCGCTCGAGAGCGAGGCATGCGCTGGCAGGACATTCCACGATGCGCTTCGTCACTTGCGCGAGGTTGAAGCGCCAGATCGAAGGCAAGCGCGCCCGAGGCAAAGCCGAATGCATCGTGCGTTTGCGTATCCGTGGGCTCGCGGCCGCTTGCGGCAAGACGCAGCGCGACGAAGCCCTCGTCGAACGTCGTCGCCGCGAAGCCCGAAGGCGCGCTCGCCGGCACAATGAGCGGCCGTCTCGTTCACACGCAACGCGCCACCGCTCCCAAGCCAGGTCGTGGATGAGACTCACGCCGCCAATCTTGCCGACGCTCTGCCAGGGCGGGGTCACCTGAAACGGGCGCACGAGCACCAGCAAGCGCGCCGATAAGGATCGGTCCGAGAGGTTCTCGAGTCGATAGCGCAGACGGAACGAGCCCGCTCGGCGTTGCCTCGGCCCTGCACTCGCAGGCGCCAGTCTGCGGTTTCCCAGATCGCAGGACGGGACGGGAGGAAGCCATCGAGCAGTTCCTGCCGCAGAGTGACATCTGCCCAGGTAAAGAGCCGACCTTCGATCGCACACCATCGGCTCGATCGAGAACGAGCCCGGCGCCATCTCGACCATGCCCTCCTCGTTCATGAGCGCGCAGTGCGTGCCGTTCGAGGTGCCGATCGGCGTCCACAGAGTTTGCTCGCGATGCAGCCAGCGCGGGTACCAGCCGCGCGGCTCGTGATCGAGCGATGTTGTACCAGAAGGTCTCGATGGAACGGAGAACTCGAACGATTGCGGATGCAATGCGGCGCCGGCTGTCGGCTCGTTCAGCTCCAGACGAAGAAACGCGTCTTCAGGTATCCGGCAGGTAGACATAGCTGCGCGCGCCGCCGGCGCGCCGCGTCGTGTGTAGCGTCCGCCAACGCCGACCATGCAACGATCCGCGCACACGAAAGCCGCTGGCGGGTGCGCCGTCCCGCCAATCGATGATGAGCCCGCCGAGCCTGCGCGGCTCGGTGAAGTCCACGGTGATCCAGGGCTTCGCATCATCGGGACGCGGCGATCCAGCCGGACGCCGGCGAGCGCCTGGTCGGCAGCGAAGCCCGCGAGTGCGCTCGAGGCGCTCGCCGTCGCGCCAGTCAGCGGGCGGTGATCTTCGATCCTGAAGTCGCTGACCCATAGCGTACCTGCGCCACCTTCGCGCGCGACGATCGGCAATCTCGATCGCGCCGAGCTCCTTGGGTGACGCCGCCGCTCGCCGGACCCCAGGCGAACTCGAACTCGCGGCTGTCGATTCGAAAGCTCTTCCAGCGCGCTGGCGGCTGAAGATTCTTTATGGACATGCCGCCAGACGTTGTGCCCGCTCGAGTCGACGAGCTTGATCTCGAGATCGTTGGTCTCGACCGCACCCGCGCAGCCGAAAGCGCACCGCGTAATCCTCATACACCTCGCGCTGCACCACGCACCGGGCGACCACGAACCCTGCCCCGCCTTTGAAGTCGAAATCCATCCGCAGCGCCGGCCGTCCGCCGGCGCGATGCCGAGGACAGCGCGAGTTGCGCTTCTCCCGAGCGTGACTGGCTGACCAGACCGCTGCATCCAGAGCGGACTCCGAAACGCGTTGCTGGCCCGACGGCTCTCACGAGCTCGATTGCGGCCTGCATTCCCGGTGGCAAGGCCGCCGTTTCAGCGGGCTTCTGACGAACCAGCCGGCGGATCGTGGGATCGTTGATGAGGTGGAGGACGCGCGTGAACATGGGATCGCTGCCGTTGCCGCGGCCGATGTGGATGACGGCGGCGTCCTTCAGATCCTTGGAGAAGATCTCGAGCGCGCGAGTCCGCGTTTCGCCGTCGATCGCGTCGAGCACCTCGTCGATCACCACCCAGCGCGGTTCGTGGATCAGCAGACGTGCGAGCATGAGACTTTGCTGGTCATCCCAGTTCAGTTCGGGGTCCCATCGCGAGGTGCGATCGAGCATCGGGGCCAAACGCCGCAGGCCGACCCGCTCGAGCGCATCGGTGAACGCATGCGGCTTGAAGGTTTCGACCTCTGCGGATAGGCCAGGACCTCGCGCAGAGTGCCGGGCGGCAGATACGGCTGGCGCGGCATGAAGAAGACGGTCGCGCCTTTCGGCCGGCCGATGCGGCCCGCGCCCCAGGGCCACAGACCCGCGAGCGCCCGAAACAGCAGGGTCTTGCCCGACTCCGGGTTCTCCCACGACGAGGATGCGCTCGCCGGCCTTCACTTCGACTTCTGACTCCTCGAGCATCGTGCATCCCGCCGGCGAGGCGATCTCCAGGTTCTCGAGCGTCATCTGTCCGGGCGAGCCTTCCTCGAACGCGATGCGGCCCGAGACATCATGCAACGCGTCAGACACGAGCATCGCATGGCGGAAGCTTGCGACGCGCAGCAAGGTCGCGCGCCAGTCCGCGATCGTGCCGAAGTTGTCGACGAACCAGCGCAGCGACGACTGGACCTGGGTGAACGCGCCGGCCGCCATCATGAGCCCGCCGAAGGTGATGCTGCCGCTGAAGTAGAGCGGCGCCGCGACAAGGATCGGCGCCACGATCATCAGCCACCCGTAGCCCGCAGTGACCCAGGTCAATTCGGTGTAGGCCGGTGACCAGACCACGCATGGCGGCGAGCACCGCTGCGAGATTCAGCTTGATGCGCCGCGCTTCGTCGGCTTCGCCGCCTGCCAGCGAGATGGCGTCGATGTGCTCGTTGACGCGCACCAGCGAGAAGCGCAGGTCGGCCTCGCGTGCATAACGCTCGGCGTTACGCCCGATCAGGTTGCGGCCGACCCAATAGCTCAGCAGCGAAGCGGAGCCTGCGTAGAGGATGCCAGCCCACACCATATAGCCGGGAATCCGAATCACCCGGCCGGCGACATGGAAGGCGAAGTCGGCCGACAGCGTCCAAAGCACGCTGACAAAGGTGACGAGCAGGATCGCGGCCTGCAGCAGGCCGATGCCGAGATCGGCCGAAAGCTCGGTCAGGTGACGCGCATCCTCGTGCATGCGCTGGTCGGGATTGACGCCGATCGGCCCGGCGCTGGCGAGCCGGAATGCGCGGCGGGGCAGCATCCAGATATCGATGAGATCCCGAGTCAGGCCTTCGCGCAACTTGAGCTTCATCATTTCCGTCAGCCAGCGCTGCGAAGACGTTGAGAACGAGCAGCGCACCCGCGATGATGCCGAATACCCCGAGCTGCACGAGGAACTCTTCGACATCGCGGCGCGACCAGCGCGTCGTAGAAGGGCTGGTTCCAGCGGTTGAGCCGGATCTGTCCGTAGGCCGTCGCAGACGACGACGAGAAAGACCACCCCCGCCAACGACAGCAGCGTGTTGCGTACGGGGGAGGCCCAGAACGCTTTGAGCATCATGCCGACCTGCGGCACGAGGCGCGAACCGGCGATGTCGTCGCTGTCGGGTCTGCCTGAATGTTGCGGTTGGTCGCTCATAATTTCCCCCGCTTCGAAGCACGGTGATCGGGGAGTCCAACCACCCCGGCAAAATCGATGATGGTATCCCGTGCGCCACATTCCGCACCACATCGCATGCGCTCCAGCGCTCTCGAAGTTGGCATTGATCGGATCGCGTCGACGCCCGTCGCTTGCAGCGTATCCACTCGAGCTTACAATCCGTGCGTGACTGATTCGGCCGGTTCGTGGCGAAGTTGCCGCGCGGCGCTTTTGCCAATCCGGGTTCGACGGGAGAGGAATTCGATGCGCGCGTTCGAAACGTTTTGCAGGCACTCTTCGGTGGGCGCGCGCGACCGCGCCGCGACGTTCGGGGTCGCCGGAGCCGCGATCAAACGGTCGCTCGTTGCAGGGTTTCGTTTCGTCGTTGCAGCGGCATTGCTCGCAATGCAGCCCGCATCGCCGGCCATCGCCCAGCTCAATCCCTGCGTTCCGGGCCAGTCCTGCTTCACGAACGTCAGCGACATCCTCAACGGCCAGCGGCATCTGCTGCGCACCGACGACCTGCTGATCGCCGGTCAATTCGGCGCGGTTTTCGCCGGGGCAATACTCGACACGAGCAATTCGGCGGTCAGCGCGTCGGCCGCGTCAAGCCTCGCGGGCAACAACAACGCGTGTCTGGATTTCACTCCGACGTTCCGAACGGCGGTGAGCGCGCGCATGTTCAACCTGAACCACGACGTGACGATGAGTGTCGCCTGCGTCCTGGAGGATTTTCCCTACACCCTTTCGCTCTATTTCGATCCCGATCCGGATCTGCCGAAGCCGCTGTTCGTGCAGACCGGCTTCGGCAGTCAAAGCGGCAATTTTCAGCTCTTGTCGACCGTGGCCGATTTCACTGGCGACGGCTACGATGACGTGGTCCTGGCCGGTTGGAGTGACGAAGGAGGCCCCATCGTTCCGAGCGCGTTCGTCCTGAGCGCGGTCGATCCCAACGTGCCGAGCAAGGGCATGCGCGTTGGGAACCCGCTCTCCGTGAGTAGCGGCCCACAGCTCTCGATTCCAATGGCTGTGGCGGCCGGCGACTTCACCGGCCAGGGACGGCCGGTGATCGCGCTTCTCGGGAATAACGCGAACCAGGGCGGGCTGGTCCTTCAGTTCTACGCGGTCGATCCGGTCAGCCTGCAACTCGGAGTTCCGACGAACGGTCTGGCCAATGGGCTCGTGCTGAGCCTGCCCGAGGGCAGCGGATTCATCGCGACGGTATCGCTCGCCGTCGGCCGCTTCGGCAACACCACGCACGACCAGCTCGCGCTGGTCTACGCGGTGCCGCGCGGCACGGCGAAGATCGTGACCATCGATTTCGACAGCGACGGCAACGCGATTCAGAAAGCCGTCTTCGACACAGGCGTCGGGACCGTCGATGCGCCGCTCGTCGTGATGCGCGCGGGTCATTTCGACTGGAGCGGGTCGTTCGATCAGGCCGCCGTTCTCATCGAACCGGGTCCGCAATTCCCGGGAAGCCGCATCCAGATTTTCGGTTTCGATACGTCACTCAATCCGGTGGCCGGACCTGCGTTCGGGAACACGATCGGCGCGTGCCTGCACGACCTCGTTGCCGGCAATTTCAATCGGATGCAGGCGAACCCGAATCCGCCGCCGGCGAACGAACGCAATCCCAACCTGCAACTCGCGCTCCTCGGATCGGATTGCGCGTCGAACGTCACCGTTTCGCTCTTGAACGTCGATCCGGCGAACAATTTCGCGATTTCGGCGGCTTCGACTTTCCCGCTTCCGGCGGCGCTCGTTCCCGGTCCGGTGAACTACGCGGCGCTCGTCGCGACGGACAGCCAAGGCCGGTCGCTGCGGCTCGGCGCACCGACCAAGGTGGTGATCGCCCACCGCAGCCAGCCGTCGGTCGTGCTCGGCGTGCCGCCGATGCACGTCGACTTCATCGCACCCGCCCGGCAACCCACGTCACAAGTCTTCAACGTCAGTGCGATCCCCGCAGGCTTCTTCACGCAATATCAGACGGATCAGAGCAACAGCAACCAGTCATCGTCGCAGAACACGACGAGTTGGTCAGCCGGCACGAGCGAAAGCCTGTCGGGCAAGGTGACCGTCGGCGTCCCGGACGTCGACACCGTCACGGTCAAGAACAAGTTCTCCGCGCAGCAGGCGTGGAAGGGCAATTCCGAGAAGGTCCACGGCACGACGAGCTCCATGCAATTCGACGTCTCGCAGCAGACCGGATTCTCGGATCAGGTTTGGTACAGCGACTCGAGGCTCAACCTGTACATCTACCCGGTCATCGGCCAGACCGGCTGTCCGGAGGCGATACCCGATTGCTCAGATGACCAGAAGGTCCCGCTGACCGTGCAGTTTTCGGGCATCGATGCCGTATCGAACGACACGGTGCCCGGCAACACGACCGAGTGGTATCAGCCGCCGTGGGAGCCCGGCAACGTGTTGTCCTACCCGGGCAACTTTCAACAGCTGCAGGCGATCGAAACCGATCTCGACCAGCTTTCCAACAACCTGACCTGGGCGACCGATCAGACGACGTTTCTCGAGAAGACGACCTGGAACACCGGCACGACGGACAGCCAGAGCACAAGCTTCGATCAGAACTACTCGTTCAAGGATACGTTGTCGGTGTCGACGTCCACCAATGGGATCTTCGTGTCAGGGTCGACCAAGGCGACGCTCGGTTTGAGCGGCAGCTTCGGCTTCAGCAACCTGCACACGTCCGTCACGACGCTCGGCAAGTCGACCGGCATCGGCGTGCAGAAGCCGGCAACGTTTGCGAGTCCCCCCGACTATCAGTATTTCGTTACGCCATTTATCTTCGGTCAGCAGCGGCCCGGCGGCGTCGTCAACGGACATTCCGCTGTCGACGGACGTGCAGACGTTCGGCATTCTGCAAACGGCGTTTGTCGTCGACCCGCTGCGCGGCGACGCGGGTGGCTGGTGGAAGCAGGTGTACACGCAGGCGCCCGATGTTGCGCTCAACCATCCGACGCGCTGGAGCGTGAGACTGTCGAACGGGTCCAACCCGAACAACGGGACGTGCCTCGGCATCAGCGCGGGGTCGGCGGATCTCGATTGCGCAAGTCTCTCGCCGTCCGATCCCGCGGATCCGTGGCTTTCCGACTTCCACACGATGCGGGGCTTGTTCATTACCGGCGCTGAGGCCGGCGGAAAGGGTCCGCAGCTCGATACGGCCACCGCGGGCGATCAGCTGCTTCTCCAGGCGCGCGTCTACAACTACAGCCTCGCCGCGATGCCGCCCGGCACGACAGTGCACACGCGCTTCTACGGCATTCCGTGGAACAACACCAACAATTCGGCGAACGGCCCGAGCTTTCTCGTCGGCGAGTCCGTCACCGGTCCGATCCCGCCCTTCAATACTGACAATCCCACTCCCAATTGGCAACTCGTCCCCATCCCCAAGCCCTTCGACACGACGCCCTATCCCGATCAGTACCTCGTGTTCTGGGTCGTCGTCTGGATGGAGGACGCGAGCGGGAGGCTCGTCGGCGAGATGCCCGGCCACGGCTTGCGCGCCATTCCCGGCTCATTGACGTCGTTCGCCGATGTCGCAGCTTTCGAGGATTCATACGACAACAACGTCGGCTTCTACAAGTCGGCCTTCTACGTCTTTCCCAAGCCGAGCGGGCCGCTCGTCGCGAAGAAGAAACCGGGACCGGAGAAGCCGGGGTCGAAGAAGCCGAAACCGGCGTTCGAGATGGCGTCGCCGACTGTTTCGGTCCACAAGATCGGTCGCAGCGAGCGCATCGTCGTCGACACGTCGCTGGTCACGGGCGATCAGCCGATCGACGGAGGGGTCACCGTGCGTTTCTATGACGGTGACCCGGCGAAGGGCGGAAAGGCGTTCGACCTCGAGCGGATTCCCTACCTGCGCGCGCGCGATGCGTATCGCGTGAGCGTCCCGTTCGCGTCGGATGCGTGCGGCCCGCACCACCTGTTCGTCGCCGCGGCGAAGGGAACCGCCTTCGAGACGATCGAGCGCGTTCCGCCGGTCATCGTGCATTGCAGTGGCCGTCCGGGGTAGGCCGGTGGTGGTGCCAGCCGTCCGCGCGCGACGGATTGGGCAGTAGCTGGGCATTGACCGTCGTATAGACGCTGCGGAACACCGCCTCCCTCAATGATGTTCCCACCACGGTCGCACCGTGGCCGCGCATGAGTACCAATGCACGCTGACCGAGCGAAGCAGCCAGCGCCTCACCAAGCTTCCGGCTGGTGATCAACATGTTTGTCATTCCGTGCTCGTGTTGAATGTCGAACACCGGTGCGCCATCGTCGAGAAACCCGCACATGTGATAAAGGGGCTTGAGCGGCGTGCGGCTTACGCCGAACGGGATCAGCGCGGGTGCGTGCGTATGCACGATCGCCGTCACGTCCGGTCGCGCTCGATATATCTCGCCATGGATGAAGCGTTCGATCGAGGGCCGGGCGCCGCTTGGCATGACAGGTTGACTGTCGGCGTCTAATTCGACAATCCCGTGTTCGGTCGCTGGGCCGCCGGCGTTGTCGCGCGTCATGAAGTAGTGATCGGGTTGCCGCGGATTGCGTACCGACGCATGCCCAAAGCCATCGATTACCCCTTCGCCGACGAGAATTCGATTCGCGGCAAACAGCTCGTCAATTACCTGCTCAACGTCGGAGGGCATGCTCGTGATTGAATAAAAAGGCGATCGTAAGGCACGCTCGATGAATCAGCAAGCGCGGTAGCTCCACGACACAAGAGCTTCGATGCTGGCCGAACCAGGACATTTGCGACCAGTTGAATCCGCCACCCATTGCAAGCCGCTTCGCGTCGGTCCAGAGCGGACGTCCAACGTTAGATGAGCCGAGCACGAAGACGTCGTATGCACACTGTCGACCGCTCGCGATGAAGCGGGACGCATCAGTCCGATGGCGCACCAAGGACGATCCTACACGCCGTGTTCCGATACCCGACGCGCCCGAACGCAGTCGCCATTGGGGTGTTGGTCGTGTCAGTCGTGCCTGTTATTCGTTCCGCTCCCGCCTCTGCGTGTATATGCGTGATCTCGGCCAACAGATCGTCCACAAATCCCCGCCCGCGGAACCGAGGAAGAACTCCGAGGTAGCTGACGCTGGGGTCGTAGGCCGATCTTGATGGGATCGCGAAGCCGACGAGCGTCCCAGTAGCGTCCTGGGCGACTCGCCAATCGTCACGATTGCCTGGCAGACCAAGGTAAAAGTCCATATCGTCCGAAGCTTGTTCTGCCGGACCCAGCGTTTTGAGCTTGCGCCGCGTGTGAATATCCAAGCTGCCTTGCGCAACGTCGCAAAACAAAGCCAAGAACTGCTCGTCTGTCGCTGGTGCGAACGTCAAGCGAGTGCTGCGAGCCGGCCTCGGTGTGCTCGGCGTCCACTCGAAGCGCAACCGCTCGATGCGCTCGGTCAAACCCGCGGCCGCCGCAGCGGCGCTTCGCCACGTGACCGCAGTGGCCGCTGCCGGCTCCGCTCGCCAGTTGGTCGCTACGTCGATATTGAAGTCAGGAAGCGTCGGAGCTCCGGCCGCGACGAGCGCAGCGTGACCGGCATTCAGCAATTTGGCAGCAGTCTCTTCAGGGTGTTCGTCAGAAGCCGCGACCCAGAGGCAGTCGAGCGCCACCGGAAATTGACCATTGGACGGACCCCACCACAGAGCCCGTGCAAGCAATCGCCCGTGGTCTTCAAGGATCCAACTCCAAGCAAGGCGGTATTTGTGTTCGGCGAGTTCGCGTCGAAACCTGTCGGCTACGATCATTGACACGGGATCGTTCCGACTACACGACGTGACCAGATTCACGTCGTCGTCAGTGATTGGGCGAAACAGACGGCGCTCCTAGCTGTCAGCGAAATCTCGTATGTCCCGGTGGCGAGCACGATCAAGAGTTGTCAACACTTTGCGGCGCCCGCCTTTCAGCACTGTTTTCAATTGAAAACCTAGCGAACTGTTTCAAGCGTCGCGGTCTTCATCAAGCTCAAGAGCTCGCCTCTGATGTCACGGCGCGACGCGTTAGCACTTGCGGCTTGATCAGGAGAAAAGGCGGCGACCGCATAGACCACGATGGACACTCGTCGAGTCGCGTCGGGCCAACACACAAAGTAGCCGTCCAGCGTCACGTTGTGAAACGAGCGAATCCCCGGCGGCCACGACGATTTCGGTGGCATCCCGACCAACGTTGCCAGCGGGCCGTCCGCCTTTTCGCTCAAGTCGCTGTGACTGCGCATGGTGCCGTGCCACAGCTCCAACGTACGGCCGTCAACGACCACGTTACCAGCACTTATGGGCGCAGCCGATTCGGCGAGCGGCTGGGGATCGCCCATGGCCGCGAGCCAAGAGCGCTGATCGAGTTCGGTCACCTGCTTGGCCCACGCCGGCAAGTCCTGAGGCAACGTGCCGTCACGGCGTTTCGTCACATATGCGCCAACCCATGCTTGGTAGTAAGGAGACCTGGGCTCGGATCGCTCACTATAGGACCGGAGCAGATTGCCTGGCCCCGCGAAGGTGTAGTAGTTGACTCCTTCAGCTCCGATGGATTGCCACATGGGATTCATGACATTTTTCATTGGCATGACCCATGGCGACGGCGGCTTCGCGAAGACGATCGCGACGCCGTCGGCCTTCTCCTGGGCCACCAACTCGGCGTCTTGGTCCAGGAAGATTCTCGCGACATTGAGCAAGAGCGTGCACCGCACGACATATGCGGCGCCAACGACAAGAAGCAATGCCGCGGAAACGAAGGCAATCCGTCTGGCCCGCTGACTCGAAGATGACGCGGCGGGACTAGCTGGGTCGTTGGCGGCCATAGGTCAGTCTATCGTCGCCCGACGATGTCGATATCGACGGGCATTGTGACCCAGCTAAATTTGCTCGCTCCGTAGCAAGACATCGACGGAATTCCGCCTCTGGCCAGGAGCAGACGCGTGAGACAGTAAGGACGGACTGTACGGGCGTCGCTACGTTTTGGTTATCGATGTAGGCCGAAATCGTAGTTTCGCCATGCTCTTTGCGCTTCCATTAGATGTCGATAGCGGCGGCTATCGACCCGTTGCTGCCTATCGTGCCCTAGAGAAGCGGACGCTCGTGGATTTCGCTGGACGGCCAAATGCGGTCGTAGTGCATCGCGTGCGACCCGGCCCCATTGCGCCTATAACGCCTATAACGCCCCCACCGCCGCCCGGTTAGCGGCTTCGCGCCAGCCGATGAAGCGCTCGGGCGGAATCGCCCGGCGACCGGCGACCCGCTCGACGGCGAGGCGGATATCCGCGGTGCTGCCGGCCTTGAGGGCGGCGTCCACGAAAAGCTGCTCGAGCACGTCCTGCTGGGTGTGGCTGCCGCCGAGTCGGTACATGCCGCCGATGGCCGGACGCATCAGCGCGACCGCCTCGGTATGGCGTCCGGCGGCGTGGGCGAGCTGGGCCTCGGCGATCGGCAGCACGTAGTCGCGCACGATGGGGGGGACGGTGCCGCGGCCGTTGGCGAAGGCGCGCATCGCCTCGATCATGCGCTGCGCCGCGGCGGTGCGGCCGGTGGCGGTCAGCGCCATCAGCCAGTGCGGCAGAGTGAAGGCGGATTGGCAGTCGCCGATCCGTGCCTCGGCCTTGTCGGCGAGTTCCTCCCAGCGGTTGCCGACATCGACGCCGAGGCGCTGGAGGCGAAAGAGCATGGACGCCGCATTCTGCACGTCGATGTAGACATCCGGCGAGGCGACCGTGAGCGGCGCGGCGAGGTTGCGGAAGCGGGTGTCGTAGAGTTCGAGCGCGGCCGCATGGTCGCCGTGCTCGAGCATGAACAGCGCGCAGTGCCACCAGAGATGGTGCTGCAGGTTGTGGCTGCCCTCCCAGTTGGGCGCGAGCGTGGTGAGCCACTCGATGCCTTCGCTGCGGCGGCCCTGCATCTCCATAACATGGGCGACGGCGTGCGCGGCCCAGAGATCGGCGGGGTCGAGCTCGATGGCGCGGCGCCCGGACGGCTCGGCGCCGAGATAGTTTCCGGCCTCCTCCAGGGCAAAGCAGCGGCAGCCGAGGATCATTGCATAGCCGGGGATGTCTTCCGACCAGGCCGGGATCACGCGCTCGACGGAGGCGACCATGTCCTGCGGGCGGCCGAGCCAGAAATTGACGAAATGGGCGAGACGGAACGCGACCGCATCATGCGGATGGGTGCGCAGGATCGACTCCCATGCGGCGATGGCACGATCGAGCTCGCCCTCGGCCCACGCGGTCAGGGCCGCGATGTGGCTGCGCTCGCGCGGCGTGGCGTCGGCGGCAAGGGACTGCGCGGTGCGCGCCTCCTCGACGGCGACCGGAACGACGGCCTGCTTGAACGCGAGCATGGCGAAATAGCCCTTCATGCAATGCGCAAGCGCGAAGTCGGGATCGGCTTCCAGCACGGCTTTGAGTCGGTCGGGCGTATCGGCCCGGTAGGTGAGGTAGCCGGTGACGAGATGGTCGAACGCAGCGGCCGCCTTGGCGCTGGCGGTCGAGAGGGGGAGGCCGCGGGTATCGAGATGCATGGCGTTGTTCCTAGCCGACATTTGCCATATACCATCGAACGGCCGCTGTCGGCGACTTCACGGTACGGCTGCTGTTGGCCGGTAAGCGACCTTCAAGTCTGTACGTAGCGGTTTGATCGTCGAAGGTCGCAGTACGACCCGCTGCTGCCTGTCGTGCTTTAGATAAGCGGACCTCCGCGAACTTCTCCGTACGGCGACAAGCGGACGTTGGCATTTCTATTCGATCACCCTGGAGGCGCTAACGAGCAGCGTCGGCGGAACGGTGAGACCGATCGCCCGAGCGGTCCTTAGATTGATGACAAGATCAAACTTGGTTGGTAGTTGAACCGGCAGTTCCGCAGGCTTTGCGCCTTTGAGGATGAGGTCGACATAGGACGCCGCACCCTCGAACAAGGCCGCTATGTCGCTACCGTACGACAAAAGACCTCCGCTCTCGGCAAAGATCAGATCTCCGAACACGGTAGGCAGTCGACTGCTTGCAGCGAGACTGATGAGCAGATCTCGGTTCGACAGCGTTACTGCATGGGTGGCGACAACCAGTCCCCCATCCGTCCCGGACGTGAAACTCGCAATCCCGGCCTGAATCTCAGCCGCATTATGAACAGGGAGCGGGATTAGCTTCAGGTTGAGTGATGGCGCGGCAGATTGAGCAGCGCGATACAACCCGACATTTGGGACCGCGTCGGGATGAAACACGAAACCGACGCGTTCCACGCGAGGCGCGATCTGTCTGAGGAGCTCAAGCCATTTGCTTCCCATGGTGTCCACGAAAACAGGAAACCCGGTAATGTTTCCGCCGGGCCGGGCCAGGCTCGCAACCAGGCCGCTGCCGACGGGGTCTCCCAATGACGCAAACACAATCGGTATCGTCTGGGTTTCCTGTCGTACCGTTTCGGTCACTTGGTTAGTACTAGTCACGATTACGGCTGGCGTCATGCCAATCAATTCTTTAGCAAAGATTCGAGCCTTTTCTTGATCACCGCCCGCCCACCGATAGTCAATCCGGATATTCCGACTATCTATCCAACCCAACCCTTCCAGCTTCTTTCGCATCGCTAACACGTAGGCTTGCCCACGTGCATCATTCTCAGGGAAGCCCATAAGGACCCCTATTCGTGGCCTTGTGCCGGATTGACATTGCGACGCTGAAGACCAGCCTGCCGCCGTTGCGACCGCTAAAACGCCGAGAAATTCACGTCGACCCATCTAATCCTCCCGGAACTCTAGGCCGCATCCTATCGGCCATGGCGGAGATGTGCAAAGACCAACGTCGGCTTCGGGTCGAACGCGCCGTTGAACGACCGCTGTCGACGACTTTGCCGTACGGCTGCAGTTGGCCGAGAGCAGACGCCTCTCACTGGAAGGAAGGATGCAAGGACGTAGCTACGTTTTGGCTACAGCGGGTATTGAAGGCGACGAACGGACCTACGCGCCGCCCCTTCGGAAATCGTGGCGACGATCGGGCTAAAATATTGTATGGATATGCGGCGTAGAAAACAAAAAAATGGCTCTTCGACCGCGATCGAAGAGCCAGCACATTTCGAGAAGACGGCAGCTTGCCTAACAAGACCTCACATTGCGCTGCCTGCCCGACGACTCATCGGGTCGGCCTAGTCGTCACCCAAAGCCTCGAGCGTGGATCGCCTTGCCCTGTTTCGTCTTCAGGAAATCGTCGGTAAAGCGGAGAACCTGAAAACCGCCGCCATCACCGACGATCCAGAGATTCAGCTCGTGCCCTTTCCCGTCGGCGGCAGGAACCTTGACGAAGCGCGCCAAACCCGCTTGCTTCTCGACGGTTCGATCGACGCCCGGTGACCAGCTGCCTGATCCGGGAAGGAACGGCCGTTCGCGGAGCCGGGCCCCTTCCAGTACGCGATCTCCGCAGGGTGGAGCGGATCGCGAATGTCGTAAACGCGGGTGCCGGTACCTCTCGAGCCGCAAGCGGCCATCGTCGGATTGGTCGGTACGGTCTATCGCGCATCTTTCAGTGGAATAGTCGAGGATCCCGCCGCCGACTTCCGGCGGCTCACTGAGGAAGCTCGCGCAATTCTTGGGGTCGTGCACTTCGAGCATGATCTTGGAGACGATTCTCGGCTTCGTCTCGTCGGTGATGTCGATGACATTCGAATAACCGTACGCCGACGCTCCGCGGGCACATGCCGCCGCCAGACCACCGACGCCTCCCTGACCGCCCGACTCGTCCGTGCTGATGAGGTACGAGCGTCCCTGGGAGAAGAAGGGAAGCATCTGTTCCGCCTGGCCTTGGTCGTCCCAGAAGAGCGTGCTGACAATCCGGATCTGCGGGTTGGGGAGACGGTACTCGAAGTCGCTCATGTCCAGGATCACCAGCCCGTCCGGCCCGAACGAGGAATCGGTTATCGGCGCGCCGAAGTTGCCGGGTTGCCCTGCGTACATCCGCGTGCCGCTCTTGTTCGTGGAGAGGTCGTGGGGCCGGCCATTACCGTTGAACGTCCAGTTTAGAAGCCACTTCGCGTTGTACGGGTCGGTCACGTCGATAATCGGCATGATGCCGCCGACGCCTCGAAAGTTGCTGGCCGATGTAGTACGTCTTGCCGTCCTCCGCCCAGCCACCCATGTGGCCCGAGCTATTGGGTACGTCGAAGGTGGACGCCAGTTTCGGGTGGGCGCAGTCCTCGTTCAGGTCGTAAACCGCGAAGTTCGGCCCGTTGCTCTGGGCGAGCCCGAGGAGTCCGCGCGCCTCGTTCACCTTGTTATTTTCGTGCGGGTTGAGCCCCGCCGTGGTTTCGTCGAGATACGCGGTCGGCCTGTGGATTCGTGGGATCCGAAACATCGATCACCACGATACCGGGGTGCTGCTGCAAGGGATCTGTTTTCCGTCGCCATGTAGGCGCAGTGATCGAAGTACGACGGCCCATCCTGCGAAAAGGCCCCCTCGCCTCGGAACTGGCCGACGAGCTCGAGATTGCAGTTGTAGCCGCGTTCCGAGTCGGTATGGCCGTTCACGACGGCGCGTTCCGCCGACGTGGTCTGGCCCTGCAATCCGCTTTCGGTGTGATCCGAAGGGCCACATTGGGCCTTGGGCACCGGTCCCATCGATCCGACCTCATTGGCCCGTCGGCCGCCGGGGTCGGCGGAGACCGAACTGCCGAGCAAAAGGCCCAGCAACGAGACTGTTGAAACTGCAAGTCCCCTGCACAAATGCTGTTTCTTCATCATTTCCTCCAGTGTTAGTCGT
Organism: uncultured Pseudomonadota bacterium; assembly: GCA_963718905.1. Taxonomy (GTDB): domain Bacteria; phylum Pseudomonadota; class Gammaproteobacteria; order Burkholderiales; family Casimicrobiaceae; genus VBCG01. The sequence goes on from CAVRAF010000001.1 coordinate 384,450, forward strand.
TCAGAACTGCGCGGCGATCTTCGTCTTCACTGCAGTAGGCAGAGCGTCGATGATGCAGGTGCTGCGGGATGGAATCCGGCTCGACGATGCCACTGGGCGCGCGCTTGTCAGACGCCCCCTTGTTCTTCGTCATTCAAACCAATGAGCGGGCCAGGTCGCGCCGTGGGAAAGTATGTCCGCCCGGTCCGACTTTCGCAATCGGACACGACGGCCGGTGGTTGAGCGACCTGCACTTGCCATTGCAGGTGGCACTGCGATAGATGCCGTCGCCATCGACGAACCTCGGCGTTATCACCTAAGGGCATACTAGGTCGTGGCAGCAGCGTGGTGTTGTGACGAACGGCGGCAACAGCGTCGTCCACGACCGATATTCGTGTCGAGCCGACTCCTCAACGCTCCATCTCCCGCAACTGCCCGATGTTGCGCGGTCCGAAAGAGAGGGCGCAGCTCTGTTTCATACGGCCTTGTCACCGAGTCAGTACCCGTCCGTAGAATTGGACTTGTCCCGTTTTACGGAGTCGGTCGCGCTTGCCGCGGCTCCAATCAACACTCATTCCCCGCCTATCGCAGAGTACGATCCGCAAACTGTGCCGCCAATCGAAATCCCCATCACGCCGCACAGCCCGGAGGAGCAGCCCATCCTGCCGCCGTGGAGCGTGCGGATTCGACCCATCGCCAGCCAAGCGAGTGACCGACGAGCATGTGCACGTGGAAACCCTGATCAACATTGACGTCCCAGACTTGGAGGCGGCAATCGAGTTCTATCGGCATGCCATTGACCTTAAGCTCGGTCGCCGGCTATTTGAGGGCACGGTCGCGGAGCTCACAGGAACTTCGGTGCGCATAGTTCTGTTGCAGAAGGAGACGGGCAGCTCCCCCGTTCCTGGCGCGTCACTGTCACGCGACTATCGGCGCCATTGGACGCCAGTCCACCTGGACCTCGTGGTTGCCGACGTCGAGGCGGCCACCGAAAAAGCCATTGCTGCCGGCGCGAGACTCGAGGGACCAATTCAGAGTTTCGTGTGGGGTCGCCAAGCCTGTCTGAGCGATCCCTTCGGCCACGGCTTCTGCTTCTTGCAGTGGCAAGGTGGTGGTTACGATGAGGTTGCGTAGCCACCCCGCCCAACCCGTTCTGTTCGGCATGGGCGGACCGGGTACTCGTCACTCGTGCGGGTAGCGGGGTTACCCGCAATCGCTTGATGACGAGAGGAATACACCCAGATCAGGGTCAGGGGCCGATGCAGAACCGCGCGCAGGTTGACGCCCTCCTTGAGCAATTCGCGACGCTCTGGATCGCTACACATGACAGTGGCGAGGCGACCTTGCAGAACTGCGTCGGATGCAAGTTTTCGTTGGACTCGACGCTCCTGACCGGCGGGTGTCAATTGATATTCGAACACTAGTCGATTTCGACCAGAAAATTCGCATCGAACCGGGGATTCTCGTTCACCCCGTCCTTGGCATAACCTCGTGGATTGCACACCACCCGCGTGCCATTCAGGACATAGTCGAAGCTGTCGTGCGTATGTCCATGTACCCATAGGCATGCGCGAGTCCCGTCGGCCAGGCGCTCGGCATCGGATACGAAGCACGCGTTCAGGAGCGAGTCCGCAAACCTCGGATGGATGCTTTTCCGCGATGGAGCATGGTGGGTAATCACCACGGTCGGCCCGGCATACGGCTCGGCCAGTTTGCAATCGAGCCAACGAGCGTGGATGTCGAATAACGCCGCCGAATCGGCGGGGGAAAATAAGCGTTCGTCTGCGTCGTCAATGCGGATGCTGCTGAAATCGCGCATGAACGTCAGCGCTTCCTGTATCGCCGCCGCTCGCTTCTCGCCCTCGCCGAACAGCATGAAGTCTGTCCACAGCGTGGTTCCGAGAAACCGCACGCCGTCGAAGATGACTTCGTCGTCATCGAGCACGCGCACGTTCGTCCCCGCGCACCGTTGCTTGAGTTCAGCGACGGTGCCGGTAATGCTGCCTCCGTAGAACTCGTGGTTGCCGACGACGTAGAACACTGGTTTGGCAAAGCCCAGTGCCCACGCGACAGCTTCCTTTGGGCGAGCAACATCACCGGCCAGAATGACCGCTTCGGTGTTGTTCTCCGGTATCGGCAAGGTGCCGAGGCTCAGATGCAGGTCGGAAAGGACATTTAATTTCATCGCTGTGCCACGGTCGCGCGATCGTCCCTTGGGAATACTACGCCAGCAATTTCCTCGGATTCGTGGAGCTTGCCAGCATCACGATGCTCCTGAAGCGAATTTGAGATAGGTTCTAGGGCTGTGTCGATCACAACAACTCTCTGCTGAAGCGCTGCTCGAGGATCTGACGCTCGACTGCGAAACTCGAACGACGCCGGTTGGCTTTCGCCGTGACGGTCAGTTTCAGAGGGAGCGCGTCTTGAAAAGCAACCGGCGACGAGCCGCCGCAACGTCTATCTCCCGACGGCGGGCGGCATCCTCGTTATGTCGCCCATGGGAATCTTGGTGATGTTCCCGGTCATCGGCCCAGGAACGGGCGGGCGCGTCGGCGGCATGTCCGGTGTCGGCCGTGCCGGCGACGTCGAAGGGGAGCCGCCGCAACATGGCGCGGTGTTCGTCGGCATGCCGCCGCCGGATCCCGACCCGCCCGACGACTTCCCCGATCCGCTGAAGGCCCACAGCAGCGCGAGCCCGACCAACGCCGTGCCGACCACCGCTGCCGTCGTGTCGTCGCGGTCGCGCGCAGGCGGCCCGTGGTGCAACATGGCCGAGAGGTTCTCGTTCGCCTTGTGCGCGACCCGCGAGTCGCGGCTCAGGGTCGCCTTCACGAAGAGCGATTGGGCGCGCTGCATGTCGCGCGGGACGCCCCTGCCGTCCGCGTAAAGGGAGCCGAGATTGAGCTGCGCGAATCCGTCATCCTTGCTCGCCGCTCGCTCGAGCCAATACACGGCGGCGCGATAGTCGGGGCTGCGGCCGCCGAGGCCATTCATATAGCCCTCGCCAAGAGATTCCTCGCCTTCGACGCTGCCTTTGTCCGCTGCTTGGCGGAACCATTGCATCGCCTCGGCTTCACTGCGCGTGGTGCCGTCACCAGTTGCGCAGGAGCAACCCGAGCTGGACCATGGCGAACGTGTCGCCATGCTCGGCGGCTTTGCGGAACCACGTGGCCGCCTCTGAGTGGTTGCGCGCCACGCCGTCGCCGTCGTATGCCATCGAGGCCACGAGCACTTGCGCGGGCGCGAGGTCAGCCTTTGCGGCTTCGAGCGCCCAACCGTAGGCCGCTTGGTGATCGACTGCGACGCCGGTGCCGGCGATCAGCATCCGCGCGAGCTCGAGCTGCGCCTGCGCGTCCCCGTGCTCGGCCGCCTGCTGCATCCAGTTGGCCGCGTTGTGTGCGTCTTTGGGCAGGCCGAGCCCGTCGCGCGACATGAGCGACAGCTCGTACATCGCATCGGCCGATCCCTGGCGCGCGGCTTCGACGTACCACTTTGCCGCCAGCGCCAGGTCTTGGCGCAAGCCGTTGCCCATGAGGTAGCACCAACCGAGCACGTGCGCGCCATCCCTGTCTCCCGCGTCGGCGGCCTGTTGCGCCCAGCGTGCGGCTTCCGTGTAGTTCGGCGGCGTCGCGTCGAGCGAGAGCCACATGAGCTTCGCATACGCGACTTTCAGCCCGCCGTCCGCCGCGCGGCGGTACAGCCGCGCCGCCTCGTTCGCGTCACGCGGTACGCCCTTGCCGGTCTCGTAGAGCCCGCCGAGGTTGTAATCCGCCGACGCCAAGCCGGCGCTCGCGGCTTCGCGATACAACGTCGCGGCCGTCTCGTAGTTCTGCGGCACGCCCGACCCATACGCGCTGAGCACGCCCAGCTCGAGCGTCGCCCAGGCATTGCCGGCTTGACGCGCTGCGGTGAACTGCTGGGCCGCTTCCGCGGGGCGTTCCGCCGCCCACAGCATCCGGCCGTAGAGGAACTGGTAGCGCGGCCGCACGGGTCGTGCCGCCGCCGCCTGCGCGCACACGCGCAACGCCTCGCCGAGGCTGACGTCGTTGAGTTCCGCGCGCGGGCCGCTGTACTGCGAGTCGGACGACAGCGCGGCGAACGCGTCGCAGCGGCGCGCGATGTCGTCGTTGGTGGCGGGGGCGAAGTCCGCGCCGGCTGCCAGAGCCGACAGCGGCGTCTGCAGGACGAGCGCGAGCGAAGTCAGGGTCGCGACGAACGATCGATAGGCGCGCATGCGACACCTCTGCCCGAACTGGGCGAAAGCAGAAACGATGCGCCTGAAACCGCCGAAGACGCAAGCGCTCAAGATAAAGAACCAGAATTACTCGCGCAGCGAAGCGCTTGGCTTCCACCCCAATAGCCGCCCCGGGGCTCCGTAGAATTGGACTAGTCCCATTTTAGGCGGTCGATCGACTTCTTGGGTCGCGCCGGCCCCGGTCGTCATCCCCGGCACGGCATCGCCCAGCGGTATCATCCGGGGATGAACGAACCTACGACGCCAGATCGCGAGAGTACGTGGCCGCGCAGGTATCCGCTGCAGGTCGACCTCGACGTCGACGCGCACTCGCGTGCGCAGCAACGCCTACGCGAATCACTCATCTCCCAGGTGTGGTATCAGCAGCAGGACAAATGCTTCGGCATGGACTTCTGGCGAGAGCTGCTCTGGCTAATTCTCACCGACCCGCCGACGAAAACGTATGAGCCGGCCGATGGTGCCGGTCCCAATCCAACAGATGGCTCACGACTCGGCGCGCTGGCCGCCGGATGCGCACACGCAGGGTGACTGGACGTTCGCTCCGGATTGGCCAGACTGGGCTGCCAAGTTGACAGCCGAGTTGACAGAGACGCAAACCCGTCGCGTGAAGCGCTGACGTTCCGTCACGCCGCTGGGCAAGCAACCCGTCGCCGGACATACCAGCATAGCCTCGCCCTCCGTAGAATCGCGCGTGGACCGTCCTATGCAGTCGGATCGACGCGCCACTTGCACGGCAAGCAATGAACCGAGCGATTGGCCCGTTTGAGAAGGCGGCGATGCTCGATGCGGTCGCGCACAAGATCGGGCTGGTTGTGTGGGATCTGCAGCTCTTGGAGTGGATGCTCGCCCAATACGCGGTCGTCCTTCGATCCGACATGCGAGGTATCGGGATGATGGCGGCTGCCCCAGTACTCGCCAAGGTCGGCAAGAGATCGGGAAGCTGGTCCGCGAACTCGTCGCCGCCTAACATTTGGACGGCATGCTTGCGGGTCGCCTCGATGCGATCGTCGAAGAGCGGAACTGGATCGTCCATCGGTCCCGCAATGACAATCCAGGAATCATCAATTCCAGGGAGCGATGCGCGGCGCTGCTCGCACGCCTTGAACGCACGCATGCGGAGTCGACTGACCTCCGAAAAGACGTCCTCGCGCTCATGGAACTGGCGACGGCCGCGGCTCGCGTGCCTCAGGAATTTGTCGATCGTCAGGCCGCGCGGCTCTTACGGGAATGGGGCTTTCAGTGATGAGTGAACGCGTGGCAGGGCCGGTTCCCCCGGGCGCCTAGACCCAAACGCTGAAATGCCATCGCACCTGCCGACGCGGTTTCGCTTCAGTCACCATTTCAGCTATTTCCTGCACGACCAAATCGTCTCCATGCTGATAGAGGCTGAGCGAGTGCGGGCCTTTGAAGTTGAATTGCGTCTACTAGCGCCCGAACATGCAAAGCAGATCAGGCGCCTCAGTGGAGAAAAACTGTGGGCGTGGATTGGAAAGTAGCGGCTATAGCACGCAAGTTCTGGAATTGAGCTATCGGCAGTTGGCGGGTGACGCTTGCCTATCGAGGAGCAGATGGAAGGCGAATACCGAACCCGATCGAGCGCGACCGGCCTTCAGGTGAACGCGGTCCTGCCCGTTGGGCCCGTATTCAACGTCATCATGGCGATGCACTCAGGCTGAGGTCGCCCGAACGGTGCGGTCCCGACGTGCCGCTTCGCAAGCGGTTGCTACTTCGATTGCACGTAGGCCGCAACGGCCTGGATCTCGTTGGGCGTCAGATCCTTCACGATGCCGTGCATCACCGGCGCCGCGCGGACGAGCGACTGGATGTAGTTCAGCTGCTTGGTCACGTACTTGGCGTGCTGGCCCGCAAGACGAGGGAAGGTGTCCCTGCCCGTCGCATCCGCACCATGGCACGCCATGCACGCCGGAATGCCGCGCTCCGGGAGGCCCTTGTCGAACAATTCCTTGCCCTTGGCGACGAGTGCCGGGTCATCGCTGTGGCCGCGCGCGGGCGGTTGGCCCGCATAGTAGGCAGCAATCCCACCGATGATCGACGCGTCGAGATTGCCGGCGATGCCCCACATGAAATCGTGGGCGTCTTTCTCGGCGCGCGTTTTCTGGCGGAATGCCTCGATCTGCGCTTCCAGATAGTCTTTGCGCTGCGCCGCCAGGATCGGAAATTCGGGCGACGTGCTGATGCCGCGCGGCCCGTGGCAGGTCGAGCACAGGTTGACCGCCTTTTCTTCCGCTGCCTTTTGGATCTCCGCCGCGTTGTTCTGCGCGCCTGCCGCAGTGACTGCGCCCGCCAGGAGGATCGCGGCAAGCGCCGCGTGTTTGCGATTCATTGCGCAGCCTCCAAACGGGTCACGCATGCGGCCTGCCAGGCGGGTCGCGGTTGGCGTCGGGTCATGGTCGCTCAAAACGCGACCCATACATTGAAGAAGGCGGTGTTATTGTCCCGCGCGTTGCGGCCGTTGCCATCGAAGTTGGTCGACGCGCCGTTGAACTTGTTGTACGCCGTGTACTGAAACATCAAGCGCACGTTCTGGATCGGCAGGTAGTCGAGCTCGAAAATGTATCCCCTGCTATCCGGTTTCATCGCATTGCCGCTCGGATCCGTGCCGTAAAGCCCGCTATCCGGGCTACCTGTCGTGGAGAAGTAGCCCAGCGTCGCGCCGTACTTGCGGTCACGGTAGTACGTCGCCTTCGCCTTGAAGGTATGCAGCTTGTCGGTCGAATTCGCCGGCGTCGGGCCGGCGCCAATGCCCGCTCCCGTCGCAAGGGTTATGGGGAAACTCGCGTCGTACGACTGTCGCTCGTCGATGTACGTCACCTGCGCCGTATACGTGTTGGGATCGGTGATGTACTGGTATTGCGCGTCGAGCGCGATATCGCGAAAACGGTCCGTCGGCGTCGACGTGTCGAAGTTGCTCGGATAGCGGTTGGCAACCATGCCGTAGGTGCCCACCATGATCGAGTTCGGCCCCCAATCGTGGCTGTAGGCGAAGCGCCAATACGGGTTGTAGCCCTTGAGCGCCGCCACGCCGCCATCCGTATGAATATCCTGGCCCGCGCGCAGAATCGAGAACGCGCCGTCGGCCGTGCGGTAGAACGAAACCTCGCCGTACAGCGACTTCTTCCAGAACAGATAGCCGCCCAGGCCCTGCCACTTGCTGCGCGAGCCCGCCATCGATCAGCGTCGCGGCGGCGGGCGTTTGCGCTAAAGGCGACGTCGTAAATGGGAAGCCGAATGCGGGCGTGCTGTTCCAGACGTCTTGCACCGTCGGATTGTTGTGCAGGGTGAACCCGTAAATCAGATCGGGCTCGGCCGCGCCGGCGGCGCTGTATTTGCCAACGGCCCGGATGTCCATGTTGTCGGCACCGCTATGGCCTCCCAACGTACCGTCTGCCGTCGTGGCGAGATTGTCATAGGACCATTGGATGAAGCCCCCGAGGTAGTCGGTTACTTTGCCGGCCAGGAACAAGCTTGCGCAACAGAATACGACGCTGTTGTCGCGTTGATTGACCGACACCGTGCCTCCCGTGTCTGGATCGATCGCGTTGTTGTTTCGCGTCTTGGTGAGGGAGACCTGCGCCATGACCGCCATCGGGAGGTAGTTCATCCCTTCCGACGAGATGGCGACCTTGCCGATCGTGTAGCCGGTCAACTTGAAGTACCGCCCATACGGCGTCAATTCCGGAAAACTGACGTGACAGGCGATGCACTCCTGTCCCGTCTGTCGCGCGTACGACGGAACGGCTTCCGCCGGGCCGATCAACAAAAGAAGCAGCGGCAAACCTATTAGGGTCGCCTACCATTCCCGAGATTGAGGTCTTCTTCATTGCGTACCTCTGGACGTCACTGCTCGACCACGATGGACCGGGTGTGTGGACGCGCCTCTCAGGTTTTCTTAACCCAGGCGCTGCACCATCCTTTGGCACTGACGAGCTTGCCGCCAAAGACGCTGCACGGACCATCGGCCGCGCCCGGCTTGCCCGAATACAAACTGCAGTTGCCGCACACCACGGCATTGTCTTTTCGATTACTGGCCTTCGTCGCATCGATTTTGTAGCCCAACCCAGCCGCCATGGGATCCGACTCGCTAACCGCGTCAACCGCTTCGGCGGATCCACTCAGCAGCGCGTTGGCGAACGGCGCAGCGGCGAGGCCGGCGGCAGTGATCTTGATCAAGCGGCGGCGATTCGGGTTGGAGGCGTTCGTAGTCATCGTTGTTTCCTCGCGTTCAGGTTACGTAGTCAAAGCAACGCTTCCGGATCGGATCCGGGACATGTCGCGCCCCTTCATCCAGTTGATCCGGATTTGAGAATGCCCTGTCCGACTCCGCATCGTCTGTGCGGTATCGTACGGAACCTGAATGGCTGCCTTTGGCCCAGCTCTGAACGTCGCGCCTCAACCATGCGAACCTCAGAATTGGGATGGTGGCTGTCGAGCATTTCACCACGCACGCTTGAACGCCGCTCGGCTACGATGGATCAGCGTCGCCACCGTCAATCCTGACAATTTGCTGACAATTGATTCGCGTCTTGCAACGCTGTCAGAGCTACGCGGATCGCACACGTCTGTGAAGAATGCGATGAGTGCGACCAGATGAAGCGGTTCGACGATCGTGGTCGCATGCGCGGTCATGCGGGGCGGCGCTCCGGCCCTACGCCGATGGGCGGCGGCGCCAGCGTGACGATGCGGCGAATCAGCGCGTCGTATTTGCCCCCCGCCTCGGCGCCGAGCATCGGATCGGCGTGGCCGAGAAACGCAGCGTCGATCGTTTCCCAATCGCCGGCGGAAAGATACCGCTGGGCGAGCGGCAAGACCTCTTTCTCCTCGGTTCGCATGTGTTTCCAATGGAAGGCCGCATAGGCTTCCACATCCGCCGCGAAGTTGGCGAACTCTGTGCTGCCACCATGTTGATAGCGCACCAGTGCCTGATCGAGCGCGCGGATCTCTTCGGCACCTGCGCGGTGCTCCGCGTTCAGCCGATCAAGCAAAGGTGCCGCCTCCGGATGGCGGATGCGCAAGATCCGAAACAGATACTCGTCTTCCTTGGGATGGTGGAAGTGCTCGGGAAACGCATCGATGTAGTAGAGCATCGCCCCGAGCACAACGAAGTCCGGCTTGTCACCGCGGTCACGAATCCCGCGAACCAGATGCAGCATCCCCTGCAAGACCGCTGCAAGCGCACGATGTTCGTCAACAATGACGCGTATTGCCTGCATTTTCGTCCTCCCTCGAGGTATTGCCCCAGATCGCCTCGTCCAGCCGCCCAGACAACCGGTCACAGGGCGGCGCTGCGCATGACGTGGACGCTGGTTGGCGGAAGTTCCAACCCATCAGATGGTTCGCCTCATCAGTCGACATCACGTCAACGGTTACGCAGAATAACGCAATGGCTGCCGGCTGGATTGATGTGAATCAAGTGGCACCCCACCGGCGGGTGCGAGCGTGGCTACGCCTTTTCCTTCCCAGCAGGGTCGTCCGCTGGTGGCTGAAATCAGGGTTTATTTTCGGCCACGCAGATGGGCAGTCGATGAATCGCAGGCAGGCGACCTCCAAATCAATGCAGGCGGAAAACGCTAACGGTGGGAAGGGCTCGAATCCGGCGGGTGCCGAGTGACGCGCCAGGCTTATCCGCGCAACGACAACCGACGTGGTCGCAGCACCGGTGGGATGGCACGCGTCGTAACTCGGCACGGCCTTAATAAGTATCAACAAGCGCACGCACAAACGACCTAACATATCGGTTCGAGCCCGCGCCCACGCACCGCCCGCAACACATGCCCTGGAATGCCACGTCTTATCCCACGTCAATGAAGAATCTGCCGCCGCTCGTGCGCGAGAAGGCGATCGAGATCGCGAACACGTTGCTGACGGAAGGTATGGACGAAGGCATGGCAATACGCGTGGCGATCGCCAAGGCAAAGGAATGGGGCCACCAGCGTGAACGCTAGCTTGCCGACCGATCCTCTACGAACGCCGCCGTCGGGCGACGGTTTGACTGGCGCTATCAGGAACAATCGGGCAGATTCAGCGAACGGCGTGACGCAACAGGTCGATACCTTTTGGTGCAAACCTGCGCCCGACCTCCTCAGGCAACTCTCGACAGCCAAGGAGGGACTGAGCTCCGAACAAGCTCGGCAACGCCTGGGACGCTATGGCACTAACACGCTGAAGCCCCAAAGACGATCGAATGTGCTCACGCTCATGCTGAGCCAGTTCAAGAACCCGATCGTTCTGCTGCTCTTGTTTGCCACTGGGTTGTCTTTTTTCTTACATGACCCGGTTAACGCGCTCATCATTCTGGCGATCGTCCTCGCCAGTGGTTTTCTCGGCTTCTGGCAGGAGTACAGCGCAACCAGCGCCGTGGAAAAGCTGCTCGCCATGGTGCAAATCAAGGTGGCTGTGCTTCGTGATGGAAGTCCGCATGAAATCGCGATTGAGCAGATCGTGCCGGGTGATATCGTCATCCTGAAGGCCGGCGATGTCGTTCCCGGAGACTGCCTGGTCGACGAATGTAAAGACCTCTTTGTCGATGAAGCGACCCTGACCGGGGAAACCTACCCGGCCGAAAAATCGGTCGGCGTGCTCACCGCGCAAACAGCGCTGGGAAAGCGCATCAATGCCTTGTGGATGGGAACGCATGTCGTTAGCGGAAGCGCCAAAGCCATCGTCGTATGCACCGGCAAGCAAACTGAATTCGGCAAGGTTTCCGAACGCTTGAGGCTTCGGCCGCCGGAAACGGAATTCGAGCGGGGCATACGGCGATTTGGGTATTTCCTCATGCAAGTGACGCTGCTGCTGGTGATGAGCATCTTCGCCATCAACCTCTATCTGGCGCGGCCGCTTTTGGAGTCGTTGCTTTTCTCGTTGGCGCTTGCGGTCGGGCTAACGCCACAATTGTTGCCGGCGATCATCAGCATCAACCTTTCCCGCGGCGCCAAGCGGATGGCGCAGGTCAGGGTGATCGTCAAGCGGCTCGCCTCGATCGAAAACTTCGGCAGCATGAACGTCATCTGCTCGGACAAGACCGGCACGCTGACCGAAGGGACAGTGCGCTTGCAATCGGCGCTCGATGTGGCAGGCGTCCCGAGCGACAAAGTGCTCCTGCACGCCTATATCAATGCGTTTTACGAGACCGGCTTTGCCAATCCCATTGATGACGCGATCCGCACCCATCGCCAGTTCGACCTGTCCGCTTATCGCAAGGTCGACGAGATTCCCTACGACTTTCTGCGCAAGCGACTGAGCATCCTGGTAGACCATGGCGCTAGCCACTTGTTGGTGACCAAAGGCGCAGTGCAAAACGTGCTCGACGCCTGTTCGACGGCGGAAAGCGTGGCGGGAACCGTCGTTGATATCACCATCGCGCGTGGGCAAATCCGGCAACACCTCGAGGAGTTAAGTAGCAAAGGGTTACGGACGCTGGGCATTGCGTACAAGGATATGGGCCCCACGGCGACCGTAGGGAAAGCGGACGAAACCGGCATGACGTTTCTGGGATTTCTGGTTCTGTTCGATCCGCTCAAGCCAAATATCGTCGAGACCATCACCTGCCTCAAAGCGCTCGGCGTTTCACTGAAGATCATTACCGGGGACAATCGCCTAGTGGCGGCAAGTCTGAGCCAGCAAATGGGCTTGCCGGGCACGAAGATCCTGGCCGGCCCTGACCTCCACCAATTGAGCGAAGGCGCGCTGCTCAACCAAGTGGTCGACATCGATGTCTTCGCCGAAATCGAGCCGAATCAGAAGGAGCGAATCATTCTTGCCCTCAAGAAGGCGGGAAACGTCGTCGGATATCTGGGGGATGGCATCAACGATGCCTCCGCGCTTCATGCTGCCGATGTCGGCATTTCAGTCGATAGCGCCGTCGATGTGGCCAAGGAAGCGGCGGATATCGTCCTGCTCGACAAGGATCTGGCCGTACTTGTCGACGGCGTGCGCGAGGGAAGGTCGACGTTCGCGAACACGCTGAAATACGTTTTCATGGCCACCAGCGCCAATTTTGGCAACATGTTCAGCATGGCCGCAGCATCGCTCCTGCTGCCTTTTCTGCCATTGTTGCCGACCCAGATTCTGCTTACCAATCTGATGACCGACTTTCCTGAAATGACCATTGCCACCGATCGTGTCGACCCTGAAATGGTCGACCATCCGCGGCGGTGGAACATCGTGGCAATTCGCAAATTCATGATTACCTTTGGCTTGGTGAGCTCGGTGTTCGATTTTTTCACCTTCGGCGCACTCTTGTTCGTCCTCCATGCCACCCGCGATCAGTTCAGAACCGGTTGGTTTCTCGAGTCCGTTATCTCAGCATCGGTCATCGTGCTGGTCATTCGGAGCCGGAAGCCTTTCTTCAGGAGCAGGCCGGCGAAGTACCTCGTGCTTGCGACGCTATCGACGATTGCCGCGACGATCACGCTCCCCTACACACCGCTCGGTGAGATCTTGGGGTTCGAGCGACTGCCTTTTTCGTTTCTCGTCCTCATAGGCATGATCGTGCTGGTTTACATCGTCTCGGCCGAAGTCGTGAAAAGGGCCTTTTACAAGAAGGTGAAATTTTGACTTTCCAGGCGAGATTGATCGCCGTCCTCGGAAGGCCGGCAGAACGCTCGAATGGGGCGACATTTGCAGGAACACCTCAGCGCAAAGGCGGCATCTGTCCTTGGTGGCGGACGTGTAAAGGCTGCGTGCCCATCGGACACGAGGACCGGGGAATCCGTCTAGGAGCCTGACCGATGACTTCTGCGTTGCCCTGCGTCCTGACCCTCAACGCCGGCTCGTCAAGTATTCGGTTCGCTTTGTATGAGAGCGGCAAAACAGCTCGGCTACGTCTCGGCGGCATGGTCGATCGCATCGGTTCCGCTGGCACGAACCTGATCGTCAACGATGCCGATGGTAAGCCCCAGGTCACGCGCCGGCTTGCCGCCGGCGACCATCGCGCGGCGAGTGGTGTGTTGCTCGGCTGGCTTGAGGAACAGCCGTTCTTCGCATCGATCAAAGCGGTAGGACACCGCGTGGTGCACGGCATGAAGCATGCCGACCCTCAACGGGTCACGTCGGCGCTGCTCGCGGAGCTGCGATGCATCACGCCATACTACCCCGACCATTTGCCGCACGAGATCGAGCTAATCGCGGCGTTGAAGCGACAGCATCCAAAGCTGCCCCAGGTGGCGTGCTTCGACACCGCGTTTCACCGTACCATGCCGCGGGTCGCGAAGTTGCTGCCCATCCCGCGGCGCTTTGCAGCGAAGGGAGTGCAGCGCTACGGTTTTCATGGCCTTTCCTACGCTTATTTGATGGAGGAGCTTGCTCGGCTCGATCCCGTTGCGACCAAGGGCCGCGTGATCCTTGCGCATCTCGGCAATGGTGCCAGCATGGCCGCGGTGCGCCATGGCAAGAGCATCGACACCAGCATGGCATTCACCCCAACGGCCGGCTTGGTGATGAGCACACGAACAGGAGATCTGGATCCTGGCTTGGTTTATTACCTGACGCGCACCGAGCACATGACCGTGCCGCAATTTCAAAACATGGTGAATCACGAGGCCGGTCTGCTTGGCATTTCCGGGACCAGCGCCGACATGCGGGCCTTGCTCGCCCATGAGGCCGCCGATGGTCGGGCGGCGGAAGCCGTGGCGCTATTCTGCTATCAGGCGAAGAAATGGATCGGCTCGTTTGCAGCAGCGTTGGGCGGCCTGGACACCCTCGTTTTTGCTGGAGGCATCGGCGAAAACGCCGCCCCGGTGCGCAAGCGCATCTGCGATGGGCTTGGCTTTCTCGGCATCGAAGTCAATCAGAAACGCAACGACAAGCATTCATCCCTGATTTCGCCGGACGCAGGTCGCGTCAAAGTCCGGGTGATCCGTACCAACGAGGAGCTCATGATCGCGCGATCCGTCAGCCGCCTCCTCGATCTCGGCGCAATGCGGACAATCTGAACCATGAATACCAATACGCTGACTCCGGACCTGCTCGACAAGCTGGATGCGTACTGGCGCGCGGCCAACTATTTGTCGGTCGGTCAGATCTATCTCTACGACAATCCGCTGCTGAAGCGGCCGCTGACCCTCGCCGACGTAAAGCACATGCTGCTTGGGCACTGGGGCACCACCCCTGGGCAGAACTTCATCTACGTGCATCTGAACCGGGTGATCAAGAAGTACGACCTCGACATGATTTATGTCTCCGGCCCAGGGCACGGCGGTCCAGCCGTGGTGAGCAATACCTATCTCGAGGGCACTTACAGCGAGATCTATCCCAACATCAGCCAGGATGAGGCCGGTCTTCGCAGACTCTTCGTTCAGTTTTCGTTTCCGGGAGGCATTCCCAGTCACGCGTCGCCCGAATGCCCGGGCTCGATCCATGAAGGCGGCGAGTTGGGCTATTCGCTCAGCCATTCGTTCGGCGCGGTGTTCGACAATCCCGATCTGGTCGTCGCCTGCGTCGTCGGCGACGGCGAGGCGGAAACCGGCCCGCTCGCCACCGCGTGGCATTCCAACAAGTTTCTCGATCCCGCCACAGACGGTGCGGTGCTGCCGATCCTGCATCTGAACGGTTACAAGATCTCCAATCCGACCATCCTCGCCCGCATCACCCACGAGGAATTGGAACAGTTGCTCCGCGGCTACGGCTGGACGCCCTACTTCGTCGAAGGTCACCAGCCGGCGCTGATGCACGAGGCCATGGCGGCGACGCTCGACACGGCGGTGGAGCAGATCAAAAAAATCCAGCAGGACGCGCGTCTCCACGGCAACTTGACGCGTCCGCGCTGGCCGATGATCGTGCTCAATTCGCCCAAGGGATGGACGGGGCCGAAGGTCGTGGATGGCCAGCAGATCGAGGGCACGTTCCGCGCGCATCAGGTTCCACTCGCCGTGTCGCCGACGACGCCTCCCGAGCATCTACGGGAGCTGGAGGATTGGCTGCGAAGCTATCGGCCGGAGGAACTCTTCGAGAGCGACGGCCGGCTGAAACCGGAATTGGCCGCACTGGCCCCCACCGGCACACGACGCATGGGCGCCAATCCGCACGCCAACGGCGGCGTTCTTCTGCGCGACCTGCGCATGCCGGATTACCGCGACTACGCCGTCGAGGTGGCGTCGCCGGGAGCATCCGGCATCGGCGACACGCACGTGCTCGGGCGTTTCTTGCGCGATGTCGTGAAGGTGAATAGTCCGCAGCGCAATTTCCGCGTCTTCGGCCCCGACGAAACGCTCTCCAACGGCCTGGAAGCCGTCTTCGAAGCGACCAACCGCCAATGGGACGCCGCGACGGCCCCCAACGACGAATTTCTCGCCCCCGCCGGACGCGTGATGGAAATGCTGAGCGAGCACCAATGCGAAGGCTGGCTGGAGGGCTACCTGCTCACCGGCCGGCATGGACTATTCAACTGTTACGAGGCGTTCATCCACATCGTCGACTCGATGTTCAACCAGCACGCCAAATGGCTGAAGGTCACGTCGTGCCTGCCCTGGCGGCGGAAGATCGCCTCGCTGAATTACCTGCTGGCCTCGCATGTCTGGCGTCAGGATCACAATGGATTCACGCATCAGGATCCCGGTTTCATCGACCACGTGGTCAACAAGAAGGCCGAAGTCGTCCGTGTTTACCTGCCACCGGATGCCAACTGCCTGCTGTCGGTGATCGACCACTGCCTGCGCAGCCGCCATTACGTGAACGTCGTGGTCGCGGGGAAGCATCCGGCGCCGCAGTGGCTGACGATGGACGCCGCCGTCAAGCACTGCACCGAGGGCATCGGCATCTGGCAGTGGGCCAGCAACGACCAGGACGCAGCACCCGACGTCGTCATGGCGTGCTGTGGCGACGTGCCCACGCTGGAGACGCTCGCGGCGGTGTCCATCCTGCGCGAGCATCTGCCCGACCTGAAAATTCGCGTCGTTAACGTCGTCGACCTAATGCGGCTGGTGCCTAAAAGCGAGCACCCGCACGGGCTGAGTGACGTGAATTTCGACGATCTCTTCACCAAGGACAAGCCGGTCATCTTCGCCTTCCATGCCTATCCGTCGCTGATCCACAAATTGACCTATCGGCGCACCAACCACGACAACATCCATGTTCGCGGCTACAAGGAAGAGGGCACCATCACCACACCATTCGACATGACCGTGCTCAATGATCTGGACCGTTTTCATCTCGTGATGGACGTCATCGATCGCGTGCCCCGCACGGGCGAAAAGGGCACCTATCTCAAGCAGCAACTCAGGGACAAGCTGATCGAGCACAAGCAATACATCGCCAGGTACGGCCAGGACTTGCCGGAAGTCCGGAATTGGAAATGGCACGGCAGCAAGTAATCGGCACGCAGGAGATACCCCGGTGACTTGACCTCGTTCACCATTTTTTCGATTGACCTCACGCATGATGTCGACTTCGAGGTCGCGTTCCGCCAGCAAGCGCTTGAGCTTGGCGTTCTCCAACTCCAGTGCCTTCAGGCGCTTCACATCGGCCGGCGCGAACATCTTCGTTTCACTCGCCGACGCGCGTCGGAAGATTGAAGCGTGGAGGATCGACTACAACGACCATCGCCCACACAGCTCGATCGGCGATCGATGTCCAACCGAGCTATTGCGAACCACGGAGCAGTCAAACCAACCGCCCGCCGCTCAGCTTCTGAAGTAATTCTCGGACCACAAAATCGAAGGCCCATGTCGTGGATTGCGCTCAGCAGCCGTGCGCCTGCAAATTCACAGCCGCGGTAGCAATACGGTAGCAACGACCCAAATGAAAACGGGCCAGCTCTCGCTAACCCGTTGATTTATTGGCGCGCCCGGCAGGATTCGAACCCACGACCCCCTGGTTCGTAGCCAGGTACTCTATCCAACTGAGCTACGGGCGCATGGCTTGGATTTTAACATGCCGCCCATGCGCGTCTCGGGCGTGCGATCAGCGCGGAACACGCCGTGCGATCACCCGTGCCGGAAGACCTCGGGCAGCGCCACTCGGTATCCCTCGACCGCAGCGGACTCGCACAGCGTTTGCCACGCATCGGCCGCGAGGCTTCGCCCAACCATGACGATGAAGGTCGGCTCCGCGTCGCGCTTGTAGATGAGGGCATTGATGTGGCCGAGCATGCTTTGCGCACAACTGGCCACGGCAAACGTTCGCGAATGCAGATCGAGCGGGCACGTGCTCTGAAGCACGCGCGCAGCATTCATTCCCGATAGGCTCCACGAGACGCGGCTCGCGGACACATCGAACAACGCACCGCCGACGCTCGTTCAATGCGTCGCGCTTGACTGCAAACTCGGCGAGCGCATTGCACTCCCCCGCAACCACGAGCCACGAATTCGGACCCAGCCACAACGTCGTCAGCACGTCGTTGTGTGTCGTCGCATTCGGTTCGAGCGGCAACCCCAATCCAAACACTTGCCGAGTCATTTCCACGAAGGACGATTGCGCCGGATCGCCCTGTACGTTCCAAGCGGCGGCGATTGTCACCTCCGCCAATGTAAGGGTAGGCGCGACGGAGCTGTCCGCGCCAATTGACGCGGAGCCGATTCCGCGATGGTCGAACTCAGACACGCAGCCGCTTTCCTTCCGGATCGATGAAGCACGGCGGACCCACCTTGACCCGCACCCGCGCACCAACGAGCGGCGACACCGCCCACAGCGTCTCACCCTGTCGTGACCGCCCGTTGGCAACCAACGCCAACGCGATCCACGCGTCGAGGTTGGGACTGAAGCACCACGACGTTACATGGCCGAGCATCGGATTCGGCGCTGCGCGATCGGGGTCGGCAACGATCTTCGCGGCCCGCGGCATCGGCGCGCCGTCGAGTGTCGTCAGTCCGACCAGTTGCCACCGGTCCGGCGCGGTGAGCGCCGGGCGCGCGAGCAACGGCTTGCCGATGCACCACTTGTCGGGATTGACGAGCTTGCCCATGCCGAGATCGTCGGCGGTCGTGCGTCCGTCGGCCTCGGCCCCGACGACGACGTGGCCTTTTTCGATGCGCAGCGTGCTCATCGCTTCGGTGCCATAGGGCATGATGCCGAAGGACTCCCCGGCCGCCATGATGGCCTCCCACATCGCACGACCGCG
This sequence comes from uncultured Pseudomonadota bacterium, assembly GCA_963718905.1. Classification (GTDB taxonomy): domain Bacteria; phylum Pseudomonadota; class Gammaproteobacteria; order Burkholderiales; family Casimicrobiaceae; genus VBCG01. Next base: position 402,755 of record CAVRAF010000001.1, read on the forward strand.
ATCCGCGGGCACATGGATTTCGTACGCCAGCTCGCCCGAATAGCTGATCCGGAACAATCGCGCGGGAATCAATTCCTCGGCCGCGCGGACATGACATGCGCCCGCCGCTAGAAACGGAAACGCGGCATTGGAAACGTCGATGTCGACGAGCCTCGTCAGCACGTCGCGCGAATTCGGACCCGACAACGCCGCCGCCGCCCACTGCTCGGTCACGGACGTCGCATGGACTTCCAGTTCGGGCCAATCCACCTGCAGCAGCGATTCGACATGCTGCATCACACGGCCCGCGTTCACCGTCGTGGTCGTCATCAGGTAGTGGGTGGCGTCGAGGCGCGACGTCGTCCCGTCGTCCAGCACCATGCCATCGTCGCGCAACATGACGCCGTAGCGGCAGCGTCCGACGGCCAGCGTGTCCCAGCGGTTGATGTAGATGCGATTCAGCAGCTCGACGACGTCGCGGCCCTGCAGCTCGATCTTGCCGAGCGTCGACACGTCGACGACGCCCACGTTGCCGCGCACATTGCGCGCCTCGCGATTGACGGCGTCGTCCTCGGCCTCGCCGCCGCGCGGATAGGAGTGCGGCCGCTTCCACAGCCCGGCGTTGACGAAGCGCGCGCCCTGCCCCGCATGCCATGCATGCATGGCCGAGTAACGCGTCGGCTCGAGTTGCGGACCGCTTGCGTGCCCGGGAAACGCGCCCAGCGTGACGGGCGTATACGGCGGACGAAATGTCGTCGTGCCGACGCGCGCGATCGGCACGCGGAGCTGTTCCGCCATCAATGCAAGGCCGAGCACATTGCTGGTCTTGCCCTGATCGGTGCCCATGCCGAGCGTCGTGTAGCGCTTCAGGTGCTCGACCGCCTGATAGCCCTCCCGTGCCGCCAGCGCAATATCGTTGACCGTCACGTCGTCCTGCAGGTCGACGAAGCGCTTGGCGCTCTTGCGTCGCGCCGGCACCGACCAGAACGGCGCGATCGCAAAGTTATCGTCCACATCGGAGGACGGCACTTCTGGCGGCGACGCCGCAACGCCTGCGCGCGCCGCTGCCGCGATGCCTGACGCTGTTCCTCCCGCAAGTGCCGCGGCGAGACTGAAGCGGCCGGCCGCGGCGCCTGCCGGCAAGACCGGCATCGGCGAGGATTGCGGCACGAAGCTCGCCGAGCCTTCGTCGTAGCGCAGCGCGCCGCGCGCCTGCGAGAACAGATGCACCGACGGACTCCAGCCGCCGGACACCGCGACGAGATCGCACTCGAGACGAGCTGGGGGACCGCCGGCCACTGGCGCGACGTCGACTCCGGTCACGTGCAGGCGGCCGTGCGCAACCGCGACGACCGATGCAGGCGATAGCGTCAATCCCAAGGCCCGCGCCTTCGACGGCAATTCGCCGCGCAATTCCGTTTCCGGCCGCACGTCGACGACAGCGGCGATCGCAACGCCCGCCTCGTGCAGCGCAAGCGCAGCCGCATACGCCGTATCGTTGTTGGTCAGAACGACGGCGCGCGTTCCCGGCCGTACGGCAAAACGTTTGACGTACGTGTGCGCCGCGCCGGCGAGCAGCGTGCCTGGCAAATCGTTGTTCGCGTACGCGATGCCGCGCTCGATCGCGCCGCTGGCCAGCACGACGGCCTTCGCGCGGATTTTCCACAGCCGCTGGCGCGGGAGGTGGGGGTGTGCCGCCAGATGATCGGTGACGCGCTCGACCGCACCGACCAGATTGGCGTCGTAGTAGCCGAAGGCCGTCGTGCGCGGAAGCGCCGTGACCTCCGCGTGGCCGGCGAGTTGCGCGAGCGTCGCGGCGATCCAGTCGTCCGCGGACGCGCCGGCGACGCTGGTCTGCGAACCGAGCAGGCTTCCGCCCCAATGCGCGTCCTGATTGCAGACGATGACGCGCGCACCCGCGCGCGCTGCCGAAAGCGCCGCCGACAATCCGGCCGGACCGCCGCCGATGACGAGGACGTCGCAGTGCGCATACTGCTGCTCGTAACGATCGGGATCGGGGGCTGCGGCGGCGCGGCCCATGCCTGCGGCACGGCGGATCGCGTGCTCGTAGCGAAGCCACCACCGCGGTGTCGGCGGCCACATGAACGTCTTGTAGTAGAAGCCGGCGGGAAGCAGGCGCGACAGCGTGTTCGCAATCGCGCCCGCGTCGAAGCGCACCGACGGCCAGCAGTTCTGGCTCGTCGGCGATCAGGCCTTCATACAATTCGAGCGTCGTCGCGCGGGTGTTCGGCTCGGTGCGCGGCCCTTGCGCGAGCTGCACCAGCGCGTTCGGCTCTTCGGCGCCAGCGCTGTAGATGCCGCGCGGCCGGTGATACTTGAAGCTGCGTCCGACCAGGTGCACGCCGTTGGCGAGCAGCGCCGAGGCCAGCGTATCGCCAGCGTAGCCTTCCAGAGCGTCGTCCGTCGTACTCGAACGCGAGCGGGCGCGAACGATCGATGATGCCGCCGGTGGGCAGCCGGAACGGTTGGGTCACGCCGGCCCTTCCGGCAGCGCCTGATCGACGCGCGCACTGCGCCAGAATTTCGTGCGTGCGCGTGTCGCGGCGGACCTTGAACCAGCTCCGGCAACCGCCGCTGTGCAGCCATAGCTCGTCATGCGGCCCGCGCGGGTTGTCGCGCAAATAGACGTAGGCGACCCAGGCGGCTTCGGGTGCATCCGGCGCGGGACGGCGCAGCGTCGCATCACCGCCGTACGTGAATTCGATCTGGTTGCGGGGTCCGCACCACGGGCAGGGGATCAGCAGCATCGTGGACGCGGTGTCGTCGTCGGTGCGCGTGCGGGCGAGGAAATCGGCATCCGGGGTCGCGATCAATGCGCCCACGGATAAGGGCCGGCGCCCTTCTCATCGATCAGGCGGCCTTGCGCGAAGCGCTCGAGCGTGAACGCCGCATTCAGCGGATGCGGCTCGTCGTGCGCAATCGTATGGGCGTGCACCCAGCCGGACGCGGGTGTTGCCTTGAAGCCGCCGTAACACCAGCCGCCGGTCATGTAGAGGCCACGCACCGGCAACTTGCCGATGATCGGACTGCCGTCCATCGTCATATCCATGATGCCGCCCCACATGCGCATCAGCCGCAGCCGCCCGAAACTCGGAAACAAGGCAAGACACGCCGCGACGACATTTTCGATCGCGGGCAGATTGCCGCGCTGCGCATACGAATTGTAGAAATCGAGATCGCCACCCATCACCAGCTCACCCTTGTCGGACTGGCTGATGTAGAAATGCACGGCGCCGGACGTCACGACGGTGTCGAGCACCGGCTTCACCGGTTCCGAGACCATCGCCTGCAGCACATGCGATTCGATCGGCAGGCGCACTCCCGCCATCGCGGCGACGTGGCTGGAGTGACCCGCGACCGCGATGCCGATCTTCGGGGTCGCGATGACGCCCTGCGTCGTCTCCACGCCGACGACGGCGCTCGCCCTCGACGCGAATGCCGGTGACTTCGCATTGCTGGATGATGTCGACGCCCAGCGCGTCGGCGGCTCGCGCGTAACCCCAGGCAACCGCGTCATGCCGCACGGTGCCGCCGCGCGGCTGCAGCAAGCCCCCGAGTATCGGAAAACGCGCGTTCGCCGAGCAATCGAGATTCGGGATCCATTGCGCGATCTGCTCGCGCGAAAGGTACTCCGCGTCGATGCCGTTCAGGCGCATCGCGTTGCCGCGCCGCATCGCCGCATCGATGTCCGCCGGCGAATGCACGAGATTCAGCACGCCTCGCGCGCTGTACATGACATTGAAGTTCAGTGCCTGCGACAGGCTTTCCCACAGCTTCAGCGAAAACTCGTAGAAATGCGCATTGGGGTCGAGGTGATAGTTCGAGCGGACGATCGTCGTGTTGCGTCCGGTGTTGCCGCCGCCGAGCCAGCCCTTCTCGATCACGGCCACGTCGCGCATGCCGTGTTCCTTCGCCAGGTAATACGCCGTCGCGAGGCCATGCCCGCCGCCGCCGATGATCACCGCGTCGTAGCGCTTCTTGGGCGACGGGCTGCGCCACGCGAGCGGCCAATGCTCGTGGTGACTGACGGCGTTGCGGGCGAGCGAGAAAATCGAATAGCGCATCATCGGTGTCTGGAATCCGAGCACCTCACAGGATCTGCGACAGGAACGCCCGCGTTCGATCCTTCTGCGGGTGGTCGAACAGTCGGGCGGGCGGCCCCGACTCGACGATCGTTCCGCCATCGGTGAAATAGACGTCGTTGGCGATTTCGCGGGCGAAGCGCATTTCGTGCGTGACGATGAGGCAGGTCATGCCTTCCTTCGCGAGCTCGCGGATCGTGTTCAGCACTTCCTTGACCGTCTCCGGGTCGAGCGCCGCCGTAACCTCGTCGAACAGCATCACTTCCGGTCGCATCGCGAGCGAGCGGGCGATTGCGACGCGCTGCTGCTGGCCGCCCGACAATTCGCCCGGATAGACATCCTGCTTGGCGGCAAGCCCCACTTTCTTGAGCAGCGCGACGGCGCGCTCGCGCACCGCTTCCCGGTCCTCCTTCAGCACGTGGATCGGCGCCATCATCACGTTCTGGAGCGCCGTCTTGTGCGGAAACAGGTTGTATTGCTGAAACACCATCGATACCTCCTTGCGGAGCGCAATCCGTTCCTTGTCGGTCTTGAGCGCGTTCACTTCGAAATTGGCGACCCGGATGCTGCCCCGCTGGATCGGCACGAGGCCGTTGATGCACCGGAGCAGCGTCGACTTGCCCGAGCCCGAAGGCCCGATGATGCAGATGACGTTTCCCTTCGGAACTTCCAGCGACACGCCCTTCAGCACGTCGACGTCGCCGAACGACTGGTGCACGTCGTGCAGAACGACAATGGGTTCCGCCTGGGTTGGTGGCATCACAGGCGCCGATGTCATTGCTTGACGGCGTACCGGGCTTCCAGTCGCACCGTCCAGCGCGCGATCGGAAAGCAGTAGACGAAGAACCAGAACAGCACGTAGCTGTAGAACGCGAGCAGCAGCCCCGGTCGATTTTCGGCGCTCAGCGCGCGTTGCGTCAGCGTCATCATCTCGCCGACGCCGACGATCGACGCCAATACGGTCGCCATCGTGAGGATCGCATACAGATTCATCCATGGCGGCAGCATGCGCCGGATGCATTGCGGAAAGATGATCATCCACAGCGTCTGGCGGCGCGTGAACGCAAGCGACGCCGCCGCTTCCCATTGCGTCGTGGGGATCGATTGCATGGCACCGCGCACGATCTCCGACACGTTCGCCATCACCGGCAGCGCGAGGCCGAACGTCGCCTTGGTCCAGTCCGGTATCGGGATCGTCACGCCAAACACCGTGACCTGGAACGGCAGCAGGAACATGCAATAGAACAGCAGAACGAGCCACGGTGCGTTACGGAAGAAATGCGTGGTCAGCCACGCGCCTCTCTTCACCGGCGGCAGCATCGAAACCTGGGCGAATCCCAGGAACAGTCCGGCGATCGTCCCGAGCGTCATCGCGATCGCGCTGATCGCCAGATTGAACAGGAAGCCCCGCAGCAGCAACGGCGTCCATTTCCAGATCGTCGCGAGGATCGAGGGGTCGCCGGGTTGCGCCTGCGCTTCGGCAATGCCGCAGCCGAGCAGGAACAGGAACAACAAGGCGGCGCCGTGCGAGCCGCGCAGGCGCAACTGCGGCCCTCCCGCTGCGCGCTCGGCCGCCGCCGATCGCGCGAGACACTGGGCTGGCGGCAGCAGGACCGGCAGGTCAGTCGTGCCGGCGAGCGCGCGCGAGGGGCGCGGCCCCGTCATGCGCCGAATCCCGGCAGTCGAATCGCGCGCTCCCAGCGGTGCATGACATGCACCAGCGCGCCGACCAGCACGAAATAGCACACCAGCAGCACGTTCATCATCACCGGAACGTTCAGCTCGTCCGACCAGATCTGGCTCGAGACATACAGCATCTCGGGCACGGCAATCGCATACGCGAGCGTCGTGGTCTTGACGAGATTCACCAGGTTGTTGTTGAGCGCCGGAAGGCTCACGCGAAACGCCAGCGGGAAGACGATGAACAGATACGTTCGCAGCCGGCTGAAGCCGAGCGACTCGGCGGCTTCGACCGTGGTTCTGGGGACCGCCTCGACGCCGGCGCGAAAAATTTCCACGTTGAACGCGCCGGCAAAAAAGGACAACGACACGATCGCCCACGTCATGTTCGTTACCAGCGGATTGCCGGAGCCGCTCGCCCTTAGCAGGCTGCCAAGCCCGAAATAGAAAAAGTAGAGCTGTACGAGCGGCGGCGTGTTGCGAAAGCACTGGATATACCAGTACACGACATGCCGCAGGATGCGCAGCCGCGAGCCTTGAAGCCACGCACCGGCGACGCCGATCAGCACGCTCAGTACGATGCAGATGGCCGCCAGCTCGAGCGTCGTCAGGAAACCGCTGGCAAAGCGCGCGCGATCGAACGGATCGTAGAAGATCGTGAGATTGATCCCGGTCGACTCGTGCAGCCGGCGGAACCAATCCCAGAATGACGCCATAGGCCGTCCCGTCCGGCAGGCTGACGCAGAAGTCGAAGCGGTCGCCAGGAGTACGCGTGACGCCGCATACCCCTGGGTGCGGTCAAGCGCGCGTTACTTGTACTTGTCGTGCATCTCCTGCGCGAACTTCGTCGGCTTGATGCCGTACTTCTTCTCGAGCTGCTCGATTTGGCCGGTCTTGTGCAAATCGGTGATCGTCTTCGACACGGTGTCCGCAAAGGCCTTTTCGCCCTGCTTGACCGCCATCCCCCACGGCGCGACGAGGATCGAGTCGAGCGGCATTTCGTAGGCGCTCCACTCGGGCTTCAGCAGTTCCCCGACGATGGCCGTGTCGTCGTAGGCAAACGCGATGCAGTTGCCGTTGCGAAGCGCCGCGTAGGCCTCCGCGGTGCCCGGGAACGCCACGCCGTCGACGCCATATTTTTCCTGCAGCTCCTTGTTGTAGAACGAGCCCTGGATCAGGCAGACCTTCTTGCCGCGAAGCTGCTCCCAGGACTTGATGGCGTCCGATTTCTTCGCCATGACGTTGGTCCCCGACGCGTAATAGTCGGGCTCGACGATGTCGACGATCTTGCGCCGCTCCGGCGTGTCGCTCATCGTTGCAATCATCAGGTCGATCTTGCCTTGCTGAAGGAACTGGATGCGATTGGATGCAACGACGGGAACGAGCTCGAGCTTGACGCCGAGTCGCTTCGCAATGTCGGCCGCGAGGTCGGGCTCGAAGCCGACGATCTTGCCGGTCGGGTCGAGAAAACCGAAGGGGCGGTAGTCGGCCTTCGTGCCCACGACCAGCACGCCCTTGCTCTTGATGTCCTGCAGCACATCGGCGCTGGCCGCCGTGACACCCAGGACGCCCAGGATGCCGAGAAACACGCCGGATGCCAGGATCGAAATGATTCGTTTGCCCATGTCTTGGTCCTCACTTTTCTTGGTGGATGGTCACGATACCACTGGCGCGGAAGCGGCCTGCGGCGCATGCGATCTGCCGGGTGACGTCCGCTGCGCCAGCTCGTCCTTCGCTTCGTTCAATGCCTGGTCGAAGATCGTCATCGCGATATCGATGTCGTCGCGGGTCACCGTCAACGGCGGCGCGATGCGCCATACCGATCCCCGCTCGGGACGCCTGCGGATGTTCATCGACAGACCCGAGCGCCAGGCAACGCTGCGTCGTCAGCGCGCCGAGCTCGTGATAGGGCTCGCGCGTTTCGCGATCCTTGACGAGCTCGATTCCGCGCAGCAGGCCCATTCCGCGCACGTCGCCGATTTCCGCGTGGCGATTCTGCAGTGACTGGAGGGACGCGGCAAGATATTCGCCCATTTCCCGGCTGCGCCGCAGGAGCTGCTCCGTTTCGATCGTCTCGAGCACCGCCAGGCCCACGGTCGACGGCAGCGGATCGGAGACATGCGACGTATAGAACGAGAATCCGCGCCGATGACAGGTCTCCTCGATCTCGTCGTTGGTGATTACTGCCGCGAGCGGCATGCCGCCGCCCAGCGTCTTCGAAACGGTCATGATATCCGGGGTCACCTTCAGATCGGACGCGGCGAACCAGTGGCCCAGGCGGCCGAATGCCGTTTGCGCTTCGTCGAAAATCAGCAACATGCCGCGCTTGCGGGCTTCGGCCTGCAACGCATCGAAGTAACCCTTTGGCGGCACGATGACGCCGCCCGCGCTGATGATGGGTTCGGCGATGACGGCGGCCCGCGAACCCGTCGACTGCGTGTCGTAGAGCTCGAATCCGATCGCCATGCAGGTTCGATCGCATTGGTCGCGACAATGCCTCACCGGACAGCGATACGCATTGGGCTCCGGCAGGACGAACGTCCCGGGCATACCGGGCCCGTAACCTTTCCGGTCGCTCGCGAAGGACACCGATCCGGCATTCCCGGTGACACCATGCCAGGAGCCGCCGAGGCCGACGACCTCGTAGCCGCCGGTGTACAGCTTGGCCATCTTGATCGCCGCGTCGTTGCTCTCGCTGCCGGTGTTGAGCATCAGCGATTTCCGCAGCGGCCTCGGAACGATCTTCGCCAGCGCGTCCGCGAGCTGCACGACGCTGCGCGGGATCATCCCCGAGAACAGGTGCAACGCCGTATCGCAGCTCTTCCGGATCGCTGCGACGATGTTCGGATGGTTGTGGCCGACGGTTGCACACATCTGGCCCGACGTGAAGTCCAGGATCTTCCGGCCGGTCGCATCCCAGACGTAGCATCCGCTCGCCTTTTCGACGATTTCCGGGTAGGCGTCGCCGCCGTAGCGGACCAGATTGCGGCGAAAGTCCGGTGCGCCGTCGCGCGGCTCACTCATGTCGCGGTCCCTGGATCCTGGCTCGCGCGCTTCATACCGCACCCCAGACGTCGCGCGCCGTTTCGATCACCAAACGCAGTTTCGCGGCCTGCGACTCGACGGCGATGTCGTTGCCATGCACGGTGCTCGAAAACCCGCACTGCGGCGACAGGCACAACTGCTCGAGGGGCACCAGCTTCGCGGCCGCATCGATGCGGCGCTTCAAATCGTCTTTCGACTCGAGCTGGCCGACCTTCGTGCTGACGAGACCCAGCACGACGGTCTTGCCCTTGGGCACGTGGCGCAGCGGCGCGAAATCGCCCGAGCGCGGATCGTCGTATTCGAGGAAATAGCCGTCGACCGCGAGTTCATTGAACAGCACTTCCGCGACCGGCTCGTAGCCGCCTTCGGCCGCCCATGCGCTCTTGAAATTGCCGCGGCACAGGTGAACGCAGACGCTCATGTCCTTCGGGCGCCGTGCAATGGCCGCGTTGATGAGCCGCGCATAACGCCGCGGCAGCTCGTTCGGATCGTCGCCGCGCGTCCGCGCGCCTTCGCGCATCTTCTCGTCGCAGAGATACGCGAGATTCGTGTCGTCGAATTGCACGTACGTGCAGCCCGCTTCGCCCAGGCTTTGCAACTCGTCCGCGTATCCGGCGGCGACGTCGGAATAGAACGCTTCGAGGTCCGGGTACGCTTCGCGGCTGATCGCTCCGCGGCCGCCGCGAAAATGAAGCATCGTCGGCGACGGAATCGTCACCTTCGGCATGCGGGACGTCACCGAACGCAGGAATTCGAAATCCGCGCGCTGGATCGCCTTCGTGTGGCGCACCTTGCCGGTGACCTGCATGACCGGCGGCTCGAAATCGACTTCGCCCTTGGCGCTGTGGAACTTGACGTGAATGCCGCCCTTTGTCTCGACGCCTTCGAGCTGCGTCAGGAAATCGATGTGGAAGTACGTGCGTCGATACTCGCCGTCGGTGATGCCGCGCAAGCCGAGGTCTTCCTGGAATTTGACGATGCCGCGTATCGCCTCGTCCTCGACGGCGCGCAATTGCGCGGCGGAGATCGCGTCCGTTCGGAATCGCTCGCGCGCGTCAAGCAGCACTTTCGGGCGCAGGAAGCTGCCGACGTGGTCGGCGCGAAACGGCGGCGTGTTACGAACGGCGGCTGATGGCGACCCGACCGGCGTGTTCATGCGTCCTCCGGCGATTCCTTCGTGGCTCCGGCAAGCGTACCACCTCGACGCCGGCCACGCCGCAGTGCGATCCCTTTCGCGGCCCAGGCGATGCCGGACCACATCGCCACGAACGCGACCGGCCATGCGAGCAAGCGCGGCCACAGCGCCGCAAGTACACCGATGCCGACCGCCACCGCGGACATCAGGAACAGCAATCCGGCTTCCGCAGGGCCGAGTATCCGGCGATCGGTCAGCGCGGCGCCCAGCGCGCTGCCGACGCTGAACGCCCCGGCGGCCGCTCGTCCGGCGCTCCCCGAAACGGCGCGGCGCGATGCCCGCTGCAAGCCGGGTTCGCGTGCGGCGGTGATCGCGTCGGCGGGCCGCACTCGATTGCGGCGCGTCAGCACGATCTCGGTCGAGCGCGCGAGGTCGGCCTCGTACTGGACCGCCATCTGCTCGGAGAACGCCGCGTCCTCGATCGCGACGTCGAGCTCGTAGTTCGACATCCAGCTCAGCAGGTTCAGATTCGTCGATCCGACGCGCGACCAGCGCCGATCGGCCACTGCCGTTTTCGCGTGCAACATCGTTCCGGCCCATTCGAATACGCGCACGCCCGCTTCCAGCAGCGGCCGGTATTGCGCACGCGACAGCGGCGACAGCGCGGGAATGTCGCTCGATCCCGGCACGAGCAGCCGCACATCGACGCCATCGCGCGCCGCCGCGCGCAGCGCCTGCACGTAGGGCGACGTCGCGACGAAATAGGCATCGGTCAGCCACAATTGGCGCCGGGCGATCGACGCGACGATCAGGTCCATGCGAAACGTGCCGCCCATGTTGGGCTCATTGGCGATTACATGGAGCCGCATCGTCCCCGCGCGGAGCGACCGATTCCGATGCCGCCAGGTCGACGGCGTCCGGGGGTGCGCCGCATGCGGCCAGCACGTGCATGAACGCCTGCTCGAGCGCGCCAATCGCAGGGCCGCGTATTTCGATGCCGGTATCGCGCCACGGCTCCAGCCGCCGCTTCGGATCCCCGAGCCACCGCTCGCTGATGCACAGGCCGCTGACGAAGCCGATTTCTCCGTCGACGACGATCGTCTTGCGGTGGTCACGCGACAGCCAGCCGAGCGGACTCGACAAGTGCGGCGGATTGAAAACGCGCACGTCGCCGCCCGCGTCTCGCACCTCGCGCCACAGCGAAAGCGCGCGCCACGAGCCCAGCCAGTCGACGATCACATGGACGCGCACACCGGCGCGCGCGCGCTCGGCGAGCAGCGCCGCGAACTCCCGGCCGATCGCGTCATTCTCGACGATGTACGCTTCGAACAGAATGTATCGGCGCGCGCCCGCCAGAGCCTCGCGCCACGCGGGAAAGTTTTCGCGGGCGTCGCAAAGCAGCCGCACGGCGTTGCCTTCCGTGGCCGGGGCTCCGGCGGCGCGCGCGAACGCGCGCTCGGCAAGTTCGGCGAGCGTCGCCGGCGCGAAGGCGGAATAGCGGGCGGTTCGGAGTGACAACGAGAGTTGCCGAACGCGACGCCGTCAGGTGGCGGCGTTCGACAGCGGAACTGTGGCACGCGCCATCGCCGCGCGCGGCGTCGCGCGACAGCCGCAGCGAGCCGACGAGTCCCGCCAGCACCGCAGGGTCGATCGGCTTCACGACATGGTAATCGAAGCCGACGCTCTTCGAGCGGACCCGGTCCTGCTCCTGGCCATACCCTGAAACGGCAACGATCATCGTGTGTCCGTTCCCGGGTTGCGCGCGGATGTGCTCGGCGACGAGGTAGCCGTCGATCGTCGGCAGTCCGATGTCGAGCAGGACGGCATCGGGCTTCAGGCGTTGCACCGATTCAAGCGCCGCCTTGCCGTCATACGCGACGTGCACGTCGCATCCGTTCATCCGCATTACGCTTGCCGTGCTGTCGGCGACGTCGCGATTGTCATCGACGACCAGCACCAGCAGTCCTGCCGGCGACGGCGGCGCGACGGCAACCGGATCGACCCGCTCGTCCGATGACGGCACACCGTCCACGGCGGGAAGGCTCACCGTGAATTCGCTGCCGCGGTTCTTGCCTTCGCTGCGCACCGACACGCTGCCCCCCTGCAGCTCGACCAGCCGTCGCACGAGCGTCAGGCCGATGCCGAGACCGCCGTGCGAACGCGCGAGCGTCCGGTCGACCTGCGTGAACGCGTCGAAAATGCTTTCCAGGAATTCGGTTGGGATTCCGACACCCGAGTCGCGAACCCGAAAGACGATTTCATCGCGCTCCCGCGCGGCCGAAAGGGAAATGCGCCCGCCCTTCGGCGTGTACTTGGCGGCGTTGTTGACGAGGTTCGACAGGACCTGGGCGACGCGCGCGAAATCGCCCTTGACCCGCAGCGGTACCGGCGGGAGCTGGATCGACAATTGGTGGTGCTGCGCGTCGATATTCGGTTTGCTGGTTTCGATCGCCGCGGCGATCACCTGATCGACGGCCACCGTTTCGATCTTGAGCTCGATCTTGCCGCGCGTAATGCGCGACACATCGAGGAGGTCGTCGACCAGCCGCACCAGTTGCTTCAACTGTCGCGCGATCAGCTCGCGCGCCCATACGAGTTTGGCGGGATCTTCGCCGCTGACGCGCAGAATATGCACGGCATTGCTGATCGGCGCGAGCGGATTGCGCAGTTCGTGCGCGAGCATCGCCAGAAATTCGTTCTTGCGCTGATCCTCGTCCTGGATCTTGCGGAACAGCAGCGCGTTATCGAGCGCGGTCGCGGCCCGCGACGCGAGTTCCGCCACCATCGCCAGCGTATCGGCGTCGAAGCGACGCCCCGGCGCCTCCAGTCCGAGCGCCAGAACGCCGCGATTGCGGCCGCGCACCAGCAGCGGCACGAGCATCAGCGCGTGGACGCTGAGACCGCGCGGCAGGGCGATGCACGAGGCCGATGCGGCGGCATTGCGCTCGATCAATTCCGGTTTGCCCGAGCGGCGCACGCGCTCGATTGCCTCGTCCAGCGCCGGATCACCCAGCGCGCCTACCGACGCGGCGAGCAGCGGCAGGTCCGGATCGTTCGTCGTCCAGGCCATTTCGTGCCGCTCGGCCGCCCCATCCGGTGTGGCCAGTGAGAGGATGCTGACATCGGCGAATCGCGGCACGATGAGCGCCGCGACTTCGCGCAGCGTCGCTTCGAGGTCGAGCGAGCCGGCCAGCGTGCCGCTGGCCTCGGCGAGAAACGCCAGCCGCCGGGTCGCGCGCTCGGCCGCTTCGCGCGCCGCCTTTTCCTCGGCCAGCGCGATGCGCTCCTGCGCCTGCTGCTTGGCCTGCTCGGCCAGCAGATAGAGCTCGACGAATACCTTGACTTTCGCGCGCAGAATCTCCGGGACGACCGGTGACGCGATGTAGTCGACGGCGCCGAGCGAATACGCCTTGGTCATCCGGAGCTCGTCGCCGTAATCCGCGGTGACCAGGATTATCGGCGTGTGTGCCGATTTCTTGCGGGTGCGGATCAGCGCTGCCGTTTCCAGCCCGTCGAGACCCGGCATGTTGACGTCGAGCAGGATCAGCGCGAAATCGCGCTCCAGCACCTGTCGCAGCGCTTCGTCCCCGGATGGCGCCGTGTAGAGGTTCTGTTCCAGCTCCTCGAGCAGCGCGTGATAGACCAGCAGCTTGTCGGGCCGATCGTCGACGATCAGGATATTCGCGCGATCGCGCTGCGCACCGCGCTGGCGCTGCGGGTGGGATCGCGGCGATGTCGGTCACTGGTTCGCCTCCACGGGTCAGCGCGACAGCCAGCCGCGCAGGCAGCCGAGCATCAGTTCCGTGTCGACCGGCTTCGACAGGTAGTCCCACGCGCCCGCCTCCATGCATTTTTCGCGGTCGCCTTTCATCGCCTTGGCCGTGACCGCGATGATCGGCGTGTCGCGGCACGCCGGTATCTGGCGGATCTCGCGAATCGTGTCGATGCCGTCCATCTCCGGCATCATGATATCCATCAGGATGGCTTCGACCTCCGGCTGCGCGTGCAGGGCGGTAACCGCATCGCGTCCATTGTCGTGGGAAACGATCACCATCCCGCGATCCTCGAGCAGCGAGGTCAGCGCAAAGATGTTGCGCATGTCGTCGTCGACGATCATCACCTTCTTCCCGTGCAGCACTTCGTTGGCATCCTGCAGGCCCTTCAGCACGGCCCGATGCGTCGCCGACATCGATCCCGGTGTCCGATGCATGCAGAAGCTTGCCTGCTCGAGAAGACGCTCGCGCGACCGCACTTCACGCACGCCGGCGCGTTTGGCGAAGCCGCCCCAGTGGTCGAATTCGCTGACGTCCTTGCCTTCACCCAACAACAGTACCGGCGGCGCGTCGTGTGGCGTCGCGCCATTGCCCTCATGCGCGAACATCGCGTCGGGCGGCGCGTCGAGCGAACCATCGAACACGAGGCAGTCGACCGGCTCGCCGGCCATGACGCTCATTGCCTCGTCATAGCTCCCGACGGCGCTGATTTCGAGATCGGCCGCACCCAGGTACTCGGCGAGCCACGCGCGCTTCTCCGGGCTGGGCGAAACACCGACCAGGTGCCGATTCGGGCGCTGCAGGTAGCGATTGAGCCGCTCGAGGAGCGCGTCGATCACCTCTTTGCTTTGCATCGGCTTCGCCGCGAACTCGAAGGCCCCCGACCTGAGTGCACGCTCCCGCGACTCGTCGGTCGAGATGACCGACACCGGGATGTGGCGTGTCTGGTCGTCGTTCTTGAGCCGGTCGAGTACCCGCCAACCGTCGATATCCGGCAGGAAGATATCGAGTGTCACCGCCGACGGCGTGTATTCGCTCGCCAGCGCGAGCGCCGACACGCCCGATGACGTGACGATGCCCTTGAATCCCTTTTCGCGAGCCGCGTCGAGCAGAAGCTCGGCGAATCCGAGCTCGTTCTCGACGATCAGCAAGACCCGATCGCCCGACGCAATCTTGTGGCGGTCATCGCCGACTTCATCGTGCACGTGCAGATCGTCGATCGGCGAGTCTGCGACCGCCGCCGCATGATCAGGGCGTGCCTCGGCGACCGGCGCAGGCACTTCGGCGATCCGCGCAACGTGCGTCGCGGCGGGTGCGCGTGACGGCGCTTCGGGGTACGCACGTTCGCTCGCGGACTTGCGCAACGACCGCGGCGGCGCATAGGTGATCGGCAGGAACAGCGTAAACGTGCTGCCGCTGCGCGGCATGCTGGTCAGGCGGATCTCGCCGCCCAGGAGGCGCGACAGCTCGCGGCTGATCGCGAGGCCAAGGCCCGTGCCCCCGTACTTGCGGCTCGTGCTGCCGTCGGCCTGCTGGAACGCCTCGAAGATGATCTGCTGCTTGTCGGGGGAGATGCCGATTCCGGTGTCGCGCACCGATATCGCGATCACGTCCTGCGCCCGATTGAGCGTTTCGTTCTGCGAATTCCAGCCCGTGGTGACGGGCTCCATCGTCAGCGTCACGCTTCCCTGATGGGTGAACTTGAACGCGTTCGATAGCAGGTTCTTCAGCACCTGCTGCAGACGCTTCAGATCCGCGAACATCGTCGGTGGCAGCCGAGGGTCGACGCGCATGAAGAAATCGACGCCCTTCGCTTCGGCGACGTGGCGGAACGTGCGCTCGACGTAGCGCTCGAGCTCGTCCAGCCGCAGATCCGACGGATCCATGATGACGGTACCCGATTCGATCTTCGACAGGTCGAGGATGTCGTTGATCAACGTCAGCAGATCGTTGCCCGACGCGTGGATCGTCTTCGAGAATTCGACCTGCTTCGCAGTCAGGTTGCCGCCCTGATTCTTGCACAGCTGATCGGACAGGATCAGCAGGCTGTTGAGCGGCGTGCGCAGCTCGTGCGACATGTTGGCCAGGAACTCCGACTTGTACTTGGACGTAAGGGCGAGCTGCTCGGCCTTTTCCTCGAGCGCCTGCCGCGCCTGCTCGACTTCCATGTTCTTGCGCTCGACTTCCTGGTTCTGGTGCGCGAGCAGCCCGGCCTTCTCCTCCAGCTCCTGGTTCGTTTGCTGCAGCTCCTGCTGGCGGCTCTGCAGCTCATGCGCGAGCGACTGCGATTGCGCAAGCAGATCCTCGGTGCGCATGTTGGCTTCGATCGTGTTGATCACGATGCCGATGCTCTCGGTCAGCTGATCGAGGAACTGCTCGTGCGTCGGACTGAAGCGCTCGAACGATGCCAGCTCCAGCACCCCCTTCACCTGTCCTTCGAAGATGATCGGCAGCACGAAAATGTTCTGCGGCGGCGACGAGCCCAGACCCGAGAAGATCGTCACGTAGTGCTGCGGGACGTTCGCCAGCAGGATCTTCGATTGCTCGATCGCGCACTGACCGACGAGGCCTTCGCCGAGCTCGAGCTTGCTGCCGAGCGCGCTTTGGCCCTTCGAGCCGTAGCTCGCGAGCAGCGTGAGGCGCGGCTGCTCGGCGGCGGCGTTCAAGACATAGAAGAGCGCGTGCTGCGCCGCGACCACCGGCGCCAGCTCGGACAGGATGAGCCGCGCCGACCGTATTCAGGTCCTTCTGACCCTGCAGCATCCGGCTGAACTTGGCGAGGTTGGTCTTGAGCCAGTCCTGCTCGGTGTTCTTGCGCGTCGTGTCGCGCAGGTTGCGGATCATTTCGTTCGTCGTGTCCTTCAGCGCCGCCACTTCGCCGCGCGCTTCCACGGTGATCGATCGCGTGAGGTCGCCCTTGCGTGACCGCGGTGGCGACTTCGGCGATCGCGCGCACCTGCGTGGTCAGGTTGGCGGCGAGCTGGTTGACGTTTTCGGTAAGGCCCTTCCACGTGCCGGCGGCGCCCGGAACCTTCGCCTGCCCGCCGAGCTTGCCTTCGACACCCACTTCGCGCGCCACGCGTCGTCACCTGGTCGGCGAAGGTCGCGAGCGTGTCGATCATGCTGTTGATCGTTTCGGTCAGCGTGGCGATCTCGCCCTTCGCTTCGACCGTCAGCTTCTGCTGCAAGTCGCCGTTCGCGACGGCCGTGACGACCTTCGCGAACCCGCGCACCTGACTCGTCAGGTTGCCGGCCATGAAGTTCACGCTGTCGGTCAGGTCCTTCCACGTGCCGGCGACGCCCTTCACGTTGGCCTGGCCGCCGAGAATTGCCCTCGGTGCCGACTTCGCGCGCCACGCGCGTCACTTCGGACGGCGAACGACGACAGCTGGTCGACCATCGTGTTGATCGGTGTTCTTCAGCTCGAGGATCTCGCCCTTGACGTCGACGGTGATCTTCTTCGACAGGTCGCCGCTCGCGACCGCCTTCGTCACGTCGGCGATGTTGCGCACCTGGCCCGTCAGGTTGCTCGCCATCGAGTTCACGCTGTCGGTCAGATCCTTCCACGTGCCGGCGACACCCTGCACGTCCGCCTGGCCGCCGAGACGTCCTTCGGTGCCGACTTCGCGCGCCACGCGCGTCACTTCGGACGCGAACGACCGCAGCTGATCGACCATCGTGTTGATCGTGTTCTTGAGCTCGAGGATCTCGCCCTTCACGTCGACGGTGATCTTCTTCGACAGGTCGCCGGTCGCCACCGCGGTCGTCACGTCGGCGATGTTGCGCACCTGCGCCGTCAGGTTGCTCGCCATGAAGTTCACGCTGTCGGTCAGATCCTTCCACGTGCCGGCGACACCCTGCACGTCGGCCTGGCCGCCGAGCTTGCCTTCGGTACCGACCTCGCGCGCGACGCGCGTCACTTCCGCCGCGAACGACCGCAGCTGATCGACCATCGTGTTGATGGTGTTCTTCAGCTCGAGGATCTCGCCCTTGACGTCGACGGTGATCTTCTTCGACAGGTCGCCGCTCGCCACCGCCTTCGTCACGTCGGCGATGTTGCGCACCTGGCCCGTCAGGTTGCTCGCCATCGAGTTCACGCTGTCGGTCAGGTCCTTCCACGTGCCGGCGACGCCGCGCACGTCGGCCTGGCCGCCGAGCATGCCTTCGGTGCCCACCTCGCGCGCGACGCGCGTCACTTCGGACGCGAACGACGACAGCTGATCGACCATCGTGTTGATCGTGTTCTTGAGCTCGAGGATCTCGCCCTTCACGTCGACGGTGATCTTCTTCGACAGGTCGCCGCTCGCCACCGCGGTCGTCACGTCGGCGATGTTGCGCACCTGGCCCGTCAGGTTGCTCGCCATGAAGTTCACGCTGTCGGTCAGGTCCTTCCACGTGCCGGCGACGCCCTGCACGTCGGCCTGGCCGCCGAGCTTGCCTTCGGTACCGACCTCGCGTGCCACGCGCGTCACTTCGGACGCGAACGATCGCAGCTGATCGACCATCGTGTTGATCGTGTTCTTCAGCTCGAGGATCTCGCCCTTCACGTCGACGGTGATCTTCTTCGACAGGTCGCCGCCGGCCACCGCCTTCGTCACGTCGGCGATGTTGCGCACCTGGCCCGTCAGGTTGCTCGCCATCGAGTTGACGCTGTCGGTCAGATCCTTCCACGTGCCGGCCACGCCGCGCACGTCGGCCTGGCCGCCGAGACTGCCTTCGGTGCCGACTTCGCGCGCGACGCGCGTCACCTCGGACGCGAACGACGACAACTGATCGACCATCGTGTTGATGATGTTCTTGAGCTCGAGGATCTCGCCCTTGACGTCGACGGTGATCTTCTTCGACAGGTCGCCGTTCGCCACCGCCTTCGTGACGTCGGCGATGTTGCGCACCTGGCCCGTCAGGTTGCTGGCCATGAAGTTGACGCTGTCGGTCAGGTCCTTCCACGTGCCGGCGACGCCCTGCACGTCGGCCTGGCCGCCAAGGCGCCCTTCGGTGCCGACTTCGCGCGCGACGCGCGTCACCTCGGACGCGAACGACCGCAACTGGTCGACCATCGTGTTGATCGTGTTCTTGAGCTCGAGAATCTCGCCCTTGACGTCGACGGTGATCTTCTTCGACAGGTCGCCGTTGGCGACGGCGGTCGTCACGTCGGCGATGTTGCGCACCTGCGCCGTCAGGTTGCTCGCCATCGAGTTAACGCTTTCGGTCAGGTCCTTCCACGTGCCGGCGACGCCCTGCACGTCGGCCTGGCCGCCAAGGCGCCCGTCGGTGCCGACTTCGCGCGCGACGCGGGTCACTTCGGACGCGAACGACCCGAGCTGATCGACCATCGTGTTGATCGTGTTCTTGAGCTCGAGGATCTCGCCTTTCACGTCGACGGTGATCTTCTTCGACAGGTCGCCGCTCGCCACCGCCTTCGTGACGTCGGCGATGTTGCGCACCTGGCCCGTCAGGTTGCCCGCCATGAAGTTCACGCTGTCGGTCAGGTCCTTCCACGTCCCCGACACGCCTTCCACGCGCGCTTGCCCGCCCAGCTTGCCTTCGGTGCCGACCTCGCGCGCGACGCGCGTGACTTCGGACGCGAACGACCGCAGCTGGTCGACCATCGTGTTGATGGTGTTCTTGAGCTCGAGGAACTCGCCCTTCACGTCGACGGCGATTTTCTTCGACAGGTCGCCGGTCGCCACCGCAGTGGTGACGTCGGCGATGTTGCGCACCTGCGCCGTCAGGTTGCCTGCCATCGAGTTGACGCTGTCGGTCAGGTCCTTCCACGTGCCCGCGACGCCTTTGACTTTCGCCTGCCCGCCGAGCTTGCCTTCGGTGCCGACCTCGCGCGCCACGCGGGTCACTTCCGCGGCGAACGATCCCAGCTGATCGACCATCTTGTTGACCGTCTTGGCGGTGCGCAGGAATTCGCCGTGCAGCGGTTCGCCGTCGACTTCGAGCGCCATCGTTTGCGACAGATCGCCCTGGGCGACGGCGCCGATCACGCGCGCGGTTTCGCTCGTCGGGTGCACGAGATCGTCGATCAGCTGATTGACGGAATCGATCGACGTGCGCCAGAACCCGGTGACGTCGCCCAGGTTGCCGCGCTTGCTGAGCTTGCCTTCCTTGCCCACGACGGTGGAGAGCCGCGCAAGCTCCTGCGCCATACGCTGGTTTCGCTCGACGACATCGTTGAAAACGTCGGCGACGCGTCCCAGCACGCCGTGCCATTCGGCCGGCAGCCGGACCGATGCGTCGCCACGCTTCAATGCGGTGAGCGCACCGAGAATGACACCGATCTCGTCCCTGGAGGTCAACGGGCGTTCGACGACTTGCATGATGGCACTCCCGTGAAACGATCGCGCGCTCTCCGGGTCGAAGCACAACCCGTGCGCCGCGATCCGGATCGAATGCGGCCGAGGCGGCCTGGTTCGTCCGTGCGCTGCTGCATTGTTCCCGCTCGAGCGCGCGACGTGGATCTCGAGTCGGTGATTATTGTAGTACGGGCGCCCGCGCGGATTTCCCTGCGAGAAGCGCCGTCGCTGCCCGGGGCCGGGAGGATTGTCCCACTTGTCCCAGGCGTTTGACAGCGACAAACCGGCACCGAAATTGCATAATCGTTCAAGTTTCCGCGAGCGGCGATTCGCGGTATATTTTCGGATGCGCTTGCGCGAGTCAGCGGAGATTTGCGATGTCCGGTCAACCCAGACGTATACAGGCGATCACCAAGGGTGCGAGGGTTCTGGTCGTCGATGACGACAGCGACGGCGCCGAGGCAGCCGGCAAGCTGCTGGAGACGTTCGGTTGCAATGTTTCGCTGGTGATATCGGCCGGCGAAGCGCTGGAGCGCATCGAGGAAGGCGCCGACGTCGACCTCGTGTTTTCCGACGTCGTCATGCCGGATATCGACGGGCTCGAGTTTGCCGAACGGCTGAACGCGCTGCGGCCCGGACTTCCGGTGATTTTCTGCACCGGCTACACGAGCGCCGTCGAAGCGCTCACCGACTGCGGCGCAATGGCGCTGATGAAGCCGTATTCGCCCGACGTCCTCGAACGGGTCGTTGCCGAACGGTTGCAGCTCGCGCGGGAATCGCCTCGCGCTCGCTGAACGGACCAGCGGCGCCCGCTGGCGCGACGGCCACTGCGCGGCGCAGACGCCAGGATCGGCGACGCAACCGCACGGTACGGCCCGAAATTGGCCGTCACGGGGTCGGTGTCGAAGCGGGTCTGCCGTCGGACTCGGTGGACTCGCTCTCCAGCATGTTGAGTTGCCAGATTTCCTTGTTGCCCTCGTGCAGCAAAGGCATCAGCGCAAGACGCCCGGTTCTGCCGATGCTTCGCTCGAGGTAGCGCATTTCGGCGAGCTTCGCGCGCGTTGGCTCGTCCAGCCGCGCGTCGAAGCCGCTCTCGCGCATCATCAGGATCCCCTTGGCTCGCAGGGCCAACTCGGTATGCAGGCGCAGAAAGCAGAGCAGGTCCGCGACCACGGGACCTTTGAAGCGACGCTTCAGCGACGCAACGTATCGACCCGCCGGCGAATCGGAAAAATGGCCCGACGTGATCGATTCCAGCATTTGCGCGTCTTCGTCGAATCCTTGGCCAAGCCAATTCGCGGTGGCTCTCTCGCTGTGCTGAAACACGGCGAGAAGCAACGGCGGCAGCACGACGATCACCGCGAGTGTCGACAGCATGGGCGGCAGGAACGCGTGGTTGTAAGCCGAGTGCAGCACCACGGCCACCAGGAATCCGGGCAGGAACACCGCGAGCGAAGGCTTCGGCGCGCGCTCGCCCAATGACAGAGCGATCATCGAGAAGATCGCCGTGCATCCACCATGCATGATCGCCGTGCCGAACCCGCGCACGATCCAGGTGCCGACGCTCGCGTCGGGCACGAGGTGCTGGTAATAGATGTTTTCGACGATCGCGAAACCGGTGCCCACGGCGAAGCCCTGAATCGCCGCATCGACGAGAAAGGCGACGCGATGCGCGCGGATCAGGGCGACGATGACGAGCGCCTTGGCGAACTCCTCGATCACCGGGCCGATGTAGCGGCTATAGAGCGTGAAGTCGATGCCGGTGATGCCGAGCAGGTACCCGTTGACCAGATAGCAGGCGACGGCGACCACGAGACCCGACCCGACGACGGCGATGACGCCGCGCATCGTGACGAGCTTGTAGCTGTCGAGGTACCGGAGCGCCGCGAGAAAACCGAGCACCGGCAGCACCCCGACCAGCACGTGCAGCAGGATCGTGGGCATGCGGCCGGGACCTACAGGATCTTGAGCGAGATCATCAGCTCGTCACCGCTGCGCCGCGCGCCCGTAAAACCGATTGCATAGCCGATCGACAAGGTCATCTCGGACCAGTGAAGAACGCTGAACCGAAGATCCATTTGCGCGCCGATATTCTCGTAATCCTTGCGCCGTGACGAGTTCGCCGGATCCGTCCACAACCCCGATGCGAAGACCGCGGGCCGCAACCAGTTCAGGTAGAAGCCCGGAGAGCCGATCGATTCGAATACGAACGGAGGCAGGTTCCACTCGACCATCTGGCGCGCGTAATTGAGTCCGCTGATTTCGTCGATTCCGAATCCGGGCATCGACGAGTATTCGCGGTAGCGCTTCACGTCGCCGCTGTCGACGTAATTGTTGCCGAATCCACCGAAGTAGAAGTTGGCGACGGGATTGTTGCGATCTCCCGTTCCCAGGCCCGCCGAGCTGCGGAACCAGACCGACGAATGCGCGAGCGGGAGCGCGATACCGTAATTGAAATCTCCCCGCAACTGCGCCGGGGTCTCATCGTTGACGTGGTTCCCCTTGAGGACCACCTCCCAGGCGACACCTTTCTCGTCGTCGACGGCATTCTGCGAACGGCGCAGGTCGGTGTAGTGCAGCCCGACCTTGGCGACCAGAAGGCGCGTGAACGGCGTGCTGATATTCTGCGCGTTCGGCAGCGTGTCGATCTTGTCGTAGTACTCGGCGTCGTAGGACAAAGTCAGCTTGCGCGGCTCGTCGTAGATCAGCAGATCGTCGTAACCGAATTTTGCCGCGAGCCCTTTGCGACTCTCCTTCGTCGGCCCGAAGAGGTCGTAGAAATCCGATTTGTTCCACGCCAGGCTTCCCCGCCACCCGAGGTACTGCCCGGTGACATCGACGTGCGCCCGCTCGTTGCCCCCGAGGTTGCCCGTGGGCGTGTAGGCGGCGGTGATGCCGAAGTTGGCGAGCGCGATCGGGTCGGAGAAGTTGAGGTGATAACCGAGCCCGATCGAGTTCTTGTATCCCTGTAGCACCGGATAGCCGTTATCGAGCCCGATGTTTCGCAATGGCAGGTAAGGGCCCTTCGCTATCACCTCCTTGTCGTAGTCGACGGCACTCGGCGGAGGCACCTGCCACGTCTTCAGGATCGGATATTTTTCGACGAGCTCGTTGCCGAGGAACGTGATCGCGCTCAGGTCTTTCAGCGGGTGCGATTCGATGATCGCCGGCACGAAGCCATCGCCGCTGTAGGTCAGCACGACCAGCCGGCCGTCCTTGAGCGGGACCGGTCGGAAAAAACCGATCTCCGCGTTCGACACGGCCTGGACGTCTCCCGTCGCGACCTCGTAGCGAAAGATGTTCGACACGCCGGTGTAATAACTGCTTCCGTACAGGTAGCGGCCATCCTGCGAAAAAACGAAACTTTCCGGGATCGATTGCCCGAATCGAAACTCCGAAAGCGGTTTCAGGTCTCCTTTGAGGAGCTTGTCGAGATCCCATACCCGGACGAATTGGTCGGCGCTGGCCTCGCTCATCGACGCCGAGAGCAGTCGTCCGTCGGGCGAGATGTCGAGGTCGTAGGGAACCGACTCGTACGGGAACGTCCAGATGACGTCCCATTGCGCGTACGGATACGGTATGCGGACGAACTGCGCGAGTCCGTTGAAGTGACGCACGCCCATCAGCGACCGGTCGACCGGGTTGAAGACGATCTCGCCGATCCGTGCGTCCTTCAGCAGCATCCGCTGCTCGCCGGTTTGCACGTTCACCTCCATCAGGTCGCGCAACGCGAGATTGTCGTCGGTGTAGAACGCAGTCCCGGACGCCGGGTCGAATGCGAACGACGTGACACGGTAGAGCATGGCCCGCTTGATATCCGCGAGCGGCCGCTCGGTGCCATCGCGGGTGTTCAGCGCAGCGATGTGCTCGACGAAGCCGGGGTAGCGAAAGCCGGCGTAGATCGTCTCCGTTTTCTCGTCGTAATACATCCGCGATATCGAGCCCATGGCACGCCCCCCCAGCTTCTGGTAGGGCGTCACCGGGAACTTGCGGACTTCGGCCAGGTTGCGCTTCTGGAAGTCGTGCTCGAAGGCGATCCATCGCTGCCATGCGGCGTCGAGCGACAGACCAAAGACCCTCTGGAAATTGTCAGCGTAATAGCGCTCGCTCCCGTCGTCGCGCTTCAGCCATTCGATGAGCTTCTCAGGTGAATACGTGTACGCGAGCCAGGTGTCGAAGCGTGTCCCGTAGAGGTATGCGTTCGAGGCGGTCTGGAAATCGATCTGTACGCCGCGCGAGACGAGTCCCAGCGGATCGTAGAAGTGGGCGTCGTCGCGGACCATCGCCCGGAAGACCATTTCGTCGTAGCCGCCCTGCGCTCGTCCGAGACCGCCCGACATCCAGGTTTCCATGAATACGGCGCTGCCCTCGTTGTACCAGCGGGGAGTCGTCGCGCGCGGGGCGGTGAGGTAGGTATAGAGCAGCGATTCCGGATTCTGCGGGCGGGGTGACACCTTGCCGAGGAAGAAGCGGCGCCAGCGCTTTTCAACTTCCGATCCGACGTCGCCGGTCGCGACGTGGACCAACTCGTGATTCATCAGCGTGAACATCCGCTCGCTGGCCGGATAAGTCTCGAACGCGTGGGACAGCGGCGCCACGTCGAAGATGAATCGACTGTGGGGCACAGCCCCCGCCGACGCATTTCCGTAGTCTGAAAAATCCTTGAGCAGACCCGTGATGCGCTCGGACGGAGTCCAGCCGAACGTGCGACGCTGCCAGGCAAGCGAATTCGTGAACGTCCGCACCGCGTGCGGAGCGAGGTACTCGAGAGGATCAACGTAGATGAGCTTGAGATCCTTTGTCTCGACGTACGACAGGCCAAGCGAGTTGTCTTCGGCAATCCCTGCAACCGGCATCAACGCCAGTAGCAGGCAACAAATTCGGCCGCGCATTCGAGTCCCCTCCCCAACGACTGGCCGGAAGCATAGGGGGTAAGCGCCGAAAAGAAAAGAAAACCGCCGGCTTTCAAGGCCGGCGGTTCGATTGCGCTGCTTTAGGCGGGTTTACTTGGCGCCGCCGGAATTGATCGAGTTGTTGACTGCAGAGTTGATGCCGCTGTTCAACGTGCCGTACCGTCATTCAGCCCGCGTGCCGTACCGTCGTTCAGCCCGCGTGCCGTACCGTCGTTCAGCCCGCGTGCCGTACCGTCGTTCAGCCCGCGCGCCGTACCGTCGTTCAGCCCGCGCGCCGTACCGTCGTTCAGCCCACGCGCCGTGCCGTCGTTCAGCCCACGCGCCGTGCCGTCGTTCAGCCCACGTGCCGTGCCGTCATTCAGCCCACGCGCCGTGCCGTCATTCAGCCCGCGCGCCGTGCCGTCGTTCAGCCCGCGCGCCGTGCCGTCGTTCAGCCCGCGCGCCGTACCGTCGTTCAGCCCACGCGCCGTGCCGTCGTTCAGCCCACGCGCCGTACCGTCATTCAGCCCACGCGCCGTGCCGTCATTCAGCCCACGCGCCGTGCCGTCATTCAGCCCACGCGCCGTGCCGTCGTTCAGCCCACGCGCCGTGCCGTCGTTCAGCCCGCGCGCCGTGCCGTCGTTCAGCCCACGCGCCGTGCCGTCGTTCAGCCCGCGCGCCGTGCCGTCGTTCAGCCCGCGCGCCGTGCCGTCGTTCAGCCCGCGCGCCGTGCCGTCGTTCAGCCCACGCGCCGTGCCGTCGTTCAGCCCGCGCGCCGTGCCGTCGTTGACGCCGCTATTGATACCGGCATTCGTCCCGGCGCCGACCTGGCCAATGACACCGCCTTGCCCTCCCTGCCCCTGTGTTCCGAGTTGCACGTCCGCGGCCGTGTTCTGCGGCGCGCGATACCGCGTCGCCGGGGCGATCGTGCCGGACGTATCACCTGCATTCGGTGGGAAGAGGCCGGTCGATACCGCGACGATTACCGCGGCCGCGGCGATGCCACCACCGATCAGCAACTTCCGTTTGCCCGAGAAACCGCTCTTTTGTTCGTTCACGTTAGTACCCCTCAGAAACGCCCACGGTTGAAAGACCTGCCAAACCTTTTCGCTACCGCCAGGGATTCTGCCCCGGCCTTTCCTGAAACTTGCCTCAATTACAACCGGCTCCTGGAAAAGTTGGTCGGAGCGATCGTGATTAGCCGCATTATGCGGAATATTCGCCAAAATCGAGGCGACCAGCCCCTCCGGCGGAAACGCCTTGGGAATGCGACTCAAGCCCGCAAACAGGAGGCGCAGTCCTTCGAACTGCGCCCGCGCCGAGGCGTCGCCCGCCAGACGGTCCTCGAGCTCCCGCGCTTCCGCAGCGGTTGCCTCGCCGTCCAGCACGGCATGCATCAATTCAACGAGTCGAGAGTGGCTCATGTCAGTCCGGCCGGAAGTCCTTCAACAAGTCACGCAGGCGGTGGCGAGCTTCGAAAAGGCGGGATTTGACCGTCTTCTCGTCGATGTCCAGTATCTGCGCGATCTCCTGATAGCTGCATTCGGAAAAGTGGCGGAGCACCAGCACGGTCCGGTTGCTCGGCGACAGGCTCAGCAAAGCGCGCTCGATACGACGCGATTGTTCCGCGTCGCGGGCCTGCCATTCCGGATTGGCGCTGTCGGGCCCCGGGAGGTCGATCTCCTCGTCGAGCGCCTCTTCGTGTCCGTTCCGGCGCAGCAGGTTGAGCGATTCATTGACGGCGATCCGATAGATCCAGCTGAAAAACCGATGTTGCGAATCGTATTCATCCAGGTGCTCGACCACTTTCAGAAACACCGCTTGCGCGATGTCACGGGCGTCGTCGGCGCTTCGCAGGATCCAGAACGCGGCGTTGTAGATCGGCCGCTGGTATCGGATCACCAGGTCGGTGAGGGCGTCCCGATCTCCCTTCCGGTAGCGCTCCACCAACGCCTGATCGACGTCATTGTCCACAATTACACGCGACCGGCAGAAAGGTTGGTCAGGATGGGCTATTGAGCCGAATCGATCTCGAACAGCTGATCGAAACCGGAGTACGTGAAGATGTCGAGAAGATGAGGCTTGAGCCCCGCGAGGCGCAGCTTGCCGTTCGAGGCGAGCAATCGTTTCTGGGTCTTCAGCAGCACGCCGAGGCCGGCGCTCGAAATGTAGTCCAGCCCGCTGCAGTCCAGCGTCACCGTTCCGTTCACGCCATCGAGGAACGACTGGGCTGCCGCCGACTGGGCCGCGTCGAGCCTCCCGGAGACGATCACGTTGCCGTCCGCGCCGAATTCAATCCCGAGCATTCGCCTCTCCCCCGTTCGACGCCGCCCTGCGAGTCGTCGAACCCCCTTCGGTAATCCGCAGCGTAATCCGGCTCTGCCGGGTTTCCCTGGTGTATTCGTACTCGACGGAATCCGCCATCCGTCGTATCAGGTGCAGCCCCAACCCGCCCGGCTCGCGCTCTTCGATCGGCGCGTGGATGTCGACGCCCGGTGACCGGGTGATGTCGAACGGCTCGACGTCATGGTCGATCAGCGTCACTTCCACGCCGGCGTCGATGGCCCTCACCCCGATTTGCACCGCCGCGGTGCTTCCGGAGGCGTATTTGACCATGTTCGTGAACAACTCTTCCACCGCCAGGTCGACGGTCGGCAGCAACCGGGGCTCGATATCGAGCCGCGCGAACGCGCTGGCCGTGAACTCGACGAGCCCCGCGAGCGACTCGTAGCCGCGCGCGAATTCGCCGTGCGCGACGCGAAGCGCGTCGCGCCGCAGGAGCACGGCGGTCATGTCATCCTCCTGCGCGGTTCCTTCGGCAAAGGCGTCGACCGACCGCATCAGTACCGCCAGCAACTCCTTCATGGACCTGCCGGCATTCGCCTCGACGACGCCTCGAACGCGCCGCTCGCCGAACTGCTCGCCACGACCGTTCTCCTGCTCGAAAATGCCGTCGGACACCAGGGCGAGAATATCCCCGGGAAACAGGTCCAGAACGACCGCCGGGCGCAACGACGCCAGGGGCATGGCACCCAGCGGGAAGCTGGTGGGCTTGTAATGCTCCCAGTTCCCGGTTGCAGCACGGTAGAGCAGGATCGGACCCTGGCCGCCGCTGTGATATCGAAGCTTGTGCGCGGATGGATCGAGCAGCCCGATGAAGGCCGTGATGAAGCGGTCATCGGCAAGCGTGTCGGCGAGCCGGTTGTTGACCTGGAGGAACGCCGTTTCCAGGTCGGCGCCCAGCCGGAATGCCATCCGGAGCATCGCCTGCATCTGGGTGACCGACAGCGCAGGCGCGATGCCGTGGCCCGTCGCATCGCCGAGCACGACCACGAGCCCCTGCTCGTGCAGCGATACGTCGTAGGTGTCCCCGCCGGTCAGCTCGGCGGGACGGAAGATGCCTTGCACGTCGTAGGACGGCACGGCGGGCATGTGCTCCGGCAGCGTGCTCATCTGGACTTCGCGCGCCATTTCGAGCGCCTGGCGCATCCTTTCGCCTTCGATGAGAGCACCGGTCATCCGCACGCGCTGCAGCGCCACCGCGCATTGCGCGGCCAGCGCCGTCGCAAGCGCCTCGTCGTCCGCGTCGAAACTGCCACCGCTGACCTTGTTCAGCACCTGCATTACGCCCACCAGGATGTCGTTGTGGTCGACAAGTGGCAAGGTCAGCATGCAGCGCGTTCGATAGCCGGACGCTTTGTCGACGCTCGGATCGAAGCGCGGGTCCGCGTAGCAATCGGGAACGTTGATGATCCGCCGCGAGCGTGCGCATGCGCCGACGAGTCCGGACTCCCAATGCACGCGCACCGGCTCGATGCCGGTCGCGACCTCGAGGACGAGTTCGCCTTTGGGAGCGTCGTAGAGCCATACCGAGCCGCGCTCGGCGCGCAGCACCTGCTTGGCCGCGGCCACCACTTCGCCAAGCATCGTCGCCAGGTCGAACGGCGCCGCCAATCCCTTCGTGACATCCAGGATCGCTTCCAGGTCGCGCGCCGACAGCGGGCGGTGGTGGATCGCCGTGCTCATTTGGGGACCCAATGTAGCAGACGCCTGCCATCAGGGCCGCGGGCCCACCGACGCGCCAACGACGAAAATGGGAAGATCCTGGTTGGGTACGTTACCCGCCGCCTGCCGATCGACGCGCGAAGGGCTTCGGAGCACGCATGCGAATACTGGTCGTGGAAGACGATTCCGTCCTGGCTGCGGCGCTTACGCGAGCGCTCAACCAGTCGGCCTACGCGGTCGACCTCGCGGCCGACGGCGAGGCCGCCCACCAGGCGCTCGCGGGCACCGCCTACGACCTGGTTGTATTGGACATCGCGCTGCCCAAAGTCGACGGGCTCACGGTGCTGCGGCGCCTGCGCGACCGGCGCGCCCAGACGCCGGTGCTGATCCTGACGGCGCGCGACACGCTCGACGACCGCGTCACCGGCCTCGATCTCGGCGCGGACGACTACATGACCAAGCCGTTCGACCTGCCGGAGTTCGAGGCGCGGGTCCGGGCGCTGCTCCGGCGCGGCCACAGCGCGTCGAGCGCCACCATCGTCCACGGCCGATTGCGGCTCGATACCGCGGCGCGCCGCCTCTTCCACGACGACCAGCCGATCGAGATGTCGGCGCGCGAGCTGGCGCTGATCGAGCTCCTCTTCGTCCGGCAAGGCCGCGTGGTGAGCAAGGAGCAGATCATCGATCACCTGTTCGGCTTCGGCGACGACGTCGGCAGCAACGCGATCGAAGTGTATGTTCATCGCGTCCGCAAGAAGCTCGAGCCACTCGGCGTCGACATCCGAACCGTCCGCGGCATGGGCTATCTTCTCGACAAGTTCGATGATCGAGCGTAGGGCGACGCTGCGCGCCAAGCTGCTGCGCTGGCTGCTGATCCCGCTGTCGCTGCTCTTCCTGCTCGATGCCGCCGGCAGCTTCTTCATGGCGAAGCGTCTGTCGGAGCGCGTCTACGACGGCGAGCTGATGGAGATCGCGCGCGAGCTCGGGCTGCATGTGCGCGACAGCGGCGGAAAGCCCGCTTCGATCTGGAGAAGGACGCCGAGCGCACGCTCCTGCTCGACCAGTACGACAAGGTCTACTACGCCGTGCGCGGTCCCGCCGGCGAATGGATCGCCGGCGACGCCGAGCTGCAGCCGCCGGTCGGTGCGACGGCCCCGGCGACTTCTACGACGGCGCGATGCACGGCGACACCGATCCGGCTCGCGCAGCTGCGCACCGGCGGCGGATTCGGCCGTGGTGCAGGTCGCCGAGACGCTGGTCAAGCGCCGCGCGCTCGCGCAGGAGATATTCATCGACGTGATCCTGCCGCAGCTGCTGCTGATCCTCATCGCGGGCTGCTGGTGTGGGTGGGCGTTGCGCGCGGCCTTTCTCCGCTGCGCATCTGCGGCAGGCGGTGGCGGCGCGCTCGCACCTCGACTTGAGCCCGGTCGCCGGCGGCCGACGTCCCCGCCGAAGTGCATCCGCTGCTGCAGGCGATCAACGATCTGATGGCGCGCCTCGACGAGGTGCTCACGTTCCAGAACCGCTTCATCGCCGACGCCGCGCACCAGCTGCGCACCCCAGTCGCGGGCCTGAAGGCGCACATCGAGGTCGCGCTGCGCGAGGACGATCCGGCAGCAGACCCGCCAAGCGCTCGCGCACCTCTATACGGCGGTCGAGCGCATGTCGCGGCTGGTGTCGCAGCTCCTGTCGCTCGCGCGCAACGAGCCCAGCGGCGTCAAGAAGCTCGAGACTCGCCCCCGTGGACCTGAGCAGGCTCGTGTTCGAGACGGCCATGGAGTGGGTCCCCGAGGCCTACAAGAAGGATATCGACCTCGGCTTCGAGGGCGCCGAGCCGCACGTCACTGATGAAGGGAGATGCGCTCCGGCTGACCGAGCTCGATCAACAACCTGCTCGACAACGCGATCCGCTACAGCCGCCGCGGCGGGCGGGTCACCGTACGCGTGCTGCCGCATCCGCGGCCGCGCGTGTCGATCAGCGACGACGGGCCGAGCATACCGGTCGAGGAGCGCCAGCGCGTGTTCGAGCGCTTCCACCGGCTCCTCGGCAGCCACACCGACGGCAGCGGCCTGGGCCTGGCGATCGTCCGTGAGATCGCCGCCCTTCACCACGCCGACGTCACGCTCGACGACGACGCCGACGGCGTCGGCAACACGTTCACCGTCTCCTTCCCGGACCCGCATCCGACGCGTAAGCCTCGTAGGGCGTAAGTTTCACGAAAGTTCCGCGTAATCCTGTCCGACAGGCGGGCGTAACGCCCACGACAGAAGAGAGTAAGCCCGCGCCGGTAGCTTGGGTGCTCCGACAACTTCAACAACGGAGCACCGAATGCTGGCAGCACTCACCGACCCGGAGATGTGGACGGCGCTGGTCAAGATCGCGGTCATCAACGTCGTGCTGAGCGGCGACAACGCCGTCGTGATCGCGCTGGCGTGCCGCTCGCTCAATCCGAAAGACCAGCGCAAGGCCTTCATCATCGGCACCGCCGGCATCGTCGTGCTGATGACGATGCTGACGATCATTCGCCGCCGCGCTGATGACCGTGCCTTACATCCAGCTGATCGGCAGCATCCTGCTGCTGTGGATCGGCATCAAGCTGCTGCTCCCCGAGGACGACGACGGCGATCTCAAGAGTGCGAGCAATTTCTGGGAGGCGGTAAGAACCATCATCATCGCCGACATCGTCATGAGCCTGGACAACGTGCTCGGCATGGCGGGCGCCGCCAAGGGGCATCTACGGCATGCTGTTCCTCGGCCTCCTCATCACCATGCCGCTGATCCTGTTCGGCAGCGCGCTGCTGATGAAGCTGATGGAGCGCTTCCCGGTGTTCGTCACTATCGGCGCGGCGCTGATCGGCTACGTCGCCGGCGAGATGGTGATCGGCGACCCCGCGGTGAAGACTACGTCGAGGCCCATTCGCATTCCTGCTCGAGCTACTTCGTCGCGGCGCTCGTCGGAGCGCTGATCGTCGTGGTCGTCGGCAAGATGCTGGCGCGAAGGAAGAACCCCGCGGCGACCGTCGAAGTCGTCGCGGAGCAGGCGCAGGCCGAGCGACAGCATCGTGAAACGGAGAAGCCATGAACAACATCGTCGTGCCGATCTTCGAGCCGGGCGACGCCGCATGGGCGGCCGATCAGGCGATTGCGCTCTACCGGAATGAGCCGGCGCACATCCATCTGCTCAACGTGCAGCGACCGCTGCCAAAGCATGTTGCGCAGTTCTTCAGCCGCGGCGACTTGCGCGAGTTTCACCAGCGAAGCGGGGATGCGCGTGCTCGACCCCGCGATCCGGTTGCTCGACGAAGCCGGCGTGCCGCATCAGGATCATGTCCTCGTCGGGCATCAGGCCGAAACGATCGTCCGCTTCGCCGGCGATCACCACTGCAGGCAGGTTCTGGTCGACACGCCGGCGAAGTCGCTGTTCTCGATCTTCGGCCTGGGATCGATCGGCAGCCAGGTGCAACACCTGATGCAGACGCATGCATCCGAAGCGCCGGCGCCCGGGGCATCGAGCGCAAACTGAGAGCGTTCGGATCGGCGTTTGTCGACTGCATGCGCGGACATCGCCAAACGGGCCAAAGCAGCCGCTCGTGACTTGATCGCAGAGGCGGCACCCGCGCCCCGAGCGTTGTACGATGCGGCTCGCGTCGACGTGCGCGCAGGCTCGATGAGCCCGAGTCGCGCGGGCGTCGTCCGCGCCGCCGATCTCATGTCCGAGCCCGACCCCCTGTCCGCGCCACAGCGACGCATCGTCTGGGCCTGCGCCCTCGCCGGCGGGCTCGCGCGGCTTCTCTATGTGCTGATGCTGCATCCGGCGACGGACCATGTCTACAGCGACATGCAGGGTTACGTCCACCGGGCGCTGGCCTATTCGGCCCCGCGCGCGAGACGATCGCGGACACGATTTACCCTCCTGGAACGTCGATCTTCCTCGCGCTGCTGCACCAGGTCGATCTGACCTGGAAGCTGGCATCCATCGCGCAATGGCTGTTGTCGCTCGGCGTCATGGCCCTGGTTTGGCTCGTAGCTCGGCGGCTGTACGGCACGACGACGGCCGTGGTCGCGCTGGCGATCACCAGCGTGTATTTCCCATTCATCCACTATGCCGGGCTGTTCCTTTCCGAAAATCCGTTCACGTTTTGTTGCCTGCTCGCGTTCTGGCTGTTCCTTCTGGCGATCGATGCGCCCGACGCGCGGCGCGCGGCACTCTGCGCCGGCATGGCGGGACTCGCGGCCGGGCTCGCGGCCTCGTTCAAGAACAGCAACTTCGCTCCGCTATTGCTGCTTGGCGCGGTCTACTGTGTTTATTCGATCAAGTACCGCCGGCCGCACCTGGCGATCGTCGTCTCGTCCGCGATGCTGGGTCTCGCGGTGCTCATGCTGCCGATGACCCTGCGCTGCACCCGGTTGAACGAAGGGCATTTCTGCCTTGCCGCTACCAATCTCGCCTCGAACATGCTGATCGGCCACTACGGCGAAAAGGGGCCGTTCCACTGGCACGACCGCGCGCGCAACCTCGAGTTCACATTCGAGTCGCCCAGCGCCGTACTGCGCGGCTATGCCGAGCATGTGGACCTGGATTTCGGTGTCTACGATTCCGCAAGCAATGTCAGGCTCGCGATGCGTTGGACCGGCGAGCATCCGGCGCAGGCGCTGCGCGTCAGCCTGCAGCACGTCTACGACCTGTTCAACGGGCGCACGCTGTGGCCGAGCGCGGAGCTATGGGGCGTGGACTGGGGCGCCGTGTCCCAGTGGCTATTCTGGCTGTTCATCCTGCCGGCCGCGTTCGCGCGCATCGTCGTTCGCGCGCGCCCGATGCTGAGGCTCGAAGCGCAGAGTCTGCCCGAATGGCTGCTGCTGGCGCCGCTGCTGGGGCTGATGGCCACGGTGTTCGTGACGATCGGCGAAGTGCGCTACCGGGTGCCTTTCGACGGTCTGTTCATCGTGCTCGCCGCGCGCACTTATGTGTCGCTGGCGCGCTGGTTATCCCGCGCGCGGAACTCGACGCCGACGCCGGCGAGCCCCGCGATGCGGCATCAAGGCGCCGCCACTCGCTGACCAGCGCGCCTTGCCGCTCGAATGGACAACGTTGCGCGTCGTACGCTTCTGTTAACCTGATTCTATCGACGCCAGGAAACCGCGCGGGCATTGCCGGCTGCGATCGGAGCCATCCACATGAAGACGTTCTCATTCGCAGTGGCCATTGCGATTATCGGGGCCAGTTGGGCAGCCTGCGCACAAACGACGGGCGGAGAGACCACTCCTCAGACTTCAATCGTGTTGATGGATTCGACCGGCAAGGTCACCGCAAGACCGCTCAGCGACACGCTGATGCTCATTACGATTTCCCCGCTTGGGGCCGTCGCGCCCGCATTCATTCGCGCCATCTACGACGCCGATGAGCGGACTGCGTCAGGCCTGGCGACGTGGGCCAGCGGCGGCAGCGTCCTGTTCACGTCGAACGACTGCACCACGGGCGCCCATATTCACACGTTAAGCAATGCGGGGCTGCGCTCGACCAGTCAAGTCGAGACACCGGACGGCACCCTCCTTTATGTCGGGGCGATCGGGACCCCGGTCACGGTGATGGTCCGCTCGATCCTCTATGCGACCGGCTGTGCGGAAGTAACGGTCCGGCAGAACGGCGTGGTTCCTGTCGTCATTGCCGTCAACCTGACCACAACGTATCCGCCGCCGCTCTCGTTCCAATAGGCGCCTGGGTTTGCTGATCGCGCTCGGACCGGTGCGACAACAAGCTTGACGCTTACGGCTACACGCTATGCGGTTACGGGATTGATCCACGTCTCCGAAAAGGCGAGGAAAGCGGTGCTCATTCTCCTGCCGAGAAAGTCGCGCTGGATGACCATGCCCGGAGCGGCCTTGCCGTTGACCAGAATCGTGCCCTGCCTGGCCTCGAGGAACACGCTGTACATCTGATGGGCGCCGGTGGCCGATATCGCAGGTGAAACGTCGACGGCAAACGGGGGATTGAGGTCCTCCCAGCGAAGGGTCGCCTGAACGTCCGCCGCGCGCATCGTTTCTTCGTAGAAGCTCGTCGCGTCGCCTCGCGTCTCGGCAGACACTGTGTCGTGATAGCTCATCCTCGCCAGCGCCTCGGAGCCGCGAAACGACGCAAACTTGGAGACGAAGCTTTCGACGAGATACTGCATCATCGGCCGGTTGTCGGTAATGCAGAAGTTCAGTCCGTCCGGATAACCAACCGGCTTTCGCGAGTCCGCCAGCACCAGCAACCCAGCGCCACGGCCGCGCGGCGATGTGACCACCCGAAAAAACAAGCTCAGCGCCACCCATGCGCCGTCTTCGCGGTCCTTGAGATAGATACCCGGATTCTCACCCGACCATTCGACAGCACCCGGATTGATGGGCCCCTGCATGATTCGGCCTCCTGTATTCATCCACGCCCCGACGTCGTCTACGCAACCGGTTTGAATTCGAAGATCTTCCCGTGGTTCGGATTGACCGCGCGAGTGTCGCCAACGTTAAGGGGCTCCAGCCGATTCGCGATCGCGGCACGCCGTTGCGCATCGGGCAAATCCTGGAATTCGAGGTAGGCGGCTGCAATCGCGCGGGAGACGTCCTGGATGAGGTTGACGTCGTCACCGCCATTCGCAGGTATGCGCAGAATCGTATCGCCACCATACGTCGGAATGTGATGCCCGTTCTGCACCGTCGGAGGGGTCGGCTCGATGCCCTGCTGCAGTTTTTCGATTTCCTCTTTCAGCTTGCGCCGCAGCAGCGCGATTCCACGGTCGGTGGTCGCAAGATGCTCGCGATCGTGACTGGTGATCGGTCCCTGGCTGCACCAGGCTTCGTAATCGCCGGGCGTGCGCTGGCGCTCGTCGTACGGCCGCTCGCCGCTCTGCCCGTAGAAATCGGTCTTGCCCACGCCGACCTCATCCGGCTTCCCGAGATTCTGGGGATCGTCACGATCGTTGAAATGGCGCCAGGCGATGACCATCGTGTTGGTGTCGTCGATTGGCACGGTCCAGCGGGTGAGTCCAGCGCGTCCGAAATAGCGCACCTTGCCGACGTTCTCGAAGATCGCGCCATTTTGCGAGAAGTTCGGCAGCATGTGGTCGTGCACGCGCACCCAGATGTAGTCGCCCACCCTTCGCGCGTTGGTATAGAAGAAACCGTAAGGCGTCGTGTGATATTCGATGATCGGTAGCTGCGCGAAGACTTCGCTGAACTGAGGTCCGGCGACGCGCGTGTGCAGAAACGGAACGTGGAACGGATCCATGCTGTTCTCGCTCACCTGCTGCCAGTTGCACGGCGAGTGGATCAGATAGGGCACCATCGTGTCGTCCGGAATCACCATCGTGTCGAGAATAGGAAACTCGGGCTCGATCTCCGGCGGACCCAGGTACGCAAAGATGATGTCCCTGTATTCGATGACCCGGTAAGCACCCTGGCAAAAACGACTCTTGTGCGGGCTGGTTGGCGGTTCGCCGGGCGTTTCGAGAATCGTGCCGTCATTGGCATACATCCATCCGTGGTAACAGCACCTGATTCCGTGCTCGGCAACGATGCCGAATTCAAGCGATGCGCCGCGATGAGCGCAATGCTTGTGCAGCAGGCCGACGTCGCCGGACAGATCACGGTAGATGACCAGATCCTCGCCCAGAATCCGGATCGCCTGGGGCCGGTCTTCCAGCTGGACGCATAGCATGATCGGGTGCCAGAAGCGGCGCATGTATTCGCCGCATGGCGTACCGGGTCCCACTCGGGCCGTAATGTCCGTGGCCGGACGGTCCTTTGGCTGATGGTAGCCGCCGAACTTTGTCGGGCGGCTGTGGCTGTCACTTTGGCTCATGGAATCTCCGCGCATCCTTCGGGCGATGTCGCAACCTCACGGGCAACTGGACCCCGTCCGGTGCGGTCTACTGCGATCAAGACGCGCCATCACCGCACCCAATGTGCCTCACGCGAGCCCTCCTCGCAACGACCGGCTGGTCTCACCAACCCCGGAGCAGTATTCATAACAGAACCGATATCAATCGAGCGTGGCTTGATATCAAAAGTTCAACTTCGATCCACTACCATGCAAACCAACTCGGGTTGTGCCCGCGATGGTGAAGTCGATTTGATTGCCCGATGTTCGGTATCGACCGCCGCGACCTCGCGCGGTTGACATGTTGAGGGAACGCAAGTGGAGCCGCAGCGTTCGCGCGTAGAACATACCTCACCGGAGTGCGGCATCGGCGCGCGCCTTGAGCGGAAGGAGGATAACCGCTTCCTGCGCGGGCGCGGACAGTATGTCGGGGATATCCAGCTGCCTGGAATGCGCGATGTCGCATTCGTCCGTAGCCCGGTGGCTCACGCAATTCTTTCATCGATAGACATCCCGGACGACAAGCGCGGCCAGGTGTTTTGCGCGGCGGACCTGGTCGGCGTGAAACCGATCGAGGCGAAGGTCGGCCTGCCTGGCTACAAGTCGTCCTTGCAGCCGATCCTCGCGACCGGCAAGGTGCGTCACGTGGGTGAGCTGATCGCCGCGTGTGTTGCCGATTCCAGAGCGGAAGCCGAAGACATCGCGGATCGTGTCATTGCGAATTTCGACGATCTGCCCGTCGTGCATGACATGGTGGCCGCAAGGCGATCCGGCTCGCCACTGATTCACGAGCATTGGACCGATAACGTCTTTCTTGAAAGCCGACTGGTCGCCGGCGACATGCGCTCCGCCGCATCGCGTGCTGCCGTGAGCGTTTCAAGGGAGATCCGAACGGCAAGACAGTGCATCTCTCCACTGGAAGGACGTGGAGCCGTCGCGCACTGGGACAGTCGTCAAGAGCAACTGGTGCTGTGGTCGTCGACGCAGGTGCCGCATCTCATCCGCGTCGGGCTATCCGAGTCTCTCGGACTTCCGCAGGGGCAGATCCGCGTCATAGCGCCCGACGTCGGCGGCGGTTTTGGATACAAATGCGTTTTGGTGCCCGAAGAAGTCTGCATTGCCTGGCTGGCGCTTCGGCTCAGACATCCGGTTCGTTGGATTGAAGATCGCCGCGAGCAACTGACGGCGGGTGCCAACTGCCGCGAGCATCATTACCGTGTGACGGCCCACGCGGACGCGCGCGGCCGCCTACTGGGCTTGGAGGTAGAGGCCTCTGTCGACTCAGGGGCCTACTCGGTCTACCCGTTCAGCGCCTGTCTGGAGTCCGGTCAGCTTCCCGGCATGCTGCCCGGACCTTATGTGCTCCCGGCATTTGACGCGACGTCGTACGGAGTCGCCACGAACAAGGCGCCTATCGTTCCGTACCGCGGCGTCGCGCGTCCCGGCGCGTGCCTCGCTCTCGAGTCGATCATCGATGCGGTCGCGGAAGCCGTAGGGCGCGAGCCGTATGTCGTTCGCATTGAGAACGTCGTTCCCCCTGAGGCAATGCCATTCGACAATATCATCGGCAAACATTTCGACGGAGGCGACTACCCGGCGTGCATCAGGCGTGCGGCAGAGGCCATCGGAGTTGACCGTATCCGCGAGCGTCAAAAACGCGGCGAGCGCGACGGACGTTTAATAGGAGTCGGCTTCGCATTTTTCAATGAACAGGGCGCAGTGGGAACGTCGGTGTACGCGAAATGGGGCATGCCCTTCACGCCAGGTTTCGAGCAAGCCACCGCGCGTCTCGCACCCGATGGCATGCTCGAAGTGCGGGTTGGCATCCAATCGCACGGTCAGGGTCTCGAAACGTCGCTTGCACAAGTCGCGCATACGGTGCTCGGTATTGATGTCCACAGCATAAACGTCGTGCACGGCGACACCGCGCTCACCCCATTTTCAACCGGTACATGGGGATCGCGGAGCATGGTGATGGCCGGCGGCGCGGTGGCGGCCGCTTGCCGCGAGCTCGCAACGCGAATCGCGTTGATCGGCGCGCATGTCATGCGAAGCGACGTCGATGCGGTTACGGTAGCGGGCGGTCGGGTGATCGCGCCAAACCGCAGCATGACCATCGCCGACATCGCGAACACTTGGTATGCCACGCCGCAGGATCTGCCGCCGAATGTCCATACCGGCGGACTGGAAGTCACCGTCGGATACAAGCCAGCCCGTGATTCGGGCACATTCAGCTACGCCACCCACGCAGCCCTGGTGGCTGTCGATCCCCTGGTCGGCCAGATCGAGATTCTCGACTATGTCGTGGTGGAGGACGGCGGCACGCTCGTGAATCCCATGATCGTCGACGGCCAGATATTCGGCGGCACGGCCCAGGGAATCGGGACGGCATTGTATGAAGAGATGCCCTTCAACGAGCTGGGGCAACCGCTCGCCTCCACGCTGCTGGACTATCTGCTGCCTGGGTCGAACGAGATTCCGTCGATCCGTATCTTTCACATGGAAACGCCGTCGCAAAATACCGCTTTCGGCGTAAAAGGTATTGGCGAGGGAGGTGCGATCGGACCTCCGGCAGCGCTTCTCAATGCGGTGAACGATGCCTTGCGTCCATTGGGCGCCAGGGTGACGGATTGCCCGATTACTCCACGCTGCGTGCTTGCGGGCATCGACGCCGCCAACGTCGATCGCGAAGCACTCGCAACCGAAGGCGTCTCGTGAAGGCTGCGGCGTTCGACTTCGAGCAGCCGGCCAATCTGCCCGAGGTCGTCCGTCTGCTCGCTGCGGAGGATCGGTTCGCAAAAGTCATGGCCGGAGGGCAGTCACTGGGTCCCCTGCTCAACCTGCGCCTTTCCACGCCGCGGCTGCTCGTCGATATCCGTCGGATCGCGGAATTGACCCGTGCGGAGAACAACCGCGATGCGATTGTCCTCGGCGCGTGCGTGACGCATGCGGACATCGAAGATGGACGCGTGCCCGACGGGACCTTCGGAATCATGCCGCGCGTCGCCCGGGGCATTGCGTACCGTGCCGTCCGCAATCGAGGAACGCTTGGCGGCAGCTTGGCGCACGCCGATCCCTCTGCCGATTGGATCGTCTGTCTGGCCGCCCTGGACGCGGAAGCGATGGTCTTCGGCGCAGAGGGAGTCCGCGCGATCCCGGTTTCGCAATTGGTCCTGGGCCCGTTCGAGACTTCGCTGGCGGCCGACGAAATCATCGAGGCTGTCCGCATTCCGAAGGTTTCAACTCAGGCGCGCTGGGGCTACTACAAGGTCGCGCGCAAAGCCGGCAAGTTCGCCGACGCCATGGCGGCGGTGCTGTGGGATCCGGATCGTAACGTGCACCGCGTCGTCCTGGGTGCGATGGAATCGCGGCCCGTGGTCGTGGAAGACGCGAGACCGCTGCTGAAATCCAGCGTCTCTGGCGACCAACCCGGAGTGTTAGGCATGCTGACGAAGGCCGGTTTGAAAGGCGACAGGCATGCCATTCGTATTCATCTCGTCGCGCTGCAAAGAGCGCTGGCGCAGGCCCACTTGCAATGAAACCGATCAATCTCGTCGTGAATGGCAGACCATGCTCGTCGCTCGCCGAGCCCCGGCAGCACCTGGCGGACTTCCTGCGTGAGAACCTGCTCCTCACCGGCACGCACCTGGGATGCGAGCAGGGAGCGTGCGGCGCATGCACCGTGCTGCTCGACGGGCAGCCGGTTCGTTCGTGCATCGTGTACGCGGTCAGTTGCGACGGGAGCCAGGTACGAACCATCGAGGGGCTGGACGACGACCCGGTGATGACCAAGCTTCGGGCCGCCATGTCGCGACACCACGGCCTGCAGTGCGGCTTTTGCACACCCGGAATGATGCTCACAGGCCGCGACATCGTCACTCGGCTGCCGCAGGCCGACGAGCGTCGCATTCGCGAAGAATTGAGCGGCAACCTCTGCCGGTGCACCGGCTATGTCGGAATTGTCAATGCGATCGCGTCGGTCCTGAAGGAAATCCAGCTCGAAAAGGTGCTTGCCGTTCCAACGGACTCCAGCCATCCCGAGCAACAACAGGAAGAAGCGCTTCGCCACGGCTAGGGCCTGTTAACAGGGCCTTAGCAATCCATCCGCACGCATCGCAGCCCAGGAGGCGCAGTGCTTGGTCACGAAATCCGTGAGTTCTATTCGCCGACCCACCTCATTTTCGGCGCCGGCGCCGCGGCTCGCGCCGGCGGTGAAGCCAGATCGCTCGGCGCTAAACGGGTGTTCGTCGTAACCGATCCGCGCGTGCAGGCCGCGGGACTCACGAAACAGCCGCTTGATTCGCTTCGTGAAGCCAACCTCGACTATGTGGTGTTCGCCGAATGCGAGCCCGACCCCGACATCGGCACCGTTGAAAAAGCGCTTGCCCAGTACCTCGCAGAAGACTGCGATGTGATCGCGGTGGTGGGCGGGGGCTCGCCGATCTGCCTGGGTCGCGCCGTCGCGTTGCGTGCATCGAACCGCGAACAGAGCCTTCAGGCAATGGAGGGCATGAACAGGTTCGACGTGCGGCCCAAGCCGACCGTTCTGGTGACCACAACGACCGGGTCAGGCAGCGAGGTCTCACCCGTGTTCATCATCACCGACACGGAACGCATGGTGAAGATGAACATCGGTGGACGCGGCGCGCAGGCCACCGTTTCCATCCTCGACCCGAACCTCCTCAAATCGCTCCCGCCCGAGCAGGTCCTGGCGACCGGGATGGATGCGATTACGCATTCGCTGGAGTCCTTTCTTTCCAATCGGGCCTCGATGATCACCGACGCGCTCGCGATCCGCTCGCTCAAGCACTTGTGGACCCATATCGCGCCCGCCGCATTTTCGGTGAATAGCCTGGAAAGCCGCGGGCAAATGCTCGTAGCCAGCATCATGTCCGTTCAAGCGTCGGGCAGCGCGAGACTGGGGCTCGTGCATGCGATGTCCGATCAGATCGCTGCGTTCCATCACGTCTCGCACGGCATGAGCAACGCTTTGATGTTGCCCACGGTCATGGAGTACAACCTGCCCGTCGCCTGCGAAAAGTTCACCGAGCTCGCGCAAGTAACGGCCGAAAGTGGTGCGCGCGGCGCGGAAGCGCCGGAGGACTTTCTGAACGCGATTGCGCGACTTTATCGGCGGCTTGGGCTGCCTACACGGCTTCCCGCTTCGGTAGAGCCTTCGACATTCGAAGACTGGGCTGAGCGCACCCTTGCGAACCCGCTCTTCGCTACGACCATCCGTCAGCCAACGAAGGCGGAGACGGTCGAGCTGTATCGCCGGGCAAAGGTGGGACCTGGATGGCTTTAATTGCGCTCTGAGGCGCACGCCACTTCGCTGGAACGGCAATCACACGTCGATTCTCACGCCGCCGCCACGGACTTCAGCCAGCCCCACAGATAATCGGCGAAACTCCGGCGCACCACGACCTCTATTCCGCCGGCGACGCAGCGCAGCAGCACGGGTGCTTTTGCCACGTGCGTTTGCGCGCATTGCCCGTCGGCAAACGCCCGTGGATGAAGGTCTAACGGGCAACCTCTCGCCAGAATGTCGCGTGCGTCGGGCCCGTCAAGACAAAACACGGTCTGGCCCCCTCCAATACGCACGACGGATGCGAATTGCGAGCTCAAGGCCTCGCCCAGCTGGTCGGCAAGCGATTGCTCCTCGTCGTGGGCGCATACGATCAACCATTCGCTGGGACACAGCCAATAGACCGCTCGCTCGCCGGACGCGTGCACCGTGTTGGGTGTGATCGGCAGGGCGACGCCTAGCACTCGGCCCGTGCTGGTCGTAAATGCATTGTCAGCCGCGTTGCCGCGCAGGTTGATATGGCCCAGGAACCCGCGCTCATGCAAGCTCGTGTTGGCCAAGACGAGAACGTCGCGGTCTCGACCGATATCGGCCAGCGGGCTTTCGAACCGAATGCCGTTAAGCACGACGCTAGACATTTTGTCGCAGGCCTTCAGGATCGATGAACACCGGCTTCACCACCGTAGCCTCGATGACACGACCCTCCGCGAGCGGAATCTGTACTACCTGGTCGATGCGCTTGCGACCACCCGCCAGCAGCGCCAGCGCGATTGAGCGATCGAGACACGCGCTGAAATAGCTTGACGTGACGTGTCCGAGCATCGCCCTTGTTCCGCCAGATTGCGCGTCGTCCACGATCTGGCCACCTTCGGGGAGCACGTCGTCCGGCCGCTGCGTCAGCAAGCCGACGAGCTGTTTGCGGTCGTCTCGTGCAGTGTCCGAACGCAACAGCGAGCGCCTTCCGATGAAATCCTTGCCCTTCGCGACGATCCAGTCCATGCCTAGATCAAGAGGCGTCACGGAACCATCGGTGTCCTGACCGACGATGATGAACCCCTTCTCCGCGCGCAATACGTGCATCGTCTCAGTGCCGTAGGGCGTGATGCCGTGCGGCGCCCCTGCAGTCATCAGCGCCTCCCATACGTGCCGCGCTTCATTGGCCTCTACGTTGACCTCGTAGGCGAGCTCGCCGGAGAAGCTGATCCTCACCACGCGTGCCGCAACGCCGGCGACCGTTCCTTCCCTGCACGACATGAACGGAAACGCCTCGGCCGAAAAGTCGATATCGCGGCAAACCGCTTGAAGAACGGTGCGACTTTTCGGTCCGACGACAGCCGCGGTCGCCCAGTGATCCGTCACCGAGGTCAGATACACCTTGAGATGCGGCCATTCGGTCTGCAGCCAGCGCTCGAGCCAGGCCATGACCCTGGCGGCTCCGCCGGTTGTGGTGGTCATCAGGAAGTGATGGTCAGCCAGGCGCGTGGTGACACCGTCGTCCATGACCATGCCGTTTTCGTCGAGCATCAATCCGTACCGGGACCTGCCAATACCGAGCTTGGTCCACGCGTTGGTATAAACCCAGTTCAGCAACTCCGCCGCATCCGGCCCCTGGATATCGATCTTCCCCAACGTAGACGCATCCATCATGGCAACGCCATTGCGTGCCGCCAGGCATTCCCGGTTTACCGCATCCCGCATCGATTCATCGGGCCTGGGGTAGTACCACGGCCGCTTCCACTGCCCGACGTTCTCGAACAGCGCTCCATGTTCCGCATGCCACCCGTGCAGCGCGGTCTTGCGAATTGGCTCGAACAGGTCTCCAAGGTCGCGCCCTGCAATCGCGCCGAAGGAAACGGGCGTGTAGTTCGGGCGAAACGTTGTCGTACCGGTCGTGGCGATATCGTTTCCGAGCGCGCGCGCGAGAATGGCCATCCCATTGATGTTCCCGAGCTTGCCCTGATCGGTACCAAACCCCAACGCGGTATATCGCTTGACGTGCTCGATGGAGTGATAGCCTTCACGCGCCGCCAGCTCGATGTCCGCGGCCGTCACGTCGTTTTGCAAATCGACGAAGCGCTTCGGGCCGCGCGCGACCGGCTCTCGCGTAGGCACTAGCCACAGCGGCCTGATCGAATCGTCGGCCGCTGCAATCGGGCAATCGCCAAATGGGTTTGCGAAGCCGGCATGCGCTGTCGCTGCGGCGCCCGCGGAGAAACCTTCCGCGATGCACGCCTCCGTGGACCATGTGCCCTTGCAGGCGCCGACGGAGCGCTCGTTCTGCACGGACGCGTCCGGCACGAAGCATCCCTTGCGCGCATCAAACCGCGGCCGGCCGCCCGACTGCGCATGCAAGTGCACTGTCGGACTGTAGCCACCCGACACCCCAAGGAGATCGCACTCGATCGTGCGAACAGGACCGACAGCTCCCGTACCGCTGGTATCGAGCGTCATCACCTCGACTCCCCGGACACGCTGGCGACCTTTGACGTCGACGACAATCCCGTTTTCGATGATGGGCAATTGCATGGCTCGCGCACGCCGGGTCCACTTGCCGTCCGCCGCCGGACGCGCGTCGACAATCGCCTGCACCGCAATTCCCGCACGCGTCAGATCGATGGCACTGCGGTAGGCCGCGTCGTTGTTGGTGAAAATAACCGCGTGCGAGCCCACCTTGACGCCGTAGCAGTTGACAAACGACGACACTGCGGAGGCGAGCATGACACCCGGACGATCGTTGTTGCCGAACACGATCGGGCGCTCGATCGCTCCGGTTGCGAGTACCA
This sequence comes from uncultured Pseudomonadota bacterium, assembly GCA_963718905.1. Taxonomy (GTDB): domain Bacteria; phylum Pseudomonadota; class Gammaproteobacteria; order Burkholderiales; family Casimicrobiaceae; genus VBCG01. The sequence continues at coordinate 447,610 of CAVRAF010000001.1, forward strand.
CCTGCCTGGCGCGCACGCACCAGATGCGCTCGCGGAAACCACGGCGATCAGGCACTGGCAGGTGATCCGTGAGTCGCTGATTGATCGTGAGGAAGTTGTGATCGTGATAGCCAAAGACGGTGCTGCGCGTAAGCATCCGAACCTCCGGCATCGTCGCCAACTCCGCAGTCACTTTGCGCAGCCATTCGTCCGCAGACGTTGCGGCGATGCCGGGGATTTTTGCGGTCCAGTCATCGTCTGGATCCGTCATGCGCGAACTCAGCAGGAAACCACCGAATTCGGCGTGCTCGTCGACAAGAATGACGCGGGCGCCGCTGCGGCCCGCAGCCAACGCCGCGGCCAGCCCCGCCGGTCCGCCACCTGCCACGAGCACGTCACAGTGAACGTTCATCCTGTCGTAACGCTCACCATCGGGCACGTCTGGCGCACTTCCGAAACCTGACGCACTGCGGATGTAGTGCTCATAGCGCGGCCACAAGCGCTTGGGCCACATGAAGGTCTTGTAATAGAACCCGGCGGGCAGGATTCGGCCGAGGAGACCGACTACCGCCATGAAATCGTGCTCCACGCTCGGCCAGCAGTTGACGCTTTTCGCCACCAATCCTTCGTAGAGCTCGACCTCCGTCGCCCGCGCATTGGGCACCGCATGCGCGCCGGTTTCGAGTTGCACGATTGCGTTGGGCTCCTCGACACCGCCCGCGTAGATGCCCCGGGGCCGGTGATACTTCCAGCTGCGCGCGACGACGTTCACGCCATTGGCGAGCAACGCCGACGCCAGAGTGTCGCCCTTGTATCCCAGGTAGCGCCGGCCATTGAACGTGAATCGCAGCGGCACACCGACATCGACGCGGCACGCGGCCAAACGCTGCGGCACGCTCACTCGCCCGCTCCGGGCGCGGGTTCACCAACTTTGTATACGGCGTGAATGCGATAGGTGACGGTATCGCGAACGACATTGAACCAGCGCCGGCAGCCGTAGGTGTGAACCCACTGCTCGGCGTGGCGGCCGCGTGGGTTCTTGCGCATGAACAGATAGTCCGCCCACTGCTCGTCCGTGAGGGCGTCGGTATCGAGCGGGCGCGCAATATGCGCTTCGCCTCCGCATGAGAATTCAGTTTGCGCGCGCGGGCCGCACCACGGACATTCGATCAGCAACATGCTCACTCTTCTGCGCGTCAGTGCGCAACAGCCGCGGCTCCATGCTCGTCGATGAGATGGCCGGTTGAAAAACGCTCGAGCGAGAAGGCGGCATTGAGCGCGTGCGGTTGGTTCTGCGCGATGGTATGTGCGAAAACCCATCCCGAGCCTGGGGTTGCCTTGAACCCTCCGGTGCCCCAGCCACAGTTGAAGTACAGTCCCTTGATTGGCGTCAGCCCGATTATTGGACAGGCGTCAGGACACACGTCCACGATCCCGCCCCACTGGCGATTCATGCGAACGCGACTGAATATGGGAAACATCTCCAGAATTGCGGCAAGCGTGCCTTCGATAATGGCGTAGCTGCCACGCTGCCCATAGCCAACGTACGCGTCGATGCCGGCCCCGATGACGAGATCGCCCTTGTCCGCCTGGCTGATGTAGCCGTGCACGGCGTTGGACATGACGACCGTATCCAACACGGGCTTGAGCGGCTCTGAGACGAGCGCCTGCAGTGGGTGGCTTTCTATCGGAAGACGCAGACCCGCCATGGACGCCAGCACGCTCGAGTTTCCCGCGGTCACGACACCGATCTTTTTCGCCTTGATGAAGCCCTTGCTGGTTTCGACACCCGTTACCGCTGCACCCTCGCGCCGTATTGCCGTAACCTCGCATTTCTGGATGATGTCGACGCCACGCGCATCGGCTGCCCGTGCGTAGCCCCATGCGACAGCATCGTGGCGCGCAGTCCCGCCCCGACGTTGCAGCGAAGCGCCGAGAATGGGATAGCGAGCCTGCGGTGAGGTATTGATGATCGGAACCATCGCCTTCACCTGGGCCGCATCGAGCACCTCGCCATCCACGCCATTGAGCCGATTGGCGTTTACCCGCCTCTGGATGTCACGCATATCCTGCAGGCTATGGCCGAGGTTGAGCACGCCACGCTGGCTGAACATGACGTTGTAGTTGAGGTCCTGCGACAGCCCCTCCCAAAGCTTCATCGACTTCTCGTAAAGCCTGGTGGATTCGTCCCACAGGTAATTCGAACGTACGATGGTGGTGTTACGGCCCGTGTTGCCGCCGCCGATCCAACCTTTTTCAATCACCGCGACATTGGTGATACCGTGTTCCTTGGCTAGATAGTAGGCGGTCGCGAGTCCATGACCGCCTCCGCCGACGATCACGACGTCGTACTCGCGCGCAGGCTCCGGGCTGCGCCAGGCCGCTTCCCACCTCTCGTGATAGCTGATCGCATTGCGGGCCAGGCTAAAGATCGAATACCGTTTCATCGCCTGCTCTGAGAGACGCGGCGTTTGTCGCGCGCGGCGTTGGCACTCGATGACGTTGACAGCATGATCGCCGCGCGAGGTCTCCCGGAAGTCATGTCGGCACCGGTCTGGCGCCATGCGCGTCAGGCTCGTTGGTCATCGATGGATCGGCGCGCGTGCGAAGCCGTTTTGGGCGGTGTAAACCCAGTCCTGGTCGACGCTTGTCGCGAGATACTTGTCGCTGTATCCCGATGCGATCTCCGACTGCGGATATGCATTCAGCACCCAGACCTTCATGAGCAGGGTGTAAAGGACGAGTCCCACAAGAAACCCGACCACAAATGCCCAGGCGCCGGAAAAAAACGCGAGCGTGCCGCCCACGAGCCAAGTCACGAGGCCGGCGGGGTTGACCCCACCCATGAAGCGAAACTGGCCGCGCGGCTCGTAAAGGTCTGGAACGTTGAGGCGTCGCCGCCGCAGGACGTAGTAGTCTGCGATCATGATTCCGCCGATGGTGGACAAGAACGATCCGTACGAAAAGAGGAAGCTGAACAGGTTATCCAGGATCAGCCACGGTACGGACAACGTGCCAATAATGCCTGCAAGCGCAACGCCCGCGCTGTATCTCACTCGTGGCGCCCCCGCATTGACGAAGGTAAGCGCTGCAGGGATCAGATTGGCCGCGTTGTTGGTCGACCATTGCGCGAGGACGACCATGGCCAACAGCAGCAGCAGCGCCCAACCGGTCGAATGGGCCTGAATGACCTCGATCGGGTTCCAGTTGCCCGCGGCAATGAACGACGCCGCGCCGATTATTGCGACCCAGGTCTGCGTGAGCGGCAGCGCAACCAGCTGCGCCCAAAATACATGGCGATTGCGACGCACGAACCTCTTCGTGCCAGGCTCCGCCTTCAGGAAGCGGGTGATGTTGGGAATATCGATTGCCAGCGTGGACCAGAAGGCCATGTTGGCAAGGAAAAGCGTCAGTACCGTCGTGTCCTTCGTGCCGGCCCAAGTCCAGATGTTGACCCCTTTGACGCGCGAGACGTCATCGAGCACGAAGTACATCCAGATGGAGATCACGATAATCGCCGGCGCGGCGACGTCGGCGAGCCTCTCGACCGCCTTGATTCCGTACGCAGTGTTGACGACCTGGACGATCGCAAACGCGGCATACCAGAATGGCCAATTCGAGAAGCCGGTGAGATACTCGACGATCCCGTTGATGGCGAGCGCACCCAGATACGTCTGAATGCCAAACCATATCGCCGCAATGACGCCGCGGAACAGCGCAGGAAAATGCGTACCCGCGGTACCAAATGGCGCTCGCAGATATACCGCGAATGAAAGCCCGTGTTCCGTTCCTATGTCGGCGGTCAGAGTCATCAGCAGCGCGAGCGCGACGTTGGCGAACAGGATGACCGGCGCGACTTTGGTCAGCGACATGGACTCCACGCCAACCGCGCCGAGCTGGAACGTCGCGATAATTACTGCGATCCCGATCCAGATATAGATGAATCCCCAAGTGCCGATGGTCCTCTGCCGATGCAGGATGGGCAGGATCGACTCCTCGAGCAGATGGGATTTGGCCGCTCCAACATTTGCCTCGCTTGCGGTTGCGACTTTCGTCATGACTTGCTCCCCGTTTTTGACGCGATTGCGACCGTTGCCGTCGAAGTTTTCGGACGTCCTGCAAGTCAGGGACCACGGACGCTTGCGCCGTCGTTTCGGCCAGCTTCCGCACGTCGCTTGCCCTTCGCGCTTCTACGTCATCAGGACTTTGCTCGTCGTCGCGGCGAACAACTCTTCGACGTCGAGCTTTCGAACGGCAAGCCCTTGCTCGAATGAATAGCGGGTCATCACCTCGAGCGTGTGACGATTCGCCTCCACGCCGTAGGCCCAAAAGTCCTCGCCCATCAGATTGCGCGTGTCACGCGCGTGCGAGACGATCCATGGCAATCCGATCTTCAGTGCGGTGAATTCGAACAGATCCGCGGTGGACAGTCGCTTGGCTTCTTCGTAGGCCCTGCAGAGGCTGGCCGCCAACCACGGGTGGCGCTCGTGGATGTCGCTGCGCACACCGAGCGCGTGCATGATCGGAAATACGCGAGTGCGCTTGAAATACTCCCGCTCGACCGTTTCGAAGTCCTCGAACAATCGCGCAACCGGCGTCTTTCCATCGCCGTAGCACGATGGGGCCCGCGGTGTAATGACCGCGTCGAGCTGCCCATTCTCCAGCGCGGCTGACAGCGTCTGACCTTCCGGAATAGGCTCGAGCGGGAAACCGGGCGGAAGATTGAGGGGAAACTTGTCCTTTCTTCCAGGCACGTCGAGTCCGCCCTGGCGCCACTGGACGTCGGCCGGCTGCACGTGATAGTCGTCCGCCAACATTCCGCGTGGCCACATCACCGCGGACATTTGATATTCGACGATTCCGATCCTCTTGCCCTTCAGGTCCGCGGGGCCACGAATTCCGCGATCCGTCCTGATATAGATCGCCGAATGGCGAAACATCCTCGACAGGAATACCGGCACGGCGACGTAGTTGCAGTCGTTGCGCGAAACGGCGATGAGATACGGACTGAACCCGATCTCCGAAACCTCGAACTCCCCGTGCAGATACGCGCGATGGAAGCATTCTTCCGGCGGCAGGATCAGATAGGTGACTTCGCAGCCCTCGATCGGCACGCGCCCATCGACAATCGGCCGCACCCGGTCGTAGTCCCACGTCGCAATGGTGATGCGCAGTTTTTTCAACGCCGCCGAGCCTCGTTGTCTGGTCCATCCGTGCTCACCGAAACGACGCCACCCCACTGGTCATGGACCCAGCCGGCGCACGGGGCAACGAGCCTCGTCACTGCACTCAATTTCAAATTATCGTACTGACCCGTGGACGCGCGCCACGCCCGGGACCGGTCGCGTCGACCGCGGCAACAACCTCTTCAGGCTCGCTTTCGCCGGCGAGCATCATCTCGAGCAGGCGCACGGGAGACAGCGGGCATTCGCGCACCCGTACCCCGAGCGGCTTCAACGCGTCGTCGATCGCCGACGCAATCGCCGACGTCACGGGAATGAGCGAGACTTCGCCCACGCCCTTCATGCCCATCGGATTGAGCGGCGAAAGCGTCTCGTTGATGAGTACCTCGATATTCGGGATCTCGGTTGCGGTGGGCAGCAAATAGTCGGCGAATGTCGTCGTGATGGGCTGGCCGTTCGCGTCGTAGGCCATCCACTCGAACAATGCGTTGCCGATGCCGTGGACGATGCCGCCGACGATCTGTCCTTCCGCGATCAGCGGATTCACGAGCTTGCCGCTGTCCTGCACCGCGATGTAGCGGCCGATATGCACATGACCCGTACCCGGATCGACTTCGACTTCACAGACGTGAAAGCCGTTCGCGTAGGCCATCGAATCGACACGGAAGTGCCGCGTGGCCTCGAGCCCTACTTCCACGTCCTGAGGAAACCAATAGCCTGCTGCGCCGCGTAGCGCCACCGCGATCCGACCGAGCGACACCGCAAGATCGGGACGCCCCGCTACGTGCACGTCGCCGTTGTTCAGCACCAGTTCCCGGTCCGAGCCGAGCAGTTGCGCCGCCACCTTGAGCGCTTTGTCGCGCACGGCCGTCGCGGCGAGCTGCACCGACGAGCCGGCGATGATCGTCTGCCGGCTCGCATAACCGCCGATTCCCGAAGACACGAACGACGTGTCGCCACAGGTCACCTCGACGTCTTCGATACCAACCCCGAGCTGGTCACAGCAAATCTGCGCCAGCGCAGTCTCGATGCCCTGGCCCATCGCATGTGCGCCGGTATAAACGGAAACGCGTCCGGTAGCGGCAACCTTGACGGTGGCGGTCTCGTATGGCCCCCGACCCGTGCATTTCAAGCCGTGCGCAAAGCCGATGCCCAGATACTTGCCTTGCTTGCGCGCGCTAGCCTGGCGCGCTGAAAACCCGGCGTAGTCGGCGGCGTCCAATCCGCGTTGCTGGCAGGTCGCGTAGTCCCCGCTATCGTAGATCACCGATCCGCCAGCGCGGTTGGTCAGGCCCACCGCGTAGGGCATCCTGCTCGACGGCACGAGGTTGCGCCTTCGAATTTCGGCCCGGTCGATGCCGATCTTGCCCGCGACGAGATCGAGCAACCGCTCCATCGCGAACGTGCCCTGCGGATAACCCGCGCCGCGCACGGGGATCACCGGCGGCTTGTTGGTTCGCGCGACCACCACGTCGAGCGCATAGGCAGGCAGCAAATAGGGCCCTGGCAGCGCGCTCGCGCTGTTGTAGGGCACGGTAATGTTATGCGGCGCGTACGCGCCCTGATCGTGCACCAGCTGACCGCGAACGCCGCGCAGCAACCCGTCGTCGTCCACCGCGATCTCGAGCTCCCAATATTGGTCGCGCTCCTGGATCGCGCTGGTGAAGTGCTCGCGCCGATCCTCGATCCACTTGACCGGCCGGGCGAGATTCTTCGCCACGGCCGCGATAGCGATCTCCTCCGGATACACCATGAATTTCGCGCCAAAGCCGCCGCCCACGTCAGGGACAATCACCCGAACCTTGTCCGCGGGCAGATCCAGCATTTCCACGACGTTGTCCCGCAGCTCGTGGGCGGTCTGGGTCGACGACCAAAGCGTCAGCGTCCCGGTTCCGGGATCGACATGGGCGAGAATGCCCCGCCCCTCGATTGAATGCGCGAGGCCACGATGCTGAAACAGCTTCTCCCGGAACACGTGGCGCGCCGAGGCGAATGCCTGGTCACATTCACCGTACCCGACGTCGAAGCGCGTATAGACGTTCGACGCGAGCGCCGCGCACGCTCGCGGTGCGTCGGCCAGCACGGCCGCGCGCGGGTCGACGACCGCGACCTGCACGTCATAGTCGACTACGACGCGATCGACCGCGTCCTCGGCGATATAACGCGAACTGGCAACGACGATCGCCAGCGCCTCGCCCACGTAGCAAACCTCGTCGACGGCCAATATGAACGGCATCGCGTCGGCGCCGAGCTTGCCCTCGGGAAACGCCAGCGGCAGGCGCGTGCGAGCGAGGAGCTTCGAGAGATCGCCAGCGGCGTATGTCGCCACCACGCCGTCCATCGATTGCGCGTCGGTGAAGTCGATCGATCGCACCAACGCGTGGGCGTGTGGGCTGCGCACGAAAGCCACGTGCAACGTCCCGGGCAGCTTGATGTCGTCCACGAAACGTCCCGCGCCGCGCAGCAACGCGGAATCCTCGATGCGGCGTATGCGATGACCGACGGTGCGCGGGCGCAGAGTGCTCAACTGATCACCTCCGAGCCGCCTGCAGCGGCGTCGAGCGCGGCCGCGACGATATTCTGATATCCGGTGCATCGGCACAGATGACCCGAGAGCACGTCACGGATCTCCGCTTCCGTTGGTCGTGGATTGTCGCGCAGGCATTCGGTAAGGCTCATCAGGATTCCCGCAGTGCAAAAACCGCATTGCAGGCCGTGTCGTTCCCAGAACGCCGTTTGCAGCCGGTTCAGCGAAGCCGCAGGAGCGAGGCCTTCGACGGTGGTCACCGAGTGTCCGGCTGCCTGCACCGCCAGCGTGAGGCAGCTGCGCATGGATTTTCCGTCGATCAATACGGTGCACGCGCCGCAAACACCATGCTCACAGCCCAGATGCGTTCCGGTCAGGTTGAGCTCGTGACGCAGGAAATCAGCCAGCGTGAGCCGGTGCTCCACCTCCCGCGTGTAGGAGGATCCGTTAACGACCACCGTCAGCGTGCGCTTTGGCGCGTTGTCATTCATGGCGGACGGCGCGGCTGCACGCGAGGGTCAGTGCACGCCGCGCAAGCACGGGCGCGAGCTTGCGTCGATACCACGGCGGTACGAGAGCGTCTTCGAGTGGTTCGATTGCGTCGCAATGCGCGGCCGCGCGCGCGAGCAGCGTGGCATCCGGCGTACCGCCTTCGAGGACGCTTTCGGCCGCCGGGACACGAATGGGCACCGGGCCAACGCCGCCGAGAGCCAGCGACGCGCGGGCCACGCGTCCATCCTTTCCGAGTTCCACCAGCGTCGCGACGGAGACGATCGCGAAGTCTCCTTTCCGGCGCGCATATTCGTCGAACGCGTACCCATGCCCCGCCGGCCAGGGTTTGTAGCGCAATTCGCTCAGGATCTCGTCCGGCTCGATCGCAGGTGTCATGTAGCCGGCCGCGAAGTCCGTCATGGCGATTTCTCGCGTGCCATTTCCGCCGGTCACAATCGCTGTTGCATCGAGCGCGAGGGACACCAACGGCAACTCCGCGGCCGGGTCCAGATTGCAGAGACTGCCCCCGATGGTGCCGCGGTTGCGCGTCTGCCGGTGCCCGACCGAGAGGATCGCTTCGGCCATGAGCGGCAGACGCTGCTTTACCATGTCGGAGAATTCGATGGTGCGCTGTGCCGTCATCGCGCCGATGCATACGACACCGTCGACCTCGCGGATGTAGGCTAGTCCCTCGATACCGTTTAGATCGATCAGGTGATCCGGATACGCGATTCGCAAATTGAGCATGGGCATCAGCGACTGTCCGCCGGCGAGAATGCGCGAGTTCTCGAATTCGCGCAGGTATTGCACGGCCTCCTGCAACGTGCGTGGCAGATGGTGCTCAAACGGTGGCGGCTTCAATTGGCGAAACCTGGCGCAATTCGGTCAGGCATCGGCAGCGGCGACCCGGCGCGCCTTCTGGGTCTTGGGCTGGAGCGCCCGGGTGCGGCCCTGCGCTTTCGCCTCCGCGCTCGGCAGACCCGCCACGTAGCGGCACGTCTCCGCGAGCGAAACGACATCCCCGTATTTCATGTGCATGTCGAACAGGCTCACCTTGTGGGCCACGCTGCTTCGATCGAACGTCGCTTCCTCGACCACGCAGACCCGGAAGTTGTAAGCGTGACCGTCCACCACGCTCGCGCGGACGCATCCGCTCGTGCTGACGCCGGTGACCAATAACGTGTCGACACCCATGTCGATCAGATAGCCTGCGAGCGGTGTGCCGAAGAAAGCGCTTGCCTTCTTCTTGCTGATGACAATGTCCGCGGCCGCAGGTGCAATCTCATGCGGAATTTCAGGGCCTTTACCGCCCGCGAGGCTGGTGGCCTCGCCAGTGCGGAAGTTCTTGTCGCGATCGCGCCCGTAGTCGAGGCCGTCGGGCCGGTGATCGACGGTCGTGTAAATGATCGGCACCGACTTCGCGCGCGCGGCGACGAGCAGCTCCTGGATCGCGTGCACACCCCGCCAGCCGATGTCGCCGCAACTGTAGCGCCATCGCTTGATCGACTCGAGGATCGGCTCGGGCTTGTCGCCGATGAAGTCGTAGTTGACGTCGACGACCAGCACCGCCGGCCGCGCACCGAATCCCATTCGCTTGCCCCAGCCGCCGACGTCGTAGACCTTTCGCTCCGAGGCAGGCACGACATCATCCCAAATCGCCATGGCTCTCTTTCATTGGTGAGGCTATTCCATCAGACGGTTCGCAGGCCGGCCGCACGGCCCAGGTTCCAACGTGCAGCTCACACCTTGACGACGTGCGCGCGCTGCCAGCGCAACAGACGTCGTCTGATGAACTCCATCGTTCCCGATATGGCAGTCGTCGCCAGCGCCAGCAGCATCAGCGTGGCGAAGTAGTCGTCCATTTGGAAAAGTGCCGCTTGCCGGGTGAGCAACACGCCCAGTCCGCGCTCACCGGCCAGCATTTCGCTTGCCACCGTGCCCAGCATTCCGTACACGAATCCAAGCTGCAGGCCATTGAAGATCGACGGGACAGCCGATGGCACGACGAACTTCAGGAATACCTGCAGCCTCGAAGCGCCAAGGGCGCGCGCCAGCAGAAGATGGTCTCGATCGACCGAGTCGACGCCGACCATCGTGTTGTAGAAGGTGACGAAAAACGTGATGCTTGCGGCTAACATGATCTTCGACAGCGGCCCGATGCCAAACCAGAGCAGGAACAGCGGCGCAAGCGCCACGCGCGGAAGGCCGTTGAGCACGGTGAAATACGGGTCGAAGATGCGCCGCCATACATCGCTCTGCGCGAGCACGAAGGCGCTTGCGATGCCCAGCAGCGATGCGATGCCGGCACCGATCAAGGCGGCCGTAACAGTCGCCACCGCATCAACCCTCAGCGCGGATCCCGTGATCGCCTTGATGAACTCGCTGCCGATCCGCGTCGGCATCCCCGTGAATACGGGATTCATGATTCCGTGCGTCGCGGCAAACTGCCATGCGCCGCCGACAACGACGAACACGCCGATCCATCCGATCAGCACGCGTAAGCCGTCCCATTGCGGGCTCTTTGCCTGGATGCTGGGAGGGGGCTCTCGCTCGGAGTCCGGCTTCGATTGGAGGACGCCGCTGTTGCAGGGTTGCTGCGCGGCAGGATTGCGTTCGGTCGCGATCATTTCTAGGCCACTTGCCACGATTCTTCGTGGCCCCCGACGAGCTCCTCTTCGAGGATCTGCCAGATCTTGCGATAGAGGTCGTGGTAGTGCGCGTTGGCCTGCAAATCCGCGACCCGGCGCGGGCGCGGGATGTCGACGCGGTATTCGCCCTTGATGCGACCCGGCCGCCGCGAGAAGACGATGACGCGATCGGCGAGCGTGATCGCTTCGCCCAGATCGTGCGTGATCAAGAGCACAGTGCTCTTGCGCCGCTCCCAGATCGCGAGAAAGTGAAGATGCATCAGCAGCCGGGTCTGGGCGTCCAGCGAAGAGAACGGCTCGTCCATCAGTAGCGTCGTAGGCTCAGTCACGAGCATCCGCGCGAGCGCGACGCGTTGGCGCATGCCTTGCGACAATTGCGCCGGATGTGCATTCGCGAAGTCCTTGAGTCCGACGATCGCGAGCGTAGTGCCCACGCGCGCGTCACGCTCTCGCCGGTCCATACCCCGGATCTCCAGCGGCAGCGCAACGTTTCCGGCTGCGGTGCGCCAGGGCAGCAATCCGTCGCGCGCAAACAGGTACCCGAGATCCGGCGCGCCGGCTTGCGGAGTGCGCGAGCCGATCAGGATCTCGCCCTTGGTCGGTCGCACGAGTCCGCCGACCAGGCTCAACAATGTCGTTTTGCCGCAGCCGCTGGGACCGACGATCGCGACGAATTCACCGGGCTCGATGACCAGCGAAGTGGGCAGCAGCGCCTGAACCGCGTCGCCTTGCTCTGCCTGGTAGTAATGCTCGACGTCCTCGACCCGGATGCCCGCGCCCTCCACGACGGCCGGCCGCACAGCCCCTGCCGGTATCTCCTGCGGCAAGGGTTGCTGCAAGATAGCCGCCGCCTGGTTCATCGTTCGCCGTTTGCCCTACGACTGTTCCGCTCGCCCGCAGGAGGAGATGCACGTTCCCGGCCAAAGCGGGCCGATTGGACGATCCCCGTGTGAATGCGTCATCGATCGATCGACCGGTCTGCCCCGACCAGCACCGTCGCTTGCTCGGCACGCTCACCGGAGGTGCGTTTTGCCCTGGCGCGTGCGCCGCTCGAGCGTTTGCTCTGCGCACTCTTCTTGCCCTGGGCGCGCAGCTTCTGTGTCGCTGCCAGATCGACCCGCATCATGGTCTGGTCGATCACGACCCCGAACACTTCGCCAACCTTCGCGACATCGGCAAAGCCGTCGAGAACGTCCTCGAGCACCGCCTGGGGGTCGCGTTCGAACGGCGGATAGTAGCCGCCGCCGCTCGGCGTCACGATCCTGATCACATCGCCTTTGCTGACGCTGGCGCCGGAAATCTTGGACGGCCAGGAAATCTCCTCGGGAGTACCCGGATTCTTGATGATCGCGCCGACCTTGCCGTCGTGGCCATCGAAGAAGCCTTGCGGGGCTTCGAGATGCCGGTCGCCTTCGCAGGTGAACTGTCCGTCGGTCAGATAGCGCGTCTCGCGCACGATGCCGAGGCCGCCGCACGACCTGCCGGCTGCGCGGTAATCCTGCCGCAGTTCATAGCGTTCGACGCGCAACGGATGATGCCATTCGGTTTCCTCGATCGGCACGTTGCGCGTGTTGGCGTTGAGCGCATCCACGGCGTCCATGCCGTCCTTGTCGAAGCGTCCGCCGTAGCTGCCTTCGTTGACCTCGAGGTACACCCAGTATTGCTTCTCCTCGGGAATGTAACCGCTGTAGCTGACGAAGTGAATGTGCGCCGACGTTCCTGCGCACAGACGCTCCGGCATCACCGGAATGAGAGAGCGCAACACGCAATCGGACATCAGGTTGATCTGGGGAAAGCGGGTAAAGCAGGCACGCGGGAATCTCGGATTGAAAATCGATCCTTCCGGCGCAATCAGCGTCAACGCGCGCGTCATGCCGTCATTTTGCGGGATGTATTCGTCGCGGTTCGCTTCGTCCAGAAACACGGTGCGGACGATATAGTTGGCAGCGGTGCGCGTGCAACCCTCGAACGGTGAGTTATAGGCAGTCGGAACCTCGGGCGACGAGCCCGTCAGGTCGATCGTGACGCTGTCGCCCTTGATCGTGGTGGTGACGGCCACCTTGAGGGGCTTGCCCCAGTTCTTGCCGTCATCGTCCAGCCATGATTCGACGTAGTAGGTTCCGTCCGGAACCTTGGCGATCTCCGCGCGCAACATGCGCTCCGCGTAGTCCATCCACTCTTCGGCAGCGGAAAGGATTACCTCGAGGCCATACTCGTCGACGAGCTCAAGGAAGCGCTTGCGGCCGAACTGTGCCGCAGTCACCATCGCCTCCATATCGCTCTCGTTCATGCTCGGCGTTCTGACGTTGTCCAGAATATGACGCCAGAGCTGGGAGTTCTTCTTGCCTTTCTCGTAGATCTTGAGTCCTGTGTAGAGCCGGGCCTCGGCCCATACGTCGAGCGCGTCGATGCACAGGCCAGGAGTGTGCGCACCGATATCGAGCAGATGCGCCTGCAGTGCCGAGAAGGCGATCAGCCGACCCTTGTAGAAGATCGGAACCGCAATGTGCACGTCCGGGGAATGCGTTGCGCCATAGTACGGATTGTTGTGGAGGATCACATCGCCCTCGTCGATCGTTCCGCCAAGCTCCTGCTCGATACGCCGCCGGAAGCCCTTCACGTAGCTCGGCACCGAGCCGGTATGCATCGGCGTGCTCTCGCTTTCGCAGATCTGCCGGCCGAGCGGATCGACGATGCCCGCGCCGAGGTCTTCGGATTCGCGGATGATGCTCGAATAGGACATGCGATAGAGGACGAGCCCCATTTCCTGGGCGAGCGTCTTGAAAGCCCCGCCCAGAACCTGCAGCGTGACCGGATCGATCTCCACACGGGGAATGTCCGTTCCCTTGATGAACCTCTGCTCTGTCTTCTTCATCTCGCGTCTCTCTTTCAGTGTGGCGATCTACCTGGATTGCAACGTGATGACGATATCGCCGAATGTGTCGACCGCTGCTTCCCAGCCTGGAGCGATCACGACGGTTGAATCCATCTGTTCCACGAGCGCCGGACCTGCGATCATGTTGCCGCTCTTCAGCTTGGACCGCTCATAGACCTTGGTTCGAATCGATTTCGGCTTGCCGTCGCTCTCGAAGAACACGTCTTTTTCGTACTTGAACGCACGGCTCGGATCGGCGCCGCCTTTGCTGACCTTCGGCCACTTGAGCTCCGGTATCTTTCCGATTCCGAGCGCTCGGATGTTGACGATCTCGACATCGTTGTCGCGAAATGCGCGGCCGAACTCCTTTTCGTGGGCTTCGTGGAAGTTGCCAGCGATGACGGCAATGACCTCCCGCGAGATCCTGCCGTTCGGTACGGCGACGCGCAATTCGTAACCCTGGCCCTTGTATCGGCAATCCGCGGCGCGCTCGATTCCCCTGCGCGCCTCGGGCACTCGGTCCTCGATCAGGCGCTCGCGAGCCTCGGCCTCGAGCTCGGCGAAATCCTGCGTAAGCTTGTTGGTATCGGCCGAGGAGGCCAGTTGCAGCTCGGTTCGGGAGAAATCGTATTTGAGATCGGTCGTCATCAATCCGAGCGCGGCAAGAATGCCCGGGTTCGGCGGCACGATCACGGATTTCATGCGCAGCTGCTCGGCCAGGTCGCACGCGTGGAGCGGCCCCGCTCCGCCGCAGGCCAGCAGACTGAATTTGCGGATATCGAATCCGCGGCGGACGCTCTCCTTCTGCACGGCCTGAACCATGTTGTTGTTCACGATTCTCAAGACCCCCAGCGCCGCCTGCTCGAGCGACATCTTGAGCTTGCCGCAAAGATGCTCTTCGATCGCTTGCGCGGACAATCCCGGTTTGAGCACCAGTCGACCGCCAACGAAATAGTTCGGATTGAGCCGGCCAAGCACCAGGTTGGCATCCGTGACCGTCGGCAGCGTTCCACCAAGGCCGTAACAGGCGGGACCCGGATCGGCGCCGGCGCTCTTCGGGACCCACCCGGAAGAAACCGCCCGCGTCGATATACGCGATCGAGCCTCCGCCGGCGCCGATCGTGCTGACGTCGAGCATCGGCACCATCGCGCTGTAGTCTCCGATCTTGGTATCGAGCAGATGCTTCATCCGGATCTGCCGATCGTTCAGAACCGAGATGTCGGCGGAAGTGCCGCCCACGTCGAGGACGATCACGTCGTTATGACCGGCCATTCGTGCGCACCAGACGCCGCCCAGCGCGCCGGCAGCAGGTCCCGACATCAGCAGGCTCACGGGTTTCTTGACGGAGGCCTGCACGCTGGCGACGCCACCCGCCGACTGCATCAGCAGGAAGTCGCCCTTGAATCCGGACGTCTTGAGCGAGTCGGCGAGTTGCTGCAGATAGTTGGTTACCTTGGGACCGATGAACGCATTCAGCGCAGTGGTCGTGAAGCGCTCGTATTCCCGGAACTGCGGCAACACCTCCGAGCTCAGCGATACATACACTTCGGGGAACTCTTCCTTGATGATCCGCTTCACCACTTGCTCGTGACTCGGATTGAGGAACGAGAACAGGAAGCACACCGCGATCGCCTCGACGCCGTCTTCCTTCAACTGGCAGACCGCGCGGCGCACCTCCCTCTCGTCGATCGCATGCAGTACTTCGCCCGTGGGTGGAATCAGCCGTTCCTTTACCGTCAGGCGGTGGCGCCGCTTCACAACCGGATGCGTTTGCCAGGGTACGTCCTGCGTGATGCTGAAATTGAGCGGCCGTTTGTGCCGGCCGATATGGATGATGTCCCTGAATCCCTCGGTGGTGACCATGCCGGTTTTCACGCCATCGTGCTGCAGCACCAGATTGGTCGCAATCGTCGTGCCGTGGAACAGGTTGTCGATCGATTCGAGCGGCGTACCCGTCGAAAGGCATAGTTGATTCACACCGTTCATCACGCCAATCGAAGGATCCTTCGGTGTCGACGGTGTCTTGTAAACGGCAACGTCTCCCTTGTCTTCATCGACGAAGATGAAGTCCGTGAACGTGCCGCCGACGTCGACGCCAATGCGCTTCATGGCAGGTTTCTTTCTTCAATGGAGATGAAATGGGACGCGACGAGGCAGCCGCCGCCGTCGCCGCGGCTTTGTCATTCGATCAGGTCTGCGACGGATCCCGTGGCGATCTGTTCGTCGATCTCCGCCTGCGTGGCAACGTGGAACGTCCCGACGCCCTCTTGCAGCAGCCCGTTCAGATCCGGTCGATCGTTGAGCAGCCGCTCGAGCGCATCCACGATGTTGTCCAACATTTCGATCGGGAAACCGACAAACTCTTCTTCCGTCTTGACTTTGACGTACAAACGGCCGCCGTAGCAGCCGAGCGTGGTGAACATCTCTCCACGCTCGAATGGACCGGCCATGATAATCGAGCACGTCGATGGTCCGGTGATTCCCGTCACGACGCCACCCATGTGGTACGTGGCGGACCGGGTCAGATAGAGTGCCTGCTTCGGGTTGCACATCAGCACGACGATGATGCCGCCGATCTGCGTATCGAACGGGCACGCGTTGAGCGGCGCGTACGAGATGACGTTGACCGTTCCCTGCTCGATCTTGATGTAGTAGTCGTTGTTACGGCGCGCGACGACCGGGCTCGGGTACATGCTGCGTCCCTTGTCGGGGTACTTGCCCGCGTACCAGTCACCCGTCTCGAGTCCTTTGAACGGCTTGGTCATGCCAAGGTAGTGGCTGCCGTTCTTGCAGGTGTGGTTGTCCGCGACGGTGTAGAAGGTCTTGCCTTCAAGGCGGGCGATGTCGAGCATCGAACATGCCTTGGTGCGTTCCTCGAGCTTCGGAACGCTTTCGGGCGGATTCGTGCTGAACTGCACAGCGACCGGGACGGTCTCGAGCTTGAGCCCGGCCATCAGGCGGTCGCAAAGATCCTTGTACTTCTCCTGTTGGTTCATCCGCTCGTCCTTTCAGAGCATGCGTAAAGGTATTCCCTCGACTGCTGAACCGAGGAGGCTCTCAGGCGGGAACGGGTTCGCGAACTTCCTTGCCGATCTCGGCGAGGTACTGCAGGCAGCGTTCGACCGGCTCGACGTCCGCGAACTTGGCGTCCATGTCGAACAGGTTCCACAGCACCGCGCCCGGCACGCGATCCCCGACCGCTTCCTTGACCACGATGGGCCGAAAGCCGTCGGCGAGACCGTCACAAACCGTTTGACGCACGCATGCCGACGCCGTAACGCCGGTCACCAGAATGGTGTCGACACCCGCGGCGCGCAGGAAGCCAGCGAGATAGGTACCGTGGAATGCGCTTGCGCGCTTCTTGATCAGTAGCTGCTCGCCAGGAATCGGGCGCGATGCGCGAGTCGATGGCCCAAAGGCTCGTGTCGTTGGCGTTCACGACATCCACCGGGATCTTGTTGTGCCAAAGACCCATATCCGTATTCGGGTTGTTTCGGTCAGTAACCTGATAGCAGGTCGTCACGTGCACGATCGGGAAGCCGTATTTGCGGAAAGCCACGAGGAGCTTTTGCACAGCAGGAATCACTTGATCGTCGATGTGCTCGCAGGTGAACGGATTGCCCGGACGCGTCCAGGCATTGGCGAGATCCACATTGATGAGGGCAGGCTTGCTGCCGAAGCCCACGCGTCGTTGAAACCCACGTTCACGGTAGCGCCGGGTGGCTTCGGCAAAGGCCGCTTCGAGCGCGTCGGTTAGTTTGTCTGACACCGAGATCCTCCTTTGGACGATTGCAGAGTCATACGCTAAAGGATTGCGTTTGGCGTTTGATACCAAGGCATGCATAATTGATATCAATACGGGTATCAATGTATGGCGCGTTCCACACCTCGCGTTCCACCACCGCGTTTCGGCTTGCGTCAGGTCCGTGCGTTCGTCTGCCTCGCGGACGAGCTTCATTTCGGACGGGCGGCCAGCGTATTGTTCACGTCGCAGCCTGCCCTCAGCCGGATGATCCACAGTTTGGAGGAGGCTCTCGGGGTTCCGCTGCTCACGCGCTCGACCCGCAAGGTTGCGCTGACGCCTGCGGGCGATGCCTTCGCCTCGGAATGCCGATTGGCGCTGAGCCATCTGGAGCTCGCTGCGAATGCAGCGCAAAACACCGCCGCAGGCGTCAAGAGCCGCTTGCGCATGGGGTATATGGATTTCGCGATCGAAGGACGCGTCCCGCAAATCCTCGAGGCGTTCCGAGCCAAAGTACCGGGCGTCGCGGTGGCACTCGAATACATGCCAACGGCCTCGCAGCGGATCTCGCTATTGGAAGGCCGTATCGACCTGGGCTTCATGACAGGGGACTTCCAGGCGCCCAAGGTCCAGAACGTGTTGGTAGAGCAGCACGAATTCGTCGCGTTGCTGCCCGAAGGACATCGGCTCGCGTCGCGCGATTCGCTGCGCCTGGAGGAGCTCGCGCGCGAACCTTTTGTCATCGGCGCGGAAGCCACCTTCAGCAGCTTCCGAGTGATGGTGTTCGACCTTTGCCACACGGCAGGCTTCTATCCCAATGTAGTGCAGGAGGTGTCGAACAGCAACGCCATCTTCGGACTCGTGGCTGCAGGCGTGGGCGTCTCGGTCTACTCGGCCTCCGGACGCAATGTTCGGCGCAGCGGAGTGGTCCTCAAACCATTCTCGGACGTTCAGCGCAAAATTCCGATCTTCGCAGCGTGCCTCGCCGACCACCCCTCGCCCGAGCTGCGCCGATTTCTCGAGCTCGTGATCGACGTCCAGTGGCCAGTCAACTGGTGAAAGCCGGCCATCGCGGCGAGTGACTTGAAGGAGCTTCCCGACACTCGTCGTCATCGATGACGTCGATATTCGGGATCGGCAGTATTCATGCCCGAATAGATATCAATTGCGTGCCCATTGGTATCAAACGAGGTATGAATTGCTCTAGCATCGCACGGGTACGAGGTCCCTCACCCCCCAATCAGCTCCGTCGTCGTGTCATGGAACTCAGGCAGCGGTTCGTCGTCACGCATCCGCGCGAGGTGGTGTGGGCGTTCTTCGGGCGCATGGAAGACGTAACGCTGTGCATGCCCGGCGCGTCGCTCCGCGAGCCTCCCGCAGACAACCACGCGAAGTTCAAGCTCAACATCAAGCTTGGTCCCATCGGGGCGGCGTTCGTCGGCGACGCCTTGGTGGAGCGCGATTCGGAGAGCTATCGCGGCATCATTCGCGGAAACGCGCGGGACAGTCGCGGCGACTCGCGCGTCAAGGGAGTGGTCAACTACGCTCTGACGTCGGAAGGCGGTGGACGCTCGACCGCCGTGGACATCGATGTCGATTTCTCGCTGACCGGCCGCTTGGCGCAATTCAGCCGAGCGGGCATCGTGAACGACCTCGCGGGGCGTCTTACCGCCGATTTTGCGCGCAATCTCGAGACCGCCCTCAACGTGAAAACGGACAGCGCCGGCACACCCGCCGAAGGGGCGACGACACAAGCAGCCCGCGAAGTGGCCGGAACGCCACCCGGCGTATCGAAACCTCTCCCGGAAGCCGCGGCAGCGCCGGCAGAGTTGAACGCCGGCACGCTGTTGCTCTCGGTGATCTGGGGGCGAATCAAGGCGTTTCTGAGTTCAATTTTTCGGCGTCGATCCGGAGGCACGAATGAAGACGATCTATGACTCCATCGGAGTAGAGCCGCTCACCGGTGCAATCGGTGCGGAGATCGAGGGCGTGGATCTTGCCAAGACACTCGACGAACGCACCTACAGCGAAATTCATCAGGCGCTGCTGGATCACCTGGTGGTCTTCTTTCGGGACCAGTCGTTGACGCCCGAGCAACAGATTGCGTTCGCGCGCCGCTTCGGTGAGCTCGACATCCACCAATACACGGCACCGATGGAGGGGTATCCCGAACTCATCGAGATCATCAAGGAAGCAGACGCGACCGAAAATTGGGGCGACAACTGGCATACCGACCTTACCGGACTACCCGAGCCGCCGCTCGGCTCAGTGCTCTATGCCAAGGAAGTGCCTCCATTCGGAGGCGATACGCAATTCTCCAACATGTACCTCGCCTACGAAACGCTTTCGGACGGCATGAGGAAGCTTGTCGACGGCCTCTTCGCGTGTCACGCGGTCGACCACACGTCGTTCACGAAGTACGGGTCGATGCCGCATCTGGAAGGTCCTGCCCACCGCTCGGAGCACCCGCTGGTGCGGACCCATCCGGAGACCGGCAAGAAGTCGCTGTTCCTCGCCCGCAAGAAGATGACGAACATCCACGGATTGACACCGGAGGAAAGCGCGCCGCTGCTCAGGGAGCTCTGCGACCACGCGGAGAACCCCGACTTCGCCTGCCGCTTCCGGTGGCGCAAGGGCTCGGTGGCGTTCTGGGACAATCGCTGCACGCAACACCGGGTCACCGCGTGACTATTTCTATGCGTTGAGAGGTACTCCGCCCCATCGACGCCACATGCATCGGGTGACACTCAAGGGAGACCGACCGCGCTGACGCCGCTCGGATGTCCGCGTATCGGAACCTGCTTCGACAACCACGACGAAAGGCGCGAGCTCGTGAAACCCGACCCGCACGCGGAGATTCAGACAACGCCGTACGTGATCGGTCGGCGTGACTTCATGGGCCGTACGGGTGCCGTCGCGCTTGCTGCGGCGGGCGTCGGCGCACTGGGTTTTCCGGCATCGCGGGCTGATGCCGCGACGCCGCGCCGCGGGGGTCGGGTGAAAATCGCCATGGACTCGACGCGGCCGGACGAAACGCTTGATCCGATGAGATCGAACTCACGGCAGTCGCATGTGCGGCAATTCGCGTTGTACAACCCTCTCGTGCGCATCTCCAAAGACCTCAAGCCCACGCCGGAGCTCGCGGTTTCCTGGGATAGCTCAAGGGATGCAACGCAATGGGTGATTCGGTTGCGCAAAGGCGTCACGTTTCACAACGGCAAGACGATGACCTCCGCCGATGTCGTGCATTCGTTGAGACGTCACACCGGCCCCAAGACCGAATCGCAGGCCAGACCTTACATGGCGAGCGTGTCCGAAATCCGCGCGGACGATCCGTATACCGTGCGCGTGATCCTCTCGGCGCCGAACGTCGATTTTCCGATGTACCTCGGACTTCAATACATGATGATCGTGCCGGACGGCTTCGAGGGACCGCAATTCGAAAACGCGGTCGGCACCGGGCCGTTCAAGCTCAAGGAGTTCAAGCCGGGCATTCGTGGCGTGTTCGCGCGCAACGAAAACTACTGGAAGGAGGGTCTTCCGTATGTCGACGAAGTCGAGCTGTTCGCGATTTCGAACATCTCGTCGCGAACCAACGCGCTGCTCGCCGGGGAGGTCGACATCATAGGGGTGGTCGACCCGAAGACCGTCGACCTGTTGCAAAGGGCCCCGAATATCGAGATCGTCTCCGCGAAATCGAACGCGAATATATTGCTCGCCTCGATGATCGATCGCGGGCCCGGGGAGAATCCCGATTTTCGACTGGCAATCAAGTTCGCGCTGGACCGGGAGCGGATCCTGAAGAACATTTACAAGGGATACGGCCAGATCGGCAACGATCATCCCATCGAGCCTAGCAGTCCTTTCTACTGCAGCGACATTCCGGCGCATGGTTATGACCCCGAGCGCGCGCGTTTTCACATTCGCAAGGCCGGCCTCGAGAACCAGGAGATCCAGCTCTACGCCGCCGAGACGCCCGGGCCGGGGCGGTCGAACTTGCTGTGCTGTTCCAGCAAACGGCCTCGGCCGCTGGCATCAACATCAAGGTCGTCCAGGTGCCACCCGATACCTTCTGGAGCAATACGTGGCTCAAGCAGCCGTTCATCGTGTCCGGCTGGATTGCCACGGCGACTCCGGACATATCGTTCACGGACGCGTTCACGAAGGGCAACCGGCGGAACGAAACGCACTGGGCCAACGACCGATTTCAAAGCCTGATGGTGGAGGCCCGCGGGGTCGCGGACACGGCAAAACGCAAGGAGATGTATTGCGAAATGCAGCGTTTGCTGCACGACGAAGGCGGCGTTGCAGGACCGTGTTTCTACAATTTCCTCGACGCCAAGTCGAGCCGCGTACAAGGCGTCGAGCCTCACCCGATCGGCAACATGAGCGGGTATCAGATCTGCGAGCGAATGTGGCTCGCCAGCTGAGCGCGGCCATAGAAATCCGGTCGCAAATCGGGAAACCTTCCACGCCCGCAACCGGCACGCTCTTCTTCCTGAGATTGCGGCGCGGAACGGCATGATTGCGCTCATCGGCCGCCGGCTCCTGGGCGGCGCGATTGTCGTCTGGCTCGTCACCCTGATGGTGTTCGGTGGCACCGAGCTGCTGCCCGGCGATGTTGCGCAAGCCGTGCTCGGTCAGAATGCAACCGAGGAATCGCTCGCTGCCGTTCGGCAGCGGTTGGGGCTCGACCGCCCTGCGTATGTGCGTTACGTTCAATGGCTGCGCGATCTCGGCACCGGCAGTCTCGGCGTATCGCTTGCGAGCGGCCGTCCCGTCGCGGAGCTGATCGGGGAGCGGATCCACAACACGCTGCGGCTCGCAGTTCTCGCCGCGTTGGTGGCGCTTCCAATCGCGCTGACGCTGGGATTCCTCGCCGCCATGAACGCGGGGAGCGCGTGGGACCGGGCAATCTCAACGACGACGCTTTGTCTGATGTCGGTACCGGAGTATTTCGTCGCGGCGATACTGGTGCTGTTTTTCGCCGTGCGCTTGCGCTGGCTTCCGGTCACCGCGAGCGTGCGACCGGATCAGCCGTGGTTGCAGACAATCGCGGCGCTTGCCCTGCCCGTCGCTACGCTCAGCATGGTGCTTCTGGCGCACACCGCCCGCATGACCCGCGCGGCGATCCTCAACGTGCTGTCGTCGGCGTATATCGAGATGGCCGTCCTCAAGGGTGCAACGCGGCTGCGGATCCTGCTGCACCACGCCGTGCCCAACGCGTTGCCGCCCATCCTCAATGTTCTCGCGCTGAATCTTGCCTATCTGGTCAGCGGCGTGATCGTGGTGGAGACGGTTTTCAACTATCCCGGACTGGCCAATCTGCTGGTCGGTGCGGTAGCGACACACGATCTCACGGTGGTGCAGGCTTGCGCAATGATCTTTTGCCTCGCTTATGTCGCGCTCAACCTGGTTGCCGACCTGCTCGCCATCCTCGCCAATCCGCGCTTGCGCCATCCACGGTGACCACCGAGTCTTCAACCGCGGCGTCGACGCACACTGGGACGGGTCTGTCCATCCCGATGTCTGCCTGGGTCGGAATCGTCATTCTCGCGTTCTGGATTGCGGTGGCGCTCGTGGGACCGATATTCGCGCCGCATGGCGAAGGCGAGCTGCTGGTCAACGACAGCTTCGCCCCGATCGGATCGGTGGGAATGTTCGGTGGCGATTATCTCGGCCGCGACGTCCTGTCGCGCCTTTTGTTCGGCGCGCGCCGAACGCTCGGGCTCGCCGGTCTGGTGACCGTGTGCGCGTTTGCAATCGGCGTCGGCCTCGGCTTCCTGGCGGCAATCGCGCGCGGTTTTGTCGACACATTGCTGAGCAGAGCGAACGATGCGCTGATGGCGTTTCCTTCACTCATCCTGGCGCTCATCGTCATCGCCGCGTTGGGATCGTCGGTCCCGGTGCTCATCGGCACCGTGACGCTGATCGAAGCGACGCGCATCTTTCGCGTGGCCCGCTCGCTCGCGATGGACATCCTGGTTATGGATTTCGTCGACGTCGCGCGCGCACGCGGCGAGGGTGCGTGGTGGATCATGCGCCGCGAGATCATGCCCAACGCCGTCGCGCCGCTCGCCGCCGAGTTCGGCATTCGCTATACCTACGCGATCCTGTTCATCAGCGCGCTGAGCTTTCTTGGGCTCGGGATCCAGCCTCCCGATGCGGATTGGGGTGTAATGGTGCGCGAAAATCTGCAGGGTCTCCTGTTCGGTTCCGCGGCGCCTCTCATTCCGGCGGCAGCGATCGCGACGGTGACCATCGCCATCAACCTTGTGGTCGACGGGCTGCTGCAGCACGCGAGCCGCGACGTATCGGTCGAGCAAGTCGCGTGAGCGCAATCCTCGAGATCAGGGACCTTCGCGTCGAGGCGCAGACGCCCGCGGGCGCGCGAACAGCGATCGCCAAGGGAATCAGCTTCGACCTCCGCCGCGGAGAAGTCGTTGCGCTCATCGGCGAATCGGGGTCCGGCAAGACAACGACCTGCCTCGCGATCCTCGGATACGCGCGCTCCGGGTGTCGGATCGTCGGCGGCAGCATTCGCTTCGAGGGCACCGACATCCTGGCGCTCGATCGCGAGCAGCGCCGGCGCCTTCGTGGCGCGCACATCGCGTACATCGCGCAAAGTGCCGCGGCATCGTTCAATCCCGCATTGACGCTCGGAAGCCAGGTGGTCGAGACGGCGCTGATCCACGGGACGATGTCCTTGCGCGAAGCAGAAAGCCGCGCGCAAGAGCTCTACCGCCGGCTCGACCTGCCCGATCCCGCCCGGATCGGGCGGCTCTATCCGCACCAGGTTAGCGGCGGCCAGCTACAGCGCGTGATGGCAGCGATGGCGGTCATCGCGCAATCGCGAGTGCTGCTCCTCGACGAGCCCACGACTTCGCTGGATGTCACCACGCAGATCGAAGTCCTGAAAGCCTTCAGGCGCATCGTTCGCGACCACGACGTGGCCGCGATCTACGTGAGCCATGACCTCGCGGTCGTGGCGCAGATCGCCGACCGCGTCATCGTGATGCGCGACGGCGAGTTGCTGGAGGAAGCGCCTGCGCAGCAGATCCTCACCGAGCCCAGGCACGAGTACACGCGTGAGCTTATCGCTGCGGTCAGGCGTGTTCCTGCCACCGCGAGCGCTCCGCGCCAAGGGGCTCCGGCGGGTCCGTCCACCGAAAGCCGGCCGCCGTTGCTCGAGTTGCGCTCGGTCTCGGCCGGTTACGGTGCGCGTGGCAGCCATCTGGTCCTGCGCGATGTAACGTTCGCGCTGCCGCGCGCCAGCACCGTCGGCATCATTGGCGAGTCGGGAAGCGGCAAGAGTACGTTGGCGCGCGTTATCGCGGGCCTGCTTCCGCCCGTTGGCGGACAGCTCTTCTGCGACGGCGCGCCCCTGGAACCGACGGTGCGCCGACGGGCGCGCGCTGAGCTCCGGCGAATCCAGATCGTCTTCCAGATGGCCGACGTGGCACTCAATCCGCGTCACCGCGTCGCCGATCTGCTCGCACGCCCGTTCCGGCTGTTCGTAGGCGCGGAACCGGCGCGAGTGACTGAGCGCGTCGAGCAAGTCCTGAATCTGGTGGAGTTGTCCCCATCGATTGCGGCACGCTATCCGCACGAGCTCTCGGGCGGACAAAAACAGCGCGTCAATCTGGCGCGCGCGCTGATTGCGGAACCCGATGCGATCCTGTGTGACGAGGTCACGTCATCGCTCGATACCCTGGTCGGCGCGGCGATCATCGATCTGCTCGGGGACCTGCAGAAGCGCCTTGGGCTCGCGTATCTTTTCATCAGCCACGACATCTCCACCGTCGCCACGATCGCCGATCGGATCGTCGTGCTCTATGCGGGGCGGGTCGTCGAACAGGGGCCCTCGGGGCGCGTGCTCGCGCCGCCGCATCATCCGTATACACGTTTGTTGCTGCGCTCGGTTCCGGAGCTGCGAACCAGATGGCTCGACGAGATTCCGACCTCGCCGCTGCGCCCACCGCAAGAGAGGAACGGCGATACGCGCGGCTGTCCTTTCCATGCGCGCTGCCCTCTGGTCATTCCAGGTGTTTGCGAACAGGAGGCTCCGCCGGTTCATCAATTTCTCGATCAGCATCAGATCGCGTGTCATCGCGAACCTGAGGAACTCTTCAATCACTCGAATGAACGATGAAGAACGACCGAACTGATTCGCGCGCGGTCATGTCGGCAGGACGGTGCCATTCAGGGATGAATTTGAAGGCCGGAATCCTGCAATTCATATCCGATTCGGCATCAATGCGGCGTCCTATTTGCATCAAACATCCAGAAACCACTGCTTAGGATCAGCATGCGCCGTGGACCCAGCACACACTTGCAAGGCTCAGTCTCCTCCGCGCCACCGAGCGTGGGATGGAGCGCCGGACTGCGCGCTGACGCGCGAATCTCCCGTCCGAGCGCCAGATTCGGTGGTGCCTCGTTCGCACGAGAGCGCGGGTTGTCAATCGAGCTCACGCTGAGATCAAGCCAGTGAAGGCACGGTGGACGCTGATGATGATGGGGCCGTTCGCGTTCAGCTTCGCGCTCCTCGCGGCCACCCAGTTCATCTTCGTGGAACGGAGCTTCTACCGCGACCTCGGCCTGGGCCGGATGGGCGATACGCTGGAACTCGCGAATTATTACCGGTTCTTCTCCGATTCCTTCTATCTCGAGAAGCTGCTGCTGACGATCAAGCTGTCTGCAGTCGCCGTGGCGCTTACGCTGATCCTCGGCTTTCCGGTCGCGTATGTCATCGCGCGAATGCGCTCTCGCTGGGCAATGGTGTTGCTCGCGGGCATCGTTGTCTCGAGCTTCGTCACGATCGTGATCAAAGTCTACGGAATCGTCATCATGTTCGCGGCGGACGGTTTGCTCAACCGCCTTCTGCTTGCCGCGGGCCTGATCGACGAACCGTTCTCGATCCTTGGCACAGAGACCGGCGTGGTTGTCGGGTTGATGTATTTCAGCCTCGGATTCGCGGTCCTGTTGCTCTACGGAGTGATCCAATCCATTCCCCGATCGCTCGAGGAAGCCGCGCAGATCCACGGTGCCGGCCGATGGGACGTCCACCGCCAGATCGTGATTCCATTGAGCCTTCCGGGTGTCACGGTCGTCGCCTTCATGGTGTTCAATCTTTGCATGGGCGCATTCACGTCGGCGGCATTGCTCGGGGCCGGAAGGATCCTGACGCTTCCGGTGCTCATCCAGCGCTCCATCATCATCGAGAACAAATACGCGATGGGAGGCGCCTTGGCCTTCGTGCTGCTCGTCTCCGTCATGCTGATCAATATCCTGTCCGCGCTGGTGCTCGGGCGGTGGCGCTTCGCGAAATACCTGGGGTCGTGATGCGGAGATGCGGATGCGCGCCGCCGTGAGCCTTCCGGGACGTGCGCGAACGCGGTGGCCGGCGCTGCATTTGCCGCTCGGCTCGTGGATGGGTTACGGCTGGCTCGGGCTCGGCTACCTGTTCCTGTGGGCGCCTCTCATCGTGGTGGTCGGCGCGTCGTTCAACGGGGGATCCCGTTACTCGGCGTTGTTCTTTCCGCCGCGCGATCCCTCGCTGCAGTGGTATTACGCGATCTCGCCATCGTTGCTGAGCGCACTGAAGCTCAGCCTCGCGCTCGGCGTAGTCGCGTCGGCATTCGCCTGCCTGCTCGCCATCCCGGCGGCGCTCGGGCTGGTCCGCGGCCGCATGCCCGGAAAAGCCCTGGTCGATGCGCTGTTTCGCGCCCCCATGCAGATCCCGGCCATTGTCAGTGGCATCGCATTCCTGCATTTGTATTACTGGATCGACGACATCAGCGGCATCGCTGCGAACGGGACCTTTTTCGGCCTGGCCCTCGGGCACGTTTTCGTCGCCACGCCGTACGCTATCGGATCGATCGTCGCCATCCTGCAGAGATTCGACCCGCATCTCGAAGAAGCCGCGTTGAGCCTGGGAGCAAGTCGCTGGACCACGTTCTGGAGCATTACGATCCCGATGATCAAGCCGGGGGTATACGCGGGCGCGTTGTATGCATTCATGGTTTCGTTCAGCGACGTTCCCATCTCGATCTTCCTGACGGCCCCTGGGTACGTCACATTTCCGGTCGAGCTGTTCTTCAGTATGGAAAACGACATCAACCCGGCGAACCTGGCGGCCGCCACCCTCGTGATCATCGCTTCGTTCGCAGCGGTGCTGTTCGTGCAGCGCATTGTCGGACTCGACGCGTTCCTGCGGTCGATGAGTGGACGTTGATTCGCAGGATGGATCCACGTCGACCGC
This sequence comes from uncultured Pseudomonadota bacterium, assembly GCA_963718905.1. Lineage (GTDB taxonomy): Bacteria > Pseudomonadota > Gammaproteobacteria > Burkholderiales > Casimicrobiaceae > VBCG01. Next base: position 475,318 of record CAVRAF010000001.1, read on the forward strand.
AGCGGAGAACGCCCCATTGCCGTTGACTTTGCAAGGAGGGACGAATGAAACTTCGCAGCTTGGCTGATCGGACAAGACTCATTGGCGCGGCCGGCGCGCTGATGCTCATCACCGTCGCGCATGGGGCCGCGGGAGCGGACAAGCGGTTCGACGGCGTAACCCTGAAGATCGGCACGTGGGGCGGCATCTGGCGCGATTTCCAGGCGAAGATCATCGCCCCGAAGATGCAGGAGATGGGCGCCAAAATCGAGTACGTCACCGGCAGCCCGCAGGACAATCTCGCCAAGCTGATCGCAGCCCGCGGGCGGGAGCCGCCCTTCGATGTGCTGGACACATTCGACGCGTCGCTCCCCACGGTGATCCAGGGTGGATTCTTTCAGCGCCTCGACCTCAAGGCCATGCCCAACGTTGAATTCCTGGAAAGCTGGCAGTACGACGACACGAAAGTCGCGTCGTGGATGACCGAAGAGGCGATCTGCTACAACAAGCAGAAATTTGCCGATCTCGGGATCGCGCCGCCGACCACGTATCGCGATCTTGCGAATCCGAAGCTCGCGGGTCGGGTTTCGATTCCCGACATCGCCTCCGGCGGAGGTCTCGCGAATTTCTCCGCGATTGCCTTTGCCGAGGGCGGCGACTTGGTCAACGTCAAGCCCGCGCTCGATCTCATCACCAGGATCAAGGGTGTGAAGTTCTGGCGTCAGGCCGAGCAGGCGGTAACGCAATTCCAGACGGGCGACATCTACGCCGCCGTCATTCACGCCGGTTGGTGCGCGTTCATGAAAAACGGCGGCCAGCCCGTGAGCGTGGTGCATCCGGCGATCAATGCCACGACGACGGGAGTCCTGAAGCAAGGTTGGATCGGCGTCGTGAATGGCGGCAAGAACCGCGACGCCGCAATGGCGTACATCAATCAATTCCTGGCGGAAGACTTCCAGTTCGAATTCGCGAAGGTCAATGGACTGGTCGCCGTGAACCGTCGCGCCCAGGCGCGGATGGCGCAGGATCCGGTCCTGAAGGAGATGCTGATCCTCGACCCGGCACGGATGTCCAAGATGCTGAAGGTCGACTATTCGAAGGCTAATATCAGCGATTGGATCGATCAGTGGCAGCGGAGGGTCGGGCACTAAGATGCGTGCCGGGCGGGTCGATGCCAGCCGGCGGCGCGCCGCGGGTTGCGCGATCGCTTCTGTATTGGCCCACGGAGACGCCTGGATATCGGCGTGACCGCAATCGACGGGACAAGATGCCATGAGCAGCCAGCGTATCCGAGCGAACGTGGGGATCCGGAATACGGTTCACCGAAAGGAATGGGAGGCGAGGATCGCGCTGGCAGCAGGCTATCGCGTGCTCGCGCACTACGGCGTCGACGACATGACCTACAACCATTTCAGCTTGCGCGTACCAGGCGCGCCCCGACACATGCTGATCAAGCGCAAGGATGAAATGTTTGCCGAAGTGAGCGCATCGTCACTCATCACGTACGATCTCGACGGCAATCCGATAACTCCTCACGATGCGCCGACGTGCGCCGGTGGACCGTTGATCATCCATGCCGGGCTGCTCGGACATCGGCCGGATCTCAATGCTGTGCTGCATACCCACACTCCGGCCACGATGGGCGTGTCGGCACACAAATCGGGATTGCTGCCCCTGAGTCAGCAAGCGATGCGCTTCTATGGAGACCTCAAATACCACGATTTCGGCGGTCTGGAATTCGACCCCGGCATGACACAGCGGTTGCTGGACGACCTCGACGGCGGAACGTGCATGCTGCTTCGCCACCACGGAGCGCTCGTGTGCGGCGGCTCGGTCGCCGAATGCGTCGTCAATCATCATTGGCTCGAAATGGCGTGCCAAGCCCAAATCGCCGCGTTATCCGCTGGCGAAGGAAACTATCTGCTGCCCGATGCAGGCGCGTGCGAATACGCACACCGTCAGATCGTCGATTCCGGCGATTACCTGAAAGGCGCCAGGGATTGGGATGCCTGTCTGCGGCTCGCCGACCGGCTCGATCCCTCGTATCGGGAGTAGCGACGGGCGCTTCCCACGACGCTGGAAACGCAACCGCGTGGTTCCATCACGCTGGCCGGGGCGCCCGGTCTTCGCTTCGTCGGCCGCCTTGATTGGCGCCCCATGCCACACGTTCGCGTTTGCGCCCGTAGCGTTGGCAGGTCCTAATCGGCGAGGACGACGTTGACGACCGCGGTCCTCCCCTCCATCACCGCAGCATGACCCTGCCGCAAGGCGGGTCCGAGCTCCGCCGGCTTCTCGACGCGAATGCCGAAGCCATCGAAAGGCCTGATCAGATCCTCGTAATCGAACCCCTTGATTGCTTCGCCATAGAACGCGTTGTTGCGCGCACCCAGCCCGTCGGGATAGTAGGCGAGCTGGCTGTCGCGCATCGAGCGGTACCCTTTGTTGTTATAGATCACGACGAGGATCGGCAGATTCGCCTCCCTGGCCATGCCGAAGCTCTGCACCGCCGGGTTGTAGAGAAACGCGCCGTCTCCGATCAGGCATGCGACCGTCCGATCGCGACGTTCGAGCTTCACGCCCAAGGCGACACCGAGGCCCTGTCCCAGCCCCGACCGCATCGCGAGATAGCTCTGCGCACCGCGATGAGGAACGTGCCTGCGATTGGATCCGAGGTGCACCGTCGTCTCGTCGACATACACGGCGTTCGGCGGCAGAACGTCGCCCAGCGTCACCGCAAGCGCGATGGGGTCCAGGCCCGGCCGTCCTCGTGCCTCCGCAGCGGCGGCGCCGTATCGTTGTTGCAGCTTCTCGTGTGCGGTCTTGCAACGAACCCTGCGCGCTTCGATCCGGCTGCGGGTCGGTCCATGCCCTTGTGACGCCGCGCGCACAGCCTCGGACAGCAGCCGCAGCGTCGTGGCCACATCGCCCGAGAGCAAGGCATCGGCCTGAAGATCCTGATAGGCCATGTGCGTCTTGAATGGGCCGTCGTCGATCAGGACGATCTTCCCATCGACCGGCCCTGCTCCGGGCGGATACCAGGGCGTGCGGCTGCGAACCGCCAGCACGAGGTCCGCCTGCTTTAGCAGAGGATTCGGGTCGAAACCTTGATGGAGCACGTGATCTTTGGGGAACGAGGTTACGTCGCCCGAAGGACTTTCGACCACCGGCAACGACACCAGCTCGGCCAGCTCGACGAGCGCGTCGTAGCCCTCCTGCGAGCGCCCCGCTGACCCCGTGATCGCGATCGGATTCGTCGCGGCGAGCAGCATATCGGCAACCTTCCCGATGTCTGAATTCGACGGCTGCAGCCGCGGAATGGATGGAACCTTGCGGCGCTTTGTCGGTGCAGACCAGTCGGCGAGCATGGCCTCGATTGGAACGTCGAGATAGGTCGGTCCCATCGGAATCGTGCGTGATATCTCGCCTGCGCGCACGACGAATTCGTAGAGATTCGCTGATCCGGTTGCCTGATGCGCCCATTTGACGGTTGGCTGCACGATGGCCGAAAGGCCACCGGCGACGTTGTGGTTGTTGTACCACTGCGGGCCCGGATCGAAATTTTCCTGGAGACCGAAGCTCGTCGATTCGCCCGACATGACGAGCATCGGCAGTTCCGCCAGCCTCGCCGCGTACAGACCCATGTGGGCCTGCATCAGTCCGACGCCGGCATGAAGCAACACGGCCTGCATGCGGCCGCTCATTGCCGTGTAGCCGATGGCCATGTCGACTGCCAGCAGCTCGTGCCAGCAACCGAGATAAGTCGGCCCGGGAATGTTGCCAAGTGCTTGCCGGGCGAGCGCTTCCCATACGGGGCCCCACTCCGATCCCGGCGACGACATGATGTAGTCGATCCCGAGATCGCGACACGCCTGGAGAATCGCTTCGCCACCATCCAGACCGCTTGGGCTCATCGATGCGCTCCTTCAGTTGGGCCGGTTCGGGAAACCGGACCGTTTACGAACATGACGCCGTGAAATGCGCCGGGCACAAGAAGTCGCGAGACAGCGCCTGAACGCTCGGGCATCCGATCAGTGCAAGCGCCCGCTGCGTTTCTTCGCGCAGGATCTCGAGTGCCCGATCGGCACCGGGCTCGCCCCCCGCTGCAATACCATAGAGCGGAGCGCGACCCAGCACTACCGCGTTTGCGCCAAGCGCAAGGGCCTTGATGATTTCGGTCCCGCGCCGGAATCCCCCGTCGATCAAGATCGTCAGCCTGTCGCTGACGGCGTCGACGATGCGCGGCAAAGCATCGAGCGTCGCCAATGCACCGTCGAGTTGGCGCCCGCCGTGATTGGAGACGACGATGCCATCAGCGCCGATGTCCGCGGCTCGTTGCGCGTCGTGAGGCGAAAGCACGCCTTTCACGACGAACGGACCGCGCCACTGGGCGCGGATCCAGGCCAAGTCGTCCCAGGTCAGACCGGGGTTGCGCATTCGGCGCATGTATTCGGCGACCTCCGCCGCCGTGGCGCCAGGCTTGGCGAATTCCACGATGTTTCCCAGCTCCGCAGCCCCTCGCCGTAGCCACACGCTGGCAAGCCACCGCGGATGGGTCAATCCATCGAGCACCACCCGGGGTGTATACGCGACCTGATGCGAGAAACGATTGCGCCGGTCGCGCTCCCGATTACCCGCGACCAGCGAATCGATCGTCACGATCAAGACGCGATAACCACCGGCTCGCGCGCGTTCGATCAAGCGAGTCCAGACGCTTCGGTCGCCGAGCGGATATAGCTGAAACCATTTGATGCCGCCGACACTCGCGGCGAGTTTCTCCATTGCGATGTTCGATGCGGTTGAATGGGCAAACACAGCGCCGGCGCGTTCGGCCGCGCGCGCGAGCGCCAGGTCCGCCTCGTGCCACATGACACCGTTGAGACCGGTCGGCCCCACGACCCATGGAACCCCGAGCTCATCGCCAAACAGCGTCACGGAGAGGTCGCGCGCAGTAACGCCCGGTAGCACCCGCGGGATGAACGCGTAGCGCCGGAACGCGGCGCCATTCTCGAACAGCGTGATTTCGTCTTCCGCGCCGCCATCGAGATAGTCGAATATCACGCGCGGGAGGCGACGGCGCGCCAGCTCGCGCAGGTCGGCAATGTTGATGGCGTCGGCGATGCGCATGCGTATCCGCGTCTCTGGTTGCGTAACTTCTGGCGATCGATCAAGCCGAATCGAATCACCGGCATCGACAGCGAATTCCCTCTTCGCAGTGGTTCGCGCCGATCGCGCTCGTTGAACGCGAACCGACCTGAAGGTATATTAGACCGCGCGCAACCATGCGGAATCCGCTGCCATATGGCAAGAGTGCTGCTGGATAACGTCGTCAAGCGTTATGGCTCGGTCCTTGCGCTCGACATGCTCGAGCTGGAAGTCCGCGACGGCGAGTTCATCACGCTGCTCGGCCCATCGGGCTGCGGCAAGACCACGACCTTGCGCATGATCGCGGGATTCGTCGAGCCCTCCGAAGGGCGCATATGCCTCGGCGACGACGATGTGACCACGATCCCGCCGCAAAATCGGGAAATCGGCATGGTGTTCCAGAACTATGCCCTCTTCCCTCACCTTACGATCCAGGAGAACATCGGATTCGGCTTGAAGCAGCGGGCCGTGCCGCGCGAAAAGATACAGCGGCGGGTCAGGGAGCTCCTGGAACTTGTGAAGTTGCCGGACGTGGCCAGCCGCTATCCGTCGGAGATCAGCGGTGGCCAGCAGCAACGCGTGGCGCTCGCACGAGCGGTAGCCTATCCCCCGCGCGTGCTGTTGATGGATGAACCCCTCGGCGCCCTCGACCTGAAGCTGCGCGAAAGCATGCAGAGCGAGATTCGCCGGTTCCAGCAGGAGCTCAAGATTACGACGGTCTACGTAACGCACGATCAGACCGAAGCGATGACCATCTCGGATCGGATTGCGGTGATGAATCTTGGCAAGCTGGAGCAACTCGGGACGCCGCGGGAGATCTATTGCTCGCCGCGAACCATCTTCGTTGCAGATTTCGTAGGGAAGATCAACCTGATCCCGGGACGAATCGTTGGACGCGATGGTGACTGCGTGGTGGTGGAGACCGAAGTGGGACGCCTTCTCGCCGCGGCGTCCAGCGTCGCTGGCAATTCGCGCGTAACGCTCGGCATCCGCCCGCAGAATGTCGCTTTGATCGAACCGGATTCGACAAAGCCCGCGAACGTGCTGGCCGGCACCATTGAGAGCCAAACCTTCTCCGGCAACCTGCTCTACGTGGTCGCGTCCATGACCGATAATGTCCGGATCCTGGTGGAGACGAGCGTCGATCGCTCGATCGGTGACGTTGGACACCGCATTGCGATCGGATGGGATCCCGACGCGTCGATGGTCCTTCCAGGTTAGCCGATCGGAGCCACGGAGCCTCGGCACGTCGCTCATGCTGTTCCGATGAAGCGGACATTCGCGCAGGTGAACGGCCTCGCGGTTCACTACCGGCTGGAAGGTGCGCCGGAGGGACCGGTGGTCATGTTCTGCCATGGATTGCTCGGCAGCCTCGACATGTGGCAGCCGCAGGTCCACGCGCTCGGCCGGCGCTATCGTCTGCTGCGCTTCGACAATCGCGGCCATGGATCGAGCGGCGTCACGCCGGCGCCCTATACCGTCGAGCAGCTCGGGGCCGATGCGGTCGGCCTTCTCGACGCGCTCGGGATAGCGCGCGCGCATTTCGTCGGCTGCTCGCTCGGCGGCATGATCGGACAAGAGCTCGGCGCCGCGCATCCGCGACGCTTGCGCAGCCTCGTGCTGGTCGGTTCGCGCAGCGTGATGCCACCGGTCTCGATGTGGAACGAACGCATACAGATTGCGCGCACACAAGGCATCACGGCTCTGCTGCCGACGATGCTGGAGCGCTGGTTCACGGCGGCTTTCCGCGCGTCGCACCCCGCAGACGTCGAAGCGGTGGCCGCAGCCGTGCTCGCGACGCCGGTGGAAGGATTCGTCGGCGCGTGCATGGCGATTCGCGAAATGGATCACACGCGGATGCTGTCTCGCATCGCCGTCCCGACGCTGGTCGCAAGCGGCCGCGACGACCCCGGGGTGCCGGTCGAGGATACGTTGCGCATTCGCGCCGCGATTCCGGGGGCCGAGCTGGCATTGGTCGACGGTGCGCGTCATTTGTTTTCCATCGAGCGCGCGTCGGTTTTTGAATCGTTGCTGCTCGAATGGCTGGCGCGTCATTGACGTATGCGTTGAGGTGGCGAATCGATCGCCGCCGTCCGCGACGCTTAAGCGCCCGTTGTCATCGGCGATGCCGCGGGCCCCGCGTGTCGAAGGCTGCAGGCTTCACACGCGCGACACCGCGCTGTCGGCCGAATGCGCAACCGCGTCGATCGCGGCGAGAATCCGCTCCGGCGTGAGCGGCAGATCGCACACTTCGGCGCCGAGTCCGCGCAGCGCGTCATTGACCGCGGACACGATCGCCGCGGGGGGGCCGACTGCTCCGCCTTCGCCGATGCCCTTCAATCCGAACTCGGTATACGGCGACGGCGTCTGCATGTGCAGTACGCGGATGTCCGGAACTTCCGTGGCTCCGGGCAGCGTGTAGTCCATGAGCGTAGACGCGAGCGGTGGCCCCTGCGCGTCGAAGGGCATGGCTTCGTACAGGCACGTGCCGATACCTTGCGCCGTGCCGCCACGAACCTGGCCGTCGACGATCATCGGATTCACGAGCACGCCGCCGTCCTCGACCACCACGTAATCGAGAATCTCGATCGCGCCGGTCGCAGGGTCGACGCTCACCACCGCCGCATGGGCCGCGTAGCTGAATGTGCCGCTGTCCCGGTCCGGGCGATAGCCTGCGGTTGCCTCGAGTCCGCCCGTGTCGACATCGGGCGGGAGCCTCTGCGGCTGCAGGTACCACGCGCGCGCGACCTCGCGCAGCGTCACGTGCCTGCCATCGGCACGCCGACGACGCCGTTCCGCGACGTGCACGGTCGGACGTCGGCTTGCATGAGCCAGGCACCGATCCGCGCGGCGCGATCCGCGACGAGCCGCGCGGCGCGCGCGACGGCGCCACCGCTCATGACGATCGAGCGCGATCCCCACGTTCCGGTCGAGTACGGCGTGTATAACGTGTCGCCTTGAATCAGCTTGATATGGTCGAAGGCCACGCCCAGGATTTCGTGCGCGATTTGAGCCAGCGTCGTCTCGTGCCCCTGGCCGTGCGAATGCGTGCCGACGCGGATCTCCAGGTATCCATCGGCAGTGAGCCGAACCGTGGCCTGCTCGTAGCCCGGCACGATCGGACGCCCCCACGCTTCGAGCACCGCCGTGCCGTGCGCGCCCTGCTCGCAAAAGAATGACAGTCCCGCGCCGACCAGGCGCCCGTCCGGCTCACCACGCAACTGGCGCGCGCGCACTTCGGACAAATGGATCGCGTCGACCGCGCGGCGCACGCATTCCGGATGATCGCCGCTGTCGAAATGCTTGCCCACGACATTGTCGAACGGCATCTGCTCGGGGTCGAACCAGATTGTGCAGCCGAACTTCATGCGGCTCGATGCCCGCTTCGCGCGCGATGGCATCCATGATGACTTCGATGGCCAGGCATGCGCCCGTACGCCCGACGCCGCGATACGCGAGGATCGGACTTTTGTTGGTGGCTACGGCGGCGCTGCGGCATCGATACCACGGAAAATCGTACGGCCCCGGCAGGATATTGGCGATCTGGGTGGCCTCGGTCGCCGCGGACACCGGATACGCCGAATATGCGCCGGCATCGACATGGACGACGCAGTCGATCCCGAGAAGCTTGCCGTCGCGCGTCGCGTAGCCGGTGATCTGATAATCGTGCTCCCGGCAGTTCGCGTTCGCAGTCAGGTGCTCGCGGCAGTCCTGGAGCCAGCGCACGGGATGACCGAGCTTGAGCGCGAGCCATGCAACGGCGACCTCCTCGCGCCGCAGCACGCATTTGAACCCGAATCCGCCCCCAACGTCGGGCGAGATCACCCGGATGGATCCATCATCCATGCGCAGGCATTCCGCCAAGCCCGTCTGAATCGTGTGCGGAATCTGCGTCGACGTCGTCACCGTGAGAAAACGCAGCCGCGCATCCCAATGCGCAATGACACCGCTGCCCTCGAGCGGGAAGGCGCACTGGCGGGAGGTGCGGATGTGCCGCGTGACCTTGATCGGCGCAGCCTCCAGCGCAGCTCCCGCCATGCGCTCTTCGCTGACCTCAATGAACACGTTGTCGCCCCAGGACTCGTGCACCAGCGGCGCGCCGGGCTGTCGCGCGGCCAGCATGTCCGATAACCACAGGCAACTCGTCGTACTCGAGCGTCACCGCTGCCGCGATGTCTTCGGCCTCCGCGCGTGAGGGCGCCACGCACATGGCGACCAATTCGCCGACGTAGCCGCAGCTTGTCGGTCGCAAGGATGGGCTCGGTGGAATGCTTGAAACCCTTGAGCGACGGCGAGGACCGGATAGGTTCGACACCCAGCAGATCGGTTGCGGTGAACGTGACGCTGCGGAACGCGTCGGGAACCCGAACGTGGCGCAGCCGCGCATGCGCCACCGGACTGCGCACGAACGCGACGTCGTGCATGCGAGCCATGTGGATATCGGCCACGTACTGGCCGCGGCCTCGCAGGAATCGATCGTCCTCCTTGCGGACCACCGATGCTCCGATTCCATACTTCTGCATGGAGGCATCCCGTCTGCCCGCGCAGTTCGCGCGCGTCGCAGCATCGGGCATGCCCCGGCGCCACGCGCGCAAATGCCAGCGCTCTATGGCATGGGGCGTTCCTCCACCGCGCCGGTCGACGTCACATAGCGATAGCGCGAACCCTCGAGAGGAATTCGGTCGCGCACGCGCGCCGCCAGCCAATCGGCCATCATCGCGTACCAGTGCGGTCCGAGCTGGGAAGACGGCATCCGTCCAGGCGCGTGGCGCTCGTTCTGGTACGCGACGATCTCGACGGGACCGGGAACCTTCTTGGCCACCTCGAACACGTAGTGGAACGGCGCCAGCTCGTCGAGCTCGCCGCCCAGGACCATCAACGGGCATGTCAAGTCCGCGACGCGAGTACGCAAATCGAATTCCGCGATAAACCGATCGAATTCCGTTTCGTCGTCATAGCCCGCCATGAACATGAACCGGTTCTTGAAGGTCGGCGATCCCTCTTCGAATATCTTGGTAAATCCCGGCTCGAAGCAAGCCAGGCCGACGACCACGCCGCACAGGCGGCTGGCAATCGCATTCGCCATCACGGTAGCCGCATAAGAGCCAAAGCTGCGTCCGAATACGCCGATCCGGTTCGGGTCAAGGTCGGTTCGCGTATCGATCCATGCGAGGCAGGCGCGCCCGACATCGGAGAAATTATCCGCGGTAATGCGCAATCCGTTCACCAGGGCTTCCGACTGGCCGGGACCGTCGATGGCGAGCGCCGCGAATCCACGTTCGATCATCTTGTCGCCGTAGCCCCAGACCAGCGTTTCCTTGAAGTTGTCCATTCCCGGAACCATGATCACGACCGGGTACGGCGGCTTGCCGACCAGCGGAAGATGCAGCCAGGCGGGAACGATGCGATCGCCCATCCTGACTTCCACGCGCTCGATCACGTGGTGCGCGCGCTTGGCATAGCGCGAAAAACACGCGAGCTTCTTCGCATTGAGCTCCCGGTTGCGCTCGCAGATCTCGTCGATCGGCCATTGGGCGATGCCGTAGTAAATCGCAGCGACGAGGTACGACTCGCGGGCGGTGATTTCGTCCCCGGCCTTTTCGGCTTCGATAGCGCGGGCCTCGCGACCCGCGGCAATCTCGGCAAAGCTCGGCGACATGTCGTCGAAGCGCTTGACCTTGCCGACAACCTGGCTCCAGTCGCCCATGCCTTCGAAACCGACGGGCGCGGTCGCCATGCCCATGCGCAGCAAGTCCCAGTCCAGACCGACTGTCGAGATGACCAGGTCGAGCAGCCATTTCTGTTCACGGAAGCGTCTGGCCCGCGCGCGCATTCGCAGATCTCCTGGTGAGACAATTCCCGCGGCGCCTCTACGGCCGCGCGGTCTTCCAGACCAATTCGTCGTACGGAAAGGGCGTGGTCATCTGCTTGAGGAAAATCAGGTAATTGTTGTAGCCATCGACGGAGCTCTTCGGGACACCGGGAGCAAGCAGACCCGCGTTGACATCGACAATCCGCTTCAGCGTGTCATCGCGGTTGGGCAGCGAATCCGGCAACGGCATGCGCTCGCCGATGATCTTGTACAGCTCGGCGCGGTTTTGCGGATTCTGGATCCATGCGATCGCTTCGTTGTTCGCATCCGTGAACGCCGCCACCGCCGCCGGGTTCTTGTCGATATACGGGCCATACGCAGCCCAGCTCAGCGTAGCGCCACGCAGCGCGCGCACCGCGGCAGGTCCGACATCCTTGCGGAAATCGAGCACGATCTTGCCAACGCCCAGGGCTTCGGCAAGCTCAGGACCCGTTCCGAACATCATGGCGGCATCGACAGTCCCGCCCTTCAACGCCGGAACGGCGGTGGCGACGCCACCAACGGCCACATAGGTGGCGCTGTCCGGGCTCAAGCCCGCACCGGTGAACGCCGATTTCATGTACGCCTCGGTGGTGGCGGCGAGTTGCGTCACACCGATCTTCTTGCCGACGAAGTCCTTCATCATCGCCGGATAGCCTTCCTTGAGGTTGGGCAGCGCAAGATCGGGCCTGGCGACAAGCACGCTCCAATTCTCGCGATACATGTTCGCCGTGATGCGAAGGTCGACGCCGCGCACACGGGCGCGCATCGGACTATCCATCGCACCGTTCGCGTATTCGATCGTTCCGTTCACCAGCGCGGTGAGCGACGCGGGCCCGCCGACGAGGGGTATGAGCTTCACGTCCACGCAATGCTTGCGGAATATCCCTTTGGCGTCCGCAACCCAGGGAACCATATTGATGATGTCGCCGGTCCACTCCTGGACCCGCACCGGATACATCGTCGCGCACGGCGCCTGGGCCGATGCGATGAGCGCGGTTGCACCACTCGCGACCGCCACCACGAGACCAAGCGCCAGCTTCGATGCGTTCCACCGCCCGCTCCGCCGGGTCGCAACGGTCTCCCGCCGACTGTACGGATGCGCGTCAGTTCCCGTTCTCGAATCCTGGCCGTTGAATGCGCGCCGGCACGCTGTACGAACGCGTTCCCAATTGCTGTTCATCGTCACTCTCCCTAAAGATGTTCCGGTCGGTCGTTAGGGCCGCCCGGTCTTCCACACCAATTCTTCGTACTTGATCGGTGCCGCGATCTGCTTCAGCGACAGCACGTACCGGTTCCAGCCGTCGATCGATTCCCTGGGGATGCCTACACCCAGCGATCCCGCGTTGATGTCGACGATGCGTCTCAGCGTTTCGTCGCGCTTTGGGACGGAGTCGGGTATCGGCATGCGCTCGGCGATCAAGCGATACAACTCTTCCCGGTGCTGCCGATCCTGGATCCACACAATCGCTTCGTTGTTCGCGCGGGTGAAGGCCGCCACGACATCCGCGTTCTTGTCGATGTAGGGTCCGTAAGCCGCCCAGCACAGCGTCGCACCCCATAGCGCGCGTACCGCCTCGGGTCCTGTGCCCTTGTTCCGATAGTCCAGCACGATCGTTCCAGCGCCGAGTGCCTCCGCAAATTCCGGAAAGACGCCTCCCGTGATCGCGGCATCGACGACGCCACCCCTCAATGCCGGCACCGCCGTGGCAACGCCACCGACCGACACGTAGGTCGCCCCACCTGCCCCAAGACCAGCACCCTCGAAGCTCGATCGCACGTACGCTTCCGTCGTTCCCGCGAGAACGGTAACGCCGATCTTCTTGCCGACGAGATCGCTCATTACCGCCGGATAACCGACCTGCCGATGCGGCAGGACGAGCTGGTTGCCGGCCACGAGTGCGCTCCATTGGCCGGCATACATGTTGGACGTCAGCCGGACGTCCACCCCCTTGGATCGCGGTCGGATGATGTTGTCGGGTGCGCCGTTCGCGAATTCGATCGTCCCGTTCACCAGAGCCGTAATGGAGCCGGGACCGCTGACGAGCGGCGTGAACCTCACATCCAGGCAGTGCGCGCGGAACATTCCTTTCGCCTGCGCAATCCAGGGAACGATGTTGATGATGTCCCCGGTCCACTCCTGAATCCGCACCGTCGCCGGCTTCTCGCACGGTACCTGAGCGTGGCCCGTCGATACCGCGCCGCACAACAGTGCGAGCGTGGCAAAGATGCCCCGGCTGCATTTCACCAACACGGTCCGACGCGCATGCTTGAACGTCATCGCATCGCTCATCAGTCTCCGAACCAGTATTTGAAGAGACGCTCGCACACCACGACGAGGCCATAGAGCGCCAGGCCGACAGCGCACAGCACCACGATGCAGGCCAGCGACAGATCGGTCTGCTGGCGCGATGACGCAAACAGGATCAGGTAGCCCAGGCCTTCCTGCGACGCAATGAATTCGCCGACGACGATACCGATAATCGCCAGCGTAACGGCCACTTTCATGCCGCTGAAGAGGTAAGGCAATGCGGTCGGGAAGCGGACATTCACCAGCACCTGCCAGTCAGATGCGCCGACCGACCGGCACAGTCGCAGCATGTCGCGTGACAGCGACTGCAAGCCGGCGGCAGAGGCAACGAGAATTGGAAAGAAGCTGATGAAGATCGAGAACGTCACGCGCGAAGGCGATCCGATACCGAGCCAGACGATGAACAGCGGCGCCAGCGCGATCTTCGGAATCAGCTGAAAGAGCACGACGTTGGGATAGATCGCCTTGTTGAAGATCGGCGACCACGTCATGAGGGCCGCGAGCAGCACGCCCAGCGGAATCGAAAGACCGAATGCGAGCAGTGTCTCGAGCGTCGTCGGCACCGCATGCTTCAGAATCAGTCCGTGATATCGAACGATCTGGTCGAATATCGCCGATGGAGGCGGCAGTATCGCTTCGGGTACCCGGGCCCACCGAACGACAACCTCCCAGACGACGAGCACGAATAACGCGAAGCCCATCGGCAGCAGGATCGCGCCGATAGGGCGCGACATCCGCAGTCGGGGAGTGCCGTGGGCAACCTGCAGCGCGGCTGGATCCTCGATCAAGATCGCCTCGCCGGGGATGTCTCTCATCGTGCCATGGACCTATGGGTCGGCTGTCAGGCGCGTCGCGCGTCGGTGATCTGTTCGCGCAGATGAGCGCAGATCGTGTTGAATTCAGTCGCCTCGGTGATCTCGAAACGCCGTGGGCGCGGAAAGGGAATGCGCACGTCCTCCATCACCGTCGCGGGGCGTCCACCCATCACCAGCACCCGGTCGGAAAGCAGCACCGCTTCGCGGATGCTGTGGGTGACGAACAGCGCGGTCTTGCGGTAGCGCTCCCACAAGTCGAGCATCAGCACGTTGAGCTCGTCGCGCGTGATCGCGTCGAGCGCGCTGAACGGCTCGTCCATCAGCATGATCGCAGGATCGCTGATCAAAGCGCGGCAAATGGAGACGCGCTGCCGCATTCCGCCCGACAACTGGGCCGGCTTCTTCTTGATTGCGTCGCCGAGACCCATCATCAGCAGCAGCTCTCGAGCACGGCTGGTGTAGGGCGCGCGCTCGCGCCGCATCATGTCGATGGGGAACAGGACGTTATCGATGGCGCTCTTCCACGGGAGCAGCAATGCGTCCTGGAAAATGATTCCGGTCTCGCGACGCGGGCCGGTCACCGGCGTGCCGGCGAGTTGAATGCTGCCGCTGCTGAGCGACTCCAGCCCGCCGACGAGCATGAGCATCGTGCTCTTGCCGCAACCGCTGGGGCCCAGCAACGAGACAAACTCTCCCTCGCTCACGCTGAACGAGACTCCGCGCACCGCCTCGAACGCGCTCGCACCGTCGCCATAGATCTTGCGGACGCCTTGGCAGTGGATCGCGCCCGGCACGTCCCTATCCCTTGTTGAGAAGGTCGGAGTATTTCCCGGTTTTGGCCTTCACCGTCTGCCACTCCGCGGCGCTCAATGGAACCGCGCCGTTCTTGAAGTTCACTGCGTAGTTGGCCGCTGGCGGCGGCTCGGGATCGTCGGGCTTGCCGGTGTACTGTTTGGCGAGCTTGGCCTGCTGGTCGAGCTTGGCCAAGTCGGTGTAGCCGACGCCGAAGCGTTCGCTTTCGGGCGCGATATTGCATGCCGCGATCATGCCAACGCCGAGCTCCGTGAAGAGCTTGCCATTCTTGCCGGTTGCGAGCTCGGGGTGCTCCTTGAGATGACGCTCGACCGCTTCCTCCGGGTTGAGCATCGACCACTTCATTCCTTCCTCGAGCCCCTCCTGGACGTTCGCCACGAGTTGCTGGTTCTTCTTGGCGAAGTCGCCACGGGCCATCGTATTGACCCAATAGAACTGGAGGCCGTAATCCGCGAATTTCATCAATCTGACCGGGAAGTTCTGCGTGATGAAATTGGGAATGGAGCTCATGCCGAAGGCGATCATGCAATCCACCTGGTGATTGATCACCGACTGCTCGATGATCTGCGAGTCCAGCGATACGACCTTGAGGCTGCCGTAGTCAACACCGGCAGCCTTGCAGTACGCCGGCAGAAATGGGGTATCGCCGCCGCCTGCCGTGACGCCGATCGACCGGCCGGCAAGGTCCTTCGGCGCCTTGATCGGTCCATCGGACGGCACCAGGATACCCATGTACGACTCGTATCCCTGCGTACCGACGATCTGCAGATCCAGGCCGCGCAGGACGCTCAACACCACCGCGCCGGTCGCCGCGCCGCCCATGTCGAACTTGTCGCCGGCAACGCCGTTGATCGCGCCCATCGAGCCAAATCCGCGGCTGATTTCGACGTCGATCCCGCGCTTCTTCCAGAAGCCGAGCTGGCGCGCCATGTAGACGAATGCGTACTGCCCCGTCGGCAGCCACGATAACGTGTAGCGAACCTTGGTTTGCTGTCCGATTGCGGGAAACGACAGCGGCGTCATGGCGCCAAGCGTTGCGGCCGCCGCGCCGGCCTTGAGCAATCTGCGGCGAACGGGCTTCTCGATTCGACTGCCAGGCTTGCGTTTCAGCTTCATCTCATCATCCTTTGGGCGACGCGCTCCGCAGGCCGCGACATCGCCTTCGCGCCTGGGGTAACCGCTTCGGTCTGTCGAAGTTCACGAATGATCTGGCGCGCGTGCAGCAGTCCTCGATCCGCATCGATTGCCACGGTCGACCGCACGTCCTCGGGATTCGCGCCGCGCACGTCGGTATCGAGCGAGCGTTGTTGCGCCTCGTAAATGGCCAGGTCCTCGAGGACCACCTGATGGCATTGCCGGTAGAACTCGTCGCGGGCAGCCGGCGGCACGGCGCATAGCTCGTGCGCGAGCGCCCAGAACTGGTGGCTCGTCGTTTCGGTTTCGGGCGTTACGCCGTGAAAGACCTGGAAGCCCCACTCGCCCTGGGTCTCGAGCCGATCGAGGCCCGACGCCTGCCAGCCGCACCGCCCCGAACCGTTGTTGATGAAGAAATAGCCGGGCGGATAGTATTCGGACAGCTGCCACCGATCGAAGATGCCCTGATGGGGGCCGAACTCCGCGTAAGTCCGTGCCGCGGGCACACCATTCATGTCGCGCGTGACCCGCACCGTCTGGCCGCGACGCGCGAATTTCACTTCGGCGTCCTCGGCAACCGCCGCATTGCCGATGGTCGAGTTGTGCACGTACGCGACGTGCGATAAATCGAGGAGGTTGTCGACGATCAGCAGATAGTTGCCCTTGACGTGAAGCCGCACTTTGGTGACACCCCAGTCCGGATGCGACAGCCTCCCGAAACTCACGATGCGGCTTTCATCCGCAGCGGCGGGGTCCCCCATCCAGAGCAGGACGAAGCGATCGCGCTCGACCACTGGATAGGCCTTCACTCCGATTCCTTGAGGACGAGATTGCCCGGGAATCTTCACGCACTTGCCTGTGCAGTCATATACGAGCCCGTGGTAGCCGCACTGGATCGAGTCGTCGACCACGCGGCCCGCTGCCAGCGGAAGGCGCCGGTGCGCGCAGCGATCCTCCAATGCGACCACGCCGCCGTCGCGCTTGCGATACAGCACGACGTCCTCGCCGAGCAGTCTTCGGGCGAGCGGCTCACGTCCTACTTCGTCATTCCACGCAGCGACGTACCAGTAGTTACGCAGGAACATAGGATTGTCCTGTGGCCGGAACGGGCCTGCCGAGCTCGGCCGCAATCAGCCGGTCGATGATCCGGCGCGCCTGCATCGGGCCGTTGTCGTAGTGGATGTTGAGCATGCGCGCATCGGGCTTCAGATCCAGCATTCGTTGCTGCGCGGTGAATACCGCGATGTCCTCGCCGATCACCTGATGGCACTGGCGATGAAATTCGGCCGTAAGCGCCGGATCGTCGCCGCCGAAATCGTGGGTCACGGCCCAGAAATAGCTGGTCGTGCAGTCGGTCTCGGGAGTAATGCCGTGACACACGATGAACTCCCATCGTTGTTCGCCGCCGTCGCGGTCGTAAGCGCCGGTACCCGCCTTCGCGGAGCCGTTGCGTATGACGAGCGTACAGGGCGCGCGGAAATCGGTGATCTGCCAGCGATCGACGTTGCAGTCGTATTGTCCGAATTGCGCATAGGTGCGCGCTGGGGGCACGTCGAGTGTCCAGCGGCTGGTCCGTACGCCGTCTTCGGTGCGCTCGGTCTTCACGATCGCCTGGTCCGCGAGCTCGGGGCTGCCGACGGTGGTCGCATGCACAAAAGCGAGGTGCGACAAGTCGAGCAGGTTGTCGATGACCAGCTGGTAGTTGCATTGAATGCGCGCATGCAGCCTGGTCTGCTGCCAACCGGGCTGTGTGATCCAGGGGAAGCGCGTTATCGTGGCCGGATCGGCGTTTGCCGCCTCGCCCATCCATACCCAGATGAACCCGTCCTGCTCGAAGGCCGGGTAATCGCAGATGCGCGCGGTGCGCGGAATCACGGCCTGACCGGGAATGCGGACACACACACCTCTGCAGTCGTACTGCAAGCCGTGATAGCCGCACTCGATCAGATCGCCGCGCACGCGCCCCAGTGAAAGGGGCATGCTCCGGTGCACGCAACGGTCTTCCAGGGCGGCCGGCGCTCCACTCGTGCGACGAAACAGCACCACCGGGTCTCCCAGCAGGACGCAACCGAGGGGTTTTCCTTCGACCAGTTCGTCGGCATAGGCCGCCGCATACCACGCATTGCGCACGAACGGCTTGCCTGCGCCGCGAAGGTTCTGAATCGGCATCGCTTGGGTTACGCCGGCTGATGCACTGACCGGCGCGCTCCTTCCGCGCACGCGGAGTGCGCGGCTTCGGCCTCCAGGCGCTGCTCGAGAATGCGGCGCGCGATCGCCAGCCCCTGGTCGGCATGGATGGGCGCGGTCGAGCGAAGGTCCTGCGCCGACAGTCCGCGCGGATCCCCATCAAGCGCAAGCTGCTGCACGGCGAAGATGTCGCGGTCTTCGGTGATGATCTGGTCGCATTGCCGCACGAACTCGTCGATCGCGGCCTGCCCGCCAAAGGTCGGCTCGTACCCGACATAGCGGAATTGGTGGGTGGTCTTCTCGGTTTCCGGCGTGATCCCATGGAAGACGTTGAAGCCCCATTGTCCGTGGCTCCAGATGTCGTCGCTTTCGGCAATCGGGACGCCGGTATCCGACGAGCCGTAGCTGACGCGCACGTAGGTCGGCGGCGCGTACTCCGACACCTGCCACAGGTTCACGCGGCCCGTGTAGGCGCCGAACTCCACGAACGTCCGCGACGGCGGCACATCGCGCACCCATCGTTTGATCTGCACACGGTCACCGTCACGCACCGTCTGCACCACGGCGGCCTCCGCGAGCGCGGCATTGCCGGTGGTCGTGCTGTGCACGTACGCCAGGTGGGACAGATCCAGCAAATTGTCGACGACGAGCTGGAAATTGCACGCCAAGTGGAGCCTTATGCGATGTCGCGCCGATCCGGGCGCGCCGATTCCGCTGAAGTCGGGAATCGTCTCCGCGCTGGCGAGCGCCGGATCGCCCATCCATATCCAGAGGTAGAAATGGCGGTCCACGACCGGATAGGTGCGCACGCGCGCTCCGGCTGGAATGCTGTCGCGCGATTGACCCGGAATCTTGACGCAGGTGCCCGTGCAGTCGTAGACGAGGCCGTGGTATCCGCACTCGATTTCATCGTCCACCAGCCGGCCCATGGATAACGGCAGTCGACGATGCGCGCAGCGATCTTCGAATGCCACGGGTGTGCCGTCGCGCGCTCGATAGATTACAACGGCCTCGCCGAGGTAGGTCCTCGCGGTGAGATTGCGCCCGAACTCGTCGGAGAATCCGGCTGCGTACCACGCATTGCGCAGAAACACGTTCGACTCCTCCATGCGCAAAGCGGCATCGCTAAAGCGCCAAACGCAAGCCCGGCGGCGTCATGATCGCCGAGCCGATCTCAAATGGATGCTAAGGCGTCGCTCATTCGCTTTGATATCAATTCGTTCGCAATTGATGCCTGATTTGGCATGAATGGCGCTCGCTTTGGCATCAAACGGGGGCAGTGCCCGCTTAGGATGCAAGCGTGTGTGGGAGCGGCGTCGCACCGCCGGTGAGGGCGGCCCACCCTCGGGGGGACGGCAACGGCACCGCGATGGCGCAGCGTGGACGGGTTGGCGATGACGACGAACGTACTGACCGATCTCGAGACGCTGGCCGCGCACGTAAGCGACGGATGCGTGATCGCGCTTCCGCACGCGCTCAGCGCGGACTTCAGCGCCGCGTCGATGGTCACCACGCGGGTACTCGTTCGCAGACAGATCAAGGATCTGCATCTGATCGGTGTGCCGGCCTTGAGCTTTCAGGCCGACCTTCTGATCGGCGCCGGTTGCGTCGCCATCGTCGAATCGGGCTCGATCTTGCTGTACGAATACGGGCCTGCATGCCGTTTCGTGGCGGCGCAAAAAGGCGGCAACCTGCGGGTCAAGGACAGCACCTGCCCGGCGATCCACGCAGGACTGCTCGCGTCCGAGAAAGGCTTGCCCTTCATGCCGGTGCGCGGATTGCTGGGATCCGACGTGTTGCGCTATCGGATGGAGCAGGATGGCTGGCGCGTGATCGACAATCCTTTCGCGGACAGCGACCCGATCGTCCTCGTCCCGGCGTTGCGTCCCGACATCGCGCTGTTCCATGCGCCGCTGGCCGACCGCTTCGGCAACGTCTGGGTGGGGCGTCGCACCGAGCTCGCGACAATGGCGCGCAGCGCGCGCAAGGCGCTGGTGACCGTCGAGAGCGTCTTCGATGGCAACCTGACCGATGACGCCGAGCTGGCCCCCGCCACCATTCCAGCCTTCTGCATCACGGCCCTGTCGCACCAGCCGAAGGGCTCGTGGCCGCTCAACGGCGTGAACTACGACGAAGACCGTGCGCACCTGCGCGAATACGCTCGCCTCGCGGCCACGGACGAAGGGTTCGCGCAATATCTCGAGCGCTTCGTGCAGAAGCAGCCGTCGACCGCGTAACGATGCCGAGAGCGGAGCCCGCGCTTCTGGTAGCCACGCTCGCGGCGTTGCTCCAGGGTCGCCGGCATGTCGTGGTCGGCGCCAACCTGCCGATCCCGGCTGCGGCAGCGCTGCTGGCCCGACACGTTGCAGGCGGAGCGTTGCGCGTCGAAATCCTCGGCAGCCGGAGCTACAGCGCGCTTGCGGGTCTTGCGGATCTGTACGACTTCGCGTGCCAGGGACGCTTCGATGCGTTCTTCCTGAGTCCGGGACAGATCGATGGCCAGGCGAACGTCAATCTCGTCGGCGTCGGCAAGTATCCGCACCTTGACGTTCGCTGGCCGGGTTCCCACGGATCACCGTTGCTGTACATGATGATTCCGAATGTCATCCTCTTTCGTGACGTGCATCTCAAGCGCGTCCTGGTTCCCAGGGTCGACTTCATTTCCGCGCCCGGCGTAAGCGCACGCAACGTCTTCCGGCCCGGCGGACCGACTGCGCTTGTGACGAGCATGGCCCGTCTATCGTTCGATCGCGATCAAGGTCGATTTCGTCTCGAGGCCGTACATCCTGAGTACAGCGTGCGCGAGGTCATCGAGAACACCGGGTTTTCATTCGACTGCGCCGAGACTGTCCGCACCACGCCGATTCCCGATGACGACACGCTCGATTTGATCGGCGGCACGGTCGGTCGTCAGGTCGCGGAGGTCTATCCGCAATTCGCCGAGTCGCTGGCGGCCAGCGCGCAAGCGCTGCGCGCATCGGTCCCGCCTGCAGCAACGGGCGGTCCCGCGCGCAGCCAGTCCTAGCGCCGCGTCCACATTCATTTCAACCCACCGATCTCCTGGTATGTCACAACAGCGAGGATACATTTATGCGAGCGCCGCAAACCCTGTCGACATTCCTGTTGCTCTGCCTGTGCACTGCGCTGACATTGATGTCGGCTGCCCTGGCGGACGCCGCGGACTACCCGACCCGATTCGTGACCATCGTGGTGCCGTTTCCTCCCGGAGGCACGCTCGACGTCCAGGCGCGCGCCATCGCAGCGCAGATGGGGGAGTCCTTCAAGCAGCCGGTGGTCGTGGAGAATCGTCCGGGCGCGGGCGCGACCATCGGGGCAGGCTATGTCGCGAAGGCAGCGCCTGACGGCTACACGTTGCTACTGACATTGCAATCGCTCGCCATCAGCCCCAGCGTCTATGCGAACCTGCCGTTCGATCCGGTGAAGGATCTGGAGCCCGTTTCGCTGGTCGAGTCCACCTTCTGGATCCTCTGCGGCAGTCCTACACTGTCCGCCAGAACCTTCAAAGACTTTGTCGCGCTTGCGAAGTCGCATCCCGGAACGCTCAACTATGCAAGTACCGGACTCGGCACTGACAACCACATCACCATGGAGCAACTGCAGAAGGCTGCGGGCATTGAGGTGACGCACATTCCGTTCAACGGCGCGGGCCCGGCCATGAACGCGATGCTGGGCGGACAAGTAGACGTCATGCTGGTGCCCGGCGCGATCGCGCTCCCCTACATCAAGACCGGCAAGCTGACGCCGCTGGCCGTGCTGGCGGCTGCGCGCTCGCCCGTAGTGCCCGATGTCCCGACGCTCACCGAGGAAGGCCTGCGCGGATTCGACCAGGGCAGCTGGACCGCATTGTTTGCCCCCAAAGGGACACCCAAGGGAGTCGTGCTCACGCTCAACGCGGAGCTTCGAAAAATCCTCGAGCGCAGGGTCCGCGAGAAGACGCTGTTCATCGAAGGGCTCGAAGTGCCGCGTCCGAGCACGCCCGATCAGCTCGGCGCCCTGCTCCGCGAAGACGTTGCGCGTTGGCGGCGCCTGGCCGAGGAAGCGGGCGTACCGCGCCAGTAACGCCAGCGCCTCCGCACCAACGCAAGGAGATACCATGATCGATTCGCAGAGCTCGAACGGGCCGCCGCACGGCTACGAGACCATCAGCGTCATGCCGCTATGCCCTGCAGTCGGCGTGCAGATCGAAGCGGGCGACCTTCGGCATGCCGACGACGTGCAGTTCGCGGAAATCAAGCGGGCGTGGCTTTCCCACCACGTGGTGCGCTTCCGCAATCAAACATTCGACAACGCCGACATGGTTGCCTTCGGCCGGCGCTTCGGCGATTTTCAGCCCAATCTCGTCAACAGCGGAAGGGATCCGGCGTATCCGCAAGTGTCGTTCGTCTCGAATATCGTCGAGAACAACCGCGAGCTCGGAATGCTCGGAGATGGAGAGCTCGTGTGGCATACCGATCAATCGAGCTTCGAGATAACGCCGAGCGCCACCATTCTGTACGGCGTCGAGGTACCCGCGGGACAGGGCTTCACCGAATTCCTGAACGCGGAGCTCGCGTTTGAAGCATTGCCGCAGACGTTGCGCGAGCGAGTCGAAAAGCTGAGTCTCAAGCACGACGATACCTACGACTCGGCGGGCCGGCGCAGGCCCGGCTACGAGCCGGTGGTCGACGTACGCAGATCGCCCGGAGCGATACACCCGCTGGTCGTGACGCATCCGGAAACACACCGCAATGCGCTGTACCTGGGGCGACGCCCCAACGCGTACATCCTCGGGCTGACGATCGAGGAATCCGATGCGTTGCTCGATCAACTCTGGACTCACGCGGTTCAGCCGCAGTTCATCTGGCGTCAGGAGTGGCTTTCCGGCGACTTGCTCATATGGGACAACCGCAGCGTGATGCATCGGCGTACGCCGTTCGACCCGAGCGCCCGTCGCATGCTTCGGCGGGTGGTCATCCAGGGGTCAAAGCCCCGCTTTTGCGACACCCTTCATTGATAGCTCGTTTGATATGAATGCGGCGCGTCTTTGGCATCAAATGGCGCTGGTGCAGCCAGTAGCATCAAGCGATCAGCATGGAAGTGCGCGGATTGCGCGGACAGGCGTTGCGCGGTCCGCAGGATCACGAAGGGGACGCAGACAATGAAGACGCCGCGCAAAGAGGTGGAAGGCGACTGGGTGCTCGGCTGGCCCGATCGCAAACGGCCGCGTTCGGAGTTCTTCAAGGACACCGAAGGCCGCGTGGTCGGATCGCGCTCGCCGTTCATGAATCTGGAAGGCTTGATCACGCCCACGGACAACACGTTCGTCAACGCGCAGGTCCAGATGCCCGATCCGGTGCATCCGGACGACTATGCGTTCTCGGTCTTCGGCGAAGTGGATCGCCCGGCAACCTTCACGCTGGAGGACATGCGCAAGATGCCCGGCAGGACCGTGCGCGCCGTGATCGAATGCGCCGGAAACGACGCGGACTTTTTCGATTACCTGAGCGCGAACGGAACGGCGCAGAAGCCTTCGTTCGAGCTGAGCGAGGAGGACGGGATCCATTGGAGGCTCAGCGGAAAGAAACGCGAACAGCCGATCACCGATGCGGAGGTCTTGCTGAAAACCATTCCGAGCACGTGCCTCGTGAGTGGTGGCGAGTGGACCGGCGTTCCGCTTGCGGAGTTGCTGAAGCGCGTGGGCGCAAGGTCGAATGCCGTCGCCATCCGGTTCGAGGGCTGGGATCGTGGAAAGCCCGATCCCATCACGATCTACCGCTCCGCCGCGCGCGTCGATTTCGAGGTCTTCGATCCGGGCGTCATCAACTACGACAAGGGTCTGCCTATCGACAAGGCGCTGCATCCCGACACCATTCTTGCCTGGGCCCACAACGGCGAATATCTGCAGCACGTGCACGGGGCGCCGCTGCGCCTGGTCGTACCCGGCTGGGCGGGGAACTGGTGGGTCAAATGGATCAACAAGATCGAGGTGATGAGCCGCATGCCGGATTGCTATCACCAGACGCATTACTTCGTCTTCGGCAAGTCTCCCGACGACCCGAACAAGCAAATGATGACCGCGCTCGGGGTCAAGTGCGTCATCACCGAACCGCAGGACGGTGACTCGCCCCTGCCCGTCGGCTCGCATGCGATTCGCGGTCTGGCCTGGAGCGGAGAGGGCGAGATCGTGAGAGTCGAAGTGAGCATCGACGGCGGGAACAGTTGGCAGGCTGCGCACATCGAGTATTCGCCCGACCGCTGGCTGTGGAAGCGCTGGTCGTTCCTCTGGGATGCGCAGGCGCCGGGACAATATTCGATCATGGCGCGCGCGACCGACGAAAGGGGCCGTGCCCAGCCGCAAACCGAGTGGAATTACCTGCGCAAGCACTTCGACGGCATCGTGCCGGTACACGTGACCGTGGACTGATCGGCGGGTGAAGATCGTCGTCTGCATCAAGGAGATTCTCGATCCCGACATTGCGGCAAGCGTTTTCACCATCGACGAGAGAGCGAAAAAAGCCGTCCCGCTTTCGGCGCGCCTGGTGATCAGCCCGTTCGACGCGCAGGCCATCGAAGTCGCGCTGCGCATCCGCGATGCGATTCCGGACACCGCAATTACGCTGCTGAGCCTTGGCGGAGAATCAGCGCGCTCGATCGCGAAATACGGGCTTTCGCTCGGTGCCGATGACGCGATTCTGCTGATCGATCCTGTATTCGACGACGGAGACAGCTACACCACGGCCCGTGCATTGGCGACGGCGATCCGGAAGATCGGCGATGTCGGCCTCGTGCTGACCGGTCGCCAGGCAGCCGATGACGACGCCGGCGTGGTCGGTCTCGGGATTGCCGAATTGCTCGACATTCCCGCCGTGACGTTTGCTTGCGGCGTGAGCGTGGATGGCGAAACGCTTGGCGTGGAGCGGGTCCTGGGCGAAAGTTCCGAGACCATTGACTTGGCGATGCCGGCGCTCATCACCGTGTCGCACGAAGTCGGCAGCGTTCGGCGCGCCAATCTCCGCGAGACGATGAAGGCGGCTCGCAAGCCGGTGAGCGTCTGGTCGGCAGCCGACCTGGGACTCGACCCGTCACAAGTCGGTGCGCGCGGCGCCGGCGCTTCGTCGAGCGGCTCTACATTCCGGTCAACGACGTCCAGTGCGAGTTCATCGACGGTGCGACGCCGGAGGAAACCGCGTCGAAGCTGCTGGATCGGTTGACCGAGGCCAATCTCATCTAGGCTCGCTTCGACACAAGAGCGCCGTATACGCCGCATGATCGATCCGTACACAATGATGGTGATTGCCGAGACGTCCGAAGGTCGTCCGACGGCGCTTGCCGCCGAAATGCTGGGCCTCGCTCGCCGTTTGGCGAATCCGCAAGGCGGCACGGTTGCGGCGTGCGTGCTCGGCTTCGAAGTCGATGCGGCGGCGGCCGAGCTCATTCACCTCGGCGCCGATAGCGTCTTCGTCGTCGATGCGGCACCGCTTGCGCACTATCAGGCCGATTGCTGGCTGCCGGATCTGCGTGGCACTGATCCGACGAATCGAACCGAAGGCCGTGATCTGCGGGCATTCGCCGGTCGGTGCGGACCTCGCTCCCCGCCTTGCCTTCCGGCTCGAAAGCGCAGTCGTGACCGGATGCATCGATGCAGGTCTCGATGGCGGCACGCTGCGCCTGACCCGCCCGTGCTACGGCGGGAAAGCCAATGAGGTCGTGTCGGTGAAGACCTCGCCCGTGGTCATGACCGCCAAGGCGAAATACTTCGGGCCAGCGATGCGGGATGACGATGCCGATGGGACGGTCGAGCAAATCCAATCCGTACTCGATCCCGCTACGGTGCGCACGAAAGTGCGCGAAGTGCGGCGCGATCCGGGCGACGGCGTCATGCTCGAAAACGCGCGGGGGCGATCCGTGGTGGCGGCGGTGGGATGAAGGGTCCACAAGGGCTTCGAGCTCGCTGCCGACCTTGCCCGGCTTCTCCGTGGTGCCGTCGGCGCAAGCCGTGTCGCTTGCGACCTCGGCTGGTGCCCGCCGTCCTATCAGATCGGACTCTCCGGCAAAACCGTCGCACCTGATCTCTACCTAGCCGTCGGAATCTCGGGAACGGGACAACACATGGCAGGATGTATCAACGCGAAGACCATCGTTGCGATCAACACCGATCGCGATGCGCCGATCTTTCGCTTCGCGCGATATGGGGTGGTGGGTGATTGCCACAGCATCATGCCATCCATGATCGAGCAGCTGGAAGCCCGGCGCAAGTGAAAGGCATTACCCGGATCAATGCCATCCAACGTAAGAGGCGCGCATGAAACTGATTGAATGGCCGGCTTTCGGTCGCGTGGGCAGCGCATTGCTTTTCGCAGCGCTTTCGAGCGGGACAACGCAAGCCGCTAACGACAAGCCTTTCGACGGCGTAACGTTGCGCGTCGCCACTTACGGCGGCCCGTGGAAAGACGGCCTGCAGTCGCTCGTCGGCGCAGAGATGGAGAAGCTCGGCGCAAAGGTCGAGTTCTTCACCGGGCCGCCCACGTACATCTCGCGAAGTTGATCGCCGCGCGCGGCAAGGCCCCTCCGTTCGATCTCACCGAAGTCGACGAGCCCAGCGCTCCGCTGTTCCTCGTGCCGGCGTGCTGCAAAAGTACGACGTTGCGAAGCTTCCCAATGCGCGGGGCTGGTGTCGCCGATCGCGAAGGACGGCTACCTGGTGCCCGACTGGGTGTTCGAGGACGGGGTGGTCTACAACGCGGACAAGTTCCGCGAGCTCGGGATACCGAAGCCGACGCGCTACCGCGACCTGCTCGATCCGAAGCTGAAGGGGCGCGTCGGCGTCCCGACATTTCGCGGCAATCTCGGCCTTTTCGTCGTGCTCGGCTTCGCGCATCGATTCCGGAGGAGACGAGCGCAACGTGGCCCCCGGCATCGAGGCGATGAAGGGACTCGGGCGCGACCCAGTTCTTCACCGGAACCCGGCGGCGCAGACGGCGCTCGCCGCAGGCGACATCTGGGCGAATTTCATGGGTGCGAGCTGGGCGGTGCGGCTGCGCCGCGCGGGCCACGAGTGGGCGAAGTTCGCCCATCTTAAGGTGGGCGACAAGGTCGGCATCTGGGAGCGCGGCTACATGGGCCTCGCAAAAGGGACCCCGAACGTCGATGCGGCGCACTATTTCGTCAACCTCTACATCAGCGCCGAGATCCAGCGCGAGCTCGCGCTCAAGCTCGGCTCGGTCGCGGTGAACAAGGATGCACTGAAGGAGCTCGACAAGGATCCGCTGCTGCACGAGATCATGATGCTCGCGCCGGAGCAGATCGCCAAGATGCGCATGGTCGATTTCGACACGATCGACATCGAAAGTGGCGCCAGGAATGGAACCGCATCATGCTCCGCTGAAGTGCGAAGCCGATGCCGCGAAGCGCATCTGCGCCTCGACGGCTGTCAGCAGGCGCTACGGCGCGGTCACGGCCCTGCATGCGGTCGACCTCGCGGTGGCCGAGGGCGAGTTGCTCACGCTGCTCGGCCCATCGGGTTGCGGCAAGACGACGGTGCTGCGCCTGGTCGCCGGCTTCGTCGAGCCCGCCGGCGGCCGCATCCTGATCGACGAGCGCCGACGTCACCCACCTGCCGCCGAACCGCCGCTCCATCGGCATGGTGTTCCAGAGCTACGCGCTGTTCCCGCATCATGACGGTCGCGCGACAACATCGCCTTCGGCCTCGAAGAGCATGGCGTCCCGCGCGCGCATCCGCGAGCGCGTGGCCGAGCTGCTCGCGCTCATGCAGCTGCCCGGCATGGCGCGAGCGCTATCCGGCGCAGCTGTCGCGGCGGCCAGCAGCAGCGCGTCGCGCTGGCCCGCGCGCGTCGCCATCGCGCCGCGCGTGCTGCTGATGGACGAGCCGCTGGGCGCGCTCGACCTCAAGCTGCGCGAGGCGATGCAGGCCGAGATCCGGCGCATCCAGGCGACGCTGGGCATCACGACGCGTCTACGTGACGCACGACCAGGCCGAGGCGATGCGCATGTCGCGACCGCATCGCCGTGATGAACAGCGGTCGCATCGAGCAGATGCGGCACCGCCGCACGAAATCTACGCCGAGCCGCGCACGACGTTTCGTCGCCGACTTCATCGGCAAGATGAACTTCATTGTGGGTCGCGTGCTGGCGGCGGACGACGGCGATGCGGTCGCGTGCAAACCGAACTCGGCGACGCTACGAGTGCGCGCGCCTGCGATGGCATCGGCGTTGGCGACGACGGTGGTACTCGGCATCCGTCCGGACGACATCCGGTTCGCTCGCGCCGCACGGCGAAGGCAGCGGGCCCGCGTGGCGGCGGGACGGGTCGAGGAGAAGGCATTTCTCGGCACCTTCGACGAGATCCGCGTGCGCGTCAGCCGACCATCGCCCTGCAGATCGAAGCGCGACCCGGGCTTCGCGCGGAGGAAGGTGACACGGTCGAGCTCGGCTGGAGCCCGGACCGGTGCATGCTGTTTCGCCAGGACCCTAGCGAGGCACCGAATGCATTGGA
Source organism: uncultured Pseudomonadota bacterium (assembly GCA_963718905.1). GTDB lineage: Bacteria > Pseudomonadota > Gammaproteobacteria > Burkholderiales > Casimicrobiaceae > VBCG01. Next base: position 504,063 of record CAVRAF010000001.1, read on the forward strand.
TTTCGATGACACCGCCGCACCGTGAAGGCGCCGCTGGGGATGGTTGATGCTCGTGCCGCTTGTCCTGATCTGCGTCGCGCTGCTCGGTGCGACCCAGTACGCGTTCCTCGAGAAGAGCTTCTTTCGGGAGCTCGGCATGGGACTGACCGGGCCGGCCGGTCGGGCTCGACAACTATGTCGCCGGTATTCCGCTCGCCGCTTCTATCGCGACGCGATCGAGACGACGCTGATCGTGGCGGCCGCGGCGACGCTCGGCTGCATCCTGCTGCGCCTATCCGCTCGCGTACGCGATCGCGCGGATGCAGTCGCGCTGGGCGATCGTGATGCTGACCGGCGGTGTTGCTCGCATCGCTCGTGACCGCTCCGATCAAGGTGCTCGGGCTCATCATCATCTTCGGCAAGGAGAGCGGCCTCAACCGGGTGCTGATGTGGCTGGGTGTCGTGGATCAGCCGGTGACCATTCTCGGGAACCGGTCGGCGTCGTCGTCGGGCTTGATCTACTACTCGCTCGCCTTCGCGGTCCTGCTGCTTTACAGCGTCATCCGCACGATTCCGGTCTCGCTGGAGGAGGCCGCCGCCGCGCAAGGCTGCGGCCGGTGGCGTACGCTGTGGCGCGTCGTGCTGCCGCTCAGTGCCCCGGGCTTGACCGCGGTCGCGCTGACCGTATTCAACCTCAGCATGGGCGCTTTCGCGGCCGCAGCCCTGATGGGAGCCGGTCGAGTGCCGACGTTGCCGGTCGTGATCTATCAGACCGTCTTCATCGAGGCGAAGTATGCGATCGGAAGCACACTTGCCATGATTCTGCTGGGTGCTGGTGTTGATCGTGAACGTCGTTTCCACCATGACGCTCGCGCGCTTCGGCCAGAGGCACTCCGGAGAGGGCAGCGCTCCACGCCCGCGTGCGCGTTACCTGTTGCCCGACCCGCTTCGCAACGCGCTGGTCGCCATGCGCGTGCGCGGCACGCGGTGGGCGTTGCGGTGCAACGACATGCTGCACGTGGCCGGCATCGAAATGCGCGCCTCGCGCCTGCTTTCCTGGATCTGGATCGCCGCCGTCTACGCATTCCTGTTTGCGCCGCTCGCGGTGATCGTCGGCGCTTCGCTGAATGGAGGATCCAATCGCAGCGGCGGCCTGATGTTTCCACCGCGCCACTTGTCGCTGGACTGGTACTTCGCGATACCGGCAAGCCACGTCCGGTCCGTCGGCCTCAGCGTTGCACTCGGCATTGTCGCGACGCTCGCCGCATGCCTGATCGCGCTACCGGCCGGCCTCGGGCTCGTGCGCAGCCGCGTTAAGGGACGGGGCCTGGCCGAGATCGTCTTTCGGCTTCCATTGCAGGTACCGGTGGTAATCGTCGGCCTGTCCTTCTTCTACTCGCTCTACGCGGTCGACGACGCGCTGGGCAGCACGCTGACAGGCTCGTTCGCGGGCCTGGTCGATCGCGCATTTTTTGTACTGACACCGTTTGTGATCGGCAGCGTAATCGCGGTATTGCAGCGCTTCGACGATCGCCTCGAGGAGGCGGCGCAAAGCCTCGGCGCGGCACGCTGGCGCACGTTTCGGCGCGTGACCTTGCCGGTCATCGCGCCCGGCCTGTTCGCAGGGGCCGTTTACGCGTTCATGGTTTCGTTCTGCGATGTTCCCATTTCGCTTTTCCTCGCCGGTCCCAATACCGTCACTTTCCCGGTCACGATCTTCCATTCGCTGGAGACCGACTTCGACGCGACAGTGCTTGCGTCGTCGACGATCGTCATGCTGTTCGGAATGGTCCTGCTGGTGCTCGTCCAGCGTTTCATCGGCCTGGACACGATCATTCGTTCCGAAGCCGGGGCGCGCGGATGAGCCGATCGCTCGTCACGCTGGAGAACCTGGTCGCGCAGATCGCGCCCGGCGCAATGCTCGCCATTCCCAAGGACGAAAGCGGCGCGGCGATGGCCGCAACGCGAATGCTGATCCGGCGCGGCATACGCGATCTGCATCTGCTTTGCGTGCCGGTATGCGGCATGCAGGCCGATCTGCTGATCGGCGCGGGTTGCGTGGCGGTGGTCGAGTGCGGCGGCATCGTCATCAACGAAGCGGGTGTCGGGCCCCGCTTCCGCGACGCCGTGGCGAAGGGCAGCATCCGCCTGCGTGACTCGACCTGCCCGGCCATCCATGCCGGATTGCAGGCTGGCGAGAAGGGCCAGCCGTTCGTTGCCTTGCGGGGGATCCTCGGCTCGGATTTATTGCACCATCGCGACGATTGGCGCGTCGTGGACAACCCTTTTGCGGAGCGGAGGCGATCCAGTCGTTCTGGTTCCGGCCATCAATCCGGATGTCTTCGTCTTTCATGCCGCGTACGGCGATCAAAGCGGCAACGTCTGGATCGGCGGTCGGCGCGACCTGGCGTACACGGCCCACGCCGCGCGCAAGACGTTGGTCACCGTGGAAGAGATCTGGCCGGGCGACCTTCTCGCCGACGAGCGAATGTCCGCAGGAACCCTTGGAGCGGTCTACGTGTCAGCGGTCGCGCATGCGCCACGCGGCGCGTGGCCGCTGACGTTGCAGCATCGTTACCTCGAGGACGCTGCGCACGTCGCGCGCTACGCGGAGATGGCGCGAAGCGACGACGGCTTCGACGCCTATCTCAGATCCTATGTTCTCGACGAAACCGCGGCGAGCTGATGCGATGGCTTGCACCGGCGACGAAGTTGTCATCGGCGCAATCGCCCGGCTGCTCGGCGGCGCTGGAACTGTCGCGATCGGTTCCTCTTCGCCGATTCCGGCCGCCGGTGCGCTGCTCGCGCAAGCGCTCGACCCTGCGCGCACGCGTGCGCTGATCTTCCGCAATAACATCCACGATCCCTTCCCCGAGAGCGGCAGCGAGTTATACGACCGCATCGGCCAAGGTCGCATCGATGTCTTTTTCCTGAGCGGCGGCCAGATCGATGGTCAAGCCAATCTCAACCTGGTGGGTGTCGGCGACTATCCGCGCACGCCGGTTCGCTTTCCGGGTAACCATGGCGCGCCGTTCATCTACCTGATGGTGCCGCGTGTGATCCTCTACCGTGAAGAACACAGCAAGCGCGTGCTCGTGCCCAAGGTCGACTTCATCAGCGCGCCCGGCGTCACACCCTTGCATATCTACCGGCGCGGCGGTCCCACCGACCTGATCACGCGCATGGCCGCGTTCACGTTCGACCGGCGCGCAGGCCGCTTCACGCTGGCCAGCGTCCACCCGGGCTTTGGGCTCGACGACGTGATCGCCAGCACCGGTTTTACATTTGAACGTCCGGCGAGCGTGACGGTAACGCCTCAACCGCCCGCGGAATGGCTGGCGCTGCTGCGCGGGCCGGTCCGCGAGCAGGTCGCCGAAACCTATCCGCGCTTCGCCGCCACGCGGCTGTCGACGACATGAACGCGCAGCCCATCTGGACCCCGTCACCGGAACGGATTGCTGGCGCGAACCTGACGCGCTTCATCGCCGAGGTGAACCGACGCTGGAACCTCTCCCTTTCCACCTATGCGGAGCTGCACACGTTCTCGGTTGAGCAACCGGAGTCCTTCTGGACGAGCGTGTGGGATTTCTGCGGCATCATCGCAGAGCACAGGGGAGGTCGAGTGGTCGAGCATTACGACTCGATGCCCGGTGCGCGATGGTTTCGCGAAGCCCGGCTCAACTTCGCTCGCAATCTGCTGTGGCGCGACGACGACGAGCCGGCCGTCATCGGTCTGCGCGAGGATGGCAAGCGAGAGGTCCTCAGCTTCGCGGAGTTACGCCAGCTCGTGTCACGCTTCGCGCAGGCGATGCGCGCTGCGGGCATCGGTGTCGGCGATGTCGTCGCGGGCGTGCTTCCCAACGTGCCCGAAACCGTCGCGGCGATGCTGGCTGCGACCAGCATCGGCGCAATCTGGTCGTGCTGTGCTCCGGAATTCGGCGTCGACGCCACCGTCGATCGCATCAGCCAGGTGACGCCGAAGCTGCTCATCGCCGGCGACGGATACTTTTACGGCGGCTCGTCGTTCAACGTGCTCGAAAAGATGGCGTCGATCGTCGCCCGGATCCCGAGCATCGTAGCCACGGTCGTCGTGCCCGTGTTGGCGCGCCAGCCTGACATTTCGAGAATCGGGAACGCGGTCCTTCTCGGGGACTTCCTTGCGCCGTTTACTGCCGGCGAAATCCGCTACGAGAGCCTGCCGTTCGAACATCCGGTCTTCATCCTGTTCTCGTCAGGAACCACCGGCAAACCGAAATGCGTGCTGCACGGCGCCGGCGGCACGCTGATCGAAAATCTGAAAGCGCTTGCGCTGCACTTCGATGTCCGGACGGGCGATCGCGTCTACTGGTGGTCGACCACGGGGTGGGTCGTATGGAACCTGATGGTGTTCGCACTCGGGCGTGGCGCGAGCATCGTGCTCTACGACGGATCGCCGTTCTATCCCGCCACCGACACGATTCTGCGCCACGCGGCCGCGGAGAAGGCGACGTTCGTCCGGCTCACGCCGAAATACGTCGACCAGCTGTCGAAGGCGAATCTCGACCTCCGAGGAACGCTCGATTTGAGCTCGCTGCGCACGATGATCGTATCGAGCTCGCCGTTCGGCGCGGATGGCTATGAGTACATCTACGGAAAGGTGAAGCGCGATCTGCATCTCGCGTCCCCTGCCGGTGGAACCGATCCGCTCGGATCGCTCGTGTCGGGCAACCCCATCGGTCCCGTCTACCCGGGCGAGATTCAGGTGCGGGCGCTCGGATTCAAGACCGAGGTGTTCGATCAGTCCGGCCACGCCATCATCGGCAAGCCTGGCGAGCTCGTCGTGTCGCGCCCCTTCCCGTCCATGCCGCTGGGCTTTTGGGGCGACACGTCGGGCGAGCGGTACCACGCAACGTATTTCGGTCATTTCCCGAACGTCTGGCGCCACGGTGACTGGGCGCAGATCAACGAACGCGGCGGCGTGGTCATTTTCGGTCGAAGCGATGCCACGCTCAACGCGCGCGGCATCCGAATTGGCACGGCCGAGATCTACAACCAGATGGGAGAACTATCCGAGATCGCCGAAAGCGTCGCCGTCGCGCAGGAGTGGGAAGGCGACACGCGGATCGTGCTCTTCGTGCAGATGACCAACGGGATCACGTTCGATGAAGCGTGCGCGGATCGCATCCGGCAACGCATACGCGATAACGTCTCGCCACGCCATGTCCCGGCCCGCATCTTCGCAGTTCCCGAAATTCCCCTGACTATCACCGGCAAGGTATCCGAACTTGCTGTCCAGAGCGCGATCCACGGACGCTTGGTCGCCAATCGCGACACGCTCGCCAACCCACATGCGCTTGTTCATTTCGCACCAGAGCGTCTGTCCGAACTCGCACGCTAACAACAACCGGCGCAGGCTTCCGCAAGGAAGGCAAAGCTTCGCCTCAGTCCGACTTCGTTCTCGGGCGTCGCATTGGAGCGAGATTCGGTCGGCGGCATCGCTGTTGTCTCGCGCGAGTTCGCCGAGCTTGCGATTCGGGACGGCTCAAGCGCGGAAACTCTGTCTCGTCTTGTTCGCGATGCGATCCGGCGCGAGGTCGACTCCGTTTTATGCGGCGCGAACGCCACCGTCACTGGTCAGCAGCCGGCCGACGTTGCACACGCCGCGCAAACCATCACATCGACAGGAGCCACGGCTGCAAGATGCAGCCAACGTCCGCAGCATGGTCGGCGCAATGGTAGGCGGCGGCGTTTGGTTGCGCGCCCGAGCGACGTGGATCCTTTCGTCAGAACGTACGCGCTTTCCACGCTCAAGGTGCTCGATCAGAACGGCACGCACTCGCCGCCCGTCCGATCGTCACCGACGCTCCATGTCCGGCACATTCATGCTGCTGGCCGCGGACTTTTTGAGCTACGCGGTAAGCGATTCGGTTGCGATTGCCGTCTCGAGCGCCGCGTCGATCGAGATGGACTCGTCACACCGGCGACACAGTAACGCCGAGCGGCGTCAAGCAATCTCGTGCTGTTCCAATCCGATGCGGTTGGCATCAAAGGGCTGCTCGATGCTTCCTGGTAGGCGGGCCGTCCGATTCCAACGGTGACTTTTTCGCCCGCATCGCGCTGACCTGCGGAGTTACGCCTGACCGCGTCATGGACGACACCCAAAAGCAGCTAGCTGACCAGTTTTGATGCCGTCGCCGCGTTCAGTCCTCAAGCAACTCCTCAAATCGCGCATTCAGACGCTCGAAGACGAGCGCGAGCGCATGGCGAAGGAAATCGCGGCGCAAGGCGAGACGATCAAGCGCCTGCAGATGCGACCGTCACGCCGAACACCCGTAGCGCTCATTCACCACCCGCACGCAAACATTGGAACGCCGATGAGCGATTGGCTGTGCGTCGACGAGGATTCGCCCGCGCTCGAGGAATTCATCGCCGAGACAGTGGCCGAAGCCGTCGAGAAGTTGGCCGCAGACTAGATGAAATGGACGATCCTCGGCGTCAAGCGTTGCTCGAGAAGGTCGCCAACATGACGGAGGCCCGATGCCGAACGGCCGTCGCGAATGCGCGTGCGAGAGCGGGCGGAAGGCGAAATGCCACCAAAGCTGAATTGACAGGTTGCTTGGGAAGCTCGTAGTCTTTCTTTCCTTGTCCGACGAGAGCCCGCGGGTAGGCGCGACGCGGCGGGCAACTTTAAGCACTAAGCCAGGCTAAGTCGTGAGTGAGCTACAGCGCGGTTGCCCTGGCAGCGGCTTTCGATCAAGCTCAATCGAAGCACATCCCCGGGCATTGCATTCCCGCGCATTGGAGTTGAAGTAGCTCCAAATTCGCGGCGCACGTCGCCCGTCATTGCGGGCCATTGCTTTGTCATTGCTGCGATGTCACGCATCGGCGATCTCGGATGCTTGCGGCTGGGTTTCCTTGTGCGTGGTGGCGACACAACGTCACCTTGCAAACGTACGTGATATTCGTGACCATCTGAGAATATCGTTACCGTTCTGCCTCCCGGTCCCGTAAGCACTCGGACCACTTGTAAGCGTGGATTTGCGGGCTCGATACTGTAGAAAGCCCATGATCGGTCTCTCTCCGATCCGGGTTACGCCGCCGCGATGATCGGATATCGCGTCGGCAACCGACCGCGAAGTCGAACGGACGGCCATTCGTCTCGGCGCCGGGCTCACGCACGAATACCGGGCACTCGACGCGGTACGGCGATCCGACGACGCCCTGCGTGCAATGCAGGTATACCGTCAGCACGTTGGCGACGCGCGCCCGCATGGGCGTGGCGTAGCGGCAGATGCGGCAGAGGAAGCGCGGCATTCGACAATCTTACCGCGCAGGCACCATGCCAGAGCCCGCGGACGTGTCGCTTCACGCGGCAGGTGTCTCCTTCGGGGCGCCTTTTGGCAGTGGATTCTTGACCGTATCAAAGGCAGCTTTGAGAGCGTCTTTCACCTCGTCCGTTGGCGTGACGATCAGCCGGTGCTTGTCGTAGATCTGACCGGAGGAGTACCAATTGTTGTAAGGGTGTCCGTGCAAAGCTTCGCCAGTGGCGTGCCCGGGCCAGCCGAGGCTCCGATCTCCGACATTTGTTTATGGAAGCCAAGAAAAGACGATGCAATCGCCGATTTGTAGCCATAGTCTTCTTGAGCCGTTTGGCTAGCGAGGATTCGTGGCTAGCGTGTACTGCCAACCATACCAACGCACCTGCAATTGGAAGTCGAGCCAGCCATAGCCGCACCAATTCGTCGTACGTCAGACTGGTTCCAGAAGTGTAGACGTGCCACACACCAGTTGCGGCGATTACGACCAACGCACCAACTGAACCAACAAATACCCATTGCCAGCGCACGCGCGGCTTGAGGAAGGTTTGCAACGCCGCTCGTCGAAGGCATGTGCAAGGCCGGTGCTGGTCGCGCCAGGAAGCAGTCCTTCGATCGTCTTCAACTGGGTTTTGCATTGAGACTCGAGTTCCGCGAGTGTTGTCTCGTATGCAGCGATCTGCGATTCGATCGTCGCGGCCTTGTCTGCCAGGCCCTTGGTAGCGATAGCGGATCCCTTAGCGCTCTCAGATGCCTCCGCGATTGCCTTCGTGTTAATAGTTACCGCGTCCTTCGAGGTCCTAACCTCGGCGAGGAGCGCCCCCGCCTTCTCCGCCGCTGATTGGGCGCGCGAGTTATTCCCTTCTGCGTCGTTTCCTTGTTGCGTAGCGGCCGTGAGAATTCGATCAAGATCGCCGCGGACCTTTTCTGCGTGCTCTTGTGCTTTCTTTGATGGCCTCGGCGTTGGTCGCCGCTGTCGCTTGGTCGTTTGCTGTTTGCGTCTTCGCTGTCACCGCGTGATTCGCTACCTCTGCAATCTCAAGTTTCGCTTTGCGTCTTCGAGCGCCGCGGCAGTAAGCTTCACTTTCTCCCAGCGTCACCCGCCGACGCCTTGGCGGCCTCAAAATAGTCGCTGATCGAACTCGTTTTTTCCTTGGCGCTAGCTAAGAGGCTTTCCAGGCTCGCCGCATCCGTGCTTGTGCCTTCCCCGCCCGCAATCGGTTCTCTTTCATTCTCAGGCATGGAATGTTCTCCCTACGTCGAGCGGCGAAGGCGGGACCACATGGGAAAGGTCCAGTGCCCGGCGACTTTCGCCGCCGGGGTCGTGCTAGCTTTGGAGAAGCATGAGCAGGAACAAAATTGCTTGCAACTGCCTGTAGCTCAGCTTTAGCCTAATCGACAGCGTAATCATCGGCGTAAACCTTTGACCATGCTGGCGGGTCCCGCCAACGGGTTAGGTTGGCATTTGTGTTCGCGCGTGCCTGGCGCTAGCCCCTGGCTTACCGCGAATGGCCCTGAGCGTCGGCTTGACGCACCATCAATTGCTCCCGTCGATCAACTGGCGCGCTCCTAGCATTGGTCATCGCGACCAACACACGACGCAGAGTTCTCCGGCTATCTCACCTTTAGCGGCTTGCTATGCCGCATTCGGGACACAGCAAGGGCCCCGAAACCTTATTAGGGGGATGACAAATATATGATGGTCGCCATTTTATTTTTCTGATATTCTTTTTATATTCAATTAGTTACATATCAATCTGGCGGAGACGCAGGGATTCGAACCCTGGATACAGGTTTTGGCCCGTATGCTCCCTTAGCAGGGGAGTGCCTTCGACCACTCGGCCACGTCTCCGGTCTTGCTTCACAACCCATCCTACCTGTGTCATCGCGACGCAGGGATGAGCGTCCGCCGCTTCGCTTAACGCCCGCTACGCGGGGTTAGCGGACGCCCGATGCGCCGGCCCCTTCAGGTCCGCGCATCGTCCGAACCCTGGATACAGGTTTTGGCCCGTATGCTCCCTTAGCAGGGGAGTGCCTTCGACCACTCGGCCACGTCTCCGGTGTTACCGGAAGAAGTCGTTGATTTTACAGTCCACCCAGTGCAGCCGTCCATCGCATCGGACGGCTACCTGTGAATCAGCCTGCGTTCGGCCCCTTCTCCAGCTCGAACGCCTTGTGCAGCACGCGCACGGCGAGCTCGAGATACTTCTCGTCGATCACGACGGCGATCTTGATCTCGGAGGTCGAGATCATCTGGATGTTGATGCCTTCGTCGGCCAGCGTCTTGAACATCTTGGACGCGAGTCCGACGTGCGAGCGCATGCCGATGCCGACGACCGACACCTTCGCGATCCGGTTGTCGCCGATGATTTCGCGCGCTTCGAAGTGCTTCTTTTCGCTGTTCCGCGTTCAGCACCGCGAGCGCCTTCTGATACTCGACGCGATTGACGGTGAACGAGAAGTCGGTGTGGCCCGACGCGCCGATGTTCTGCACGATCATGTCGACGTCGATGTTCGCCGCGGCGATCGGTCCGAGGATCGCGTAGGCGATACCCGGCCGGTCTTCGACGCCCATCACGGAGACCTTCGCTTCGTCGCGATTGAACGCGATGCCCGAAATGATCGCCTGTTCCATGTCGTCGTCTTCCTCGTAGGTGATCAGCGTGCCGGTCGACGTCGCTGTCGGCATCGTCGAACGACGACAGCACGCGCAGGCGCACCATGTACTTGCCGGCGAACTCCACCGAGCGGATCTGCAGCACCTTCGAGCCCTGGCTCGCGAGCTCGAGCATTTCCTCGAACGTGATCCTGTCGAGGCGCCGCGCTTCCGGGACGATGCGCGGATCGGTCGTGTACACGCCGTCGACATCGGTGTAGATCTGGCATTCGTCGGCCTTGAGCGCGGCCGCGAGCGCCACGCCGGACGTATCGGAGCCGCCGCGGCCGAGCGTCGTGACGTTGCCGTGCTTGTCGACGCCCTGGAAGCCCGCGACGACGACGATCGTGCCCTCGGCGAGGTCCTGCGCGCACGCGCTGCTCGTCGATCTCCAGAATTCGCGCCTTCGTGTGCGCGTTGTCGGTCAGGATCCTGACCTGCGCGCCCGTGTAGCTGCGCGCCTTCAATCCCATTTCCTGCAGCGCGATCGCGAGCAGGCCGATCGTCACCTGCTCGCCGGTCGCGGCGACCACGTCGAGTTCGCGCGGCTCGGGATTCGCCGACAATTCCGGGCGAGCGCGAGCAGCCGGTTGGTTTCGCCGGCCATCGCCGACACGACAACGACGACCTGATGGCCGTCGCGATGAAACCGCGCGACGCGCCGCGCGACGTTGCGGATGCGCTCGATCGAGCCGACCGACGTGCCGCCGTATTTCTGGACGATCAACGCCACGGCGTCACGCGCCGATCGTGCGGAACGCGAGCGTCGCGTTGGTGCCGCCGAAACCGAACGAATTCGACAGCGCGGCGCGTATCGGCATGGGTCGCGCGACACGCGGAACGAAATCGAGATCGCACTGCGGATCGACATTCACCAGGTTCGCCGTCGGCGGCGCGACCTGGTCGCGCATCGCGAGCACCGTGAACACCGCCTCGATGCCGGCCGCGGCGCCGAGCAGGTGGCCGGTCATCGACTTCGTCGACGATACCGCCAGCTTGCTCGCGTGCTCGCCGAACGCGCGCTTGACCGCGATGCATTCGGCAACGTCGCCAAGCGGCGTCGACGTGCCGTGCGCATTGATGTAGTCGATGTCTGTCGGTCGCGAGCGCCGCATTGCGCAGCGCGTTCTGCATGCTGCGCGCCGCCCCGCCGCCATCTTCGGGTGGCGCTGTGATGTGATGTGCGTCGGCGCTCATTCCGTAGCCCGACGATTTCGCAATAGACGCGCGCGCCGCGCGCCTTCGCGTGCTCGTATTCCTCGAGGACCAGGATCCCGGCGCCCTCGCCCAGCACGAATCCGTCACGGCCCTCGTCCCAGGGACGGCTCGCGGTCTGTGGGTCGTCGTTGCGCGTGGACAGCGCCCGCGCCGCGAATGAATCCGCCAACGCCGAGCGGCGAGACGCACGCTTCCGCGCCGCCCGCCACCATGATGTCGGCGTCGCCGTATTCGATCAGTCGCGCGGCTTCACCGAGACTGTGATTGCCGGTCGAGCACGCACTGACCGTGCCGAGATTGGGTCCGCGGTAGCCATAGTGAATCGACACGAGGCCGGCGACGATGTTGATGATCGTTCCCGGCACGAAGAACGGCGAGATCTTGCGCAGTCCGCCCTGCAGGTACGCGCGCTGCGTCTCTTCGATCATCGGCAGGCCGCCTATCCCTGAGCCGATGCATACGCCGCAGCGGTCCTTGTCGCCGTCGTATCCGTCGAGACCGGCATCGCGGATCGCTTCCATCGTGGCGACGAGGCCGTAGTGGACGAACGTGTCGTAGCGGCGCGCTTCCTTCCCCGACAGCCATTTCGATACGTCGAAGTTCTTCACCTCGCCGGCGATCTGCGACGGAAAACCGGAGGGATCGAAGCGCGTGATTCGCGCAATGCCCGAGCGGCCCGCGAGAATGTTCTCCCAGGCTTCGGCGATGCCGATTCCGACGGGCGACACGATGCCGAGCCCGGTGACAACGACGCGACGGCGTGACATGGCGTTACGCGAAGAAGAAAGAGGCTGCGGGTAGGGCGCGGAGCGAGAATTTCGCTCGAGCCGCCATCCCGCCATTCAATGCGGACCGCTCGTGCAGCCCGCCGGCGAGACGCTTATTTTTTCAGGTGGGCACCGACGTAGTCGATCGCCTGCTGCACGGTGGTGATTTTTTCGGCGTCGTCGTCGGGGATTTCGGTTTCGAACTCCTCTTCGAGCGCCATGACGAGTTCGACGGTGTCGAGTGAATCGGCGCCGAGGTCGTCGACGAACGACGATTCGTTCTTGATCTCGGCTTCGTTGACACCGAGCTGTTCGGCGACGATTTTCTTGACGCGTTGGTCGACGTTATCCATGCATCTCCTCCCCTTCGTGGGGCAAGAATCCAAAACCGACGGATTTTACCAGACTCTCCGCAATCTCACGCCATCAGCATGCCGCCGTTGACGTGCAGCGTCGCGCCGGTGATGTACGCCGCGCGCGGACTCGCGAGGAACGCGACCGCGTTCGCGATGTCGTCCGGCGTGCCGAGCCGGCCCAGCGGAATCCGCGCAAGCAATGCATCGCGTTGCGCCTCGGGCAGCGCCTGCGTCATGTCGGTATCGACGAACCCCGGCGCCACGCAGTTGACGGTGATGCCGCGGCTGCCGACTTCGAGCGCGAGCGATTTCGTGAATCCGATCAGCGCGGCCTTCGCCGCCGCGTAATTCGCCTGCCCCGCGTTGCCGGACGTTCCGACGACCGACCCGATCTGGATGATCCGGCCGCGCCGCGCCTTCATCATCCCGCGCAGCACGGCCTTGCCGAGCCGGAATGCCGGGCGCAGATTGGTCGCCATGATCGCGTCCCAGTCGTCGTCCTTCATCCGCAGCGAGCAGATTGTCGCGCGTGATGCCGGCGTTGTTGACGAGAATGCCGACGGGGCCGTGACCGCGCTTCGATGTCGCGCGAGCACGGCGTCGACCGCCGGCGCATCGCGGACGTCGAGTCGCATGCCCGCGCCCGCAATGCCGGCCGCGCGCAGATACGCGGTGATCGCCGCTGCGCCCTCATCGGTGGTCGCCGTGCCGATCACGTCGCGCCGGCTGCGCGAGCGCAAGCGCGATCGCGCGACCGATGCCGCGCGTTGCGCCGGTCACCAGCGCGACCTGGCCGTGCGAGCTCGTCCGGTCGCCATCGAGTCTCCGATCGCTTCAGGCAGCCGAGCGCCGCGCGCGTCGCGTCGATCGCCGCGCTGTCCGTCAACGCAAACGTCACGAGTCGATCGTCGATGCGCTTGATCAATCCGGCCAGCACCTTGCCCGGTCCGCACTCGACGACGTGGGTGACGCCGCGCGTCGGCGAGCGCCTGGATCGTCTCGGTCCAGCGCACGGGACTCGCCGCCTGCTGCGCGAGTGCCGCGCGAATCGCATCCGGCGTCGCGTGTCGCTGCACATCGACGTTGTGCACGACCGGAATCGCGGCGCGGCGAATGGCGACCTGCGCAAGCCGCGCTGCGAGGCGATCGGCCGCCGGCTTCAGCAGCGAGCTGTGAAACGGCGCCGATACCGGCAGCAGCACGCCGCGCTTCGCGCCGCGCGCCTTGGCAGCGGCGATCGCGCGCTCGACGGCGCCGCTGTGGCCGGCGATCACGATCTGCCCGGGTGCATTGAAGTTCACCGGCTCGACGACTGCACCCTGCGCCGCTTCCGCGCACGCGTCGGCGACCGCCGCGTCGTCGAGCGCCGATGATCGCCGCCATCGCGCCGACGCCCGCGGGCACCGCCTCCTGCATCGCTTCCGCGCGAAAGCGCACGAGCGGCACCGCGTCGCGAAACGCGAGCGCGCCGGCCGCGACCAGCGCCGTGTATTCGCCCAGGCTATGCCCGCGACAACCGCCGGCGGCGGCGCCGCCGGCCGCTAGCCATGCGCGCCAGACGGCGACGCCGGCGGTCAACATCACCGGTTGCGTGTTGCGCGTCAGGTTGAGCGCATCGGCCGGACCTTCTCGACGAGTGCCACAAATCGTCGCCCAGCGCTTCGGATGCCTCGGCGAACGTCGCGCGCACCACCGGATGCGTCGGCGAATCCGTCCATCATGCCGATCTGCTGCGATCCCTGTCCCGGAAACACGAATGCGAGCTCATGCGCCATCGCTCGCCATGGCGCGCTCATCCTACCATCGACGAAAACCGAGCCCCACGTGAAGCCGCCGCCGACGCCGACCAGCATCAGGTGTTGTCCGGACCGAATGCGACCGTCGCGAACCGCGACGTCGAGCGCGAGCGGGATCGACGCCGCCGAGGTATTGGCGTGCAGGTCGACGGTCGAAATCACCTTGTCGAGCGGCATGCCGAGCTTCCTCGCCGTCGCATCCATGATCCGGATGTTCGCCTGATGCGGAATCAGCCAGTCGATGTCCGCCGATGTCTTGCCATTGGCCGCCAGCGCTTCGTGCGCCACTTCGGCCAGCACCTTGACGGCGAACTTGAATACGCCCTGCCCGTCCATGTAGACGAACGGCGAGCCGCTGACACCGCCATTGCTCACCTGGCCCGGGACGCACAGGATGTCCTTGTAGTGTCCGTCCGCGTGCAGGTGCGCGGAAATGATGCCCGGCTCCTCCGACGGCAGCAGGACGACGGCGCCGGCACCGTCGCCGAACAGCACGCAGGTGCCGCGGTCGTCCCAGTCGAGAATGCGCGAATAGATTTCGGCGCCGACGACGAGCGCGTTGCGCGCCATTCCGCCGGTGACCATCCGATCGGCGATCGCGAGCGCGTAGACGAATCCCGAGCACACCGCCTGCACGTCGAACGCGGCGCCGCCATGCGCGCCGAGCTTGGCCTGCAGAATGCATGCCGTCGACGGAAACACGACATCGGGCGTCGTCGTCGCCACGACGATCAGATCGACGTCGCCCGCAGCGAGCGACGCCGCAGCCAGCGCCTCGCGTGCGGCCGCGAGCGCGAGATCGGACGTCTGTTCGTTGCCGGCGGCGATGTGCCGCTGGCAAATTCCGGTGCGCGTGCGAATCCATTCGTCGCTGGTGGCCACGCGCTCCGCCAGCTCGGCATTGGTGAGAATCTTCTCCGGCAGATAGCGGCCGGTGCCCGCGATCCGGCTATGCATGTGCGCGGAGCGCCCCGGAATCGCCGCCCGCTCGACGCGGCGCGCCGCGGGCATCTCGGCGATGCGCTGCGCGATCTTTTCCAGCACGCCGTGCTGCACTTCGGCGTGCGCCCGCGAAAGCGCGTGGGCGAACGCGAACGCGTCGGCGCCGCCGTGGCTCTTGACGACGACGCCTTTCAATCCCACCAGCGTCGCACCGTTGTAGCGGCGCGGGTCGATCCGCCGCTTGAACGACATCAGCACCGGATAGACGACGGCCGCCGCGAGCCGCGTCAGCAGGTTGCGCGTGAATTCGGTCTTCAGGAACTCGTAGAGCATGTGTGCAAGACCTTCGGAGGTCTTCAGCATCACGTTGCCGACGAATCCGTCGCAAACCACGACATCGGTCGTGCCCATGTAGATGTCGTCGCCTTCGACGTTGCCGTAGTAATTGAGCGTCCGAAGCCTTCAGCAGCTCGGCCGTTTCCTTGACGGCAGCGCTGCCCTTGATGTCTTCCTCGCCGATGTTCAGCAGGCCCACCGTCGGCCGCTCGATGCCGTCGACGGCGGTGACGAGCGCGCTGCCCATCGCGGCGAACTGCACCAGCTGTTCCGGCGTGCAGTTGACGTTGGCGCCGAGGTCGAGCACGAGTCGTCTCGCCGGACTTCGTCGGCAATTGCGACGCGATCGCGGGACGATCGATTCCCGGCAGGGTCTTCAGCACGAAGCGCGCGATCGCCATCAGCGCGCCGGTATTGCCGGCGGAGACGCAGGCGTTCGCCGTGCCGTCCTTGACGAGGTTGATCGCCACGCGCATCGACGAATCCTTCTTCTTGCGCAGCGCATCCGCCGGCGGCTCGTCCATGTCGACGACTTCCGTGGCGGCGTGCACGCTGATGCGCTCGCGCGACGCCGAACCGGCCTTGGCCAGCGCCGCCTCGAGCGGCGCCTGCATGCCGACGAGAATGACGCGCGCGTCCGGCGCCGACTCGAGGAATGCGAGGCAGGCCGGAACGGTGACGGGCGGGCCGTGATCGCCGCCCATCGCATCGACGGCTACGGTGACGGACATCGGGTCGTGGGCGAAGGCGCCGCTGGCGATGCAGCGGACGTTACGATGGAATCCGTGTCAGACGCAACCGGATCGCATCGCCGCGCGATTGTACGCGCACGCGGGGAATGATCGGGCGACGAGCCGCCCTCGCGGCGCGCTGATCGCGCCGCAGGAATTATTCGTCGGCTTTGGTCTTGACGACCTTCTTGCCGCGGTAATAGCCGCTCGGGCTGATGTGGTGGCGCAGGTGCACCTCGCCGCTGACCGGTTCCACCGCGAGCGGCGGCTTGCGTCAGAAAGGCGTGGGCGCGGTGCATGCCGCGCTTCGACGGGGATTTCTTGTTCTGCTGGACTGCCATCATGCTCTCCTGGTGGTCAATTCGGTGCTGCACGCGTCGTCGGGGTGGCGCGGCGCGAACGGCAGCGCCAGCACGAGCTCATCCTCGACCAGCGTCTGCGGATCGAGCGGGTGTGCCGCCAGCACGACTTCCAGGCTGCTCCCGACATCGAGCTCCGCGAGTTCCCGCTCGCTTTTCGCGAGGAGAAGGTCAGTTCGCTGGTCGATCCGCCATTCGAAATCGCCGAGACACCGCTGGCACGTCAGCGCGACTGCGCCCTTCAGTTCGATCGAGAGCGCCGGACGTCCCATCGCATCGGTTGTGCCGGCAATGCGCCATGCGACCGATGCCGGACCCTCCGCGATCAGGTCCGCGACGCGCGGCAGCCGGTGCGGATCGACGCCGCCTTCGACGATTCCGTGCTCGCGGGCGAGCCGGAACGCATCGAGCTTGATCCGCGTGTCGTCGCTGCGTGCCGCCATCGGCGCCCTCGCCGTTCCCCTCGACGACGTACGGCCAGGGGGCCGCCCGGCGAAAAACGTAGAATAATACCGTCCGAGGCGGCGCGTGTCAAAAATGCCAGAAAAAACAATGGAGAAAGGCGAGCGGCCGCTCGTGCTCGCGTCGACGTCCCGGCATCGGAAAGCGTTGCTCGATCGGTTGGGTTGGCCGTTCGAAGTCGCCGCGCCCGGGATCGACGAGACCCCACTCGCCGGAGAGTTGCCTGCGGCGACCGCGTGCCGGCTTGCCGAAGCGAAGGCGCGCGCGGTCGCGAGCCGCTACGCGCATGCGCTCGTCATCGGTTCGGACCAGTTGGCGGATGCGGGTGGCATCGCGGTCGGCAAACCGGGCGACGCCGCCGGCGCCACCGCGCAGTTGCGCGATTTGTCCGGCCGCACGGTCGTGTTCCATACGGCGGTCGCGCTGGTAGACGCCGCCAGCCAACGATGCCAGTTGCGGCTGGTCGACGTCGCGAGCACGTTTCGAACGCTGTCGCCTGCGTGGATTGCCAACTACCTGCGCCGCGAAGAGCCGTACGACTGCGCCGGCTCGGTCAAGGCTGAAGGTCTCGGCATCGCACTGTTCGAGCGGATTCGCACCGACGATTCCACCGCGCTGATCGGCTTGCCGCTGATCGCGCTCGTCGACATGCTGCACGCCGAAGGCATCGATGTGCTGGCGTCGCGCGGGCCTGCCGACTAGGGCCCGTTCACACAATGTCCGCGAGTGCGAACGGGCCCTAAAGCGATGACAGGCGTGCTGTACCTCGTGCCGAATCTGCTGGGTGCGGTTGCACCCGAGACCGTGCTGCCCGCGCGAACGATCGAAATCGCGCGGAGACTGACGCATTGGATCGTCGAGACGCCGAAGGCGGCCCGCGCGTTTCTCAAGTCGCTCGAGGTCGCGAATCCGATCGCCAGCTTGTCGATTACCCCGTTGGCAACGGCACCAACGGCAGACGCGCTCGCCGTGCTGCGCGGCGGCAAAGACGTCGGCTTGCTATCGGATGCCGGCTGTCCCGGCGTCGCCGACCCGGGTGCTGCACTCGTCGCTGCCGCGCACGCGGCTTCGCTTCGCGTCGTTCCCCTCGTCGGCCCATCGGCGATTTTGCTCGCGTTGATGGCGTCGGGAATGAATGGCCAGGCGTTCAGTTTCCACGGTTACCTGCCGGTCCGTCCGGATGCGCGCGCTGCCGCGCTGCGCGCGCTGGAGCAGCAGTCGCGCGCCAATGCGCGGACCGCAAATATTCATCGAAACGCCGTACCGGAACGTCGCGCTGCTCGGCACGATCGCCGCGACGCTCCAGCCTTCGACTCGTATCTGCGTCGCCGCCGACCTGACGCTTGCGAGCGAAACGATCGAATGCCGGACGACCGCGCAGTGGCGCATGCAGGATCTCGGCAAGCTCGACAGGCGCCCGGCGCTCTTCCTGCTGCAGGCCTGAAGCGACTGCCTGCGGCGTGCCCTGCGCGGTTACACCGCCGATCCCGGCTTCCAGGCGCGGCCCTCGAGGCGGCTCGTCAGCTGATGTAGCTTTTCAGCATGCGGTTTTCGAAGCTCTGCTCCTCGTAGACCGCCTTGGCGACATCGTGGAACGACACGACGCCCTGCAGCGTCGTACCGTCCATTACCGGGACGTAGCGCGCATGCCGTTCGAGCATCACGCGGCGCAATTCCATTACGTCCAGGCCGGGCGATGCGGTAAGGGGTTCGGAGTCATAGATGTCCGCGATCGCGAGGTTCCCCAGGGTGCCGCCGTGATCGGCGAGCGCCTTCAGTACTTCCGCGAACGTCAGCATCCCCGCGAGGCGGCCGCGGTCCATGACGACCAGCGATCCGATGTCATGCTGCGCCATGACCTCGACCGCCTCCAGTACCGATTGCTGCGGCGGTGTCGTGAAAAGCGTGTGCCCCTTGATCTGCAGGATTTCGCTGACGAGCATCGTCGCCTCCGCGCGCGCTTCGGTTTGCGTCGAGATTACTCCTGCATCGCCGGTGTCCGCAAACGCGCCGCCCGGAGGCCCCCCATCCGCCATGCCAGGTAGACAACGGCGAGCGTCACAACCGCGAACACGGCGATCGTCGCCACGCGCGACAACTCCGCGAGCAGCGCGAGCGCCCCGCTGGAGAGGCCCACGAATGCAAGGCCCACGACCGGAATGACCGGCGCGCCGCAGCCCATCACCGTGCATCCTCCGGTCGACAGGCCGAACACGCTGGTCAGCGCGCCGGCGACCCCGCCCCGCTTCGAGTTCCAGCCGCGGACCGGCGCCTCGTTCCGGCGGTGCAGCACAAGCGCAAAGTAGGCGCCGAAGAGCAGCGACAACAGCAGGATCCTCAGCAAGTCGCTGACCGTCACCGCGAAGCCCCAATCGACGCCGCCGTACGGACTATCGGCGCTGAACCAGAACAGTGCGAGGTTGGCGAGAAAGTCGAGGCGGGTCGGCAACGGGACCGAACTCGTGAAGAGGTAAGCGGGGAGCTGGGGCAGCCATGCATTGAAAGCGAAGTAGTCGAACGGCTTGCGGAGAATGGACAGCAGAACAGGCGGCAAAAAGAGATCGATCGCGAAGACGGCCGCTGCGACCGCGACGAACACCCCGGGCCGGGACCGCAACGCGTCCGCCAGCCCTCGCCCGATTCGGGTCATCGCTTGCCACATCGCCTGCTTGCCTCCCGCCGGAATACGGCGCTCGCCCGGGACCGACAACCCGGGCCAAGGCGAGCGCCGATCAACCAGGGGTCAACAAGCGCACGCCGCGATCCAATCCCTCGCGCCCGCAATATTTCCCGACGCGGGTTTGACAGAATAGTCGTATTATAGATTTCCGGCACATGCAGCACCCGACCGGCGCGGTTTCACGCGGTGGACTAAATTACCTGGAGGAGTCACAGATGGCTGGACCAATCAATCGAAGGGACTTTCTGCGAAGTCTCGGTGTCGGCGCCGGGGTGACACTGGGCGCTGGAGCCGGCTCCATTCCGCTGATCGGAATGGCGCAGGCGCAGGACGTCAAACCGAAAGGGAACATCCCGAGCACGCCGTACAAGATCGGTCACATGACGTTCTTCACCGGCCCGGCTGCGGTGCTCGGTGAGCCGATGTACAAGGGGCAGGTGCTCGCGGCCGAAGAGATCAACGCCACCGGCGGATTTCTCGGCAAGCGGAAGATCGAAGTGCTCAAGGCGGACGAGGCCGCGGGCGTCGACGGCAACGTCAAGGAGCTGCGCCGCCTGAAGCTGCAGGAAAAGATCGATTTCTTCTGCGGTATCACGTCGAGCGGCAACACGCCGGCGCTGGGGCCGGTTGCGGAAGAGCTCAAGGTGCTGACGATCTTCGTCGACGGCTGCACGGATTTCCTGTTTGACAAGGCCGTGCCGAATCCGCATTACATTTTCCGCATTACCAACATCCAGTCGGCCGATGGCGCGACTTGCGCGCTGGCGGTCGCCCAGACCTGGCCGGACGTGAAGAAGATCGCCCACATCCATCCCGACTATTCATACGGGCGCAACGCGTTCGACCATTTCGGCATCATCATGAAAAAGATCATGCCGAAGACGGAAGTCGTGTCGGAAGGCTGGCCGAAGCTCGGCACGACGGACTTCAGCTCGCACATCACCAAGGCCATCTCCTCCAAGCCCGATCTGCTGGTCTCGTCGGTGTGGGGCGGCGACTACGTGGCGATGTACAAGCAGGCGCTGCAGTACGGAATGTTCGAGAAGATGAAGTTCGCGACGACGCTCGCGCTCGGCGTTGCGCCGCATGCGATCGGCAAGGACCATCCGGAAGGCGTGATCGCCGGCTGTCATGCCAACTACTACTTCACGGTTCCGAACGGCGACCTGTGGCCGCCGAACAAGACGTTCGTGCAGAAGTACTTCGCGCGCTGGAAGGAGTATCCGAACTTCCAGGCCGAGGGCGCATATACGGCCACGTACATGCTGAAGCAGGCCATCGAGAAGGCCAACCGGTTCACCGGCGGCTGGCCGGATGACGACGCCATCATCAGCCAGTTGGAAGGGATGGGGTACGCAGGTCCGGCCGGATATGTGTACATGCGACCCGACAACCATCAGGGATACAAGGACACGCTGACCGGATTCAGCAAGAACGTTCCGGAATATCCGTTCCCGATCCTCGATCCGGACCGCATCATCACGATTCCGATCCGCAGCATCACGGCGCCGCCCGGCTGGCCGAAAGGCGAGCCGACGTCGACGTATACCTGGATCGAAAAGACCTGGCCGACCGTCAAAGCGTAAGCCGGGGCCGGGCCCCGCCTTGACGCAGCAGGCTGACAGAAGTACCGGCACGCGGGCGCTCCTCTTGGGGCGCCCGTTTGCTGCTGGGCGATCGCCCGCTCGCCGGCATCGCGATGCGCGCGCCTTGCGCATGGCATGCGCGGCCGCGCTGATGGGCGTCGCGTGCGCGAGTTCGACCGCGAGCGCGGGTCACGAGTCGCCGTTCTACCCTTCGTTCTATCCGCAGGAAATCCGGATCGAGACCGTAGACCCCGCAGCCGCGGCGGCCGGATGGCCAAAGGCGCGCGTGCACGCGTATGTGGGCGGCGATCCGTTCGCGGGAGGCCCGGCACCCGCCGGCGCGGCTCCGGTCGAGTCGCTCCATACGTTCGTCGTGCTCACGTTCGACGCTTCGGCCGGCAGAACGCCCGCGGCGGCCGACGCGCAGACGCGATGCGCCGCGGCGCGCAGCGTCGTGCGTTCGCTGGCCCCGGGAGGTGCCGGATTCGTTCGCTATTCCTATCCGGTTACGCCCTACCACACGGACTACCTCGAGCAGTTCGATCTCGTGCAGCGGGCGCAGGCGCAAGACAAAGCGCAGGACCGGGCACCGGCGAGCGACGCGAATCTGAAGATTCGCACCCGCGGACCGCTCGCGGAAGCGCTCGTGCCTTCGGCGATGAAAGCGGATGCGACGGGATGGGATGCGACGATCGAGGAAGTGGATCTGGGCCAACTCGCCGCGACCGAAGCGGGCGGCTGGGTTGCGCCGCCGTGGACCAAGCAGGGCTGGTTCCAGGCGCATCTGCTGTACCAGGGCCTGCGCGAGCAGCGGTGCCGCCGCGGCCTCCGACGCCGCGTACCGCAAGCTCATTGCCGGCGATTACCGCGGTCTCGCCGAGCGCATCAATCTCGAGCGCCTGGTCGTGTCGACGCTCGCGGCGGACTGCGAGCGGGTGATCGTCGGCTACACGCTGCGGCGCGAGT
The DNA here is from genome assembly GCA_963718905.1 of uncultured Pseudomonadota bacterium. Taxonomy (GTDB): domain Bacteria; phylum Pseudomonadota; class Gammaproteobacteria; order Burkholderiales; family Casimicrobiaceae; genus VBCG01. The sequence continues at coordinate 526,192 of CAVRAF010000001.1, forward strand.
ATTTCAACGCGGACTATTCGGCCGGCGTCGAAAATGTGGCGTTCGACGCACAGTCCGGTTTCCTGTCGCGGATATTCCCCCGCTCCGTCAAGTTGAAGGACTTTCCCTGGAATGGGTGGCTGCGCGTCGGGACTCCGGCCAAGCCAACCGCCGCGTGGAATCCGATCGGCGGATTCACCGACGCATTCGGCCAACTGCTATGGCTTTCGATGAGTGATCCCGCGCTGCTGCCCGACCCCTATGGCGACAGCTGGGTCGCCAATCGCGTGAGCATCGGCCCCACATCGCCGACCGGCAGGGTGCCGATTCCGAAGGATGCGCTCCGGCCCGAGCCGGGCACCGGACGGCTGCGCGCCGTGGGCGCGGGCAAGTCCGCGCAGCAGGTTCTCCGCTACTCGGCCATCACTTCGGCCTTCCACGACGGCACGACGATGGGCGTGGCCGACCTCCTCTATCCGTACGTCTTCGCCTATCGCTGGGGCAGCGAGGCTTCGCCTGGCGGCCCCGCGTTCGATCCGGCGATCGCCCGCGCAACCGCGCTGATGCGCGAGTGGCTTGCGGGCTTCAAGGTGATCGGCGTCACGACGCAGACGCGGAATTTCGGCAGCGACCTCCAGTTCAGCTATCGCGTTCCGATCGTGGACGTCTACCTCAATCACCGTTCGGGCGATCCCTGGGAAGCGGCGGCGATCGCGCCGCCCTGGTCGACGCTGCCATGGGAAGTGCTCGTGCTGATGGAGGAAGCCGTGCAACGCGGCATCGCGGCATTTTCACCGGACGAAGCGCAGCGCCGGGGCGTGCCGTGGCTCGACCTCGTTCGGGACCGCGCCACCGGCGCGCGTCTGGCGGCGCTGGTCGACGAGTTCCGCGAACATTCGTATCGTCCGGCAGTCCTCAGGCAACTGGTCACGGCGAAGGACGCCCGCGCCCGGTGGACGGCGCTGCGCGCCTACTACACGCAACACGGTCACTTTCTCGTCACCAACGGACCGTACCGGCTCGATTCGTGGTCCGTCGAGGGTGCTGTGCTGCAGGTCTTCCGCGATCTCAGCTATCCGCAGGGGGTCGGCACGTTCGACGAGTACGCGATTCCGCGCAAGGCTTATGTGTCGACGATCGAGGATCGAGGCGACCGGATCGAGCTCGGCGCCGACGTCGAGCAAGTCGCGAGGTTCCAGCGCAGCTACGAGATCACCCGCGCGGCATTCGAGCCGGCACCGGGCGAGGCGGACGACCAGGACCGGCCGGAGTGCCACTATGTCGTAGTCGGGCCCGACGGCAGGGTCGTGCGCGCGGGCACGGCGCCGTTCGGAAGCAGCCGGCGCTTCGTGCTGGACCTCCACGATCTCGCCGAACCCGGCGCGTATACGGTCATGGCCGCGATGTCCATCGCGCACAACCGCATGAATCCCGAGGTCAAGGTCGTCGAGCACCGCGTCGCGGGCACTCATTCCGCGCGACAAGTCCCGGCTTCCTAGCTTAGTATGCCGGCTGCGCCAGCTTAGCCACCCCGCCGCGATTGCTCGCATGAGCGTACTTCTCATCCACGTCCTGAATGCGCTGCTGTACAGCTCGGTGCTGTTCCTGATCGCCGGTGGACTGAGCTTGATCTACGGGGTGATGCGCATTCTCAATCTCGCCCACGGCAACCTGTACGCGCTGGGCGCGTTCGTGACGGCCTGGGCCGTCGGGATGGCCATTCAGGCGGGCGCGCCGACTTTCGTCCTGTTCCTGCTGCTGCCGGTCGGCGCGATCGTCGCGGCGCTCGTCGGCGCGATCATCGAGCGCACGCTGCTGCGACCGTTCTACAAGCGGCCCGAGGAGTACCAGTTGCTCATGACGTTCGGGCTTTTGATGATCCTCGAGGATCTGATCCGTTTCGTCTGGGGACCGAACCCATTGTCCGCCACTGCGGTGTACGCGGCGTTGGGCAGCATCGGGGTCGGCGACGGCGGCCGCTATCCGGCGTACAACCTGGTGATCATTGCCGTGGGGATCGTTGCCGCGGCGTTCCTTTGGGCCTTCATCTACCGGACGCGGTTCGGCGTGTTCCTGCGCGCCACGTCGCAGGACAAGCGCATGGCGTCGGCGCTCGGGGTCAACGTCAACCGGATCTACATCCAGGCCTTTACCCTGGGTTGCTTCATGGCGGGGCTCGGCGGCGCCATCGTCGTTCCCAGCCAGTCCGCGGTCCTGGGAATGGGTGTGGACGCCCTGGTGCTCGCGTTCATCGTCGTCGTGATCGGCGGTCTCGGCAGCCTCGAAGGCGCGCTGGCTGGCGCCTTGATCGTTGGCGTCGTGCGCGAGGTATTCATCACCGTGTTGCCGGAAGTCGAGCTGGCCGCGCTCTATCTGATCGCCGCATTGGTGCTGCTCGTGCGGCCCGCGGGGCTGTTCGGTCGCGCATGAACACGACCAAGACTGTCGGCGGCCCCGGCGCTCCTCCGGTCAACGCCGCTTCCGACGCTCACTCGACGCGACGCATTTTGGCGTGGGTGATTCCCACGGCGGTCGTGCTGCTTGCGGCGCCGTATGTGGTCGACCCGTTCCAGACGCTCACGTTGATGTACGGGCTCGTGGCCGCCATCGCCGCGCTCGGCTTCAACCTGCTGCTGGGCTACACCGGATTGCTCTCGTTCGGGCATTCGGCGTTCTTCGGCACCGGTGCGTATACCGTGGCGTTCATGGTCAAGTACCTGAAGATCGCCTCGATGGAGCTGTTCCTGGCCGGTTCGGCCATCACGTCTGCACTTCTCTCGATCCTGTTCGGTTTCGTGTGCGTGCGCTATACGCGCATCTTCTTCGGCATCCTCACGCTGGCGCTCTCGCAGGTGCTCTGGAGCCTGGCGTTCAAGTTCTTCTGGGTGACGGGCGGCACCGACGGTCTGCGCGCGCCGACGCCGACGCTGGTGGGTCTCGCCCGCCAGCGACGACAAGATGGAGTTTCTCGCGCATCGCTACTACTACTACGTGCTCGCGGTGTTCGCGCTTTGCACGTGCGCTCATGTGGCTGATCGTCCATTCGCCGTTCGGGAAGGCGTTGCAGGCGATCCGCGACAACGAGACGCGTGCCGAATTCATCGGCATCCGGATCCGCCGCTACCGGCTGATCGCGTTCGTGATCTCGGGCGTCTTCACCGGCATTGCGGGGGCGCTGTGGGCGCCGCTCAACGGGCTCGCGAGCCCGGACATCCTGGTGTGGACGTTCTCGGGCGAGATCGTATTCATGACGGTGCTGGGCGGCTTCCGCACGTTCGTTGGACCGATCATCGGCGCGATCGCGTTCACCTACCTCAAGACCTACGCCGTCGGATTCACCGTGTACTGGCAACTGCTGCTCGGCACCGTGCTCGTCGTGCTCGTGCTCGTGCTCCCGACCGGGATCATGGGCGCGATCGATACGCTCGCGGCGAAGTGGCGGCGGAAATGAGCGTCGCCGGGCCGTCCCAAGACGCGAGATGCGTCGCCCCTGGGGGCGTGGGGGTGCTGTGAGCCTGCTCGTGACGCGTCGGCTGTCGAAGTCGTTCGGCGAGAACCGCGCGGTGAACGGCGTCGACTTCCGCGTGAACGCGGGCGAGGTGCTGGCGCTCATCGGCTCGAACGGCGCCGGGAAGACTTCGCTCGTGAATCTGATCAGCGGACTGCTGAGCGCCCGACAGCGGGGAAATCATGTTCGAGGACCGCGACGTCACCAGCCAGTCGTCGTACGACCGCATCAAGGACGGCATCGCGCGAAGCTTCCAGATCGTGAACCTGTTCGACCAGCTGACCTGCGTCGAAAACGTCGCGCTGTCGATCTTTTCGCGCGATGGCAAGACGCAGCGCCTGACCACGCTGGCGAGCCGCGACCGCGCGGTGTGGGATGAAGCGCACGAGGTGCTGCGCCGGTTCAGTCTCGACCATACGGCTGCGATGCCGGCGGGAACGATCGCGCATGGCGAACGCAAGCTGCTCGACGTCGCCGTCGCCTACGCGCTGCGGCCGAAGCTCTTGTTCCTCGACGAGCCGACCAGCGGCGTGTCCACGCGCGAGAAGGCGCCGATCATGGACATCGTGAGCTCGATCGTGCGCGGGGGCGGCATCACGATCGTGATCATCGAGCACGACATGGACATCGTGTTCCGCTATTCCGAGCGCATCGTCGTCATGCACCAGGGCACGGTCCTCGCCGACGGCACGCCGGACGAGATTCGTCGCAACGACGCGGTCACGACCACGCTGATCGGAACGCATCCGACCGGCGAGGCCGCATACGGGAGCGGGACCAATGCTCCAGCTTGACCGCGTCGAAACCTACCGCGGCCGGGTCCAGGTTCTGCGCGGCGTGTCGCTGCGCGTGGATGCGGGCGAATCCGTCGTGCTCGTCGGACGCAATGGCGCGGGAAAGACCACGACGATCGAAACGATCATGGGGCTACTCCCCGCGCGCGCGGGCGAGATCAGTTTCCAGGGCGACGCGATCACGCGCCTGCCGGCCTATCAGCGCGCGCGACTCGGCATCGGGTACGCACCGGAGGACGCCGGCATCTTTCCAGACCTGACCGTGGCCGAGAATTTTCACATCTGCGAGTGGCTGCCGCAGCGAAATGCATCGGGCGCGCAGCGGACCGAAGGCGGGAGCATCGAAGAGCGGATCTTCGCGGTGTTTCCCGAGGTGAAGGTATTCATGGATCGGCGCGGCCTGAACTTGAGCGGCGGACAGAAGAAGATGGTCGCGGTCGCGCGGGCCATGGCGCTCTCGCCGTCGATACTCCTGCTGGACGAGCCGTTCGAAGGACTCGCGCCCGTCGTCGTCACTCGCTTCATCGGCGCCGTGAACAAGATCAAGGCGATGGGAATCTCTCTGCTGATCGCGGAGTCGAACCTGATGACGGCGGTGCGCATCGCCGACCGGCTCTACGCGATCGACCGTGGCGAGATCATCTTCGAAGGAAGCCCAAAGACCGTGCTCGATAACAATGCCGTGATGAAGACGCTCCGCGGTTGACGCCGCGAGCGCGTTGCGGTCGAGTGTCAGCGTGAAGAGACTTCCCTCGGTGGTCGTACTGCTCGTCGCCGCGGGCATGACCGGTGGGGTGAGAGGCGGCCACGAATTTCCCGTTTACCCCTCCTACTATCCGCACGCGATCGGGATTGAAACAATGGCCCCGGATCGAGCCGCCGGGTTGCTGCTCCAGGGCAAGATCCAGGCTTACATCGGTGCCGAACCGCGCTTCACCGGTCCGGTGCCGGAGTCGATTCGCGCCGTCGAATCGCTCGGGTCGCTCGTCGTCGTTCGTGTCAATCCGGATTCACCGCTGGCGAAGGATCGCGCCGGGGCCTGCGCGATTGCACGATCCGTCGTTCGGGAAATCGCCGGACGCCATGCGCAGTTCCGGTTTCATCCGTATCCGATCACGCCGTACGACGGGGATTACCTGTATCACGCCGACCTGGCGGATGCCGCCCGCGCCCAATTTGGCAGCGAGCCGGCGGGCGCGCCAGAGCGGCTGCAGGTGCGCGCCTCGACCAAGCTCGCCAAGTCTCTCGTTCCCGAGAGCTGGCACGCTCGTGGGTCCGCGTGGGACGTCGCGATCGATGAAGTCGATGCCGCCGACCTCGTCGCTTCGTCGACGATGGCGACCAACGGCTGGATCGCGCCGCCCTGGCTGCGATCGGGCTGGTTTCGCGCCGCATTGCTGCTCGCGCCGTCGGTAGACGACGCGGACCGCAAGAGTCGGGTTCGTGCCGATCTCCAGCGCATGGAGTCCGGTGCGTACGCGGGCGCCGTCGAGCGAACGCGACTGGAACGGGAGCTCGTTTCCACGCTGGCCGCGAGCTGCCGTGCCGTTATCGCCGGATACACGGTGAAACGTGAATACATCAGCGCCGAATACTCGGCCGGAATCGAGAACGTCGGTTTTGATTCCATTGCCGGCCTCGATTCGCCAATCTTCATCCGCACCGCCAAGCTCAAGGATTTTCCCTGGAACGGAGTGCTGTCGATCGGCATCGATTCGCGACCGACCGCCGCGTGGAATCCGATTGCCGGTTTCACCGATCCGTTCGGACGTCTGATGTGGTACGCCATCGGCGACCCGGCGCTGCTCCCGTCTCCCAACGGCGCCGGCTGGATGCTCAATCGCATATCGGACGTTCGCTGACCATGCCGCCGAGCGGTCCGAACGAGCCTGGTGCCGGCGGCGTTTCGCTCAGGTCTTCGATGACAAGGTTCGTCCTGCTGGCGTTCACCGCAATCGCGATCGCCACCGCCGCGCTCGGCGCCCGGGGCGCGGAGGTCGCCTTCGACCTGCGAGTGGAAAACGGCCGCGTACCCGAGAGCATGCGACAGATCCGCGTCACGCAAGGCGACGTCGTCACGCTGCGCTGGACCGCGGATCGCCCGCTGCTGCTCCACCTGCATGGCTATGACATCGAATGGCGGGTGCAGCCCGGCATCGTCGGCAAGATCACCTTCACCGCGCGGCTGACCGGAAGGTTTCCGGTCCACGCCCATGATGCGGCGGCACGCGAAAACGGCAGTGCGCACGAGGACAGTCCGCTTGTCTACGTCGAGGTCTATCCGCGCTGACGAAATCGTGCGCGGCCCGCCCGGGCGCATCGCCCGGCTCGTAGTCGGGGCCGCCATCGCGGGGATCGTGCCGGTCGCCGCGCACGCCCATGGCTTCGGCCTGCGCTACGACCTGCCGTTGCCGCTGTCGCTTTATCTGTCCGGCACGGCAGCGGCGATCGTGTTTTCGTTCGTCGTCGTCGGCGTGTTCGTGCGACATGCGCCGCGAAACGATGGTTACCCGTATCTCGACCTTCGGCGCCATCCGGTCGGCCGCCTGATCGCGTCGCGCGCCTTGTCGCGCGCGCTCGCGCTGATCGCGCTCTGCGTCGCGATCGTCACGGTGCTGGCGGGCTTCCTGGGGAACCAGAACCCGTACCAGAACATTGCGCCGACGCTCGTGTGGATCATCGGCTGGGTCGGTCTGATCTGCGTTTCGGCGTTCGTCGGGAATCTCTGGGCGGTGATCAACCCCTGGCGGACGCTGTTCGATCTGGCGGAGTGGGTCTATCGACGCGCGCGCCGCGGCAACGCTGCTGCTCGGCACATGACGTACCCCGAGGCGCTCGGTGTGTGGCCGGCATTCGTTCTGCTGCTGGCATTTTCCTGGATCGAACTGGTCTACCCGAGCCCCGCGGTGCCGGTGCACATCGCGTGGATGCTGACCGGGTATTCCGTTCTCACCTGGAGCGGCATGATCGTGTTCGGCAGCGAAGCGTGGCTCCGGCACGGCGAGCTCTTCTCCGTCGTCTTCGCGTTGCTTGCCCGCTTCGCCCCGATCGAAGCGCGGGTGCTCGATCCGGCGATCTGCGCGACGTGCGAAGCGCACTGCAGCAGGCCCGGCGGACCCTGCATCGACTGCCACGAGTGTCTGCACCGCGCCGACTCGCAGCAATGGACGCTCGCGCTGCGCCCGTATGGAGCAGGACTCCTCGACAGCCGGCCCGTCTCGACGTCGATGACGGCGTTCGTGCTGCTCGTCCTGTCGACGGTGCTCTACGACGGCGTGCTCGGAACGCCCGAATGGACCGGAATCGAAAATTCGCTCGTTGCGCTCGCGCCGGGCCTCGGCGACACCGCAGTGATCGCGATCAGGACGGTCGGCCTCGTCGTGTTCTGGGCATTGTTCTTCGGCGCGTATCTGGCGGTGAACGCGATCATGAGCGTAGCCGTTCAGCATCGCCGCTCGACGTGGGACAGCGCGCGAAGCCTTGCGCTGACGCTGGTGCCGATCGCGATCGCGTACTCCCTCGCCCACTACCTCACCTATCTGCTGATCCAGGGCCAGTACATCGTGCCGCTATTGTCCGATCCGTTCGGATACGGCTGGGATCTCTTCGGCACGGCCGGCTATCGGGTGGACATCGGGATCGTCGGTGCGCGCTTCGCGTGGTACGCGGCGGTCACCGCAATCGTCATCGGCCACATCGCGGCCGTCTATCTGGCGCATACGAGATCGATGCAGATGTTCGCGGCCCGCCGCGATGCGCTGTGGTCCCAGGTGCCGCTGACCGCTCTGATGGTCGCGTACACGTTCATCAGCCTTTCGATCCTGGCCGAGCCGATCACCGAGCGGCGCCCGCCCGCGCAGCCGAGCGCGCTTGCGGCGGGCGTCATCGACGTTCCCGAAGATGCGGTGCTCCCCGAGCCGGGCACCGGCCGCATGCAGCCCGTCGGCGCGGGCAAGACCGCCAGGCAGAAGTTGACCTACCGCGTGCTCGGCTCGGCGTTTCATGACGGCACGCCGATGGACGTGTCCGACATCCTGTACGCGTACATGTTCGCGTATCGCTGGGGCGTTCGAAACGATGCGGACGCTTCGCACTATGATCCCGCCGTCGATGCCGCGACCGCCGCGCTGCGGCAGCGCCTGGTGGGGGTCAAGTTCATCGGGACCGATTCGAAGTCCAAATCGTTTCGTGTCGGCGACATCGACGTCGTGCGCGAACTCTTCGTCATCGACGTCTATACGACGAGCGCGCCGGAGGACCCCGATCAGGACGCCGCGCTTGCTCCCCCCTGGAGCACGCTGCCCTGGGACGTGCTCGTACTGATGGAAGAGGCGGTGAGTCGCGGCTGGGCGGCGTTCTCGCAAGCGGAGGCCGAACGTCGCGGCGTCGAATGGCTCGACCTCGCGCGCTCCGACCGTTTGAAGGGTCAGCTTGCGCCGCTCGTCGCTGCGTTCGCGCGTGACGGATACCGCCCCGATTCGCTGCGAGGACTGGTGAGCACCGATGCGGCGCGCAAGCGATGGACGGCGCTTGCCGCGTACTACCAGGCGCACGGCCACTTCCTGGTCACGAACGGACCCTATCAGCTCAAGGCCTGGTCGGCTGACGGCGCAACGCTGGATGTGTTCCGGGACCTGAGTTATCCGTTGGGCGTGGGCTCGTACGATCCCTACGCGATTCCGCGGCGCGGATTCGTCACGAAAGTCGAGGGAGAAGGCAGCCGGCTCACGATTTCCGCCGAGATCGAAACGATCATGAAATACCAGCGGAGCTACGACATCGTCCGCACGCCGCTGCAATCGGTCCCATCCACCGACCTGCTGCGGGCCGCGCCGGAGTGCCGGTACATGGTGCTCGACAGCGCGGGCAACGTCGTGCTGACCGGCATCGCGACGCCGGCCGAGGATGCGACGTTCAAGATGGACTTCACCGGCAAACTGCCTTCCGGCCACTACACGGCGCTTGCCGAGATCACCGTGGACGGCAATGCCGCGAACGCCGAAATTCGGCGGATCCCCGTGGAGGTTTCGTCCGTTCCGTAGGGAAATCAGCTGCCCTGGACGCGACGCTCGCGCAACGCCTGCGCGAGCGTGCCGGCGTCGACGTATTCAAGCTCGCCGCCAACGGGTACGCCGCGCGCCAGGCGCGTCACGCGCAGATCGCGATCCGACAGAAGCTCGCCGAGATAGTGCGCGGTCGCTTCGCCTTCATTGGTGAAGTTGGTCGCGAGGATCACTTCGCGCACGATGCCGTCGGTGGCGCGCTTCAGCAGGCGCTCGAGCCGGATTTCCTTCGGGCCGATGCCATCGAGCGGCGACAGGCGTCCCATCAGCACGAAATAGAGTCCCGAATACGCTTGCGTCTGCTCGACCATCAGCAGATCGGCCGGGGTTTCGACGACGCAGAGCTGCGTCGCATCGCGCCTGGCGGATCGGCACAGCGCGCACAGCGAGCCTTCGGCAAACGTATTGCAGCGGTCGCAATGCTGGATCGAGCGCGTCGCGTCGACGAGCGCGCTCGCGAGGCGCTGCGCGCCGTCGCGATCGTGCTGCAGTAGATGCAGCGCCATCCGCTGCGCAGCCTTCGGGCCCACACCCGGCAGGCAACGCAGGGCAGCGGCCAGCTCGTCGAGGCTCGACAATGGCTGCCGCGGCGGACCGCCGCGAGTCAACGGCGCGCGCGCGTTCATCGCCGGGTATCGTGGAACGTAGCGGGTGCAGCGATCGCGGGCATTCAGAACGGCAGCTTGAAACCCGGCGGCAACGGCATTCCCGCCGTCAGCCCGCCCATTTTCTCCTGCGTCATCGCCTCGGCGCGACGCACGGCGTCGTTGAACGCCGCCGCGACGAGGTCCTCGAGCATGTCGCGATCCTCGCCGATCAGCGACGGATCGATCGCCACGCGCTTCACGTCGTGGCGGCACGTCATCGTGATCTTCACGAGGCCAGCGCCGGATTGGCCTTCGACCTCGGTGCGCGCCAGCTCTTCCTGCGCGCGCTGCATGTTTTCCTGCATCTGCTGCGCCTGCTTCATCAGGCCGGCCAACTGGTTTTTCATCATGACGGTTCCCGCTTTCGCGTTGCCGTCGAAGAATCGAGCGCAGGCGATTCGATCGTATCGGATCTGACAGTGGCATCGAAGCGTGCGACCAGGTCGCGCACGAACGGCTCATTGCGAAACGCCGCCTCGCCCTGCGCTTTCGCCTGCGCGCGTTCGCGCCGCTCGATCGCCGCGAGCGAGCCGTCGTTGCTCTCGCCGATTTCAAACGCGAGCAGGATCTTGCGGCCCGTCGCCGCGTCGAGCGCCGCCTTCAGCTTGTCGGCGTACGCCTTGTCGGCCAGGTGCTTGTGCGTCGCGGGGATCGCGAGCGACAGCGCGTTGCCCCTGATCGATTTGAGCTCCGACTGCGCCGCGAGCTGCGATGCCATTCCGGCGAGCTTGAGTCTCGCGACGAAGACCGGCCAATCGGCGGGCGCCTGCGCAGCGCAACGGCAGCCACGCTCTCTCCTGCGCGGCGCGGATCGTGCCTCGCATGCCGGAGCCGCCGGCCTCGACGGCACCGATTCGACATTGCGATCGACCGGCGGCTTGGCAAGGGCGCGCGCCGGCGCGCTCCTCCGACGTGGCGGAGGACCCGCGTCGATGTGCGGGAGGCAGCCGGCTCGAATGCGAGAAGCCGCAGCAACGTCATCGAGAATCCGGTCGCCTCGTCCGGCGCCAGCGCGAGATCGGCGCGACCCTGCGCGCAAATCTGGTAGGCGAGTTGAACGCTTTCGGGCGACAACTGCGATGCGTAGCCGGCCACGCGTTTCCCGTCGTCACCGATGGCGCGCACCCGGCACGGCCTGCGCCACCGCGACGCGATGGAAGAGCGACGCCAGCTCATCAAGCGCCGACGCGAACGGCTGGCCCGAAGCAGCGAGCGCATCCGCTTGCGCGAGCAGCGCGGGTCCGTCCGCGGCGATCAGCGCATCGACGATCCGGTACAGGTATTCGCGGTCGACGACGCCGAGCATCGTCCGCACGCGGCCTCGCGAACGTCGCCGCCGCCGTAGGCGATCGCCTGGTCGAGCAGCGACAGCGCGTCGCGCAGCGAGCCCTGCGCGGCGCGCAGCGATCTGCGTGCAGCGCAGCCGCGTCGCCGGCGATCGTTTCCGCGTCCAGGATGTGCGCGAGTCGCGCCGCGATCGCGGCGCGCGGCAGTGGCGTCAGGTTGAATTGGAGACAGCGCGACAGCACGGTTACCGGGATCTTCTGCGGATCGGTCGTCGCGAGCACGAACTTCACGTGCTCGGGCGGCTCCTCGAGCGTCTTCAGCATCGAGTTGAACGCGCCCTTCGACAGCATGTGCACCTCGTCGATCAGGTACACCTTGTAGCGCCCGGCCGTCGGCGAATAGCGCGCGTTGTCGAGGATTTCGCGCATGTTGTCGACGCCGGTATTCGATGCGGCATCGAGCTCCAGCAAGTCGACGAAGCGCCCGGCGTCGATGTCCCGGCACGCGCTGCACACGCCGCAGGGCGTCGCGGTGACGCCGGTTTCGCAGTTCAGGCTTTTCGCGAGAATCCGCGCCAGCGTCGTCTTGCCGACGCCGCGCGTGCCCGTGAGCAGGTACGCGTGGTGCAGCCGTCCGCGGGCGAGCGCGTTCGTCAGCGCCGTGACGACGTGCTCCTGCCCGACGAGCTCGCCGAACGTGCGTCGGCCGCCACTTGCGGGCAAGGACCTGATAGCTCATCGGGATATTTCGTGGGGCGGGCGATCGACCCCCGAAGCCGGGCCGACGCGTGGGCTATTTGCCACCCGATCGGCCTGAGACGAGGCGCGAGCCGGCGAGAACGCGGAACGTACCAAGACGTACGTGAGCGGTCGAGCCGGCGAGCAACAAAGTATCAGGTCGATCGGGTGAACAAAGAGCAAGGAGAGGCGAGCCGTTCCCCCGGCACTTGCAGTGAATCGCTGTGGCTGCTTCCTTCCGGACCTGACCAGGTTCACGACCGTGCAATGCGGGGCGACCCGCCGTTGATCGGGGCGCAACTTCCGCGAGCCTCCATTATAGCGTCCACGGAGGCGTCGCCGGCGACCCGCGGATCGGCCGGCGACCCGCTGGATCGGCCGGCGACCCGGGTCGGCCAAACGGTCAATTGGCCATGTGCGGGTAAGGGTTATAATAGCGTCGTCGCTTGTGGCGCGATGCCGCGTCCGCGACTACTTCAGTGGAGCCCTCGCAGCCCGTGGCAAGGCTGCGCCAACGGACGGCGGCATAGATCGCCGCAAACCTTCGAGGACGCACCCGGCAACGGGGCGTTGTGAGCGTCATGCGCGATCGAGCGTTTGCCCGTCGTTTTGCCTGCCTAGCCGACGATCGATGATCGGGCTGGCGGGCGCCGCACTGCTGCTGTTCAGCGGCTGCGAGCAGCCTCCCCCGCCGCCTCGGCCCAATCCGGGCGATCAGCGTCATCGTGCGCCCGGGCCCGGCCACCTGGTTCACGGGTCCCAACGGCGAGACCACCGGGTTCGACCACGATCTGCTGACGCGCTTTGCGCACGAGCGCGGCGTCCCGCTCCACGTGTCATTTGCGGACGGCGCCGCCGCCCTGCTTGACCAAACTCGGCCGGGGGCAAGCCCAACTCGGTGCGGGCGGCCTGTTTGAGGATGCCGCGGCCGACGCCCGCAATCTCGATCCGGACGGCGGCCCTGCGATCGCCTGGAGCAGCGGTTACCACGCCGTCGAGCCGGTCCTGATCTACAACGTCGACGGCTACAAGCCCCGGCGCTGGGACGATCTGAACAGCGCCACGGTTGCCTACGCGGCGCATACCGGGATCGACGCGCCGCTGACCGCGATCCGCGCGGTCGCATCCGGAGGTGCATTGGCAGCCGGTCGACGTCGTCTCGACCGACGCGCTGATCGCGCAGGTTTCGGACGGCACCACCGACTACGCGATCGTCGCGTCCAGCGACGCCGCGATGGCCCGCAACATCTACCTCGACTTCGACGTGGCCTTCACGGCCGGACCCCCGCGCGAGTTCGCCTGGGCGATCGCGCCCGGGTATCCGGAGTTGCGCAACGCGCTCGACGCGTTCATTGCGCGGCTGCGCAAGGACGGCACGCTCGGGCGCCTTGCCGACCGCTATTTCGGCGATGCGCGCGAGGTCGAGCGGATCGACGCCGGCGTATTCCAGGACCGGATCCACCAGGCGCTGCCGGAGTGGCGCAGGACGTTCATCGAGGCGCAGGCGAAGAGCGGCATCGAATGGCGGTTGCTGGCGGCGCTCGCCTACCAGGAATCGCAATGGGACCCGATCGCCACCAGCGAAACGGGAGCCCGCGGCCTGATGCAGCTGACGGAGGACACGGCGCGCCACCTGGGCGTCGCAGACCGGCTGAACGCAAAAGCGTCGGCGATCGCCGCGGCCCAATACCTGGCCGATCTCAAGCGCAAGATGCCCGGCGCGCATCACCGAGCCCGATCGCACGTGGCTCGCGCTCGCGGCGTTCAACATCGGCATCGCGCACCTCGAGGATGCGCGCATCCTCGCGCAGCGGCAGAAGCTCAATCCCGACCTCTGGAGCGACGTGCGGAAAGTGCTGCCGCTGCTCGCCGAGCCTGCGTACTACATCACCGCGAAAAATGGCTACGCGCGCGGCGGCATGCCGGTCGCGTTCGTCGGCCGCGTGCGCGGTTATTACGACATCCTGCTTCGCACCGAGCGCGAACAGCCACCTCGATTGCAGGCCGGCCTGGCGATGCGCTGATCCGCGCACGCGCCAGCGACTCGCCTTTTCGACGCGACGAGACCGCGCCCGAAACGGCTTCGGGCATCCCTGCCTGCAAAGCGGCGCACCAGGCGGTCGCAGGGGATCGCCTACCATAGCGGATGTTCGATCGCGTGCTCCGCCGGTTGATCGCCGCCGCCTTCGCGTTGTGCGCGTGCGCGGCCGCGCATGCGCAGAACAGCGTTTTCATCGACGAGCTGACGTCCACCGAGCTGCAGGCGCAGGTGCGCGCCGGCAAGACGACCGTGCTCGTCCCGATCGGCGGCACCGAGCAGAACGGTCCGCACATGGTGCTCGGCAAGCACAACGTGCGCGTGAAGGCGCTGGCCGAGAAAATCGCGACGACGCTCGGCAACGCACTGGTCGCGCCGGTCATCGCGTACGTCCCGGAAGGCAGCGTCGACCCGCCGTCGTCGCACATGCGCTTTCCGGGAACGCTCACCGTGCCCGCCGCGACGTTCGAAAGCGTGCTCGAATATGCGGCGCGCAGCCTGCGTGCGCACGGCTTTCGCGACATCTTCTACATCGGCGATCACGGCGGCTACCAGCGCAACGAGCAGGCCGTCGCGCAACGGCTCGATCGCGAATGGGCCCGTACGCCGGTGCGCGTGCATGCGCTCGTCGAGTACTATCGCGCCACCGAAACGCAATACCGGCAGGCGCTCAAGGCGCGCGGCTACACCGACGCCGAAATCGGCACGCATGCCGGCGTCGCCGATACGTCGCTCGCGCTGGCGGTCGACCCAGGGCTCGTGCGGAAGGATCGGCTCGCCGCAGGCGAGGGACTCGACGCCGCGCATGGCGTGTACGGCGACCCTCGCCGCGCGAGCGCCGAACTCGGACAATCGGCGTCGATGCGATCGTCGCCCAGTCGGTCGCCGCGATCCGGAAGGCAGCCGCGCACCGGTAGGTCAGTCGCCGCGCGATCCATGCGCGCAGGTCCACCCTCTTCTCCTCGCATTCATCAGGAACGTACGTGAAGCGAATTTCCTTCGTGTCGATGCTCGCGCTGTCGCTTGGCGCTTCGGTCGCGGCGCCTGCGGATGCGCAACCATCCGCGGCGAACGCGGCGTCCGCAGCGCCGGCGGTCGCGACGGTGCCCGGCATGCCGCCGGTCGTCGATCCGGCCAATCTCTACAGCGAGGCGAGCGCCGGCCAGCTGAGCGCGGTCGCGCGCGATGCGCTGCCGCGCGTCTACGTGCCCAATGTCGGCTCGAACGACGTCTACGTGATCGACCCGGGGACGCTGAAGGTCGTCGACCGGTTCAAGGTCGGCCTCAATCCGCAGCACGTGGTTCCTGCCTAGGACATGACGACGCTGTGGGTCGCCAACAACGCCGAAGGACGCACCGACGGCAGCCTGACGCCGATCGATCCGCGCACCGGGAAGCCCGGCAAGCCGATTCCCGGTCGACGACCCGTACAACATGTATTTCACGCCGGATGGCACGCTCGGCGATCGTCGTTGCCGAAGCGCACAAGCGGCTCGATTTCCGCGACCCGGCGACGATGACGCTGCAGTCGTCGATCGCGACGCCCGAGTGCGGCGGCATCAACCATGCGGATTTCTCGATCGACGGCCGTTACGCGATCTTCACGTGCGAATTCGCCGGCGGCCTGGCCAAGATCGACTTCGTCACGCGGACCGTGATCGGTTACCTCAAGCTCTCGAAGGGCGGCATGCCGCAGGACATTCGCATCAGCCCGGACGGCAAGGTGTTCTACGTCGCCGACATGATGGCGAACGGCGTGTTCGTCGTCGACGGCGACTCGTTCACGGAGATCGGCTTTCATCGCGACCGGCAAGGGAACGCACGGACTGTATCCGAGCCGCGACGGGCGGAAGCTCTACGTCGCCAACCGCGGATCGAACCGGATCCACGGGCCCCCGCACGGGCAAGGGCAGCGTGTCGGTCATCGATTTCGCCACGCGCAAGGTCGACGTCACGTGGCCCATCCCCGGCGGCGGCAGCCCCGACATGGGCAACGTCAGCGCCGACGGCACGCAGCTCTGGCTTTCGGGACGCTACGACAACGTCGTCTACGTGTTCGACACGACGACCGGCGCCGTGCAGACGATACCAGTCGGCAAGGAGCCGCACGGCCTCACCGTCTGGCCGCAGCCCGGCCGCTATTCGCTCGGGCACACCGGCAACATGCGCTAGCCCGGCGTCGAAAAGTTTCGCTCGCTTCGCTCGCACGATACTTTTCGCCGAATAGATCAGCGCGAAAACTTCGGGGCGGCCCGTCGGTTTTCGCGGTTCAATTGCACGCAACGACGAGCGTCCAGCGTTACACATCGCACCAGCGCCGCACAGCGGCGACCAGGGCGCGGCAAGCGCGACTGGGAGCGCCCGCCGTCGCGGGTGGCGCGGCGAAGGAGGCGGGGTAAGGTGTTGCCGACTGAAGTCGCGCCGGGCACCCGCAGGCGGGCGATTGCGGACTCGGAGCGCGCGGCTGCGCCTGCATCGGCGCTGCACGCCCGCGATCGCGAACTCAACTGCGAAGCGCGGGTCGTGCCCCCTGATCGGCGCCGCGCAAGAATGCGTGGCGATGCCAATTCCGGCTAGCGGCGGATGATGTCCTGGCCGCCCATATACGGACGCACGGCCGCAGGAATCTCGATCGAGCCATCGGCGCGCTGGTAGTTTTCCATCACCGCGACGAGCGTGCGCCCGACGGCGAGTCCCGAGCCGTTCAGCGTGTGCACGAGCTCGGGCTTGCCCTGCGCATTGCGAAGCGCGCCTGCATCCGCCGCGCCTGGAAGGCCTCGCAGTTCGAGCACGACGAGATCTCGCGATACGCGTTCTGGCCCGGCAGCCACACTTCGAGGTCGTAGGTCTTCGCGGCGGCGAAGCCGATGTCGCCGGTGCAAAGCGCCACGACGCGATACGGCAGCTCGAGCCGCTGCAGGATCGCTTCCGCGTGCCCGGTCAACGCTTCGAGCGCCTCGTACGAATCTTCCGGGCGCACGATCTGCACCATCTCGACCTTGTCGAACTGGTGCTGGCGGATCATGCCGCGCGTGTCCTTGCCGTAGCTGCCCGCCTCCGAGCGGAAGCACGGCGTGTGCGCGGTGAGCTTGATCGGCAGCGCGTCGGCCGGCAGGATCTCGTCGCGCACCGTGTTGGTCGAGCGTGATCTCCGACGTCGAGATCAGGTACAGCGCGCTCGTCGCGCCGTCGTCGACCTCGCCGCCCTTCGTCACGGCGAACATGTCGGCCTCGAATTTCGGCAGCTGCGTCGTGCCGACCAGCGTTTCGCGCATTGACGATGTACGGCGTGTAGCACTCGGTGTAGCCGTGCTCGCGCGTGTGCGTGTCGAGCATGAACTGCGCGAGCGCGCGATGCAGGCGCGCGAGGCCGCCGCGCAGGAACGAGAAGCGCGCGCCCGAGAGCTTCGCCGCCGTCGCGAAATCGAGCAGCCCGAGCGCTTCGCCGAGGTCCGTGTGATCCCTGACCGGAAAGTCGAACGTTCGCGGCGCGCCCCGCGGCGGACTTCGACGTTGTCGTCGGCCGACGTGCCGACCGGCGTCGACGCATGCGTGAGGTTCGGCAGGTCGAGCAGGAAATCGCGCAGCTTCGCTCTGCACGCTGTCGAGCTCGCCCTCGAGGCGCCTTGAGCTCGTCGCCGAGTCCGGCGACCTCGCGCAGCAGCGCCGGTGGCATCCTCGCCCTTGCCTTTGCTCGATGCCGATCTGCTTGCGACAGCGCGTTGCGCTTCGCCTGCAGGTCCTGCGTGCGCGTCTGGATGCTCTTGCGCTCGCCCTCGAGCGCCTCGAAGCGCGCGCCATCGAGCGCGACGCCGCGCTTGCGCCAGCGCGGCGGCGACGCCGGCAAGATCGTTGCGCAGCGAGATTGATGTCGAGCATCGGACGATCTTATCAGAGCGGTTCGCCGATCATTCGGGCGCCGCGTGCCGCTTGCCTCCCGCGCGTTCTCGTCGCGGCGCGCGCAGCGCGCGCAGCCTCTCGCGGATCCGCGCCTCGAGCCCGCGATCGGTCGGCTGCGTAGAACGTCACGTCGGGCATGTCGTCCGGCAAATAGCGCTCGCCGGCCGCGTACGCGTCCTCCTCGTCGTGCGCGTAGCGGTAGCCCTTGCCGTAGCCCAGGCCCTTCATCAGCTTGCGTCGGCGCGTTGCGCAGGCGCAGCGGCACCGGCCGCGAGCCGTCTTCGCCGATGAACGCGCGCGCCGCGCCGTACGCCGTGTAGACGGCGTTGATCTTCGGCGCGCACGGCGAGGTAGATCACCGCCTCGGCCAGCGCGAGCTCGCCTTCGGGCGAGCCGAGGCGCTCGTAGGTCGCGACCGCGTCGAGCGCCAGCGTCAGCGCGCGCGGATCGGCGAGCCCGATGTCCTCGCTCGCCATCCGGATCAGCCGCCGCCCGACGTAGAGCGGATCGGCGCCGCCGTCGAGCATCCGGCACATCCAGTACAGCGAGGCGTCGGGATCCGAGCCGCGCACCGCCTTGTGCAGCGCGGAGATCTGGTCGTAGAACGCCTCGCCGCCCTTGTCGAAGCGGCGCAGGCTGCGCGCGATCGTCGCCTCGACGAACGCGACGTCGATCGTGCGTCCGCTGCGCCTCGCCCGCCGCCGTCGCCGAGCTGCTCGACCAGGTTGACGAGCCGGCGCCCATCGCCGTCGGCGTAGGCGATCAGCGCATCGCGCGCGGCGGCGTCGATCGCAACGCCGGGCATCGCCGCGGCGACGCGCGCGCTCGAGCAGCTGCGCGAGCTCGTCCGCCGACAGCGGCTCCAGCACATAGACGGCCGCGCGCGACAGCAGCGCGCCGTTGACCTCGAACGACGGATTCTCGGTCGTCGCGCCGATGAACGTCAGCAGCCCCTGCTCGACGAACGGCAGGAACGCATCCTGCTGCGCCTTGTTGAAGCGATGCACCTCGTCGACGAACAGGATCGTCGCGCGGCCCGACTGCCGCGAGCGTAGCCTCGGCGCGCGCGACCGCGTCGCGGATGTCCTTGACGCCGGCCAGCACCGCGGAGATGCGCGATGAACTCGGCGTTGAACGCATCGGCCATCAGCCGCGCGAGCGTCGTCTTGCCGACGCCGGGCGGGCCCCACAGGATCATCGAATGCGGCTTGCCCGACGGCGAACGCGACGGCCAGCGGCTTGCCCGGCGCGAGCAGATGCCGCTGGCCGATGACGTCGTCGATCGTTTTCGGCCGCAGGCGCTCGGCGAGCGGCGTGAGGTCGTTGGCATCGCGTGCGAAGAGATCGTTCAAGCGGCGCGCTCCCGATTGCCCGCAGGAATTATGCGCGGCGGAGTCGTCTTCGTCTCCCCGAGGCTTCTACATCCCAGCACCGGGCCAACGGTCGTGGCTCTACTGCCCGACGACGTCGGCGCCCTTCGGCGGCGTGAAGCGGAAGGCGTCCGCCGCGAGCTTCGGATTGCGCCGCAGGTCGCTGAACGTCGAGATCGGTGGTCTGCCCGAACGCGTCGGTCAATTCCATCGTCCGCGGCAGATTGCCGGCGAAGCCGAGACGAATTCGCGTGAACTGCGCCTCGGCGGCTTTCGGCGTCGCGTCGACGTATTCGACACCGTCGCCCTCGCCGCCCGCGACGAGCGTGAAATTCTTCTCGAGCGCGTTGTCGCCGGCGAGAAGCGCCGCGGGCGTCGCGCCCAATGCGGCGTCGAGCTTGCGCACCACCACCTGATTGAGATCGCGGTCGTAGATCCACACCTTTTCACCGTCACCGACGATCAGCTGATCGAACGGCTTTTGGTAGGTCCAGCGAAATTTGCCCGGGCGCATGAATGCGAACGTTCCCGACGTCGTTTGCGTCGTGCGTCCGTCCTTGTTGACGACCTGCTGCGTAAACGCACCCTGGGCGCTTTGCGTTCCTTCGAGAAACGCGTGGAGCTGATCCAGACCGGACGCGGATGCCGTCGGCGCCAGCAATCCGGCGCCGGCCGCGACCCACAGCGCACGCCGCACCCAGCGGATCGCGCCGCGCATCATCGTCACTACGCGTCCGCCTTTCCGGCGGGGACGAGCACCTCGCGGTTGCCGTTCGATTGCATCGGCGAGACCATGCCCGCACGCTCCATCTGCTCGATCAGGCGCGCGGCACGGTTGTAGCCGATGCGCAGGTGCCGCTGCACGAGCGAAATCGATGGGCGGCGCGTCTTCATCACGACCGCCACCGCCTGGTCGTACATCGGATCGGACTCGACATCGGCACCTTCGACGCTCGTCGTCTCTTCGCCGTCCAGGTTGACACCGCCTTCGAGTATGCCTTCGACGTATTGTGGCTCGCCGACCGACCGCAGGTATTCGACGATGCGATGCACCTCCGCGTCCGACACGAACGCGCCATGCACGCGCTGCGGATAGCCGGCGCCGGGCGGCAGGTACAGCATGTCGCCCTGCCCGAGCAACGCCTCGGCGCCCATCTGATCGAGGATCGTCCGCGAGTCGATCTTGCTTGCGACCTGGAACGCGATGCGCGACGGGATGTTCGCCTTGATGAGTCCGGTGATCACGTCGACGGACGGGCGCTGCGTGGCGAGGATCAGGTGAATGCCCGCCGCGCGCGCCTTTTGCGCGATCCGCGCAATCAGCTCCTCGATCTTCTTGCCGGTCACCATCATCAGGTCGGCGAGCTCGTCGACGACGACGACGATCAGCGGCATCTCGTCGAGCGGATCCGGTGCATCCGGCGTCAGCGTAAACGGATTGACGAGCGGCTGCCCCGACTTCTTCGCGTCGGCCACTCTCTGGTTGTAGCCGGCGAGGTTGCGCACGCCCAGTTGCGACATCAGCTTGTAGCGCCGCTCCATTTCACCGACGCACCAACTGAGCGCGTTCGGGGCAAGCTTCATGTCCGTCACCACCGGCGCGAGCAGATGCGGAATGCCGTCGTAGACGGACAGTTCGAGCATCTTCGGATCGATCAGGATCAGGCGCACCTGCCGCGGCTCGGCCTTGTACAGCAGCGACAGGATCATCGCGTTGACCGCAACCGACTTGCCCGAGCCGGTGGTGCCGGCGACGAGCAGATGCGGCATCCGCGCCAGATCGGCGATCGCCGGCTTGCCCGCGATGTCTTTGCCGAGCGCGAGCGTCAGCATGCCGGGCGCGTCGTTGTACGTCGTCGATGCCAGGATCTCGACGAGCTTCACGACCTGCCGCCGCGGATTGGGCAACTCCAGCGCCATGCACGATTTGCCGGGGATCGTCTCGACGACGCGGATCGACACGACCGACAACGCGCGCGCCAGGTCCTTCACCAGGTTGACGATCTGCGCGCCCTTGACGCCGACCGCCGGCTCGATTTCGTAGCGGGTGATGACCGGGCCCGGATACGCCGCCAGGACCTTGGCCGACACGCCGAAGTCCGCCAGCTTGCGTTCGATCAGCCGCGACGTGAATTCGAGCGTCTCTGCGCCAACCGACTCGGCCGCGGGCGGTGCATCCTCGAGCAGCGACAGCGGCGGCAGCGCCGAGTCCGGCATGTCGGTAAAGAGTGGCCGCTGCTTCTCGCGGGTCGCCCGATCCGATCGCGGTACCGCGGTGATGGCGGGCACGACAACGACCGGTTCGCGCGCGGCCGTGTCTTCGCGCAGGTGCTCGACCACCTGTTCGCGTTCGGCCGCATGCACGTCGCCGATCCGCCGGTCTTCGGCGGCCTCGCGCCGCGCGCGCGCGCGAACGACGAGCGATTCGATTGCGGCACCGATGCGCTCCATTGCGCGCAGCCACGACACGCCAAAGAGCAGCGACGTGCCAACGGCAAAGAGCGCGAGCAGCAGCAACGTCGCGCCGTTGAAGCCGACCCCCTGCTGCGAGCGCATCGCCGACGACCTCGCCGAGCGCGCCGCCGGGATTGTTGCGGCAGCGCCACGGGCAAGCGCCACAGGCGGATCGATTCGAGCGCAGCGCTCGCCAGCAGTACCAGCGCGAAGCCGCAGAACGCCGAGGACGATCGGATGGTCGCTCGCGTGATCCGGCTGCACGACGCGCCGGTAGCCGACGATGACGAGCACCACGCCGCCGACGACCCACCACCACGCGGAAAAGCCGAAGAGGTACAGCAGCAGATCGGACAGCCACGCGCCGATGACACCGCCGCGATTCGCGATCGGCATGCCGGTTCCCGTGCGCGACCAGCCGGGATCGGCTTGCGTGTACGTCGCGAGGATCAGCGTGAGATACAGGAAACACGCGACGACCAGCAGCCACCACGATTCGCGCAGCAGGCGCGCGACTCGCGGAGACAGCGGCGTCTCGGGCGCGTGGCCGCGCCGGCGCGAATTGCCATTCCGCTTGAAAAACATGGGATTGCCGCTAAAACCTCACAAAGGACATTATAGCCGGCGTTGCCTGCCCCGCGCAACGGGACGATGGACGCGGCGGGACGCTTGCGGCGCCGGGCCGCGTCCCCATTTCCATTAGACTGTAAGGTTTTGCGTTGACGAGGATGCCATGCCTGCGAAGCACGCCCGCCTGTTGATCCTGGGTTCCGGTCCTGCCGGCTATACGGCGGCAGTATACGCTGCGCGCGCGAATCTTCGCCCGGTCGTCATCACCGGTCTCGCGCAGGGCGGCCAGTTGATGACGACGACCGACGTGGACAACTGGCCAGCCGATGCCGATGGCGTGATGGGTCCCGAATTGATGACGCGGTTCCAGAAGCACGCGGAGCGATTCGAAACCGAACTGATCTTCGATCATATCCACACCGCCGACCTCGGCGCGCACCCGTTCAGGCTCGCGGGCGACAACGGCGACTATACGTGCGACGCGCTGATCATCGCCACCGGTGCGTCGGCCCGCTATCTCGGGCTTGCCGTCCGAGCAGGCGTTCATGGGCAAAGGCGTATCCGCCTGCGCGACCTGCGACGGATTCTTCTACAAGGGGCAGGATGTCGTGGTCGTGGGTGGCGGCAATACGGCGGTCGAGGAAGCCCTGTACCTGTCGAACATCGCGCGCAGCGTCACGCTGATCCATCGCCGCGACCGGTTTCGCGCGGAAGCGATCCTGATCGACCGGTTGCTCGCAAGAACGGGGGCGGGCGGCAACATCCGCATCCTGTGGAATCACGTGCTCGACGACGTGCTTGGCGACGACTCCGGCGTGACGGGCGCGCGCGTGTCCGATGTGGCGAGCCGTGTGTCCAGGGATTTGCCCGTGCATGGCGTGTTCATTGCCATCGGGCACACGCCCAACACGCAGATCTTCGAGCGTCAACTCGACATGGCGGGCGGCTACATCCGCGTGCACGGCGGCTCCGACGGCAACGCGACGCAGACGAGCATCCCGGGCGTGTTCGCCGCGGGCGATGTCGCCGATCACGTGTATCGCCAGGCCGTCACGTCGGCCGGCACCGGATGCATGGCCGCGCTCGACGCCGAAGTGTTTCTGGAAACGGCGCATGCAAATGCGCCCGCGCCGGCGGCGGCGCACGCGGGGTGAAGGCCGCCGGACGATTGCTGCCGCGCGCCGCATGCGCAATGATGACCGTCCGGCGATCGACGCGATCGTGCAACCGATGGCGAAACTGACCGAACTCAAGTCGCTGCTCGATGCGGCAAGGAGCGCGGACACGGCAGCGGCGACACCGCCGAAGCGGTCCGACGCGAAGGCGCGCGCAGCCGCAGTCGCGTTGAACGCCACCGCGGCGCCCCCGCGTCCCGCGAAAATTGCCGCCGTCAAGCGGCATCCGGCATCCGCCAAGCACGCGGATGGCGACATCGACATTCGGGAAGCCTTCGCCGATGTCGCGCGCCTTCCGCCCCGCAACCGCGCTTCGCCGACGAGGTCGCAGCCGACGCCGTTGCCGAGGTCGCGGATCGAGGACGAGCGCGATGCGCTCGAAATGTCGAAGTACGGTGCCGAACCGTCGCCGCAGAGCTGGGATATCGGTCAGGAGCTCGAAGCGGAGCAGACGTTCCTGCGTCGCGGACTCGGCCGCGATGTATTGGTCAAGCTGCGTCGCGGCCATTGGGTCGTCCAAAGCGTGACCGATCTGCACGGCATGACCACCGATGAAGCGCACGATGCGCTTGCCGACTGCCTGCTGGACGCGCGCAACCGCGGGCTGCGCTGCGTGCGCGTCATCCACGGCAAGGGACTGACGTCGCCCAATCGCGAACCGGTCCTCAAGGGCAAGGTCCGGCGCTGGCTTTCACAATGGGACGACGTGCTCGCCTACTGCGAAGCGCCGCGTCACGCGGGCGGTAGCGGCGCCGTGGTCGTTCTGCTGCGCGGCTGCTGACGCGTCGACGCGCGCGGGCCACCAAGGCGCGCTCACTTGCGTCGCAAGCGGAACAGGCCCTAGTCCACCGGCGGCTTGTAGTCGACGTGCAGGAGGTCGGCGAACACGGCCGCAAGGCGCGGTACCGAATAGGGTTTGATCAGCGGGATCGCACCGCTCTCGGTGACCGCGTCCACGGCGTCCGGGTATCCGGTTGCCAGCACCACCGGCAACGCGGGCAGGCGCTCGCGAATCCGCCGCGCAAGCGTGACCCCGCTCGCCCGCGGCATGACGACGTCCGAAAAGACGAGGTCGACGTGCGCGCCGGAATCGAGGATCGCCAGCGCGTCGTCGTACGACGATGCGCGGAGCACGCTGCAGCCGAACAGCGCGACGACCGTCGCCGCAGTCTCGAGGCTGTCGGCGTCGTCGTCGACGACGAGCACGACGAATCCTTGCAATGGTTGCGACTGGGTCATCTGGGCCTCGCCGGCAACGGCGTCGATGCGAAACGTTTGCGCGCCAATGACCCGACGCAATTCGGACGTGGATTCTAGCCGCAATCCGCGCGCTCGACGCGTCGTCGCGCGATCTATTCGTTGGACGCGTGTTCAACGCTGATCGCTTGCGCGCGAGGCGCGCACCGCGCGGCGGCGCCGGCCGCGAAAGCGCGTTGCGGTCAGACCGCGGACAGCGTCCGGTGCGCGAGCGCCGGCAACTTCGTCCGCACGTCGGCGATTCGGGCCGGGTCGATGTCGCCGACGACGAACCCCGCGCCTTCCGCCCGCTCGGCGATGATTTCACCCCACGGGTCGACCAGCATCGAATGGCCCCAGGTCCGCCGGCCGCCCGGATGCACGCCGCCTTGCGCTGCGGCGAGCACATAGCATTGATTTTCGATCGCGCGCGCGCGAAGCAGCATCTCCCAGTGCGCGTCCCGGTGCGGGCCGTGAACGCCGCCGGCACGACGATAAGCGCGACCTCGCCAAGCGCGCGGTACAGCTCGGGAAAGCGCAGGTCGTAGCAGATCGACAATCCCACGAAGCCCGCACGGCGCGGCGAAGGTCGCCGGCTGCTCGCCCGCGACGATCGTGCGGGCCTCGTCGTAATCCTCGTCGCCGTGCGTGAAGCGGAACAGGTGGATCTTGTCGTAGCGCGCGATGCGCGTCCCATCCGGGCCGTAGACGAGCAGCGACTGTCTGACGCGCGACGCGTCGCCGCATGCGATCGGCACGCTGCCGCCGATCACGTATTGCCGATGGTCCTTCGCCATGCGTGCGAGGAACGACTGCTGCGGACCGTCGCCGTCGCGTTCCTGCGCCGCGAGCTTGTCGCGTGCGTGCAACCCCATCAGTCCGAAATTCTCCGGCAGCAGCACGAGCGCGGCGCCCGCCGCGGCCGCTTCGGCGATCGAGCGATTCGGCCGCGCGAAGGTTTTCGCCGACGTCGGCGCCGGAAGTCATCTGGATCGCCGCGACGCGCAGCGGCAACGCGGGTGACAGCGTTCATCGACGAATTGTCCGTGTTGGTTGCATCGGGAGGGAATCAGCGGGCGATCGTCGACGATTGTGCGGCGGCCGCGGCGCGCGCGCCCACGCGCGTCACGACCGGATCGTCCCAGCTGCCGACAACCGCGTACTCGTAGCTGAAGAGCTGATCGAACGGATTGTTCAGCATCTTTTGCGCGAGCAGCGTTCCGGCGCCAACCGCGGCGCCGATGAGCGGATTGGCGATGAACAGCGCAGCAGCGCCTGCCGAGACGCCCGACGACAGCGACGGCTGAACGCGAACCTTCAGTTGCTGCGTTTCCCGCGCGAGATCGACGTCACCGGCGATGTTGACCGCCGCGGCAGGACCGACGAGCTTGAAGTCGTCGGTATGCATGATGCCGCTTTGCATGCGAACGTCCGCGGATGACGGTATCGAACGCAAAGCCCTCGCTGAACACGTCGCGGAAGTCGAGCGATATCCGTCGCGGCAGCGCCTGCAACGACAGCACGCCGAGCAGGCGACCCACGCCGGGGTTGGCTTTCATGAACTGGCCGGCGCCCGCGCGCAGCGTGAAATTGCCCGAGAGTGACGGGTAATCGAATTCGCTGGGCGCGCCCGTCCAGGAAACCTGGCCGTTGATTTTGGTCGCGGCGCCTTTGACGGCATCCGGCCAGCCGAACCGGCCGAGAAACGCGCCGGCGTCCTTCACGTCGACGGCGACGTCGAGCCGCGTCTGCGAGCGCGCGGATCGCGTTGCGCCACCAGCCGTCGGCATCGATGCGCCCCGCATCGTTGGCGAGCACGAGCTTCTGGATCTGCCAGTCGGTGCCGGACGGCTGGGCGCGCAATTCCAGCTTGCCGAGCGTGTGGTCTTTCGATTGCAGCGTGTCGGCGACCAGGTCGACCTCGGGCCAATGGTTGACGGGATTCGTGGACGTTGCCGGCGCAGATGACGCCGCGCTCGTGGACGCCGCGTCGCTCACGGGCAGCGTGAGCCGGGCGAGCCTCGCCTCGACCCGACCGTTCGGTTGCGTTGCCGTCGCGCCATGCCAAACTGCGGTACCGGCCAGTTCATTGCCGTCGAGCGTCAGACGCCAGTCGGCGCCCTGGCGGCGCGCGATACTTTTGAGCCGCGTGAACTCACGGCCAAGCACCTGCAGCGTCGCTGCGGTGAGATCGATCCCGTTCAGCGAAAGGGAATCGGCGCTGCGGGCAGCCGATGCCGTGGTGCCACTCATTGGATCGACGGCGAGCCAGTCATCGACGTTCACCGATGCGACATCCCCGCGGATCCAGACGCCGGGCTGTTCGGGCTCGACCGCGTCGGCGGCAGCCTTGCCCAGCAGCACCAGCACGCGGTCGACACTCGGTCCTGGCGAAGTGAGCTGGCGATGCACCAGCAGCCTGCCCGTGCGTCCGTAGGTGATCGCGATCCGGTCTTCGCGCTCGCGGGGCTCGCGCCGCTCGATGCGCAGCGGAACCGACTCGCTGGCCGTCTTTCCGACTGGCGCGGGCAGGTCGATCGTCGCGCCGTGCAGCGAGGACTCCACGGTCCACGCGACCTGCTGATCGTGCGCATCGATCGCCACCTGCCAGTCCGTCGTGCCGCTGACGCGATCGAGCAATGGCGCATCGTATTGCTTGCGGACGAGCTGCAGGTCCGCGGTACCGGCGCCCGTGACCCGTACGCGTCCCTTTTCGCTCGCAATCTGAAGGGTCAGCGGCCCTCCGAATGCTTCGGCGGTCAGATCGGCGGCACGCGCGTCGCGTTCGGTGAATTGCAGCTTGCCGTTCACGGCGGTCAGCACCGGTGAGTTCGCGAGACTGATCGCGTTGGATGTGAACTGATATTCACCTGCGACCGTCGTCGCGGACGGATCGTGCAACGGGAGCTCGAACTTGAGCGCGAGGCGTCCATCGCCTGTTGCCGTGGCGTCGTCGGTGATGTGGCCGATCCAGCGGGCGACCGGGCTCTGCGAAATGAACGTCAGGAATTCGCTGGTCGGTCCGCTCGCCGATCCATCGATCCGGAGCAGCGGTCGCGCATCGTGGACGTCCGCAATCTCGGCGCGGGTCGCGCCGATCTGCGCACCCAGCACCTGGCCGCCGGCCGCATTGATCACGAGATGTGCGCCGTCGACGCGCACATCGGCGTGCGATGTTGGTGATCGGCGGCCAGTTCTCGGCGTACGCGAGCGTCGCGTCCTGTCCCTTGACCGTCAGCACGAACTGCCCGCCTTTGCCCTGCGCGAAGGGAAATTGCGCGAGGTCGCCGGTCAGGGTCATTTTCGCATCGTTCGACGTGCCTTTCTGCAACGCCTTGCGCAACCAGTCGCGCACGGCGGGACTGGCGGCGACGGGCACGTACCGATGCGCCATGGCCAGATTCGCATGGGTCAGCTGCGCTTTCAGGTCGATGTCACCCGGCCCGACCGGACGCGAATGCCACGTCCCTGCCGCGGTCCCGGCAACGTCCGCGTTGGCAAACGCGATGTCCGTCATCTGCATCTGGGTCGCGTCGGCCCTGCGTTGCCACGTGATGTCGCCGCGCGCCGTATCGAGCGCGAGCGGCTCCGCAAAGAGCTTCGGCAGGGAAAGCGACACCGCGCGGCTCGCGAGGCGCAGCTCGCCCTTCGCCTCGGTCGCCGCGATGCTGCCGGAAAGGTTCGTCGCGCCGGGCAGGGCATCCTGTGCCGCAAGGCCCAGGTTGCGGAATTCCACGTTGACCGAATAATGTTCCGGTGCTTCCGCGTTGCCGGTCCACTCGATCGCGCCGTTGCGAAGGGTTCCGCGCAGCGTCGTAGCGCGCGACGTCGCGGCGCATCGCGTCGGGAATCGGTATGGAGCCTGCAATCGCCGTGAGCGGCCGCAGCTCGAGCTCCTTGAATGCGAGGCTCCCGCCGGCGGGCGCGCTGCCCGCCGCGGCGGCAAACGCGAGCTTGAAGTCCGTCGGCGCGAACGCCGTTCCATCCGGCAATGCGAAGGACATTTGCGTGGCCGTGAACGCCGTCCGGCCGCCGGCGCGCTTCCACTCGGCCCGTCCCGCAAGATGCGCGAGCGAAAGCGGCGGCAAATTGTCGGCGAGCGTCGCGCGGACATCTGTCGAGCTCGAGATCGGCCACGACGTCGACCGCCTGCGACGCGGCGAAGTCCAACCATACCCGCATCGCGCCCTTGCCGCTCTCCATCGCTGCCGGCAGACGGCAGCCACTCGCGCCACGCCGCGACATCGGCGTAATCGAGACGCAGGTAGAGCTTTCCGCTGCAGCTTGCTGCCAGTCCTTGAGCGACTGGCCCGTCACGTCGGCGCGCAGATCCAGCGGCGCCGAAAGCTCCGTGGCGGCTCCCCGGTGAGGCCGAAGCGATGCCGCCCGAAACGCTGCTCCAGACGGAACTGGACATGGTCGAGCAGCAGTTGCGGCGCGCGGCGCGGATTCGTCGTTCCAGGCGACCAGCGCGTCGCGCACGACGACGGCGGCTGCCGCATCAGCCAGTCGGCGAACCGCGGAGTCGTCGACCGTCTGTGTCGGATCGCCATCTCGATGCCGGCGACGTGCAGCACGCCGCCGCCGCATCCCGGCGCAGCGACAGCCGCGGTGACGTCGATCGACAGCTCCTTCAGGCGCAAATCGAGCAGCGGAAGCGACGTCCACGCGACGAGCAGGTCGACTCGCGGCAACTCGAGCAACGTACCCGCTGGCGATTGGCGCGGTCGCGGACGCGGAAGCCGCGAATCGACAAGCTTGGGATTCCAGCCGTCCCAGCCGGTCACGAGTCGCGTCGATCTCGACCGGCTGGCCGATGCTCGCGCCGACAGCCACTGCGCGATCTCCCCGCGGCGCGCCTCGACCTGCGGGAACGCGACGAAGCCGGATCGGCGAGCAACAGCGCGAAGAACGTGCCGAGCAACACCAACGTCGACGATCGCGACCAACCGCACGACAGCGGGCGACGCGCGAGACGATGGCGACGCAGGCGGAGGCATAATGGAAGCGGCTTTGAGTCGAAAACGATTGTAGCGGATGCGCCCGCCGCCCGAAGTGCGCGAGTCGCCCATCCGCCGCGATTCCCGCAGCACCCGTACCCGATGGACCTCGAACGCGCGCTCTCGTTCAGCCGCTATGCCGACGCGCGCTCGCCGCGGCGCCGGCGCTGCGCGACGAGCTCGACGCGACGCTCGACGCGCCGCTTCGACTGGGCCGGTGCGGCGACGACGCTGGACGCGGTCGCGAACGACGGCGATGCCGCGCGCGCTGGCCGCGGCGCTGCGCACGCTGCGCCGACGCGTGTTCCTGCACACGCTCGCCCGCGACCTGACCGGCGCGCGCCGTTCGCCGAAGTCGTGCCGGCGATCACGACGCTGGCCGAGCGCTCGCTCCGACGCGGCCGTCGACGTCGCATGCGCGCGGCCCTCGCCGGCGCTCCACGGCGATGCCGATGCGGCGACGAAACGGCGCCGCCGCAGCAGCTGATCGTCATCGGCATGGGCAAGCTCGGCGGCGGCGAGCTCAACGTCTCGTCGGACGTCGATCTCGTCTTCGTCGTATCCCGAGGAAGGCGAGACCGACGGCGCGCGACGGATATCGAATCGCGAATTCTTCGACCGGCTCGGCCGGCGCGATCATCGCCGCGCTCGCGCACGTCGACGCCGGACGGCTACGTGTTCCGCGTCGACATGCGCCTGCGTCCTTACGGCGACAGCGGTCCGCTCGAGCGTGTCGTTCGCCGCGCTCGAGCAGTATCTCGTCACGCAGGGCCGCGCCTGGGAGCGCTATGCATGGCTCAAGGCGCGGCCGCTGACCGGCGAGCGCCACGACGAGCTGGCCGCGCTGTCACGCCGTTCGTCTATCGCAAGTACCTCGACTACGACGCCTACGAGGGCCTGCGCGACATCCACCGCCAGATCCGCGAGCAGGGGAAGCGCCGCGACTACGCGAGCGACATCAAGCTCGGCGCCGGCGGCATTCGCGAAATCGAGTTCATCGTCCAGGCGCTGCAGATCGTCCGCGGCGGGACGCGAGCCGGCGCTGCGCCCGCGCGGCACGCTGCCCGCGCTTGGCGGCGCTGGCCGCGCGCCGCGTCGTCGCGCCGCATGCTGCCGGCGTGCTGCGCGACGGCTACCTGTTCCTGCGCGCACTCGAGCATCGGCTGCAGTATCGCGACGACCGGCAGACGCAGCGCATGCCCGCGGATGCGGCGGAACGCGCGCTGATCGCCGAGGCGATGGGCTATCGCATCGACGCCGGCGTTCGATGCTGCGCTCGACTCGCACCGTGGCGCGTATCGCGCGCCAGTTCACGGCCGCGTTCGATGCGCCCGGCGACGGACGCGGAGGCGGATGCACCGCGCGACCGTTACGCCGCTCCTCTGGGACGATCCGCAGGCCGAGCCCGAAACGCACGGCGGAGCTCGCAGGCGCGGGATTCGACGATCCGGCGGCGCTGGTGCGAACCCTCGCGCAGATGCGGCAGAGCCGCCGCTATCTGCGACTGCCGGCATTGTCGCGCGAGCGCGTTCGATCGGCTCGTGCCGCGGCTGCTGTCGGTCGCCGCGGAGGAGCGGAGCGCAGTTGCGCCGCCCGCAACCGTGTTGCAGCGGCTGCTCGGACTGCTGGAAGCGGTCAGCGGGCGCAGCGCGTATCTCGCGCTGCTGATCGAGCACCCGCCGCTGCTGCCGCGGCTCGCGCAATTGATGGGCGCCTCGGCATGGGCCGCCGATTACCTGACGCGCCGGCCGCTGTTGCTCGACGAGCTGCTCGACGCGCGCGTGTTGCTGGCCGAGCCCGACTGGCTCGCATGGCGCGGCGAGCTGGACGCGCGTGCTCGCCGAGCACGGGACCGACGCGGAAGCGGCGATGGATGCCTTGCGGCATTTCCAGCACGCGCAGACGTTTCGCCTGCTCGCGCAGGATCTGGCCGGGCAGATGACCGTCGAGCGTCTCGCCGACCATCTGTCGGCGCTCGCCGACATGATCCTCGACGCGACGCTCGCGCGATGCTGGACGCAGCTGCGTGGTGCGGACGCGTCGCCGCCGCGTTTCGCGATCATCGGCTACGGCAAGCTCGGCGGAAAGGAACTCGGCTATGCGTCCGATCTCGACCTCGTGTTTCTGTACGACGCGGATCGCCCGCAATCCGACGACAGCGCGCCGGAACAATACGCGCGGCTCGCGCAGCGGATCAACACGTGGCTGACCAGCGCAACCGGCGCGGGCCGGCTGTATGCGACCGACCTGCGCCTGCGACCCGACGGCGCGGCGGGACTTCTCGTGTCGAGCGTCGGGGCATTCGGCCGCTATCAACGCGAGCAGGCGTGGACGTGGGAACACCAGGCACTGACGCGGGCGCGTTTCGTCGCCGGCGATGCCGCGATCGGCGCCGCGTTCGAGTCCACGCGCGAAACGGTGCTGCGCCTCGAGCGCGATCGCGTGAAGCTCGCGGCCGATGTCGTCGACATGCGCAGCCGGATGGCCGGCGAGCACGCCAACCGGACGCCGCTGTTCGATCTCAAGCACGATGCCGGCGGCATGGTCGACATCGAGTTCGCCGTCCAGTTTCTCGTCCTCGCGTTTGCGCATCGCCATCCGGAGCTGACGCGCAATGCCGGCAACATCGCGCTGCTGCAGATGGCCGCGGACGCGGGGCTTCTGCCGCAGGTCCTGGCGCGCGATGCGGCCGACGCCTATCGCGAGTATCGCCGCCTGCAGCACCAGGTTCGCCTGACCGGCGCTCCGCATGCGCGGGTCGATGCAGGGCCGCAGGATGCGCGGCGCGCGGTCGTCGATGCGTTGTGGACGACCGTGCTCGGCGCACCACGCGCACTGCGCAAGCCGCCGGCGTGAAAGCCTCGGCGTGGAAGCATGTGTCGAGGCCGTGGACGATACGCGGAGCGACGCGAAGCCGCGGTTCCCCGGCCTGCTAAAATCCGGCCTTCCCGAGACGAAGGACCCGCCATGTCGATGGCCGACCGCGACGGATGGATCTGGTACGACGGCAAGATGGTGCCGTGGCGCAATGCGACGACGCACGTGCTCACGCATACGCTGCATTACGGCATGGGCGTATTCGAAGGTGTGCGGTGCTACAAGACCGCCGGCGGACCGGCGATCTTCCGTTTGCGCGATCACACGGACCGGTTGTTCCGCTCGGCGCGCATCTTCGGCATGAAGATCCCGTTCACGGTCGACGAATTGATGGAAGCCCAGCGCGCCTGCGTGCGGGACAACAAGCTCGACTCGTGCTACATCCGGCCGCTGGTGTTCTACGGTTCGGTCGCGATGGGTGTCGCCGCGAAGTCGAATCCGGTGCTCGTGGCGATCGCCGCATGGCCCTGGGGCGCATACCTCGGCGCGGACGGACTCGAAAAGGGCATTCGCGTCAAGACGTCGTCGTTCACGCACCATCATCCGAACATCACGATGTGCGGCGCCAAGGCGGTCTGCAACTATGCCGTGTCGATCCTGGCGAACCAGGAGGCCACGCACGACGGCTACGAGGAAGCGATGCTGCTCGATCCGCAGGGTTACATCTGCCAGGGGTCGGGCGAGAACGTGTTCATCGTCCGCGACGGCAAGCTGCACACGCCCGATCTTGCGGGCGGCGCGCTCGCGGGCATCACGCGCGATACGATCATGCGCTTCGCGGCCGAGCTCGACATGCCCGTGCTCGAGCGCCGCATCACCCGCGACGAGATTTACGTTGCCGACGAGGCGTTCTTCACCGGCACCGCGGCCGAAGTGACGCCGATTCGCGAATACGATCATCGCCCGATCGGCGACGGCCGGCGCGGGCCGGTCACGACGAAGCTGCAGACGATGTTCTTCGATACGGTGAACGGACGCAACCGTGCGCACGCCGAATGGCTCACGCCGGTATGACGATCGTGGAAGCGGGCTCGTTGCCGGTGGTGACCGTGCATGCGGAGGACCTGCCGGTGTTCTGTCCCAATCCGTCGATGCCGCTGTGGAGCTCGCATCCGCGCGTGTTTCTCGACGTCGCGGGCGCCGGCGAAGCGATGTGTCCCTACTGCGGAACGCGCTATCGGCTCGAAGGCGACGCGAAAGCGGGCCACTGAACCGCATTGCACCTGCGTCGTCCGCGTCGCCGGCGCCGACGGCCACGGACCCGGCGATCGCATCCTGCTGATCGCGCCATCCTGGGTCGGTGACGCAATTCTGTCCGAGCCGCTGGTAGCAAGGCTGCGCGCCGCCGGCGTCGCGGAACCGATCGACGTGATCGCGCCTCCGTGGTGTGGCCCGGTATACGCGCGCATGCGGGGCATCGGCCGCGTCGTCGACAATCCTGCGGCGCATCGCCGGCTCGCCTTGCGCGAACGGCGCACCCTCGGCATCGCGCTTCGCGAGGCCCGCTACACGCACGCGTACGTGCTGCCAAACACGTGGAAGTCGGCGCTCGTGCCGTGGTTTGCACGGGTTCCGAAGCGGATCGGCTACGTCGGTGAAGCCCGCTACGGATTGCTGACCGACGCGCGCCGCCTGGATCGACGTGCGATGCCACAGCTGGTGACCCGCTACGCGGCGCTCGCGTCGCCGCGCAATGCGGCTCCGGTGCGCGCGCCCGCGCCGGTGCTCGTCCCCGACGGCGAGAACCTCGCCGCCGCGATGCATGCGCTGCGGACTTGCGCGCGACCGGCCGGTCGCGATTCTGTGCCCGGGTGCGGAATTCGGTCCTGCCAAGCGATGGCCGGCCGAACACTTCGCGGCACTCGCACAGCGCCTGGCGAACGATCATCACGCAGTCTGGATTCTGGGGTCGCCCAATGATCGCCCGGCTGCGGCGGCCGTCACTGCGGCTGCTCGGCTCGTTCGCCTCGCAGGTCGTCGATCTGACCGGGCGCACCGATCTCGGCACCGCGATCGACCTGATGTCGGTGGCGGCGCTCGTCGTGAGCAACGACTCGGGATTGATGCACGCCGCGGCCGCCGTCGGCGCGCCGCTGGTCGCCCTGTTCGGATCCTCGTCTCCGGTGTACACGCCGCCGCAGTCGTCGACAGCGCGTATTGCACGAATCGAAATCGTCTGCAGCCCATGCTTCGCGCGCGAATGTCCGCTCGGACATTTTCGCTGCATGCGCGAGCTGTCGCCCGAGTTGGTCTACAATCTGGCGCGCCAGCCCTTGGCGATTCCACCGCAAGAATCCCCGCGCTGACTGCACGACCCATGCCTTCGGTTCGCACGCCGCCGATCTACACGTCGCCGCAGGACGCCGCCCAGGCGTTCTACCAGGCCTTCGAGGCGCGCGACCTCGACGCGATGATGGCGACGTGGGCCGAAGACGAGGACATCGTCTGCGTCCACCCGGGCGGAACGCGGCATGTCGGATACGAAGCAGTCCGGGTGAGCTTCGAACAGCTCTTCTCGGGGAACACCAAGCTCGCCTTTCGCCTCGATCAAGTGGTGCTGATGGAGACGGTCGGCCTCGCGATGCAAAGCGCCGTCGAGAACCTGCACGCGGGCGAGGAAGGCCTGCGCGGCACCGCGATCGCGACCAACGTGCTGATGCGAACGCCCTACGGCTGGCGCGTCGTGTGCCATCACGCGTCGCCGGCGCCGCCGGTGACCGACGTCCCGATGTCCGGTCCGTTGCACTAGGCCGTGGCAGCCCGCGACGCGACGTAAACGCGTCGGCAGAGCGATGCCCGGTCCACCGGACCCTCCCGTCGACCCGGACACGAGTCTCGGCCATCGCGTCGCCACCGCGGCCGGGTGGATGGTGGCATTTCGCTGGATCGATCGACTCATCGGGCTCGTCAGCATCGCCATTCTGGCGCGCCTTCTGGCCCCGGACGATTTCGGGATCGTCGGCTACGCGATGCTGGTCATCGGCATCCTCGAGATCTTCACCGGCATCGCGACCGATGCCGAACTGATTCGCCATCGCCATGCCGATGCGACCTACTACAACGCCGCATGGACGATGAATGTCCTGCGGGGACTCGCGATCGCGCTCCTGATGATCGCGGCGATGCATCCGGCGATGGTGTTCTTCCGCGAGCCCAGGCTCGGCGCCGTCATGCTCGCCCTCGCGGCGATTCCGGCGCTGCGAGGCTTCGAAAACGTCGGAATCGTCGAATTCAGGAAGCATCTGCGGTTCGACCGCGAGTTTCGTTACCTGCTGACCACGCGCATGCTGGGGACGATCGTCACGATCGCATTGGCGTTCGCGCTGCGCACCTATTGGGCGCTCGTGGCGGGGACCGTCCTGCGCACGGCGCTTGGCGTGGCACTGAGCTACCGGTTTCATCCGTTTCGTCCGCGGATGAACCTCGCGCGGGTGCCGGAAATATTCCGGTTCTCGCGCTGGATGATGCTGCAAGGCCTGGCCGCCGGCGTGCACGAGCGGCTGCCCGCGCTGATCGTCGGCCGCGAATGGGGCAGCAGCGCGCTGGCGTTTTTCAACATCGGCCGGGAGATCGCCGATCTGTCGGCGACGGAGATCCGGGCGCCGATCCGCCGCGCACTCTATCCCGGGCTCGCGGAGATCGCGGA
Organism: uncultured Pseudomonadota bacterium; assembly: GCA_963718905.1. Classification (GTDB taxonomy): domain Bacteria; phylum Pseudomonadota; class Gammaproteobacteria; order Burkholderiales; family Casimicrobiaceae; genus VBCG01. The sequence goes on from CAVRAF010000001.1 coordinate 562,473, forward strand.
GCGACGCCATCGCCTGCGCGAAGTGCTGGTCGAATCGACCGGAATGTTCGCGCTTCTCACGATGCCGATCCCGTTGGGCATCGCGCTGGTCGCGGAAGACTTCGTCCCGCTGTTCCTCGGATTGCGCTGGCAACCGATCGTCGGCGTTCTGCAGCCGCTTTGCATTGCGGCGTCGGTTTCCGCCATCGGAACGAACAGCCAGCTCGCGCTGATGGCCACCAACCGATCCAACCTGACAGCCTTCGCGGCGCTCGCCCGGTTGATCGTGCTGGCCCTGTTCGTCATGCTGGGCGCATCGCACGGTGTCACCGGCATTGCGTATGCGGTCGCCACTGTGAATTGCGTCATGCTGATCGCCGACTACACGCTGTCCGCGCGCGTATTCGATATCGCCGCGCGGCGATTCGTGGCGGTCGTAGGAAGGCCGATCGCGGCGTCGCTCGCGATGTGCGCCGTCGTGTGGCTGTTTCGCACCGGTCTCGGTCCCGCGGGCGACATCGCAGCGCGTGTGGGGTCACTGACCGCGTCCGCGCTGCTCGGCGCGCTCGTGTACATCGGCGTCGTGCTGTCGCTGTGGATCGCCGCGGGCCGTCCCGATGGCGCGGAATGCCGTCTGTTGGCCATCCTCGGGCATTTCCGCGACCGGCATCGGAAGCGCGCCGCCTGAGGCGTTGCCGCCGCAGCTCGACTACGCGGTACCGCCGACCGTGAGCCCGTCGATCTTCAGCGTCGGCTGACCGACGCCGACCGGGACGCTTTGCCCGTCCTTGCCGCAGGTGCCGACACCGGCATCGAGCGCGAGATCGTTGCCGACCATCGATACGCGCGTGAGCGCATCGGGGCCATTGCCGATCAGCGTCGCGCCCTTGACTGGATAGGTCACCTTGCCGTCTTCGATCATCCACGCTTCGGCGGCCGAGAACACGAACTTGCCGCTGGTGATGTCGACCTGTCCGCCACCAAAGTTGGCCGCATAGAGGCCTTTTTTCACCGACGCGATGATCTCGCGCCGGATCGTGGTTTCCGGCCAGCATGATCGTATTCGTCATCCGCGGCATCGGCAGGTGCGCGAACGATTCGCGGCGGCCATTGCCCGTGGTGCCGGTCTTCATCAGGCCGGCATTCAGCCGATCCTGCATGTAGCCGCGCAGGATGCCGTCCTCGATCAGCACGGTGCGCTGCGTCGGATGACCCTCGTCGTCGAGATTGAGCGAGCCGCGCCGGTCGACGAGCGTTCCGTCATCGACGACGGTCACGCCCCGTGCGGCGACGCGCTGGCCGATGCGGCCCGAAAATGCGCTCGTGCCCTTGCGGTTGAAGTCACCCTCGAGGCCGTGACCGATCGCCTCGTGCAGCAGGATGCCCGGCCAGCCGTTGCCCAGCACCACCGTCATGTTGCCGGCAGGTGCATCGCGCGCCGACAGATTGATCAGCGCCTGGTCGACCGCCTGTTTCGCGAACAGGTCGAGCTGCGCGTCGGTGAAGTAGCTGTAATCGAGACGCGCGCCGCCACCCGAATAGCCCTGCTCGCGGCGCCCGCCTTCCTCGACGATGACCGAGAGCGAGATTCGCACCAGGGGCCGCACGTCGGCCGCAAGAAGGCCATCGCTGCGAGCGATCAGCACCGTCTCGTGCTCGCCGGCCAGCGAAGCCATCACCTGCACGACGCGCGGGTCGAGCGCACGCGCGCGACGCTCGAGGCGCGTCAGCACCGCCACTTTATCCGCATCGGCCAGGCTCATCACCGGATCGGCAGTCGGATAGAGCCGCCGCGAGTCGGCGCGCCTTGCGAGCGGCGCCGACGCGGATTGTCCCTGGCGTCCGATCGCACGCACGGCGTTCGACGCTTCCTCGAGCGCTGCAAGCGATATGTCGTCCGAATACGCGAACGCCTGCTTGTCGCCCGCGACGGCGCGCACGCCGACGCCGGCGTCGATGTTGAACGTGCCGGCCTTGACGATGCCTTCCTCGAGACTCCAGCTTTCGAAGCACGAATGCTGGAAATAGAAATCGGCGAAGTCGACGTCGTGCGCGTGGATCGAGCCCAGCACGCGCGACACCTGGTCGAGATCGAGATTGGCGGGTGCGAGCAGCAGTCGCTCGGCATCGGCGAGCAGCGGTGCGGAAATCTCGGAGTGTGCGACCTCGATCACGGGATTCCTTTTTCAGACGGGAGCATCGGGAGTCGTCGCGCGAAGCGTGCGACAACGGCAGATCAAGACTGAATGATGGGGGTTGCGGCCGTCCGGTTCAACCTGGCCGCGACCAGATCGTCGTATCGACGCGCGCTTTCGCGCTCTGTCCAAGGTACGTCGCGGCGACCCGCGGGTTGCTCACGAGGTCCGCACTTCGCCCTTCGAGCGCGAGTTCCCCGCTTTCCAGCACGTATCCGTAGTCCGCGACCTGCAATGCGGCGCGCGCATTTTGCTCGACCAGGAGCACCGCGACGCCGGTCGACCGCAGCGCGGCAACGATCGCGAAAATGTCCCGCACCACGAGGGGCGCAAGGCCGAGCGACGGCTCGTCGAGCAGCAACAGGCGTGGGGCGGCCATCAGGGCGCGGCCGAGCGCAAGCATCTGTCGCTCGCCGCCGGACAGCGTTCCGGCGAGCTGCGTCCGCCGCTCGGCAAGGCGCGGAAAACGCGCATAGACGTCGGCGAGCGCTTCGGCGTAGCCCCCTCGGCGGCGGCGCGCGAACGCACCGAGCTGCAGGTTGTCGGCGACGCTCATCGACGCGAACAGTTCGCGTTTTTCGGGCACGAGCACGAGCCCGCGTCCGACGCGCTCTTCGACGGACCAGGGCGTCGCGGATTCGCCGAAGCAACGAATGGTGCCCTGCGCGGGCAACAGGCCGGCAATCGCCGCAAGCAGCGTCGTCTTTCCCGCGCCATTAGGTCCGATCACCGTCGCAATCGTGCCCGGTGCGACCTTGATCGACACGTCGCGCACCGCGAGCACCTTGCCGTACGCGACCGACAGCCGATCGACTTCGAGCACGTTCACGGGCGCGTTGGCGGCGCTCATCCCAGATACGCTTCGAGGACCCGCGGATCGCGCTGGATCTGCGTCGGTGCGCCTTCGGCGAGCTTCTCGCCAAAGTCCATGACGATCAGGCGATCGGTCAATCCCATGACGAACTCCATGTCGTGCTCCACCAGGAGGATGGTCATTCCCTCCGCCTGCAGCGCGCGCAACAACGCCGCCAGTGCCTGCTTCTCGAGATGGCGCAAGCCGGCCGCCGGCTCATCGAGCAGCAACAACGACGGATCCGCGGCGAGCGCACGCGCGATCTCGACAATCCGCTGCTTGCCGAGCGGCAGGCTGCCGGCGTCGTCGTACTGGTGCCCCCCTAAGCCGACCCGGATGATCTCGCGTGCCGCCGCAGCACGCGTCTTCGTCTCTTCCGCAAGGTCGAGGCACAATGCGGCGCGCAGGATGCCGGCGCTGCCGCGGAGGTAGGCGCCGAGCGCGACGTTTTCCAGCACCGACATCTGCGGGAGGAGGCGCACGTGCTGGAACGTGCGCCCGATCCCGAGTCGCGCGATCTTGTACGGCTCGCGCGATCCGATCGATTCGCCGCGAAAGACGATCTCGCCGGCCGTGAGCGCCAGCGCACCGCTGATCAATCCGAAGGTCGTGCTCTTGCCGGCGCCGTTGGGACCGATCAGTCCGAGGATTTCGCCGTCGCGAATGTCGAACGACAAATCGTTGACGGCGACGAGGCCGCCGAACTCCTTGCGCGCCCGCTTCACCTGCAGCAGCGCCGCGCGGCCGCGAGGAGTCCTGGCTCGCGCCGGAAGCGGCGCCGCGTCCGGCACTGCCGACGGTGCGCGCCGCGGGACCCAGCGCGCGATCCACGGCCATACGCCGTCGCGTGCAAATTGCAGCAGGACGATCATCAGCACGCCAAACACGACGATCTCGAAATTGCCGGCACGACCGAGCAATTGCGGCAGCACGTCCTGCAGCACCTCTTTCAGCAGCGTGATCAGCGTCGCGCCGATGATCGCGCCCCAGACACTGCCCGCGCCGCCGACGACCGCCATGAACAGGTATTCGATGCCCTGGTTGATGCCGAATGGCGTCGGATTCACGAAGCGCTGCAGATGCGCGTAGAGCCAGCCGGAGATGCAGGCGAGCAGCGCGGCGTAGACGAACGCGACGATCTTGAGCCGGGCGCCGTTGACGCCGAACGCTTCGGCCATTTCGAGTCCGCCCTTCAACGCGCGGAGCGCGCGGCCCGGCCGCGAGTCGAGCACATTGTGCGTCGCCCACAGCGCGGCGAGCGCGATCAGCCAGATCAGGATATAGAAGTGGCGCTCGTCCTTCAGATCGAAGCTGCCCAGCATGAGCGGCGGAATGCCGGTGACTCCGGTGTGACCACCCAGCGACTCGAGATTGCCGAAGAGGAAGAACAGGCTGATGCCCCATGCGATCGTCGCGAGCGGCAGATAGTGACCCTGCATCCGCAGCGTGATGAACCCCAGCGCCAGCGCGACAACCAGCGTAATGACGAGGCCGATCGGCAGCGTGAGCCACGGCGACGTGCCGTAATTCGTCGTGAGATAGGCGGTCGTGTAGGCACCGAGCCCGACGAATGCCGCCTGACCGAACGACGTCTGCCCGGCGACGCCGGTCAGCAGTACCAGTCCGAGCGCGACGATGCTGTAGAGGCCGATGTAATTGCCGAGCGTCACCCAGAATTGCGGTGCCGCAAGCGGCACGCGCGAGCGAGCACGCGCGATCGCGGCAAGGCGTGCCCCGGTGCGCAGGCTCGCCGCACTGCATCGCCTCGCCCGCTCACTCATCGCTACTCGTCCTCCTCGTGGTGGTGCGTCGTCAGGCTGCGCCACAGCAGCACCGGAATGATCAGCGTAAACACGATCACCTCCTTGAACGCACTGGCCCAGAATGACGAAAACGCTTCGAGCAATCCGACGAGCAGCGCGCCCGCCGCCGCCAGCGGATAGCTGACCAGGCCGCCGATGATCGCCCCGACGAATCCCTTGAGGCTCACGAGGAAGCCGGAATCGTAGTAGACGGTCGTGATCGGGCCAATCAGCACGCCGCAGAACGCGCACAGCAGCGCCGCCAGCACGAACGTCAGCGCGCCGGCGAAGCTCGGTGAGATTCCGACCAGGCGCGCGCCAACGCGATTCACGGCGGTCGCCCGCAGGGCCTTGCCGTACAGCGTGCGCCCGAAGAAGACATAGAGCGCGCCGATCAGCACGACGCTGGTGGCGACTACCAACAGGCTTTGCGCATTGAACGTCAGGTCCGACAGCTTGAACGAGAGGTTCGTGAACGCCGGCGTGCGCGAGCCTTCGGCGCCGAAGAACCAGAGGCCGAGCCCGGTCAGCGCCAAATGAACCGCGACCGAAACGATCAGCAGCACGAGCACGCTCGCGTCGGCGATCGGCTGATAGACAATCCGGTAAAGCAGCGGACCGAGCGCGGTGACCGCCGCCAGCGTCAAGACCACCTGCACCGGCAGCGGCAATGCCCGTGGGGCGGCCCACCAGACAAGACCCGCAATCAGCATCGGCGCGCCGAGCCAGAGCGCAAGCCGCGCCGGGAGCCGCCGCCATTCGCGATCGCGGAGCGTGGCGACCGTCTCGACGAGTGCCGCGACGATCGCCATGCCGACCAGCAAGCCGACGGTTCCGGGCGGCTTGCCGAGCTGGAGTCCCGCGAGGGTCAGCGTTCCAAAGGCAACGAACTCGCCCGACGGAATCCAGATGATGCGCGTGACGGTGAAAACGAGCACCAGCGCGAGCGCGAGCAACGCGTAGATCGCGCCGTTGGTGACGCCGTCCTGCACCAGGAATGCGGCAATGGAAAGGTCCACCCTGGAAGCCCGGCTTGCGCGCGCGTCACTTGGCGAGCACCCACTTTCCGTTCTCGATGCGAATCATGACGCGCGCGCGATTGTCGAGACCGTTGTGGTCCTGCGCACTCATCACGAACACGCCATGCGTGCCGACGACATTGGCCGTTTCGAGCGCGTCGCGCAGCGCGGCGCGGAATTCCTTCGTTCCCGGCTTCGCCTTTTTCAGCGCCTCGGGCACCGTCTTCGACAGCAGCGCGAACGTGTCGTACGCGTGGCCGCCGAACGTCGTGCGGGAGTCCTTGCCGTATTTCGCCTCGTATTGCGTGATGTACTGCGCGGCGACCTTCTTGACCGGGTTCGATTCCGGCAGCTGCTCGTAGACGAGCATCGGACCGATCGGAAGGAACGTGCCGTTGCAATCGGCGCCGCATACGCGCAGGAAATCGGGATTGGCGACGCCGTGCGTCTGATAGATCTTGCCCTTGTAGTGGCGCGCGATCAGCTCCTTCTGCGGCGTCGCGCCCGGCGTGCCCGACGCGCCGATCAGGATCGCGTCCGGATTCGCGGCGACGAGCTTCAGCGTCTGGCCGGTCACCGATGCATCGTTGCGATTGAACTTTTCTTCGGCGACGACCCGAATGCCCGCCGTCTGCGCCGAGCGCCGCATTTCCGCGAGCCAGCTGTCGCCATAGGCGTCGTTGAAGCCGATGTAGCCCAGCGTCTTCACGCCGTTGGCCTTCATGTGCACGGCGATCGCATCGGCCATCAGCGAATCGCTCTGAGGAGTCTTGAATACCCAGCGGGTCCTCGGATTGGTCGGATCGACGATTCGCGCCGATGCGGCCATCGAGATCATCGGTGTCTCCGCATCGGAGACGATGTCGATCATCGCGAGCGAATTGGGCGTGACCGTCGAGCCGACAACGACGTCGACCTTGTCCTCGCTGATCAGCTTGCGCGTGTTGGTCACCGCTCGCGTGGTGTCGGACGCATCGTCCAGGACGATCCACCTGATCTTCTCGCCGGCGATCGTCGGCGGCAGGAGCTCGATCGTGTTCCGTTCGGGAATTCCCAGCGACGCCGCCGGTCCGGTTGCGGATACCGTGACGCCGATCGTGATGTCGGCCCGCGACGCTTGCGCGATGCCAAGCGAAAGCGCCGCTGCAAGCGCGGCGGCCAGCGTTGCATGCTTCATGGGCGTTTCTCCGGACGAAGGCTCGCGCCGCGAAGCGGAAGCTCCGCGGCGCGACCGACAGTCGATCAGCGTTTCACCGAGTCGCGAATTTCGCGCAGCAGCACGATTTCCTCGGCCGGCGCGGGCGGTGATGCGGGTGCCTGGCGTTTCAGACGATTGATCTGCTTCACCATCATGAAGATGATGAATGCGAGGATCAGGAAGTAGATCACGGCCGTGATGAAGTTTCCGTACGCGAACAGCGGAACGCCGGCCTTGGTCAGTGCGTCGTACGTCATCGGACCGCTGTACCCCGCGGGGGGGTCCTTCAGCATGACGAAATAATTGGAGAAATCGAGCCCGCCGAATATTCGGCCGACGACCGGCATGATGATGTCCTTGACGAGCGAATCGACGATCTTGCCGAACGCCCCTCCGATGATCACGCCAACCGCGAGGTCGACGACGCTGCCCTTGACCGCAAATTCCTTGAACTCGCTCGCGAACGACATAGGCTTCTCCTTGTCTGACTGCGATCTCTCCGGCGGGTCGCGCCGGGTACTGCGCTTCAGACGGCGGCTTCGCCCGATTCGCCGGTGCGAATCCGCACCACCTGCTCGACCGCCGTCACGAAGATCTTGCCGTCTCCGATCTTGCCTGTACGTGCCGCCTTGACGATCGCTTCGATCGCGCGCTCGACCATCGCATCGCCGAGGATCATTTCGACCTTGACCTTCGGCAGGAAGTCGACGACATATTCCGCGCCGCGGTAGAGCTCGGTATGGCCCTTCTGGCGCCCGAACCCCTTCACTTCGGTGACCGTCAGGCCGGAGACGCCGACTTCCGACAGCGCTTCGCGGACCTCGTCAAGCTTGAACGGCTTGATGATCGCTTCGATTTTCTTCATCGTTCTCGTCCGGTTGCGGATCGCGGCTGCGGCGGGAAGGATACACGAACCCGCCCGTCGCTACCCGCGCGGCGCTGCCTTCGCGCCGACGCTTTCCCATTCGTTCCAGGCCGAAGTGACCGGATAGCGCCAGTCCTTGCCGAAGCCGCGCGGCGTGATGCGGATCCCGATGGCCGCCTGGCGACGCTTGTATTCGTTGATCTTGATGAGGCGAACGACCTTGCGCACATCATCGGCGTCGAAACCCATGCCGACGATTTCCGAAGGCGCGCGGTCGTGCTCGACGTACGCCTCGAGGATCGCATCGAGAACGTCGTACGGCGGAAGCGAATCCTGGTCCACCTGATCGGGGCGCAATTCCGCGGACGGCGGCCGCGTGATGATCCGCTCGGGAATGACCCGCCCGAGGCTGTTCCGGTAATGGCAGAGCCGGTACACGAGCGTCTTGCTGATGTCCTTCAGCACGGCGAACCCGCCCGCCATGTCGCCGTACAGCGTCGCGTACCCCACTGCCATCTCCGACTTGTTGCCGGTCGTCAGCACGATCGAGCCGAACTTGTTCGACAGCGCCATCAGCAGCGTGCCGCGGATTCGCGCCTGGATGTTCTCCTCGGCCGCATCGGGCGCAAGGCCCGCGAAATCTCCGGCAAGGGAATCGAGAAAGGCGCCGAACATCGGTCCAATCGGAATTTCCTCGTAGCGGACGCCGACGATGCGCGACATCTCGTGCGCATCGTCGAGGCTGATCTGCGCGGTGTATCGCGACGGGAGCATTACCGCGCGCACGCGCTCGGGGCCCAGTGCGTCGACCGCGACGGCCAGCGTCAGCGCGGAATCGACGCCGCCGGATAGTCCGAGCAGAACCCCCGGAAAGCGATTCTTGGCGACGTAATCGCGCACACCCATGACGAGCGCCTGGTACACGTGCGGCTCGAGCCGCGAATCGAGCGCGCCGCGCACGGGTCCGGGCTCCGCGCCGTCGAAGCGCGCGATCGCGATGGTTTCATGCCACGCGGGCAACTGCTGCGCGATTGCACCGGTCGCATCCATGACGAACGACGCGCCGTCGAACACGAGCTCGTCCTGCCCGCCGACCCGGTTGACATAGACGAACGGCAATCCGGTCTCCCGGGCGCGCGCTGCGATCTGCATCGCGCGAGCCGCCTGCTGCAGCGTGTGATACGGAGAGCCGTTGGGAACGATGATCAGCTGCGCGCCCGCCTCCCGCGCCTGTGCGGCGGGGCCTGCGAACCAGGCGTCCTCGCAGATGACGACGCCGCAGCGCACGCCCTCGACATCGAAGACGCAGGGCGCATCGCCTGCTTCGAAATAGCGGTCTTCGTCGAAGACCGTGTAATTGGGAAGGCGCTGCTTGCGATAGATGCCCGCCACTCGCCCATCGCGCAGCACCGCCACGGCATTGTGGCGCCGGCCGTCATGGCGCTCGGGAAAACCGACGATCGCCGTCGCGTCCCGGACCTGCGCCGCGAGCGCTGCGAGCTCGGCTGCGCACGCATCGAGAAACGCGGGCCGCAGCACGAGGTCTTCCGGAGGATAACCGCACAGCGAAAGCTCCGGCGTCACGACCAGAGCAGCGCCATCGCGGCCGGCTTCCCCGATGGCGTCGAGCAGCGAGCGCGAGTTGCCTGCGAGGTCGCCGAGTCTCTGGTTCAACTGCGCCAGCGCAATTCGCATTGCAAAATGTTAGCACGGTCGCGGACGGCATCCGCGGACAAAACGCTTGAGGAGCGTGCGCACAACGGCGACAATCGGCCTCAGATGCACGCACCCGTTCCCTATACGCACCCGCGCCCCCCGGTCGCCGTCTCGCCCTTGATCCGCGACGACGTTGCGTTGCCGTCAATCGACGCCGCAGCCTGGGACCGGCTGGCGCATCATGCGCCGCTCCTGTCGCACGCGTACTTCACCGCACTGCATCGAACACGATGCGCCGCGACGGAGACCGGCTGGAATCCGCGATTCCTCACCGCGTGGGATCAGTCGGCGCTGATCGGCGCCATGCCGCTGTACGAGAAGACGCATAGTTACGGCGAGTATGTGTTCGACTGGGGCTGGGCCGACGCATACCGGCGGCACGGGCGCCGCTACTATCCGAAGCTGGTCGCGGCGATTCCGTTCACGCCGGTGCCGGGATTGCGGCTGCTCGGCGACGAAGCCACGACCCGTCGCGCGTTGCTCGAGCGTGCGCTGGGCGAACTGCGCCACGGGTTTTCGTCGCTGCACGTGTTGTTCACCGACGCGGCGCAGACCAGCGAAGGCGCCGCCGCCGGCATGGTGACGCGCAACGGCGTGCAATTCCACTGGCGTAACCGCGGCTATGCGAGTTTCGCGGATTACCTGGCGGCTTTCAACCATGACAAGCGCAAGAAGATTCGCCAGGAGCGGCGCCGCCTGGCCGAAGCGGGTGTCACGTTCGTGCGGAAGACAGGTGCGGAAATCGACGCATCGGACCGGGCGTTTTTCTTCGAATGCTATGAGCGGACGTACCGCGCACATCATTCGACGCCTTATCTTTCGCTCGATTTCTTCGATGAAATCGGCGCGACGCTCGCCAACCACCTGCTGCTCGTGCTGGGCTACCGCGGCGGGCGGCGGCTCTGCGCCGCGCTCGATGTGTTTGATGCGAATACACTTTGGGGGCGCTACTGGGGAACGCGCGACTACGTTCCGGGCCTGCATTTCGAGGCCTGCTATTACCAGGCGATCGAGTTCTGCATCGAGCGCGGCATTGCATGCTTCGAAGGCGGCGCGCAGGGCATTCACAAGCTCGCCCGCGGATTGCTTCCCGTCGCGACGCACTCGCTGCATGCGATCGCGGACCGCGCGTTCGCCGTCGCCATCGCCGATTACTGCGCACGCGAGCGCGTCGACGTCGCGCATTCGATCGACGAACTGGAAGTCGGCAGCCCCTTTCGCGACGATCCGCAGCGCTGACTGCGATACCCTAGGGGGGCCCCGCAGGTCACCGAGAATATCGATCGAATGAGCGCCAAACCGTCACCCGTCGACGCAGCGTCGACGATCATGCTCACGCGCGACGAAGCGGTCGCGACGCTGACCCTCAATCGCCCCGCCGCGCTCAACGTGCTGGATCTCGCGATGATGGACGCGCTGGTCGCGCAGACAGCCGTGATCGCCGCCGACTCCACGCTGCGTGTCGTCGTGCTGCGCGGCGCCGGCAAGCACTTCATGGCCGGCGGGGACCTGCGCACGTTCGCGACCCGGCTGGACGGGGAGCCGGCATCGCGGCGGTCGGAGTTCGAGCGCATCGTCTCGCGCCTGCATGCGGCAATCGAACAACTGCAGCGGATGCCGCAGGTGGTCATCGCGGCGGTGCACGGCGCCGTCGCCGGCTTCGGATTGTCGCTGGCCTGCGCGTGCGACCTGGTCGTCGCAGCGGACGACGCGTATTTTGCGTCCGCCTACCGGCAGATCGGCCTCACGCCGGACGGTGGCGGCACGTGGTCGCTGCCCCGCATCGTCGGCATGCGCAAGGCGCTCGAGATCTACCTGCTCGGCGAACGCTTCGACGCCCGCGAAGCGTGGCGCATCGGCCTCGTCAATCGCGTGGTCGAGCCCGCCGCGCTCGACGCGGCCGTCGGCGACATCGCGCGCTCAATCGTCGAAGGCCCTGCGCTCGCGTTGCGCAACGTCAAGCTGCTGCTGCGCGAATCGTCCGGTCGCTCGCTGTCGCAACAGCTGCACGCCGAAGCCGAGAGTTTCGCCGACTGCGCGGCGACCGATGATTTCGTCGAAGGAATCCGCGCTTTCTTCGCGAAGCGCCCGCCGCGGTTTACCCGCTGACGCGCTCAGACGTCGTCGTCGCCGCCCGGTGGTTTCTCGCCGCCCGGGGCGACATTGCCGTTCACTTCGACTTTGGGGGCGACTTTGACGTTGGCGTCGTGGCGCGCCCCTTTGTATCGTATTTCCACCTGCGCGGTGGGTCGGCCAGGTCCGCGGGGCGCGTCGGACGCGCTGCGTAAATGGTCGTCGACCGCCGCATAGCCATCACCGCGCGCATCCCGATTGGCAGTTCCATACCCGCCGTTGGGCTTTCCGTACCCGCCTTTCGGCGCGCGCGGGCCGCTGCGATGACGCGGATTGGCGTCGTTGCCGTAGCCGCGCGGTGCGCCGCTCGGTGCCGTCAACGTCGTCCGCCCGAACGGCGCCGCGTTCGCGTTGCTTTGCGGCTGCACTTCGTCGAAATTGTGCCGCTCGCGCGGCGCGCGCGGTGCCCTGGGTTCGTTGCCGCGCGGATTCGCGGGCGGTCGCTGTGAGTCGCCCTGCGCCGCACGGGCGCCTCCTTGCCCGTGCGGCCTTCCTGCACCGCGCTTGGCGGGCGGACGGACTCCGTCCGGAGCGTGCGGCGATTGCGGGCGCGGCTTGCCCGCCGCTTCTCCGTGGTGGCGCGTGCCCGCCGGACCCTGCGACGATCGCGGCTGCCCGTCGCCGGCAGGGCGCGGTGCGCCTTGGCCATGTGGACGCGGTGCGCCTTGCCCATGCGGACGCGGTGCGCCCTGCCCATGTGATCGCGGGGCGCCGGACCCATGGGGACGCTGACCCGGCTTGTGAGGCGGACGCGGGCCGGCCGGATGACCGCCATTGCGCGATTCCTGCCGACCGCCGCGCCCATTGCGGTCCTCGCGCTGCGGCGCGCGAGCGGGCGTCGAAGCCAGCCCGGCCGACGCGACGATCGACGCGACATCGGTTGCTTCAAGTTCCGAGAGGTTGCCGCGCTTCAAGTGCGTGGGCATCGCGAGCGTTCCGTAACGCGTGCGAATCAGGCGGCTCACCATCAATCCCAGCGCTTCGAACAGGCGGCGCACTTCGCGATTGCGTCCTTCCTTCAGCACGACGTGATACCAGTGGTTCGACCCGTCTTCGTCGCCGCCGCCGTCGGCGACCTTCTCGCAGCGCGCCGGACCGTCATCGAGCTCGACGCCCGTCGTCAGCGCCTGCATCTGCTCGTCGGTCAGGCGGCCCATGATGCGTACCGCATACTCGCGCTCCACTTCGTAGCGCGGATGCATCAGCCGGTTGGCGAGTTCGCCGGAATTCGTGAACAGCAGCAGACCTTCGGTGTTGTAGTCGAGTCGCCCGACGTTGATCCATTTGCCGTTGCCGATCGACGGCAGCTTCTCGAATACCGTCGGCCGGCCTTCGGGATCGTCGCGCGTGACGAGCTCGCCCGCCGGCTTGTGATACATCAGCACGCGTGCGCGCGGCTCCGCGAAGCGCACCTTGACGAGCTCGCCGTTGATGCGCACTTCGTCGCCGGGGCTCACCTTCTGGCCGACGTCGGCCGGCATCCGGTTCACCGTGATGCGTCCCGCGAGGATCATCTCCTCCATCGCGCGGCGCGAGCCGAAGCCGCAGCACGCCAGCACCTTGTGCAGGCGCTGCGGCTCACTGAAGATCTCGTCAGTGGAACGTTTGTGTTTCGGAGGCGGCAGGCTTTCCGCGATCCTCTGCAGCGCCAGGTTCGGCTGTTGGATCGGACCCGAGGATCGGGCTCGCGAGTGCGTGTTGCGCCTCGGCGGCCTTGGTGGGGGCATCTGGCATCTCCAGGAGGTGGGAGGAATCGAGCTCGGCAAGCGGCGGCAACTCCGCGACCGAGGGGAGGCCGAGATCGTCGAGAAAGGCCTTGGTCGTCGCGTAGAGCGCCGGACGTCCGGGCGTTTCGCGATGGCCGACGATTTCGACCCATTGCCGGTCTTCGAGCGTCTTGATGACGTTCGTCGAGACGGCGACGCCGCGGATCGCTTCGATGTCGCCGCGGGTAACGGGTTGCTGATAGGCAATGATGGCCAGTGTTTCCATGACCGCGCGCGAATAGCGCGGCGGCTTTTCGGGCGCCAGCCGGTCAAGGTACTGCTGCACGTCGCGCCGGCCCTGAAACCGCCAGCCGGACGCCACCTGAACCAGCTCGACCTGACGCGACGCCCAGTCCCGGGCGAGCTCGTCCAGCAGGGTCCGCACGGTTTCGGCGGGGAGCGCGGGATCGAACAATTTCGCGAGCTGCGCGGCCGGCACCGGTTCGCCGGCCACGAGCAGCGCTGCCTCGAGAATGCTCTTGATTTCCGTGAGTTCCGACATGGTCGATTTCTATTCGGCGTCGGCCGCGAGCGCGAACGGCGCCTCGCTGCGAAGCTGCGCATAGATCGGCGCATACGGTTCGGCCTGCGCGATGCTGACCAGCTGCTCGCGCATCAGCTCGAGCAGCGCCAGAAACGTGACGATCAGATGCGCCACGTCGGCATGCGCGGCGAACAGCGCCGTAAACTCGACAAAGCGCACGGGATGCAGCATCTTCAGCAGCCGGCTCATTTCCGAGCGCACCGAAAGCTGCTCGCGCGTCACCAGATGATGGCGGTTGGCATGCGCCCGCGCAATCAGCCACGCCCATGCGGCACGCAAGTCGTCCGGCGCGACGTCGGGCAGGCGCTCGCCCGCGGTGCGGTCGAACCACACGCGCACCGTCGAGAAATCGCGCTCGGCCAGCGGCAGCGCGTCGAGGTCGCGCGACGCCTGCTTCATGGTCTCGTATTCGAGCAGGCGGCGCACCAGTTCCGCGCGCGGATCGCCGGGCTCCGCGCCGGGTGCCGCCGGCGGGCGCGGCAACAGCAGCCGCGACTTGATTTCGATCAGCACCGCGGCCATCAGCAGATATTCGGCGGCGAGCTCCAGTTGCGTCCGCCGCATCATTTCGACATAGCCGAGATATTGCCGCGTCAGCTCCGCCATCGGGATGTCGAGCACGTTGATGTTCTGGCGCCGGATCAGGTAGAGCAGCAGGTCGAGCGGACCTTCGAACGTCTCGAGGAATACTTCGAGCGCTTCCGGCGGAATGTAGAGGTCGTGGGGCAGCTCGTTGATCGGTTCGCCGTAGACGCGCGCAAGCGGTCTCGGCGCGCTCGACGGGTGCGCGAGATCGAGCGCCGCTTCGCCGCTAGTCATAACGCAATCCCATGACTTCGCGCACGTCGCGCATCGTTTCCTCGGCCAGCTTGCGCGCGCGCTCGCACCCGTCCGCGACGATGTTGCGCACCAGCGACGGATCGTCGAGGTAGCGCTGCGCACGCTCGCGGATCGGCTGCTGCTCGCGAATGATCGCGTCGATGATCGGCTGCTTGCATTCGAGGCAGCCGATGCCGGCGGTCGTGCAGCCCTGCACCACCCAATCGCGCGTTTCCTGGTTCGAATAGACCTGATGCAGCGGCCATACCGGGCATTTCTCGGGATTGCCGGGATCGGTGCGCCGCACGCGCGCGGGATCGGTCTGCATCGTGCGGATCTTCTGCGTAACCGACGCGGGCTCTTCGCGCAGCAGAATCGCGTTGCCGTAGGACTTCGACATTTTCTGTCCGTCGAGTCCCGGCACGCGCGGGGTCTCCGTCAGCAGGGGCTGCGGCTCGGGAAGGATCATCCGCCGTGAACCCTCGAGATACCCGAACAGCCGCTCGCGGTCGCCCAGCGCGAGGTTCTGCGTGCTTTCGAGAAGCGCGCGCGCCGCGTCCAGCGCCTGCGTATCGCCCTGCTCCTGGAACGCGGTGCGCAGGGCTTCGTAGCGTTTTGCCTTCTTGCTCCCGAGCTTCCTGACGGCTGCGCGCGCCTTCTCCTCGAATCCCGGCTCGCGGCCGTAGATGTGGTTGAAGCGCCGCGCCAGCTCGCGCGTGACCTCGATGTGCGACACCTGGTCTTCGCCGACCGGCACCTTGTTCGCGCGATAGACGAGGATGTCCGCGCTCATCATCACCGGATAGCCGAGGAAGCCGAAGTTCGAGAGGTCATGGTCGGTAAGCTTTTGCTGCTGATCCTTGTACGTCGGCACGCGTTCCAGCCAGCCGACCGGCGCGATCATGCCGAGGAGCAACGCGAGCTCCGCGTGTTCGGGAACGCGCGACTGTATGAAGAGCGTCGCGCGCGTCGGGTCGACGCCGGCCGCGAGCCAATCGACGAACATGTCCCATACGCTTTCGGCGATCGTCTCGCTCGAATCGTAGTGCGTGGTCAACGCATGCCAATCGGCGGCGAAGAACAGGCACTCATATTCCTCCTGCAGCCGGATCCAGTTCTTGAGCGCGCCGTGATAGTGGCCGATGTGCATGCGCCCCGTGGGCCGCATGCCCGACAACACCCGATCCGGGAACATGAGAGCGATGGCTCTTACGCGCTTCCGCTCAAGATCCGAGCAATCCCTGCAGCAGCCACTCACCGAGGCGCAGCAGCGGCTCCATCACGTCGTCGAGCACGCCGAACGCGAGCAATCCGACGATGATGAAAAGCCCATACGGCTCGAGCTTTGCCCACGCGTGCGCGGCACGGATCGGGAGCAGGCTGACCGCGATGCGGCCGCCGTCGAGCGGCGGAACCGGCAGCAGGTTGAGTGCCATCAATACCAGGTTGACCGATACACCAATTTTCGCCATCAGCAGCAGATGCGCGCTCCCGAACACGCCTCCCGCGGTGGACGCCTTGAACAGCAACGCCCACAGCAGCGCCATGACGAAATTCGCCCCGGGACCCGCGCCGGCAACCCAGAGCATGTCCCGCTTGGGATCACGCAAATTGCCGAAATTCACCGGCACGGGCTTCGCCCAGCCGAACACGAACTGCGGACCTCCGAGTTTCGCGGCCAGGATCAGCGCGCCCGGCACCAGGATCGTCCCGACCGGGTCGATGTGCTTCAGCGGGTTCAGCGTGATCCGGCCCTGCATTTCCGCCGTGCGGTCGCCGAACATCCGGGCGACGTACCCGTGGGCGGCTTCGTGCAATGTGATCGCAAAGACCACCGGCACCACCCACAGCGCAATGGTCTGCAGCGAAAAATCCATTTTGACCGCTAGTTTACCTCAAGTCACCGTTTCACCGGCCCGATCGCCGCCGAGCCCCAGCCGGGCGAGGTCGCCGAGGCCGACGCCGGACGATCGTGGGGGGTGCCACCGCCAGGTCGACGACCGTCGTCGGCGATCCGGGACAAGGCCCCGCATCGATGATCGCCTCGATGCGTCCGCCGAGGCGCGCCTCGATCTGCGCGGCGTCGTTCAGCGGTTCCGCATCCCCGGCCAGGATCAGCGTCGACGACAGGATCGGCTCCTCCAGCTCCTCGAGCAGCGCGTGCACGGTCGGATGATCGGGAATGCGGATCCCGATCGTGTTCCGCTTGGGGTGCTGCACGCGACGGGGGACCTCGCGCGTCGCCTTCATCAGAAACGTGAAGCTGCCGGGCGTGCCTTGGCGGACGATCCTGAACTGCCAGTTGTCCATCCGCGCAAAGCGGCCGACCTGCGCCAGATCGCTGCACACCAGCGTCAGGTGGTGGCGCGCGTCGACGCCGCGAACGATGCGGATCCGCTGCGCGGCTTCGGCATCGCCGATCCTGCACCCCAGCGCGTAGCTGGAGTCGGTCGGATACGCGATGACGCCTCCGTCACGCAGCACGGATGCGGCGAGGCGGATCAGACGAGGCTGCGGGTGCGTCGGATGGAGCTTCAGTAGTTGCGCCATGTTTCGGACGTCATATAATTCCGGCCAGTCGCTATCTAATGGTTATAAGCGGTGAACCTGCAGCAACTCAAATATCTCTGCGCCGTCGTCGACAACGGGCTCAATGTCTCGGACGCGGCGGCCGCGCTCTACACGTCGCAGCCCGGCATCAGCAAGCAGATCCGGCAGCTCGAAGACGAGCTCGGATTGCTGGTATTCGTGCGCCAGGGCAAGCGGCTCGCCGCCTTGACGCCGGCCGGCAGCGTCGTGGTCGCGACGGCGCGCCGCGCGCTGCACGAGATCGCCAACCTCAAGCGCGTCGCCGACGAATTCCGCAGCGAGGACGCCGGCGTGCTCGGTATCGCGACGACGCACACGCAGGCCCGTTACGTGTTGCCTCAGGTGCTTTCGCAATTCTCCACGCGCTTTCCGAAGGTGCGGCTGGTTCTGCATCAGGGCAATCCAATCCAGGTCGCCGAACAGACGTCGGCGGGCGAAGTCGAGGTCGGCATCGCGACCGAGGCGGTCGGCGACTATCCGGACCTGATCACGCTGCCTTGCTACCGCTGGAACCGCTGCGTCCTCGTCCCGAAGGGACATCCGCTCGCCAGTGTGCATCCGCTGACGCTCGAGGCGCTTTCACGATACCCGATCGTCACCTACGACTTCAGCTTTACCGGCCGCTCCGCGATCAATGCCGCTTTCGCCGCCAAGGGACTGGAGCCGAATGTCGTCCTGACCGCGCTCGACGCCGACGTGATCAAGACGTACGTCGAGCTGGGCATGGGCGTGGGAATCGTCGCACAGATGGCCTACGACGCGCGCAAGGATCAGGGTTTCGAAATGCTGGACGCGAGCCACCTGTTCGCGGCGTCGATGACCCGTCTCGCGCTGCGCCGGGGCGTCTTCCTGCGCGGATTCGTCTACGAATTCATCTCGCTGTTCGCGCCGCAATACACGCGCGCGATCGTCGACGCGGCGCTCGCGGGAAATGCGCCCGACGACGACATGTGACCGGCGTGCCCGCGCCTGCCGCGCCCCCAGCGGACTCGCCTCCTGCCGCGCACGCGCGGTCATGGGCCTTCGCGGCGCTACTCGCGTCGCTGTCGATGCTGGGCCCGTTCGCGATCGACATGTACCTGCCGGCGTTTCACGCGATCGGTGCCGAATTCGACGCGTCGGTGATCGCGATCCAGCAGACGCTTTCACTCTATCTGTTCGCCTACGCCTTCATGATGCTGTGGCACGGCGCGCTGTCGGATGCGTTCGGGCGCCGGCCGGTCGTGCTGGGCGGCCTCGCGATCTTCGTCCTCGCCTCGCTCGGTTGCGCGATCGCGGGCAACATCGAGTCGCTGTGGCTGTTCCGCACGCTGCAGGGTCTTTCGGCAGGCGCCGGTCTCGTCGTCGGGCGTGCGATCATCCGCGATCGATTTCAGGGACCGGAGGCGCAGCGCCTGATGTCGCAGATCACGCTGGTGTTCGGCATCGCGCCGGCATTCGCGCCGGTGATCGGCGGCGTGCTGCTCAACCTGCTCGGCTGGCGCGCGATCTTCTGGCTGATGCTGACGTTCGCGCTCGGTGTGCTCGCGTGGGGTGCGCGTAGCCTGCCAGAAACGCTCGGACCGGGACATCGCCAGCCCCTGCATCCGCGCGTGATGTGGGACAACTATCGCGCGGTATTGCTGCGCGTGGATTTCCTGCTGCTGGCCGCAATCCCGACACTCAACTTCGCGGCATTCTTCATCTACATCGCGAGCGCGCCTGCATTTCTGACGCGCTCTGGGCGTCACGACCTGGGGCTTCGCGTGGCTGTTCGTTCCGATGATCACCGGCGTCATGGCCGGCGCGACGATTTCGGGACGCGTCGCAGGACGCCTGTCGGCCGGGCGAACGATCCGGATTGCCTATGGCTGCATGTTTGCGGGGGCGGGACTCGAAGTGCTGGTCGCGTCCGTCGTCGCTCCCGGTGTTCCGTGGCACGTATTGCCGATAACGGTATTCACGCTCGGCAGCAGCCTCGTGATGCCGAGCCTTACGCTCATTCTGCTCGACCTCTTTCCGACGATGCGCGGGTTGGCGTCGTCGCTGCAGGGCTTCGTGCAGTTCGCGTTTTCCGGATTCGTCGCGGGGACGATTGCGCCGCTGCTCGCGCAATCGCTGGTCGGGCTGGCGCTCGGGATGCTCGCCTTCACCACTGCGAGCCACGCGCTGTGGCTCGCTTATCAGCGCCGCGCGCGGCACCCGCCACGGCGTACCATTGCGTGATGCGTACGATCACCTGGATGGTATTCGCGCTGCTGGTCGGCCTGCCGCTCTCCTCGCTGTCCGCCGATCTTCCGAAGCGAACGCTGACGATTCACGGCCAGCAGCTGGTCGTCGAAATCGCATCGACGCCGCAAACGCGCTCGACGGGCCTCATGAATCGCTTCAGCCTGCAAACCGATCACGGCATGCTGTTCGTATTCGAGAGCGCCGCAGCCGCTGGCATTCTGGATGAAGAACACGTATGTCCCGCTTTCGATCGCGTTCATCGACGCGCGTGGCCGCATCGTCAATGTCGAGGACATGCGCGCCGCAGGACGAGTCGACGCACATGTCGAAAGGTCTGGCGCAGTACGCGATCGAGATGCGCCAGGGCTGGTTTGCCGCCAAGGGGATCGGCCCGGGCGACGACGTCGAGGGATTGACCGCGAACGGCAGCTAGCGCCGTACGCGGGATTTGGCGCGTGCCGCGAGCCGACCCGAGTCTGCCGATCGCGTCTGTCAGCATGGAAATGCGCGGGGCGAACCGTCACTTTTGACAGTTGTCCAGCGGCCCGGCGCTGCGGACGCTGCACCAGGAGGTCGATCGGCCATCCGGGCAGGCGCGCGGAGCCGGCGCCGCGCGTATCATCGGCGCGTCGCACGCGTGACAATCAGGGGAGAACAAGATGCTTTCCGTCATCGACCCGGGCGCGCCGGCCGCGATCTCGGGTTACGTCATCAATGACCACATCGACGGTTGTCGAGGGAGGCGTTGAAGCGTCAGCCGTTGCAGCCGGTGATGGAATCGATCGTCCAGCAATCGGCTTCGACAGCTTCATGTACGGAACGGCCGATCCCAACCCGACCCGACAGCGACGAGCGCATCGTACGTCTGGACGACGCTGCCCCGCGAATGGGTGATCCGCTACGACGAGCGCGGCTACATCGAGTCGATCCGCGAGTCAGTCGAATCTACAACCGCAACGTGCCGTTCGTGTGGGACGCCGCCGAGTTCCGCAGCGATCCGATGTGCCGTGACTTCCTGGACGATGCCGCGCGCGTTCGGCGTCGGCAGCGGCGTCGCGTGTCTCGTTCCGCGACCCGGATCACGGCGCGCGTCCTCGTTGCCGTCAATTCCGGCATCACACCGGTCGACGAGGAGCGCGCGCGAGCTCGTAGCCAGGCAGCTCGGCGAAATCTGCTGCTTCGCGATGTCGTTCCACGACTTCTTCATGGCGCATCTGGTCGACTACGAGCCGGCGCTGATGGTCGCGTCGCGCCGCTGTCACCGCGCGAGGAGCAATGCCTCCAGCTCGCGGCCAACGGCATGACGAGCGTGGACATCGCGGCAAGCTCGGCATCAGTCGACGCACCGTCAATTTCCATTTCGCCAACATCGTGACAAGCTCGGCGTTCTGCAATCGCAAGGAAGCGATCGCCATGGGCATCGCGCGCGGGTTGATCCGCACCAATCCGGTGACGATGGGACGCGCGGGCGGACACCGGCTGCAGGCTCGCCCGAATAGATCGCAGCTCGACCGCAGCCAATGCGGGCCGGCGCGGGTCGGGTCGGGAGCCAGTCCCGCGACGAAACGCTCGAGCTCCTCGGGCAGCGGCGACGTCAGTGCCACCGGGTCGCCGCTCACCGGATGCGCGAAGCGCGATCGTCGCGCGCGTGCAGGAACATCCGCTTCAGCCCCTGCTTCGCGAGCAGCCGGTTCCACGCGAAATCGCCGTACTTGTCGTCGCCGGCCAGCGGAAAGCCGAGATGCGTGAGATGCACGCGGATCTGGTGCGTGCGCCCGGTCTTCGAGCTCGGCTTCGAGCAGCGCGAGCGGCGGATCGCGGCTCGGGCCAGCTCTTCATCGCGCCGGAAGATCGTGCCGCGCGACGCGACCCGTCACGCTCGACCCGCACGCGGCGCTCGCCGTCGCCGGTCGACGAACGTTGTGCAGCGCCAGTTCGACGCGGCGCATCGCGTCGCGCCACTTGCCGCGCACCAGCACGAGATAGCGCTTGTCGACGTCGCCGTCGCGCAGCTGCGCGTGCAGCGCCGTCAGCGCCGCGCGCTTCTTCGCGACCAGCAGCACGCCCGACGTGTCGCGGTCGAGCCGATGCACGAGTTCGAGGAATCGGCGCGTCCGGGCCGCGACGCGCGCAGCCGTTCGATCACGCCGAAGCGCGATGCCGCTGCCGCCGTGGACGGCGAGCCCGGCCGGCTTGTCGAGTGCGATCAGCGCGTCGTCCTCGAACAGGATCGGCCGGCTTGAACGGTCGCTCGGCCGGGCTGCCGGCCGGGCCGCGCCGCCGGCGCCGCCGTCCGGATCGGCGGAATGCGCAGGACGTCGCCCAGCGGCAAGGCGGGCGTCGGGGCCGACCCGCCCTCTGTTGACGCCGGACCTCGCCGCTGCGCAGGATGCGGTAGACGTGGCTCTTCGGGACGCCCTTCAGCGATTCGCAGCAGAAAATTGTCGATCCGCTGGCCCGTCCGCCGTCCTCGCCGACGGTGAGCCACGATTGACAGCATCCTTGCTTAAATCATTCATTTGCTTATAATTGTGGCTGCAACCGCGCGAACCAAGCGTCGTCGCATGGGGCGGCGAGCGGTCATCAGACGACAGCGCCATTCCGCCCGGGCGTCGCGCCCTTGCGCGGCAAAGTCGGCCGTGGCATGTTGCGTAAACCGGCCGCCGGTTAAATCCGCTCACCGCGCGGGCGTTGCGCCCCGTAGAAAGTAGCGATGGTAAAGGAAGAGCGCAGTCTCCGCACCCGGCTTGCGGCCGGTTCGAAGCGGCGCATTGCGCGGCGCACTTAGCGAACGATTTCTGCACCCGGCTGCTCCCCGCCCAGCTACGCGCGGCGCCGAGCCGAGCGGATGCTCACGCTTGAACGCGAAGCAAGAAGACCGCCACGACGAGAATGCACGGCCTCGGCGCCGTCGAGCTGCCGAAATCCATGCGAACGCCACGCCTCGCTCACTCTCTCGTTCGCCCGCAGCCGCCTGCGGGGACGGTTGTCTTCGCCCGCGTCCGCCGCCCGATAGCGTCACCCGCGCCGCGCATCGCGCGCGCGCCGCTTCGCCCCGTCGCATGCCCGGCGCGGTTCCGCGCCGGGAAGAACCCATGAAGCGCATGCTGTTCAATGCCACCCAGGCGGAGGAACTCCGGGTGGCGATCGTCGACGGCCAGAAGCTCGTCGACCTCGACATCGAATCCGCGCGCAAGGAACAACGCAAGAGCAACATCTACAAGGCCGTCATCACCCGCGTCGAGCCCAGCCTCGAGGCCTGCTTCGTCGACTACGGCACCGAGCGCCACGGCTTCCTGCCGTTCAAGGAAATCTCGCGCCAGTATCCTGAAGGCCGGGCGCCGCGCCGCCGATGGCGACGGCGCGATGACGGACGACGGCGACGGACGCGGCCGCATCCAGGACCAGCTCCGCGAAGGGCATGGAGCTGATCGTCCAGGTCGACAAGGACGAGCGCGGCAACAAGGGCGCGGCGCTGACGACCTACATCTCGCTCGCCGGCCGCTACCTCGTGCTGATGCCGAACAATCCGCGCGGCGGCGGCGTCTCGCGCCGCGTCGAAGGCGAGGAGCGCAACGAGCTGCGCGACGCGGTCATCGGCGCTCGACGTTCCGAGCGGCATGAGCGTCATCGCGCGCACCGCCGGCATCGGCCGCAGCGCCGAAGAGCTGCAGTGGGACTTGAACTACCTGATGCAGCTGTGGCGCGCGATCGAGGACGCGGCGAAGATGCAGTCGGGCGCGTACCTGATCTACCAGGAATCGAGCCTCGTCATTCGCGCGATCCGCGACTACTTCCATCCCGACATCGGCGAGCTCCTGATCGACACCGAGGCGATCTACGAGCAGGCGCAGCAGTTCATGGGCCACGTGATGCCGGCGAACGTGTACCGCGTGAAGCTCTACAAGGACGACGTCCCGCTGTTCTCGCGCTTCCAGATCGAGCACCAGATCGAGACCGCGTATGCGCGGCAGGTGCCGCTGCCCTCCGGCGGCGCGATCGTCATCGACCACACCGAGGCGCTCGTCTCGGTCGACGTCAACTCGGCGCGCGCAACCAAGGGCGGCGACATCGAGACGACCGCGTTCAACACCAACCTCGAGGCCGCCGACGAGATCGCGCGCCAGCTGCGGCTGCGCGACCTGGGCGGGCTCATCGTCATCGACTTCATCGACATGGAGAGCGCCAAGAACCAGCGCGAAGTCGAGAATCGGCTGCAGGGATGCGCTGCGGTACGACCGCGCGCGCGTGCAGCTCGGCAAGATCTCGCGCTTCGGGCTGATGGAGCTCTCGCGCCAGCGGCTGCGCCCCGCGCTCGCCGAATCGGCGTACATCCCCTGCCCGCGCTGCCACGGCATCGGCCACATCCGCGGCACCGAATCGACCGCGCTGCACATCCTGCGCATCCTGCAGGAAGAGGCGATGAAGGAGAACACCGCGCAGGTCGTCGCGCAGGTGCCGGTCGACGTCGCGACGTTCCTGCTGAACGAAAAGCGCACCGAAGTGCTGTCGATCGAGACGCGCTTCAAGGTCAACGTCCTGCTGGTGCCGAATCGGCATCTCGAGACGCCCAACTACAGCGATCCAGCGCCTGCGCCACGACGACCTGAACCAGAGCGAGCCGCTGCCGCCGTCGTTCGAGATGGTCGAGCAGCCGGAGGAGCCCGATCCGATCAAGGCGCGCAAGGAAGAGGCGAAGGAGCCGCGGCAGGAAGCGGTCGTCAAGGGCATCACGCCGTCGCAGCCGGCGCCGATAGTGGCACCGCGCGCACCGAGCGCACCGAGCGCACCAATGGTGCCGGGAATCGTCCCCGCCGGCCATGGACAGACGTGGCTGTCGCGGATGCTGGATTGGTTCCGGACACCCCCGACACCGGGTGCGGACGCACCGTCGAAAGCCGCAGCGATCGGGGCGGAACGCGCGCGTGATCAGCGACCTCCTCGCAACCGCGATGCGACGCGCGATGGCCGCCCGCCGCGCGCGGATGGGCGTCGCGACGGACAGTCCCGCCGCGACGAGCGCCGCCCGGATCGCGAGCACCGCGAGGGACGCGGCGTCGATGAGGCGCGCCGCAACGGCGCTCCGAGCGCGATCGAAGCGCAGCGTCCGCGTGCGCCGTCCGGTCGCAAGGATTCCGAGCGTCGTGACGGCCGCAAGGAGCCGCGCGAGGGCAAGGCTCCGCAGGCGCAGAATCGGCCGCCACGCGAAAGCCGCGCTGAACCCAAGGAGGACGTGGCTGCCGCGTTGCCGACTGCCGTGGCCGGCGGCGCTTCGCACGCAACGGAAGCGCCACGTCCTGCCGCCGCGAACGGCGGCGACGAGCATCACGAAGGCGGCGGTCGCCGCCGCCGAGGGCGCCGCGGGCGTGGTACGGACCGCGGTGATCGCGCGCCTCGGCCGGTCGCGGACAGCGAATCCTCCACGGGCGAGCCGCGCGCAGGCGCCGCTGCGCACGAGCCCGCGGTCAAGCCGCCGATCGCTGTGGCCAAAATGCAGCAGGCAGCGATCGAGTCGTCGCCAATCGAGGTCCTGGTCGCGCCGGTTGTGACCGATGGTGCGCCGGCGGAGGCCTGGATTTCATCCGTCGTCAGTGAAGAACCGCGCGCAGCGTCCGCATCGCATGTCGCTGCGGAATCGCGGGCATTGGCACAGCGGGCGGATACCGCGGTCACGCAGTCGTCGCTTGATGCACCGACACGGGATGAAATGCAGGCAGCGAAGGATCTCGATGTGCCGCAAGCGCCGCTCGTCGTCTCGCAGCGCCCGGATTTCGAGCATGTGCTGCCGGTTCGCTCGTCGCCAGCGCCTGCGAACGACTTCGCGGAGCCGCACGCGCACGCCGCGGTCGTCCCCACTGCGATACCGACGCACGAATCCGTTCCGGCGACCCCGCTCGGGCTTGCGCCAAACTCGGATCTGGTGATGGTCGAGACACGCTCTTCAACGCCGATGCCGGCCGACGATCCGGAGGCATCGACGTCGCGGCCGCGCCGCGTGCGGCCACCGCGCGCGCCTGTTGCCGAAGAGTCTTTGCAGATCGTCGAAACGCGGAAGCACGACGGGATGTAACGCGCTTTTCGCGTCGACCGTTCCGAAGGACAGACCACCGTGTCTGTCCTTTTTATCTCACCGGGCGTCGGGCACGTTGCGAAATCCGATGCAAGCCTGCCTGCGCCGCATTGCGTAGAGCACGGTACCGAACGCGAGCTTCAGGTGCCGCGACAATCGCGCGGGCAGCGGTAGCTTGCGAACCTGGGGCATGGCGTCCGTGCATTCCGCGAGATCGAGGTAGTAGGCCTCCGTCGGTCCGAGATCGTCGAGATCGAGCGAAAGCGCCGTGGCGCGCTCACGCAGCGCCGCGTCGAGCATCGAGTGGACCGGCTTCGTCACCAGCAGATACTCCGGCACCGGCACGGAGTTCTTCAGCATGCGATGCACGACAATGACGTCGACGCCGGCGAGTTCGGTCAACTGCTTGACCTTCTGCACGGCGACCTGGCCGAGATGCCCGACCAGCTTGATCTTGAGATTGCCGGTCTGCTGGCAGCCGTCACAAGGACAGAGCGTGTTCACCCGCAGATCGTTCGCCCGCGCGTGGAACGCGCGATAAATGGCCGCTGCCTGTCCGGCGACGAGCGCCGGATCGAATGCGCCATCGGCGGACGCGCGCAGATAGAAGAACGCCGCATCACCTTCCAGCTTCGCAAGCCGCAGCGATGGGCCCGCGGCGTCGATGACGGCCTCGAGCAATTGTCCGATGACGTGCTGCGCGTGCACGAGGCTCGCGTAATGAAACTTCATGAACCGCGTGTAACCCGCGATATCGGCGATGAGCAGCAGGGTCGGTCGGTCTGACATCGATTCGATTGTCGCACCTTTGCGCCTGGAACCGCGCTACGGCCGGCGCCTCATCGCAAGTGATGCCGCGCGCACAACTCGGCAAGCAACGCCTCGCTCGCGCGCTCGGTCAACTCCAGCACCGTTTCGAAGCCTTCCGAGCCACCGAAGTACGGATCGGGAATTTCCCGCGGGCCGGGTCCCGCTGCAAAGTCGAGGAACAATCCGAGATATCCTGCATAGTCCGCCGGCCGCAGCGCCTTGAGATCGCGCAGGTTGCGCAAATCCATCGCGAGAATCCATTCGAAGCGCGCGAAGTCCGCGCGCTGCACCTGGCGTGCCCGCAGGGACGCGAGATCGTAGCCGCGTCGCCGTGCGTGCGTGATCGCGCGCGCGTCGGGCGGCTGCCCGACATGCCAGTCGCCGATGCCGGCCGACTGGATCAGCAAGCGATCGTCGAGTCCGGCCTGCGCTGCATGCGCGCGAAATACCCCTTCGGCGGTTGGTGAGCGGCAGATGTTGCCCATGCAGACGAACAGCACGGACACCGGTGGCGCCGTCGCCGGCCCGGGCTTGGCTGCCCGTTTCACTGCATGAACCACCCGTGGCTTACGACCAGCGATTGTCCCGTGAGGGCGTTCGTCGGAAACGCGGCGAAAAGCAACGCCACTTCCGCGACGTCGTCGACCGTCGTGAACTGGCCGTCGACCGTATCCTTCAGCATCACCTTCTTGACGACGTCGTCTTCGGAGATTCCGAGCCTGTGCGCCTGCTCGGGAATCTGCTTCTCGACGAGCGGCGTGCGCACGAAACCGGGGCAGATGACATTGGCGCGTACACCGTGCGCAGCACCTTCCTTGGCCATCGTCTTCGCCAATCCAATCAGCCCGTGCTTGGCCGTGACATAGGGCGCCTTGAGAACCGACGCCTCCTTGGAGTGCACGGAGCCCATATAGATCAGGCTGCCACGCCCCGCTTTGTACATGTGCGGCAGGCAGGCGCGAGTGGTCAGGAACGCGCCGTCCAGGTGGATGGCGAGCATTTTTTTCCACTCGGCATAGCTGAACTCCTCCAGCGGATGCACGATCTGGATCCCGGCATTGCTGACCAGCACGTCGACGCCGCCAAGCTTCGCGACCACGGTTGCCACGCCGGCATTGACGGCGCCCTCGTCCGTCACGTCCATCGCGACGCCCGTCACGCGTCCGGCATTTCCGTCCAGTTCGCGCGCGGCGGCGTTGGCCGCATTCGCATCGAGATCGGCGACGACCACGCGCGCGCCGGCGCGCGCGAATCGCCTTGCAATCGCGAAGCCGATGCCGCTGGCGGCGCCGGTCACGATCGCGACCTTGTCCTTGAGCTCCATGTTCCCTCCTTGCGGTCGTGGCGCACGGTCCTCGACGACTCGTGCGATCATTCGAATTGCCGCGCCACGCGGGACGATTTTCCCGGTCTCTGCGAAAGCGCGCATCGAGCGCAGCGCCGACGGTCAAGTATAAGGGTTGCGTCAAACCAGCTTGCAACGGACTGCGCGGCGCATTGGAGGAGCAATCGCCATGTGGGATGGCCTGTTTCGTATGAACCGCGTCACCGCCCTGCTCGCGGCAACGGCGCTCGCGTGCTCCTGCGCTGCGGCCAGCGCTGCGGATCCCCACAAGATCCTGCGCATCTCGTCGAACGACATCACCAGCCTCGATCCTCAGCAAGGCACCGATCTCTATTCCACGCGCGTTACGTCGGCGATCTTCGAAGCGCTCTACCAATTCGAATACCTGTCCACCGGATCGAAAGTCGTTCCGAACACTGCGGAGTCGTTGCCCGTCATCACCGACGACGGCAAAACGTGGACGATGCACCTGAAGAAGGGCATCCTGTTTGCGGACGACCCGGTGTGGAAGGGCAAGCCGCGCGAGCTCGTCGCGGCCGATTACGCCTACTCGATCAAGCGGTCGCTCGATCCGAACCTGCGCAGCGGCGGCGATCCGGCGCTGACCGACCTGATCGTCGGTGCGCGGGCCGTAGTCGATGGCGCGCGCAAGCCCGGCGGCAAGTTCGACTACGACGCGCCTATCGAGGGGCTGCGCGCGACGGACCGCTATACGCTTGTCGTCCGCCTCGCCCATCCGGATTACACGCTGCTCGAGCGCCTCGCAGGACTGCAGATGATGGCCGTGGCGCGCGAAGCCGTCGAGGCCGCGGGCGCCGACGTGATGAACCGGCCGGTCGGCACGGGACCTTACCGGCTCAAGGAATGGCGGCGTGCGTCGCGCATCGTGCTGGAAGCCAATCCGAATTACCGCACGGTGCGATTTCCGGAAAATGCCGATGCGCCTCAGCAGGACCTCGTGCGCACGATGCGCGGCAAGACGTTGCCGCAGATCGGTCGCATCGAAATCAGCATCATCGAGGAATCGCAACCCGAAATCCTGGCGTTCACGCAGGGCGACCTCGACTACATCGCGCTGGGTGGCGACGACATGAAGCGCGTGATGGAAAACGGCAAGCTGCGGCCGGACCTCGAGCGCCGTGGCATCCGCCATCTGCGCTTCGGTGCGCCGAGCGTGACGTTCACCTACTTCAATCTCGATGATCCGGTGGTCGGCGGCTACACGACGCAGCAGATTGCGCTGCGGCGGGCGATCGGCATGGGCTTCGACGTCGACGAGATGATCCGCGTGCTGTTCGCCGGCAATGCGCTTCCGGCGAATCAGCTCCTGCCCCCGGGCGTCAGCGGGTACGATCCGGGCCTGCCGCCCAAGTCGATCTACAACCCGGCCGGCGCCCGCGCGCTGCTCGATCGTTTCGGCTTCAAGGACCGCGACGGCGACGGTTATCGCGAGACGCCCGACGGGAAGCCGCTGACGGTCGTGCGCGGCACGCTGCCGGAATCCTGGTATCGCGAAATGGATACGCTGTGGAAGAAGAACATGGACGCGATCGGCATTCGCATGCAGGTGCAGCAGCAAACGTTTGCGGAGCTCGTCAACCTGAGCCGGGCCGGCAAGCTGCCGATGTTCAATCTCGGCTATCGCTCGCTCGAGCCGTCGGGATACCAGATCCTGCAGACGTTGTGGGGTCAATCGCCGCGTGACACGAATCCATCGCAATTCCACCAGGCCGACTACGACGCCGCGTACGAGGAGTTCCTGCGCACCCCCAGCGGACCGTCGCGCGTCGCGCTGGCGCGAAAGATGTCCGATATTTCGCAGGCCTACATGCCGATGCTGCTGCACACTTATGGGGTCGGCAACGTCCTTTACTACCCGTGGGTGCAGGGCTACTGGCCCTCCGCGTTCGGCTTTTCGTGGAAGTACCTCGACGTAGACGTCGCGATGCGCGACACGAGGCTCAAGACGGCCACGCGGTAAACGACGCTTACAATCTCGTTCAGGAGCGATCCACCATGAAGGCACTATCAGCGACGATTCTCGGCCTTGCGGCCATCGTGCTCACCGGTCAGGCCGGCGCTCAAGTCATCTTCTACGACCAGGAAGGGCTGCGCGGACGCACGTTCGCCGCGAACGGATCGGTCGACAACTTCGACAAGTTCGGCTTCAACGATCGCGCGTCATCCGCGGTCGTCCAGCGCGGCCAATGGGAAGTCTGCGAGGACGCCTACTATCGCGGACGCTGCGTCGCGTTGCGGCCGGGACAATATCCGTCGCTCGGCGCGCTCGGGATGGGCAATCGGATCTCGTCGGTGCGACCGCTGCGTGGACGGCCGCCGGAGTACGCCGATGCGCCACCGCCCGGTGCGCCGGCCTACGCCTACTACCCGCACTATGGCGAGAAGCTCTTCCAGGCAAACGTCGTCGCGGTCCGTGCGGTGGTCGGACCGCCGGCGCAGCGCTGCTGGATCGAACGCCAGCAGGTTGCCGGCGACAGCGGTCCCAATGTCCCCGGCGCCATCATCGGCGGCGTGCTCGGCGGCGTGCTCGGCCATCAGTTCGGCGGGGGCCGCGGCAACGACGTCGCTACGGCGATCGGCGCCGTCGGCGGAGCGGCGGTGGGCGCCAACGTAAACCGCGGCGGTCCGGTCTACTCGCAGGATGTGCAGCACTGCGCCACGGCCCAGGGTTCCGCGCGGCCCGACTACTGGGACGTGACGTACGCGTTTCGCGGTCAATATCATCGCGCGCAGTTAAGCGCGCCGCCGGGAGCGACGATCACGGTCAATGCGCGCGGCGAGCCGCGGATGTAACGTTCAGGTTTCCGTCGGCAACGCGACACCGAACAGCGTTTCGCGCAGCTTGTACAACCGGTCGCGCAACTCGGCCGCGCGCTCGAATTCGAGATTTTTCGCGGCGTCCTGCATCTGCTTCTCGATCTGGCGCAGCTCCTTTTCGAGATCCTTTTCGGGCATCGCCGCGTACTTCGCCTTGACCTGCGCCGCCTTCTGCTCCTTCCGCGCCTCATCGATGTCGTAGACGCCGTCGATCATGTCGCGGATGCGCTTTTCGACACCCTTGGGCGTGATGCCCATGTGCGCGTTGTAAGTGATCTGCTTGGCGCGGCGGCGCTCGGTCTCTCCGATCGCCGCCGTCATCGAATCGGTCGTCCGGTCGGCATACAGGATCGCGGTGCCGTTGATGTGGCGCGAGGCGCGCCCGATCGTCTGGATCAGCGAGCGCTCGGAACGGAGAAATCCTTCCTTGTCCGCGTCGAGTATGGCGACGAGCGACACCTCGGGGATGTCCAGGCCTTCGCGCAGCAGGTTGATGCCGACCAGCACGTCGAATTCG
This sequence comes from uncultured Pseudomonadota bacterium, assembly GCA_963718905.1. Classification (GTDB taxonomy): domain Bacteria; phylum Pseudomonadota; class Gammaproteobacteria; order Burkholderiales; family Casimicrobiaceae; genus VBCG01. The sequence goes on from CAVRAF010000001.1 coordinate 593,742, forward strand.
CCGAGCCGCAGATCGCGGATGATCTCGACGCGCTCGACGGTGTCGATGTCGCTGTGCAGATAGCGCACGCGGACGCCGTGCTCGCCCAGATAGTCGGTCAGGTCCTCCGCCATCCGCTTGGTCAACGTCGTGACCAGCACACGCTCGTTGCGGGACGCCCGAAGATTGATCTCCGACAGCAGATCGTCGACCTGCGTCGCCGCCGGGCGCACGTCGAGCACCGGATCCACCAGTCCGGTGGGTCGCACGAGCTGCTCGACCACCTGGCCCGCGTGCTGCTGCTCGTAATCGGCAGGCGTCGCCGACACGAAGATCGTCTGCGGCAACAGCCGCTCGAATTCGTCGAACCGCAACGGCCGGTTGTCGAGCGCAGACGGCAGCCGGAAGCCGTAATTGACGAGGTTCTCCTTGCGCGCCCGGTCACCGCGATACATCCCGCCGACCTGCGGGATCGTTACGTGGGATTCGTCGACGAACATCAGCGCCTTCGGCGGCAGGTAGTCGATCAGCGTCGGCGGCGGTTCCCCGGCCTTGCGTCCGGACAAGTGGCGCGAGTAATTCTCGATCCCCTTGCAGAAGCCGATCTCGGCCATCATCTCGAGATCGAAGCGCGTTCGCTGCTCGATCCGCTGCGCCTCGACCAGCTTCATCTGCGCGACGAAGTCGTCCTTTTGCGTGACGAGCTCCGCCTTGATCGCCTCGATCGCGTCGAGCACCTTCTGGCGTCCGGTCACGTAGTGCGACGACGGAAACACGGTGTAGCGCGCCATCTTGTGCCGCAGGTGACCGGTCAGCGGGTCGAACAACTGCAGCGACTCGACCTCATCGTCGAACAATGAAATCCGCACGGCGCTCTCGGCGTTCTCCGCCGGGAAAATGTCGAGCACGTCGCCGCGGACGCGAAACGTGCCTCGCCGAAAATCCAGTTCCGCACGCTGATACTGCATTTCGGCGAGCCGCTTGATCGCGTCGCGCTGCGACAGCTTGTCGCCCTGGCGCACGTGCAGGATCATGCTGTGGTACTCGGTCGGATCGCCGATGCCGTAGATCGCCGACACCGTACCGACGATCACGCAATCGGGCCGCTCGAGGATCGCCTTCGTCGCCGACAGCCGCATTTGCTCGATGTGCTCGTTGATCGAGCTGTCCTTCTCGATGTACAGGTCGCGCGACGGGACGTACGCTTCCGGCTGGTAGTAGTCGTAGTAGGAGACGAAATACTCGACGGCGTTGTTCGGAAAGAACTCGCGGAATTCGGAATAGAGCTGGGCCGCGAGCGTCTTGTTCGGCGCAAGCACGAGCGCCGGCCGGCCGGTGCGCGCGATGACGTTGGCCATCGTGTACGTCTTGCCCGATCCCGTCACGCCGAGCAGCGTCTGGAAGGACAGGCCGTCACTCAGACCTTCGGTCAGCTTGCGCGATCGCTTCCGGCTGGTCGCCGGCGGGCTCGAAGGGCTGGTGCAGTTCGTAAGGACTGTCGGGAAACGTGATGATCATGAGATAGGCAAATCCGACCGGCGAACGATCATTTTAGTTCGGTTGCAGTGAGCTCCGCCGCTGCCGCTGGTGCCGCATTGAATTGGAGGGCGGCGAGCCGCGCGTAGAGCGGGTTGTCGCGGACGAGCGCGTCATGCGTGCCGATCGCGACGATGCGCCCGTGCTCCATCACCGCGATGCGATCCGCGTGCCGGACGGTGGCAAGCCGATGAGCGATCATGATCACCGTGCGCCCAGCCATCAGGCGTTCGAACGCGCGTTGGACGATCCGCTCGCTTTCGGCATCGAGCGCGCTCGTCGCCTCGTCGAGCAGCAGGATCGGGCGATCGGCGAGAATCGCGCGTGCGATCGCCACGCGCTGGCGCTGTCCGCCCGACAGGCGAGCGCCGCGCTCGCCCAGCATGCCATTGAACTTGTCCGGCAATCGTTCGATGAATTCCGTCGCGTACGCCGCGTCGCACGCCGCCCTGATCTCCGAATCGCTCGCCCCCGGGCGTCCATAGCGGACGTTTTCGAGCACCGTGGAGGCAAAGATGACCGGATCCTGCGGGACGAGCGCCAACTGTTGCCGCACGACGCGCGGATCGGCGCTCGTCAGATCGACGCCATCGATGCGCACACTGCCCGACCGCGGATCGTAGAAGCGCAACAACAACTGGAAGACCGTCGTCTTGCCGGCGCCGGAGGGGCCGACCAACGCGACCTTCTCGCTCGCGCGCACGGCCAGCGTGAACGTGTCGAGCGCGGGCGTATCGGGTCGCGAGGGATAGTGGAACGTGACCTCGTCGAACGTGACGACGCCGCGCCCGGGGACAGGCATCGGCACCGGCTGCGCCGGCGCGCGTATCGTCGGCTCGACGCTCAGCAATTCGAACAACCGCTCGGTCGCGCCGGCGGCGCGCTGCAAGTCGCCGATGACCTCGCTGATCGATCCGACGGCACCGGCAACGAGCACCGCATAGAACACGAACGCCGAGAGCTGGCCGGCGCTCAGCCGCCCGGCCACGACATCGTGGCCGCCGATCCACAGGATGACGCCGACGGCGCCGAACACGAGCACGATGACGGCCGCCACCAGCAACGCACGCTGGCGTATCCGGTGCACCGCCGTGCCGAACGCGGCTTCGACGCGCGCGGCGAAATCCCGGCGATCGCCGTCCTCATGACCGTACGCCTGCACGGTGCGGATCTCGTGCAACGATTCGTCGAGGAATGCGCCCACGTCGCCTACGCGATCCTGCGTCGCGCGCGCGAGGCGCCGCACGCGGCGGCCGAACAGGATGATCGGCGCGACGACGAGCGGCACGCCGGCCAGCACCAGAAGTGTGAGCTTGAGGCTCGTCAGCGCGAGCATGACGAGTCCGCCGATCATCAACAGCGAGTTGCGAATGGCCATCGAGGCGCTCGAGCCGATCACCGTCTCGAGCATCGTCGTGTCGTTGATCAGCCGCGAAATGACTTCGCCGGTGCGGGTGGCTTCGAAGAACGCCGGCGGGAGATCGAGCAGGTGATCGAACACTGCCCGGCGAAGGTCCGCCGTGACGCGCTCGCCAAGCCACGAGACATGGTAGAAGCGCATGTAAGTCGCCGCCGCCATGATGACGATCACGATGAGCATCAAGCCGAGCATCCGGTCGAGCTCCGCGGCATTCGACGCGGCGAACCCGCGGTCGACGACGAATTTCAGTCCCTGTCCGACGGCCAGCACCGCGGACGCCGCGACGATCAGGCCAATCGATGCGAACACGATCTCGCGCCGATAGGGCCGCAGGTACCGCCCGACGCGCGCGACCGTTTTCAGCGCGGTGATCGGCGGGATCTTCGGAGCGGGTTCGAGGCGCGTGTCGGCGCGGGCCATCGGGGATCGGTGCGCAGCGGTCGTAATTGATGGTGCGGGAGACGGCAAGTTCAGATGGGGACGGCGCGGCGTCGCATCAAGCCGTCGCATCCGTCGACACGGTACAATAACGCGTTTTCAACGTCGCCGGATTCGCCATGAACGCTCCGCTTGCCGCGTCATTGTTCGGCGCCGTGGATCTCGCACCCCGCGATCCCATTCTCGGCGTTTCCGAGGCCTTCAACGCCGACCCGAATCCCCGCAAGGTCAACCTCGGCGTCGGCGTCTACTGCGACGACAACGGCAAGGTTCCGCTGCTCGATTGCGTCAAGCGCGCCGAACGGGAAATGACCGACAAGGCTGCGCCGCTCGTCTATCTTCCGATCGACGGCATACCGGCCTACGACAAGGCGGTGCAGAAGCTGGTGCTCGGCGAAGAAAGCGAAGCGGTCGCGCTCGGCCGCGCCGTCACCGTCCAGGCACTGGGTGGTACGGGCGGGCTCAAGATCGGCGCCGACTTCCTGCGCAAGTTTTCGCCGACGACGCAGGTGTACATCAGCGATCCGAGCTGGGAGAACCACCGCGCATTGTTCGAGGCCGCGGGCTTCACCGTCGGCGTGTATCCCTACTATGACGCGCCTACGCGCGGACTCGCCTACGCTTCAATGCTCGCGTCGCTCAATGCGATGCCGACCGGAACGATCGTCGTGCTGCACGCCTGCTGCCACAACCCGACCGGCGTTGATCCGACTCCGGAACAGTGGGACGAAATCCTCGGCCACCGTGCGCGCCCGGGGACTGATCCCGTTTCTCGACATCGCGTACCAGGGCTTTGGCGACGGCATCGACGCCGACGGCGTGGTGGTGCGGAAGTTCGCCGCGACACCCGGACCGCTGTTCATATCGAACTCGTTTTCGAAGTCGTTTTCGCTGTATGGCGAGCGTATTGGCGCGCTCACCGTCGTCACGGCGGACAAGGACGAGGCAGCGCGCGTGCTGTCGCAGCTGAAGCGCGTCGTCCGTGCGAACTATTCGAATCCGCCCACCCACGGCGGGCAGATCGTGTCGATCGTCCTCACGCACGCGCAGTTGCGCGAAATCTGGGAGATGGAACTGGGCGGCATGCGCGAGCGCATTCGCGCGATGCGCGAATCGCTCATCGGCAAACTGGCGGAGCGTGCGCCGCAGCGGGATTTCGAGTTCGTCCGCAGGCAGCGCGGCATGTTCTCGTACTCCGGGCTCGACAAGACGCAGGTCGAGCGCCTGCGCGACGAGTATTCGATTTATGCCGTGGACACCGGCCGCATCTGCGTCGCGGCGCTCAACTCCAGGAACATCGAGTACGTCGCGGATGCCATCGCGACGGTGCTGGGCTGACGGAATTCAATTCGCGCTACCAGCGCTGCGGCCATAGCTGCATTGAGCGGGCTGCACCGCATTGGTATAATGACAACCTCTGCGGGAATAGCTCAGTTGGTAGAGCGCAACCTTGCCAAGGTTGAGGTCGCGAGTTCGAGACTCGTTTCCCGCTCCACATTTCGGGGGAGAGCCCGCAGTTGACTTAAGCGGCTCTCCCTTTTCGTTTGTCCGGCGGCAACAGCGAAGCTGATCCTGTTGCGGCCGCGTCCATCCTTAGGCGGGGTGGCAGAGTGGTCATGCAGCGGCCTGCAAAGCCGTGGACGCCGGTTCGATTCCGACCCCCGCCTCCATACTGATCATTGCCCGACACCTGGAGTCGCCTGCCGGGCGTGATCTTCACGGAGCGCATCCGGCCGGGACGGGCCCGACGCGCACCAGCGAGAGGGTGCCGGAGTGGCCGGCCATGCTGCCGCCGGTGAAGTTGAAGTTGAGCTGCGCCGCCGCGCAGCTTGCAAACGTGACCGTCGCCGTTCCAACCGTCGCCGTGACCGGCGCCGGATTGGTGACCTGATCGAACAGTCCTCCGGTGGTTTCCTCCAGGTCGGTCATGACCGTTCGACTGCCCGGGGTGTACGCCGCGAAGCCGGTAAACCAGCGCTGACCGGCCGCCCCCGCCGCCTGGCCGTTGGGCGCGTAGGTGTACCAGGTGAAGAACAACGCCGGCGACAGCGGATTCACCTCGAACAGGAACCCCTGCCCCGAGGTCGCCGGGGCGAACCAGTTGCCGGACAGGCCGAAGTCGCCGTTGGTCGTCGGTGGCGTCGTTCCCGTCGTGCAGGTGACGTTCGGCGTGATCCGCGTCAGCGGGATCATTCCGCTGCGCCCGCTCCCGTCCGTGAACGTATAGGCAAACGTTCCGGTGTCGCACTTGGTGAATGCCAGCGTCCCCGACCCCACGACGGTCGAGCTGGTGACCGGAAGCGCATCGAAATTGCCACCGATGTTCTGGTAAATCGTCACCGGCACATTGGCTTGTCCCGACTGTCCGTTGCCGCTGAACGTGTACCAGCGCTCGCGGTCGGACCCGCCGACCGGTGCGGTGTCAAACGTGAACCAGGCGCCCGAGACGAACGCCGTGCCGGGCGCGACCAGGTTCGGATAGAACTCGAGCTCGATCCCCTGGCCACTGGTCGCCGGCTCGTACCAAGAACCCGTGAGGCCGTGCTGGTTGAGATCAGGACCGGTCGCGACGGTCGACGTGGCGGACGCGATATACGCGGCGATATCGTCCAAGTCGGTGGGATTTTTGGCGAGCGTCGAACCGAACCGCGACCGCATCGGGGGGACCATATTGATCGCATTGAGCAGCCCCGCAGCGGTTGCGCCGGACGCCACGTCGTCAGCCGCCGTCGGAGCGCTGGAGTGGCAGTCCGTACAGCTGTAGGTCGAGTGATACAACGTGCTGCCGCGTGCTGCATCGCCGGCGCTGCGTGCGATGGGCGACCAGCCCAGCAGCAAGACCGACGCCCACGCAACCAGAAGCGAGCCAGCATGGTTCATTGCATCATCTCCCTGTAAGTGATGCACTCCCTCGTCCAGCGAACCTGTGTCATTGTTGCTTGCCGCGCAATGTGTCGGCACGCGATTGCGACGGACTCGGCTATATCCGCGACGGACTCGGCTATATCCGCGACGGACTCGGCTATATCCGCGACGGACTCGGCTATATCCGGCGCTGCGAGGCCATAGCCGGACGCTATCCGGTCACGGTGCGGGGTACATCCGGGGGTATCTATAGCCCGAGCATCTGCGCTTGCTACGCCGGACCATCGGAGCGAGACGAGTTTTTCGGAAGGCGCGACTCGCTGAGCATCGCGCTGTGAACGAAGTCGAGCAGGGTTTGGGCCCGCTGCTCGACTTCTAACCGGACAAACTGGGAGTGGATGATTGTCCTGGCTGTTGAAAGTCTACGCACGCCTTGGGGGGCGTTGGCGCGCGCACCGCCAGACGGTTGTGCGGCGTGCAAAATGTGAGCGACAACCGGTTCGCCTTTGTCAGGCGAATGTCAGGTTCACGCGACGAACGCGTCACCCGTTCCGGCACCGCGGCACCGGACCGGGGATGCCCGGCCTGTCCGAGACGTCGCCCATCCGGGTCGTCACGAAAATGGGTCGAGCGACCCGGATTCGCCCGCCAAACGTCGCCGGTGATATCATAGCTAATGTGATCATATTGCATGATACGGGTCAAAGCCGTCGATGGATCGCTCGCGCAACTTCGGTTTTCTGCTGCGGGACGTCAGCCGCCGCTACGTCAGCCGCTTCGAGCATCGTGCGCGGGAAATCTCGCTGACGCTGCCGCAGTGCAAGGTTCTGGTCCGTCTCGACCGGAACCAAGGCGTGAGCCAGGCCCGGCTCGCGGAGCTCGCCGAGATCGAGCCGATGACGATGGTGCGCATTCTCGATCGGATGGAGCGCGACGGCTGGCTCGAGCGGCGCCCGGATCCGGCCGACCGGCGCGCGCGGCGTCTCTATCTCACGAAAGGAGCCAGCCCGCTGCTGGATGAAATCTGGCGACTCGCGGATCTGACGCTTGCAGAAACGTTCGCCGGCATCAGCAAGTCCAGGCGCGATGCGTTTATCGCCCTGCTGGAGCGCATTCACGCCAATGTCTGCGCGCTGGATCGCGCGTCCAGCACCGCGAAAAGTGCGGCCGGCGCTTCTCCGGCCCGCTCCAAACCGAAGGCGAAGGCTCGCGTCCGCAGGACGTCGCCGCGAGTCCGGCCGTGAGCGAATCCGCCGCAGACCCTCCCGCGGAAAGCGCCACGGGCACGCCTCGGGCAAATCGCCGGACCGCGCAAGGCCGGCGCAAGCGACTGCGGCTTTCGCTCATGCTGCTCGGCCCATTGGTCGTCGTTGCGATCGGCGCCTACGTGTACCTGAGCGGCGGACGCTACGAAGCCACTGACGATGCCTATGTACAGAGCGCACGCGTAGCGATCAGCGCCAACGTCGCGGGCCGGGTGAAGGAAGTTCTGGTGCACGACAACCAGGTCGTGCACGCCGGCGACGTTCTGTTCCGCCTGGATGACGCGCCGTTTCGGATCGCGGTCGAGGAGGCGACCGCACAGCTTGCCGCCGCGCGGTTGCAGGTCGAGTCGATGAAGGCGAACTATCGGCAGCGACAATCGGAGCTGCGGGCGGCGCAGGACACCCTCGCGTTCCAGGAGAACGAGCACCAGCGACAGCAGCGCCTCGTCGCATCGGGCATATCGTCCCAGAGCCAGCTCGATCGGGCATTGCACGCGCGCGACGAAGCGCGCGCGCAAGTGGCGACGACCCGGCAGCAGATGAGTGCCGTCGCGGCCAGTCTGGGCGGCGATCCCAACATCGCACCGGAGCGTCATCCTTCGGTGCAGCAGGCGCAGGCACTGCTCGATCGGGCACGGTTGAATCTGTCGTACACGTCCGTGAGTGCGCCGGGCGACGGGATGGTCACCAAAGTCGAGCAGCTGCAGGTTGGAAGTTACGTCAATGCGTCCGCGCCGTTGTTCATGCTCGTGTCCAACGGCGATATCTGGATCGAAGCGAATTTCAAGGAGGACCAGCTCACGCACCTTCGCGCGGGTCAGAAAGCGAGCGTCGAAGTCGACGCTTATCCGGGCCAACGCTTCGACGGCAAGGTGGCGAGCGTGAGCCCCGGCACCGGATCGCAGTTCTCGGTGCTTCCGCCGGAAAACGCCACGGGCAACTGGGTCAAGGTCGTGCAAAGGCTGCCGGTACGCATCGAGCTCGAACGTCCCGATCCGGCTTATCCGCTGCAAGCCGGATTGAGTGCGAACGTCAGCGTCGATACGCAACACGAGCGGCGTTTCTTCGGATCCGCCGCCGGCAACGCGCGTGCCGCAAGCGTCGCCAGGTGAGCGCCGCGAATCCGGCGGCCGGCCACGCCGGCGTGCGGCATCGCGGGCTGATCACCGCATCGATCATGCTCGCGTCGATCATGCAGGCGCTCGACAACACGATCGCGAACGTCGCCCTGCCCCGCATTCAGGGTTCGCTGTCCGCTACCCAGGATCAGATGGCCTGGGTCCTGACGTCCTACATCATCGCCGCCGCGATCATGACGCCGCTGAGCGGGTGGCTTGCCGGGCAGATCGGCCGCAAGCGCGTCTTCCTGTTCTCGGTCGTGGGATTCACGCTCGCCTCGGCGGTGTGCGGACTCGCGCAGTCGCTGCCGCAGATCGTTCTCGCCCGTCTGTTCCAGGGACTGTGCGGCGCGGCGCTCATTCCGATGTCGCAGGCGGTACTGCTCGACATCAACCCGCCCGAGGAGCACGGACGCGCGATGGCCATCTGGGTGATGGGCGTGACGATCGGCCCGATCCTCGGCCCCGCGCTCGGCGGCTGGCTCACCGACCAATACAACTGGCGCTGGGTGTTCTACATCAACGTGCCGTTCGGGATCCTGTCGTTCTTCGGCATCCTCGCCTTCATGTCCGAAACCCCGATTCGCCGCTCCCGCTTCGATTTCTTCGGCTTCACCACGCTGAGTCTCGCCATCGGTGCGCTTCAACTGATGCTCGACCGCGGCCAGCTCAAGGACTGGTTCAACTCGCCGGAGATCCAGGCCGAGGCGATCGTGTCTGGCGTTGCGCTCTATCTGTTCGTCGTGCACATGCTCACGACGGCGCGGCACCCGTTCGTGAGTCCGGCGCTGTTCAAGGACCGCAACTTCGTGACCGGGAACCTCTTCATCTTCGTCGTCGGCGTCGTGCTGTTCGCGACGCTCGCGCTGCTGCCGCCGTTGTTGCAGGATCTGATGAATTACCCGGTCGTCACGACGGGCCTCGTCACCGCGCCGCGCGGCATCGGCACGTTCGTGGCGATGTTCATCGTCAGCCGCCTGATGGGCAAGGTCGACGTTCGGATCATCATCGGCACAGGATTCGCGCTGACCGCGCTGTCGTGCTGGCAGATGACGCGCTTCTATTTGCAGATGGACACCGCGCCGGTCGTCTGGTCCGGTCTCGTGCAGGGGCTTGGCACGGGGTTCGTCTATGTACCGCTCGCCGCGGTGACATTCGCGACGCTTTCCTCCCGATTCCGCAATGAAGGAACGGCACTCTTCAGCCTCGTCCGCAACGTGGGCAGCAGTGTCGGCATCTCCGTCGTCGAAACCTTGCTGACCCGCAATACGCAGATCATGCATTCGCGGCTCGCCGATCACATCACGCCGTTCAACGACGTGCTGCAGGCGCAGTCACCCAATGCAATCACCACGGCACAGGGTCTCGCCGTGCTGAATCAGGACGTGACCAATCAGGCCGCGATGATCGCGTACAACAATGATTTCAAGCTGATGCTGGTGCTCACGCTGTGCGCGATACCGCTGGTGCTGCTCCTGCGCAGCGGGCGCCCGCGGAGCCCGGCCGAGCCGCTGGTGATCGAATGACGCGGCATCTGCGGTGACGATGAAGAAGTCTTCGAAAGCGTCCGTTCGAGCGGGGCCGGCAGCGATCGCGATCGTCGCGGTCGTTGCCGCCGCGGCGATGGGCGGATGCGCTGTCGGGCCCGCTTTCCAACGTCCGGATCCGCCGCACGAGGATCGCTATACCGCACAGACGCTGAAGTCTGAGCGCGCGACCGCGAGCGATGGTCGGCAGCGACTAGTGGCAGGCGTCGCGCTCGACGACGCCTGGTGGCGCCTGTTCCGGTCCGACCGGCTCGACACGCTGGTCCGGCGGGCGCTCGCGGGCAATCGCTCGCTCGCCGCCGCGGAAGCGACGCTCGCCCAAATGCAGGAGCTCGCGGCCGCGCAAGCAGGCACGCTGGCGCCGCAGGTCGGGCTGACGGCGGGTGTCGGAGGGCAGAAATACGGCGCGCAGTTTCTCGGCACGCAACCGAAGCCGCCACCCTTCAAGTACTTCGCGATCGGACCGACGGTGAGCTACGCGCTCGACTATACCGGCGGCGTGGCGCGCTCGGTCGAGCAGCAGTACGCCCTTGCCGAATACCAGCGTCACCAGGCCGGCGCCGCGTACCTCGCTGTCTCGGGCAACGCGGTCATGCAGGCGTTGCGGATCGCGTCGCTGCGCGCGCAGATCGCAACCGTCGAAGCGATCCTCGCGCAGGATCGCGAGAACCTGAACCTCGTGCAGCTCGCGTTTGCTGCCGGATCGGTCTCGCGATTGGACATCCTGAGCGCCGACAGCCAGCTCGCCAACGACGCGACCTTGTTGCCGCCGCTGCGCCAGGAGCTCGGCGTCGCCCGGCACACGCTCGCCGTCGCGCTCGGCGAGCCCCCTGCGACCGCGACGCTACCCGAGCTCGATCTCGCGCAAGTCACATTGCCGAGCGAACTTCCGATCAGCGTTCCTTCGGAGCTTGCGCATCGGCGTCCCGACATTCTGGCCGCGGAGGCGCAACTGCACGCGGCGACGGCCGCCGTCGGCGTCGCCAATGCAAACCTGTATCCCCACATCACCCTGACCGCGTCGGCCGGCCAGCAGGCGACAGACCTCGCGCACCTCTTCGATCGCGCAAGCAATGTCTGGAGCCTCGCCGCCGGACTTGTCGCGCCGCTTCTGGACGGAGGGACGCTGCGCGCAGAACAGCGGGCGGCGGTGGATGCGATGCGAGCCAGCGCCGCGAGCTACGAGCAGACGGTGCTCGCGGCCTTCGGCCAGGTCGCGGACGCGCTGGAAGCGCTGGACCACGACGCCGAGGCGCTCGAGGCGCAATCGCGCGCCCGCACCGCCGCCGAATCGAACCTCGACCTCACGCGCGCGAGCTATCACGAGGGCAACGTCGGCGTACTGCAGATCCTCGACGCGCAACGTCTTTATCAGCAGGCGCGCCTGGGGTACGTCAAGGCGGAAGCTCAGCGGTATATGGATACCGCGCAGCTCCTGCTCGCGCTTGGCGGCAATGCCCCGTCGGCGGAGGGCAGTTTGCCAATGCGCGAGCCGGCGGCGCCGTCGAAATCCGGTGCCGTCGGCGATGCCGAAACGCCTGCTTCCCGGGCCGCGGGATCATCGGCAGGCGCTTCAATTCGCCTGACGAACTGATCGCCGCCCGATCAGCCTGAAACCGAATCGCGCGGGTTACTTCCTTGCGGCAGCCCGGGCCGTGTCCGCGAGCAGCTTCCCGGCCTGCTTGTTGTGCGCACTCATCGACACCACGATGTCCGAGGGCTGCACATCCTTCTTGTAATACGCCTTGTTCCAGTCGTCGGATACGGTGACCGCGGTGCCGTCCAGGTTCACGCCGCCGTAGATGCCCTTGGATCGGCTGTAGGAAACGAGGTCGCTGACGACGTCGGCCTTGGCGCCCGCACCGACCGGTCCTGCCGCGATGCTGACATCCGGACCCACCTTCACCGATGTGGCGAGCAGCGAACGCATGCCTTTGTCGGTCATGACGAGCGTTATCATCTCGGACACGGAGACGCCGGCCTGGAAGCCCACACTGGCGGTGGCCAATGTGTAGAACGCCGGTCCGCCCCACCTGCCGGATTTCGGATCGCGCGCAAGCAGCACCGCGCGCCCTCCGGAACCGCCGAAGATGAAGCCCGCCTTGGCGACTTCGGGCGCAATCAGGATGGCCTTGGCGCGGCCGATGTTCTGATGCAGCCACGTCATCTCCGGGTCGCGGACGAAGTTCGACAGCGTGGTATCGGCGGCGTTGACGAGCTTCTCCTGTTCGGTCTGCGCGATCGCGGCCGCGCTCACCCCCGCGAACAGTAGCGGTGCGATTGCCAAACGCATTACGTGGTTAGCGACGTGCTTAAGCATTCGTTCCTCCATTCCAGTCTGGTCACCCGTACACACGTGCCCGACGCGCAAGGCCCTGCCGCAAACCGCGCTGCGCCCGGCTGGCCGCACAGCGTATACCTTTTCCTTCCGCTACGCTCGCGCGGATCGCAGAAGCCCCGCCGGACGCGCGGACGACCCTGGCGGACCGGGATCGGGCTGTACGGCCCGGTATCAGTTTCGAGCAGCGCGCAGAAGGCGCGCATTCTGGAGCTCGAGTCGAAGCTCGGCGCCGCGTCAACGCAATGCTCAGGCTTCAGCGACCTGCGTCGCCGTGCAGCTCCATGCCGCTCATCAGGTCCTGAGCCAGATACTGGTTGCGGTAGGCCTCGAACGTCATGTCGTCGCCGTCCTCGATCTCGCGTTGCGTGGCGAGCGACTCGTCCGCCATCCGCTGCAGGCGGGCGCCTGTTTCCGCCGCAAACGGCATCGCGAGGACCTCGCGCCGATGCCGCAACGATTGCGCGAGCGCGAAATCGACGTACGAGTTGCCGTAGGTCCCTTCCATGTCCTGCAGCACGCGGGCGGAAGGCGTCCTGGCCGGTTCGCGAAGTGCAACGGCTGCTGCGGCAACGGCGTCCCGATGCGCGCGAGTCCCTTGCGCATCGTCGAGCGCCCCGGCGATGGCTGCGCATTCGCCCAGCAATTCGCGCCCCCATTCGGCCAGCTCGATTTCCCGGCCATTGCGGCGCAAGCGCAGGCCCGGCTCCCGCCCGCGCTCGGCGACGCGATACTGGTTGTGCGCGATCGTCGCAATTTCCTCCGGCGTATCCGGCGGACTGTCGCGGAGCAGGCAGTGCAGCAGGAAGACGTCCAGAAACCGCATCGTCGCAGCGTCGATGCCGACCGGCGAATACGGATCGACGTCGAGGCTTCGCACTTCGACATATTCGACGCCGCGTTCCGTGAGCGCGTGCAGCGGCCGTTCGCCGCGCCGGATGCGTCGCTTGGGCCTGATCGTTCCGTAGAACTCGTTCTCGATTTGCAGCAGCGCCGTGGCGAGTTGAAGGTATCGGCCATCGCCGTCGCGCACTCCGATCGCATCGTACGCAGGATACGGCTCGGTGAGCGCATGGTGCAGCGAGCGCGCGTAGTTGACGAGGTTGTTGTAGCTGACGGCAAGTGAAAGCTGCGCATCGCTCTGGTATCCGAGAGGACCCATGCGCAGCGACGTCGCGTGCGGGAGGTACATCGTGTCGGCGGAGAGTTCCCGCAATCGATGCTTGCGCCCCGCCACGAACGAACGGCAGACCGCGGGCGACGCGCCGAAGAGATATAGCGGCAACCAGGAACTGCGCCGGAAATTGCGGATCAATCCAAAGTAGGCGGCCGCGCGAAAAACGCTGGGATCGCGATCGTCGGACGCGGCACCCTGCATGGCCTCCCAGGCATGTTCCGGCAGCGAGAAGTTGTAATGGACGCCCGATATCGTTTGCATCCGCCGTCCGTAACGGCGAGCGAGACCCGATCGATAGACGGTCTTCAGCTTCCCGACATTGGAGCGGCCGTATTGACCGATCGGAATGTCGTCGTCGGCCGGCAGCCTGCATGGCATGCTGGCGGACCACAACGCCTCGTCTCCGAGATGCCGGTAGACGAACTGATGGATCTCGGTGAGCTCCGTCAGACAGGCGCCGACGGCGGCGTGTACACCCGTGATGAGTTCGACCTGCGACTCGCTGAAATCGGTCGTGATGTGCGGATGCGTCAGCGCGGCGCCGAGTTCCTGCGGATGCGGCGTCGTGGCCAGCGTTCCGTCCGGCCTGATGCGCAGGCTCTCCTTTTCGATGCCCCGCAACAGACCCGTCAACACGCCCGGCGAGAGCGCGCCCAATCGTTCCTGCACATGATCCAAGCAGCATCCCCGGACCGACTGCGTTGGCTGAACGCACACCAGGCGCGGATCGCGCGCGGGGTGCGAATGACGGATGGCGCAGGCCCAACCCGGCCCGATCGTCGGCCTGCATTATGCCTGCCGCCGGCGCGGCGCGTTCGCCGCAATGCCAATGCCCGGCTTGTCGCGTCCTGCGGGCCTGCCGCTGTCGCGTTCCGCTATTATCGCGTTCACCTGGCGCGCTCGACCTCTGTCCGACGCCGCGATAGTCTCGCGTCGCCAGCAACGATCACACGATGAAGCCGTTGACGTCCCATCAAGCCGGTCGCGCCGACGTTGCGCCTCTTCGGATGACCGGCAGCCTGCGGCGGCGGTTCGACACGATGATGCGGGCGACGTCGATCCCCTGCCGCATCGTCTTCGCGGATCGGACCGAGAGCGGCAACGGCCAGGCTCCACCCCAGTTCACGATCCGGTTCCTCAATCGCCGCGCCGAGTCGCGGCTGCTTCGCTACGGACATGTCGGCCTGCTGGAAGCGTATTTCGATGGCGACGTCGACGTCGACGGCGACATCGCGCTGGCGTTCCGCGTCGCGCTCGACATGGGGTTCAATCAAAAGCGCAACGCGTTGGTGGGACTGCGCAATCGGGCGCACGAGTTCCGGTTCTCCAACCGGTCGATCGCGCAGGCGAAGGCCAACGCGCGTGCGCACTATGGGCTGGGCAAGGCCTTCTATGCGCCGTGGCTCGACCGGATCGGCATGCTTTACACGTGCGCGTACTGGAAGGAAGGCACGCGCACGCTCGAGGAAGCGCAGCAGAACAAGATGGATCACGTCTGTCGCAAGGTGCAGCTCAAGGCTGGCGAGACGTTCGTCGACGTCGGATGCGGCTGGGGCGGCCTTCTGCTTCACGCGTGGCGCCGATACGGTGCGCTCGGGACCGGCATCAACACGACGACCGAGCAGGTCGCCGAGTTGCGCGAAGACCTCGCCCGCGAAGGCCTCGCCGACCGCATTCGCGTGGTTGAATGCGACTTTCGCGAAATGCCAGGACAGTATGACAAGCTGCTGTCGATCGGCACGCTCGAGCACGCCGGCCGCGATCAGCTTCCGGAAGTGATTCGCGCGCACGCGGAGGCGCTGAAGCCCGGCGGGCTCGGCGTCATCCACTTCATCGGACACGTCGGTTCGTTCGACACCGAGTTCTACATCCGCAAGTACATCTTTCCGGGCGGCTGGATTCCGAGCCTCGCGGAGGCGATCGACGCGATGGACGCCAACGGGCTCGAAGTGCTCGACGTCGAAAACCTGCGCCGGCACTACGCATTGACGCTCGATGCCTGGGCCGAGCGGTTCGACGCGAACTGGGATGCAATCCGCGCGCTCGATCCGGTACGGTTCACCGACCGTCACAGGCGCATCTGGCGCACCTACCTGTGGTCGTGCGCGGAAATGTTCCGGTCGAAGAACTCGCGGACACATCTGTTCCAGGTCACGGTCAGCAAGGGCAACGCCCGCACCGGATACCCGATGAGCCGATCGTTCCTGTATCAGCCCGGAACGTGACGTCGTACGCCGACAAGGCGGCGCGATTGCGCGCCGACCTCGCGTCGGCGCAACACGCCGGGACCGTCGGACTGGCGAAGGCGACATCGAACCTGTTCCGCGAGCGCGCGCCACGCGCGCCGCCGCGCATCGATCTCGGCCGCTTCAATCAGGTCGTCAGCGTCGATGCGCACGCAGGCCTGGTCGAAGCCGAAGGCATGACGACGTTCGTCGACCTGGCCGATGCGACGCTCCCCGCCGGCACGATGCCGGCCGTCGTCCCGCAACTCAAGTCGATCACGCTCGGCGGCGCCGTGGCGGGTGTCGGAATCGAGGCGTCGTCGTTCCGGCACGGCCTTGTCCATGACACGATCGTCTCGATGGAGATCCTGACCGGCGACGGCCGTATCCTCGTCTGCACGCCCGACAACGAGCATCGCGACCTGTTCCGCGGCTTTCCGAATTCGTACGGAACGCTCGGCTACGCACTCAAGCTCACCGCGCGCACGGTTCCCGTCAAGCGCCACGTCCGTATCGATCACAGGCGCCATGTCGAGCCGACGGCGTTCTTCGCCGATCTCGCGCGGCACTGCGCCGATCCTGCGGTCGATTTCATCGACGGCGTTGTCTTTGCCCGTGGCGACCTGGTCCTGACCTGCGGACGATTCGTCGACGATGCCCCTTACGTCAGCGATTACACGTTCGAACGCATCTACTATCGATCGCTGCGCGAGAAGACGGTCGATTACCTGACTGCGCGCGATTTCCTGTGGCGCTGGGACACCGACTGGTTCTGGTGCTCGAAGAATGTCGGCGCGCAGCATCCGCTGCTGCGTCGGCTGCTGGGGCGCGAGCGACTGAACTCGATGACCTATCAGAAGATCATGCGCTGGAACGCGCGCTGGCGGGTCACCGCGGCGCTGAACCGACTGCGCGGGCGGCACTCCGAATCGGTCATCCAGGACGTCGACATCCCGCTCGCGGGCGCCGCCGAGTTCCTCGATTTTCTGCACACCGACGTCGGCATTCTCCCGATCTGGGTATGTCCGATCCGCGCTCCCGATCCGGACTCGGCGGCGACGCTCTACCCGCTGCCAGCCGGTGCGCTGTGGATCAACTTCGGTTTCTGGGACACGGTGATTTCGCGCGAAAGGTACCCAGCGGGATTTATCAACCGGAAGATCGAGCGCGAGGCGCGCGGGCTCGGCGGCCTCAAGTCACTTTATTCGGAGTCGTATTTCACCGAGGACGAGTTCTGGTCGATCTACAATCGACCTGCGTACGTTGCGCTGAAGGAGCGCTACGATCCTGATCGAACCCTCGGAGATCTGTACGCGAAGTGTGTTCTGCGCCACTGACGGGCGGCGAATGGGCGAGCGCCGATCCGCGATCGAGCCGAATCACGCGAGCGCAGGCGACCCGCGTCAATGCGACATGAATACCGGGACGCTCATCGCGCGGAGCATCGTCCTCGTCGTGCCGCCCAATACCAGCTCGCGCGATCGCGAGTGGCCATAGCCGCCCATCACGATGAGGTCGGCACCGATACTGTCGACCTCCGACAGCAACCGCTCGCCGGTCTCCCGGTCGTGGCCGTCGACGTGCCGGAAGTGCGCGTTGATCGCATGCGCGGAAAGATACGCGGCCAGTCGTGCCTGCGATTGCGCGAGCGCGTCCGCATGCGCGGAATCGTGCGTGACCGAAACGACCGTCACCTGCGCAGCGCGGGCCAGAATGGCCAGCGCGTCCCGCGTCGTACGCGCAGCTTCCCGCCCGGCGTCCCAGGCGAGCAGCACATTTTTCCCCGATTCAGCGGAGGTCTCGCCCCGGGGAACGATCAGAACCGGCGCACCGCTTTCCAGCAGAACATGCTCGGCGAGTCGACGCGCAAATCCGGCGGTGTCGCTTCCCTCGCCCGGCTGGCCAATGATTGCGAGATCCGCGTTGCGCGCATGCGCGATCGCCGCATCCATCGGATCGCCGGCCGGCGCACGAAAATCGATGTCGTCGAAGGCGAGCGAAGCGGAGGTGCCGCGGAACAGCGCCTCGGCGCGCTGCTGCGCCTCCCCGGTTTCGGCCAGCCGACGCGCAACCGCGCCGGCGGTGAGCATCGCCGCGACGGATGGCGTCAATTCGGCAGTCGGAACCAGGTAGACCCCCGCAAGATGACCGTCGAAGCGCTGCGCCAGCCGCACTGCCGCTTCGACGCGTTGCTTGCACTGCGCGCTGTCGTCCAGGTACGCGACCAACGTCTTGAACTGCGTCATGGTGTCCTCCGGGCCAACGTTCGAATGCGAACGGCTATGCCGGATTCTATGCTTGGCGCGACCGGCGGTTGACAGGGGCGGCGCGATCCTTTACTCATGAGCGCGCCCAATCGAGGAGCGAAAAATGCTCAAGGTGCTATTGCCGGTAGATGGCTCGCCCAGCGCGTTGCGTGCCACACAGAAGCTGATCGAGACGCTGAATTGGTACCGGGACACCCCCGATATCGACCTGGTTGCCGTGCACCTGCCGGTGCCGAGGGTTCCCAACATGGGCGCCTTCGTCAGCAAGGACATGATCGAGAAGTACTACGACGATGAATGCAAGGAGATGCTCGCACCCAGCCGGAAACTGCTCGATGCGGCCGGCGCGAGCTACACGGTGCACGAGCTCGCCGGCCCGATCGCCGAAAGCATCATCGAGCAGGCGAAGCAGTCCGGATCCAACCTGATCTACATGGGAACGCGCGGCATGTCGCCGCTCGCGAACGTGGCAATGGGCTCGATCGCCACGCGCGTGGTGCACCTGTGCCACATCCCGGTCGTGCTGATCCACTGACCGTCGTACCGCGCAAGGCGCCGATACGAAAACGGCCCGCGCCGCCATTCGGGCGACGCGGGCCGTGGAGCTTTCGCGAGGCGCTACTCAGGGCTTGAGCTGCGCGCGAACTTCTCCGCCGGGATTCGCGGCGCTGTGCACGTTGACGTACAGATCGCCGGCCTTGAATGCCTTCATCTGGTCTTCGGTCAGCTTGGCGCCCGCCGGCGCGACAAACTTGTCGCCGTCCTTCGTGAACGGAACGATCACCGGACCGTTCTTGCCGGCCGCCGCCATGTGGATGTGGGCCGCAGTGGCGGTGAACCCGGTTGGCGTCACACTGGCGCTAACCGTGCCATCGGGATTGACCGTGACCGTCCCCGAGGCCGAACCACTGCTCTTCACTGCGGGAACTTCCTGGTCGCCCGACAGCTTGACTTCCGCCGCCTGGGCAAGCGTGATGGCCGACGCACAGGCCACGGCCACCGCTAGCGACAATACCGACAACTTCACCGCACTTTTCGACTTGAGAAACGCGTTCATCATTTGCCCCCGTTGGTCTTGAAAGGTCGCAACGCATGCGATCGCAAGCACTGAGGTCGCGTGCGCCCGGAACTGCGGAAAAAGCAAGAACTCAACCGATACGTTCGCGAGTGACCGCTCTCCCTGGGGATGCCGGCCGACGTCGGAGGATCAGTGTACCACTGGGTCCGCCCTGGCCGCCCCGGCGCTTTGGCTTGGAGCGCGCGACGCGCCGGCCGAACAGGAGGCGTCCTGGATGGCAACGCGACCGCTACAATCCGTCACCGATGCCCGGGTGGTGAAATCGGTAGACACAAGGGACTTAAAATTCCTCGACCGCAAGGTCATGCCGGTTCAAATCCGGCCCCGGGCACCACATCAGCCACCGCGGTGGGCGCGCTACTGGCCGCACCCATCTCCGCTTCCCTCTGTTAGCGACAAGAGGTATCGCCGCTGCCGAAATGAAACGAGGGACGACGCATCGTCCCTCGGTGAGATTCGATCGAAATCAGGACCAGTACGGACGCGCGTCGAAGAACGCATGCACGTCCTCTGCCCAGCGCTGGTCAGCCATCGTCGGCCAATGATCCTTGTCGAAGCCCGGCGCATCGTCGAAGCGTTCCTTCGCAAGATCCAGCCGGAAGCACTTGTTTTCCGTATCCAGGCGCAGGGCCGACCAGGGAATCGCAAACAGCTTCGTACCCATTCCGAGCACGCCGCCGACCGACATGACCGCATATGCAACGCGACCCGTGGGAACGTCGAGCATGATGTCGGTGACATCACCGAGTTTTTCGTCGGCCTCGTTGCGGACGGAATCGCCTTCCAGCGTGCCGGCCGCCATCACTTGCGGACCGGGACCCTCGTGGGTCCAGTAATCCGTATCGTCGCCGCTTTCCGCCCGATATCCGCGCCGCGGCTGCCGTTCGATACCGACATCGGACATTGTCAGCGGGTTGAGTTCGCCGGTCGTGGAACTTCCTGATTGTGGGGTACGGCTGATTGGCATGGTCATTCCTTTCCTGCTCAAAGTTTGGTGTAGCGTTTCGCATGGGATTACGAATGGCGAATGGCAGCCAACGGTCAATCTGTCGATGTATGCATGAGGCCCGTTCGTTCGAATGGAGACTCGCTGCATGTTCGCAAGGCATATGCCAACCGGGTTTCTTTCGAGAAATCCGCTGGATATGATTGCGCACTGGTGCACAGACACCTCGGCTCGGTAGGAATTGCAGGTAAGTTCGTCATGCCTTCACGCCCGCGCGATCTCTCGCAATCGTGAAACTGCGGAGCGCAGAACGCGCCGCGCCGCAATGAGTCCTACCGGCATGAAGCGCTGGCGATGGGTCACCCTCGGGTTCGCCGCTGCGGCGGCCCTGCTGGGCATTGCCGCCGCCATTGCGCTCCACGCGATTGCCGATCCGGAATGGCTGAAGAGTCATGCGCGCGAGAAGGCACGCGAGACCTGGTCGCGCGATCTTGCGATCGGCGACATGTCGTTGCGGCTGCTGCCTTGGCCGTCCCTCTACGCGACCGACGTCACGCTCGTCGACGTCCCTGGCGACAAAGACCCTTGGCATGTGCATGCCGACCGTGTGGTGGTGGGTTTCGGGCTCTGGCCATTGCTCACCGGAGAGATGCGGCCGCACGACGTACGGATCGAGGGCGACGTCGATCACCGCGGACGGCGCCTGAAGCTCGTTGCCGAGCTGGACAACATTTCGCATTACGGCCTTCCGGACGCAGTATCCAGCGGAACCGTAGAGTTGGATTGGGGCAAAACGCACGCCACGGTGAGCGGTCGCATTCCCCTGCAGGCGCAGCTACGCGGCGCGGCGGTCACCGCGCGGCTCGAATCGCAGGCACTCAACGACCTGCTCGGCTTCTTCGGCATCGAGCGGCCGCGCGCGACGGCACCTGCACGCGCCAGCCTCGAGTTGCGAAGCGCCGGGGAGCGCATCGAGCTGCTCAACATCGACGCGGCGCTCGGCAAGCACAGAGTAACGGGCGGCGTGCGTATCGCAATATCGGGACCCACGCCGGTCATCGAAGCGCAGTTGCAAAGCGATCGCCTCGATTGGGCACAAGCGTTACTCGAAACGGGCGACGCGCCGGTCGCGCCACTTCCGCCGGATGAGCTCTTCTACGACCGACCGCTCGCCTGGCCGCTCCTGGTTGCGCTGCAGGGAACCGAAGGCACGGTCGACGTGCAACTGGGGAGCCTGCGTCTGCGAAATGGCGTCGAGCTGCAGCATGCGAAGGCGAGCATGGCCTTCGACGGCGACAACCTGCAGGTCAAGCGCTTCACGACCGATCTCCTCGGCGGCTCGGCCACCGGCACGATGCAATTCCTGGGCCGCAAGAAGGAAGTCCACGTCACAGTCGAGGGCAGGAACGTGCTGCTCGAGCGCTGGTTCAAGGAGCGGCGCAGCGAGGTTCCTTTCGACGCAGGTCCGATGACGATCACAGCGACGCTCCGCGCAACCGGAAATTCCCTGCGCGACCTCGCGAAGTCGACGACCGGCCCCGTGACGATTCGCATGGGTCCCGGTGTCTATGCGTCGCAGAAGGCGGGCGATGCCGAAGCAATGATGGCCGCATTTTCGACGAAGGACTCGGCGGGCCGCATCGTCTTCGAATGCGCCGCCGCCGATCTTCCCTTTCTGCAGGGGCGCGCCACCGGCAACGCGATCGTCGGCGCGCGCAGCGACGTCAGCCGCCTCCTCACATCCGGCTATGTCAGCATGCGCGACGAAGCGGTGGATTTGCGCGGCCGCGTGCGGTCAAAGCCCGGAATGAGTGTCGGCCTTTCGGCCATCGACGGCGACATCCGCATCGCCGGCAAGATTCGAGCGATGAAGGTCACGCTCGATCCCGCCGCCAAGCCAAAAGCCGCGATGCGTGCGGGCGCCGCCATTTTGACGCTTGGATTGAGCCTTGCCGGAAGCGCGATCGCCAACGCGGCGCGTGAGGACAGCGATCCCTGCGCCGCGGTGTTCAGCAAGGTTCCGGCGAGTTGAGCCTGCGTGCGAACGACTGGCCCTTCGATAGCCCACCGTGCGTCCGCAACGCGATGCGCCCCGGTCAGCGCCGCATGCCCGGCACCGAGCTCTGCGCCATTTTCGCGAAATCGTTCATCACGCGCTGCATCGTCTCGAACGTCGAGCCTCCGGACGTGACGACGCCCTGCATTGCGGACACGACTTTTTTCATCTGACTCAGATCGGGCAGCATCGCCATCGCGGCCTTGGTCTCCTTGACGCCGGGAACGCCTTCCATCTGCTCTCCGATCAGCATGAACAGCCGTTTCTGGATCTCGACAATCAGGTCGAACATTTCGCCCCAATAGTGCATCGACTTCTCCATCGCCTCCTGCGCGGCGCCCTGCCCGACCGTGAGCAAGGTCTGCGCATCGCGCGCTTCCGCCGCCGAGCGCACGTGCTTCCGCTGGAACGCGCGCACCTCTTCCTCGCCTTCGAACTGCTTCCTGCGCAAGCGGGCCGCACTCTCGATCGATGTATTGATGACTTCGAGCGCAAGCGCGGCATTGGCCTTGTAGAGCTCGATCGCCTGCTCGACCGTCATCATTTTCGGCATCTTCGACATGTCGCCAAAGCCCGGCATCGAGCCTGGGCGTTTCGCCGACGCCGCGGGTTCCGATGTCATGCGCGGCGTGGAGCGCTTTCTTGCCGGACGCTTGCGGGCGGTCTTGGTACCGGTGGGGGCCGCTGCAGCTTTTTTCGCCATGATCGAGGCTCCTGTTGACAAGATGATCTGTTCGAACACGCACCGCGAGCATGTCATGAGACGCCGCGGCAACCCGTTCGTCAAGAACGAGGGGCCGTCGCATCGGAGTCCCGTCGAACACGAAACCGCCCCTGATTTACCCGCAGCTTGACGCGCCGGCGTTACCGTCTATAATCGCCTTACCGCATATCCATACGGTATCGTCCGTGATCTCGAAAATCCGGAAAATCCATTCGCGCACCGGCCGCACCTCGGCCTTCAGTCATGCTGCATCGGCAGCCGATCCGCCGCGCCTCACCGCCCGGCAGCGGCAGATTCTCGACTGGATCCGCGGCTTTCTCGAGACGACCGGCATGCCGCCCACGCGCGCGGAAATCGCGATCGGTCTCGGCTTTTCGACGCCGAGCTCGGCCGAAGATCACTTGCAGGCGCTGGCGCGCAAAGGCGCGATCGAGATCGTGGCCGGCACGTCGCGCGGCCTGCGGCTGAAGGACATTCCCGGCATGCCGGTCCAGGGCACGCTGCCGCTGGTGGGACGCGTCGCCGCCGGACACCCGATCCTCGCCGTCGAGAACATCGAAGTCGCATTACCGGGTCGACCCGGCGCTGTTTTCGCCGCGCGCCGACTATCTGCTGCGCGTGCACGGTCACAGCATGCAGGACGCCGGGATACTCGACGGCGATCTGCTTGCCGTCCATCGCACGCATGAAGCGCGCAGCGGTCAGATCGTCGTGGCGCGCATCGCGAGTGCCGGCGGCGATGAAGTCACCGTCAAGCGGTTCCGCAAGCGCGGCCGCGACGTCGTATTGATGCCCGAAAACAGCGCGTTCGAACCCATCGTCGTCGATCCCCGCAGCACCGCGTTCGCGATCGAAGGCATCGGCGTCGGGCTGGTTCGCAACGGCAGCTGGTAGTCCAGCCCGCCGGCGTCGAGCGCATGACGGCCGCGCCGGTCTCATTCATTTCGAGACGAGGAGATCCCGATGGTCCAACCGATTCCTGCCGGTTATCACAGCGTCACACCGTACCTGATGGTGCGCGATGCCGCCCGTGCGATCGCGTTCTACAAGACCGCCTTCGGCGCCAGCTGACGTGATGCGCTTCAACGACCCGCAGGGACGCATCGCGCATGCCGAGGTGAAGATCGGCGATTCGCACGTCATGCTCGCCGAGGAGATGCCCGAGCGCGGGACTATTCCGGTCCGCAGACGCTGGGTGGCGCCGGTGTCAGCCTGCTGCTTTACGTCGAGGACGTCGACACCCGCTTCGCGCAGGCGGTCGCCGCCGGCGCAACGGTGCAACGCCCGGTGGCCGACCAGTTCTACGGCGATCGCGTCGGCACGCTCACCGATCCATTCGGCCACGTCTGGTCGATCGCGACGCATCGCGAAGACGTTTCGATGGAAGAAATGCAGCGGCGGATGAAAGCGATGCCGGCCGAATCCTGGCCGGTTGACCCGGAACACTCGAAACCGCCCTATCGGAGGAGGCCCCGATGTATACGCTCTATGGAAAAGCCGGATCCGGATCCGCCTCGGCGGAGGCCGCGCTGGTCCTTGCGCGCGCGCCGTTTCGGATCGTGGAAACCGCATCGTGGGCGCAGAACGACGCCTACCCCGAATTGCTGAAAATGAATCCGCTGGGTCAGATCCCCACGCTCGTCCTCGAAGATGGCAGCGCGATGTCCGAGAGCGCGGCCATCCTGATTCACCTGGGTGGCGTTTACCCCGCGAGCGGCCTGTTGCCCGCCGATGCATCGGCGCGCGCGCAGGCCATTCGCGGCCTGGTGTTCATCGCCGCCAACTGTTACGCGGCGATCAGCATCATCGACTTCCCGGAACGCTGGTGCAAAGACGCCGACGGCGACGAGGCCGTGCAGGAACGCATCCGCGCGGGCACGCGCGCACGCCTGCATCGCCACTGGGAAATGTTCGCCGACGTCTTCCCGGGCCGTCCGTACCTCGGCGGCGAGCGCATCGGCGCGCTCGATCTCCTGGCAGCCGTCGTCTCGAAATGGTCGGGATCGCGCAAGCATCTCGAGGAGCATCGTCCGGCATTCCATGCGGCGTTGCTGCGCATCGAGGCGCATCCGGATGTCGCCGCGGTCTTCGCCCGCAACTGGCCGACGAAGAGCAGTTGACAGGTGCCGGTCGCCGGTCGAGAGTTACCTCCCCTCCGGCGGCGCCCCGGTTTCCTCCGGTTGCCGAACCCTCGCCAAGAAAAGGAGTCCCCGATCATGAACGTCACGCGCTTCGCGGTTGCGTTGTGCTCAATGCTTCTCGCGTCTTTCGCATTGCCTGCCGCCGCGTGGAATCGCAGCCCGGCCACGCAGTTCGCGACGCTGCCGGCCGGCACCGCGCATCCGGAAGGCATCGCGGCCGACGCGCGCGGCAATCTGTATGTCGCGGATTTCGACGTCAGCCGCCCCACGACCGCACCCGGCAACATCGTCGTGTTCGATCACAATGGCCGCTGGTTGCGCACGTTCCAGATCACGAATGGAAGTGCGCTGCTGCTCGGCATTGCGTTCAATCCGGTGACCGGCGATCTGCTGGTCTGCGATCTCGGGAACCAGCAGATTCTCAAGGTGGATCCGCAAAGCGGCGCGGCGAGCGTTTTCGCGCCGATCCCCGGCGGCGGCGGCGGACCCAATGCACTTGCATTCGATGCGGCGGGCAACGTCTACATTTCCGATTCGTTCCAGGCGACGATCTGGCGCACGCCACCCGGCGGCGGCGTACCGGTCGCGTGGGTCAGCGACCCGCTGCTCGGCACGAGCGGCGTTCCGCCGTTCGGTGCCAACGGACTTGCGTTCAATCGCGCGGCGTCGGCCTTGTTCGTCGCGAATACCGGGAACGACACGGTCGTGCGCATACCGCTGCCCGGTGGACCGAGCGGCACGCCCGGCGCGCCGGAAGTGTTCGTGAACTCGATCAACGGCGCCGACGGCCTCATGCTCGATGCCGACGACAATTTGTGGGTGGCGGCGAATCAGGCTGACGAAATCGTCGTCGTGAATCCGGAGCGGCCGCGTCATCGCCAAGCTCGGCGATTTCGACGGCATCGATGCGCATGGCGCGCCGGTGGGACTGCTGTTCCCGGCGAGCCTCGTGATGGTGAAGGATTTCATCTACGTGACCAATCTGTCGCTCGATCTGCGCGACTTCGGCCTGCCGCAGGCCGTCGATTCGCAATGGGCGGCCGACGTCACGCGGCATACGATCGCGCGCATCCATGCGCATCTGCCGCCGGTGCGCGGGTTTTGATCGCTGGTAACCCGGTCGGTGCAGGCGTCGCAGCACCGACCGGATGCTCCGCCTGATGGCTCCGATGAATCCCGCGCTCGCCCATCTGCTTTCGCATCCCGCCATCTGGCGCGGCAGCGATTGCGCGCCCGAGCCGGCGAGCATCGCGTCCGGCTTCGCGGAACTCGACGCCGCGCTTGCCGGGCGGCGGATGGCCGCGCGGCGCGCTGACCGAGATGCTGCTGGAGCGCGAAGGCATCGGCGAGTTGCGCGTGACGTTGCCGGCGCTCGCGCGATTGCAGGCGGAAGGACGCAGCATCGTCTGGGTCGCGCCGCCCTACCGGCCCTATGCGCCGGCGCTGGCGGCTGCGGGACTCGACCTGGCGCGATTGATCGTCGTGCAGCGGCTGCAATGGCCGCGAAGCCCTGTGGGCGTACGAACAGGCGTTGCGGGCGCCCGAATGCGGCGCCGCGTTCGCCTGGATGAACATGCACGAGGAACGCATCCTGCGCCGGTTGCAGGTGGCGGCGCGCGAAGGCCGCACGTGGGGCGTGCTCTGGCGCCGGCCCGGTCAGCGCGCGAGCGCCAGCGCAGCGCCGCTGCGCCTGTCGCTGGCTCTCCGACCGCGGCAAGCTCGCGGTGCGCATATTGAAACGCCGCGGCGCGGAGCTTCGGCAGCCGATCCTGCTCGATCTTGCGCGACGGCCCGGCGCTCCGCTCTATCCGCCGCCCGACGGCATCCCTTTCACGCAGCGCAGCTCGACCGCGGTGTGCAGCGCCCGCCGCCACGGCTCACGCGCGCATCCGCACCGGAAAGCATCATGAATTTCCATCTTGGCCGCCTGATCGATCACGTGCAGCTCGTCGTCTCCGATCTTGCCGCCAGCAAGCGGTTCTACCGCGCGGCATTGCAGTCGCTCGGTCGCGATCTTTCCGGCGAAGGCGACGGCTATTTCTTTGCCGACGAGCTGTACGTCAGCGAGCGCGAAGGCGGAAGTTCGCTGACGCACGTTCATCTCGCGTTCCAGGCACCCGACCGCGAGACGGTGCAGCGTTTCCATGCCGCCGCACTGGCCGCCGGCGGACGCAACAACGGCGCGCCCGGCGAGCGGCACTACCATCCCGGCTATTACGCGGCATTCGTGCTCGATCCCGACGGCAACAACATCGAAGCCGTCGAGCACGGCCCGGTGCAGCGCTCCGCGGCGTCGGTCGTCGTGACGCCGGGAGAATGATGGGAATGGCGCTGGTCGCTCCGAATCCGATCTCGTCATCATGCTGTGGGCCTGCCTGCTGTTGCCGTCGCTTCCGCTCGACGTCTTCGCGCGCGCCCTAGCCCCTGAAGACCCGGGCGGCCGTTCGTCGTCGCGAGCGGCGGCCATTATCCGAAAGTCGTCGCAGCGAACGCGCCTGCGCGCGCGGCCGGCATCCGCCGCGAGCAGCTGATTTCGGCCGCGCTGGCGCTGGCACCCGACATCGCGCTGCGCGATCGCGATCTCGCGGCCGAGGAAGAAGCGCTCTCCGACGTCGCAACGCTGGCCCTCGCGTTCACGCCCAACGTGAGCCTTGCGCCGCCGAATGCGGTCCTCGCCGAAATCGGCGGCAGCCTGCGCCTCTTCGGCGGTCTGCCGCGCTTGCTCGAGCAATTGGCGCAGCAAGCGGACGCGCGTGGTTATCCGATGCGCGCTCGCACTGGCGCCCACGCCCACCGCCGCGTTGCTGCTCGCGCGCGCGGGCCACGCGACGCCGGTATTCGACATGGCGCAATTGCCGGCAGCGCTCGCGCCGCTGCCGCTCGCGTTGGCTCGATGTCGATCCCGCTGCGCTCGCGACGCTCGCGGCGGCCGGCATCACGACGTTCGGCGCCGCGCAGGCGCTGCCGCGCGCGGGGCTTGCGCGCCGCTTCGATCAGCGCGTCGTCGACCTGCTCGATCGCGCGCGCGGGTTGGCCCGCCGATCCGCGCGCGCCCTATCGGCCGCCTGCGCGATTCGAGCGCAAGCTGCCGCTGCCTGCGCCGGTCGACACGGTCGAGGCGCTGGCTTTCGGCGTCAATCGCCTCGTGAGCGATCTCGCCGGCTGGCTGCTCGCGCGCGGTCTCGGCGTCGTGCGAATGTCACTGGCGCTGGTTCACGAACGTTACGTACGCGAGCGCGGAACGCCGCCGACTATCGCGACGTTCGCGCTCGGCGCACCGGCGCGCGCGGCCAGCCCACCTCACGATGGTGCTGCGCGAGCGGCTCGCCCGCGTCGCGCTGCCGGCGGCCGTCGAAGCGATCGTGCTGACCAGCGATGAAACGGCGCCGCTCCCGAGCCGCAACCTGGGCCTGCTGCCCGGAGGACGAAGCCGACGCGGTCGTCGTTCCGCTCGTCGAACGGCTGCGCTCGCGACTGGGAGATGACGCCGTCGCGCTGCTCGCAACGCAGGCCGAGCATCGCCCCGAATACGCGGCAAGTGAAGCGCCGTCGGTCGCACTGAAGCATCCGACCTCGGGTCGTTACGTTGCCGGCACGCCGGCGCGGCATCCCGCGAGCGCGCATCCCGTGAATGTGCGTCCCGCGAAGCCCGCGCCGCAGCCACGCGAATTCGCACCGGGCGCCCCGCGTCCGCTATGGTTGCTCGATGCCGTGCGGCCGCTCCGAATCGAGCTCGAAGCGCAACCGTGGATCCTGCGCGACGGTCCCGAACGAATCGAATCAGGCTGGTGGGACGGCCGCGATCTCCGCCGCGATTATTTCGTCGCTGAGAATCCGCACGGTGAAACGGTGTGGGTCTACCGCGACCACCGCTACGGAACCGACGATGGCGAGTGGTTCATGCACGGTCTCTTCGCATAGCCTCAAATACCGGCGTACCACTGGTATCCCTGGTCTTCCCAATAACCGCCCTTCCCCTCGCCGATCTTCGCGAAGCTGTCGACGAGCTCGAGGCGCATCACGTATTTCGCGTGCTTGTAGCCGAGCTGGCGCTCGACGCGCAGCCGGATCGGCGCGCCGTTCGCAATCGGCAGCGGCTTGTCGTTCAGCGCGTACGCGAGGATCGTCTGCACGTGATGCGCATCGTCCATGTCGATGCTCTCGTAATACGGCGACGTGCCGTCCTGCTCCATTGGATCGGCGCAATGGAACACGACATAGCGCGCCGCCGGGGTCGGGGCCACCGCGTCGAGCACCGCCGACAGCTTCGCGCCTTGCCACTTGGCGATCGCGCTCCAGCCCTCGACGCAATCGTGGCGCGTGATCTGCGTGCGGCTCGGCAGCGCGCGCAACTCGGCCAGCGAAAAACGGCGCGGCTTCGCGACCAGGCCCGTCACGTCCAGCGCATAGTCGTTGAATCCGCCTTGCGCGAGCGCCGCGTATGCGGGGTTGTTCGGCTCCGCCGTGCCGTTGCTGCGAAACGACGGGGACATGTCGGCGGGCGTGAATTCCTGCGCCATCGCCTTGCGCCCGGTGACGAGCGTCGCGACGCGCTCGTTCAGCTGCTCCGCCGATTCGAGCACTTTCGGGAACCAGTCGCTTTGCGAGAGCCGGTCGCAACCGGCGACGCCCAACGCGCCCAGTGCGCCGGCGACGCGTCCGAGAAAGCGGCGCCGCGCGCCGCGATCGGTGACTTTCATGCGTATCTCCGCGTTGACGCGCCTCGAATCGACGACCGGCGCCGGATGTCATCCATGCGCAGCATCCTCCGGCACGCGATAGCGCCCGCTGATCATCGAGCGCAGGTTATTCCACAGACCGGTGACGATCACCTCGAACACGTGGATCAGCACGAACGCGACCAGCGCCCAGGCGACCAGAAAATGGATCGACCGCGCCGATTGCCGGCCGCCGAACCAGCCAATCCAGCCGCCGAACAGCGTGTCGAGACGCGGCGACATGCCGAAGCCCATCAGGATGATCAATGGCAACAGGATGAAAATGACCGTCAGGTAGGCGAACTTCTGCAGCACGTTGTAGCGCTTGGCCGCTTCACCGGTCGGATGCCGGAAGCGTAGATGATCGCGGATCGATGCGCCAATTCCGCGGATATCGATGCGCGTCGGCCACAGATCGCGCGCGAGGTGCCGGCTCCAGATCGTGTACGCGACGTAGCAGAGTCCGTTGACCAGGAATACCCATGCGAAGAAGAAATGCCACGAGCGCGCCATCGATAGCCATTGGTGGCTCGGGATTGTCAGCCACGACGGGAACCCCTGCGCATAGGTCTGGCCAGCGTCCGTCGACATGCCGAGCACGCCGCTCGTAACGAACTCGTGGCCGAACAATCGCGTGTAGCCGATGGTCCGTCCCTGCGCATCCTCCCTCGCACCGATTTGGAGCCATGCCGGGCGGCCGCTGTACGACGTGTTGCCCCAATAGAGCGCCGGATGCGAATTGAAGATCTGCAGCCCGCTCATGAACATCATCGTCAGGGCCACCACGTTGATCCAATGCATGATGCGCACCGCCAGCGCATGCCGTAGGTAAAGCGGGCGCGGTGCCGGCGCCGCGGCGGGACGTCCGGCCGGACGCGCCATCGCGTCGTCCGCCGCAACCGTTGCACCCGTTGCCTTCGGCCGGACATCGGCAGCCGCGGCACTCGTCAGGGCGGATTGGAGGGGACGGTCGATCATCGGGATCCTCGTTCAGATGGGCGGCTTCACGGCGCCGGGTGCGGCCGATCCAGCGTCGCTCATGCGCTAGTCGTCGTCGCGTATCAAAGCTTACGCGGCGTCGCGCCGGCCGTCGATGCTCGGCACCTGCCGCGCGTAAACCCACAGCGCGAGCCATGCGATTGCCGTGAGACCAGCGCCCGTGAAAAAAGTCGCCGCCGGTCCGAATGCCTGCCACAGGGATCCGGCGATTACGCTGGCCGCGAGCAGCGCAGCGCCTCCCGCAAGATTGAACACGCCGAACGCCGTTCCGCGCAGATCCGCGGGCGCGGTTGCCGCGACCAGCGCCGCCAGCAATCCCTGCGTGAGCGCCATGTGCAGCCCCCACAGGCACGCACCCGCGATGACGGCCGCGCTGCCGGGCGCCAGAGCGAGCACGATGTCGCTCGCGACGAGCGACGCGAGACCGCCCGACAGCAGGGCCGCAGCATGTCCGCGATCGGCCGACCGGCCCGCCGGATAGGCGATCGCCGCATACACGGTCGACATCGCGACCATCACCCACGGTGCGCCCGTCACGCCCATGCCGACGTCCTGCGCGCGCAACACGAGAAACGCCTCCGAAAACCGCGCCAGGGTCAGCACCGATGCGATGCCGGTGACGACGTAGAAGCGCCGGTCGAGGCGCCCCGCATCGCGCCACGACACACGCTTCGACCGATCGCGCGCGCCCTCGCCGGCGTCCTTTTCATGCACGCCGAACACGAGCAGCGCGACGCACAGCGCCGCGGGAAGGATCGCCACCCAGAACGCCGCGCGAAAATTGCCGGCGAAATAGCCGATCGCGGCGACGGCCAACAAGGGTCCCGCAATCGCGCCAACCGAATCGAGCGCCTGCCGCAAGCCGAACGCGGCGCCGCGCACCACCGCAGGCGTCAGATCCGCGACCAGCGCATCGCGCGGCGCGCCGCGTATTCCCTTGCCGACACGATCCGCAAAGCGCGCACCGACCACCCAGTCAAGCGTCGACGCCAGCGGAAAGACGAGCTTGGACGCCGCGGCAACGCCATAGCCCAGCACGACCAGCGGCTTGCGATGCCGCCAGACGTCCGACCAATAACCGGAGAACACCTTGACGATGAGCGCTGTCGCTTCGGCGATGCCTTCGATGACGCCCACGGCCAGCACCGAGGCTCCCAGTGCGCCGACCAGGTACAGCGGCAGCAGCGAATGGATCAGTTCGCTCGACGTGTCCATCAGCAAGCTGACGAGCCCGAGCGCCCACACGCCGCCGGGAATTCGTGGCTTCGGGACGCCAGTCATCGACGATTCGACGGCACGGACGCTGTCGACAGGTCAACGTGCGAAACCGGCGGTCGGTGCCTCACTTTGCGAAGTCGAACGCCGCCGTCAGATCGCCCGCGCCGGCGCGCACGCCCGGCAACGGCTCCAGCCCGAAGCGTCGCGTGATCAACTTCAGGATCGACGTCGTGTCGTAGGACGTGTGATCGATGTAGCCGCGCTTCGCATACGGCGAAATGACGATCGCGGGAATGCGCGTGCCCGGTCCCCAACGATCGCCCTTCGGGGGCGGGACGTGGTCCCAGAAGCCGCCGTTCTCGTCGTAGGTGACGATGATCGCCGACGAAGCCCACAGCGGACTCGCCTTGATGCTCGCCACGAGCTTGGCAATGTGCTCGTCCCCCGATTCGATGTCAGCGTATCCCGGATGCTGGTTGAGCGTTCCCTGCGGCTTGTAGAAAACGACTTGCGGCAGGTCGCCTTTTCCGACCGCCGCGACGAGTTGCGTGTAGTCCTTGAGGTGCAGGTCGCGGTCCGGCGACCCGGGCGCGAAGCGCGCGAAATAGTTGAACGGCTGATGATGCGTGACGAAATACGGTGCGCCGTTCGCGCGCGTCTGGATCACCTTGCGCACCACATCGGGGGTTTGCATCCCATCCTTCAACGCAAGGTCCCACGCGCCCGAGTACCAGGCCCACGAGATGCCTTTCGCCGACAGCGTATCGCCGATCGTTCTCAGCGTCTGCGGCGGCAATGTGTGCTTCGCCGGATCAGTGGAGCGCGGGTCGCCGCCCTTCGCCGGAGGCACGAGCGAAGGCTGATACGGCGGCTGCGTCGTGTTCACCGAATAGCCGTCGGGAGTCACCGTGCCGCTCAGGAATTCCGCCGCGCCCGACAGGACCGAGACGGGGGACGACGCCCTGGTCTTCAGCCATCCGCGCGCGTCGATCTGCGCGCGCAGGCCCTGCGGCGCATCGCGATCGACCGGCGTGCAGGCACAGATCAGCCAGAAATGATTCAGATACGACCCGCCGAACGCGCCCATGAAGAAGTTGTCCGCAAGGGTGTACTCCTGCGCCCATTTCCACATCGGCAGGCTCGAGCCGTCGTAGTAGCCCATCACCAGCGCGCCGGCGTCGGTCGCGGCGACGAAGCGATCGTTGCGGCCGCCGTCGATCTGCTCCTGGCTCCGGTAGAACGCGTGGATCAGGTCGCGTGTCGGCGTCGACAGCGGCAGGTTGATCGGCGGAGCGTCGATCCGGAACGGACGGTTCGGCAGGTTGCGCGGAAACGCGGGGTCGGGATCCTTGCCCTTCCATACCGGTGGCAGCGTCGCGAGCGGCGTGCCGTCGCGATCGACCTGCGTGTACTGCGCGGGCGTCGCGTTCGCAATGCCGTTCGCGCCCGGGAACAGGCCGTACAGATTGTCGAAGCTGCGGTTCTCGGCGTAGATCACGATGATGTGCTCGATGCGATCGAGGCCCGCGCGCTGGACGGCCGGCGGGGCGGCACAACCCGCTGCGACTGCGACCACGCTCCAAGCGATGGCTTTCCATCCCTGCTTCATGCGGCTCATGCGTCCTCTTCCCTTGAAGTGTCCCAGCGGTTCGAACGCGGGCATCTCACGTTGTCAGCGTGAACCCGCAACGCTCGAGTATCGCAGCAAACCGTGGATCGGCGCGACAGGCATCCCATTTGGCATCGATCGGCAGGAACATCAGGTGAACATCCCGCGCGTCGAACGCGCGCTGCAGCCAATCGGCGGCCCGGTCGAAATCGCACAGACCCGCGTGCACCAATGCGATTGCGCACGGAGGAACATAACGCTCGCGTGAGACCGTCATCAGCGCGTCCAGCACCTGCGTCGCTTCGGCTGCGCGTCCCAGTTGCGCGTGCAGGTACCCGCGCAGCGCGATGACCTTGCTGTTGCGGCCGGAGGTTCGCTCGGCCGCCGTCAGCGCGCGCTCCGCCAGGTCGAACTCGCGCAGTTCCACGCAGGCCTGCGCCAGTTGAAAATGGCCGATCCAGAAGTCCGGATCCACGACCAGCGCCTGTCGCGCAAACTGCGCCGCGAGCGCGTAGTCGCGGGCCGCAAACGCGACCTGGGCCGAGAGTCCGTGATGCACGGCGAGAAGCGGATCGAGCTCGCGCGCGCGG
Source organism: uncultured Pseudomonadota bacterium (assembly GCA_963718905.1). Lineage (GTDB taxonomy): Bacteria > Pseudomonadota > Gammaproteobacteria > Burkholderiales > Casimicrobiaceae > VBCG01. Next base: position 627,996 of record CAVRAF010000001.1, read on the forward strand.
CGTATCGCGGACAACGCCTCCTTCGGCCGACCAAGGTGCGAATACAGCAATCCGAGCATGCGATGGGGCAGCGCATAGTTGGGATCGAGCTCGATTGCGCGACGGAATGCCCGCTCGGCTTCGGGCCAATCCCAGTCGAGCCAGAACTTCAGGAATCCCAGCGACGCTTGCACTTCGGCGAGTTGCGGCTGCGCGAGCAGCGCCTGCGCCGCGGCTTCGCGGGCCCGCGGCCACGCGGCCAGCGGTGGAGCATCCCCGTTGATCGGGCTCGCAGTGTACGCGTCGGCAATCCCCGACCATGCGAGCGCATAGCGCGGATCGAGCTGCGTGGCGCGCGTAAAGAGGTCCAGCGCGTCGCGCGTTGTCGCCGGCGTGAGCTGGTGCCAGAAATGCCGACCGCGCAGATATAAATCATAGGCTTCGGCGTTCTGGGTTTGCCGGTTCGCGAGCGCAGCCAAGGTTTCGGGCGCGAGCTGCAAGCGGATCTGTTGCGCGATGACGCCGGCGAGTTCGCGTTGGAACTCGAGCATGCTGCGGGGCTCGCTGTCGAACGACGCCGACCAGATCTGCACCTGGCCGCGCACGCGGACGAGCTTCGCGGTGATGCGCAGCCGCCCGCCTTCGGCGCGCAGCGAGCCCTCGACCAGATAACTCACCTGCAACTCGCGGCCGATCTCCGCGACCGTGCTCTTCGTCCGTTTGTAGGGCATCACCGAGGTTCGGCCGATCACGCCGAGACGGCCGGGGTCGACTTGGCCGAGTGCCGCGATCGTCTCTTCGGTCAAACCATCGGCGAGATATTCGCGACCCGGATCGGCGCTCAGGTTCTCGAACGGCAGAACCGCGAGCGTCGCGCGCGACGGCGGATCCGGCACCACGTCGTCGACGATCGCAACATCGGCGACGAATCGGTATCCGCGCCCTGGAACCGTGAGGATGTAGCGATTCTCGCCGCGACGGTCCTGCAGCGCCCTGCGCAAGGCGGCGATGTTCTGCGAGAGGTTGTTTTCCTCGACGACGGTGTTCGGCCAGATCGCCCGCATCAGATCATCTTTTTCGACGAGTATGCCCCGGCGCTCGACCAGGTGCAGCAGCGTGTCGAAGACCTTGGGCGTGAGCGGCGCCGGCTCGCCGTTGTGCAGCAGCACTCGCTTCGTCGCCTCAACGCGGAATTCGCGGAGTTCGCCGAATTCGTAGATGCAAGGAGCCGCGCCGCTTGCGTGATCCCCACGCTTGCGGCTCATTTGACCACTTCGGCCGCTGCGCTGCCCCGGAGGGGCTGGATTCGACCCTCGGGACGGCCGGTCGGGTTTCATTGCTCTGCCTGGGACACTCAGAAGCCTTCACGAATTTTCATACCATCCTAAAGACATTCGCGCGGTCCGTGAAGGACCATCCGCTGGCAGGATCGGATACCCGAAAACGGATGGACGTTCAGGAGCGAATGATCATGACGTGCAAATCGCAGGTATGGATGAGCATGGCGGGGCTGGCGCTCGCCGTCGCTGTGGTGACCTCGAGTGGCGCCGTGACGGCCGCGAACAATGACGCGGTGGCGACGTGCGAGAAAAACAAATGCGCCCACGTTCCGGCCACGGCGCTGGATGGTACCTGGGAGGTGCTGGTCGGTCAGGTCAACTGCCAGACCGGCGCCGCGATGGGGCCGGTATTTCCGTCGCTCCTCGCGTTCGCGGAAAACGGCACGATGGTGGAGACCACCAGCAACCACGCCTTCGCCACCGGCCAGCGCGAGCCTGGCCTCGGCATCTGGAGCCGCAGCTCATCGGGCCATTACCAGGCGACGAGCGTGGCGTTCATCCAGTTCACGACCGGCCCGAGCGCAACGTCGCCGGGCTTCGAGGAGGGGACGCAGACGATCACGCAATCGATCGAGTTCACCACTCCCGATCAATGGACCGCCGACGCCAGCATACAGTTCGCGGACACGTCGGGAGCCATCTACCGTCAGGGTTGCGCGACGGCGTTCGGACAGCGTCTGCGGTAGCCGCCCGGTCAACGCAGCGTCATCGACGCCCGGACCGTTCCCGCGCGCTCATGACGCGCGACCACTCCGATCGATTCGCCTGACTTCGCGCGCACGATCCATTCGACTTTCATCCGATCGTCGGTGACGTTGTAATCGGGCCAGAACGAAACACCGGTGTGCTTGTACGCCTTGCCTTCGAGTTGCCCGACCTCGTCGCGCAGCTTGCCGGTCGCGAGGCTTGCGCCCGCGGGTAACGCGATCTCGACGATCGTCCCGCGCGTGGTCTTGCGCGCCAGCGCGCGCTTCGAAACATACGTCGGCAGCCAGCCGGTGTTCTGGATCACCAGCGTGACCTTCCAGGTGTCGTCCCCGAGCGCGGCTGCACCTGCGTGGACGAGCTCGAGCTTCGGCGAGCACAGCGCCTGCCACAGCAGCCAGCGTGGGAACCGCTGCACCTCGCGCTCCAGCCGCGCCAACGGCGGATTGCCGAACGCATGGAAGCGATCCCATCCGCCGATCTCCACGTTGCCGAGCTGCGGGTGATCGAACGGCTTCCATGGTCGATGCGCCGCGCCGCCCAGCGCGTCCTCGTTCCACCGGAAGAGCTTCAGGTCGTCCTCGATCGGATGATCGCGGAACCAGTCGATGAACTTGTAATTCTCGATGCCCGCCTCGCGCATCGGCGACCAGATCTCGATCACCCACGAAAACAGCCCGAGATGCTCGTAGATCCAGTCGAACGTGCCGCCGATCACCGACTTCGGGTGATAGCGGAACTCGTGATAGACGGAAATCGCCGGATAGCCGGTCAGCTCGGTGCCTTTGCGGCCGGCCGACTGGTAGAACCATAGGTCCTCCGCGTCCATCTCGTCGTCGGACATGTGCTCGAACGGGCGCAGCAGCACGCCGCTCCACGTGTGAAACGTCGTGCCGCCGGTGATGTTCGTGTGCCGGACGATGAAATCGACGACCGCGCGAATCTCCGGCTCCGACGTCGGATAAGGTCCCGCGCCGAGCTGCTCGAATTCCTGGCGCCAGCTGGCCGGGAAATTGCGATTCAGATCGAGACCCTGCGTCGGCCGCTTGATCTTCAGCGTGTAGCCGTCGAAGCCGTCGTAGCGCCCTTCCGGCAGGATCCGGTAGTACGTCCCCCCGACCTCGGTCGGATCGCGGCGGACCATCAGTCGCGGTTCCTGCGGGTGCGCTTTCCAGATGCCGTTCGGATCGGCAATGCGCATCTGCAGGATGCGTCCGTCGCCGTCGATGTCCTCGACAACCAGTCCCTCGAGCGCTTCCTCGTCGAACGGATACGGCCGCGTGCTCGAGCGCACCCATTTCGGGTGGTCGGCGAGCGCCCATTCGGCGCCGTCGGGATTGATGCGCGGGCACACGTAGAAGGCGCGCGTGTCGAGCGCGCGGGTCACCTCGACATCCTGGCCGTATTGCGTGACGAGCGTGTGAACGAAATACAGCGACGCCGCCGACGCCGCGACCTCGGTCGAGTGGATGTTTCCATCGACCCAGAACGCGGGCTTTTCGTGCGCTGCGCCGGTGGCGGTGCTGGTGATCGTCAGCACCCAGATGTCGCGGCCCTCGTGGCTCTTCCCGATCGATTCGATCGCGACGAGTTGCGGATGCTCGCGTGCGAGCGCCTGCAGCAATTCGGTGAGCTCGGCGTAGCGATAGAAGCGGTCGAAAGCGATCTGCGGCATGGCGTGGAAGATGACGGCGGATTGACGGGACGAAAGTGCGGCGGGCGGCCCATGTTACGTCAAGCATGCGGGGGGACTGGCCGGAATTCGCGCTATACCGTATATTTATGCGGTATGGCATCGCCCGATCTGCTGCCGGCCTATGCCGAGTTGCATTGCCTGTCGAATTTCTCGTTCCTGCGGGGCGCTTCGCACCCCGAGGAGCTGGTCGAGCGGGCGAAAAGCCAGGGCTACAGGGCGCTGGCGCTGACCGACGAATGCTCGCTTGCGGGCGCGGTACGCGCGCACCTCGCTGCGAAAGATGCCGGCCTGCCGCTCATCCTCGGCAGCGAATTCACGCTCTGCGACGCCACCCGGCTCGTTCTGCTCGCGACCGACCGCGCAAGCTACGGCGATCTGTCGCAGCTGATCACGCGCGGCCGGCGACAGGCAGTCAAAGGCAGCCTACCGATTGACCCGCGACGATGTCGCGGCACAGGCCGGGCGATGCGTCGCCTTGTGGCGCCCCTCGCTCGATCTGCGCGCCGCCGTCATCGATCCGGCGACGCAGCGCTCGCCGGTTGGGTGCATGACGTGTTTGCCGATCGCGCATGGATCGGCGTCGAGTTGCTCGCGCAAGCCGGCGACGCCGTTCGTCTTGCGCAATCAGCGGCGCTGTCGCAGGCCAGCGGATTGCCGCTCGTCGCCGCGGGCGACGTCCACATGCACGTGCGCGCGCGCCGCGCATTGCAGGACACGCTGACGTCGATCCGTCTGAAGACGCCGATCGCCGAGTGCGGCCATGCGCTTCACCCGAACGGCGAGCGTCATCTCCGCTCGCGCGCACGGCTTGCGGGCTTCTATCCGCCCGAACTGCTCGCCGCGACGCTGGCGATCGCGGCGCGCTGCCGATTTTCCCTCGACGAGCTGCGCTACGAATATCCGGAGGAGATCGTCCCGCCCGACGAGACGGCCGCGTCGTGGCTGCGCAAGCTCGTCGAGCGCGGACTCGCGGAGCGCTACGACAGACTTTGGGGTCAGAGCTGTAAGTATTCGCGCAATGAGACGATCAATACTTACAGCTCTGACCCCAAAGTCATTCGCGGCGACAGCGCGTTCCGCTGCACGACGGCGCCCGCGAGCGTGCGCGCGCTGATCGAGCATGAACTCGCGCTGATCGCCGAACTCGGCTACGAGCCCTATTTCCTGACGGTGCAGGACATCGTCGCGTTCGCGCGCTCGAAGAAGATCCTGTGCCAGGGGCGCGGCTCGGCCGCCAATTCCGCCGTCTGCTACGCGCTCGGCATCACCGAAGTCGATCCGGCGCGAATGCAAATGCTGTTCGAGCGCTTCATCAGCCGCGAACGCAACGAGCCGCCGGACATCGACGTCGATTTCGAGCACCAGCGGCGCGAGGAAGTGATGCAATACGTCTACGGCAAATACGGCCGCGATCGCGCGGCGCTCGCCGCGACGCTGATCACGTACCGGCCGAAAAGCGCGGTGCGCGACGTCGGCCGCGCACTGGGCCTCGATCTCGCTCAACTCGACCGGCTGACCGGCGCGTTCGCCTGGTGGGACGGACGCGCGATTCACGCCGATCGCATCCGCGAAGCTGGCTTCGATCCGGGCAATCCCGTCATTCGCCGCGTCATCGCGCTCGCCGGTCGCCTGCTCGGCTTTCCGCGCCACCTGTCGCAGCATGTCGGCGGCTTCGTCATCGCGCGCGGGTTGCTCGAGCGGATGGTGCCGGTCGAAAACGCGGCGATGGAGAATCGCACCGTCATCCAGTGGGACAAGGACGATCTCGATGCGATGGGCCTGCTCAAGGTCGACTGCCTCGCGCTCGGCATGCTGTCCGCGATTCGCCGCGCGCTCGACATGGTGTCCGCGGCGCGGGGCACCCGGCTGCGGATGCAGGACATCCCGGCCGATGATCCGGCGGTGTACACAATGATCCAGCGCGCCGACACGATCGGCGTATTCCAGATCGAATCGCGCGCGCAGCAGTCGATGCTGCCGCGATTGAAGCCGCAGACATACTACGATCTCGTCATCGAAGTCGCGATCGTGCGCCCCGGTCCGATCCAGGGTGGCATGGTGCATCCGTACCTGAAGCGCCGGCAGGGACTCGAACCCGTCACGTATCCGAGCGATGCGGTGAAAGGCGTGCTCGAGCGCACGCTCGGCGTGCCGATTTTCCAGGAGCAGGTGATGCAGCTCGCGATCGTCGCCGCCGGCTTCACGCCCGGCGAGGCCGATCGGCTGCGACGCTCGATGGCGGCGTGGAAGCGCAAGGGCGGCCTGCAGATCTTCGAGCAGCGGCTGGTCGACGGCATGGGCGAGCGCGGCTACGACGAAGCGTTCGCACGCCAGATCTACCAGCAGATCCTGGGCTTCGGCGAATACGGATTCCCCGAATCGCATTCGGCGTCGTTCGCGCTGCTCGTCTACATATCGTCGTGGCTCAAGCATTACGAACCGGCCGCGTTCTGCGCCGCGCTGCTGAACTCGCAGCCGATGGGCTTCTACGCGCCGGCGCAACTCGTCGGCGATGCGCGCCGCCACGGCGTCGACGTGCGTCCGCCGGATGTGACGGTCAGCGAATGGGACTGCACGCTGGAAGATCATTGGGGTCAGGATCATTGGGGTCAGAGCTGCTAAGTATTCGGCCTCGGGTCGCCCGAATACCTACAGCTCTGACCCCAATGCATTGCGCCTCGGCCTGCGCCTCGTCGGCGGCCTCTCCGAGGCGGCGGCGGTGCGAATCGTCGAGGCCCGCAACGAGCGTCCGTTCGCCGGCGTGCCCGACATGGCGCATCGTGCAAAACTCGATCCGCGCGACCTCACCGCGCTCGCCGATGCCGATGCGCTGGCGTCGCTGGCGGGCCATCGGCACGAAGCCGTCTGGGAGGTCGCCGGCATCGAGCGGCTGCCGGCACTGCTTGCCGGGGCCGAATTCGACGAAACGCATCCCGAATTGCCGCCGCCCACCGAAGGTCAGGACATCGTCGCCGATTACCGCCGGCTCGGATTGACGCTGCGCCGCCATCCGCTTGCGCTGCTGCGCCGCCAGCTGCGCGAGCGGCGTCTCGCGACCGCGGACGAGATCATGCAGGTGCCGCACGGCCGCCTGGTGCGCACGGCGGGCATCGTCATCGGACGGCAGCGGCCCGACACGGCGAGCGGCGTCGTGTTCGTCACGCTCGAAGATGAAACGGGCGCGGTGAACGTCATCGTCTGGCGCGATCTCGGCGACCGGCAACGGCGCGAACTGCTCGGCTCGCGCCTCCTCGGCGTGCATGGCAAAGTGGAGCGCGAAGGCGCCGTCGTGCACGTGCTCGCGAGCCGGCTCACCGATTTGACACCGCTCCTGGGCACGCTGCGGACGCGCTCGCGCGATTTCCATTGAGACGCCTTCGAGGACATCGCGCTCCCGTCGAGCCGGCATCCGGCTCCCCCACCCGGTAGTAAGATGGCGACCGGACGGGTGCCCTCCCGGTCTTCTCCAACATTCGCAGCGATCCATCGTGGCCAATCCCGAATTCGATCTCGCCGTCATCGGCGGGGGTGCCGGCGGCTTGGTCGTCGCGGCCGGCGGCGCGAAACTCGGCGCCAAGGTCGCGCTGATCGAGAAAGACCGCCTCGGAGGGGACAGCCTGTGGCACGGCTGCGTGCCGTCGAAGACGCTGATCAAGTCGGCACGCGTTGCGCACACGATGCGCCACGCCGACCGCTGGGCGCTCCCGCCGGTCGACCCGAAACCCGATCTCGCACGCGTGATGGAGCGCGTCGCCGGCGTCGTCGGCGGAATCGCCGCTGCGCGAAAGTCCCGAGCGTTTTCGCGCAATGGGCGTCGATGTGATACTCGGCAGCGGCAGATTCGTGTCGCCGGGCGCGTTTGTTGTCGAGGGGCGCACGATCACCGCGCGGCATTTCGTGCTCGCCACCGGTTCGCGCCCCGCGATTCCGCCGATTGCCGGACTCGCCTACGTCCCGTACCTGACGAACGCCACCGTGTTCGCGCTGCGCGAACCGGTGCCGCACCTGATCATCGTCGGCGCCGGCCCCGTCGGCAGCGAGATGGCGCAGGCGTTCCGACGCCTCGGCAGTGCGGTTACCGTCGTCGACATGGCGAGCAAGATCCTGCCGCGCGAAGACGCCGACGTCGCGGCCGTCGTCCAGCATCGGCTGGAAGCGGAAGGCGTCCGCTACCGGCTCGGCATTACCGTGGGCGGCGTCACGCCGGGCGATGCGCAGGCGGGGCGCATCCGGATGACGCTGCGCACCGCCAACGGCGGCGGTCGAGCAGATCGCGGCGTCGCACCTGATGATTGCCGCCGGCCGCGTTCCGAACGTCGAAGGACTCGCCCTCGACGCCGCGGGTGTCCGCATCGACAACGGCCGGATCGCCGTCGATGCCATGCTCGGAACGACCAATCCCCGCATTCACGTCGCCGGCGACGTCGCGGGCGCGCAACCGTTCACGCACGTCGCCGAGCATCACGCGGGCATCATCCTGCGGCAGACGCTGTTCCGGATGCGGTGGGCAAGGCCGTCGACCGTCATTCCCTGGTGCACGTACACCGACCCCGAACTCGCGCGCGTGGGCCTGTCCGAAACGGACGCGCGTGCGCACGGCATCGTGCATCGCGTCTACCGGTTCCCGTTCGCGGACATCGACCGCGCCCGCGCCGATGGCGAGACCGAAGGCTTCGCGAAGCTCGTGACCGATCCGCGCGGCCGATTGCTGGGTGCGGCGATCGTCGGCGCCGATGCCGGCGAATTGATCGCCGAATGCGTGCTCGCGATCGAAAAGCGCATGAAGGTGGGCGACTTGTCGGCCGCGATTCATACCTATCCGACGCGCTCGCAGATTGCGCGCCGCGCCGCCGATGAGCGGCGCAAGGAATCGCTGACGCCATCGTCCCGCGCCCGGATGCGTCGCCTCTTCAGCTTGCGGGGTGGGTGATCGGGCGCTCGACGATCGCCACGGCGGCGCTGGTCGCGCTCTTCATCGCCGCGCTCGCCGCGTTCGTCACGCTGGGCGGCCCCCGGTATCTGTCGCTCGACACGCTGAAGAACCACCGCGATGCGCTGCTCGCGTACGCGAACACGCATCGCGGCGCGACACTTCTCATCGCGTTCTCGGCCTATGCCGGTGCAGTCGCGCTGAGCCTCCCGGGTGGGCTCGTGTTCTCGCTCGCCTGCGGCCTGCTCTTCGGCCGCGTCGTCGGTACGCTGGTGGCGATGTCGGCCGCGACGCTCGGCGCGACGCTCATCTTCCTCGCCGCGCGCTACCTGTTCGCCGACGCGGCGCGCAGACGTCTGGGGACCGTCGGTGAGCGGATCAACGCGGGCTTCACACGCCACGCATTCGGCTATCTGCTGTTCCTGCGTGTCGTGCCGCTGTTTCCTTTCTTCCTGGTCAATCTCGCGCCCGCGTTCACGTCGATCACGCTTCGGACCTACGTGTCGGCAACGCTGCTCGGCATCATTCCGGCAACGTTCGTCTACGTGAATCTCGGGCAGACGCTCGGCCGGCTGGATTCGCTCGGCGGCGCGATGTCGATGGACACGCTGATCGCGCTGGCGCTGCTGGGAACGCTCGCGCTGATTCCGGCATTCGTCCGCAAGCGCAAGGCGACTGCAGCGCCGCGCGCATGACCGGCATCGCGACGGTCGATCAATCGATCTTCGTGGTCGAACGCCGTTCGACGATGTCGGCCGATTTCCTGTGTGGGCGTTGAGGGGGCAACACCGCGGCGAGCGTGGCGTTCATGTGCCGCGCGCGGCGACGATTCTTCCGCGCACCTCGCCGAAGCCCACACGGTAATCCTTGCCCTGCGCCCATCCCGTCAGGACAACTTCGTCATCGTCTTCGAGGAAGCGGCGCTCGCTGCCGTCGACCAGTTTCAGCGGGCGCGTGCCGTTCGACGTCAATTCGAGCAGCGATCCGAACGAATCCGGCGTCGCACCGCTGATCGTTCCCGATCCCATCAGATCGCCGACGCGCGTATTGCATCCCGACACCGTGTGGTGCGCGAGCTGTTGCACAACGCTCCAGTACATGCCCTTGAAATTGGTGCGGGACAGCGTCGTGGCGCTCTTGCCGGCGTGAATCAGCATCGCTTCGAGATGAATGTCGTACGCCTGCGGTCCGGTCGTCTCCAGATACGCCATCGGCTGCGGATCCTGCGCCGGGCCGGGAACGCGAAACGGCTCCAGCGCCGCCATCGTGACCACCCATGGCGAAATCGACGTCGCGAACGATTTGCTGTTGAAGGGTCCGAGCGGAATGTATTCCCATTGCTGGATATCGCGCGCGCTCCAGTCGTTCATCAGCACCATGCCGAAGACGTGGTCGGATGCCGATGCGACCGGAATCGGCTCGCCGAGCGCGTTGCCGACGCCGACGATGAACGCCATTTCCAGCTCGAAGTCGAGGTTGCGGCACGCTCCGAACACCGGCCGCGCGCTGTCCGCGCGTTTCATCTGGCCGTTCGGCCGATTCACCGGCGTGCCGCTGACGACGATCGAGCTCGCGCGCCCGTTGTACGCGATCGGCACGTGAAGCCAATTTGGCAGCAGCGCGTGCTGCGGGTCGCGGAACATCGACCCGACGTTGGTCGCGTGCTCCTTCGACGAATAGAAATCCGTATACCCCGGAATGGCGAGCGGCAACAGCATTCGCGCCGCCGATAGCGGTGCGAACGCGCGGGCGCGCAGTCTCGAATCGTCGCGCAGCCGCGGGTTCTCCTGGCGCAGCAGATCGCTGATCGATTCGCGCGCCCGCCTCCACGCATCGGGGCCGCGCTCGATCAGCGCATTGAGCGTCGGGCGATTGAACAGGCGCTCGCCAGGCACTACATCGAGCACGTTCGCCTGCTCCAGCACTGCGAGGTCCAGCACCTGGTCGCCGATCGCAACGCCGACGCGCGGCGTGTAATTCGCCGGTGTCGTGAACACGCCGTACGGCAGGTTCTGGATCGAAAAGTGCGAATCCTTCGCGATCTGGATGAAGGACTTCAGCTTGGGGTCGTTGGGGTTTACGGTTGCCATTTCGGTCCTGGATCTGCGGTCGCCGCCTCACCGCTTGCCGTTGAAGTGCTTGCGCAGACCTTGCCAGCATTCCTGGTAATCGCGTTGCAACTGTGGCGCTTCGAGCGCGCGCACGGTCGGATGGATCGTATGCCGGCTCTCGAACATGAACGCCAGCGTGTCCTCGATCTTGTGTGGAACGAGCTCGGCCTGCGACGCGCGCTCGAACGTCGCCGCATCGGGCCCGTGACCGGACATGCGGTTGTGCAGGCTCCCGCCCCCCGGCACGAAGCCTTCGGCCTTCGCGTCGTAGGCCCCGCGGATGAGCCCCATGTACTCGCTCATCACGTTGCGGTGGAACCACGGCGGCCGGAACGTCCGTTCAGCGACCATCCAGCGCGGCGGAAAGATGACGAAATCCACGTTCGCGGTTCCCGCGGAGTCCGATGGGGACGTCAGCACCGTAAAGATCGACGGATCCGGATGATCGAAGCTTACCGTATTGATTGCATTGAAGCGCGCGAGATCGTACTTGTATGGCGTGTAGTTGCCGTGCCATGCAACGACATCGAGCGGCGAGTGGTCGATCGGCGCGCTCCACAGCGTGCCGCCGAATTTTGCGACGAGCTCGAAGCTTCCCTCCTGCTCGCTGTAGGCCGCGACCGGCGCCAGAAAGTCGCGTGGATTCGCGAGCCCGTTGGCGCCGATCGGACCGAGTTCCGGGAGACGCAACAGAGCACCATGATTCTCGCAGATGTAGCCGCGAGCCGGCACGGCTTCGTCGGCCAGCCCGACGCGAAAGCGCACGCCGCGCGGCAGCAAGCCGATTTCGCCGGGCTCGACGTCCAGAACGCCGAATTCGGTCGCGATGGAGAGTCCACCCTGTTGCGGAACCAGCAGCATCTCGCCATCGGCATCGTAGAAGTACCGGTGCTGCATCGACTTGTTGCACGCGTAGACGTGAACCGCCATGCCCGTTTGCGCATCAATATCGCCGTTGCCGGCGATCGTCGTGAGTCCGTCGAGAAAATCGGTCGGTGCTTCCGGCAGCGGGATCGGATCCCAGCGAAGCTGGTTCGGTGACGTCCGGCCCGCACCGAACGGTGCGCCTGCGAACCGAGGATGCGGCATCTCGACAAACGCGCCATGCATGACGGCCGGGCGAATCCGGTACAGCCACGAGCGCCGATTCACGTGCCTCTGGGCCGTGAACGCGGTGCCGGAGACTTGCTCCGCGTACAACCCGTATGGCACGCGCTGCGGCGAGTTTCGACCGATCGGCAATGCGCCTTCGAGCGCCTCGGTGGCGAACTCGCAGCCAAATCCCGATTGGTAGACGCGTGCCATACGACAATCGTACACGCGCGCCCTATTTGACTCGACCCGACCGGAACAATCGGTCTCTCGCGCCCCTCACCCCTATGCGCGCGCGAGCCGCATTCACGTCGCGGCCTCCGAGGCTGGCACGCCCGGCGCGCTCGCGCTCATGTGCACGCGGGCGTTTGCTCGAGGTGCGCCTTTGCAACGGCGACCGGCGCAATCTGCCGCGGATCGACGCCGTTCTTGATGGCGGTGATTTCGGCGAGGATCGAAATCGCGATTTCGGGCGGCGTGCGGCTGCCGATATAGAGACCGATCGGCCCATGCAGGCGCGCGATCTCGTCATCGGCCACGTCGAATTCGCGCAGCCGCTCGCGGCGCTTCGTGTTGTTCGCGCGCGAGCCCAGTGCACCGACGTAGAACGCTCTGGACTTCAGCGCCTCCATCAGTGCGAGATCGTCGAGCTTCGGGTCGTGCGTCAGCGCGACGACTGCGCAGCGCTCGTCGAGATGCATGGCCAGGACGGTGTCGTCCGGCATCGTGCGCACGAGCGTAACGCCCGGCACGTCCCACGTTTCCGTGTATTCCTCGCGCGGATCGCAAATCGTCACCTGGTAATCGAGACCCACGGCGATCTGCGCCAGGTATTTCGACAGTTGCGACGCGCCGATGACGAGCATCCGGTAGCGTGGTCCGTGAATCGTCCTCAGCACGTCGCCGTCGAACGTCTGGCCATCGGACGCCTTGGCCGGATGCAGTGTCGAGCGGCCCGTGGCGAGCTCCAGGCGGCGCGCCGTCAGGTGCCCGGCCTCGATCTCGCGGAGCAGCGCGCGAACGCCCGACTCGAGCGTCAACGGTTCGAGCACCAGGCGGATCGTTCCGCCGCAAGGCAGGCCGAACCGCCGCGCGTCGTCGGCACTGACACCGTAGGTGACGACGTCACATTTCGCCTGGCGCATCCCTTCCCGGCGCGTCCGCTCGACGATGTCATCTTCGACGCAGCCGCCCGACACCGAACCCGCGACGAGGCCGTCGTCGCGTACGGCGAGCATTGCACCGTCGGGTCGCGGCGAGCTGCCCCACGTCTTGACCACGGTGACGAGCAGCACACGATGGCCCGCATCGAGCCACTCGGCGCTCTTGCGAAGGACATCGAGATCGACGCTATCCATCGGAAACCTCCGCGCCCCGGCTAGCGATAGCCGTATCGATACAGCAGGATCAGGACGACGGCGATCGCCACGATCGCACCATAGCGGATCCACGGCGATCCGCCCGCCGGCGCGAGCGCTACGCCCGGCTCCTCGCGTTCGGCCGAAGCTGCGAGCGACTCGGCCTCATCCGGGCCGGCCGCGGGCTTCGCTCCGACGCGCTCGACAAAGCGCGCAAAGAAATCGTCGGTCATCTTCGCCGCCGCGCCGTCGACAAGCCGCGACCCGATTTGCGCGAGCTTCCCGCCAACCTGCGCTTTCGCCGTGTAGGTCAGCGCCGTTGCGTCGCCGTCGGCGGGCGCGAGCGACACGTGCGCATCGCCCTTCGCGAACCCGGCGGCGCCGCCCTGCCCTTCGAACGCCAGCGTGTACGACGTCGGTGGCGCAATGTCGCTCATCGTCATCTGCCCCTCGAAGCGAGCCGACACCGGTCCAACGCGCGCGGCCATCACCACGCGCCACGTGTGATCCGCCGTCTGCTCGAGCGACTCGCATCCGGGCAGGCAGTCCTTCAGCACCGCGGGATCGTTCAGTGCCGCCCAAACGGCGGACGGTGATGCTGGGACGATGCGCGTGTTCGAGAGTTCCATCGCGATTTCCGATCGTCAGGGATTCAGGCGGCCAGTGCCATTCGCGATGCGGTGCGCGGACGCGGTTGCGCCAGCGCCCTGGCGAGATCGGTCAGCGTGTCGAGATTGTGCACCGGCAGGAAATCGTCGACGTGCGGCAGCAGTGCGCGAATGCCCGCCGGACGCGCCTCGAATCCCGCGTAACGCAGCAGCGGATTCAGCCATACCAATCGCGCGCAGGATTTCGACAGGCGTTCCGCCTCGAACGCGAGGCCTTCGCCTGCGTCGGCGTCGAGCCCGTCGCTGATCAGCAGCACGACGGCGTTCTGGCCGAGCAGTCGGCGCGACCATTTCCGGTTGAACTCGACGAGGCACGCGCCGATTCGCGTACCGCCCGCCCAATCCTCCACTGCGCCGGCGACACGAGCCAGCGCAACGTCGACGTCCCGGTGGCGCAGATGCCGCGTGATGTTGGTGAGGCGCGTACCGAAGGTCAGCACGTGGACGCGGTGCCGGTCGTTCGTGATTGCATGCAGGAAATGCAGCAGCATCCGCGCGTAACGGTCCATGGATCCGGAAATGTCGCACAGCACGACCAGCGGCGGCGTCCGCCGCCGGCGGGCGCGGAACTTGAGCGGCGTCAACGCGCCGCCCGCACCGACGCTGCTTCGAAGCGTCGCACGCAGGTCGATCGCATGCCCGCGTGCTGCGGCAACCGTGCGCCGCACTCGGCGCTCGGGCAGCGGAAGCTTGATCCGCCGCAGCACCGCTTTCACATCCTCGAGCTCCGCTGCGCTCATCGTGGCGAAGTCCTTTCGCTGCAGGATCTCGCGCGCGGAGAACGTGAACGTCGCGTCGAGCTCGGTTTCATCCTCGCGCGATTCGCGTCGGCGGCGAAGGTGGCAGCAGCGCCTGCGCAAGCCGTGCCGGCAACTCTTCCGCCGCAGCGTCGGTCCGGCCGTAGACCCTCGGCAGCATTGCGGCGAGCATTCGCTCGAGCAGCCGCGGATTGCGCCAGAACAGATCGAACGCCTGCTCGAACAGCCCCTGGTGCTCGCGGCGCGACACGAGCACCGCGGCGAGCGCTTCCCGGAAGTCCATCCGGTTGTCGACGCCGACCGCCTGCACGGCGGCCAGCGCATCGAGAACCTTTGCCGGCCCGACCGGCAATCCAGCCGCGCGGAGTACGCGGACGAAATACAGCACGTTTTCGGCCAGACGCCCATGCGGAAGGCCCGCTGGGAACGACGCGCGCCGTTCGGCGTCACTCGCCTTCGAGGGCGCTTCGTTCGTCACGCGCTAAGCCTGCGCTGTTTGCGCGTCGCGGATGAGCCGCGCGGCGACATCGGGCGTGATCGCACCGATGTCGTCCTGGTATTTGAGCAACGCGCCCAGCGTATCGGCAACCGTCTGCGGATCCAGCGTCACGCGGTCGAGCGCGATTAGCGCCTCGGCCCAATCGAGCGTTTCGGCGATCCCCGGCGCCTTGAACAGGTCGAGCGCGCGCAGCCGCTGCGTGAACGCAACGATCTCGCGCGAGAGCGCCTCCGGCGCGCCCGGACACTTGCGCCGCACGATCGTGAGCTCGCGCATCGCATCGGGATAGTCGACCCAGTGGTAGAGGCAGCGGCGCTTGATCGCGTCGTGGATTTCGCGCGTGCGGTTCGACGTGATCACGACGATGGGCGGCGAGGCCGCGCTGATCGTGCCGAGCTCGGGGATCGTCACCTGGTAGTCCGACAGCACCTCGAGCAGGTACGCTTCGAAAGGCTCGTCGGCGCGATCGAGCTCGTCGATCAGCAGCACCGGCGCGATTCCGTCCTCGGGTGCAAGCGCCTGCAGCAGCGGCCGCTTCAACAGGAAGCGGCTGCGTGAAGATGTCGTGCGCGAGCTCGCCGCGCCGCACGCCTCCCGCGGCTTCGGCGAGCCGGATCTCGATCATCTGCCGCGGGTAGTTCCACTCGTAGACGGCTGCGGCGGTATCGAGGCCCTCGTAGCATTGCAGGCGCACCAGGCGGCGCGCGAGACCTGCCGCCAGCACCTTGGCGATCTCGGTCTTGCCGACGCCCGCTTCGCCTTCGAGGAACAACGGCCGGGCGAGCTTCAGTGCGAGGAACACGGCGGTGGCGAGGCGGCGATCGGCAACGTAGTTCTGGCCGGTCAGCAAGTCGAGCGTCGCGTCGACGCTCGCGGGATTCGAGGCGGGTGGCTTCATCGAGAGCGCGGGCGACGGTTTCGTTGCGCCGCCCGCAAGGATCGCTCGCTCGGCGGCGTCATCCCGCGGCGGCGACCGCACGCGACGCAATGACGCCGACGAGGTGCGCGCGGTATGCAGCCGAACCATGCAGGTCGCTGTTGAGCCCCGACGCGTCGACCTTGACGGCCTTGGCGGCGTCGGCGCGTGAAGCTCTTCGCCAGCGCCGCTTCGATGGCCGACGCACGATAAACGCATGGCGCCGCGCCCGTCACCGCGACGCGTACGCTGCCGTCCGCGAGCTGGGCGACGAACACGCCGACCAGCGCGAAGCGCGACGCGGGATTCGGGAACTTCGACGTATGCGGCTTTCTGCGGCACCGGGAAACGACACGCCGGTGATGATTTCGTCGGCCGCGAGCGCGGTTTCGTACATGCCCTTGAAGAAACTCGGTCGGCGGCGATTCTGCGCTTGTTCGTGATGCACGGTCGCGTTCAGCGCGAGCACCGCGGCGGGCCAGTCGGCCGCGGGATCGTTGTTCGCGAGCGAGCCGCCGAGCGTGCCCATGTTGCGCACCTGGCGATCGCCGATGCCCTCGGCCAGCGCAGCCAGCGCCGGAATCGTGCGCTTCACGTCGGCCGACGATGCGACATCGGCGTGGCGCGTCATCGCGCCGATGACGAGCGCGTCGCCGTCCTTGCGCATGCCGTGCAAGCTCGGCGATGCCGGCAAGATCGACGAGCGTTCCGGGCTGCGCGAGCCGCAGCTTCATCGCGGCGACGAGGCTCTGTCCGCCCGCGAGCGCCTTGCCGCCCGTCTTGCGCGAGCAGCGCCGCCGCATCGGCGACCGACTTCGCTGCTGATATTCGAATGCGTACATGATGTCTCCTTGTTCGCTCAGGCGCCGGTTTTGGCGGATTGAATGGCTTGCCATACGCGATGCGGCGACGCCGGCATGTCGATGCGCTTGACGCCCGACCGGCGGCGAGCGCGTCGAGCACGGCGTTCATCAGCGCCGCCGGCGCACCGATCGCGCCGGCCTCGCCGCAGCCCTTGGCGCCGAGCGGATTGTGCGTGCACGGCGTGACCTTGCGTGCCGACCTTGAACGACGGCACGTCGTCGGCGCGCGGCATCGCGTAGTCCATGTAGCTGCCGGTCAGCAGCTGGCCGCTGTCGCGCGTCGTAGACGCAGCGCTCGAGCAGCGCCTGCCCGATGCCCTGCGCACAGGCCGCCATGCACCTGGCCTTCGACGATCATCGGATTGATGATGTTGCCGAAGTCGTCGCACGCGCTGAAGCTCACGACCTCGACGACGCCCGTCTCGGGATCGATCTCGACTTCGCAGATGTGCGTGCCGGCCGGGAACGTGAAGTTCGTCGGATCGTAGAACGCCGTCTCGTTCAGGCCCGGCTCGAGCTTGTCGAGCGGATAGTTGTGCGGCACGTACGCGGCCAGCGCAATTTCGCCGAACGTCTTGCTGCGGTCGGTGCCGGCGACGCGTGAACTTGCCGTCGTTGAACTCGATGTCGGCCTCGGCCGCCTCGAGCAGGTGCGCCGCGATCTTCTTGCCCTTGGCGATGATCTTGTCGAGCGCCTTGACGATCGCCGTGCCGCCGACCGCGAGCGAGCGCGAGCCGTACGTGCCCATGCCGAACAGGACGCGGCCGGTGTCGCCGTGCACGACCTCGACGTTCTCGACCGGCATGCCGAGCCGCGTCGCGACGACCTGCGCGAACGTCGTTTCGTGGCCCTGGCCGTGGCTGTGCGAGCCGGTGAACACGGTGACGCTGCCGGTCGGATGGACGCGCACCTCGCCGGCCTCGAACAGGCCCGCGCGCGCGCCGAGCGCGCCGGCGACGTTCGACGGCGCGATGCCGCAGGCCTCGATGTACGACGCGTAGCCGAGGCCGCGCAGCTTGCCGCGCTTGGCCGCTTCCGCCTTGCGCGCGGCGAAGCCCGCGACGTCGGCGATCTTCATCGCCTCGTCGAGCGTCGCGTCGTAGTCGCCGGTGTCGTAGACGAGCGCGACCGGCGTCTGGTACGGGAACGTGCGGATGAAATTGCGCCGGCGGATCTCGTCCTGCGGAATGCCCATTTCCACGCCGGCCTGGTGGACGAGCCGCTCGACGACGTACGTCGCCTCGGGCCGGCCGGCGCCGCGATACGCGTCGACCGGCGCCGTGTTGGTGAACGACCGCGGTCGACCTCGCAGTAGATCGCGGGCGTCGTGTACTGACCCGCCAGCAGCGTCGCGTACAGGATCGTCGGAATGCACGACGCGAACGTCGACAGGTACGCGCCCATCGCCGCGGTCGTGTGCACGCGCAGCGCGAGGAACTTGCCGTCCTTGTCGAGCGCGAGCTCGGCGTGCGTCACGTGATCGCGGCCGTGCGCGTCGGACAGGAACGACTCGCTGCGCTCCGCCGTCCACTTGATCGGGCGGTTGACGCGCTTCGACGCCCAGACCAGCGCCGTCTCTTCGGCATACAGATAGATCTTGGAGCCGAAGCCGCCGCCGACGTCGGGCGCGATCACGCGCACCTTGTGCTCCGGGCAAGCCCGAGCACGAACGCCGTCATCAGCAGCCGCTCGACGTGCGGGTTCTGGCTCGTGACGTAGAGCGTGTACGCAGTCGTCGGCGCGGCTGTACGACGCGACGGCCGCGCGCGGCTCGATCGCGTTCGGGATCAGCCGGTTGTTGACGATGTCGAGCTTGGTGACGTGCGCGGCCTTGGCGAACGCCGCGTCGACCGCCGCCTTGTCGCCGAGCGCCCACGTGTAGCACTTGTTGCCGGGCGCCTCGTCGTGAATCTGCGGCGCGCCCGGCTTCAGCGCGTCGACCGGGTTGACGACCGCCGGCAGCACGTCGTAGTCGACGACGATCAATTCGGCGGCATCCTTCGCCTGATCGCGTGTCTCGGCGACGACGAGCGCGACCTGATCGCCGACGTAGCGCACCTTGCCCTTGCGCGAGCACCGGGTGCGGCGGCTCCTTCATCGGCTTGCCGTCGGTGCCGGTGATGAGCCAGCCGCACGGCAGTCCGTTCACGCCTGTCAGGTCGGCGCCGGTGAAGATCGCCACGACGCCCGGCGCCTTCTGGCCTTCGACGTGTCGATGCCTGCGGATCTTCGCGTGCGCATGCGGCGAGCGCAGGAAATACGCATGCGTCTGGTTCGCGGCATCGCCACGTCGTCGGTGTACTGCCCGGCGCCGGTCAGAAAGCGCTCGTCTTCCTTGCGCCGGACCGATTGCGCCGATGTACCCGGATTCGTTCGCACCCATCGTCCGCTCCTTCTACTTCGCCATCGCGGCGGCACCCTGCTGCACCGCCTTGACGATGTTGTGATAGCCGGTGCAGCGGCACAGGTTGCCTTCGAGCTCGCTCGCGGATCGTCTGCTCGTCCGCCTTCGGATGGCGCTGCACCAGGTCGATCGCGCTCATCACCATGCCCGGCGTGCAGAAGCCGCACTGCAGGCCGTGGCAGTCCTTGAACGCCGCCTGCATCGGATGCATCGTGCCGTCCGCGGCGGCGAGGCCCTCGATCGTGACGATCGTCGCGCCCTGCGCCTGCGCCGCGAGCACGTGCACGACTTGACCGCGCTGACCGTCGATCATGGACCGTGCACGCGCCGCACTGCGCCGGTGTCGCAGCCGACGTGCGTGCCGGTGAGCGCGAGGTCTGCGCAGGAAATCGACCAGCAGCGTGCGCGGATCGACGTCGGCGCTCACCGGCTTGCCGTTGACGGTCATGCGAGTGAATGAGCCACGATTTCCTCCTTCGGTAGCGAGTGCGCGCGCATCGAGCTGTTCCCTGGCGCGCGGGGCAACAAGGATACTCCCGCGCGCGACGCGCGTGGAAGAGGCGCTGGACTTCGTTACCCTCGAGTCCGCGGATGCGCCGTGACGACGTCGGTAGCCGAATCGATGTCGTTCAGTACCGCATTCAGCATCGACAACGCGGTTGCATCATGGCCGGCTGCGAGCTGGTCGCGCACGTCGACGATCAGCTGACGCAGCCGCTGCTCGTACGCCTCCGCCTGCTCCAATTCGGCGACGAGCAGCGCGATCTCCTGACGCCCGGACGCAGCCGAATCGGACGTCATAGGTTGGCGATGTACTGCGCCAGGTTCTCGATGTCGTCGTCGGACAGCGTGCCCGCCACGCTCGTCATGTTGCCGGCGTCGTTGGTCCGCCGCTTCGCCTTGAAATCGTGCAGCTGCTTCTTCACGTACTGCGTAGTACTGGCCGGCGACCCGCGGAATTTCGTTCTGGCCGACGAAACCGCCCCCGTGGCACATCGGGCACAGCACCGCGTCGGCCTTCTTCCTTCCCGCCTCGACCTTGGCGCCGTCCGCCTTGAACCTGGTCGGCGCAGGCTTCTGGCCGGCAAAAAAGTCGCCGAGCGCGATCATGTCGTCGCGCGACGAGCGTGGCCGCGATCGGGACATCGACGGGTCGTGCGCCGCCCCTCCTTGAAGTCCTTGAGCTCGATGTAGATGTAGCGCCACGATCTGCCCGGCGAGGATCGGATACTCGGGAATTCGTCGAGTTGCCGTTCGGGCCGTGGCAGGCGGCGCAGACCTGCGGCTTCGCGTCGAGCGCCGCGCTGGGCTTCGCTGCGTCGGCGGCGCTGTCTGGGCCCGTGCGTAACCGAAGCGGACAACGCGATCGAGGCGACCAGCAGGAACGAAAGGCTTCATTCGTCGCGTTGGGACGGGGCCATGGCCACGCGCCGGCTGTCCGGTTGACAAAAAAACGGCCACTCCGGTTCCGGAGTGGCCGCGATGCAGATTCAGCGCGCGTTATGGCACCGCGAACACGAACACGCTGTTGCCGCGCTTCGCGTCGATCTGGTTGTTGCCGCCCGCGGCAACCGCGACGTACTGCTTGCCGTCGACCATGTACGACACCGCCGGCGCATTGACGCCCGCGCCGCAGTTGTACTTCCACAGCTCCTTGCCGGTGCTTCGCGTCGAACGCCTTGAACCAGCCGTTCGCCTCGCCGTTGAACACGAGATCGCCGGCGGTCGCGAGCACGCCGCCGATCAGCGGCTGCGGCGTCTTGGCGCCCCAGGCCACCTTGCCGGTGTCGAGATTGACCGCGACGAGACGGCCCCACTGCTCCTCGGCCGGGATCGTCTTGAACGCGCCGCCCAGCCACAGCTTGCCGCCCGGATACGCGGCTTCCTCGACGTGATAGGTCATCGGCTGATGCAGGTTCGCCGCGTACGCCATGCGCAGCTTCGGATTGACCGCCATCGGCGACCACTCGACGCCGCCGTTCGCGCCCGGCAGCATCCGCGCGCCGTCCTTCGTCGGCAGCACCCACATGTTCTCCTGCGGGATCATCGCTTCCGAGAAGCGGATCAGCTTGCCGGTGCTGCGCTCGTGCACGTAGATGTGGCCGGTCTTGCCGCCGTGGATCACGACGTCGACCATCTTGCCGCTCGTGATCCTTCGCCTGCGTCAGGATCGGCGCGCTGACGGCGTCGAGATCCCAGACGTCGTGCGCGATGTACTGGAAGTGCCACTTGTACGTGCCCTTGTCGAGGTCGATCGCGACCATCGAGTCGGTGTACAGGTTGTCGCCGGGACGGATCGCGCCGTAGAGGTCGGGCGACGGATTGCCGACGACGAAGAACACGGTGTGCGTCTTCTTGTCGATCGCGGGCGTCATCCAGACGCCGCCACCCAGTGTCTGGTAGAACGACGCTGTCCTTCGCGAACGCTGCCTTTTCCGCCGCGATGTCGCGGTGCATGTCGCGGCCGGTCGCGTCGTTCACCGCCCACACGCCTTCGTGGCCCTTGTCGGGGATCGTGTAGAACGTCCACAGCAGCTTGCCGTCGGTCGCGTTGAACGCCTTGACGAAGCCGCGAATGCCGTATTCGCCGCCGTTGGTGCCGATCAGCACCTTGCCGTCGACAACCGCGGGCGCCATCGTTTCCGAGTAGCCCTTTTCCGGATCGGCGATCTGCGTTTCCCACAGCAGCTTGCCGGTCTTGGCGTCGAGCGCGACGAGCTTCGCGTCGATCGTGCCCATGAAGAGCCGGCCGCCTTCGATCGCGACGCCGCGGTTGTTGTTGCCGCAGCAGACCGTCACGATCGGCCCGAGCTTGTGCTTGTAGTGCCAGTACTCCTCGCCGGTCGCGGCGTCGATCGCGTAGACGTGGTTGAACGACGTCGTCAGGAACATGACGCCGTCGACGACGATCGGCGCGGTTTCCATCGACTCGAGCACCGCGGTCTGGAACACGAACGCCGGGCTGCAGCTTGCCGACGTTGCCGCGTGTTGATCTGCGTGCCGGGGTAGTAGCGCGTCTGCGCGTAGCTGCCGTTCGAATGGAGCCAGTTCTTCGCGTCCGCGCCGGCGCCGTCGAGCATCCCGCGTGCGTCACGGGCACGAGACTGGCGGACATCGGCTTGGCGGTCGTCGTGTCGCCGGCGCCGGTTTCCTGTGCGCTGACGCATACCGACAGCGCAAGGCCCGCGGCTGCCGCGACGATGCCCGCCACCCTGCTTGCGATCGATCATTGTGGTCTCCTCGCCTGACTTGTTCGGGAAAGCAATTGGCGTTCTGAAGCGCTCGGCTGGTCGTATGTCGGTGCCCCGGCCAACGTGGTTTATAGTGTGTTTCATTGCAAGTTGCAATCGACAACTTTTGTGCAGTGCGGAAGCGAGCGGAACGAGCGTGGAAACAAGACCGTGCCCAGTCGTACGTCGAAGCTCGCCAGCAGCGCGCCGGGGGACGATCCGCCGGTCGCGGAATGCGGCGCAACATCGCCGCGCAGGTTGCCATCGCGCTTCTCGGCGCGGGGCTGCTCGCCGCGGCGCTTCCCGGTCGCGCGGCGGACGACGAAATGTCGATGAACGCCCGCCTGCTCGCTTCCGTTCGAAACGAGGACTCCGCCGGCGTCGAGCGCGCGCTGCGCGACGGAGCAGCCGTCAATGCGCGCAATCGGCTCGGCGAATCGGCATTGCTCGTCGCGCTCAAGAAGAATCGCGCCGATATCGCGCAGGTGCTGCTCGCGGCCGGCGCCGACGTGAATCGAGCCGGCGATCGAACGGCGTCACGCCGCTGATGGCGGCCGCGTATTCAGGACACGTCGAAATGACACGGACGCTGCTCGAGCGCGGCGCCAATCCGGCCGCAACCGATCGGATCGGCAAGAACGCGATGACTTATGCCGCCGGCGAAGGTCACACCGAGGTCGTGCGCTTACTGCTCGCGCAAAGGCGTCGATCCCAACGCCGTCTATCGCAACGACCTGACGGCGCTGATGTGGGCGGCCGGCTATGGTCGCACCGAAACGGTGCGCGCGCTGATCGGGGCCGGCGCGCGGGTAGAACTGGTCGACGACCGCGGCAAAGCGCGCTCGACATGGCGCGCGAGTTCAAGCACGAGCAGACCGCGGCCTTGCTCGAGCAGGCGTTGCGCGCAGCAAACCACTGACCATCATTCGCCGCAGGACGCCGTCGCCGCGCAGCGCGTGGCGCACTGCGGCGGCTACATGGAGGGCGATCAGCGTCACCAGCACCCAGCTCGTCGCATAATGGACCGCGCTCATAGCGTCCTTCAGCGCGGGCAGCTTGCTCCCCCACGCCGGCAGCGTGATGCCGAACTATTTGACCGGGTAGCCGCTCCACACGGAGCCGAGATACCCGGCCAGCGGCATGACGATCAGCGCCGCGTAGAGAGCGCGTGCGTTCTTTGGCGACCACGCGCCTGCCACGCCGGCAACGCGGCAGCGGCGGCGGCGGATGCGCAATCCGCCAACCGAGGCGAATCAGCATCAATGCGAGCAGGCAAAGGCCGATCGACTTGTGCAGGTTGAACGCGTCGGCGCGCAGTCCCGGCGGTGATTTCGGAATCTGCTGCATCAGCCAGCCCCAGGTGAACTGGGCGATGACGATCGCGCAATCAGCCAGTGCAGCATGACCGCGGTGCGCGTGTAACGCGTCGTCGACGGTGCGGGTTGCGCCTTGCTGTCGGATTCGTGCATGCGCGGCGATCAGAGCCGCCATTCGACACTCGCGCCGGCGAACCAGTTGCGGCCGGGCGGCCGGCTCGAAGAAGCGGCCGTTGGTGTCGCCGACGATCACCGATCCGGCGTAATTGCGATCGAAAAGATTGTTGACGCGCACGAATTCGCGCCACGTCGCCTTCCCGTACGATTGCGCGAACCCACGCGCGCATTCATCACCGCGTACGCCGGCGCCGCGTCGGTGTTGCGGTCGTTGACGTAGAGCTTGTCGACGTATTGCGCCTCGAGCGCCGCCTTGAATCCGTACCATCCGCCGGGGACCCAGGCGAGCTCGCCGTACGCCTGCTTCGACGGCACGCCGGGCAGCCGCGCGCCCGCGGGGACGAGCGCGGGCGGCGAGCCCGGTCGTGAACGCGTCGGTGAACTCGGCGCGCAGCCACGTCAGCGCCACGTGCGCGCGCAGCCCGTGCCGATACGCCGTCCCATGCCAGCTCGGCGCCGCGCCGCCTCGGTCGTGCCCGCGTTCTTGAACGTCGTGCGGCCGCCGGTGGACGGCGTCGACGACGATTTCGTTCGACGTGTCGATGTCGAACAGCGCCGCGTTCAGCCGATGCGCGCTCGTCGATGCGCACTTGACGCCGAATTCAGCGGCGCGGCTCGTCGCCGGCTGCAGCGCGAAGTTGAGCCCGGAGCCGCCGTTGCGGTAGGCGAGCTCGGCGAACGTCGGCGTCTCGAACCCCTCGCCGTAACTCGCGTAGACGTTCAGGCGGTCGTTCGCGTGGAACACGACGCCGACAACCGGGCTCGTGTCGTTGAAGCGCCGGCCGCCGCTGTCGTCGGGGTTGTCGGCGGTGATGTAGTGATCGATCGAATCGTAGCGGACGCTGCTGGTGCGGATCCCGGCTGTCGCCGACCAGGCGGCGGACAGCTGCCAGTTCGGCCTGCGCGTAGACGTCGGTGCTCTTCACCGTGTCGTCTTCGTTGCGCCGCAGGTCGCCCAGCGTCGCCGTTGTTGTTGACGAACCCTTTGCGCAACTCGTGCTGCCGATCGGTGTCGGCGCCGCACGGTCACCGACCAGCGGCCGATCGAACGTGGTTCCGCGCCAGGTGAGACGCGCGCCGACGCCGCCGTAATCGCGCGTCGAGATCGGCGACTGCCGCCGGACGACGTCGCCGCCGTGCCCGCAAGCGCCAGGTACTGGCGGATCAGCCGCCGACCGCCGTAGCGCGTCGACGTGCAGTTGCCACGCGTCGTTGAACCGGTGGTCGACTGCCGCGCCGCCCTGCATCTGGTTGATCGTCTTGCGCGTGTCGAATTGCGTCGCCGCCGGATCGGCGCCGCGCGGGTTGGCGCTCCATTGCGCACGCGTCAGGCCGAGCGGGTCCTGCGTTTCCGGCTGGTATTGCGTGTTGCCGATCAGCGTCACGTGCGTCGACGGCGCGACATCGAACGTGAGCTTCGCGTTCGTCAGGTCGCGCCGCGCCGACGAGTGATCGCGGAAGCCGTCGGTCTCGAAGTAGTTGCCCGCGACGACGGCGCCGACGCCGTGCTCCGTGGCGGCGCCCATCGCGCCGATGGTGAAGGTCCCGTAGCTGCCGCCACCGACCGCGAACGTCGCGACCGGTTGCTCCGGCGGGTCCTCGGTGAACACCGAGATGACGCCGCCGGACGCGTTGCCGTACAGCGCCGAAAACGGACCGCGCAGGATCTCGATGCGCTGCGCCGACAGCAGGCTGAAGCTGCCGGTCTGTCCCTGGCCGTCCGGCATCGTCACCGGGATGCCGTCCTGGTAGAGCCGCACGCCGCGCACGCCGAATGCGCGCGCGCGCCGAAGCCGCGCGAGCTGACCTGCAGGTCCTGCGCGTAGTTCTGCCGATTCGCCGCGAAGACACGCCGGGAATGCGCCCGAGCGTCTCCGACAGGTTGACCTCGGCTGCCCGTCGTGCAGCGTCTGCGCGTCGATGGTGTCCACCGATGCGGGAACGTCGAATGCGCGCTCGGCGCGGCGCGTCGCGGTGACGGTGACGGGATCGATGACGACGGGCTCATCGGTGGTCGCTTGCGCGTCGACGTGCGGCGCCATCGCGGACGCAGCGATGCCCACGGCAAGCGCGCACACGCAGAAGCCGCGCGGGAGGCGCGATTCCATGCGTAACGAGGATGCGTCGGCAAGCGATCACGGCGGTAGCAGAGACGTCCGCAAAAGTCGGTTAGCATACGAGATAAGCCTCCGCGCCTGCCAGTTGCGGCATTGGCGCAGCGGCACATGATGGAGGAACGCTCGATGCGATTCCGTTCGATTTGTGCGGCGTTGGCTGCTGCTCGTCTTCTCGTGCTTCGCGCGCCGCAGCGCCGATGGCCTACGTGTCCAACGAGGGCTCCGGCACGGTCTCGGTGATCGACACGGCAACCGATCGCGTCACGGCGACGCTGCAGCTGGGCGGCAAGCCGCGCGGCATCGCGATCGCGCCGGACGGCAAGCGCCTCTACATCAGCGACCAGACGGCCAACGGGCTCGTCGTCGTCGACCTGGCCACGCATACCGCACCGGTGCGCGTGAAGCTCGGCGATTCGCCCGAGGGCATCTACGTGTCGTCCGACGGCCGGTGGCTGTCCGCGGCGATCGAGGAGAACAACCAGGTGCTGATCGTCGACACGGCGACGCTGGCGGTCGTCAAGCGCATCACGATGAAGGGCAAGAATCCCGAGCACGCCGTGTGGAGCCCCGACGGCAAGTGGCTGTACGTCAGCGCCGAGGAAGCGGACAGCGTCGACATCGTCGACGTGGCGCACGGCGAGGTCGTCAAGTCGATCACGGTCGGCGAGCGTCCGCGCGGCATCGGGTTCCTTCCCGACGGCAGCCGCGCCTACGTCGGCGCCGAGCACGCCGACACCGTCACGGTCATCGATACGCGGACGCAGGACGTGGTCGCGAAGATCAAGGCGGGCGTGCGGGCTCGAACGGCGTCGTGGTCCGCCCGGACGGCAAGCGCGTCTACGTATCGTCGGGCGGCGACGGCACGGTCCAGGTGATCGACACGGCGACGAACGCGATCATCGCGACGATTCCCGTCGGCAAGCGCCCGTGGAACATGGCGCTGACGCCCGATGGCAGGAAGCTCTACGTCGCGTGCGGCCGCTCGAACGCCGTCGCCGTGGTCGACACGGAGACGAACGCGAAGATCGCGGAGATTCCGGTCGGCGAGCTGCCCTGGGGCGTGGCGATTCGCTGACTCGCGCTGAAACCGCGGGGCAGTCAGTCGCTACGATGCCAACCGCGTGCGATCGTCGTGCCCGGACACGGGCCGGATCCTATCCTGCGAGCGTGCGCAGCTGATCGGCCAGTGCCTGCGGGATCTCGACGCCTTCGATGCGCGCGCGCCGCGCCAGCGCCGCCCGGCGCGTTCCCGGGAGCCGCACACCCTCGTCCTGCAGCATCGCGGCGATCAATGTCTCGACGCGCTCGAGATACACGTCGCGTCCGGCGAGTGCGCCCGGATCGATCACGATGAACGCCTGCCCGATCCGCGGGCGATTGCCCTCATCGACAAAGAAGGAGCTCGCCTCGAAACCGATTGCAGCGCCCGTCATTGCCGTGACAAGCAGTTCGACGATCATCGCGAGCATCGCGCCTTTCGGACCTCCCATCGCAAGCATCGACCCTTCGAGCGCCGCCCGCGCGTCGGTCGTCGGCTGTCCGGTCCGGTCGAGAGCCCAGCCCGGCGGGATCGACCGGCCCTCCTTCGCCGCCATCATCACCTTTCCACGCGCCGCTTCCGACAGCGAAAGGTCGATCGTCAACGGAGCGTCGTTACGGCGGGGAAACACGGCCGCAATGGGATTGGTGCCGAACAGCGCGCGCGTTCCTCCGGCCGGCGGCATCGCCGCAGGAGAGTTTCCGAAAGCGAGTCCCACCATGCCGGCGGCCGCGACGGGCTGCAAATGCCACGCGGCGACGCCAAAGTGGTGACTGTTGGTGACGCCGGCAAACGCGACGCCGTGCTCACGCGCGCACCGGAGCGCTTCATCGATCGCGAGCGCGCACGCGGGGAACGCCAGGCCGCATCCCGCATCGACGAGTACGGCGCCGCCCTTCGCACGCACCACGGTGGCGACCGCGTGGCCATCTGCGCGGCCGTTGCGAAGATGCGTCGCGTATTGCGGCACCCGCGCCATCCCGTGCGACGCGATACCCTGCGCCTCGGCGTCGGCGAGCGCATCCGCCGTTGACTGCGCCATCGCCGCCGATGCGCCCGCGCGCAACAGCCCGCGCAGTGCGAGATCGCGCAGCTCGGCGAGCGTGAATTCCGGCATGCGCGAGGTCAATACGCCGCGGCGAGCGCCGCCGCGACCTTGTCGGCGATCAGCGCCGACACGCGGTGATTCGATTCGCGGGTGACGCCCGCGATATGCGGCGTCAGCACCAGGCGCGGGCATCCGGCCAGCGGCGATCCTGCAGCGAGCGGCTCGTGATCGAACACGTCGAGCGCTGCGCCCCCCAGCCTGCCTGCACGCAGCGCGGCGGCCACCGCCCCCTCGTCGACGACTCCGCCGCGGGCCGTGTTGATCAGGATCGCATCCGGCTTCATCGTCGCGATCCGCGCGGCGTCCATCAGGTTTCGCGTCGCGGGCGTCAACGGCACGTGCAACGATACGACGTCCGCCTCGGCCACGACCTCGGCGAAGGAGCGCGGCGTCGTGCGGTCGTCGCTCCAGATCGGCGATTCGGGCGCGACGTGCGGGTCGAAGCCGATCGTGCGCATGCCGAGCGCACGCCCGAGCGTTCCGGTCAGGCGGCCGATGCCGCCGAATCCGACCAGCCCCAGCGTCTTGCCGTGCATTTCACGGCCGCTCGACAGCGCGCCGCGCGGCCAATGGCCGCCGCCGACGTCGCCAGACGCCTGATACGCGCCGCGCAGCAACAGCAGCGCGGTAGCAATCACGTATTCGGCGACGGCGAGCGCGTTCGCGCCGGTTGCAGGAATGACCTCGACGCCACGAGCGCCGCAAGCCTTGACGTCGATGTTGTCGAGACCGACGCCGAGGCGACCCACGACGCGTAGGCGCGGCGCCGACGCGAGAAGCGATTCGTCGACGGACGTGCGGTTACGCACGATCAGCGCATCGGCGTCCGCCAGCTGCACGCGCAGATCGTCGGGGCGGTCGACCAGATCCTTGTCGTAGCAGACCTCGAATCGGCCCGCGAGCCCGGCCACGGCCGCGCCCTCCATGAACTCGGTGATGACGACGCGCAACTTCGAACCTCTCGATCGAGCCTTGCCGGTACTTCAGGACGTCGCGGACGACGGGTCGTCGCGCGCCGGGAGATGGCTGGCCATGCGGTTCTCCTTCAGCTTTGCAGTCCCCACTTGCGCACGGTGCGCGTCTCGATCACGCGAAACACGACGTTTTCGACGATCAGCCCGATGACGATCACCGTGAGCAGGCCGGCGAACACGTTCGGAATCTCCAGCTGATTCTTGTTCTCGTAGATGAACCAGCCCAGCCCACCGGATCCGGACGATACGCCGAACACGAGCTCCGCCGCGATCAGCGTCCGCCACGCGAATGCCCAGCCAATCTTAAGTCCGGTGAGGATGCTCGGAAACGCCGCCGGAATGAGGATCCGTCCGACATAGGGAAGACCGCGCAAGCCGTAGTTGCGGCCGACCATCCGCAGCGTATTCGACACCGACAGGAATCCGGAGTGGGTATTGAGCGCCACCGCCCACAGCACCGAATGGATGATGACGAAGACGATGCTGCCCGCGCCGAGCCCGAACCAGATCAGCGCGAGCGGCAGCAACGCAATCGCCGGAAGCGGATTGAACATCGACGTCAGAAGCTCGAGCAGGTCGGTGCCGAGCCGCGACGTGATCGCGACGATCGTCAGCACGGCAGCGCACAGGATGCCGGCGCTGTAGCCCATCAGCAGGATCCGCAGCGACGTCAGCGCCTTCGTGAACAGATCGCCGCCGAACAGTCCCTGGACGAACGCCTCGACCGTCGCCGAAAATGTCGGAAACAGCAGCGGATTGTCGAGCGCGCGTGCGTACGCTTCCCAGATGACGGCGATGACGACGAGCAGCGCCGTCTTGCGCACAGCGCCGACGTTCCTGATCCGCTCCCACGTCGACAGCGGCTTTGCGACGATGCCGAAGGCGCTCGCCGACGACCGGCTCGTGCAGGACTTCCGGGCGGTCGACCGGTGACTCTGCTGCACGATTCATACGTGGGCTCTCGACCGAATCCGCGAACAGCATCGAATGGATGCGCCGCTCCAGCGCCGTCACGTCGGTGCCGCCCGCATCCCGCGGGAGGCTGTCGAGCTCTGCCTTCACCTGGCCGGGGTGCGGCGACAACAGCAGGATCCGGCTGCCGATCTTGATCGCCTCGGGGATCGAGTGCGTGACGAACAGCACGGTGAAGCGCGTGCCTTCCCACAACATCAGCAGCTCGTCCTGCATCTTGCGGCGCGTCAGTGCGTCGAGCGCGGCGAACGGCTCGTCCATCAGCAGGATATCGGGCTCCATCGCCATGCCGCGCGCGATCGCGACGCGCTGCTTCATGCCGCCCGAGAGCGTGTGCGGAAAGCTGTCGGCGAACCCGGACAGGTTGACCTTGGCGATGTAGTCGCAGCGCTTTTTCGCGAGCTTGCCTGCGCGGCAGCCGGCCGCTCGCCTGCAGCGGAAACATGACGTTCTCGAGGACGGTGCGCCACGGCAGCAGCTGATCGAACTCCTGGAAGACCATCATCCGGTCGGGGCCGGGGCGGGTGACTGCCTCGCCCTTGAGCCGGATCTCGCCTTCGATCGGTTTCATATAGCCGCCGACAGCCTTCAGCAGCGTCGATTTGCCGCACCCCGACGGGCCGAGCAGGATGAAACGGTCGGAGCGATGGACGTCGAAATCGACGCGATAGGTCGCCGTGACGAGATGGTCCTTGGTCTTGTATTGCAGCGTGACACCGCGCACTCGAGAGCAAGCGGGGTCGTTGAGCCCGCACGCTTGCGGCCGAATTGGCCAATTCGGCCGCTGCACGTTGCCATGGGAGCCGGTCGAGGTCGACATTGCCGCCGCTGACGATGATGCCGACGCGCTTGCCGGCGACATCGAGCGTGCGCTCGAGCAGGCACGCGAGCGGAACCGCCGACGAGGGCTCGACGACCTGATCTTCATCCGTTCGTAGATCATTCGCATCGCGCGGACGATGCCGGCTTCGGTGACAGGTCCCGAACGCGGCGACGTGCGCGCGCAGCGCGGTCAACGTGCGCATCGAAAGCGTCGTGCGCAGGCCGTCGGCGATCGTGACCGTCGGCGCCAGCGGCTGCAGCGATCCGCTCTCGAAGCTGCGCGCGCGCGTCGTCGGCGTTCGCGGGTTCCGCGCCGTAGCACGCGGATCGCGCGGATTCAGCAGCCGTTGCGGCGATCGCGGTACCCGACAGCAATCCGCCGCCGCCGCAGCGGCGCGATCACCACGTCGAGATCGGCCGACCGCGTCGAGCAGCTCCAGCGCCGCGGTCGCCTGCCCCGCGATGACGCGGGGATCGTCGAATGGATGGATGAGCGTCGCGCCGGTTTCGCCGCGCAACCTCGTCGCAGGCCGGCTTCGCGCGCAGCGACGCGTCGGCGCGCACAGGCGCACGCTCGCGCCGAAGCGACGCGACGTTTGCCTGCTTGACGGCCGGCGCGTTCTCCGGCATCACGACCAAGGCCGGGATGCCGCGCCGTTGTCGCCGCATACGCAAGCGCCGCGCCGTGGTTGCCCGACGAATGCGTGACGACGCCGCGCGCGCGCGGCGGCGTCCGTCGAGCGAGAACACCGCGTTGCAGGCGCCGCGCGCCTTGAAAGCGCCGACCTTCTGCAAATGCTCGCACTTGAAGAAGAGCGCCGCGCCGACTTCGCCATCGATCGCCGCGCAGGTCATGCACCGGCGTGCGATGGACGTGCGGCGCGATGCGGGCGTGCGCGTCGCGAATGGCGGCGAGGTCCGGCAGATGCCAGCGCGGCCCCGCCGGCCATCAACTGCCCGCCAGACCGTGCGCGTTGGGGAAGAACAGGTCCTTCCACGAATCCGGCTTGACCTTGATCGAGCCGATCTTGTACATGAAGTCGACGTATTTCATCAGTTGTTGCGGCGTGGTCGTGAAGACGATCGCCGGATCGTTCAGCATCTGCAGGATGTCGTCGAGCGCTGTCCTTGTCCTTGGAGATCCGCAGGTACGTCTCTGCGCCGCGGCCCGCTTGTCCCGGTTGATCATCGCCGTCGCTTCATCGAGCGCCTCGACGAACGCGGCGTAGAGCCTTCGGATTCTCGTTGCGGAACTTGCGACGTCGTCCAGACGACGTTGAACGTCGCCGGGCCGCCGAGGACGTCGTAGGAGTTGAGCACCGTGTGGATGCCCGCGTGCTTCGAGCTCCTGGTACTGGAACGGCGGCGAGCTGAAATGCGCGGTGATCTCGGACCTGCCGGACAGCAGCGCCGTCATGGCGTCGGGGTGCGACAGCGAGACGGTCAGCGCGATCGAGCTTGTTCTGCTGGCCCTCGCCGAAGGCCTTTTCGGCGGCCATCTGCAGCGTCACCGCCTGGATCGACACCTTGACCGCCGGCAGCGCGATCTTGTCCTGTGTCGGTGAAGTCCTTGATGCGTCTTGACGTTCGGGTTGCGGGTATTGAGATACAGCGGCATCGAGTCGATGGCCGACGACCGCCTTGACGTCGAGATTGCCCCGCGTGCGTCGCCCATAGCGTGACAACGGCCCGACGCCGCCGGACGCGAACTGCAGATTTTCCGACAGCAGCGCGTCGTTCATCACGTTGCCGCCCGCGAACGTCGACCATAGCCACCTTGACGTCGACGCCCGTCGGCCTTCGCGTGCTTCTCGATCAGCTTCTGGTCCTCCATGATCATCAGCGGCAGATAGCCGATGCCGTATTGCTGCGCGACGTGTGATCTCGCTCATCTCGGCGTGCGCCGCGGGCAGCAGCGCCCACGACAATACGGCGATGAGCGACGACAGCCCGAATTTCGTCTGGCGTGGCGCGCGGCTTCGCATGTTGGATGTCATCGAATTTTCGTCCTCACTCGTTGGAAACGCCGGGGCGCTTCGGCGCGTCCTCTGCTGCGTGCGCCGTCGGCAGCGACGCCCGGACCGCGAACCCGCGCCGCTATCTTAACGGCCGCCGGCCGATACGGCCAACCTGCGCGCCGCGTCAGGCGCTCTCGTAGAGGCGCGTCAGCACGAACTCGCGATGGCCCGAGCGCCTCGGCCGCGGTCAGCCGGCCGTTGGCCGTGCGGAACATCATGTCGAGCAGCTTGTCGCCGGCCTGGTCGATGGTGATCTCGCGCTGCAGCAGCCCCGACGTGTCGACGTCGACGTGCTCGCTCATCGTGCGCACCGTGCGCGGGTTGGCGCAGATCTTGATCACCGGCAGGATCGGGTTGCCGATCACGTTGCCCTGCCCGGTCGGGAAGAAGTGCACGACGTAGCCCGAGGCCGCGCACAGCGTGACCATCTCGGCCGCGCGCCGACGAGCTGTCCATGAACCACAGGCCCGGGTGCGTCGGCGTCTCGGCCTTGTCGAGCACGCCGTCGACCATGCACTTCTTGCCGATCTTCTGGATGTTGCCGAGCGCCTTCTCCTCGATCGTCGTCAGGCCGCCGGCGATGTTGCCCTTGGTCGGCTGCGAGTCGGAGAGGTCGCTGGTCTTGTGGCGGTTGATGACCTCCTGGTAGCGGTCGAACATGCGCATGAACTCGGCGCGCACCTCGTCGTCGCGGCAGCGCGCGGCGACGATCTGCTCGCCGCCGGTGAGCTCGGTGGTCTCGCCGAACACGAGCGTGCAGCCGGCGGCGTAGAGCTTGTCGAACGCGTCGCCGACGGTCGGGATTCGCGCCGCAGCCCGAGGTCGTGTCGCGATTCGCCGCACTTGGTCGAGACCCACAGGTCCTCGATCGGGCAGCTCGACGCGCTGCTGCTCGCTCGCCCACTGCACGTATTCCCGCGCCGCCTTCGACGCGCGCATGATCGTGTCGTGGTCGCCGTGGCAGCTCGATGCCGAAGCCGGTGCACCGGCTTGCCGGTCGCGGCGATGCCGTCGACGACCTTCTTCGTCCAGCCGTCCTCGATGCCGATCACGACGACCGCGGCGACGTTGGGGTTGCTGCCCGGCGCCGATCAGCGTGCGGAAATGCAGGTCGAGGTCGGCGCCGAACTGCAGCCGCCCGTACGGAT
Organism: uncultured Pseudomonadota bacterium; assembly: GCA_963718905.1. GTDB lineage: Bacteria > Pseudomonadota > Gammaproteobacteria > Burkholderiales > Casimicrobiaceae > VBCG01. Next base: position 662,237 of record CAVRAF010000001.1, read on the forward strand.
GCGGGATCGCCAGCGTGCCCTTGATGTTGTTGGCGACCGCCTCGGCGGCGGCGTTCGACAGGTCGTCGACCGGCAGGATGATCACGTGGTTGCGCACGCCGACGCGGCCGTTCTCGCGCCGGTAACCCTGGAAGTGGTGTCTTCGTTACATGCGCCTCACCACCGCTTCGTCTTGATGTTGTGCACGTGGGCATGCTCGCCCTTGCCGGATCGGCTGCACGACCTTGCCGATGTCGACGCCGTACTTGATGACGGTGTCGCCGACGGCCATGTCCTTCAGCGCGACCTTGTGGCCGATCGGAATGTCCTGGCACGCACGCGAGCGCGATCGTCCGGTCCTCGTCCAGGATCAGGCCGGTCAGCGGCGTGCCGGCCTTGACGCCCTCGACGACGACGACCGCGACGGAATCGTCGGGATCGTGCAATACGCAATGGATCACGGGAAGTCCCTCGTGTGAAGCCGAAGGCCGGCCGGCCTTCCGCAACTGGCGATCAGTCGGATCGTAGTGATCCGCGCGGTGCGAGTCAACTATATCATCCAGATGATTTGCATAAATCTTGGGCACCCGCCTAGACTCGCGTCCGCGCGCCGATTCTGCCGCCACGCATACGCTCCGCATGAACGACACCGACAGTTCCCGGCTTTCCCGCTCGCGGCTCCGCTGTACAAGGCGATGAAAGCGCCTGACCGACGCGTTGACCCGCGGCGAATGGAAGCCCGGCGAGGCGATACCGGCGGAGCGCCGGCTCTCCGAGCGCTTCGGCATCAGCGTCGGCACGGTGCGCAAGGCGATCGACGAACTCGTCGCGGAAAACATCCTGATCCGCCAGCAGGGTCGCGGCACGTTCGTCGCGACCCACAACCGCGATCGCGAGGTTTTCTACTTCTTCCACGTCGTTCGCGAGCGCGGCCCGCGGGAATATCCGGAGGTCCATTTGCAGTCGTTCGCCGGGCACGCGCCGATCCGCGGTCGCCGCGCAGCTTGGCATCGGGCCGGGCGATCCGGTGCTTCGGATCTGCAACCTGCTCTGCCTCGATTCGACGCCGATCATCGTCGACGACATTACGCTGTCCGCCGCGCGCTTCGCCGGACTGACCGAGCGCCAGTTCCGCACGCGCCGGTCGACGATCTACAACCTGTACCAGGATGCGTTCGGCATCTCGGTCGTCAGGACGCGCGAGCGTCTGCGCGCGACCCGGGCGGACGCGGCGAATGCAGCGTTGCTGAAGATCGCGCGCGGGACTCCGCTGCTGCAGATCCGGCGGGTTGCGCTCTCCTACGGCGACGCGCCGATCGAATTCCGCGTGTCGCTCGTCAATACCGAGCAGCACGAATACTGGGCGGAGATCGGCGCGTAGTCACCAGAAATCGAGCGACGCCTGCAAGACCGGCGCAAACGTGCGCCGGTGCGCAGGACATGGGCCGTGCAGATCGAGCGCGGCGAGGTGCTCCGGCGTCCCGTAGCCCTTGTGACGCGCGAAGCCGTACATCGGGATATTCGCGGTCGAGCGCCACCAGCATCGCGTCGCGCGCCGTCTTCGCGATGATCGACGCCGCCGATATCGCGGGCACGTCGCGATCGCCCTTGACGATCGCGTACGCGGGGCACCCGAGTTCGGGACAGTGATCGCCGTCGACCAGCGCTTCGAAGGGCTGCACGCGAGCGCCTCGACGGCGCGACGCATTGCGAGCAGCGTCGCACGCAGGATATTGAGCGCGTCGATTTCGCCGACGTCGCTCAGCGGCGACCGCCCACGCGATCGAATTGGCGCGGATCTCGACCGCGACGCGCTCGCGCGCTTCCGGCGTCATCATCTTGGAATCGCGCAGCCCGCGCACGCGTCGCAACGGATCGAGGATCACCGCCGCCGCCACGACCGGCCCCGCGAGCGGCCCGCGCCCGGCCTCGTCGATGCCGGCGATCAGCACGCTCCGTCCATGCGATACCGCTTCATTCGTCCGGATTGCTATCGATGCCACCGGGTCTTTCGCGCATCCCGCAGCGAAAGAGCCCGCCCGAGTTCTGTCAGCACGGCTTCGGCGGCAAGCGCCCCGGTATCCACGGCCAGCGCGCTGGCGAACTGCCCGAACAGCGTTTCGATCCGCCGCCGCGTCACCGTGTCGTCGAACAGATTCAGCGCGGCCTGCGCAAGATTGCCCGGTGTCGCGTCGTCCTGCAGGAGCTCCGGCACGACGAATCGGCCGGCCAGCACATTCGGCAGTCCAACCCAGGGCAGCAGCAGCTTGCGGTGCACGATCCGAAACGTGAGCGCGCTGACGCGATAGAAGATCACGTGGGGACAGCGCGCGAGCGCCGCCTCGAGCGTCGCCGTTCCCGATGCGACGAGCCCGACGTCCGCAGCGCGCAACGCGTCGCCGGCATGGCCGTAGAACGTCGTCAGCGGCAAGAGGTCATGCCCGCCGCGGTGCTGCGCCTCCAGAAACGCGTCGCGCGTCGTGCGCGACACCAGCGGCACGACGAAGCGCGCGTCGGGACGTGCTTCGATGATCCGCGCCGCCGTATCGAGCACGAGGCCGGCGTGCATCTCGATTTCGGACAGCCGGCTGCCGGGCAGCAGCGCGAACAAAGCGGCGTTGCCGGCTTCTGCTTCAGCGCTCTCGCGCGTCGCGCGGCGCGTGGCGGGACCCGCCGCGTTCCTGCGCGAGCGGGTGGCCGACATAGGTAACGGCGATGCCGGCCTGGTCGTACAGCGGCGGCTCGAATGGAAACAGCGCGAGCATCCGATCGACGGAGCGTCCGATCGATTGCAGCCGCTCGCGCCGCCACGCCCACACCGACGGACTCACGAAGTGCACGGTGCGAACGCCGCGCCGCTTGAGCCGCCGCTCGAGGCCGAGGTTGAAATCGGGCGCGTCGACGCCGATGAAGACCGGAACGCGCGCGGCGAGGAACCGGCGCGCGATGTCTCGCCGCAGCGAAATCAATCCGGGAAGATGCGCGACGACTTCCGTCGAAGCCGCGCACGGCCAGGCGCTCCAGCGGCGCCCAGGCTTCGCAGCCGGCCGCCTCCATCCTCGGACCGGCAATGCCGGCGAAGCGGATCGACGGATCGTGGCGGCGGATTGCGTGGATGAGCGCAGCGCCCAGCGCGTCGCCGGACGCTTCGCCCGCAACGATTCCGATCGTGACCGGCGACGCTGCCCGCAGACCGCTCATCGGACGATGCCGCGACCGCTTTCTGCCAGGAACGCGACCAGCGGCGCGAGCAGCGGGAATTCCGCCGCCGCCTTCGACAGCGACTCGCGCGCGTCGTCGAGCGACAGGCCTGTCCGATAGAGCGTCTTGTAGGCGCGGCGGACGGCGGCGATGTCCGATGCCGAAAAGCCGCGGCGGCGCAAGCCCTCGTTGTTCGTTCCGGCGGGCTTCGCCGGATAGCCAGCCGCGGTCACGAAAGGCGGAACATCCTGCAGCACGATCGCGCCGGCCGCGAGCATCGCATGCGCGCCGACGCGGCAGAACTGGTGCACGCCGGCGTACGCGCCGAGCACGACCCAGTCGCCGATCGTCACGTGGCCCGCGATCTGCGCATTGTTCGAGAACGTCGTGAAATTGCCGACGCGGCAATCGTGCGCGACATGCGTATAGCCAAGGAACCAGTTGCCGTTGCCGATCGTCGTCGTGCCGCCGCCCTGGGCGGTGCCGGCATGGATCGAGACGAATTCGCGGACGACGTTGTCGTCGCCGAGCGTCGTCGTCGTCGGCTCGCCGCCGTACTTGCGGTCCTGCGGAATGTCGCCGATCGACGCGAACTGGAACACGCGGTTGCGCGCGCCGATCGACGTGCGACCGGTGATGACCGACGTGCGGCCCGATGCGCGTGCCGGCGCCGATCGTGACGTCGCCGCCGACGATCGTATACGCGCCGATCTCGACGTCGTCCGCGATCCGCGCGCCGGGATCGACCAGCGCCGTGGGATGGATCGCCGGCACGTCACGCAATGGGCATGTCGGGCAGCCGGCGGAACGTCGCGTATCGCCGCCAGCAGCGTGCCTCGCACACGAGCTGCTCGCCCACCGTGGCGCGCGTCCTGAACCGGCCGACGCCGCGCACGGTGCGCTCGAGCTCCGCTTCGAGCAACAGCGTGTCGCCGGGCATCACCTGGCGCTTGAAGCGCGCGTCGTCGATGCCGGCGAACAGCACCAGCTGGCTGCCGTCGCGGCGGGCGGCATCGGACAGCATCGTCAGCAGGCCCGCGACCTGGGCCAGCGCCTCGATCACGAGCACGCCGGGCATCACCGGATAGGCCGGAAAGTGCCCCTGAAAGAACGGCTCGTTGACGGTGACGTTCTTCATGCCGCGAATGAACTTCTCCGGCTTCCCAGTCGAGGACCCGGTCGACCAGCAGCATCGGATACCGATGCGGCAGCAGCCGGCGGATCATCCCGATATCGAGTTCGCGCATTGTCCCCTCCCCACGCTCGCAGCGTTCGCCGCTTCGCCGCCCCCAAGGGGGCGCAAGTCGCAGTTCGGGTGCTCCGGCTTGCTCACGGCAGCCTCCCCTCCGCTGCGTTGTCGTTCGATCGCGCGTTTGCCAGCGCGTTTTCCAGCATTCTGACGCGATCGGCCAGTTCGCGCAGCCGCCGCATCTGCGAAGCCACGTGCTTCCAATCGCGATGCGGCAGCGCCGGAAACGCGCCCGTGTAGACGCCCGGCTCGCGAATCGAGTCGAAGACCTGTGTCGCCGCCGAGATCACCGTTCCGTCGGCGATCTCGAGATGGCCGGCGATCATCGCCGCGCCGCCGATCCTGCAATCGCGCCCGATGCGCGTCGACCCGGCGATGCCGACGCAGCCGGCGATCGCCGTATGCGCGCCGATCACGCAGTTGTGGCCGATCTGGATCTGGTTGTCGAGCTTGACGTCGTCCTCGATGACCGTGTCGTCGATCGCGCCCCGGTCGATCGTCGTGTTGGCGCCGATCTCGACGTCGGCGCCGATCACGACGCGGCCGATCTGCGGAATCTTGAGCCAGCGCCCGTCGTCGTCGGCCAAGCCGAAGCCGTCGGCGCCGATGACGGCACCGCTGTGGATCAACGTGCGCGCGCCGATGTCCGGAGCGTGGATAGATCGTGACGCAGCGGATGCGAGCACGACGTCGTCGCCGATCTCGCGTCGTCGCCGACGACGCAATGCGCGCCGATGTCCGCGCGCTCGCCGATCCGCGCGCGCGCGCCGATCACCGCGAACGGCCCGACGGCCGCCGACGCCGCGATGTCGCGCCGTCGGGTCGATGCAGGCGGTTGCGTGGGTGCCCGGCGCAACGGCGCGACGACGGATACAGGATCGTCGCGACGCGCGCGTAGGTCGCGTAGGGATTGGCCGAGACCAGCTTGGGCAGCGGCGTCAGCGGTTGCCGTCATCGGGGGCGACGATGACGGCCGCCGCGCGCGTGGTCGCGAGCTGGCCGCGATAGCGCGGGTTGGCGAGGAACGCGATGGCGCTGCGGGCCCGCGTGCTCGAGCGTCGCGACCCGCGCGATGACGACCGTGCCGTCGCCGACGAGCGTCGCGCCGGTGCGCTCGCGCGAGCTCGGACAGGCGCAGGGCGGCGGGCTCGGTCGAAGAGGCCATCGATTGGCCGGGCCCGTCGGGATCGCGCCGGAACTGCCCGGGCTACTTGTCGGCGAGCGCCTTGATCACCTTGTCGGTGATGTCGATGCGCTGGCTCGCGAAGACGACCGGGTCCTGCAGGATCAGGTCGAACTTCTCGGCCTCGGCGATCTGCTGGATCACCTTGTTCGCGCGCTCCTGGATGCCCGCGAGCTCCTCGTTGCGGCGCAGGTTCAGGTCCTCGCGGAACTCGCGCTGCATCCGCTGGAGGTCGCGCGACAGGTTGGCGAGATCGCGCTCCTTGTTGCGGCGCTCGGTCTCGGCCATCGTCGCGCCGTCCTTGTCGAGCGGCGCCTGCAGGTCGCGCACCTGCTTCGCGAGCTTCTGGATCTCGCCATCGCGCGCCGCGAATTCCTTCTCGAGCTTCTGCTGCGCGCGCTTCGCCGGCGTCGCCTCGCGGAACAGGCGCTCGGTGTTGACGAAGCCGATCTTGTAGTCGGCGGCTCCCGCGGCGCCGGCCGCCACCAGTAGCGCGACCGCAATCCAACCGTTGACGAGACGTTTCAACGATATCTCCTGCCCGAAGCGCGGTGCGTTCGCGGACACGTCAGAATGCCGCGCCCGCCTGGAACTGGAAGCGCTGTTGGCGATCGCCTTCCCGCGCGTTCAACGGAATGGCGTAACTGAATTTAAGCGGTCCGACCGGCGAATTCCAGGCGACACCGACGCCGGTCGAATAGCGGAACGATTCGAACTGCGACTGCGCTCCGTTGATGTAGATCTGCCCGGCGTCGACGAACACGCTCGCGCGCACGGCCTTGTCGCCTTTCAACAGCGGATAGAACATTTCGAGGTTGCCGACGATCTTGCGCCTTCCGCCGAGCGCGTTGCCGAGCGAGTCCTGCGGTCCCAGCGAGGCGGTGTCGTAACCGCGCACCGAGTCCACGCCGCCCGCGAAGAACGCCTTGAAGAACGGCAGCGGCTTGCCCGACAAGCCGTCGCCCCATCCCAGGTTTGCGCGAGCCATCAGCACCAGGTCGCCGTATACCGGCCAATAGATCGAATGCAGGTACTGTATCTTGTAGTACGCAAGGTCGCCGAACGGGAGGCCGGTCTCGACCAGCACACTCCGCAGCTGGCCCTTGCTGGGATAGAGGATATCGTCGCGGGTGTCGCGCGACCAGCCGGCGGTCAGGATATAGGCGTCGGACCGGTAGCCGAACTCGTTGACGAAGTCGCGGTAGACCGGCGGCGTATCGCTGAACAGGTCGATCTTCGTATGCTCGAAGCGGCCGCCGAAGTTGATCGTATCGGTCTCGGTGATCGGAACGCCGAATCCCAAGCGCTGCGCCGGCCGTCTCCGACCCATATTGGGCGATCGCGAGACCGGTCGGATCGAGGGTCTTGTAGTACACCTCGGTCGTGCGCGAGATGCCGTCGACCGTCTAGTACGGCTCGGTGTAGACCGTCGAGTAGGTCCGATTGTAGCGGCTCGTGTTGACGCCGAGCGACAGCGCATTGCCGGAGCCGAAAATGTTGTTCTGCGATATCGACGCATTCAATACGATGCCTTCGTCGCTCGAATAGCCGATGCCCGCAAGCAGGTTCCCCGTCGACTTTTCCGTGACCGACATTTCGATGTCGACCTGGTCGGACGAGCCGGGAACGGGCGGTGTCTCGACGTTGATGTCGGGCTCGAAATAGCCGAGCCGCTTCACGCGTATCTTCGAGCGCTCGATGCGCGGTCCGTCATACCACGCGTCCTCGAGCTGCCGGAATTCGCGCCGGATCACCTCGTCGCGCGTCTTCACGTTGCCGGTGATGTTGATCTTGCGCACGTAGGCGCGACGGCCAGGATCGACGTAGAACGTGAACGACGCCTGTCGACTTTTCGCGGTCGAGCTCGGGCACGGCGTTGACGTTGGCGAACGCGTAGCCCTCGGCGCCCAGGCGGTCGCTGACGTCCTTCGCCGACGCCTGCAGCTTCTCGCGCGAGAACACGTCGCCCGGCTTGATCCGGATCAGCTTCTGGAGCTCGTCGGCGGGCACGACGAGATCGCCGGCGATCCGCACGTCGCCGACGGTGAACAGCGGACCCTCGGTGATGTTCAGCGTGATGTAGATGTCTTCCTTGTCCGGCGTGATCGACACCTGCGTCGAATCGACGTTGAACTCGAGGTAGCCGCGGTTCTGTGTAGTAGCTGCGCAGCGCCTCGAGATCGGCGGAGAGCTTCTGCTTCGAATACTGGTCGTTCTTCGTATACCACGTGAGCCAGCCCGGCGTCGTCAGCGTCATCTCTTTCAGCAGCTGTTTCTCGGTGAACGCCTTCGCGCCGACGATGTTGATCCGCGTGATCTTCGCCGAATCGCCTTCGTCGATCGTGAAGTTGATCGCGACGCGGTTGCGCTCCTGCGGCGTCACCGTCGTCTGCACGTTCGCCGCGTACTTGCCGCGCGTGATGTACTGGCGCTTCAGTTCCTGCTCGGCGCGATCGAGCGCGGAACGGTCGAAGATGCGCGCTTCGGAGATGCCGATGTCCTTCAGCGCCTTCTTGATCGTGTCGGTGTCGAATTCCTTGTTGCCGACGTAAGTGATCGAGCTGATCGTCGGCCGCTCCTGGACCGAGACGATCAGCACGTCGCCCTGCGCTTCGAGGCGCACGTCGCGGAAGAATCCGGTCGCGTAGAGCGCTTTCACCGCGTCCGAAATCTTCTCGTCGGTGACGCGCTCGCCGACCTTGATCGGCAGGTAGCTGAAGATCGTGCCGGCTTCCGTCCGCTGGACGCCTTCGACGCGGATGTCGCGGACGACGAACGGCTCGACTGCCCATGCGGCGAGCGACAACGCGGACACGACCAGCCCGGCGAGCAACGCGGGAACGTGCGCACGCGCGCGTTTGCGCCGGGTACGATCAGAACAGGCGGGAAACGTCATTGAAAAGTGCCAAGGCCATCAGGACGGCGAGCATCGCCATGCCGATGCGCTGACCGACCTCGAACGCGCGGTCGGATACGGGACTGCCTTTGATAAGTTCGGCGAGATAATACAGTAAATGCCCCCCATCCAATAGCGGAACCGGTAACAGATTCAGCACGCCGAGGCTGATGCTGATGAGCGCAAGGTAGCTCGTGAACACCAGGGTGCCCGCCTGCGCGGATTGCCCGGCGATGTCGGCCATCGTCAAGGGTCCGCTGATGTTCTTGAGCGATGCGTCGCCGGTGACGATGCGCCCAAGCATCCGCACGGTGAACGCCGACAGTTCCCAGGTCTTGCGCGCGCCCTGCACCAATGCTTCGCCGATGCCATACCGGACGACGACCGCCGAGCGCTCCGCGACCTCGGGATCGACGCGCAAACGGATGCCCGCCAGACCCACGCGACGGCCGCCGACGTCGGTCGCTTCCGCGGTGACCGGCACGTCGAGCGTCGTGTCTGCGCGCAGGATCCGGTAGACCAGCGTGCCGCCTGGGTGCGCGTTCGTCAGCGCCGCGACGTCGGTCGGTGAACGCATCGCGTTGCCGTCAATGCTGACGATCCGATCGCCGCTGCGCAAACCGGCGCGCTCCGCGGGTTTGCCCGGCAGCACCTGGGCGATGATCGGCGCGCCGAGATCGGCGCGAAGCCCGAGCGTCGCGAGCGGGATTGCCTCCCAATCGGACGTAGTGACGCCGGCGAGCGACAACTCGCGGTCGACTGGCGCGCCTGCAGCGTTGTCGCGCGCAAGCGACAGCGTGACCGTGTCATGGCCCTGCGCACGCACGATGCGCCAGCGGAATTCCTGCCAGCTTCCAACCGGCTCGCCATCGACGGCGACGACCTTGTCGCCCGCGCGCACATCGGCTGCGGCTGCGGCGCTCGACGCTGAAGGCTCGGCGAGCACGGCACGCTGGCCCGGAATGCCGGCGACATAGGTGCCGGCAAAGAGCAGCACGGCGAGCAGCAGGTTGGCGACCGGCCCCGCCGCAACGATCGCGATGCGGCGCCAAACCGATTGCCGGTTGAATGCGCGCGGCAGATCGGCGGCATCGACGCGACCTTCGCGCTCGTCCGCCATCTTGACGTAGCCGCCGAGCGGGATCGCCGATACCGCCCATTCGGTGCCGTCTCGGCCAACACGGCGCGACCAGATCATGCGTCCGAAGCCCACCGAAAAGCGCAGCACCTTGACGCCGGCCAGCCGCGCGACGACGTAATGACCGAGCTCATGGAACACGACGAGCACGCCGAGCGTGATCGCGAATGCGCCGATCTTGTAGAGCGTGTCGATCATGCGCGCGTGGAGGGGCCTATCGGGTGCGTCGCGCGCGGGCCGCTCGACTTGCCCTGGATCATGGTCGCGCGAGGAACAGCAGCGCCGCCAGCGCTGCGGCGGCATCGCCGCCAGCAGCGCATCGGTGCGATCGAGAACGCCGCCATGCCCGGGCAGCAGCGCGCCGCTGTCCTTCGACGCCGGCACGTCGCTTCAGCAGCGACTCGTGCAGATCGCCGACGATCGACAACGCGGCGAGCGCGAGCTGAACGCGACCCACGAGCGCGACGGATCGCGGCCCCAGCGAACCGGAGTAGCCGGCCGCCGGCGCAAAGGGCAGCAGGGCAAGCGCGTAGACGATCACCGCGGCGACACCGCCCAGGACACCTTCCCACGTCTTGCCGGGACTGATCCGCGGTGCGAGCTTGTGCCGGCCGAAGCGATGCCCGGCAAAATAGGCAGCGGTGTCGGCGATCCACACGATTGCCATGGCCGCGAGCACGAGCCACGGCGAGCGAGCCTGCAGTTCGACGACCGCCACAAGCGCGCCGAGCAGCACGACCCATGCCCGACAGCGCGCGCGCGATCGCAGACGCCGGTTGCCAATCGAACAGCACGACGGCGTTCCGACGACAAGCCAGTACAGCGTCGCGATGCCGCAGGCGACGATCACGACGCCGGCGGGCCATCCGCGCTTCGAGCGGCGGCGCGCCGGTCAACAAGGCGATGCCGAGCCGCAGCGTCCCGCCGACAAAGAGCCACCGATTCCCGCCGGCGAAGCCGGCCAGTCGCGCCCATTCGTGCGCGGCGGCGCCAATGATCGCGAGCACCAGCGCGCCCCAGGCGATCGTCGAAAGCAGGAATAGCGCGGCCAGTACCGCGGCGATCAGGACCACCGCCGTGACGAAGCGCGTGCCGAGAGCAGAAGTCAAGCCGGTCCCGCGAATCGCGTTGTCGCTCACGCGTCCTGCGCCTGCGTCTCGGTTTGCGCCTGCAGCTGTTCGCTCGTGCGGCCGTAGCGGCGTTCGCGGGTCCCGAACGACTCGATCGCGGCGGCGAGCGCCGCCGCGTCGAAATCCGGCCAGAGCAGGTCGGTGAAATAAAGCTCGGTATACGCGAGCTGCCACAACAGGAAATTGGAAATCCGCTTCTCGCCGCCGGTGCGGATGAAGAGATCGGGCTCCGGCGCGTAGGCCATGGCGAGGTAGGGCTCCAGCGCTTCGGGAAGCAGCGGGCGATCGCTCGCGAGCGCCTCGGGATGCGCGGCGAAATACGCGCGCGCGGCCTGCGCGATGTCCCAGCGGCCGCCGTAATTCGCGGCGATCGTCAGCGTGAGCCGCGCGTTGGCCGCGGTGAGCGTCTCGCCGGCGTTGACGAGATCGCGAATGCGCGGGTCGAAACGCGCCGTGTCGCCGACGACCTTGAAGCGGATGCCGTTCGAGTGCAGCTTCGCGACTTCCTGCTCGAGCGCGCGCGCGAAGAGGTCCATCAGGATCGACACTTCGTCCGCGGGGCGGCGCCAGTTCTCGCTGGAGAACGCGAACAGCGTCAGGTACTCGACGCCCTGCTCGATCGATGCGCGGACGCTGGCGCGCACCGCTTCGACGCCCTTGCGATGTCCCGCAACGCGCGGCAGCAGTCGCTGGTTCGCCCAGCGGCCGTTGCCATCCATGATGATCGCGACGTGCCGCGGCGCGGCACGGATGCGCTCGAACGATAATCGGGGATGACGCGCGTCGAGCTCGTGAACACGTCAGATCGCCATCAAGTCGGTTTCTTTCGTCTGCAGCAGACGGTCGACATCGGCGATGAAGCGATCGGTCAGCTTCTGCAGATCATCGTGTGCGCGCCGTTCCTCGTCCTCCGAGCACTCCTTGTCCTTCAGCAGCTTCTTCAGATGCTCGTTCGCATCGCGGCGTACGTTCCGCACCGCGATCTTGGCGGCTTCCGCTTCCTTGTGCACGACCTTGATGAGCTCCTTGCGCCGCTCCTCGGTCAGCGGCGGCATCGGCACCCGGATCATTTCGCCGGACGTCGCGGGATTGAGGCCGAGATCGGAATCGCGTATCGCTTTTTCGACGACGGGAATCATTTTCTTTTCCCATGGCTGGACGCCGATCGTGCGCGGATCGGCGAGCGTGACGTTCGCGACTTGCGACAACGGCATCGACGTGCCGTAGTAATCGACGTGAATGTGATCGAGCAAGCCGGTGTGCGCGCGCCCGGTGCGCACCTTCGCAAGATCGGCTTTCAACGTGTCGATCGATCGCTGCATCTTCTGCTCGGCGGATTTGCGGACGTCGCTGATCATGATGTCTCCGGAGGGTCAACCAACCGACCCCTTTCAGCAATGCACGAGGGTTCCCACGTCTTCGCCGAACACGACACGCTTCAGCGCCCCGGGCACGAAAATCGAAAATACCTTGAGCAGCATGTTCTGGTCGCGGCACAGCGCCAGCGCGGTCGCGTCCATCACTTTCAGGTTCTTGACGATCGCCTCGTCGAACGTCAGCGTCGAATACCGGCGCGCCGCGGACGTCCTTGAGCGGGTCGGACGTGTACACGCCGTCGACCTTCGTCGCCTTCAGCACGATGTCGACGCCCATCTCGCGGCCGCGCAGCGCCGCGGCCGTGTCGGTCGTGAAGAACGGGTTGCCGGTGCCGGCCGCGAAGATGACGACCCTGTGCTCCTCGAGATGGCGCAACGCGCGGCCGCGGATGTACGGCTCGGCGACCTGGTCGATCCGCAGCGCCGACTGCACCCGCGATTCGACGCCTGCGCGCCGCAACGCGTCCTGCAGCGCGAGCGCGTTCATCAGCGTCGCGAGCATGCCCATGTAGTCGGCCGTTGCGCGGTCCATCCCCGCGGCGCCCGGCGCGACACCGCGAAAGATGTTGCCGCCGCCGATGACGATCGCAACCTGGACCCCCAGGCGAACCACTTCGCCGACCTCCGCGACGATGCGGTCGATCGTCTCGCGCTCGATGCCGTAGCTGTCGCTGCCCATCAGCGCTTCGCCCGACAGCTTGAGCAGGACCCGCCGGTACGCCGGCGTCCTGGCGGGCGCGGTCGCTACCCCGGGGATCGGCGTGATCGCCGCCGTCGCGGCGCTGTCGGGCGGACTCATGCGGCCTCCTTCTCCGAATCGTCATGCGCGAGGGCCAGGGCTCCGCCCGTCGCGCTCATTCGCGGGCTCCGGCAACGGGTGGTCTGGATGGATGCGTTGATCGGGTCCGGCGAGCTTCAGGTGCGCGTCATCGCCGCGACTTCCGCGGCGAAATCGTCCTTGCGCTTTTCGATACCTTCGCCGACGACGTAGATGACGAAGGCGTTCACGCGCGCACCCTGCGCCTTCACGATCGCGCCGACCATCTGCTTGTCGTCCTTGACGAACGGCTGGGGCAGCAATGTCACCTCGGCCAGGAATTTGGCGACGGCACCTTCTACCATTTTTTCGACGATGTTGGCAGGCTTGCCCGACTCTTTGGCACGTGCCTCGGCGATCGTCCGTTCCTTCGCGACGATCTCCGCCGGCACCTGATCGCGGCTGACCGCCATCGGCTTGGTGGCGGCGACATGCATCGCCAGATCCTTGCCGAGCGCGTCATTGCCGCCCGAGTAGTCGACCAGCACGCCGATCCGCACGCCATGCACGTACGAGCCGATGCGGCCTTGCGCGTCGAGGCGCACGAAGCGGCGCAGCGCGATGTTTTCGCCGATCTTCTGCACCAATGCGACGCGCCGGGATTCGACGCTCTCGCCCGATGCCAGCAAGCGGTCGCCGAGCGCTGCGACGTCGACCGGCCGGTCGCGCAGGACCAGCGCGGCGATTTCGTTTGCGAACGCCCTGAAATCGTCGTTCTTCGCGACGAAGTCGGTCTCGCAGTTGACTTCGACCATCGCGGCGGCTCGCGCATCACCGGCGACGGCCACGCCGATCACGCCTTCCGCCGCGATGCGGCCCGCGGCCTTGCTCGCCCTTGCGCCGCTCTTGATCCGCAGCAGCTCTTCAGCCTTCGAAAGATCGCCGCTCGCCTCGGTCAACGCCTTCTTGCATTCCATCATGCCCAGCCCGGTGCGCTGGCGCAGTTCCATCACGGTGCTTGCGGCGATATCCGCCATCCTCTTGGCTCCACTGTCATCGATTGCCGCCGGACCGCTTGGCGCCCCGGCGAATTCCACGCGCCTGCTCGCACAGGCCGTGGATGCGACAAGGGGGCCAGAAACGCCCCCGCCCGATTCCCGTGCCTTAAGCCGATGCTTCGTCGGGGACCTCCACGAACTCGTCGCCGGAAGCGACGATTTCCTGGATCGTGTTGCTCTTGCCTTCCAGTACTGCGTCGGCGACGCCGCGCGCGTACAGACGGATCGCGCGGCTCGAGTCGTCGTTGCCCGGAATGACATAGGCAATCGGATCCGGATTGTGGTTCGTGTCGACGACGGCGACGATCGGAATGCCGAGCTTCTTCGCTTCGGTGACCGCGATCTTGTGGTAGCCGACGTCGATGACGAAAATCGCGTCGGGCAGCGCGTTCATGTCCTTGATCCCGCCAAGGCTCTTTTCGAGCTTGTCGAGCTCGCGCTGATTCGACAGCGCCTCGCGCTTCGACATGCGCTCGAACGTGCCATCCTGCTTCATCGCCTCGAGATCCTTCAGGCGCTTGATCGATCCCTTGACGGTCTTGAAGTTCGACAGCATGCCGCCGAGCCAGCGGTGGTCGACGTACGGCATGCTCGCGCGTTGCGCTTCTTCCTTGACGATGTCGCGCGCCTGGCGCTTCGTGCCGACGAAAAGGACGGTGCCTCGATTGCTCGCGAGCTGACGCACGTATTTCATCGCGTCGTTGTACATCGCCAGCGTCTTTTCGAGGTTGACGATGTGAATCTTGTTGCGCTGGCCGAAGATGTAACCTGCCATCTTCGGATTCCAGTAGCGGGTCTGGTGGCCGAAATGAACGCCGGCCTCCAGCATTTGACGCATGGTTACGGACATGCTGCACTCCTCGATCAGGGTTGGGCCTCCACCGGCGGGTTGCGTTCCGAAGCGCGTATTCTGCGTGTCCGGACACCCTGAAACCGCCGGTGTGCGAATTTGGATGCGCTCGCCCGGCAAACGGGCCGATCGCCTCCCTGCTCCGACCGCCATGGCGGGCGCTTGCGGGAACGGCCCGCCGGCGCAATCTTCCGAAGCATCGACCGCATTGCCCGACTTCGCAAAGCCGCGAGCGGGGTGCGGTAACTCGTTATTCTATCACGTGATCTCACCTGGCGCCCGATGCAGGGCGCGTCGAAAGCCCGCCCGCAGATGAGCCTCGCCGATTCCTCCTCCGCCCACACGGCGGCGCTCGCGACACCTGCTGCGCCGGTCGTCTGCGCACAGACCGGCTGGGCGATGCTCGAGCTGCGCGGCCGGGACGCACTGACGTTCCTCCAGGGTCAGCTGTCGAGCGATGTGGCGTCGCTCGGTCCTGGCGCCGGCCAGTACTGGAGCTACAACTCGCCCAAGGGGCGGATGCTCGCGAATGGCGTCCTGTGGCGCGTGCCCGCGCCGGACCCGGAGACGGGTGTCGCGATGCTCGTCGCTGCGGACCTGGCGGAGCCGATCCGGCGGCGGCTGTCGATGTTCGTGCTGCGCGCAGACGTCTCGATCGCGGAGACCGCCGATCGCCGCGCGCTGATCGGTGTCGCGGGAGACGCGGGCGCAAAAGCCGTGCGCGACGCGTTGGGTGTCGCCGTGACCGCTTCGACCGCGATCGAATTCGACGACGACGCCACGGCATTCACGCTCCCGGATGGCCGGATCATCGTCGGATGTCCGCCGGCGCACGCGCCGGCCGTGCAGGCGGCGCTCGCCCGGCATGCGCGCATCGTCGATACCGACGCATGGCGCTGGTTCGGCATCGCCGCCGGCGTGCCCTGGATCGCCGCGGCGACGAGCGACCGGTTCGTTCCGCAAACGGCCAACTGGGATCTGCTGGGCGGCGTCAATTTTCAGAAGGGGTGTTATCCCGGCCAGGAGATCGTCGCGCGGATGCAGTATCTGGGTCGACTCAAGGAGCGGCTATACGCGTTTCGCACCGATGCGCGCGACGTGGCCGCGGCGGCGCGACTGTATTCGGCTGCGTTCGGCAACGATCAGGCGTGCGGTGTCGTCGTCGACGCCGCGCCCGATCCCGCCGGCGGGACGGCGCTGCTTGCGATCGTCCAGCAGGCTGCGATCGCCAGCGACGACATCCGGTTGGGTGATCCGGCGGGCGCGCCGCTGGTGCGGCAGCCGTTACCCTACGACGTCGCGGCGCCGACGCCGCCGCGCACCCCGCGCGAATCGCCGCGCCTAGCCCTAGCCCAAGCCAACCGGCCTTTGGTCAATGTGTCTCGCGGTCATCGCACTCGACACGCATCCGCGGTTTGCGGTCGTTGTCGCCGCCAATCGCGATGAATTCCATGCGCGAGCCGCGGAGCCTGCGCACTGGTGGAACGACGCCTCGGGATCGCGCCTCCTGGGCGGGCGCGATCTCGAGCACGGCGGCACTTGGCTCGGCGTCACGCCGCAGGGACGCTGGGCGTTCGTCACGAATGTTCGCGAGCCGGGTCGCCATGACCCGCATGCCCCGTCTCGCGGATCGCTGGTGCCGGCATTTCTTCGCGACGCTGGCGAACCGCGGGACACGCTCGAGTCGCTCGTCGCGAGCGCCACCGCTTTCAACGGGTTCAATCTCGCCGGCGGCGACGGCCTCCGCGCCGCATTCGGGTCGAATCGCACCGCGCGCGCGCTGGCGCTTCCCGCCGGCATCCATGGCGTGTCGAACGCGCAACTCAATACGCCGTGGCCAAAGGTCGCCCGCGCGAAGGCCGGGGTGAGCGCGTGGCTCTGCGCCGCCGATCCGGACCTGCGCGCGCTGTGGCGCGTGCTTGCGGATCGCACGCCGGCGCGCGACGACGAGCTACCCGACACCGGCGTCGGCCGCGAGCGCGAACGGCTGCTGTCCTCGCCTTTCATTCAGAGCGACGGCTACGGAACGCGCTGCTCGACGGTGTTCACGCTCGCGCGTGACGGTGACGCGCGGTTTGTCGAGCGCAGCTTCACTCCTGCGGGTGACATCGGCTCAGAAGTGGACTTTCGGTTCCAGGTCGCAGCGCTCGCTCCATCACTCGGTGCGCAATACCGGCCTCCTCGAACACGCCGCCCGTGATGACGAATCCGTAGCGCTCGTAGAACGGGATCGCGTCGACCTGCGCATTGACGATCGCGCGCACATTGCCGCGCAGGCTCGCTTCGTCGATGAGCCGCTGCAGCAGCGCGGCGCCAACTCCTTGCCGACGCCAGGTTCGCATTACCGCAACGCGCCCGATGTGTCCGTCGGGCAGAAGGCGCGCGCACCCGACGGGTGCGCCGGCTGCATCTTCGGCCAGCGCGTGAATCGATTCCGCATCGGCGTCATCCCACTCGAGCGCCTCGGGTACCCGCTGCTCGACGACGAATACCTCGAGGCGGATCTGTCGCAACGCCGCGGCGTCAGCGGCCCAATCGCAGA
This sequence comes from uncultured Pseudomonadota bacterium, assembly GCA_963718905.1. Classification (GTDB taxonomy): domain Bacteria; phylum Pseudomonadota; class Gammaproteobacteria; order Burkholderiales; family Casimicrobiaceae; genus VBCG01. The sequence goes on from CAVRAF010000001.1 coordinate 679,596, forward strand.
CGCGGACTGCAAATGCCGGCGCTGCGCCGCTCATACCTGGTAGTCGAACATCCGCAGCGACGCGATTCCATCGCGCACCGCGAGTGCGCATTGTCCACCCACCGGCAGCGTGAGCTTGTCGCGGACGTGGCCGAACGGCAGGCCCGTGTAGATCGGGACGTCGATCCGCGCACGAATCTGCGCAATCGCAATCGCAAGATCGTACCCGCCGTCGTTGGCGTTCAGCTCATATTCGGTGAAGGCGCCGAGCAGGATCGCGCGTTGCTGCGCGAGCACGCCGGCGTGCAGCAATTGGTACAACATCCGCTCGACGCGATACGGATGCTCGCCGACGTCTTCGAGAAACAGGATGCCGTCTCGAACGTCCGGCAGGAACGGCGTCCCCGCGAGATGTGCCGCGATCGCGAGGTTGCCGCCCCACAGCGTTCCCGTGCAACTGACGCCCGCAGGACCTTCGAGCGCGCACTCCGCCGTCCATTCGTCATTGCCAAGCACCCCGAAGCAATGCTCGAGCGTGAACGCCGACGGCTCTTCCGCGCCGAAGTCGTAACCCGCCATCGGACCCGCGAATGTCGTCATATCGGCGCGAGCGAGCGCGGCGAGCTGGAACGCCGTGAAGTCCGAATGACCCATCCACCGCTTGCGAGCGCGCTTCAAGGCGGCGAAATCGATCCGGTCGAGCAACCGCGAGAAGCCGTAGCCGCCGCGCACCATCAGCGCGACGTCCGCCTCCGGGTCGGCCGCGACGTGCTCGATCGCCGCGAGACGCGCATCGTCGGGCGCCGAAAAGCGTTGCCAACGGCCCTGCGCGGTGGTGTCGACGGCAACGCGATGACCGAGCGCGACCAGCCGATCGCGAGCGCGGTCGACGGCAGCAGGATCAGTCGCGAACCCCGCCGGTGCAAGGATCGTGAACTGCAACCGGCGGCGAGCGCGATCTTCAGTCATGGGGTGGTGATCAGCGGCGCGCAGCGAAGAATTGCGTCAGCAGCGACGCGCAGGCATCCGCGGCCACACCGCCGGTCACCGTCGTATGATGGTTGAGTCGCGGCTCCCCGAACAAGTCGATCACCGAGCCGCACACGCCCGTCTTCGGGTCGCGCGCTCCGAACACCAGGCGCGCAACACGCGCCTGGATGATCGCGCCCGCGCACATCGCGCACGGTTCGAGCGTCACGTAGAGCTCGCACCCCGGCAGTCGGTAATTGCCGAGCGCGGCGCCGGCTTCGCGCAGCGCGGCGATCTCGGCATGCGCGGTCGGATCGTTGCCTGCGATCGGCGCATTGCCGCCGCGTCCGACAATCGCGTCGTTGCAGACGACGATCGCGCCGACCGGGACTTCGCCACGCGCAGCGGCATGCTGCGCGATCGCGAGCGCCTCTGCCATCCACGTCTCATCGGTCACCATGATCCTCGATATGGAAGCGGTGCAGGATCCGATGGATCACCGGCGCAAACAGCAGACCGGTCGATGCAAGCAGGATGACGCCGCAGAACAGCGCGTAGATGCCGTCGAATAGCTTGCCTGCCGTCGTCTTCATGTCGACGACCGGGCCCATTCCGGACAGCAGCATCGCGGACTGGTGAAACGCGTCCAACCAGACCATGTCTTCAAGCATGTGATAACCGACCATGCCGACGAGCAGCGTCACGCCGACGAGCGCGAGCGCGTATTGCGCGCTGAGGCGAAAGCGCTTGAGGAACATCTTGCGCGGCGGCAGCGGCCCGACGAAATGCATCTCGGGGCGAAGTCCGCGAAGCGCGTCCGTCGATTCCTTGCGTGGGGCTTGTTTGCGTGCGGCCATTCAATTCGCTCCGATTGCGCGCGGACCGGCCGTTCCGGCCTCGCCCGGCGCGCTCATTCCCTCGGCCTCATAGGCCCTGCCCGGCGCGCTCATTCCCCGGCCTCATTGCATCAAACGCGTCATGCCGAAACCGGCGCGTCGGCCTCGCGGAACTCCCGCGCCGCCGCGCCCTTCGGGCCTCGGCTCGGCCTGGCCTCCCCCGGCGCGCTCATTCCCACTCGATCGTCGCGGGCGGCTTGCTCGACACGTCGTAGACGACGCGATTGATGCCGCGCACCTCGTTGGTGATCCGGCTGCTGATCCGCGCGATCAGGTCGTGCGGCAGCGGCGCCCAGCGTGCCGTCATGAAATCGGTGGTCTGCACGGCGCGCAGCGCAACTGCGTGCTCGTAGGTCCGCCCGTCGCCCATGACGCCGACCGAGCGGATCGGGAGGAAGACGGCGAATGCCTGCGCGATCTTGTCGTACCACGACTGGCCGTCGCCGTCGCGGGCCGCGCGCAATTCGTCGATGAAGATCGCGTCGGCGCTGCGCAGCAGATCCGCCCATTCGCGCGTCACTTCGCCCAGGATGCGCACACCGAGGCCGGGACCGGGAAACGGGTGCCGGAACACCATCTCCCGCGGCAGGCCCAATTCGAGGCCAAGCTTGCGCACCTCGTCCTTGAACAGCTCGCGCAACGGCTCGAGAAGCCTCAGATGCAGCGTCTCCGGCAGGCCGCCGACGTTGTGATGCGACTTGATCGTGTGCGCCTTGTCGCCCTTGGCTGCCGCCGATTCGATCACGTCGGGATAGATCGTGCCCTGCGCGAGCCACTTGACGCCGGCAAGCTTCGCGGCCTCGCGCTGGAAGACGTCGACGAAGAGGCGCCCGATCACCTTGCGCTTGGCTTCCGGATCGTCGACGCCATCGAGCGCCGACAGGAACTCGTCACTCGCGTCGACGTGGATCGACGCGAACGCCGAGATGCGTCGCGAACGTATCCATCACCTGCTCGGCCTCGTCCTGCCGCAGCAGCCCGTGATCGACGAACACGCACGTGAGCCGCTCGCCGATCGCGCGATGGATCAGCGCTGCGGCGACGGACGAATCGACGCCGCCGGACAGTCCGAGCAGAACGTGGATCGTCGCCGACCTGCGCACGGATGCCGGCGATCGCCTCGCCGGCGTAATCGTGCATGTTCCAGTCGTGGCCGCAGCCGCAGATGTCGTGCGCGAAGCGCGCGAGGATCGACGCGCCCTGCGACGTGTGCGTGACTTCCGGATGGAATTGCACGCCGTAGAACCGCCGCGATTCGTCGGCCATCGCGGCGATCGCGCACGCTGTCCGAAGAGCCCGCCAGCACGAACCCCGGCGGCAATGCGACGACCTTGTCGCCATGGCTCATCCACACGTCGAGCAGACCGTGACCATCCGCGGTTCGGCGGTCTTCGATGCCGCGCAACAATGCGCGTGTGACCGCGCGCACGCACTTCCGCGTATCCGAACTCGCGCACACGACCCGGCTCGACGGCGCCGCCGAGCTGCGCGGCCATCGTCTGCATCCCGTAGCAGATGCCGAGCACCGGAACGCCGATCGACCATACCGCGTCGGGCGCGCGCGGCGGACCACCAAGCGTGACGCTCTCCGGGCCGCCCGAGAGCACGATGCCGCGCGCAGCGAACTCGCGAACGAACGCGTCGCCCACGTCCCATGGGTGAATCTCGCAGTAGACGTCGCGTTTCGCGCAGGCGGCGCGCGATCAGCTGCGTGTATTGCGCGCCGAAGTCCAGGATCAGGATCTTCGAATGCGAAGGAGGCGGCCACTGCGCTTGCATTCGCCCCACGCTTGCGGCTTCGCCGCTGCGCGCCCCGGAGGGGCGGAATTCGCGCCTTGGGTCGGCCCTGCGGCGCTCATGCTATTCGACCCGATAGTTCGGCGCTTCCTTCACGATCTGAACGTCGTGCACATGCGACTCCCGCACGCCGGCGGACGTGATCTCGACGAATTCGGCGCGGGTCGACAGGTCGCGTATCGTCGGACACCCGCAATAGCCCATCGCTGCGCGCAGGCCGCCCATCAGCTGCAGGATGACGTTCGCGAGCGACCCTTTGTACGGAACGCGTCCCTCGATGCCCTCGGGCACCAGTTTTTCGGCGGCGCCCTCGCCCTCCGAATCCTGGAAATACCGGTCGGAGCTGCCGAGCTGCATCGCGCCGATCGAGCCCATGCCGCGATAGCTCTTGTACGAGCGGCCCTGGTACAGCTCGATGTCGCCAGGCGCTTCTTCGGTGCCGGCGAAGAGGCTCCCCAGCATCACTGCCGACGCGCCGGCGGCGATCGCCTTCGCGATATCGCCCGAGTAGCGGATGCCGCCGTCCGCGATCACCGGGATCTCGTCGGACGCCACGCCGGACAGCGCCTCCTGGATCGCGGAAATCTGTGGAACGCCGACACCCGCGACGATGCGCGTCGTGCAGATCGACCCGGGCCCGATGCCCACCTTGACGCCATCGGCGCCGTGATCGGCAAGCGCCCGCGCACCGGTGGCCGTCGCCACGTTGCCGCCGATCACCTGCACGTGCGGAAAGCGCTTTTTCACCGACTGCACGCGGTCGAGGACGCCCTGCGAATGGCCGTGCGACGTGTCGACGACGATCACGTCGACGCCGGCGGCCACCAGCGCTTCGACGCGCGCATCGGTGTCGTCGCCGGTACCGACGGCGGCGCCGACGCGCAGTCGTCCGAGGTCGTCCTTGCATGCGCTCGGATGCTCGGTCGACTTGAGGATGTCCTTGACGGTGATCAGCCCGCGCAGCTCGTGCTCGGAATTGATGACGAGCACGCGCTCGAGACGATGACGATGCATCAGCGCCTTTGCCGCCTCGAGATCGGTGCCTTCCGGAACGGTGACGAGCTTTTCGCCGGGCGTCATGATGTCGGATACCGGCTGATCGAGATTCGTCTCGAAGCGCAGGTCGCGATTGGTGACGATGCCGACGACGCGCTTGCCCTCGACGACCGGCAGTCCCGAGATTCGGTGCTGCTGCGTCAGCGCCAGCACCTGCCGGACGGACATCGACGGCGGGATCGTGATCGGGTCCTTGACGACGCCGCTCTCGAAGCGCTTGACCTTGGCGACTTCGGCCGCCTGGCGTGCCGGCGGCATGTTCTTGTGCACGATCCCCAGTCCGCCTTCCTGCGCGATGGCGATCGCGAGGCGCGCTTCGGTGACCGTATCCATCGCCGCCGACAGCAGCGGGATGTTCAGCGTGATCGTGCGGGTGAGGCGGGTTACGAGCGAGACGTCGCGGGGAACGACGAGGGAATGGGCGGGAACGAGTAGGACGTCGTCGAACGTCAGCGCCTTGCGGACGACACGCATCAAAATCTCCTATGCGCAAAAACCGATTATACCCGCGTGCCCGGGGCCGATTCGCGCCCGCGCGTGTCTGCGAAGCGACAGCGCCTCGTCCCGGACGATCGTTGGTCAACCGGCTGATTGACGGCTGCCGGGTCGTGGGAGTAACTTGCCATTGTCATAATCTCCCAGAGGCCGCGATGTCCCGATCGAAGCTCGCGATGTTCGCCGCAGGCGCGCTTGCCGCCTTCTGCGCCGGATCGGCGCCGGCCGCCCTCTACAAGTGGACCGATGCGCAGGGCCGAATCGTCTATTCGGACCAGCCGCCGATGGGCAACGTGAAGTCCGAACAGCTCCGTGGGCCGCCGCCGCCTGCCAATCCGGCGCGGCAAAGGATCTCGCGCAAAAGGAAGCCGACTTCAAGAAGCGCCAGTCCGACAGCGCCGAACTGCGACCAAGGCTGAAAAAGCGCGCGCCGACACCGCGCAGCGAAACGAAAGCTGTGCGCAAGCGAAGGGCCAGTTGAAGCAGCTGCGCCGAAAACCAGATCGTGATTTACCGCTACAACGAAAAGGGCGAGCGCGAGGTGATGGACGACGACGTGCGGGGCAAGGAGCGCGCGAAGCTCAACGCGTGGCTTCGCGACAACAAGTGCCCCGCATGACGGCATGAGGTTCGCGGCGCCGCATGGCGGGCTCGGCGCCGCAATGTAGCAGCCGCTGCTCGCACTACTGCTTCTTCTCCAGCGCCGCCTGGTTGATCTTGACCTCGGTGTCGGCCTTCAGGCTCGCGAGATACGCGGCCATCAATTCGCGTTCCGATCTGTTCGCCGACGCGCGCTCCCGCCGCCTGCAGTTTCGCCGGATCGGGCGCCGGCGCATCGATCACCTTGTCGAGCCGGTAAATCGAATAGCCGCCACGCTCGTTCGTCGCGCCGGAATACGCAGGCACCTTGTGCGGGTCCACGCCGAAGATCGCCTTCAGCGCCTCCGCCGAAAATCCGGGTTGCACCTGGTTGCGCTTCAGCGTCACGGGCTTGCCGAACGCGACCCCGGCTTCCGTTCCTTCCCTGCTCGAGCAACGCGAGTTTTCTCGCGCCCCGCCTTCTGCGCCATTTCACTCGCTGCCTTGCGCGTCAGCTGCTGGCGAATTTCATCCCGCACCTCGGTCGAGCGGGCGCGGCGCCGCCGGCTTGTATTCGACGATGCGCCCGGCCATCAACGCGTTCGGTCCGACTTCGATCGCTTCGGTGTTGCGCTTGCTCTGGATCGACTCGGGCGAAAACAGCGCCTGCACGAATTTGGCGATTGCCGAGCGCCAGCGCCTGCACCTGCGCGCGCGTGACGAACTGCGTCGTCTCGACCTTGAGATCCAGCGCTTTCGCCGCGCCGGCCAGCGAATCGGCCTGCTCGTAGACGAGGTTCTGGAACTGGTCGGCCGATGCCGCGAATTTCTGCGCCGCCTTCTGGCGCTTCACGTCCGCCTCGATCCGGCCCTTCACCTCGTCGAAGGTCTGCACATGCGCCGGCGTGATGCCGGTGACCTTGATCACGTGATAGCCGAAATCGGTCTGGACCGGACCGACGATGTCGCCGACCTTGGCCGCGAACACCGCGTCCTCGAACGGCTTCGAACATCGCGCCGCGGGCGAACGACCCGAGATCGCCTCCCTGCGCCGACGGAGCCCGGGATCCTGGGAGTTCGCCTTCGCGAGCTCGGCGAATGAGCCGGGATTCGCGCGCGCCTTTGCGAGCAGCGTCGTCGCCTTCTGCTTCGCCGCGGCCTTGTCCGCGTCGCTGGCGTCGGGCTTGACGGCGATCAGGATGTGCGACGCCTGCCGCTCCTCGTTCGTCGTGTACTGCTTCGCGTTCGCGTCGTACGCCTGCTTCACCTCGGCCGGGTCGACGTTGATCTGCGCCGCGATCGCGTCCTGCGTCAGCAGCAGGTAGTCGACCTTCGCCACCTCGGGCGTCTGGAACGCGCGTCGGATTCTGGTCGTAGAACGCCTTGACCTCGGCGTCGCTCACGTTCACCGATTTTTCGAACGGCTCCGCGGCGATCGGCGCGACCGCGACTTCGCGCTGCTGGTCGAGCAGCGCGAGATAGCGCTGCACCGACGCCTGCGCCGCGATGCTGCCGCCGACGATCGGGTCCTGCAGCGCCGACAGCACGAGCTCGCCGCGCACGCGCTGCTCGAACATCAGCGGCGACATCCCCTGCGCCGCGAGCAACTGGCGATACTTGTCCGGGGAAAACTTGCCGTCGTCCTGGAACGGCGGCAGCCCGGCGATGAACTGCTGCAGCTGCGTGTCGCTGACGCGAAAGCGGTCGGCGCGCGCCTGATTCTCGAGCAGGCGCTGGTTGACGAGCTGGTCGAGCAGCGCATAGCGCACCTCGGGAGTGTCGAGCATCGCGGGATCGAAATTGCCGCCGAGCGCCTGGCGCATCCGCTGCTGCTGGTCGCGCAACTGTTCGTCGAACTCCGCCTGCGAGATCTTGTTGCTGCCGACGCTTGCGACCGTGCTCGCGCTGTCGCCCTGCGGAAGTAGTAGTCGACGCCGAAGAACGCGAACGGCAGCGTGATCAGCGCCAGAATGACCTGCGCGACGTGCTTGTGCTTGTGAACGAGATCGAACATGGCGGCAGATCCAGACGGAACCGCGGTGATCCGCGGTGGATCACGAAAAAGGGCGAACTCGCGTTCGCCCTCTCAGAGGTGTTGGCGGAGTGGACGGGACTCGAACCCGCGACCCCCGGCGTGACAGGCCGGTATTCTAACCAACTGAACTACCACTCCCGAAACTGTGCCGTCGACAACCGCCGCCGGAGCGCAGCGGCACGCCTTGCGTTCGAGGTGTCGCCGACGTCTGCCGGAGGCTGGTGGGTGCTGACGGGATCGAACCGCCGACATTCGCCTTGTAAGGGCGACGCTCTACCAGCTGAGCTAAGCACCCGCGACCAGGAACGAAAGCGACCTTCAGACAACCGGACATGCGATGCGAAAACGTACTTCGACGGGAATCCGCGGCGAGCGCGCGTAAACCGCTACGCGCGAATTCGCGACCACAGCAAAACGCGTTAGTTTAGCGCATCCTTCAGCGCTTTTCCAGCGCGGAACTTGGGCACCTTGCCGCCCTTGATCCTGATCGCGACGCCGGTGCGCGGATTGCGTCCGGCGCGCGGACTGCGCTTGCCGACATAGAACGAGCCGAATCCGACCAGCGTGACGATATCGCCCTTGCGCAGCGACGTCTTGATGGCGCCGACCGTCGCATCGAGCGCGCGGCCGGCTGCCGCTTTCGAGATGTCGGCATGACGGGCGATCGCGTCGATCATTTCGGATTTGTTCACGGGGATCCTCTCTCAGATGGCGACGTCGCGGGTTGCGATGGGCGGCGTCAAAATCGCGAGCGCAGTTGATTCGGCGCGCAATGCTGTCTTTATAGTCCTCGCGTTTTCCGGGTGTCAAGGCTCACGCGACGCGCGTTACGTCGAACGCATCGCGCAGCAAGCGCAAGAGAAAGCGGCGGACATCGCCCGCCGCTTTGTCGTGCATCGATGTCCCGTGCGGGACGCACGAGGTCAGTGCTTGATGACCGGCGCTCTTGTCGTCGGCTGCCGGTACCGGCGGCACCGAGGCTTCCGATTTTTCCGTCTCCTGCACAATCGGCATCGGCTGGCGCTCCAGCGCGCGTTCCAGCACCTGCTCGATCCAGCGCACCGGATGGATGTCGAGACGATTCTTGATTTCGTCGGGAATCTCGGCCAGATCCTTCACGTTCTCCTCCGGAATCAGCACCGTCTTGATTCCGCCGCGACCGGCCGCGAGAAGCTTCTCCTTCAACCCGCCGATCGGCAGCACTTCGCCGCGCAGCGTGATTTCGCCGGTCATCGCGACATCGCAGCGCACCGGAATGCCGGTGAGGATGGAAACCATCGCGGTGGACGATCGCGCGTGCCAGCCGATGGTCCGTCCTTCGGCGTTGCGCCTTCGGGCAAGTGAATGTGCAGATCGGTCTTCGTGTAGAAGTCCGCCGCGATGCCGAGCTGCTTCGACCGGTGTCGCACGACCGACAGCGCGGCGGCGATCGATTCGTTCATCACGTCGCCGAGCTTGCCGGTGGTCGTCGTCTTGCCTTTGCCCGGCAACGCCACTGCCTCGATCGTCAGCAGGTCGCCGCCGACCTCGGTCCAGGCGAGCCCGGTGACCTGGCCCACCTGGTTCCTGCGCTCGGCGATGCCATAGTTGAACTTGCGCACGCCGAGGTACTTGTCGAGGTTCTTCGAATTGATGTCGACCGGACCGCGTGCCTTGCGTACCTTGCCTCCGCTTTCCTTCAGCAGCAGGCCCTTGACCACCTTGCGGCAGATCTTGCTGATGTCGCGCTCGAGGTTGCGCACGCCGGATTCGCGCGTGTAGTAACGGACGATGTCGCGCAGCGCACTTTCGGCGACGTGCAGCTCCTCGGGCTTCAACCCGTTGTTCTTGATCTGCTTCGGCATCAGGTATTGCTTGGCGATCGCGATCTTCTCGTCTTCCGTGTAGCCCGACAGCCGGATCACCTCCATCCGGTCGAGCAGCGGCGGCGGAATGTTCATCGTGTTCGCCGTGGCGACGAACATCACGTCGGACAGGTCGTACTCGACTTCGACATAGTGATCGACGAACGTGTTGTTCTGCTCGGGATCGAGCACCTCGAGCAGCGCCGATGACGGATCGCCGCGGAAATCCTGGCCCATCTTGTCGACTTCGTCGAGCAGGAACAGCGGGTTGCGCACGGCAACCTTCGTCATGTTCTGCAGGATCTTGCCGGGCATCGAGCCGATGTACGTGCGGCGGTGGCCGCGGATCTCGGCTTCGTCGCGGACGCCGCCGAGGCTCATCCGCACGAACTTGCGGCCCGTCGCCCGCGCGACGGACTGGCCGAGCGACGTCTTGCCGACGCCGGGCGGCCCGACCAGACAAAGGATCGGAGCCTTCAGCCGGTCGACGCGCTGCTGCACCGCCAGATACTCGACAATGCGCTCCTTCACCTTCTCGAGGCCGTAATGATCGGCGTCGAGCACCTTGACGGCGTTCGCGAGGTCCTTGCTGATCTTGCTCTTCTTGCGCCACGGCAAGCCGAGCAGCGTGTCGATGTAATTGCGCACGACCGTCGCCTCGGCTGACATCGGCGACATCATCCGAAGCTTCTTCAGCTCGCCCACCGCCTTGCCTTCGGCCTCGCGCGACATCTTCGCGGCCTTGATCTTCTTTTCCATCTCTTCGAGGTCGGCGTTCTCGTCGCCCTCGCCCAGCTCCTTCTGGATCGCCTTGACCTGCTCGTTCAGGTAGTACTCGCGCTGGCTCTTCTCCATCTGCCGCTTGACGCGGCCGCGGATGCGCTTCTCGACCTGCAGGATGTCGACCTCGCCTTCGAGAACGCCCGAGCAGGTGCTCGAGGCGCTTGCCGACGTCGCTCATCTCGAGGATCTGCTGCTTCTGCTCGAGCTTGAGCGGCAGATGCGCGGCTATCGCATCGGCCAGGCGGCCGCCGTCGTCGATGCCGGACATCGACGTCAGAATTTCCGGGCGGGATCTTCTTGTTGAGCTTGACGTACTGGTCGAACTGCGTCAGCAGCGCGCGGCGCATCGCCTCGACTTCGTGCGCGGTACCGGGCTCGGCGGGAATCGGGTGCGCGTCGGCGGCCAGATATTCACCATGCTCCTCGACGCTTCGGATCTGCGCGCGCTGCGTGCCCTCGACCAGCACCTTCACGGTGCCGTCGGGAAGCTTCAGCATCTGCAGCACCGTGGCGACGCTGCCGATGTCATACAGGTCTTCGGCGGTCGGGATCGTCCTTGGCGGCCTGCTTCTGTGCGACCAGCAGGATGTGCTTGCCGGCGTCCATCGCCACGTCGAGCGCCTTGATCGATTTGGGGCGGCCAACGAACAGCGGGATCACCATGTGCGGAAAGACGACGACATCGCGCAGCGGCAGAAGGGGCAGCGTCGTGATGTCGGTCGGCGGGGAGGTATCGTTGGGCATGCGTGCCTCGGGTGGAAGTGTCTTGGTCAAAATGGGGCCAGCGACCGCCGCTGTCAAGCAAACGGCGCAAATCCGGAAAACCCTACTACTTTAAGGTGTTAACGGCGCTTGGCCGGTGGTTGGGCATGCGTCATTATCGTCCCCCGGCACTTAGGCAGCAGACGAACAAGCAAATTCCGCGCTTGGGCAGCGCGGTCGCCGATGACCGACGAATGCGGGGTCAATCGCGCCACAGGGTTAGCAATCAACGACTTGGCTTGCGGTCGCACGCAAATCGGGCAGCGACGCGACGCGCCTCGATTATTCGGCGTGAGCCAACTATCAGTCGCCGGCGTGATCGCGGTGTCCCCGTATCGCGCGAATTGAGCGTCAACGTGGTTGACGCTCCAATTCGCGCAGTTATTGCGTCGCGGCGACGGTTGCCGCGCGCGTCGGGAAATCGGGAAACGCCGTGACGCAATAACAGCTACTGGGCCGCGGCGACCTTCGGCGCATCCGCGAACATCAGCAGCGGCTTGCCGTCGTTGGTGATCGTCGACTCGTCGACGACGACCCGCGCGAGGTTCGACATCGACGGCAGGTCGTACATGACGTCGAGCAGCACCTGCTCAAGGATCGAGCGCAGCCCGCGGGCGCCTGTCTTGCGCGCCAGCGCCTTGCACGCGATCGCCCGCAGCGCGAGCTCGCGGATCTCGAGCTCGACGCCCTCCATCCGGAACATCTTGTGATACTGCTTGATCAGCGCGTTCTTCGGCTCGACGAGAATCTGGATCAGCGCCGCCTCGTCGAGCTCGTCCAGCGTGGCAACGACCGGCAGGCGTCCGACGAATTCGGGGATCAATCCGAACTTGATCAGATCCTCCGGCTCGGTTTCGCGCAGCAGGATCGTCATGCTCTTGCGATCATCGGGCGACGCAACTTCGGCGCCGAAGCCGATGCCGGTCTTCGCGGTGCGCTGGCGGATGATCTTTTCGAGGCCGTCGAACGCGCCGCCGCAGACGAACAGGATGTTCGTCGTGTCGACCTGGACGAACTCCTGGTTGGGATGCTTGCGACCGCCCTGCGGCGGGACGCTCGCGATCGTGCCCTCGATCAGCTTGAGCAGCGCCTGCTGCACGCCTTCGCCCGACACGTCGCGCGTGATCGACGGGTTGTCGCTCTTGCGCGAGATCTTGTCGATCTCGTCAATATAGACGATCCCGCGCTGCGCCTTCTCGATGTCGTAGTCGCACTTCTGCAGAAGCTTCTGGATGATGTTCTCGACGTCTTCGCCGACGTAGCCGGCCTCGGTGAGCGTCGTGGCGTCGGCGATGACGAACGGCACGTCGAGAAGCCGCGCGAGCGTCTGCGCGAGGAGGGTCTTGCCCGGACCCGGTCGGGCCGATCAGCAGGATGTTCGATCTTGGCGAGCTCGACCTCGTCGTCCTTGGTCCCCGATTCCAGCCGCTTGTAGTGGTTGTAGACCGCGACCGAAAGGATCTTCTTCGCCGGCTCCTGCCCGATCACGTACTGGTCGAGAATCTGGCGAATCTCGTGCGGCGTCGGCAGCTTGCTGCGGTCGGCGCGCGCGGCTTCGCTGCCGGTGCCTTCCTCGCGAATGATGTCATTGCAGAGCTCGATGCACTCGTCGCAGATGAATACCGACGGGCCCGCAATCAGCTTGCGGACCTCATGCTGGCTCTTCCCGCAAAATGAGCAGTAGAGGAGCTTGTCGCCGGATGAGGATTTGTCTGCCATCAAACCGCCTGTGCCTCGTGCTTTCGATCGACTTTACTCGGGTAAGACCCGATTTTGCAAGACTTTGTCGACAATCCCGTACTCCCGCGCCTGCTCGGCGGTGAGGAAATTGTCGCGTTCCGTGTCCCGCGCGATCTGATCGACCGACTTTCCGGTGTGCTTTGCCATCAGCACGTTAAGGCGCTGGCGGAGGCTCAGGATGTATTTGGCATGGATTTCGACGTCCGACGCCTGCCCCTGGAACCCGCCCAGCGGCTGGTGAATCATCACGTCGGAATTGGGCAGCGCGAAGCGCTTGCCCTTGGCGCCCGCGGCGAGCAGGAAAGCGCCCATCGACGCCGCCATGCCGACGCACAGCGTCGAAACGTCCGGCTTGATGAATTGCATCGTGTCGTAGACGCAAAGCCGGCCGCGATCGAGCCGCCCGGCGAGTTGATGTAGAAATGGATGTCCTTGTCCGGGTTTTCGGACTCGAGGAACAGCATCTGGGCGACGACCAGGTTCGCCGTCGACTCGTTGACGGGCCCGACCAGGAACACCACGCGTTCCTTCAGCAGCCGCGAGTAGATGTCGTACGCGCGCTCGCCGCGTCCGCTCTGCTCGATCACCATCGGGATCAGGCCCAGGCCTCTCGGTTCGTCCATTGCAGTGATCGTCCTCGGTTTGGATGTGATGGAGCAATGCGCTGGAATCCGCGGCTTGTCGACGCCGGAGCGCGGCAGATGACGCACTGAATCGGCGCGCCGGCGGCGGTCCCGGTTGATCGCGCAGCAGTCGCGCGAAGATGGGACCTCCCGGCGCGATCGTCAAGCGCGGGCCGGTGACGGCCATCGACGCGCTGCGACAGGCGCGTCCGTTACAACGGCTTCAGGCACCGCGCGCGCGGACCCATCACTCCTCGAACTGGTCGGCTCATCGGTGACCTTCGCGCGCGCAAGCACCCAGTCGACGACATTCTGTTCGACGCCGAGCGCCTCGAATTCGCTTCAGCCGCTCGGGCTTCTCGTAGTGCCAGCGCACGACGGCGTCCGGCTGCTCGTAGGTCTGCGCCGTTTCCTGCACCAGCGCCTTGATCTGCTCGGGCTTCGCGTGCAGATGCTCGGTCGCGCACGATCTCGGCGACGATCAGTCCCAGCGCGACGCGCTCCTCGGCCTGCGGCCGGAAAACGTCGAGCGTCAGCTCGATGTCCTGCGGCCTTCATTCGGCTGCTGCTCGCGCAGGCTCGCGATCGCCCGTCTGCCGCAGCGCTCTGCGCTTCGCCGCTCGACCAGCGACCTCGGCAGCGCGAACGTCGCCTGCTGCGCGCAGCCCCTGCAGCGCCTGCTCCTTGACCGTGGCTTCGACCTTGCGCTTCAGCTCGAGCTTCAGGTTCGCCTCGACTTCGGCGCGCAGATCGTCGACGCTGCCGCTCGCGATGCCGAACGCCTTCGCGAAATCGCCGTCGAGCGCGCGGAACGTGCGGGTTCGGCCGACTTCGTTGACCGTCAGCGTGAACTGCGCCTGCTTTCCCGCGACCTCCCGCCCGTGGTAGTCGGCCGGGAAACGTCAGCGAGAATGATTTCGTCTCGCCGGCCTTCATGCCGGTGATCGCCGCCTCGAACTCCGGCAGCATCCGCCCCTCGCCGATGACGATCGCGAAATCCTTCGCCTGGCCGCCCGGAAATTCGACGCCGTCGATCGTGCCGGTGAAGTCGACGCGGACCCGGTCCGCCGCCTCGCGCTTCCCGCGTTGCCGGCGCGTAGCGTCGTCCGCTGCCGGCGCAGCACGTCGAGCGTACGATCGACGTCCTGCGGCGTGACCTCCGCTCGTGGCCGCACGATCGCGATCTGCCCGATGTCGCCGACCGCGACGTCGGGATAGATCTCGAAGACAGCGGAAAACTCGAGCGTGCCCTCCGGCGCCTGGTCGCGCTGCGCTCGGCTCGATCCGCGGTAGTCCCGGCGACGCGGAGATTCTGCGTCGCGCACGGCCTCGTTGAAGCTCGTCTGCACGTGCTCGGTGATCACATCGGAGCGCACTTGCGGGTCCGTATTGCTGGGCGAGCATGCGCAGCGGCGCCTTGCCAGGCCGGAATCCCGGCGACCTTGACGGTCCTGGCGAGGCGCGCAGGCGCTTCTTCGACTTCGCCTTCGATGTCTGCGACCGGCACGGCAACGCTCAGTCGGCGCTCCAGTGCGCCGAGCGTTTCGAGTGTGGTTTGCATGCGTGTCGAATCCTTGCCAGATTCATTAGGTACCGTGCTGCGTTGCTGCGAGCCCGCGACGCGCTCTCATGCCGGGACGCCCCCCCCGCCCCCCGCCCGCGTCTTTTGCAATCCCGCGTAGTCTGGTGCGAAAGGGGGGACTCGAACCCCCACGGGCTGCCCCGCCAGCTCCTAAGGCTGGTGCGTCTACCAATTCCGCCACTTTCGCGAATACGTGCGCGGCGCGCGGGCAGCGCGGATTCGGCGCTCAATTGGCACTCGGCGACAACGCCCGTGATGCTGGAGCCGGCAACCGGCGGTGAATCGGTTCGCGCCGCGGGTATCCCCTTGTCCGAGCGTCGCGCCGAACGGCTAGTATAGCCGAAGCGGGGTTGGTCTCGCCAGATTGCGCGGCACGCCGCGCGCATGGGCCCCGTATCCTGATCGCGTTGACCGGATTCGTCGCTTGTCGGTCGGCCATTACGAAAATTTTCCCGTCGCCTCGGCATTGCTGTCCCGCGACGTGCCGTGCGCGCGGTCGTCGCCATCTATCGGTTCGCCCGCGCGGCCGACGACATCGCCGACGAGGGCGACGCGCCGCGCGCGGCGCGCCTCGCGGCGCTCGGCCGGCTTCTCGCGCGACGCTCGATGCGATCGAGCGCGGCGACATGCCGCAGACGGCGCCGTTTGCGGCGCTCGCCCGTGCAATCCGCGAGCACGCGTCTGCCGCTCGCGCTGTTGCGCGACCTGCTGTCGGCGTTCGGGCAGGACGTCGACGTCACGCGCTATCCGACCTTCGCGGACCTCACCGATTATTGCCGCCGCTCGGCCAATCCGATCGGCCGGCTCCTGCTTGCACTCCATCGAACCGACGCACGCGCAAAGCCGCGCGGCAAGCGACGCGATCTGCACGGGCTTGCAACTCGTCGAATTTCTGGCAGGACATCGCGATCGACTGGCGCAAGGGTCGCGTCTACCTGCCGCAGGAGGACCTCGACGCGCTTCGGCGTCGACGAGGCGCAGATCGCGCGGCGCCGCGCGGCGACCGGTGGCGCGCGCTGATGGCGTTCGAAACGGCGCGCACCCGTGCGCTGCTCGAGTCCGGACGTCCGCTGGTGCGCGCGCTGCCGTGGCGCGCCGGCGTCGAGCTTCGCGCCGTGCTCGCGGGCGGCACGCGCATCCTCGAGCGGCATCGACGCGGCGTCGCGGCGACGTCTTTCGCGGCGACCGGCCGCATGCTCAAGCGCCCGACTGGGCGCTTGTCGCGTGCCGCGCGCTGCTGCCGCGCCGCGCCGAGCGGCCGCGCGTCCCGCATGACGCCCGACGAATACTGCCAGCAGAAAGCGGCGCAAAGCGGCTCGAGCTTCTACTACAGCTTCCTGTTCCTGCCGCCGGAACGGCGCGCGCGCCATCACGGCGCTCTACGCGTTCTGCCGCGAAGTCGACGACGTCGTCGACGAGATCTCCGATCCGAGCGTCGCGCGCGTCAAGCTCGCGTGGTGGCGCGACGGAGCTCGATGCGGTCTATCGCGGCACGCCCGCGGCATCCGGTGGCGCTTGCGCTCGTGCCGGTCGTCCGCCGCTTTCGGACTGCCGGAGGCGCATTTCCAGACCGTCATCGACGGCATGGCAGATGGACCTCGAGCGAGGTCCGCTACCTCGATTTCGCCGAACTCGAGACGTACTGCCATCGCGTCGCCGGCGTCGTCGGCCTCATGTCGGCGGAGATCTTCGGCTACACGGATCCCGGCGACGCGGGACTACGCGCGCGATCTCGGCATCGCATTCCAGCTGACGAACATCATTCGCGACGTCGGCGAGGACGCGCGGCGCGGCCGCATCTACCTGCCGCAGGACGAGCTTGCGCGCTTCGGCGTGGCGGCGTCGGACGTGCTGCGCGCGCACGCGTCGCCGGCATTCGTCGCGCTGATGGCGATTCGAGGTCGAGCGCGCGCGCGACCTGGTACGACCGCGCGCTCGGCAAGCTGCCGCGCGCGCGATCGGCGCGCGCAGCGGGCCGGGCTCGTCATGGCCGCGATCTACCGCACGCTGCTCGACGAGATCGCGCGCGACGGCTTCCGCGTGCTCGATCAGCGCATCGCGCTGACGCCGCTGCGCAAGCTCTGGATCGCGACGCGCGCGGCGTGGCGCACGTGATCGCCGTCATCGGCGGCGGCTGGGCCGGTTGCGCGGCGGCGGTCGAGCTTGCGCAAAGTGGACATGCGCGTCGAGCTGCACGAGTCGGCGGCCGCGCTCGGCGGCCGCGCGCGGCGCGTGGTCCGCGACGGACTGCCGCTCGACAATGGCGAACACCTGCTCCTCGGTGCGTACAACGAGACCCTCGCGCTCGCGCGAATTCTGCACGCGGACGACGCGAAGGCAAGCTGGATCACCGGACCGCTCGCCATTCGCCCGTTCGCGCATGGTCAATCCAATGTCGTGTCGCTCCGCGCGCGCTCATTGCCTGTCCCATTCGGATTGCTGGCCGGATTGCTGGGTGCCGGCGGCCTGACGTGGCCGGAGCGCCTGGCGACGATCCGCCGGTTCGCGCGCTGGAAGCGCCAACGGTTTCGTTGCGCCGAGGCGACGACGGTCGCCACGCTGCTCGCCGATTTGCCCGCCCGCGTGCGCGACGAGCTGTGGGGCCCCCTGTGCCTTGCCGCGCTGAACACGCCGCCAGCAGCGCGCCTCGGGGCAGGTTTTCCTGAACGTGATGCGCGAAACGTTCGGCGGCGGCGCGCGCGCGACCGACATCGTGATGCCGCGTGTCGATCTTGCCGATGTGATACCCGAACGCGCGGCGCGATGGCTGACCGCGCGCGGACACGCGGTCAGAACCTCGACGCGGACGCAGCTACGCGACGTCGATGGCGACGGCGTGCTGCTCGAGACCCCAACGGGTGCGACGCGCGCGGAGGCGGTGATCGTCGCCGTCGGTCCCCATCAACTGGCCGATGCCTTCGCACCCGCGCTTCGTGCGCGCGACCCGCGCGTCGCGCGGCGCCGTGAGCGACGTCGCCCAATTCGGCTGGGAGCCGATCACGACGGTGTATCTCGGCTATGCGTCGGCGTGCCCGCTCGCCGCCGGTCTGGTGCGCCTCGACGACGCGCCCGGCCAGTGGATCTTCGACCGGATTGCGATGCTCGGGCGCGCACTGCCATCGGCGTCGCGTCCCGACTTGCAGGCGCTGTTGAGCGTCGTCATCAGCGCGCACGGTCCGCACGACGCGCTTGCGCATTCCGAGCTGGTGGCCGCCGTCGATTCGCAGCTGCGCCGGCTCGTGCCGGCAATGCCGGCGCTGCGCTGGTCGCAGGTGATCGAGGAAAAGCGCGCAACCTACGCGTGCGTGCCGGCGCTCCTCCGCCCGGTCTGCGGCAGCCTGACGTCGCGCACCTACCTGGCCGGGGATTACACGTACGCCGCGTTCCCGGCGACGCTGGAAGCCGCGGTGCGCAGCGGCGTTGCCGCGGCACGCGCCCTGATCCGGGACTTCCCGCCCTGATCGAAGGATCAGGCGGGTTCGCGCTGCTTCGCCGGCGTGCCGCGGCCCGCGCAGCAGGCGTTGCTGCTCGCGATTCCACTCGCGTTCCTTGATCGTCGCGCGCTTGTCGTGCTGCTTCTTGCCTTTCGCGAGGCCGACCGTCAGTTTGACGCGACCATTCTTGTAGTGGAGATCGATCGGGATCAACGTATAGCCGGCGCGCTCGACCTTGCCGACCAGCCGGTTGATCTCCTCGCGATGAAACAGGAGCCGCCGCGTACGCACCGGATCCGGATGGACGTGCGTCGACGCCGTCGTCAGCGGGCTGATATGCGCGCCGATCAGCATCAGCTCGCCGTTCTTGACGATAACGTACGCTTCCTTCAGATGCGCCCGGTTGCCGCGGATCGATTTCACCTCCCAGCCCTCGAGCGCGATTCCGGCTTCGAACCGCTCCTCGATAAAATAGTCGTGAAAGGCCTTGCGGTTCTCGACAATGCTCATGAAAACGCCCGACGAAGCGCGTGCGATATCCGGATCGCGCATTCTACGCGCCACGCGCATCGGCGCACCGCGCCGGGCCCGCGGGTCGGGTCGAAACAGGCAGGCCCCGATGCAGCGCGTGACTGAAGAGCGTGCTGGTCCCGCATGCGGCGGCGCAGATGTTCGAGCTTGTCGACCGCGTCGAGCTCTACCCGAGTTCCTGCCATGGTGCGGAGGCACGCAGATCGTCGAGCAACGCGAGAATCGCAAGACTGCGCGCGTCGACATCGACTATCACGGCGTGCGCGCGCATTTCACGACCGACAACCTGAACCGGCCGCCTGAATCGATCGTCATCACGCTCAAGGACGGCCCGTTTCGACAGCCTGCATGGCGAATGGCGATTCCGCGCGCTCGGGCGACGCAGGTTGCAAGGTCGAATTCGAGCTCGCGTACGAATTTGCGACGCCCTTGCTCGAGCGGGCGATAGGGCCCGTGTTCAGCCACATCGCGAACACTTTCATCGACGCGTTCGTCAGGCGCGCCGAGGCCGTCCATGTGCGCAAGGGTTGATCTGTCTCCGGCGGAACGCATGGTTCGGCGCGCGAGCACTGTAGTCGTCGACGCCTGTCCGGGACTGATTGGATGCGCATCCATGTCGCCCATGTCGCACCCGACGCCGAATCGCTGGTTGCGCTCGACGTGCCGTCCGGTGCAACGGTCGCGGACGCCATCGCGTTGTCGCATCTTCTCGAGCGGATACCCGGACCACGCGGTTCGCTCGACTATGCGATATTCGGCCGGCGCGTCGACGCCGATACGCCGCTCGCCGATGGCGATCGCGTTGAAATCACACGTCCGCTGCAATGCGATCCCAAGCTCGCGCGACGCAACCGTGCGCTCACGCAGGCGAGCGCAACGAGCGCCGCCCGCAGAAAGAGGCGCACCGGCGAATGAGCCCGTGCGCCGGCCGGAACGCCCGACGGCCGCGCGAAGGTCGAGACAATCGCGCCGCGCCGTACGTGCTTTAGGGTCCTAGTCAGCGCGCACCTTTCCGGCGCAGCTCTCGAGCCAGGTCGGAATCCTCCCCGCGCGTCGCCCATTCAAGTGCGGTCGCGCCGTTCTCGTTGCGGTGCTGGATGTCCGCGCCGCGCGCGATCAGCAATCGCGCGGTGTCCGGATGATGCTCGTGGATCGCCATCATCAGCGCCGTCGTGCCGTTCGGCGACGCGGCGTTGATGTCCGCGCGGCGATCGAGCAGGAACGTGGCGACCTCATCGTGACCACCGGCCGCGGCGTAGATCAGAGGCGTCCAGCCGCGCGGGTTCACCTCGGCGCCCCCCGTGTGCAGCGCGCGCACGGTCTTGATGTCGCCATTGAGCGCCGCCAGCATCAATGGCGTATCCCCGTATCGGTTCGCCCTGTTGGGATGGGCTTTTGCGGCAAGCAGCACCTCCGCCGACGCCGCGCTGGCATTGCGCGCTGCGACGCACAGCATCGTGTCCCCGTTCGCATCGACCGAGTCGGGGTCCATGCCGCGTGCGAGCAGCGCTTTCACCTCGGCCACGCGATCGTTCGACACCGCGACCCTCAGGTCGTCCAGCAGGCCTTGCGCGAGCACCGGCGACGACGCGGCGAGCAGCAGCGCCGCGAGCCGCAGCGCACGAAGCGTGCGTTCAGTGCGCATCGCGATCGATCCCGAAGAGGCGAAAGAAATTGTCGGACGTTGCCGCGGCGATCGCGTCAAGCGGAACCTCGCGCAGCCGCGCGATCTCCTCGGCGACGTGCCGCACCCACGCCGGCTGATTGCGCTTGCCGCGGTGCGGGGCCGGCGCGAGATACGGGCTGTCGGTCTCGATCAGCATCCGGCCGAGCGGCACTCGGCGCGCGACGTCCTTGAGCTCGACCGCGTTTCTGAACGTCACGATGCCGGAGAACGAAATGTGGAATCCGAGATCCAGCGCGCGCTGCGCGACATCCCAGGTCTCGGTGAAGCAATGCATGACGCCACCGGCTTCGCCGGCGCGCTCCTCGCGCATGATCGCAATCGTGTCGTCGGCCGATGCCCGCGTGTGAATGACGAGCGGCTTGCCGGCCGCGCGCGCGGCGCGAATATGCGTCCGAAAGCGATCACGCTGCCACGTGAGGTCGCCGGTCAGCCGATAGTAGTCGAGGCCCGTCTCGCCAATTGCGACGACTTTCGGCTCGCGGGAGCGAGCGACCAGCAGCGCCTCCGTCGGCTCGTCCAGATTTTCGTAGTCCGGGTGCACACCGACACTGGCGAACAGGTTCGGATGCCCAAGCGCGAGCGCGTGTACCGCCGGCCACGCGTCCATTTCGACGCCGATGCAAAGCGCGTGCGTCACATCGTTGACGCGCATGTTGTCCAGCAATTGCGGCAGCTCGGCGCGCAATTCCGGAAAATCGAGATGGCAATGGGAATCGACGAACATGATTCACGGATCGGACCTCGGCCAGGGCTCTTCGCGCCTCCGGCGGGCGCCGGTGCGGGAACCGAAGGCGCGGGAAACGCAGCGCTTCGCCCGATGCCCGAGACCTGGAAGCCTACATCGTGTGCGTCGAGCGCGTCGACGCAAGATGTTCGCCCAGAATCCGCTCGATCGTCGACTTCGCCGATGCGCCGGTTTCATCGAGGGTGAACTGCACGCCGATGCCCTGCGTGCGATTGCCCTGCCCGCCATCCGGCGTAATCCAGACGACCTTGCCTTGCACAGCGATCCGATTGGGATCGTCCATCAGCGACAGGAGCATGAACACTTCTTCGCCGAGCGCATACGGCCGCGACGTCGGAATGAAGATGCCGCCCCCCTTCAGGAACGGCATGTAGGCGGCGTAGAGCGCGGCCTTCTCCCGGATGTTGAGCGACAACACGCCGGGACGGGCCACCGCGCCGGACGTTGCAGGAATTTTTTCCGCCATTGCAAGGGCCTCGGCCCTAACCAAACAGGGCTCGGTAATCGATCAGAAGTGCCTCCGCGACCAGTCGCGGCTGCAGCGGGTGCGCCAGCAGTGCGCGCTGGTCCATCAGGCGTCGATGATAACGAAACAGGGCGACGGGTGCCACTAATCGCGAAAGAACCCGGAGCTCGGCGCTCGAATCGGGATTCTGCAGCGGCATGCCACCGGCGTGCACGCGCGCCAGATCCGCGCACCACCCGCTGATCCAGTCGATCGCGGCCGCGAGCCGATCCTTCCGCGAATCGCGCGCGCCGGCGTCGATACGCGCGCCGAGCGCGCCTGCGGACAGTTTGCGCGGCGCGGCCAGCGCCTTCATCCAGACGGTTCGCTCGGTCTGATAGTCGGCGCCCGCCAACGCCTCTGCGGCGAGCGGAGCGTAATTCGCCTGCGCAAGCGCCCGCTCGGCATCACGAATTCCACGCGCAGACAGCCACGCGCGGCCTTCGGCAGGCGTGGGACGGGGCGCGGCGATCCGCTGGCAGCGGCTCGCGATCGTTGCCGGCAGACGCCCTGGCAGATGCGAAACCAGCAGCAAGTACGTGTTGGCCGCGGGCTCTTCGAGGGTCTTCAGCAACGCGTTCGCGGCCGGGGCGTTCATGCGCTCGGCCGGCACGATGAGCGCCGCCTTCGCGCCGCCGCGATGGCTGGTCAATTCCGCCCACCGCGTGAGGGCGCGAATGCGATCGACCGATATCCATTCGACCGGCTTGACCTCGTCGTCATCGATGTCGACCGGCTCGACGATTCGCAAATCCGGATGCTGGCCGGCAGCTGCGTAACGGCAGCTCGCGCAGGTGCCGCATGGTGAGCCGTCATCGCGCGGCGATTCGCACAGCAGCACCCGCGCAAGCCATTCGGCCAGCACGCGCTTGCCGATGCCGGCTGGCCCGGCGATGAGCATTGCATGGGGCCAGCGCCGTCGTCGCGATACGAGTTCCGCGGCCAGCGCCGCCTGCCAGGGCAACGGCGAAAGCTCGGTGGCGACACGCGGTGGCGCATCCGCGATCTCGTCGTCGGAATCCCGCTTCACGGTGCTCACAGCGCGTCGACGATCCGCTGCAGATCGATTCGCACATCGGCGAGCGGCCGCGTGGCATCGATGACGCGAAAGCGCGCGGGATCGGCCGCGGCGCGACTCAGGTAGATGCCCCGCACGCGCTCGAAGAACGCCATCGCTTCGCGCTCGAACTTGTCGAGCTCGCGCCCGTTCGCGCGCATGCGGTCGAGCCGCTCGCGCGACACGGCGCCCGGCACGTCGAACAGCAGCGTCAGATCCGGATTGCAATGCCCGTGGAGCATCCGTTCGAGCGCCCCGATCAGTTCCATCGATACGCCGTGCCCGCCGCCCTGGTACGCGTAGGTCGCATCGGTGAACCGGTCGCACAGCACGACGTCGCCCCGGACCAGCGCGGGCTCGATCACCTGCACGACGTGTTCGCGGCGTGCGGCAAACATGAGCAGCGCTTCCGTCTCGTGCGCCATCGTCTGCCGCAACAGCATTTCGCGCAATGCTTCGCCCACCGCCGTGCCGCCCGGCTCGCGCGTCGCGACGACGCGCCTGCCCCGCGAGGCCAGCGCTTCGGCAAGCCACGCGGCGTGCGTGCTCTTCCCCGCACCGTCGATGCCTTCGAGCGTGATGAACCGTCCGCGGAGCGCTGGGGCAATCAAGAATGGGCGTCGGGAAGTGCGGCGTGCCGCGATGCCGGTGGCTGCAGCCAACCCGGCGCTAACGGCCGCCCTTCTGGTATTTTGACACGGCGCGATTGTGGTCGATCAGACTTGCCGAAAACTCCGACGACCCATCGCCGCGCGACACGAAATACAGGTAGGGCGTCACGGGCGGATTGACGACGACGTCGATCGACGCCTGCGATGGCAGCGCGATCGGCGTCGGCGGAAGGCCGTCGCGCGTATAGGTGTTGTAGGGGGAGTCCGTATCGAGATCGCGCTTCCGCAGATTCCCATCGAAGCGCACGCCCATCCCGTAGATGACCGAAGGATCGGTCTGCAGGCGCATTCCACGCTTCAGCCGGTTGATGAACACCGATGCAATGAGCGGCCGATCCTGCGCGCGGCCGGTTTCCTTCTCGACGATCGACGCGAGCACGAGCACGTCGTACGGTGTCGCCAACGGAAGGTCGGGCGCACGCCGCGTCCAGGCCGCGTCGAGCCGATCGTGCAGCGCGCGATACGCCCGCTTCAGCAGCGCGAGGTCGCTGCTGCCGATCGCAAGGTAATACGTGTCGGGAAAGAACAACCCTTCCGGCGCCGATTCGGCCGCACCGATGCGCGCCATCAATTCAGCGTCGGGAAGGTCGGCTGCGCCCTGCCGGACGTCGGGATTGTCGCGCAGGGCCTGCCGCAACTCGGCGAACGTCGTACCCTCGACGATCGTCACGGCCGTTTGCGCGACGTCGCCCTGCGTGAGCCTGGCGAGCAAATCCGGCAGCGTGATGCCGCGCTCGATCTCGTAGCTGCCGGCCTTGATCGTGCGGTCCGCGCCCTTGAGCCGAGCGAGCGCGGTCAATGCGATCGCGTGCGGAAGTGCACCGCCATCGTGCAGCGTGCGGGCCACGCTCGACAGCGTAGCGCCGGGGCGAACCTCGAAATCGAACGGACTTCGCGGCAGCGGCAACGGGGTGCGATACCACGTCCAGCCGAGCGCCCCCGCGCCTGCGCCCGCGAGCAGGAGCACGACGATGAACAGGCTGGCGATGCTCGACTTGCGCATGGGCATGTTGCCGCGAGAATGCTTCGGCACAGGAGGGTGCGCACGAGCACGGGTGCGCCGAGGGTCGACGGTGATGCGCGGATTATAATGGCCCGATGATCGCGACCGTATCGGACGTCCGGCGCCATCGGCCGTGGATGGAACGCAGCGCCGACGGTGTGCGTCGCGACGAATCCGCGCGCTGCGCGGGCCGATCGCCTTCACGCGGGTTCACGCTGATCGAGATCATGGTCGTCATCGTGATTCTCGGCGTTATCGCGGGGCTCGTCGTTCCCAGTGTGCTCTCGCGCACCGATGACGCGCGCATCGTCGCGGCCAGGAGCGATCTGGGCGCGATCCGTCAGGCGCTGAAACTGTATCGGCTCGACAACCAGCGCTATCCGACCACCGAGCAGGGATTGAACGCGCTCGTTGCACGGCCGACCGATCCGCCGCTGCCGCCCAACTGGAAGCCCGGCGGCTACCTCGAGAAGCTCCCCGTGGACCCCTGGGGACGCGCGTATCAATACCTGAACCCGGGTCTCAAAGGCGACGTCGACATCTTCACCTACGGGGCCGACGGCCAGCCGGGCGGCACCGGTGCCGACGCCGACATCGGGTCCTGGGACTTGTAGGCCCCGCGCATCGACGGCTGCCGCTCCCGATTGCTCGTGCCGGTTTCCCGGAAAGCCGCTGGCGCTTCGCGCACTCGCGCATTCACGCTGCTCGAGATTCTCGTGGTCATCGCGATTCTCGGTCTCGTCGCAAGCCTCGCCGTTGCGCTCGTCGAGCCCGATGAGCGCGACATATCCGCCCGCGAAGCCAAGCGCTTTGCCGGCGCGCTCGAACACGCGGCCGAACGGGCGCAATGGCGCAATGAAATGCTCGGCGTCTCCGCCGAGCGGCACGCCGTTCGCTATTGGCGCCGCGATGCGGCCAGCGAGCGCTGGCTGGTGCTGGACGACGGCGACGACGTACTGCGCGCGCACCCGCTCCCCGAACCGCTGGAGGCGATGGCGCTCGCATTCGCCGGGCGCGCACTCGCACCCGATACGATCATTCCGCTGCGCGCATCGGGCCGCAACGAGCCCTTCGCGTTCGCGCTGGCGACACCACGCTGGCGCACCATTATCGCCGTCGACCCGTTGAACCGCGTGTCGATCGCGGGTCCGTCCGCCATCGAGCCATGAGGCGTGGCTTCACGCTGATCGAAGTGCTGGTTGCGCTCGCGATCGTTGCCGTTGCGCTTGCGGCCGGCATGCGTGCGCTCGCGCAAAGCGCCGACGGTGCGATATCGCTCAAGGCGCGCACGCTGGCGTTGTGGGTCGCGCAGAACCAGCTCGCGCAGGCGCAACTCGCGAACCCACCGCCGTCGTCGGGAATCAACGACGGAGACGCGATTCAGGCAGGCATGCGGTTTCTCTGGCGGCAAACGATTGCGGCGACGCCGAATCCCGCCTTCCGCAAGATCGACATCGTCATCGCCGACCCGGGCGTACCCGACTACGCGCTTGCGAGGCTTACCGGCTACCTCGGCAATGCCGGTCCCTGACGCCATGGTTTCCTGGCGGCATCGGTGGCGGGCGAATGAAAGCGAGCGTCGCGGTGGTATCCGCATGCCGTGCGCGCCGGCGACGCTGCGCGTTGCACGGCGTGCGCGCGGCTTCACGCTCGCCGAGGCGCTCGTTGCCGTAGCGATTCTCGCAATCGTCGCGCTGATTGCCTGGCGCGCGACAGCGGCAATGACCGATGGCGAAGCGCATCTCGCCGCCGAGAGCGCGCGGTGGCAGCAGCTGGACGCGCTGCTCACGCGGATGGAAGCCGACATGCGCAGGGCGATCCCGCGCAACGTGCGTCATGGCCCGCAAACCGAAGTGCCGTGGTCGGCTGCGCCGGAGGACGCCGCCGGCAACACGCTGCTGGTGTTCACGCGGGCGGGACCGGATGCCCTCGACGAGCCCGGCATCGAGGGTCAGCGCGTCGGCTATCGTTGGCGCGAAGGGCGCGTCGAGGTCCTCTACTGGCCGCATCTCGACAATCCGGCCGCGACCGACCCGTCGACCTACGCACTCGCCGATGGCATCGCGCGCTTTCGCGTCCTGCAGCTCGCTGCGGACAACCGCTGGTCCGACCGATGGCCGCTCCTCGGTTCGGCGGGCATCCCGCGCGGCGTTCACGTGGAAATCGTGCTCGCCGACGGCAGCATGATCGAGCGGTGGCTCGCGCTGCAATGAATCCAGGGATTGCCATGCAATACCCGCGCGCGCTCGCGCTGTCGAAGAGGATTCCGGGCAGCGGCGACGAGCGCGGACTCGCGCTGATCATCGCGATGCTGATCGCGGCCCTCGCTGCGGCCGTCGCGATGTCCGTCGTCAGCGCGCAGGCGCAATGGTCGGCCCACGTGTTTCAGCAGCGCGACCACGTGCAAGCGCAATCGATCGCGCAGGCGGGCGTCCAGTGGGCGCGGCAGATCCTCGATGCTGACGCGCATGCGGGATCGATCGACTATCTGGGTGAGCCCTGGTCGCTGCCGCTTCCGGCGACGCCGGTCGAAAACGGGTCCGTCGAAGGCCGTATCGTCGACGCACAGGGTTTCTTCAACGTGAACAATCTCGCCAGCACAACCCACGCGCCGTTCGAGCGCGCGCGCTTCGGGCGGCTGTTCGCGATGCTCCATCTGCCGCCGGCTACGCTCGCCGCGATCATCGATTGGGTCGATGCCGACAACGTGCCTGAGCCCGGCGGCGCGGAGGACGCCTGGTACGTCGCGCAAACCGAACCCGGGCTGGCGGCCAACGCGCCCGCGACGCGGACCGAGGAATTGGGCGCGGTGCGCGGGATGACGACCGCCGCGATGGGGAGCCTCGTCCGCTATGTGACGAGCCTGCCGCCGGATACGCCGCTCAACGTCAATACCGCGCCGGTCGAGCTGCTGGCAGCGTCGATGAGCGTCGATCCTGCGCAGCTTGCGCCCCTCATGGCGAGCCGCGCGCAGCGTCCGTTCATGACGACGGCGGACTTCCGCGGGCACCTTCCTTCCGGCGTCGCGATGGGCGACGAGGCGATGTACTCGGTGTCGAGCGACTACTTCATCGTCACCGTGCGTGCGCGGCAAGGCGATACGATGGCGCAGGCGCGCGCACTCATTCACCGAACCGGCACGGGATGGCCCGTCGTCGTGTGGCAAACGATCGACTAGCGATGCCCGCGCCGCGCGCTTGCTGTCGCCCGCAGCGGGTCCGCGTTCCGCGTTTACCTTCCGCCGTGGTCTTCTCGTAAACTCCCGGACCATGCTGCGCGTGTTCCTCCCCGCCCCGCCGATCGCGGCTCGCGCCGATGCCTGGGTCCGCTATGCCGATGACGGCCGACCGGTTGCGCGCGGACGCGATGCGCCCGACGCGTGGCCGCCCGACCCGGCGATCGAAGCCGTCGTCGCAGCGGCGCACGTGCGGCTTGCCGCGCTCGATCTTCCGCCGATGCCGGGCAATCGCCTCCGCGCGGCCGCCCGATTCGCCCTGGAAGACCAGATGGCCAGCACTGCCGCCGAGGCCGCCGTCGCGGTCGCCGCCGCGCGCAATGGCGGGCCCGCTATCGCAGCCGTCGCATCCGACGCGCTGATTCGCGCAATCGCGGGCCACACGAAGCGGATTGCACGGATCATTCCCGAGTCTGCACTTGCACCGCACACCGACGGCTGGACGTGGTGTATGTCGGCGGCGGGCGGCGGCTTCGTGCGCAGGGCCGACGGCAGCACGTTTGCGATCGGCGGCGCGGACGGCGCGAACGAAGTTCCGCCCGAGTTGGCGGCCGCATTGGCGCAAGCCACTCGCGGCGGCGCTGCACCGCCCGTCGTGCACGCCGCGGTTCGCAGCACGGCGGCGCAACTCGCGCAGTGGTCGCAGACGACCGGCATTCGCTTCGTGGCGGCGCCCGAATGGCACTGGGAGCGCGCGACAGCCGGCGCTTTCGCCGCCGCGCCCGATTTTCTGGCTGATGACACGCAACCTGCGGCGTCGCAACGACGGCCGGATGCGATGCGCTGGTTCCGCCCCGCGCTCGTGCTCGCGGCGCTGGCAATCCTGATCCATCTCGGCGCACTGATCACGCAATGGGCGTGGCTTCGCGTCGACAACTGGCAACTCGCGCGGGCGCTGGTCGAGCAAGCGGGTGCCGCGCAATTGCCGGATGCCGCGACGCCCGAGGCCGCCACCGCCGCGATCGCGCGGCGAAACGCCGAACTGCGCCATCGCGCATCGCAGAGTGCGCCGGCCGACGCACTGCCGCTGCTCGCGCGCGCGGCGCCGTCGATCGGCGCGTTGCCGCCCGGCATGCTCAAGTCGGCCGCGTACGCGGGAAATGCGTGGACGCTCGAACTCGGCAAGCTCGACCCCGCTGCCGCATCGAGCGTCACCCGCGCGCTCGCGCGCAATGGCGTCGACGCGCTCGCGGCACCGACGGCCGGCGGAACCCGGATGCGCCTGACGCTGGACGCCACCGCACGCTGACGCCATGGCTTACGCGCGCTCGCTCGTTGCCGCCTGGGACGCTGCCCGACCGCCGCAGCGTGTCGTGTTCTCCGCAATCGTTGCCGTGGTCGCGATTGCGATCGGCGTGTTCTTCGTTGCGACGCCGCTTCGCGACGCGATCGAGCGTGCGAAGGCCGACGTCGCGCGCAATCGGCTGGTGCTGGACGTCGCACGATCACGCGTCGCGGAAAATGCGAGCCTTGCGCGCGGATCGCCGCCGATTCATGGCGGGGACCTGCGCGCCGCCATCGAGCGCGTGATGACGCGCAACGGCTTGCAGGCGGCGCCGTCGGGCCAGAAGGCGGGCGAAGGACGCCTCTCGGTCGTCATCGCACAAGCGCGCTTCGACGCGCTGGTGCGCGCGCTCGACGCGCTCGCCCGCGACGAAGGGGTCCACGTCGTCGAAGCGACGCTGACGGCGCTGGTCGATCCGGGCACCGTGCGCGCCGATCTTTCATTCGGGCGATAGGCCGCATGCGAGCGACGTTCCGCGTCGCGCTCTGCGTCGCCCTGCTGCTGGCCGCAACGATCGGACTGGCGCCGGCGACGTGGCTCGATCGGCCGCTCGCCGCGAGGACCCAGGACCGGCTCCGCCTGATCGAGACAAGCGGCTACTGGTGGAATGGCCGCGGATCGATTGCGACGGCCGATGGCGCATCCCGCATTCCCGTTGCGTGGCGGGTGAATTTCGCCGCGCTGTTGCAAGGCGCGCGGTCACTCGATTTCAAATCTGGCGGTGACGACGCGTTGCCGTCGGGAACGCTTTCCACACGCGGCGACGACGTCCAGCTGCATGAGTTGCGCCTGCGCCTGCCCGCGACGCTCGTTGCGGCGCTCTTGCCGCCATTGCGAACAATCGCAGCCGGCGGCGACATCTCGGTTCGGGCGCCGGCCTTTGCGTGGCGGGCAGGCGGCGGCGACGGCACCCTCGACGCAGAGTGGCGCCGCGCGCGGCTGGTCGCCGGCGATGTCGTCGTCGATCTCGGCACGGTCGCGCTGACAGCCACGCCGTCGGGGCGGACAGCTCTCGGGAACGATCCGCAATGAGGGCGGCGACGTCGCAATCGACGGCACGCTGACCGGAGCCGGCGGATTGATCGAGGCTGCGGTGACGCTCAAGCCGACGGCGGCGGCATCCGACGCGGTGCGCCAGGCGGTATCGCTACTCGGTCCCCCCGACGGGTCGGGCGGCGTGAAGGTCACGTGGCGAAGCGGTCGATAAGACGCAACAGCACCGGCAAACCGCGCGTCGCCGCTGCGCCGCGCGATGTTCGTGCGCGCGAAACGTCCCTTTCAACGCACGGAACAGCCCAGGACACCTCCACGCGCGTTGCAGGATTGGATGCGCTGCGCGGCCTCGCGATCCTGGCGATGATCGTCTATCACTTCTGTTTCGACCTGCGCTATTTCGGAGTGACGCGTTCGGACTTCGAGCACGACCTTATATGGCTCAGCGCGCGCACGCTGATCCTGTCATCCTTTATGCTTATCGCCGGTGTCAGCACTGTGCTGGCGCGACGCGAGCGCGCGCCGCTCGGACGGTGGCTGCGCCACATCGCGCGCATCGCGGCCGCCGCGCTGCTCGTGAGCGCGGCGAGCTGGCTGATGTTCCCGCAATCGTTCATCTGGTTCGGCGTGCTGCATGCGATCGCCGTTTCCCTGCTCCTCGCGCGTCCGCTCGCGGGACGGCCGCTCGTCGCGGCGGCGATCGGCGTCATCGTCATCGCGGCAGGACTCCTGTTTGCAAATCCCGTGTTCGACAATCGAGCGCTCGGCTGGATCGGCTTCGTGACGCAGAAGCCGCTGACCGAGGACTACGTTCCGCTGTTCCCGTGGGCCGGCGTTCTGTTCATCGGATTGGCGGCAGGTCACGCGCTCGTTCGCACGCGCTTTGCAGCGCTCGCCCCGCTTGCAGGTGCCCCGCCGTCGCTGCGCTGGTTGGGCCGGCACAGCCTTGCCGTCTACCTGATCCATCAACCCGCAATGATTGCCGCGTTGTGGATTCTCCTGCGGTGAGCGCGAAGCGCCGCGAGCCGCGCGGGCAAGTTGTGCCATGCGAGGCGTTCCGCTAGAATTCGATCTTTGCGAAGGCGCGTAGCTCAGCTGGTTAGAGCACCACCTTGACATGGTGGGGGTCGTTGGTTCGAGTCCAATCGCGCCTACCAGCTTCGTTCGATCCGACGGCATCGCGCACGAGAAAGGCATGGTTATGACACCGCTGACGCGTGGAGGTCCGGCGTAAACAGAGACGCGGTGTCCGCTCGCGCCGACGGTTGTCGGCTCCCGATGAAAAGTGCGGCTCCGCCGCACTTTTTCATTTCCGGGATCAGACACCCCGTTCGCGACGCCTGTTGCCGAAGCGTGGCGGTTGACACGGAATTGGTATTCGACCCCAACGAGGTTTCCGCCATGCCCGACATCCGATTACCCGACGGCGCCGTCAAGCGTTTCGACGCGCCGGTCACCGTTGCCGAGCTCGCCGCGTCGATCGGCCCCGGCCTTGCGAAGGCCGCGCTCGCCGGCAAGGTCGACGGCAAGCTCGTCGACACATCGCACGTCATCGACCGCGACGTCGCCGCCGCGATCGTCACCGAGCGCGATGCCGACGGACTCGACGTCATCCGCCACTCGACGGCGCACTTGCTCGCCTATGCGGTCAAGGAGCTCTTCCCCGATGCGCAGGTGACGATCGGACCCGTGATCGAGGACGGCTTCTACTACGACTTTTCGTTCAAGCGTCCGTTCACGCCCGAGGACCTCGAGGCGATCGAGCGCAAGATGGTGGAGCTCGCGAAGAAGAATGAGCCCGTCACGCGCGCGGCTGATGCCCCGCGACGAGGCGGTGCGCTATTTCGAGTCGATCGGCGAGCACTACAAGGCGGAAATCATCGCGTCGATTCCGTCGGACGAGCCGATCTCGCTCTACGCCGAAGGCAGGTTCATCGACCTTTGCCGCGGTCCGCACGTGCCGTCCACCGGGCGCCTGAAGGTGTTCAAGCTGATGAAGCTCGCCGGCGCGTACTGGCGCGGCGATTCGCGCAACGAAATGCTGCAGCGGATCTACGGCACCGCGTGGACGAAGAAGGAGGACCTCGACGCGTATCTGCACCGGATCGAGGAAGCCGAGAAGCGCGACCATCGCAAGCTCGGCCGGCAGCTCGACCTCTTCCACCTGCAGGACGAAGCGCCGGGCATGGTGTTCTGGCATCCGAAGGGATGGTCGATCTGGCAGCAGGTCGAGCAGTACATGCGCCGCATCTATCGCGACAACGGCTATCTCGAGGTCCGGTGCCCGCAGATACTCGATCGGTCGCTATGGGAAAAATCGGGGCACTGGCAGAACTTCAAGGAGAACATGTTCACGACCGAATCGGAGAAGCGCGACTTCGCCGTCAAGCCGATGAACTGCCCCGGCCATGTCCTGATCTTCAATTCGGATTTGCGCAGCTACCGCGATCTGCCGCTGCGCTATGGCGAATTCGGATCGTGCCACCGCAACGAGCCGTCCGGCGCGCTGCACGGCCTGATGCGCGTGCGCGCGTTCACGCAGGACGACGGCCACATCTTCTGCACCGAAGCGCAGATCCAGCCCGAAGTCACCGCGTTCAACCAGCTCGCGCTCGACGTCTATCGCGCGTTCGAATTCACCGACGTCACGATCAAGCTCGCGCTGCGCCCCGATCAGCGGCTGGGCGATGACGCGACCTGGGACCGCGCGGAGGCGGCGTTGCGCGACGCGCTTCGGGCATGCAACGTCGAATGGACCGAACTGCCCGGCGAAGGCGCGTTCTACGGGCCGAAGGTCGAATATCACCTGAAGGATTCGCTCGGCCGCTCATGGCAATGCGGAACGATGCAGGTCGACTTCCAGATGCCCGGCCGCCTCGGCGCCGAATATGTCGCGGCCGACGACACGCGCCAGGTCCCCGTGATGCTGCATCGCGCGATCGTCGGTTCGCTCGAGCGCTTCATCGGCATCCTGATCGAGCATCACGCGGGCGCGATGCCGTTGTGGCTCGCGCCGATCCAGGCGGTCGTGCTGACGATCACCGACCGGCAGCGCGACTACGCACGCAAGGTTGCGGGCGCGCTGGAAGCAGCCGGACTGCGGGTGACGACCGATTTGCGCAATGAGAAAATAACCTATAAAATTCGAGAACATAGCCTCCAAAAGCTCCCCTATCAGCTGATCGTCGGCGATAAGGAGCAGGCGGCCGATACTGTGGCGGTACGTAGCCGCGGCGGCGAGGATCTGGGCTCGATGCCCGTCGATGCCTTGCTGGCACGCCTCCGCGAGGAGGCTCCGAAAGGCCTTTAGCACTCGGGCCTTTTATTTTTTGAACTTTATGGAGATCCCACAATAGCTCTGGACAAGCAACAACAGCGACTGAACGGCGAAATCAACGCCCCTGAAATTCGATTGGTCGGCGTGGACGGCGAGCAACTCGGCATCGTTTCGTTGAGCGAAGCGATCGGCAAGGCGGAAGCCGCCGAGCTCGACCTCGTTGAGATAGCCCCGATGGCAAAACCCCCGGTCTGCCGAATCATGGATTACGGCAAGTTCAAGTACCGGGAGGCCAAGAAGCAGCACGAGGCGAAGCTCAAGCTGAAGCAGATCCAGGTCAAGGAAGTGAAGTTCCGCCCTGGTACGGACGAAGGCGATTACAAGATCAAGTTGCGCAACCTGACCCGGTTCCTGTCGGAGGGCGACAAGGCGAAGGTGACGTTGCGTTTTCGCGGTCGCGAAATGGCGCACCAGGAGTTCGGCGTGCGTCTGCTCGAAAGGATCCGGGGCGACCTCGATCCGGTCGCGATTGTCGAACAGTTTCCGAGGCTCGAGGGTCGGCAAATGGTGATGCTGCTGGCCCCGAAGAAGACGCTACCCAAGTCGCATCACCCGGACAAGCCCGAGGACGGTAAGCCGCAAGGCGCCAAAGCCTCTCCCGCCGCAAAGCCGGAGAGCACCGCTGTGGGCAGCAAATAAAAGGAAACGGCATCATGCCGAAGATGAAGACGAAGTCGGGCGCGAAGAAGCGCTTTCGCGTGCGCGGAAGCGGCTCGGTGAAGCGCTCGCAGGCGTTCAAGCGCCACATCCTCACGAAGAGGACCACGAAGAACAAGCGGCAGTTGCGCGGGTCAGCGGGCGTCCATCCGACGAACGCGAAGGCCGTCGCGGCGATGCTGCCCTACGCGTAAGGAGCCGCCATGCCTCGAGTCAAACGTGGTGTGACCGCTCGCGCGCGACACAAGAAAGTCATCGCGCAGGCCAAGGGCTATCGCGGCCGCCGCAATGCCGTCTATCGCATCGCCAAGGAAGCGGTGATGAAGGCGGGCCAATACCAGTACCGCGATCGCCGGACGAAAAAGCGCGAATTCCGCGCGCTGTGGATCGCGCGGATCAACGCAGCGGTGCGCGAGCTCGGCCTGTCGTACAGCACGTTCATGAATGGCCTGAAGAAGGCGTCGATCGACATCGATCGCAAGGTGTTGGCCGATCTGGCCGTGCACGACAAGGCAGCGTTTACGAAGATCGCGGAACAGGCGAAGTCCTCCCTCGCCTGACGCGTCCGCGAAAACACCAGGGAGGCGCTAAACCGCCTCCCTTTTTTGTTTGTACGCGCCGACCAGCCATTCCATTCACGCCCGCGACATGCGACAGGACACGATTTCCCGGATCATCACGACCGCCCGCGCCGACTTCGACGCGTGCACCGATCCTGCCGCGCTCGAAAACGCCAAGGCGAAGTACCTCGGCAAGGCGGGCGCGCTGACGGAACAGCTGAAGCAACTCGGCAAGCTTCCGGCGGCCGAGCGGCCCGCCGCCGGCGCAGCGATCAACCAGGCGAAGGGTGAGCTCGAACGCGCGCTCGATGCGCGGCGCGCGGCGCTCGCCGATGCCAGGCTCGCGACGCAGCTTGCGGCGGATGCGCTCGACATGTCGCTGCCCGGCCGCGGTCGCGGCAGCGGCGGACTGCATCCGCTGACGCAAACGCTGGAGCGGATCGAGACGCTGTTCCGGTCGCTGGGCTTTGATGTCGCCGACGGCCCGGAGATCGAAGACGATTTCCACAACTTCGCTGCGCTCAATACGCCCGAGAACCATCCGGCGCGTTCGATGCACGACACGTTCTACGTCGAAGGCGGCATGGTGCTGCGCACGCACACGTCGCCGATCCAGATCCGTTACATGGAAACGCATGCGCCGCCGATCCGCATCATCGCGCCCGGCCGCGTCTACCGTGTCGACAGCGACGCGACCCACTCGCCGATGTTCCACCAGATCGAGGGCCTGTGGATCGGCGACGACGTGTCGTTCGCCGACCTCAAAGGCGTGTTCAGCGAGTTCCTGCGCAATTTCTTCGAGCGCGATGACTTGACGCTGCGCTTTCGCCCCTCGTTCTTTCCGTTCACCGAGCCCTCGGCCGAAATCGACATGCGCTTCGGCGACGGCGGCTGGCTCGAGATCGCCGGCGCGGGCCAGGTGCATCCGAACGTGCTGCGCGCGGTCAGCATCAATCCCGAGCGCTGGCAGGGATTTGCGTTCGGCATGGGACCCGACCGGCTCGCCATGCTGCGCTACGGCGTCGACGACCTGCGCCTGTTCTACGAAAACGATCTGCGCTTCCTCCGCCAGTTCGCCTGAGAAATGAAGTTCTCCGAACACTGGCTGCGCGCGCTCGTCGACCCCAGGCTCGACACGGCGGCGCTATGCGACAAATTGACGATGGCGGGCTTCGAAGTCGAAGACGTTGAGCAGGCCGCGCCGCCGTTCACCGGCGTGGTCGTCGGCGCAATCACCAGCGTCGCACCGCATCCGGATGCCGATCGATTGCGCGTGTGCGAAGTCGACGTCGGTGGAACTACGCTGCAGGTCGTCTGCGGCGCGCCCAATGCGGCTACCGGCATGCGCGTGCCCTGTGCGCTCGAAGATGCAATGCTGCCGGACGGCACGTCGATTCGCCGCACGGCGATGCGCGGCGTCGAATCGCAGGGGATGCTGTGCTCGGCGCGCGAACTCGGCCTGTCGGACGACGCGTCGGGATTGCTCGCACTGCCGGCCGACGCGGCGCCGGGATGCGATGTGCGCGATGTACTCGCGCTCGACGATGCGCTGATCACGATCAAGCTGACACCCAATCGCCCCGATTGCCTGTCGATCACCGGCATCGCCCGCGAAGTCGCCGCAATCACGGGCGCCCCGCTCCAACTGCCGGCGATCGGCGCCGTGCCCATCGAAAGCAAGGCGACACGCACAGTTCGCATCGAGGACCCCGAGGCGTGTCCGCGGTTCGCGT
The DNA here is from genome assembly GCA_963718905.1 of uncultured Pseudomonadota bacterium. Classification (GTDB taxonomy): domain Bacteria; phylum Pseudomonadota; class Gammaproteobacteria; order Burkholderiales; family Casimicrobiaceae; genus VBCG01. Next base: position 716,169 of record CAVRAF010000001.1, read on the forward strand.
CGCGCATCATCGAGGGCATCGATCCTCGCGCGCCGACGCCGGCGTGGATGAAGGCTCGCCTCGAGCGTTCGGGCATCCGCTCGATTTCGGCGATCGTCGACATCACGAACTACGTGATGCTCGAGCTCGGACAGCCGCTGCACGCGTACGACAACCGCCTGCTGGAAGGCGATGTCGTCGTTCGTTTCGCGCGTGCCGGCGAGACATTGACGCTTCTGAACGGCCAGGTTCTGGCGCTCGAGCCCGACCTGCTGCTCGTCTGCGACAGCGTGAAGCCGCTCGGACTCGCCGGCATCATGGGCGGCGAGCATTCGGGCATCGCCGACGACACGTCGGCCGTGTTCCTCGAAGGCGCATTCTGGAACCCCGTGGTGATCCAGGGAAAGATGCGCCGGCTGGGCTTCACGAGCGACGCGGGCTATCGCTTCGAGCGCGGCGTCGATTTCGATCTCGGGCCGGGCGGCGTCGAGCGTGCGACGCAACTGATGCTCGACATTTGCGGCGGTCGCGCCGGACCCCTCTCGGACGTCACCGGTGCGCTGCCGCCGCGCAAGCCCGTCCTGCTGCGCAGCGCGCGCGCCGCAAAGCTCCTCGGCGTCGCACTTTCGCCCGAGGCGATCGGTGACGTCTTCACGCGGCTGCGGCTGCCCTTCACGCGTCAAGGCGATGATTTCGTCGTGACGCCGCCCTCCTACCGCTTCGACATTGCGATCGAAGAAGATCTGATCGAGGAAGTGGCGCGCATCCACGGCTACGACGCCATTCCCGCCCAGGCGCGCGCGCACGTGCAGGCGATGCTGCCGGCGCCGGAAGCCCACGTGGACGCAACGACGCTCAAGCGGCGGCTTACCGCCCGCGACTGGCAGGAAGTGATCACGTTCGGCTTCGTTTCCTCCGGCGACGAGCGCGCGCTCGATCCGGACGCGAGACCTCTTGCCGTGCTGAATCCGATTGCCGCGCAACATGACGTCATGCGCACGACGCTCCTGCCGGGCCTGATCGAAACGCTGCAGACGAATCTGAAGCGCAAGCTGGCGCGGGTGCGCGTCTTCGAAGTGGGCCGGACGTTTGCGCGCGACGATCTCGCGCAGCCGATCCGGGTGGGTGGGCTCGCGTTCGGATCGAACGATCCCGAGCAATGGGGAACGCCGCTGCGCGCCGTCGACGTATTCGACGTCAAGGCGGATCTTGCCGCGCTCGCAATGCCTCTCGCGGTCACGACCACCGGACGAACCTGGCCGTGGCTGCATCCCGGACGCAGCGCCGAAGTGCGTATCGAAGGTGCCGCAGTCGGCTGGCTCGGCGAGCTGCACCCGCGGGTCGCGCGTCATTACGGTTGGCCCGCGGCGCCGGTCGTTTTCGAACTCGACTTCGCGGCGCTTTCGACGCGGCCGATCCCCGTGGGACAGGCGGTTTCGCGATTGCCGTCCCTTCGACGTGATATGGCCGTAGTTATCAATGAAAACATAGAAGTACGTTCAATACTTCAGGCGATACGCGATCTAAATCGACCGGAAATCGAGACCGTCGACGTGTTCGACGTCTTCGGGGACACGGACTGCCGAACGGTCGGAAAAGCGTTGCGATTCTTGTGCTTATGCGTGATACTCAACGTACTTTGACGGACGTGGACAGCGAGCGCGTCGTGGCCGATCTTCTGTCGGTGCTCCGCGATCGATTCGGCGCCACGCTGAGAGCCTCCCGATGACCCTCACCAAAGCCGAACTCGCCGATCTCCTCTTCGAGCAACTGGGCCTCAACAAACGCGAGGCCAAGGACATGGTCGAGCGCTTTTTCGAGGAGATTCGAACCGCGCTCGAAGAAGGACGCAGCGTCAAGTTGTCGGGCTTCGGCAACTTCCAGTTGCGCGAGAAGCCCCAGCGTCCCGGGCGCAATCCGAAGACCGGCGAAGAGATTCCGATCACCGCGCGCCGCGTCGTGACCTTCCACGCGAGCCAGAAGTTGAAGGCCATGGTCGAAGCCGCGAACCATGCCCGAAGCCAGCCGAGCTAAGGCGACGCTGCCGCCGATTCCCGCCAAGCGCTACTTCACGATTGGCGAGGTCAGCGACCTGTGTGCGGTGAAGCCGCACGTGCTCCGTTACTGGGAGCAGGAATTCTCTCAGCTCAAGCCGGTCAAGCGACGCGGGAACCGCCGCTACTACCAGCATCACGAAGTTCTGTTGATCCGGCGCATTCGCGACTTGCTGTACGAACAGGGCTTCACCATCAACGGCGCCCGCCATCGACTCGACTCCGAGATCGCCGAACCCAGGGCCGCCGCGCGTGCAGCATCGCACTCGACGACTGTTGCCGCGTCACCGACCACCGCGCGTCCGCTCGATGCGGCCGCATTGCGCCGGGAGCTCGAAGAAATCCGGCGACTGCTCGCCCCTGACGCGTAAGCGAACGGTATAATTCGAAGTTCAGTCGGGGCGTAGCGCAGCCTGGTAGCGCACCTGCATGGGGTGCAGGGGGTCGAGTGTTCAAATCACTCCGTCCCGACCAAAACCAACAGGTTAGGGAGCGTCGAAGTCGGCGCTCCCTAACTTTTTGACACTTCCCTGACTCCGCACGCTCGATGGCGCGCAAGAAGCGAAACCGCGTCCGCGCGCTTCCTGAGCCATCCCTCGACTCCGAGTTCGCGGCCGAATGATCAGGCCAGCGCGGCGGTCACTTCGCCGGCAAAGACATGACGATCCGGCCAGTTACCAGATCGTCGACGGTCTTCTTGCCTCGCTCGAATGCTTCGGCCCGAACCTGCTCAATGTGGTTCGTCGGTGACGGGTCCACGTCCATTATCACCTGGTCGCCAAGTTCGTCGGCAAGGCCTTTTGGAGCGTAGATCGTGGTCGTCACTTCCCACAAGCCACGGGTTCGGCGGACAAAGACAGATATCAGGAAGCCGCGATGCGAAACTTCGGTCATTGGCCATAGTGCGCTCGAAGGTGCTCGGGAACAAGGCGGACATGAATAGCGTGTCCGCCGTGACCGGGGCGACCGGTAATCGTGCCCGCGAGCGTTACCGTGCGATGCCTTGGCGATTCGCGCCGCCAAGTCTTTCTCGCGTCACGCGTCGTCCCCGCCCTGTCGGCGCTGCCGTCGTGGAACGTACGATAAGGTGAGTCTGCATCCGGGTGTGGGAAACGGCCGAGGCGGCGCGAGCGCCCTTGGCAAGCCGGGCCAGTAGCAGGTCAACGGCCACGCGCCCGGCCAACTCCATCGGCATGGCTACCGTCGTCAGCGGCGGTGCGCACATTGCTGCGTAGAGTATGTCATCGCATCCGACGACGCTGACATCCTCGGGCACGCGTATTCCCAGCGCCGCCAGGCGGCTCAGCACGCCCAGTGCCATCAAGTCATTGAAGGCGACGATAGCCGATGCGGCGGACGACAGCGCCAAGTCGGCACCCTGAATGCCACCGGCGAATTTCGGCTCCAAAGGACCGTATTCGATCAACTCCATCCCGTGAGCACGCGCTGCCGCACGCAGTCCTCGGCTGCGCTCGTGGTTCGACCATGCTCTTCGTGGTCCTCCGAGATAGGCGCAGCGCCGATGTCCAAGCGCCAGCAGATGATCGATGACCTGCCGCATCCCGTGTGCGGCATCCATCAAGACGGCAGGCACCTCCTGCAATCGCCGATTGATCAGCACGAGTGAAGTCACCTGCCCGAACTGGGCAATTTGCGCATCCAGCGAGAACGGCGCGCAGACGATCACGCCGTCCACCTGTTTTGCCATCGTATGCACCAGATTCCGCTCGGCCGCCGGGTCTTCTCCGCTGTCTCCGAGCAAGAGCGAGTATCCCGCTTGGTGGGCTCGAGCCTGTACTCCGCGCACTACGCTTGGATAAAACGGATTGTCGAGGTCAGGCACGACGATTCCGAGATTGCCCGTCTTGCCCGTGATGAGACTGCGTGCCGCGCGGTTCGGATGGTAGGCAAGTTCCTTCGCTGCCTTCAATACCCGGTCGCGCGTCGTCTGGCGCACGAGCTGCGGCTGGGTCAGCGCGCGCGATACGGTGGCGACCGACACGCGCGCCCTGCGCGCCACGTCATGAATCGTTATCGCCATGGCATCTTGTGTAATTTTTGCAAAGCGCGATCGATAGTAGCAGGAGACGCGCGGGCCGCAATGATGTCAGGGCGATCCTCACATTTCGCTTGACAGCGATCGTCGACGGCCTCTAGAATTTTCGCGACTGAAAACGTTTTCATGCGGCGTCCAAGCTGAAGCTTTTTCAACAGCGATAAACGGGTGAGGATACCCACGGCACCAGCCATATTCGCGAAGGAAAGCGCAATGTCCAGCCATCGTCGAACCTGCTCGTCCGTTTGCATGGCGATCGCGGTGATCGCCACTGCCGGTGTCTCCTACGCCGCCGGGACGAACCCCTGCGATCCGCGCACCTACGGTGCCGCCGGAGACGGCATCACCGATGACACCAATGCGATCCAGACGGCAGTCGATACGTGTGCCGCGCAAGGGGGCGGCACGGTGCCGTTGGATCACGGCACGTTTCTCACCGGTCCGTTCACGCTCAGAAGCCATATCGTGCTGCGCGTGAACGCGGGCGCCACAATCCTCGGCACCACCGATCAGTCGCGTTACGTCCCCGCTTACATCGGAACGCCGTATCGATCCGGCGAGGCGTTGATCTCGACCTCCGATGCAACCGATGTCGGTGTGATTGGCGGCGGCACGATCGATGGCCAAGGCGACGTAAACCCGGCTGGCGGTCAAAGCTGGTATTCACTGGCCGGCGTCGCGCCGTTCCCCTACGCGAGCTTCCCCTTTGCACCCAGCAGCAACGGGCTGCCGCGGCCCTGGCTGGTTGAATTCTGGATGACGGACCACATCGTCGTCGAGGGCGTGCACCTCGCGCGTTCGCCGATGTGGACCCTCGTGCCGCGTTACGCGTCCAATGTCGCGATCGTGGGGATCAGCGACAGTGCGCCGTCGACGTCCAAGAACACCGATGCCGTGGATGTCGTTTCATCGAGCAACGTGGCGATCTCGAACGTCAACTTCGCTTCCGGCGACGACGACGTCGCGCTCAAGTCCGGGCTGCCGCCGCAGTACCAGGATCCGAGCCAGCCCATGCCGCCCGCGGCAACCCAGTTCGTGACGATCGCCAATGCCACGTTTACCTCCGGGCACGGCATGTCGATCGGTAGCGAGGCCATCAACGGCGTGAACAACATCGACATCATGAACGTGTCCCTGAGCAACACATCAAACGGCTTCCGCATCAAGACCGGCCGTGACCGAGGGAGCCAAATACACGACATCAACGCGCGGAACCTGAGCATGACCAATGTGACGCAGCCGGTCGTGGTCAATTCTTACTATCCGGCAAGCAGTCCGCCGGCGTGCGGCAGCGATCCAGGTCAACCGGTGACCGGGACCACGCCTTTCGTCAGCAAGGTCACGTTGAGTAACGTGGTGGCGACCGGCGCGACGAGCCAGAGCTTCATCTCCGGGCTGCCGGAGTCCCCGGTGCTCGACGTGACGCTCGATAACGTGCATGTCGGCCAGGCAAGCAACCGCGTCAAGCCGATGGATCTGCGCTACCTGCAGGGGAATTTCTCGAACGTCACGGTCAGCCCCACGAGCACAGGAACCAATTTCGTCGTCTGTGACGACAGCGTCGAAGTGGCCGGCGAGACCCTTCCCTGACCGCGTCGCAGGCACAGCGCTTCGCTCGCATCCCTACCCTACCCGGGACCGCTCATGATTACCGCCACGTGCTCTGCTTTTTTCAAATCCTCTTGTTCGCTGGGCATTCTTGTTCTGTGCATCGGATGCGTCGCACCGGCCGAGGCCGCGATCATCCTTGTATCCAAGGGAGTGATCGCCACGGGAGCCGATACGAGCGGACTGTTTGGCGCTCCGTCCGATCTCGCCGGCAAATCCTACAAGATGACGATCGCGTACGACGATTTCTCCACGGCGTCACATACGTCGAGCCCGACGTTCGACAAGCAATCGGGAAGCATGACCGGCGTCGTCGGCATCGCGGTCGACGGCAGCGCATTTTCCGCCGATGTCGTCCAATCGTTCGGCGCCTTCCTGTACGCGAACAATAATGGGGCGTTCAGCGAGCTCACCGGCTTCCAGAGCGGCAACGACTCGCAAGGCCAAGATGTCTACGCGTCACAAGACTTGTCCAGCACCTCGGGCACCGTCACCGGGCCGACAATCGGCATGACGTCGTACACGGCCGTGGCGGGAGACATCGGACGCGTCGCGTTCACCACGGCGGGTCCCGCCGGTGCCGCCTCCTTCACCGCGACGCCGTCTGCATCATGGCTGGTGCACCCGCCCGCCGAACTGATCGATAACTTGATGACCTACATCCGCGGCATCGGCTTGGCCAAAGGCACGCAGACCAGTCTGCTGGCCAAGTTGGCAAGTGCCCAGTCGTATCTCGCGGCTGGGGACATTGCGAGCGCGGTACAAAACGTCAACGACCTCATCAACGAGGCCAAAGCCCAGGATGGCAAGCACATTGGCAGCAGCCAAGCCGCCGAGATGATCAACCAGGCGCAAACGGCCATATTCGTGATCGGCGTCCTGAATGACTAGCGCCTGTTCACGCTGTGTCCACATGCGTTGCACGGCCGAAAGGGCCATGCGCTAGGCGCGAAGTCGAACACGGGCTCGGCGCGGGCCGACCCCGGTTGTCAGGTGATTGTCAGGATCGAGGTCCGTTTGAGGCGCGTGGCGCCGCGGCCTCGCCGTGCGGTCTCGCCGTTGATCGCGGCTGCCGGACGGCTCGTCGGCCCGACGGTGGCAACCTGTTGCACGCTCTGCTAGGCTCGCGTCCCGATGTCCTCGGAAAGCAGGCCTTCGTCCGCCGTCGACGTCAGGAGTGGGGGCGACATGATGGAAGCGGACTTCGACCCAAGCCTTCGGGTGCGTGAGGTGATCGAATCACTCGTGCGCACGGTGCTCGGATCCCGCGACGACCTGTTCGACACTCTGTTCGACCAGGTCGCAAATTCGAAGAGCTGCCTCGATCGCCTGCACGAGCACTGGGGCGATCTGTCTGACATCACGCAGACCAAGATCGCGTGTGACGTCGGATACAAAGCCTGGGTGCTTCTGGACACCGGGCTCGGCGATGACGACCTGAGCACACTGAGCTTCGGGTAGTGCCGGCGTGATCTACTGCGCGAGGGAGAACCCTACGCTCGGGTCGACTCCGCCAAAGCGGCCGTTATAGATGCAGCCGAAGGTGCCGGTGCTGTTGCCGACGATCCTGCCGCTTATCGCTCCAACTCGACTCGAAATATCGGTGAAATCGATAAAGCCGGCCTCTCCGCTCGTGCAAGAAAAATTGCCGAATAACGTACCGAAACGGCCCTCCTGGCTGTAGCCGCTGTTGGACAGCGTGCAACTCGATCCGTTTGGGAAGGTGAACGACCCGGAAGCGCCTGTTTCGGACTGAACGATGTTGAGCATCATTTCACCGGACACCGTTCCGCTGTTTGCCGGATTGCTGCACAGGTCCGCGCGCAGAGTCGCGGAAAGGACGTACCTTCCGCTGATGTGCTCGTACCTGAAGAGTTGTCTCACGACGTTTTTCGTAACCTGAATGCCGTCGATCGAATAGACGATTTGGTTTCCGCCGCCTTGCGTGCTGAACGTCATCGTTCCAGCCTTTCGGGCGAGGACCGTTGTCGGGTCGAATGGAACCGCGCCGTAGTACGGTCCGTTGGTCACATAAAGATCGCCGGAAAATATATCGCCGGAGCTGACGGGACCGCCGCTTGTAAGCGTGAGATTTGCCAGCGCCCACGTAGGCGCGCCGCTCGGGTCGTAGAGAAACAACGTCGCGACGATGACGTTGTCCTGCTGAACCAGCTGCATTCCCCATCCACTCTCGTCGGGGTTCCACCAGAGATCGGTGTAGTCAACAGTCGCGGTAGTCGCGGATCCAGCGAGCGAGACCAGTAGCAGTGCGACGCCAACAATCCAGCGCATGATGATTTTCTCCTGGTGGGGAAATCGTCGGGAAGCCGGATCGGCAGTTGGCCTGGGCCTGTGTGGGGCGGTCGTCGGCATCGAAGCGGAAGCCTCTTGGAACGGATGACACAACGTATCGAGTCCTCGAAAATTGCGATGTCAGAAAAGCACCCTTCTCGCTGTAAGACAAAACGGGGGGTTGGGAAAATGTCGGCACAATTCAGCGCCAATGGCCCCTGCGACTCGTCAGCAATCGATTCCTGGCGCAGTATTGCGTCCCTGGATCGATCACGGAGGCGACGATGGGCAAACCCAGAAGTCTGGGCGTATGGATCGCGCTCGGTGCGGCGATAGGCGTCGCGGTCGGCGTGGCAATTGGACAAATGCCCGTCGCGATTGGCGCCGGAGTCGCGTGCGGGGCTCTCATCGGATATTTCGCGGACCGGTGATTCGCGATATAAGGGCACTCTCTGGCGCCTGCGGGTGGGGGACGATGGCCGGCGTGGATGGGTAGTTCCCTGCGAAGCGGGTGCCGGGTGCGAGAACAGCGGCGGTATCGCGACGGGCAATTCGACGGCGGGACGTTCGGTAGCACATTCCAACAAGGAGGAGACAATGGCCACGCAGGTCTTGGAGAACAGCGGACGGTCGTCCGCCTGGTACGTGAATCGCTGGTGGCAAATGGTGCTGGGCTTCATCGCCATGATGTCGATCTCGAGCCCGCAATACACGTGGACGCTGTTCATTCATCCGCTCGAAGGCAAGCTCAGTGCCTCCCTGGCAGAGTTGCAGGTCACGTTTTCGCTGCTGATCGTACTGCAGACTTTCTGCTCCCCGATCCAGGCGTGGCTGGTCGATCGCTTTGGCCCGAGGCTGCTGATCTCGGTCGGTTGCGCGCTTTCCGGATTGAGCTGGGTGCTTTCGTCCTACGTTGGCGACATCTGGTCGCTGTATTTCACCTACGGGATCATCGGCGGCTTCGGCACGGGCATCGTCTATGTCGGCATCATCGGGCATATGGTGCGCTGGTTTCCCGATCGCCGGGGCTTCGCGGCGGGCGTTGCCGCGGCAGGCTACGGCGCCGGTGCGATTCTCACTTCGTTCCCGATCGCCAACATGATTCCCGCGAGCGGCTACGCGCACACGCTGTTCGTGTGGGGCTGGATCCAGCTCGTCGTCGGCGTGGTGGTGAGTCAGGCATTTCGTGTTCCGGATGCAGGCTGGAAACCAGTCGCCGGAGCCGAATTGGCTGCCAAGCAGGCCGAGCGCCAATCGCAGCGAAGCTATCGAGCGGAGGAAATGCTGAGGACACCCGTGTTCTGGCTGATGTTCATCATGATGTCGATGATGGCCACCAGCGGCTTGATGGTGGTGTCGCAAGTGGGCCCCTTCGCGGCCGACTTCGGCGTCAAGGACACGCTGGTGCTTGGCCTTGCGGCGCTGCCGCTGTCGTTGACGCTTTCGCGCGCGACCAACGGCATCACGCGGCCTTTCTTCGGCTGGGTATCCGATCACATCGGACGCGAAAACACGATGTTCATCGCCTTTACGCTGGAAGCGATAGCGATCCTGCTGCTGCTGGTGTTCGCGCGCAACGCGGCGGTATTCGTCGTGCTGACCGGACTCGTGTTCTTCGGCTGGGGTGAAATTTTTTCCCTGTTTCCGTCGACGCTCACCGACCTGTTCGGCACGCAGTACGCGACGACCAACTACGGCTTTCTGTATATCGCGCAGGGCGTGGGGTCGGTGCTCGGTGGCCCGGTCGCTGCCTACATCCGCCAGTCGACCGGAAATTGGACCACGGTATTTGCCATCGTGATCGTTCTGGACGTGATTACCGCCCTGCTCGCCCTGTTCGTGCTGAAGAGCTTGCGGCAACGCTGGGTGGCGCGGTCCTCCGCGGCAGCTCCGAGCCCGCGAGGCGGGGCTGCGGCGAAAGGGTAGGCAACGCGCGTTCGGGCATGCTGAACACGGTTCAGGCGCGGCGCGGAATGGCGGTCGCGCCGCACGCGCTGGCCGCGCAAAGCGCGCTCGCCCTATTGCGCGATGGCGGCAACGCCATCGAGGCGACGGTCGCGGCGGCTGCGACCATCGCCGTCGTCTATCCGCACATGAACAGCATCGGAGGCGACGCGTTCTGGACGATTTACGCGCCGGGCCGCGATGTGCTGACCATCGAGGCGTGCGGGCCGGCCGCGCGCGGCGCGACTCGCGAGTTCTACCGCGCACGTCAATGCACGGCGATTCCGGCGCGTGGACCGCTCGCGGCGAATACCGTTGCCGGCACGATCAGCGGGTGGGCGCAAGCGCTGGCGGTCAGCCGCGATCGATGGGATGGGCGGCTGCCGCTCTCACGCCTGCTGGATGACGCGATTCACTACGCGGAGCGCGGCACTGCCATCAGCGACAGCCAGTCGCGGAACACGCGTGACAAGCGCCTCGAGCTGGAGCGGCAGCCGGGATTCGCGGACCTCTATCTGGTCGACGGAAACGCACCGGCCCCCGGCTCCCTGTTCACACAAAGGAAGCTCGCCTCGACGCTGACGCATCTTTCGCGCCGAGGACTCGATGACTTCTATCGCGGTGAGCTGGCGACGGCGATGGCCGAGGAACTGGTCGCGCTCGGCAGTCCGCTGCGACGCGAAGATCTCGCGGCGTATCGCGCGAAACTGCTGCCTCCGATGCGGCTCGGGCACAGCGCAGGTACGCTCTACAACACGCGGCCGCCGAGCCAGGGCGTCGTCTCGCTGATCATCCTTGCGCTGACCGACAAACTGGCGCTCGGAAAACTCGACGTCGACGGCGCCGATTACGTGCACCTGCTGGTGGAGGCGACCAAGCGGGCATTTCTGATCCGTGACCGGTACCTGACCGATCCCGCGTACATGAAGTTCGATGCGCAGGATCTCCTCTCCGATGCATTTCTGGCGCCGCACGCCGCGGCGATTTCCATGCAGCACGCGTCGCCGTGGGGTGCGGGCAAGCCCCCCGCCGATACGGTGTGGCTGGGCGTAATCGACAGCGAAGGCCGCGCGGTAAGTTTCATCCAAAGCCTCTATCACGAATTCGGCAGTGGAGTCGTGCTGGGCGATACCGGAATCCTGTGGCAAAACCGTGGCTGCAGTTTCTCTCTCGACTCCGCGAATCTCAACACCCTCGAGGGCGGCAGGCTGCCGTTCCATACGCTGAACCCGGCGCTGGCGTTGCTCGACGACGGACGCGTCATGGTCTACGGCACGATGGGCGGTGACGGACAGCCGCAGACGCAAGCGACCGTATTCAACCGCTATGCCATTTTTGGTCAGTCGTTGCAGGCGGCCGTCACTGCGCCCCGCTGGTTACTGGGTCGGACCTGGGGACAGTCCTCGGATACGCTCAAGCTCGAAAGCCGCTTCGATCCCGCGCTGGTCGCCGCGCTCGGCAGGCGCGGACACGATGTCGAGTTGCTGAAGCCATTCGACGAGCTGGTTGGGCACGCCGGCGCCCTGGTGCACCGCCCATCGGGTCTGATCGAAGGCGCATCCGACCCACGCAGCAACGGGGCGGCGGCGGGATTCTAGCGGTCGGTTCACTGCGGAGGCCGACCTCGTGCGAATTTCCGGCGATCCGATATCATCATCCTATGAAGCCATTCACCAAAACGGGCGAAGCCCAGCTGATGAGCATCGCGCGATCCGCGATGCTGCAGCGCGGACTCCTGCCTGACTTCTCGCCCGAGATACTGCAAGAGACCCGCTCGATCACCAAGGCCGCGACCGATTCGGGCCCCGCGATCCGCGATCTGCGCGACCTGCTGTGGGCCTCGATCGACAACGACGATTCGCGCGATCTGGACCAGCTCTCGGTGGCGAAAGACGGCGCGGCGGCGCAGTCAAGATCCTCGTGGCCATCGCCGACGTCGATGCAACGGTCAGCATGGGCTCCGCGATCGACGGTCACGCGCAGGCCAACACGACCTCCGTTTACACCGCCGCCGGGATCTTCCCGATGCTGCCGGAGAAGCTGTCGACCGATCTCACGTCGCTCGCGGAAGGCGAGGAGCGGCTCGCGGTCGTCATCGAGATGGACGTGGACCCGGACGGCGCGGTAATCGGATCCGACATCTACCGGGCGCTGGTCATGAACTGCGCCAAGCTTGCCTACAACGGCGTCGCCGCCTGGCTCGAGGGCACGGGACCCGCGCCGAGCAGGGTGTCGAGCGTCCCGGGACTCGCGGAGCAGCTGCGCATGCAGGATCGCGTCGCGCAGGCACTCGAAGCGGGCACGACACGCGCACGGCGCGCTGGACCTCGAGACGCTCGAGGCCGGCCCGTGTTCGAAGACGGCGCGCTGTCCGACCTCGAGCCGGACGCCAAGAACCGCGCCAAGGAGCTGATCGAGGACTTCATGGTCGCCGCCAATGGCGTGACGCGCGGTCTATCTCGACGCCAAGGGTTTCCGTCGCTGCGCCGCGTGCTGCGCTCGCCGGAGCGCTGGGAGCGGATCGTCGAGCTGGCCGCAGGTCTCGGAGGCACTTGCCGGCAACGCCCGATGCCGCTGCGCTCGATGCATTCCTCGTGCAGCGCCGCGAAGCGGATCCCGCGCTTTCCCGACCTGTCGCTGTCGGTCGTCAAGCTGCTGGGCCGGGCGAGTACGTGCTCGAGCTGCCGGGCGAGCGCGGCCGAGGGACACTTCGGGCTCGCGGTGCGGGACTACACCCACTCGACCGCGCCGAACCGGCGCTTTCCCGACCTCATCACGCAGCGCCTGCTCAAGGCGGCGCTCGCCGGGCGCCCATCGCCCTACACCGACGACGAGCTCGCCGCGCTGGCCAGCCACTGCACCGAGCAGGAGGACAACGCGGCCAAGGTGGAGCGGCAGGTGCGAAAGTCGGCCGCCGCGCTGCTGCTTGCCTCGCGGATCGGCGAGCAGTTCGACGCGATCGTGACCGGCGCGTCGGCGAAGGGGACCTGGGTGCGGATCTCCGGGCCAACGGTCGAAGGGCAGAGTCGTGCGCGGGTTCGAGGGCCTGGACGTCGGCGACCCGTGCGCGTGAAGCTGGTGCACACCGACGTCGAGCGCGGATTCATCGATTTCTCCGCGCCGAGCGCAGCGACATGACAGTCGATCTCTCCGCTGCCTCGGGCCGTGATCGCCTACAGGGACGCGAAGTTCCTCGACAGCGACGACGCGCGGCCGCTGCGCATCCTCGCCGAGTACCTGGAGCCGCTGCAGGCGTTTCGCCGCGAGCGGGTCTCACGACACCATCGTCTTCTTCGGCTCGGCGCGCCTGTCGCAGGACGGCCCGCTCGGCCGCTACTACGACGAGGCGCGCGAGCTGCGCGCGGCTGATCACGGCCTGGTCGATGAGCCTGCCGTCGCACGGCGCAGCGCTGCGTCGTCTGCTCGGGCGGCGGCGGCGGCATCATGGAGGCCGCCAACCGCGGCGCGCGCGACGCCGGCGGCCGAACCATCGGCCTCAACATCGGCCTGCCGCACGAGCAGCGCCCGAACCCCTACATCACGCCCGGGCTGTCCTTCGAGTTCCACTACTTCTTCATGCGCAAGCTCTGGTTCGCGCACCTGGCGCGCGCGCTGGTGGTGTTCCCGGGCGGCTTCGGCACGCTGGACGAGATGACCGAGATCCTGACGCTGCGCAGACCGGCAAGCTCGATCGAGCCGATTCCGATCGTCCTGTACGGCTCGGAGCTACTGGAACGAGATCGTCAATTTCGAGGCGCTGGTGCGGCACGGCATGATCAGCCGCGAGGATCTCGACCTGTTCCACTTCGCCGACGATCCGGCCGCCGCCTTCGCTCTCCTCAAGGCAGGGTTCGCGCACGAACCGGCTGCACCGACGCCACCGGACTTCGCGCACTCGCGATCGACGCATGAAGACTGAATAGGATCGCCGACAGGAAATTGCGAGGGCCGCGAATCGGCGAGGGCCGCACGGCGTTCAACCCAGCTCGATCCGCACGCGATGGTTCTGGCCATCGTCGCAAAGCGGAATTCGCGCAACGCCGTCCGTCACCTCGACCGCTGCCGCGCCGTCGAGCTCGGCACGAACCACGCGACGATTTGCGCCATGCGGATTCTCGACCGCGATCTCGTAGCGCGTGATCCGGTCGTCTGCGCCTCGGTGCCGAAACACGAGGTCGTAGCGCTGCCACGCTCTTGGCACACAGGGATCGATCGTCAGCGCGTTCCCCGTCAACTGGAATCCGAGCATCGCTTCCAGCCCGGCGCGATACAGCCACGCCGCCGAGCCGGTGTACCAGGTCCAGCCGCCGCGACCGATGTGCGGCGCTACCGAATAGACATCGGCGCAGGCGACGTAGGGTTCGACCTTGTAGCGCGCCACCGCGTGCGGCGTGCCGCCGTGCCGGATCGGGATTGAGCATGTCGAACAATTCGGCGGCGCGGTCGCCGTCGCCGAGCATCGCGAATGCGAAGATCGACCAGATCGCGCCATGCGTGTACTGGCCGCCGTTCTCGCGCATGCCGGGCGGATAGCCCTTGATGTAGCCGGGGTCGATGCCGGCGCTGCGATCGAACGGCGGGGTGAACAGGCAGCGCGATCCGCGTCGTCGCGTCGGACCAGATGCGCGTCGACCGACGGCCATCGCCTGCACCGCACGTGTCCGCTCTGCGGCGCCGGCCATCACGCTCCACGATTGCGCGATCGTGTCGATCCGGCATTCGTGCTGCCGCTGCGAACCCAGCGGCGTGCCATCGTCGTAATAGCCGCGCCGATACCACTGGCCGTCCCAGGCCGCGCTTCCAGTGCCACGCGCAGCGTCGTCGGCGTAGCTCGCGCCAGTCGCGCGCCGATCGCCGTCATCGCCGCGCTGCTTCGGCGAATGGCGCGAATGCAGCGATCGCGGCAAGCAGGAACCAGCCCGAGCCAGACTGCTCTCGCCCCGGCCCTGCGCGCCGACGCGATTCATGCCGTCGTTCCAGTCGCCGGTGCCCATCAGCGGCAGGCCGTGCGCGACCGCGCGTCAGGCTGCGCGTCGAGCGCGCGCGCGCAATGCTCGTAGAGCGTGACGCGCTTGCGGTGCGACGCGCCGGCTGGAAGAATGCGTCGAGCTGGCCATCCTTCAGCGAATCGCCGGCCCGCCAGGAACGGCAGCATCCGCGTCGAGCACGGCGTCGTCGCCGGTCACGCCGATGTAGTGCACGGCGACATACGGCAGCCAGATGCGATCGTCGGTCATCCGCGTGCGAATGCCCTGGCCGCCCGGCGGCAGCCACCAGTGCTGGACGTCGCCTTCGGCAAACTGGCGGGCGGCCGCGCGCAGCAGATGTTCGCGCGCGAGATCGGGCCGCGACGCACAGCGCCATCACGTCCTGCAACTGGTCGCGGAAACCGTACGCGCCGCTGGCCTGGTAGTACGCGGTGCGCGCCCACACCCGGCACGCCAGCACCTGGTACAGCAGCCAGTCGTTGAGCAGGATGTCCATCGCGCGATCCGGCGTGCGCACCTGCACGCGTGTCGAGCACGTCGTTCCATTGCGCCGCGACTGTCGCGCGAGCACCGTGTCCGAGATCGGCCGCGCGATATTTTTCGATCAGCGCATCCGCGCCTGCGGCTCATCGGCGGCATCGCCGAGCATGAAGACGATTTCGATCTGCGTATCCGGCGCGCAGCTCGACGCGCGTCTGCAGCGCGCCGCAGGGATCGAGCCCGGCGCCGACGCCGCCCGGACAGCGGCGCGCCGGTCCGCAGCGCCGCCGGCTGCGCGACGCGCCGAGCGGCCGAGAAAGCCGCGCCGATCGCCGCTGATCGACTGCTGCGCGCCGCGCCAAGATCGACGAATGCGACGCGCTCGCCGAACTCGGCGCGCCACGCGATTGCGCGCGAACAGCGCGCCGGTCGCCTCGTCGATCGACGGTGACACGAACGGCGCCGGCGTGGTGCCGTTCGCGCCCAGCGCCCATTCGACGTAGCGCGGTGATCGAGAGCCGCCGCGTCCGCGCCGAGCGGTTGCGCAGGCGCAGCCGCGACAGCTTGATCGAGTCGGCTACGCGGCACGCACTGCAGCAGCTCCAGCTCGATGCCGTGCGCATCGTGGGTCGAAGCGCGTGTAGCCCTTGCCGTGAGTGCGCGTGTAGGTCGCGCCGGGCACGCGGATCGGCAGCGCGGTGGCGCTCCACAGCTCGCCGCTGTCCTCGTCGCGCAGATACAGAACGTCGTGCGGGCTGTCGCTGACCGGATCGTTCGGCCACGGCGTCAGCGGGTTCTGCTGGCTGTTGAGCGACCACGCGTAGCCGCCGCCCTCGGCCGACACCAGGAAGCCGAACGATGGGTTCGCGATCACGTTGATCCATGGCGCCGGCGTGCAGCGGTCGTCGGCGAGCGTGATCGCGTATTCGCGGCCGCCTGCGCTGAAGCCGCCGATGCCGTTGTCGAATTCGAGCGGCCCGGATTCCGCGGGGAACGCCGGTGCGGCCACATTCATTCTGCGCCGGCGAACGGGCGCCGGTGTCGCGGCGGCCGACGCAACCGCTGCGGCGGGCGGTGCCGACGCGGCGGCGGGCGCTTCCGGGACGCCGATTGGCACGTCGGCGTCGATGTCTCGCCGGGTGCAGTTGTGGAGCCCGCCGGCCGACGCGTCGACGACGATGCGCGCAACCGTCGTCAAGCCATCGCGGAGCTCCGCGGTGATCTCGCCGTCACGCATTGCAAAGATCTCCGCGCGCACGAGTCCCGGGCTGGCCGTCAGCTGCGAGCGATGCGCGCTCTGCAGCGTCTCCAGCGTGGCCTGCAGCGTGTCGGAGTACGCATCGCGCGCCGTGTTCAACACGACGACGTCGACGCCGAATCGCTTCGATTGCCAGTAGCGCTGCGCTGCCAGCAGGTCACGCACGCTTTCAAGACACGCTTCGTCGCCGATGCGGATCAGGACGATCGGCCGGTCACCCGAGATTCCCCGAGTCCAGAGCACGGGCGCGCCTCCGGCGCCGCGTTCGAGCAACGACGGCGTCGCCCGCGATGCGGCATCGGCGTGAAGAAGCGGCTCGACCAGGCGCTGAAAGCATTCGGCTTGACCCGCATCGATGCCCAGCCGGGCGCGCTCGGCTGTTTCGTGGTCATCGGCGCCAGCGAAGACGCGGTCGCATGCATCGGCCGCGACGAGCGGCGCGCAACCGGCGAGTGCACCATCGCGCGAGTCGGCGAGCAGCGTCCAGAATGCCACGCGTACGCTCGCGCCGGGCGCGATGCGCACGCGGCGGCGCAGGCCGAAGACCGGGTCGAGAACCGCACCGTCGGAGTTCGACAGTGTCGCGCCGCGCTCCATTGCCCTGGCATTGCGCAGTACGCGACCACGCCCGAGAAAGCGCGCGCGATCGGTTTCATATTCGGGCGGATGAGCATCCTGCGCATCCTGCACGGCGAGATGCGCCGCCCAGACGTGGGGCTCTTCAGGGTCTCGCCTGCGACGCGTCGCCAGCAGAACGCCGGGTTGTTGCACCCATTCGGTCTGCACGAACATTTTCGAAAACGCGGGGTGCGCGGCATCCGCCGCGGCCGATCCGAGAACCAGTTCGGCGTACGACGTGACATCGATGTCGCGCGTTGCGTCGCCGTGGTTGGCAATGGTGACGCGCCGAACCTCGGCGTCGAAATCGCGCGCCACCGCGATTTCCAGTGTGGTGGCAATCGTGCCGTCCTGGCGGACAATTTCGGCACGACCGCCGGTCAGGGTGGCCCTGCTTGTCCCCGCTTCGTGGCCACAGGGCTGCAGGCCGGCCGACCAGATTGCCCAGGTCGCCCGGTCGCGCAGCAGCACGTAGCTGCCGAAGGCATCGCGCGTCGGATCCTCGCGCCAGCGCGTGACGGCGAGGTCCTGCCAGCGGCTGAAACCTGACCCGGCGGCGTTGATCGCCACCGTATAGCGCCCGTTGGACAGCAGCAGCGCGCGCCGTGCAACGGCGACGTTGGATTGTGGTCGAAGCGATTCAGTCACGTCGAGCGCTCCTGAGCACGGACGCGGGTGCATCTACGAGGGCTGTGCCCGACGCACGGCATCCGTTACCATCGCAGCCGTCAAGCGCCGCTGACGCCAACGACTTACAAGGAATGCTATGGAACTCGGCATGATCGGTCTGGGGCGCATGGGCGCCAACATGGCGGAGCGTCTGGTGCGCGGCGGTCATCGCGTGGTCGGCTTCGATCCGAAAGCGGAATCGCGCACGCGCGTCGAGGCGATAGGCGCCGGAACCGCTGCGTCGCTCGGTGAATTGGTGTCGAAGCTCGCGGCGCCGCGCGACGCTGTGGCTGATGGTGCCCGCGGGCGACATCACCGACCAGACGGTCACGGCACTGCTGCCGCTGCTGTCGGCCGGCGACACGATTGTCGACGGCGGCAATTCCAACTACAAGGACACGCTGCGCCGCGCGCGCATTGCTCGCGACCGGCAGATCGCACTACGTCGATTGCGGCACCAGCGGCGGCGTGTGGGGCCTGGCCGAGGGCTACAGCATGATGATCGGCGGCGACGCAGCGGCCGTCGAGCGGCTGCGGCCGATCTTCGAGACGCTGGCGCCGGCCAAGGACCAGGGCTGGGGACGCGTCGGCCCGGTCGGCTCCGGCCACTTCACCAAGATGGTCCACAACGGCATCGAGTACGGCTTGATGCAGGCGTACGCCGAGGGCTTTTCGATCATCGGAGCACAAGCAGGAATTCGCTCTCGACCTGCACCAGATCGCCGAGATCTGGCGTTACGGCAGCGTCGTGCGTTCATGGCTGCTGGACCTGACCGTCGGACGCGCTCGGAAAGAATCCCGAAGATGGACGGCATCGCGCCCTATGTCGCCGATTCCGGCGAGGGACGCTGGACGGTCGCCGAAGCGATCGACCTCGACGTGCCCGCGCCGGTGATCACGCTGTCGCTGCTCGAGCGCTTGCGCTCGCGCGACGCCGAGTCGTTCTCCGACAAGCTGCTGTCGGCGATGCGCAACGAATTCGGCGGACACGCGATCAAGAAGGAATAATTGGTCGGGCCGCGTCAGCGCACCAGGTTCCGCGCCCGCCGGCAGACTTCGTCGACGGTGAAGCCGTATTCGCGCAGCATCACGCTGCCGGGCGCGGATGCGCCGAAGCGGTCGACGCCGAGCACGTCGCCGCGGTCGCCGACGTAGCGATGCCAGCCTTGCGCCGACGCCCGCCTCGACGGCGAGCCGCGCGCCGACGGACGGCGGCAGCACCGCATCGCGATCGGCTTGCGGCAATGCGTCGAACAGCTCCCAGCTCGGCATCGACACGCAGCGCACGGCGATGCCTTCGGCGCTGCAGGCGCTCGGCCGCCGGCGATGATCAGAGCCACTTCGGAGCCGGTGGCGATCAGGATCAGCGCGGGCTTGCCGTCCGGCGCATCGGCCAGCACGTACGCGCCGCGCCGCAGACCATCCGCGCGACGCGTAACGGCTGCGATCGAGCGTCGGCACATCCTGACGCGTCAGCGCGAGCATCACGGGGCCGTTCGCGCGTCTCCACGCGCAACGCGCCAGGCGACCGCGGTCTCGTTGGCGTCGCCGGGCGGATCACGGTGAGATTGGGAATCGCGCGCAAGGCTGGCGAGTTGCTCGACCGGCTGGTGCGTGGGGCCGTCCTCGCCGAGCGCGATGCTGTCGTGCGTGAACACATGCACGACGTGCAAGCCCATCAGCGCGGCGAGGCGGATCGGCGGGCGCATGTAGTCGGAGAAGATCAGGAACGTCGAGCCGTACGGCAACGATGCCGCCGTGCGCGGCGAGGCCGTTGACGATCGCGCCCATCGCGTGCTCGCGCACGCCGAAGTGCAGGTTGCGCCCGGCGTAGCTCCAGCCGCCGCCGGCGGAGCCCTGCGTGTCGTCACCCACCGCGGGCGGCGGGTTGAAATCGCCGTAGCCCTTCAGCGCGGTATACGTCGACGGATCGAGGTCGGCCGAGCCGCCGGTCAGCGCGGGCAGGCGCGGCGCAATGGCGTTCATCACCTTGCCGGAGGCGACGCGCGTCGCCATGCCCTTGGCGTCGGCGGGGAAAACGGGAATGTCCGCATCCCAGCCCGGCGGCAGTTCGCCGCGCAGGCTGCGCTGCGAGTTCGCAGCGCCAGATCGGGGAACGCCTTCGCGTACGCCGCCATGCGCTCGTTCCATCGCGGCTTCGTCGCTGCGCGCCGCGCGCCAGCGCTTCGCGGAAATGCGCGAGCGCCGCGCTCGGGAATCAGGAAACGGCGGCTCGGTCGGCCAGCCGAGTTTCTGCTTGGTCTTGCCGCACGTCGTCCACGCCGAGCGGCGAGCCGTGCGCTTCGAAGCTGTCCTGCTTGTTCGGCGAGCCGTAGCCGATGTGCGTGCGCACCAGGATCAGCGACGGCCGCGTCGTTTCCGCGCGCGCGGCCTGCAGCGCGGCGTCGATCGCGGCGAGGTCGTTGCCGTCGGCGACCGACACCGTGTGCCAGCCATAGGCTTCGAAGCGCCGCGCGCGATCTTCCGAGAACGTGATGTCGGTGCCGGCCGCGAGCGTGACGCGGTTGTCGTCGTACAGGCAGATCAGCTTGCCGAGCCTGAGATGGCCGGCGAGCGAGGCCGCCTCCGACGGCGACGCCTTCCATCAAGTCGCCGTCGCTGACGATCGCGTAGGTGTGGTGATCGATGACGTTGAATTCGGGGCGGTTGTAGCGCGCCGCGAGCTGCGCTTCGGCGATCGCCATGCCGACCGCATTGGCCAGGCCCTGCCCGAGCGGTCCGGTGGTGACTTCGACGCCGGGCGTGTGGCCGCGCTCGGGATGCCCGGGCGCCTTGCTGCCCCATTGGCGAAACTGGCTTGATGTCGTCGAGCGAGAGGTCGTAGCCGGTGAGATGCAGCAGGCTGTACAGAAGCACCGATCCGTGCCCCGCCGAGAGCACGAAGCGGTCGCGATCGAACCAGTGCGGGTTGCGCGGGTTGTGCTTGAGAAGCCGCGTCCACAGCACGTAGGCCATCGGCGCGGCGTCGAGCGGCATGCCCGGATGGCCGCTGTTCGCCTTCTGCACGCATCCACGGACAGGAAGCGGATCGTGTTGATGCACAGCTGATCGAGATCGTTCGACATGACTAGGGCCCGTTCACGCTATGTCCACGGATGCGTTGCACGCACGTCAGCGGGGAGCCGCGAGCGCGGCATCCACGATCGTTTGCGCGTCGCGCAGGATCTTGCGCAGATGCACCTTCGCCGTGGAAGCTTTCCGCGTAGATCTTGTAGATGTCCTCGGTGCCGGAGGGCCGCGCGGCGAACCAGCCGCTTGCGCAGACGACCTTGATGCCGCCGATCGGCGCGTCGTTGCCGGGCGCCCGATCGAGCACGCTGTCGATCGTTTCGCCGGCCAGCTCGGTGATGTGAATCTGCTGCGGCGAAAGTTTCGCGAGCTTCTGCTTTCTGCGCGGCGTCGCCGGCGCCTCGACGCGGTCGGCGACCGGCTCGCCGAGTTCGCGCGCGAGATCGCGATACAGCTCGCCCGGATCGCGGCCGCGTGCGCGCGGTGATCTCCGCCGACAAGCAGCGCCGGCACGATGCCGTCCTTGTCGGTCGTCCACACCGTGCCGTCGCGGCGCAGGAACGACGGCGCCCGCGCTCTCCTCGCCGCCGAATCCGAGCGAGCCGTCGAGCAAGCCCGTCGACGAACCACTTGAACCCGACCGGCACTTCGTAGAGCTTGCGGCCGAGCCGCGCGGCCACGCGATCGATCATCGCGCTGCTGACGACCGTCTTGCCGACCGCCGCGTGTCGCGCTCCATTGCGGGCGGTGCGTGAACAGATAATCGATCGCGACCGCGAGGTAGTGATTCGGCGGCAGCAGCCCGCCGCTGCGGCGTCACGATGCCGTGGCGGTCGTGATCGGTGTCGCAGGCGAACGCGACGTCGTAGCGATCCTTCAGCCCGATCAGCCGCTGCATCGCGTACGGCGACGACGGATCCATGCGGATCGGCCGTCCCAGTCCAGCGTCATGAAGCCGAAACGTCGGATCGACTTCGTCGCTGACGACGGTCGAGATCGAGCCTGTAGCGCTCGGCGATCGCGCGCCCAGTAATGCACGCCGGCGCCGCCGAGCGGATCGACGCCCATGCGGATGCCGGCAGCCGCGGATCGCGTCGAAATCGATCACGCTGCCGAGATCGCCGACATAGCCGCTCGAGGAAATCGTGCTCGCGCGTGCGTCGGCGCGCGCAGCGCCTGCGTCGAACGGCATGCGCCGCACGTCCTTCAAGCCGACCTTCGAGCAGCGCGTTGGCGCGGTCCTCGATCCAGCCGGTGACGTCGGTGTCGGCCGGGCCGCCGTTCGGCGGGTTGTACTTGAAGCCGCCGTTGTCGGGCGGGTTGTGCGACGGCGTGACGACGATGCCGTCGGCCAGCCCGCGCTCGCGGCCGCGGTTGTAGACCAGGATCGCGTGCGAGACCGCCGGCGTCGGCGTGTATTCGCCATCCTGCGCGATCAGCACCTCCACGCCGTTGGCGGCCAGCACCTCGAGCGCGCTCTCGAACGCCGGCTCCGACAGCGCATGCGTGTCGATGCCGATGAACAGCGGCCCGTCGATGCCTTGGTGCTTGCGGTACTCGCAGATCGCCTGGCTGATCGCGAGCACGTGCCATTCGTTGAAGCTGCGCTCGAACGATGAGCCGCGATGGCCCGACGTGCCGAACGCGACGCGCTGCGCCGGCACGGACGGATCGGGTTGGAGACTGTAGTAGGCGTCCACCAGCCGGCCGACATCGACCAGGTCTTCGGCACGCGCCGGCTGGCCGGCCAGCGGATTGATGTTCGTGCTCATCGGACGCTCACCGAACGACCTCGAGCGGGCCCGCCGCGCTCACGTGCGCACCTCGCGCAGCGCGCGGTACCGACGGATCAGCGCATTGGTCGAGCTGTCGTGCGCGAGCTGCGGCTTCGTTCGGCGCGGCGATTTCGGCCGCGGTACGCGTGGCCAGCGCCTTGCCGAGCTCGACGCCCCACTGATCGAACGAATCGATGTTCCAGATCGCGCCCTGCACGAACACGCTGTGCTCGTACAGCGCGACCAGCGCGCCCAGCGTCTGCGGTGTCAGGCGCTCCGCGAGGATCGTGTTGCTCGGCCGATTGCCTTCGAACGTGCGGTGCGCCACGAGCGCAGCCGGCGTGCCTTCGGCGCGCACTTCGTCCGCGGTCTTGCCGAACGCCAGCGCCTCGGTTTGCGCAACAGGTTCGCAATCAGCAGATCGTGCTGTGCGCCGCAGCGGATTGAGCGGCTGGCAGAAGCCGATGAAATCGCAGGGAATGAGCCGCGTGCCCTGGTGGATCAGCTGGTAGAAGGAGTGCTGGCCGTTGGTTCCGGGCTCGCCCCAGTAGATCGGCCCGGTTTCGTAATCCACGCGCTCGCCATCCTGGGTGACGTGCTTGCCGTTGCTTTCCATCGTCAGCTGCTGCAGATAAGCGGGAAAGCGCTTCAGATATTGCTCGTAGGGCAGCACCGCGACGGTCGGAGCGCCGAGGAAGTTGTTGTTCCAGATCGCCAGCAGGCCGAGCAGCACCGGCAGGTTGCGATCCGGCGCCGCGCTGCGGAAATGTTCGTCCATCGCGTGAAAGCCCGCCAGCATCGCGCGGAAATTCTCCGGCGCCGATCGCGAGCATCGTCGACAGTCCGATCGCCGAATCCATCGAATAGCGACCGCCGACCCAGTCCCAGAAGCCGAACATGTTGTCGACGTCGATGCCGAACTTTGCACACTCCGTCGGCGTTGGTCGATACCGCAACGAAATGCCGGGCCACGGCACTTTCGTCGTGCAGGCCGCGCAGACTCCAGTCGCGCGCAGCGTGCGCGTTGGTCAGAGTCTCCAGCGTAGTGAAAGTCTTGGAGCAGATGATGAACAGCGTTTCGTCGGGCATCTAGATCGCGCACCGCTTCGGCGAAATCGGTGCCATCGACGTTGGACACGAAGCGGAACGTCATGTCGCGCTGGCTGTAGTGCCGCAGCGCCTCATACGCCATCACCGGCCCGAGGTCCGAGCCACCGATGCCGATGTTGATCACGTTGCGCATGCGCTTGCCGGTGAATCCCGTCCATGCGCCGCTACGCACGCGCTCCGAGAATGCGGCCATGCGACCGAGCACCGCCTGGACCTCCGGGACGACGTCCCGGCCGTCGACGCGAATGCTGCGTTCCCGCCGGCGCCCGCAGGGCGACGTGCAGTGCCGCGCGTTGCTCGGTGACGTTGATGTGCTCGCCGCGAAACATCGCCTCGATGCGTCGCTGCAGACCGCAGGCTTCGCCGAGCGACGCGCAGCAAGTGGAGGGTCTCGTCCGTTATGCGGTTCTTCGAATAATCGAGATAGAGACCGGCGGCTTCCGCGACCAGGCGATCGCCTCGCGCTGGGTCGGTGGCAAAAAATTCGCGCAGATGCCGCTGCGCGATCTGCGCGTGATGCCGGGAAATGGCCTGCCACTGCGGCAGCGCCGTCAGGGCCCGCTGCGATCGGGTATGCGCGGATTCGTCCATCGCCGGCTACGCGTTATCGACGCCGGCGCCGGCGAGCGCGTGGGTCTTGTCGGCGATGCGCGTCAGCAGCTCGTTCCACGACGAGACGAACGCCTTCGCGCCGTCACGCTGCAATTGCGTCGCGAGCGCGTCGATATCGATGCCCGCCCGCGAGAAACTCTTGAGCATCGCTTCCGCGTCGCCACCGTCCTCGGCCATCACACCCTTCACCTCGCCGTGATCGGCGAACGCGCGCAGCGTCTTGTCAGGGATCGTATCGATCGTGTCCGGCGCCGCGAGCGCCTCGATGTACAACGTATCCGATGCCTTGGGATCCTTGGTGCCGGTGCTGGCCCAGAGCAGTCGCTGCGGTCGCGCGCCCGCCGCCGCAAGTTTGCGCCACCGCGCGGAAGCCAGCAGTTCCCGATACGCATGGTACGTCCGCCCGGCGATTGCGATGCCGAGCCGGTTCTGCAGATCGGAGGGCACCTTGTCGGCCACGGCCTTGTCCCACCGGCTGACGAATAGCGACGCGACCGATCCGACGCGCGGGTCGAGCTTGGCCGCGATTCGCCGTTCGATGCCGCGCAGGTAAGCTTCGGCCGCGGCAACGTACTGATCGCCCGAGAACAACAGCGTTACGTTGATCGGCACGCCGGCAAAGATCGATTCCTCGATCGCCGGAATGCCTTGCGGCGTCCCCGGAATCTTGACGAAAAGGTTCGGGCGGCGGGCCTGATCGTGGATCTGTCTTGCAGCGGCAATGCTACCCGACGTGTCGGCGGCCAGCAGCGGCGAGACTTCCATCGACGCCCAGCCGTCCACGCCATCGGTAGCGTCGAAGATCGGACGAAACAGGTCCGCGGCGCGGCGCAGATCCTCCAGCGCGAGTTCGATGAACAGTGCCTCGCCGGATTTGCCGGACGCGGCTTTCTCGCGGATACCTTGGTCGTAGGCTCGGGTCGTGCCGATCGCCTCGTCGAAAATCGTCGGATTCGACGTGAGGCCGGTGATCGAGAATTCTTCGACATAGCGGCGCAGCAGGCCGTTGTCGAGCATTTCGCGGGTGATGTTGTCGAGCCACAGGCTTTGGCCGAGATTGCGCAGCAGCGTGGTCTTGTTCATGCCGGGTCCTTGTCTGCAGATTGCGGGGCCTGCACGATCGCAGCGCGCGGGCCGGCGACGGCGGGAACGCGCGACCAATCGAGATCGAGCAGGTTTCCGATGCGCTCGACGCGGACGTCGGGCGCCGGCTCGATCACCATGTTCACCGATTGAGCCGCGTAGTGCCCCTGACGCACGAAGACCGTCGTCAGCTTCTCGCCAAGGACGCGCTTCATCGCTGCCAGGAGCTGCGGCTTGTCGTCAGCCATCACGTAGTGTCGCGCCGGGTAGCGGCGCTGCATCGCGTCGAGCATCCGCTCCTTGTGCAGAAAGATCAGCACCCGCCCTTCGACCGCATCCCAGATGCCGGAGTTCGCAATTTTCCGCGGCTGGAACACGACGTCGCCGTCGGAGAGCACGACCGGCAGTCCGATCGCGCGCAGATGTGCAATCGCTTCGAGCGCACCCGGGTAGAGCAAGTCGGCGAATGGATACTCGAGCAGGAACGCCGACATCTGCAGGAGCTCCGGATTGTCGTCCAGTCCAACCCGGAATCTTTGCAGCGCCGCGAGGTAATCGGCGTAGCCGGACTCCTCGCGCACGGCCGCGTAGATCGTCCAGTAGCGCTCGCGCTCGACGGTGCCGAACGCGCGGTCCAGGCGCGCTCCGAGATCTGCGGCGAATCGATCGTTGTCGAATAGCGTGTTGTCGACGTCGAACAGAAACACCACATCGTTGGCGGTCAGCACGGCGGACTCTTCTCCGCCGCGGGATCGTGCCAGCCTTCTCCGCCGACGACGACTGCCGCGGCGGCCGACGGCCCCCAGGTGCCGGCATCGTATTGCGCAAGCGGCACCGCGGATCCGAGAATGGGATCCACGACACGCCAGGCAGCTTCGACCGAGTCGTCGCTGGTAAAGAGCGACGTATCGCCGCCAATCGCGGCGCTCAGCAGGCGTTCGTAAGGCGATTTCTCCCGCTGCGGTTGATGGCGGGCGATGAGTTCGACCGGTTCGCCGCACATGGCGTCGCCGGCCTGCTTGACGCGCACCCCTGCCGAAATCAGCACCTCCGGACTGAGCCGGAACCGGAAGTAGTTCGAGTTCGCGGGCTGGATCTCATCGAAGATCGCCAGCGGCGGGCACTTGAGATCGACGACCACCTCGGTCGTCGTGATCGGAAGGCACTTGCCCGCGCGGATGTAAAACGGAACGCCGGCCCAGCGCCAGGTATCGATATGCAGGCACAACCCGACGAAGGTTTCGACCTGTGAGTCGGGCGCAACCCCCGCCTCGTCGCGATAGCCGCGAAACTGGCCGCGCACCGCCTGCGCGGGATCGAGGGGCCGCATCGCGCGAAACAGCCGCAGCTTTTCTGCGCGCGTCGATTCCGTATCCCGGCCCGCCGGCGCATCCATCGCGAGGAGCGCGATCACTTGCAGCAGGTGATTTTGCACGACGTCACGGATTGCCCCGACTTCTTCGTAAAAGCTTCCGCGGCCCTGCACGCCAAAGCTTTCTGCCATTGTAATTTGTACGCTGTCGACGAAATTCCGATTCCAGATCGGCTCGAGGAGCGTGTTGGCGAACCGGAAGTACAGCAGGTTCTGCACCGCCTCCTTGCCGAGATAATGATCGATCCTGAACACCGCCGACTCGGGAAACACTTCGTGCAACGTCTGGTTGAGCGCCTGCGCCGACGCGAGATCCCGGCCGAAAGGCTTCTCGACGACGACTCGGGCGTCGGTGGCGCAGCCGGCTCGCGCCAGATTCCGCACGACGGTCCCGAACATGCTCGGGGGAATGGCGAGATAGTGCAGCGGTCGCTTCGCGCCCTGCAGCGCCTGGTGCAGACGCTCGTAGGTGGCGAAGTCGCCGTAATCCCCTTCGACGTATTGGAGCTGCGCCGACAGCTTCGCAAACGCCTCCGTATCGACGCCGCCGTTGTGCTCGAGGCTGTCACGTGCGCGTTCGCGCAGGATGTCCAGTGACCCGTTGGCACGACCCATTCCGACAATCGGCATGGCAAGATCGCCCGACCGGATCATCGCCTGCAACGCGGGAAAGATCTTCTTGTAAGCCAGGTCGCCCATCGCGCCAAACAGCACGAAGGCATCCGAACGGGGTAGCGTCATTGCGACTTCCTCCAGCATTGCTGCCATTGGCGACAGATCATATGCTTACGAACATCGATGGACTCGTTCATCCAATTCTTGACGGCGATGACAATCCGGCGCTGCGCAGCGTGGCTGCTCCTCGCGCTATTGGGCGGCTGCGCTGCGCATTTCGCCGAGCGTCCGCCCATTGTCGATCTGCGGAACGCGCGCGATGCCGACGCGATCGCCCAGATACGCGCGCTGGGCCGCAATGGAGACTGGCTGATCATTCGGGGCTACCACCTGAGCGACAATCTCGTTGCCTCGGCGACCAACGCGCCGTTCAGCCACGCTGCCGTGCTGGACCTCGATAACGGCGGCGTGATCGAAGCGGAGGCCCCGGGCGTCCATACGACGTCACTTGCGGCATTCGTCGCCAAGGCGCACCGGCTGATCCTGGTCAGGCCGGTTTGGTCGGACGAACGCACGTCCGAGGCGGCCGTGTCGAAAGCGCGCGATGTCGTCGGCAAACCATACGACTTCCTCGGTCTGATCGGGTTCAATGTTCCGGAGCAATACTACTGCTCCGAGCTCAACCTGGAAATCTACCGGCCGTACATCAGGCGTGAAGACCTGATACCGCGGCCCATCGAACCGGTGCAGCTCATTTACTGGGGCCGCGTCCTGTTCGATTCCGGCGCGCTTTGACCTTGGACCCCACGGAGTCGCTGGCAGCAAAGTGGCGGGAGACCCGGCAGGATCTCCGCCGAAAAGCCGCGATGGTGTTCGTGAGCGATCGCGATTACCTTTCGCGCCTTTACGCCAGGAAGTTCGGCGCGCCGCCGAATCTCGATCGCCCGGTCGGCTTCAACGAAAAGATTCTCCACAAGATCCTGAATGATCGGCGGCCGCTTCTTACGCTGTTCGCGGACAAGTTGCGCGTGCGCGATTTCGTGCGGCATACGGCGCCTTCGCTGTCGTTGCCCGGTCTGTACTGGTGGTCGGCGCGTGCCGACGCTCTCCCCTTTCGAAGGCTGCCGCGGCAATTTGTCCTGAAGGCAAACCACGGCAGCGGATGGAACCTGATCGTGCGGGACAAGGAAGACCTCCAATGTTCGGACGTGTCGAGGATGGCCAGGAAGTGGCTTGAATCCGACTTCACGATCGTCGGCCGCGAGCGGTTCTACGAGCCGATCCGAAGGGCGGTCTTCGCGGAGGAGCTGCTGTCCGGCGGCAAAGCGGCCACGCTACCGGATGACTACAAGCTCTTCGTATTCGGCGGCAAGGTGCGGATCATCCAGGTCGACCACGACCGATTCGGCCGGCATTCGCAAGTTCTCTACGACCGGGACTGGACTCTCGTCCCCGGAACGGTCGCCGCGGCGCAAGGGTCGGAGATCGCGCCCCCCGGATCCCTCGCGCAGATGATCGCGGCCGCCGAGGCGCTTTCGCTCGGCGTCGACTTCGTGCGCGTCGACTTGTACGACGTCGAAGGACACGTCTATTTCGGCGAACTGACGAATTCTCCGAACAAAGGGTTGAGTCCGTTTCAACCGCGGTCGCTCGACCGAGCCCTCGGTGATTTCATGGCGATCGACGACTACGCGAGGCCCGGCCCCGTCGGCTATGTGCCCGAATCGTTTTCCGAGGCGGGCATCGTCGGGACCTGACGCGACCATCCGGATTTCGCGCCGGGGTCCTCCCGTGCACAGGCCCATTCCGACGCCGAGCGGCAACCGGCCTTACGCCGGAGGCATTCGTCGAAGAGGCCATCCGGTGCCCGAGCGTCGGCGCCCGAACGGCTTGCCGGCGGTGCAGGGGTGATCGCGCCTACAACGGGTCCCCATTGACCCGCCAGTTGTTGTAAGCTACATGCCGAAAGGGGCGCGGCACCCTTCTTGCTTTTAGGAGGCAGCCGCCTCGCGTCCGTCCGGAATACGCGGGCGCACCAATTTAGGAAGCTCAATGTCGGCCGTTCAGGCACGTCCCGCCCTCGCCGCGACAGGTGTCGTTTCAGAACTCGCGTTCGCGCGCGCGCAGCGCAACACCGTACTGATCGTCGACGACCTGTTTTCGAGCCGACTGCTGCTGGCGGAGATCGTCCGCCAGATCGACGGCAAGCTGAATCTCGAATTGTTCGACACGCCGTCCCGCGCGCTCGAGTTCGCGCGCAACAACCGCGTCGACATCGTTCTCACCGATTACAAGCTGCCCGGAGTTCGACGGGATCGAGCTCGTCAAGCAGCTGCGCGCGCTGCCGCATTGCGTCGACGTGCCGATCGTGGTGATCACCGTCGTCGACGATCGCAAGATCCGCTACGACGCGCTCGAGGCCGGCGCGACCGACTTCCTGATCAAGCCGCTCGACGATCACGAGACGCGCGCGCGCTGCGCCAACCTGCTCGAGCTGCGCCGCCACAAGATCGTGCTGTCGGACCAGGCGCGCGTGCTGCAGTACCAGGTCGACAAGTCCGTCGCCGAGATTCACGAGCGCGAGCTCGAGACGCTCAGCAAGCTCGCGAAGGCCGGAGAGTTTCGCGACAAGACGACCGGCAATCACCTGATGCGCATGGCGAAGTATTCGGCGCTGATCGGACAGCACCTCGGGCTTGGCACGGAGACGGTCCACGTCCTCGAGGTCGCCGCGCCGATGCACGACATCGGCAAGATCGGCATTCCGGATTCCGTGCTGCTGAAGGAAGGACCGCTCGACCACCGACGAAACGCAGGTGATGCGCGATCACCCGCGAATGGGCTACGACATCCTGAAGGGCAGCCCGTCGAAGTATCTATCGATGGGCGCGATCATCGCGCTCGGGCATCACGAGAAATTCGACGGCTCGGGTTATCCGAATGGTCTGCACGGCGAAGACATTCCGCTCGTCGCGCGCATCGTCGCCGTGGCGGACGTGTTCGACGCGCTGGTCTCCGAGCGTCCCTACAAGCGCGCGTGGCCGGTCGACGAAGGGATCGAGTTCATCAGCCGCAACGCGGCAAGCATTTCGATCCGACCTGCATCGATGCGTTCCTGTCCGATCGCGCCGCGATGGAAACGATCCTGCGCGAATTCGGCGACTGATATCGGCGTCCGGGACCGGACGGCGAGGCAGCTTCAACCCACCAGCACGATATGCAGCCGGCGCGGGCCGTGCGCGCCGAGCACGATCGTCTGCTCGATGTCGCCGGTGCGCGACGGGCCCGACACCAGGTTGACCGCGCGCGGCAGCGTGCCCCTGCGTGCGCGGATCAACGCGAACGCATCCTCCATCGCCGCGCACGATCTGGTCGGCGCGAACAATCGCAACATGCGTTTCAGGCAGCAGAAACGTGCCGATGGCGATTCCGTGCCCGTCAGGAACACGAGCGTTCCGGTCTCCGCGATCGCGCAGAAACAGCCGGTGACGCCCAGCGCGTCATGCCCGACCGTCGGACGCGATTCGATCGACAGGCCGGCCTGCGTCCAGTCCAGCGTCGCGAACTCCGGCCAGCAGACGCCGGTCGGCAACAAGCCACCCGCGCCTGGATTGATTGTCGCGAGATAACGCGCGACTGCCGCGGGAACGGCGTCGTCCGATGCCACGCGCTCGACGGTGCTCGACATGTCGATCGCGCGCGGAGAAACCACTGCGCAAGATCGGCGAACCCCGCCGGCCGCGGTCCCTGCTGCCGCTCCCGCGATGTAGGCATGCGCAGCCGCGCGTGCGTCGTCGTCCGGTCCGTGGCGGCCGAGCGCGGTGCGCACGCGCGCCAGGACCGCTTCGCGCGACACCTGGTTGTCGTCGAGTCGGCACGCGATCAGGCCGGCGTACGGCGTGCGTTCGTCTGCGCCAGATGCTTGCGGACGAATGCGTCGAGCCGCGCGATGCCGCTTTCGATCGCCTGGGTCGACGCCGCATAGGAAAAACGGATGTGCTGGCCATCGCCTGGCACGCGCCGGCCGAAATGGATGTCGGCGAGCACCGCGATTCCCGCTTCATGCAGCAGCCGCTTGCGAAACGCCTCCGAATCGGCGGCACCGACGCGCCGGCACGCCTCGGTCACATTCGGCCACGCATAGAACGCGCCGCCGGGACTCTTGCACGTAATGCCGGGAACGGCGTTCAATAGGCGCACGATCAGATCGCGCCGCTCGCGAAACCGCGCGTGCATCTCGGTGACGGAGTCCTGCGGCCCGTTGATCGCCTCGACCGCCGCCCATTGCGAAATCTGCGATGCGCACGATTCGGTGTTCGTGATCCAGCGCGTGAACGCGGGCGCAAGCGCGCGGTTCGCGACATAGCCAAGGCGCCAGCCGGTCATCGCCCACGTTTTCGACGCACCGTCGCAGATGATCGTCCGCTCCAGCATTCCGGCGCGCTTCGCAAGCGACTCGAATCGGCCGTCGTAGATGAGCCGCGAGTAAATCTCGTCTGCGAAGACCCAGACGTGCGGATGAAGCACCAGGACTTCGGCGATCGCGTCGAGGTCCTCCGCCGACAGGACGCCGCCCGTCGGATTCTGCGGCGAATTCAGGATCAGCAGCCGCGTCTTCGGCGTGATCTTGGCCTCGAGCTCCGCCGGATCGAATGCGAAATTCCGGGCCTCGCGCAGGAAGATCGGGACGGGCACTGCGCCATTGGCGACGATCTGCGATTCGTAGATCGGAAACCCGGGGACCGGATAGATCACCTCGTCGCCAACGCCGTAGTCGGTGACCGACGCGATCGTGTAGGCGATGAAGGGTTTGGCACCTGCGGCAACGACGACGTCGTCGGCGTGGATGTCGAGGCCGCGTCGCGTCCCCAGATCGCGCGCGGCGGCGACACGCAACTCGTCGATGCCCGCCGACGGCGTGTAGCCGTGCTTGCCGCCGCGAATGGCGGCGATCGCGGCGTCCTGGATGTTGCGCGGGCGTCGGGAAATCGGGCTGGCCGATGCAGAACGAGACGATGTCATGACCGTTGCGCACCAGCGCGTTGACTTCGGCAAGCACGACGAACGCGTTTTCGGTGCCGAGCGACTCGCCGCGGCGCGACACGCGCGGAACGGTCGTCAGCGTCGGATGCGCGGCGCTCATGGGGTCGCTCCGGTCGGTTGCGGTTGCGCGGCCTTGCGTGCTTCGCGCGCCTTGTAGAGCTCGCGGAACGTGCGTCCGGCAGGGGCCGGCATGTCGCGCTCGTCGGTCCATCCGCTGCCGAGCGGCAGCTTGCGGATCATGCCGTTGCGATCGGCGAGCATGCGCAGCAACCGGATGCCGAGCCTGCGACGCGAGACCGTAAAGCGCGGGCCGACGTGCGAACCATGCCCAGGTGCATAGTCCCAACCGCTCGTGCCAGGGCGCAGACGCCGCTCGAACTCCTTCTCGCGCAGCTTGCGCTGCAGGTCGGGCAGCGGGATCTTCACCGGGCACACGACGCCGCACTGGTTGCACATCGTCGACGCCTGCGGCAAGTCGAGCGCGTTTTCGAGTCCGACGTACATCGGCGTCAGGATGGCGCCGATCGGCCCCGGATAGACCCATCCGTAAGAATGGCCGCCGATGTTCTGGTACACGGGACAATGATTCATGCAGGCGCCGCAGCGAATGCAGCGCAGCGCCTCCTTGACGTCGCTGCCGAGCACCGCGCTGCGGCCACTGTCGACGATGATGAAGTACATGTGCTCCGCGCCATGGAACTCGCCGGGCCCCTTCACGCCGGTGAGGATGTCGACGTAGTTCGAGATCGATTGGCCGGTCGCCGAGCGCGGGAGCAGCCGCATCAGCGTGGCGACGTCCTCCAGCGTGGGCACGATCTTCTCGATGCCCGAGATCGCGACGTGGACCTTGGGCAGCGTCGTCGTCAGCGTCGCGTTGCCCTCGTTCGTCACGATGACGACCGAACCGGTTTCGGCGACGAAGAAATTGCCGCCGGTGATCCCCATGTCCGCGGTCAGGTAATGCGTGCGCAGCACCTCCCGCGCCTCCAGGCACAACTCGTCGATGCCCTCTTTCTTCGGTGTGCCGTGATGCCGGTGGAACAGGTCGGCGACCTCTTCGCGCGACTTGTGCAGTGCGGGGCCGATGATGTGCGATGGCGGCTCGTAGTTGTTGATCTGCAGGATGTACTCGCCGAGGTCGGTCTCCACGACCGTCAGGCCGGCCGCTTCGATCGCGTGGTCGAGCGCCGATTCTTCGGAGACCATCGACTTCGACTTGATGATCTTGCGCACGCCGTGGCGCCGCGCGATTTCCAGCACCAGCGCATTGATCTCCGCCGGCGTCTGCGCATAGAGAACCGTTGCGCCGCGGGCGCGCGCGTTTTCGTCGAAGATCGTGAGCCAGACATCGAGGTCGTCGAGCGCCCGCTGGCGGATCGCGCGCGCCGCGTCGCGCGTCCCTTCGAAGTCGTCGAGCTCGACGATCGCGTTGCGGCGAGCGGGGACGAATTTGCTCTGGAACTTGCGCAGGTTCACCTGCAGCTGCGCATCGTTGAGCTTGGCGTGCGCACGCTCCTTGAAATACATCGATGCGACTTGCATGGCTCAGCTCCAGCGGGATCAGAGACGACTTTCCAGTGTGCTGCGTCCGTCGCCCATCCATCACGCAGTAAAGTCGTCTCTGACCCCAGGCTTGCCGGCGAGCACTTCCGCGATGTGCAGCACGCGCGTCGCGTCGCCGCGGCGTCGCAGGCGGCCTTCGATATTCAGCATGCAACCGAGATCGCCCAGCACGACGGCTTCGGCGCCGCTCGTCACGACGTGCTGGCACTTGTTGTCGGCGAGACGCGCGGAGATTTCGCCGAACTTGATGGCAAACGTGCCGCCGAAGCCGCAGCACGTCTCGCAGTCGGCCATCTCGGCGAGGCGCACGCCAGGAAGCATCGCGAGCAGCATCCGCGGCTGCGACTTGACGCCCATCTCCCGCAGTCCGGCGCAGGAATCGTGGTAGGTCACGCTGCCGCGGAAGTCTCCGGGAACCCGATCGACCTTCAGCACGTTGACCAGGAAGTCGGTCAGCTCGTACGTCTTGTCGGCCAGCGCCGCCGCGCGCGACGACCACGCAGGATCTCCGCTGAACAGCTCGCCGTAGTGCGTTTTGATCATGCCGCTGCACGACCCGGAAGGCGCGACCAGGTAATCGCAGTCCTCGAATTCCCCGATGACCTTGCGCGCGAGCGCGATCGCATCGGCGCGATCGCCGGAGTTGTATGCCGGCTGCCCGCAGCACGTCTGCGACAACGGGACGTGCACGTCGGCACCGCCGGATTCAAGCAGCTTGATTGCCGCGAATCCGATCGACGGCCGCATCAGATCGACAAGGCAGGTGACGAAGAGGCCGACGCGCATGGACGGGTAGCAATCAGGATCGTTCGATGTTAGCACGCTGTGCGCGGGCGGCCCGATCGCGACTCCGACTCGCGTCAGGGGAAATTCGATTGCGTCAACGCGATCGCGCAAAGGCCGATCAGCTGCTGCGGCAGAAGCCCCAGCACCAGCAGCAGCAGGCCGTTCGCCGATAGCGCGAGCCACGTGTCGCCGCGCACGACGATCGGCATCGTCTCGACGGGATCGTCGAAATACATCAGCTTGACGATGCGCAGGTAGTAGAACGCACCGATCAGCGACGTCATGACCGCGATGACGGCCAGCCAGACGAAGCCTTCATTGACCGCCGCCTCGATGACCATGAACTTCGCATAGAACCCGATCGTCGGCGGCAGTCCGGCGAGCGAGAACATCACGAGCAGCATGATGAAGGCCCACCACGACGAGCGCTGGTTCAGGCCCTTGAAATCGTCGAGCTGGTCGCTTTCGAATCCCTCGCGCGACAGCAGCAGCAGGACGCCGAACGAGGCGAGGCTCGTCAGTGCATACGAGATCGTGTAGAACATTGCGGCCGAGAATCCATACCGGTTCGCGGTCAGGAAGCCCAGCAGCATGTAGCCCATGTTGGCGATCGTCGAATACGCCAGCATCCGCTTGATGTTCGTCTGCGCGATCGCGATCAGGTTGCCCACGATCATCGTCAGGACGCACAGCACGATCAGCATGCCCTGCCAGTCGAGCGCAGACCCCTGCAGCGCGCCCGAGAGGATCCGCAGCGTCATCGCGAACGCCGCGATCTTCGGCGCCGTGCCGATCAGCAGCGTGATGGCCGTCGGCGCGCCGTCGTACACGTCGGGCACCCACATGTGGTACGGAACGACGGCGAGCTTGAACGCGAGACCGGACACGACGAACACCAGTCCGAACCGGAGCAGCGTGCTGCTGCCGTGCCGCCCGTAGATCGCGCGGGCGACGGAATCGAGGTCGAGCGATCCGGTCGCGCCGTAGATCATCGACAGGCCGTAGAGCAGCATTCCCGACGCCAGTGCGCCCAGCACGAAGTACTTCATCGCGGCCTCGGCGGAGCGCGGATGATCGCGCGGCGATGCGACCAGCGCATAGAGCGACAGCGACATCAGCTCGAGACCGAGATAAAGGGTGAGAAAGTTGTCGCCGGTGATCATCACCTGCATGCCGAGCAGCGCGAAGAGCGTCAGGACGAACACGTCGCCGCGGAACAGTCCGCGCGCCGTCAGGTAGCTGCGCGAATAGAACAGCATCAGCGACACGGAAATGAAGCACGCGATGCGCAGGAAGTCGGCGAGCATGTCGTCGATGATCATGCCGTTGTAACCCTTGATCGCGTCCAGGCGCAGCGTCGTGAGCGTCACGCAGGTGGCAACGAGCAGCGTCAGTTGCGTCAGCCAGTAGGTGATGTGCCGCCGGTCGTCCGGCACGAACAGGTCGATCAGCAGGATCAGCGACGCGGCCGCGAGGATCACGATCTCGGGCAGTGCGGCCCACAGGTGCAATTGAGCGAGCATCAGAGTTTCGACTGGGCGACGGTTCGCAGCAGGTCGGTGACCGATACGTGCATCACGTCGATGAACGGCCTCGGCCACAAGCCCATCGCGAGCACTGCGGCCGCTACGGCCCCGAGCAGCCAGAACTCGCGGCTCCCGATGTCCGTCAGCTTCGCGACGCTTGCGTTCGCGATCGCGCCGAAAATCACGCGCTTGTACATCCAGAGCGTGTAGGCGGCGCCGAGGATCAGCGTGATCGCCGCCGCGAACCCCAGCCAGAAACTCACCTTGACGGCGGCGAGGATCACCAGGAATTCACCGACGAATCCGGACGTTCCGGGCAAGCCCGCATTGGCCATGGCGAAGAGCATCATGAATGCGGCAAACTTCGGCATCGTGTTGACGACGCCGCCGTAATCCGCGATCTGCCGCGAGTGCATCCGGTCGTACATGACGCCCACGCACAGGAACATGGCGGCGGAGACGAAGCCGTGCGACAGCATTTGCGCCAGCGCACCTTCGACACCCAGCTGGCTGAAAAGGAAGAAGCCGAGCGTAACGAATCCCATGTGCGAAATCGATGAATATGCGATCAGCTTCTTCATGTCGGCCTGGACGAGTGCGACGAAGCCGATGTAGATGACCGCGATCAGCGACAGCGTGATGACGAAGCCCGACAGGTAGCGCGAGGCGTCGGGCACGATCGGCAGGATGAAGCGGACGAACCCGTACGCGCCGATCTTCAGCGTGATTGCGGCGAGAACGACGGAGCCGCCGGTCGGCGCCTCGACGTGGGCGTCGGGCAGCCAGGTGTGCACCGGCCACATCGGCACCTTGACCGAAAATGCGAGAAAGAACGCGATGAACAGAAAGATCTGGGTGCTCATCTCGAGCGGCACCTTGTACCACTCGAGAATCTCGAAGCTCTCGGACACGCTGTAGAGGTAGATGAGCGCGACCAGCATCAACAGCGAGCCCAGCAGCGTGTAGAGGAAGAACTTGACGGCCGCGTAGACCCGGTTCGGCCCGCCCCAGACGCCGATGATCAGGTACATCGGGATCAGCATCGCCTCGAAAACGAGGTAGAAGAGAATTCCGTCAAGCGCGCAGAACACGGCGTTCATCAGGCCCGACATGATCAGGAACGCCGCCATGTATTGCGCGACGCGCGTCGTGATCACTTCCCATCCGGCCCAGACGACGAGCACGGTGATGAAGCTGTTAAGCAGAATGAACAGCACCGAAATCCCGTCGACGCCGAGGTGGTAGTGGATGTCGAAGCGCGGTATCCACTCGGCGTACTCGACGAACTGCATC
The DNA here is from genome assembly GCA_963718905.1 of uncultured Pseudomonadota bacterium. Taxonomy (GTDB): domain Bacteria; phylum Pseudomonadota; class Gammaproteobacteria; order Burkholderiales; family Casimicrobiaceae; genus VBCG01. The sequence goes on from CAVRAF010000001.1 coordinate 753,923, forward strand.
GCCGATGTCGTTGTGTCGAAATGTGCGTACAGCGGGATCGTGACGAGAAATCCGGCGGTCGCGCCGAACAGCGCGATCCAGCGCGCGAACCCGGCGTCGCGGTCGCGACCCATGCCGAGCACCGCCAGACCCGCGACGATCGGCACCCAGATCGCAAGCGACAGGTACGGCGTCGTCAAATGTCCCCCCCTGTGGGTCTCACCGGACGCCCCACCAGTACAGGAGTCCGAACACGCCGACGATCATCATGAACGCATAGTGGTAGACGTATCCCGACTGGATGCGCCGGAATTCCCGGGAAATGAAACCGATGAGACGCGCCGAGCCGTTGACCATCCAGCCGTCGATGATCGTGCGGTCGCCGACGGTCGACGCAAAGCGGCCCAGGGCGCGTGCACCGCCCGCGAAGAACCAGTCGTTGAAGCGGTCGAAGTAGTACTTGTTGTCGAGCAGCGTGTAGATCGCGCCGAAGCGCGCGGCGATTCGCGCAGGCATCATCGGATTGATCAGGTACAGGTAAATCGCCGTCGCGATGCCCGCGATCGCCAGCCAGAACGGCGCGGACGTCAATCCATGCAGGATGAACGGGACCACGCCGTGCCATTCGCCTTTCAATTCGGCGAGCACAGCGTGCGGCTCACGCACGAAAATCGAATCGCCGAACCAGTTGCCGAATAGCATCGGCTCGACGTAGGTCCAGCCGGCATAGATCGACGGCAGCGCGAGCAGGATCAGCGGCACCGTGACGACCAACGGCGATTCGCGAGGAGGCGCGCTTTCGTGGGCGTGCGCATCCGGCTCACCGCCCGCCGCCGACGAGGCGTCGTGCGCATGCTCGTCATTTTCGGCCTGCTCCGGACGCGAAGCATCGCGTGAATTGAATCGTTCCGGGCCATGGAATGCGAGAAACAGCATCCGGAACGAATAGAACGCCGTGACGAAGACGCCCGCCATCACGGCGAAATAGGCATAGCCATGACCACCGACATGCGAAAGCTGCACGGCCTCGATGATCGCGTCCTTCGAAAAGAAGCCCGCAAATGGCGGAATTCCCGCGAGCGCAAGCGATCCGACGACCGCCGTGATGTAGGTGACCGGCATGTACTTCCGCAAACCACCCATTCGCCGCAGGTCCTGCTCGTGATGGAGCGCGATGATCACCGAGCCGGCGGCGAGGAACAGCAGCGCCTTGAAGAACGCGTGCGTCATCAGGTGGAAGATCGCCGCCGAGTACGCCGACACGCCGAGCGCCACGGTCATGTACCCGAGCTGGGACAGCGTCGAATAGGCGACAACGCGCTTGATGTCGTTCTGCACGATGCCCAGGAAGGCCATGAACAGCGCCGTGGTGGCGCCGATGATCGTCACGAACGACAGCGCGGTTTCCGACCATTCGAACAGCGGGCTCATCCGCGCGACCATGAAGATTCCGGCCGTCACCATCGTCGCCGCGTGGATCAGCGCGGAGATCGGCGTCGGGCCTTCCATCGAATCCGGGAGCCACACGTGCAGCGGCACCTGCGCGCTCTTGCCCATTGCGCCGATGAACAGGCAGATGCAGATCGCAGTCATCAGCGACCATTGCCCGCCGCTCCACGGGATCAGCGTGGTCCCGGCCATCGATTCGGCCTTCGCGAACACCGGCGCATAGTCGAGCGTGCCGAAATACGCGAGCACCAATCCGAGTCCGAGGACAAACCCGAAGTCGCCGACGCGGTTCGCGAGAAACGCCTTCAGACTCGCGTAATTCGCCGTCGGCCGCTCGTACCAGAATCCGATCAGCAGGTACGACACGAGCCCGACCGCTTCCCATCCGAAAAAGAGCTGCAGGAAGTTGTTGCTCATCACGAGCATCAGCATCGAGAACGTGAAGAGCGAGATATACGAGAAGAAGCGCGTATAGCCCGGATCGTCGGCCATGTAGCCGATCGTGTAGATGTGCACCATCAAGGACACGAACGAAACGACGAGCAGCATCGTCACCGTCAGCGGGTCGATCAGGAAGCCGATTGCGAGTTTGAACTCGCCGGAGACGAGCCACGCGTAGACGTCGCCGTTGAAGACGTGGCCGGCCTGCACGCCGCGGGCGATGACGATCGACGCGAGCAGCGATGCGGCAACGCCCAGGATGCAGAGCCAATGCGAGACGCGGCGTCCGAGCTTCGGGCCCCACAGGCCGACGACGATCGATGCGGCCAGCGGCGCCAGCGGCACCAGCAGGTAGAGCGCGCGCACGTTCACGGCGTAAGCCCCTTAGCCACTCGCCCGCCTCGCTGCGACGGTGCTTCCTGCAACGCCCGCCGCGCTCATCCCTCGGCCTCCTTGGGCCAACCGACCGTGCACACCCCGCGCGTCGGCCTCCCGGAGTCGCGCGGCGTCGCGCCCTTCGGGCCTCGGCTCGGCTTCGCCTCGCCCGCCGCGCTCATCCGCGCAGCCTTCCCTGCGCTTCGACGTCGATCGAGCCCGTGCTGCGGAACAGCAGCACGAGGATCGCGAGTCCGATCGCCGATTCGGCGGCGGCGACCGTCAGGATGAAGAACACGAACACCTGTCCCGCCATGTCGCCCAGGTAGCGCGAAAACGCGATGAAGTTCAGGTTGACGGCGAGAAGCATCAGCTCGATCGCCATCAGCATGATGATCACGTTGCGGCGATTCAGAAAGATGCCCGCCATGCTGATCGCGAACAGAACCGCTCCCAGCACGAGGTAATGCGCCAGCGTCGGCGCGCTCAGCAATGACACGTTGTTGCTCCCCTCAGGATGTGCGGGACGGTTGCCTTCTTGCGAGACCGCCTCCGTCCTCCACGCTGCGACCGGTTCAGCCCGGCGGTTTCTCCGACGGCAGATTGATGAGCCGCACCCGATCCCCGCGCCTGACCTTCACCTGCAGCCCGGGGTCCTGGTGCTTCCGTTCCTTGCGCTCGCGATGCGTCAACGCGATCGCGGCGACAATCGCCACCAGCAGCACGACCGCCGCAATTTCGAATGGATAGACGTAGTCGACGTAGAGCAGCTGCCCCAGTGCGCGCGTATTGCTGCCCGTAGGCGCTTGCGGTGCGATCGTCGTGCGGCCAATCGAGCTGTCGACGATCACGAGCGACATTTCGAACAGGACCAGCGCCCCGACCGTGGCGCCGATCGGCAGATAGCTGCGGAAATGCTGCCGCAAGCTGTCGAAATTGACATCGAGCATCATGACGACGAACAGAAACAACACCATGACCGCGCCGACGTAGACCAGCACGAGCGCGATCGCCAGAAACTCCGCCTGCAACAGCAGCCAAATGCCGGCCGCCGTGAAGAACGACAGGACGAGCCACAGCGCCGCATGCACGGGATTGCGCGTCGTGATCACGCGCAATGCGGCGAAGATCAGGATCGCCGCGAACGCATAGAAGGTGAACGTCGGCAGCGTCATCGATCGGCCTCATTGCGCTTGCCTGCCGGCCCGGAACCAGTCCGCGTCGGCCTCTCCGGTTCGCACGGCGCCGCGCCCTTCGGGCGTCGGCTCGGTTTCACCTCGCCCGCCGCAGCTGGATGATCCCCCCACGCTTGCGGCTTCGCCGCTGCGCTGCCCCCCGCGGGGGCGGAATTCGACCCTTGGGACGGCCCTTCGGGTCTCATCGGTACTTTGCGTCCTCGGCGCGATCGGCTGCGATCTGCGCCTCGTAGCGATCGCCGACGGCCAGCAGCATTTCCTTGGTGTAGTAGAGATCCCCGCGCCGCTCACCGTGATATTCGAGAATCCGTGTCTCGACGATCGAATCGACCGGGCAGCTCTCCTCGCAGAAACCGCAAAAGATGCATTTGGTGAGGTCGATGTCGTAGCGTGTCGTGCGGCGCGTCCCGTCGGCACGCTGCTCCGATTCGATCGTGATCGCGATTGCCGGGCACACGGCCTCGCACAGCTTGCACGCGATACAGCGCTCCTCACCGTTCGGGTAGCGGCGCAGCGCGTGCAGCCCGCGAAAGCGCGGGCTCATCGGCGTCTTTTCCTCGGGGAATTGCACCGTCACCTTGCGCTGGAACATGTGACGGCCCGTGAGTGCGAGCCCTTTCAGGAGCTCCAGCAGCAGCCAGGTGCCGAAGAATTCGCGAATGCGGCGCATGACGCTCATCGGAGGCTAGTGGAACATGCCGGCGTAGGGCGTCTGCATCATCGCACCCAGGAACACGATCCACACGAGCGTCACCGGGATGAACACTTTCCAGCCGAGCCGCATGACCTGGTCATACCGATAGCGCGGGAATGTCGCGCGAATCCACAGGAAAATCAGCAGCACGAACGACACCTTGAGGGCGAGCCAGACCATGCCGTCGCCGAACGGGTGCGCGCCCAGAACCTCGACGTCGTTCAGGATCGGAAACGGTGACAGCCAGCCGCCGAGAAACATGATCGACGTCAGCGCCGCGATCATGATCATGTTCATGTATTCGGCGAGGAAGAACAGCGCGAACGTGATTCCCGAATACTCGACGTGGAATCCGGCGACGATCTCCGACTCGCCTTCCGCCATGTCGAACGGATGGCGATTGGTTTCGGCGATTCCGGAAACGAGATAGACGACGCACAGCGGAAACAGCGGCCAGATGTACCAGTACGCCGCCCCGCCCTCCTGCCCGCGGACGATGTCGCCGAGGTTCAGGCTGTTGGCCGCCATCAGCACACCGACCAGCGCGAAGCCCATCGCGATTTCATACGATACGATCTGTGCCGCCGACCGCAGCGCGCCGAGAAATGCGTACTTGGAGTTCGATGCCCAGCCAGCAAGGATGATGCCGTAGACGCCCAGCGAGCTCATCGCGAGGATGTACAGCAGCCCGGCGTTGATGTCGGACAGCACCAGCGTATCGGTAAACGGGATCACCGCCCATGCGGCGAGAGCCGGCGCGAGCGAGAGCATCGGCGCGAGGAAGAACAACGCCCGGCTCGCGCCGGACGGCACGACGATTTCCTTGAACAGCATTTTCAGCACGTCGGCGAACGGCTGCAGCAAGCCGAACGGACCGACGCGATTGGGGCCGATGCGCACCTGCATCCATCCGATCACCTTGCGCTCGGCGTACGTCAGGTACGCCACGCACAGGATCAGCGGCACGGCGATCACGATGACCTTGACCAGCGTCCAGACGGGCGTCCACCACGCGCCCATTGCGTCCTGCATCGGAAGCAGGAGTTCGCTCATGCGTCGGCCACCGCGGCGCTCATGCGCGCTCCACCACGATCGGGCCGGACAGGCCTTCGAGCCCGCAAGTCGACGGATGTGCGGCCGCGATCCGGACGACGCCCGGCGGCACGCCGGCATCGAGCTGCGTCGCAAGCACCGCCTCGCCGCGCCCTTGCCGGATCTTGATTTGCGCGCCTTCCTCGATGCCCAGTTGATCGAGGAATGTCTGACAAAGGCGCGCCTTGGGCGGTTTCGAGTCGGCCGTGGCCTGCAGCGATTCGGCGCGGCGAACCAGCGGATCCGCGAAATAGATCGGAATGTCCGCGACGCGTTCGGCGCCCGACGATGCGTTCGCCGGAGTCACGATCTCGGCGCGCGTCGCGTTCGAGAGCCGGCCGTTCCAATCGCCCGCGTCGGCGAGCGCCGCGTCGCGAATCTGCTCCGACGTATCGAAATCGAATCCGGGCAGCTTCAGCATCGTGCCGAGCACGCGCAGGACCTTCCATCCGGGCCGCGCGCCACCGGCAGGCTGCACCACGCCGTGGAAGCGCTGCGTTCGCCCCTCGCAATTGATGAACGTTCCCGAGGTTTCCGTGAACGGTGCAATCGGCAGCAGCACGTCGGCATATCGCGTTGCGGTTCGAAACGCGCTCAGCACGACCACGAGGTCGGCTTTCTCGAGCGCGGCGCGCGCCGCCGCCGGATTGGCGCAATCGAACTCGGGTTCGGCATGCAGCACGACATACCCGCGCGACGGTTCGGCGCCGTTGCCACCCAGCATCGACTGCGCATTCTGGCCCCCGCTCCGGGGCAGCGCGCACGCGACGTAGCCGCCGACCGTGTTGGCCGCCTCCGTGCAGACGCCGAGCGTCGCGCCGGTGATCGACGCGAGTACATGCGCGAGCGCGGCGATCTGCGAAGCCTCCGAATGCTGGATAGCGTAGTTGCCAAGCAGGATCGCGCGCCGCTCGCCGGATAGCAGGCTCGCGGCGATCACGTCCGCGGCCGCTACGGGCTCGATGCCCTTCAGCGTTGCCGGCGGTTCCTTGCCCGCACCCTGCGCGGCCGCAACGACGATCTGCGCGAGCATCTTCGGCAACAGCGACGGCATTACGATCGCGCGATGTGCGAGAGGAATCAGCCAGTCGTCGTCGACCGAGTGGAGCGACGCGATCTGGGCACCTTTCCTCGCGGCCTGCCGCAGTCGATGCGCAAGCAGCGGCTGATCCTTGCGCAGGAAGCTGCCGACCACCAGCACGCGGTCGAGAGTCGCGATATCCGCGATCGGCATGCCGAGGTAAGGAATTCCTTCGCGCAGGGCGTCGCCGCGAAAATCGGTCTGTCGCAGCCGGAAGTCGATGTTGTCGCTGCCGAGGCCGCGCATCAGCCGCGCCGCAAGCGCCATCTCCTCGAGCGTCGAGTGCGGCGACACCAGCGCGCCAAGCGCGGCGGGACCGTGTTTCGCGGCGACCTCCGCGAGACCGTTCGCCGCATGCTCGAGCGCCTCCGGCCAGTCCACGGTCTTCCATTCGCCGCCCTGCTTGATCATCGGCGCGGTCAATCGCTCGCCGCTGTTCAGCGCCTCGTACGAGAAGCGATCCTTGTCCGAAATCCAGCATTCGTTCACCGCGTCGTTTTCGAGCGGCAGCACGCGCATGACGCGATTGTCCTTGACCTGCACGACGAGATTGCTGCCGTGCCCGTCGTGCGGCGACACGCTCTTGCGCCGGGACAATTCCCACGTTCGTGCGGCGTAGCGGAACGGCTTCGACGTCAGCGCGCCAACCGGACAGACGTCGATCATGTTTCCCGAGAGCTCGGAATCGACTGTGCGACCGACGAACGCCTCGATCTCCACGTGCTCACTGCGGCCGGACATGCCGAGCTCCATGATGCCGCCGATCTCCTGGCCGAAGCGGATGCAGCGGGTGCAATGAATGCAGCGCGTCATCTCCTCCGCCGAGATCAGCGGACCCATGTTCTTGTGGAAGACAACGCGCTTCTTCTCGCGATAGCGCGACGCCGAGCCGCCGTAGCCGACGGCGAGGTCCTGCAGTTGGCATTCGCCACCCTGATCGCAGATCGGGCAATCGAGCGGATGATTGATCAGCAGGAATTCCATCACCCCTTGCTGCGCCTTGATCGCCTGGTCCGAATGCGACCACGCCTTCATGCCTTCGGTCACCGGCGTCGCGCAAGCCGGCAGCGGCTTCGGCGCCTTTTCGACCTGCACCAGGCACATCCGGCAGTTCGCGGCGATCGACAGCTTCTTGTGATAGCAGAAATGCGGAACGTAGATGCCGAGCTTGTTCGCCGCATCCATCACCGTGCTGCCGTGCGGTACCTGCACCGCCCGGCCGTCGATTTCGAGGTTGACCGGCGCCGTCACGCTTCGGCCTCCTTGCCCGCGCTCATACGTACTCCGGCACCAGGCACCGCTTGTGTTGAATGTGATGCTCGAACTCGGCGCGGAAATGTTTGATGAAGCTCTTCACCGGCAACGCCGCCGCATCACCCAGCGCGCAAATCGTGCGACCCTGGATGTTGTCGGCAACGGACGTCAGGACGTCGAGATCTTCCGGTCGCCCGGTGCCATGCTCGATTCGATCGACCATCCGCCAGAGCCAGCCGGTGCCTTCGCGGCACGGCGTACATTGGCCGCACGACTCCTCGAAATAGAAATACGACAGTCGCAGCAGGCTCTTGACCATGCAGCGCGTGTCGTCGAGCACGATGACGGCGCCCGATCCGAGCATCGACCCGGCCTTGGCGATCGCGTCGTAGTCCATCGTCAGGCCCCGCATCATTTCACCAGGAAGAACGGGTGCCGACGATCCGCCCGGAATCACGGCCTTGAGCCCGCGTCCGCCGCGCACGCCGCCCGCCAGCTCGAGGAGGGCCGTGAACGGCGTGCCGAGCCGGATCTCGAAATTGCCGGGACGTTCGACATCGCCCGACACCGAAAAGATCTTCGTGCCCCCGTTGTTCGGCAACCCCAGATTGGCGAACCACTCGCCGCCGTTGCGAATGATCCACGGAACCGCGGCAAACGTTTCCGTGTTGTTGATCGTCGTCGGCTTGCCATACAGACCGAAGCTCGCGGGGAACGGCGGCTTGAAGCGCGGCAGTCCCTTCTTGCCCTCGAGCGACTCCAGCAGCGCCGTTTCTTCGCCACAGATGTAGGCGCCGTAGCCGTGGCAGTTGTAGAGATGGAAGCTCCAGCCGCTTCCCAGGATGTCGTGCCCGAGCAGCCCCGCCGCGTAGGCCTCCTCGATCGCCTCCTCGCAGCGCTCGTACGTGTCCCAGATCTCACCGTGAACGTAGTTGTACCCGCGCGCACAGCCCATTGCGTAAGCCGCGATCGCCATGCCTTCGAACAGCGAATGCGGGTTGTACCGCATGATGTCGCGATCCTTGAACGTTCCCGGCTCGCCCTCGTCGGAATTGCAGACGAGATACTTCTCGCCGGTGAACTGCTTCGGCATGAAGCTCCACTTGAGCCCGGTCGGAAAACCGGCGCCTCCGCGCCCGCGCAGCGCCGACTTCTTCACTTCAGCGACCACCTGCTCCGGCGGAATCTTCTCCGCAAGGATCTTTCTGAGCGCATCGTAGCCACCACGCTGGACGTAGTCGGCCAGGCGCCAGTTACGGCCCGTCAGCCCGGCGAGCAGCACGGCTTCCGGTCCGTAATCGAGAAATTCGGAGGGCGCGTTCATTTCGCCACGGCGCCTTCGCCGCGATCGGCGGCACGGGACAATTCGTCGAGCAGCGCGTCGAGTCGCGAAGGCTCCATGAAACTCGCCATCCGCTTGTTGTTGACGAGCAGGACGGGCGCGTCCCCGCACGCACCCATGCATTCGCCTTCCTTCAGCGTGAACTTCCCGTCGCCCGTGGTCTCACCGAAATCGATGCCCAGCTTCTTCTTGAGGTGCTGCGCGGCGGCCGATGCGCCCTGCAGCGCACACGGCAAGTTCGTGCAGATCGTCAGCTTGAAGCGCCCGGTCGGTTTCAGGTTGTACATCGCGTAGAACGTGGCGACTTCGTAGACGGCCACCGCCGGCATGCCGAGATGCCGCGCGACGTCGTCCATGGCGTCCGCGGGCAGCCAGCCATGCTCGTCCTGCGCGATCGCGAGCGCCGACATGACTGCCGACCGCTTCTGGTCGGGCGGATACTTGGCGACCTCGCGGTCGATCTTCTTCAGGGAGTCGGCGCTGAGCATTACCGGTCGATGGATCCGAACACGATGTCCTGCGTGCCGATGATCGCCACCACATCGGCGATCATGTGCCCGCGCGACATTTCATCGAGTGCCGCGAGATGCACGAAATCGGGCGGCCGCAGCTTGATCCGATAGGGCTTGTTGGCGCCATCGGAGATCGCGTACACGCCGAACTCGCCCTTCGGGTGCTCGATCGCCGCGTAGACCTCGCCCGCCGGCACGTGGATGCCCTCGGTGAAGAGCTTGAAATGGTGAATGAGCTCTTCCATGTTCTCCTTCATCGCCTCGCGCGATGGCGGCGCGATCTTGTGATTGCCGGTGATCACCGGACCGGGATTCTCGCGCAGCCAGGCGATGCACTGCTTGACGATCCGGTTCGACTGCCGCATCTCCTCGACGCGCACCAGATAGCGATCGTAGCAATCGCCGTTGATGCCCACCGGAATGTCGAACTCCATGCGATCGTACATCGCGTAGGGCTGCTTGCGCCGCAGGTCCCAGGGCACACCGGAGCCGCGGAGCATCGCACCGGTGAAGCCCAGTGCCTGAGCGCGCTCGGCAGTCACGACGCCGATGCCGACCGTGCGCTGCTTCCAGATGCGGTTCTCGGTCAGCAGTGTTTCGTAATCGTCGACGTAGCCCGGAAACCGGCGCGTAAAGTCGTCGATGAAGTCGAGGAGCGAGCCTTGCCGGTTCTCGTTCATCGTCTTCATCGCGCGCGCGTTGCGCGTCTTCATCGCGGCGTATTGCGGCATCCGGTCCGGCAGGTCGCGGTACACGCCGCCCGGGCGGTAGTACGCGGCGTGCATCCGCGCGCCGGACACGGCTTCGTACATGTCGAACAGATCCTCCCGCTCGCGGAAACAGTACAGGAACGTCGTCATGCCGCCGACGTCGAGCGAGTGCGCGCCTAGCCACATCAGGTGATTCATGATGCGGGTGATCTCGTCGAACATCGTGCGGATGTAGAGCGCACGCACCGGCACGTCGATACCGAGCAGGCGCTCGATCGCGAGGCAGTACGCGTGCTCGTTGCACATCATCGACACGTAGTCCAGCCGGTCCATGTAGGGCAGCGACTGGATCCACGTCTTGTGCTCGGCCAGCTTCTCGGTCGCGCGGTGCAGCAGGCCGATATGCGGATCGGCGCGCTCGATCACTTCGCCGTCGAGCTCGAGCACGAGGCGCAGCACGCCGTGGGCCGCGGGATGCTGCGGCCCAAAGTTCATCGTGTAATTGCGGATTTCCGCCACGCTTATTCGTTTTCGGCGTAGTTCTCTTCGCGGATGATGCGCGGGGTGACTTCCCTCGGCTCGATCGTCACCGGCTGGTAGATGACCCGCCCCTGCTCGGGGTCGTAGCGCATCTCGACGTAGCCCGACAGCGGGAAATCCTTGCGGAACGGATGCCCGACGAAGCCGTAGTCCGTCAGCAGCCGGCGCAGATCGGGATGGCCCGGAAACATGATGCCGTAGAGGTCGAACGCTTCGCGCTCGAACCAGTTGGCGGCGGGCCAGACGTCGACAAGGCTGGGCACGACGGGGAATTCGTCGTCAGGCGCAAACGTGCGTACACGGAGCCGCCAGTTGTTCGATAGCGAGAGCAGGTGGCATACGACGGCGAACCGCGGCCCGTCGCGCGGACCCCCGCCATAGTGCGAATAGTCGACTCCGCAGAGGTCGATCAGCATCTCGAATCGCAGTTCTGGACGATCGCGCAGCTTGCGCATGACGTCGAGATGGCGGTCCGCGGCGACGACGATCGTCACTTCGCCGAGTGCCGTCGTCGTGCTTTTCAGATCGCCCGCAAGCGCGGCCGCAAGCGCCGCGGCGAGTGTTTCCGTATCGCGGGCCATCAGCGGGCGATCGTGTTCGTGCGCCAGATCTTGTTCTGGAGCTGGATGATGCCGTAGAGCAACGCCTCGGACGTCGGCGGACAGCCCGGGACGTAGATGTCGACGGGAACGATCCGGTCACATCCACGGACGACCGAGTACGAATAGTGGTAATAGCCGCCGCCGTTCGCGCACGACCCCATCGAGATCACCCAGCGCGGCTCCGCCATCTGGTCGTAGACCTTGCGCAATGCCGGCGCCATCTTGTTGCACAGCGTCCCGGCGACGATCATCACGTCCGATTGGCGCGGGCTCGGGCGAAACACGACCCCGAAGCGATCGAGATCGTAGCGCGCTGCGCCCGCATGCATCATTTCGACCGCGCAACAGGCAAGGCCGAACGTCATCGGCCACATCGAGCCGTTGCGCGCCCAGTTGATGACGCTGTCGAGCGACGTCGTCACGAACCCTTTTTCGAGCACGCCTTCAATGGCCATGACGGTATCTCACACTCATTCCCTCGGCCTCACTGCAATGCGCATGCGATGCCCGACGTCCGCGCGCCGGCCTCGCGGAACTCGCGCAGCGTCGCGCCCTGCGGGCCTTCGCTCGGCGTACCGCCTCGCGCGCTGCGCTCATTCCCACTCCAACGCGCCTTTCTTCCACTCGTAGACAAAACCGACGATGAGGATCAACAGGAAAATCATCATCGCCGCGAAGCCGAAGAAACCGATGTCGGGCAGCACGACCGCCCACGGAAACAGGAACGCGATCTCGAGGTCGAAGAGAATGAACAGGATCGCGACCAGGTAATAGCGGACGTCGAACTTCATGCGCGCATCCTCGAACGCCTCGAATCCGCATTCGTACGGAGACAGCTTTTCCGCGTCAGGCTTGTTCGGCGACACGACGCGGCCCAGGCCGAGCAGAAACGCGCCCAGACCGAGGCCGAACAGGATGAACAGGAGGATGGGGAAGTATTGTTCGAGCATGTGATCAGCGGAAGCGGCATCCCGTGTTGGGCAGTGTCCTGTGCTTCTGTATCGATTGCGACTCCACCGGCGGTTGCCGGCATTTCACTTAAGCGCTGGTGCCGACGGGGAGACTCGAACTCCCACGGCTTTCGCCACTGCCCCCTCAAGACAGCGTGTCTACCAATTTCACCACGTCGGCTGGGATCACTTCGGGACTTCGTTCGATTTCGGCACATCGGCCGGCGCGCCGGTCGACGCCGGAGGCGGCGTCGGAGCGGACCCGCCGTCAGTGACCGGTTGCGGCACGTCCGAAGGTTTCGCCGGCAGCGCGCGCTCCATGACACCTTTGTCCATGACTCCCTGCGGCACTCCGTGTTGCGATCCCAGGTACGTCAATGCGACGCTCGTGAGGAAGAACAACGTTGCGAGTACGGCGGTCGTCCGGGACAGGAAGTTGGCCGAGCCCGCAGCCCCGAACAGGCTGCCCGACGAGCCGCTGCCAAACGCCGCACCCATGTCCGCGCCCTTGCCGTGCTGAAGCAGGACGAAGCCGCACACGGAAATGGCCGCGAGCACATGCAACACCAGGACCGTCGATTCAACCAGGTTCATTCCTCTGTCTCTCCATCGGCGCGCAACGAATTAGGCACGTCCGATCATCAAAAATTCATTGGCATCGAGCGACGCTCCACCCACCAGCGCGCCGTCGATGTCCGGCATCGCGAACAGCGCCGCGGCGTTCGCCGCCTTGACGCTTCCGCCGTACAGGACGCTCACCTCTGCGGCGCCCGCCTCCACCAGCCGCCGGCGCAATGCGGCGTGCACCGCCTGCGCCTGTTCGGGCGACGCCGTTCGACCGGTGCCGATCGCCCAAATCGGCTCGTACGCAACGACAATCCGCGCAACATCGGCGCCGAGTGCGGCAATCAGCGCACCGATCTGACCTCCAACGACCGCGTCAGTTTCGTTCCGCTCGCGCTCCGCGAGCGTTTCGCCGAGGCACGCTATCGGCGTAAGCCCGGCTGCCAACGCCGCCCGCGCCTTGCCGCAAACCACGGCGTCGGTCTCGCCATGCAGCTGCCGGCGCTCCGAATGGCCAACGATCGCGTAGCGGCACCCGAACTCCGCCACCATCCCGGCCGACACTTCACCGGTATACGCGCCCGAGGCGTGCTCGCTGACGTCCTGCGCACCCCAGCACACCGAGCCTCCCGTCAGCGCCGCCTGCGTCTGCGCGAGGTACGGCGCCGGCACACACACAGTCAGCGTCCGCGCCTCCCTTTCGGTCCATTCGGATGAAAGACGTGCAAGCAAGCGCGCGTTCGCGGCGAGCCCGCCGTTCATCTTCCAGTTGCCGGCGACGAGCTTATGGCGCATGTCCATTCGATGCGAAGGGGCAAGTGGCGTCACGCCCGCAGATTCGTCCCGTTTCCGCTCCCGCGCCACCCGCTCCTGCGATCCGAAAGCGCCTACCAAAAACGAACGATTTTACCGCGCCGCAGCGCAGGGGGTCAACGCGAGGTGCTCCTGGGCGATGATTCAGACCGTCACCGGTTCCGAAGGCGCCGACAGCCAGCACGCGCTGGCGTGTCCGGCACCGACATCGAACAGCGGCGGCTTGCTTTCGCGGCAGCGCTGCATCGCGTACGGACAGCGCGGATGAAAATGGCAGCCGGACGGCGGATCCAGCGGCGAAGGTATCTCACCCCGCACAGGAACAAATGTCCGCTTTTTCGGTTCGATGCGCCCCATTTCGGCGAGAAGCGCCTGCGTGTACGGATGCCGGGGTGCCGTGAAGAGATCGGCCGTGGCGGCGCTCTCGACTACCCTCCCAAGGTACATGACGACGACCCGATCCGAAAGGAACCGCACGACGCCGAGGTCGTGGCTGATGAAGAGGTAGGTCAGGTTGAACGCCGCCTTGAGATCCATGAACAGGTTCAGCACCTGCGCCTGGATCGACACGTCGAGCGCGGCAACCGACTCGTCGCAGACCAGGAACTCGGGCGCGACCGCCAGCGCACGGGCGATGCCGATGCGCGCCCGCTGACCGCCCGAAAACTGGTGTGGGAATCCGCGCATCAGCGTCGGATCGAGTCCGACGCGATTCAGCATCGTGCCGACGTACTCGGTCCGCTGCCGCGCGCCGATCAGCCGGTGCGCGACCGGCGCCTCGCCGACGATGTCGACGACGCGCATTCGCGGATTGAGCGACGCGTACGGATCCTGGAAAATCATCTGCAGCTTCAGTTGCTGCCGGCGTGCTTCCGGCGCCGACAATCCGCCGAGCGGCTTGCCGCGCCACCAGCGCTCGCCGGCGGATAGCGGCAGCAGGCCCGCTGCGAGGCGTCCCAGTGTCGACTTCCCGCAACCGGATTCGCCGACGAGGCCGACAACTTCGCCCGGCTGGACCGCGATGTCCACGTTATCGACCGCGCGCACGACCTCCTCGCGCGTGCGGCCACCCAGACGATTGCCGATCCTTGCCGCGACGTCGAGCGGCTTGATGAAGTGCTTTGACGCCCCGCGCAGCTCGATCAGCGGCGCCGGCGATGCAGCGACGGTCGTCATGCCGCGAGCGGGTGATGACAGCGGATCATCCGCGCGCCGGCATTCGTCACGTCGACCCCGGGATCGATCGCGCAATCCGGCATCGCCCGTGGGCACCGCTCGCGAAACGGGCATCCGGGCGGCAGGTTCAGCAGCGAAGGCGTCATTCCCGGGATCTGCTTCAGGCGCGCGCCGCGCGTGTTGTTCGAGGGTACCGAATCGAGCAGCCCGCGCGTGTACGGGTGACGCGGCGATCCGAGCACCGCGACGGCCGTGCCCTGCTCGACGATGCGTCCGGCGTACATCACGCAGACGCGATCCGCGAGACCCGCGATCACCGACAGGTCATGCGTGATCCAGATCAGCGCCGTCCCCGTTTCTCGCGCCAGCCTCTGCATTTCGTAGAGGATCTGTCCCTGGATCGTCACGTCGAGCGCTGTCGTCGGCTCGTCCGCAATGACGAGATCGGGCCGGTTCAGCATCGCGATCGCGATCGCGACGCGCTGACGCATCCCACCGGAAAATTGATGCGGATACGCAGCCAGCCGTTCGTCCGGCGACGGCATGCCCACGCGCACCAGCGCGTCGCGGGCGCGTGCGCGCGCCGCGGCGTGGCTCACCCTCTCGTGCGCGAGGATCGCCTCGGTCATCTGCACATCGATCCGCAGCACCGGGTTCAGCGTCATCATCGGATCCTGGAAAATCATCGCAATCCGGTTGCCGCGAATACGCCGCAGTCCCTCCGGCGGCAGAGCGCGCACGTCGATGCCGTTCAGGAGAATCCGGCCGTCGACGATGCGCCCGGGCGAATCGATCAGACCCATGATCGAATAGCCGGTCATCGACTTTCCCGAGCCCGATTCGCCGACCAGTCCGAGCACTTCGCCGCGTTCGACGCGAAACGACACGTCATCGACGGCTTTCACCACGCCGGCCTTGGTAAAAAAGTGCGTGCGCAGGCCGTCGACCTCGAGAACCGCTGTCATCGCCGGAGACGCGGGTTCAGCGCGTCGCGCAGCTGATCGGCGACAAGGTTGATGCTGACAATCGTCAGCAGCAGCGCCACGCCGGGAAAAAAGCTGATCCAGTATTTTCCCGACAGCAGGTATTGATAGCCGTTGGCGATCAGGAGTCCCAGCGACGGTTCGGTGATCGGCAGGCCGAGGCCGAGGAACGACAGCGTTGCCTCGAGCGTGATCGCGGCAGCCACCTGGACCGTCGCGACGACGATCAGCGGCGGCAGGCAATTCGGCAGCAGGTGACGCAGCACGATCCGCGCCGGAGACAGCGCGAGGCAACGCGCAGCTTCGATGTATTCCTTGCGCTTCTCGACGAGCGCCGCCGAGCGAACCGTCCGCGCGTAATACGCCCACTGCACGGTGACGAGCGCCGTGATGACCTTGCCGGTGCCCTGCCCCAATACGGCGATCAGGATCAGCGCGATCAGGATCGACGGAAAGGAAAGCTGGATGTCGACGATGCGCATGATCAGCATTTCGACGCGTCCGCCGAGATAGGCGGCGGTGAGCCCGGCCGCAAGCCCGATCGCGAGCGCCAGCACCGTGCTGACGACGCCGACCGTCAGCGAAATGCGCAATCCGTAGAAGATCGCGGACAGCATGTCGCGGCCCTGGTCGTCGGTGCCGAGCCAGAACGTCGCGCCGCCGGCCGCTTTCGACCCCGGCTCACGCATGTTATCGAGAATGTCGATCTGTGCGAGATCGTACGGATTCTGCGGCGAGATCAGCGGCGCGAAGAGCGCGGCGACCACGATCAGTGCCAGCAGCGCAAGGCCGGCGACGGCCATCGGATTGGCGAGGAAGTCCGCCGCAATGCGCTGTAGCGGCGAGACCGCGTCGCGCGGTGCCGTCGCGGTCAGCGCCGCCGGAGGCAGCGTGCTCACGTCGCGATCCGCCAACCGCTGCTCGCGCCGTTCTTCGTCATCGGCTCGGCATCCGGGCTACGGTCTCGTCTCGGTCAGGCGCACGCGGGGATCGAGTGCGGAGTAGAGAACATCGACGACGAGGTTGATCACGATGAAGACCGTGACGATGACGAGCAGGTAGGCGACGATCACGGGCCGGTCGAGCAGGTTGATCGAATCGATCAGCAGTTTGCCCATCCCCGGCCACGCGAACACGCTTTCGGTGACGATCGCAAATGCGATCAGCGCGCCGAACTGCAGGCCGATGACGGTGACGATCGGAATCAGGATGTTGCGCAGGACATGCACGCCGATCACGCGCGAATTCGCGAGCCCCTTGGCGCGCGCGAATTTCACATAGTCCTGCAGGAGCGCTTCGTGTGCGCCGGACCGCGTCAGCCGGATCAGCAGCGCGACGTTGAACAGCGCGAGATTCGTCGCCGGGAGGACCAGGTGGCGCCAGCCTTCGAACGACAGGAACGAGACCGGAACACCGAGCACGTCCACCGTGGGCCCGCGCCCGTTCGACGGCAGCCAGCCGAGCATCACCGAGAACACCATGATCAGCATCAAGCCGACCCAGAACGTCGGCAGCGAAAAGCCGAGAATCGACCCCGCCATGATCGTCCGTCCGGCGACGCCGGTGGGACGCAATCCAGCCCACAGTCCGAGCGGGATTCCGAGCCCGATCGCGATCACCATCGCGGCAAGCGCGAGTTCCAGCGTGGCGGGCATCCGCTCCAGAATCAGGCCGAGCGCCGACGTGCTGTGCACGAACGAGCGCCCGAGGTCGCCGTGCAGCACACCGTTCAGGAAACTCAGGTATTGCACGGGCAGGCTCCTGTCGAGCCCCAGCGCCGCGATCGCACGCTCGCGGTCCTGCTGGTCGGCTTGCGGGCTGATCAGGATGTCGATCGGATTGCCGATCGCGTACACGCCGACGAAGACGAGCAGCGACATCACGAGCAGCACGACGACGCTTTGGAGGCTCCGGCGAATGATGAACACGAGCATCGGATAGGTGACGGGGTGGCAGATGGTGCGCGCGTCGACTCGGCGGCGGCACAATCTAGCGCGACCACCGCACAGCGTCAAAGCGACCTTGCGGTCGCGCAGTCACTCACAGTGCGGCAGGTGACCGCGAACCAGGGTCTCGAGTTCGGCGTAGTAGGCGTCGGCGTCCGCTGCATCGCTTTCCGCAAGTGCGCGCGCCGCGGCGTCGTCGAGGCGTGTCCCGGTGTCGCTCCAACCGGCACTCGCGAGGATCCGCCCATGGGCGTAGTCGGTTTCGGAGCGGCGTTGCGCGCTGGCATACCACGAGCGCGTCAGCCCGTCGCGCGTCCCCTTCCGCCATGCAGACTCGAAATGACGCGGCGGCTCGCGCGCAGATTCGCCGGGATACCACGTCGCCAGCGTGCCGTTGCGCACGTCGTCGTCGTAGGGCATGTGCGCGGCGCGCGAGCCCGTTTCCGTCCAGAAGATGAACGAGCCCGTGCGCTTGCCGTGATTGAACGCGCCCGCGACGCGCAGGCGGCCGTCGGGATCGCGCAATTCGTAGAGCCCGTTCGGTTGGCCGTCGCGGCAGCTCCCGTCGACGGTCCACGGCGGCAACTCGGCGCCGGCCGCCCGCGCCGCAACGCACAACGCCGCCAGAACGACGCGCGTCAGCCGCGCGCTTTCGCCCACCACGCGGCCAACTCGCCGACGATGCCGCGGCGGAAAGCGAGCACGCAGACCACGAATATCGCGCCGGTAATGACCGTCACCCACTCGCCGAAGCCCGAGAGATAGCTTTCGAGCGCGATGATGATGAACGCGCCGACGACCGGGCCGAAGATCGTCCCCATGCCGCCCAGCAACGTCATCAGCACGACTTCACCCGACATCGTCCAGTGCACGTCGGTGAGCGACGCCAGCTGGAACACGAGCGCCTTCGTTGCGCCGGCGAGGCCCGCCAGCGTAGCGGACAATACGAATGCCAGCAGTTTGTAGCGATCGGCGTCATAGCCGAGCGAGACCGCCCGCGGCTCATTCTCGCGGATCCCCTTCAGCACCTGTCCGAACGGCGAGTGGACGATGCGGTAGATGAGGACGAACGCCGCGATGAAGATCACCAGCACGAAGTAGTACATCGTGAGCAGGTTCGAGAGATCCAGCAGCCCGAAGAGCCGTCCGCGGGGAACCGACTGGATGCCGTCCTCCCCGTGCGTGAACGGCGTCTGCAGGTAGAAAAAGTAGATCATCTGCGCGACCGCCAGCGTGATCATCGCGAAGTAGATCCCTTGCCGGCGAATCGCCAGCGCGCCGACGACAACGCCCAGCGCGGCCGACACCGCGGTCCCGAGGAGAATCGCGAGCTCCGGTGTGAGGCCCCATTCCTTGGCCGTGTACGCGCTTACGTAGCCGGCGGTGCCGAGGAACATCGCGTGCCCGAACGACAGGAGTCCGCCGTATCCCAGCAACAGATTGAAGGCGCACGCGAAGAGCGCAAAGCACAGCGCCTTCATCAGGAACACCGGATAAATGCCGACGAACGGGGCGAGCGCAAGCGCCACCGCCATGACGACGGTTCCAATCAGCATTCCGTAGTGCTGGACGCGCGCGGGAACGGTGGCCGGTGCCGTGGCCATCGCTAGTGCTCCTTACCGAACAGACCGGCCGGCCGGAACAACAGCACGATCACCATGACCACGAATATCACCGTATTCGACGCTTCGGGATAGAAATACTTCGTCAGCCCCTCGACGACACCCAATCCGAAACCGGTCAGGATCGCCCCCATGATCGAGCCCATGCCGCCGATCACGACGACCGCGAACACGACGATGATCAGGTCGGCCCCCATCAGCGGACTGACCTGGTAGATCGGCGCCGCCATCACGCCGGCCAGCGCTGCAAGTCCGACGCCGAATCCGAATGTCAGCGTGATCATTCGCGGCACGTTGATGCCCATCGCCTGCACCAATGCGGGATTTTCCGTCGCGGCCCGCAGGTAGCTGCCGAGCTTCGTGCGCTCGATCACATACCAGGTCGACAGGCAAACGATCAGCGACGCGACGATCACCCATGCGCGATAGATCGGCAGGAACATGAAGCCGAGATTGACGCCCCCGGCGAGTTGCGACGGGATCTGATACGGCATCCCCGACGAACCGAACTCGTTGCGAAACAGGCCCTGGATGACCAGTGCGAGCCCGAACGTCAGCAGCAGGCCGTACAGGTGATCGAGCTTGTACAGCCGCGCCAGCATCGTGCGCTCGATGACGATGCCGACCGCGCCGACCACGAGCGGTGCGATCACGAGCGACGCCCAGTAACCGACGTACCAGTCGCCGATGTGCGCGTTCTGCAGCAGGAACCACGCGACGAATGCGCCCATCATGTATTGCGCACCGTGCGTGAAGTTGATGATGTTGAGCAGCCCGAAGATCACCGCGAGACCGAGCGACAGCATCGCGTAGAACGCGCCGTTGATGAGTCCGATCAGCAGTTGGCCGAAAAGCGCTTGCATTCAGGTGTCCAAATCGTGAAGCCCCGATTCCGTGAGACGCATCGACATTGAACGCGAAGCGTCGAGGGGCGCCGCCCGGCGCCCGCTCCAACGCGAGCAGTCATCCGTCGCGCCGTGACGCTTCGACATGGTCACGAAGCGAGACCGGCGTGACGGATGATGATCCGCTACTTGACCAGCGAGCAGCCGCCGTCCTTCAACGGACGAAACGCCTCGTCCGCGGGAATCGTCGCGATCACCTTGTAGTAGTCCCACTCGGCCTTCGATTCGGACGGCTTTTTCACTTCGACGAGGTACGCGGGGTGAATGCCGCGTCCGTCGACGCGGATCGATCCCTTGCCGAACAGCGGATCGTCGGTTGGCATTTCCTTCATCTTCGCCACGACCTTCGCGCCGTCGGCATCGCTCTTCAGCGCTTCGACTGCCTTCAGGTAATGCAGCACCGATGCGTATACGCCGGCGTGAACCATCGTCGGATGGATTCCCTTGTCCTGCGCCGCGAAACGCTTCGCGAACGCGCGGGTCTTGTCGTTCGTGTCCCAGTAGAACGTCGTGGTCAGCGTCAGGCCCTGCGCCGTCTGCAGGCCAAGCGCGTGCACATCGGTGAGGAACACCAGCAGGCCGGCAAGGCTCTGGCCACCCTTGACGATGCCGAATTCCGCCGCCTGCTTGATCGAATTCGTCGTGTCGCCGCCGGCGTTCGCCAGGCCGATGACCTTCGCCTTCGACGCCTGCGCCTGCAGCAGGAACGACGAGAAGTCCTGCGTGTTGATCGGAACCTTGACGCCGCCCAGGACCTTGCCGCCGCTCTTCAGGACCGCGGCCGTGGTATCGCGCTCGAGCGCCTGGCCGAACGCATAGTCGGCGGTGATGAAGAACCACGTGCTGCCGCCGTGCTTCGTGATCGCCGTGCCCGTGCCGTTGGCCAGCATCCAGGTGTCGTAGGTGAAATGCACGGTGTTGGGCGTGCACGCCTTGCCCGTCAGATCGGACGAGCCGGGACCCGACGCGAGGAATACCTTGTTCTTGTCCTTGGTGATCTGGGCGATCGCCAGCGCAACGCCCGAGTTCGGCACGTCGACGATCGCATCGACGTTCTCGGTGTCGTACCAGCGGCGGGCAATCGCCGAACCGACGTCCGGCTTGTTCTGATGATCGGCCGAGACGATCTCGACCTTGATGCCGCGCTTCTCGATACCGGAATCCTCCACTGCCATCTTCGCGGCGATGATCGAGCCTGCGCCCGCGAGGTCGGTATAAAGGCTCGACATGTCGGACAGCACGCCGAGCTTGATCGTGTTGTTGGACATCTGCGCCTGCGCGGCACCGGTGGCGAATGTCCCGGCAATGGCCAGCGCGAGCAAACTGCGTTTCATCAGGTTCATCGAACTTCTCCTCAATTGGAAAATAACGGCGTCAACCTGCCCGAATCTAGACACCGAGATATTCGTGCAGCTTCGGCATTTTCGCATCAAGCTCGGAATTGGGAATCATGTCGATTATTCGACCATGCTCCATGACGTAATGGCGATCGGCTACGGTCGCCGCAAAGTGGAAATTCTGCTCGACCAGCAATATCGTGAAACCCCGCGTCTTCAGCCCGCGGATCGTGCGGCCGATCTGCTGCACGATGACGGGTGCGAGACCCTCGGTCGGCTCGTCGAGCAGCAGGAGTCGCGCGCCGGTGCGAAGGATGCGCCCGATCGCCAGCATCTGCTGCTCGCCGCCTGACAGTTTCGTGCCCTGGCTCTTGCGCCGCTCCGCGAGGTTCGGAAACAGCTCGTAGATCTGCTCGACCGTCAGGCCGCCGTCGCGCACCTTGGGCGGGAGCAGCAGGTTTTCCTCGACGTTGAGGCTCGAGAATATCCCGCGCTCCTCCGGGCACCAGGCGATGCCGAGTCGCGCGATGCGATTCGAGGGAAGGCGCGCCGTTTCGTGATCTTCGAACACGATCGAGCCTTCCCGGCGCGGCACGACGCCCATGATCGACTTGAGCGTCGTCGTCTTGCCCGCGCCGTTGCGCCCGAGAAGCGTGACGACCTCTCCCGGCGCCACGTCGAACGCAACGCCGTGGAGGATGTGCGATTCGCCATACCACGCCTGCAGGTCGCGCACGGCGAGCATCGGCGCGCCGGCAGCGCGCAGCGTCTCTCGCGGCGGCGCGCTAGCCATTCCCGCCTCCCAGGTAGGCCTCGACGACGGCCGGGTTGGTCGATACCGACGCGTAGTTGCCCTGCGCGAGCACCTCGCCGCGCGCGAGCACCGTTATGTGGTCGGACAGCGTCGAGACGACCGACAGGTTGTGCTCGACCATCAGCACGGTCCGGTTTGCGGCGACGCGCTTGATCAGCGCGGCGATCCGCTCGACGTCTTCGTGCGTCATGCCCGCCGTCGGCTCATCGAGCAGCATCATTTCCGGCTCCAGCGCCAGCGTCGTCGCGATCTCGAGCGCGCGCTTGCGCCCGTACGGCAACTCGACCGCGGCCGTGCTTCTCGAAGCTCGCAAGCCCGACGGCGTCGACCAGCTCGCGCGCACGCGCGTCGTATTGCCGCAGCACGCGCTCGGAGCGCCAGAAGTCCAGCGAATGGCCGCCCTTGCGCTGCAAGGCGATGCGGACGTTTTCGAGGACGGTCAGGTGCGGAAACACCGCCGAGATCTGGAACGAGCGGACGAGTCCCATTCGCGCGATCGCCGCGGGCCGCGATCCGGTGATTTCGCGCCCGTTGAAAATGATCTGCCCCCGCGTCGGCGTCAGGAAGTGCGTCAGCAGGTTGAAGCAGGTCGTCTTGCCGGCGCCGTTGGGGCCGATCAGCGCGTGGATCGTCCCGCGGCGTCACCGCCAGGTTCACGCCATTGACGGCGACGAAGCCCTTGAATTCCTTCGTGAGCCCGCGCGTTTCGAGAATGGTGTCGTTGGCCATTGCCGCTTCCGAGCGCGCGCGATGCGCCGGTCGTCGATCTCCTCTGGTCAGGCGCGGATTATCCGGATGGCGGTGCCGATTGGCAATGCAAATCGCCGCATCGCGCTCCGTTCGCTCGCTCGAGCGCGCGCGGTCAGCCCTACCGGTTCGGCGCCAGCTCGCCGCGCGCTTTTCCAGGAACGCGTCGATACCCTCGCCCGCGTCAGGGTCGAGCGAGATTGCGGGTCATCGCCTCGGACGTCAGCGCATACGCGTCGGCCGAGCGGCGCGGTCGATCTGCGCGTAGAACGCGCGCTTGCCGAGGGCGATGACCGCGCGCTGCGCGCCGATGATCCGGTCGGTCAGCGCCTCGACCGCCGCGTCGAGCTCGGCGGCCGGCACGACGCGGTTGACGAGGCCCCAGTCGAGCGCGGTCGGCGCATCGATCGGATCGCCGGTCAGCAGCATCTCCATCACGCGCTTGCGCGCGAATGTTGCGCGGCGACGCCGACCGCCGGCGTCGAGCAGAACACGCCGACGTTGACGCCCGGGCAGCGCGAAGCGCGCGTCGTCGGCCGCGACCGCGAGATCGCACATCGACACGAGCTGGCAGCCGGCGGCCGTCGCGATGCCGTGCACCCGCGCGATCACCGGCTGCGGCAGCTGCGTCAGCTTGATCATCACGCGGCTGCAGGCGTCGAAGAGGTCGCGCTGCCACGCGGCATCCGGATGCGCGCGCAACTCCTTCAGATCGTGCCCGGCGCAGAAGCCCTTGCCCGCGCCCGCCAGTACCACGACGCGCACGCGCGAATCGGCGCGCGACGTCATCGAGCGCGAGCTCGCAGCGCGGCGAGCATCTCCCGCGACAGCGCGTTGAAACGCTCGCCGCGGTTCAGCGTCAGCGTGCGCACGCCGTCGCGCGTCGCGGCCAGCACGCAGTCGCGGATCGCTTCGCTCGAGCGCTCATCTCGACCTCTGCATGGCGCCGCGCGTCCTCAAGCGAGCGTCGCGCGTCGGCTTCGCCAATCGCGATCGTGCGCGCATGCTGCGTCATCGCTTCGCCCGACTCGCTCATTCGATCGCTGTGGCCGAGCCGGCGCGCTCGCGCAGCAGGAACTTCTGGATCTTGCCGGTCGACGTCTTCGGCAGTTCGCCGAACACGACGCTCTTCGGCACCTTGAAGCGCGCGAGATGCTGCCGGCAGTGCTCGATCAGCTCCTGCGCGTCGAGCGTCGCGCCCGGCTTCAGCTCGACGAACGCGCACGGCGTCTCGCCCCATCGCGGGTCGGGCTGCGCGACGACCGCCGCGGCCAGGACGGCCGGATGACGATAGAGCACGTCCTCGACCTCGAGCGAGCTGATGTTCTCGCCGCCCGAAATGATGACGTCCTTCGAGCGGTCCTTGATCTTCACGTAGCCGTCGGGCTGCATGACGGCGAGGTCGCCCGAGTGGAACCAGCCGCCCGCGAACGCCTCGTCGGTCGCCGCCGGGTTCTTCAGATAGCCCTTCATCGTGATGTTGCCGCGGAACATGATCTCGCCCATCGTCTCGCCGTCGCGCGGTACCGGCTGCATCGTCTGCGGGTCCATCACCGTCATGCCCTCCTCGCACGTGTAGCGCACGCCCTGGCGGCCGTTGCGCTCGGTGCGCGCGCCGATGTCGAGCGCGTCCCACTCCTCGTGCTTCGCGCATACGGCCGCCGGGCCGTAGGTCTCGGTCAGCCCGTAGACGTGCGTGATGTCGAAGCCCATCCGCTCCATGCCCTCGATGACCGCCGCCGGCGGCGCCGCGGCCGCGACGAGGCCGCTCACGCTGATGCGCGATGCCCGCCTTCAGCTCGTCGGGCGCGTTGATCAGCATCGCGTGCACGATCGGCGCGCCGCAGTAGTGCGTCACCTCGTGCGTCGCGGATCGCGTCGAGGATCGGCCTGGCCTCCACCTTGCGCAGGCAGACGTTGGTGCCGGCGTTGGCCGCCATCGTCCACGGAAAGCACCAGCCGTTGCAATGGAACATCGGCAGCGTCCACAGGTAGACCGAATGCCGCGGCATGCCCCAGTCGACGATGTTCGACAGCGCGTTGAGGTACGCGCCGCGATGGTGGTAGACGACGCCCTTCGGGTTGCCGGTCGTGCCCGACGTGTAGTTGAGCGCGATCGCGTCCCATTCGTCGGCCGGCGGCTGCCAGGCGAAATCGGGATCGCCCTTCGCGATGAACGTCTCGTAGTCCGACTCGCCGAGCAGGTCGCCGCCGGGACCGAGCGGGTCGACGACGTCGATGACGAGCGGCTTCGCTCGCGACGCGCGCCAGCGCGGCGCCGATCGTCGGCGCGAACTCGGTGTCGGTGATCAGCACCTTCGCCTCGCCATGCTCGAGCATGAAGGCGATCGCCTCGGCGTCGAGCCGCGTGTTGAGCGTGTTGAGCACGCCGCCGGTCATCGGCACGCCGAAATGGCAGTCGATCATCTCGGGCGTGTTGGACAGCATCGCGGCGACCGTGTCGCCGACGCCGATTCCGCGGTGCGCGAGCGCGGAGGCGAGGCGTCTCGCGCGGGCGTACGTCTCGCGCCCACGTGTAGCGGCGCTCGCCGTGCACGACGGCGGTCCGATGCGGCCACGTGTACGCCGTGCGCGCGATGAACGACAGCGGCGTCAGCGGCGCATAGTTCGCGGCGCGGCGGTCGAGGTCCTGCTCGAAAATGCGTGTGGTGGCATGGCGGACCCTCTCGGGCGTCGTTGCTGTCGGTGGTCCCGCGGGCAATCGTAGCAAACTGTCGGTCGCGCTCGGGATGAGCTATCGGCGGCTTGCCCGCGCGCGGAGATTTCGCTAGTGTCGGCGACCGGGCGAACCGCGGGCCGACTCGCCTCGGCGCCACCGTACCATTGCATCGGAGCGTGCGCATGGGCCATCGTCTTTCCCGCATCGTTACGCGCACCGGGGACGCCGGGACGACCGGCCTGGGCGACGGCTCGCGCGTATCCAAGGACAGCCTGCGCATCGAGGCGATCGGCGCCGTCGACGAACTGAATTCCGCCGTCGGCGTCGTGCTCGCCGAACGCGTTGCCCGAGCCGGTGCGCAGCGCTGTTGACCGACGTTCAGCACGATCTCTTCGACCTGGGCGGCGAGCTGTCGATTCCCGGGCATGCTGCCGTGACGCCGGCGCACGTCGACGCGGCTCGAAGACGCCGTCGAGCGCTTCAACGCGGACTTGCCGCCGCTCAAGGAGTTCATCCTGCCCGGTGGAACGCGTCCCGCGGCGCTGATGCACGTCGCGCGCACCGTGTGCCGCCGCGCCGAACGCGCCGTCGTCGCGCTGGCCGCGGGCGACGCTGTGTCGCAATCGAGCCGCATCTACCTGAACCGCCTGTCGGATCTGCTGTTCGTCCTCGCGCGCGCGCTGAACCGACGCGGCGGCGCGCCGGACGTGCTGTGGCAGAAGGACCGCGCGCGCGGCGACGCCGGATCGTGACCGACGCTCACGCCCGCGCCGGCGGCATCGGCCGAGCGCAACGCGCGGCTCTCCACCTTGCTGTCGCGGGTGGCGCGGTCGCGGACCAGCGCGCGTTCGAGGACCTCTACCGGCAGAGCGGCGCGCATCTGTACGCCGTGGCCATGCGTATCGTGAGGGATGCATCGGTTGCCGAGGAGATCCTGCAGGAAGCGTTCGTCAGCGTCTGGCATCACGCCGGAAGCTACGATGCGGCGAAGAGCCAGCCGGTCACCTGGCTCACGTCGATCGTTCGCAACCGCTGCCTCGATCAATTGCGCCGGCGCGAGGTCGACACGGTGACGCGTAACGCAGCGACGACGACGGGAGCCGGCGTTCGATCCTGCCGGCCGACGGACCGACGCCCGTCGAGTTGCTGCTGGCGCGGCGCCGACGCGCGAGCGGTGCGCGATTGCGTCGACACGCTGGACGCGGGGCCGAAGCAGGCGATCGCGCTGGCGTTCTTCCAGGGACTGTC
The DNA here is from genome assembly GCA_963718905.1 of uncultured Pseudomonadota bacterium. Classification (GTDB taxonomy): domain Bacteria; phylum Pseudomonadota; class Gammaproteobacteria; order Burkholderiales; family Casimicrobiaceae; genus VBCG01. The sequence continues at coordinate 780,975 of CAVRAF010000001.1, forward strand.
GCACGCGCGAGCTCGCGGCACACCTGCGCGAGCCGCTCGGCACCGTCAAGTCGTGGGTCCGGCGCGGGCTCGCGAAACTGCGTCGCTGTCTCGACGGCGCGGGGGTTACCGCGATGAATCTGTCGCGATACGACCGTCGGCGACCGGCTGGACGCGACTCGCGGCGGAATACGCGCTCGGCACATCGCCGCCGCGCGTGCGCCGGCGGTTGTCGGCGATCGCGCGGCGCGACAACGTCGTCGCCGCCGCATTGACCGAGTGGGAACGCCGGATCGCCGTGCTGGCCGAGCAGGTGCCGGCGATCGCGCCGCCGCCGCGCGTCTGGCAGCGAATTGCCGAGCGGCTCGGCATGGATGTGGCAACCCGCGACGTCCCGTCGGCCTGGTGGCGGCGCATGGGATTCTGGCGCGTGTTTGCTGCCGCGAGCTTCCTGGTCGCGGTCGGACTTGCGGTGTCCGAGTTCGCACGGCCGCCCACGCCGGCAGCGGCCCCGCTGGTCGTCGTGCTCGCGGGCGCGGACGCGAAGCCGGCGCTGATCGCCACCGCGGCGCGCGGCGATCGCTACCTGACACTCAAGACGGTGACGAACGCGGCGCCAGGCGAAGGCAAAGTCTTCGAGCTCTGGGCGCTGCCTCAGGGCGGTACGCCCGAAATCGCTTGGCGTCATTCCCGGGGGTGGCGTCGTGCGCGTGCCGTTGACGGCGCCCGCGGACGAAACGCTGATGGATATCCCGGCGCTCGCCGTCAGCCTGGAGCCGTCCGGCGGCTCGCCCACCGGCCAGCCGACGGGTCCGGTGCTCTACTCGGGCAATATCGAGCGGATGTACTGACGGCGGGTTTCTACCGGCGCTTCAGCGCATAGCCGTCGGCGCGGTCCTCCATCTCCCAGCCGGCTGCGTGCAGTTCGGCGCGCAGCCGATCGGCTGCGGCCCAGTCCTTCGCCTTGCGCGCGCTCGCGCGCGCCTGTGCGAGCGCTTCGATCTCGGGCGGCGCGTCGTCGCGCGCCGGCTGCCATGCGGCGAGACCCAGGCCGAAGACCTCGTCGAAGCGCGCGAGCGTGGCGCGCGTCACGGCGGCGTCGACGAGATCGCCGCGCAGCAACTCCCACGCGACGGCGAGCGCGCGCGGCGTGTTCAGGTCGTCGTTGATGAAGTCGGTGAACCGCGCAGGCGAACTCGGCATCGGGCACGGCGTCGGCATCGGCTGCGAGCGCATGGAAGCCGGCCCGCATCCGGCCAAGCCCGGTCGCCGCCGCGTCGAGCGCATCCCAGGTGAAGTTGAGCTGCGTCCGGTAGTGCCCGGTGAGGCACAGGTAGCGGAACGCGAGCGGGTCGTAGCCGCGCTCGACGAGCGCCTGGACGCGCAGGAACTCGCCGGCCGACTTCGCCATCTTCGCGTCGCTCGACAGCAGGAAATAGCCGTGCATCCAGAAGTTCGCGAGCCGCGTTCCCGACTCGCGCCTCGGTCTGCGCGATCTCGTTCGTGTGGTGCACGGGGATGTGGTCTTCGCCGCCGCAATGGATGTCGAAAAAGTCGCCGAGGTATTGTCTGCGCCATCGCCGAGCATTCGATGTGCCACCCGGGAAATCCCTTTCCCCACGGACTGTCCCACTCCATCTGGCGCGTGCTCGACGGCGGCGAGAACTTCCACAGCGCGAAATCGGTGGCGCTTCGCTTGTCGCCGATGTCGACGCGCTTGCCGGCTTCGATTCCATGCCGGTCGAGGCGCGCGAGGTAGCCGTAGTCGGGCTGCCGGCTCGTGTCGAAATAGATCCCGTCGGACGTGCGGTACGTGTACCCGCCCCGTTCGAGATCGGCGATGAACGCGATCTGCTCGCGGAATGTGGTCGGTCGCGCGCGACAGGACGTCCGGCGGGATGATGTTGAGAAGCCGGATGTCGTCGACGAATGCCTGCGTGTAGAGCGCGGCGATCTCCCACGCGCTCCGGCCGGTGCGGCGCGCGCCCTTTTCCATCTTGTCTTCGCCGGTGTCCGCGTCGGAGGTCAGGTGCCCGACGTCGGTGATGTTCATCACGTGCGGCACGCGATAGCCGTTCCATTGCAGCACGCGCTTCAGCGTGTCCTCGAACAGGAACGTCCGGTAATTTCCGATGTGCTGGTAATCGTAGACGGTCGGGCCGCACGTATAGAGCCCGACCGCGCGCGCCGGGGTGCGAGCGGCGCGAACGGGCGCAGCGTGCGCGTGAAGTTGTCGTAGAGGGAAAGCGGTGCCATGACGCGCGTCAGATACCGCGCACCATGACGAAGTCCTCCATGACGAAGCCTCCGCCGATCGGAAAATCGCCCGCGCTCGCGGATCTCGAAGCCGCAATGCTCGTAGGCGCGGATCGCGCCGGTGTTCTTCCGGTTGACGTTGAGCGTCATGACGTGCATCCGCACCGGCCGGCACGCATCACGACGTGCTCGATCAACGCGCGGCCGACACCTTCGCCGTGGTGCTCAGGCAGGACGTAGAGCTTGTCGAGCTTCATCACGGCTCCCCCGATCGTGCCTGTACCAGCCGACGAAGTCCGACCGGGGCAGTCGCGCGATCGCGATCGCAAGTCCCGCATCCGCCGCCGTCAGGAATTTCATCAGGGCGTCGGCGCGAATAGCCCTGCGCGAGCATGTAGTCGATCTGCTCGCCTGAAATGATGCCCGGATAGTGGCGACGCCAGATTTCATCCGCGAGCCGCTGCACCCGCGCGATGTCGTCGGTGCCGGCCGGCGCAATGGTGATGCGGGTCGCACGGGACGCGATTCGATACGCGGTTCGCGCGTTGCCGCAAGCGGTGCCGCGAATCGTAGCACGCAGGGCCACGCACGGACCCCACGGTAGAATGCGGGCCCCTCGATGCCGATTCCCGCGCTCCCGCCGCGGATTCTGTCTTGCCCCGACCGCCTCTTGTCGCCGCGCTGTCCCGCCGCTCGTGGATCCTCGTCTTCATCGCGATCGGGATCGTGTGGTTCGCGAACCTCGACGTGCGCAAGCTCCAGCATCCCGACGAAGGCCGCTACGCCGAGATCGCGCGCGAGATGCGGTCAGCGGCGATTGGGTGACGCCGCGACTCGACGGCATCAAGTATTTCGAGAAGCCGCCGCTGCAGTACTGGCTGACGGCCGCGAGCTTCAAGGCGTTCGAGCTGGACGAATGGACGGCACGCCTTCCCGGCGCGCTCGCCGGATTCCTGACGGTCCTGTTCGTCGGCTACGTCGGCTCGGCGATCGCGTCGCCGGCTGCCGGCGCCTATGCGGCCGTCGCGCTCGCCGGATGCGTGTGGCCGTTCGGCATCGCGCACATCGTGACGCTCGATGCGCTGCTGACGTTCTGGCTGACGCTCGCGCTCGGTGCGTTCCTGCTCGCGCAGCACTGGCGCGGCGTCGCCCCGGCTATCGCGGCGCTGGATGCTGGTGGCGTGGGCGGCGACGGCCGGCGGCGTGCTGACGAAGGGCCTGATCGCGCTCGTGATTCCGTTTTGCGCGCTGGTCATCTATTCGCTCGTCACGCGCGATCTGCGCGCCCTGGCGGCGCCTGCATCCGGTCGGCGGATTGCTGCTGCTGTTCGCTGCTGGCGGCGCCGTGGTTCGTCCTCGTGTCGTCGCGCAACCCGGAATTCGCGCGCTTCTTCTTCATTCACGAGCACTTCGAGCGATTCCTGACGACCGAGCACCGGCGCACCGGCGCGTGGTGGTATTTCGTGCCGCTGCTCGCCCTCGGCCTCCTGCCGTGGACCGGGATCTTCCTGTGGCGCCTTCGCCACAGCTGGCGCGACGCGGCCGCCCGACCGCCAGCATTCGCCTGGGCGCGCTTCTGCCTGGTCTGGGCGGCGTTCGTCTTCGTGTTCTTCAGCCTTTCCGGATCGAAGCTGCCGTCGTACATCCTGCCGATGTTTCCCGCGCCGGCGCTGGCCCTCGGCTGGCAGCTGACGCGGATGCCGACCCGCACGCTCGCGGCGCTGCGGCGGTCATCGTCGCGACGACGGTCGTGCTGTGGCTCGCGAGCGTTTTCGGATGGTCGCGACTCGCCGCTCGCTCGGCCGACGCGCGGACGCCGCTCGCGCTGTATCGCTTCGCTCGGACCGTGGGTCAGGCTCGCGCTCGGCGTCGCCGCCGTCGGTTACGCGAGCGCGCTGGATCGCCTTCCGGCGCGATACCGAGCGCGGCAAGACGTTGGGCATCATCGCGCTGTCGCTCGGCACGATGCTCGCGATGCAGGCCGCGTTTACGCGGATCCGACGTCTTTCGCGCGACGCGCTCGGCCGCGGATCTCGTCACGGCGCTGGAAAATGCGGCCAATCCTCCGTACGATCCGAGCGCGCCGTTCTTCCAGGTTCGCATGTACGACCAGACACTGCCGTTCTATCTCGGGCGGACGACGACGCTCGTCGACTATCGCGACGAACTGGGCCCGGGACTCGACGCCGAGCCGCGACGCGGCATCGCGCACGAGGCCGACTGGATCGCAGCGTGGCGATCGCTGGCGCAAGGGTATGCGCTGATGGCCCCCGACACCGCACGCATCGCTCGCGGCCGCCGGCGTTCCGATGCGGGTCGTCGCCGCGCGACGCGCGGCGCGTGCTCGTCGCAAGGCGCTGAAGACGGGCACGCGATGACCTCCTCCGCCTTCCTGTTCCTGATGACCGGCGTCCTGCTCAACGCCGGCGCGCAGCTGCTGCTGAAAGGCGGGCACCAATCGGCTCGGCGTCATCACGCTGACCGCGCGACAACTGGCTCGACGATGCTGATGCGGATGGCGACGCAGGGCACTTCATCGCCGGCGCCGCGTTCTACGTGCTGAGCCTGTTCGTCTGGATCCTCGGCCTGTCGCGCGTGCCGGTCTCGGTCGCCTATCCGCTGCTGTCGCTCGGCTACATCGTCAACGCGATCGCCGCGCATTACCTGTTCGGCGAGGCGGTCACGGTGACGCGCTGGCTCGGCATCGGCTTCATCGTCGTCGGCGTATGGCTCGTCGCCCGGAGCTGACGGCGACCGATGAGCCGACTCCCGCTCCTCAAGTTCGCCGGCCCGGTGCATCGACGAGGCGACGATCGCCGGCGTCGGCGACGTGCTGCGCTCCGGGCCACATCACGAGCGGGCCCTGGGTGCGAGCGGTTCGAGGCGGCGCTGTCCGCGTTCTGCGGCGGCCGGCCGGTGCGCGTGCTGACGTCGGCCACGGCCGCCGTCGAGGTCGCGCTGCAGCTGCCGGCATCGGCCGCGGCGACGAGGTGATCACCTGCGGCCAGAGCTTCTTCACCGTCCTCAACATGATCGTCAAGGTCGGCGCGACGCCGGTGTTCGTCGACTGCGATCTCGTCACCCGCAACATCGATCTCGCCGCGGTCGAGGCGCGCGATCACGCCGCGCACGCGGGCGATCATGCCGACGCACTGGCCCGGCTCGCTCGTCGACCTCGACGCGCTCCACGCGCTCGCGCGACGGCGCGCAAGCTGCGCGTGATCGAGGACGCGGCGCTCGTGATCGGCTCGCAGCTGGAAGGGCCGCAACGTCGGCGCGTTCGGCGACCTCGTCACGTTCAGCTTCCATCCGAACAAGAACATGACGACGATCGAGGGCGGCGCGCTCGTCGTGCAACGACGCCGACGAGGCGCGGCGCGTCGAGGCGCTGCGCTTCCACGGCATCGGCTACCTGCCGGACCGCACGCGCGACGTCGCCTTTCCCGGCGGCAAGTTCAACCTGCCCGACGTCAACGCGCGCATCGGCGTCGCGCAGCTCGCAGCGGCTGCCGGCGTTCCTCGCGCAGCGCCGCGCGCTCGTCGAGCGCTATTTCGAGCGCTTCGCCACCGAGCCCGCGTGCGTGCTGCCGCCGCGGCCCGCCGCCGGCGACGGCCAATCGTGGAACATGTGGAGCGTCCTGCTGCCGCTCGCACGGCTGCACGATCGACGCGCAAGGCAGTTTCGCGATGCGCTCGAGGCGCGCGGCATCGGCACCGGTGTATCGTACGAGGCGCTGCACCTGTCCACGCTGGGCCGGCGCTTCGGCTACCAGGGGGGCGATTTGCCGAACGCCGAGCGCATCGCGCGATGCGACGGTGACGCTGCCGCTGCATGCGGCGATGACCGCCGCCGACGTCGACCGCGTGTGCGCGGCGTGCGCCGAGGTCATCGCCGTGGACCCGATCGTGCAGCCGTAGCGCAGCGCGATGCCGCACGTGACAACCGCTGCAGCTCTCCGTCGTCATCCCCGTCTACAACGAGGAGGCCGGGCTGCCGGCGCTGTTCGCGCGCCTCTACCCCGCGCTCGACGCGCTCGGCATCCCGTACGAGGTGATCTTCGTCAACGACGGCAGCCGCGACCGCTCGGCGGCGCTGCTGCGCGACAGTCGCAGCGCGGCCCGACGTGACGCGCGTCGTGCTGTTCAACGCGAACTACGGCCAGCACATGGCGATCATCGCCGGCTTCGAGCGCGTGCCGCGGCGAGCGCGTCGTGACGCTCGACGCCGACCTGCAGAATCCGCCCGAGGAGATCGGCAAGCTGCTCGCCGCGATGGACGCCGGCCACGATTACGTCGGCGGCGTGCGCCGCACGCGCGAGGACGCGTGGTGGCGGCGCATCGGCGTCGCGCGCGATGAACCGGCTGCGCGAGCGCATCACGCGGATCCGGATGACCGACCAGGGCTGCATGCTGCGCGCCTACAGCCGCGACATCGTCGCCGCCGTGGCGGCGAGCCGCGAGGTCAGCACCTACATCCCGGCGCTCGCCTACACGTTCGCGCACCAGCCCGACCGAGGTGGAGGTCGCGCACGAGGAGCGCGCGGCCGGCGAATCGAAGTATTCGCTGTACAAGCTGATCCGCCTCAATTTCGATCTCGTCACCGGCTTCTCGCTCGTTCCGCTGCAGCTCTTCTCGATGTTCGGCATGCTCGTGTCGCGCTGGCGCTCGCGTCATCCTGTACGTCGTCGTGATCGTCGAGCGCGTCGATCGTCGGCGGCTTCGTCGAAGGCATCAACGGCGTTCTGGGACCGCGACATCCTCGCGTTCTTCCTGATCGGCATGCTGCTGTTCGGCCTCGGCCTCGTCGGCGAATACGTCGGCCGCATCTACCAGCAGGTGCGCGACGCGGCCGCGCTACATCATCCGCGCGGTGCTCGAGCGCGACGCCGACGTCGGTCGAAGCGCCGCGCGAGTCGGCCGAGAGCCGTGCGGCTCATCCGCTGACTGCGGCGCGATGACGCGCGCCGTCGTCTTCGCCTACCACAACGTCGGCGTCCGCTGCCTGCGGGTGCTGCGCGCGCACGGCGTCGACGTTCCGCTGGTCGTCACGCACGCGGACGATCCCGCGCGAGACGCTGTGGTTCGAGCGCGTCGCCGACGTCGCGGACGCGACTACGGCATTGCCGTGGATCGCGCCGGCACGATCCGAACGCGGCCGACTCGTCGCGCGCATCGCCGCGCTCGCGCCCGACTTCCTGTTCTCCTTCTACTATCGCCGGATGCTGAAGGCGCCGCTGCTCGCGCTGGCGCCGAGCGCGGCGCGCTCAACATGCACGGCTCGCTGCTGCCGCAGTATCGCGGCCGCGCGCCGGTCAACTGGGCCGTGCTGCACGGCGAGCGCGAGACCGGCGCGACGCTCCACTACATGACGGACGAAGCCCGACGCGGCGACATCGTCGCGCAGACAGCGGTGCCGATCCTGCCCGACGACACGGCGCGCGAGGTCTTCGACAAGGTCACCGTCGCCGCGGAGATCTGCCTCGACGCGCGTGCTGCCGGCGCTCGATCGCCGGCACCGCGCCGCGGCGGCCGCAGGATCTCGCGCGCGGCAGCTATTTCGGCGGCCGCACGCCCGAGGACGGCCTCATCGACTGGTCGCAGACGCGCACGGCACATCCACAATCTCGTGCGCGCGGTCGCGCCGCCCTACCCGGGCGCATTCACCGCCGTCGCCGGCGTTCCGGCGCGCGTGCTGCGCACGCGCGTGCTCGACACCGACACGCCGCACGCGTTCTCCGGCGCTGCTCGTGCAGCGACGACTGTCCTCGTCGCGCACTGCGGCGGCGGCGGGACGCTGCGCATCGACGCGCTCGAGATCGGCCATCGGCACTACACGCCGTCGATGATCCGCAGCCGCTGGGGTGACGCCCCGTTGTCTCTGACCTGACCCGGGCGCGCGGATGCGCCCGGTACAATGGGCGCCCGCGCCGACCGGACTCTTCAGACTCCTCGCGACCGCATGAAACGCATCCTCATCCTGGGCGTCAACGGCTTCATCGGCCATCACCTGTCGCAGAAGATCATCGCCGGCACGCGACTGGGAAATCTACGGGATGGACATGCAGACCGAGCGCATCGCCGATCTGCTGCCGGAGCCGCGCTTCCACTTCTTCGAAGGCGACATCACGATCAACCGCGAGTGGATCGAGTACCACGTCAAGAAGTGCGACTGCGTGCTGCCGCTCGTCGCGATCGCCACGCCCGCGACCTACGTCCGCGAGCCGCTGCGCGTGTTCGAGCTCGACTTCGAGGCGAACCTGCCGATCGTCCGCGCGTGCGTGCGCCACCGCAAGCGCATGGTCTTCCCGTCGACGTCCGAGGTGTACGGGATGTGCGCGCGACGCCGAATTCGATCCCGAGCGCTTCGAAGCTCGTGCTCGGCCCGATCAACAAGCCGCGCTGGATCTACTCGTGCGCGAAGCAGCTGATGGACCGCGTGATCCACGCCTACGGCATGCAGGAGGGCCTCGACTACACGCTGTTCCGGCCGTTCAACTGGATCGGCGCCGGGCTCGACTCGATCAACACGGCGAAGGAGGGCAGCTCGCGCGTCATCACGCAGTTTCTCGGCCACATCGTCCGCGGCGAGCCGATCAAGCTGGTCGACGGCGGCACGCAGAAGCGCGCCTTCACGTACATCGACGACGGCATCGCCGCGCTGATGAAGATCATCGCAAAACCGGACGGCATCGCGACCGGCAAGATCTACAACATCGGCAACCCGGCCAACAATTACTCGGTGCGCGAGCTCGCCCCGATGATGCTCGACGCTCGCGCGCGAGTATCCCGAATACCGCGACAGCGCGACGCGCGTCGACGATCGTCGAGACGACCGCCGCCGACTATTACGGCAGCGGCTACCAGGACGTGCAGAACCGCGTGCCGAAGATCGACAACACGCGCGCCGATCTCGACTGGGAGCCGACGGTGCGCGATGGACGACGCGCTGCAGCGGATCTTCGACGCGTATCGGGGGCAGGTCGCCGACGCGCGCGCGCTCGTCGAGTGACGGCGCACGCGCGACTGCCGAGACGCCCGGCGCGCAGTCTTCGCGCATCCCTCTTCCCGATGCGGCTCGGCCTCAAGATCGACGTCGACACGTTGCGCGGCACGCGCGAGGGCGTGCCCACGCCTCGTCGAGCTGCTGCGCAAGCACGGCGTCGACGCGACGTTCCTGTTCTCGCTCGGTCCCGACCACACCGGACGCGCGATCAAGCGCGTATTCCGCCAGGGATTCTTCGGCAAGGTGCGGCGCACGTCGGTCGTCCGGCATTACGGCATGCGGACGCTGCTGTACGGTACCGTGCTGCCGGGACCCGACATCGGCCGACGTGCGACGAGCATCCTGCGCCGTGTGCGCGGCGAGGGCTTCGAGACCGGCATCCACTGCTGGGATCACATCCGCTGGCAGGATGGCGTCGCGGACGCCGATGCCGCATGGACGCAGCGCGAAATGGAGCGCGCGTGCGAGCGCTACCCGAGATATTCCGGGAGCCGCCCCCGACGCACGGCGCCGCCGGCTGGCAGATGAACGTGCACGCGCTGCGGCTGACGCAGCGGCTGGGGTTCGACTATTGCTCGGACGGCCGCGGCACGCATCCGCATCTGCCGGTCTGGAACGGAGAGCTGATCCGCTGCCCGCAGTTCCCGACCACGCTGCCGACGCTGGACGAGCTGATCGGCCCGGCGCGATCACGAGTCGACAACGTCGCCGCGCATCTGCTCGAGCGCACGCAGCGCCGTCCGCGTCCGGCCACGTCTACACGCTCCACGCCGAACTCGAGGGCATGCGGCTCGCGCCCGTATTCGGGCAGCTGCTTACCGGCTGGCAGGCGCAGGGCTGGACGCTCGGGCCCGTGCGCGCGCTCCGCGACGCTGTCAGCCGATGGCGTTGCCGCGTTGCGAGGTCGCGCCCGGCACCGTGTCCGGGCCGCAGCGGCACGCTGCTCATGCAGGGCGCCGAATTCCTGGCTGACGTCCGCTCGCCGACGCCGCATGAGCCGACACCCTTGTTCACGAGGAGCTGCAAATGATTGGAAAAAAAGTAGCCGATTTCACGGTCGCCGCCACCGGCGGCCATTCCGGCTGTCGGCGCACAAAGGCCATCCGGTCGTGCTGTATTTCTATCCGAAGGACAACACGCCCGGCTGCACGACCGAGGGCGCGGACTTTCGCGATCTGCACCCGGCGTTCGCCAAGCTCGGCGCCGTCGTGGCCGGCGTGTCGCGCGACAGCCTCAAGTCGCACGAGGGGTTCAAGGCGAAGATGGAGTTTCCGTTCGAGCTGCTGTCCGACGCCGACGAAAAGCTGTGCGCGCAGTTCGACGTCATCAAGATGAAGAACATGTACGGCAAGAAGGTGCGCGGCATCGAGCGCTCGACATTCCTGATCGGCGCGGACGGCAAGCTCGCGCGCGAATGGCGCGGGGTCAAGGTCCCCGGCCACGCCGAGGAAGTGCTCGGGGCCGCGAAAGCGCTCTAGGCGCAAGCGGCGGGTCGAAAGGGATCGGGACGATCCGGCGCGCCCTTGCGGCGGCCGGAGCGTCCCGATGTTGTTGCCGCGACGCGGTCATGCCGTCGCGATGCCAGTCCGCGTCAGTGCGGTTGCTTCGGACCCTTGTTCTTCGGCGCCTTGCCCGCGCTGAACTTGCTCGTCGAGATGGCGGCCTGACCGTCCCCCGGTGACACGTTGCCGATCAGGATGTCGACCAGGTTGACGTCGATCGGCGAGCCGATGCCCGTCGCGGGATCCCAGCCGCTGTCGGCCGTGAACCCACCGAGTCCGGGTACGATGTTGTCGCCGCTCGTGACGTCGTTGAACGACGCCGGATACGACTTCTTCGACTTGTACGTCTGGTACAACGCCGCGTTGATGAAGCCCAGGCGATGCCCGGCGCGCTGGTTCGCGATCGCGGTGATGGCCGACCACTGCGGCGAGCCGGCGCTGGTGCCGCCGAAGAGGAACCAGCCGCCCTGGTAAAAAGTCAGCACGCCGTGCAGAACCGCCGCGCTGTACCCGACGTCGGGGACCGCGCGCGTCTTCCCGTCCTTGATCTGGCTCTTCTGCCATGGCGGTTCGTCGAATATGACGCTGAAGCCGCCGCCGGTCGCGCCGAACCCCGTGTCGATCTCGTTCCACACGATCTCGCCGGCATACGTTCCCAGCGGCGGGTTTGCGGTCGGATCGCATCCCAGCTGCGGCAGGCAATACATCGCCGCATGCAGCTCGGTTCCGCCCACGCCCGTCACCAGCGGGTCGCTGGCCGGATGCGATGCGGCGATCACGAGATCCGACCCGTCGCAGGTCGGCTGCGCCGCACCGTCGTCGCCCGCGGACGCGAACAGCGTGATGTTCTTCCGCGTCGCCTCGGCAAACACGTCGTGATATGCGGAGATGCCGTCAGAACCTTCGCAACTCTCGTTCTCGCCGAAGCTCATCGAGATGACGTCGCCGAGGTTGTTGTCGACCGCATACTTGAGCGCGCTCAGGATGTCGGCGTCCTCGTCGGACTTCGCCAGGACCAGGATGACCTTCGCCCCCGGCGCGATCGCGTGCGACCATTCGACGTCGAGCGTGATTTCGCACAACACCAACGCGGCCGCATCCCGGCATTGCGAACATGTAAAAATCCATTTCGGTCTATTGACGTGGTCGGCGCTCTACCATCAGGCGGTTGCCGCGGAGCTTTCGGAGGCCGAGCGTCCCGCGCGGTCATTCGAAATGACTGCGGATCGATGAGGGGCCGGCCTCATGCGGTCCTGCGGCAACGTGTACGTTGATGTACTGGCCTGCGCGCGGTCGGTCCAGGTCGTGCGAACGGACGCTTGACAAGTCGAACTCCGGATAATCGCCTGTGCCGTTTCCACCACAAAATGTGCTACCAGCGGGGCCGCCTACCCCCATGACTTGTATGCGATGGCGATCCGGCCTACATTAGCCTTAAGGCGGCTGCCGGTCGCCGTGCACCTGATCCAGGAGGCCCATGGTCGAACGCAAGCTGCGCCCCGCTCCCTCCACTCTGCATTTGCTTCCCTCCCGCAAGCCCGCCCGCACCGGACTGTCATCCTCGACGAAGCTGTTCGTCCTCGACACCAATGTGTTGATGCACGATCCGACCAGCCTGTTTCGCTTCGAGGAACATGACATCTACCTGCCGATCCTGACGCTCGAGGAGCTCGACGCGCACAAGAAAGGCATGACCGAAGTGTCGCGCAACGCACGCCAGGCATCGCGATTCCTGGACGAGCTCGTGACGATGTACGCGGGACCTGGGACCGACGGCATCGCGCGCGGCATTCCGCTCGCCGAAAAATCGAGTGGCGCGGCGACCGGCCGGCTGTTCCTGCAGACCGAATCGATCTCGACGGCGCTGCCCGCGTCGCTCGCCAATGGCAAGGCCGACAACCAGATCATCGCCGTCGTCATGCACCTGTCGCGGCATTCGCCGAAGCGCAGCGTGATCCTGGTGTCGAAAGACATCAACATGCGCATCAAGGCGCGCGCGCTCGGCATCGCGGCCGAAGATTATTTCAACGACAAGGTACTCGAAGACACGGAGCTGTTGTACTCGGGCGTGCGCGAGCTTCCGGCCGACTTCTGGGACCGCCACGGCAAGGGCATGGAATCGTGGCAACAGGGCGGCCACACGTATTACCGGCTCACCGGCCCGCTCGTGCCCTCGCTGCACCTGAACGAGTTCCTGTTTCTCGAAAAGCAGGGCGAGGCGCCGTTCCACGCGATCGTCAAGGAGATCCAGGGCAAGAGCGCGCTGCTGTCGACGCTCAAGGACTACTCGCATCAGAAGAACAACGTCTGGGGCATCGTCGCGCGCAACCGCGAGCAGAATTTCGCGCTGAACCTGCTGATGAATCCGGAGATCGACTTCGTGACGCTGCTGGGGCAGGCGGGTACCGGGAAAACGCTCCTGACGCTCGCCGCCGGGCTGATGCTGACGCTCGAATTCAAGGTCTATTCGGAAATCATCATGACCCGCGTGACGGTACCGGTCGGCGAGGACATCGGCTTTCTCCCCGGCACCGAGGAGGAAAAGATGAACCCCTGGATGGGCGCGCTCGAGGACAACCTCGACGTATTGAACAAGACGGACGATGAAAGCGGCGATTGGGGACGGGCAGCAACGCGCGACCTGATCCGCTCGCGAATCAAGGTCAAGAGCCTCAATTTCATGCGCGGGCGCACGTTCATCAACAAGTTCCTGATCATCGACGAGGCGCAGAACCTCACGCCGAAACAGATGAAGACGCTGATCACGCGCGCAGGCCCGGGGACGAAGGTTGTCTGCCTCGGCAACATCGCACAGATCGACACGCCGTACCTGACCGAGGGCAGCTCGGGACTTACCTACGTCGTCGACCGGTTCAAGGGCTGGTCGCACTCGGGTCACGTGACGCTCCAGCGCGGCGAGCGCTCGCGGCTCGCCGACCACGCGGCGGAAGCGCTCTGACGCAAGCGGCGGCGTTACAATGCGGCCGATGCACCTGCCGCCGCGACCTTGCACTCGCGCGCCCGGGCTCACGGCCGGCGCGCTGTTGTTGCCGCTCGCCCTCTTCGCGGCGCCGATCGCGCACGCAACGCCGACATGGGCGATCTCGAGGCCATTGCCGGAAGGCAAGCAATCGCCGCTCGCCGCCGCGCCGCTGCAGAAAGGAGCTGCGCACGACATGGAGCTCGAGGAACGCTATCCGATCCGGCTGGAGCGGATCGACGTCGAGGGTTTCCGGGACCGGGACGCGCGCCCGATGCCGCGGCTGACGACCGAGCAGCGTTTCGCCGAGCGATTGAACGAAGGCAGCCCGGAACTGGTCGCGGGCCGGAGCTACGACGGGTATTACTACGACGGCACGCTGTTCTGGGCGTCCGATCCGCTGTCGTTCGCGTGGAAGAACCTTTCGCATTGGCTGAAGCAGTAATGCGGCCACCGGGCGACGCACGGCGTTCGCCGTAACCGGAAGCGTCTGCCTGGTCGGCCGGCCGGCCGCGCCGTCACCGACGCCGGGCGGCGCTTCATGCCGGCATCAATAGCTGCCGGGCGTGGCAAAGCTCTCGAAGCGCGTGTATTCGCCGAGGAACGTCAGCCGCACGGTGCCGGTCGGACCGTTGCGCTGCTTGCTGATGATGATCTCCGCGGTTCCCTTGTCCTTGGATTCGGCGTTGTAGACCTCGTCGCGGTAAATGAAAAGGATCACATCCGCATCCTGCTCCAGCGCGCCCGCTCTCTCGAAGGTCGGACATCACCGGTCGCTTGTCCGGCCTCTGTTCGAGCGATCGATTGAGCTGAGACAGGGCAACAACGGGCACCTGCAGCTCCTTCGCCAACGATTTCATCGATCTCGAAATCTCCGAAAGCTCCGTCGCGCGATTTTCGCCTTGCGACGAGGCTTGCATGAGCTGCAGATAGTCGACAATGACCAGACCGAGCTTTCCGTACTGCTTGGCCAGACGCCTTGCGCGCGAGCGGACTTCGATTGCGTTCAGCGCGGGCGACTCATCGATCAGGATCGGTGCTTCGTTGAGGCGTCCCAGCGCTTCCGACAACTTGTTCCAGTCGTCGGGCTGCAGGCGTCCCGTGCGGAGTTTGTGCTGGTCCAGTTTGCCGACCGACCCGATGAGGCGAAGCGCGAGCTGGGTCGCGCCCATCTCCATCGAAAACACGGCAACGGGCTGCCGCGTATGGAGCGCCACATATTCGCCGATATTGAGTGCGAGGCTGGACTTGCCCATTGATCGGACGCCCGGCAATGATGATCAAGTCGCCCGGCTGCAGTCCGGACAGTCTTCTTGTCGAGATCGGGGAAGCCCGTCGGCACGCCGGTGACATCGGACGGATCGTCGCGGTTGTAGAGGGTCTCGATCCGCTCGACGACCGTCGCGAGCAGCGTGCCGATCGCCTGGAAGTTCTGCGCGCCGCGCGCGCCCTGTTCGGCGATATGCAGCACTTTGGCCTCGGCCTCGTCCAGCACCATCTTGGCGTTGCGGCCGAGAGGGTTGAACGCCGACTCGGCGATCTCGCCGGCGGTCGCAGCGAGCTGGCGCAGGATCGAGCGCTCGCGCACGATGTTCGCGTAGTGCCGGATGTTCGCGGCCGTCGGCACGTTCTGCGCGAGCGCGCCGAGATACGAGAGGCCGCCGACATAGTCGAGCTTCTGCGTCGACGCAAGCGCTTCGGACACCGTGACGACGTCCGCCGGCTTGCCGTCGGCAATCAGTTGAACGATATGGCGGTAGACGAGGCGGTGCGCGTCGCTGTAGAAATCCTCGGCCGTGACGACGTCGCCGATCTTGTCGGCGGCTTCGTTGTCGAGCATCAACCCGCCGAGGACCGACTGCTCCGCCTCGAGCGAATGCGGAGGAAGCTTCAGTTGGTCGATCTGGAGATCGTCGGGCACTTGGACCACCGGATGCTGTGCGCGGTTGTGATTTTACCCGCCGCTGCCGCGCGTGCGCATAAATCGAACGGGCGATTCGAGTGCGCGAAAGACAAGGGCCCGCGAGGGCCCCTGCCGTGCAATCGCGCTACGTGCGGAAATCAGGTGCCCGTCGTATCGCCGACGACGGTGACGTTGATGTGCGCCGCAACGTCCGTGTGCAGCGCAACCGAAACCGGATGTTCGCCAACCTGCTTCAGCGGTCCCGACGGCATGCGCACCATCGCCTTCTCGATCTCGACACCCTGCGCCTTCAGCGCATCGACGATGTCGACGTTGGTCACCGAGCCGAACAACCGGCCGTCGACGCCGGCCTTTTGCGAGATGCGCAAGGACGTGCCTTCGAGCTTTTCGGCGAGTGCCTGCGCGGCCGCGAGCTTCTCCCCGGCCGCCTTCTCGAGGTCGGCGCGACGCGCCTCGATCGTCTTCAGGTTCTCCGGCGTCGCGCGCTTCGCCTTGCCGTGCGGGATCAGGTAATTGCGCGCGTAGCCATCCTTCACCTTGACGACGTCGCCGAGGTTGCCGACGTTGGCGATCTTTTCCAGCAGTATGATTTGCATGGTGCCGATGCTCCGTCAGTGCAGGTCGGTGTACGACATCAGCGCGAGGAAGCGCGCGCGCTTGATCGCCGTTCCGAGCTGGCGCTGGTAGCGCGACTTCGTGCCGGTAATCCGCGCCGGCATGATCTTGCCGTTTTCCTGCACGAAATCCTTCAGGACGTCGATGTCCTTGTAGTCGATCTGCTTCACCTTCTCGGCGGTGAAGCGGCAGAACTTCTTGCGCTTGAACAGGTTGTTGCCGCGTTCACGGCGCTTGCCGTCCTTCTTGAACTTGCCCTTGCCTTTGCCTCTTCCGAGGGGACGCGGCATGTCAGTTTCCTTTCGTCATGATTGCGGTCTGCTCGAAGCCCGTCACGTGCAGCGCGACGCTCGGTCCGGTCCGATAGCGGCGGGCGATGAATCCTTCACAGCGTATCGGTGCTCCGATGTCCAATCCACACAAGCGCTTGCGCGACGCGGCCGAAAGCGACGGCATGCATCTCGCACTCGACGCTGACGCTCGCCGCCGGCCTCCCGCTGCGACGACCGGTGATCCAGCGTGCATTCGACCGCCGGAATGCCGGCCGGCGTGTGCCGGAGGTCACCGCGCTGCGCGAGGATCGCGTCGAACGTGAACCGGTTGATCGCCGGCACGCCGTCTGACGCGCGTCAAGCCGGTGCGGGCGCCGGTTGCGTAACCGTTTCGCCTGCAGGCTTGTCCGGCCGTTCGGTTCGCTCTGCGCGCTCCGCCCGCGTCACCGGTCAGCGACCGCGCCTTTTCTTCCTTCATCATCGGCGACGGCGTGACGACCGCTTCCGGTCATCGCGACGACGAGGTGGCGCAGCACCGCATCGTTGAACTTGAACGCGTGCTCGAGCTCGGTCAGCGTTTCGCGGCCGCATTCGATGTTCATCAGCACGTAGTGAGCCTTGTGGACCTTCTGGATGGGATAGGCGAGTTGGCGCCGTCCCCAGTCCTCGAGCCGGTGGATCCGGCCGCCCGGGCCGGTCACCATCGTGCGATACCGCTCGATCATCGCGGGCACCTGCTCGCTTTGATCGGGGTGCACGACGAATACCATTTCATAGTGACGCATGAGCAGAACACTCCTTTCGGTCGTTTAAGGCGTCATGCCGGGACATCCGGCAAGCGCCAGCGGCCTCCCCTTCTGCGAAGGGTGAGGCAAGGAAGCCGACGATTATAGCAGGAAAAAGCGTTGCGGATCAGGGCTCTATCCGGTGCGCGCAGGACGCACCGCCTTGCCGCGCCGACATCGAGCGCTGCGCCGCACGCGCTGGCGACAGCGCGTCGAGCAGACGCATCGCGCTCGCGCTTCGGCCGGGCGGCCAAGCGCGCGAACGCGCGTCATAGAACGTCGGCAGGTCGCCGTTCGCCTCGTGGAGCAGCTCGCGAAACGCCGGCACGCTGTCGGTGTAGAGGCCGACCGCCGCCAGCGCCGCGTTGTTCGGCTGCTGCGCGAACCAGCGGTCGTAGCCGGACAGTCCCGGGCTCGCCCGCCTTCGCGCGTTTCGTACGCGGCCTTCATCGCGGCGATGATCTCGCCCTTCGCGCGCCGCTTGTCGTCGTCGCTCGGCCTGGCTCGCGTAGATGTCGGTCAGCTTGTCGCGCGTCGTGCGCACGAGATCGCGGAAGACGCTGCGCATCCGGTCGGCGCGCGCGGCCAGCTTCGTCGAGCTGCGAATCGTGCCGGGCGGCAAGCCAGCGCGCGAGTCCCGCCTCCTCGACCGGCGACCGCGAACGACTCGTTGAACGACCGTGTCGCTCTTCACGTAGAGCAACTGATGCGCAAGCTCGTGGAAGATGAGCCGCGCGATCTCCGTTTCCGGCCAGCGCGACGAACGACGAGAGCACGGGGTCGTCGAACCAGCCGAGCGTCGAATACGCCGGCACGCCGCCGATGTAGACGTCGTCGCCGGCGGCCTTCAGGCGCGCCGACTCGCCGCGTGCGCTCGCGCCTCGCGAAAATAGCCGCGATAATTCACGCAGCCCGGCGATCGGAAAACACCACTGCTGCGGCGTCAGCGAAAGCTCCGGCGTCGCAAACACGTTCCAGGTGACGAACGGCCGGCCGAGGTCCGTGTAGCGCGTATAGCTGCCGTTGTCGGGAAGCGCCGAGCTCGCGGCTCGCGAACGCGCGGATTTCGCGGATTCGCCGCAGTCGCGCGGCGAGCGCGGCGTCGCTCTTGCCGATGACGTCGCGGGATCGGCTCGCGCGCGGGACAGGAGCTCCCACTGCCCCGCGGCCCCCTGCCAGTAGTAATCGACCGTCTGGAATGCCGCGCAAGCTGCCAGGAGCGCCGCGCCGGCCAGCGCCGCGACGACGAGCGGCCAGCGCCGGCGCCGCGCGCGACGCTTGACGTCAGTAGCCGACGATTTCCGGCGCAGCAGCGCCCGCGCGCGCAGCGAACAGCGAATTGATGTCAGGAATCGAGATCATTGCAGGGACAGGAATTCGCGCAAGCGCGCAACGCCCGTCCTCGAGCTTGCGCTCGTCGATCGTGTAGGCGATGCGAACATGTCGTCGCGCGCGGTGAACCCCGAAGTCGATACCCGGCGTGATAGCAACACCCGCGCCTTGAAGGACATCGCGGCAGAAGTGCTCGCTGTCGGCGGCGAAGCGCGAGCATGTCGGCATAGACGAAGAATCCGCCGGACGGCATGACCGGAATGCCGAAACCCAGCGCACGAAGCGCCGGGACCAGGAAAGTCGCGTCGGACCTCGAATACCCGCCGCCGTTCTTCGACGATTGCGGAGGTTGCAGGTTCAAAACACGCGAGCGCCGCGCGCTGCGACGGCGTCGGCCGGCGAAATGTAGAGGTTTTGCGCAAGCTTTTCAAGATCGCGAACGTGGCGCTCCGGCGCAACGACCCAGCCGAGCCGCCAGCCGGTCATGTTGAAGTATTTCGAAAAGCTCGAAATGACGAACGCATCGTCGGCGAACTCGAGGCGCTCCGCGGCGGCTCGCCGTAGGTCAATCCGAGGTAGATCTCGTCGACGATCAAGCGGCCGCCGAGACGCGCGACGGTCGCTGCGATCCGCCGCATCTCATCGTGCGCGACTGTCGTGCCGGTCGGGTTCGACGGCGACGCGATCAGCACGCCGCGCGTGCCGGGCATCCAGTGGCGCTCGATCAGTTCGGCGGTGAGCTGGTAGCGCGTTTCCGGCCCCACCGGAATGCCGACCGGCACGCCCTCGAGCACGCGGACGAAATGCCGGTTGCACGGATAGCCGGGGTCGGCCAGCAGGATCCGTTCGTCGCGGTTGACGATCAGTGCCATCACGAGCAGCAGCGCGGCGGAGGATCCGGCGGTAACGATGACGCGTTCCGGCGCAACGTCGACCCCGTAATGGTCGGCGTAGTGACCCGCGATCGCCTGCCGCAGTTCCGGCAGGCCCAGCGCCGACGTGTAGTGGATGTGGCCGTCGGCAATCGCGCGGTGCGCGGCGTCCAGGACCGGCTGCGGCGTCGGGAAGTCGGGCTCGCCGATTTCGAGGTGGATGACGCTGCGCCCCGCAGCCTCGAGCGCGCGCGCGGCGGTCTGCACCTCCATCACGTGAAACGGCGCGATCTCCGCTACCCGTGCGGCGAGCGTGGTACGAAAGTCCATCGAAGGTCGTAGTGCGCGAGCGTGCGGAAAGCGTTATCGTAACGCCATCGTGAACATGGCCTGGTCCCTCGCTCCCCGGTCCGAAGCCGGCTCACTCCGGTGCGCTGCTGCTGCGCGTCATATGCGCCGTTGCGCTCGCCGCGCCCGCGCACGCCTGGGCGGGCGTGTACAAGTGCGCCCGCGACGACGGCACCGTCATGTACCAGGAAGACCCCTGCCCGCCCGGCAAGGAGCTGCGCGATTTCGAGCGCGACCCGGCAACGGTATCGGTCGTTCCGTTCCGCCTGGTTCCGGGATCCGAAGCGCAGCAGTCGACGCCCGCCCCGCCAGCCAAGCCGAAGGCGGACCGAAAATCCGCGCAAAGAGCACCGGACGGGAAGGCAACCCGGCGGAGCGCAAGTTCCTGATTCCCGGAATCGGCGAAGGCGAAGTCGTGGCACGGATCGGCCGGCCCGACGTGTCGTCCGGCAGCGGTCGCAAGACCGTGCGCTGGACGTACCTGCCGGCTCCCGAGGATCCCGCGACGATCACCACGTTGACGTTCGAGCTCGGCCGCCTGGTCCAGGTCGAGCGGAAAGTGCTCCGGTGACCGGCGCCGGAGCGCAACGGAGGTGAGGGCGCTCGCGCAGCGCGTTCGCGAAGCCCGCGTCACCGTCGACGGTGCGGTGCGCGGTCGAATCGGCCACGGCCTGCTCGTATTCGTCGGGATTGCGGTCGATGACGCTCCGGACGATCGCGCATGGCTCACGCGCAAGCTTGTCGACCTGCGCATCTTCGACGACGAGGGCGGCGCGATGAACCGCTCAGTCGCCGATATCGGCGGCTCGATGCTCGCGGTGTCGCAGTTCACGCTGCTTGCATCGACACGCAAGGGCAATCGGCCATCGTGGTCGCGCGCGGCCCCGCCGGACGTTGCCAAACCACAGTTCGACGCGTTCGTCGCCGAGCTTGCGACGCATCTCGGCCGACCGGTCGAGCGCGGCGTTTTCGGTGCCACCATGCAAGTCGCGCTTGTCAACGATGGG
The DNA here is from genome assembly GCA_963718905.1 of uncultured Pseudomonadota bacterium. GTDB lineage: Bacteria > Pseudomonadota > Gammaproteobacteria > Burkholderiales > Casimicrobiaceae > VBCG01. The sequence continues at coordinate 801,852 of CAVRAF010000001.1, forward strand.
CCGGTGACGATCTGGCTCGATTCACGCCACCGCGATTGACGTCGCCGGCGGCCAGCGCGTAATGCGCGGTGCCGACGATCGCAAGCGTCCACACGATCAGCGGGCCCGTTGGAATGTCGAACGCCGCCGAGAGTCCGATGCCGGCGACGTAGCCGAGCGCGCCGACCGCCCACGCTCTCCCGAGCCTGGCGCGCGCAACCCGACGCGTCGCGAGCGGCGGAATGATCAGCGTCGCAAACACGAGGTACAGGCCCACCAGCTGCACGGACAGCGTGACGACGCAGGCGAACAGCAGGTAGAAGCCGGTACGTCCGAGCCGCGCACGCGCCGAGAACCAGAGCGCCAGCACGAGGGCATACACGCCCGCCGCGATCATGAGTTGCCTCGGCTGAACCCACAGAATCTGGCCCACGAGGAGGTCGCGCAAATGCTCGCTCCCATGCACGTTGCTCGCGAGCAGCAGCACGCCGGCCGTTGCGGCGAGCACGAACACCACGCCGATGATCGCTTCCTGCACCTCCGGCCAGCGGCGCTCGGTCCATGTCAGCAACAGCGCCCCGAGCAGTGCGGCGATCAGCGCGGCAATCTGCACCGAGACGCCGTCGGCGTCGAAACCGATCCGGTCGGCCAGGATGACGCCGCAACCGGCGATCTGCGCGATTGCAAGATCGATGAACACGATGCCGCGCGAGAGCACCTGCGTGCCCAACGGCACGTGCGTGGCCGTCACGAGCAGTCCCGCGACCAGCGCCGGCCACAGGATTGAAAAATCGATCGCGGTCATTTACGACCCCCCACGCTTGCGCTGCCCCCGACGGAGGAACGATTGGCGCCGCTCATCGCGTCGCCTCGACGAGACGGCCGATCGTGTCGTCGAAATAGCTCGTCAGATCGTGCGCGGCGGCGTCGCCGCCGACCGTGAACGGCAATGCCACCGCGGGAATATGTGCGCGCTCGGCAATCCACACCGACGCACGATCGCTCTGGTACGCGGCGCGCAGCACCATTTTCGCCGGTTGGCGCTGCTGAAGCGCCAGGATCTCCGCCAGCCACGATGCGGTCGGCTCGACGCCGGGCTTGGGCTCCAGCGCCGCGGTTTCCTTCATGCCGAGCCAATCGAGCAGGTACGAGAACGCCTGGTGTTGCACGAGTACCGGAACGCCGCGCAGCGACGCCGCCTGCACCTGCCAGCGCGCAATCGATGCGCGCCAGCGCGTATCGAATGCCGCGTAGCGCTCGCGATAAGCCGATGCATCCGCGGGATCGAGTTCGGCCATCCGCGCGGAGAGCGCAGCGGCGACGAGCGCGATGTTGCGCGGGTCGGTCTGGATGTGCGGATTTCCCTGCGGATGCACGTCGCCATCCGCGCGGTCGAGACGCGCCGGCTCGCTCGATCGTCGACACGAAGCTCGCCGCCTCGAAATAGCCCGGCTGCCCCGGCTGCAGCTTCGGATTGCCGGCCTGCTGCAATACGAGCGGCAGCCAGCCGATCTCGAGCTCGGCACCCGTGGCGACGACGAGATCGGCCTTCCGCGCGCGCGCGATCAGGCTCGGCTTCGCTTCGACGTGATGCGGGTCCTGCAGCGCATTGGTGGCCGTGTAAACGGTGACCTTGTCACCCCCGAGTTCCTGCGCCAGCGCGCCCCACTCCGGAACCGTTGCAAAGATGGATAGCGACGCCAGCACCGGCGTCGCGAGCAGCGTCAGCGCAATGGCCGACAACGTCTTGATGGATGCATGCATGATCGATTGCCTCTGCGGTCAGAACTTGTGCGCGCCGTGCGCGCCCAGCGTCAGGATGTATTGAAGGAACCACTCGTTGTCGGTGAAGTCGGGGCGCGTGTTGTTCCGCGCGTACTGCAGCCGGAAGCGGCTGAACTCCGACGGCGTCCAGTCGACCATCAGCGTGTAGCGCTGCGGATGGAAACCCGGCACGTCGCGAGGAGCGAGTCGTTAACGCCGTAATCGGGATCGCCGGGATTCAGGCGGTCGTAGCGCGCGCCGACACGCCACATCGGCATGAACTGCCACACGCCCTGCAAATAGCCGCCGCTTTGCGCCGAGGCGTACGCGCCGGTTTGCATGAGCCCGAGCGCGCCGTCCGCGTCGTAGGTCAGATCTCCATGCTCGCGGCGCCAGAAATATTCGCCTTGAACCTTGAAGTTTGTCAGTTGCGAATTGCCGTTCGGCGCGTATTTCCAGACGAAGTCGGCGATCGCCAGCCGGCTCTTGCCGGTGAAGGCGCGTCTGCGCCAGGTTGCCCGCGGCATCGAACTGCGTCGTATCGCGGCCGTCCGCGCGGGCGTCACGTAAGACAGTCCGGCGCGCCAGCTATGGCTCGCGCCGATGTCGCCGCCGGTATGAACGAAAACGTCGGCGGCGCCCACACCGTTGCGATTGCTCGCGCTGCCCGGAAAACTGTCGCCGTTGCCGATTTCGCCGCCGAACTCGAGGAACTGGTCGGTTGGCGCGACCCATTTCAACTGCGCGCCGTCGGTCGCGTACTGGCCGCCGAGGAATGCCTGGTACGCGAGCGGCGCATCGTAGAAATCCCATGCGTGCTGGTGCTGCTCGTTCAGGTAGCCGATGCCGGAGAAGAAGCGTCCGAACTTCGGCACGACCCCGTCCGGCAAGGCCGGTGGCCAGGCCGTACGCTTCCTCGACGGACACGGTGTTTTCCGGCGTCAGCGCAACGGTCAGGTTGCCGGCGAACAGGTGATCGACGTTGGCGGACAGCGTGAATTCCGATTCGCCGATCCCGAGTCCGCGCCGGCCCGGCGACACGTCGTCCCCAAGGGCGAATCCCGCAGGCCATAGCGGGACGGATCCTGCGACAGGTTCGAGTAGACGCCTTCGAGCACCACGGAAACCGCGGGATTGAACGCATTGGCCCCGCTTGCGGCCGCGCCTTGCACGGGCGGCCTTGCGGCGCCGTCGCCGCGGCTATGCGGTGCAGCAGGCGCGCGGAGCAGGCGACGCGCTCCGCGGTGGCGCGCCTTCCGCGCGCTTGCGCAGCGCGATTGGCCGTCGCTTCGGCATCCCTCACTCGGATTCTCGAGCGCCTGGATGCGTGTTTCATAGGCTTCCTTCATCTGCCGGATCTCGTCGCGCAGTTGCGCGAGGTCGGCGTCGCTCGCGGCATGCGCCGCGGATGCGACCATCAATGCGCACGCCGTCGCGGCGCGCGCCAACATGAATTTGGACACGGTGAACCCCCGGTCGAAAAACGCGGCACCGTCGCGCAAGCGGCGGTGGACGATTTACGCGAACAGGAGGATGCGAGGCGGGGCGCGGCTCTCGGTAGTACGAGGGGCGGCAGACGCCGTGGTTTGCGGGACAGGTGTGGCTGGGGCCACCCACGACGGGACACTGACCGGCGGCAGGGGCGACGATGGCGGGCATCGACCCGCGCTGGCGGCGAGCAGCCCGCATTCGGCACAGATATCGCCGGTCGGGAGTTCGAGCGCGGAATGCTCGGAGCGCTGAAGCTCGGCGCCGATGTGCTCGAGCGCATGCCGGACACTTTCCTGCTGCATGAACAACAGGAAAAACGACAGGAGGCCGGTCAGCAAACCGCGATACATGCGATCAAGACTAATCGACGCGGCGACAATTGGCAAATCGGCCGGATGGCCTAGAACCCGCGGCGCGATGCAGCCGTTGCGACGCTCCGGCCGACGTCCGAAGCGCTCACAGCTTGTAGGCGGCCTTGGCGAGATCTCGCGCGAGCGCCGGCGCGAGCTCGAGCGCCTCGTCCTCGCCGAGCCGGTGCTCGACGACGCAGCGTCGCGAGAAAGCGGCAATCGACGCGCCGCGCGACGTCGTGGCGCGCCGGGATCGACAGGAACGCGCGCGTATCGTCGTTGAAGCCGACGGTGTTGTAGAAGCCGGCCGTCTCGGTCGCCTGCTCGCGGAAGCGCAGCATGCCCTCGGGAGCTGTCGTGGAACCACCACGGCGGGCCGAGCTTCAGCGACCGGGTAGTGGCCCGCCAGCGGCGCCAGCTCGCGCGCGTAGGCCGTCTCGTCGAGCGTGAACAGGATGATCGTGAGCTTGCGCTCGTTGCCGAAGCGATCGAGCAGCGGCTTCAGCGCGTGGACGTAGTCGGTGCGCATCGGGATGTCGGCGCCCTTGTCGCGGCCGAACTCGCGGAACACCGCCGGATTGTGATTGCGAAAGCTGCCCGGGTGGATCTGCATCACGAGCCCGTCGTCGACGCTCATGCGCGCCATCTCGGTCAGCATCTGCGCGCGGAACGATTCGGCCTCGTCGGCGGTGCTCGAGCCTTGCAGCGCGCGATCGAGCAGTCGCTGGCACTCGGCCGCATCGAGGTCGAGCGTGCGCGCCGTCGGGTGGCCGTGATCGGTCGACGTCGCGCCCATCGAGCGGAAGAACGCGCGGCGCGTTGCGATGCGCGGCGAGATAGCCGCTCCATGTCGCCGTGTCTTCGCCGGTCAGCTCGCCGAGCCGCGCGACATTGGCGGCAAAGCCTTCGAACTCGGGATCGACGACCGGATCGGGCCGGTAGGCGGTGATGACGCGTCCGTTCCAGCCGCTGTCGCGGATCGTCTGATGGTGCGCGAGCGGGTCGAGCGGCGATTCGGTCGTCGCGATCACTTCGATGTTGAAGCGCTCGAACAGCGCGCGCGGGCGAAACGCGCGGTTCGCGCAGGCACGCGTCGATGCGGTCGAAGTATCCGGTCGGCGCTGTCCGGCGTCAGGCGCTCGTCGATGCCGAACACCGTGGAAAACGCATGGTCGAGCCACATCCGCGTCGGCGTGCCGCGGAACAGCGGATAGTGCGCGGCGAACAGCCGCCAGATCGCGCGCGCATCGTACGCCGGCGACGGACCGGAGGCACGCCGCGCGCGGAACGCCGAGCGCTTCGAGCGGCACGCCCTGGCTGTAGAGCATGCGGAACACGTAGTGATCCGGCACGATGAACAGCGCCGACGGATCCGCGAACGGCGCGTCGTCGGCATACCACTGCGGATCGGTGTGCCCGTGCGGACTGACGATCGGCAGGGCGTGCATCGTCTGCGTAGAGGCGCGCGCGCGAGCCGGCGCGTAGCCGGATCGGCGGGAAACAGGCGATCGGGATCGAGATCGAGCGGGATCATGTAGGCGCCATCGGGGCGTAGTTTCAGCGGGCGGGGATTGGAATCAGCGAGGGGATGGGCGGCGTCAGCGCGGACGAACGGCATGCGCGACGGTCCGTGCCGCACCGTCGGCGAACAGCCGCGACAGCCAGCGGACCACCGGGGCGGTAAAGCGCGGCTCGTTATGCAAGTCCTCGTCGAAAATCGCCCGCATGCCGAACAGAGCCTGCGCGAACGCGGCGGGATCTCCGCGGTGCGCGGCGCGACAACGATGCGAACTGCGGCGCCAGCGGATCGGACACGTTGATCGGCCGGCCCCGCTCGTCTTCGCCGTAGACGTAGCGCATCCAGCCCGCCACCGCGAGCGTCGCGAGTTCGACGGGACGATTGGCCGCCAGATTGTCGCGGATCGTCGCCAGAATGCGTTGCGGAAGCTTCTGCGAGCCGTCCATCGCAATCTGCTGCGTGCGATGCGGCAGCGCGGGATTCGCGAACCGCCGCACCAGCGCGGCGCGATACGCCGCCAGGTCGACGCCGCGCGGGACGACGAGCGCCGGTGAAACTTCGTCCGCAGTGAAGCGGCGCATGTAGGCGATGAAATCGGGCTGCGCGGCGACCTGGTAGATGTAGTCGTATCCGGCGAGAAACCCGAGATACGCAAACGCCGAATGGCTCGCGTTCAGCAGGCGCAGCTTCATCGACTCGTACGGCTCGACGTCGCGAACCAGTGTCGCGCCTGCGGCGTCCCAGGCTGGCCGCGCTGCGGCGAAGCGGTCCTCGATCACCCATTGCGCGAATGGTTCGTGAACGACGGGCGCGGCATCCTCGAGCCCGAGCGCCGCGTTGTTCTGGTCGGCGTCGTCCGTCGTCGTCGCCGGCACGATCCGATCGACCATCGTCGAAGGAAATGCGATTTCGCGGCCGATCCAGCCGGCAAGCCGCTCGCTTTGCGAGTTGGCGAACGAGACGACCAGCCCGCATACCAGCGCGCCATTCTGCGGCAGGTTGTCGCAGCAGACAACGGTCAATGGCGCTCCGTGCGTTCGCCGGCGCGGCATCCAATGCATGCGGCGAGCAGGCCGACGACGCTGCGCGGGTCATTCGGCGAATTGAGATCGTGTGCGATGTCCGGATGATCGACAGTCGAGCCGACCCGTCGCCGGTTCATGGCAATACCCCTTTTCGGTGACGGTCAGCGAGACGATCCGCGTTTCGGGCGCGGTCAGGCGCTGCCACACGCGCTCGCGATCGTCGCGCTGAAACAGAACTTCCCGGACGCTGCCGATCACACGTCGGCGGACGCCGTCGGGGCTCTTCTCGACCGCCGTGTAGAGGCCATCCTGCGGCGTCATCCGGTCGCGCACATCGGGCGAGCGCAGGCTGACGCCGCAGATGCCCCACGCACCCCCGCTCGCGGCCATCGCGTCATCCGTGTACATCGCCTGATGCGCGCGATGGAACGCGCCGATGCCGAGATGCACGATCCCGATATCGACTTCGGCCGGCGGCGTACGCCGGCCGCGCCGATGCCGGCCGGCAGCTGATCGAGCGTCGACAGCGACAGGCGCGTCATGCCGCGCCGCTCTGCGGCGGCTCCTTGACGCGCGAGACGAGCTGCGTCGGATTGACGAAGCGCAACGCGATCAGCAGCCAGACCAGCGTGACGGCCATGTAGATCATCGCCATCGCGTCGACCGACTGCGGTGCGCGCACGCCCGCCGCGAACACCGCGTAGTACAGCGCGACGACCAGCGTCTGCGAATCGGGGCCGGCGGTCAGGAACGTCAGTTCGAACAGCGCGATCGTGCGCACGAGCACCAGCAGCGACGCCGCGAGGATGCCCGGCGCCAGCAGCGGCACCAGCACGTACTGAAACATCCGCCGGGTACTCGCGCCGAACACGCGCGCGGCCGACTCGAGATTCGGATCGATCTGCTCGATGAAAGGCGTCATCACCAGGATCACGAACGGCGCCGCCGGAATCAGGTTGGCGAGGATCACGCCAGCCAGCGTGCCGCCGAGATTCGTCTTGTAGAGGACCGTCGCGAGCGGAATGCCGTACGTGATCGGCGGCACCATCAGCGGCAGCAGGAACAGCAGCATCAACGCGCGCTTGCCGACGAAATTGCGGCGGGCGAGCGTGTAGGCCGCCGGCACACCGATCAGCAATGCGAGAAATACGACGGCGAACACGACCTCGACGGTGACCCACAGCACGGAACCGAGCTGGAATTCCTTCCACGCGTCCGCATACCAGGTCGTCGTCCACCCCACCGGCAGCCACGTGCCGAGCCAGCGCTTTGCGAACGAGCTCGTCGCGACGGCGGCGATCATCAAGCCGATGTTGACGAGGAACAGCGTCATCAGCCCCCACAGGAGGCCGCTCCACGCGCGCTCGCCCCACGGTGTGCCGCGATCGGTCGCGAGTTGGGGATCGGCCGGCATTGGCTGACGCGCAGTCTATCGAGTGGATTCGCGGAGCAGGGAACTATCCCTTGCCACCGGTCACCGGGCCGCGGTAGAACCAGTTGCGCAGCGACAGCACGAACGCGACGATCATGAGCTGCACGAAGCCCATGATCATCGCGATCGCCGACGCGAGCGAATAGTCGTACTGCTCGAACGCCGCTTCGTATGCGGCGATCGAGATCACGCGCGTCGGCCCCGCCGGAGCGCCGAGCAGCACCGCGGACGGAAACACCGAGAACGCCTGCACGAACGCGAGGCAGAAACACATCGCGAGTCCCGGCGCAAGCAGCGGCAGATAGATGTGCCGGAACTGCGCCTTCGGATCGGCGCCGAGCGTCGATGCCGCGCGCGCCAGCACCGGATCGATGCCGGTGACGTACGAAAGGATGAGCAGGAACGCGAACGGGAATCCCGAAATCACGAGCGAGATCAGCACACCCCAGTAGTTGTGCGTGAGCCGGATCGAGCCGTCGTACAGATGGAAGAGCTGCAGAAACTGCGCAAGCCAGCCTTTCGGCCCGAAATAGGCCAGCATCCCTTCGGCGATCAGCACGGTTCCCAGCGTGATCGGCACGACGAGGAGCGTCGTGACCCAACGCTGCCAGCGCGACTTGATGCGCATCCGGTAGGCGATCGGCAACGCGATGCCGACGTTGATCAGCGTGGCGGGCAGCGCGAGCTTCAGCGTCGTGCCGATCGTCGGCCACAGGTTGTCGGTCGTGAAGAACTTCCGGTAGTTCTCGAGCGCGTCGCCTTTTGGCGGCTCGAACGACAGCAGGAGGCCATAGATGAACGGATAGATGAACAGCAGCAGCATGAACAGCGTCGCCGGCACAACCAGCAGCAGCGCGGGGTCGAATTGAGCCCGCCGCCCCCGCGCCTGCGCCTCTCCGCCGCTCATGGCGCGCTCCGACCGATCATTGCTGCGCCTCTAGCGGGTAGACGAGCACGCGCTCGGCGGGAACATGCACGTGAACGTTGGCGCCCGGACTCACGCTCCCGGCGACGCGGACGTGCAGGCGCGTCCCGCCGGGCGTGACGACATCGACCAGCGAATCGCGGCCGCCGTATTCGACGTTGTCGATGCGCCCGGCGATCACGTTCTCCGCCGCGGGCGCGTTGACGATCGTCATCTCTTCCGGCCGGATCGCGACCGACGCGCGCTTGCCGCCGAGCGGCAGCTTGCGGATGCCGGTGAACCTGAAATCGGGGGCCTCGAGCGTGACGCGGTCGCCGAGCTCGCCGGTCACCGCGAGATCGAGCACGTTGCGATAACCCATGAAGCGCGCAACGTGCAGATTGGCCGGCTGCCCGTACACTTCCTGCGGCGATGCGATCTGCTGGACGATCCCGTCTTTCATCACGACGATGCGGTCGGCCAGCGACAACGCTTCGTCCTGGTCGTGCGTCACGTAGATCGTCGCGCGGTCCAGTTCCTGGTGAATGCGGCGTATTTCGGAGCGCGTCTCGAGCCGCAGCTTCGCATCGAGATTGGACAGCGGCTCGTCCATCAGGATCAGCGGCGGCTCGATGACGATGGCGCGGGCGATCGCGACGCGCTGCTGCTGACCGCCCGACAGCTGTCCCGGGAGCTTGTGTTCCTGGCCCGTCAGTTGCACGAGCTTCAGCGCCTTCTCCACGCGGTGCGCGATCGGCGGATCCGGCCTCGCCCCGCATGCGCAGTCCGAAGCCGATGTTCTTCGCGACGCTCATGTGCGGGAACAGCGCGTAATTCTGGAAGACCATTCCGAACCCGCGCCGCTCCGGCGGCAATGTGTCGATGCGCGTGTCGTCGAGCTGGATCGTGCCCCCCGACAGCGGCAGCAAACCGGCGATGCAGTTGAGCGCCGTCGACTTGCCGCATCCCGACGGGCCGAGCAGCGCGATGAACTCGCCGCGGCGGATGGTCAGGGTCAGCTCATTCAACGCGTTGAACGCATGGCCGCCGCTGCCGGCGAAGCGGCGCGTGACGCGATCCAGCCGCAGCTCGCTGAAGTCGTGTTTCATGGTCTCGTTCGATAGTGCGTCAATGCGGCGGCCTCTGCATGGCGCAAGGCGTGAGACGTCACAGGCTTCGAAACGTCGCGTTGAGCGTCGGCCCCGCCGACGGTCCAACGCGACGGGTTATCCCGTCACGACGGCCGCCACGAAGGAACGCAGGCGAAACGCCGTGACGGGATAACCTTACTTGGTCTTCTGCGCGCCGATCTGCTGATCCCAGATCCGGAACATTTCGACCTGCCCTTTGGCTTCGAGCGACTGCGTGTGCGGGAACTGTTCGATCCATTTCGCGTACTCCGGCCGACCGTACTCGTTGATCGCGTCCTGGCTTTCCTTCGGCGCCATCGACAGCGTCACGCCCTTGACTGCCGGCCCCGGGTAGAAATAGCCCTTGTCATACGTCAACGCCTGCGCTTCGGGCTTCAGCATGTAGGCCATCAGGTCCAGCACGACATTCATCTTTTCGGCGGAGACGCCTTTCGGAATCACCATGTAGTGCGCGTCGTTGACCCATGTCATGCCCTTGAACGGCACGACCTTGTACGACTTCGGCACGATGCCGAGAATGCGCGGATTCAGGTCCCAGCCGGTCATCGTAACCGTCATGTCACGCGATCCTTCGCCGAGCTCCTTCATCAGCGCGCCGGTGCCGGTCGGGTAGTACTCGATGCAGCTGTTCAGCTCCTTCAAGTACGCCCAGGTCTTGTCCCAGCTCGCGGGGTTCTTCGGGTCCTTGTCGCCCAGCAGGTACGGCAAACCCATGACAAACGTCCGACCCGGGCCGGAATTCGCGGGCCGCGCGTAGATCAGCCTGTTTGGATTCGCCTTGCACCACGTGAGCAGCTCCTGCGGCGTCGTCGGCGGCTGCTTGACCTTGTCCGGGTTGTATTCGACCAGCGGACCCGCGGGCATGAACGCGACTTCGATGCCGTACGCACCCGCCAGCTCCTGCATCTTGGCGGCGGGCGGCAGATAGTTCGCCATCAGGCCCGGGAATTTCGCCGCGTGCTCCGGGAGGATCTTCTCCAGCAATCCCTGCTCGATACCGGCGGCCAGAAAATCGGTGCCGGTGAGCACGAGGTCGATGTCGCTGCGCCCGGCTCCCTGCATCGCCTTGAGCTTGGCGGGCAACTCGGGTGCCGGTGCCTTCGTGAAATTGATCTTCGCGATCAGGTTGGGGTTTTTCGTTGCGAAGTTCTGCAACGCGTCCTGCGTCAATGCCAGATTGCCCGCGACGTCGACGATGTTGATCGTGACCGGGCTCTTCGGCGCTTGCGCGGCTGTGCCGCCGAACGCGAAGATTGCCGCCGTGGCCACCGCAACCGCGGCGAGCCTGCGCGCCGCCCGGCGCCGTTCCTGCGAATGCACGCTGCTACGCTTCATGAACATCCTCCTGTGAAAGGGCCAAGCGCCCGTCGAGTGGTACGCGAGACCTGTCGGCGATCGCTGTCGCGCGAGCGTCCCGCATCTTCGCAAAATGAATTCATCTGACCGCTTTGGGTGCGCGCGCAGGCGGCGCCGTGCGAATCTTACGCGCCGGACGCTCGCCCGGCGCCGTGGTGTCGACGCCGCGCTGAAACTCCCGGGCGACGCGTGCGAGATGCCGATGCATTGCCGCGCGCGCGCCTTCCGGATCGCGCGCCGCGACGGCGGCCGCGATCGCCGCGTGGTCGCGGATCGTCCTCTCGGTCAGGTCGGCCGTGTGGAAATGTTGCTGCAAGCGTCCCCAAAGCTCGGCCCGCTGATCCCACAGCCCGAGGACGACGAGTTCCAGCGACCCATTGCCCGTAGCTCTGGCAAGACGCCTGTGGAAGTCGCGGTCCTCCGCCTCGCGTGCGGCGAAATCGTTGACGCTCGCCTCGAGCCGCTCGACGCTCTGGCGCAATGCAGCAGCATCGTCCGCCGTGGCGACCTTCGCGGCCAGCGCCGCGATTTCGCCTTCGATCAGTTTCCGGGCCGCCAGCAGTTCGAACGGCCCCGGCCCGGCATCACCGCCGGCGCGGCTCGTGCCTTCGGGCGGCCTGGTGACGAAGATGCCGGTGCCGACGCGGACTTCCACGAGGCCGCCCATCTCGAGCGAGATGATCGCCTCGCGCACCGATGTGCGGCTGACGCCGAGCGACACCGCGAGCTCGCGCTCGGCGGGCAATCGGCTGCCGGCCGGAAACTCGCCGCTCGCGATCAGCTGCGCAAGCTGATCGGCGATCTGGCGATACAAGCGTCTGGACTCGACGGCCTGCAACGGCACGGGATGCTCCGGAATGCGCCGGCGCGGGATTTCTGCCGGCCAGAGTCGTTCGCGGCGTCGGCGAACACGCAGGAAACTCGACGCATGGTAGCTTCGCTCCTATACTGTGGTCAAGTGGCCCGGCCACCCGACCTCACGACCTCCACTCGCTCGTGAGTTGGTCTCATCGCCATGAAAATATCCGCCGCCCGCGTCATCGTCACCTGCCCAGGCCGCAACTTCGTCACGCTGAAGATCGAAACCGACGAGGGCATTGCCGGCATTGGCGACGCGACGCTCAACGGCCGCGAGCAGGCCGTCGCCGCGTATCTGACCGAGCACGTGATACCGCTGCTGATCGGTCGCGACCCCGCGCGCATCGAGGACACGTGGCAATACCTCTATCGGGGCGCGTACTGGCGGCGGGGGCCCGTCACGATGACCGCGATCGCCGCCGTCGACACGGCTTTGTGGGACATCAAGGGCAAGGTCGCGGGATTGCCGATCTACGAATTACTGGGCGGCGCGAGTCGCAGCGGCGTGATGGTGTACGGCCATGCGAACGGCAACGACATCGCCGAAACGCTGGACGAAGTCGCACGCTACGCGGACCTCGGCTACAAGGCGATTCGCGCGCAATGCGGCATTCCGGGGCTGCCGTCGACCTACGGCGTCGCGAAGGACAAGCTGTATTACGAGCCCGCGGACGCCGCGATTCCCACGGAGAACCTCTGGTCCACCGCGAAGTATCTCGACCACGTGCCGAAGCTGTTCGACGCGATCCGGGCACGGCTGGGATTTGCGCACCACCTGCTCCACGACGTCCATCATCGATTGACGCCGATCGAGGCCGCGCGGCTCGGACGCGCGCTGGAACCGTATCGGCTGTTCTGGATGGAAGACCCGACGCCGGCCGAGAATCAGGAAGCATTCCGGCTGATCCGCCAGCACACGGTCACCCCGCTTGCCGTCGGCGAGATCTTCAACACGATCCACGATTGCCAGGGACTGATCACCGAGCAGCTGATCGACTACGTCCGGACGACCGTCGTGCACGCGGGCGGCATCACCCACCTGCGGCGCATCGCGAATCTCGCCGAGGTCTACCAGGTGCGCACGGGATCGCACGGGGCGACGGACTTGTCGCCGGTGTGCATGGGCGCGGCGCTGCATTTCGACACGTGGGTGCACAATTTCGGGATCCAGGAGTACATGCGGCATACGCCGGAAACCGACGCGGTGTTCCCGCACGCCTACTGGTTCGAGAGCGGATACCTGCATCCCGGAACGGCGCCGGGACATGGCGTCGAGATCGACGAGTCGCTGGCGGCGCGCTATCCGTATCGGCCGAGCGCGCTGCCCGTCAACCGTCTCGAGGACGGAACGATGTGGGACTGGTAGTCGGTCGGCACCCGGAAATCAACCGCCGCCGTCCTTGCGACCGACCATCGTCCATAGAAAGCACAGACAGCCTGCGACCATCGCGGTTACGCCGACGAGCAGCAGCGTGCTGACCTGGTAGGCGCCGATCGAATACTGACCCGCGAACCGCACCAGGACCGCGACCGCGCAGACCAGCACGCCCGCGGCACCCGCTATCCGACCGATCAACACCAAAGCGTTGTTCATGGCAGTTCCTTCAGGTAGCCGTACGCGTTCAACCAGCCCGATAGTGGCCCGAACGGCCGCCGGACTTTTCGAGCAGCCGCACGCCATCGATGCGCATCGCACGATCGGCGGCCTTGCACATGTCGTAGATCGTCAGCAGCCCGATCGCAGCCGCCGTCAGCGCCTCCATTTCGACGCCCGTGCGATCCGTCGTCTCGACGGTGACTTCGATGACGACGGCCGCTTCCTCGAATGCGAAGTCCACGGCGATCCGCGTCAGCATCAGCGGATGGGCAAGCGGAATCAGGTCGGAGGTTCGCTTGGCCGCCTGGATCGCGGCGATGCGCGCGACGCCGAGCACGTCGCCTTTTTCTGCCGATCCGCCGCGGATCATTCCAAGCGTGGCCGCGTTCATCGCGATGCGCCCGCCGGCGCGCGCGACGCGCCTTGTTGCGCCCTTGTCGTCCTACGTCCACCATGTGCGCCTGTCCGGCCGCATCAAAGTGCGTAAAATGGGCGTCCGGCTCGCGCTCGGCGCAGCGGCCATCGCCCGCCGCCGCCGAAGGCTCGGCAACTCGGGAGGCGCCAATGGATCGGATGCGTGAGCGCGGCATGTGGGCGTTGCGATCCCGGTGAACTCGCCTGCGAGCGCGGCAATCTTAGCACCATCGCTTTCCGCTTCCTCATTCGTGCCAGTCCGCTCATTGCATGCTTCCGTGCACCCCAGGTGGATCGCCGCCGTCACGGCCGTCGCGCTCGCGTGCACACCGCTGTACGCGGCAGGCGGATCGGTCACCGTCGGCCGCATCCGAATCCCCCGCCACGCGTCCGCAGCGCCTGCCCGATCTCGGCGACTCGTCGCAAGCCAATTTCTCGCCCGCCCAGGAGCGCCAGCTCGGCGAAGCGGTCATGCGCCAGATGCGCGCGAGCGGCGGCTACATCAATGATCCCGAGGTCAACGACTACCTGAACGAGCTCGGACACCGGCTCATCGCGGCGTCGACGGACGTCAAGCAGGACTTCGAGTTCTTCGGCGTGCCGGATCCGCAGATCAACGCGTTCGCGCTGCCCGGCGGCTTCGTCGGCGTCAACACCGGGCTCATCCTGCTCACCCAGACCGAATCCGAGCTCGCGAGCGTGCTCGCGCACGAAATCTCGCACGTCACGCAGCACCATATCGCGCGCGCGATCGAAGGCGCAGAAGGATTCGATGCTGCTGTCGCTGGCCGGACTGGCGCTGGCCATCCTTGCGGCGCGCGGGAGCGGCAATTCGAGCGGCGACGCTCGCATCCGGGGTCGTTGCCGCGACGCAGGCGCTCGCGATCCAGCACCAGATCAATTTCACCCGCGAAAACGAATACGAAGCCGACCGCCTGGGCTTCGCAGCGCCTCGACGCCGCCGGCTTCGACGTTACCGCGATGGCGACGTTCATGCAGCGCCTGCAGACGGCGATGCGCTTCGTCGAAGGAAGCGTGCCCGACGTACCTGCGCGACCACCCGGTCACCTACGAGCGCATCGCCGAGGCCCAGGCCCGCGCGTACGGACATCCGTACCGGCAGGTGGTCGACTCGCTCGATTTCCATTTCGTGCGCGCGCTGCTGCACAGCTACGAGGGCGAGCCGCGCGATGCCGTGCGCTGGTTCGACGATGCGATCGCCGAGCACAAGTACAACAATGCGATCGCCGCGCAATACGGGCTCGTCGCGTCGCTGCTGCGCACCAAGGACTACGATCGCATGAAGAAGGAGTTGGCCAAGCTCGAGAAAGTCGCGCCCCCGCATCCGATGATCGATGCGATCGCCGGGCACGTGCTGCTCGAGACCGGCGACATCGACGGCGCGATCAAGCGCTTCGAAGCCGCCGTGGCCCGCTACCCGAACAAGATGCAGCTCGTCTACGACTATCCGGAGGCGTTGCTGAAGGCGGGCCGCAACGTGGATGCCGCGCAATTCGTCGAGCGGCAGCTCGCCCGATTCCCCAATGACGGTCCCCTCCAGTTGCTCGCGGCGCGCGCTTATGCTGCGGAGAACAAGCAAATGCTCGCGCATCGGCATCAGGGCGAGTACTACGCATGGCAGGGCAACCTCAAGGCCGCGGTCGACCAGCTCGAGATTGCATCGAAGGCCGGCGACGGTGACTTCTACCAGGCGTCGGTGATCGATACGCGGCTGCGCGCGCTCAAGCGCGAAGTCGCCGATCAGACCAAGGCTGGATTCGGGCGCTCCGGCTGAGCATCGCTTCAGGGCTGCTCGCGACGCATCTGACCGCCACGATCCCGCGACTTCGGGGCCTGACGCTTTTGCCAGCTTTCGGCCCGCCTCCCCTTCGCCGTAGATTGATGGCGAGCGACGCGATCCGCACCGGATCGTCCAGGGAGCCTCCGATGAAAATTCTCGTTGTCGACGATCACCCGTTGATTCAGCAGGCGCTCGCGCACGCGCTGCCACAACTGCAGGGTCCGCTCGAAGTGCTCGCCGCCATCGACCGCGACGAAACGCTGACCGCCCTTGCGCGCCATCCCGATTGCGCGCTCGTGCTGCTCGATCTGACGCTTCCGGGCGCGCACGGCCTCGATCTGCTCGCGCAATTGCGCCGCGACTATCCGCATCTGCCGATCGTCGTCCTGTCGGCGACGCATGACCGCGCGACTGTCGGCTCCGCGCTGGCCGCGGGTGCGCAGGGGTACATCGCCAAGACATCGACTCCGGACGAACTGCTGGACGCCGTGCGCACGGTGTTGAACGGCGGACGCAGCGTAACGACCGACGTTACGCCGCTCGCGCCATCGATCGGGGGACTGCCCGGCGAAACGCTTGGGCTGACGCACCGTCAGGCCGATGTCCTGCGACTCCTCGTGCAGGGCAAGCCCAACAAGCTGATCTGCCGCGATCTGCGGCTGTCCGAAGGGACGGTGAAGGTGCACGTCAGCGCCATCCTGCGTGCGCTCAACGTACGCTCGCGCGCGCAGGCGATCGCCGAGCTCTCGCGTCGCGGCGTCGTCATCGAAGGCACCGCCTGGTCCGAAACGCATTGATCGGCAACGCCGCGCTGCCCTCGCGGCGATCGACGCTTCGAAAGCGCAGGCCAGGACCGGATGAATCCTGTTGCTGCCATTGCGCCCGCGCTGCTTGCCCGCGCGCGCGCCGACCAGATTGCGACGCTCTATGCGCATGGCCACCTGACCACGCTGTCGATGGGATTGGGCGCTTTGATCCTGTGCGCGGCGATGTGGACCGAAGCCGCGCTGGCGTCGATGGTCGCGTGGAGCGCACTGATCGCGGCGAATCAGGCGTGGCGCACCGCGCTGATGCGGGCGTTCGAGCGCATGCGCCCCGGTACAGCGGCAGCGCCGCGCTGGGGCGGCTACTGGGCGATCGGCTCGACGCTCGCCGGCGCGCTGTGGGGTGTCGCCGCTGTGACGATGTTCCCCGCGTCGCCGGCGTACCAGTCGCTGCTGATCGTCTGCCTGTTCGGCGCGGCGCTTGGCGGTCTCAATCTCACCGCCGTTTACAAGCCGTCGTTCTACGGCTTCGTGCTCCCGGCGCTGGTGCCGCTGATCGTGCGAGTCGCGATCGTCGGCGACCAGGTACATCTGTTCATCGCGGGCGTGATGGGGGTGGTGCTCGCGTTCGTCGTCGGATTCGGTCACCGGCTGAACGACGTCCTTACGCGCTCGCTCGTCATTCGTTACGAAAACATCGACCTGATCGGCGAGCTGAAGGACCGCACGCGCAGCGCGGTCGATGCGCGCGCGGCCGCGGAGGACGCCAATCGCGCGAAGAGCCAACTGCTCGCGGCCGCGAGCCACGACTTGCGCCAGCCGTTGCATGCGCTCGGACTCTATGTCGCGGCGCTGGCCGCCCGGGCCCGCGACGCCGAGTGGCGGCCGCTGGTGAGCCACGTCGAATCCGCCGCCAATGCGCTGGAACTGCAGTTCGCCCAACTGATCGACCTGTCGCGTCTCGATGCCGGCGCGCTGGTGCCCGAATGCTCCGATGTCGCGCTCGCCGGGTTGCTCGGGCGCATCCGCGCGGAATTCGCGCCGCAGGCGGCGGCGCGAGGGCTTTCGTTTGCGATCGTGCCGACGCGCCTCGCCGTGCGCAGCGATCCGGAGCTGCTCGGCCGCATCGTGGGGAACCTCGTCGCGAACGCGATTCGCTACACCAACCGGGGCGGCGTCGTCGTCGGCGCGCGACGCTGCCGCAACCGCGTCGCGATCGACGTCGTCGATACCGGCCCAGGCATTGCACCGGCGCATCGGCAGCGCATCTTCGAGGAGTTCTACCAGGTGAGGGACACTGCCGCCGTCACGCCGGCACGGCGCGGCATGGGACTGGGCCTCGCGATCGTGCGCCGCTTCGCGGATCTCCTCGAGCACGAGATTGCACTTGTCTCCCGCGAGGGCTCCGGCTCGCGGTTTCGCGTGCTGGTCCCGCGGTCAACGATGCCGCCGCCACCCGCGCACCGTGCGCCGCGACCTGCTGCACGGCGCGAGCCGCCCGGTGGGTTGCCCTTCGCGATGCGCGTCGTCGCCGTCGTCGATGACGATCCCGCCACCGTCGATGCGATGCGCACGCTGTTCGAAACGTGGGGTGCGTCGGTGGTTGGAGGCGATACGGTCGATGCGCTGCTCGCAGGCATCGGCGTGCTCGAGCGCTATCCGGACCTGGTCGTCGCCGACCTGCGCCTCGCCGGCGATGGCTCGGGCATCGACGCCGTGCGCCAGTTGCGCCACGAGCTCGGGCTTCCCGTGCCGGCGATCATCGTCTCGGGCGACACGGGTACGCGCGCCGACGGCGAAGCGCGCAGGGCCGGCATGATGTTGCTGCGGAAGCCCGTGGTCGCCGCGACGCTCGAAGCCGCCGCTACCGCCCTGATGCGCCAGCCGGGAGTCGCGGTCGCCTTGACCTAGCGCAGGTTCGTCGCACGACGAAACCGGCAGACCGGCGACGCCCGCGCCGCGCGCGATCGATCGTGCCCCGGGCTCGCTGCCTGCGTGCCGTCAGTTGGCTTGCGAGCGACGCTGCAGCATCTTCTGCTGCATTTGCTGCATCCGCGCGACGCGCTGCTGCAGCGAAGCCTTGACGACAGCCTTCTGTTCCGGCGTGAACGTGCTGTAGAGGTTGAGCCACGCGGAGCGGACCTGCTGCCGGGCGGCGATATTCGCGCTCTGCGCGCTGTCGGAGGCCGCGGCAACGGCCGTGAGATCCGGCTCGGATTTCGCAACCTCGGCCGTCAGCGCGTCCTGCACTTTTTGCATGTTGCCGTGCGCGCTTTGACGCGCTGCCTTGCCCGCGGCAATCGCGTTGTCCCACATCGTCTGTTGCGAGGTGTTCAGGTTCAATTGGCTCTTCAGCTTGACGATGCTCATCACGACGTCGCCGCCACCGCGGGGCCCGTGATGGAACGATTGTGCAAGCGCGACGCCGCCGCGTTGCGATGAGCGTAGCGGCTGCCAGCGCGGCGAAGCGAGAAGCGAATCGGGTGGTCATGATCGACATTTCCTTCCAGGTCAACGATGGAGTCCGCGTGACCCGGCGATTTCCGGGACGTCGAACCTGTTGCTTCGGCCCGATTGTCCTCCCTGCGTTCGGCGCCGAGCGCCCCCGATTGCAACCGGACGTTGCGCTGGTACCCAGGCGATACAATTGGTTACAGAAGCACGGCAGACGTCGCGTCGCGCAACCGTTCTAATCACTCGCCATGACCAAAGCCCCCGCTCCGAGAATTCTCGTCGTCGACGACGACGTTCGCCTGCGCGACCTGCTGAGCCGCTACCTGTCCGAACAGGGATTCCAGGTCGCAACGCTCGCGGACACCTCGCAACTCGACCGCAAGCTGCAGCGCGATCCGCCGCATCTGATCGTGCTCGACCTGATGCTGCCAGGCGAAGATGGCCTGGCCGTGTGCCGCCGGCTGCGCGGCGCCGGCGAAACCGTCCCGATCATCATGCTGACGGCGAAAGGCGAGGATGTCGACCGCATCGTCGGCCTCGAGATGGGCGCCGACGACTACCTGCCGAAGCCCTTCAATCCGCGCGAGCTCGTCGCGCGCATTCACGCGGTATTGCGCCGCCATGGCGATCGCCCGACGCCCGGCGCACCGACGACCGAAGGCCGCGTCCCCTTCGGCGCACATACGCTGGATCTCGCCGCGCGCACGCTCGAGCGCGACGGCGAAGTCCAGTCGCTGACGACCGGCGAGTTTTCGCTGATCAAGGTGTTCGTCCAGCATCCGCGCCAGCCGCTCGCGCGCGAGAAACTGATGCTGCTCGCGCGAGGCCGCGACCACGAAGTGTTCGACCGCGCGATCGACGTGCAGGTGTCGCGGCTGCGCAAGCTCGTCGAGGTCGATCCTGCGGCGCCGCGCTACATCCAGACGGTATGGGGCTTCGGCTACGTTTATGTGCCCGAGGGCACGCCTTCCGACGTTGCCGCCGCGGCGGCTTCCACCCACGACGATCGGAGCGACGCCGCGTGACGTTCCTGCCGCGCTCGTTGTTCGGGCGCCTGATGCTGTTGCTCGTGGCCGTCGTCGCGCTGGTCGCGGTGACGACGATCCTCCTGTTCAATCAGGATCGCGCCGCGTTGATTGCGCGCCAGTTCAACGACACGAAGCTCGTCCAGATGAAGGCGTTGCGCGCGTCGCTCGAAGGTGCCGATGGGCCGCAACGGCGCGAAACACTCGCGCGGCTCGGCCGCGAATACGGCGTGCGCATCGTGCCGGAGAGCGAGCGGCCGAACATCGGGGTAGCGCCGGCCGGCGCGACGATGCAGGGGCTCCAGGAGCGATTGCGCGAAGGCCTGGGCGAAGGCACCGACGTGCGGATCGCGCCGCGCGCGCGGCAACTGTTCGTTCGCGTGCAGGCGGGCGACGATGGTTACTGGATCGGCTTTCCGTTGACGCCGCGACCGCAAGCGGAAGACATTCCGACGCGTGCCCTTACATGGGCGCTGACGATCATCGTGCTGCTGCTGCTCGCGGCGTTTGCCTTCGCCCGCTACCTCGCGAGGCCGCTGCGTGAGCTGCAGGATGCCGTCGGGCACGTGGGACGCGGCGAAACGCCGGCGCCGCTGCCGGAATCAGGAGCGTCGGAGATTGCGGCGGTCAACCGCGGGTTCAACACGATGCTCGCGAGCCTGCGGCAGATCGAGCGTGACCGCGCGCTCCTGCTGGCCGGCGTCTCGCACGACCTGCGCACGCCGCTCGCGCGACTGCGCCTGGGGATCGAGTTGCGCGACGCCGACGCGGCCACGCGTGCCGGAATGGTGGCGGACATCGAGGAAATGGATCGGATCATCAACCAGTTCCTCGATTTCGCGCGCGACGGCGGCGCCGTCGCAACCGACGCGATCGACGTCACGACCGGGCTCGTGCCGGTGCGTCGACCGGTACGTGCGTGCCGGCCGCGACGTCCGGCTCGCAGCCGGGCCCGCCGCCATGGTGCGCATCAAACCGACGGCACTTTCGCGCGTCGCCGCCAACCTGATCGACAATGCGCTCGCTTACGCGCGAGTACCGGTCGAGGTGTCGACGCAATTGCGTGACGGCAACGTCCTGCTGGACATCGCCGATCGCGGAGATGGCATTCCGCACGCCGACGTCGAACGGCTGAAGCAGCCGTTCACGCGGGCGGGCGAGGCACGCGCGCGCGACGATGGCGCGGCGGGCGCCGGGTTGGGACTGGCGATCGTCGATCGGATCGCGCGACTCCACGGCGGCGCGTTCGACCTGCTGCCGCGCAACGGCGGCGGTACGATTGCCCGGGTGACGTTGCCCGCTGCGGCGTAGGGCCGGTTCGCAAGGTCCGCAAGGGGCTTTAGACCTGCGCCCGCGGCACGCCGTGATCGAGCTGGTACTCGCGCAGGTAGTTGACGATTACGGGCCCGAAGATTCCGGCGGCGGACCACGCCGTCAGCAGCCGCCCGTGGATAGCGCCCACCATCTGGGTCCCGAACAGATCGGCAAGATAGGCCGGCACTGTGGAGAATCCCCCGCCGTACATCGAGAGGATGATGCAGAACGCGCCGACGAAGAGCGCAATGTGCCCGTAGTGCCCGGACCAAGGCGCCGATGCGTAGAGCACGATGCCGAGCACGAAGAACGTGTAGTAGGTCAGCTTGCGGCCGAGGTAGTCGGACAGCGACGCCCAGAAGAAGCGGCCCCCGATGTTGAACAGGCTCAACAGACCCGGTGAAGCCCGCGGCGATCGCCGCGATCTGCCCCTTCTGCACCGTGGTCAGATCATTGAACGCGACGTTCACGCCAAGCAACTTGCCGGCGAAGACTTCCTGCAGCATCGGCGACGCCATGCCGATGATGCCGATACCTGCGGTCACGTTCAGGCACAGGACCCACCAGACGAGCCAGAACTGCGGCGTCTTCGGCGCCTCGTTAACATGCACATGGCGGGCGGTGATCATCGCCTTGCCATTGGCGGCAGGCGGCGTCCAGCCCGCGGGCTTCCAGCCCGGCGCGGGAATGCGATAGCCGAATGCGCCGGCTGTCATGAACACGAAATAAATGACCGCCATCGCCAGGAACGTCTCCCATACGCCGACGGAGGTCGGCGTTGCGAAGTGCTTCATCAGCATGTCGGCGAGCGGGCGCACCGATCATCGCGCCGCCGCCGAAACCCATGATCGCCATGCCGGTCGCCATGCCGCGGCGGTCCGGGAAACCACTTGATCAGCGTCGAAACCGGCGAGATGTAGACCGAGTCCGAGGCCGATGCCACCGATGATCCCGGAGCCGAGCCACAGCATCCAGATTTGATGCAGGTAGACGCCGGCCGCGGAGAACACGAGACCGCCGCACCAGCAAAGCGCGGCGACGAAACCGGCCTTGCGCGGGCCCGGCGCGCTCGAGCCAGCCTCCCCAAATGGCTGCGGCACGCGCCCGAGAAAAACGAAAAACAGCGTGAACATCCAGCCCAGCTCGCTGATCCTCCAGTCGCACGTAGTGGAAAACATCCGCCCGAAAAACGACATGTCGGCGGGACAGGCAATCGACTTGCTTGAGGCCGACCGCCCGGGAAAGCGGCAACCAGAACACGCTGAAGCCGTACGCCATGCCGATGCACAGGTGAATGCACAGCGCCGCCGGTGGAACAAGCCAGCGATTGAACCCCGGCCCGGCAACCGTGCGCTCCTTTTCGAGGAGGCCCACCCCCGTACGTCGCCTGCCCTGGCAGAACCCCAGACCGCCTCAGTCATGCTTCCTCCTTCAATGATTTTGATGGAACTAACATATGCATATGTTCTTAGAGGACATAAGTAGCGACACTAACGTAGCAGCGACAGGGTCGCCTGATCAATATGATTCGTGAATGCTGGCAGCGACTAGTTGACGATTGCGCGGTTATATATGTTCTCCGTATGCCTATGAATAAAATCGCTGATCAGGACGCAGTGGGTGCTGCAGAGATGACGACGAAGGTCAGCGAGCAGCGGATGCCGACGCTGCTCCGCAGCTGCTGGCGGCGATCTACGAACACGAAAACCTGACGAAGGCCTGCAGTGTCGCTCGATGCTGTCGTATCGCCACGCGTGGGGGCTCATCAAGGGTGGATCGCGAGATCTTCGGCGTGCCGTTGGTCAATCTGACCCGAGGTCAGGGCGCGAAGCTCACCGCGCTTGGCGAAAAGCTCGTCTGGGCCGACAAGCGCATCGGCGCGCGTTTGAGCGCCGATTCTCGACAGATCTTGCCTCGGAGCTCGAGAGCCGAGATCGAACGCGCACGCGCCGACTCGAAGACGTCCCGTCGATTCTTCGGATTCATGCAAGCCACGGCTACGCGGTAACGGCGCTGCGCGACGCGCTAGGTCAAGCGCCGCATGCCGGTCGAACTCCAGTTTCGTGGGGGCGTCGAGGCGCTCGCATCGCTGACGCAGTCGAATTGCGACCTTGCCAGGATTCCACGTACCGCGAGGGCATCCATACAGCCCCTCGCAGTTAGAGCACTATGCAAAGGTGGCTGCGGCCGCGCGACGCAGAGACTGATCAACGTGATTTCACGACGGCAGGGCATCATGGTCGCCAAGGGCAATCCCGGGCGGATAAGGTCGCTGGCCGACCTGCCCGGCCCGGCGAAGGGGCCCTGGTCCATCGTCGCCGCAGCAACCCCGTCACAGCGCGGCGAGCGCCGCATCATGCGCCGTGCGCACTTCCCCCGCAGTGGTAGCCGTGGTCCCGAGGTCGCGGATCAAGCCGTCCGCGAGTCCGTAGACCCATCCGTGCACCGCCAGCGGCTGCCCACGGTCCCAGGCGTCGCGCACGATGGTGGTCTCGCACACGTTGCCGACCTGCTCGATCACGTTGAGCTCGCACAGGCGGTCCACGCGCCGCGACAGGTCCGCGATCGCGACCACGTTGGCATCGTACTTCGAATGCACGTCCTTCACGTGGCGCAGCCAGTTGTCCGCGAGGCCCACGCGCTTGTCCTGGAGCGCCGCGGAAACGCCGCTGCAACCGTAGTGGCCGCAGACGATGACATGCTCGACTTGCAGCACCTCCACGGCAAACTGCATCACCGACAGGCAGTTGAGGTCGCTGTGCGCGACGACGTTGGCGATGTTGCGGTGGACGAAAAGCTCGCCCGGCTGCAGCCCCACGATCTCGTTGGCCGGCACGCGGCTGTCCGCGCATCCGATCCAGAGGTAGCGGGGCCGCTGCTGGCGCGCGAGCCGGGGAAAGAACTCGAGGATCGCTTCGGCGGATGCGCTCGGACCAGGCGCGGTTGTTATCGAAGAGGTGCGCGAGGGAGCGCATCGGAGGTTACTTGCCGACGAGCAGGACGTTGGCGAGCGCCGCGATGCCTTCCTCGCGGCCGGTGAATCCCAGACGCTCAGTCGTCGTCGCCTTGACCGAGACCTGCGCGATATCGCAGCCCAGATCGACCGCGATGTTGGCGCGCATGCGCTCGATGAACGGCGCAAGCTTCGGCGCCTGCGCGATTACCGTCGCATCGACGTTGCCGACGCGGTATCGCCTCGCACCCAGCATGCCGGCTGTTTCGCGCAGCAGCCGGCGGCTGTCGACACCCTTCCATTTCGGGTCCGTGTCGGGAAAGTGTCGCCCCAGATCGCCGAGCGCGAGCGCGCCGAGCACGGCGTCGGCGATCGCATGCAGCAGCACATCGGCGTCCGAATGGCCCTCCAGTCCACGGTCATGCGGTATCGTGACGCCGCCAATGATCAACGGCCGGCCGGCGACGAACGCGTGCACGTCGAAGCCATTGCCGATGCGCGCGTCCATCGGCGGTCAATTCGCCGACTTGCCGATGTACTTGTCGAGGAATTTCTCCATCGCGTCGTAGAACGCGAACTGGTTCTCCTCGTTGCGAAATCCGTGGCCCTCGTTGTCCTTGACGATGTACGGCACGTCGATGCCGCGCGCCTTGAGCGCCGCAACCATCTGGTCGGATTCGTCCTTGTTGACGCGCGGGTCGCGCGCACCCTGCGCAACCAGCAGCGGCGCCTTGATCTTGTCCGCGTTCAGCGCCGGCGAGCTCGCCGTCATGAGCGCCTGATCCTTTTCCGGGTCCCCGACCATCTCGTGGATCATCTGCTGATACGGCTTCCAGTACGGCGGAATCGTCTTCATGAACGTGAACAGGTTCGACACGCCGACGTAGTCGACCCCGCACGCGTACAGGTCGGGCGTCTTCGTGAGTCCGGCCAGCGTCGCGTAGCCGCCGTAGCTGGCGCCGTAGATGCAGACCCGTTTTGGATCCGCGATGCCTTCCCGCACGAGCCATTCGACGCCGTCGGTGATGTCGTCCTGCATCGCGAGGCCCCACTGCTTGAACGAGGCTTCCCAGAATTTGCGGCCGTAGCCGATCGATCCTCGATAATTCACCTGCAGCACGCCGTAGCCGCGATTCGCGAGAAACTGCACTTCCGGATTGAAGCCCCAGCTGTCGCGCGCCCAGGGGCCGCCATGCGGATTGACGACAATGGGAAGATTGTTGCCCGACGAGCCGTTCGGCAGCGTCAAATAGCCGTTGACCTGCAGCCCGTCACGCGTCGTGTAAGTGATCGGCTTCATCTCAGCCATCCTCGCCTCCGGCAGCCACGGCGTGACATCGCCGAGCTTCGTCAGCTTGTCGGCCTTGCGGTCGTACAGGTAGCGTGCGCCGGCGGTGCGGTCGTTGCCGGCCGCGACGATCATGCGCGACTCGTCGCGGGTGACCGACTGCAGCGTGAGCTCGTAGCCCGGAAGCCGCTCCTGCAATCGACGGAAAAGCCGCGCCGCCTCGGGATCGAGGTATTGCCGCTCGGGCTTCCACGTCTCGTAGTTCACGAACGCGGCCCGGTTGCGCGCTCGCGACCAGACGACGCCGGTGACATCGACGTCGTCGCGGCCGTAGACGAGCTTCTCCTCCTTCGCGGTCGCCGGGTCGGCTAGCACGATCGCGATCTTGTCCCGGCCGACGTTGGTCGCGACGTACAGCTTGCGGTTGTCCGCCGTGAACACCTGCGGCACGAATTGCTCGCGAAAACCGGTCGTCAGCACCGGTTTGAACGGCGCGCGAGCCGTGTCTCGATAGAGGTAGGTCCGATTCACGCCGTCGGTCGCGATCGCGTATCGGATGCGACCGGCATGATCGGTACCCCAGGCGGTGATATCGCCGGGATTCTCCGCAACCAGCGTCAGCTTCCCGGTCGCGAGGTCGAGCTCGTAGGCGTCGAAGACCTCCTTGACCCGCTGGTTGAGGCCGATCAGCAATCGATTCGGAAATTCGACGAGCGCATCGATGATCTGAGCCTTGACGCCTGGGAACGGCGTCATGTCCTTCGGTTCGCCGCCGCGTCGGTCGACGACGACGACGTGCTCGTTTTCGTCACCGCCGATGTCTTTCAGATAGACAACCCGATCCGGTCCCTTCCAGAAGTAGTCGGGGATGTCGCGGTCTTTTTCGGCGGTGATGCGAACGGGCTCGGTCGCGCCGCCTACCGGTTGCACGAAGATGTTCATCCGGTGCTCCCAGGGCTGCATGAACGATAGCGTCTTGCCGTCGGACGAGATCCGGAAATAGGCGCGTTCGGGGTTCCGGAAAAAATCGCGCATCGGAATCAGGTCCCCGGGTTGCGCGACGGCGACCGGCGCCGCGATGCCGGGTAGCAAGGCCACGACAACCATGGGCAGCAGCTTGTTCATTGTTCGGCTCCTCGAAAAGGGAATTCTAGAGCAACAGCGCGATTCGTTCTTCGTCGAGTGCCCGAAAGCCCTGGCGCTCGTAGAACCGCCACGCACCGGCGTTGGTCCGGTGGCAGGCGCTGTCGATCCGCGTCACGCCCGCGCCGCCAAGGTGGATGGCGAGCGCCGCCAGCATCGCGGTGCCGATGCCCTGCCCGCGCCGGTCCGGATCGATCGTGACATCGTCGAGCTTCGCCACCAGCGTCCCGCGCGATGTGGAGATCGCATGGCAGACGACGCATGCACCGACTACCATGTCGTCAATCAGTGCGAGCCACACGAAGCCGATCTCCGGATGGGCGAGGAACAGCGCCAGCGCCCGGTCGAGCGCTTGCGGATCGCCGTCGCCATAGGCCTGCGCCGATGCGCGGTAGTGGGCATCGCCGGTGAGGAAAGCGCGCAGAAGACGCAGCGCCGCCGGGCGCGTGGCGGCGGTCATCCGTGTGCACTGCACTTGCGCGGGCGCAGGCGACGCCATCCGCATCATCGCGATGCATCGGCCGCGCCGCGCAACGGCCCGAGCGCGGCGGCAATTCGCTGCGGAACCGGAACGGGCCGGCGGTGCTCGCGATCGACCCACACGTGCACGAAGCGCCCGGTCGCTGCCGCTTCGTCGTCGCCCTGTCGGAACAGTCCGATCTCGTAGACGACCGACGAGCGTCCGAGATGCGCGACGCGCAATCCCGCGTCGATCGTCTCGGGAAACGTCAGCGTCTTGTGGAAGCGGCACGCCGTCTCGACGACGACGCCGATGGACGCGGCGTGCCGAATGTCGAGGCCGCCCGCGCGGATCAGCTGCTCGTTCACCAGCGTATCGAAATACGAGTAATACGTGACATTGTTGACGTGGCCGTACGCATCGTTGTCCATCCACCGCGTCGCAATCGCGAGGAAATGCGGGTACGCTGCGCGAAATGCGGGTGCAAGCGGCTACGCTCATGCGGATTGCGAGACGGCTGCGTCTGTGCTTCGCAGCGGCGTGCGCCTGCACGGGTCCGGCCGTTGCGACGTCGAGCAACTCGATCCAGTGCCGCACCGGAATTGCCGGTCCCCGACTGAAGATGCGTCATGCAGCCGATGTTGGCGGTCGCGATGACGTCCGGCCGATGGGCTTCCAGCGCGCGGAGCTTGTTCGTCTTGAGCGCGCCCGCGAGCTCGGGCTGCAGGATCGAGTACGTCCCTGCGGACCCGCAGCAGAGGTGCGCATCGGCGACCGGAAACAGCCTGAAGCCGGCCTCCTCCAGCAGGCGCTCCACTTCGCCGCGTATCTGCATGCCGTGCTGCAGCGTGCACGGTGGATGGAACGCGAGCGTCGGCGGCGCGGCACGATGCGCCACCTGCGGCGCGAGCTGCGACCATGCCTGCAGCGACCAGTTCGACCGGATCGCGCGCGAGCGCCGCGATGCGCGAGGCCTTCTGCGCATACGCGGCATCCTGCGCGAGGACATCGCCGTAGTCGCGGACCATGACGCCGCAGCCGCTGGCAGTGACGACGATCGCCTCGGCACCCTGCTCGACGTGCGGCCACCAGGCATCGATGTTGCGCCGGGCGAGCATCCGCGCTTCGTCGTGCTCGGACAGGTGATACGACAGCGCGCCGCAACAGCCGCCGCCCCGCGATCGCGATGGCCGAGATGCCGATGCGGTCGAGCACGCGCGCGGTGGCGGCGTCGATGTTCGGCGCGAGCGCCGGCTGCACGCACCCTGCCGGAATCAACACGCGGCGCGAATGCCGCGGCGCAGGCCAGTCGCCGGCAGCCTGCGCGTCCGGTATCGACGCGGCCAGCGTGCGCGGCAGGAACGACTTCGCCAACCGTCCGACCGCCAGTGCGGCGCCGAAGAGCGGCTTCGACAGCAGCCCGCGTCGCAGCGCGCTGCGGCGCGCGGCGTCGACCGGCGCGCGGCCGACGCGATCGTCGACGAACTTGCGACCGATGTCGACCAGCCGTCCATAGCGTACGCCGGACGGGCACGTCGTCTCGCAGCTGCGGCAGGTCAGGCAGCGATCGAGGTGCAAGCTGCGTCTTTGCCGTGACTTCGGCGCCTTCGAGCGCCTGCTTGATCAGGTAGATCCGCCCGCGCGGTCCGTCGAGCTCGTCGCCGAGCAGCTGATACGTCGGGCACGTCGCCAGGCAGAACCCGCAGTGCACGCAGGCACGAAGGATCGAGTCCGCCTCCCGGCCGTCGGGCGTGTCCGCGAACGACGGAACGAGATTCGTTTCCATCACAGGCCCCCGTAGAGGCGTCCGCGATTCAGGATCCGCTGCGGATCGAAGACCTGCTTCAGCCGCTGATGCACCGCGGCCACCGCGTCGGGCAACGGATGGAACACGCCCGCCGATTTGTCGGCGCCGCGGTAGAGCGTCGCATGGCCGCCGTGTTGCGCGGCCCATGCGCGGATGCGTTCGGCGGGTACCGGCTCGCTGCAGACGAGCCAGCGCAACGCGCCGCCCCACTCGATCAACGTGTCTCCGGGCAATTCGGACCACGGCGCCGACGAGCGCACCGACAGCCGCCACAGCGTCGCATCACCGCGCGTCGCGGGCGCGAAATAATCGAGCGTCTGGTCGCGCAGTGCGCGCCAGAACGCCGTGCCGTCGATCTCGCGGCCGCCGATCCCGCTTGCGGAGCTCGCCACTGCGGCCGGCGCGCCGGAGAGCCGAACGCGCAACGAGCCGGCATGAAAGCACGTAGCCGTTACCGGCAGCGGCTTGCCGGCCCATTCGTTGGCGAGCGCGATGGCGTCCGCGCCGCCGCACTCGAGCACGCGCGTCGCTTCTGCCTTCGGACGCGGCAGGCACTTGAGCGAGATTTCGGTGAGCACGCCCAGCGTGCCGAGCGCGCCCGTCATCAGCCGCGAGACGTCGAACCCCGCGACATTCTTGATCACCTGCCCGCCGAACGCGAGCGCCGCGCCGGCGCCGTCGACGACGCGCACGCCGAGCACGAAATCGCGCACCGACCCCGCGTGTGGCCGCCGCGGTCCGGAAAAGCCGGCGGCGACAATGCCGCCGAGCGTTGCGCCGGCACCGTGATGCGGCGGCTCGAACGCGAGCATTTGCCGGTGCGCGGCGAGCGCGTCCTCGACCTCCGCGAGCGGCGTGCCGGCGCGCGCGGTCACCACCAGCTCACCGGGCTCGTACGCGACGATGCCGCTCAATGCGCGGACGTCGAGCAGTTCGCCCGCGGGCGTCTCGCCATAGAAGTCCTTGGTGCCGCCGCCGCGAATGCGCAGCGGCCGGCCGTCCGCCGCGGCGGCGCGAATGCGTTCCTGCAAGTCGGCGAGCGCGAGGTCGTGCACGCCGTCTGCCTCAGGCGGCGGCGATCTTGTCGCGATAGAGATTGCGCGGCTCGTCGGCGTCGACGATCGTGGTCTCCGCGAGCGCCGCCGTTTCCCATTCGCGCATCAGCGGATGTGCGAGCAGCGCGTCCAGATACGCGCCGGCCGCCCCGGCCGGCTCGACGCCGTACGTCTGGAAGCGGAACGCAACGGGGCCGAA
Organism: uncultured Pseudomonadota bacterium; assembly: GCA_963718905.1. GTDB lineage: Bacteria > Pseudomonadota > Gammaproteobacteria > Burkholderiales > Casimicrobiaceae > VBCG01. The sequence continues at coordinate 831,955 of CAVRAF010000001.1, forward strand.
GAAGCAGTCGGCGATCGAATAGCGCCCGCAGAGATAGGCGCCGCCGGCGCCGAAGCGACGGCGCGATTCGTCCCATCGCCGGGTGACCCGCTCGATGTCGGCGGCGAGGCCCTCCGACCACGGCCGCACGTCGACGCGCTCGCGAATGCACATCGTCATTTCGTTTCGCAGCGTCGAGAAGCCCGAATGCATTTCGGCGCTGATCGAGCGCGCCCACGCGCGCGCGCTCGCGTCCGACGGCCACATCTCGCGATGCCGCTCCGCAAGGTAATCGGCGATCGCCATCGAGTCCCAGACGACGATCGCGCCTTCGTGCAGACACGGGACCAGACCCGATGGCGAAAACGACAGGTTCGCGGGGTTCGGCGCGCGCCCCGCCAGCGCCACCGGGATTTCGTCGAACGGTTCGCCGGACAACTTCGCGACGAGCCAGCCGCGCAGCGACCACGACGAGTAGTTCTTGTTGCCGATGTAGAGCTTGAACATGGTTGCCTATCTGGGATCGCCGAAGGAGCCGCGCGGCACGGTCTTGCCCGGATTCAGGATGTCGTGCGGGTCGAGCGCGCGCTTGATCGCCTGCATCAGCGCCACGGCGTCGCCGTGCTCGGCGACGAGCGCATCGAGCTTGTGCACGCCGATGCCGTGCTCGCCGGTGCACGTGCCGCCCATCGCGATCGCGCGCAGGCTGACGCGCGCGGCGAGCGCTTCGGCCTTCGCGCGCTCGTCCGCGCTGGCCGGATCGAACAGCACGACCAGGTGGAAGTTGCCGTCGCCCACGTGCCCGACGATCGGTGCGACGAGTCCGGTCGCGACGACGTCGGCCTTCGTCTCGAGCACGCAGTCGGTCAACCGCGATATCGGCACGCAGGCATCGGTTGCGAACGCCTGCTTGCCCGGCGCGAGCGCCAACGCCGCGTAGTACGCGTCGTGCCGCGCCTTCCACAGCCGCGACCGGTCTTCGGCTTTCGTCGCCCACTGGAACTGGCTGCCGCCGTGGTCGGCGGCGATCTGCTCGATCGTCTCCGACTGCTCGCGAACGCCGGCATCGCTGCCGTGAAATTCGAAGAACAGCGTCGGCTTCGCGGCAAATCCGGTCAGCTGCGAATAGCGGATGCACGCGTCCATCTGCACGTCGTCGAGCAGCTCGATGCGCGCCACCGGAATGCCGAGCTGCATCGCGATGATCACCGTATCGACGGCGCTCTTCAGGTCGGGAAACTGGCAAACCGCGGCGGAGATCGCCTCCGGCAATCCGTAGAGCCGCAGCTGAATTTCGGTGATGATGCCGAGCGTGCCTTCGGAGCCGACGAAGAGCCGCGTCAGGTCGTAACCGGCGCTCGACTTGCGCGCGCGGCCGCCGGTATGGACGATCCGGCCGTCAGCCGTGACGACGGTGAGGCCGAGCACGTTTTCGCGCATCGTCCCGTAGCGAACGGCATTGGTACCGGACGCGCGCGTCGACGCCATGCCGCCGATCGTCGCATTCGCGCCGGGGTCGATCGGAAAGAACAGGCCGGTGCCCTTGAGCTCGGCGTTCAACTGCTCGCGCGTGACGCCGGCCTGGACGCGGCAATCGAGGTCCGCGTCGTTGACTCCAGCACGCGGTTCATCTGCGAAAGGTCGAGGCAGACGCCGCCGTACAGCGCCGCGACGTGGCCTTCGAGCGACGTGCCGACGCCGAACGCGATCACCGGGATGCGCGCGGCGTGGCAGAGGCCGCACGATCGGCGGCGACTTCCTCGTTGGTCGTGCGGGAACACGACGATGTCGGGCAGCGCGGCGTCGGCGAGGCCTTCGCCGTGCGAATGCTGCTCGCGGATCGCGTGGGTCGTCACCGCGCGCTCGCCGTATTCGCCGGCATAGCTCGTCGGTCAGCGCAGCGACGTCGGCTGCCTGCGGGTCGGTTGCGCAGTTCAGTGGCGGCGTTCATCGTTGCCGTCTTAGAAACGCGGCAGGTCCGGATGCGGCAGCGCGCCGTGGTGCACGTGCATGCGCCCGAATTCCGCGCAGCGCGCGAGCGTCGGCACGCCCTTGCCGGGATTCAGCAGTCCGTGCGGCGTCGAACGCCGCCTTGATGCCCAGGAAGCGCTCGAGCGCCGCCGGCGAAAACTGCGCGCACATGCCGCGGCAGCTTCTCGACGCCCACGCCGTGCTCGCCGGTGATCGTGCCGCCGACTTCGATGCACAGCTGCGAGGATCGCGGTCGCCGAACGCCATCGGTGCGCTCGCTTGTCGCCGCGGCTTGTTCGCGTCGAACAGGATCAGCGGATGCAGGTTGCCGTCGCCGGCGTGGAACACGTTGGCGCAGCGGCAGGCCGAACTCGCGCCGACCAGTGCCTCGATCCGCGTCAGCACGCGCGGGCAGCGCGGCGCGCGGGATCGTGCCGTCGATGCAGTAGTAGTCGGGCGAGATGCGGCCGACCGCCGGAAACGCCGCCTTGCGGCCCGACCAGAACAGCAGCCGCTGCGCCTCGTCCTTCGAGACGCGGATTTCGGTCGCGCCGCTCGCGGTCGAGCACGCGCGGATCTCGGCCATCTCGGCGGCGACTTCCTCCGGCGTGCCGTCGGCTTCGACCAGCAGCACGGCCGCCGCGTCGAGCGGATAGTCCGCGTGCACGAACTCCTCGACGGCGCGCGTCGCCGCCTGGTCCATCATCTCGAGGCCGGCGGGGATGATGCCGGCGGCGATGATCGCCGCCGACCGCGGCGCCGGCCTTCGCGATGTCGTCGAATGCGGCGAGCGCGACCTGCGCGAGCTGCGGCTTCGGCAGCAGCTTCACCGTGATCTCGGTGATGACCGCCAGCAGGCCCTCGCTGCCGGTGATGAGCGCCAGCAGATCGTAGCCGGGCGCGTCGAGCGCGTCGCCGCCGAACTCGACGATCTCGCCGGTGATGAGCACCGCGCGCACGCTGCGCACGTTGTGCACGGTGAGCCCGTACTTGAGGCAGTGCACGCCGCCCGCGTTCTCGGCGACGTTGCCGCCGATCGTGCAGGCGATCTGCGACGACGGATCGGGCGCGTAGAACAGTCCGTAGCGGCGCGGCCGCCTCGGAGATCGCGAGATTGCGCACGCCCGGCTGCACGACCGCGGTGCGCGCGAGCGGATCGATCGGAGAGGATCCGCTTGAACTTGGCGAGCGACAGCACGACGCCCTTGCGCTGCCGGCAGCGCGCCACCGGACAGGCTCGGTGCCTGCGCCGCGCGCGACGACCGGCACGCGCGCGGCGTGGCAACGCCGCAGGATCGCGACGACCTGCGCCTCGTTGTCGGGCAGCGCGACGGCGCCGGGCTGCTCGCGATACAGCGTGAGGCCGTCGCACTCGTAGGGCCGCGTGTCCTCGGCCGCGGTCAGCAGCGCCGACGGCGGCAGGATGGCGGCGAGCGCCGCGTGAACGGCGGGATCGAGCATCGGGTGGCGGCGCGCGCGCCGATCGGATCGGCGAGCGCCGTCGCAGGTGATTATTTCACAATGGCGCGCGCGGAGCGGACGACGACGCGCACCGATGCGCGGACGCGACGCGCAACGATCGCGCGGCACCGCTCATGCACACCCGGCATGCGGCGGCGATTCGATCCGCGTCGGCCTCGCTCGAACGCGCCCTATCGAAGCCGGAGCGCCCGCATGTCCGAGGTTCCCGAATGCGCTGCATCCGATTGCTGCGTCGCCGCCGCCGCGTCGCTCGCGCTCGCTGCCGCGCCCGCCGCGGCGCAGACGACGCTCAAGATGAACATCTCGCTCGCGCAGAACTCGCACTACGGCGTGGCGATCGACACATTCGCGCGCGAGGTCGAGAAGCGCACCGAGCGGCCGCTACAAGATCCAGAACTTCTATTCGGGCGCGCTCGGCGCCGAGCGCGAATCGATCGAGGGCGTGCAACTCGGCACACTGGACCTGACGATGACGTCGACGGGCCCGATGCCGAATTTCGTGCCCGAGGTCGCGATCCTCGACATCCCGTTCCTGTTCCGCGACTACGCGCATGCGCGCGCCGTGCTCGACGGCCCGATCGGGCAGGAGATGCTGAAGAAATTTCGCGCCGAAGGGCATCGTGGCGCTCGCGTGGGGCGAGAACGGCTTCCGCCACATGACGAACAGCAAGCGTCCGGTCAACGTGCCCGACGACCTCAAGGGCCTCAAGATGCGCACGATGGAGAACCCGATCCACATCCAGGCGTACAAGCGTTCGGCATCATGCCCGACGCCGATGGCGTTCACCGAGGTGTTCACCGCGCTGCAGCAGGGCACCGTCGACGGGCAGGAGAACCCGCTGTCGGTGATCACGGCCGCGAAGCTCGACCAGGTGCAGAAGAACCTGACGCTGACCGGCCACGTCTATTCGCCGGCGCTGATCCTGATGAACAAGGCGCAGTGGGACAAGCTGTCGCCCGCCGACAAGCAGGCGTTCCACGATGCCGCGAAGGAAGCGGTCAAGGCCAATCGCGCGCGCATCGACGACGACGAGAAGAAGGCGGTCGCCGATCTGCGAGCCAAGGGCATGCAGGTCGTCGAGAACGTCGACAAGGCGAAGTTCCAGGCGGTGCTGGCGCCGACGTCTACGCCGAGTTCGGCAAGCGATTCGGCCAGGACAACATCGACCGGATCAAGAACTACAAGTGAGCCGGCGCTCACGGGCGACGTAGCCCGAACAGCGCTCAGCGGTAGCCGAACGCGCCGGCAGCAGCGTGCTGAGCCCGGGACGAGCGACAGCAGCGCCAGCACCGCGATCTGCGCCCACAGGAACGGCCACAGCTCGCGCACCATCCGCGTCAGCGGCACCTTGCGCGACGACCGACGTCACGAACAGCAGCCCGCCGACCGGCGGCGTGATCATCCCCATCGTCAGGTTGACGATGACGATGATGCCGAACTGCAGGTCGTTGATGCCGAGCGCATGCGCGATCGGCGCGAGGATCGGCACCAGCACGACGATGCCGGGCAGCGGCTCGATGAAGATGCCGAAGACGAGCAGCAGCACGTTGACGGCGAAGAGGAACGCGAGCGGCGACAGGTGCATCGCCGACGATCAGCTCGGTCAACTGCTGCGGCACGCGCGAGACCGTCAGCACCCACGCGAACGCCGCCGACATCGCGACGATGATCAGCACCGACGCCGTCATCAGCGCCGAGCGGGCGAGGATGCCGCGGCAGCATCCGCCAGTCGAGCGAGCGGTAGATCCACGCGGCCCGGCGAACAGCGCATAGAACACCGCGACGACGCTACGCTTCGGTCGGCGTGAACGCGCCCGACGCGATGCCGCCGAGGATCAGCACCGGCAGCACCAGCGCGGGCAGCGCGCGCCACGTGTTGCGCACGTAGTCGCGCGAGCGTCAGCGTCTGCGGCGACGCCGCGGTAGTTGCGCCGCACCGAGATCGCGTGATTGATCGCCGCCATCGCGATCGCGATCACGATGCCCGGCACGACGCCCGCGATCAGCAGGCCGACGAGGTTGATGTCCGGATACGCGAGCGCGTAGATGATCATCGCTGATCGACGGCGGGATGATCGGCCCGAGGATCGACACCGCCGCGGTCAGCGCTGCCGCGTACTCCGGGCTGGTAGCCGTCGTTGCGCATCATCCGGATCATGATCGCGCCCGGCCCGGCGGCGTCGGCGAGCGCCGAGCCGCTGATGCCGGAAAAGAACGTGAGCGTCAGGATGTTCGTGTGGCCCGAGGCCGCCGCGAAACCGCCCGACGAACTGCGACGCGAAGCGCAGCAGCACCTCGGACAGCTCGCCGCCGGTCATCAGCTCCGCGGTCAGGATGAAGAACGGCACCGCCATCCAGCGCGAACACGTCGATGCCGCTGAACAGGTATTTGGGCAGCGCGATCGAGCGGCAGGCCGACCGACGGCGATCGCGGCGAGCGTCGCGCCGCCCAGCGCGAACGCGACGGGCACGCCGAGGGCGAGCAGCGCGATGCAGCGCGAGCGTCGCGACCACCAGCGTCGCGATCACAGTCGCTTCGACCGCGCGTCGGCGTCGAACTCGCCGTCAGCCGAGCAAATCGCCGGTGCGCGACGTACGGCGCGCGCCATCAGCAGCAGATGGACGATCAGCAGCGCGAAGCCGACCGGCATCGCGAGATAGACGGCGCCGATCGGAATCTCCGGCACCGGGCGTCGTCTGCGCCCCACGTGAGGCATCGCGTAGCGGATGCCGAGCCACACCATCGCGCAAAAGAACGCGCCGAGCAGCACGAAGATGATCGCGCGGATCGCCGGCGCATGGCGCGGCAAGCGCTCCTGCAGCGTGTCGATGCCGATGTGACCGCCGTAACGAAGCACGATGCCCGCGCCGAGGAACGTCAGCCAGATCATCAGGTAGCGCGAGACTTCCTCGACCCAGAGGATCGAGTGGTCGGTCAGGAAGCGCAGCGCGACGTTGGCGAACACCATCACCGCCATCGCGGCGAGCATCGCGATGACGAGCCAGCGGTTGACGGCGAGCAGGCAGCGATCGAAGGCGGCGAGCATCGTACGGGAGTCCCTTGACGGGTGGCGGCGGATTCTCGCACAGCGTCACAAGCGCCTCTGATTCGCGCGAGGTCTCTCGCCTGGTCAATGCTCGTGTAGCTTGCAGGCCCTCCCTGCACACGGCGAGGCGATCGGAGCGCGGACTGGCACTATAATTGCTCGCTCCGCCGTATGCTTGAAACAAGCCATACCGAGATTGCCCCGATGGATCCTTCCGAAATCTATGCGAAGACCGAGCTGGGGCTGCAGGAGCTGAAGGAGCGCAAGCTCAACCTCCCGATCACCCTGAGGGGATTGCTGATCCTGATCGACGGCAATCGCACCGTGGCCGAGGTACTGGTCAAGGCGCGCGCGTTGAAGCTGGACCAGCGCGCCATGACCGCGCTCGAGCGCGGCGGCCTGATCGCCAAACGGTTTTCGGCGCCTTCGGTCGCGCAGGGTGAAGCCGCGACTGCGCCGGCGCAGCGGTCGGAAGACGAAGTCGAGCGTTTCATGCAGGCGCAACAGATGATGAGCGACGCGATCAACGCCCATCTCGGCTTTCGCGGGTACGGCTTGATGATGCGCCTGCAGAAAACGGCCAACGTCCGCGATCTGCACGACCTGTTGCCCGATTTCGCAAAAGCGCTCGTGAAGCGCCTCGGCATCGAGCCCGCAACCCCCGTCGTCTCGTCGATCGAGCGCCTGATCATCGGGTAATGAAGGGGTCGCCCGCGCCGGGCTAACCAGGCGCAGCGCGGCGGCGATGCGCGATCCGCTGGCTGGCGAAGGCCGCGACCGACGCAACCGCGATCGTCCATGCCATCGGCCGTGTCGTGCCATCGAACGTCAGTCCGACAATCAGTGCCGCGGTCGACGCGAGCACAAACTGGCAGAACGAAAGCAGCGACGACGCGCTGCCGGCGATCTCGGGAAACGGCGTGAGCGCACCGGCGGTTGCCGGTGGCATCGTCATCATCAGCGACACCATGAAAACGAACATCGGCGCGACGACCGCCAGCGGATGGTGGATGCCGCTCGCCGCGAACGCGCCCAACGTCAGCCCGGCACCGAGCATCAGCGTCGTTCCCCCGCGAATCATCCGGTCGATACCGAGGCGCCGCACCAATCGGCTGCCGATCGTCGCACCCGTGATGTTGCCGAGCATCACCGTGCCGAACAGTACGCCGAACCCCTGCTCGCTTCGTCCCATCACCGTGACGAAGACGAAGGCGCTTCCGGCGAGGAACGCGAACAATGCACTGAAGCTGGACGCGGCGACGAGCGTGTATCCGACGAAGGTGCGCGAGCGCAGCAGGCGGCCATAGTTCGCGACGATGACGCGCGGAACGGTTGCACGAACGTCCTTGCGCGCGAGTGTTTCGGGCAGCGATGCGCGGACGAACGCGAACAGTGCGACGCCGTATAGCGCAACCAGGACGAAATTCGCCTGCCACCCGAACCAGACGTGCAGGTTGCTGCCGATGATCGGCGCGGCGACCGGCGCAATTCCCAGTACAACGCCCATCAGCGACAGGATGTGCGCCGCCTGGTCACCGCTGTAGAGGTCACGCACGACGGCGCGGGGAACGACGGCGATCGTCGCCATCGACACCGCCTGCACGAGACGCGCGCCGATCAGCGTGTAGACGTCGCGCGACAGCGCGCAGCCGGCGGATGCGACGACGAACACGGCCAGTCCCGTCAACAGCGCGGGCCGGCGCCCAAAGCGATCCGACAGCGGTCCGGCGAACAATTGCGCGGCGCCCCAGCCGAACATGTAGACGGAAAGCGTCAGCTGGACCTGTGCAGGCGTTGCATCGAGCGCGCGCGCCATCGACGGCATCGACGCGAGATAGATGTCCATCGCGAGCGGCGCGACGGCGATCAGCGCGCCCAGCAGGAATGTGGATACAGTCGGCTCGCGCAGCAGCTTCAGGCGACCGGTCAAATGCAGCGGCCGCCGTCGACTTCCAGGCACGCGCCCGTGATGAATGCCGCCTCGTCCGAGGCGAAGAACACGGCGGCTGTCGCGATGTCGGTCGGCTGCGACAGCCGCCCGAGCGGAATCGTCGCAATGAACTGCGCGCGCTTCTGCGGCGTGTCCTCGCCCATGAAGTCGGCGAGCATCGCCGTTTCGCCGGCAACCGGATTGATGACGTTGACGCGAATGTTGTCGCGTGCCAGCTCGGCCGCCATCGAGCGCGATGTGACGATCGCGGCGCCCTTGCTGCCGTTGTACCAGGTGAGACCCGGCCGCGGCCGCACGCCCGCCGTCGACGCGATCGTCACGAACGCGCCGTCGTGCTGCGCGCGAAAATGCGGCACCGCGTGTTTCGCGGTCAGGTACAGGCTCTTCACGTTGACCTGGTAGATCCGGTCGAACGCTTCCTCGGACACGTCGAGCATCGGCTGGTTGCGATGCGTCGTCCCGGCATTGTTGACGACGACGTGCAACCCGCCGAACGTCGCGATCGCGAAGGCCACCAGGCGCGCGACGTCCGCGTCCTTCGACACGTCGCCGGTACAGGCGGCGGCGCCGCCACCCGCCGCCGCGATCGCCGTTGCCACGCGCGCCGCACCCTCGGCGTTCAGGTCGTTGACGACGACCCTTGCGCCCTCCGCCGCAAACCTGCGCGCGATCCCCGCGCCGAATCCGGATGCGGCGCCCGTGACGATGGCGATCTTGCCGGCGAGCCTCACATCAGCCATGCCGCAATACGACCGTCTTCAGCGTGGTGAATCCGAAGAGCGCCTCGAAGCCCTTCTCGCGGCCGTAGCCCGAGTGCTTGACACCGCCGAACGGCAGCTCGACGCCTCCGCCGGCGCCGTAGCTGTTGACGAACACCTGTCCGCTTCGCACGGCGCGCGCCAGACGCAGCTGCCGGCCGCCGTCGCGCGTCCAAACGCCGGCGACCAGGCCGAAATCGGTCGCGTTCGCCAGCTCGATCGCGTGCGCTTCCTCGTCGAACGGCATCGCGGCAAGCACCGGTCCGAACACTTCATCGCAGGCGAGACGCGCGCGGACGGGCACGTCGCGCAACAGCGTCGGTGCGACGTAGTAGCCGCCGCGCGGCGCATCCGCCACGATTCGTCCCGACGCGACGGTCGCGATGCCTTCACGCTGCGCGCGATCGAGAAATTCGCGCACCCGGGCGAGTTGCGACGCACGGATCAGTGGACCGCAGTCGAGATCCGCGAACGCGGGTCCGGCCGCAAGACGCGCAAACCGGGCGCCCAGCAAGTCGAGCACGCGCTCGTAGATCGGCCGCTCGACCAGAAGCCGCGAGCCCGCGCTGCAGGTCTGGCCGGCGTTCTGCACGATCGCGTTGACGATCGCCGGCAGCGCCGCTTCCAGATCCGCATCGGCGAATACGATCTGCGGCGACTTGCCGCCAAGCTCGAGCGTCACCGGACAATGACGCCGCGGCCGCCGCGGCGGCGACGGATGCGCCGGTGGCAGGCGATCCGGTGAACGAGACGTGCGCAACGCCCGCGTGCTCGACGAGCGCGGCGCCCGCTTCCGCACCAAGTCCGGTGACGATGTTGAGCGCACCCTCGGCCAATCCGGCTTCGGCCGCCAGTTCCGCGACGCGCAACAGCGAAAGGCACGCGTCCTCGGCCGGCTTGACGACGCACGCGTTGCCCGCGGCGAGCGCGCCGCCGATCGAGCGCCCGAAAATCTGCAACGGATAGTTCCAGGGAATCACGTGGCCGGTGACGCCGTGCGGCTCGCGCCACGTGAGGACCGTATAGCCTTCGGCGTACGGGATCGTCGTCCCGTGCAGCTTGTCGGGCGCCCCCGAGTAGAACTCGAAATAGCGCGCGCATGCCGCGACGTCGGCGCGTGCCTGCGAAAGCGGCTTGCCGCAGTCGCGCGCCTCGAGAGCGGCGAGCTCGTCGGCATGGTCCGCGATCGCCGCCGCGATCGCCGCGAGCCGGCGGCCCCGCTCGGCCGGCGCGAGCTTGCCCCAGCGCCCGTCGCATGCGCGCTGCGCCGCCCGCACCGCGGCGTCGATGTCGGGCGCGGTTCCCCGCGCGATCGATGCGAATGCGGCGCCGTCGGACGGATCGATCATCGGCAGCGTGGCGCCGCCGAACGGCGCAACGAAGCGATTGGCGATGAAATGCTGCGCGGGAACGGTCACCGCGCGGAAGTGCACCTCGGGTGCGTTCATTGTGGCGCTTGGCCGTTCGGCCGGAATTTCCAGGCAAGCGTCGTTTCGTCGACGCGCGGCACGTAGGTGATTCCGTCGCGCGCGGCCCAGGTGTCACCTGGAAGTGCAGCGGAATGACGCCGGTGTCGTTGATCGACGAGTTCCGTTGCGCGCTGCAGGTACGCGTCGCGCTTGACGTCGTCGACCGTCTGCAGCGCGTCCTCGGTAAGCGCGTCCACCTTCGGGTTCGAGTAGCGGCCGCGATTGGTGCCGCCGAAGCCCTTGTCCTTGTTGTAGGTCATCAGCAGCGCCTTGAGCGTCGACGACGCCTCGCCCGTGCCCGTGCTCCAGCCCAGCAGCATCGTGCTGAACTTGAGCTCGGTGGCCTGCGGGAAATAGGTCGCCGACGGCATCGCCGTCACCTTCGTCGGAATGCCGGCGCGAGTCCAGCATCTGCGCGACCGCCTGCGCGATTTTCGCGTCGTTGACGTAGCGGTCGTTGGGCGAATGCAGCGTAACGCCGAATCCGTTCGGCTAGCCGGCATCGGCCAGCAGTTTTTTCGCGCCCTCGGGATCGTAGGGCTCCGACCTTCAGGTTCGGCGTCGCGCCGAACAGGAAATCGGGCACGAGCTGTCCCGCGGGTACCGCTTCGCCTTCCATCACGCGCTGCACGATCGCCTTGCGGTCGATCGCCTTCGACAGCGCCTTTCGCACGCGCGGGTCCTTCAGCGGATTGTGCGTCGAGCGGCCGTGCCGTCCTTGTCGGTAACGAACGGCGACGCGTCGCGGTTGCTGTCGAGGTGGATGTAGATCAGGCGGTCGGCGACCTGGCGGAACAAGCCGAACCGCTTGTCCTGCTTGAGACTGCGCGATGTCGGCGGTCGGAACGGATTCGATGACGTCGACGTCGCCCGCGAGGAGCGCGGCGACACGCGAGGCGTTCTGCGGCAGCAGGCGCATCGTCACGCGCGCCCATGGCGTGGCGCCGCCCCACCAGCCATCGAATCGCGCGAGCTCGATCCGGTCACCCTTGGCGAAGCGCACGAGCTTGTACGGCCCCGTGCCGATCGCCGCCTTGCCCGAATTGAAGTCGTCGGTGGACGCCGACTCCGCGGCCTTCGAAATGATCGCGATCTGCGTCATGTCGGAAGGCATCAGCGGATACGGCGTCGCCGTGTGCAAGCGGACCGTGTAGGGATCGACGACCTCGATCGCGCGTGATCTGCTTCGTGTACGCCGTGAACGGCGACGGGCTGTTGGGCACTTTCGGCACGCGGTTGATCGACGCGACGACGTCGGCAGCCGTGAAATCGCTGCCATCGTGAAACTTGACGCCCTTGCGCAGCGTGAACTCCCATGTCGTCGGATCGACGGTCTTCCATTGCGTCGCGAGCCCCGGCTCGAGTTGCTCCTTCTCGTTGCGCTGGACCAGGAATCCGTAGACGTGCTGCGCGATGTTGTTGTTCGGCGTCAGATTGTGGTAATGCGGATCGAGCGACGTGACATCCGTCGCGAGTCCGATCGTGAGGTCGGCCGCATGGCTCGCTATCGCGCCGCACAACGCGATCGTCGCAATGACGAACAACCGTCCAACGCGCATCGGGAATCTCCGCGGAGCCTGGACCGGAACTGTAACAAATTGCGACGCGGCGGGGCTGTAACAAATCGCTACTGGCGCACGTACGGGTCAACGCTGCACGAGCGCATCGCGTTGATGATCATGACGACCCGCACGGAACTGCATGGAACTGGCTGCACCGCGCGGAAGTCTTACTTTGAAGGAGGTCAAGGCCATGATTCGTCGCACCATGCACATCGCCATCGGAGCTGCTCTGTTCGCCGCCGCAGCGTTTGCGCCCGCGGCGCATGCGCAGCGCGTCGGTTTCAACGTCTCGATCGGTGGGCCGGGATACGCGGTCGCATTCGGCAACGGGCCGCGCTGGGGTGCGTACCGGTATGCGCCGTATTGGGGTCCCGCGTATGTCGCGCCAGCGGTCGTTTACGCGCCGCCGGTCGTCTATTCGGCGCCCGTCGCGTACGTGGCGCCGCGGGTCGTCTATCGCGCGTCGTATCCGTATGTCCGGCGCCCGGTTGTCGTCCGCGGACCGGTCTATTACCGCTATTGATTGATCGGCGCCGGTCGACGCGCCGCGGCGTTGCAGAGTCCCGTCGCGCGTCTTTTACACGACCCCTGATCCGGACGCCGTTCGCGGAGTCCCATCAGGGGTTTTTCATGGGTGCCCCGGCCGCGCCCGCCCGTGCCATCCGGCGTGCCTGGCGCGCCAGCGCGCGCACGCTGGCGACCGAAAGCCAGCGATCGATACCTCGCTGCGCCTCGTCCCACAGTGGAATCGCGCGTGCGAATTGGCGCCTGCCCTTTGCCGTGAGGCGCAGCAGGCGCACACGCCGATCGGTTCCGGCTTCGATGCCGACGAGCCCCGCCTGCCGCAGCTTGTCCACGGTGCGCGACAGCGTGGTCTGATCCGTCTGTGTCACGTTACCCAAGCGACCCATCTCGACCGGCTCGGACGCAAGGACGGCCCACATCAGCGCCAATTGACTGGCCCGCAGATCGACCGGCTTCAGCGCTTCATCGTAGTAGCTCGTCACCACGCGGCCGAGCAGCCGAACGTTGGCGAACACGCATTCGAGGCCGCGGTCGGCATATTCGGCCGCGATCCGGGCGTCGCCGCCGGCCGGATCCGCGCCCGCGCGATCGCGGCCAGGGACGGAACGAACTTTGGGTGCGCGGCCGGCGGTACTGCGATCGGTCATCGGGAGGGCACGCCGCACGCGTGTCTCGTGGACACCCGCGCGGACATATGCATGTGCATACAACGGTGCCGCGACGATACGCCGTTTGCGTCGCCCGCGCAACGGCGGGACGACCTGCGCCATCGGACGCTGCGAATCCGGTCGCCCGAACCTGCGTCCGCCCCTGTCGCGCCCCGAACCGGGCTCGCTTCAGCTCGATCGGCCGCGGTAGCGGACCCGATAGATCGCGCCGGCGGTGTCATCGGCGATCAGCAGGGACCCGTCCGGCGCGACAGCCACGTCGGCGGGCCGACCCCACGCCCGCTCGCCCTGCAGCCAGCCTTCGGCAAACGGCTGGTAGGCGACCGGCTTGCCGCCAGCGTCGAGCTTCACCATGGTGACCCGGTAGCCGACCTTGCTGCTGCGATTCCAGGAGCCGTGCTCGGCGATGAAGACCTGTCCGCGGTAACTTTCGGGGAACTGGGTGCCGGTGTAGAAACGCATTCCGAGCGCCGCGACATGCGCGCCCAGCGGCTGCGCCGGCGCCTTGAACGCGCTGCACGGTCGCCGCGCGCCGAATTCCGGATCGGCAATCGTTCCCGCGTGACAATACGGAAAGCCGAAGTCCTGCCCGGCGCCGATGTCATGGTTCAGCGTATCGGGCGGGACATCGTCGCCCATCATGTCGCGCCCGTTGCTCGTGAACCACAGCTCGTGCGTGCGAGGATCCCAGTCGAAGCCGACACTGTTGCGGATGCCGCGCGCGACGACCTCGCAGATTCGAGCCGTCGGCGTTCATTCGCATGATGTTCGCGTAGCGATCGCGATCGGGCTCGCAGATGTTGCACGGCGCACCGACCGGGACGTAGAGCTTGCCGTCGGGACCGAACGCGATGAACTTGCGGCCATGGTGACCTTCGGTGGGAAACCGGTTGGTGACGACCACGGGTGAAGGCGGGTTGTCGAGCCGCCGCTCGATGTCGTCGAAACGCAGGATCTGGCTGACCGCCGACACGTATAGCGCGCCGTTGCGAAACGCGACGCCGGCCGGCTCGCGCAGCCCCGACGCGATCACGTGCACCGCCGGTGGGCGTGGCGCGTTTCCGGCGAAGTCAGCGACCGCGTAGACGCTTCCATCGACCGAGCCGACGAACAGCGTGCCATTCGCGCCGAACGTCATCTCGCGCGCACTCGGCACCCGCGCGACGAGCTCGATCGTGAAGCCCGGCGGCAGCTTGATCTGCTCGAGTGGAAGCGTCTGTGCAGATGCAGCGCCGGGCGCGAGCGAGGCGACCAGCATGATCGAAAACAGATGACGGACGGGCATCGGATTCAAGCCTGGGTTGGAATTTGATCGAGGGATTCGGCAATCGCGATGAGCTGCGGGCAAGCGCCGTGGCGTTCGCTCGCCGGCGGCCCACCGGCGGCCGACGGTTGGATCGCGCGAGCGCCGGGCGGTTCAACTCGCGGCTCCGAATGATGCACCGCACTGCCGGAGGCGCGCCGGCCGGAACGCCGGTTCCGGGCCCCCCGGACGCTCGCGCGTCGTGCCAGCGCCGCCGGTGCTATCCTGCCATCCTGCGCCTGCTGGATGATCATCCGATGAATGCGCCCGATTCCCTCCACCGGCCTGGCCGCGCACGCGATCCGCTCCGAAGATCTGGTCGGTCTCGACATGATCCGCCGGCTCGTCGCATTTCCAACGGTGAGCCGCGATTCGAACCTCGCGCTGATCGAATGGGTACGCGGCTACCTGGAGGATCTGGGTGCGACGACGCGCCTCACGTTCGACGACGACCGGCGCAAGGCGAACCTGTTCGCGACGCTCCCGGCGCAGGATGGCAACGCGTCATCCGGGGGCATCGTACTGTCCGGCCACACCGACGTCGTGCCGGTCGACGGGCAACCCTGGGACACCGATCCGTTCGAAGCGACGCTCGTCGGCGACCGCCTGCACGGACGCGGCGTCACGGACATGAAGAGCTTTTCGGCGATCGGCCTCGCATTCGTACCCGAATTCCTGCGCCGCGGACTCGCCCGGCCACTCCATTTCGCGCTCTCGTATGACGAGGAAGTCGGCTGCATCGGCGTGCGCCGCCTGATCGCGGACGTCGTCGCGAAAGGCATCACGCCCACCGGATGCATCATCGGCGAGCCCAGCGGCATGCAGCTTGTCGTCGCGCACAAGGGCAAGAAAAGCTGGCGCTGCCGGGTACGCGGCCACGAGGCGCATTCGTCGCTGACGCCGCAGGGCGTGAACGCCGTGCAGATCGCCTGCGAGATCGTTGCCTGGATCGCCGAGCGCGCACGTGCATTTCGCACCGCCCATCGCCAGGATCCGGCGTACGACGTGCCTTTCACGACGCCACACGTTGGCGCAATCCGCGGCGGAACGGCGCTCAACATCGTGCCGCGCGATTGCTCGTTCGAATTCGAGATCCGCCACCTGCCGTTCGACGACCCCGACGCCTTCTTCGCGGACGTTCAGCGCTACGCAAGTACGTTCGTTCCGGCGATGCAGGCCGTGGATCCCGCGACCTACATCGAGTTCGACCCGCTGTCGACGCTGCCGGGGTTCGACGACGACGGGTGCAATCCGATTGCCGACATCGGCCGCGCGTGCAGCGAGTCGCACGCGGCCCACAAGGTGTCGTACGCCACCGAGGCGTCGCTGTTCCACGGCGCGTCGATGCCGGCCGTCATCTGTGGTCCGGGACATATCGAGCAGGCGCACCAGCCGAACGAATGGGTGAGCCTCGAGCAACTCGCGCGCTGCGAAGCGTTCATGCAGCGGCTCGCGCAGCACCTGTGCACCGCCTGAACCCCGGCTCGTGTTTTCCGCGCGAACGTGAACCCGTCGTCTCCAGCCGAGCGGCATCGCGATTGCGCGTCCCGCGCATCGGGCGGTACGCCGGTGACTGAATCTCCGCCCGCGATGCCGATCGAGGTCGTCTTTCCGGACATCGCGCGCTGGGCGGCCGGCAACACCGGCATTCCCTATGTCTGGCGCTTCGGCAGCGAGCGGGCAGGGCCGCGCGTCACGATCCAGGCATTGACGCACGGAAACGAGGTATGCGGCGCGATCGCGCTCGATTGGCTGCTCGGCCACGGGGTGCGGCCCGTGCGCGGCACTCTGACGATGATCTTCGCAAATGCGAACGCATACGAAACCTTCGATGCGCGCGATCCGTTCGCCGCGCGCTGCCTCGACGAGGACTTCAACCGGATCTGGGACGCGAGCGTGCTCGACAGCGCGCGCCGCTCGCGCGAGCTGCTGCGCGCGCGCGACCTGCGCCCGTGCTACGACGCGACCGATTTCCTGCTCGACCTGCACTCGATGACCGACCCATGCCCGGCGCTGACGCTTGCCGGCCGGCAGCTCCGCAGCCTCGAGCTCGCGCTTGCGCTCGAAATGCCCCAGTACATCGTCATCGATGCCGGTCACCAGGCGGGCCGGCGCCTGCGCGACTATGCGCAGTTCGACGATCCCGCCGATACGCGCGTCGCGTTGCTGGTCGAATGCGGACAGCACTGGGAAGCGGCAGCGCCGGTCGTTGCGACGCAGGTGGCGTTGCGCTTCCTGCGCCATTTCGGAATGGCCGATCCCGGATTCGTCGATGCGCATCTCGACACGACCAAGCTCGCGCCGCAACGGACGATCGCGATCACCGACGTCGTGACGATCGAGAGCGACGATTTCGCGTTCGCGATCCCGGCGCAAGGCATGATGGTGGTCGCGCGCCGCGGGACGGTTCTGGCGCGGGACGGCGAAGTCGAAGTGCGGACTCCCTACGATGACTGCGTGCTGATCATGCCGACGCGCCGGCCGAAGAAGGGCGAGACGGCCGTGCGATTGGGGCGTTACGCAACGTAGGCACTGCGACTGCGGGCAATCACGGAACGGGAACGTCGTACCAGTAGCGCCGCCGCTGCTCGCGCTCGGCGAGCGGAACGAGCGGCTGCCCCGGTTCAAGTGTCACGCTGATCGCGCCCTGCAGGTCGGTGCGCGGTCGCAGCGCGCCCGCGCGAAGATAGCGTGCGAGAATTTCGCCGCGAGGATGACCGAACCGGTTGCGGTAGCCGGCGGCGATAATCGCGATCGTCGGCGACACTGCGGCAACGAACGCCGGCGTGGACGACGTGCGCGAGCCGTGATGCGGAACGATCAGGACCTCGGCACGCGGTGAGAGCTCGCGGCGTTCGAGGATTTCCAGTTCGGATGCCGCTTCGATGTCCCCCGTCAACAGCACGCTGCCGCCTGCCGACTGAATCCGGAGCACGCACGACAGATCGTTGCTCTTCCGCGTCGCATCGGCATAGGCCGACGCGGCCGGATGCAGGAACGTGAACGTGACGCCGTCCCATGTCCATTGGTCGCCGGCCACGCATCGCCGCGCGCGCGCATTCGCGGATCCCTGCACGACGATCGCATGGTCGAAAGGCAGCGACGTGATGACGGCGTCGACCGCGACCGCCTGCAGGATCGACAGCGCGCCGCCGGAGTGGTCGCTGTCCGCATGGCTGACGATGAGCGCGTCGAGCCTCGTCACGCCCTGCGCGCGCAGGAATGGCGCGACGATGCGGCCGCCGGCGTCGACGGCGTCGTTGAACCGCGGACCGGTATCGTAGATGAGCGCATGGTGCGCGGTGGCGATGAACACGGCGAGTCCCTGCCCCACATCGAGCACGGTCACGCGCGCGCCGCCCGGCTGCACTTGCGCCGGGAGCAGCAGCGTCATCGGCAAGGTCCACACGAGGCCGAAGATGCGGCCGGGGACACCCTTCGGCGCGAATACCCATAGCAAGCCGGCGATCGCCGCAACGACCGTCCAGCCGCGCGGCGCATGCGTCGCCCACGCGGCGGACGGCAACGCCGCGAGCCATTCGAGATAGCGCATCAGCGCCTGCAGCACGGCGTGCGCGACGGTCCAGGGCGTGTCGAGCGGCACCGCGATGCCGAGGAGCGCGAGCGGCACGACGCCGAGCGTGACCACCGGAATCGCGACGGCATTCGCCAGCGCCGACACCAGCGAAACCTGCTGGAACAGCGCGAGGGTTCCGGGGGCGAGTCCGAGCGTCACCACCCATTGCGAGCGCGTGCCGCTACGCAGCGATTCGCGAAAGCGCGCGGTGAATCCGGAAGGCGGCGCCACCGCAAGACGGCCGCATCCGGAATACAGCAGCAACCCGACGGCGCCGAACGACAGCCAGAAGCCGGGCGCGAGCCCCGCCCAGGGATCCCAGATCAGCACGATCGTGAGCGACCAGAGCCACACCAGCATCGCCGTGCCGGGGCGCCCGAGCCAGAGGCCCGCCGCCGCGACCAGCAGCATCAGCAGCGTCCGGACGGCGGGCACTTCGGCGCCTGCCAGCAGCACGTAGCCGAACGCAAACACCGCACCGGCGACCGCCGCCGCCTTGCGCGCCGGAATGCGCAGCGTGAGGACGGCGCTGCGCCGGACGCACACCAATGCGAGCGCGCCGGCGAGCGTTGCGAACACGGTGACGTGCAAGCCGGAAATCGACACGAGATGCGTGATCCCGGTGCGATTGAACACGCGCCATTGCGCCTCGGGAATGGCGCGCTGGTCGCCGATCGCGAGCGCCGTCAATACGCCCGCGTAGGGCGCGCCCGGCAACGCCGCGGCGACACGCGCGCCAATCCGCTCGCGTGCGCGCTGCACGTAGTCGTTTGCGCGGCCCGCAAATGGCGTCAGGCGAGCATTCTCCGCGCTCTCCCTGACGTAGCCGGTTGCCCGGAGGTCGTGCTCGAGCAGCCACGCCTCGAGATCGAAGCCGTCGGGATTGACGTTGCCATGCGGGCGTTTCAGCCGCAGCGAGAGGCTCCAGCGCTCGCCCGCGTGCATTTCCGGCGGCGAAGGCGCGGCGTCATCGGCGCGCGCCCGCGCGGCGAACCACGCCAGCGACACGCGACGGGGAACAATTGCGCCCGCGGTGATCGGATGCTCGACCGCGAGCGCAAAACGCGAGCCGCTCGGCGTGTTCTGCGGGAGGTCGTCGACGACGCCGATTACCCGGATGTCACGCTCTTCCCAGGCGGGTGGAAGTTCGTCGGCCAGCCGCAGCTCCGCCCGCCAGGCCGCGTAGGCGAATCCGAGCAAGACCACGGCCGGAAGCGCAACCGCCCATTGTTTCAGCGGCTCGCTACGGTTCGCACCGCCTGAGCGGCGAAACGCCCACCACCACGCCGCTGCGGCCCACGCGGCGCCGACCGCCAGCGCGGCGGGCATCGGCGGCAACCGGGCGCAAGTCTGCAGTAGCGTGGCGCCGATCGAAAAGGCGGCGAGCAGCAAAGCCATCGCCCAAGCGGCAGTCGCGGTGTCTCCAAGGCGCCAAGGATCGCGATGGCGTTGCCGCCCGGCAATACGCCGGACGGCCGACGCGCCCTCGACGCCCGCACAGCAACTGGTTTACGACTGTTGGGAAATCTTACAAACCGCATCGGTTCAATGCGCGGTCATTTACATAACATATTGTTTTATATGTATTTATATGGAATGGCGTGGAACATGCTATCCCCTTGGATCAAGGCGATTCGGCCTGAATGAAAAGGGGAATCATGAAGCTTGGAACAATCGCAGCCGTGCTCGGCGCCTGCGCCGCCATGGTCGCCGGCAGCGCAAACGCGTTCCTGATCACGGAATGGTCGTACTCGGTGACGAGCGCGTTCGAAACGACCGGCGCTGGGGCCCCGACGTTTACCTCCGGCGGCGGCTGCCAGGCCATGGCCGCCACCGCGCTTTCGTGGGGCGATTGTCCGGCTGATCCTCCGAGTTCCGCGGGCAACAGAAGCGGCCTTTCGATCGACAATTCCCTCGGCTCCGGAAGCGTGTTCACCAATGGTGTGCCTGGCCCGACCGATACCTTCACCCACGAGAACAATGTCGTCCCCTCGTCCGATGCGACGCTGAAAACCGCGACGATCGACGCGACGCTGACGCTTCAGCCGCTGGCGCCGCCGAGTGGCCCATTCCCGCCTCAGGTCAACACGTTCCATATCAATTTTTCCGAGACGCCGAATTCAACGCCTTGCGCGGTCGTTTCGAGCCCCGTGCCCTGCAACGACATCTTCGTTCTCGACCAGAGCGCGCTGAACTTCCCGGTGGTCATCCCGGGGGATGCGACCTATTTCGTGAGCTTCTTCGCGTCACCTTCACTGTCTGCGCTTCCCGCCGCTGCCTGTACCGCAGCGGGTGCTGCGAATCCCTGCTTCGGCTTCACCACGGTCGAAGGTCAGGACAATAGCGTGTTGTTCGACATCGAGATCACCAGCCAGCCGATCTCGCTGGTGCCGGAACCCGCCACGCTGGCACTGCTCGCCACGGGTCTTCTCGGAATGGGCTGGCTGCGCCGCAGGCGCCCGGGCTAATCGTCGAAACGCAGCATTGAAAACGGCCCGCGCGACGGGCCGTTTTCATTTGGGGCGGGCGCATCGGGACACCCCCGCAGCCGCGCAGCTTCAGCCCCGTGCGTAGAGCACCATCTGCGTGCAGCGGAACAACGCGATCACGGTGCGATCGTCCTTGCGCGCCACCGTCGCGTCCCAGACCTGCGTCGTACGGCCCAGGTGCACGGCGCGTGCTGCACACGTGATCGTGCCGTCGCGCGCCGTACCGAGAAAATTCGTCTTGAGCTCGATTGTCGTGAAATTCTCGGCGCCGTCGGGGAGGTGCGCGAGGCAACCATACCCGCAGGCGGTATCGGCGAGCGCGATGATCGTCGCTGCGTGCAGGTAGCCGTTGGGTGCACGCAGCTCGGGGCGCACCGTCAGCTCGGCGTCGAGCCGTCCTTCATCGATCGCGGTCGCTCGAAAGCCGACGAGTCCCGGCAGGAATCCCGTACCGCGCTGGTTCGCAGCCTCCAGCGTGTATCCCGGTCGAAGCGCCATCGGGCATTCCCCTTTTCGTCGATGCGATGCGGCGCGGTGGATGCGTCAGGCCCGCGCGCGATGCGCGGATGTCGCGGCGAGCGCGACCCGCAGGTCACCGACCAGACGATCGACCGCTTCTGCCGGGCGTGTCCCACGAGCACATCAGGCGAACGCCCGTTTCGCCGATGAACGCATAGAAGCGCCAGCCCTTTTCGTGCAACGCGTCGATCGCGTGCTGCGGGAGCTCGACGAAAACGCCATTCGCCTGCACCGGCGCGAGCAGGCGCGCTTGCGGCAGCGCTGCGAGTCCTTGCGCGAGCCGTTGCGCCATCGCGTTCGCGTGCGCCGCATGGCGCAGCCACGCGCCGCCTTCGAGCACGCCGAGCCACGGCGCGGCGAGGAAGCGCATCTTCGACGCGAGCTGCCCCGCCTGCTTGCGCCGTCTGCGCAAATTCATCGGCAAGCTCGCGATCGAAGAACACGATCGCTTCGCCGGCGGGCAGCCCGTTCTTCGTCCCGCCGAGACACAGCACATCGACGCCCACTCGCCACGTGAGATCGGCCGGGCTGCAGCCGAGCGCCGCGACCGCGTTGGCGAAGCGCGCACCGTCCATCTGCACGCGCATCCCGCGGCTATGGGCGACCTTGCAGAGCGCCGCGATCTCCGCGGGCGTGTAGGTCGTGCCGAGCTCGGTCGCCTGCGTGAGCGCCAGCGCGCGCGGACGCGACGAATGCTCGTCATGAGGCGTCACCGCGGCCGCGACGACCGCCTCCGGCGTGAGCTTCGCCTCGGGCAGATCGAGCGTCAGCAGCTTGGCGCCGCCGCTCATGAACTCGGGCGCGCCGCACTCGTCGACATTGATGTGCGCCATCGCGTGACACACGATGGCGTCGGTGTTGCGGCAGATGGCGGCCAGCGCCAGCGCATTCGCAGCCGTGCCGTTGAACACGAAGAAGACGTCGCACTCCGTCTCGAAGACGCGCCGGATTGCCGCGTGTGCCGCTTGCGTCCACGCGTCCGCGCCGTATCCCGGCGCATGACCGGCGTTCGCCGCTTCAAGCGCGCGCCATGCCTCCGGGCAAATGCCCGCGTAGTTGTCGCTCGCGAATTGCGGTGGGAGATGTAGAGCCCCCACGCTTGCGGCCTCATTGGCCAATGCGGCCGCTGCGCTGCCCCCGGCGGGGGCGCAGTTCGCGTCTCGGGACGGCCCTTCGACGCTCACAGATGTGGACCCCACACGCTTGCGGCGCCATTGGCCAATGCGGCCGCTGCGCTGCCCCCGGCGGGGGCGCAGTTCGCGTCTCGGGACGGCCCTTCAACGCTCACAGATGTGGACCCCCACGCTTGCGGCGCCATTGGCCAATGCGGCCGCTGCGCTGCCCCCAGAGGGGGCGCAGTTCGCGTCTCGGGACGCCCCTTCGACGCTCACAGGCGTTCGCTGACCCAGCCCGACACGGACTGCAGCGCCTTCGGCAATGCAGCGGGGTCGGTGCCCCCGGCCTGCGCCATGTCGGCGCGCCCGCCGCCCTTGCCGCCCACCTGCTGCGCGACGTGGTTGACGAGCTCGCCCGCTTTCACCTTGCCGGTCAGATCGCTTGTCACGCCGGCGATCAGCGTCACCTTGCCGTCCACGACGCTGGCCAACACGATCGCGGCGCTCTTCAACTTGTCCTTGAGCTTGTCGATCGTTTCGCGCAGCGCCTTGGCGTCGCTGCCGTCGAGCGCCGCGGCCACGACTTTCGCGCCCTTGACGTCGACGGCGTTGTCGGCGAGATCGTCGCCGGCGCTCGCCGCGGCTTTCGCCTTCATCCGGGCGAGCTCGCGCTCCGCCGTCCGGGCGCTCTCCTGCAACTGCGCGATGCGCGCTTCGATCTCGGCGACCGGCGCCTTCAGCGCTGCGCGGCGGCCGCAAGCTTCGCTTCCTGCCGCTGCACGTGGGCGAGCGCGCCCTTGCCCGTCACCGCTTCGACCCGGCGGATGCCCGCGGCGACGCCGCTTTCGCCGACGATCTTGAAAAACCCGATATCGCCGGTGCGCGCGACGTGCGTGCCGCCGCACAATTCGCGCGAACTGCCGATGTCGAGCACGCGCACCTCGTCGCCGTATTTCTCGCCGAACAGCATCATCGCGCCTGCCTTCTGCGCCTCGGCGATGGGCATCGTCCGCGCCGCGACGGCGGCGTTGTCGAGGATCTCGGCGTTGACGATCATCTCGACGCGACGCATTTCGTCGTCGGTCAGCGGCGCGTTGATGCGCGAAGTCGAAGCGCGTCTTGTCGGGATCGACGAGCGAGCCCTTCTGCTGCACGTGCGCGCCGAGCACGTCGCGCAGCGCCTTGTGCATCAGGTGCGTGGCCGAGTGGTTGCGCATCGTGCGTCCGCGCGCCTCGTGGTCGACGCTCGCGGCGACCGTATCGCCTTCGCGCAATTCACCCGTCTTCACCTCGCCGACGTGCCCGACGACGTCCGGCTGGATCTTCTGCGTATCGTCGACCGCGAACAGCGTCAGGCACGCGCCGCCCTTCGTGAGCTCGCCGCGATCGCCGACCTGCCCGCCCGACTCGGCGTAGAACGGCGTGCGGTCGAGCACGACGATGCCGCGCTCGCCCGTCGACAGCGAATCGACGCGCGCGCCGTCCTTGTACAGCGCGACGACCCGGCCCTCTTCCGACAGCGATTCGTAGCCGCGGAACGCGGTCTTCGGCCCGCTATAGGCGAGTCGCATCGCCGGCCTTGAACTGCGACGCCGCGCGCGCCCGCTCGCGCTGCGCGTTCATCGCCGCGATCGAAACCGGCCTCGTCGACCGAGACGCCGCGCTCGCGCGCGACGTCCGCCGTGAGGTCGAGCGGGAAGCCGAACGTGTCGTAGAGCGTGAACGCGGTCTCGCCGTCCAGCACGCGCTGGCCGCCGCGCAGCGCCTGCGTCGAGCATCTTCATGCCGTGCTCGAGCGTTTCGCCGAACCGCTCCTCCTCGGCCTTCAGCACCTCGGCGACGCGCGCCTTGTCGCGCGTGAGCTCGCGGATACGCGGCGCCCATCTGGCGGTCGAGATCCTCGACGAGCTTGTGGAAGAACGGCTGCTTCTGCCCGAGCTGGTAGCCATGGCGGATCGCGCGGCGGACGATGCGGCGCAGCACGTAGCCGCGGCCCTCGCTGCCCGGGGATCACGCCGTCGACGATCAGGAACGCGCAGGCGCGGATGTGATCGGCGATCACCTTGAGCGACGGGTTGTCGAGGTCGGAGGTGCGCGTTTCGCGCGCCGCCGCCGCGATCAGCGCGACGAACAGGTCGATCTCGTAATTCGAATGCACGTGCTGCAGCACCGCGGCCAGGCGCTCGAGCCCCATGCCGGTGTCGACGCAGGGCTTGGGCAGCGGCGTCATCGTGTATCCGTCCGCACCGCGCTGGCGGTTGAACTGCATGAACACGAGGTTCCAGATCTCGATGTAGCGATCGCCTTCGGCGTCGGGCGATCCCGGCGGACCGCCGAACACGTCCGGGCCGTGGTCGTAGAAGATCTCGGAGCACGGGCCGCAAGGGCCCGGTGTCGGCCATCTGCCAGAAGTTGTCGCTCGCGTACTTGCGCGCCCTTGTTGTCGCCGATGCGGATGCAGCGTTCGGGCGGCAATGCCGATGTCGCGGGTCCAGATGTCGTAGGCCTCGTCGTCGTCGATGTAGACGGTGGCCCACAGCCGATCGCGCCGGGAGTCCGTAGTGCCTTGGTCAGCAATTCCCACGCGTAGCGGATCGCTTCGCGCTTGAAGTAGTCGCCGAAGCTCCAGTTGCCGAGCATCTCGAAGAACGTGTGGTGGCGTGCGGTGTAGCCGACGTTCTCGAGATCGTTGTGCTTGCCGCCGGCGCGCAGGCAGCGCTTGCGCCGAAGCGGCGCGAACGTAGGGCCGCTTGTCGGTGCCGAGGAACACGTCCTTGAACTGGACCATGCCCGAGTTGGTGAACAGCAGCGTCGGATCGTTGCCCGGCACGAGCGACGAGCTCGGGCACGAGCGTGTGCCCGTTCGAGACGAAATAGTCGATGAACTGGCGGCGGATGTCGGCGACTTTCATGGGGCGGCGGCCCAACGCGGATCGGGCGCGCATTCGACCTGTCAAATCAAAGCTTTTGATTGTATCGCGATCGCTGTTTTCGCGGGAACGGCTACGGTGCCGGCGGTCTAATCGACATGCGTGGGAGCGTATGAAGAACCGAAATCGTTGGTTACAAATCCGGCGCGCAGAACTTCCCACGCGCGTGGTCAACTGTCGAGGCGGATTTCCCCGGAGGCTTACTTGCCGACAACAGAGCTTCGCCAGCGCCCGCGCGTCCATCTCGTCAATCCATTGTGGGACCCGAGCGGAGGCGCCGACTGGCGGACCCTCGAGACCTGGCGCCTGCTGCGGGCGCACGCGGACGTTCGCCTGTGGACCGAATATGTGCCGGCACCCGTGTTCGCGCGCAGCTACCCGATCGAGCGCATCGCGCCGCTCCGCCTGCGGCTTCCGCGGGGTGGAACGCTGGTGTTCGTCGGCACGTATTTTCGCATCGGACACTGGACGCGGCTGGCGGCGCCGGAGCGCGTCGTGATCCTCTACAACACCGATCAGCCGGACCGGCTTGCAAAAAACCTGCGCCGTCTTACGCGCGCGGGACACGACGTCGAGATCGTGTACACGTCGCATGCGTTGCGGCAGCGGCATCGCGGACGGGGGTGCGTGCTCGAAAGTCCGATCGACGCAACGAAGTTCCGGCCGTGGCGCTTCGCGCAGCCGGCGCGTCCGTTCACCGTCGGGCGACTCTCGCGCGACATCCGGTCGAAGCACCACGAGGAGGATCCCGCGCTGTGGCGGGCGCTGGCCGCCGCCGGTTGCCAGGTGCGCCTGATGGGCGCGACTTGCCTCGCGGCGGAGCTTGCGAACCATCCCGGGATCGAGTTGCTGCCCGCGGGCTCGGAAGACGCGGCGACGTTCCTGCGTTCGCTCGATTGCTTCGTCTACCGAACGAGCACCGGCTGGTTCGAAGCCTATGGCCGCGTGATCATGGAGGCCATGGCGACAGGCCTTCCGATCGTCGCCGGCGATCGCGGCGGGTACGTCGAACATCTGCGTAACGACGTCAGTGCGGCAATCGTGCGGACAACCGACGAGGCCATCGCGCGCGTTCTCGCGCTTCGCGCCGACCGCGCACGCGCAGCGCAGCTAGGCGCGGCTGCCCGCCAATACGCCGTCGCGCTCAACACCGAGGACCTGCCCCGACGCACCGTCGCGCTGCTCGCGTGTGGTGCTCGCGCGGCTCATCGGGATGGCGAGATCGAAACTGCATTGCGCTACGGGCCCTGACTCTCGCCTGCGTCGGGCGGTGTGCGCAGCAGCTTGAGGATCGCCGAAAGCGAAAAGCCCCGGCTCTGCAGAAAACGCACCTGGCGGCCCTTCTCGCGCTCGTTCTCCGGCACGCGACCAAAGCGCCGGCGCCAAAGCGCGACCAGCGCGGCATCGTCGTCGACCGGTTGCGCATCGAGGGCTTCGCTGGCGGCGTCACGCGCTACGCCGTGCGCCTTCAGGGATCCCGCGATCGCGCGTCGGCTGTATTGGCCGCTCTTTTGCGTGACCACCGCCTGCGCGTAACGTGCGTCCGACAGGTAGCCCAGGCGCTCGAGGTCGTCGAGCAGCTCCGCCACGTCCTCGCGCGAAGCCTCGCGCGCGGCCAGCCGGCTGCGCGAGCTCCGTGCGACTGTAATCGCGGCGCGCGAGCAGGCGTATCGCGCGCGCGCGAA
The DNA here is from genome assembly GCA_963718905.1 of uncultured Pseudomonadota bacterium. Classification (GTDB taxonomy): domain Bacteria; phylum Pseudomonadota; class Gammaproteobacteria; order Burkholderiales; family Casimicrobiaceae; genus VBCG01. Next base: position 858,986 of record CAVRAF010000001.1, read on the forward strand.
GCGATTCCGGGGGCTTGGTGCGGACCTCGCGCATCGGCATCGGTGACCACGCCTTGTGCGATTGCCCAGGGCGGGTGGTCGGGTGGAAGGGGTGGGAGGGCTATCCGACGTCGGCCCCGTTGCCTTCGCCCTTCGTGCGGAGTGGTGCGGGAATTCCGACTGCTTCGCGGATTTTCGTTTCGATTTCCGTCGCGATCTCCGGGTGTTCGCTTCAGGAATTCACGCGCGTTGTCCTTGCCCTGCCCGATCTTGTCGCCGGCGTACGCATACCAGGCGCCCGATTTTTCGACGATCCGGTGGTTCACGCCGAGCTCGATGATCTCGCCTTCGCGGCTGATGCCTTCGCCGTAGAGGATGTCGAACAGCGCTTCGCGGAACGGCGGCGAAACCTTGTTCTTGACGACCTTGACGCGCGTTTCGTTGCCGACCATTTCCTCGCCGCGCTTGATCGCGCCGATGCGGCGGATGTCGAGGCGCACCGAAGCATAGAACTTGAGCGCGTTGCCGCCGGTGGTGGTTTCGGGATTGCCGAACATCACGCCGATCTTCATCCGGATCTGGTTGATGAAGATGACGAGCACATTCGCGCGCTTGATGTTCGAAGCGAGCTTGCGCAGCGCCTGGCTCATCAGGCGCGCCTGCAGTCCCGGCAACTGATCGCCCATCTCGCCTTCGATTTCCGCCTTCGGCACGAGGGCCGCGACCGAATCGATGACGATGATGTCGACGCCGCCCGAGCGCACGAGCATGTCGGCGATCTCCAGTCCCTGCTCGCCGGTGTCAGGCTGCGAAATCAGCAGTTCGCCGACGCTGACGCCCAGCTTGCCGGCGTAGACCGGATCGAGCGCATTCTCGGCGTCGATGTAGGCGGCGGTGCCGCCCGGCCTTCTGGACCTGGGCGACGACCTGCAGGCAGAGCGTGGTCTTGCCCGGATGATTCCGGTCCGTAGATCTCGACGACACGACCGCGCGGGAGGCCCCCGACGCCCAGCGCGATGTCGAGGCCGAGCGAGCCGGTCGGGATCGACCTGCAGGTCGTTCTGGATCTGGGCCTCGCCCATTTTCATGATCGAGCCCTTGCCGAACTGCTTTTCGATCTGTGCGAGTGCGGCGGCCAGCGCCTTGCCTTTGTTGTCGTCCATGTCGGGTTCCGTTGCGGGTATCGGGTGGGGGGTGAATGCGCCGTCGTTGCCGCTCACCGGGAGCCGGCCACCGGGTCGGTCAAGCTTGAAGCGGACTGATTATGGCATGGAACGATCGTTCGATGGAAGCCCTCAAACGGCCTAAATCGAGCGGCCGACGACACGGCCAGCCTGGCGGCCGAGGATCGCTCAAGTACCGGGACCGGGCGGCTCCGGACACTGCGCCGGGGCATCCGATTCCGCCAGCTCGAGCAGTCCCCGGAGGGCGATTTCCACCGACGCCGATCGCACCGCCGCACGGTCGCCGGGCAGCTGGACCGTCGTCGCACGGCTTGCGCCCCCGCGCCGGGCCCACGCGAGGCAGACGGTCCCGACCGGTTTGGCGCCGGACCCGCCGCCCGGACCCGCGATGCCGGTGACAGCCACTGCACAATCGGCGCGGCTTCGCGTGATCGCGCCCTCGGCCATCGCCGCGGCAACCGGCTCCGAAACCGCGCCGTGCGCATCGATGAGCTCGAACGGGACACCGAGCATTTCGTGCTTCGCCGCGTTCGAATACGTGACAAAGCCGCCCTCGAACCAGTCCGAACTCCCGGCGATCGCCGTGATCGCGCCCGCAACGAGCCCGCCCGTGCAGGACTCCGCGGTTGCAGCGCGCCATCGGCGAGCCAGCAGTCGCCTGCCGAGTTCGGCGGCGAGCGCGTCGTGCGACGGTAGCGCCTCCGTTCGCACGGATGTCGTGGCGCCCGGCGTTCCGGTCGCGTCCGTCGCCATGGCGCCTGGCATTCCCCTCGTCAGCCGAGCAGGCGCTGGCCGAGTGCGAGCGCGAGCAACGCATACGCCGCTGCCAGAAAATCGTCGGCCATGACGCCAAAGCCGTTTTTCATCGATGCGTCGAGCTGCCGGATCGGCGGGGGCTTCACGATGTCGAACACGCGGAAGAGCAGAAACGCGAACGCCTGGCGAAGCGGATCGGTCCCTGCGAAGTAGAGGACGAACAGGAACGCCGCCGTTTCGTCGATGACGATGCTTCCGTGATCGGCGACACCGAGATCGCGACCCGTTCGCTGCGCGGCCCACATTCCCGCGAACGTGAATCCCGCGACGGTGAGCAGCCAACCGACATCCCCCGCGTACGCATGCAGCGCCCAGGCGATGGGAAACGCGACCAGCGTGCCGAACGTTCCCGGGCGCGATGCGCGAGAGCCCGGCGCCGAATCCCAGTGCGATGAAATGCGCAGGATGACCGAGCAGGAACGCGATCGTCGGCGCAGGCGCGCGGCACTCGCCGGCACGTTCAGCGGAAGTGGTCGAATGCACGCGGCAATGTCGCGAGCGGCTGGCCGTGCTCGTCGCGGATCGTCAGGCCAGCGTCGACGGTGATCGCGCCAACCGGTGTCAACGGCAAACCGAGCGCGAGCGCGAGCGCATCGACGCGTTCGCGCATCGCCGGCGGCGCGGTGAAGCACAACTCGTAATCGTCGCCACCGGCGAGCACGCATTCGAGCGCGAGGTCGCGCTCGCGGCCGGCAAGCCTCGCCCGCAATTCGTCGCTGCAGGGAATCGCGGCGACATCGAGCGCCGCGCCCACACGCGAGGCGGCGAGCACGTGACCGAGATCGCCGGTCAATCCATCGGAAATGTCGAGCGCCGCCGATGCGACGCCGCGCAACGCGACGCCGAGCGCCACGCGCGGCTCCGGAGCGTCGAGCCTTCGGGCCAGCGCCGCAAACGTCGCCGCGTCGACGTCGGTACGACCGGCAGACACGGCCAGCGCCAGCGCCGCATCGCCGACCCGCCCCGAAACGTATACCGTGTCGCCGGGACTCGCGCCGTCGCGCCTGAGCGATGTACCGGCCGGCAGTTCGCCGATTGCCGTGACGCAGAGCGTGCGCGGCCCGCGCGTCGTGTCGCCGCCGATCAGTTCGACGTCGTATTGCGCGGCCAGCGCGTCGAAGCCGCGCATGAATGCGCCGAGCCACGCGTCGTCGGGCGCCGGCAATGCGCCGGCCAGCAACACGAAACGCGGCAGCGCGCCCATCGCCGCGAGATCGGACAGGTTGACCGCCAGCGTCTTGTGGCCGAGCAGCGCCGGGTCGGCGCCCGCCGCGAAATGCCGGCCTTCGACCAGCATGTCGACGGACACGACGTATTCCATCCCGGGCGATGGCGCGAGCACCGCGGCGTCGTCGCCGATACCGATTCGCACATCGGCGTTGCGCGGCCGGCGGCGGAAGAAGCGGTCGATCAGCTCGAACTCATTCATCGTTCGCCGGCGCGCATCTCCGCCGCGCGCAGCTCGGGAGCGAGCTTGTCGAGCACGCCGTTCACGAACTTGTGGCCGTCGGTGCCGCCGTACGTCTTGGCGATCTCGACGGCCTCGTCGATCACGACGCGGTACGGAATGTCCGGGCGGTGCGCGAGCTCCCATGCGCCGATGACGAGCAGCGCGCGCTCGATCGGCGCGAGATCCTTCAGCCGGCGATCGAGCTGCGGCTCGACGCGTCCGCAGCAGCGCATCGTATTCGGCGGCGACGCCGCGCCACAGCTCCTGGAAATAGGCTGCGTCCGCGCGCGCATGCCCGGGGCTCGCGATCAGGCCTCAGCGATGGCGTCGTCGGCGCCGCCGGTGAAGCTGTCGCTCGTACAGTGCCCTGCAGAACCAGCGCGCGCGGCGCGCACGCACGCGCGCGCTGCAGCGCGCGCTCAAGCGTCGAGCGACCCCGGCGCTCATCGATCGCCGATCGCGTCGAGCAGATTGGCGAGCTCGAGCGCCGCCATGCGCCGCCTCGTATCCCTTGGCGTCCATCCGCGCCTCGGCCTGCGCGTCGGTGTCGCAGGTCAGGATGCCGTTGCCGATCGGGATGCCGCATTCGAGCTGCACGCTCGGAGACCCCGCTCGCCGATTCGTTGGCGACGATCTCGAAGTGGTACGTGTCGCCGCGGATCACCGCGCCCAGCGCGACCAGCGCGTCGTAGTTGCCGCGTTTGCGCGAGCCGTTGCAGCGCGAGCGGCGCTTCGAGCGCGCCCGGTACGGTGACGACCGTAATCTGCTCGTCGGCGACGCCGGCCTCCTTGAGCGCGCGCAGCGCGCCGGCGAGCAGGCCTTCGCCGATGCGCGGATTGAATCGCGCCTGCACGATCGCGACGCGCCGTGCGGCGCCGCGATGTGCTCGAAGCGATGCGCCGTACGGGCATCGTCAGCGGGCGTCATCGCGCGAGCGAGCGGCGCGCCGGAACCGTGTCGCCGGACGCATCGGCCAGTCACGATGCGCGCGCGCGCGGGCGGCGCTTCGTCGTAGCCGGTCACCTCGAGGTCGAAGCCGGCCATGCTCGGCATCTTGCGCGGCGCGCGAGCAGGCGCATCCTGCCGACGTTCAGGTCGCGCAGGATCTGCGCGCCGATGCCGTAGTTGCGCAGGTCCATCTTGGCCGACGACGGCGATTCGCCGGCGATCGCGCGCGCGGCGCAGTTCCTGCGCGACTCTCGGCGCGATGCAGCAGCACGATGACGCCGCGCCCGGCGGCGGCGATCGCGCGCTGCGCCTCGAGCACGCTCCACGAATGCGATTCGCTTTCCGCGTCCAGCAGGTCGATCACCGACAGCGGCTCGTGCACGCGCACCAGCGTTTCGCGTCTCGGGCGAAATCGGTCCGCGCATCAGCGCGAGGTGCGTCGCATCGGAGAGCTTGTCGCGATAGACGACCAGCCGGAACGCGCCTGCGGGCGTCATCGAGCGGACGCTCGGCGACGCGCTCGATCAGGCGCTCGGTGCGGCTGCGATGATGGATCAGGTCGGCGATCGCGCCGATCTTCAGGCCGTGCTCGCGCGCGAAGATCTCGAGATCGGGCAGGCGCGCCATCGTGCCGTCGTCCTTCATGATCTCGCACAGCACGGCGGCCGGTGCATGGCCCGGCGAGCCGCGCGAGGTCGCAGCAGGCCTCGGTGTGGCCCGCGCGCGCCAGCACGCCGCCCGGCTGCGCGATCAGCGGAAAGACGTGGCCGGGCTGCACGATGTCGTCGGGCTTCGCGTCGGGCGCCGCGGCGACGCGGATCGTGTGCGCGCGGTCGGCCGCGGAAATGCCGGTCGTCACGCCATGCGCGGCCTCGATCGACACCGTGAAGTTGGTGCCGTGCACCGAGCGGTTGACCGGCGTCATCGGCGCGAGGTTCGAGCAGCCGCGCAGCGCTCTTCGGTGATCGGCATGCAGATCAGGCCGCGGCCGAAGCGCGCCATGAAGTTGATCGCCTCCGGCGTGACGAAGTCGGCCGCGAACACGAGATCGCCTTCGTTTTCGCGATCCTCCTCGTCGACGAGGACGACCATCCGCCCCGCCTTGATTTCGGCGATGATGTCGACGATCGGTGAGATGGGCATGATGGCGTGGCCTCGGATGCGATCCGTCGCATTCTACCGTAGCGCTGCACTCGCATACGCCACCGCGAGGCACCGCGGTGCGAACGATTGCCGCCCGGCGTGCAGCGGCGCTCGGCACCGCACGCGCTACACGAAACGGTCAGGCGGAAAACAACTGCGAGTGTCGCCTGGGTCAGCGCGCTCTGCCGGATCGGCGAAGTCGAGGACGACGTTGAAGTGGTGCGGCCGGGGATCCGCATCGGCGCGTGCATGCCGGCCGGCCGATTCCGCGGCCACGCGTCCCACAGCAGATTGCGTCTGGCGCAGGAATTCCGACGTCTCGTCCGCGCCCCACGGCGATCACGAGCGGCGCATCGGTCGACGGCGTGCAATCGACCGGGAGAGACGCGCCGCGCTTCCGCGTCGTCGAGGCGAAAGTCGACGTTGTACGAAAACTGGACGAGCGGCTCGAGGTCGTGCACGCCGGACAGCGAAACGCCGCCCGCGAACGGCGCCTGCACGAACCCGCGCGCACGCCAATCGGTGGCGTACAGCATCGCCGGCCAAATGGCCGCCGGCCGAATGCCCGCCGACGACGAGCGGCGCGGGCGCGCGCCGGCCGCGGGCCTTCGCGCGCAAGCCACGCGACCGCGCGACGGCACTGCTTCGACGATCGTCGCGATCGTCACGTCGCGGGCAGAGATCGTAGTTGATCGACCGCCACGGCCAAAGCCCGGCCGCGACGAAAGGCGGCGCGACGAACGCGTGGTCCGACTTGTCGAGCGCGCGCCAGTAGCCGCCGTGAATGAACAGGAACGTGCCGCGCGCACGTGCAGCCGGAAGAAACAGGTCGAGCGTCTCCTTCGCGCCCGGCCCATAGCGGATGTCGAGCGCCGGACGCAGCGCCTCGCGCGCCGCTCGGAGCGCGCCGAGAACTGCTCGAGCCAATACGGATGATCGGGAACAGCCGCGCGATTGTTGTAGCCGCGCTCGACGGCCTCGCGCGTCATCGGCGTGGACGCCGGCATGTCAGTCTGCCGATGCGACGATTTCGATCGCGAGCGGCGTCAGGCCGTCGATGCGGCCCACGAGGCGGTCGACCGACGACGACCGGCTCCGACGCCGGCCGGCGTTCCGGTGAAGATCAGATCGCCCGGCTCGAGTCGATACAACTGCGACAGGAATGCGAGGACGTGCGGCACGTCCCATACCAGGTCGGCGAGATCGCCGTGCTGGCGGCGCGCGCCGTTCACTTCCAGCGCGATCTCGCCGTGTGTCAGCGGGCCGGTCGTGGCGACCGGGTGAATCGGCGCAATCGGTGCGGATTGCGCGAACGACTTGCCGATGTCCCACGGGCCGCTTTTTTTCGCGCATGTCGTTCTGCAGGTCGCGCCGCGTCATGTCGAGCCCGACCGCGTAACCGAAAATCATCGATTGCGCGCGTTCGGGCGCGACTTTGACGCCGCTCTTGCCGATCGCGACGACGAGTTCGAGCTCGTGGTGGTAATTGCGCGTCGCGATCGGATAGGCGATGCGTCCGATCGAAGGCGGCACGACCGGGACGATCGCATCGGCGGGCTTCGTGAAAAAGAACGGCGGCTCCTTCGTTGCGTCACCGCCCATTTCCTTCGCGTGCTCGGCGTAGTTCCGGCCTACGCAATAGATGTGGCGCACCGGAAACGGCCGGCCGGCTGCCGGCAACCGGAACGGACGGCAACTCCCAGGCGGGTATCGCATATTCCATGCTGTGATCGCTCCGTTACTCCGCGTCAGGCTGCCGGGCCGGTGCGGCATCGGCGAACGCCGGCAGCTCGTTGCACGCCGCTTCGATCCGCGTCAGCGTCCGGTACGGCGACATGTCGATGTTGAACCGGCGCGCGTTGGCAATTTGCGGCACGAGACAGATGTCGGCCATCGTCGGCTCGATCGCCGTGGCAATAGCGGCCGGTATCGGCGTCGCGCGCCAGCGTCTTTTCGAGCGCTTCGAAGCCCACGTCGATCCAGTACCGATACCAGCCGTCTTTCTGCTCCTTTGCAACGCCCATCGTGCCGATCAGGTAGTTCAGCACGCGCAGGTTGTTCAGCGGATGAATCTCGCACGCGATCTGCAAGGCGATCGCGCGTACGCGCGCGCGCGCCACCGCAGTTGCGGGCAGCAGCGGCGGATCGCGATGCATCTCGTCGAGGTATTCGATGATCGCGAGCGACTGCGTCAGCACGTGACCGTCATCGAGCGCCAATGCCGGCACGAGTCCCTGCGGATTGAGCGCCAGGTAGTCCTGCGCGCGCTGGTTGCCCATCCGGAGGTGCACGAACGTCCGCTCATCCGGCGCGATGCCTTTCAGGTTGAGTGCGATGCGCACGCGATACGCCGCGGATGAGCGGAAGTAGTCGAAGAGTCGCATGGCGATACCCCGGAGACCTTGATCAGAACGCGGAGATGCCGGTCTGGGCGCGGCCAAGGATCAGCGCGTGGATGTCGTGCGTGCCCTCGTACGTATTGACCGTTTCCAGGTTCAGAACGTGCCGAATGACGTGGAACTCGTCGACGATCCCGTTCCCGCCGTGCATGTCGCGCGCCATGCGCGCGATCTCGAGCGCCTTGCCGCAGCTGTTGCGCTTCATGATCGACGTAATCTCCGGTGCGGCGCGTCCGTCATCCTTCAGGCGCCCGAGACGCAGGCAGCCTTGCAGCCCCAGTGTGATTTCGGTCTGCATGTCGGCGAGTTTTTTCTGCACGAGCTGGTTCGCGGCGAGCGGCCGCCCGAACTGCCGCCGATCCAGCACGTACTGCCGCGCGGCTTGCCAGCAGAATTCGGCGGCGCCGAGTGCTCCCCATGCGATGCCGTAACGTGCGCTGTTGAGGCAGCCCATCGGCCCTTTCAATCCCTGCACGTTCGGCAGCAGGTTGTCCGCCGGCACGAATACGTCGTCCATGACGATCTCGCCGGTGATCGACGCACGCAGCGAAAACTTGCCCTCGATCTTCGGCGCGGTGAGACCCTTCATTCCCTTTTCGAGGATGAACCCGCGAACCACGCGGTCGAGCTTCGCCCACACGACGAATACGTCGGCGATCGGCGAATTGGAAATCCACGTCTTCGCGCCGTTCAGCCGATAGCCGCCGTCCACGCTCTGTGCGCGGCTCTCCATCGAACCGGGGTCCGAGCCGTGATTCGGCTCGGTCAGGCCGAAGCAGCCGATCGATTCGCCGCGCGCGAGCTTCGGCAGATATTTCGCGCGCTGCGCGTCGCTCCCATACGTGAAGATCGGAAACATCACGAGCGAGCTTTGCACGCTCATCATCGAGCGATAGCCGGAATCCACCCGCTCGATTTCGCGCGCGATCAGCCCGTAGCACACGTAGTTGAGCCCCGCCCCGCCGAATTCGGGCGGCAGCGTCGCGCCGAGCAGCCCGAGCGCGCCCATCTCGGGGAAGATCGAAGGGTCGGTAATCTCGTTGCGAAACGCTGCCGTTACCCGCGGCAGCAGTTTTTCCTGCGCGTAGGCGTGCGCGGTCTCGCGAACCAGGCGCTCCTCTTCGGTCAACTGGTCGTCGAGCAGCAGCGGATCGTCCCATTTGAACGAGGGCTTCGTCGCGTGCAGACGGTCTGGGGCATTCATCGTGGACATCCCGTCAAGGATCGGCCTGTCGGCACGACCGGCGCAGCCGCGGACGGCAAGCGTGCGCGGCAGGCCGGTGCGGCACCCGCGATGTTACCCGGTTCAGAAGTCGTCCGGCACGTCCTGCACCTCGAGCGGATCCATCATCCCGTTGCCGGCGATGCAGCGAATGCCGAACGGAATTGGAAATACCGCGGTGCCACCCTCGCGAAAGCCGACCTCGAGCCAGTAGTACTGGTCGAACCCGCTGCCGAAAGACGAGCGCGCTCCCGTCGCGTACGTGAACGAGGTCTGGTTGTTGCCCCCCGCGACCACCCCCGCCGGAAACTCGCGCACGAGCCTCATTTCGAGATCGCCGCTTCGACTGCTGATGATCGAGCAGTTCACGGTATCGGGCGCATACACGCGCGTGATCAGGCGAAGCTTCGTCGTTGCATTCGGAACCTCCGGTGCGGACGGCTGAAGCGTGGTCGTGCACTCTCCGGGATTGGCCCCGAAATCCGCCGCAAAGCAATTCAGCCTGAAACGCGTGTTGTCCGCCGCGTCCCAGTTCTTGCTGATCCGGAAGTCGGCGCCGAACGATGTGTTGTCCTGCACGGTGCAAAAGCCCAGCAGCGTGTTCGGAAACTGGCTCGGCGTGGTCTTCTGGAAGAAGACAGTCGTGTTCAGGTGATCGCCGGCGTCGGAGTTCGTCGCCGCGTAGATGTCGAGATAGCGCCGCATCTGGAACGGCGCCAGGCTGTCGAAGATCGGCTGCGATCCGCTGGCATCCGTGGAGACCGAGTAGTCGACGGGATCGTCGAGCGTCGCGACAAAGCAGTTCGTCTGGAACGCGGGCGCCGATCCTGTCGCGGCCGTGCGCTTGACCCCGTCCACTTCCGAATTGGAGTCACCTCCGCCGATGTGTCCGATCGGGAAACCTTCGACGGTAAAGCCGATGCCTTGCGGGTTCGACACGCGTGAATACGCGAAGAACAGCTTGTCCTTGTTGGCGCTCCCGTCGCTGAGGATGAGAAATCCGTGGTGGCTGTCGGCGGTGAGCGTGCATTGACCCGCCACTGTCACCGTCTTCGACTCGAGGGCGCCAAGCGACACGGCGGCGCAAGTCTTCGGGCCTGGTGTAATCGAGGACTCTGCTTCATAGAACTGAATGTTGACCGTCCGTGCGGTGCCCGACTGATCCTTGATCTGTATTTCGCTCGTAAACGAGGCCGTCGACGCAACGAGCGGAATCACGATGGTCGTGCCCGCACCGTCGACCTGGGCAATTGCCCGGTCGATCGATAGCATCGAGATCGTCAACAACAGGGCAAAGCGCATGGCCTTCATCGCCGTCTCCGAGCTTTTCTGAACGAGCCGATGTTGTCACGCGTCATTCGCGCGCGCAACTCCGTTGCGCCATTTGAAAATTTTACAATCGATGCCGCGCGGACCCGACGCAAATTCTGCGCGGATCGCCGTTCAGCCGGCGTGACGTCCCGCGTGGGATTGCCTTAAGCGAGGTCTGCGTCGCCGTCGTCGGGAATGACCGCCGTCGCCTCGATTTCGACGCGCGCGCGCGCCTCGATCAAGGCAGCCACCTCGACGGCCGTCATCGCCGGGTAGTGCCGCCCGATGATCGTGCGATAGACGTCGCCGAGCTTCCGAGCGCTCGCGATGTATTCGCGCCTGTCGACGACATACCACGTCATCCGCACGATGTGCTCGGGACGCGCGCCCGCCTCGGCGAGAACTGCCACGACGTTCTGCAGCGCGCGGGCGCTCTGTTCGACGAAGTCGTCCGATTCGAATTGCTGCTGCGCATTCCATCCGACCTGCCCGCCGACGAACACGAGCGTACCCCGGGCGGCCACGCCGTTGGCGTAACCCTTCGGCGGCTTCCATTCCGGCGGCTGGAGAAATTTCATCGGCCGTCTCGCAAGCGAAACCGCTGGAGCTTCCCCGTTTCCGTGCGCGGGAGACTCGGCCGGTACTCGATCGCGCGCGGGTACTTGTACGGCGCGATCGTGCGCTTGACGAAATCCTGCAGCACGGCTGTCATCGCCGCATCGCCGGCGTGTCCCGGCCTCAACACGACGAACGCCTTGACGATCTGCCCGCGCTCAGCATCGGCGACGCCGACGACGCCGCACTCCGCGACCGCCGGATGCAGAAGCAGCGCGCCCTCGACGTCCGGACCCGCGATGTTGTAGCCGGCGCTGATGATCATGTCGTCGGTGCGCGCCTGATAGATGAAATAACCGTCCTCGCCGACGACGTACGCGTCGCCGGTGTAGTTCCAGCCGTCCTTGACGTAGTTGGCCTGGCGCGGATCCGCCAGATAGCGGCACCCGGTCGGCCCTTTGACGGCGAGATGACCGACCTGCCCTGGCGGCAGCGGCCGGCCGGCGGCGTCCATCACGCAGGCGCGATATCCCCGCACCGGCGTCCCGGTCGCACCGGGACGCGCGTGCGACTCGTCGTGCGAAATGAAGATGTGCAGCATTTCCGTCGCGCCGATGCCGTCGATGATCTCGATGCCGGTCGTGTCCTTCCAGGCCTTCCGGGTCGCCGCGGGCAGCGCTTCGCCCGCCGACACGCACTTGCGCAGGCTCGACAAGTCGAACTTCGCGGCGATTCGCACCATGGCGCGATAGGACGTGGGCGCGGTAAAGAGCACGCTCGCCCGGTGCTCGGCGATCGCGCCGAGCAGCTGCTCGGGCGCCGCCTTTTCGAGGAGCAGCGTCGCCGCGCCGGCGCGCATCGGAAACAGCAGGAGGCCGCCCAGCCCGAACGTGAATGCCAGCGGCGGACTTCCGGTAAAAATGTCATCCGGAGATGCGCGCAGCGTCGAGCGGGGCCAGCAATCGCACGCCGCCATCACGTCGCGATGGAAATGCATCGTTCCCTTCGGCATTCCCGTCGTTCCGGACGTGAACGCAATCAGCGCCGTATCCTCGGCAGCGGTGTCCACATTGTCGAACGCCGACGGCTTGGTGCACGCACGCGCCTCGACGCCATCCTCGGCCGCTGATTGAAACCACGCGACCTCGCGCAGCGTCGCGCACGCGCTGCGCGCGGCCTCCAACTCGTCCGCCAGCCGCGCGTCGCACAGGGCGTGTGAGACTCGTGCCTTGGTGACGATATCGGTCAGTTCCCGCGCACGCAACAGCGGCATCGTCGCAACGGCGATGCCGCCCGCTTTCACCACGGCGAACCAGCACGCGGCCATCGCAGCGGTATTCGGGCCGCGCAGCAGCACGCGATTGCCCGGAACGAGTTGCAGGTCGTCGACCAGCACGTGCGCGATGCGATTGGCGTGAGCGAGCAGATCGGCATAAGTCCAGCGGATCCCGTCCGGCGCGAGGATCGCAGGACGCTCACCCCACCCGCGTGCAATCGCGCGGTCGAGCAGCTCGGTCGCGCAGTTCAGCCGTTCCGGATACTGGAGCTCCGGCAGATCGAACACCAGCTCGGGCCAGTGCGCTCGCGGCGGCAGATTGTCGCGCGCAAACGTGTCGACATGGGCGCTGGAGCTCACAGGATGGTCCAACCCGGGCACCCGGGCGCCGCCACGGTGCCGCTGCAACTCGCTTGCGCAGTCATGATCCGTCTTCGGCCGCGCGCAACGTCTCGCGGCCGATGATCAGTTTCTGCACTTCCGTCGCGCCCTCGTAGATGCGAAGCGCGCGGATTTCCCGATACAGGCGCTCGACCGTTTCGCCCTGCTGGACGCCCCTGCCGCCATGCATCTGAACCGCCGCATCGATTACCCGCTGGGCGGATTCGGTCGCCGTCATTTTCGCCATCGCCGCCTCGGCCGTCGCCCGCCCGCCCTTCACATCGCGCATCCACGCCGCGCGATAGACGAGCAGTGCCGCGGCGTCGACGTCCGCGGCCATCTCGCCAAGTGTCGCGCGCGCGAGATCGCGCTCGCCGAGCGCGCCGCCGAACATCCGCCGCGTCCTCGCGTGCGCAACCGCCTCGTCCAGCGCGCGCCGCGCGAAGCCGACCGCCGCCGCTCCCACCGATGCGCGGAAAATATCGAGCGTCCGCATCGCCAGTTTGAATCCTGTGCCGAGCTCGCCGAGCAGCGCGTGCGCCTCCACTCGGCAATCCCGGAACTCGAGTATCGCGAGCGGATGAGGCGCCATGACCCGGATGCGCTTGACCACGATGAGCCCAGGCGCGTCCGCCGGGACGACGAACGCCGATATGCCGCGTGCGCCTCCTTCGCCGCCGGTGCGTGCGAACACGCAATAGAAATCCGCGATGCCCCCGTTGGAGATCCACGTCTTGCACCCGTTCAGGATCCAATCGCTGCCGGCGCGGGCGGCCCGCGTCGACATCGCGGCGACGTCGGAGCCGGCATCGGGTTCGGACAGCGCGAACGCCGCGATCGCATCGCCCGCTGCGACGTCGTGCAGCCAGTGCGCGGCCGGATGATCCGTCGCGGTGACGGTGAGCGCGATCGGCCCCGCACCGAGCCCTTGCATCGCGAACGCGAAATCAGCGAGGCCGTCGTGCCACGCGAGCGTTTCGCGGACCACGCACAAGTCGCGCGAGTCGACATTGGTTCTAGCGCCGCCGAAACGCGCCGGAACGCAATGGCGCAACAGGCCGGCTGCTCCGAGCGACGCGACGTGGCGGCGGCAGATCGCGTCGACGTCCTCCGCTGCACGCGCCGCTGCGGCGTTCCGCGAATCGGCATCCTCCCGCTCCTGTGTCGGCGCGTGGCTTCCCGGATCGGCATCGACGCCGTGAGCCTCCGACCGACAGGCCGCCGCCGCCCAGCGATCGGCGTCGGCAGCGAGCGCGCGGTGGGTTGCGTCGAGGAACGGCCAGTCGAGATGCGCGCGCCGCATCGATTCAGTTGCCTTCGAACCGCGGCTTCGCCCTGGCGACGAATGCGTCGTACGCTCGCCGGAAGTCGGTCGTCTGCATGCAGATTGCCTGGGCTTGCGCTTCGGCCTCGATCGCCGTCGCCAGATCCATCGCCCATTCCTGGTGCAGCAGCTTCTTCGTCATTGCGTGCGCGAAGGTCGGCCCGTCGGCAAGCGTCCGCGCCAAGTCCTGGCCTTCCGCGAGCGCATCGGCGGGTGCGGCCACGCGATTGAAAAAACCCCACGCGCTCGCCTCGTCCGATGTCATCACGCGCCCGGTATAGAGCAGCTCGGCGGCGCGCCCCTGACCGATGACGCGCGGCAGCAGCGTGCAAGCCCCCATGTCGCAGCCGGCAAGCCCTGCTCGCGCAAACAGGAACGCGGTTTTCGCACCCGGCGTTCCGATGCGGATGTCCGAGGCGAGCGCAATCATCGCGCCGGCGCCGGCGCAGGTGCCATCGACGACCGCCACGATTGGCTGCGGACAAGTCCGCATCGCGAGCACGAGGTCGCCGGTCATTCGCGTGAAAGCCAGAAGTTCCGGCATTCCCATCGCCGTCAATGGACCGATGATTTCATGCACGTCGCCGCCGGAGCAGAAGTTGCCGCCGGCCCCGGTCACGACGACGACCTTGACGTCGGTCGCGAGCGCGAGACTGCGAAACAGATCGCGCAACTCGGCGTAGGCTGCGAACGTCAGCGGATTGCGGCGGTCGGGCCGATCGAGCGTGATCGTGGCGATTTTCCCGTCCGTACTTGCCGTATAGCGGAAATGCGTCGCTTCGTACTCCGCCAGCCGGAGCGCCTGCAGCTTGTCGCTCATCGCGGGGGCACGCTGGGCGTCTTGGCACCGCCCGCAACCGTCGATTTGAAGGTTCCCAGCAGACGGTAAAGACCCTCGAGTTCGCCCGCGGGCATTGCCGCGAGCAATTCGATGATCCAGCGCTCGTGCTCGACCGCCATCGCATCGAAGTGCCGCTTTCCCTTGGACGTCAGGCGCACCGTGTACACGCGGCGGTCGCTGGGCATTTCGCAGCGCACGACCAGTCCTTCGGACACCAGCTGATCCGTGAGTCCGGTGACGTTGCCACCGGTCACCATCAGGCGACGCGACAGATCGCTCATCTTGAGACCCTTCGGCGCGCGCTCGAGCTGCGCCATCAGGTCGAACCGCGGCAGCGTGATGTCGAATCGCTCGCGCAGGCGTTCGCGCACGTGATGCTCGATCATCGTCGAGCAGGTGTAAAGGCGCAGCCACAACCGCAGCGAGACGTGATCGCCGTCGGACATGCGCGACTCGGCGTCGCCGCGCGCCAGTTCGTGGATTGTGCTCATCCGTTGGCCTCCGGCCGTTCGCCGGCCATCGCGGCCGCGCGCGCGCGGTTGCGCTCGAGCTGCATCTTCCCCGGCAGGTACTGCACCGGCCATTCGATGTCGTCGTAACCGAGCTCTGCCGCCGCATGCAGCGTCCAGTACGGGTCGGCGAGATGCGGCCGCCCGAGCGCGCACAAGTCGGCACGGCCCGCCATCAGGATGCTGTTCACGTGATCCGGCTCGAAGATCGCGCCCACCGCCATCGCCGCAATGCCCACCTCGTTTCGGATGCGGTCGGCAAACGGTGTCTGATACATCCTGCCGTAGACGGGGCGCGCGCCGCGTGTCGTCTGGCCCGAGCTCACGTCGATCAAATCCGCGCCCGCCATCTTGAACAGTCGCGCGATCGTGACGGCATCGTCGGGCGTGTTGCCGCCCACCGCCCAATCGTGTGCCGATATCCGCACCGACATCGGCCGTTCCGCGGGCCAGACGTCGCGCATCGCGCGAAAGACTTCCAGCGGGTAGCGGCACCGGTTTTCGATCGGGCCGCCGTACTCGTCGCCGCGTCGATTGGTAAGCGGGCACAGGAACGCCGACAGCAGATAGCCATGCGCGCAATGGAGCTCGAGCCAGTCGAATCCGCATCGCGATGCCACGGTGCGCCGACTCGTACGAACTGCTCGCGAACGCGCGCCATGTCGGCCAGCGTCATTTCGCCGCGGCACCTGGTTGCTGCGGACCATACGCGACGGCCGATGGCGCGATGAGGGCCAGTTGCCGTCGACGAGCGGCTCGTCGGCGTCCTCCCAGCCGAGTTGCGTCGATCCCTTCGGCCCCGCGTGGCCCAATTGCAGCGCGATGCGCGCCTCGGTGCGTCCGTGCACGTAGTCGACGATGCGCCGCCAGGCGGCTACCTGCGCATCGTCGTACAGCCCGGCACAGCCGGGACTGATCCGCGCGTCGGGCGCAACGCACACCATTTCCGTGAATACGAGACCGGCGCCGCCGTGCGCGCGGCTGCCCAGGTGCACGAGGTAGTAGTCGTCCGGCAAGCCGTCGACGCACGAATACTGCGCCATCGGCGACATGACGACGCGATTGCGAAGCGTCACGCCGCGCAGCGTGTAGGGCGTGAACATCGGCGGAGGCGGCCGGTCCACCGGCGAGCGCAGGTCGTTCGCCACCGGCGGCCGGTCGGCCGGCAATGGCGCACGCGCAGCGAACCATCGCTCGGCGCGCGCTACGAATCCGGCATCGCGCAGGCGCAGGTTTTCGTGCGAAATGCGCTGGCTGCGAGTGAGCAGGCTGTACGCGAACTGCAGCGCATCGAACGACGTGTACCGATCGACGTTCTCGAACCATTCGGTCGAATTGCGCGCGGCATTCTGCAGCTTGAGCACCTCGACGCTGCGCTCCGGCTCGTAATCCGCAAGCGCCGCCTGCAGATCCTGCGCCGGCGCCAGCAGCGCGCGGGACGAGCCGATCGCGTCCTCGAGCGCGAGCTTGGTACCCGAGCCTACCGAAAAATGCGCGGTGTGCGCAGCGTCGCCGATCAGCACGACCGGAACGTCTCGGCCGCCGATCCGCGTCCAGTGCGCCCAGGACTTGCAGATCACACGCGGGAAGCGGAGCCAGATCGCGGAGCCGCGCAGATGTGCGGCGTTGGTGAGCAGCGGATGGCCGTCGAGGTACGGCGCGAACAGCCGCTCGCAGAATGCGATGCCCTCTTCCTGCGGCATGCGATCGATGCCAGCTGCCCGCCACACGTGCTCGGGCGTCTCGACGATGAATGTCGACGTGTCGCCGTCGTACTGGTAGGCATGCGCCTGAAACCAGCCGTGCGCCGTCTGCTCGAAGGCGAACGTGAACGCTTCGAAGCGCTTTTTCGTGCCCAGCCAGACAAAGCGGCAGCGCCGCACGTCGACGTCCGGCGCGAAGGACGTCGGCATAGCGATTGCGGATGCCGGCTGTTGCTGCCGTCCGAGGCGACGACAACGTCGGCGTCGAGTTCGGACGCGACGGCACGCTCGTCGGCGACGTCGGTCTCGAATGCCAGCTCGACGCCGAGCGCTTCGCAGCGGTGCTGCAGGATGTTGAGCAGCCGCTTGCGGCCGATGCCGCAAAAGCCGTGACCGCCCGACGTGATCGTGCGTCCCTTGAAATGGACGTCGATGTCGTCCCAGTGGTTGAACGCGCCGGCGATTTCGCGCGCCGTTTCGGAATCGGCGTGCGCGAGGTTGCCGAGCGTCTGGTCGGAGAAGACGACGCCCCAGCCGAACGTGTCGTACGGCTCGATTGCGCTCGACGACGCGTACCGAATGGCGAGCGTCCGCCCGCTTCATCAGCAGCGCGAGATAAAGACCGGCGGGCCCTCCGCCGACGCACAGGATCCGCATTGGACAACGCCCGTCATCCGCGTCTTGGCGGGTGACGTCCTCCCCCATCGAATAGTTTAGCCCTGAAATAATCGTAGTCAAGCGGGGTGGCGGCCGGTGTCGCCTCCGAGACTCGGCAGCGTTCGCGGCCAATAGCTCGAACGACCTACGGCGTTCGGCCGATATCGCGGCGCCACGACCCTTCCTAGACTTGGCGTCACCATGACTCGTGATCCGCATCAGGCCCGATTGCGCCTCCGTCACTCCGCCGGCGACAGCCATCCCTGCGGCGGGCTGACGCTCCTCGAGCTTCTGGTCGCGCTCGCCATTGCGGGGATCCTGCTCTCGGCCGGCGTTCCCGGCTGGGGCGCCTGGATCGCCGAGCAGCAGGTCGGCGACCGCGCCGATGCGCTGCTGCACGCACTCGACTTCGCGCGTAGCGAGGCGATCAAGCGCGGGAGCCGGGTCGACGTCTGTCCCGGAACCGCCGGTTGTCCCGGCGCCGCGATGCCGTGGGAGGACGGATGGACGATCGTCCCCCACGGCGGCGCCGGTCCGCCTGCGCCGCCGATCGCGCGCGAGCGTGCCGCTCCGCCCGGCGTGACGATCCGCGGCAACCGGCCGGTTGCCGATTACGTGTCGTATACAGGTCTGGGCTACGCGCGACGCACCGACGGCGCGCTGCAGATGGGATCGTTCACCGTCTGCCGCCCGGGCCACAAGGCGCGCAAGGTGATTCTCGCCAACAGCGGCCGTGCCCGCATCGAGCGCACGACCGAGGCATGCTCGTGAAGCGCCTGTCCTGCACCGGATTCACGCTGCTCGAACTGACGATCGTCATCGCCATCGTCGCCGTCCTCGCGGCGATCGCATTGCCGTCGTACGCAACGTACGTGAAACGCAGCCGGATCCTCGACGCGGTTACGCTGCTCGCCGATGCGCGCGCGAAGATGGAGCAGTACTTCCTGGATCAGCGCACCTACGTCGACGGCGCCGGCGACTGCGGTGTCCCTCCGCCCGGCGGAAATCCGGCCGACTCGTTCATCGTACGGTGCGAGGGTACGGCGAACACCTTCACTTATACGGCAACCGGATTGGCTGCGAAGGGCATGGCGTCATTCGCGTACTCGATCGACCATGCCGGGGCCCGGGCAACGGTGTCGCTGCCGCCGGGTTGGGCACGCACGGCCGACTGCTGGACGATTCGACCGGACGGGCTATGCGTATGAAACCGACATCCCGGCGGGGGACGCCGGAACGTGCGCGTCTGCCTCTGCGGCCACGGCCGGCCGGCGCGTTCCTGTTCGAGGCGCTTCTCGCGATCCTGGTTTTTTCGATCGGTGCGGCGGGATTGTTCGGTTTGCTCGGCAATGCGCTGCGACAAAGCGGCAACGCACACTGGCGCGGCGAAGCGTTCAATGTCGCGTCGTCGACGCTATCCCGGATGTCGGCCGAAGACCCGGCCACGCTCGCCGAGCGCTACGACATGCGCCATGGCGGGCCCTGGATTCCGGATGCTGCTCGCGTCGGCGTCGCGACTGCCCGGCGTAACCGCATCGACCAATTCGCCGGTCGTTTCGATCGAGCCTGGGCCGTCCGTGGGCAGCCGGCGCGTAGCGGTGAGCGTTTTCTGGCAGTTGCCGGGCGACCCGACGCCACATCGTCAATCGGTCGCAAGCATCGTGTCGCCGCCTTGATGCCGTACGCACTTTCGTCGCTGCGCAACGTGCGATGTGCCGCTCGGACTCGATGAGTCTCTCGGCTGCGCGGTGCGCGATATGGCCGACCGGCGCCTCGCTCGTCGACGTGCTCGTCGGACTTGCGATGGCGATGCTGGCCATGGTGATCGCGTATCGGGCAGTCGTCGCGATCGAGTCGGTCCGAAACGACGCGGCCGCCACATCCGACGCCCAGGACGCCGGCGCATTCGCGCTGTCCGCGATCGCCATGCAGGCCGCCAACGCGGGTGCAGGCCTCATGGCGGCGGCCCGATGGCTCGATACGTGTCCGGCGACGAGCGATGCCGCGACGACGTTGCGTCCCATCGCCGTGCTGATCAGCGACGGCGGCCGCGCGGATCAGCCGGACAGCCTGATCGTGCGGGAATCGCGGGCGCCGCGGATGGCGGCGCCCGCGGCGTTCGCAACCGCGGCGCCCGCCGGATCCAATTTCTACATCGAAAGCCCCGATGGCATTGGCGTCGGGGATCGCGTCGTCGCGATCAGCCGCGCCGGCGAATGCGTGACCGCGGAGGTGACGGCCGCCAGCGCACCGCTCGCAGGCGTGGTCGAGATCGCTCACTCGCCGGTCGACATCGACCTCCCGGCAACGTCATTGCTGCTCGATCTCGGCCCTGCGGCGCTCGCTTCGACCGCGCGCTACGATGTCGTATCGGGCACCTTGCGCAGCACCGACGTCGCGAACGACGATGCGCCAAATCCACTGGTATCGGGCGTCGTCAACCTCAAACTTCAATACGGCATCGACAGCGATGGCGATGGCGCGCTGGACGACTGGGTCACCGCCGGCGCATCCGGTGCGTGGAGTCCTGCCGCGCTGCTCGCGGCACCCAGCGCAACGCTTGGGCGAATCAAGGCAATACGCATCGGCGTCATCGTGCGAAGCGATCTTCCCGATCGCACGCAGACGGGCGCGTTCCACTGGGTTCTGTTCGACTGCGAACAGGCCGACAAGAGTGCGTGTCCCGGACGACTCGAAGCCACGATCGCCGGTTCCGCATCCGGGGGCTACCGATACCGAACGTACGAAACCACCGTGCCGCTGCGCAATATCCTCTGGAATCGCGGCACGTGACCCGCGTTGCCCGCCGATGGCCGGCCGGTGACGGCGCCAAAACGAGCACCCGCTCGAACCACGACGTCCCGGCCGCGATCCGTCGCCAGCGCGGCGTCATCCTGTTTGTCGCGCTGATCGCAATGATCGTGCTCGCGTTCGGAGGTGTCGCGATGATGCGCACGATCATGACCGGCGTCGCGATCGGCGCCAACGTCGCCGCGCGTCAGCATGCAATCCTCGCCGCAGCGGTCGCAGTCGAGCAGGACACGGCAGCGCTGTTCGAGACGGGGGCGATCGCCGACGTGACGAGCGACGATCCGGTGCGGAACTACTTCGCGGCGCGGCAATCCGGCGAGGACGCGCGCGGCGTCCCCGGCGCGTTGCAAGCCGTCGCCGGACTATCCGGCGGGTGCCGGGGTAATCGACGCGGGCGACGGCTTTACGGCGCGGCATCTCGTCGAAAGGCTGTGCCTGCTGCCCGGCGCGGCAACGGTCGCCAACTGCGCGTTGTCGCCGCCGAGCGTCGCGGCCGCATCCGGTGCGCCGTCGGCGACCGAGCCGCCGCGCACGCCGTATTACCGCGTCACGATCCGCGTCGATGGCCCCGCCGGCGCGGCCACTTTCGTTCAGGCGATGCTGGGCGAGGAGCCTGCGCACCACCGGCTGTCATGGCGCGTGATCGAGGATTAGGCCTCGGCTCACCGCAGACGCCAGCATCGCAGACGCCAACGCCCTGCGCGCGCGTCAGCCCATCACCGGCATGTGGAAGCCCGGCGCGGCGCTGCCGTCGTCGGGCCACCGCGACGTCACGGTCTTCAAGCGCGTGTAAAAGCGCACGCCATCGTGGCCGTGCACGTTCAGATCGCCGAACAGCGAGTTGCGCCAACCGCCGAACGAATAGAACGCCATCGGCACGGGTATCGGCACGTTGATCCCGGCCATGCCGACCTCGGCGTCCTGCTGGAATCGCCGCGCTGCGTGACCGGAGCGCGTGAACAACGCCGCACCATTTGCAAACGGATTGGCGTTGATCATCGCGATGGCGTCCGTCAACGACTCGACGCGCACGACGGACAGCACCGGGCCGAAAATCTCTTCGCGATAGATCGTCATTGCGGGCGTGACGCGATCGAACAGCGTCGGCCCGACGAAGAATCCGTCGGGATGCCCGGCAATCGACGGCTTCCGGCCGTCGACGACCAGCGACGCCCCCTCGGCGACGCCGCGGTCGATCAAGCCCGTGATCCGGTCGCGCGCTGCGCAGGTGATGACCGGACCCATTTCGACGTTCGGCGGCGTCGCCCGGCCCGGTCGTCACCCGCCGCGCGCGCGCCGCGAGCTTGGCGACCAGCGAATCGGCGACGTCGCCCACCGCGACGACCGCCGAGATCGCCATGCAGCGCTCGCCCGCCGATCCATAGCCCGCGCCGATGATCGCTTCGGTTGCGAAGTCGAGATCGGCGTCCGGCATGACCACCGCATGGTTCTTCGCGCCGCCCAGCGCCTGCACGCGCTTGCCGTTGCGCGCGCCGGTTTCGTAGATGTACTTCGCGATCGGCGTCGAGCCGACGAACGAAACGGCGCGGACCTCCGGATGCGCGAGCAGCGCGTCGACCGCCTCCTTGTCGCCGTGCACGACGTTGAAGACGCCGTCGGGCAGCCCGGCCTCCTGCAGCAACTCGGCGAGCCGCAGCGACAGCGTCGGATCGCGCTCCGACGGCTTCAGGACGAACGTGTTTCCGCATGCGATCGCGATCGGAAACATCCACATCGGCACCATCGCCGGAAAATTGAACGGCGTAATGCCCGCGCAAACGCCGACCGGCATGCGCACCGACCAGCTGTCGACGTCGGTGCCGACGCTGTCGCTGTGCTCGCCCTTCAGCAGATGCGGAATGCCGGTCGCGAACTCGACCACCTCCATGCCGCGGGTCACCGATCCCTCGGCGTCGGCAAGCGTCTTGCCGTGCTCCTGCGTGACGATCCGCGCGAGATCCTTGCATGGCGTTCCAGCAGATCGCGGAACCGCATCAGCACGCGCGCGCGCCGCAGCGCCGGCGAGCGCCGACCATCCCGGAAGCGCAGCGGCGGCGGCCGTCACGGCCGCATCGACGTCCGCGGCGTTCGCGAACGGAACGTGGCGGATCACCTCGCCGGTGGCAGGATTCGTCACTTCGCCGTAGCGGGTCGTCGTCGGCGAGGGGCACGGCCCGCCGATCCACAGCGGAAGCCGCTCGAGCGTTGTCAGGTCCATCGTTGCTCCTTGGTCAATGCGATCGCGACAGCCGGCGATCGCTCATGGCTCGTGCGGCGCGCAAACGCTCGACATAGCGTGCGATCGGGTCGACTTCCAGATTGACCGTCGCACCGGGCACCAAGGTCGATAGCGTCGTCGCGGCCAGTGTATGCGGGATCAGGTTGACGGTAAATCGGCGAACGATCGACGGCATTCGTCGTCAGGCTGACGCCGTTGACGGCGATCGATCCTTTCGTCGCAATGTACCGAGCAAGCGATTCCGGCGCGTCGATGACAAGCCGCCAGCTCCCGTCGTCGATCCCCGGCGACCGCCGAAAACGCGGCGACCCTTCCCACACCGTCGACGTGGCCGCTCATCAGGTGCCCGCCGAGCCGGTCGGACAGCCGCAGGGACTTTTCGAGGTTGACCGCACGATCGGCGTCGAAGCCCGTCGTGCATCGCAGCGTTTCGCCGGAAACGTCGAAGCCGAGCGCGGCTCCCTGCGACGACAACGAGCGTCAGGCAGCAGCCCTCCACCGCGATGCTGTCGCCGACCGCGACATCCGTAACATCGAGCCCGCGTGCGTCGACGACGAGTCGAACCCCGTCGCCTGAGGCGCTCCCGCGCCACAATGATTCCGGTCGCCTGAACGATGCCGGTGAACATCAGGCGGCTCCCGGGGCGCCCGTGCGGCAAATACCCGTTCGTTCTCCGCCCGACCAGGATCGGTCTAGCATCACGCGTTCTCCGGCGGACGAACCCGCGCGACGATGCGCAGCGCATCGCCCACGCGGTCGACCGACGTCCATTCGAGATGCGTCCGTTCCGCAAGCGACGCGAGGGGCGTCGCCGCCTCGAACATCCCGCGCGCCGGATCGCCGATCAGCGATCCAGCGACGTAGATCAGCAATTCGTCGATCAATCCGGCGCGCAACAGCGCGCCGTTGAGCTTGGCGCCCGCCTCGACGTGTACTTCGTTCATGCCTCGGGTCGCCAGCGCCCGCATCATCGCGCGCAGGTCGACGCGCGCGTCGCCGTCCGGCAGCGCAAGCACGTCGACGTCCCGCGGCCAGCCGTCGTTGCGCGTTCCGGCGGTCACGATGAGCGCGTTGCCGTCGGCCAGCACGCGCGCGCCGGGCGGCGTATCGGCGTGTCGATCGACGACCACGCGCAGCGGCTGCCGTGTCGTCGGCACATCGCGCACCGTCAGTTGCGGATCGTCGTGCAGCACCGTGCCCACACCCGTCAGCACGGCGCACGCGCGGGCGCGCCAGCGCGTGACCATCGCGCGCGCGCTTCCGGGCCCGTGATCCAGCGGCTCTCGCCGCTCGCAAGCGCGGTGCGACCGTCAAGGCTTGTGGCAATCTTCGTTCGCACCCAGGGCAGACCGCGCGTCATTCGCGATACGAAGCCGGCATTGAGCGCGCGCGCCTGCGCTTCGAGCAGCCCGATGTCGACGCACACGCCCGCGGCACGCAAGCGCAGCGCGCCGTCGACCTGTGCGGAATTCGGATCGCGCATTGCCGCGACGACGCGTCCGATGCCCGCGGCGAGAATCGCATCGACGCATGGTGGCGTGCGCCCGTGGCGATTGCACGGCTCGAGATTCACGTACAGCGTCGCGCCGCGTGGACGTCGTGCCCCTTGCGTTCGCGCATCGGCGAGCGCCGCGACTTCGGCGTGCGCTTCGCCGGCGCGGACATGCCAGCCTTCGCCGACGACCGCGCCGGACTTGACGATCACGCAGCCGACGCGCGGGATTCGGCGTCGTCGTGTAGAGCGCCCGCTCGGCGAGCGCAAGCGCCAGCGCCATGTGGCGCCGATCGGCGTCCGTGAACCCGTTATCGCTCACGCCGGCCGGCGGACGCCCTTGCGCGGCGCGGGCACCGCTTCGACTTCCTTCAGTGCGTCACGGAAATCGGAAACATCCTGGAACGATCGGTACACCGATGCAAAGCGGATGTACGCCACCTTGTCCAGCTTGTAGAGCTCCTGCATCACCATCTCGCCCAGTTGCCGCGACGCGATCTCGCGCTCGCCGAGCGACAGCACGCGGTGCACGATCCGGTCGATCGCGGCGTCGACGTACTCCGTCGGCACCGGACGCTTGTGCAGCGCGCGCGCAAATCCGACGCGAAGCCGCGCGGTGTCGAAGTCCGCGCGATTGCCGTTCGTCTTGACGACCTGCGGCAGCCGCAGCTCGACGGTTTCGTAGGTCGTGAAACGCTTCTGGCAGACCGCGCAGCGGCGCCGCCGGCGAATCGAATCTCCGGCTTCGGAAACGCGCGAATCGATGACTTGCGTGTCAGCGCTGCCGCAGAAGGGACATTTCATGCCCGGTAAACCGGAAACTTGCGCGTCAGCGCCGCAACGCCGTTGCGCGTGCGCGTGATCACCGCTTCGTCGGCAGGCGCGTCGAGGACATCCGCAACCAGGTGCCCCAGCTCTTCGCACTCGATCTCGCCGAATCCGCGCGTCGTCGCCGCCGGACTGCCGATCCGAATGCCCGAGGTGACGAACGGCTTCTCGGGATCGTTGGGGATTGCGTTCTTGTTGACGGTGACGTGCGCGCGCGACAACGCCGCTTCCGCGTCCTTGCCGGTCACCTGCTTGGCGCGCAGGTCGACCAGGAACATGTGCGAATCCGTGCCTCCGGACACGATGCGCAGGCCGCGCTCCTGCATCACCTTCGCGAGCACACGCGCATTCTCGATCACGCGTTCCTGGTAGATCTTGAAATCGCGCGTCAGCGCCTCGCCGAAGGCGACGGCCTTGGCGGCAATGACGTGCATCAGCGGGCCGCCCTGCAATCCCGGGAACACCGCCGAATTGATCGCCTTGGCGTGCTCTTCCTTCATCAGGATGAACCCGCCGCGCGGGCCGCGCATCGTCTTGTGCGTCGTGCTGGTGACGTAATCGGCGATGCCGACCGGACTCGGATACACGCCCGCGGCGATCAGCCCTGCGTAATGCGCCATGTCGACCATCAGCTTCGCACCCACTTCATCGGCGATCGCCCGAAACCGCTTCCACTCGATCACGCGCGAGTACGCGGACGCGCCGGCGATGATCAGCTTGGGCTTGTGCTCGCGCGCGAGGCGCTCGGTCTCGGCGTAGTCGATCAGCTCGCTTTGCGGCTCGAGACCGTAGGCGACAACGTTGAACCATTTGCCGGATATGTTCACCGGCGAGCCGTGCGTCAGATGTCCCCCGTGCGGGAGGCTCATGCCGAGGATCGTATCGCCGGGCTGGAGCGCCGCGAACATGACCGCCTGGTTGGCCTGCGCCCCGGAATGCGGCTGGACGTTGGCGGCGTCCGCGTGGAACACTTTCTTGACGCGGTCGATCGCGAGTCGCTCCGCAACATCGACGAATTCGCAGCCGCCGTAATAGCGTTTGCCCGGATAGCCCTCCGCGTACTTGTTGGTGAGCTGCGACCCCTGTGCGGCCATGACGGCCGGACTCGCGTAGTTCTCCGACGCGATCAGCTCGATGTGCTCTTCCTGCCGGCGATTCTCGGCGCTGATCGCCTGCCAGAGCTCGGGATCCGCCTGCGCGAGCGTGAGGGAGCGGCTGAACATTGGAAGTGCGGCCGTAAAAAGCGCGATTCTAGCAGGCCGGGGTAGGTGGACTGCGGGTCGGGTAGCGGATGGGGACAGCCGTTGCGCGGCGCGCGGCGCGCCGCGCCGGCGACGATCGACCCGGAGCGGGCCAGGGAGGAGCCCGCGGCGGGGTCAATCGCCTATAATCCGCCGTCCTTCGCCGGCGCGACGTGCGCCAACTGCGGTCGAGGACGCCCGGCAACTTGGTCGTTGGGTGCGAGCCCGCGCCGCCAGGAGGAACCGTGAACGCCCTGCTCGCCCTGTCGCGAGCGATCGACGCCCTCACCGAGCGCGTCGGCCGCATCGTCTATTGGCTCATTCTGATCGTCGTGCTGATCAGCGCTGCGAATGCCGTCGTCCGCAAGCTGTTCAACTACAGCTCGAACTCGTACCTCGAAATCCAGTGGTACCTGTTCTCGGTGATCTTTCTCTTCGGCGCCGGCTACACGCTGCTGCGCAACGAGCACGTGCGCATCGACATCATTTCCGGCCGACTGTCGCCGCGCGCGCAGAACTGGATCGACGTCATCGGGCTCGTTTTCTTCCTGATGCCGATGTCGCTGATCATCATGTGGCTGTCGTGGCCGCTGTTTGTCGACTCGTTTGCCCGCAACGAGGTCTCGTCGAACGCCGGCGGACTGATCATCTGGCCGGCGCGGCTGATGGTGCCGATCGGCTTCGCGCTGCTGATCGCGCAGGGCGTATCCGAGCTGATCAAGCGGGTCGCGTTCCTCACCGGACGCATTCCGGATCCGCTCGAAAAGCACGAGGGCAAGTCGGCCGAGCAGGAGCTGGCCGAGGAGATCGCGCGCCAGCGCAACGCCGAGGTGGCGGGAGGCCCGCCATGAGCGCATGGCTGATCGCCAACATCGCGCCGATGATGTTCTGCGGCCTGATCATAACGCTGCTGATCGGATTTCCGGTCGCTTTCTCGCTGGGCGCGGTCGGCATTTTCTTCGGGCTGCTCGGCATCCACCTCGGGCTGCTCGATACCAGCCTGCTGCAGGCACTGCCCGAGCGCGTGTTCGGCGTCATGTCGAACGACACGCTGCTCGCCGTGCCCTTCTTCACCTTCATGGGACTGATCCTCGAGCGCTCGGGCATGGCCGAGGACCTGCTCGACACGATCGGCCAGCTGTTCGGTCCGCTGCGCGGCGGGCTCGCCTACGCCGTCATCTTCGTCGGCGCGCTGTTGGCGGCAACCACCGGCGTCGTCGCGGCGAGCGTCATTTCGATGGGCCTGATCTCGCTGCCGATCATGCTGCGCTACGGCTACGATCGCCGGCTCGCGGCCGGCGTCATCGCCGCATCGGGGACGCTCGCGCAAATCATTCCACCGTCGCTGGTGCTGATCATCATGGCCGACCAGCTCGGTCGTTCGGTCGGCGACATGTACGCGGGCGCGTTCATTCCCGGCATCACCCTCGCGGTCCTGTATGCCGTGTACACGCTGATCACGACGTTCGTGAAACCGCAATGGGCGCCGGCGTTGCCGGCCGAGGCGCGCACGCTGCGCGAAACGGACGGCAGCAGCGGCGTCCGGTCGCTGATCGTTCTGGTCGTCATCGCGGTGGTCACCGCCGTCGCCTACGCGAAATTGCGCATGGCCGAATCGCCGCTCGACGAAACGCTCGTCATCGCAACGAGCGTCGGCACGGGGGTCGCGTTCTTCGTGGCAGTGCTGAATCGTCTGTTCAAGTTCGGGTTGATCTCGCGGATCGCCGAGCGCGTGACGTTCGTGATGATTCCGCCGCTCGCGCTGATCTTCCTCGTGCTCGGCACGATCTTCCTGGGTGTCGCCACGCCGACCGAAGGCGGCGCGATGGGCGCCACCGGCGCGCTGATCATGGCGCTGGCACGCCGCCGCCTGTCGCTGTCGCTGATCAGGCAGGCGATGGACACGACCGCGAAGCTGTCGACATTCGTCGTGTTCATCCTGGTCGGCGCGCGGGTGTTCAGCCTGACGTTCTACGGCGTCAGCGGCAACGTGTGGGTCGAGCACCTGCTGACGAGCCTGCCCGGCGGGGTGCTGGGCTTCCTGATCGTCGTCAACGCGCTGATTTTCTTTCTTGCGTTCTTTCTCGATTTCTTCGAGCTGTCGTTCATCGTCATTCCGCTCGTGGGTCCGGTCGCGGACAAGCTCGGCATCGACCTCATCTGGTTCGGCGTGCTGCTCGGCATCAACATGCAGACGTCGTTCATGCATCCGCCATTCGGGTTCGCGCTGTTCTATCTGCGCAGCGTCGCGCCCGCGAAGGACTATGTCGACCGCCTGACGAAAAAGCTCACCAAGGGTGTCACGACCGGCCAGATCTACTGGGGCGCCGTGCCGTTCGTATGCATCCAGGTCATCATGATCGGACTGGTGATCGCGTTCCCGCAGATGGTGATGGTGTACAAGGCGAGCGAGAAGAAGTACGACATCAACAAGATCCAGATCATCCTGCCCGACGAGCAACCTGTCGCGCCCGCAGCGGCGGGGGCCGCGAAGGGGCCGGCGCAGCCGCCATCGGGCAGCCAGGAGCAGGAAGACGCCGAAAAGGCGCTCGAGCGTGAATTCAACGGCGGCAATCCGCAACCGCCCGCGCCGGGCGGCGAGCCACCCAAAGCGCCCGACGGCCAGAAATAGCGCAGGACGGGCCGGCGTGGTGTCGGTGCGCGCCCGGAGACGACCGATCGCGCGGCGATCGGTCGCACCTGTACCGGAAATGAAAAGCCCCGCCGCAGCGGGGCTTTCACGTTGCTGGTCGCCGGTTTCACACCAGCGTGCGTGTTACTTTCCGGCCGGGCGCTGCCCCATCCGTCCAGCGGCGATCATGAAGTTGTCGAAGCGATTTTCCGCGACCTGGAACCACGACACCTGATCGTTGCGGAAGGTCTTCCACGGCTCGTAGATCTTCTTGAACTTCGCGTTCTTCGTCGCGATGTCGTCATAGACTTCGGTCGTCGCCTTGTAGCAGGCCGCCATGATTTCGTTCGAGAACGGCTGCAGCATCACGCCGCCGCCGATCAGGCGCTTCAACGCCGCCGGATTGAGCGCATCGTACTTCGCCACCATGTCGACATTCGCCTCGTAGCAGGCCGCCTCGAGAATGGACTGGTAGTCTTTCGGGAGCTCGTCGTACGCCTTGATGTTCACGTACAGGTCGATCTCAGGACCGCCTTCCCACCAGCCCGGGTAGTAGTAGTACTTCGCGACCTTGTACAGCCCGAGCTTCTCGTCGTCGTACGGACCCACCCACTCGGCCGCGTCGATCGTGCCTTTTTCCAGCGCCGGATAAATGTCGCCGCCGGGAATCTGCTGCGGGATGACGCCGAGCTTCTGCAGCGGCAGTCCGCCCGTTCCTCCGATGCGCATCTTCAGTCCCTTGAAGTCGGCGGCCGTCTTGATCTCCTTGCGGAAAAAGCCGCCCATCTGGGCGCCCGTGTTCCCGGCTGGAAAGTTGATGATGTTGTAGTCCTTGTAGAACTCGCGCATCAGCGCCATTCCGCCGCCGTGGTACATCCACGCATTCTGCTGCCGCGCATTCATGCCGAACGGAATTGCGCATCCGAACGCAAACGTCGGGTCCTTGCCGAAGAAGTAATACGGCGCGGTGTGCGCGCACTGGATCGTCGCGTTTTGCACGGCGTCGACGACACCGAACGGCGGAACGATTTCGCCGCCGGCGAACACCTGGATCTGGAATTTGTTGTTCGTCGACGCGGCGACGCGCTTGCTGATGGTTTCCGCCGATCCGAAGATGGTGTCGAGGCTCTTCGGAAAGCTCGACGCCAATCGCCATTTCACTTCCGGCGAGGCCTGCGCGAACGCCGGGGCGGAGCTTGCCGCCAGGATGCCGGCCAGGCCGGTGTGCTTGATGAACGAGCGACGCTCCATCCTTTGTCTCCTCACTCTTGAATGCCGGCATTGCCGACGATTGGTCCAGCCCTTCGGGGGGAATGATTCTAGCAGGCCGCCGCAGCGCCCGTCACGGCGGCGCGGTCTGCGCGGACGCGGATCGCTTCATGCCGACAGCTTGCGCACGGCGTTGAACAATGTCCACGTCCAACCCGTTTGCCGCTCGAGCGTTTGCGTGAACCGGATCAGGTAGCGCGCGCTCCCGGTGTCGAGCTCGATCATTCCGCCGGGCGCAAAGTGCTCGTCGGGTCCGATCAGGCTTCGCTGCGACGCCTGACGGTTCTCCGGCGCGGCCGGAAGATAGATGCCGAAGAATGGCCGATCGTAGTGCGCCCGCGCCGCGTCGGACGGAGCTGCCCAGGTCCGCAGCAGCACCCGCACCAGTCGCCGCGCGACAATCTCGACACCGACGGTCATTTCGTCGACCTGCTGGCGCTGCATGCGGCGCACGACGCCGAGAATCCAGTTGTCGCCGTCCTTGATCGCGAGCAGTTCGCCGAGCTTCGCGGGCGCTTCTTTCGCGGGCGCCACCAGCCGGCACCCGCTCTCGCTGCGGTCGACCATTCGCCATCGCGTGCCGCGGACGCGCCGCTCGATCGAAGCCGGATTGATGCCGGGGTTGAGCTGCGTCACTTCGTCGAAGCTCGTCACGACACCAGGTGTCCGCGCGGCATCGGGCAGACGATCGATTTCGGCGACCGCGCGCGTCAGCGCATGAAGTCCGCTGACGACGCGAACGTGCTCGTCCGCCGATCGACGCGATGCGCGCGGCGCGTGCGCGATCGCCTCGGGGCCGAACAATGCGGCGAGCCGCATCAGGAGGAGCCGCTGCTCACGCGCCGGAAGATCGCCGGCCTTCGGCGGCTCGTCATCGGTTTCGGGCAGCCAGCGCAATCGTTCGACGATGCGCGTGTAGACCGGACCGGTATCGACGTACATCGTATGGCCGCCGACGACCGGCTTGTCGCGCCGGCGCAGGCCCTGGGCACCGGTCAGGTCCACGCAGAATCCCGCGTTGTCGGTCGCAGTCGGCGTGAGCGTCAGCGCGGGCGCCCAGTCCTCGAGCTGCCTCGCGACCCATTCCACCTGATCGGGCGTGAAATTCCCAGAATCGAGCCGCATCAACAGCAGCATGTTCAGGTAGACCTGCTCGATCGAGATTCCCGGTTTCGAAAGCGAGCCCGCACCGAGTACGAGCTGCTCGCGCTGCCACGAACGCGCACGCGCAAGTTCGTAAACTTCGTGGAAATCGCGCCATTGCGCCGGAATCCAGTGGCTGTAGCGGAACAGCCGGAACTTGCCGTCCAGGCCCTTGTAATGCGCGAGCCGCACCAGCGCCCACGGGAGCACCGCGCGCCAGCGCTTGTTTTCCGCATGCGGAAATCCCGCCTGCAACGATGCGTTGTACGCGGCGACGAACGCCTTCACGAGATCGAATACCGCGTGCCATAGCCTCGATTCGACGGTCGAGCTCTTCTGGTAGTTGACCGTATATTGACGCGTCAGATCGCCGATGCTCGGCGTGAGCCTCGCGTCGAGCTTCAGCAGCGCTTCGAGCTGCGCGGCCGTGGCCTCGCGCCCGCTGCCGGGAAAATCGGCGAGCAATTCGAGCGACAGGCGCTGCACTTCGAGGATGTCGCTTGCGGGAAGGCGTGCGATCCACCGGCGCGCGAGGGTCGCGTTGCGCAGCGGGTCATTCAGATGCCGCACCCAGTCGAGTACCGGCTCGATCATCGCGGGTTCACGAGCGCCGAAGGGCCGCCCCAAGGCGCGATAGCTCCCCCTCCGGGGGCAGCGCAGCGGCGAAGCCGCAAGCGTGGGGGTCGTTCAACGAGCGCCGAAGGGCCCACCAAGGCGCGAACGGCTCCCCTCCGGGGCAGCGCGGCGGCGAAGCCGCAAGCGTGGGGTCGTTCAACGGGCCTCTGTTTCAGCTGCCTGCGATCGTCATGCGGGCGACGAGCATCGAGCCGATGTGCCGCGATCCGCGCCGGTCGATGTCGTTGCCGAGCGCGACCACGTCGCGAAACATCCGCTTCAGATTGCCGGCGATCGTGATTTCTTCGACCGGGTACGCGATCGCGCCGTCCTCGACCCAGAACCCCGCAGCCCCGCGCGAAAAATCGCCCGTCACCGGATTGACGCCCTGCCCCAGTTGCTCGGTGACGAATAGCCCCCGGCCCATGCGCCGGAGCAGCGCCTGCAGATCATCGGATCCGGGCACGACCAGGTTATGGGCGCCGCCGGCGTTGCCGGTCGATTGCATCCCGAGCTTGCGCGCCGAATAGCTGCCGAGGAAATAACCCTGCAGCACGCCGTTGGCGATGACATCGCGTGGCACGGTCGCGACCCCTTCGCTGTCGAACGGCGCGCTGCCGCGCGCGCGCGGCAGATGCGGCTCTTCGCGCACGTTCACGTGCGGCGCGAAGATCGGCGCACCGAGCGAATCGAGCAGGAACGACGACTTGCGATAGAGACTGCCGCCCGACACCGCGTGGACGAACGCGCCCAGCAGATCGGCGGCCTCGGGTGCTTCGAACAGCACCGGGCATTCGAGCGTGCCGAGCTGGCGAGCACCGAGCCTTCGCACCGTACGCTCGCCGGCGATGCGTCCCACTTCCGCAGCGGGCAGGAGCTCTTCCGGTGCGCGCGCGGATGTATACCAATAGTCGCGCTGCATCGCGCCATCCGCCTCGCCGATGACCGCGCAATCGATGTGATGACGCGACGTGCGGTAACCGCCGGAAAAGCCGAGCGTGTTCGCGTAGACGAAATCTCCTTCGCCGCGCGAGACGGTCGCGCCTTCGCTGTTCGAGACGCGCCGGTCGACCGCAAGCGCCGCGGCCTCCGCTTCGCGCCCGAGCACGATCGCCGCATCCACCGCCAGGTCCCACGGGAAATAGAGGTCGAGATCGGGCCACGCGTGCGCCAGACGATCGGGGTCGGCCAGCCCCGCGTCGGGATCCTCCGCCGTATAGCGCGCGATTGCCAGCGCCTTGTCGACCGTGGCCCGGATCGCTGCGTCGGAAAAATCCGCCGTGCTCGCGTGACCGCGCCTCGCGCCAACGTACACGGTGACTCCGACACCTTTGTCGCGGTTGTACGTTATCGTTTCGACTTCGCCCTTGCGCACCGTGACGCTTTGGCCCACGGCCTGCGAAGCTTCCGTCTCCGCCGCCGTCGCGCCGCCCGTGCGCGCCGCATGGAGAATTGCCTCCGCGACGCGTTCGAGCTTGGCGGACGACACCGGAAAATGCGACTCGCCGTTCACCTCGGCCGGCTGACGAGCCGGGCGCTCGGAACGGACTGTATTTGCGGAAACGGTCATTTTCATGCATGAAGCGGCGTCGGCTATCATAGCAAAGGCCCGCGTCGGCGCTGTTTCGCTCGTCGGGTTCAAGTTCGCCCATGACCCTGCCCGATGCCCCGGAACAGCGCGACGACGCAGACGCACCGCCGTCGAAGACGCAGCGCAAGCATGCGATGCACGCGCTGCAGGACCTGGGCACTGCGCTGGTCGCGCTGGACGCCAAACGCCTCGCGACCCTCGATCTTCCCGAGCGTCTGGTCGACGCAATCGCGCTTGCCCGGACGATCACGCGGCACGAAGCACGGCGGCGCCAGATGCAGTTCATCGGACGCCTGATGCGCGACATCGATGCCGCACCGGTGCGCGACGCGTTGTCGGCATGGTCGCAAGGTCCGGAACTGGAACGCGCGCGATTTGCCGCGATCGAGCGCTGGCGCGATCGCATACTCGAGGAGCCTGATGGCCTGCAAGTCTTCGTCGATGCGCATCCGGCAGCGTCGCGGGACATGCTCGCCGCGTTGCTCGCCGAGGTTCGCGCCGAACGCGCGCGCGGCGCGCCGCCGCACAAGTCCCGTGCGCTGTTTCGCGAGTTGAAGCGCATCATCGACACTCGGGCGGCATGACGCGACCTCGACGCGCTCACGACCCGCCACTCATCGCAGTCACCGCCGCCAATGTCCGATGAACGACCGCTGCTGATCGGCCTCGTGTCCATTTCCGACCGCGCCTCTGCGGGCGTCTACGTCGATCAGGGATTGCCGGGCCTGACGGCCTGGTTCGAGGCGGCGCTCAAGACGCCGTGGCGCTTCGAGACGCGGCTCATTCCCGACGAGCAGCCGCTGATCGAGCGCACGCTGATCGAGCTCGTCGATACCGTCGGCTGCAATCTGGTGCTGACCACCGGCGGCACCGGGCCCGCGCCCCGTGATGTGACGCCGGAAGCGACGTTGGCGGTGGCGCACAAGGTATTGCCCGGGTTCGGCGAACAGATGCGCCAGGTCAGCCTGCGCTACGTGCCCACGGCGATCCTGTCGCGACAGGCAGGGGTGATCCGCGGTCACGCGCTGATCCTGAATCTTCCCGGCCAGCCGAAGGCGATCAAGGAAACGCTGGATGGCGTGTTTCCCGCCGTTCCGTACTGTCTCGACCTGATTGGCGCTCCGTACATCGAAACGCGCGACGACGTGTGCAAGGCGTTCCGCCCGAAGTCCGCACAGCGCCCGCCGGCTGCGTGACCACGCCGCAGGTCGACGAATGCCGGTGCGGATGCCACCCCCGGCTGGCGCTCACACGACGACGGGCGCATGCGTGAGGAACTCGCATAGCAGCCGATGGAAATGATGGACGCCGCGCTCGCGCGAGGGTGAGTATCGGCCGCGGCGATAGAAGCGCGATCGCAGGCCTTTCTGCACCGCTTGCACGACGGATTCGTCTTCCATTTCGACCCGGTCGAGCGCACTGCCGGCGCCACGGCCCTGCTTCCCGGCGTCCCAGACATAGCTTCGAAACGACACGCGCGTGCGGTCGATCGCCTCCGGCTGCACGACATTGAGCGACAGTCCCCACGGATAAAAATTGAGCATCAGGTTGGGAAACACCCACCAGTAGTAGGCGGCGACACGTCGGTCGGGACCGGTCGAATCCGCAGGCAATTCGAAAGCGAGCTCACCGGGCTTGGCCAATGCCCGCTGCAGGCTCGAGAAGCGAAACAGCTCGTCCGTGTAGCGGTCGTAGTCGACGCATTCGTTCAACGCCGCGTGGACGAACGGGATATGGAATCCTTCGAGATAGTTCTCGACGTAGAGGGCCCAATGGGCGTTCACGCGGTAGTCATGGTCCTGCCCCGCCTGATGCCGAAAGGTCGCGACCGGCATCCACGGCATCCGCGCCGCCATGTCGCCGAGAAACGCTTTCAACGGAGCCACGGGATCGAGTCCCGCGAAGCCGTGGCCCGCCCACGTATCGAACGGCACCTCCGGCAGGTTGTCGTCGGGTGACGGGAAGTTTCTCGCGTCCCGGAACTCGGGCATGTACGTCATGCGGCCGGCGAGGTCGAAACGCCGCGAGTGATAGCCGCAACGGATCTGATTCGCCTTGCAGGGCGTTTTCACCAGGATGTTGCCGCGGTGCGTGCAGACATTGGAAAGACAGCGCAACGTGCCGGTGCCGTCTCGCGCCAGCAGCACCGGCTCGTCCAGGAGGCCGGTCAGCAGGTCGCGTGGCGCCAGCGATTCCGACGCCGCGACATCGCACAGGTCTCCGATCCATTGCCACGTCCGCGCGAACACACGTTCCCGTGCGAGCGCATAGGCGGATTCGTCGCGGTAGAACGCGCTGTCAAGCGTCGAGGCGACCGTGATATCGGCGTCGACGGCATAGGTCATCGGGGAAGTGTAGTGCCGTTTGGGCGCGTAACATAACGAGACGATGCATCCGACGGTCTTTCCCAATCAGCCGCCGCCGTACGAAGGTCGGAACCTGTTCGAGACCGACGCCGCGCTGCGCGCGGCCGTCGCACGCTGTACCGGAGCCTCCGCGATCCCGCCGCTGACGGCGTGGGGCGCCGCTCTGGGCCTGCCCGCAACGTACGCGCTCGCGGATGCCGCGAACCGCAACCCGCCGTCGCTTCGCGCGTACGACCCTCGCGGCGAACGGATCGACGACGTAGTGTTCCACCCGGCATGGCACGACCTGATGCGGCTCGCGATGGCCACCGGCGAGC
Source organism: uncultured Pseudomonadota bacterium (assembly GCA_963718905.1). GTDB lineage: Bacteria > Pseudomonadota > Gammaproteobacteria > Burkholderiales > Casimicrobiaceae > VBCG01. Next base: position 895,230 of record CAVRAF010000001.1, read on the forward strand.
ATTGCGCACCGTGGTGCGCGGCGCAACCCGGCGCGCAGGCGGCGCGCGCCGCAATGTATTACCTGCATGCGCAAGTCGAGAACGGCACGCAGTGTCCATTGACGATGACCTACGCGAGCGTACCGGTTCTCGAGCGCCATGCGGCGAGCGTTCCGGAGTTGCGGGAGGTGTGGCTTCCGCGGATCCTCGCGACTGATTACGATCCGCGCGCGCTTGCGGTGTCCGCAAAGCGCTCGGCGCTGATCGGCATGGGAATGACGGAGCGCCAGGGCGGCTCCGACGTGCGCGCGAACAGCACGCGCGCCGAACGCGACACCGACGGGATGTGGCGCATCACAGGTCACAAGTGGTTCTTCTCCGCGCCGCAATGCGACGCCCACCTGGTGCTCGCGCAGACGGGCAGCGGCATCGGCTGCTTTCTGATGCCGCGCGTCAATCCGGACGGCACGCGCAATTCGATTCGCATCAACCGATTGAAGGACAAGCTCGGCAATCGGTCGAATGCATCGGCGGAAGTGGAATTCGAGCGGGCATCGGCGTGGCCGCTCGACGCTCCCGACCGTGGCATCGCGACGATCCTCGAAATGGTCCGGTACACGCGCCTCGATTGCGTGATCGGCAGCGCGGGCATCATCCGCGCAGGCCTGGCGCGGGCGCTCCATCACGCACGGCACCGAAGCGCGTTCGGCCGACCACTGACCGAGCATCCGCTGATGGAAAACGTATTGGCCGATCTCGCGCTCGAAAGCGAAGCCGCGATGCTGCTGGCGTTCCATCTCGCGCGTGCGTGCGAGTCCGACGCCGATGCGGCGACGCGCGCAGCAGCGCGCATCGTCGCACCCGCCGCGAAGTACTGGATCTGCAAGCGCGCGCCTGCGGCGAGCGCCGAAGCGATGGAAGTGCTGGGCGGCAACGGTTACATCGAGGAAAACCCGCTGGCGCGCTTCTATCGCGAGGCACCGGTCAACTCGATCTGGGAAGGTTCCGGCAACATCGTCGCGCTGGACGTGGGCCGCGCGGTGCGCAAGGAACCGGAAGCGGTCGATGCGCTGCTCGCCGGCATGGCGTCGGTCCGCGGGGTCAATGCGCATTTCGATCGCCACGCCGAGGTGCTGCAGTCCGCGCTCCGCCGGGTAGCGGACGAACCTGCAAACGGTCGGCGCGTTGCGCAGGCGGTCGCGACGGCCGTTTCCGCCGCCGAGCTGATCCGGTACGCGCCGGACTTCGTTGCGGATGCGTATTGCGGATCGAGACTCGCGAACGAGGCGTTCGCAGGTGCCGCGTTCGGCACGTTGCCGGCCGCGGCGGACCTTCGGCAGATCCTCTCGCGCGCCATGACGTAGCGCGATTTCCGCTTCCTGCGCCGCGGCGAGTGCGCGTGATGCGCCGGTGACGGGACGTGCCGCTACGTCTTCGGAGGCTCGGCCTCCCGCGCCGGAGACGCCCGACGGGCGCGCGACGTGTGCCCGTTACCGATGTGCTCGCCGAGCGCGATGTCGACCATCATCTCGTTCGCGAGCGCGCCGAGCGCGCGGCGCAATGTCTCGTTGGGCAGCGATTCAGGCACGACCAGCAGCGCGCGGACGTTGAACAGGTGCTCCGCCGACGTCCCGTCGTTGACGATCTCGGTGTGCAGGTCCTCGATGCTGACGCCTTGCTCGACCAGGCTTCGGGACAGGTCGCGGACGATGCCGGGCCGATCGATGCCGGTCAGCTCGAGCTTGACCATCCGCCGTCCGGCGGGTGCCGCGGGCGTTTCGCTTTGCGCGATCACGACGCGCAATCCGGCCGTCTCCAGTCCCCGCAGCGCCTGCGCAAGCGGTTCGGCGTTCGGTGTGGGCACTTCGAAATGCACCATGCCCGCAAACTGCCCGGCCAGACTCGCCATGCGGCTGCCTGCCCAGTTGGCGCCGAATCCTTGCGCACGGTCCGACAGGAGGCTCACGATGCCGGGACGATCGCTGCCGATCGCCGTCACGACCAGCGACGTCGCGGCGGCCTTGCCTTCTTCGGTCAATGAGATCGTGCGGCGAATCATCGGCGCCTTGGTCGCGAACCGCTCGTCCTGCGAATGTGCCGGCAACTCGCCGTGCTCCGCCGCGTGACGAACCACGCGCGTCAGCAACTCGAGTCCCATCGGCGCGAGCGCGCGTTCCCATAACTCGCGCGCCGTTTCACCCTTTGCGACGAAGCACCAGTCCTGCGCAGCGATCGCGCCCGCATCCCAACCGTCGGCCAGGTGATAGACGGAGCCGCCGGCGATCGGATCGCCTTCGAGAATCGTCCACTCGACTGCCGCGATGCCCCGATGCCGGGGCAGCAGCGACGGGTGATAGCCAATGCCGCGCAGGCGGGAACGGGCGAGGGCCTCGTCGCTGACGCGCGCGTGCGTATGCGCCGCCACGATGAGATCGGTGCCCTCGGCGATTGCATCGCCGGGAACGATTCTCGGGTTCTCGAGCACGTGCACGGGCACACCCGCGGCTTGCGCCGCAAGCGCCAGCCGGTCGTCCGCCGCCGGCGCCGCGACCTGCGCGACGTCGACGCCGTCCTTCGCAAGCGCCTCGAACACCGACGCGCCGAAATAGCGCGACCCGACCAGCGTGCATTTCATCGTTCTCTCCTTTGCCGCTCGGCGCTTCGACCGGTGGCGCCGCTCATGCCTCGACCGGGCGCAAGAATACGTCATCTCCGGCGTGCGGCGGGATCCTGACGGTAGAAGCGCGCAAATTCGCGATAGACGTCCGGATATTCGTCATGCAGCAGAAGCGGCTCGGCGAAGAAGACTTCGGACAGGACGGCAAAGAATTCGCCGGGATTCTCCGCGGCATAAGGATCGATGGCCGTCTCCTCGCCGTCGTCGACGCGGGTGCAGAAATCGGCGTAGGCGTCGCGCATGATCTGCTGCCAGTCGCGGCGCGAATGACCGGTAGCAAGCGGCGGGCAACCATTGGCGTCGCCGTCGCGCATGTCGATCTTGTGGGCGAACTCGTGGATCACGAGATTCATTCCGGCCTCGTCCCAGTCCGCCGATGCCGCGACATCCGGCCACGACAGCACGACCGGACCGCGCGGCATCGCTTCGCCCGCGAGCGCGCTGTCCTGACGATGCACGACGCCGAACTCGTCCTCGTACTCCCAGTCGGGCACGAATTCGCCGGGATAGACGACGATATTCTCGAAGCCGTCGTACAGTGCCAGATCGAGATTCAGCACGGGCACGCACGCCTGGATCGCGATGATCGTCCGCTGCAGCGGCGTGACTTCGTGGCCTTGCGCGCCGACGATGCTCTTGGCGTCCAGAAACAGTACGACGAGATCGCGCAGGCGCGCAATTTCGCCGGTCGTGTACGGCGCGAGGAACGGCAACGCGGCACATGCGTCCTCCCAGAGCGGATCGGGCAATGCGGAACCGCGCAGAACGCGTCTCTGCCGGAAGCGGCGCAGCGCATCGAACATGGAACGCGCTTTCGGCAGGGATCGCCGGCTGCGATGAATCAGTGCGTCGGCGTCGGCGGCGGCGCGAGCGCGGGCGCCCCGGCGTCCTCGTCCACGTCGATGACCTGCGCCGGATCATTGATCAGCAGACGGTCGGCTTCGTCTTCGGGCAGCGCCTCGACGTCGCGCAGCTTGCGCGCGATCGTCGTGCTCTTCTTGCCGGCCTCGTCGAGCGTCTTGCCGACCTGGTCGAGCTTGTCCTTGGTTCGCGCAAGCAGATTGCCGAAGCGTCCGAATTCCGTCTTGACGGCGCCCAGCACGCGCCAGACTTCAGTCGAGCGCCTTTCGATCGCGAGCGTGCGAAAGCCGAGCTGGAAGCTGTTCAGCATCGCGGCGAGATTCGTCGGCCCCGCCAGCGCCACGCGAAATTCGCGCTGCAGCGTGTCGGCGAGACCCGGACGGGAAACGGCTTCGGCGAACAGTCCCTCGGTCGGCACGAACAGGATCGCGAAGTCCGTCGTATGCGGCGGTTCGACGTACTTGTCGCGGATCATCCGCGCCTGCGCCTTGAAGAACTGGTCGAGCGCCCTGCGGCTCGCGTCGACTGCCGCGGGATCCGCCCGTTCGATCGCGTCCTGGAGCCGCTGCCAGTCGTCGAGCGGAAACTTGGCGTCGATCGGCAGCCAGAACGGCGAGCCGTCGTCGTTGCGTCCCGGAAACTTCACCGCGTACTCGACGCGTTCCTTCGAGCCCGGCCGCGTCGCGACGTTCTGCGCGTATTGTCCCGGTTGCAGCACGTCGGCCAGCAGCGCGCCGAGCTGCACCTCGCCCCACGTGCCACGCGACTTGACGTTCGTCAGCACCCGCTTGAGATCGCCGACACCGGTCGCCAGCGACTGCATTTCACCGAGACCTCGATGCACCTGCTCGAGACGCTCGGACACCTGCTTGAACGAAGCGCCCAGCCGCTGCTCGAGCGTCGCCTGCAGCTTTTCGTCGACGGTCGCGCGCATCTGCTCAAGCTTATGCGCGTTCTCCTCCCGCAGCATGTCGAGCCGCTGCTCGAGCGTCTTGCGGATCGCCTCGAGCCGCGCCTCCGACGATTGCGTCAGCTCCGCGAGCCGATCGCCGAATCTTTTCAGCTCCGTCGCCTGCGCCGTCGACGCCGCGCCGTGCAACTGCGCGTTCGTCTCCGCGAAGCGCGTCATGATCTGGCCAACTTCCTGTCGCAACGCCGCCCCGCCGGCCGCCGCTTCGTTGCGCGCCGTGGCCAGGTCGCTGCGAACATCGCGCTCGTGATCCGCGGTCCCGCGGCCGATCACGTCGAGCCTGCCTCGCAATTCGGCGGCGTCGCGCGCCGCCGAATCCCGCTCGCGCGCAAGCGTCGCAACGCGCCAGAGTGTCATTAGCGCCAGCGCGATGACGACGACGAAGCCGATTGCCACTCCGATCAATGACGCATCACTCATGATCAAAGAGTGTAGCAGGCGTCAGCGCGAATGAAGGGGCTTCCTCATCGCAGCGCATCGAGCGCATCGAGCGCATCGAGCGCAAGGGTCACGAAGCTTGCAAGCCAGTGCGTGCCGACGAATTCGCCGCTCGCGAGTCCTTGCCAGCCGGCGGCGAGATGCGCATCGGCCGCTGCACGTGCAACCGCGATGCGCGCGTCGCCGGGCGGCAGCGCGGCGGCTATACCGGCGAAGCACCAGGCGCGCGAAAGATTGAGACCGTCGAGATGCACGATCTGCGCGTCGCTGCGATCGCCGACCTCGACCGGTGTGAACAGCGCTTCGGGCGCGCCGGCCGTCATTTCGGGCAGGAACGCGGCGAGCCACGCGGCGAAGCCCTCGCGCTCGAGGACGCGGCGCATCAATTCGGCCTCGATCAGCGTCGGCGACAGGAAATCGGCGCCGGACGGCTCCCATCCGGCGGGCGCGGCGCGGTCGCTCGCGTACCACTCGCGCGCTCGTGCCACGGACGCGGCCTCCAGCGCAGCGTTCCCCGACTCGCGTGCAAAATCAAGCGCGAATGCGAGTCCGAACGCACTGTTCGCGTGCATGCCATAGCGAATCGGATAGCGTGCGCGCGGAAGGTAGTCCAAGTAGCGGTCGGCGAATGCATCGGCGAGCGGCTGCAATGCGCGCGACCAGCGGGCGCAATCGGCGTCATCGCCGAGCCGCAGCTCCGTTGCTAGCTTCAGCAGCCATGCCCAGCCATACGGCCGCTCGAACGATGCACTGCCCGGACGCGCCAGATAGGCGACTTCGGCCGCTACCGCAACGGATGCGAAATGCTGCTCGAACAGCGTGTCGATCGCCTCCCGGCCGGGCAGGTCGGGAAAGCGCCGGCGAATGCGCGCCAGCAGCCAGTGCATGTGGACGCACGAGTGCCAATCGTAGCTGCCGTGAAACGCCGGGTGCAGTTGCCGCGGCGCGACGACCTCGGCGGCCGACCCGATGACATGGTCGAGCTTGTGCGGAAATTCGCGCGCGATGTTGGCGAGCGCGATGCCGGCAAAACGCATTGCCGTCGCCGAGTCGAGCGTGATCGTGGAATGGGTCGTCATGCCATTGCCGCAGTGTTGCATTCGATGACCGGCGTCGTGCCTTCGCATGCACAGGCTGCGCGTATGCTACGCGCGCTGACGCCCGGAGGAGCATGGCGAACACGTTCATTACCGGCGGAACCGGCTACATCGGCCGCGCGCTGATTCCGGAGCTGCTTGCCCGCGGACATCGCGTGCGGGCGCTGTCGCGCGCCGCGTCGGTTGCGAGCGTGCCCGCCGGCGCGACGCCGGTCATCGGCGATGCGCTCGATGCCGCATCGTTCGCCGGCGTGCTGGACGCCGAAACGACGCTGGTCCACCTGGTCGGGACGCCGCATCCGAGTCCGGCGAAGGCAATGGAATTCGAGCGCGTCGATCTCGCGTCGATCCGGGCCAGCGTGGATGCGGCGCGCCGGGCGTCGATTGCGCACTTGATCTATGTCAGCGTCGCGCATCCCGCTCCCGTGATGCATGCCTATGTCGCCGCTCGCATCGCGGGCGAAACGGCGATCGCCGGCGCCGGGCTTTGCGCGACCATCCTGCGACCCTGGTATGTCGTCGGGCCCGGCCACTGGTGGCCGCTTGCGTTGTCGCCGCTCTATTGGATCGCCGAGTGGTTGCCGGCGTCGCGGGAAACCGCGCGACGGCTCGGCCTCGTGACGCTCGCGCAAATGGTCGCCGCACTCGTGCGTGCCGTCGAGAATCCGCCGCAGGATCACGACGTGCGCGTCGTTGACGTTGCCGCGATCCGCGCGCACTGATGCATCGTCGAGGTCAGACACCGATTTCGCGACCGATCCTTCGCCGGCTGCAACAACGGTCTGCGAAATCCGTATCCGACCCTATGCGGCTTCGCGGCTCGCGCGCTTGCGCTCGTGCTCCTTCAGATGCCGCTTGCGGATGCGGATCGACTTCGGCGTGATCTCGACGAGCTCGTCGTCGGCGATGAATTCGACGGCGTATTCGAGCGTCAGCGCGATCGGCGGCGTCAGCAGGATCGCGTCGTCCTTGCCGCTCGCGCGGACGTTCGTCAGCTGCTTGCCCTTGATCGGGTTGACGACGAGGTCGTTGTCGCGGCTGTGGATGCCGATCACCATGCCTTCGTAGAGCTTCTCGCCGGGCGACACGAACATGCGCCCGCGCTCCTGCAGCTTCCACAGCGCATAAGCGACGGCATCGCCGTCTTCCTGCGAGATCAGCACGCCGTTGCGGCGCTCGGGGATGTCGCCCTTGACCGGCGCGAACTCGTCGAACACGTGGCTGATGAGTCCCGTGCCGCGCGTCAGGTTCATGAATTCGCCCTGGAAACCGATCAGGCCGCGCGCCGGAATCCGGTATTCGAGGCGGGTGCGTCCGAGCGCATCGGACTCCATGTTCGTCAGGTCGCCGCGTCGAACGCCCAGCGCTTCCATGACCGCGCCCTGATGCTGCTCCTCGACGTCGACCGACAGCGATTCGTACGGCTCGCACGTTACGCCGCCGATTTCCTTCAGCACGACGCGCGGCCGCGACACCGCGAGCTCGTAGCCCTCGCGGCGCATGTTCTCGAGCAGGATCGTCAGATGCAATTCGCCGCGGCCGGAAACCAGGAACGCATCGGTGTCGCCGGTGTCCTCGACGCGCAACGCCATGTTCGTCAGCAGCTCGCGCGCGAGCCGGTCGCGCAGGTTGCGCGACGTCACGTACTTGCCTTCGCGACCCGCGAGCGGCGACGTGTTGACCTGGAAGTACATCGACAGCGTCGGCTCGTCGACCGATATCGGCGGCAGCGCGTCCGGCTGCTCGACGGCGGCGAGCGTCGTGCCGATCGTCAGGTCGTCGATGCCGGTAACGAGCACGATGTCGCCTGCGGCTGCGCGTTCGACGGGCACGCGATTCAGCCCCTCGAACATGAACACCTGTCCGACCCGCGCGCGCACCGGCGTTTCATCGGCGGCGAGCGGATGGTTCAGCACCGCGACTTCCTGGCCGGGCACGAGGCTGCCGCGGCGGATGCGGCCGATGCCGAGGCGGCCGACGTAGCTCGAATAGTCGAGCGCGCTGACCTGGAACTGCAGCGGCGCATCGACATCGCCCGCGGGCTCGGGAACGTGCGCGAGAATCGTTTCGAACAGCGGGCGCATGTCGCGCGCGGCGGCGTCGGGATCGGCTCGCTGCGTATCGCTGGCCGCGCTGCGCCCGCTCGCCTGTTTGGCAATCGCGACGTCGAGCGTCGCCCAGCCGTTCAGCGCCGACGCGTAGACGACGGGAAAATCGAGCTGGTCGTCGGTAGCGCCGAGCCGGTCGAACAGCTCGAAGGTCTGGTTGACGACCCATTCCGGCCGCGCGCCCGGACGGTCGACCTTGTTGACCACGACAATCGGTCGCAGTCCCTGCGCGAGCGCCTTCAGCGTGACGAAGCGCGTTTGCGGCATCGGCCCTTCGACCGCGTCGACCAGCAACAGGACGCCGTCGACCATGCTCAACACGCGCTCGACTTCACCGCCGAAGTCGGCGTGACCGGGCGTGTCGACGATGTTGATGTGGACGATCTTGTCGTGCGAACGTAGCGGACCGCGCAGTTCTTGGCGAAGATCGTGATGCCGCGCTCGCGCTCGATGTCGTTGTTGTCCATCATCCGCTCGCCGACATGCTGGTGCTTGGCGAACGTCCCGGCCTGGACCAGCAGCTTGTCGACGAGCGTCGTCTTGCCGTGGTCGACGTGGGCGATGATCGCGATGTTGCGAAGGTCGGGGCGGGACTTGGACATGGTTTTCGTCGGTCGCCTGCGCTACGGCGGCCAAACAGTCGATTATAGCCCGCGGCTCGAAGTCTCGGCCAAAATATTTTGAAAAATCCGCAACTTAGGCTATAATTCGGATTCGGGCGGCCGTTCCGGTCACCGCCCACCGATACGCGGCGCAGATGCATCTGCGAGAGAGATGCCCCGCGGCGATCCCAGCAAACGACATTCCGCTGCCTGGACCGGAAACCGCCAAGTAGGCGGTAGGCCGCGTTATCCAGGAGCCTTCATGCATGCAACGAGCTTTGCCGAGCTCGGCTTGCGACCCGAGATCTTGCGGGCCGTGACCGAGTCCGGCTACACGACGCCTACGCCCATCCAGGCGCAAGCGATTCCCGAAATTCTCGCCGGCCACGACATCATGGGCGGCGCGCAAACCGGCACCGGCAAGACGGCCGGCTTTGGCCTCCCGATCCTGCACAAGCTGTCGCAATACGCGAACGCGAGTCCGTCGCCGGCGCGCCATCCGGTGCGCGCGCTGATCGTCGCGCCGACGCGCGAGCTCGCGATCCAGGTCGAAGAGCAGATCAAGGAATACGGCAAGCACACGGGCCTGCGCTCGACCTGCGTCTTCGGCGGCGTCGACATCAGCCAGCAGTTGCCGATCGTTCGCGCCGGCGTCGAGATCCTCGTCGCCACTCCCGGTCGCCTGCTCGATCACGTCGAGCAGAAGAGCGTCAACCTGGGTCAGGTCGAAATCCTCGTGCTGGACGAGGCCGACCGGATGCTCGACATGGGCTTCATTCCCGACATCAAGCGGATCATGGCGCTGTTGCCGGCAGAAACGGCAGAACCTGCTGTTCTCGGCGACGTTCTCCAACGAGATCAAGAAGCTCGCCGACCAGCTCCTCAATGCGCCCCGGCTGATCGAAGTCGCACTGCGCAATACCGCGGCGGAAACCGTCTCGCAAAGCGCGTACAAGGTGCCGCAGGAAGCGAAACGGCCACTGCTCGTGCATCTGGTGAAGTCGCGCAACGTGTGGCAGGTGCTGTGCTTCGTGCGCACCAAGCACGGCGCATCCCGGCTTGCGCGCCAGCTCGAGAAGGACGGCCTCGCGACGTCCGCGATCCACGGCGACAAGACGCAGGTCGCGCGGCTGGAGGCGCTCGCCGAATTCAAGGCAGGCAAGCTGCAGGTGCTGGTTGCCACCGACGTCGCCGCGCGCGGGCTCGACATCGACGATATGCCGCTCGTCGTCAACTACGAGTTGCCGCACGTCCCCGAGGACTACATCCACCGGATCGGCCGCACGGGTCGCGCCGGCGCGTCGGGTGAAGCGATTTCGCTGGTCGCGCCCGAGGAAGAGAAATATCTCGCGGAAATCGAGAGGCTGCTGAAGAAGAAGGTCGCAATCGTCGCCAGCCGATGGCTTCGACGTCGCCGCCGCAGCGCGCCCGGTGCGCGATCGCCCGGCCGCCGCGGAGAAATCCACGCGTGGTGCGCGCGAACCGCGTGCGCACGGCGCGCGGCGTGAAGGTGCTGCGAATGGCGATGCGCGGCGAAGCGCGCGCCCGCGCGCAGTGCGCAACGTGAAACGGCGACGAACGGCGATGCGCGGCGCGCCGAGCGCGAAGCCGCCTACGCGAAGAATCCGGATCAGCCGATCGTCAAGCGCGCGCACGACAGTTCGGCGCCCGCGCACGCCCATGCGCACATCCGCGCGACGCATGGACGCGCAAAGCCGGTACCCGCGCTGCTGCAGAAGCGACGCGTTCCGGAGCCCGAGAAGGTCTAGGCGCCGAAGCGGGGGCTTCGCAACGAAAGCCCTCGCGTTTGCTGCGGACTTGCGCGTCCCGGATAATGCGCCACCCGCGGCTACCCGGTCATCGCCAGAAGTGTCTGCCATTGCGGCTTCGGCCTCCGTTCTCAGCGTCGATCGCCTGACCGTCCAGTTCGCGACGGCCGATCGGGTCGTCACGGCGGTCCAGAACCTGTCGTTCGGAATCGCGCGCGGCGAAACCGTCGCGGTCGTCGGCGAGTCGGGATCCGGCAAGTCGGTCACCGCGCTGTCGATCATGCGGCTCGTCGAGCATGGTGGCGGGCGCATCATCGACGGCCGGCTCGAGTTCGCACGTCCGGGCGGGACACTCGTCGACCTCGCGCAGCTCGACCCGGCCACGCTTCGCACCATCCGCGGCGCGGAGATCGCGATGATCTTCCAGGAGCCGATGACCTCGCTAAACCCGGTATTCCCGGTAGGTGAGCAGATCGCCGAGTCGATTCGCCTGCACCAGCGCAAGGATTCCGCGGCCGCGCGGGCGGAGGCGTTGCGCATGCTCGAGCAGGTGCGCATCCCGGAAGCGCAATCCGTTCTCGATCGATTTCCGCATCAGCTTTCCGGCGGCATGCGCCAGCGCGTGATGATCGCGATGGCGCTGTCATGCCGACCTGCCCTGCTGATCGCCGACGAGCCGACGACCGCGCTCGACGTGACGATCCAGGCGCAGATCCTGACGCTGATCCGCCTGCTGCAGGACGAAATGCGCATGGCCGTGATGTTCATCACGCACGACATGGGCGTCGTCGCGGAGGTCGCCGACCGCGTCGTCGTCATGTACGGCGGCGAAAAGGTCGAGGACGGTGCCGCGGAACCCATCTTCAAATCACCGGCGCATTCTTATACGCGTGCGCTGCTCGCCGCAGTGCCGAAGCTCGGGGCGCTTCGTGGCGAAGATGCGCCGCGCAAATTTCCGATGCTGGCGATGGAGGTCCCGGCACCGCCTGCCGAAACGGTGACGTCGACCACCGCGCAATCGGCACTCGCGCCCCAGTCCCCGCACCGGATCGAGTCGTCGATCGCGCCATCCCGACAGGGCGACGGGACGCCGATGGCTGCGCGCCGCGATGGCGCGCCGCTGTTGCGGGTGCGCGGCTTGACGACGCGCTTCGACGTCAAGTCGGGATTTTTCGGCCGCGTGCGCCGGCGCGTGCATGCGGTCGAACAAGTGAGCTTCGACCTCGCGGCCGGCGAGACGCTCGCGCTGGTCGGCGAATCGGGCTGCGGCAAGTCGACGACCGGTCGTTCGCTGCTGCGCCTGGTCGACATCGCGGGCGGCAGCGTCGAGTTCGAAGGCCGCGACATCGTCGAAGCTGCCGGACGATGCGCTGCAGCCGGTGCGCCGCGACATCCAGATGATCTTTCAGGACCCGTTCGCATCGCTCGATCCGCGCCTCACCATCGGCTTCTCGATCGCCGAGCCGCTGTACATCCATGGCGTCGCCCGCGGGAGCGAGGCGGAGGACCGCGTCGCGTGGCTGCTCGAGCACGTCGGCCTCACCGGCGACCATGCGCGCCGCTATCCGCACGAATTTTCGGGCGGGCAGCGACAGCGGATCGCGATCGCGCGCGCAATCGCGCTACGGCCACGCATCATCGTCGCCGACGAAGCGGTGTCGGCGCTCGACGTCTCGATCCAGGCGCAGATCGTGAATCTGCTGCTCGACCTGCAGCGGGAATTCGGCGTCTCCTATCTGTTCATATCGCACGACATGGCGATCGTCGAGCGCGTGAGCCATCGTGTCGCGGTGATGTACCTCGGTCAGATCGTCGAAATCGGCCCGCGCCGCGCCGTTTTCGAGAATCCGAAGCATCCGTACACCCGCAAGCTGATGGCCGCGGTGCCGGTAGCAGACCCGGCGCGGCGACGCCGCGAAAGAGCGCTATCATCCGAGGAAATCCCGAGCCCGATCCGTGCCGTCGGCGACGAGCCGTCCGTCGCACCGCTCTCGGAAGTTGCGCCCGGGCATTTTGTCGCCACGCATCACGTTGGCGGCGCCTACTGATCACCCGGTGGCCAAGCAGCCGCCGCATCTCGAGGAGCCTTCCATGAAGCCGCTGTACCGCCTGCTCGCCGCCGCGCTTGCGACGCTCGCCTTCGCCGCGCCGGCGGATGCCGCCAAGGATGTCATCTTCGCCGTCGCGTCGACGTTCACGACGACCGACCCCTACGACGCGAACGACACGCTGTCGCAGGCGATGGCCAAGTCGTTCTACGAAGGGCTGTACGGCTTCGACAAGGACATGAAGATGATCCCGGTCCTCGCCGAAAGCTACGACGTCAGCAAAGACGGACTCGTCTACACGATCAAGCTTCGCAAGGGCGTCAAGTTCCACGACGGCACCGACTTCAAGGCCGACGCCGTCAAGGTGAATCTCGACCGCGCCACCAATCCCGACAACAAGCTGAAGCGCTACGGCCTCTACAACAACAACATCGCGAAAACCGAAGTCGTCGACGACTACACGGCGCGGATCACTCTGAAGACCGCTTTCTCGCCGTTCATCGCGCAACTCGCGCATCCGTCGACCGTCATGATCAGCCCGGCGGCGCTGAAGCAATGGGGCAACAAGGACATCGCCTTCCATCCGGTGGGAACCGGCCCTTTCAAATTCGTCGAGTGGAAATCGACGGACTATCTTAAGGTCGCGAAATTCGACGGCTACTGGAAAAAGGGCTATCCGAAGGTCGATTCGATCACCTGGAAGCCCGTGGTCGACAACAATTCGCGCGCTGCACTGATGCAGACGGGCGAGGCGCACTTCACATTTCCCGTGCCCTATGAGGTGGCCGAGATTCTGAAGAGCAAGCCGGACCTCGAAGTCGTCGCGGCGCCGTCGATCGTCCTGCGCTACCTGTCGATGAACACGCAGCAGAAGCCGTTCGACAATCCCAAGGTCCGCCAGGCGATCGCGTACGCGATCAACAAGGACGCGCTCGCCAAGGTGGCGTTCAACGGATATGCGACACCGGCGCAGGGCGTCGCGCCGCAAGGCGTCGAATACGCCGTCAAGATGGGGCCGTGGCCGTACGACGTTGCGAAGGCGAAGCAACTGCTGACCGAGGCCGGATATCCAAACGGATTCGAAACCGAGCTGTGGTCGGCGTACAACCATACGACCGCGCAAAAGGTCACGCAGGTCATCCAGCAGCAGCTGCAGCAGATCGGGATCAGGACGAAGATCACGCTGCTCGAGGCCGGTCAGCGCGTCGAGAAGGTCGAAAGCTGGCAGGATCCGAAGACCGCGCCGGTGCGCCTGTACTACGTCGGGTGGTCGACCTCCACCGGTGAAGCCGACTGGGCGCTGCGTCCGCTGCTCGACGGCGAATCGTGGCCGCCGAGACTCTTCAACACCGCGTACTACAAGAACGACAAGGTCGACGCCGACATCAAGAACGCGCAATTGACGACGAGCTCGGCGGAAAAGGCGAAGCTCTACAAGGACGCGCAGGAGACGATCTGGAAGGACGCGCCGTGGGCGCCGCTGGTGGTCGAGAAGCTCCTGTCCGCGCACAGCAAGAAGCTCACCGGCGTCTACGTGATTCCCGACGCGTCGTTCAACTTCACCGATATCGATTTGAAATAATTCACTGGCCAAGCCGCTCGCATCCGCCCGAAGAATTCGCATAGCGCGCGAATTTCCGTAGCAGTTGCCGCACCGCCGCCGCGGGGCCGTCCCAAGGCGGTGGTGCAAGCGTCCCCCGCGCAAAGTATCGTGCGAGCGGGAGCGAGCGAAACTTTGCGCGGATGGCTCGATACATTGTTCAGCGTCTGCTAGGCCTCCTGCCGACGCTGCTGCTCGTCGGCTTTCTCGTTTTCCTGTTCGTCCACCTGCTGCCCGGCGATCCGGCGCGCCTCGCGGCGGGACCGGAAGCGACGCCCGAAACCGTCGAGCTCGTCCGCAAGGATCTCGGCCTCGATCGTCCGCTGCCGCAGCAATTCGCCGAATTTCGTTCGCGGCGTCTTTCGCTGGGACTTCGGCACGTCGGTGCGCACGAAGAGGCCCGTCGCCACCGAAATCGGCGACCGTTTCATGCCGACGTTCTGGCTCACCGTCTGGAGCATGCTGTGGTCGGTGATCTTCGGCATGGCGATCGGGATCGTATCCGCCGTGTGGCGCAATCGATGGCCCGATCGCGTCGGCATGACACTGGCCGTATCGGGAATATCGTTTCCCGCATTCGCGCTCGGCATGGTGCTGATGCAGTTCTTTTCGGTGCAGCTCGACTGGCTGCCGACGGTCGGCAACGACACATGGCGCCATTACATCCTGCCGTCGATCACGCTCGGCGCCGCGGTCGCGGCGATCATGGCGCGCTTCACGCGCTCGTCGTTCGTCGAGATTCTCGGCGAGGATTTCATCCGCACCGCGCGCGCGAAAGGCCTCGACGAGCGGCGGGTCGTCATCAAGCACGGGTTGCGCAACGCGCTGATACCCGTCGTGACGATGATGGGCCTTCAGTTCGGTTTCCTGCTCGGCGGCTCGATCGTCGTCGAAAAGGTGTTCAACTGGCCGGGGCTCGGCCGGCTGCTCGTCGACGCCGTCGACATGCGCGACTATCCGGTGATCCAGGCGCTCGTGCTGCTGTTCTCGCTCGAATTCATCCTGATCAACCTGGTCGTCGACGTTCTGTACGGCCTGATCAACCCGACGATTCGGTATCGCTGATGGGCGAACAGAACTTGTCGCTCCGTTGCCGCCCGCGGCGCCGCTGCAGGTCGACGAGCACGTGCGCACGCCGTGGTCGGAGTTCTGGCGCAAGTTCAAGCGGCAGAAAGTCGCGATGGTCGCGGGCGCCTTCGTGATCGTGCTCGTCGTCGTTGCGGTCGCAGCGCCGTGGATCGTCCCGTTCGACGCCGAGAACTACTTCGACTACGACGAGCTCAATGCGCGGCCGTCGGTCACGCACTGGTTCGGTGTCGATGCGCTCGGGCGCGACATCTTCAGCCGCATCCTGATGGGTGCGCGGATATCGCTCGCGGCGGGGTTCCTATCGGTTGCCGTCGGCGCGTTCGTCGGCACCCTGCTCGGCCTCGATTGCCGGTTACAAGGAAGGGTGGTGGGACCGCATCATCATGCGCATTTGCGACGTGCTGTTCGCGTTTCCCGGCATCCTGCTCGCGATCGGCATCGTCGCGATCCTCGGCGGCGGCATGGCGAACGTGATCGTCGCGGTGGCGGTATTCAGCATTCCGACGTTCGCGCGACTGGTGCGCGGCAACACGCTCGCGCTCAAGCACCTGACGTACATCGAAGCCGCGCGCAGCCTCGGCGCATCGGCTCGCACGATCGTGCTCCGGCACATCTTCCCGGGCACCGTCTCGGCCGTCGTCGTCTACTTTTCGCTGCGCATCGGCACGTCGATCATCACCGCCGCGAGCCTGTCGTTCCTCGGCATGGGTGCGCAGCCGCCCACACCGGAATGGGGCGCGATGCTCGATGCCGCGCGCGCCGACATGCTGATGGCGCCGCACGAGGCGATCTTTCCGGCGCTGGCGATATTCCTGACCGTCCTCGCGTTCAACCTGCTGGGCGACGGCCTGCGCGACGCGCTCGACCCGAAGATAGAGAGCGATGAGCGCGACGGAAGGATCAGATGATCGCCGGGCACGGCAACGCTCGACTCGACCAAGGTACCCGGCAATACGCCTCTGAGCCCGATTTCCGCGCTAGCGCTTCGGCACGCCGAGTCGCTCGTAGATCGGACGAAGCACGTTGCGCACGCTCGGCAGCCTGCGCCCGTACCAGATGGCAGCCAGCATCGCCAGAACGCCGTTCAGCGCGAACGCGGCGGGCGCACCGAATGCACTCGCGATTGCGCCCGCCGCAAGGTTGCCGAGCGGCGCGACACCAAGAAACGCGAGGGTATAGAACGATGCCACGCGCCCGCGCAGGCGATCGTCGACGATCGTTTGCAGGATCGTGTTCGCCGACGCGGCGGCCAGGATCGTCGCGCCGCCAATCACCACCATCAGCAGCAACGCGATCGCATAGAGCTTCATGTAGGCGAACGCCGCCAGCGCGAACCCGCTGGTGCCCGCCGCGTAGAGGATCACGCGGCCAAGCCCCCGCACCGTCGAGCGTCGCGCAAGATACGCCGTCGACATCAGTGCGCCGAATCCCGCGGCCGACAGCAGGTAGCCGAGCGTATTCGGGCCGCCGCCGAAAATGTCCTTCGCATAGATCGGCATCAGCGACGTATAGGGAGAAATCGTCCACGCCAGCGCGGCGACGACGCCGAGCAGCGCCCGCACAGGTGCCATTCCGAACGCGTAGCGCGCGCCTTCGAGCCAGCTCGCCCACCACCCGGCGCCGGCGCCCGGACGGATGTCCGCGGGCCAGTGAATCTTCAGGATCGCGACGATAACGGCCAGGAACGACAGCGCATTCAGCGCGAAGCAGACGGCTTCGCCGGTCAGCGCCAGCAACAATCCGGCGACCGCCGGGACCGACGACCCGTGCCGTGTTGACGAGCATCGAATTCAGCGCAATCGCATTCGCGAGATCGCCACGATCGGCGATGAAGTGCACGTACATCGACTGGCGCAGCGGCAGATCGAACGCCGAACAGGTGCCCAGCCATAATGCGAGCACGATCAGATGCCACGTCTGGATCCAGCCGAACGCCACGAGCACGGCAAGCACCACCGCTTGCGCGAGCATCAGCGACTGGGTCGCCAGCAAGCCGCGACGACGGTCGATCCGATCGGCGAGCACACCCGCGACATTGCTGAACAGCAGGATGCCGACGTTGGCGCAGAACGCGACCACGCCGAGCAGCCACGCCGAACCGGTGAGCCGGTAGGTAAGCCAGCTCATCGCAACTTGCTGGAGCCAGGTGCCGATCAGCGACAATCCCTGGCCGGTGAAGAACAGCCGGAAATTCCGATGGCGGAGTGCGCGAAACGTGCGGCCTGCTGCGATCGGCATCAAAATAGCTTGGCGACAAGCACGGTGATGCCGGAAAACACCGTCCAGTTCGCGGACGCGGATGTCAGTCCGCGGCTAACTCCGAAGTCCACCACCAGCATTCTGGAGCCCGGCACCGACAGCGCCGTCACCGACGGTCCAGCCGGTAGATCCGCGACTCGCCGTACCCTTTGGCCAGCGGCAGCCTGCCGATGTATTCGAGCGCGTAATCGCGCTGCCCGGACGCGGCCAGCGTCGCCGCGTACGCCTCGCTTGCATACACGGTACCGGGCAATGTCACCGGCTCGATCCGCGCCGCCCGGGTCACGCTCGATCCGAAGTAATCGTTGCGCCCCATCACCGGATCGAAACCGCGAAAGACGGGACCCGCATGAAGTGCAATCCGGATCCGGTTCGTCGCGGAGAGCCCCGCCGCGGTCCAGTCGACTTCGAGCGTTCGCTCGAGAAACCGCAGCGCGAACTCCGCGCCGTCCGATGGCGACTCGAACACGACGTACAGGCCGTCGCCCCAGGTCTTCGCGTCGAGCGGTTTCACCGGCGATGCGGCAATTTGCGCAGCGCCGATCTGCAGGAAGCGTTCATGGAACTGCGGCGCGAACGCATCCTGCACGCGGCTGAAGCCGGAGAAATCAGCGAACAGCAGCGTCTTCAGCGTGCGCTGCGGCACGGGCGCAGCGCTCGCAGTGCCCGGCATCAGCGTGCCGTTGGCTCCGGGCACAGCCGCCGCGTCGTCGCTCGCGCCAGGCCGGGTCGGCGGATCGCCCCCGAGCGCGGCGGAAGCGCCGGCATCGGTCGAGGGCTGGTTCCGTAGCGCGGACAGATCGATGACCTGCGGAGCGCCAACGTTTCGCTGCCAGCGCGCATAGGACGTCAGCGTCCCGCCCACGCGTCCGCCGAGCGAGGCGTCGATCAGGCAGAGCAGCGACGGCGCTGTCTCCAGCTGCGCTGCGCGCAGCATGGCAAAACCTTCGGCAAGCTTCGCGGCGTGCTCGAACAGGATGTCGTCGCCGAGGTGGTTTTCCTCGGTGGCCATGATCACGCGCGTTGCGCGTGCCAACGCGTCATCGAATCGCCGCAGCCATTCGTCGCCGCCGACGGCGACGCTGGTGCGGATGAAATCACGTCGGTCGAACGGCAGCACGACATTGACCTCGGCCCCCCGTTCGAGCGCGGCATCGATGAACAGCAGGTCCGCGCCGCACGCGGCGGACGTGAACACGATCGGCTGATGCAGATGCGCAACATGGTCGCGCAAGGCCGCATGCGCCGCAGGGACCAGCGAAGCGGGGAATCGCGGCACCGCGCGATCCGGCGCGTCGACCATATGTCCCGCGAACGCGACGACGTCGGGCGCGCGCAAGAGTCGCAGGACATCATTCGCTTCCGGAATGGCACGCGCGAGCAGGGCGACCTGTCGGCGCATCGTCGCGACGGTCCCGGCGCTGCCGGAAGCCAGCGCCTGCGCGGCCACGTAGCTCCGCGACGCGCCCTCGATATCGCCGAGCAGCAGCCGCGCCTCGCCGTCGGTTGCGAGATCCCACACGGAACGCGACGCAGCCGCGCGGGCGAGAGTCGCGAGGACCTCGGCGGCGATGCGCCGCGCCGCGCCGCGATCACCGAGGAGGCATGCGAGCGTGGCAGCGTTGATGCCGGGGTAGGGATCGTGCGCGAGCGCGTAGGCCTTCAGGTACTCATCGCGCGCCCGCATTGCGTCGCGCATCGCGTCCGCGCGGTCCGGAGCGCGCTGGAACGCATCCTTCCAGAGGCGCGCCCGCAGGCTGAGGATGTCGGCGGCGCGCGACCGATCATCCGCGAACGCTTTTTCGGCCTCGTCGAGCAACGCACGCGCGCGCCGCGGTTCCCCTGCCCGCGCATGCGCAAGCGCTCCCCAATACAGAAGCTCGCCGTCGTTCGGGCGTTCGGCGATCGCGTCGCGGAACGCGTCGCAGGCATCCCACGGGGCCCCGCGATCGAGATGCGAGCGGATCTCGCCGAAGCCCGTGATCAGGACCCCTGCGCCTCGGCGATCGACGCGCGTACGCGACCAATGCTGATCAGCGCGCGCAGCGCCGGCGGCAACCCGTCGATGAGCACCGCCGCCTGCCTGAGTTCCGCCGCTCTCCTCGGCGAACCGGCCAGCGCCGACGCGTAGAGCGCTTGCGCGAACTCGACGTGCTGAAAGAGATCTTCGTTGTCCTTTCGCGCGTAGAGCCCGCGATGCAATTCGAGCACGGGCTCGATCAGGCGCCGTGCCTCGGCAACGCGCCCCAGATGGGCAGCGATCATCGCCGCAAGCACCACCTGGCCGCCTGCGTCACGTTGATCCGATAGCGTGCGCGTCGGAATCGCCTTGCGAAGCGCGAGCGCGCGCTGAATGTCGGCGTCAGCTGCCGCGTAGTCCTTCAGTTGATACGAGGCGTCGGCCGCGGTCCGGTACGCGGCTTCCAGCGTGGCACTTCTGCGCTCCTCCTGTGTCGGGGTGAGATTCTTGATCTGCTCGAGCCGCTTCACCGACGCGCGAGCGATCCTGCGCACCGCCTCGTAGTCGCCGTCCGCGTACGGGAGCGCATAGGCGCCGTAGCCGAGGCCGGTCGTCGGGTACCCGTAATAGCCCAGGAATTCGGGCAGATAAGCGCGGCCGAAAGAGTTCTCCGGGATGGAGCGGATCGCCTGGGAGATGAAGCGCTGGTTGGACGCCAGCGCCGCCGCCGCCGCCTTCCGGTCGCCGGAATCGGCTTCGAGCCGCGCGAGGTAGCCGGCCGTAAGCGACAGCACGGTACCGATCATGCCGGATTCCTTGACGCGCGTCTCCACGCCGAGCGCCGCATGCGCCTGCTCGCGGGCTTCGCGGACCTCTCCTACCGTCAGCAACATGCCGGTCATTCCGAGCCGCGCGTTCACCAGATTGTTCCAGGCAATCTGGTTGCTCGGATCGAGCCTGACGATCACTTCCCAATCGCCCGCATCCTGCCGACCCAGCGTCAAGGCCTTGCGCATGTGCAGGTCGGTCCACTCGGTACCTGCAAGCGAGTCGACTATGAGGGCCTCGGCGCGCAATGCCGACATGTCGCCGGGGCGCCTTGCCAGCACCTGGCGAGTCACCTTGAGGGCGGCATCGCCAACCTGCCTCAACTGGTCGAACCGGCCGAGATTTTGGAGTGCGGAGATTTGCCACGCGGACGCTTCCGCGTACCCCGTCGCCGCGGGCAGGTCGTCGAGCTTGAGTTCGTCGATGCTGCGATACGCGTCGCGCGCCTCCTGCAACGTCTTGACTGCCGCCTCGTGCTCGCCGGCAACGCCCTGCGCGAAGCCAACATTGGTGGTCGCGAGGCCGTAGGCTCGCCGCAGCGGAACCGACGGCGACGGAGCAGCCATCAGCGGCTTCAGCACGTCCACGGCGCGCTGCGCGAGATCGATCTCTTCCGGGAGCCTGTTCTGGCTGGCCGCCAGGCGAGCCTGCGAGGTCAGCCCCAGGCCCAGCCCGATCGCGGTCGTTTCGGATCGATCGCCCTGGCTCCGCAGCCTGCTCAGGACGTCGACCGCGTCGGACAGGGCCTTCTGGCTCTCGTCGAGCCTCGACTGGTTGCGCAGCGCGGCGCCGTAGCGCACCAGCGCGAGCGCACGGTTGCGGTCCGTCTCGGCGGTGCGCAGCGCAGCCGGCAGCGCGGCGTAATAGTCGACGGCGCGCTTGGCCAGCGCCGCCACGATGTCGAGCCGGCCGACGGGCTCGAGCTCGAGATAGAAATCGTCGAGCAGGTAGACGATCAACTTCTCCGCTTCGCCGCGCGCACTCTCGGCCAGCGTCCGCGTCTGCTGCGCCAGCGCCTCGGCGCGCTGCGCGCGCTGCGCGCTTTCGTAGCCGAAGATCGCGCTCGCGATCGCGCCGACCGCGAGCACCGCACACACGGCGGCGATCTGCCGCGCGCGAACGAGCGCCTTGCGCGTTGCCTGCTCGCGCGCGCGTTGCTCGGCAAGCTTCCGCTCGGCTTCGTCGCGCGCTTCGCGCTCGTGCCGCAGGTCGCGGCTGGCGCGCACGACGCTGCACAGGACGTCGTGCGTCAGCTCCACGCGACGCAAATCGAGCCGCTCCTCGATGCGCAGCAGCCGTCGGTCGACGAGCTTTGCGAGCGCGTCAGGCGCGGCGCCCATCGCCGCGAACGCCTTGCGCACCCGTTCCTCGGCGATGCTTTCGCGGAAGCCCGATTCCGTCAGCAGCGCGTCTTCGATGAAGTGCCGCACCGGCGGCGGCTGATCCGCCAGCGCGCGCTCGTAGAATTCCGACAGGATCGTGTCGTGGGATCCTGCAAGGAGATCGGCGGAGATTTCGTTCCGGCCCTGCGCGATGCGCGTGTTGTTGAGCTCGCGGCAGATGAGGCTTAAGAGCGACGGCTCGACCTCGGCATTGCGCAGTTCGGAGCCGCCGGCGATGAACCGGACGATCGACTCCGCGACCTCCTGCGAAACGAGCTTGCCGCCCGGTTTCATGACGGCCGACAGCGCCTGCTCACCCGTCATGCGCGCAAGCCGCATCCGATTCTGGGTGATCGAGGGCATCACGCCCTTGAACGCCTCGAGATGCGCCAGGTAATCCTCGCGCAGCGCGATCAGGATCCGATAGTCGCTGCGCGCGAAATCGAATTGTTCCGCGGCGGATTCGTCCAGCTCGATCTTCGCCTCGAGCGCCTTTGGCGGCCGGTTCTCGACCAGGTCCGCGAGATCATCGACGAACTCCGCCGCCCGCCTGCGTCCGAAATCGTCGGTCTGCGCGAGGGTGAAGATTTCCTCGAACTGGTCGAAGATCAGCAGCGGAATGACCGTCCTGCCGGTTGCGTCGCGCAGGATGTCGTCGCGGTGATGCAGGAATTCCCACAGCGACTCGCCTTCGACCGCAACGCCGGTGCGGGTCCACTGGCCGGAATGCTCGGTCGCGCGGAATATCGCTTGCTTGATCTGCTCGGACGGCGGCGGCGCCTCGGACGAATAATCGATGCGCACGTAGACGGGGCACGTTCCGACCGCGCGAAGGCGCGGAACGATGCCGGCGCGCAGGATCGACGTCTTGCCCAGTCCCGATTGGCCGAACAGCAGCGTCAACGTCTTGCGCTGGACGCGCCGGACGAGCTCCGCCACCTCCTCTTCGCGGCCGAAGAAGTACGCACGCGTTTCCTCGGTGAACGAGGCGAGGCCGAGCCACGGGTGTTGCGCATCGACCGACGGCGCCGCGGCGTCGCCGGTGGCAGGCGTCGCGCCGGGTTCCGTCTGCGGCGTGCCCTCGGGGGACTCTCTTGCGTCAATGCGTCCGGCGATGCGGGCCGGACGATGCTGTCATCCATGGCGTGCCGAGAGGAAATCCTGCAGCCGGCGCTGAAACTCCGGCGACACTTCGCCCCCGAGAAGACGCGTGAAGTTCAGCGCCTTGAACTTGTCGGGGACGTGCGCCGTAGCGACGTTCGTGTCGTCGATGCACACGGGCAGGATGAACAGCGCACCCTCGGCGATATTGCGCGAGCGGTCGATCGCGTAACTCCATTCGCGGCGGAAATAGCCTTCGAGGCGGCGCTGCGTCGTCGTCGAAACGACCGGCACGAAGTATGAACAGCGCGCGATGTTGCGCTGGATCTTGCGATCGTAATCGTCGCCGCCCTCGAGCCGGTCGAGGTCGAACCACGTCGTGATGCCCGCCGCGTCGAGTCCCGCTTTCAGCTTCTGCACGGCGGCAAGGTCCTCGCGCGCATAGCTGATGAAAATCGCGTTGTCCGGCATCTCGCGCTCGGGAGGCAGGAAGCGCTGTGCAACGTTCAGCTCGATCACCTGGGCCGGTTTCTGGCGCGTCGTCCAGCGGCGATGCAACTCGTCGACGAACTTCGCGCCGCCGGTGTAGACGCGGGTCCGCACGCTGACCTGCTGCAGGAAATTCATCAGCCGTCCGTCGTTCCCCGAATGGTTGTCGGCGAGCACTTCGCCCACGTCGCGAGGATCGGAGAGGCGATGCCGCTTGGCCATCCGCAGGAACAGCCGCGCGAGCCAGTTGGTGAAGCTGCTGCCGATGAACAGCAGATGGTTGTGCTCGAGCTCGTGGAACAGCCGCTCGGGCGTCAGGTGCTCGCTTTGCAGCGCGCAAATGAATTCGAGCGTGTCCTCGTCCGAAATGACGTAGGTCGGCGACGCCGACAGCCGGCCGAGCAGGTGGTAGACAACCGGGCGCTGCAGCTTTTCGCGTTCGCTGGGAAGATCGACGACGCGGTTCGGCGCGTAAGCGACGACGTCGGTCGATTGAGCGCCCTGGAATCGCTCGAGGTTGATCGCCTGTTCGAGCAGCGGATCAAACGTCGTCGTGACGAAAAGATCGAAATCGGTGATCTGCGCGAGCTGGCGCAACGCGAGCGGTGGTGCGAAATTCGCGTCGCGGAGGATGCTGCGCACGCGCGTATAGGCTTCCTCGCGGCGCCCCCTCGACGCCAGGTACCAGCAGACGACGTCGTTCAGCGTATGGGGTTGCGGCAGCTCGGTGGTGTCGACGTTGAGCCGCACGGCCAGCTTTTCGGCAACCCAGTCGTAGAGCAGGCGCGGACCGGCGTCGGTTTCGACCTGGAGGAGCTCCGGGCCGATGATCGGAATGACGCGCCGCTCCTCGATGAAACTGAGCAGGTCTTCCCAGGCGTCGTCGTCGAGCGTGGCCACCGTGGCCCGCTTGGGCAACGGGCTACTCATGCGCAGAAACCTTCAGCAGGATTCCTTTGGCGGCCATGGCGCGTTGGCCCTGACGAGGGAAGCGTTGAATCGCGGCGGTCAAGTGTCCACGATTCCCGTGGCAGGGTCAAACGCGCGCAGCCCGACCGGAACAGGGCGCCGCGCGGGCGCCCTGTGCTTGCGTGCGAACCCGACTACTTGGACAGCGACACCGTGCGCAGGTAGGGCTTGTGGGTCTTGAATCCCTGCGGGTACTTCTTCTTCGCATCCTCGTCCGACACCGACGTCGGAATGACCACGTCCTCGCCCGGCTTCCAGTTCACGGGTGTAGCCACCGCGTGCTTGGCGTTCATCTGGAGCGCGTCGAGCAGGCGCAGCACTTCGTCGAAATTGCGCCCGGCGCTCATCGGGTAGACGAGCATCGCCTTGATCTTCTTGTCGGGCCCGATGATGAAGACCGACCGTACGGTTGCATTGTCGACCGCCGTCCGTTTGCCGCCGCTCGCATTCGGATGAATCATGTCGTAGAGCTTCGCGACCACGAGATCCGAGTCGCCGATCATCGGGTAATTGACCGCCGTCCCCTGCGTCTCCTGGATGTCCTTCGCCCAGGACTTGTGATCGCTGACCGGATCGATGCTGAGTCCGATGATCTTCGTGCCGCGCTTGTCGAATTCCGGCTTGAGCTTCGCCATGTAGCCGAGCTCCGTCGTGCACACCGGCGTGAAATCCTTCGGATGCGAAAACAGGATCGCCCACTTATCGCCGATCCAGTCGTGAAATCGGATCTGCCCGTCGGTCGTTTCGGCCGTGAAATCGGGCGCTTCGTCACCAATGCGTATCGCCATGTCGTCCTCCAGTTGCAGGGCCCGGATACCGCCGTTGCGGGTAGCCGCGATCTCGTCCGGGCCCGGTTGAGACTTCCGATTGAACGTCGCGGAACGGTGAGTATATCGCCGTCCGCGGCACCGATGCCGCGCCGTTTTCGCGCGGATTATTCGCGCTCCCGGCGGCGCGAAACTCTCGCCGTCAACCGCCGAGCCGCGTGTACTGCTCGCGCAGCTTTTCGAGCGTGGCGGCGAACCCGGCAAGGCGCGTGCGCTCCTGCTCGACGACGGCACCCGGTGCGCGAGCGACGAACCCCTCGTTGGCGAGCTTGGCGCTCGCTTTCGCAATCTCGCCCTCGTGTCGCGCGATGTCCTTCGCGATCCTCTCGCGCTCCGCCGCAACATCGATTTCGATATGCAGCATCAGCCGGTACTCGCCGACGATCTGCACGGGCGCGTCGCCCGCGGGCAGGTCATCGACGATCCGCACGTCGGACAGCCGCGCAAGCGGCGCGAGGTACGGCGCGAATTCCGTCAGCATCGCGCGGTCGCCGGTCGCGATCAGCGGGACTTTCTGCGCGGGCGACAGGCCCATCTCGCCGCGCAGCGCGCGGCACGCATTGACCAGGTCCTTGAGCAGCGCCATTTGCGCGTCGGCGCGCGCGTCGACGCGGTCGAAGTTCGCCTGCGGAAACGGCTGCAATGAAATGGTGTCGCCGGATTTTCCCGCCAGCGGCGCGACGATCTGCCACAGCTCCTCGGTGATGAACGGCATGAACGGGTGCGCGAGCCGCAGCGTCGCCTCGAGCTCGCGCACCAGCATGAACCGTGTCCCGCGCGCCGCGGCGGAATCGCCTGCGGCATCCGCATGCGCCAGCTGGACCTTCGCGAGCTCGACGTACCAGTCGCAATACTCGTCCCAGACGAACTCGTACAGCGCCTTCGCGGCGAGATCGAAGCGATAAGCGTCCAGATGCTGCGCGATGTCATGCTTCGCATGCTGCAGCCGCCCCAACAGCCAGCGGTCGACGAACGTGTGCGTGCGCGGCAGCGACTCGTCCTGGCCGACATCCTTGCCGTCGGCGTTCATCAGCACGAAGCGCGTCGCGTTCCACAGCTTGTTGCAGAAATTGCGGTAGCCGTCGCAGCGGTTGAGGTCGAAGTTCAGCGTGCGGTTGAACGTCGCAAGCGACGCGAACGTGAATCGCAGCGCGTCGGCGCCAAAGGACGGAATGCCGTTCGGAAACTGCTTGCGCGTTCGCCTGGCGATCGCGTCCGCCTGGCGCGGATCGAGCAGGTTCGACGTTCGCTTGGCGACCAGCGTTTCGAGATCGACGCCATCGATCAGGTCGATCGGGTCGAGCACGTTGCCCTTCGATTTCGACATCTTCTGGCCCTCTTCGTCGCGGACCAGCGCGTTGATGTAGACATCGCGAAACGGCACCTTGCCGGTGAAGAGCGTCGTCGTCATGATCATCCGGGCGACCCAGAAGAAGATGATGTCGAAGCCGGTGACCAGCGCGGACGACGGCAGGAACGTGCGCAGCTCGCGCGTATCCGACGGCCAGCCGAGCGTCGAATGACACCACAGCGCCGACGAGAACCACGTGTCGAGCACGTCGTCGTCCCGCCGGAACGACGCCGGCGCGCGACCGAGCTTCTGCGTCGCCTGCGCGCGCGCGTCGCTCTTCGGTCCGCGCGACGTAGACATTTCCTGCTTCGTCGTACCACGCGGGAATCTGGTGCCCCCACCACAACTGGCGTGAGATGCACCAGTCCTGGATGTTGTCGATCCAGTGCCGATACGTCGAGATCCACTCGCCGGGAACGAAGCGCACGCGGCCGCGCTCGCGGGTTTGCGGATCGATGATGCCCGCTTCGCTCACCGCATCGAGGCACAGTTGCTGGATCGACTTGCCCGGCCACAACGGATGCGTTGCGGGTGCGGGTGTCTGCATCGCGACGTACCACTGGTCAGTCAGCATCGGCTCGACGATTTCGCCGGTGCGCCCGCACCGCGGCACGATCATCCGGTGCGATTTTTCCGAGACGACGAGTCCGGCGGCCTGAAGATCCGCGAGCACCGCCTTGCGCGCCGCGTAGCGATCGAGCCCGCGGTACTTCGCCGGTGCGTTGTCGTTGAGCGTCGCGTCGAGATTGAGGATCGGCAGCACCTGCAGCTGATGACGCTGGCCGACGAGCCAATCGTTGAAATCGTGCGCCGGAGTGATCTTCACGACGCCGGTGCCGAATTCTCGATCGACGTAGCTATCCGCAATTACCGGAATGTCGCGTCCGGCGAGCGGAAGCCGTACGCGCTTGCCGATATACGCGCGGTAACGCTCGTCGTCGGGATGCACGGCAACGGCGGTATCGCCGAGCATCGTTTCGGGGCGCGTCGTCGCGACGACGAGCGAGCCTGAACCATCGGTCAACGGATAGCGCAGCTCCCAGATCTTCCCCTGCTCTTCCTCGCTGTCGACCTCGAGATCCGACACGGCGGTTTGCAGCTTCGGATCCCAGTTGACGAGCCGCTTGCCGCGATAGATGAGCCCGTCCTCATGCAAACGCACGAACGTCTCGCGGACCGCCGTGGACAGTCCCTCGTCCATCGTGAACCGCTCGCGTGTCCAGTCGGCTGCCGCGCCGAGACGCCGCATCTGGTTGGTGATCGTCGAGCCGGATTCCTCTTTCCATTGCCAGACGCGCGCGACGAATGCATCGCGTCCGAGATCGTGCCGAGTCCGGCCTTCCGCCTTGAGCTGCTGCTCCACGACGATCTGCGTCGCGATACCGGCGTGATCCGTTCCGACTTGCCACAACGTGTTGAAGCCGCGCATCCGGTGATAGCGGATCAGCACGTCCATCAGCGTGTGCTGGAACGCGTGGCCCATGTGCAGCGTTCCCGTGACATTCGGTGGCGGCAGGTGGATGCAATACGGCGCCGCGCCCGGCGCATAGCCCGGCTTGAAATAGCCGCGCGCCTCCCACAGCGGGTACCACTTCGCTTCGATGGCGTGAGGCTCGAAGCTTTTCGCAAGTTCCATGTCGTCGGAGCCGGTCGCGGGCAGGCAAGGCTGCGAATGTTACACGGCGAGCGCAGGCTCGTTCTGCATCGCGTCGAGCGGCGGCGCGAGCGAGCGGCCGATCGCCTGCGTCAATGCGCCGAGGCGCTGCATCAATGCGGTGAATTCCTCGATCGACAGCGCCTGGTCCGCATCGCACCACGCTTCCGCGGGGCATGGATGAACCTCGATCAGCAGCGCGTCGGCGCCGGCGGCAATCGCGGCGCACGAAAGCGCCGGCACCATCCACGCCTTGCCGCCGGCATGCGACGGATCGACGATCACCGGCAGGTGCGTTTCCTTCTTCAGCACGGCTACGGCGGTCACATCCAGCACGTTGCGATACGCGGTTTCGAACGTGCGAATGCCGCGCTCGCACAGCATGATCCGGTGGTTGCCGCCGGCGGCGATGTACTCGGCCGCCATCAGCCATTCGCTGATCGTCGCGCTCATGCCGCGCTTCAGAATGACCGGTACGTCGACTTTTCCCACTTCCTTGAGCAAATCGAAATTCTGCATGTTGCGCGTGCCGATCTGGATCACGTCGACGTCATGTTCGAGAAACGTGTCCAGCATTCGAACGTCCATCAGCTCGGTGACGATCGGCAACCCGCTTCGCGACGCGGCATTTTTCAGCATCGACAGGCCTTCTACGCCCTTGCCCTGGAACGCGTACGGACTGGTGCGAGGCTTGAATGCGCCGCCGCGCATCAACCGCGCGCCCGCCGCCGCGACCCCTGCCGCCGCCGCTTCCATTTGCGGCACCGTTTCGACCGAGCACGGGCCGGCGATCACCTGCACATCGCTTCCGCCGATGCGCGCGCCGCGCACGTCGACGACGGTGCTCGCCTTGTGCCACTCGCGGGCGACGAGCTTGTACGGCTTCAGAATGTGCAGCGAGCGTTCGACACCCGGCAGCGGGTCGAACATTTCGGGATCGAGCTTGCGCTCGTCGCCGATCGCGCCGATCAGCGTGCGCTCGGTGCCGCGCGAAATGTGAACGTCGAGCCCGTGCGATCGAATCTTCGCTTCGACGGCCGCAATCTCGGCGTCGCCGGCGTCGGGGTGCATGACGATGATCATGACGATCTCCTGTTGGTTGCCCCAAAACAAATCGGGCGGCCCTGAAGGGCCGCCCGATCCGATGTTTGTTCCGTGCTGCTGTTACGGTCGCGTACGGCCCTCGGCGTTTATCCTCACGCAAAAATAGACGTAGACGCGCCATGCCTCGCCGGCGGGCGACGGATGCAACGCGACGGAGCGGCCAAAGTTCATTCGACGAGAGTCTAGCACGAGCCTCGCGTTGAACTGCAAGCGCCTCGTCGGCCCGCCGCGCCTCGCGCGCTTCCGACGATGAAAAAACAACGCCCTACGTGTTCCGCTCGCGCCAGCTCTCGATCTCGCGTTCGATCGCTTCGGCGACGTAGCCGCGCACCAGCTCACCCAGCTCGTGATTGATCGTTTCGATCAGTTCCGCGCTCGCCCGATCGACGATCGGTTTCACGCGCTGACCGAGTTGCTCGCGCAATCCGGTGTCGGTGAACAGGTCGAGGCGCTGCAGCACCTGCATCCGCAGCTCCTCGGCAAGAGCCTCCCACTCCCCGCTGCCGGGTGCGAGCGCCTCCGGCGCCTCTGTCGCGAAGGACGTGGCGGGGGCATCGGCTGCCGGGGGAATCACGGGTGCCTCTTCCGGGGCCGGGGGAATTTCGAGAATGAATTCCTCATCGACCAGCGCGCGCGACGATAGCGTGCCCGACGCGGCACCGATGGCTGCCGGTACGCTGATCGCGCCGCGACCCAAGGCATCGACCAGCGTGGCGAAAGGCTTCGCCGCGTCACGGGGATCGGCAGGCTGCAGCAGCGGCGCACTGCGAACGACATCGTCCACACGCACAACTGCGGGGGTCACCGGCGAAGCCGAATCGAATCGAGGTTCGGCGACCACGTCGGTCAGCACCGGAACGTCGCTCAGCGTATCGAGTGAAATCGGGTCGGCTTCCGTCGGCGCGATTTCGGGCAGGATGATCGTGGGCGCGAGCGTCGCTTCGTGGTCGACGCCAAGCGCGTCGGTGAGCGTCGGCACGTCGCCGTGCTTCTGTTTGCCGCGTTTGCGATTGCGCCGCATCAAGGCGTCGGCCCGTTCAAGGAGCTCACGCGCGGTCGGCATGACGACTCGACGATGAGGTGTCAGTCAGCAGGCCGTGCACCCGGACGATCCTCAAAAGCTCAATCCCGATGCGAGCGGTCGTGAATGCGCATCTCGTATCCGCGCTCCCGGTAAAAGCGGAAACGGTTCCGCCCGGCAACGATGTCCGTGTCGCCGATGCCGACAATTTCCGCGAGGCGCTCGAAGCGGCTGAAAAACGGCGGCGGCTCGGCATGCAGATTCACCAGCACCGCCGCGGGCCCGCTGTGCTCGAGCGACGTCGTCGATCCAGACCGGCGTTTCCGCGGCCATCGGACTGCGCAGGCTGCAATGCGGCAGGAACGACAGCGGCGGCTCGTGCCACAGCAGGCGATCGAGCGCTGCCGTCGTCGCCGCATCGGGCGTCAGCACCCGCACGCTGCCATGCGCGCGGTAGGCCTTGGCGACGATCTTCGCCGCGTCCCTCAGGGGATCGGCGACGTGCGTATAGAAATCGATCGCGGTCATCTGCTAGGCGGGCAGTTCATTGGCGAGCACCCAGGTCGCGAGCATCGGCACCGGACGGCCGGTGGCGCCTTTGTCCTTGCCGTCCTTCCACGCGATCCCGGCAATGTCGATGTGCGCCCAATCGTATTTGTGCGTGAAGCGCGACAGGAAACACGCGGCCGTGATGCTGCCGCCCGCGCGACCGGCTACGTTCGCGAAATCGGCGAAGTTGCTCGACAGGCCTTCCTGATAGTCGTCCCACAACGGCATTTGCCAACCGCGGTCGTACGCGTCGTCGCCGGCGCCGAGCAGCGCCCGCGCCAGCGTGTCGCTGTTGCTGAACACGCCGCTGGCGACGTGACCGAGCGCGATCACCATGGCGCCGGTCAGCGTGGCAATGTCCACGACCGCCTCGGGATCGAAGCGCTCGGCGTACGTCAGCGCGTCGGCCAGAATCAGACGTCCTTCGGCATCGGTGTTGAGCACCTCGATCGTCTGTCCGGACATCGTCTTCACGATATCCCCGGGTTTCGTCGCCCGTCCGGACGGCATGTTCTCGCACGCCGCAATCAATCCCACCAGATTGATCTTGGCCCGCAGCTCGGCGATCGCGCGAAACGTTCCGAGAACCGACGCCGCGCCGCACATGTCGTACTTCATCTGGTCCATGTCGGCGGACGGCTTGATCGAGATCCCGCCCGAATCGAACGTAATGCCCTTGCCGACGAGCACGAGCGGCTTCTGCTTCTTCACCGCCTGCTCGTACTCGAGGACGATGAACCGCGGCGGTTCGTCGCTGCCGTTGGTGACCGACAGGAACGATCCCATGCCGAGCGCCTCGATCTGCGGGCGCTCCATCACGGTCACCTTGACGTCGGGAAACTCCTTGCCCAGGTCCTGCGCGCGCTCGCCGAGATAGCGCGGTGTGCACACGTTGCCCGGCAGGTTGCCGAGATCCTTCGCCAGATCCATCCCGTGGGCGATCGCGAGGCCGCGTGCGGAAGCCGCCTCACCCGCGCCCAGGTCGGAACGCTGCGGGACCGACAGCGTCAGCTTGCGCAATGGCCGCCGCACCTCCGTCGGTTCGCTCTTCATCTGCTCGAAGCGGTACACGGCGTCCATCGCGACGATGACCGCGTGCTCGACACGCCACGCCACCTCGCGCCGCTTGACCTTTTCCTCGGTCAGGTACAGGACCGCCTCGTACGATCCCGTCTCGTTGAGCAGCTTGACGGCGCCGCGGATCGCCTGCCGGAACTCCTTGTCGCGAAAGTCCCGTTCCTTGCCGAGGCCGATCAGCAGCACCCTGTCGGCCAACGTGCCCCGGACGCTGTGCAGCAGCAGCGTCGCACCCAG
Source organism: uncultured Pseudomonadota bacterium (assembly GCA_963718905.1). Classification (GTDB taxonomy): domain Bacteria; phylum Pseudomonadota; class Gammaproteobacteria; order Burkholderiales; family Casimicrobiaceae; genus VBCG01. Next base: position 927,276 of record CAVRAF010000001.1, read on the forward strand.
CTTACCTTCCATGTCGCCGCGCCGGATGATCTCGCTGATGTAGCCATTCGAGGCGCGATCGATCAGTTCGGCGGACAGCGAAAGCTTGCGGTTATCGAAAACCCCCACGACGACGCAAGCGCTGCGCTGCTTCTCGGGGCTTCCGCTTTTTATGGTAAATTCCATCGGGCTCCTCGGTATCCGGTTCCGGGCGTTTTTGTGCCGCAAGGCCAAAGTCTCGCGCATTATCGGCAAATCGCCGTAAAAAAGTCAAAATTTTCCCGCCGTCATGATTTTCCGGCGCAGCTTGATTCGCGAGTTGACGGCGACGGCGGTAGGGCTGTTCCTGGTCCTCCTCGCCATTCTGTTCACGAACCTCGTGCTGCGGCTCCTCGCCCGCGCTGCGGGCGGTGCGATCGCGCCCGACGGCATCCTCGCGTTACTCGGCTTCAACGCGCTGTTTTACTTCAATATCCTGCTGTCCGTGGCGCTCTTTTTGACGGTGCTGCTGACGCTTTCGCGCTGGTATCGCGACAGCGAGATGATTGTCTGGTTCACGTCCGGTCAGTCGCTCGTCGGATGTCTGAAGCCGATCCTGCTGTTTGCCGCCCCGTTCCTGGTCGTGATCGTCGCGCTGTCGCTGTTCCTTTCGCCATGGGCCGAGCAGCGCAAGAACGAGTTCGAGCGACAGCTGGAGTCGCGCGACGACATCGCGCTCGTCACGCCGGGGCTGTTTCGGGAATTCCCGCGCGCGAACCTGGTCGTGTTCGTCGAAAGCATCAATCCGTTCGACAACACGGTGCGAAACGTCTTTTTGCATTCGGTCGAAGACAAGCAGGACGCAACGACCGTCGCGTCCCGCGGCAAGCTCGAGGACATGCCGAACGGCGATCGCTTCATCGTCCTCGAGCACGGGCGGCGCTACCAGGGAACGCCGGGCTCTTCGGACTACCGGATCATCGAGTTCGAGAAGCTCGGACGCCGGATCGAGCCGAACGAGGTCCGAGCGCTCCCCACCTCGAGCAAGGCGATCCCGACGCCCGCGCTGCTCGCTGCCGACGGCCGGATCGAGCGCGCCGAGCTGTTCTGGCGCATCTCGGTACCCATTTCGGCGCTCGTGCTCACGCTGCTGGCCGTTCCCCTCGCCTACGTCAACCCGCGCGTGGGCCGTTCGTTCAATCTCGTGGCGGCGGCGTTCCTGTACATGCTCTACAGCAATTGCCTCAACATCGTGCAGAGCCTGATTGCGCAGGGCCGGATCGAGTTATGGGCCGGAATGCTGTTGCCGCATGCAATCGCGCTGCTGGTCGTCGTGCTGCTGTTTCGTCACCAGCTATCGGTGACGGGGCTTTTCGCCCGCCCGCCGCGCGATCCGGCTCCCGCCGCCGCCTGATGCCGTCCCGATGAAAACGCTGCGGCGCTACGTCGGGCGTGACGTGCTCCTCGCGACGCTGCTGATTTTCGCCGCACTGGTCGCGCTGTTCGCATTCTTCGACCTGATCCACGAACTGGGCGACGTCGGCCGCGGCGACTATACGATCAGCCGGGCGCTGCTGTTCGTGACGCTGAACCTGCCGAGTCGCCTGTACGAGCTGTTTCCGGTGGCCGCGCTGATCGGCACGCTGTTCGCGATCGCGCAACTCGTCGCCAACTCCGAATACACGGTGATGCGCGCATCGGGCATGTCGCTCGCGCAGGTCGTGTGGTCGGTGCTGCGAGTCGGCATTCCGCTGGCCGCCGCGACGTTCCTCGCCGGCGAATACGTCGCGCCGCCGGCAGAGCGCATCGCGCAGACGGTGCGCTCGGCGAGCGAAGGATCGCGCGTCGTCGCGCAGCAGTTCGAATCCGGCTTCTGGTTCAAGCAGGACCTGACGTTCGTCAACATCCGCACGGTGCTCGCCGACATGTCGCTGAACGGCGTGCGCATGTACGAGTTCGGCGACGACTTGCGGCTGAAGGTCGTCCGCGTGGCCCAGTCAGGAAGCTACGTCGGCAATGGCGAATGGAAGCTCGAAAACGTCAAGTCGACCGAAATCGCCGAGAACGCCACGCACGTCACGACGGCTCCCACCTACATGTGGACGACCGTGCTGCGCCCGTCGATCCTGAACGTCTACCAGGTCGCGCCCGAACGGCTCGAGCTCGGGGCGCTGTACGACAACATCCGCGTGCTCGGGAACAATGCGCAGAAGACGTCGCGGTTCGAGATCGCATTCTGGAACAAGCTGTTCTATCCGCTGGCCGTACTGGTGATGATGGTGCTCGCGCTGCCGTTCGCGCATTTCCAGCGCCGCCAGGGCGGGCTCGGATTCCGGATCTTCATCGGCACGATGATCGGCCTCGCGTTCTTCCTGCTCGGCAGGCTGTTCTCGAATCTCGGGGTACTGAACGACTGGCCGCCGCTGTTCTCCGCGGTGTTTCCGCTCGCCGCGTTCACGGCGCTGGCGGCGGCGATGCTGTGGTGGATCGAACGGCGATAAAAAACCCCGCGCGGCGCGGGCCGGCGGGGTTGTTCCGGGCGATTCGCGCGGCGCGGCGCTACGCCTTTTCCTGAGCTGTCGCTTCCTCTACCACGTTCGCGTACCGGTGCTGCAGGGCACCCTTGACGCCATAGTTCACCTTGCCGTCGACGAGCGCGAACAGCGTGTGGTCCTTGCCGACGCCGACATTCACGCCCGGATGAATCCGCGTGCCGCGCTGCCGGACGATGATGCCGCCGGCGCGAATCGCTTCGCCGCCGTAGACCTTGATGCCGAGGCGCTTCGACTCCGAGTCGCGGCCGTTGCGCGAACTGCCGCCTGCTTTCTTGTGTGCCATGGTTGCGCTCCTTCAGCCGACGATCGCGTCGATCTTGAGCTCGGTGTAATTCTGCCGATGCCCTTGATGCTTTTGATAATGCTTGCGCCGGCGCATCTTGAAGATCCGGATCTTTTCGCCGCGGCCGTGCGCGACGACGGTGGCCTTCACCGTCGCGCCCGCGACGGTGGGCTGGCCCAGTCGAACGCTTTCGCCTTCGCCGACCATCAACACCTGATCCAGAATCACTTCCGCGCCCACGTCCGCCGGTATCTGTTCTACCTTGAGTTTTTCGCCGGGGGCAACCTTGTATTGCTTGCCGCCGGTTTTTACGACCGCGTACATGAGTGAAACTCCTGTTGTCTGCCCCGAAAAGCCGATGCTCCGAAGGCGTGCGCGCATGGTCGGGTTCGACGACCTCTGCCGCGTGGAAAGCTTTGGATTATAACGTCTTTCCGGCGGCGACGGCAAGTGCTCCCGCGCTGCGTCGCAGCCGTTCGGTCGCGGGAGAGGCGGGTACTCGAAGTCCGGTAGAATGCCCCGCTGCCGCCGATGTCCCTCGATTGGGTCCGCGCCCGGCCCATCCGTTCCCGTTTCCTCGGTCCAATCGCGCAGGCGCCCACGTGTCCATCGGTTTCCTGACTGCCGCCATCGGTGCGGACATTGCCGCCGTCGACCGGGTGCTGCGCGAAAGCCTGGACTCGGACGTCGTGCTGATCAGAAGGGTCGCCGATTACATCATCGGTGGCGGCGGCAAGCGGCTGCGCCCCGCGTTGCTGCTGCTCGCGGCGCAGGCTTGTGGCTACGCAGGCCGCGACCATCACACGCTGGCGGCTTCGATCGAAATGATTCACACCGCAACGCTGCTGCACGACGACGTCGTCGACGAGTCGCAGCTGCGCCGGGGCCACGCGACTGCGAATGCCGAATTCGGCAATCCCGCGTCGGTGCTGGTTGGCGATTTTCTCTATTCGCGCGCGTTCCAGCTGATCGTCGGCGTGAACCGGATGCGCGTCCTCGAGATTGTCTCCGACGCGACGAACCTGATCGCCGAAGGCGAGGTGTTGCAATTGATGCATGCCGGCGACGTGGCGCTCGACGAGAGCGCCTATTTCGGCGTCATCGAACGCAAGACTGCCAAGCTGTTCGAGGCCGCGGGCCGGCTCGGCGCCGTGCTGGGCGAGGCGCCCGCTGCGCTCGAGAACGCGCTCGCGCGCTACGGGATGCATCTCGGGACGGCGTTCCAGATCATGGACGACGTGCTCGACTACTCCGGTGACGCCGCCGCCATCGGCAAGAACCTCGGTGACGATCTCGCGGAAGGCAAGATGACGCTGCCGCTCATTCGCGCGCTCGCGGTAGGCACTCCGGACGAAGCGGGCGTGATCAGGCACGCGATTGCCGGAGGCGGATTGACCGATTTCGCACCCGTCGTAGCGGCGCTGCACCGCGCCGGCGCGCTCGCCTATGCGCGCGAGCGCGCGCAGGGCGAAAGCGACGCGGCCGCCGCATGTCTCGCCGGTCTCCCGCCCTCGGCGGCCGCGTCGACTCTGCTACAATTGTCGACTTTCGCGGCGCAGCGCACGTACTGATCCCGGGCGCCGCAGGCACATCATCTTCCGGATTCGGGGTGTAGCTTAGCCTGGTAGAGCGCTACGTTCGGGACGTAGAGGCCGGAGGTTCGAATCCTCTCACCCCGACCACTCCTTTCGCGCAAAGTTTCGCTCGTTTCGCTCGCACGATACTTTGCGCGAGCTAATCCACCGCGAAAAGCTCGAGGCGAACTTTCGCTCTTCGCGCGAAAGTTCGTACGAAGCGGGACGCCGCGCCGGTTGCGCGGCAACTCCACGATCCCCTCGCTGATCGCAAGCGAAGGCTTCGACCTCGTAGAAGACATCGGCGACGTCTGCGGGCAGCGAATGCTGGTGATCGAAAAGAGGACCGGCGGCTAGATCGCGTTCTCGGTACGCAGGCGCGCAATCGCGTCCTCGCCGATCCCCAGCTCGCGCAGGATCGCGTCGGTGTGCTGCGCCGAGCGCGGGCACCGCGTCCATGCGCGGCTCGTACGGCGTCGGCAGCGCCCGGCGGCAGCAGCGCCGGCACCGCGCCCGCGGGCGTGTCGACCTCGACCCAGCGCTCGCGCGCCGCGAGCTGCGGATGCGCCCAGACGTCGTGCATGTCGTTCATGCGCGCGTTGGCGATCTGCGCCGCGTCGAGGCGCGCGATCGACCTGCTCGGCGCTGAGCGGCCGCGAACGCGTCGACGATGATCGCGCGCAGCGCGTCGCGCGCTGCCGTGCGCGCGCGCGTTCGACGGCGAAGCGCGGGTCGGTCGGCGAGCGCCGGGCTGCTCGAGCACGTCGCTCGCAGAACACCGCCCACTCGCGCTCGTTCTGCAGGCCGAGCATCACGATCTTGCCGTCGCCGGCGGGAAACGGCCCGTAGGGATAGATCGTCGCGTGCGCGGCGCCGGCGCGCGGCGGCGGCGCCGCGCCGTCGAACGCGTAGTAGAGCGGATAGCTCATCCACTCGACCATGCTCTCGAGCATCGACACGTCGATGCGCGCAGCCCGCGCCGGTCCGGCCGCGCTCGATCAGCGCCGCGAGGATGTTGCGTGTAGGCGTACATGCCGGCGGCGATGTCGGCGATCGAGCAGCCGGCCTTCGCCGGCTCGTCCGGCGTGCCGGTGATCGACAGGAAGCCCGATTCGCTCTGGATCAGCAGGTCGTAGGCCTTCTTGTCGCGATACGGGCCCGTCGGCTCGCCGTAGCCCGAGATGTCGCAGACGATCAGGCGCGGGTGGCGTCGCGTGCAGCGCCTCGTACGACAGGCCCGAGGCGCGCCGCCGCGCCGGGCGCGAGGTTCTGCACCAGCACGTCGGCGCTGCGCCGAGCAGCGCGCGCGAGGATCTCGGCGCGCGTCGGCGTGCTTGACGTCGAGCGTCAGGCTTTCCTTGCGAGCGGTTGGTCCAGACGAAGTGCGAGGCCAGGCCGCTGCACGCGCTCGTCGTAGCCGCGCGCGAAGTCGCCGACGCCCGGCCGCTCGATCTTGATGACGCGCGCGCCGAGGTCGGCGAGCTGGCGCGTGCAGAACGGCGCCGCGATCGCGTGCTCGAGCGTGACGACGGTGATGCCATCGAGCGGGCGCATCGGGTCGAGCTCAGAACGAGCGCGGCAGGCCGAGCACGTGCTCGGCGACGTAGGAGAGGATCAGGTTGGTCGAGATCGGCGCCACCTGGTAGAGCCGCGTCTCGCGGAACTTGCGCTCGACGTCGTATTCGCAGGCGAAGCCGAAGCCGCCGTGGAACTGCAGGCAGGCGTTGGCCGCCTCCCACGACGCCTTGGCGGCGAGGTACTTCGCCATGTTGGCCTCGGCGCCGCAGGGCTCGTGCGCGTCGAACAGCGCGCAGGCCTCGAAGCGCATCAGGTTGGCCGCCTCGACCTCGATGTAGGCCTCGGCGATCGGGAACTGCACGCCCTGGTTCTGGCCGATCGGCCGGCCGAACACGACGCGCTCGCTTCGCGTACTTCGTCGACCTTGTCGATGAACCAGTAGCCGTCGCCGATGCACTCGGCGGCGATCAGCGTGCGCTCGGCGTTGAGCCCGTCGAGGATGTACTTGAAGCCCTTGCCTTCCTCGCCGATCAGGTTCTCGGCCGGGATCTCGAGGTTGTCGAAGAAGAGCTCGTTGGTCTCGTGGTTGACCATGTTGGCGATCGGCCGCACCGTCATGCCGCTTGCCGATCGCCTCGCGCAGGTCGACGATGAAGATCGACATGCCCTCGGACTTCTTCTTCACCTCGGCGAGCGGCGTCGTGCGCGCGAGCAGGATCATCAGGTCGCGAATGCTGGACGCGCGAGATCCAGACCTTCTGGCCGTTGACGACGTAGCGGTCGCCCTTGCTGCACCGCGGTGGTCTTGATCTTCGTCGTGTCGGTGCCGGTGGTCGGCTCGGTCACGCCCATCGACTGCAGCCGCAGCTCGCCGCTCGCGATCTTCGGCAGGTAGCGCGCGCTTCTGCGCCTCGCGAGCCGTGGCGCAGCAGCGTGCCCATGTTGTACATCTGGCCGTGGCAGGCGCCGGCGTTGCCGCCGCTGCGGTTGATCTCCTCCATGATCACCGACGCCTCGGTCAGGCCGAGGCCCGAGCCGCCGTATTCCTGCGGGATCAGCGCGGCGAGCCAGCCGGCCTTGGTCAGCGCGTCGACGAACGCCTCCGGATAGCCGCGCGCGCTCGTCGATCTTGCGGAGGTACTCGTCGGGAAACTGCGCGCAGAGCGCGCGCACCGCGTCGCGGATGTCCTGGATGCGATCGGGCGCGGTTCGAGCATGGACGGTCTCCGATTCGCCGAGCGTCAGGCGATCTCGGCGCCGTCGCCTCCATCGCCAGCGCGCCCTCGTGGTCGCGCGCCCAGAGCGCGACGCGCCGCTCGCCGTCGGGCCGGCCGCAGACGCGTGAACGGGTGCGATGTCGAACAGCGGGCGCACGCGCGCGAAACTCGAAGCGCGCGACCGTCGCGTCGCGGCTGCTCGCGGCGCAGCAGGTCGAGCAGCAGCGTCGCGATCAGCGGGCCGTGCACGACCAGCCCCGGATAGCCCTCGACCTCGGTGACGTAGCGGCGGTCGTAGTGGATGCGGTGGCCGTTGAAGGTCAGCGCCGAATAGCGAAACAGCAGCACGTCGTCGGGCACGATCTCGCGCGCGAACGCGGCGTCGGCCGGCGCCGGCTGCGGCGATCGGCGCGCTCGCCCGGCGCGCGGCGTCGTCGCGATAGACGATGTCGTGCTCCTCGACGACGGCGACGCCGCCGCGCGTCGGCGATCTCGTGGCGCACGGTGACGAAGACGAGCGGCCCGCTGCGCGCCCTGCTTGTCGTCGACGTCGGCGATGCGCGAGGTGCGCGTCGATCGCGTCGCCGACGCGCAGCGGCTGGCGCGAACGCGAGCCGCCCGCCCGCCCACATGCGGCGCGGCAGCGGCACCGGCGGCAGGAAGCCGCCGCGCCTCGCGTGGCCGTCGGGGCCGAGCTTCGCTCTGCCGGTGCAGCGGCAGGAAGTAGAGCCAGTGCCACAGCGGCGGCAGCGCGTCGCCGGCGCCGCGGCGCCGGGTCGTCGCGGTCGAGCGTCGCGGCCAGCGCTGCGACCGGCGTCGCGGTCACATGGTCCGCGTGCGCACTCGGTGCGGCCGATCCAATCCTGCAGATTGACGTCAGCCATTGACACTTGCCCGCGTGATCGATCCGGTCTCCATTTTCGCAGCGTGCTGCCAGCGGCACAAATCCGATCGAAGCGGCGGACGCGGTAACGAACGGAGTTCGCGTCCGCGACGGATTTCCGCATAGAATAGGCCGCTGCACGCTCGTCCGCATCAACGCCCGAAGGCCGGGCGGGCGGGCCAAACGCGAGCGCACCCTTCCCGGAGGATTGCATGTTGCTACGTCTCGCCGTGATTGCCCTTGCCTCGATCGCCACGCCCGCGCTTGCGCAAACGCCGCCGGCCGGCTATCCGGCGGATTACGCGCAAACGATCGCCGCCGCCAAGAAGGAAGGCAAGGTCGTCATCTACAGCGCGCTCGACACGAAGGCCGCGCAGCCGCTGGTCAAGGATTTCAACGCGCTCTATCCCGACATCAAGGTCGAGTACAACGACATGAACTCGACCGAGATGTACAACCGCTTCATCGCCGAAGCCGCGTCCGGCCAGGGCTCGGCCGACGTGATGTGGAGCTCGGCGATGGACCTGCAGGTGAAGCTCGTCGACGAGGGCAAGGCGATGGCCTACACGTCGCCCGAGGCCGGCAAAGCTTCCGGCCTGGGCGGTCTACAAGAACGAGGCCTACGGCACGACCTACGAGCCGGCCGTGTTCATCTACAACAAGCGCCTCGTGACGGCCGACGAAGTGCCGCAGGACCATGCGGCGTTCGCGAAGCTGATCAACACCAAGACCGACAAGTTCAAGGGCAAGGTCACGACCTACGACATCGAGAAGAGCGGCGTCGGCTTCATGTTCGTCGTGCAGGACGCCAAGTACTTCCCCGGCATGAAGGAGCTCGAGAAGGGATTCGGCGCGTCGAGCTACCGCGTCTACTCGAGCACCGGCAACATGCTGGAGAAGGTCTCCTCGGGCGAGCACCTGCTGGGCTACAACGTGCTGGGCTCCTACGCGCTCGTGCGCGCGAAGAAGGATCCGGCGCTGGGCGTCGTGCTGCCGAAGGACTACACGCTCGTGCTCTCGCGCGTGATGTTCATCGGCAAGAAGGCGAAGAACCCCAACGCCGCGAAGCTCTGGACCGACTACATCCTGTCGCAGCGCGGCCAGAAGCTGATCGGCAGCGACGTCGAGCTGTTCGCGATCCGCAACGACGTCGACGCCGAATACACGGCGGCGTCGCTGCAACAAGCAGCTCGGATCGCAACACGTCAAGCCGATCCCGGTGAGCTCCGAGATCGTCGACGTACCTCGATCCGAAGAAGCGCCTCGACTTCCTGGGCGACTGGAAGGCGACGCTGGCCTCGGGCGCCGGCAAGTAGACGCCGACGTCGCCGGCAGCGGTGACGGCGACGGCGCCCGGTCGCCGCCGCGGCGCCGATCCGCCGACTCGATGGCGACCGTCGCCACTCGATGCCGGCGCGTATCCCGCAGCCGGCTGGCTCACGATTCTGCCGCGCGCGCTGACGATTCTGTGACGGCGGCGGCGGTCCTCGCGCCGCTGTCGCTGATCCTCTACCAGAGCCTCCTGACCGCGCCGTTTTTCGACGCGCGCAAGACGGTCGGCGTCGACGCCTACGATTCATCTTCGCCGACCCGGATTTCTGGGGCGCGCTGCTGAACTCGCTGCTGATCGCCGCCGGCGATGACGGTCTGATCGCCGTGCCGCTCGGCGCGGCTGCTCGCCTTCGTGATGGAGCGCACCGACCTTCCCGGCAAGCGCTGGATCGAGCCGCTGCTGCTCGTGCCGAGCTTCGTCTCGCCGATGGTGCTCGTCGTTCGGCTACGTCGTCGCCGCGGGACCGGTCGGCTTCTACACGGTCTGGGCGACCGACCTTTTCGGCGTCGCGCCGTGGGGCATCTATTCGCTGCCCGCGATCGGCGGTCATCGCCGGCCTGACGCACGTGCCGAACGTCTACGTCTACGCGTCGTCGGCGCTGAAGAGCCTGGGCTCCGACGTCGAGGAGGCGGCGCGCGTGGCCGGCGCGTCGCCGTTTCGCGTCGCGGCGACGGTGAGCCTGCCGCTGATCATGCCGGCGCTGCTGTTCTCGGCGGTGCTGGTGTTCTTCCTCGGCTTCGAGCTCTTCGGCCTGCCGCTGGTGCTGGGCGACCCCGAAGGGCACCTCGTGCTGTCGACGTATCTCTACAAGCTCACCAACAAGCTCGGCACGCCGTCGTACCACCTGATGGCGGCGGTCGCGATCTGCATCGTCGCGATGACGTTCCCGCTGGTGCTGCTGCAGCGCTGCCTGCTGCAGAACGCGCGCAAGTACGCGACGATCAAGGGCAAGGCCGGGCGCATGCGCGAGCTGCCGCTGCGGCCGCTGGAAGTGGGTGGCCGCGCGTCTGATCGGCCTGTGGCTGTTCGTCGGCGTCATCGTGCCGCTGTCGGGCATCGCGCTGCGCGCCTTCGTCACCAACTGGGGCTACGGCGTGAAGCTTCGCCGAAGTGCTCACGCTCGACAACTTCCGCGCGGTGTTGGACGAGCCGACGCATCGTGCGCGCGATCTGGAACACGATCCTGATCGGCACCGTCGGGGGCGCGATCGCGGTCGCCTGCTACACGGCGATCGGCTTCGCGACGCACCGGCGCAACGACGGCTGGTCGCGCTTCGTCGACTATCTCGTGCTGGTGCCGCGCGCCATGCCCGGGCTTGCTCGTCGGCCTCGCGTTCCTGTGGGTGTTCCTGTTCTTCCCGCCGCTGCACGCCGCTGCGCCGACGATCTTCAGCATGTGGCTCGCCTACACGGTCGTCTGGCTCGCCTACGGCATGCGCCTCATCTCGTCGTCGCTGCATGCAGGTGAGCACCGAGCTCGAGGAGGCGGCGCGCACCGTCGGCGCGACGCGCGGCACGGATCTCGCGCGAGATCACGCTGCCGCTGATCCGCCACGGGCCTGCTCGCGTCGTGGCTGCTCGTCTTCATGATCTTCGAGCGCGAATACTCGACCGGCGTCTATCTGCTCGCGCCGGGCACCGAGGTGATCGGCGCGCAGCTCGTGTCGCTGTGGCAGGGCGGCGCGATCGACGTCGTCGCCGCGCTGTCGCTCATCAACATCGTGCTGGTCGGCATCGGCCTCGCGATTGCGCTGCGCTTCGGCGTGAAGCTGCGCGACTGACCGTCATCCTCGGGATCCCGCCATGGCCGAACTCACCGTCGACAACCTGCACCTCGCCTACGGCGACAACCCGATCCTGAAGGGCGTCTCGATGAAGCTCGAACCGCGGGCGAAGTCGTCGTCGCTGCTCGGACCCTCCGGCAGCGGCAAGACGACGCTGCTGCGCGCGGTGGCGGGCCTCGAGCAGCCGCAGCAGCGGCACGATCCGCATCGGCGACAAGGTCGTGTTCGACGGCGCCGCGGGCCTCGACGTGCCCGCCGAAGGGCCGCAACCTCGGTCTCGTGTTCCAGTCGTACGCGCTGTGGCCGCACAAGACGGTGTCCGACAACGTCGCGTACGGCCTGAAACTTCGCAAGATCGCGGCGAGCGACGTCGCGACGCGCGTGAAGACGGCGCTCGAGCAGCTGTCGCTCGGGCACCTCGCCGAGCGCTTTCCGCACCAGCTCTCCGGCGGCCAGCAGCAGCGCGTCGCGCTCGCCCGCGCGCTCGTCTACAACCCGCCCGTCATCCTGCTGGACGAGCCGCTGTCCAATCTCGACGCCAAGCTGCGCGAGGAGGCGCGCGCCTGGCTGCGCGAGCTGATCGTCGCGCATGCAGCTCTCGGCGCTGTGCGTGACGCACGACCAGGGCGAGGCGATGGCGATGTCGGATCGCATCCTGCTCCTGAACAACGGGAGGATCGAGCAGCAGGGAACGCCGCAGGAGATGTACGGCTCGCCCGGCGACGCTCTTCACCGCCGATTTCATGGGCAGCAACAACCGCCTCGCCGGGCGGGTCGCCGAAGTGCGCGACGGCAGCGCGCTGCTCGACGGCGACGGCTGGGAGCTGTGGGGCACCGCGAGGACCAGAGCGCCAAGGCCGGCGAAGCCGGCACCGGCGATGATCCGCCTCGAGCGGATGCGCCTCGCCGAACGGCCCGGGCGACAACCGACCTGCAGGCCGCGATCTGCGACGTCGATGTACCTCGGCGACAAGTGGGAGCACCTGTTCGCCCTCGGGCAATGCGGCTGCGCGCCTACGGCGACCGACCCGCTCGGCGCCCGGCCGCCAGTGGCTCGAGCTGCCGCGCGGCGACCTCTGGGTCTTCTGAACGCGAAATAATCCGGCCTGTCGGCTGTTTGCGCTTTTGTTGACCTGTGCGTGACGCCAGGGCAACGCGAATCGCCACGGCGCCAGGCGCCGGTCGCGTCCGTGCGCGATCCATCCCACGAAGCCGACAAGGAGGATTCATGACGCACCGAAACAGCATTCCCATCGCATTGGCCGCTGCGCTGGTCGGTTTGAGTGCAACGACGGCCCTCGCCGACGGTAACAGCCGGAAATTCCAAACCGATCTGATCGGCTACAACGAGACGCCGCTGACGATCAATTCCACCGGCAACGGACAGTTCACAGCCCAGCTCAGCAAGGATGGCATGTCGCTGAATTACACGCTGACCTACAACGACCTGTCATCGGCCCCCACGCAAGCGCATATCCATTTCGGCAGCGCGGCGATTACCGGTCAGATCGTCCTGTTCCTGTGCACGAACCTGGCGCCGCCCGCCGACGTGCCGTTGCCGCAGGCGTGCCCGTCGCCGCCGGCAACGATTACCGGAACGCTTACGGCGGCCGACGTGATCGCCCGTCCGACGCAGGGCATCGACGGCGGCGCGGCCGGATTTGCCGAGATGATCAAGGCGATGCGCGCAGGCGCTGCCTACGCGAACGTGCATTCGACGACGTTTCCAAGCGGTGAAATCCGCGGTGCCCTCGGACACGACGACGACGACGACTGACCGTTCGCAGGCCGCGTCAGTTGCGTGATCGCATCGGCAGCTTCAAGCCGTTCTCGCTCGCCACTTCGATCGCGCGCGCATAGCCGGCGTCGGCGTGCCGCATCACGCCCGACGCCGGGTCGTTCCACAGGACCCGCTCGATTCGCTTCGCGGCGGCCGGCGTGCCGTCGCACACGATCACGACGCCTGCGTGCTGCGAATACCCGATGCCGACGCCGCCGCCATGATGCAGCGATACCCACGTCGCGCCGCCGGCCGTATTGAGCAGCGCGTTCAACAGCGGCCAGTCGGAAACCGCGTCCGAGCCATCCGCCATCGCCTCGGTTTCGCGATTGGGACTCGCGACCGAGCCGGTGTCGAGATGATCGCGGCCGATGACGATGGGTGCCTTCAACTCTCCGCGGGCAACCATAGGCCATGCAGTCCCTTACTCAGGTTCGCAAAAACGGCCGATCATCATCCGGCGCCCATCGGTAAAATGATTTTGGATTTTGCGGTAATATGTTTTTCCAGGCAATTCATTTCGATGGGTGGAAGAAATTCATTGTCCGCAATTGAGACAATCCTTCTGCGAACCACTGATGCCCACAAATTTCTCCACGTAGCTGTACCATGGAGCAAGGTCTTTATACCGGATTGGCCAGTCAACGGGATGACCATCTTTTTGATTTCCTTCAAAATCCAGGTCGCTCCAGCGATAACATTGCCTTTCCCACATCAGGCTTCTGCCAGCCACATGATAGCCCCTGATCCAGTCAAATGGTTTTTTCTGGGTGTAGGGATGTTCAATGTCATTGACGAAAAAATGTTTGTTGGCTTGATTACAGAATCCGCGAATCTGGAAATGTTGTTCACGCCGCAATTCCTCGGTAGTTTCACGAAATGATCCAGTTGCCAGGGAGCCTGGGTTGCA
>CAVRAF010000002.1:0-287483 GCA_963718905.1 uncultured Pseudomonadota bacterium
TGCGGCGCCGGCCGCCGGTGCCTTGCTGCCCTTGCCTGCGACGGGCTTGGCGGGCGTCTTGACGGACTTGGCGGCAAGGCTGATGGGCGCTTTGCCGGGCTTCGCGGCGACAGGCGCCGCGGGCGCCTTTTCGACGGGCTTGGCAGTGGCAATCCCGGCGGCGGATACTCGCGGCCGGCCTGGCGGCTGGTTTCAGGGCCTTGATGGACTTCGTCGTGGCGCGACCATGAGCGGAGGCCTGTCCCTTGGCCGTCGATCCTGCGGTCCTGGGCGAGCGCGCTGCTGGCTTGACGTTGCCGGTCTTCGCTGCGCCCTTGCGTGCGACCGCGCCCTTGCGGGTCCGCGGATTGGCCGCGGGCTTGACCGGCTTTCTCTTCGCGACTGGCGCCGCCGTACGGCCCGACGCGGCCCTGCCGCCCGCGCCAGCAGTCTTTCGCGACGACGCCTTGCGAGCCGTGCCCTTGCGCGCTGCGAGCCTAGGTTTGGCCGCGGCGGATGATTTGCGGGCAGGTTTCGCGTGTTTCTTGACCATGATCGTCCTTGTCTCGACGGTGCCGCCCTCACCCGAGGCCGCAGGGCGACGCGGGGGCCCGCGCCGTCGTCAGTTCAACGTGGGGGCGTCGCGAAAAACCTCAAATTATAACTCCGGTCCAGCGTGTGCCCTGAGCCCCCGGGTCAGGGCTTCCCGCTCCTCCGGGGTGAGCCGGTCGAGCGGTTGGGCGAGAAGAACGGCGAGCCCGCGTCGGTCTTCCTGGTGGCGCCAGCGCCCGGCGGCCGCAAGCACCTGGGTTTGCGCCTGCTCAGCCGACAGTCCCTGATCGGCTGCCGAAGCGAGCGCGGCCGCGTAGACCTCGGCGTGGGTGCTTCCGGCAAAGTGCTGAATCACCCCCGCGGTGGTCAGTTCGCCCGCAGTGTCGCGGCAGTGGTCGAGCAGGGCGGTGAGCGCGTCGGGCTCCGGTCCCGCTGCTTGCGGCCGCGGCAAGCTGTACCGGCGCCGAGTTCGGGCTCGAGCAGCACGCCCTGGATCAGTGCGCGGGTGAGCGACGGTGGCCGGCGCACGGGTCCGCGTGCTGGCAACCGGCGCGCCGGGCCAGCGCCAGCCTGCTGCCCGAACTGCACTCCAGCTTCGGCCGACTGCACAGTGGCAAGCAGTGTTCCCAGTTGGTCCTCGGGCAGACCCGCGAGTTCAGCGAGTCGCTTGCGCAGTAACGCGGCCAGGATCGGTGCCGCGACCCGGTCCAACAGTGGGCGCGCCGCGGCGAGCAGTGCCGCACGGCCCTCAGCCGTTGCCGGAGGGTGCCTTGCGGCCAATTCGGCGACCAGGTATTCGGACAGTGGCTGGGCGGCGTCGACCGCGCGCTCGAACTCCGCCTTGCCGCTGCGGCGGACGAAATCATCGGGGTCCTCGCCATCGGGCAGGAACAGGAATCGCGCTTCCTTGCCGTCGGCGAGGACGGGCAGCGTGTTCTCGAGCGCGCGCCACGCCGCCTTGCGCCCGGCCGCGTCGCCGTCGAAGCAGAACACCACCGAATCGGCAAGGCGGAAGAGCTTCTGCGCGTGAATCGGTGTCGTCGAGGTTCCCAGTGTCGCAACCGCGTACTCGACCCCGTGCTGGGCCAGCGCAACCACATCCATGTAGCCCTCGACGACGATCACGCGGCCCGCCGCACGGATCGCGTCCCGGGCGAGGAACAGCCCATAGAGCTCACGGCCTTTGGAAAACACCGGGGTCTCGGGCGAGTTCAGATACTTGGGCTCGCCGTCGTCGATCACCCGAGCGCCGAAGCCGACGACGCGTCCACGGGCGTCGTGGATCGGGAAAGTGATGCGCCCCCGGAAGCGGTCATAGCGCTTGCTTCCCTCGCCCTGAATGACCAGGCCTGCGGCTTCGAGCACCGGATCGTCGTAGCGCGGGAAGCACGCGGCGAGGCCCTGCCAGGCGTCGGTCGCATAGCCGATGCCGAAGCGCGCGGCGACCGCGCCGGTCAGCCCGCGCCGCTTCAGGTAGTCGATCGCGGGCGCCGCATCCTTGAGCTGCGCGCGGTAGTGCCGGGCTGCAGCCAGCAGGATTTCGCACAGGTCGATCACCCCCTCGCGGCGCGCGCGTTCGCCACTGTCGCCGACCCGTGGAATCTCGAGTCCCACATCGCGTGCGAGCGCTTCCACGGCCTCCGGGAACGACTTGCCCGCGTACTCCATCAGGAAGCCGATCGCGGTACCGTGGGCACCGCAGCCGAAGCAATGGTAGAACTGCTTGGTCGGGCTGACCGTGAACGACGGCGTCTTCTCGCTGTGAAACGGGCAGCATGCCTGGTAATTGGCACCGGCCTTCCTGAGCGGGACCAGGCGATCGATGACGTCGACGATGTCGACGCGCGCGAGCAGCGTCTGCACAAAGTCGCCGGGGATCATGGCGTCAAGGCTGCTTGCAAGTGGGCACTGCCGGACGTTTGCGGCATCGAGGGCACCGCGCGGCCGGCCGATGCGGCCGGCCGCGGGCGCTCCCACACGGCAGGGCAACGCTCGATTATAGGCCCGACCATCAGCGGCAGGGCGGGTGCAATGAGGCCAGCGTCCGGTCAAGCTCCGGCTACAGGCGCGCCTTCACCCGCGCCGAAACCGCGCCCATGTCGGCGCGACCGGCAAGCGTCGACTTGAGGCTCGCCATTACCTTGCCTATCAACGCGGGACCCGCGGCACCGGTGTTCTTCGCCTCCGCCAGCGCAGCTTCGATCGCTGCGTCGATGTCCGCATCGGACATGCGCTCCGGGAGATAGCCGTCGAGGATCAAGATCTCGGCGCGCTCGGCGTCGGCGAGGTCGGGACGATGGCCAGCATCGAACTGGGAGATCGATTCGCGGCGCTGCTTGACCATCCGCTCGATCACGGCGATCACTTCCGCGTCGGACAGTACTTTGCGTTCGTCGATCTCGCGCTGCTTCACCGCTGCGAGCAGCAACCGCAGCGTCGACAGCCGCGCTGCCGCTTTCGCGCGCATTGCGTTCTTCATGTCCTCGGTGATTCGGTCCTTGAGGGTCATTGCTTTCGTTCCCGGGATGCGGCGCGATTCGCGCCGGTGACTGGCGACTGCTGCCGGAATGCAAGAGGGGCGAATCGCTTCGCCCCTCTTGCCGATTTCACGGGACCGCCGCGGCGATTCCTGCGGCAGCGAATGGTGTCAGTGCAACGCTGACGTCAGGCGTGCTTTGGTTTCAGTAGAGCTTCGGCGGCAGTTGCTGGCTACGCAAGCGCTTGTAATGGCGCTTGACCGCAGCGGCTTTCTTGCGCTTGCGCTCGGAGGTGGGCTTTTCGTAGAACTCACGTGCCCGAAGCTCGGTCAGCAGGCCGGTCTTTTCGATCGTGCGCTTGAAGCGGCGCAAGGCGGCTTCGAAGGGTTCGTTTTCGCGGACGCGAACGCTGGTCATGGGACAGTCTTGCCTTTCCTTGCAAGGTGCGAACGTGGTAACCGATCAGTGTAACAGGCGCTGATATCTCCAGCAACTCCCGAAGCCTCGTGCCGGGTGCCCGGCCCGCTATACTCTCCCGTGCCATGCGCGTGCTCGGCATCGAAACCTCCTGTGACGAAACCGGAGTAGCCCTCTACGATACCGGCCACGGACTTGTCGCCGACGCATTGCATACTCAGGTCGCGATGCACGAGGCCTATGGCGGCGTCGTTCCCGAGCTCGCGTCTCGGGATCACATTCGCCGCATCGTGCCGCTGATCGACGAGGTGCTGGGGCGTGCAGGGATCGGCATCGAAGATATCGACGCCATCGCCTATACGCAGGGTCCGGGGCTTGCGGGAGCGCTGCTGGCGGGTGCGAGTGTCGCCAATGCGCTCGGATTCGCACTGGGGAAGCCGACGCTCGGCGTGCACCATCTCGAAGGGCACCTGCTGTCGCCGTTGCTGAGCGATCCGGCGCCAAAATTTCCGTTCGTCGCGCTACTGGTGTCCGGCGGGCACACGCAACTGGTCGATGTCGAGCGCGTCGGCAACTATCGGCTGCTGGGCGACACGAAGGACGATGCCGCAGGAGAAGCTTTCGACAAGACTGCGAAGCTTCTCGGCCTTCCCTATCCCGGTGGGCCGGCGCTGTCGGCATTGGCGGCCCGCGGCCGGCCCGGAGTCGTCACGTTGCCACGCCCGATGCTCACCTCGGGTGACCTTGACTTCAGCTTCTCCGGGCTCAAGACCGCCGTCGCGCTGCGCGTGCGTGCGGCGGCCGGCGACGGCGATCCCGCGGCGCTCCCGGAATCGGTGAAGGCCGACATCGCCCGCGCGTTCGAGGATGCCGTCGTTGACGTGCTGGTGGCGAAGGCGCTTGCCGCGCTCGCCGCATCGGGGCGCGCGACGCTGGTCGTGGCCGGAGGGGTCGGAGCCAATCGAAAGCTGCGCGAGCGGCTCGGTGCGGTCGCGGCAGAGCGTGGAGCTCGCGTGCATTTCCCCGACCCGCAATACTGCACCGACAACGGCGCGATGATTGCGCTCGTCGGTGCGCTGCGCCTTGGCGAAGCAACCACAGGCTACGGGTTCTCGGTCAAGCCGCGCTGGGAGCTTCGAACGCTGGCGCCGGCCGGCTGATCGCGTGCGTGGCGAAGCCGCAGGCCCACTGCTCGGGTGCGGCCTGCCCGGCACGCGTTGCTCAGCGGCCGATCGGACGCTCGCTTCCGGAGAGCAGTTGGCGGATGTTCCCACGATGGCGCCAGAACAGCAGCAGCGCGATCACGACGCTCGCTGCGGCGAGTGAGCCCGGGCCGGTGAAATAGAGCATCCCCAGCGGCATCAGCAGCGCCGTGGTCAGCGCCGCGAGCGAGCTGATCCTGAAGCCGAACGCCATCGCGAGCCAGACGACCGCAAGCGCGAGACCCAGCGGCCAGTGCCAGGCGAACACGATGCCGGCCGCGGTCGACACGCCCTTGCCGCCGGCGAAGTGGTGGAACAACGGGTAGAGATGACCCACGAACACGGCCAGCGCGCCTGCGGCGACGGTCCATGCGGGCGCACCGAGCTGCGGGCCCAGGTGCTGCGCGAGGACGACCACGACGAATCCCTTCGCGCCGTCGCCCGCGAGGGTCAACGCGGCGGCCAACTTGTTGCCGGTGCGCAGGACGTTGGTGGCGCCGGGATTGCCGGAGCCATAGCCGTGCGGGTCGGGCAGGCCGAAGAGGCGGCTCACGACTACGGCGAACGAGATCGATCCGATCAGGTAGGCGCCGGCGATGATGACGATCGCGGCAAGCACGGTGCGGCGCAGCGTCCGGTAAGATTCGGGGAATCTTAGCATCGGTCCCCACGATGAATTCGATCTTCATCCACGACATGCGCGTCAACACCCGGGTCGGCGTGTATGCATGGGAGCGGGAGCTGGACCAGACGGTGAGGATCGACCTGGAGATCGAAGTGCCTACGTCGCGGCCCTTCGAGACCGGCGAACTGGAGGACGCCATCGACTACGCGGCCGTCGTCGGGCACATCCGCGAGTTTGCGCGCGACCATCCCCACCGGCTGCTCGAACGCTTCGCCGAGGTGCTCGCCGGCTCGGTGCTCGATGGCTTCGGCGCGCGCTCGGTCAAGCTGCGCGTGGCCAAGCTCGGTGCGTTGCCCGGTGTGCGCGAGCTTGGGGTCGCGATCGAGCGCCGCGCGACCGGGAAAGTCGGGCACTGACCGCACGCCGGCAATGAAATACAAGGATTATTATGCGGCGCTGGGCGTCGAGCGCACAGCGGACGCCGGCACGATCAAGACCGCTTATCGCAAGCTCGCTCGAAAATATCACCCGGACGTCTCGAAGGAGAAAGACGCCGAGGAGAAGTTCAAGGAAGTCGCCGAGGCCTACGAGACCCTGAAGGATCCCGAGAAGCGTACGGCGTACGACAATCTCGGCCGCCATGCGTCAGGCGAGGACTTCCGGCCGCCGCCGGGCTGGCAGCGCTCGTACGGCGAGACGCAGTTTTCCTTCGACGATGCCGATCTCGCCGATCTCTTCGCCGGTCTCGCCGGTCGAGCGCGCGGAGCGCGGCAGGCTCCGGACGCACCGCTCCCTGGTCAGGATTACGAGGCCGGCGTCAGGCTCAACTTCGACCAGGCCTACCGGGGCGCGGAAATCGCGCTCGATCTCGCGGTCATCGAGCGCGACGCGCAGGGCGCGCTCACGCGGGCCCAGCGCAACGTCAAGCTGCGCATTCCCAAGGGCGTCGTCGACGGCCAGAAGCTGCGCGTCCCGGGGAAGGGAGGTGCAGGATGGAACGGGGGGGCGCCGGGAGACCTCTACCTCGATATCGCGGTGCAGGCGCACCCGCTGTACCGGGTCGATGGTCTCGACCTCCATCTCGACCTGCCGCTCGCGCCGTGGGAGGCGGTGCTGGGGGCGAGTGTCGAATTGCCAACGCCCGCAGGGCGGGTCACGCTCACGGTTCCGCCCGGTACCCGCAACGGCCAGCAGCTCCGTCTCGCGGGACGCGGGCTGGCGCGACCCGATGGCAGCGCCGGCCATCTGTACGCGCACGCGCAAGTCGCGGTGCCGACGGTTGTCGATGATCGCCAGCGGGAGCTCTACCGGCAACTTGCTGCGGCCTCGACATTCAACCCTCGCGCCAACCTGGAGGACGTCGCCCGTGAACGCTGAAATGTACGAAGCGCTCTACCTCGACGAAGCGGGAGGGCTGTCCATCACCCAGCTCGTCGAATGCTCGGGATTGTCGGAGGGCGAGCTGCGCGAGCTCGTCGAGTGCGGGGCGCTTGTCCCCGTCGATGTCGCGGCGACGTCGTGGACGTTCACCCGGCGCTCGGTTGTGACGGTGCGTGCCGCGCGCCGCCTGCGCCAGGATTTCGCGCTCGACGACATTCACAGCCTGGCGATCGTGTTGCGGCTGTCGCAGCGGATCGAGGCGCTGGAGGCGCGCTTGCGGGCGCTGCACGCGCAGCGCGGCTGACTGAGCCGAAGCCACGCGTCACGCGCCACGCGGTACGAAGCCCCTGCGCCAGCGCCTCGTGCCCCGCAGCTCCCCACGCCACGCAGCCGCGGTCAGCGGGAGTGCAGCCACCGCGCGAGGAAATGCGCCGCGAGCAATCCGGTCTCGACGACGAGCAGCAGCAGCACGACATATTGCCCGTATCCGACGATCGCATCGAGCACTGACTCGAGGCCCGGCACGGCAGGTACGCTGCTCGCAGTGCGGTTCCCGTGCACGGCGACCGAGAACGCGTAGAACATGCCCACGGTGAAATTACGCGCCCACTGCGGTGCGTAGTAGGTCAGCACGCCGTAGCGCAGACCGAAGTGCCGCAGGCGCTGCGCCATGCGTGCGAACTCCATGCCTTCGACGATCACGAACAATGCGGCGGCGCCCAGCCAGCTCGCCCACAGTGCGGGCGGCGACAACGCGCCGGTGGCGACAGCGGCGAGCCCGCTGATCGACAGCGCGCCATGAAGGATGCAGTTCGCATCGTCCCAATCGCCGGCGAGATGCCAGCCGCGCTGCAGCGCGTAGCGGCGCACCACCAGCACCAGGCCAACAGCGTAGTAGAGGTATCCGGCGGCGATCAGCCCGGCATTGAGCCACGTCGGTACATCCGCGCCGGCGGTGGCCTGACCGAGCAGCACCAGCGATTGCGTTGCCACGGTCGGAAGCAGAACGGCGCCGCTCGCGGACATGCGGGCCGGACCGGCGATCGCGCGCAGGCCCGTGAGCGAGAGGCGAACGTGGACGACCCACAGCAGGATCGCGACGACGCCAAGCGCGAGCGGCGCCAGGAGTCGGTGTGGGAACGTGCGTGCCAGCACCTCCCCGGTCACTGCGGTGGCCGCGACCCAGGTCCCGCTCACGAACGCCAGCTTGGGCTCGTGGACCAGCCGGCGCAGGCCGCCGGTGAGCCACGCCCACAGGTGCTCGAGCGCAATGATCGTCCACAGGATCAAGAGCGCGATGGCCAGGCTCCCGGAGAGCGTCCCTCCCGAGAAGGGCAGGCGCCGGGCGGCGGCAAGGACAAAGATGCCGAGCGCCATCACGATCGCGGCCGAGGCCGGCCGCAGGCGGCTCGGCCGCATCATGCAGAGGTCAGCCTTCGCCGGCGGCGAGCAGGCCGCGTTGCCGCCCGCCGCAGCGGTATTGACCGACAGCGTGCGCTCGACGGCGAAGCGCGGCAGGTAGTGCGGGCCCCCGGCCTTCGGCCCGGTGCCTGAGCGGCCTTCGCCGCCAAAGGGCTGTATGCCGACGACCGCGCCGATCATGTTGCGGTTGACGTAGATGTTGCCGACGCGTGCGCGTGCGACGATGCGGTCGATCGTCGCGTCGACGCGGCTGTGGATGCCGAGCGTCAGGCCATAGCCAAGGCCGTTCACCGCATCGACGAACGCGTCGAGCTCCTCGGCGCGCCAGGTGACGACGTGCAGGATGGGACCGAATACCTCCTGCGTCAGCCGATCGATCCGGTCGAGCACGATCAGTGTCGGTGCGACGAAGCTTCCGTGCTGGCAGCCTTCGGGCAGCGCGCAGCGGTGGCGCACGAGCCCCGCGGCTGCCATCGCTGCGACATGGGCTTCGAGTGCGTCGCGGGCGGCGACATCGATCACCGGCCCGATGTCGGTAGCCTGGTCGGCCGGGTCGCCGATCGCCAGCTCGTCCATCGCGCCCTGCAGCAGCGCGAGCACGCGCGGAGCAACGTCCTCCTGCAGGCACAGCAGCCGCAGCGCCGAACAGCGCTGCCCGGCGCTGTCGAAGGCCGATTGCACGGCATCGACGACGACCTGCTCGGGAAGCGCCGAGCTGTCGACGATCATCGCATTCTGGCCGCCGGTCTCGGCAATCAGCGGAACGAGCGGAACGCGCGCGGCGAGCGTCTTCGCGATCGAGCTCGCCACCGCGGTCGATCCGGTGAAGGCGACGCCCGCGATCCGCGGATCGGCGACGAGGGACGCGCCGAGGCTCTCGCCCGGACCGGGCAGCAGCGCCAGCGCATCGGCAGGGACGCCCGCTGCGTAGAGGCAGCGCGCGACGTGCGCGGCGATGATCGGCGTCTGCTCGGCAGGCTTGGCGGCAACGGCATTGCCCGCAGCGAGCGCGGCGGCAATCTGGCCGGTGAAGATTGCGAGCGGAAAATTCCACGGCGAAATGCAGGCAAATACTCCGCGTCCGCGCAGCGCCAGCGTGTTGGTCTCGCCGGTGGGCGAGGGCAGGGCGACTGGCGGCTCGAATCGCACCCGTGCGCGCGCAGCGTAGTAGCGGCAGAAATCGGCGGCTTCGCGCACTTCGGCCAGCGCCGCGCCGCGGGTCTTTCCGGCCTCGCGCGCGAGGAGCGAGACGAATTGCGCGCATTCCGCTTCGATTGTCGACGCAGCGCGATCGAGGATCGCCGCGCGCGCGTCGGAGCTGCGTGCGTCCCAGGCGCGCTGCCCGCCGACGAGGCGTCAGCGCGCGATCGACGCTGGGCCAATCGGCATCCGTTACGGTGCCGATGCTTCGGCGCAGGTCGGCAGGCTCGCGCACCACGCGCGCGGTCCCCGCCGCGGGTGCGTCCTGTGGCTCGGGCGCCGCGACCAACGCGATTGCGGGTCTCGCCGCGATGGCGGCGTCGAGCTCGCGCATCGCCGCCTGGTCGGCAAGCGACATGCCGCGGGAATTGTGTCGCTCGGGTGCAAACATGTCGGCGGGCGCAGGGAGCCGTTCTGCCGGCGCGTAGTCCCAGGAGCGTGCACGGGCGAGCGGGTCGGCGACGACGTCGTCGACCTCCACCCGAGGATCGCCGATGCGATTGACGAACGAGGTATTGGCGCCGTTCTCGAGCAGCCGCCGCACGAGGTAGGGCAGGAGATCCTCGTGGCTGCCGACCGGGGCGTAGACGCGGCATGCGACGCCTTGCAGCGGATGGCGGCGAGCGCGCCGCGATAGAGGGCTTCGCCCATGCCGTGCAGCCGCTGGAATTCGAAGCGCCTGGGTGCCCTGCGCGCGCGCGCGCAACGCCACCCACGCAATGGTGTGCGCGTTGTGCGTCGCGAACATCGGGTAGACCGCGTCGTCGGCGTCGAGCAGCGCACGGGCGCAGGCGAGATACGAGATGTCGGTGTGCGCCTTGCGCGTGAACACCGGATAGCCGGAAAGGCCCAGCACCTGGGCGCGCTTGATCTCGCTGTCCCAGTAGGCGCCCTTCACCAGGCGCACCGGAATGCAATGCCGAGTATGCCGCGCGAGCGCGACGACCTAGCCGATGACCGCACGCGCGCGTTTCTGATACGCCTGGACGGCGAGGCCCAGGCCCTCCCAGCCGGCGAGAGCCGGATCCGCGCGCAGGCGCGCGAAAATCTCCAGCGACAACTCGAGGCGGTCGGCTTCCTCGGCATCGATCGTCATGCCGATCCGGTGCTTCCTCGCGCGCGCGGCGAGCGCAGTCAGCGCCGGGACGAGCTCCGCGTAGACGCGCTCGCGCTGCGGGTATTCGTAGCGCGGATGCAGCGCGGACAGCTTGATCGAGATCGACGGACGCGCGAAGACCGAGCGCTCGGCGGGGTCGGCGCTGGCGCCGATCGCGTCGATCGCGTCGCGATAGGCGTCGAAATAGCGCGCGGCGTCGGCGCATGGTCAGTGCGGCCTCGCCGAGCATGTCGTAGGAATGACGCCAGGCAATGCCGTCGGAGGGTCCGCTGCGCGCGAGCGCCTCGCCGATCGTGCGGCCGAGCACGAACTGCTCGGCCATCACCTTCATCGCCTGCCGCAGCGCGACCCGCACCACCGGCTCGCCGGCGCGCGCGGCGAAGCGGGCGTACCAGCCGCGCGGATCGCCGGCGTCGCGCGGTCGATTCGCGTCAGCTTGCCGGTCAGCATCAGCCCCCAGGTCGACGCATTGACCAGCAGTGAATCGGATTCCCCGAGGTGGCGATCCCAGTCGCCGCGTGACAAGCTTGTCGCGGATCAGTGCGTCAGCAGTCGCCGCATCCGGGATGCGCAGCAGCGCCTCCGCGACGCACATCAGCAGCACGCCTTCGGGCGTCGACAGATCGTATTGCTGCAAGAACGACTCGATGCCTCCGCCGGCGCGCGGATCGGTGCGCAGCCGCTCGACCCATTGCCGCGCGAGATCGCAGATCGCCCACGTCTGCCGGTCGTTTTGCGTGACCTGCGCCGCAAGCGCGACCAGCGTCGTGCGCTCGTCGGCGAGGAAGGCGTCGCGGATCGCCGTCCCTTCGACGCCGGCGGGAATCAGCCTGCGCTGCAGGACCTGAGTGCGCATTGCCTGGGGCTCGTTTGCGCGAGTGGACATGGTGTGAACGGCGGCCCTAGCCGCGTGGATGATGCCGGGCGTGCAGGGCCTTCAGCCGTTCGCGCGCAACGTGGGTGTAGATCGTCGTCGTCGTGATGTCCGCGTGGCCAAGCAGGAACTGGACCACGCGCAGGTCAGCGCCGTGGTTCAGCAGATGCGTCGCGAACGCATGGCGCAGCACGTGCGGCGAGAGCGCGGGCGCACTGATGCCGGCGCGCAGCGCGTAGCGCTTGACCAGCGGCCAGAACGCCTGCCGCGTGAGCGGCGCGTGGCGTCGGGTGAGGAAGATTTCGTCGCGGGTCGCGCCGGCGGCCAGCGCGGGACGGACCTGGCGCAGATAGCGCGCAATCCACGCCAGGGCCTCGTCTCCGACGGGCACGAGTCGCTCCTTGCTTCCTTTGCCCAGGACCCGGACGACGCCCGCATCATGCGCGACCTGGGCGAGCCTCAGCCCGGTGAGCTCGGAGACGCGCATGCCCGTCGCATATAGCGTCTCGAGCATCGCGCGATCGCGCAGGCCGAGCGCGGTCGATGTGTCGGGTGCAGCGAGCAGCGCCTCGACCTGCGCTTCGCTCAGCTTCTTCGGCAGTATGCGCGGCTTTCCGGCAGCGCAACCCGCAGCGTGGGATCTCGCGCGATGGCGCCGCGCTCGAGCTGGAAGCGGTAGAAGCGGCGCAGCGAGGACAGCCGCCGCGCCACGGAAGTCGCCTTTGCCCGGGCGCGGAACTGGTCGGCGAGCCATTGCTCGAAGTGCAGCCTTTCGGCCCCGAGGAGCGCCGCGCCGCGCGCTTCGAGCCACGCGCTCCAGGCGCGAGAGGTCGCGCCGGTAGCTTGCGAGCGACGTCTGCGCAAGCCCGTCCTGCAGCCAGAGCTGGTCGCAGAAGGTGTCGATCAGTGCGCGGCGTCGCGGCTCGCGCTCACATCTTCATGTGCTGCGGCAGCAACGTCACGAGTTGCCGGGAAAGAACCAGATCGCCAGCACCGCGGCGCACATCAGGAAGAACATCGGCAGCGCATGCCGCGCGATCCACGTGATCTGGCGCTTCGTCATGCCCTGCAGCACGAACAGGTTGAAGCCGACCGGCGGCGTGATCTGCGCCATCTCGACGACCAGCACGATGAAGATGCCGAACCAGAGGAGGTCGATTCCGGCCTTCTCGACGGTCGGCAGGATCACGCCCATCGTCAGCACGACCATCGAGATGCCGTCGAGAAAGCAGCCGAGGACGATGTAGAACAGCGCGAGCGCGACGATCAGCGCGAACGGCGTGAGCCCGAGCGTCGCGATCCATTCGGCGAGATCGCGCGGCAGGCCGATGTAGCCCATCGCCAGCGTCAGGAACGAGGCGCCCGAGAGGATCAGCGCAATCATGCAATAGAGGCGCGTTGCGCCGAGCATGCTGTCGCGGAACGTGCGCCAGACGAGCGAGCGCTGCGCGGCGGACAGGACCAGCGAACCGACGACGCCGAAGGCGGCAGCTTCGGTCGCCGTCGCGAAGCCGGTGTAGATCGAGCCCAGCACCGCGGCGATCAGCAGCACGACCGGGATCAGGTGGCGCGATGCCTGGAGCTTCTGCAGCGACGGTGGTTCGCTCGCGCGCGCAGGAATCTGCTCCGGATGGAGCAGCGCCCAGACGACGATATAGCCCGAGAACAGCATGGCGAGCAGGATGCCGGGAATGATCCCGGCGATGAACAACTGCGCGATCGACACGTTCGCGCTGACGCCGTAGACGATCATGATGATCGACGGCGGGATCAGCAGGCCAAGCGTGCCGGCGCCGGCCAGCGTGCCGATCGTCATGCCCTCCGGATAGCCGCGGCTGATCAGCTCCGGCAGCGTCATCTTGCCGATCGTCGCGCAGGTGGCGGCCGATGAGCCCGACACCGCGGCGAAGATCGCGCAGCCGATGATGTTGGTGTGCAGCAGGCGTCCCGGAACGCGCTCGAGCCAGGGCGCGAGCCCCTTGAACATGTCCTCGGACAGGCGCGTGCGAAACAGGATCTCGCCCATCCAGACGAATAGCGGCAGTGCGGTCAGCGTCCATGACGACGCCGTGCCCCAGATCGTGACGGCCATCGCGTCGCCCGCGGGGCGGGTCGAGAACAGGTCCATGCCGATCCAGGCGACGCCGGCGAGCGTGAGCCCGATCCAGACGCCGCTGCCGAGCAGCGCAAACAGCGCGACGATCAGCAGCGTGGTGATCAGCGCGTCGATGGGGCTCTCCCGGCGAGCGCCATGTCACTCGGTGTGCAGCGCTTCTTCAGGCACGCCGCGGCCGCGGAGCCCGCGCCACTCGAGGACCAGTTCGTCGACTGAAGGCGATCGCCAGCACCAGCGTGCCCACTGCCATCGCGAGTTGCGGAATCCACAGCGGGGTCGCGTCGTTGCCGGTGGAGATGTCGTTGAATTGCCACGACTGGACGGCCAGCCGCACGCTGAACCAGGCGATCGCGCAGGCGAGAAGCGTCGCCGCCGCCAGCGACCACAACTCGAGGCCACGCCGCGATGCGGCCCGCAGGCGTGCTCGAGGATCAGCGAGACGCGGATGTGCTCGCCGCGCTTCAGCGTATGGGCGAGCGCGAGGAAGCCGCACGCCGCCATGCAGTAGCCGGCGTAGGAGTCGGTGCCGGGCAGGTACCAGTTGAGCGGCCGGCCGACGATACCCGCCAGCACCATCGCCAGCGTGCCGATCAGGAACAGCGCGGCAAGCCAGGCGCTGGCGTCGTAGAGGCGGTCGAGCAGTGCGCGCACGCTGCGGCAAGCGGAACGGTCGCGGTCCGCGCGGGACTATTGCAGCGAGCGATACTGGGCGATGATTTGTCTGCCTTCCGGGGCCGGCTTTGCTCGAGCCATTCCGCGAGCATGACGTTGCCGACCTTGCGCATGTCGGCAGTGAGCTTGCTCGAAGGCTTGATGATGCTCATGCCGTTCTTCCTGAGCTGGTCGACGTACCACGCCGGTCTTCTCCTCCGAGATCTTCCATCCGCGCGTCTCGGCGTCGGCGGCGGCCTTGAGCAGGGCGGCCTGCGTCGGGCTTGTCAGCGCGTCGAATGCCGTGCGGTTGACGATCACCGCGTTCTTGGGCAGCCACGCCTGGGTGTCGTAGAAGTACTTGAGGTGCTCGTAGGTCTTGGAATCGTAGCCGGTCGCGCCCGACGACATGTAGGAGTCGATGACGCCGGTCGCGAGCGCCTGCGAGACCTCGGCTGCCTGCACGGTGACCGGCTGCGCGCCGACGAGCTCGGCGATCTTCGGCGTCGCCGGGCTGTAGGCGCGCCACTTGAGGCCCTTCATGTCGGCCGCGCCGTTCAGGGTGCGGTTGGTGAAGATGCCCTGCGGCGGCCACGGCACCGTGTAGAGCAGCATCATGCCCTGCCTGGCGAGCTTCTCCTCGAGCGTCGCGGCGCTCGGCCTTGTAGAGCTTGTAAGCCTCGGCGTACGACGTGGCGAGGAAAGGCACGCCGTCGATGCCGTAGAGCGGGGTCCTCGTTCTCGAAATTGGCGAGCAGGATCTCCCCGGCCTGCGCCTGCCCGCCCTGCACGGCGCGCTTGATCTCGGGCGCCTTGAACAGCGACGCGTTCGAGTGCATCTGGATCTTCAGCTTGCCGCCCGTTGCCTTGTGCGACGTCGTCGGCGAACTGCTGCAGGTTCTCGGTGTGAAAGTTGTTCGCCGGATAGGCGCTCGGCAGATCCCACTTGATTTGCGCGGCGCGGGCAGCGCGAGGGCGAATGCGGCTGCGGCAAGCGCGAGGGCGAGTCGGTTCATTGCGGGTCTCCTGTCGGGGGCGGTTGGCGTAACGGCGGCGCGTGGCGGCGGCTGGCGGCCGGGTGCGCCGCAGTTTCGGCGTGGACGTTCGGGCGATGGTAGCAGCAACCGGCAAAGCTGCGCGACTGCTCTTCGCAACCTGTTCCTATATGATCGCCGATCTCCGGCCCCTGGTTCCCGTTGCCCGCATGTGGGAGTTCTGGATCGATCGCGGCGGTACCTTCACCGACATCGTCGCGCGGCGCCCCGACGGCGCGCTGATCACGCACAAGCTGCTCTCCGACAACCCGGAGCGCTACCGCGATGCCGCGGTGCAGGGTATTCGGGAACTGCTCGGGGTTCCTGCAGGCGAGCCGATCCCGCAGGCGAGCGATTGCGGCAATCAAGATGGGCACGACGGTGGCGACCAACGCGCTGCTCGAGCGCACGCGGCGAGCGCACCGCGCTGGTGATCACGCGCGGCTTCGCCGACGCGCTTCGCATCGGCTACCAGAATCGCCCGAAGCTCTTCGTGCGGCGGATCGAGCTTCCGGCGCCGCTCTACGAGCGCGTGATCGAAGCCGACGAGCGCATCGGCGCGCACGGCGACGTCGTTCGCCCGCTCGACACTGCGGCGATCGAGGCGCAGTTGCGGCGTGCTCTCGTCGACGGGATTCGCGCGATCGCCATCGTACTGATGCACGGCTACCGCTACCGCCAACACGAGCAGATGATCGCCGCGATCGCGCGCCGCGATGGGCTTTGCGCAGGTATCGGTGTCGAGCGAAGCGAGCCCGCTGATGAAGCTCGTATCGCGCGGCGACACGACGGTGGTCGACGCGTACCTGTCGCCGATCCTGCGGCGCTACGTCGACGAAGTCGAGCGCGACCTCGGCGATGCGGCAAGCGCGACTGCCTCGCCCCCGGCCGGGGCCGGGGGAGCGACGCGGCGATTCGCGGCCCCGGGCTCGAGTCCACGCCTGCAGTTCATGCAGTCGTCGGGCGGTCTCACCGATGCGCGTCGCTTCCAGGGCAAGGACGCGATCCTGTCGGGCCCTGCCGGCGGCGTCATCGGCGCGGTCGGAGGTCGCGCGGCGGGCCGGCTTCGACCGCATCATCGGGTTCGACATGGGCGGCACGTCGACCGACGTCACGCACTGGGCCGGCGAGTACGAGCGCGCGTTCGTGACCGAGGTCGCCGGCGTGCGCCTGCGCGCGCCGATGATGAGCATTCACACGGTCGCCGCGGGAGGCGGCTCGGTCTGCAGCTTCGACGGCTCGCGGTTGCGCGTCGGGCCCGCACTCGGCCGGCGCCAATCCGGGGCCCGCGTGCTACCGCCGCGGCGGACCGCTCACGGTCACCGACTGCAACGTGATGGTCGGCAAGATCGACCCGGAGCTCTTCCCGCAGGTGTTCGGGACGGGCGGCGATCAGCCGCTCGACGCCGACGTCGTGCGCCGCCGGTTCGCCGAGCTCGCTGCAGGACATCGCGAAGCGCACCGGGCATACGCGCACGCCCGAGCAGATCGCCGACGGGTTCCTCGACATCGCGGTCGAGAACATGGCCAACGCGATCAAGCATATCTCCGTGCAGCGTGGCTACGACGTCACCGAATACATGCTGTGCTGTTTCGGCGGCGCGGGTGGGCAGCACGCCTGCCGGGTTGCCGACGCGCTCGGGATGTCGCGGGTGTTCATCCACCCGCTGGCCGGCGTGCTGTCCGCGTACGGAATGGGCCTGGCCGACGTCCGCGCGCTGCGCCAGCAGGCGATCGAGGCGCGGCTCGACATGGCCACGCTCGACGCGTGCCGGAAGGCGTTCGTCGTGCTGGAAGTGGCCGGGCGCGCGCAGGTCGAGGCGCAGGGTGTCGGCGCGGGAGCGCATCCGCTGCGAGCGCACGTTGCAGCTCAAATACGAAGGCACGGACACCACGATCGAAGTGCCCGCGGCGGGCGACGTGCAGCGAAATTGCAGCCGAATTCCAGCGACGCTATCGCCAGCATTACGGCTTCCTGATGCCGGGCAAGCCGCTGGTGATCGAGGCGATCGCGATCGAAGCAATCGGCAGGACGCAGGGAGGTGCAGGACGAGCACGCCGAATTCGCGCCTCGCAACGGAACGCTCGACCCGATCCGCACCGGGCGGGTCTACACTGCGGGCGCGGCACGCGAGGCGCACATTTACGCGCGCGAGGACCTGCGCCCCGGCGATCTCGTGCCCGGCCCTGCGGTGATCCGCGAGGCGAACGCGACGACGGTGATCGAGCCCGGCTGGCGGGCCGACGTTCTCCGGGCAGCGACACCTCCTGCTCGAGCGGGTGGAGAAGGTCGAGCGCGCGCACGCGATCGGCACCCGCGCGGACCCGGTACTGCTCGAAGTCTTCAACAACCTGTTCATGGCCATTGCCGAGCAGATGGGCGTGACGCTCGCCAACACCGCGTATTCGGTCAACATCAAGGAGCGGCTCGATTTTTCGTGCGCGCTGTTCGACGGCGACGGCAACCTGATCGCGAATGCGCCCCATATGCCCGTGCACCTGGGCTCGATGGGCGAAAGTGTGCGCACGATCATCGACCGGCGCGGCGGAGCCATGCAGCCGGGCGACGTGTTCGTGCTGAACGCGCCGTACAACGGGGGCACCCATCTGCCCGATGTGACCGTCATCGCGCCGGTGTTCCTGAACCCATCTGTGCCGGAGTTCTACGTGGCTTCGCGCGGCCACCACGCCGACATCGGCGGCACCACACCCGGGTCGATGCCACCGGCGTCGACCCGGGTCGAAGAAGAGGGGGTGCTGCTCGACAACGTGCAGCTCGTCGCGAACGGCCGCTTCCTCGAAGCCGAAATGCGCGCGCTGCTCGAAGGGGGACCCTATCCGGTGCGCAATGTCGAGCAGAACCTCGCCGACCTGCGGGCGCAGGTCGCCGCCTGCACCAGGGGTGCCGAGGAGCTCACGAAGATGGTCGACCACTTCGGCCTGCCCGTGGTTCGCGCCTACATGCAACACGTGCAGGACAACGCCGAGGAAGCGGTGCGCCGGGTGATCGGCGCGCTGCACGACGGCGAATTTGCCTACGCGATGGACAGCGGTGCGGTGGTCCGCGTCGCGATCCGGGTCGATCGCGCGGCGCGTGCAGCGACGGTCGATTTCACCGGCACCAGCGCGCAGCAGGCGACCAACTTCAACGCGCCGTCGGCGGTGTGCAAGGCCGCGGTGCTCTACGTGTTCCGCACGCTGGTCGATGACGACATCCCGATGAACGCCGGGTGCCTGAAGCCGATCTCGATCGTGATTCCCGATGGCTCGATGCTCAGTCCGCACTATCCGGCAGCGGTCGTCGCGGGCAACGTCGAGACCTCGCAGACGGTGACCGACGCCCTGTACGGTGCGCTCGGCGTACTTGCGGCATCGCAGGGGACGATGAACAATTTCACGTTCGGCAATGCGCGCTATCAGTACTACGAGACGATTGCCGGCGGAGCCGGCGCAGGTCCCGGCTTCGACGGCGCGAGCGCCGTGCAGACCCACATGACCAATTCGCGGCTCACCGATCCCGAGGTCCTCGAGTGGCGCTTTCCCGTGCGGCTCGAGGCGTTTTCGATCCGGCACGGCAGCGGCGGTGCCGGACGCTGGCGCGGCGGCGACGGCACGATCCGGCGCCTGCGCTTCCTCGAGCCGATGACGGCAGTGATGCTCGCCAATCACCGGCAGATCGCGCCCTTCGGCGCAGACGGCGGAGCCAGCGGGGCGCGCGGCGCGAACTGGGTCGAGCGCGCCGACGGGACGCGCGAGGATTACGCTGCGACCTGCCAGGTTGCGATGCAAGAAGGGGACGTGTTCGTCATCGAAACGCCGGGGGGCGGAGGCTACGGAATGTCATGACGACCAAGCTCCTGTTTCGCGACGACGCCTACCTGACACACTCCACCGCCTGCGTCGTTGCCGTCGATGCTCGCGGCATCGAGCTCGACCGGACCGTGTTCTATCCGCAGGGCGGCGGGCAGATGGGTGATACGGGCACCATGCTCCGCGCAGATGGCGAGCGGATCGCGATCGTCGACACCCGCAAGGGCGACGCGCCTGAAGGCGTGCTGCACCTGCCCGCCGCCGGCGCGCCGCTTCCCGAGCCGGGCGAGATCGTCACGCTGGAGATCGACTGGGCGCGGCGCTATGCCCTGATGCGCCTGCACACGGCGCTGCACGTGCTGTCCTGCGTGGTCGTGGCGCCGGTGACCGGCGGCAATATTGCGCCTGGCAAGGCCCGGCTCGACTTCGACATCGACATGAGCCTGCTCGATGCCGATCAAATCGAGCGTGAGACCAATGCGCTGATCGCGCGGGGCATCGAGACCGAGACGGTCTGGATCACCGACGCCGAGCTCGACGCACGCCCCGAGCTCGTCAAGACCATGAGCGTGCAGCCGCCGCGCGGCGCCGGGCGCGTGCGCCTGCTGCGAATTCCCGGCATCGACCTGCAACCCTGCGGCGGGACGCACGTGAGGAACATCGGCGACATCGGCGGAATTCGCGTTGTGAGGATCAAGAACGAGGGCCGGCGCAACCGGCGCGTGGAGATCGTGCTCGCCGGGTGAGCCGGCGTCGGGGATGCGACCGCGGCGCTCAGCGCTCGGGCAGCGGGATGAATTCGGTCTCGCCGGGTATCGGCCGATGACGCTGCTCGCGCCAGTCGATCTTCGCCTGCTCGATCGCCTCACGTGTGCTCGCGACAAAATTCCACCAGACGAATCGGTCCCCGTCGAGCTTTGCGCCGCCAACCAGCATCACTTGAGCCGGTCCGCGGGCCTGGACGAGCGCTTCGTCGCCCTCGGCCAGAACGGCCATGTGCGCCACCGGCACCGCGATGCCGTCGATGGTGACATTGCCGGAAACGACGTAGACCGCGCGCTCTTCGTGCTCGGTGGCGACGATGAAGGTTGCGCCATCCGCGAGCTCGGCGGCGACGTAGAGTGTGTCGGAGAGCGTCGGCGTCGGGGCGCGCAGTCCGAACGCATGTCCGGCGACGATCGACAGCAGGACGCCGTCCTGTGCGTACGAGGGGAGCCGGTTACGCGCGACATGGGTGAACGACGGCTCGGTGAATTCGTGTTCGCGCGGCAGAGCGACCCAGGTCTGCAGGCCGTGCATGCGCAGACCCCGCGCGCGGTCGTCGGGCGCGGTGCGCTCCGAATGCACGATGCCGCGTCCGGCAGTCATCCAGTTGACGTCGCCGGCGACGATCCGCTGCACGTGCCGAGGTTGTCGCGGTGCAGGATCGCGCCCTCGAACAGGTAGGTGACGGTCGCGAGCCCGATGTGCGGGTGCGGCCGCACGTCCATCCCCTTGCCCGGAGCGAAGCTGCGCGGCCCCATATGGTCGAAGAAGATGAACGGTCCGACCGATTTGCGCAGGTATGCCGGCAGCACGCGCCGAACCTCGAAGCCGCCGAGGTCGCGGACGTGAGGCGCAAGCAACTGCAGAGGTGCGGCCATGGTATCGGGCGGGGTGGTGCCCCGGAGGCCGCCGATGTTCGTGGACGACGGCGCCGGCGGGGATCAGAGGATACGCCTGCGCCGGGCTCCGGCAACGGAGCCGGCGCATTCCTGCCCTGCGCCAGCTCGCTGGTTCCTGCCGCAACGCGGGAGGATAATCGTCCGTCCGCGGCTGACCAAGGAGGCATCGTGAGCAGCGTCTACGATTTCACCGTCGACGACATCGCAGGACAACCGGTCAAGCTCGACCGCTACAAGGGCAAGGTGCTGCTGGTCGTCAACACCGCGAGCAAATGCGGCTTCACGCCGCAGTACAAGGGCCTCGAAGCGCTGTACCGCAAGTACCAGCGACACAGGGCCTCGAAGTGCTCGGCTTTCCCTGCAACCAGTTCGGCGCGCAGGAGCCGGGCAACGAGCCGGAAATCGCGACGTTCTGCGAGACGCAATTACGACGTGACGTTCCCGATGTTCGCGAAGGTCGACGTCAACGGCGAACACGCCGCGCCGCTTTACCGATACCTCAAGAGCGCGAAGCCGGGGTTGCTCGGCACCGAGGCGATCAAATGGAATTTCACGAAGTTCCTGGTCGATCGCACGGGCAACGTCGTCGCGCGCTACGCGCCGAACGACACACCGGAATCGCTCGAAGGCCGACGTCGCGAAGGCGCTGTGATGCTGCAACTCCCCGCGAAGGCCGGGCGCTGATGCTGCGCGGCGTCGCGCGGCCGCTTCGGGGTGCTGGCCGCGCTCGCCGCGACGGCCGTCGGCGCTGGGCGACCTTGATCGGGCTCGTCGCGGCAATCCGGCGCAGCCGGCGCATCGGAAGGACACTGCACGTCGCGTTTGCCGATCGCCGAGACCGGGTTCGACCCGCAGGCGGCCGGCGACGTCTACTCGAACTACGTCAACCGCGCGATCTTCGATCCGCTCTATCGCTACGACTATCTGGCGCGGCCCGTACAAGCTCGTGCCGAACACGGCGGCGGCAATGCCGGAGATCTCGGCCGACGGCAAGACCTGGACGATCCGCATCCGGCCCGGCATCTATTTCGCCGACGATCCGGTGTTCAAGGGCAAGAGACGCGAGCTGATCGCCGCCGACTACGTCTATGCGCTCGAAGCGCATCCTCGATCCGAAGATGCGCTCGAACTCGCTGCAGATGGTCGACGGCCGCTTCGTCGGGCGCCGACGCGATGGTCGCGAAGGCGAAGGAAACCGGGCACTTCGACTACGATGCGCCGATCGAGGGGCTGCAGGCGATCGACCGCTACACGCTGCGGCTTCAAGCTCGTGTTCGCCGACTACGAGCTGCTGTCGAACCTGACGACGTCGGCGACGGCGGCCGTGGCGCGCGAGGTGATCGAGGCGCATGCCGAGGCAGCGGCTGGGCGATGGCCAATCCGGTCGGCACGGGCGCCTATCGGCTCAAGCGACTGGCGCCGCGGGCAGCGCATCATGCTCGAGGCGAACCCGGCTATCGCGACGAGCGCTTATCCGGCGCCGACGCGATGCCGCGCGACGCGGCGCTCACGAAGGGCTCGACCGGGCGCAAGCTGCCGCTCGTGCGGCGCGTCGAGATCAGCATCATCGAGGAAGCGCAGCCGCGGCTCCTCGCGTTCCAGCAAGGGCGAGCTCGATTACGTCGCGGTGCCGGCCGACCTCGTGACCAAGGTGCTCGACGCGACAACCGGCCGAACGCCCGAGCTCGCCACGCGCGGGCGTGCGCGCTCGCGCGCGGCGTGCAGCCCGCCATCGCCTACCTGTACTTCAACATGGAGGATCCGGTCGTCGGCGGCTACGAGCCGGCGCAGATCGCGCTGCGCCGCGCGATCGCGATGGGCTACAACGTCGACGAGGAGATCCGCGTGCTGCGCCAGGGGCAGGGCGATGCCGGCGACGCAGGTCGTGCCGCCCAACATGACCGGCCACGATCGCTCCTACGACGGCCGCGTCAAGTTCGACGTCGCCGGCGCGAAGGCGCTGCTCGACAAGTTCGGCTATGTCGACGCGACGGCGACGGCTTCGCGAACTGCCCGACGGCAAGCCGCTGACTGCTGAAGATGGCGTCCGACACCGCGTCCGAGCAGTCCGCGAGTTCGACGAGCTGTGGAAGCACAGCATGAACGCGCTCGGCATTCGCGATCGAATTCGTCAAGCAGAAGTGGCCGGACCTGCTCAAGGCCGCGCGGCTCGGCCAGCTGCAGACGTGGCAACTGGGCAACATCAACACGACGCCCGACGGCTTCGGCTTCTTCGGCTTGCTTTACGGCGCGGAATGCGGGCTTCTCGAACCTTGTCGCGCTTCAAGCTGCCCGAATTCGACCGGCTCTACGAAAAGGCGCGCGCGATGCCCGACGGCCCCGAGCGCCTCGCAGTCGAGCGGAAGATGTCGGAGCTCGTGCGACGCGTACGCGCCGTGGGTGCTGACGGCATTCCGCTACGAGAGCGTGCTCGTGCAGCCGTGGCTGCGCGGCTACAAGTACAACCCGACGTATCCAATACCCGTTCGCGTACCTCGACATCGATCGCCCGCGCGGCGATGCCGCGGAAGCCGCGTCCGAAGCGGTCAGCCGGAAGTCGCGCCGTCG
Source organism: uncultured Pseudomonadota bacterium (assembly GCA_963718905.1). Classification (GTDB taxonomy): domain Bacteria; phylum Pseudomonadota; class Gammaproteobacteria; order Burkholderiales; family Casimicrobiaceae; genus VBCG01. Next base: position 23,089 of record CAVRAF010000002.1, read on the forward strand.
CCGCGCCGATCGCGGCCGGCGCGCGTGCGCTGACGGCGGCAACCCCGCACGCGTCGCCGGGCGCGACGTGTCTGCGCGCAGCTTGTCGCGGTGCTGGCTTGATCGCGATTCGACCCGCGCCGTCGCGACGCGCAGACGGCGGCGCGGTGCGCATGCAGAAGACGCTGCGCGTCGCGTTTCCCGTCGCCGAAACCGGCTTCGATCCGCAGGCGACGCAGCGACCTCTATTCCGACAACGTCCAGCGCGCGATCTTCGAAACGCTCTATGGCTTCGACTACCTCGCGCGCCCGTACCGGCGCATCCGCGAACGATCGCGGCGGCGCTGCCGAAATCGCCGACGGCGGGCGCGGCTGGACGATTCACGTGCGGCCGGGCATCTATTTCGCCAACGATCCGGCGTTCAAGGGCAGGCGAAGCGCGAGCTGACCGCCGCCGACTACGTCTATTCGTGGAAGCGCCTCCTCGATCCCGCGGGTGCGCTCGCCGTTCGCGTGGTACTTGCAGGGCAAGATCGTCGGCGCCGACGCGGTCGTCGACGCGGCGAAGCAGCAGCGGCAAGTTCGACTACGACGCGCCGATCGAAGGCCTGTACGCGCCGGACCGCTACACGATCCGCATCAAGCTGAAGGAGCCCGACTACATCCTGTTCGGTTACCTGTGCTCGAGCCCGATGGCGGCGGTCGCGCGCGAGGTGATCGAGCGCTACGGCGACGCGCAACGGCTGGGCGATGGACCACCCGGTCGGCACCGGCCCGTTCATGCTGAAATCGTGGCGGCGCGGGCAGCAGATCGTGCTCGAGGCGAATCCCGATTTTCGCGACGAGCGCTTTCCCGCGGCGACCGATCCCGGCCGATCAGCGCGCGCTTGCGGCCAGATGCAGGGCAAGCGGCTGCCGCTGGTCGACCGCATCGAGATCTCGATCATGGAGGAGGCCAATCCGCGCCTGCTCGCGTTCGACAGCCGCGCGCTCGACTACGTCGACCTGCCCGCCGGAGCTGACCGACCACGCGCTCGAGCGTCGAACCATCTGCAACGCTGCCTACGTCGCGCGCGGCGTGACGCTGTCACGCGGCTGACGCAGCCGGCGCTGCAGTACGCCTACTTCAACATGCAGGATCCGGTCGTCGGCGGCTACACGCAGCGACAGGATCGCGCTGCGCCGCGCGATGGTGATGGCATTCAACACGCCGGAGCTGATCAAGGTCGTCTACCAGGGCCAGGCAATGCCGGCGACGCAGCCGATCCCGCCGAACGTCGCCGGGTCACGACGACACGCTCAACATCGCCGCGCCGTACGACCCGGCCGCGGCGCGCGCGCTGCTCGACAGCTTCGGCTACGTCGATCGCGACGGCGACGGATGGCGCGAGCTCCCGACGGCAAGCCGCTGACGCTGGTCATGGCATCGACGCCGACGACCCGCGACCGCGAGATCGACGAGATGTGGTAGAGAATCTCGAAGGCGATCGGCGTGCGCATCGACATTCGTCAAGCAGAAGTGGCCCGAGCTGCTGAAGATGGGCAAGGCCGGGCAACTGCAGATCTGGCGCATCGGCTGGATCAACGCCTATGCCGAAGGGCGACGCGTTCGTCCAGCTCCTCTATGGCGGGAACATCGGGCAGACCAACTACGCGCGCTTCGAGCTGCCGGCAGTACGACGATGCTCTACCGGCAATCGCGGATGCTGCCCGACGGCGCCGAACGCAACATGCATCTACCGCAAGATGGCGGAGCTGATCGCGGCGTACAACCCGTGGGCACTCAACGTCTACACGGTCGAGAACACGCTGGTGCAGCCGTGGCTGCGCGGCTACAAGAAGCACGCGTACTGGGAGAACCCGTGGCATGTACCTCGACGTCGACAGGACGAGTGTCGCCGTGCGCTGACTGGAAAGCCGCGCTGCGTCTAACAGTCGCGCCGGACCTGGCTGAGGATGCTGTTGCCGGGCGCAACCGGGTCGCTCAGGACTTTCGGCTCGTTCAATTGCACGTGGCCGACGTCGAGCACGCCTGCGGTCTGCTGCATTGCATCGCCGTCGACGCCCTTCTGATTCTGCATCCGCAACTCCTGCGAGGCGGTATAGATCGTCACCGCCTTGCATTGCATCTTCTGGTCCTGCGCGTTGGCGTAGGCTTCGGGTCCGTTCAGTGTTGCGCAGCCCGACAGCGCCAGCGCAAACAACGCCAAACTTCCTGCGGTCCATGCGTTCATCGGAGCCTCCTTGGGAGCAACCACCCTTGCGAACAGCCCAGGGCTTCAGCTTAATCCCGGCGTCCGGCGGCGTAAAGCCCTCATGCGCCGCTGCCGGCGAGTTGGAACGGGTAGATCGACGGTAGTTCCAGCATGCGGGTCAATTCGTCGAGTGCCCGGCGGGATTCGTCGAGCAGCGCCGGGTCCCGCAGGTCCACCGGGTCGAGGCGGTCGCGGTAGTTCCGGCCAATCCATGCCTCGAGCGCGTCGGCGAGACCCGAATCGAGCACCACTCTTGCACCGAGCGCCGCGCGCTCCTCCGGCGTCAGCGGAACGCGAAGGCGCAGGCAGGCAGGTCCGCCGCCGTTGCGCATGCTCTGGCGCAGGTCGAAGGTCAGCACCTCGGCAATCGGACCGTCACCTGCCGTGAGGGCGTCGAGCACGTCGGAGGCGGCGCCATGCGCGCGGCATTCCGCCGGTGCCACGAGCAGGAAGCGATCATCCGGTCGCTCGATCAACTGGCTGTTGAACAGATAGGTCGCGATGGCATCGGCGAGCGGGAGCTCGGTCTCGCGCACGACGATCGACCGAAAAGCGGGGCCCGCGATTTGCGACAGCGTCCGCAGCACCGCGGGCTGGTCGAGAAAGGCGCGCTCATGGCAGAGCAGCAGCATGCCTTCGCCGACGGCGACGACATCGTTGTGGAAAACGCCGGCGTCGATGCTTTCGGGTCGCTGTTGAGCGAACACGACCCGCGCCGGGTCGAGACCGTGCCTGCGTGCGATGGCTTCGCTTGCCTCACGCGTCTGGCGCGCGGGATAGCGCGCCGGCATCGGGCCCGCGCCCAGGCTGCGCCGGCCGTACACGAACATCTCGACTCCCGGCAGTCCGGTGGCTTCGCCGAAGCGCGTGTGATTGGCGGCGCCCTCGTCGCCGAGTTGCGACGCGGCGGGAAGCGGATCGTGGACGCAAAATCGGCGCGCGTCAGCGAAGATCGCGCGCAGCACGCGCGTCGTCGTCGGCGCCTCGAGCGCACGGTGGAAATGGGTGACGAGGTTCGCCGGTGTGAAGTGCACGCGGCCATCGGCGCAATCGGCGCCGGCGCTCACCGTCGCCGCGTTGGCGGTCCACATGGCTGCAGCCGACGAGCACGCGGCGAGGAGCTCGGGCACCTGGCGACCGGCACGGGCGACGATGTCCGCGTCGCGACCGTGGAAGCCGAGCGCCCGCAGCGCTACGACATCGGGGCGCTCGTGCGGTGGCAGCACCGCCTGGGCGATGCCGCGCTCCACCAGCGCGCGCATCTTGCCCAGGCCCTGCAGTGCCGCTTCGCGCGGATTGGCGACCTGCTGCGCATTGCGCTCGGAAGCGAGGTTCCCCTCCGCGAGGCCGGAGTAGTTGTGCGTCGGGCCGGGAATGCCGTCGAAATTCATCGATCCCCCGCTGCAAGCGGTACGACGCGGACGGCTTCGGCCTCGGCCACGCCCAGAGCCGCGGCCGCGTAGGGGAGGAGCGGAAAGCGGTCGACGCGCGCCGGCGCCGGGCTGATCAGCGCACGAAAACCCTCGAACTTGCAGTTGCAGACGAGCCACAGGATGTCGTCGGTCGGGCTGTCGGGGATCGGGTCTTCTTCTCCCAGCGCGCAGGGCAGCACCGTCGAGCGGCGCACGGCGTCGATGTTCTCGCGCGCACACTCGAGCGTGGGTCCGGCGTCGAAGATGTCGACGTAACCGTCGTAACGAAAGCCTTCCTGCTCGAGCATTGCGCGCGCCGGCGCGGTGTCGGGATGCACGGCGCCGATCACCTCGCGCGCCGCCAGCGGCAGCAGGCTCACATAGACCGGGTGCCGCGGCATCAGCTCGGCGATGAAGGACTTCTGCCCCGTCCCGGTAAGGTAATCCGCGCGCTTGTATTCCATCGCGAAGAAATGGCGGCCAAGTCCTTCCCAGAACGCGCTGGTGCCATCGGGCTCGATGTAACCGCGCAACTCGGCGATCACCTTGTCGGCGAAGAGGCGCGCAAATTCGGCAATGAAGAGCAGCCGACACTTGGCGAGCAGCGCGCCGTTCTTGCCGCGCCGGTAGCGCTGGTCGAGGAACAGCGAGCACAGCTCGGTGTGCCCGGTGTGGTCGTTCGACAGGAACAGCGTCGGCGCGACGGTATAGACGGCGAGTGCCCGCGACGCGTGGACCAGCGTGCCGACGTGGTAGTTGTACCAGGGCTCGTCCAGTCCGACCGCGGCTTCGATTGCGCTGATCCCGACCACTCGTTCGTCGCCGGCCGGCCCGCGTTCGACCAGGACGAACATGAACGTCGTCCCCGCAGGGCGCGCAGTGCCCGCGAACGAGTCGAGCGAGCGGTCAATGCGCGAAGCGAGGCGCTCGCGGTCTGCAGGCAGTGTCGTGAGACCGTGGCCGGTGCGCTCGGAGAGCGCGAGCACCGCGGGCAGGTCCTCGCGCGCGATCGGCCGGACGTAGAACATCCGTCAATACCGGCAAAATCGGGGACGCACCACGTTTTCGCGGCAGCTCATGCGTTGCATGTCGGAGGCTGCAAAAACGTGGTGCGTCCCCGATTTTCCGATTTTCAGACCAGCACGCGGCCGAGCGCGGTCTCGAGGCGCGCGAGCCCTTCGAGGATTTCGTCGAGCGAGATCACCAGCGACGGCGCGATGCGGATCACGTCGGGACCGGCGACCAGGATCAGCAATCCCGCCTCGCCCGCCGCGCCGACGATGTCCACCGCGCGACCGCGCCAGCGTTCGCCAAGCTCGCATCCCAGCCACACGCCCTCGCCGCGAAGATCGGCAAACACCGGGCGCCGGGCATTGAGCGCTTTCAGCCCCTCCATGAAGAGCGCATGCCGCGCCTTGACGCCGTCGAGCACCTCGGTCGTGTTGATGACGTCGAACACGGCCCCCGCAACCGCGCAGGCCAGCGGATTGCCGCCATAGGTGGTGCCGTGCACGCCGACCGAGAACGCGCTCGCGATCTCGGCGGTCGTCAGCATGGCGCCGATCGGGAAACCGCCGCCCAGCCCCTTGGCGCTGGTCAAGATGTCGGGGACGATGCCCTTCTGCATGTATGAAAACAGCGTGCCGGTGCGCCCCATCCCGCTCTGAATCTCGTCCAGGATCAACAATGCGCCGTGCGCCGTGCACAGCCTGCGCGCAGCCTGCAGGTAGGCGGGCGTGCCGGGACGCATCCCGCCTTCACCCTGCATCGGCTCGAGGATCACCGCGCAGATCTCGCTGCCGTACGCCGCGAACTCCGCTTCCAGGGCGGCGACGTCGTTGTAAGCGAGGTGGGTGATCCCCGCGGGATTGGGCCCGAAGCCGGCTGCGTACTTCGCCTGACCGCCGGCAGTGACGGTAAACAGCGTGCGGCCATGGAAGGCATTCACGGTCGACACGATGCGCGAGCGCTGCGGGCCGTGGCGATCATGCGCGTAGCGCCGCGCGAGCTTCAGCGCCGCCTCGTTGGCCTCGGCACCGGAGTTGCAGAAGAACACGCGCTCGGCGAACGTCGCATCGATCAGCCGCTTGGCGAGTCGCAGCGCAGGCTCGTTGGTGAACCAGTTCGAGACGTGCCACAGCGTCCGCGCCTGCGTCTCGATCGCCTTGACCATCGCCGGATGGCAATGCCCAAGTGCGGTCACGGCGACGCCGGCCGCGAAGTCGATGTACATGCGGCCTGTCTGGTCCCAGACTCGCGAGCCTTCACCGCGCACCGGCACGAAGGGCGCGGGCGCAAAGCAGGGGACCATCAACTGGTCGAACAGCGCACGCGTGACCGGCATCGCCGCGGCGCCGCTCGCGGAAGTGACCGCTCCGCCGCTCGCGGAGGTGACCGCAGCCCCGCTCGTGGATGCGGTCGCCGCGCTGCCGGCCAGGGCCGCGGCGCTGCCGCGCACGATCGTCATGATGCTATCCTGTCTGGGCGCGTTTTTCGAATGCGCAATAGTGTAGTCGAAAATGTCCTCGCGCCTGACCCTCACGCTCGGCGCATTGCTGATGGCCGTCGCGGTCGCGCTGGGTGCGCTTGGCGCCCACGCGCTCAGGGCGCGACTGGGACCGGGGATGGCCGAGGTCTGGCATACCGCGGTCACCTACCACGCATGGCACTCGCTCGCGCTGCTCGGGGTCGGCATGCTGCAACTGCATTTCCCGCGACGCGCCGGCCTCGGCTACGCGGCGATCCTGTTCATCGTCGGAATCGCGCTTTTCGCCGGCAGCCTGTATGCGCTGGCGCTGGGTGCCCAGCGCGGCTGGGCGTATGCGACGCCTTTCGGCGGGCTCGCCTTCATCGCCGGCTGGCTGGTCGTGGCGTTGAGCGTCGCGCGCAAGTGAGCCCGGTGGACGTGCGTGCCGCCGGGCTCGACGGACTCAGTCGATGTGCGCGCCGCTCACCTTCACCACTTTGGCCCATTTCGCGGTTTCGCGCGCGATGAAGCGCGTGAAGTCGGCGGGTGTCCCACCGGCTGCGACCGCCCCCTCTGCCTCGAGTTGCGCTTTCGCCTCGGGCGTCGCGAGCCACGCGCCGATCGTAGCGTTGAGCTTGTCGACAATGGTTGCCGGCGTCTTCGCAGGCGCGAGCACGCCGAACCACGACGCCGCCTCGTAGCCCGGAACGCCGGCCTCGGCAATGGTCGGGACGTCCGGCAGCGCCGCGGCACGCGCCGCGCTGGTCACCGCGAGCGCTCGCAGCCTGCCGCCCTTGATCAGCCCGAGCGAGGACGGGAGGTTATCGAACATGAGCTGCACGTGTCCGCCCACCAGATCGGCGAGCGCGGGCGCGCTGCCCTTGTACGGCACGTGCGTCATCGCCACGCCGGTCATCACCTTGAACAGCTCGCCCGACAGGTGGATCGATGTGCCGTTGCCCGACGACGCGAAATTGAGCTTGCCGGGATTCGCCTTGGCGTACGCGATCAGCTCCCGGACGCTGTGCACCGGCACTGATGGATTGACCTCGAGCACATTGGGAACGCCCGCCACCAGGATCACCGGCGCGAAATCCGTCTGCGCAGCGTAGGGCATGCGCGCATAGAGGCTGGGATTGATCGCCTGCGTTCCGACGGTTCCCATCAACAGCGTGTAGCCGTCGGGCGCCGCTTTCGCCACCAGGTCGGTGCCGATGTTGCCGCCCGCACCCGGCCGGTCGTCGACGATCACCTGCTGGCCCCAGGTCTCGGTAAGACGCTTCGCCACTGCACGCGCGAGGATGTCGGTCGTGCCCCCGGGCGGAAACGGGACGACAAGCCGGATCGGTTTCGACGGATACGGCGCTTGTCCCATCGCGAGCGAAGCGGTGAGGGCCCACGCCGCGCAGAGGGCGCCCCAGCGTGCCGCGAACCGGATCAGGCGTTGCATGGCGGCCTCTCCTCAACTGCGTTTCGCGACGGGGCGAGCAGTTTAGCAGCCTCGCGCCCGGACGCAGACCCCGAAGCAAGGAGATTTGCAATAGAATCGCAACCCGGACCGGGCAGGCTTGCGGCTGGCAATTCTTCGAGGAGGAGACATGGCTTACGGCACCAGGTTTTGCGCGCGGATCGCGGTGGCGCTCGCGCTAGCGGGGCTCGCGACGGCCGCGCAGGCCGTCACGGAGATCCAATGGTGGCATTCGATGACCGGCAAGCTCAACGACAAGGTCGACGAGATTGCGAGCAAGTTCAACGCATCGCAATCCGCATACAAGGTCGTCCCGGTCTACAAGGGCCAGTACGACGAATCGATGACCGCAGCGATCGCCGCATACCGCGGAGGCAATCCGCCGCAGATCGTCCAGGTGTTCGAGGTGGGCACCGCGACAATGATGGCGGCGAAGGGTGCGATCAAACCGGTCTATCAACTGATGGCCGAGCAGCATCAGCCGTTCAATCCGAAGGCCTTCCTCGGCGCGGTCTATTCCTACTACTCCGACACGTCGGGCCATCTGCTGTCGATGCCGTTCAACAGCTCGACCCAGGTGCTCTACATCAACGACGACGCGTTCAAGAAGGCCGGGCTCGATCCTGCCAATCCGCCGAAGACCTGGCCCGAGGTCGGGAAGGACGCCGAGAAGCTGAAGGCCTCGGGCGCTGCCTGCGGCTTCACGACCGGCTGGCAATCGTGGGTCCAGCTCGAGAGCTTCAGCGCCTGGCACAACGTGCCGTTCTCGACGCTGCAGAACGGCTTCGGCGGACTCGGCACGCGCCTCGACTTCAATGGCCCGGTGCAGGTGCGTCACATCCAGGAGCTCGGCAACTGGGTCAAGAAGGGCTGGTTCAGCTACAAAGGGCGCAAGGACGAGCCGCTCGCCGCCTTCACCAGCGGCGAATGCGCGATGATCACGACCTCGTCGGGCTCGTACGCGAACATCAAGGCCAATGCGAAGTTCGCCTGGCGCGTCGCCGAGCTGCCGTATTACGCCGACGTGAAAGGCGCGCCGCAGAACACGATCATCGGCGGCGCGACGCTGTGGGTGCTGAAGCAGAAGAATCCCGACATGTACAAGGGGATCGCCGAATTCTTCACCTTCCTGTCCTCGCCGGAGATCCAGGTCGACTGGCATGAGAGCACCGGCTACGTCCCGATCACGCTGGCGGCGTACGACCTGGCGAAGAAGCAGGGCTTTTACGACAAGAACCCCGGCACGGACATCGCGATCAAGGAGCTGACCAACAAGCCGCCGACGGCGAATTCGCGCGGCCTGCGCCTCGGCAACTTCGTGCAGATCCGCAACATCATCGACGAGGAGCTCGAGTCGGTGTGGAGCGGCCAGAAAAGCGCCAAGCAGGCGCTCGATTCGGCGGTCAAGCGCGGCGACGAGCAGCTCGAGCGGTTCCAGAAAGCCAACCAGTAGCCGACCCGAAATCCGGGACGCGGAAGCCGGGCGAAAACCCGGCGAAAACCGGGGTGCGTCCCCGGTTTTCGTCCCCGGTTTCAGCAAAAACGTGGTGCGTCCCGGGTTTTACTGGTTTCAATAGCGGAGCATGGAAAAGCGCGTTGTCTTCAGGTCGCCGTGGCTGCCGTACGCGTTGCTGGCGCCGCAGCTTCTGATCACGCTGGTGTTTTTCTTCTGGCCGGCGAGCCAGGCGCTCTACCAGTCGCTGCTGATCGAGGACGCGTTCGGGTCGAACGTGCAGTTCGTCTGGTTCGACAACTTCCGCGACCTCTTCACCAATGCGCATTACCTCGCATCGTTCAAGGTGACCGCGGAGTTCTCGATCCTGGTCGCGGCGATCGGGCTCGCAGTCGCGCTGTTGCTCGCCGTCTTCGCCGACCGCGTGGTGCGCGGCGCGAATATCTACAAGACGCTGCTGATCTGGCCCTATGCAGTGGCGCCCGCCATTGCGGCAGTGCTGTGGGTGTTCCTGCTCAACCCGACACTCGGCATCCTCACCCACGTGATGCGGGCGATGGGCTACAACTGGGACTACGTGCTCAATCCGCACCAGGCGCTGGCTCTGATCGTGATCGCCGCGGTTTGGAAGCAGATCAGCTACAACTTCCTGTTCTTCCTGGCCGGGCTGCAGTCGATTCCCAAGTCGCTGATCGAAGCCGCAGCGATCGACGGCGCGGGCCCCTGGCGCCGGTTCTGGACGATCGCGTTTCCGCTGCTGTCGCCGACGACGTTCTTCCTGCTCGTCATCAACATCGTCTACGCATTCTTCGACACGTTCGCGATCGTCGACACCGCGACCAGCGGCGGCCCGGTGCAGGCGACGTCGATCCTGGTGTTCAAGGTCTACCAGGACGGCGTGCAGGGCCTCGACCTCGGCGGCTCGGCCGCGCAGTCGGTGGTGCTGATGGCGATCGTCATCGCACTGACAGTCGTCCAGTTCCGCTTCGTCGAGCGCAAGGTCCAGTACTGATCCGGTCATGGTCGAGCGACGCCCCGTCGGCACCTTCATCAGCCACCTGGTCCTGATCATCGGGGTGGCGATCGTCGCGCTGCCGCTCTACGTCGCGTTCGTCGGCTCGACGCTGTCGTTCGACCAGGTCACCAGCGTGCCGATGCAGATGACGCCAGGCACGCATCTCCTCGACAACTACACGACGGCCCTGCTGCACGGCAGCAGCCAGGCATCGAAGGCGCCCGTCGGCATCATGATGTGGAACAGCCTGATCATGGCGCTTGCCATCGCCATCGGCAAGATCGCGATCTCGATCCTGTCGGCGTTCGCGGTCGTCTACTTCCGGTTTCCGCTGCGCCGGACCTTCTTCTGGATGATCTTCGTTACTTTGATGCTGCCTGTCGAGGTGCGGATCTTCCCGACCTACAAGGTCGTCTCCGACCTCGGCATGGTCGACACCTATGCGGGACTCACGCTGCCGCTGATCGCCTCGGCGACGGCGACGTTCCTGTTCCGGCAGTTCTTCCTGACCGTTCCCGACGAACTGGCCGAGGCTGCGCGCATCGACGGCGCCGGGCCGCTGCGCTTTTTCTTCGACATCCTGCTGCCGCTGTCACGCACCAGCATCGCGGCGCTGTTCGTCATCATGTTCATCTATGGATGGAACCAGTACCTGTGGCCGCTGCTGGTGACCACCCGCGAGGACATGTACACCGTCGTGATCGGCATCAAGCGCATGATCGCGGGGGGCGACACGCTGGTCGAATGGCAGATCGTGCTCGCCACTGCGATGCTTGCGCTGCTGCCGCCCGCCGCGGTGGTGCTGCTGATGCAGCGCTGGTTCGTCAAGGGCCTGGTGGAGACGGAGAAGTGAAGGCGCGTCGCTGATGGCCAAGGTCCAGTTTCGCGGCGTCACCAAGCGCTACGGCGACACCGAGGTGATCCACGGTGTCGACGTGCAAGTCGCCGACGGCGAGTTCATCGTCATCGTCGGGCCATCGGGCTGCGGCAAGTCCACGTTGCTGCGAATGGTCGCGGGGCTCGAGCTGATCACCGGCGGCGAGATTACGATCGGCGATCGCGTCGTCAACGACCTCGAGCCCATGGATCGCGACATCGCGATGGTGTTCCAGAACTACGCGCTGTATCCGCACATGAGCGTGTTCGACAACATGGCCTACGGCCTCAAGCTGCGCGGCGTGGCCAAGGCGGACATCGCCGGGAAGGTTGCCCGGGCGGCGTCGATCCTCGAGCTCGAGACGCTGCTGACGCGCACGCCGCGCCAGCTTTCGGGCGGGCAGCGCCAGCGCGTCGCGATGGGACGCGCGATCGTGCGCGAGCCGGCGGTATTCCTGTTCGACGAGCCGCTGTCGAACCTCGATGCCAAGCTGCGGGTGCAGATGCGCTTCGAGATCCAGAAAATGCATCGCAACCTGGCGACGACGAGCCTCTACGTGACCCACGACCAGGTCGAGGCGATGACGCTCGCCCAGCGAATGATCGTGATGAATGCGGGCCGCGCCGAGCAGATCGGCTCGCCAATGACGGTCTACGAGGATCCGCAGACGATGTTCGTTGCCGGATTCATCGGCTCGCCGGGGATGAATTTTCTCCCCGGCCGCGCCGATGGCGGGGGGAGGATCGAGCTCGACCACGGCGGCACGGTCGGCACCTCGCTCGCCGCGTTGACGACCAGGAGGCAGATCATGGCCGGGATCCGGCCCGAGCACCTCGTTCCCTGCGGCGACGGCGACGCGCAGATCAAGGGATCGGTCGAGCTCGTCGAGCAGCTCGGGGCCGACGCGCTGGTCCATGTCGCGCATGGCGGCAGCAATGTCATCGCGCGCGTCGCCCACGCCGCGTCTCCTGCGGCCGGCTCCACGTTCTGCATGAAGGCCGACCCGGGACGGGTGTTCGTTTTCGATCCTGAGAGCGGTGCGCGCGTCCACTGAGCCGGACATGGCAGCGCTTCCCGCGTGGCCGTACCCGAAGCTCGCCGCACATCGTGGCGCCGGCAAGCTCGCGCCCGAGAACACGCTGGCAGCATTGCGGCTGGGCTTTGCCCACGGCTACCGAATGGCGGAGTTCGACGTCAAGCTTTCTGCCGACGGCGTCGCGTTTCTGCTGCACGACGCGACACTGGATCGCACGACCAACGGTCGCGGGCGCGCCGACGCGCTCACCTGGCGCGAGCTCGCGCAACTCGACGCGGGAAGCTGGCATTCGCCTGCCCATGCCGGTGAGACGCTGCCCACGCTCGCCGCGGTGGCGCTCTGGAGCCGGGCCAACGCGGTCATGGTCAACATCGAGATCAAGCCCGCGCCCGGGCGCGAGGGCGAAACCGGCGCCGCAGTGGCGCTGGACGCGCAGGCACTGTGGCAGGGTGCCGCTGCCGCCCCGCTGCTGTCGTCGTTTTCCGAGGCCGCGCTGGCCGCTGCGCGCGACGCGGCTGCCGAGCTGCCCCGCGCGTATCTCTGCGATCAGATCCCTGCCGACTGGCGAGAGCGCACTGCGCAGCTCGCCTGCATCGCAATCGACCTCGACCATACGCTGCTGACGCGCGAGCGAGTCGAGGAATTCCACGCCGCCGGCCTGCGCGTCGCCGCGTGGACCGTCAACGACGCCGCGCGCGCGGCGGAGCTGATCGACTGGGGTGTCGATACCGTCATCACCGATGCGATCGATGTGATCGCCCCTGCGCGATTGCGCAGCCCGCGCGCCTAAGCCGCGATCGACGGGCGACGGATCTCGCGCTCGTCGATCGGAAGGTTGATGAGACCCGCGATCACACCGAGCGCGATCGCCAGGTACCAGATGCTGTCGTAGCTGCCGGTAACGTCGTAGGCCACTCCGCCCAGCCACGCGCCGAAGAAGCTGCCGATCTGGTGCGAGAAGAACGTGAATCCGGACAGCATCGCCAGGTAGCGCACACCGAAGACCTGCGCGACGATGCCGTTCGTCGGCGGTACCGTCGCCAGCCACAGCAGTCCGAGCGCGACCGCGAACAGATAGACCGACATCGTGGACAGCGGCAGGAACACGAACAGCGCGATCACCGCAGCACGGCTGAAATAGATAAACGACAGGATGCGGGGCTTGGACATGCGGTTGCCAAGCCAGCCTGAAGTGAGAGTGCCGACGATGTTGAACAGTCCGATCAATGCCAATGCCGTCACCGCGACGTCGGGTGGCAGGCCGCGGTCGGCGAGATACGCCGGCAGATGCACGCCGATGAACACGATCTGGAAGCCGCAGACGAAGAAGCCCAGGGTGAGGAGCACGTAGCCGCGGTGGCCGAGGGCCTCGCGCATGGCTTCGCCCGCCGATTGCCGCTGCGCATGCGCGTGCGGCGCCGCGCGTTCGACGATGGCCACGGCGAGCGGGATCATCGCCAGGCCGACGCCGCCCAGCGCCATCAGCGCACCCGCCCAGCCGAGGTGCGACAGCAGCCATTGCGCAAGTGGAAGGAGTGCGAACTGGCCGAACGAGCCCGCAGCGGTCGAGATACCCAGTACCATGCTGCGCTTTTCGGGCGGGAATGCGCGCCCGAGCACGCCGGCGATGACACTGAACGTGACTCCCGACAATCCGGTACCGACGAGCAGCCCCGTCGACAGTACGAACACGAGGGGCGAAACGGGATGCGCCATCGCGGCGAGGCCAAGTACGTAGAGCAGCGCCCCGCCCGCGGCGACTCTGCCGGCGCCGTACTTGTCGGCGAGCATGCCGGCGAACGGCTGCGTCGCGCCCCACACCAGGTTCTGCAACGCGATCGCGAGCGCGAACGTCTCGCGCGTCCACTGCAGATCGGTCGAGATCGGCTGCAGGAACAGGCCGAAGGCGTAGCGGATACCCATCCCCAGCGCGATGATCAGGCTGCCGCAGACCAGCACGACCGTCGGCGTACGCCAGGAGTGCGAAGCGGGGGAGCGAGTCGTCATGGCCGGTTTCATCGCGGTGATCGACGGACCGCGGCCGCAGGGTGCAGCGATTCGAGCTCCCCGAGCACCTCGATCAGGTTCTGGAGCTTTCGCGATCCCAAGCGCCGGGCTACCTTGCGCTGCGCCGCCGCCCAGTGCGGCTGCGCAGCATTCAGTACCGCGATTCCCTGCCTTGTTATCGCGACTTCGCGGGTGCGCGCATCGCGCCCGCGCAGGCTGTCCACATAGCCGGAAGTGACCAGGGGCTCGAGGTTACGCGACAGCGCGGTGCGGTCCAGCAATTGCCGTGCGGCCAGCTCCGATATGCGCAATACGCCGTCGCGGGCGAGCGTGCGCAGCAGCGAGAACTGGGTGACTCGCAAGCCGGCTGGGGCCATCGCGTCGTCGTAGAGCTGGGTCAGCGCACGCGAAGCACGGCGCAAGCGGCCGCAGGCGCACGCGGGAATCCGCGCCGCGGGGGCGAGGTCGCGTGGTGGTTGCCGCCTGGGCGAGTTAGCAGGGGCGTCAGTTACGCGCATATGCACTGAACGCCAAGTATACCCGCACGTTTCGGCAAGGATACGTGCTCGGATTCCGCGAAGCGGTTCCCTGTCTGATCGCTCCTGGTGCTGCTCGACTATGCCACGGAGAATCGGAGCCAGCGTTGCTGCATGGGCATTGGCAGAGGAAGCGTGATGCGGCAGAATCTGATGCGTGCGCACCACGCTGAATATTGTGGACGACGTCCTACAGGCAGCGAAGGAACGCGCGCGCCGCGAGAGCAGGACGACGGGTGAGGTGATCTCCAATCTTGCCCGCAGCGCGGGCCAATGAACGCCGGGCCCATTGGCGCTCAGATCCATCCTTTCGCCCGCTCGATCGCCTTGTTCCACCTGCGCCGCCATTCGGAAACCTGCTCGCGACTCGCCTTCGGCTCGAAGCGCCGGTCGATCTGCCGATGCGCAGCCAGGTCATCGTCGGCCGCCCAGAAGCCGACGGCGAGGCCGGCGAGATAGGCTGCGCCGAGCGCGGTCGTCTCGAGCACCTTCGGTCGCACGACTGGAACGCCCAGCACGTCGGCCTGGATCTGCATCAGCAGGTCGTTCGCCGCCGCGCCGCCGTCGACGCGCAATTCGGCAAGCGTGATGCCGGCGTCCTTTTGCATCGCGTCGAGGACATCCGCGCTCTGGAATGCGATTGCGTCCAGCGCCGCGCGCGCGATGTGCGCTTTGGTCGTTCCGCGGGTCATTCCGAACAGCGATCCGCGCGCGTAGGGGTCCCAGTGCGGCGCGCCAAGCCCGGTGAAGGCGGGCACGAAACAGACGCCGTCGCTATCGGGAACGCTCGCCGCGAGTGCTTCGATCTCGGCGGCAGACCGGATGATCTGCAGCCCGTCGCGTAGCCACTGCACGACCGCGCCGCCGATGAACACGCTGCCTTCCAGTGCGTACTCGAGCGCGCCGTCGCGGACGCCACCACGTGCAATGCCGGGTGCATTGTCGTGGATGTCGCCGCGCTTCCATGCGATGGTGGTCAGCAGGTTGTTGCGCGACGCAACCGCCTTGGCGCCGGTGTTCAGCAGCAGGAAGCATCCGGTGCCGTAAGTGTTCTTGGCGAGGCCGGGCGCGAAGCACGCCTGCCCGAAGAGTGCCGCCTGCTGGTCGCCTGCGATGCCGGCGATCGGTACATTCACGCCGTCGAGGACCGTGTCGGCGCACACCCCCGAGGACGCGACGATCGCGGGCAGCACGCTCGCGGGAACGTCGAACAGGCGCAGCAGCTCGTCGTCCCATTCACCCCGATGGATGTCGAAGAGCAGGGTCCGGCTCGCGTTCGAGGGATCGGTCGCGTGCACGCGGCCGCCGGTCAGGTTGAACAGCAGCCAGGCGTCGATCGTTCCAAAGGCGAGCTCCCCGCGTGCCGACCGTTCGCGCGCTCCGGCGACGTTGTCGAGCAGCCAGCGGAGCTTGGTGCCGGAAAAATACGCATCGAGCACCAGGCCGGTGCGTTCCGCAATCAAGGGCGCCTTGCCCGCAGCGCGCAGCTCGTCGCAATACTGCGCGGTGCGCCGGTCCTGCCAGACGATCGCGTTGGCGATCGGTCGGCCGCTTGCGCGCTCCCAGACCACGGTCGTCTCGCGCTGGTTGGTGATGCCGATCGCAGCGAGATCGCCTGCGGTGATGCCGGCCTTGGCGATCGCCTCGTGCATGACCCCCGACTGCGTCGCCCAGATCTCGGTGGCGTCGTGCTCGACCCAGCCGGGCTGCGGAAAAATCTGGCGGAACTCCTGCTGGGCGACGCCCCGGATCGCGCCGTCGTGGTCGAACACGATCGCGCGCGAGCTCGTCGTGCCTTGATCGAGCGCCAGGATGCAGCGCATGGCATCGCCTCCGGTAGAATTGACTCTTTGGCCGCGGATTGTAGCTGCGCAGATGCCCCTGTCACCATCCGTCCCGTCCCGCGAACGCCTGCACGACGCGATGGGCCCGACGTGGTATCGCGGCGCGGCATGAAAATTCAGGAGGGCAGGTGAAGATCCACGAGTACCAGGGCAAGGAGTTGTTGCGCAACTACGGCGTGCCGGTACCACGCGGCATCCCCGCTTTTTCTGTCAGCGAAGCGGTGACGGCGGCGCAGCAGCTTGGGGGACCCGTCTGGGTGGTGAAAGCGCAGATTCACGCCGGCGGCCGCGGCAAGGGCGGCGGCGTGAAGCTGGCACGCTCGCTCGACGAGGTGAAAACGCTTGCGAGTCAGATTCTCGGCATGCAGCTCGTGACGCACCAAACCGGTTCCGAAGGCCAGAAAGTGCGGCGCCTGCTGATCGAAGATGGCGCGGACATCCGCAAGGAGCTCTACGCAGCGATGGTAGTCGACCGCGGCACCCAGCGCGCGGTGCTGATGGCGAGCGCCGACGGCGGCATGGACATCGAGGAGGTCGCGGCGAAGACGCCCGAGCGCATCCACAAGGTGTTCATCGATCCGGCGCAAGGCCTGACCGATGCGCAGGCCGACGATATCGCGCGCAAGATCGGCATTCCCGACCCGAGCCTCGGCGCCGCGCGCGCCGTGTTCCACGGCCTGTATCGCCTGTTCGAGGGCACCGACGCGTCGCTGGCCGAGATCAATCCATTGATCCTGACCGGCGACGGCAAGGTCATCGCGCTCGACGCCAAGCTCAACTTCGACGCGAATGCGCTGTTCCGGCATCCCGAGATCGTCGCGATGCGCGACCTCGACGAGGAGGACCCGGCCGAGGTCGAGGCGTCCAAGTACGATCTGTCGTACATCTCGCTCGACGGCAACATCGGTTGCCTGGTGAACGGCGCCGGGCTCGCCATGGCGACCATGGATGTCATCAAGCTCTACGGCGGCAGCCCCGCGAACTTCCTCGATGTCGGCGGCGGCGCGACGGCGGAGAAGGTGACCGAAGCGTTCAAGATCATGCTGCGCAATCCGGATCTGAAAGCGATTCTGGTCAACATTTTCGGCGGCATCATGCGCTGCGATGTCATCGCCGAAGGGGTGATCGCGGCATCGAAAGCGGTTTCGCTCAAGGTGCCGCTGGTGGTGCGCATGAAGGGCACCAACGAGCAGGAGGGCCGGCGGCTCCTCGCGGCATCCGGGTTGCCGATCATCTCCGCCAACAACATGGCGGAGGCGGCGGAGAAGGTCGTTGCTGCTGCGGCGACGCGGCCGAGGTGATCGCCTTGCACGGCCGCCGGTATACTCGGTGAGTTAACGCGGAGGCGTCATGGAATTCACAGCGGTCTACCAGAAGGTGCCCGAGGGGTACATCGGATTTGTCCAGGAACTCCCCGGCGCGAATTCGCAGGGCACAAGCCTGGAGGAGGTCAGGTTCAATCTTGCCGAAGCGGTAGAGTTGGTACTCGATGCGAACCGGACGTTATCGGAAGAATTGATCGAAGGAAAAGATGTAATTCGCGAGCCGCTCAGACTATCGGTGGAATGAAATGCCTTGACCTGATTCGCCACCTTGAGCTTCATGCCTGCGTGCTTCTACGCGAGGGCGGTCGTCACTCGGTATTCGCGAACCGCCTCGAGCGCAAGACCTCCACTGTTCCTCGACACCGAGAAATCAATGACTAGCTCGCGCGGAAGATCTGCAAGGATCTCGAAATTCCAGGGCCATAGACGTTGGATCTGCCACGAACCTGAACCGCAGGCCAAGTCCGCGTATTTGCTTGAGGGACTCATCGAGAAAATTCGACCCGATAACCTGCACGATCCAGTCGACTTCGGTGCACCCGTCGGCCGGGAGTGGATTAGCGAAAAGCCATGAGCATCCTCGTCAACCGCAACACCAAGGTCATCACGCAGGGCATCACCGGCAAGACCGGCCAGTTTCACACCCGGATGTGCCGCGATTACGCCAACGGCAAGAACTGCTACGTCGCCGGCGTGAATCCGAAGAAGCCCGGCGAGAGCTTCGAGGGCATTCCGATCTACGCCACGGTGCGCGAGGCCAAGCAGGCGACCGGTGCAACGGTCTCGGTGATCTACGTGCCGCCGCCGTTCGCGGCCGCGGCGATCGATGAAGCGGTCGACGCAGGCCTCGACCTCGTCATCTGCATCACCGAAGGCATCCCGGTGCGCGACATGATCCGCACCCGCGACCGCATGCACGGCAGGAAGACACTGCTGCTCGGCCCCAACTGCCCCGGAGTGATCACGCCCGACGAGATCAAGATCGGGATCATGCCCGGCCACATCCACCGCAAGGGGCGCATCGGCGTTGTATCGCGCTCGGGCACGCTCACCTACGAGGCGGTCGGCCAGTTGAGTGAGCTGGGCCTCGGGCAATCGACCGCGGTCGGCATCGGCGGCGATCCGGTCAATGGCCTGAAGCACATCGACCTGCTGAAATTGTTCAACGACGATCCCGATACCGACGCCGTCATCATGATCGGTGAGATCGGCGGCTCCGACGAAGAGACCGCAGCGCTGTGGGCGAAGGATCACATGAAGAAGCCGGTCGTCGGCTTCATCGCGGGAGTCACCGCGCCCCCCGGCAAGCGGATGGGTCACGCGGGCGCGATCATCTCCGGCGGCAAGGGTACGGCGCAGGAGAAGCTCGAAGTCATGGAGGCCTCCGGCATCAAGGTGACGCGCAATCCCGCGGAGATGGGTACGCTGCTCAAATCAGTGCTTTGACGTTCGTCACGCCGCAGTTCTGGGTCGCCGCGCTCGAAATAGTCGCCATCAACATCCTGCTGTCGGGCGACAACGCGGTAGTCATCGCGCTCGCCTGCCGCAATCTCGCGCCCGGCCAGAGGCGGTGGGGCGTGTTCTGGGGCGCGGGCGGGGCCATCGTGCTCCGCATCGTCCTGACCTTCTTCGCGGTGAGCCTGCTGACGCTGCCGTGGCTCAAGATCGTCGGCGGCGTTGCGCTGCTTTGGATCGGAATCACGCTGATCATCCAGGATGACGGCGATGATGTTCAGGTGAAGGCGAGCGGGCAACTTCTGGCCGCGGTGTGGACGGTGATTGTCGCCGATGTCGTGATGAGCATCGACAACGTGCTCGGCGTTGCCGCTGCTGCGAGGGGCAGCCTGTTGCTGCTGGTGTTCGGGATTGCGCTCAGCCTGCCGCTGATCATCGCCGGCGCGCAGCTCGTGCTGAAGCTGCTCGAGCGCTATCCGCTGCTGGTCGTGGCAGGAGGCGGCCTGCTTGGCTACATCGCCGGCGAGCTCATCGTCGACGACGCGGCGATCGGCCCGTGGGTCGATGCCAGCGCGCCCTGGCTCAACTGGGCTGCGCCGGTCATCGGGATCGTGCTGGTCGTCGGCGCGGCGAAGTGGATCGAGGCGCGCGCGGCTCGTCCGCTTCAGGTTTAACCTTCTTCATAGTTTTCGTTCCCGGCGCATTGCAAGCCCCGCGCGTTCGGCATCAGATTGACGAAGGCGGTCAAGAAAAAAGCCGCTGAAAGCGGCCTCGTTGGATGGCTGCGCGCATGAATGCGAGCTATTCGATTAAACCCTTACCGCGGAGAATTTCCAAGTAACCGTCCCGCTTCAAAGGACAGTCAATCAGGTCTTTGAACTGTTTGGTATTCAATTGCATTTGTTGGCGGATGAAAGTAGGGATATTGCCGTCCAGCTTTCCCGAGCCGAATGATCGCTTTGTCCGCACGATGATCTTACCGTCATGGCGGAAAAGTGCATGGCGATCGCCAGTTTCTTTGACCTCCATTTGCAGCTTTGCCCATGCAGCGTCGATTTCGGCGGCTTTCAACGACACGTCACAACCTCGCCGACCAATCGCCGCAAAAAAGCCCAATGTTGCAGTTGAAGCGGTCCCAACGAGGACTGCTCGCCCTTCAGCAGCAAATACGACTCAGCAATCAAGGCTTTCATCTCCGTGATCGCGGCGCCTTCGTCAGGTCCTACCGCCAACTCTTCCAAGTCATACGAATAAGCAAAACCTGCGTACCGGTATATTCAACTATTACCGGCAACGGATGCCGCAAGAAAAGCCGTGGGTCGCCTAAGTCGGCGATGAGGATTGTCTGCCGAACGAGCGGGGTGATTTGCAGCGCGTTTGATAGAGCGCAAAGTTCAGGTCAAATATGCGGCCGCCACCGCTCCCCGCAAGGGCGAGAGTACATCAAAGTTGCCTTCAGATTGACCTTTTCTGATCGCAGCAGCGGCGCCCCGGGTCTCGTCGTCAATTGAACACGGTGCCGCTCGATTGAGGGTTTTCAACACGTAACGGGCCGTTCCCAATTACGCCGCGAGGCGTTCCGCGCGGGCCCTGGACTTTCGGACTACGCCGCGGTGTCGCATATCTGCAACACCTTGCGCTGGCCGCCTGCCAGGATCGGCCGCCAGGCATGCCGACGGGGGCTTGAGGCTGCCAACAGGGAGCCTCGACCCTCGCCGCCCCTCGCGCGCCGCCCCGCCAGCCGGTAAAATCTTCAACCGGGAAAGCCTCTATCCCTCCGACCCTTGTCGACAACTGTTGCCACTGCGCTTGAAGTTGCGAACCGGTCGCACCCGGGGATGGTGCGCCCGCACAACGAGGACACGGTCTTCGTTCACGACGCGGGGCTCGCCGTGCTTGCCGACGGGATGGGCGGCTACAACGCGGGCGAGGTCGCGAGCGGCATCGCCGTCAGGCTGATCACCGAGGGGCTGCTGCCCGAGCTGGTGTCGGGGCGCGACCTGTCCAAGGTCGACGTGCATACCGGGCTCACGCACGCGGCGCTGTTGCTGCAGCAGCAGATCGCCGCCGCCAACAAGGGCATCTACGAGGCGGCGCAGAGCCGGCCCGAATGCGCGGGCATGGGCACGACGGTGGTCGCGGCGGCGTTTCACGGCAACCGGGTGTCGATCGCGCACATCGGCGATTCGCGCTGCTACCGTCTGCGTGGCGGCAAGTTCGAGCAACTGACGCGCGATCATTCGCTGCTGCAGGAGCAGATCGACAGCGGCCAGATCACTCTCGACCAGGCCCGCTTCTCCCTCAACAAGAATCTGGTGACGCGGGCGCTCGGCATCGAGGCCATCGTTCCCGCCGACATCGCCGAATATCGCGTCGAGCCCGACGACATCTACCTGCTGTGCTCGGATGGCCTCACCGACATGGTCGACTCGGACGTCGTGCACGGCATCGTCGACGAGCAGCGCGAGGCGCTCGAGGCGGCCGCGGCGAGCCTGGTGGAGCTCGCCAATCAGAACGGCGGGCGCGACAACATCTCGGTGATCCTCGCGCGGGTGCCGGCGGAATTTCTGCCCAACAGCGAGTGGGCGCAGCGCTTCCTCGCCAAGAAGCGCCAGAACGAACAATAATGGCGCGCCTGATCGCGAGCCTGCCCGATGGCTCGACGCGCGACGTCAGGCTCGGCCAGGGGCGCATCACGATCGGCCGGCGCGCCGACAATGATTTCTGCCTGCCGCTTCCCGCGGTGTCCGCGGAGCACGCTGCGGTGGTGACGATCGGTGCCGATTCGTTCCTCGAGGATCTCGACAGTACCAACGGCACCTTCGTGAACGGCAGCCGCATCACCAAGCATTTCCTGCGCGATGGCGACCGCATCGGCATGGGGCGCATCGAGATGGTCTACGCGGCGCGTGACGCAGTGGCGAGCGAAGCGACGGCGACCGTGCAGGCGGCGTCCGCGCAATCTCCGCCGGCGGAGCCACCGGCGGAAGGCGCGCCGGAACCCACGGCTGAGGCGCTGCTCGCGGACATGATGGAAGCCCAATCTCCGGCAAGCGCGGTGCTCGACATTCCGCCTCCGTTGTCGATCGTGCCGCCGGCCGACCCACCGCAGCCCGCGGTGAAGGGCAACGCAGTGGCCGCGGAAACGCCCGAGGCACTGGTCACGGTCCTGAGCGGCCCCAACGCGGGCAGGGCCACGCCGATGACCCGCGCGCAATTCATCTTCGGGCGGCCCGGCGTCACCGTCGCCGCCATCCGGCGCAGCGGCGGGAGCTATCGGCTCGTCCCGCTCGGCGGCGAGGCGCTGCCTACCGTCAATGGCGACTCGGTCGCTCGCGAGGGAATCGAGCTCGCGTTCGGCGACACCATCGACGTCGCGGGCGTGACGCTGCGCTTCGAGCGGCGGGTCTGACCATTGTTGCCGCCCTGCGTCTCAAGTGACGCGGAGCGGCAGTAAGGGCAAGCCCTAGGCCGTCAGGTGACTCGCACCGCATCGAACCGGCTTGGGGTTCGTGCTCCTGTGCCTGCACCGCCTGTGTCAGAATATTCAAGAAAAGCACTTTAACATCAACATGTTGCGTCGCCATTGAATACGACGACCGGCGGCCCGGGGATTGGCATATGGATTGCTGACTAGCTTCCAGCATCGCTGGATGCCGATGTGAAGTCGTACGGTTTTCAACCAAGGAGAAAGTCAATGAAACGCGTTCAACAAGGCTTCACGCTCATCGAACTGATGATCGTGGTAGCGATCGTCGGCATCCTGGCAGCCATCGCCTTGCCGGCGTATCAGGACTATGTCATTCGGTCGAAGATGTCGGAAGGCGAAGCGGCCATCGCCGCGTGCAAGACGTCGGTGTCCGAATATCTGTCGACGAAGAACGTCCTGCCTGCCGATGTCACCCAGGCGGGCTGCAGCACGACCTCGACCCAGTATGTGGCGAGCCTTGCTGTTACCAGCACTGCGGACCAGCGGTGATCACGGCGAACACGCAATGCACCGGCGCCAGCCCTGCGGACTGCATTCTCACACTTACCCCCGTTGGCGTGACCGACGCGACGATTTCGACGTGGCAGGGCACCTACGGTGGTTGCGCGGCGAAGTACGTTCCGTCGTCGTTCCGCGGTTAATCGGACACACGGAGCATCAGTCCTCAGCAAGTCAATTCGCTTGGTATTGCCGAATCGGCGGGATTCCTTCCCGCCGATTCTTTTTCTGCGTCCCGGGTGATGCATCTGTCAGGGAATGCGGAGGAAACCTACGTCCGCGCCTGCACGCTGCTCGGCGAGCGGGCGCGCGTGGGAGGCGCGGCGCCTCCTTGCTGCGTTTGCGCAAATCCGGATTCAATTGCGAAGGACTTTCCGCCAAACTTGGATGGGCCAGCCTGGCAGTGGGTGAGCCGACGGCCGCCGAGTCGTACCTGCGTGAGGCCGTCGCCGCCAGCCCGGGCGATTGGGAAATGCATTTCGGCCTCGGCGAGGCGCTGCGGGCGCGGGATCCGCAGGCCGCAAAGGCCGCGTACTCGGCAGCGCTCGGCTGCTCTCCGGACAACCTGCACTGCCTGATCAATCTCTGCGTATGCGATCTCGCCAGCGGCAACGCCGTCGAGGCCGAGGCGCATGCGCGCCGCGCATTGCGGGTCTGCGAAGGAAGTCCGGTCGGCGTGGGTCAACCTGGGCGTGGCGCTGTTGATGCAGGACCGCGTGAGCGAAGCCCACGACGCATTCGCGCGCGGCGAACACTGCGAAGCTGACACCTCCGGCGATGACACCGATGACCTGAATCGCGGCATCGCTTTGCGCCTGCTTGGCCGAACGCACGAGGCGATCGAATATTACGAACGTGCATTGCCGCAGCACCCGAGCGCGGTTGCTCACGGGCACTACGCGCTTGCACTGCTCACCGCGGGAAGGTTTCAGGAAGGCTGGGACCAGTATGCCTTTCGCTGGCTGGACGGCCCGCTGGTATCGCAGCGCGCGAAGCACGGGCGGCCCGAGTGGACGGGCCAGGATATTCGCGGAAAAACCATCGCCGTCCGCTGCGAACAGGGAGCAGGCGACGTCTTCCAGTTCGCACGCTACCTGCCCATGGTCAAGGCCCGCGGGGCGACGGTTCTTCTCGAGCTGCGGCCCGGCCTCGGTGTGCTGGCAGAGTCGCTTCCCGGGGTGTCGACAAGGCCATTCGGCCGGGAGAAACCCTGCCGGAGTTCGATTTCTATGTCGACCTGCTGAGCCTTCCGCGGGTATTCGGGACGACTCTCCACTCGATTCCCGCCGCTGTTCCGTATCTGCACACGCCGGCGCACATTCGCGCGGCATGGCGCGATCGGCTGGGTGCCGACGGCTCCCTCAAGGCCGGCCTCGTGTGGTCGGGCGATCCCCGGCATGCGCGGGATCGCCAACGCTCGATTCCGCTCGCGCGAGCTCGCGCCCGTCATCGAAGTCGACGGCGTCCGCTGGTTCTCGCTGCAGAAAGGGGCCCCAGCAACGGCGCTGAAGCAAGCGCGATTCGATCGAACCTGGTCGATCTTGGTCCTGATCTCTATGAATATGCCGATACCGCGGCCGCAATCGAAGCCCTCGATCTCGTCGTGACAGTGGACACTTCGGTCGCGCACCTTGCGGGCGCACTGGGCAAAGCCGTTTGGGTATTGCTCCCCTACGTGGCGGATTGGCGATGGATGGAAGGCCGGGAAGACAGTCCGTGGTATCCGACCATGCGCCTGTTTCGTCAGCGCGTCCCAGATGACTGGAGCGATGTCATCCACAGGACAGCCCGAGCCCTGGAAGAACTGGTATCAGCGCATCGTGACGCACCAGACCCTCCAGGAAGCGCGATCCCCTGGGTGCGCGATCCACCGAGCCAGGGCGAGCCGGCGCTCACGCGAGCCGTTCGCGCGGCGGCCAGGAATTTCCAGAGCATGCCGTACCCGCTTCGGCATGCTTCAGTTCGTTGACGGACCGGATCCGTTGTCCAGTTCCGTCGACCATTACGGCGAGTACCTGCAGGCGCAGGTCGAGATTCTCGGGCGCCTGGTCGCGCCCGGCTCGGTAGTGCTGGAGATCGGCGCGGGAATCGGCCTGCACACCCTCGCGCTTGCGCGGATGACCGGTTCCGAAGGGCAGATCCTCGTGGTCGAGCACTCGAACGTGCTCCGGCGAATTCTTCGACAAAACCTGGCCGCCAATGGCGTGAAATGCGTGAGCGACATCACGAAGGCCGCTGCAGGTCGCTCCCTCGACGACCTGGAGTTCGAGCAACTCGATCTGCTAAAGGTCAACGAGGCGGCGCGGGTGCCGCAGCTTCTGGACGGCGCCTCAGGCACCCTGTGGCGGCTGCGGCCGACGCTGTTCCTCGCGCAGGGAACGCAGGCAGTCCTTCTGGTACAGGCGCGGCGCGTCGGAGACTTCGGATATCGGTGCTGGTCGTTCGAATCACCGCTATTCAATCCGCAGAATTTCAATCGCTGCGGCGATGATATCTTCCCTGGCGGGTTGGCACGTGGTGCTGCTCGCCATTCCCGAGGAACGCGATTCGGATGCCGCGATTGCCGGTGTAGAAGGATTGCTCCCCGTGTCCATCGCCTGAAGATGCCACCACTTCAAGGATTATTCAGGCGCGCAGCGCCGGACAAGGTCCGGGAAGCCCCGGGCGCGGCCGGCGCAGCCGCTACGACAGCGCCGAGGCGGTCATTGGCAGCGGCCGGTTCGCCGGCGACCGTCGATTCGGACGTCATCGCTGAAGGTGCGAAGCACTTCGAGGCGGGTCGATTTGCCGAAGCCTTTGCCGTCGCCGACGATGCGCTTCTAAAGTCGCCCGGGGTCCCGCGCGCTTCTTTTCGCCCGTGGCGCGGCGCTCTTCGGATGGGGGCGCTTCCACGAAGCGTTGGCGAGCTTCCGGCAAGCGGCCCAAGCGGGCCTGGTCGACATCGATCTCGACATGCAGCTCGGATGGTCATGCGTGCACCTGCGCAAGCTGGACGAGGCCGAAGGGTACTTTCGCAAAGCCGTTGCCGTTGATCCCGAATCGGTTCAGGCCTACGTGGCGCTTGCGAACGTGCTCGAAATGCTGGGGAAGCTCGGTGCGCAGGCCGCCGAATTTGCCGCTGGACTGTCGCGATGGCAGGACAACTACGGTGCCATGGTGCTGCTTGGGGGCTGCAGGCTTTACCAGAACGACCGGGAAGGCGGAATCGCGGCCTTTCGGCAGGCGATCTCGATCGCCCCCAGGCGGCCGCGCGCCTGGTCGAACCTCGGCGGGGCGCTCGAGTGGAGCGAGGACCTTACCGAGGCGACAGAAATATTGCAGCGCGCATACGAGCTGGATTTGGCAACCGGCGGGCCCGCTGACAGCGTACGCAATCTCGCGTGGATCCTGCGCGAGCAGGGGCGTCGGACGGAAGCGCTGCATCTACTCGAGCGCAGCCTGGCGCAGTATCCCGAGCCGAATTGCCACTGGCTTTACTCGAGCATCCTCCTCGAGTCGGGGCGCCTCGAGGAGGGGTGGCTCCATCACGAGTTCCGCTGGCTGCAAGAGCCGCTATTTTCGCGCAGGCTGGGACTACGTTGCCCGGTCTGGTCTGGGCAGGACCTTCGTGGCAAGACGATCCTGTTGCACACCGAGCAGGGCTACGGCGACGTGTTCCAGTTCATCCGCTACGCCAGGATTCTGAAAGACAGGGGCGCGCGGGTATTGCTCCGCCCGTTCCTGGGGTTCGGCGAGATTTCGCGCGATTTCGACTGGCGTCGACGATGTCCTGGTCGAAGGTGAGACGGTCTATTTCGATTATCAGATCGGGCTAGTCAGCCTGCCGCGGGTACTGGGCACGACGCTTGAATCGATTCCCGCCGATGTTCCCTATATCAAGGTTCGGCCCTCGTACCAGGAACGATGGGCGAAGCGAATCGGGCCCTCGGACAATTTCAAGATTGGGCTGGTCTGGGCCGGAAATCCCAAGCACGTGCGTGATCGCCTGCGGTCGGTGTCGCTAGCAAAGCTGACGGCTCTGGGACAGATCGACGGCATCGAGCTTTATTCACTGCAGAAAAGCGCGACGGCCACGGAGGAAATCGCTGCCTCGGGCCTCGATCTCATCGATCTCGGTCCGGAGCTCACCGATTTTCGCGATACCGCCGCCGCGATCAGCCAGCTTGATTTGATCATCAGCGTCGATACTGCGGTTGCCCACCTGGCAGGCGCGCTCGGCAAGCCCGTCTGGACGCTGGTTGCCGATCCCCCTGACTGGCGCTGGCTGCTGCACGGGGAGCGTACGCCGTGGTACCCGACGATGTTGCTGTTTCGTCAGCGAAAGCGCAACCAGTGGGATCCGGTCGTTGAACGACCTGGAACGGACGCTACGGCGATGGGTCGATTCGGGCGGTCGCAAGGCGACGCCACCAACGTCCGTGGACGCCGGCAACGAAGAGGCAGACGATACGGTCGTTCAGGTTCCGCGACATAGAGAAGGCTCCGGCGGCCGACCGGCCATGCTTGAGTCGGCTCGTCGAAACGCGCTATGGGATCGTCCAGTACATTCCGGACGGGCGCGCGGAAGCGGAGGACCTTCGATATTACGGCGAGCATCGCCACGCGGAGCTCGAGTTGATGGGCAGGTTCATCCGGCCCGGGGCCTGGGTCCTTGAGGCCGACGCCGGGATCGGCGTAGCCTCCCTGTATCTCTCGAGTGCAATTGGCGACAGCGGTCACCTTCTGGCCTACGAGGCGGACAGGCTGCTGCACCATCTTGCCCACCAGAATCTTGCGGCGAATCGGGTCAGGAACGTCACACTGCTCAAGCGGCATCTTGGTCCGCCCAGGGCAAGCGATTTCCGCTGGCGACGAGCCGGCTGGAAGTATGTCGGCAATCCGCGATTCGATCGACAGCCTGCGCGTCGAGAAGCTGGACTGGATCACGATCAACGATGGGGCGCACGCCGCCGGCATACTCGCCGGAGCCGGGGATACGCTGTGGCGGTTGAGGCCGCGGGTATATTCGCGCGTCGAGAACGAAGACGAGGCGGTCTCGGATCGCCGAAGCGATTCGCGACTTCGGATACCAGTCCTGGCGATTCGAGGTACCGCTGTTCAATCCGGAAAACTATAATCGACGCGACGACAACATCTTCCCGGGGCAGCGGGCACAAGGCATCCTCTGCGTTCCCGAGGAAATCGGAATGGACGTCGAGCTCGCCGGGTGTACTGCGGTCGCATCGATGGTCCAATAGGTTTCCTATTCGCCCATCCCTGCCTGCAGCGCTCTGGAACTAACATGCAGTTCGGCCCACTGACACTGAAGCATTGCAGATACGGCTGGATGCTCTATTCCGGGCCGATCATCGGCAAATGCTTCGAACTGTACGGGCAATACAGTGAATCGGAAGTTACGATGATGCGGGGCTACCTGAAGGCTGGCGACACGGTCATCGATGTCGGGGCGAATATCGGCGACTTAACCATTCCTTTGTCCAGGATAGTCGGCGATGCGGGTCGCGTTTACGCACTGGAATCCAATCCGGGCGCATTCAATGTGCTATGTGCGAACCTCGCGCTGAACTCGATCTTGAACACCAAGCCGATCAACGCGTTCGTGGCAACGTCTGACACAGTGGACACAGGCGGGGCCTGGGGAAAGTTCGCTTACGTCGGCAAGACCTGGGAGCCCCAGTTCCTGGCCATCGACGCACTGGAATTCGACGCCTGCCATCTGATCAAGGTGGACGTGGACGGGAAGGAACTGGAGGTCCTGCGAAGCGCGGAAATGAAGATCGAGAAGCATCGTCCTATTCTCTATTTCGAGAATGACGTGCGCGATGCGTCTTCTGGACTTCTGGAATTCGCGATGGGAACGCTCGGGTACGACCTGTATTGGCACCCGGCTCCGGTGTGCAGCGAAGACAATTACTTCGGCAATCCCGTCAATCACTGGGCACCGATAAACATGGTTTCACAGATGGTTCTCGGGATACCCTCGGAGCGGCACACTACGGTGCCCACACTTCGTCAGGTCAAGAGCAAGGAGGAGTGGTGGGAGTGGCTGTCGTGAGCGCGATACCGCCCATTCACCGCAATTAGGGAGCACGACGATGGCGCTGTTTGGGCTGCTGGATACCAAGGAACTCGAGGAGTTCGCGACGGTTCTCGCCAACGATCTGGGGCGAAGGTTTCCGCCAGCCTCCGAGGCGCGCAGCGACCCAGGGGTCAAGTACCAGTTGAAGGTTATTTTCGAAGGTCTGGGCGCGCGCGCAGTGCGCTATCACACCGAGAAGAAACTCAACGTCTACAAGAAGGCGAAGCTCGGCAACGTATTCAAATGGAGGCTGAAGGAGCTGGGGTACACCGATGGATTCGCGGAGCGGGCGACGAAGGAAATCGTCACCCGCCTTGCAGTGAATTGAACATGGTGCATGCGTGAAGGTGGTTATCCTCGCGGGCGGCGCCGGAACCCGGATCAGCGAAGAATCGGCTATTCGACCCAAGCCGATGGTCGAGATCGGTGGGCGGCCGATCATCTGGCACCTGATGAAGATCTATTCGGCCCAGGGGATCAACGAGTTTGTCATCTGCCTTGGTTACAAGGGCTACCTGATCAAGGAGTACTTCGCCAATTATTTTCTGCACATGTCCGACGTCACGCTCGACCTGACCACCAACAGCATGGCAGGTGCATCAGAATGCGGCCGAGCCATGGAAGGTGACATTGATCGATACTGGCGAGCATACGCAGACGGGGGGACGGCTGAAGCGCATCGAAACCTACGTGAATGGCGAGACGTTCTGCATGACCTACGGGGACGGGCTCGCGGATATCGACCTGGCCCGGCTCCTGGAGTGTCATCGCCGGGAAGGAGCGCTCGCGACCGTAACTGCAGTCAAGCCGCCGGGAAGGTTCGGCGCATTGCGCCTGGAGGGTGCTCGCGTCAGCGAATTCACCGAGAAGCCGGAGGGCGATGGAGGCTGGATCAGCGGCGGATTTTTCGTGCTATCGCCTGAGGTCTTCGGCTACATCGCCGGCGATGACACCCTTTGGGAGAATGAGCCGCTGAAGCGGTTGGCCGAAGAACGACACTTGGCCGCTTATTTCCACACCGGATTCTGGCAGCCGATGGATACCATTCGGCACAAGCAAATTCTCGAGGATCTTTGGGCAAGTGGCGCGCCTCCATGGAAACGATGGGCATGACGAATTCGGACGCGTTCCGGGATCGTCGCGTTCTGATTACAGGACATACCGGATTCAAGGGATCCTGGCTGTCCATCTGGCTTCACGCGCTCGGTGCTCGCGTCTCAGGCTATGCCTTGGCGCCTCCGACCACTCCGAACATGTTCGATGCGGCAAACGTCGCCGGGTGCGTGATCGATCATCGGGGAGATATACGGGACGCGACAGCCATCCGCAAGGTGGTCGAAGAATTCGATCCTGAGATCGTCTTTCACCTTGCCGCCCAGGCGATCGTGGGCGATGGTTACCGTGAACCGGTCGAAACCTACGCCGTCAATGTTGTGGGAACGGCTGCCGTTCTCGATGCGTGCCGCCACGCGCCAAGCCTTCGCGCGGTTGTCGTTGTCACTTCTGACAAATGCTACGAAAACAAGGATTGGCTCTGGGGTTATCGCGAGAATGATCGGCTGGGTGGTTATGATCCATACAGCAGCAGCAAGGCCTGCGCCGAGCTGGTAACGGATGCATTTCGACGATCGTATTTGCAGGATGGCGCATTCAGCGTTGGCGTCGCGACTGCGCGCGCCGGCAACGTAATCGGAGGGGGCGACTGGGCGCAAAACCGGCTCGTCCCCGACCTTGCCCGCGCAGCCGCAACAGGACGGGCCGCGGTGATTCGCAATCCTCGCGCGGTGAGGCCCTGGCAACACGTCCTTGAACCGCTCGCCGGCTACATTTCACTTGCCGAGCATCTGCTGACCGATCCCAAGGAGCATTCTGGTAGCTGGAATTTCGGCCCGTCGCCCAAATCCATGCAGTCGGTTGAGGTGGTCGCGAATGAGCTTGGTGCAATATGGGAAGGCAGGCTGAATTGGTCGATTGACGACCGAGCGCATCCGTATGAAGCGGCGCGCCTTTTGCTTGACTCCAGCAAGGCTGCGAGCATGTTGTGCTGGCGCCGTCGCCTGACCCTCAGGGACGCGATTCGATACGCCGCAGGGTGGTACGACGCGCATTGGCGGGGGCAAGTCGACATGCGGCGCTTTACCGAAGCGCAGATAGCAGCGTACGCGGCGGCGACAACCGAATGCTGAAAGCAGAGCCTACGCTGCGTTCGCCGGCGCCAAGCCTGGGCGCGACCGTACCCGCGATTGGCGACGTCGTGTGCGTCGCGCCGGTCACGCATCCAGCGGCGGCGGTCATTGGCTCGGACACTGGGGTTGTGCTTCGCACGACGGCGGGGTTCTGCACGATTGTGCCCTTAGCTGTGTCGGCATCGGATTCCAGAAGCATTCGAATAACGCTCGAGCCGCGAACGACTCCAGCAATGATTCAGAGTGCCGGCGTCCCGTCCATTGCGTGCCTCGACCACGTCACCACGATCCCGTCGACGAGCGCCATGCCGGTGGCAAAGGTCGACGCCGATTCTCTCGACCGTTTGTTGCGTGCCGTGACCAAGCTGTTTGCGGGCGTCCATGCGGAGGCAATCCTCGAACGCCGCCACAAGTTTGAGCCTGGACAAACGTCCATTCCGGCCAGTGGAAAGGTGGTGGGTGCGCCTGAAGTGCTGAACATGATCGACGCGTCGATGGACGCGTGGCTCACGACCGGCCGCTTCAACGCGGAGTTCGAATTGCGCCTCGCCGAATTTGTCGGCGTTCCCCACGCCATGACGGTCAATTCGGGCTCATCGGCCAACCTGGTCGCATTCGCTACGTTGACATCGCCTAAACTCGGTGACCGTGCGGTCAGGCCCGGCGACGAGGTCATTTCCGTAGCAGCAAGCTTCCCGACGACCGTTAACCCGATACTGCAGCACGGTGCGATTCCCGTATTCGTCGATGTGGACATTCCGACCTACAACATCGACGTGTCGAAGCTCGACGCAGCGCTTTCCGATCGCACCCGTGCCATCATGGTCGCGCACACGCTGGGCAATCCATTCAACCTCGGCGTCATCACCGAATTCGCGCGGCGCCATGGACTCTGGCTGATCGAGGACTGCTGCGATGCCCTCGGCGCCGAGTACGCAGGGCGCCGTGTGGGAACCTTTGGCGATCTCGCGACATTGAGCTTCTATCCGGCCCATCACATCACGATGGGCGAGGGCGGTGCGGTGCTGATCTCGAACCCGGAGCTGAAGCCGATCGCAGAGTCATTTCGGGATTGGGGTCGCGACTGCTACTGCGCTCCGGGCAAGGAAAACACCTGCGGCAAGCGGTTCTGCTGGAAGCTCGCCGATCTCCCGTTCGGCTACGATCACAAATATACGTATGCGCATGTCGGGTTCAATCTGAAGATCTCAGACATGCAGGCGGCGTGCGCATTGGCGCAGATGGATCGTCTGGACGGGTTCATCGCGGCACGCCGCCGCAACTTCGATTTCCTGAAACAACGACTGCGCTCGGTCGAGGACCACTTGATCCTCCCGGAGGCGACGGACAATTCCAGGCCTTCCTGGTTTGGTTTTCTGCTCACGATTCGTGACGGCGTCGAGAACCCGCGAGTGGATCTCCTGCAGTACCTCGATCAGTACAAGATCGGGACGCGCCTGCTGTTCGCGGGAAACCTCACCCGCCAGCCTTCGATGATCGGTCGCAATTTCCGAGTCGCAGGCGAACTCGTGAACACGGACAAGATCATGAACGATACGTTCTGGATCGGCGTTTACCCGGGTCTGACAGAAGAGATGCTCGATTTCGTTGCCGAGAAGATAGAGACGCATTTCGGCGTGAACTTCTGACGGGGCGATCGCCGTCATGAATCATCGCGAGCATGTGAACGAAACAGGATGAATCGCCTTCCCGCGCGAGATCTGCAGCACGTTCTTGACCACACGCAAGCGCTGTGGGAGGACCTTCGGGGGAAAGCGATATTCCTGACCGGTGGCACGGGGTTCGTCGGCACCTGGTTGCTCGAAAGCCTTCTCTGGATATCCGAAAGACTGAACCTCGGAATCACGGCAACCGTCCTGACGCGCGCGCCCGACCGGTTCCGGGCGCGTTCTCCGCACCTCGCGAACCATCCGGCTGTTTCGCTCCTGGCGGGCCAAGTTCAGTCATTTGCGTTCCCTGAAGGGCAGTTCCCCTTCGTAGTCCACGCCGCGACCGAGCGGATTGTCATACCCTATGATGAGCATCCGCTCGGTTCGTTTGAGCGCGATATTGCGGGTACGCACCGCGTGCTCGAATTCGCTCGGTCGCATGGCGTGCGCCGGCTGCTGTTCACCAGCTCGGGTGCCGTTTATGGTCGGCAGCCGCCCAGCCTGACCCACATCCCGGACGACTATACGGGGGCGCCCTCGACACTGGACATCGGCACGGTCTACGGCCACGCAAAGCGAGCATCGGAGTTCATGTGCACGTCGTACGGCCGCTCCTGCGGCTTCGATGCCTTGATCGCCCGCCTGTTTGCGTTCGTGGGTCCACTTCTTCCCCTCGACGCGAATTACGCGGTCGGAAACTTCATTCGCGACGCGATCGGCGGCAAGCCGATTCATATCGCCGGTGACGGGACGCCTTTCCGGTCGTATCTGTACGCCGCCGACCTGAGCATCTGGTTGTGGACGATCCTGTTTCGCGGGGATCCGGCGGTGCCGTACAACGTCGGTTCGTCAACGGCCCTGACGATCGCCGAGCTGGCCCAGACGGTCATGCGCGCCACCGGTGCCAACGCTGGCATCGAGATTGCTGGTAATCCAATTTCGGGGGTGCCGTCCTTGCGCTATGTTCCGGCCACCCGTCTCGCGGAGGAGAATCTGGGGCTCCGCGAACTGATTTCGGTCGAGGAAGGCATTCGGCGCACGTCGGATTGGTATCGCGGAAATCAATGACATGAGTCGATTGCAGGACCTCACGGACCGAGCCCATACATCGTGATTACACCGGCAATGACGATGCTGGACGAGCTGTTATCCGAATCTCCGGCCGCCGCTGTCAACCGGCGACTGGATGCGTTCGACCAGCTGGCAAATGGGGCTAACAAGCCTGCGATTCTGTACGGAGCCGGCGGTCTCGGGCGAATCACTCTGAAGGGACTTCGAAGCCTCGGTCGGCCTCCAGTTGCCTTCGCGGACAGGAGAACCACAGGCTCGAGCGCTGCGATAGACGGCATTCCGGTATTCAGCCCGGCTGAGGCCGCGGAGCGCTTCGGCACCGACGCGGTCTTTGTGGTCTCCATTTGGAACGCGCAGACCGACCATCAGTACGCTGTCACACGCGACGAACTGCACCGCCTAGGCGCGGTGCACGTTGCACCCGCGCTTGCCCTTTTCTGGAAGTATCCCGAGACGTTTCTGCCGTACTACTGCCTTGATGTTCCCGAGCGTGTGCTGGCTGCACAGGACGACATTCGAAGCTTGGCCAAAGAGCTCGCGGACGATGCCTCGCGAGACGTTCTTATCCGGCAGCTTCGTTGGCGCCTCGAGATGGACTTCGACGGGCTCCCGTCCCCTGTCCGAGGGCCGGCATACTTCCAGCCTGATCTCCTTCCGCCACGCCAAGACGAGCTTTTTGTCGATTGCGGCGCCTACGACGGAGACACCCTTCGCGTGTTTCGTTCGCGAATGGAAGGCAACGCGTCGCGGATTATCGCAATCGAGCCAGACCCGGCGAGCTACGCGCGCCTCGAAGCCTACGCCGATGCTCTTCCGACTGGTGTTCGGGAACGCGTGCGAACTTTGAAGGTGGCGGTCGGGAGGAATCGCGGGATGCTCCGCTTCGACAACTCGGGCTTGGCGTCAGCCCATGCTAGCGAAACGGGGACTATTGAGGTCGACTGCCGCCCGCTCGACGAAATTCTCCAGGGCGAGACTCCAACGCTCGTCAAGATGGACCTCGAGGGGGCAGAACTCGACGCCCTGATTGGTGGGGAGGCCTCGATCCGGCGCGCTAAGCCCTCGATGGCTATCTGCGTCTATCACCGTCCTGACCATCTCTGGTCGATTCCTCTTCTTCTCCGGCGGATGCTGCCGAACCACGCTCTTCACCTTCGTCCGCACGGCTACGAGGGATGGGATCTTGTTTGCTATGCAGTTGCACCGGGTCGGTCATGAACCTCTCGGACTACGTATTTCGTACCGTGGCTGCCGCCGGCGTGAAACACGTTTTTATGGTGCCGGGCGGGGGCGCCATGCACCTGAACCTCGCCCTCGGCCGCTGTCCCGGTATTACCGTGGTGAGCAATCTTCACGAGCAAGCTTGCGCCATCGCAGCCGAAGCCTACGGCAAGGCGACGAATCATCTTGGTGTGGCTCTCGTCACCACGGGTCCGGGCGGGACGAACGCCGTCACCGGGGTGGCCGGTGCTTGGCTCGACTCCACGCCTTGTCTATTCATCTCGGGGCAAGTGAAGCGCGCCGATCTCGGCGGCTCCCTCGGTGTTCGCAACCTCGGTGTGCAGGAAGTCGATATCGTATCGATCGTCAAGTCGATCACCAAGTACGCTGTCACGGTCCTCGATCCGGCCACGATACGGTTTCATCTCGAGAAGGCGATCCACGTCGCGCGGACAGGACGCCCCGGCCCCGTATGGATCGACATTCCGCTGGACATCCAGAGCGTGGAGATCGATCCGGCTGGATTGTCCGGCTTTTCTTCCGAACCTCCGGCCGCAACGCCCGGTCTGGAGGCCCAAGTTTCGAAGACCATCGACCTGCTGAACGCCTCCGAGCGGCCTGTCCTCTTCGTTGGAAACGGCGTTCGGCTGGGACATGCAGTACCGGAGCTCTTCGAGGCGATCGATGCACTGGGTATTCCGGTACTCACCACATGGCTGGCGCACGATATTGTGCCCAACGATCACCCCCTCTTCATCGGTCGCCCCGGCTCGGTTGCGCCGCGCGGCTCGAACTACGCCCTCCAGAACTCCGACTTCCTGCTGGCCATCGGAAACCGTCTCGACCTCGTCATCACCGGGTACTCACACCAGAATTTCGCGCGCGCCGCAAGGAAGGTCGTGGTGGACATTGATCCGAATGAGCTCGGCAAGCTGCAGATGGCGGCTGAGCTATTGGTCGCCGCCGACGCGAAAGCGTTCCTCGCGGAACTGCTCCGCCAACGCTCCAGCATCCGCCGCGAGGAATCGCGTGGCCCATGGCTTGCCCGCTGCAAGGAATGGCTGGCGCGCTACCCCGTCGTCACGCCGGAGTTCCGCGCTGAGAAAGGTGCCGTGAGCACCTACGTACTTGCGGACACGCTTTCCGATCTGCTGACACCGGACGATTTCATCGTGTCGGGAAGCTCTGGCGCGGCCATCGAGATTTTCTTGCTCGCCTACCGGGTCCGCGCCGGTCAGCGTGTCTTTGTTACGTCGGCGCTTGGGTCGATGGGCTTTGGCCTCCCCGCCGCCATCGGCGCATGCTTGGGTGGGGGCGGGCGCCGGACCATCTGCGCGGAAGGTGACGGCTCACTTCAACTGAACAGCCAGGAACTGGCCACGCTTGCCCACCTGCAGCTTCCGGTGAAGCTGTTCGTCCTGAACAATGACGGCTACTCGTCGATCCGCACGTCTCAGAAGCGCTACTTTGGGAGCATCGTCGGTTGCGACCCGGAGAGCGGGCTCGTCTTCCCCGACACCGTCCGCCTCGCCGCGGCCTACGGGCTTCGGACCGCGACGATTCAGAATCAGGATAACTTGGCAGCGGAGTTGCGCGCCGTCCTCGAAACGCCGGGCCCCATCGTGTGCGACGTGAAATTGCCGCGCGACGAGATCCGCGCACCAAGCCTCGCTTCGGCACGTCGCGCGGACGGCTCGATGGTGTCGCGTCCACTCGAGGATCTCTGGCCCTTCCTCGATCGCGACGAACTGCGACAGAACATGCTCGTTCCGCTTCTGCCGGATTGAGGGTTTCGAATTGAGGGTTCTCTTCGCCGGACTGGGTGCCATTGGGCAGCGACACCTTCGCAACCTTCGCGCGCTCGTCGGCCCCGATCTCCAGGTTGCTGCGTTCCGGGTTCGGCACCGCTCGGCGATCGTCACCGAACGGCTCGAGCTTAATACCGAAGAGAACATCGAATCGATGTATGGCATCCGGGTGTTCGACGAACTCGAGGCCGCGCTAGACTCTTTCAAGCCGCGGCTCGTCTTCGTTTGCAATCCTACAAGCCTCCATCTAGACGTGGCTCTGCCCGTGGCGCGCGCCGGAGTAAGCCTCTTCATCGAAAAGCCGCTGGCAGCTAGCCTCGACGGTGCCGAGGAGCTTGCGAGGATTGTTGAGGAAAGTCGACTCACTGCTGTCGTTGGATTCCAGATGCGGTTTCACCCCTGCATCCTCAGGCTTCGCCAACTCATAGCGGAAATGGCCATCGGTCGGCTTATCGCTGTGCGCGCGCGGCAAGGAGAGTACCTCCCGGCTTTTCATCCCTACGAAGACTACCGGCAGAGCTACGCGGCCAAGTCAGAACTCGGCGGCGGCGTCATCCTCACCCAAATCCACGATATTGACTATTTGGTCTCGCTCCTGGGGACTCCCGAGCGCGTCTTCGCGATGGGCGGGCATCTGAGCTCACTTGAGATCGACGTGGAGGACGTCGCCAGCGTTAGCCTGGAGATGCGGCGCGACGGACGGGTCCTTCCGGTACATCTTCATCAGGACTATGTCACGCGTCCCCCGGTCCGAACCTGCTGGCTGCTCGGCGAAGCCGGTTCGATCGACGTGAATTTTGGTACGCCCTCGCTTACTCGTTTCGATTCATCGGGCGAGACGATCGAAAACCTTTCTTTTCCCGGATTTGAAAGAAACCAGATGTTCGTAGACCTTCTCCGCCATCTGCTCGGCTGTCTCGATGGAAAGGAGACGTCCGTTGTCGGCGTTCGCGACGCAATGAGGACCCAGCGAGTTGCCCTGGCTGCCCGAGAATCACTTCGAACGGGCCGCGTCATACAGACCGCGCACGAAAGCGCTTGATATCACACAGGGACTCACGATGGACCCTCATTTTGATCTGACGAACCGCGTGGCTGTTATCACGGGCGGCGGCGGCCTATTGGGCCCGCGCCACGCCGCGGCAATCGCGAGCCATGGGGGGATTCCGGTACTCGTCGATATTCGACTCGAAACCGCTGAGCGATGCGCCCGAGAGCTCGCGACCGCACACGGGCTGCCAGCGTGTGCCTTGCGAGCCGATATTACCGATCCGGACGCTGTCCACGGTCTTCTGACCGAGGTCCTCTCGCGCTACGGGCGCATCGACATTCTCGTGAACAACGCGGCGAACAACCCGAAGGTCGAGGCTCCCGGCGAGAAGGAGTGGAGCCAAGTCGAGAAATTTCCCCTGTCGCAGTGGGATGCGGACATCGCAGTCGGGCTCACGGGTTCGTTTCTCTGCTGCCAAGTAATGGGAGCCGAAATGGCGAGGCGGGGAAAGGGGACGATCATCAACATCGCGTCGTACCTTGGCATCCTTGCTCCCGAACCGCGTCTCTACCGAAAGGACGAATTGCCCGAAGACAAGCAACCGGTGAAGCCGATTAGTTACACCGTGGTCAAGAGCGCGATATTCGGGCTCACACGTTATCTGGCAGCGTACTGGGCCGACCAGGGTGTCCGCGTGAACGCGCTAACGCCCGGCGGTGTTTACGCTGGCCAAGATGCGGAGTTCGTTAGGAAGCTTAGTCAGAGAATTCCGATGGGGCGGATGGCGGAACCGGACGAGCTCGGAGGCGCCATCATTTTCCTTGCCTCGGACGCTTCGAGCTATATGACCGGCGCGAACGTCGTCGTTGACGGCGGACGTGTGTGTTGGTAAGGGGGCGTCCATGGACACCGATCGCGATCTTTCAAGCTACACCGTCTACGCCGAAGAGAGCATCTTCATCGCGCTCAAGAAGCTTAACGAAAACAAGGCCCGGATCGTCTTCTCAGTTACTGACCGCGGCCTTCTCGAGGGCGTTCTGACCGACGGCGATCTGCGGCGCTGGATAATGAAGCGGGAGAGCGTTGACCCGAGCGCGCCGGTCTCCCGAATCACGAACAAGCAGTTCACGTTCGCCTATCACGACGACCCGGCGGAGAAGATCGGCCTGCTCTTCTCGGATCGGACAGTTCAGGTTCCACTCATCGACGAGTTCGGACGGCTCGTCGCCGTTGCGACCAGTTACGCGCAGCCTGTCCGGATTGGTCAATTCGAGATCTCTGCGGACAAGCCGGCTTTCCTTATCGCCGAGATTGGCATCAACCACAACGGCAACGTCGATTTCGCGAAACGCCTGGTTGACCATGCGGTCGAGGCGGGCGCCGACTGCGTAAAATTCCAAATGCGTAATGTTCGGACGCTCTACCGCAACGAAGGGGCCGACGACGTGAAGGAGGACCTGGGCGCGCAGTACGTGCTCGATCTCATCTCGCGGTTCTCGCTTGCCCCGGAGGAGATGTTCAGCGTCTTCGACCACTGCCGCGCGAGCGGAATTCTGCCGCTCTGCACGCCCTGGGACGTTGAGAGTGTCCAAGCACTTCACGATTACGGCTTGGAGGCCTACAAGGTAGCCTCGGCTGATCTGACGAATCACCAGCTGCTTCGTGCCATCGCGACAACGCGTAAGCCGGCCATCGTCTCGACTGGGATGTCGAGTGAGGCGGAGATCGCCGAGTCGGTGGCGCTCCTCCGCCGGCTGAACGTTCGCAATGTCCTCCTACACTGCAACTCCACCTACCCGGCACCGTTCAAGGACGTCAATCTCCGCTATATCGACCGCCTTCGCGAAATTAGCGGCGGCCCTGTGGGCTATTCCGGGCACGAGCGCGGCTGGCACGTGGCCGTTGCTGCCATTGCGCGGGGCGCGAAGGTTATCGAGAAGCACTTCACGCTGGACCGTGGCATGGAAGGTAACGACCACAAGGTGAGCCTTCTCCCCGACAAGTTTCGGGCAATGGTGCAGGCCATTCGTGATGTGGAGAATGCCCTGGGCTCAGCGGGCGAGCGGCACGTCTCACCGGGCGAAGCGATGAACCGCGAGGCCCTCGCGAAGAGCCTCGTCGTGGCCCAGGACATCGCGGCCGGCGCGATGATTACCGCCGAATGCGTCACGATCAAAAGCCCAGGGCGCGGGCTCCAGCCGAACCGCATCGAGCAGCTTGTGGGTCGGAAGTCTCAGCGTGCAATGAAGGTGGGCGACTTTTTCTTCGAGAGCGACCTCGCCGACAGGCGTGTGGAGGCGCGGCCTTATTCGTTCTCGCGCCCATGGGGCATTCCGGTGCGCTTCCACGACTATCGCGAACTCGCGCCGAAATCGAACATGGATTTTCTCGAGTTCCACCTGAGCTACAAGGACCTCGACGAGGACCTTTCTCTGCATTTCAGCGAGAAGTTCGATTTCGACTTCACGGTCCACAGTCCCGACCTGTTCCGCGGCGACCACATTCTGAACTTCGCCGCCAAGGACCCGGAGCTCCGGAGGCGGAGCATCGCTGAACTTCAGCGTGTCGTCGACCTCACCCTATCGCTCTCCCAATTCTTCAAGCCATCTCGGAAGCCGCTCGTCATCGTGAGTCTCGGAGGCTTCACGAAGGAACGCCATCTCGATCCCGCCGAGAAGGCGGCCATGTACGAACTGGTAGGACACTCTCTTTCGCAGGTGAAGGCAGACGGGGTCGAGATCATTGCCCAAACGCTTCCTCCCTTCCCCTGGTACATTGGCGGCCAGCTCTTTTGCAATCTGTTCGTCGACCCCGTCGACACCGCGAAGTTCTGCGCTGACTTCAACACGCGCCTCTGCTTCGACACCTCGCATTCGCGGCTCGCGACGAATTTCCTAAAGCTTTCGTTCAAAGACTTCGTTGACATCGTCGCGCCGCACATCGCGCACCTTCACATCGTGGATGCAAAGGGCGTGGACGGAGAGGGCATTCAGATCGGGGAGGGCGAGATCGACTTCGCCGCGCTAGCTGAGCAGCTGTGCGCGTTGCCCCAGACGCGAGCTTCATCCCCGAAATCTGGCAAGGACACAAGAACTATGGGGAAGGGTTCTGGGTCGCGTGCGAGCGGCTTGAGAAGTGGTTCTCGGTGGGAGCGGCAGTGAGCGCTCCCTCAAGCTAGCATGATCGAAGAATTGCCGCATCGTTCTTGCCCGACATGTGGCGAGTCAGAACGTAAACCGCTCTTTACGCAGCGATTTGAGTCACTCGCCGACGTCTCTCTAATGCAAGGCTACGACGTCGTAGCCTGCAGCCGCTGTGGCTTTATTTACGCCGACCATATCCCGCAGAAGGAATCCTTTGAGCGCTACTACGCCGAAGCTTCGAAGTACGAATATTCGCACCGTAATGGTGAGCAACAAGCAGCAGAGCGGCAGCGACTTGCGTTATTGGCCGAGAGAATCGTCAAGCTTACATCGGCTTCTGCACGCCTGCTCGATGTTGGATGTTCAACTGGGGACCTACTCATTGCACTTCGCGCACATGGATTCTCAAATCTGACTGGGCTTGATCCATCGGAACGTGCGTCCGCCATGCGCGTTCAAAGTATGGGTTGCAGATGATCCATCAAACGTTAGGGGCGAAGCCTGCGGATATACCTCCGTTCGAAGTGATCGTATTGAGCGCAGTTCTCGAACATGTTCCTGATCTTCACACGTTCTTGGATTTCGTCGATCAGTGGCTGGCGCCAGCTGGATTGCTTATTGTCGAAGTACCCGACGCAGAGAATTTCGCGAAAGCCTTCAATGCGCCATATCAGGAGTTTAGCGTCGAGCACATCAACTTCTTCTCTGCACCCGCTTTGGATAATCTGCTCGGATTACACGGTTACTCGCGCATCGCCAAGTACCAAGATCTCTGTAGCGCGGGTGGCAATCTAACTGGCTCGGTATTGACGGCGATGTACCGAGGCGTTATCGGACGAATCGCCCCCGTCCGAGAGTCAATTTCCGAGAATGGAGTGCACAGGTATTTGACGAGTTGCCTGGGCAGAATTGAGTCAGAGCGTCGCGCGATCACCAACCTGGTCGAGTCGCAGACGCCAATCCTGATTTGGGGTGTTGGCACCTTATGCCAGCGATTGCTCGCGAGCACGTCGCTCAAGAATGCCAACATCATCGCATTTGTCGATTCCAATCCACACTACCAAGGGTCGATCCTCATTGGCAGACCGGCGCTTGCGCCATCCGCATTAACGGATCGCACTGAACCGATACTGATACTTTCCTGGGGGTTCTTTGAAGAAATTCGAATTCAGATTCGCGAGGATCTTGCACTGAAAAACCACATCATTCGTATTGATCGCGTTACACCAACTCCATAGATACACCCTTCATCCAAATCTAGAAACGGGCCTGCGCAGCTTGTGACTGCCGTATCTGGAGACAAGAAGATCAGCTTACGAAAGTTTTCAAGAGTGATGCATGAGCGACGCGATTGAGGAAGAAGAAGTTGGTCTCCACCGTATCTTCCTCCATCCGCTCGAAGGGCGCCAAGTTGCCGCCCGACGTTCGGAAACAACCGTAGTTCAGGGAATTCATCATCGCGATGATGTCGTTGGGATGGTACCCGAACGCGCGCGCGTGTCGCCGTAGCATTTCCGAGAAGATCATCGGTCGATGCTCGGTCAGGACTTGTTTGGCGCCCTGCAGCGCCGCGAGTTCACCCCCCTCCACATCGAGCTTGATCGCATCGAAGCGGAGGCTGTGCGAGACCGCGTAATCATCCAGTGTGGTCGTTTTGGCCGTCACCGGGGATGCATTGTCGAAGTAGACGGTGGGATGCGCGGAAGCCGCTCCCGCGATGGTCGGGTCGACGTGCAGTTCGATCGTGCCGGCGCCGATCCGAGATCGCGAGCGGTTCCGCCACGATGTTCTGAAATCCGTTGCGGGCGATAGTCATCCGGAGCCAGTTGAACGAACTCGGCACGGGCTCGAAGGCCACGATGTGCGCCTGGGGATCGGTCGCAGCCATGTGAGCGCAGTACCAGCCGATGTTGGCGCCGATGTCGGCAATTACGGCGGCGCGGGGAACGAGGCGCTTCCACATGTCGAATTCGGTCCGCTCATACTGACCGAAGTTCAACGAGACCATCGGAGGCGTACCGCGGTCTCCGAGATCGCAAGCAATTGCAACGGGCGCGAGCCGACTGTGCAGCCAAACGCCTTCGGACGTGAGTTCGATCCGTTCGATGTCGGATCCGGAGAGGAGCTCCACGTACTCCGCTAGCGCCTCGTGCTGCGCGGACATCGCGCGTGAGTATTCGTGCTTGTCGATGAGGCCCCGACGGTATTCGTCCCGTAAGCGAAGTCGTTCGTTCATATCAGGCTCTCCAGCGTGCGGCGGAAACCGGCTTGGACGCCTACGCGCGGCGCCCAGCCAAGAGCGGACAGCTTGGAGATGTCCAGTTGTCGCGGCGGGTCGCGATTCGCAATTGAGCCCGCGTCGTTCGACTTCTCCATCCTGACGCGAACCCCTCGTTCCGGATATAGACCGGCGAGTAGCGTTGCCAGCTCAAGAACAGAGCACGTGGCTTCCGTGTGAGCCAGGAGATAGGCCTCGCCGTCCTTGCCCGTCAGGAGAATACGGAGCAGGGCGTCGGCCGCGTCCGACAGATAGCAATAGGGGCGCGTCGCCGCGCCGTCGGTGCGGAGCACGATGTCGCGCCGGTCGACTACTGCGTGGACGAACTGAGCGAAGGCACGGTCATCGTCCTTTCGCAAACCCGGTCCATAAGTGTGGCCAAGCCGGGCGATTCGCGTGGGCACACCGAATTGGCGCGTCCAGCTCGCACACATCGTTTCAGCCATGCGCTTTGACTCCGCGTAACACGCATAGGGACTCAATGGGTCCAGCGTACCGAGGACGCGCTCGTCGATGACGGTTTCTTCGCCGGCCACCACGCCATGGACCGAACCACTGCTGAGCAGCAAGAAGCCCTCGCAGCCAACGCGATGCGCATGCTCCAGAAGATGATGGGTCCCGAGAACCGCGGCTCGGTAGGTTCCGACCGGGTCGACGCCAAACGATCGTGGTGTTGCATTGCCTGCCGCATGAATGATGAAGTCGGTGCTGAGGTTCGATGGCACCGGTTGCGCGGCATCCTGAATCAGGAGCTGAAGATCGCCCCTGGACCCCGTGATGCGCAAAGCGGCTTGCCGCACGTCCCTTGTCG
Source organism: uncultured Pseudomonadota bacterium (assembly GCA_963718905.1). GTDB lineage: Bacteria > Pseudomonadota > Gammaproteobacteria > Burkholderiales > Casimicrobiaceae > VBCG01. The sequence goes on from CAVRAF010000002.1 coordinate 67,464, forward strand.
CGCACCAACGCCACGACGCTGCAGGGCGCGAGCGAAAAGACCTCGTTGCGGTACAGCAGTGCCTCCACCAAATAGGATCCGACGAGCCCCGTCGCCCCAGTCACGAGCACCGACCGGCCGGACAAGCGCTCCCACGGCAATGCGGCCGAGAAGACCGATCGGAAGTCCTCTTCGAGCACGGGATGGCGACGGGATGTCATCGATGCCCTTTGTGCCAAGCGAGTGTCCGCATCACGGCGTCTTCCAGATTTACGGTCTCGCGCAATCCCAATTCGCGCCGCGCACGCTCGGTGGACGGGATGTACCTTGGCGGTGGCCCAGGCTCGGGCGGACGTCGAACATCGACGGCGACCTCCGGTGAAGAGCTTCGGGCAACGAAGTTGGCGACGTCTCGCACGGAAATCGCGATTTTCCGATCCCACATTGTAGGGACGTCCAGGGGTTCCCTTCGCGAGAATTGTCCAGAGCCAGACCGCAAGATCCGCTGCATACAGATAGGAGCGCAAGGGCGCGCCGTCGCTTTGAACCACAACGGGTCCTCCGGCGAGCGCGTCGCGTATGAAGTTGCCGATCGCAAATTGTCGATCAAGCGGCAGATGCGGACCGACGAACGCGAACGGCCTTGCAATGGTCACGGGTACCCCGTGCTGACGCAGATAGCCAGCGCACAAGGTTTCCCCGACTCGCTTCCCTTCCGCATAGGCGGACCTGTGATCGGCGCAGTCGAGGGTAGCCGCGTGGTCTTCGTCAATTCGCTCTGTCGTCGTCGGCTGCGACCCATAGATCGCACCCGAGCTTACGAAGAGGAACCGTCGAGCGTGCGCCATACGCGCCAATTCGAGCGCCTCCCAGGTTCCCATCACCGCCGTCTCGAGCGTCGGGAGCGGTTGTCGATCGTAGGTGCGACTATCGACGTGGACTGCAGCGTGGATGACTGCATCGACGCGATGGCACCAGTCAGGAAGTTGCGATCGCAAGTCTTCGACAAATCGCCGCGCATCGGCTCGGACCATTCGGACGTCGTCGAGGCCGAGCAACTGCGGGCACTTCGCCGCGAAGTCGTCTGCGGGCGCACCGACTCCCACCAATTGAGCGCCAAGCCCAAGCGCCTGGTTGGCGTGGTGGAACGTCTCCACGAGCCAGCTACCGAAGAATCCCGATGCTCCGGTCACGAGAATTCGCGCCCCTTGCCACATCGACATGCAAGGCGCGATCAGACGCGTAACGTGTTCCAGATCCTCTGGCGAGATCGCTCGATTTGCAGGCCCGGTGCTCGCCATTCGACGGGCTCAGAGCTTTGCTGGCGGCCAGCCAAAATAGTTCTGGAGGTCCGGGAAGCGCGAGGCGCGGTCCAATCGAACCGCACTCCCTGCATCCAGCATGCATTGCGCGGTAGCGTTGGGAACCTCCGCCTTGCGGTAGGTCATCAGCGATTTCGATGCCGAGCTCGACGTATCGCTTCGGATGTGCGAGAACGTCCGCAACCTTGGCTTGCAGACTTTCCTTGTCGAATTTGAAGCAGAAATCGCGGTACTGGGCGAACTGACGCTTGAAGCATTCCTGTTCATTCGTAAGGCAAAGCGTGTACGAGCCAAAAGCGCGTCTGCAGCGGTCGTGCGGAGTGATTCCCGTATTCGGGGACATGTCGATGACGCCGAGCGCGTCTTTCATCATTGCGCGCGACACGTTGTAATCGGCGGTCGGTATCAGTTTCGCGCGCTTGTTCGAGAAATTGACATGGTCCCAGTTGAATCCATGCACCTCTATAGGAAAGTCGAGCAGTGACTCGGTGATCAGAGTGCTCTTGAGTCGCCGATAGTAGTCGTCGAGCTGACCGACGAAGAACAGGCGCAAATTGGTCAGCGCATCGACGTCAAGCCCCTTGTTCCGGAAATAGCCGCAGACAAGCGCATCGATGTCGTTGCCCAGGTCGGTGTGTAGTTGAGTCGCGAGCTCGCCGGCCAAATCCATCATCATCAGGAACTGCGTTTCCGAAAGACTCTTGCGCCACACCGAAAGCAACTCGTCGGGGTTGTTGCCATTCTTCAGGAACAGCAGTTTGCCGCGTTCTTTGGAAGTGAAATTCAGGGTATCTTTCCTAATCGGATCGCCACGACGGCAGGAAGCGTCCCAAGAAGTCCCGTTGATGTATGGTAATCGCTTACGCATTTGTAATGTTCCGGGAACCCATAGAGCGACGCAAAACCTTGCCCGGGAGCGACATGGCGGTCAAAGAAATAAGCTGGTGAGTCGCCATAAAGTGACACGAACGGAACGCGGAGGGTCTGCCACAGGTTGCCTTCCTTTCCATCGCTTGTCGTGGCGGCAAGATCCGCGCACATACCGACAAACGAGAAGGCGAATTCTATTTGCTTTGCTCTTGATTATTTGATTCAGCGGGAGCAGGGGTTCCGGCCCGGTGAGATTGATCTCCACGTATTCGTAGCCTAGCTGCTCGAATTCGCTGCGAAGGCTGCGGCCCGCACTTCCCATGCGTCGCCCATGGACTGGCCGGTCAGGAAAACCACTGCGCTCATGTAGAACCACGGTGAATTGGCAGGGAGCAGGTAGAGTGGATGGCCTGAGGTCCTCACGCGGAATGCTTCATTTGATCGATTCCTCAAATCAGTGAGACGTTGGAGTGCCTCGACTAGACCGCCGCGGCAGCCACCTCGGTCAGAAACAACTCGAGCGCGCGTACTGGCGCGACATCGTCGAACAGTGCGTGCCGAGATTTGTGCATACGATCCCGCGGGTGGGCTGCAACTCGCGATCACGAGCAAGTCGAACAATCAGCTCAACGTACTCTTGGTCGGATGCGGCGATCAGTTCGGCCATGCCGAGGCGCCGCAGAATACCGCTTGCAAAGCGCCCGCGCATGAACGTCCTTCACGGGTCACGACCGGCAGGCCGCATTCGATGGCCTGCATCGCGGAGTTGAATCCAGAGAATCCAATGGTGTCCACGTAGAGGTCGGCTTGTCGCATCAGGCTGTAGAATTGTGCACGGCTCAGCCACGGCACCTCGACCACGAAGTCGCGGTAATTCATGCCGGCCTGCGAGAACGCCTCACTTGAAACGCTGCATCAGCTGCGCTGAGAGCATCCCCGCGGATACTTGAAGAAGATGAACTGGCATCGCCCCAGCTTCCGCGCGACTTCGACGAATATCCAGTCGTGCTCAGGGGCGTACTTGAAGGTGTTCCCGGGCAAATGAAGACGGGAATGGACGTGTCGATGCCGATTTTGCCGAGGTCGATCTCCTCGTTCGGCACGTCGAGGGCTTCGTAGCAGCAACCAAGATTAGCGAGTGGCACGAGCTTTTCGGTGTAATTGGCCTCGCGCCACCAGGCTCGAATTCCGCTGCGGACATATAGTAGTCGATCGTCGGCAGTCCCGACGTTTCCGGATGACCCCACGTCGTCACCTGGACGGGTGCAAGTCGCAGGCATGCGAGCTTGGCCGTCATCGGGTCCATTCCGATTTCCGGATAGATCAGCACATCGAGGGGTTCGGCGAGGATCGCCTCCGCCCATTGGCGCGCGGTCGGAGGCCGCTCACGAAATCGGGCCGCGCGCGACTTCGCGAATTCCGTGTTCTTGTCTCGCCTGGGGCCCAAGGAAAAGGCATGCAATTCGAAGCGTCCCTGATCGAGGTGCTGGAACCATCCCTTGGTTATCGCATTCCACACCGAGTGATCGCAGACATGCGCCGATACGATGCCCACGCGAATCCGCGCGCTTCTGCGTCGGCTTTCGGACGACGAGTCCTTGCTCGTCCTGCCACTGTTTGGCCAATCGACAGCACATGCGCCCCGAATCGCGCGATCAGGTCGCGGTTGTTTTGCTCGTGATAGGCGAGATAGAACGGCTGTTGCGTTCCGATGGCCTTGAATCCGTCCCGATGCCGGGTCGGCTTTGAACCACGCGTCGAGTTCATCCAGTCCTCGTGCGAACGCGGCCCGGTAGTTCTCGACCGCGTCCTGGCTGTCCTGCACTAGGGCGAGTTCCGTCATCACAAGACCCCATCGCGCTTCCGAGTCCTCGGGATCAAGATTGCAGGCCCGGCGAAAGCATGCAATCGCCTCGTCACGGTCGCCAACTTCCTGCAGCGACCGGGCCAGCGCGAGATGGCCTGGAGCGAAGTCGGGCTTGAGGGAAATGGCATTGCGGTAGAACGGAATAGCTTCCGCCTGTCGCTGCATCACCTTGAACACGTTGCCGAGGTTGAACGCACGCTTCGGCAAGATCGGGCCTGATCGCCAATGCGCGTTGGTAGCAATCGACCGATGCGTCCCAGTGTCCGATCTGTTGAAGGATGTTGCCGAGATTCACGTGCGCCTCGGCATAGTCGGGCTTTATCGCCAGCGCCTTCTGGTAGCAGGCGACCGCGGATTCGTTCTGGCCTTGCGCCTGGCATACGTTGCCAAGATTGTTGTAGGCCTGGAAAAAGTCAGGCTTGAGCGCCATTGCCCTCTCGAGGCAGGTCGTGGCATCGTCGAGGAAATTCATCGCGCGGTACGCTTCGCCCAGGTCGTTCAATGCGGATGCGTTCTGGGGATTGACGGCTAGGGATTGGCTGATCAGATCGACAGCCTCCTGGGCGTTGCCTTGTTGAATCGAAACGACTCCCAGGAGATGCAGCGCGTCCGGATTGCCGGGCTCGGCGTCAAGTACTTGCCGATAGATCGTCTCGGCCTCTGCAATTCTCCCGGCCTGGTGATGCGCGATGGCATCACCATTGCCGGCGTCGGCACGGCAGGTTGCGCGTTGGCGACCTTGCGCCGGAACAGTGCCATCGCTACCGCGAGCCGCTGCTGCCGAAGCCCCCGCGCCCCGGCTGCTGGATTGGAATTCGTCGACGACATGGAATGCCGCCTGCACGACCGGGACAACGACGAGCTGCGCGATCCGGTCGAGCGGCTGGATCGTGAACGGGTCGCGGCCGCGATTCCAGCAACTCACCATCAACGGCCCCTGGTAATCGGAATCGATCAAACCGACGAGATTGCCGAGCACGATGCCATGCTTATGGCCGAGCCCCGAGCGCGGCAGGATCATGCGCGGCAAGGCTGGGATCGCCGATATGGATGGAGATACCGGTCGAAATGAGTTGTGCGTCGCCCGGGCGCGACGACGAGTGCTGCGTCGATGCATGCCCGCAAGTCCATACCCGCAGATCCCGACGTTGCATAGGCTGGAAGATGCGCGCGGATGCGCTCGTCGAGGATCTTGAGATCGATGCGTTGCATGGAGTATTGCGTAATTGGAGGGCTCGCGCTATGCCGGCATGGCGCGAACAACATATTGCAGAGGAGTGGCGTCGCTGACCGCCTATTCGACATCGGCGCCGATCAACTCGGCAAACGCCCGAACTCCCGACAAGGGCGCTTCGCGATAAGGCTCGTCGAGGATGCGGCAGTGGCCCTCGACGATCACGAATCCGCATCGATGGAACAGTTCATCGATGGTCGTTCGCGTAAACCACCTAATATGCGTGCGGTCCATTAGTCCCTTGTCTTCGTATCTGAACACACCGCAGTTCAGTCTCGCTTGAATGCTCCAATGCTGCGCGTTGGGAATGCATGCTACGACCGATGAGCCCGTTCGGCATCGATTTGCGAATTCGGCGCAGTACTGCCCAGGGTCGAACAGGTGTTCCAGTACGTCGCCGAAGATCCAGCAGTCGACCGGCAGGAGCGAATTGAATAGTTGATCGGTCATACGTTCGATGTCGCCGACCACAACTCGGGTGCAGTGCGCGCGCGCAACGTCGGCATACGCGGAATTGATGTTCGACGCCGATGTACTCGCATGCGGGGTTGACCTTCCGGAACGCTTCGGCTAGGCCGCCGCCGCTGCATCCGACTTCGACGAGTCTAGACGCGTCGTGGGGGACGAGCGCAAGAAGATCGCCATTGAAGGCAACGTTGAGCGGTGTTTGTTCCATGCTTCTAGCGGTTAATTGGCCGCCGTCTCGTTCGCATAACCATTCGGATTCGCCGACTGCCACCGCCACGCATCGGCGCACATCTGCGTCAAGGTTCCGCGCTCGCTTTCCAGCCAAGAAACTGATTGGCGAGCGTGGCATCAGCGCATGAAACTGCGACGTCGCCCGGCCGCCGCTCGACGATCTCGTAAGGTATCGATCGCCCGCTTTCCTGCTCGAACGCGTGGACGAGCTCGAGCACGCTGTGTCCGCGCCCGGTGCCCAGATTGACGATCGTGTGCTGCAGGGGCCCCGACCCCAGCAGCCGGTCGATTGCGGCGACGTGGCCGGCCGCGAGGTCCATGACATGGATGTAGTCCCGGACACCGGTGCCGTCCGGGGTCGGGTAGTCGTTGCCGAAAACCTGCAGCCGTGGAAGGCGTCCCGCGGCGACTTGAGCCACGTACGGCATCAGGTTATTGGGGACTTCCCGGGGGTCTTCGCCCATCGTTCCGCTCGCGTGCGCGCCTACTGGATTGAAATACCGCAAGCACATGGCGCGCCAGCGTCGGGTCGGCGTGCACGAGGTCGAGGATCATCTGCTCGATCATCAGCTTGGAATGCCCATACGGATTGACCGGGCCGGTCGGAGCGGACTCGGCGACGGGCATTGGCGCTGCCATGCCGTAGACGGTCGCCGACGAGCTGAAGGCGATTACGCGTACACCGTGGTCCAGCATCGCTTCGAGCAGCGTCGCCGATCCGCCGACGTTGTTCGAATAATATTTGAGCGGTTGGGCGACCGATTCGCCGACAGCCTTCAAGCCGGCAAAGTGCACGACGGCATCGATTGCATGGTCTCTGAAGACCTGATCGAGCAACGCACGATCGCGGACGTCGCCCTCGATGAAGACCGGCCGTCTTCCCGCAATGGCGGCGATGCGATCGACGACCACCGGCGAGCTGTTGCAGAGGTTGTCGAGCAGGACGGTGTCGAGGCCGGCCCGCATCAACTCCACGCAGGTGTGGGATCCGATGTAGCCGGTGCCGCCGGTCAGGAGGATGGTCGGCATGATCCGCGTGTCGATCTACCGATGATCACGCATGACTGCTTGCTCGCGCGAGGTCCGGTGCGAGGCTGTAGACGTTGCACGGTCCTTCGTTCCCTTGCAGGGGCGAGAGCGGGCCGCCCTGGTTTTCATCCTTGAACCGGAAGTGCTGGAATCCATGGGCGTTCAGCAAGTCAAAAATTCCATTCGTGCGCTCTTCCCGGATGGGACGCTCATGGAATTCGCCCTTTTCCCAGATCACCGCGGCCACGTTGCACGCAGACAACAGCTTCTTCGCCCCGGCAAGCACTTCCATTTCATAGCCCTCGACATCGATCTTCAGGATGATTCGTCGCCAACGCAACCAGTCCCGGTCGACCAACAGCCGGTCGAGGGAGGTTACGTCGACCTGATGCCGTCGGTTCCAAGTCGATGTCCCATGCTCGAGCCGTTTACCTGCAGATACGCCGTACCTTCCACTACGCCGACGGCCTTCGGAATCACCTCTATTTCGGCTTCCAATTGATTGAGTGCCACCCACTTTCGCAATCTTGCGACGTTTTCAGGGTGAGCTTCAATCGCGAGCACGCTGACTTGTTTGGGCCATCGAGTCGCGGCAGTGAGCGAATGCAGACCCCAATGTGCCCCAACGTCGATGAATACGTCATCCGACAGCAGCTGCAGATCGAGGAATTGCCGCAGGCCAAATTCATACCCCCGCCCCGCAACTTCGCGGAAGAACAAATGAGCCGCTCCAAGGTCGCTGAAAATGAGTGACGTTGGAACGTCCATGACGAATCGTGGATTGCCGTCGGCGTCGGTCGCGGCGGAGTGAAACTCTAGCTCCGCATCTCCGGCCGCATCGGGGTCGGGATCCAGGCTTCGCTTGCGGGCGAATTCGACATACGTCGCCCGCACATTGCTTCGAAAATTTCTCTCGGAAAGCAGGCGCTCGCGACTGGCCTGCGCCCAGGGAAAATCGGGCTGAATCGAAAGCGCTTCCTCCATGCAGGCGAGCGCCTCGCCCAGCTTCTGCTGATCGCCATACACTGCGCCTAGGTTGGCGTGCGCCCATGCATTCTTCGAATCGAGCTCGATTGCACGGCGAAGCCATTTCTGCGCTTCCTCCAGTTTTCCGGCCTTGGCGAGGATGTGTCCCAATCCGCTTGCGTACAGATCTTCCCTCGCAGTCGTGGCGGCGCGCGCCAGTTGCTCCGCTTCAGCAAGATTGCCACGCCGAGCCTCGAGCATGCCAAGCTGATAACGCGCTTCGTGCAAACGACCATCGTGGCGCAGAGCCTCTGCAAGCGCCATCGCTGCCTCGTCGATCCGGCCCGCCTCGGCCAGTCGAGCAGCGCGGATCAAGACTTCATCGACCATCTATTGAGCACTCCGATGCGGTTTTCAGTCACAGTTCCAATCATATCAACTCGTTCCGGAAGTGAAGAGCGTAAGCACATCACGCGCCAATGCGGGCCGTCGCGCACGGGGTCGTGGAGATACCGACGGCCCACGTCAGGCATGACTTACCCAATCACTGCCGGATACTTTTCCCACAGCTCTCCGCCGACTCTCTTGGAGAACTCCGCGGCACCTGCTGCTTCCTTCGGCACGTCTCCAAGGAGAACCGGCTTGCGCGGTACGCGCATGAATGAATGGCCGCGAATCCGAATGAATTCCTGATGAAACTCCTCCCACGGATGTTGCTCCATGGGCACGCTGGTCGAAAACGCCTCCATGCACCTGATGAAATGTACCCTCGCCAAGCAAGACGACGTAGTTCAGATCTTGCCTGATGAGCGCGCGCTGGAAGAGATCAAGGTTGGTTAGCCCCGCCGCCGCGCGACTGGAATTCTTCGTCGAACCCACCCATTGCCAGATAGTCGGCTTTGCGCATCGCGAAGCAGCAGCTCTCGAACAATTGTCCATACCAGCCGCCACTTTCGTCGGCGAAGGACGCGGATATCGAGTACAACTGATAGCCATTCTCCTTCCACGCCACATGACTGCAGCAACCGGTCCTCGACCTGCTGGTTGTAGCCCGCCTGGACCGACAAGTTCTGCTTCGTGGGGCCAAGGTAGAACGGCACCGTCGCAACGAATGGCGACGGAAAACGCCGGAATGCTTCGCGCATGAAATGGAAAACGCGTGGTGTCACGATGTGCGCACCATCGATCATTACCAGCAACTGCTCGCCTGTCGCCTCACGACACGCCGCGTTGACCGCTTCCACTGGAGAAACCGATTGAGTTGGGACGAAGCGGTACCGAAACTCCGGTCCGAATGAACGCACTTCGGCATCCGACAACGGTTGAGTGGACCCGTTGTCCACTGCAAAGACCTCGTACGGAATATCCTGCGCCTGAGTTGATATGCGCGTGTCAGCGAGTACAGCGTGTCCGGGCCTCACGGCGATTGTTATAGAAATTGACCACAACCGATAGCATTGCCGGGACATCTTGGCTTCGGTTGCGAAACAGGTTGCGGAACATGTTGATCAGGAGATGGTTCCCGGCGATTGCGGAGGCTGCGGGGCGGCGGCCAAAGACTGGATGCGGCTCACGAGTCGCTGACGATCCCGCTTCGGTCCCGATCGCCTCGATTTCCTTCGCGGCGGACGGCTTGATCAACAGCCTATATTCGGCCACGTTTTCTGAGGTCGCGGACCACGGACTCGAACGAAACGCTTTGTTCGACCGGCGTTGTTCGAATGCGATCAAATCCTCGGCATCTTCCGCCAGGCTACCCGCACGGCGTCGTTGACCATGTCGGAAATCGATCGATCGGTCGCGGCGGCCTTCAGGCGCAATGCTTGATGAACCGACGGATCGAAGTACACGGTAGCGCGCTTGGACGTTCCATGAGCGGAGTTTACCGAGGGACGTCTTGACGTCAAAACGTTTTGACGTCAATGTTCAGTAACACGAGAAATGTACCTCGAATGGTCTATGGGCTTTCTGCGGAATTTTGGCCGCAGGGGCGTCGCGACGGATCGAAATCTATTACGTTCAATTAGTCCGCGAAAATTACATTCTCAAGCCGCGCTGCGATCTCCGCCACCAACCGCCGCGCGAGCGCCAGCTTGTCCATCCTCGGCAGCGGATGCGCGCCGGCGTCGTCGAGCAGCGTGATTTCGTTGGCGTCGCTGCCGAGCGCGTCCTGCGCGCGGTTGGCGATGATCAGCGGCAGCGTCTTGCGGCGGCGCTTTTCCTCCGCGAGCCGCAGGACGTCCTGGCTTTCGGCGGCGAAGCCGACGCAGTACGGCGCATCCGGCCGCGCGGCGACAGTCGCGAGGATGTCGGTCGTGGGCTTGAGCGTCGAGCGTCATCGGCTCGCCCGACTTCTTGATCTTCTGCGCGCTGACTTGCTGGGGCGTGTAGTCGGCGACCGCGGCGACGCCGATGAAGACGTCGCACGTCGCCGACGCGCGCGAAGACCGCGTCCGCCATCTGCGCGGCGCTCTCACGTCGATGCGCGTGACGCCCGCGGGCGTCGCGCGCGTCGTCGGGCCCGGCGACGAGCGTCACTTCCGCGCCGGCCTCGGCCGCTGCCTGCGCCAGCGCGAAGCCCATCTTGCCCGAGCTCGAATTCGTGATGCCGCGCACCGGATCGATCGCCTCGAACGTCGGGCCGGCGGTCAGCAGCACGCGCTTGCCGGCGAGCACCTTCGGCTGCCGCGACGCGACGAGCGCCGCGTAGATCTGCCGCGGCTTCGAGCATCCGGCCTTCGCCGTTCTCGTTGCAGGCGAGCTCGCCGGTGTCGGGGCCGAGGATCGCGATGCCGTCGGCGGCGAGCTGCGCGACGTTGCGCTGCGTCGCGGCGTTCCACCACATCTGGCGGTTCATCGCCGGCGCGACGAGCAGCGGACATTCGCGCGCGAGGCACAGCGTCGACAGCAGATCGTCGGCGGCGCCGTGCGCGAGCTTGCGGATGAAATCGGCGGTGGCGGGCGCGACGACGATCGCATCGGCGCCGCGCGAGAGCGCGATGTGGCCCATCGCGTTGTCGGCGCCCGACTGCCACACGTCCGACAGCACCGGACGGCCGGAAAGCGCCTGGAACGTCGTCGCGGTGACGAAGCGCGCGCCCGCGTCGGTGAGCACGACGTCGACGGTGACGCCGTCCTTGACGAGCAGCCGCACGAGCTCGGCCGCCTTGTACGCCGCGATGCCGCCCGTGACGCCGAGCACGATCCGCGACAGCGGCTTCGGCGCGGGTGCGGGCGGGGCGGGGGTGCGCGGGATCGTCCATATGTTCTATGCGTCTGATTTAAGAGCGAAGTTTACACTGGCTCGCAAGCGAGAATTGACGATTGGTATCCAGATGGATACAGTGTGAACCTCAGGCTCGCACAAACCGAACCATTCGTTGCGTGGCTGCCCGGCTTGCGCGACGCATCAGCTGGGAGCAGTTGTCGCATGAAAGCCAAGCTAAAGCATTTCGACGCAAGCGAATATCTCGACAACGATAATCTGATTGCGGAGTACCTACGGCCGCACTGGAATATCCCGATCCCGGCATGTTCCTGGCCGCGTAGGAGACGTCGCAAAGGCACGTGGGATGGGTGCCGTTGCAGCGAACACTGGCTTAGGTCGGGAGAGCCTTTACAAGGCATTCGCTCCGGGAGCCAAGCCGCGGTACGAAACGGTGTTCAAGGTGCTTCGAAGTCTGGGAGTCAAGCTAACCATCGTCGCGTAGGACGATCTCAGCCGCTATTGGAGCACTTCGCAAAGTGCGCTTGGGTGATGAGGCGTTACGCGACGCCCGGCTCGAGGGTCTCAAGAGCATTGCTTCGCGAACGTCCTCGGACCGCGTGTCAAACGACGTCCGTGGACTGGCCGCTGCCTCCTCGGTCAATGTCGATGACATCACCGAAGCGCTCGCTACGGCCGAGAGCGAATCACTGCGCTGATTCTGCTCCGCGCCGTTGGGTGCTGCGGCAATCTGTGTGAGCGGTCGTCCGTACGGCTGATTTCAGGATTCCTGCCGACCCGACTAGAGTCGAGTCGCCGCATCGCCGACGAGGTGCGGCTAAAGCTGTGAACGCACGCGCCCCCGACGTGCATCGACCCGCCGTCCCTTGAAGTCATCCGCCCCAGATGATATATAGCCGATATATAGCAAATCATGCGGGAGCGCGCGATGGCGACGATGAAACTGGCGCAGGTGTATCTCGAAGCCGGCGACAAAAGAAGGGTCTGCAGGCGAAGGCCAAGGCCAACGGAACGAAGGTCGCGGAGGAGGTGCGCCGCGCGGTGGATGCCTACCTGTCGGGCATTTCACCCGAAGATCTTCGGTTGCTCGACGAAGGCACGCGGAAGGCGCAGCGGCACCTTGCGGAAATGGCGAACGAGCTCGATCGCGTGAACGCCACGCTCGACGCCGCGTTCGCGCAGTTGACCCGCAGGGAGCGCAAGACCCGGAGAGCGGCATGAGCGTCATCACCGAAATCCTGGATCGCCTCTCGGGTGTCGAGGTCGTCAAGGAGAAGCTGCGCGACACCGGCGTCCGCGTCGAGCAGTGGGCGACGCGCGTCGTCGAGCTCGACCGGCAGGTTCAGGACATCGACCGTCGGCTGACGCGCATCGAGACGTTCGCCGAAATCGCGAAGGCGCGCCAGGCATCGCGCACGCAAGCGGCCGAAGATCGAATAGCGAGCGGCGTGCACCGGTGCGTCGGGTGAAGGATTCCCGCCGCGCCAGGCGCTTCGGCCGACCGTCGAACGGCACCTCATGTCGCGCATCGCCGAATGGCCCGCCAGCGAACGTCCGCGCGAGCGGCTGATCGCCCACGGCGCAGCGGCGCTCACCGACGCCGAATTGCTCGCGGTCGTGCTCGGCAGCGGAACGCGCGCGCGCATCGGCGCTCGACGTGGCGCGCGATCTGCTCGGCCAGCATCGAAGCCTCTCGGCGTTGTTCGGCGCGTCGGCCGCGACAGCTCGCGAGCGCGAAGGGTCTCGGTCCCACCAAGGCCGCGCAACTCAAGGCGGGCATCGAGCTTGCGCGAAGGCTGCTTCGCGAGGAAGTGACGCACGGCAGCGCGCTGACGTCACCCGAGGCGGTGCGCGACTACCTGCGGCTCACGCTCGCGGCGTTGCCGCACGAGGCGTTCGTCGTCCTGTTCCTCGACAGCCAGCATCGGCTGCTGGCCGCGGACGAGCTCTTCCGCGGCACGCTCGCGCAAACGTCGGTTTATCCGCGGGAGATCGTCAAGGCCGCGCTCGGGCACAACGCCGCGGCCGTCATCTTCGCGCACAACCATCCGTCGGGCGTCGCCGAGCCATCGCGTGCCGACGAGTTGCTGACGCAGGCGTTCAAGCAGGCGCTGGCGCTGGTCGACATCCGCACGCTCGACCACTTCGTCGTCGCGGGGCATCGCGTCGTGTCGTTCGCGGAGCGGGGGCTGCTGTGAGGATCCGCGATCTGCGCTGGCACTTGCTGCGGCGTTCCGCAGTCCAACGCTCAAGCAGAAGGAGGCATACGGACGGTTCGCCCACACTCTCGCTGCCGCGAACCTGATTGGCGCGGTGACGCTGTATTTCTCGGATACGCAACAGGCATCGATGCTGGCCTATCGCCTCGCAATGATGCTGGGACTGGGCGTGATACTCTTTTGCGTGGGTGCCGTGTTCGCCAAAGGAGAATGAACATGGACTGGGGAATCGTCCTGCTGCTCGTCATTTCGGTTCCGTTTATCGTTTGGGGGTTCTGGGTCTACGACAAGGGCGAAACCAAGGATTCGGACCGTACGCGGGAGGCGAACAACCGATTGAGGCGCTGGACCGCGGTAAGGGCTTTGAAACCCCGGCGATTGCCTGACCGTGGTCAGAACAGCCCGTACGCCCTGCATGCATCACTAATCGCTCAACTCATTTTTTCGAGGCGTGATTTCCTGGCTCGAGTCTATCAGGCAATCGTGAAACTCGCGTACGACGTTGTTGCAATTGTCCGCTTAGCTGCGCCAACATCATCGTCGGAGCATTATTTTACGTTCGTACTTGACTCGCGTATGGTTCTGGGCCAACATCATGCGAGTCACTGCAGTAAAAAAATCTACGATTCAGACTAATGCGCGAATGGCGTATTATCGACAAGAGCGGCATTTCGCTTTGAGTTCGTCGCAGATATCTGCGATCAAAAAGTGCCAATGTCCCTGGCGTGATCGCTCGCACATGTGTCGGATCATCAGATGAAATGGTCGATGTCATAGGATGCGGCACGGCTTATTTGGACTGTGCCACGTCCGAGAATACGAAGACTATAGCTCCTTCATGATGAGACCAAGAAATTCGATCGCCGTCGCGATCGCGAGCCCATGATGTTCAAGCGAAATGAAGCTGAATAGAACAGCTCTCGGTCGAGTCGCCTGGCCATGGCCACGGCAGCGATTCGAGATCGTAAAGAATGTCGGCGGGAGCGCTCTTTGACTATGTCTACATTTACCCAGCCATCGAGTTTGTTATTGCCGCACCCCATGTTTAGTTTCATAGCGTGGCACCTAAGGAAAGTCTGAACAAGTCGTATGAATTGTGGTCGGATCGTCAACTAGTGACAAGGCGAGTCGAGCTGATGCGTCAGAATCAGTTTTGGGGATGCGGAGTACGCCGGCAAGCGCAAGCAGACGCGTCAGAAGTGTTTCTCGACGAGATGGTTAACCACTTGATCCTCCGGCGTTTTGGCCCATAATTAGCTGGCTTTGCTACGCGGTAGCTGACGAATTTCGAGGAGCGAGCGATGGCACGAGTCTGCCAAGTCACGGGAAAGGCCCGATGGTCGGGCAACAACGTTTCCCACGCCAACAACAAGACCAAGCGGCGCTTCCTGCCCAACCTGCAGTACCGCCGGTTCTGGGTCGAGAGCGAGAACCGCTGGGTGCGCCTGCGCGCTCACCAACGCGGCGCTGCGCACGATCGACAAGAACGGCATCGACGCCGTGCTGACGGACCTGCGCGCCCGCGGCGAAGATCTGACGCTGACGGAGAATGCCATGGCAAGGCTGGACGCGAGAAGATCAAGCTCGAATCAGCGCCGGCACCGGCCACTTCTACACGACCGTCAAGAACAAGAAGACGATGCCCGACAAGATGGAGATGAAGAAGTTCGATCCCAAGGCGCGCAAGCACGTCATCTACAAGGAAACGAAGCTGAAGTAGTCAGCCTTCGTCTGAAGAAACAAGCTCGCTGCGCGACCCGCAGGCTTCTTTGCTGACGGCGGATCGCCGCTTGTGCCGAGTCGAGCTACGCGTACCGCTTGAGCTGCAGCGAGAACTGCGCGAGCGGCGCGATGCCGCGATGCCTCGGCGCGATGGCACCAGTCCTGCAGTCGCGCGAGCAGCTGCTCGCGACGACTCGGTCGACCGGTTCCACAGCGCGGCCAGCTCCTGGCGCATGTGGTAGATCTGCTGGAGCACCTTGCTGTTGTCCAGCGCCTGCGCAAGCGCGCGCGCGCTCGCTCTCGGTCAGCGACGTGCTCGTCGGCGGACAGCCACCGCTTGAGGCGGCGCAGGCTCGGCAGTCGTGGGCCCGCTGTGGCCGCTGCGCGCGCAGCGCGGCGATCTCGGCGGCGCAGGCAGCCTTCAGCGACGCGGCGTAGCTCGTCGCGACCGCGTAGCGGTGGGTGATGATCGCCTGCAGCGTCGCCAGATCGGGCACCGCCTTCGCGCGGTCGAACTTGAGCTGCGGCGCGACCTTGCGCACCGTGGCGAAGCCCAGCATCTCGAGGATGCGGATGTACATCCAGCCGATGTCGAACTCGTACCAGCGCGACGAGAGCTTGGCCGACGTGCCGTACGCGTGGTGGTTGTTGTGCAGCTCTTCGCCGCCGATGATGATGCCCCACGGCACGATGTTCGCCGACGCGTCGGGCGCACTCGAAGTTGCGATAGCCCCAGTAGTGGCCGATGCCGTTGATGATGCCGGCGGCGGTGACCGGGATCCAGAGCATCTGCACCGCCCAGATCGTCGCGCCGATCGGCGCCGAACAGCGCGAGGTCGATGACGAGCATCAGCGCCGACGCCCTGCCACGAAAAGCGCGAGTAGAGGTTGCGCTCGATCCAGTCGTCGGGCGTGCCGTGGCCGTACTTGGCGAGCGTCTCGGGGTTCTTCGCTTCGTCGCGATAGAGCTCGGCGCCGCGCAGCAGCACGCGTTTCGATGCCGCGCGTCTGCGGGCTGTGCGGGTCGTCGGCGGTCTCGAACTTGGCGTGGTGCTTGCGGTGGATCGCCACCCATTCCTTCGTCACCATGCCGGTGGTGAGCCAGAGCCAGAAGCGGAAGAAATGCGACGCGACCGGATGCAGGTCGAGCGCGCGATGCGCCTGGCAGCGATGCAGGAAGATCGTGACGGCGGCGATCGTGACGTGCGTCAGGATCAGCGCGACGACGACGTATCCCCACCAGGGCAGCGGCAAGAGCCCGTGCGCGGCGAGGGACAGAAAATCGAAGTTCATTGATTGTCCGTGATAAAGCACCCTCGCGTCGCGACGGCGGCGCCGCGACGGCCAAGGATGTGTACCCCATTGTACGCGAGGAGCTCCCTGCGACGATACCGCGCCGTCCACTGCGTCAGGAGCGACGGGGACGGCCCGCTCGCCGCGCGGCGGCGGCTCCTTTGCGCGATCGCCTTGTCCGGAACGGCACCGACGATCCGCACGTCGCGCCGCGGAAACGGAATCTGGATGCCGTTCGCGGCGAATTCCTTGAGGATCGCGCGGTTGAGCGCGCTTTTGAGCGTCGAGCTGGCCGTTGTCCGGATCGTCGATCCAGACGCCGAGCTCGAGCGTGATGCCGCTGTCGGCAAAGCTGACCAGGAACGACGCCGGCGGTCGGCGCCGCGCAGCACGCGCGGTTCGCGCAGCGCGACGTCGGTCAGCAGCGTCAGCGCCTTCTCGACGTCGCTGTCGTAGGTGACCTGCACCTGGACGCGATGCGGACGTCCTGCGACGAGTACGAGTGGTTGAGCACCGTCGTCGTGACGAGCGTCTCGTTCGGCACGATCGCCTCGACGCCGTCGAGGCTGCGCACGACGACATAGCGCGACGTCACCTTGCGTGACGACGCCGGTGCGGCTGTCGACGGTGATCATGTCGCCGAGGCGGATCGAGCGGTCGAGCAGGATCGTGAAGCCGGCGATGTAGTTGGACGCGAGCTTCTGCAGGCCGAGGCCGATGCCGACGCCGAGCGCGCCGCCGAACACGGTGAGCAGCGTCAGGTCGAAGCCGATCTGCTCGAGCGCGACCAGCACGCCGACGACGATCAGGATCGCCTTGATGAACTTCGCCAGCACGACGCGCAGGTTGGCGTCGAGATGCGTGGCGCGCGTGAGCCGCTGCTCGATCATCCCGGAGAGCCACAGCGTCGCCACCAGCGTGACGACGACCGGCGGCGATGCCCGTGAGGATCGTCAGCACCGAAACCTGCGTCTTGCCGATCGGGATGATCGAGCTCGTCGAGCGCCGAGGCGATCTCGGGCAGCACGCCGAGGAAATACAGGATCGCGAGGCCCCAGATCGTCGTGCCGATCGCGAGCTCCGACGCCGGCAGCCACGCCTGCGCGCGGGAACAAGCGCCGCAACCCGTAGACGAGCATGCGGATGACGGCGAGCGCGATCAGCGAGCGGCATCGCGATCGCGAGAAAGAACGGAGGGCCGACGTAGCGGTGCCACGCCACGGAGGCGACGTACGTGAGCACCAGCGCGATCAGCGGGAACGCGAGGCGCACGACGCTGCCCGGCAGACGCGCATGCTCGCCGCGGCGCCTCGCGCACGCGTTCGATGCGGCGGTCGACGCACCCATGCGATCGCGACGCAGAGCAGCGTGACGGCGAGCTCGAGCCCGCCCGCGCGGGTCCGAGCGCCTGTTCGAGACGGCTGAAGTCGATCGGCGCGATCATGGTCGTGCGTTAAATGTGCGTTAAATGTGCGTTAAATGGGGTCAGAGCTGTAAGTATTGCCGCGTGAATCCACGGATTGGCTCGGCCGCTTGTGGCGGCAATACTTACAGCTCTGACCCCGTTAACCGATCCACGGATTGGCTCGGCCGCTCTTGGCCCCAATACTTACAGCTCTGACCCCATTTAACGCCATTACGCTGCGCGCTCGAGCACCGCGGCGAAGAATCCGTCGCAGCCGTGGCGATGCGGCAGCAGGCGCAGGCGCGCGCCGGTGTCGAGCGGCACGCCGGCCTGCGCGAGGATCGGCGCGACGTCGCGCTCGGCGAACGCCGCGTGCGCGCGCGAGGAACGCATCGACGATCGCGTCGTTCTCCTCGGGCAGCACGCTGCAGGTCGCGTAGACGAGGCGTCCGCCCGGCTTCACGAGCGTGGCCGCCGCGGCGAGGATGCGCGCCTGCTTCGCCGTCAGTTCGGCGAGGTCCTGCGGCGACTGGCGCCACTTGAGGTCGGGGTTGCGCCGCAGCGTGCCGAACCCGGTGCACGGGCGCGTCGACCAGCACGCGATCGATCTTGCCGGCGAGGCGCTTCACCTTCGTGTCGCGCTCGTTCGCGATCACCTGCGGATGCACGTTCGACAATCCCGAGCGCGCGAGCCGCGGCGTCAGCCGCTGCAGGCGCTTCGCCGACGTGTCGAACGCGTACAGGCGACCCTGCGAGCGCATCATCGCGCCGAGCAGCAGCGTCTTGCCGCCGGCGCCGGCGCAGAAATCGACGACCATGTCGCTGCGTCGCGGCGCGACGAGCAGGCCGATCGAGCTGGCTGCCTTCGTCCTGCACTTCGAGACGCCCGTCCGCGAGCCACGGATGGCGCGCGAGCGACGGCCGGCCGTCGATCGCGCAGTCCGTGCGGCGCGTAGGGCGTCGGCGACGACCGGCAACCCTTCGGCGGCGAGCGCCGCCAGCGCCGCGTCGCGCGTGGTCTTCATCACGTTGGCGCGCAGGTCGAGCGGCGCCGGCGATTGCCAGGCGCGCGTGAGCGCCGCGCGCTCGTCGGCGCCGAACGCGTCGCCCAGGCGCTCCCACAGCCAGTCGGGAACATCCGCGGCCACGGCGGGCGGCAGCGGCTCGTGCAGGCGCGCCTTGAATTCCGCGAGCCATTGCGCATCGCGCGCGTTGAGCGCCGGCTCGAGCTCGCGCACCGAATGGCCGAAGCTGGCGCACGGCGACCGCGAGCGCCAGGTGGCGCGGCAACGTGCTTTGCGCGAGCGCTTCCAGCGAGCGCTTGCGGCGCAGGTACGCGAACGACGCCGTCGGAGATCCACGCGCGATCGTGCGCGCCCATTTCGGGATGCTCGCGGAAGAACGCGGAGAGCGCGCCGTCGGCCGCGCGGTCGAGTGGCGCGACGCGCTCGATCGCGGCGGCGAGCGCCGCGAACTGGTTGCGCCGCGGCGTCATTGCCCGTGCATGTCGGCGGGCGGCAGCACGGGCATAGGCCGTCGTCGCGGGCGGGTTCGACACGGGATTCGCGCTCGGGACTTCGATCGCGACCGACAGGTCGGGGACCGCGGTTTCGTCGACGCGAATCGAATCGAGCAGCACCTCGAGCGTGCCGCGGGCGGTGCGCGTCACGCGCATCTTGATCGGAATGTAGTGCATCGACGGCGCGAGCCAGAACCACGCGTCGGTCTTGCCGTCGTCGCTTTGCCGATGCCACCGCTCGGTCTGGATTTCGCCCTGCGGCCATGCGATCGTTTCCTCGGCCTCGCGCGAGAGCGTGTAGCGCGCGACGCGGCGCGTCGTCGCCAGGCTGAACGTCTGGTCGGCTCGCGGCTCGGCGGCGAGAAATACGGCTGCCACAGGATCGTCAGCGGATCGAACGCGGGCGATTCGAGCTGCGCGGTCGCGCCGTCGTGCAGCACGACGTTGCCGGCATCCCAGTCGAAGTACGCGACTTCGCGGCGGTCCGGGCCGCCGCGCTCGACGGCGAACTCGTACGGCTGCAGGCCGGTCGGCGTGATCCGGCCCCGGCTTTCGATCTTGCCGGTGCCGCGCAGGATCAGCGCGGCGAGCCCGCGCGCCTGCGCCGACCGTCGAGATCCGATAGCGATCGCCCGCGTGCTCGAAGCGATAGGTGGCGTCGCCGATCAGGAAGCCGTGCGTGCCGAGGAACACCGTGTAGGCGAGATCGACGCGCGGCGGCAGCACGACGGTCGGTGCGGCAGGCGCATCGGCCGTACCGCGCAGTTGTCGCTGCGACCGCCGGCACTCTGCTGGCCGCTGCCGGTGGCTGCATCGGCGTTCGCCGGCTCGGCATCGTCGGGCGCGGACGGCGATGCGTCCGTGATCGCCGGACTTGCGGGCGCCACGATCGGCGGTGGCGCCGCCGCCTTGCGCTGTCGCGCTTCGGCTTCGCTCGCGGCACCGGTTTCGCTGGCGTGGCGGTCGGCGGGGACGGCGGCGGCGGCGGCATCTCGGTCAGCGTCGCCTGCAGCGCCGGTTCCTCGGGCGCCGTCGACGCGGCTCGACCGGCCACAGCGACCACACCGGTGCAGCAACAGCGACAGAACGAGCGCGACCAGCAGCGCCGTGCGCACCCGGTACGCGGTGTTCGTGGCGCCGTCGGCGATGCGCGTCGGCGCTTGCGATGCGATGCGGGGTCATCGAAAGGATGACCGGGGGTTGCGGGCGGAGTTCGGTCGCGATCATCGCGGCTCCGACCCGTTCACGCCGGTTGCGCCCGGCGCATCGATGACGCGCGCGCGGCCGTCTTCCACGACGACTCGTCCGGCACAGAACCAGCCGACCGCCTGCGGCAGCAGACGATGCTCGGTCGTCGAGCACGCGCGCGGCGAGCGAGGCCGCGTCGTCGCCGGGCAGGATGGGCACCTCGGCCTGCGCGAGTATCGGCCCGCCGTCGACGTCGGGGGTGACGAAATGCACGGTGCAGCCGTGACGCGTCGCGCCGATCGTCGAGCGCGCGCCGGTGCGTGTCGACGCCCGGATAGGCGGGCAGCAGCGACGGATGGATGTTCAGCATCCGGCCTGCGTAGCGCTGCACGAACGCGGCGCCGAGTATCCGCATGAAGCCCGCCAGCACGATCAGGTCGGGCTCGCTGCGGTCGATCGCCTCCGCGAGCGCGGCTTCGAATTCGGCGCGCGACGCGAACGCGCGGTGATCGACGACTCGTGGCCGCGATGCCGTGCGCGCGGGCGACGCGAAAGGCCCGGTGCATCGGGACGATTGCTGATCACCTGCGTGACCGCGCCGTCGATCGCGCCGGCGTTCGCCGCGTCGATCAACGCGGCGAGGTTCGATCCGCGTCCGGAAATCAGAACGGTGATGCGCGCGAGCGCCACATTTTGCGAGCGCGACGGGGCGCCCTCTCTCTCCAAGTCAGACGACGATCGCGTGGGGCGCGCCGTCGGCGACGCGCGACGATCTCGCCGACGTCGAACGCCTGCTCGCCCGCGGCGTTCAGGCAACGCGATCGCCGCTCGGCGCGTCGCTCGGGCGCGACGGCGACCACCATGCCGAGGCCGCAGTTGAAGACGCGATGCATCTCGTCCGTCGTCGACGTTGCCATGCTCGCTGCAGCCACGCGAACACCGGCGGCCGCGGCCAGCGCGCGGCGTCGCATGCGCGCCTGCACGGTGATCGGGCAGCATCCGCGGCACGTTCAGCGACGAGCCCGCCGCCGGTGATGTGCGCCATGCCCTTGACGCGGATCCGTTGCATCAGCGCGAGCACCGGCTTCACGTAGATGCGCGTCGGCGCGAGCAGCGCGTCGCCGAGCGTCGCGTCGAATCCGCGCGCGAACGGCGCGCGCAGGTCGGCGCCGGAGACGTCGACGATGCGGCGGATCAGCGAAAAGCCGTTCGAATGCGGGCCGCTCGACGCGAGGCCGATCAGCCGATCGCCGGCGACGATGTCGCGGCCGTCGATGATCGCGCTCTTCTCGACGACGCCGACCGCGAATCCCGCGAGGTCGTACGACGCCGGCGGGAAACGTGCCCGGATGCTCGGCGGTCTCGCCGCCGATCAGCGCGCAGCCGGCGCGTTCGCAGCCGGCCGCGATGCCCTTGATCACCTCGGCCGCGACGTCGACGTCGAGCCGCTCGCAGACGAAGTAGTCGAGGAAGAACAGCGGCTCGGCGCCCTGCACGAGGATGTCGTTGACGCTCATCGCGACGAGGTCGATGCCGATCGTGTCGTGCCGGCCGAGCGCGCTGCGCGAGATCGAGCTTCGTGCCGACGCCGTCGGTGCCGGCCACCAGCACCGGCTCGCGGAACCGCTGGCCGATTTCGATCAGCGCGCCGAAGCCGCCGATGCCGGCGAGCACCTCGGGGCGCAGCGTCCGCTTCGCATACGGCTTGATCCGCTCGACGAGCGCGTCGCCGGCGTCGATGTCGACGCCCGCGTCGCGATACGAGATCGGTGCGCTGGAATTTGAGGAACCGGAGGGCACAATGAGGTACAGTGCAACGTTTTTGCGCCCGCGATTCTACTCTCGAAATGGACGCGTCCCGCCCACCTGCGCCGCCGGTCGAACCGATGTGAACCGCCTTCCGCGGAAGCGGTGGTGCGCCCGCATGTGCGACATCCGCTCGCGGCCCGGCAATATCTGTGGATCGTCGGCGCGGCGGTCGTCCTGATTCTCGCGCTGCACTGGCTGGGCTCGGTGCTGACGCCGTTCCTGTTCGGCGCGATCCTCGCGTATCTCGGCACGCCGGTCGTCGATCGCGCCGAGGCGCGCGGCGTGCCGCGCACGTGGTCGACATTGCTCGTGATCGTGTTCATCGGCGTGCTGCTCGCGGCGCTGTTCCTCGTGCTGATCCCGCTGGTCCAGTCGGAAGTGTCGTCGGCGACGCGGCGGGTGCCCGATCTCTTCAATCAATTCACCGATCGCGTGGCGCCGTTCCTGCAGGACCAGTTCGGCATCACGCTCGCCCTCGATTTCGAATCGATCCGCGGGTTCATCACCGAAAACGCGCAGGAAGCGCGCGACTTGTCGATGAAGCTTTTGTCCGGCGTCAAGACGGGGGGCCGCATCGTCGTGACGGTGCTGATCAATCTCGCGCTGATACCGGTCGTCATGTTCTATCTGCTGCGCGACTGGAAGATGATCATGGCGCGCCTCGACGACCTGCTGCCGCGGCGCTGGCAGGCGAAAGTGCGCACGGTCGCGGGCGAAGTGGACGGCGTGCTGGCGGAATTCCTGCACGGACAACTGCTGGTGATGGTCGCGCTGGCGGCGTACTACGCGATCGGCCTCACGGTGGCCGGCCTCCAGCACGCGCTGGCGATCGGCCTCCTGACCGGCATCCTCGTATTCATCCCCTACGTCGGTTTCGGTCTCGGGTTCCTGCTCGGCATCGTCGCCGCGATTCTCGAATGGCACGGCTTCCCGGGATTCCTCGCGGTGCTCGCCGTCTACGGCATCGGGCAGTTGCTCGAAAGCTACGTGCTGGTGCCGTTTCTCGTCGGCGATCGCATCGGACTGCATCCGCTCGCCGTGATCTTCGCGCTGCTCGCGTTCGGGGACCTGTTCGGTTTCGCCGGCGTGCTGATGGCGCTGCCGGTTTCGGCGACGCTGCTCGTCGGCCTGCGGCATCTGCGGCGGGCGTACGTCACGTCGCCGGTCTACCAGGACGACTGATGCGCCCGGTAACGGTGCAGCGAGATTTCGACCGTTACGGACTGCTGTGGCGCGCGAGGCGGATGACCGAGCAGCTGATTCTCGATCTGGCGCGCGCAGGAACCGCCGACATTCGCCAATTTTGTCGCCGGTCGGAATCACGAGGCGATCGCCGCGCTCGCAGCGCTCGCGTCGGGCCGGTCGCACGAGAGCGGCGTGCTGGCGTGGGGCGCCGAGGGTGCCGGCAAGTCGCACCTGCTGCGCGCGGCTGCTGGAAGCCGCGCAGCCGATCCGGCCGGTCGTGCATTGCGCGGCGCCGCGCGAGGTGCCCGACGGTGCGGACGTGCCGCCCGCCGGGCTGGTCGTCATCGATCGCGATCGGCGCGGCGGACGCGAGCGAGCAAGGGCGGCTCTTCACGCTCCTCAACACGCTCGCCGCGAACGGCGGTCAATGGATTGCCGCCGCGCCGCGCACCGCCGGCGCGGCTCGCGTTGCGCGAGGACCTGCGCACGCGACTGGCCCTGGGGCTCGTATTCGAAGTCATTCCGCTGGCCGACGCGGACAAGCCGCAGGCGCTCGCGGCGTTCGCGCGCGAGCGCGGATTCCGGCTTTCCGACGACGTCATTGCCTATCTGCTCGCGCACGGGCGCCGCGACATGCCGAGCCTCGTCGCGACGCTCGCGGCGCTCGACCGGCATTCGCTGGCAACGCAGCGCGGCATCACCGTGCCGCTGCTGCGGGAGTGGCTGCAGCGCGAACTGTGGATAGGTCGCCCGGTGTCAAGGCGACGAAACGGTCAAGTCCTTGACGGGCACGGCCGCGCGCCGATCGCGCGGGATGTCAACGGCGTTGCCAATCGGGGCGTTAATGGGGTCGACGCGCGAGTTCCGACGTCATTTCCCAACTTTCCACTCGTTACCCCGAAGGAATTTTCGACCATGAACAAACTGCTGATCGCCTTGGTTGCCGGCACCTTTGCCGCCACCGCGTGGGGCCAGGGCGCGGCACCGGCGCCTGCGGCAACCCGCCTGCGGCAACTCCCGCTCCTGCCGCCGCCGCACAAACCGCACCCCCCGCCAAGACCGGCCGGACGCGACCGAAAGCCGACAAGACGAAAAAGTCTGCGCAGAAGCACAAGCACAGCAAGAAGACGATGAAGACGAAGGCGAAACCCGCCGACGACAGCGCGAAGACCGCAAAACCATAACGCGCCCGGCACGCCATCGGCAACCGCCGACCGCCGATCCCGTCGGGATGAAGGCGGAGGGCGCAACGGGCGTGCGATAGCGCTCGCGGCTGCCTGGAAGGCAGGGTTTGCTACCCTGCCTTTTTCTATTTTTGCCGTCGATGGCAGCGGCGACGTTCGCGGTCCGCGCCGCGGGTCGCACCGACCCTTTCGCGGGTGCCGCGCGGTTTGTTACCCTGCGCCGGCGGTCGCGTGCGGGCCCGCATATTGCATTGGCTCGATCCCCACATCGAACGCGGCCTCGCCGCTGGCTGTCATGAAGAGATCGTCCGTCCCGCGCTTACCGTCGCCACCGTCGTCGAACGCGACGGCCGCTTCCTGCTGATCGAGGAGGAGACGCGCCACGGCCTGCGGCTGAACCAGCCGGCGGGCCACGTGGAAATGGGCGAGTCGATCGTGTCGGCGGCGGCGCGCGAGACCCTCGAGGAAGCGGCGTGGCGGGTCGATCCGACCGCGCTCGTCGGCGTCTATCAATGGGGCGCGCCGGGAAGCCGCTCGGCGTTCGTGCGCTTCACGTTTGCCGCGAACGCGCGCGTCCACGAGCCGGCGCGCGCGCTGGATGCGGGCATCGTGCGCGCGCTATGGTTGAGTTATGACGAAATCGCCGCCAACCGGGAGTTCCACCGCAGTCCGCTGGTGCTGCGCTCGCTCGACGATTACCGCGCCGGGCAGCGCTGGCCGCTCGGCCTCATCGCGAACCTCTGATGTCGCGGCGCGAGCGCGTCGTCGTCGGCATGTCGGGCGGCGTGGATTCGTCGGTCGCCGCGTGGCTGCTGAAGCAGCAGGGATACGACGTCGTCGGCGTCTTCATGAAGAACTGGGAGGACGACGACACCGACGAATACTGCACGTCGCGCGAGGACCTGGTGGATGCGGCGGCGGTCGCCGACGTCATCGGCATCGATCTCGAAGCGGTCAATTTCGCCGCCGAATATCGCGAGCGCGTGTTCGCGCTGTTCCTGCGCGACTACGCGGCGGGCCGCACGCCGAATCCGGACGTGCTGTGCAACAGCGAAATCAAGTTCCGCGCGTTTCTCGACCACGCGCTCTCGCTCGGGGCGACGCGGATCGCGACCGGTCATTACGCGCGCGTGCGGCGCTCGGCCGGGCCGGACGCGACGACCGAGTTGCTGAAGGCCGCCGACGCGTCGAAGGACCAGACCTATTTCCTGCATCGGCTGACGCAGGAGCAGCTCGCGCCGGTGCTGTTTCCATTGGGTGACCTGACGAAGCGCGACGTGCGCGCGATCGCGCGGCGCGAAGGCATTCCGACCTATGCGAAGCGCGATTCGACGGGCATCTGCTTCATCGGCGAGCGACCGTTTCGCGATTTTCTCGCACGCTATCTGCCGCGCACACCGGGACCGATCGTCGCCGAGGACGGCGCGACGGTCGGCCGCCACGACGGACTCGCGTACTACACGATCGGGCAGCGCCAGGGGCTCGGAATCGGCGGTACGCGAAGCGGTGCGGGCGCGCCCTGGTTCGTCGCCGGCAAGGATCTCGCGCGAAACGCGCTGATCGCCGTCCAGGGACACGACCATCCGCTGCTGTACCGCCGATCGGTCGACGCGATCGACATGCATTGGATCGCGGGCCGCGCGCCCGCGCTGCCGGCGCACGTCGGCGCCAAGACGCGCTACCGGATGCCGGATGCCGGCTGCGAAATCTCGGCCGGCCGAAACGGCGGCATTGCCGCGGCATTCGACGCGCCGCAGTGGGCGCCGACGCCGGGCCAGTACCTGGTGGTCTACGACGGCGAACGGTGCCTGGGCGGCGGCGTGATCGACGTGCCGCTGGCGGTGACTGCAACGCGCGCCTGCCTGCGTTCAGCGGCACACCGTAGACGCGCCGCGCATGTAACGTCGAGACCGCGCAGCCGCGCAGACCGCGCGGCACGCACCGGCCTCGAGCAATTCAGAACGGGATGTCGTCGTCGAAGTCGTCGACGTTCTTCTTCTGCGCGCGCCGCATGCCCTTGCTCGCCGGACCGCGTGTCCGCCGGCGTCGCGCCGCCTTTCCCGCCGCCTGGCGCCCCGCCACCGGATGCGCCGCGCCGCCGCTCCGCCGAACTCGATCCGTCGCCGCCGCCGCCTTCGCGGCTGCCGCCGATCAGCTGCATCCGGTCGCCGACGATTTCCGTCGAATATTTCTCGACGCCGTCCTTGTCGGTGTATTTGCGCGTCTGCAGCCGGCCCTCGATGTAGACGGAGCGTCCCTTCTTCAGGTACTCGCCGGCGACTTCGGCTTGCCGGCCGAACAGCACGACGCGGTGCCATTCGGTGCGCTCCTGCTTTTCGCCGCTCTTGTCCTTCCACTGCTCGCTGGTCGCGATGTTCAGGTTGGTGACCGCGTCGCCGCCGGTCGTGTAGCGCGTTTCGGGGTCGCGGCCGAGATTGCCGAGCAGGATCACCTTGTTGACCGAGGCCATGTCGTTTCCTCTGTAGCGCAGTGCGATTGATTGCGGGGCGTGTCGCCCCCATTTGCGATCGATCGAGCCGGGCGCGTTGGCCGCGCCACTTAAAGCGGGCTCGCGAATCGCAATATACTAGCAGGTTGCTCTCGCTCGCTTTCCGCCGTTTGGACTAGATCCGAGCGCAGATTGCGAACCCCGGCGAACCTCGGCGACTTCCTACACGACACTGCATGGACCAGATCCGCATCCGCGGCGCACGCACGCACAACCTCAAGAACCTGAATCTCGATCTGCCGCGGCACCAGCTGATCGTCATCACCGGTTTGTCGGGTTCGGGCAAGAGCTCGCTCGCGTTCGACACGCTGTACGCCGAGGGCCAGCGCCGCTACGTCGAATCGCTGTCGGCCTACGCGCGGCAATTCCTGCAGCTGATGGAAAAGCCGGACGTCGACCTGATCGAGGGCCTGTCGCCGGCGATCTCGATCGAGCAGAAGGCGACGTCGCACAATCCGCGCTCGACGGTCGGCACCGTCACCGAGATCCACGACTACCTGCGGCTGCTGTTCGCGCGCGTCGGCGATCCGTATTGCCTCAATCATCCGGAGCAGAAGCTTGCGGCGATGACCATCTCGCAGATGGTCGACGCGACGCTCGCGATGGCCGAGGACACGCGGCTGATGATCCTCTCGCCGGCGGTGGTGAACCGCAAGGGCGAGCAGGTCGAGCTCTTCGCCGAGCTGCGCGCGAAAGGATTCGTTCGCGTGCGCGTCGACGGCAACGTCTGCGAGATCGACGCGGTGCCGAAGCTCGCCAAGAACACCAAGCACACGGTCGAAGTCGTCGTCGACCGGCTGAAGGTGCGCGCCGAATTCAAGCAGCGGCTCGCCGAATCGTACGAGACCGCGCTGCGCCACGGCGACGGGCGCGCGATCGCCGTCGAGATGGACACAGGAAAACGAGCGGCCGCGAGAGCATCTGTTCTCGGCGAAGTTCGCGTGCCCGATCTGCAACTATTCGCTGTCCGAGCTCGAGCCGCGGCTGTTTTCGTTCAACAATCCGGTGGGTGCCTGCCCGCGCTGCGACGGCCTCGGGTCGATCAGCTTCTTCGATCCGAAGCGCGTCGTCGCGTTTCCGCAGCTCTCGCTCGCCTCGGGCGCGATCAAGGGCTGGGACCGCCGCAACCAGTTCTATTTCCAGATGCTGCAAAGCCTCGCCAAGCACGTCGGCTTCGACGTCGACCGGCCGTTCGCGAAGCTGCCCGAGCGCGTGCAGGCCATCGTCCTGTACGGCTCCGGCGACGACAAGATTCCGTTCACGTACCTGTCCGAGCGCGGCAGGCCGACGACGCGCGAGCACGCCTTCGAAGGCATCATGCCCAACCTCGAGCGCCGCTATCGCGAGACCGACAGCGTGATGGTGCGCGAGGAGCTCGCGAAGTACCTGAACAACAAGCCGTGTCCCGAGTGCGACGGCACGCGCCTGCGGCGCGAGGCGCGCAACGTGAAGGTCGGCGACGACGATGCGCGGCCGATCTACGAGATTTCGGCGTTGCCGCTCAAGGACGCGATGCAGTATTTCTCGAAAATGTCGCTGCCCGGCCACAAGGCGGCGATCGCCGACAAGATCGTCAAGGAAATCGTGTCGCGGCTCAATTTCCTGAACAACGTCGGGCTCGACTACCTGTCGCTCGACCGCTCGGCGGAAACGCTGTCGGGCGGCGAAGCGCAGCGGATCCGGCTCGCGTCGCAGATCGGCTCGGGGCTGACCGGCGTGATGTACGTGCTCGACGAGCCGTCGATCGGTCTGCATCAGCGCGACAACGACCGGCTGCTCGATACGCTGAAGCACCTGCGCGATCTCGGCAACAGCGTGATCGTCGTCGAGCACGACCAGGACGCGATCCTGACCGCCGATTACGTCGTCGACATGGGGCCCGGCGCCGGCGAGCACGGCGGACAGGTCGTCGCGCAGGGCACTGCCCGAGGATATCCGGCGCGCCGCGCATTCGCTGACCGGCCAGTATCTTGCGGGCCGCCGGCAGATTCCGATTCCCGAGCGGCGCCACGCGGCCGATCGCGACCGGCTGCTGACGATCACCGGCGCGTCGGGCAACAACCTCCGCAGACGTCACGCTCGAGCTGCCGGTCGGATTGTTCGTCTGCGTCACCGGCGTTTCCGGGTCGGGCAAGTCGACGCTGATCAACGACACGCTGTATCACGCGGTCGCGCGGCACCTGTACGACAGCGCCGACGAGCCGGCGCCCTTCGACGAAATCGAAGGGCTCGAGCATTTCGACAAGGTGATCAGCGTCGACCAGAGTCCGATCGGCCGCACGCCGCGCTCGAATCCCGCGACGTACACGGGGCTGTTCACGCCGATCCGCGAGCTGTTCGCGCAGGTCAAGGAAGCGCGCGAGCGCGGTTACGGACCCGGGCGCTTTTCGTTCAACGTCAAGGGCGGGCGCTGCGAGGCGTGCCAGGGCGACGGCCTCATCAAGGTCGAGATGCACTTCCTGCCCGACGTCTACGTGCCTTGCGACGTCTGCCACGGCCAGCGCTACAACCGCGAGACGCTCGAAATCCGCTACAAGGACCGCAACATCCACGAAGTGCTGTCGATGACGGTCGAGCAGGCGTTCGCGTTCTTCGAGCCGGTGCCCTCCGTCGCGCGCAAGCTGCAGACGCTGCTCGACGTCGGCCTGGGCTACATCACGCTCGGCCAGTCGGCGACGACGCTGTCGGGCGGCGAGGCGCAGCGCGTGAAGCTCGCGCTCGAGCTATCGAAGCGCGACACCGGCCGCACGCTCTACATCCTCGACGAGCCGACGACCGGCCTGCACTTCCACGACATCGAATTGCTGCTGACGGTGCTGCACCGGCTGCGCGACCACGGCAACACGGTCGTCGTCATCGAGCACAATCTCGACGTGATCAAGACCGCCGACTGGATCGTCGACCTCGGGCCGGAGGGCGGCGGCGGGCGGCGGGCGCATCATCGCGCAGGGCACGCCCGAGGACGTCGTCGCGGTCGAGGCGAGCTACACCGGCCAGTATCTGAAGCCGGTGCTCGCGCGCGAAGCGACGCGCATCGGCAAGGCGCGCGACGAGCGTCGCGCAAGCGCGCGGGCGCCGAAGGGACGCAAGGTCTCGGGGGATCTGCTCGGGTAGGGTCGGTGTGGACTTTGGGGTCAGAGCTGTAAGAGACTTTGGGGTCAGAGCTGTAAGTATTTGACTTTGGGGTCAGAGCTGTAAGTATTGGTTCGGCCGTTTATCCGATTGGCCGCACCAGACGCTTCAATAAAATCCGATCACTGGTATCGGATCATGGCGCGACGCCCCCGCTTTCCCGTCTGCGATTTACCGCTGCACGTCGTGCAACGGGGAAACGATCGAAGGCCGTGTTTTTTTCGTGAGCTCGATTACCGCGTCTACTTGAAGGTGCTGTCGGAGGCTGCGTCGCATCATTGCGTGCGCGTACATGCATATGTGCTCATGAGCAACCATGTACACCTGCTGCTGACGCCGGGCGTGGTGGGTGCCGTATCGAGGATGATGCAATCAATAGGGGCGCGGTACGTCCGATACGTTAATGAATCTTCGCAGCGAACCGGCACGCTTTGGGAGGGCCGCTACCGAGCTTGCCTCGTCGCGTGTGACCGGCATGTGCTCGCGGCCTGCCGGTACATCGATCTGAACCCGGTGCGCGCCGCGATGGTCGAGCGCGCGGCCGATTATCCCTGGAGCAGCTACCTGTCCCTGGTGGGTGAGCGACCGAATCGGCTGCTCACGCCTCACGGCGCCCTCGAACAGCTCGGGACGCCGCATGCGGCTGCGTATGCGCGGTGGTGCGCCGAAGGGGATCGAGACTCGGACCTCATCGACCTTAGGAAAGCGACGGCGGGCGAGCTGGCATTCGGATCTGACGCGTTCAAAACACAGATTGAAACGATGACCTCACGCGCCGCTTTCGAGAAGCCGCGCGGGTTCCCGCCGCGGTCCTGACCCGAGAACTCCGAATACTTACAGCTCTGACCCCAAAGTCACTGACCCCAAAGTCAATCTTACAGCTCTGACCCCAAAGTCACCGCTCCGGCGAAACGACGGCAAATACGTCGACCGGCTGCGCCTTGCCGCGGATCTCGATGGCGCCAAGCGATTCGAACTCGAATCCGCCGCGCAACTCGGCGCGCATCACCGCGTCGATCAGGATCGCGTGGCCGGCAACCTTCGTATGCGCCTCGAGCCGCGACGCGAGGTTGACCGTGTCGCCGATGCACGTATATGTCGCGCGCTCGTTGGTTCCGGTGTAGCCGGCCACCATTTCACCCGACGCGATCCCGATGCCGATGCGGATCTGCGGCTTGCCCGCCGCCGCCTGCTCGGCGTTGAACAAACGCGATCAGGTCGATCATCTCGAGCGCGGTGCGCGCTGCGGCGTCGCAATGATTGGTCGAGCGGCAGTGGCGCGCCGAAGATCGCCATCAACCCGTCGCCGGCGATCTGGCTCACGATGCCGCCGTGGCCGGCGATCGCGTCGAACATCAGCGTGTAGTACGTATTGAGCAGCTCGATCGTCTCCTCGGGCGGCTGCGACTCCGCAAGCGACGTGAAGCCGCGGATGTCGGAGAACATGACCGTGCCGCGAACGCGCTTGCCGCCGAGCGCAAAGCCCGAGCTTCTGCAGATCCTGCGCCACCTCCGGCGTCGCGAAGCGGCGCATCAGCTCCTTCTGCTGATCGCGCAGCCGCTTCTTTTCGAGGCTCGCGCCGATGCGCGCCTTGAGCAGCACCGGATTCACGGGCTTGGGCAGGTAATCCTCCGCGCCGAGCTCGATGCAGCGCACGACGTTGTCGATGCCTTCGAGCGACGACGTGACGATGACCGGAAGATCGCGCAGGTGCAGATCGCTCGCGAGTTGCTCGAGCACCTCGAAGCCGTTCATCTCCGGCATTTCGATGTCGAGCAGCAACAGGTCGAAGCGCTCTCGCCGCAGCATCTCGAGCGCCGACGCGGCCGTTTTCGGCGGACGCCACCGAATGGCCCTGCAGCTCCAGGTTGCGCGTGAGCAGCAGGCGGTTGACCTTGTTGTCGTCGACGACAAGCAGCCGTGCACGGCCGTGCCCCGCGTCAGGCACGCTGCAACTCCGTCAGCGCAGCGGCGACCCCCGCGTACGCCTGCGCGAGCGCGTCGAGCGGACGGGCATCGCCGGCCGCGACGCGCTCGGGGGCCGCCAGCTCGAGGTCGCGCGCCATCGCGCCCAGCGCGAGCGCGCCGAACGTGTTGCTGTTGGACTTGAGCGAGTGCGCGGCGCGGCGGAAGCGATCGGCGTTGCGTGCTGCGAGCGAATCGCGCAGCTCCGCGAGCATCAGCGGCGCCTCGGCGAGAAACGTGTCGACGAGCTCGACGACGAACTCGGCGCCCGCGGTTTGCTTCAGCTCGTCGAAGACGGCTCGGTCGATCGTCGGTTGCGCTCATCCTCGGCATCTCCGCGGCTCTGCACGATGTCGAGCGCGGCGACCAGCTGCTCGACGCGGATCGGCTTGGTCAGGTAGTCGTCCATGCCGGCGGCGATGCACATCTCGCGGTCGCCCTGCATGGCGTTGGCGGTCATCGCGACGATGCGCGGCCGTTCGCTCGCGGGCCAGCGCCCGCTGATCGGCCGCGACGCCTCGAGGCCGTCCATCTCGGGCATCTGCACGTCCATCAGCACCACGTCGTAGGTCTGGCGCTCGACGCACTCGATCGCCTCGATGCCGTTGGACGCGAGGTCGGCGCGATAGCCCATTTGCTGCAGCAGGCGCAGCGCCAGCTTCTGGTTCACGACGTTGTCCTCGGCGAGCAGGATGCGCAGCGGATGGCGCGCGGCCATCCCGGCGTCGAGCTTGGGTTTGCCGGGCACGCTCGCTTTCGCCGCGACCGCGTCGTGCGCGAGCAGCGTCATCAGCGTGTCGAACAGGTGGCACTGGCGCAGCGGCTTGCCGAGATAGGCGGCGAACAGCGTCCCCGTGTCGCCGGCTTCCCGCCGCCCGAGCGCAGCTGAACAGCACCAGCGGCAGCTCGCCCTGGCGGCTCGCGGATGCGCCGGGCCAGCATCGACGCCGTCCATCTCGGGCATGTGCATGTCGATGATCGCGAGGTCGAAGCGCTCGCCCGACGTCGAGCCAGTGCAGCGCTTCGGCAGGCGACCCCGTGTCGCTGCGGCGCCATGCCCCACTTGGCCGTCTGCAGCGCCAGCACCCGCCGGTTGGTCGCGTTGTCGTCGACCACCAGCACCCGCTGCGCCGGAGAGCGCAGCTGCGGGCCGACGAAGTCCGCCGGCCGGTGGCGGGCAGGTCGGCCAGCGGCACGCGAATGGTGAAGCGGAACGTCGACCCTTGGCCCGGTCCCGGGCTCTCGCGCCGACATCGACCGCCCATCAGCTCGGCCAGCCGCTTGCTGATGGCGAGGCCGAGGCCGGTGCCGCCGTACTTGCGGGTCGTCGACGCATCGGCCTGGCTGAAGCACTGGAACAGCTTGCCGATCCCGTCCGGCGTGAGGCCGATGCCGGTGTCGCGCACCGCGAACAGCAGCTCCACCGGCGCGGGCCCGCCCGTGCCTGGCGGTGGCTGCGCGCGTGCCCGGGTTCACGCTGACGTTCAGCACGACTTCTCCGGCTTCGGTGAACTTGACCGCGTTCGAGAGCAGGTTCAGCAGGATCTGCCGCAGCCGCGTCACGTCGCCCACGATCGCCTGCGGCACGTCGCCTTCGAACACGTAGGCGAGGTCGAGGCGCTTTTCGGCGGCGCGCGCACTCACCAGGTCGAGCGCCGACTCCACGCAATCGCGCAGGTCGAACGGCTGCGCTTCGATGTCCATCCGGCCGGCTTCGATCTTGGAGAAGTCGAGGATGTCGTTGATGATCGTGAGCAGCGCATCGCCGGAGTCGCGGATCGTGGCGGCGTAGTCGTGCTGCTCGGCGTCGAGCGGCGTGTCGAGCAGCAGCCCGCTCATGCCGATCACCGCGTTCATCGGCGTGCGGATCTCGTGGCTCATCGTGGCCAGGAACTCGCTCTTCGCCTCGTTGGCACCCTCGGCCGCGGCGCGCGCCTCCTTCGCCTCCTGGAACAGCTGCGCATTGCGAATCGCGATGCCGACGCCGGTGGCCATCGTGGTGAGCAGGCTCTGATCGGCCGGCGTGAAGCGGCCCTCCTCGCGGGTGCTTTGGACGCTGATCACGCCGATGGCCTTGCCGCGCACCGTGATCGGCACGCCGAGGTACGACTTGGCGTGCACGCCGACCTGCGTCGCACCGATCGCCTTCGCCGCATCGTCGACCGCGTGGTTGAACAGCAGCGCCTGGCCGGTGTCGATGATCTTGCCGGTCAGCCCTTCGCCGGGTGCGAGCGGCGTGAAGTCGTCGCCGTAGGCATACGGAAAGCGGATCGCTCCCGCCGCTTCGTCGAGCAGCGCGACGTAGACGACGTCGGCGCGGAACGTCTCGCGCATCTTTTCGCCGATGGTGCGGATCAATTCGTCGAGATCGATCTTGGAAGACAGTGCGTGGCCCAGCGTGTTGATCGTTGCCAGCTCGTCCGCGCGCTGCTCGGTCTGCGCGAGCAGCGACTTGGTCTGCTCGAACAGGCGCGCGCTCTCGAGCGCCACGCTCATGCTGCTCGCCAGCGTCGTGAGAAGTCGCACGTCGGCCTCGTCGAACGCGCGCTCGCGGTCCACGTTGTCGAGCCCGATCGCGCCGATGACCTTGCCTTCTGCGAGGATCGGCACGCGCAGCAGGCTGCGCGTCGGCTGCGTGCCGGGAAGGGTTTTCGAAACGATGCCGAGCGCCGCGAGTTGCCCCGCGATGTCGCTGTTGAGCAGCAGCGGCTTCGCGGTGCGCACGACGTGCCAGCCGAGCGGCGCGATCGGCGCATCGGGAACGGACAGGCGCTGGCCGCGCTCCTGCACATAATGGTAGTGGCGCACGTCGCGCCCGGCATCGAAGCCCACGATGCTGATCGACTGCGAGTCGAACAGCCCGCGCAGCCGCTCGCCGACCAGCTCGAAGATCGACTGTGCGTCGAGCTTGTTGGCGAGGCCCTGCTGCACGCCGTTGATCACCGCCAGCTCGCCGTTGCGCTGCTCGGTCTCCTTCAGCAGGCGCTGCGTTTCGTCGAAGTGGCGCGCGCTCTGCAGAGCAACCCCGAGGCTCGACGCGATGGTCTCGAGCATACGCACATCCGAGTCGCCGAACGCGTACTCGCGCTCGTGGTTCTCGACGACGATCGTGCCAAGGCGCCGATCGCCGGCGACCACCGGCACGAGCACGGCCGACAGCGCCTGGTCGGTGCCGGCGACCGCACCTACCCCTGCCGCGGCCTGGTCCGCGAGCGTCTGGAGTACCTGCGTCGTGCGCTGCGCCATCGCTCGGGTCCAGCCCTCCTCGGAGCGCCGCGGCTTATCGGGCAGATGCAGGCGAACGCCATGTTCGACGGTGTAGACGTACCTGGTCGTATAGACATCGTGATCGAACCAGTCGATGCCCACGTCCTGGCTCTTCATGACTTCGCACAGCCGGTCGCCCACCAGGTCCACGATCGCCTGGAAGTCGAGCGAGCCGGCGATGCCCTGCTGAATGCCGTTGATGATCGCAAGCTCGGCGGCGCGCTGCTCCGCCTGCGCCTTTTCGGCGCGCGCCTCCGCCGTGCGCTCGGCGACCTTGGCCTCGAGCCCCTCGCCCCAGCGCGCGTTGTCCAGCGCAACCGCCGCCTGTGCGGCGAGCATCCCGAGCAGGTCGCGGTCGGATTCGCCGAAGCGGCCGAAGGCGCCGTCGATGTCGGCATAGAGGTAGCCGAGCAGTTGCCGCCCCGCGACGAGCGGCGCGACGAGACGACTGCATTGCTCGACCGGCTTCGCACCCTCCGGGTCGTGACGCAGGCTCACGGCGCGGCTCCGACGCGTCTCCATCAGCCACGGTGTCACGCCTTCGAGCAGCGCGGCTGCCGCTGCTGGCGTGTTTTCGCCCTTCGGCAACAGCGAGCCGGCGATGCGCAAGCCGGCGCTTTCGTCGAGCACCAGCAGCACCCGCTGGGCGCCGGTGAGCTCCGTCACCTCGTCGATCAGGAAGTCGTGCAGCTCTCGCGCACTGCGCAGCTCGTTGAGTCGCATGCCGGTATCGACGAGGCGCTTGAACGGCTCGCCGACGTGGCTTTCCAGGTTCAGGTGCGCGATCCGTTCGGCCTCCGGCAGGCCGCGCTGCGCCGACTCGCGCAACCAGCTTTCCACCAGCTCGCGGTTGAGCCTGACCTTGTTCAGGCAATTGCGGCGCAGACCCTCGTCGCGCACGCTGCGGACGTTTTCGAGCAACAGCGCGTACGCCTGTTGCAGCGCGGCCCAGGCTTCGTCGGCACGGCCGTTGGCAGCCAGCGCGCGGTAGTGATTCCACCAGTGGTGGTACGCGTTCAAGGTGTCGGTGAAGCCGAGGCCTGCGCTTCGATGCAGCTTCGTGCTGCGCGTCGTCGCGCGCAGGGCACCTTGCGCATCGCCGACCGCCAGCAGGGCCTCCGCAAGGTTTGTGTAGCCGGCCATCTGCTGGTCGATGGTCGCAAAGTTCGACGATCCCTTGATTGCCGAGCGCGCGTGGCGCGCCGCGGTCCGCGTATCGCCTTCCGCAATGGCCAATTCGCCCCGGCTGAACTGGCCTTGGATGCGCATGTGTTCGCCGAGACCGGGCAACAGGCGATCGAATTCCTGCAATGCGAGCCGCGCGCGATCGAGCTCGCCGAGCTCGATCAGAACGCTCGCCGAATTATTGAGCTGGTTGGCGAGCATCTGGTTCGCGCCGATGCGCCGGCAGACCTCGATAAGCTGCTGCATCTGCCGGCAGCCGCGCCGGTACAGGCCGAGAAAGACATACTGGTTGGCGAGGTTGGCTTGCGCCATGGCTCGCCGCTCGACATAGCCGGCGCGGGCAAACAGCTGGTCGGCCTGCTGGTAGGCCCGCAGCTTCTCCGCCACGTCCTGAATGGCGCCGGCGCCGATGCTGAGGGCGTTGCCGAGCCCCACGTCGTCACCGGATTGCCTCGCAAGCGCCTCCGCCTGCGCGGCGTGCGACTGCGCCGGAGCCATCTGCCCCAGGTTCTGGATGGCACCCGACAGCACCCAATGCGCCCGGCCCTTGCATTTCACGTCGCCGAGCGCTTCCGCCAGGGTGACAGCCTCTTCGGCGGCCGCAACACCGTTGTCACCGCTTCGGGCCCGGAACTGTGCCTCGCCGAGGCGCAGCAGCGCATGCATCAACATCGAGCTGTGACGCGCATGACGCGCCGTGGCCACTGCTTCGCGGGCCGCGTCTTCGGCGGCCTGCACGCGGCCGCGACGCATCGACACGAGCGCCTCCGCGCACAACGCGAGCGACCGCGCTGCATCGGACGCATCGCCCGTCGTTACGGACTTCATCGCTGCGGCTTCGGTCTCGGCCTCCGGCAACTGGCCGAGGGCCACGAGCGACTCGACGCGCAGGCCATGCAGCGCCAGCCGGTCGGGGGTCGTCAGGCGCAAAGAGGCGTCCCCGAGCGCAGCGGCGGCCACCGCGAGCGCCTGCTCGTGCTGGCCCGTCCAGGCGAGGTCGTGCGTCTCGGCGATCGCCGGCACGGGCGCAGCGGCGCTCGCGACGGCGGCAAGAGTGGTTTGCTTCGGCTGCCGCCTGGCCATGTCAGTGGTCTCGCCTCGTCGATTGATCGTTCGCCGGCGCGCTCACGGGATTGCGCGTTGTCACCTGGGTAAGCGCCTCGATCAGCGCCTCCACACGAATCGGTTTCGTGACATAGTCGTCCATGCCGGCGGCGATGCACATCTCGCGGTCGCCCTGCATGGCGTTGGCGGTCATCGCGACGATGCGCGGGCGTTGCGCTCGCGGGCCAGCGCCCGCTGATCACCCGCGACGCCGCGAGGCCGTCCATCTCGGGCATCTGCACGTCCATCAGCACCACGTCGTAGGTCTGGCGCTCGACGCACTCGATCGCCTCGATGCCGTTGGACGCGAGGTCGGCGCGATAGCCCATTTGCTGCAGCAGGCGCAGCGCCAGCTTCTGGTTCACGACGTTGTCTTCGGCGAGCAGGATGCGCAGCGGATGGCGCGCGGCCATCCCGGCGTCGAGCTTGGGTTTGCCGGGCACGCTCGCTTTCGCCGCGACCGCGTCGTGCGCCAGCAGCGTCATCAGCGTGTCGAACAGGTGGCTTTGGCGCAGCGGCTTCGCCAGATAGGCGGCGAACAGCGTCCCCGTGTCGCCGGCTTCCCGCCGCCCGAGGCTGCTGAACAGCACCAGCGGCAGCTCGCCCTGGGTCTCGCGGATGCGCCGGGCCAGATTGACGCCGTCCATCTCGGGCATGTGCATGTCGATGATCGCGACGTCGAAGCGCTCGCCCGACCGCGAGCCAGTGCAGCGCTTCGGCAGGTGACCCCGTGTCCCTGCGGCGCCATGCCCCACTTGGCCGTTTGCAGCGCCAGCACCCGCCGGTTGGTCGCGTTGTCGTCCACCACCAGCACCCGCGCGCCGGAGAGCGCAGCCTGCGGGCCGACGAAGGTCCGCCGGCCGGTGGCGGGCAGGTCGGCCAGCGGCACGCGAATGGTGAAGCGGAACGTCGACCCTTGGCCCGGTCCCGGGCTCTGCGCCGACATCGACCCCGACATCAGCTCGGCCAGCCGCTTGCTGATGGCGAGGCCGAGGCCGGTGCCGCCGTACTTGCGGGTCGTCGACGCATCGGCCTGGCTGAAGCTCTGGAACAGCTTGCCGATCCCGTCGGGCGTGAGCCCGATCCCGGTGTCGCGCACCGAGAACAGCAGCTCCACCGGCGCGGGCCCGCCCGTGCCGTGGCGGTGGCTGCGCGCGTGCCGGGTTCACGCTGACGTTCAGCACGACTTCTCCGGCTTCGGTGAACTTGACCGCGTTCGAGAGCAGGTTCAGCAGGATCTGCCGCAGCCGCGTCACGTCGCCCTCGACCCCTGCGGCACGTCGCCTTCGAACACGTAGGCGAGGTCGAGGCGCTTTTCGGCGGCGCGCGCACTGACCAGGTCGAGCGCCGACTCCACGCAATCGCGCAGATCGAACGGTTGCGATTCGATATCCATCCGGCCGGCTTCGATCTTGGAGAAGTCGAGGATGTCGTTGATGATGGTGAGCAGCGCATCGCCGGAGTCGCGGATCGTGGTGGCGTAGTCGTGCTGTTCCGCGTCGAGCTTGGTGTCGAGCAGCAGGCCGCTCATGCCGATCACCGCGTTCATCGGCGTGCGGATCTCGTGGCTCATCGTGGCCAGGAACGAGCTCTTCGCCTCGTTGGCACCCTCCGCCGCCGCGCGCGCCTCCTTCGCCTCCTGGAACAGCTGCGCGTTGCGCAGCGCGACGCCGACGCTGGCGGCGATCGTTTCCAGCAGACGCTGGTCGTTCGCGTCGTATGCGCCTTCATGCTCGGTGCTTTGCACGCTGATCACGCCCTCGGCGCGTCCCTCGACGACGATCGGAACGCCCAGATAGGAGAGCGCCTGCTTGCCGAGTCGCTTCGTACCCATCGCCGCGATGCGGCCCTTGATGTCGGTGTTGAGCAACAGCGCTTTGCCGGTGTCGATGATCCTGCTGGTCAATCCTTCTCCATGGCGGCGCGATGCGCTGACGTCGCCATGCCGATACGGGAAGTGGATCATGTCGGACGCACGATCGAGCAGCGCCACGTACGCGATGTCGGACCTGAACACGCGGCGCACCTGCTCGCCGACCAGCTCGATCAGCGCTGCGATGTCGAGCTTGCCGGAAACCTGATGCGACACCGCGTTCACCGTATCGAGCTCGGTCGCGCGTCGCTCCGCCTCGGCGAACAGTCGCGCGTTCTCCATCGCGACCACGGCGGCGAGCGACAGACCGACGAGGAACTCGAGGTCGTACTGCTGGAACGGCTCGGCGCCCGTTCGCCACACCGCCATCGCGCCCTTGACCGTTTTGCCTGCTCGCAGCGGCGCGACCATGAGGCGTTCGTCGCTTGCCTCCGCGGTGCCGGCAATCAGGACCGCGCGGGAATCGTGGTCCACGTCGTTGACGTACTCGGCGCGGCCGCTGGCGATGATGCCGCCGATGATGCCGACGCCCGACACGATCTCGGCGTCCTTCAACTGGGTGGTGTCCGCGCCTTCCGCGACGATTGCGCGAAAGCTCGTCGACTTGCCGTCCTTGCCCGGCTGCGGCAGGAAGATCGCGCTGGAGTCCGCCGCGAGCAGCTCCTTCGCATGGTGCGCGATGCGGTTCATCACGGTCTGAAGATCGAGCGTCGACGAGATGTCGCGGCCGACTTCCGCGAGCGCAGCGGATCTCCCGCGTGCGCCGCTGCGTCTCGTCGAACAGGCGCGCGCTTTGCAGCGCGACGCCCATCGACGCCGCGATCGTCGAGCAGCAGCCGCACTTCGGATTCACCGAACGCGTATTCGCGTCGTGATTTTCCATGACTGATGCTGCCGACGCGCCGATCGCCGACGACGATCGGCACTTCGGCCGATCGACAGGCACTGATCGGTGCCCGGTACAACTGCAGTCCCGCAGACGATTTTCGCTGCGAGCGTGTGCAAGACCACGACGGCGTGCGCCGCGCGCGACATGCGGTTCCAGCGTTCGTCCGGACTCGATCGATTCGTCGGCAAGCTGACAGCCGCTCGCCGTGCTCATTGACATACAGCGGATTGGACGCACGTGCCTCGTGGTCGTCAGCCAGCGGATGGCGATGTCGTCGCACTTGCAGCACTTCGCGCAGCTTGTCGCCGACGAGCTCGACGATGCCCTGGAAGTCGAGCGAGCCCGCGATGCCTTGCTGGATGCTGTTGATCACCGCGAGCTCGGCATTGCGCTGCTCGGTTTCCTTCAGCAGGCGCTGCGTCTCGTCGAACAGGCGCGCGCTTTGCAGCGCCACGCCCATCGACGACGCGATCGTCGAAAGCAGCCGGACTTCGGATTCACCGAACGCGTATTCGCGCTCGTGGTTTTCCATAGAGATGCTTCCGACGCGGCGGTCGCCGACGACGATCGGCACCATGACCCGCGACAAGCATATGTCGGTGCCGGGAACCGCTCCTTCGGCGACGTTCTCCGCGAGCGTGTTCGAGATTCTTGGCGTGCGCCGCGCGAGGATTGCGTTCCATTCCTCGTCGGATTGGATGACATCGTCGGGAAGCTGCAGCCGCTTGCCATGCTCGGTGACATACAAGAACTTGAGCGTACGCGCCTGGTGGTCCAGCCAGCGGATGGCAAGGTCCTCGCTCTTCAACACGTCGCGCAGCTTGTCGCCGACGAGCTCGACGATGCCCTGGAAATCGAGGGAGCCCGCGATGCCCTGCTGGATGCTGTTGATGATCGTGAGCTCGCCGGCGCGCTGCTCGAGCTCGGCGGTGCGATCGGCGACCTTGCGCTCCAGGCCTTCGGCGAAGCGCACGTTGGCGAGCGCGACAGCCGCCTGGCTCGCGAGCATTGCGAGGAGATCGCGATCGCCGTCGTGAAAGCGGCCGAAGGCGCCGTCGATGTCGACGTAGATGTAACCCAGCAGGTCGCGCTGCAGGATGAGCGGGACGATCAGGCTGCTGCGCTGGTCGAGCGCCAGCGCGCCTTCCGGCGTGTAGCGCAATCGCGCGGCACGGCTGCGGCGCACCTCCGCGAGCCACGGCGTTATCCGTTCCAGCAGCGCGCGCTCGTCCTCGCCGGCGGGCACGAGCGAGCCCGCGATCGCAAGCGCGTCGCCCGCGTCCTTCGCCTCCGTCAGCAGCAGCACGCGCTCCGCGCCCGTGAGCTCGGTGACCTCGTCGATCAGGAATTCGGAAAGCTCGGTTTCGCTCTTGATCTCGTTGAGGCGCAGTCCCGTGTCGACGAGGCGCTCGAACGACGCGTGCAGGCTGACCTTTCCCGCGAGGTGCGCCTCGCGCGCCCGCTTCGGCAGCTTGCGCTCGCGCGCATGCGCAAGCCACGCGAGGACGATCTCCCGGTTGTCCGCGCGCTTGTTGAGATAGTTTCGCCGCAGGCCCTCGTCGCGGAGGCTCGCCATGCTCCCCAGCAGCAGGCGCCATGATTGCTCGAGCGCCTTGCGCGCTTCGCGCTTGCAGTCCGTTCGCCTGCAACGCCTGGCTATGTCGCCACCACAGCGACTGTGGCTTGACCGTGTCGAGCGGCGGGAACCGCATGGCCCGATGCTGCCGGGCCGCCGCGCGCGTCGCGGCGAGCGCCTTGACCGCCTGCCCGGCCGCGAGATGCGAGCGTCCGGCTTCGGTGAGTGCCGCGAGCCTCAGCTCGATGCTGGCAGCCTTCCGAAGCGCCTGCTCGAAATGGCGCGCGGCCTCTGCCCATCGCGCTTCGCGCTGGGCCATCGCGCCCTGCATGAGGACCGAAAAAGGGCGGAAGCGCGTTTCGCGCAGCGCGCGGGACAGCGCATCGGCTTCGACTGCGAAAGAACGCGCCTCCTCGAGCGATCCCACGGCGATCGCATACTCGGTCAGATTCCAGAGCGGAAGGCTCTGCTTGTGCCCGTGCGCCCGCGCGGCGGGCGAGGCCCAGCGCCTCGAGCGTCTGGCGGCGCGCGCGCCGATAGAGACCGAGGTCGCCATACGTGGCGCCGATGTTGACGACGGTCGCGATCGTGCTGCGAACATAGCCGGCGGCCTTGTAAGCGTCCAGCGCCTGGCCGAAAAGGCGCAGCGCCTGCGCATAGTCGGCCTCCGCCACGCCGATGTTGTTCAATGCCGAGCCCTGGCCAAACAGGTCGCCGCAGCGCCGCGCAAGCGCGAGCGCTTCGGTTCCGACCTTCCTGGCGGCGGCGCTCTGGTCGGACGCCCACAGTGCGCCGCTCAGGGTCTGCAAGGCACGACTCCGCAGCGACGTATTGCCGAGCCGCCCAAACATCGCGGCTGCACGCGTTGCATGACGGATCGCGGCGGGCAGGTCGATTCGGGTATTCGACTGCGCCGCCGCCAGGCGCATCAGCGCGAGCGCGACGAGCTCCGGGACGCGGCTGCGCTCCGCCGCCTTCAAGGCAGCCGCGGC
Source organism: uncultured Pseudomonadota bacterium (assembly GCA_963718905.1). GTDB lineage: Bacteria > Pseudomonadota > Gammaproteobacteria > Burkholderiales > Casimicrobiaceae > VBCG01. Next base: position 110,673 of record CAVRAF010000002.1, read on the forward strand.
CACCGTCGCGCCTCCATGCGGATCGACGTCGCGCGTGCGAACATTGGATTCGCGGCAAAGCGCGCGTGCGAGCAGCGCCATGCCGCCGTCGCGTTTCGCGAGCGCCTTCATCGCCTGCGCGTCGGCCGCAGCGGCTTTCAGGTCGCCCAGCGCAATGTAGCTCTCCGAGCGCAGGTCTAGCAGCGTCATGCGGTCGGCCGCCGCGAGCGACTTCCGCTCGAGTGCCGCGGTCGCCTTTCGGATGGCTTGCTCGTGCTGTCCGGCCCAGGCGAGGTCGGCGACGTTCTGTATCTGCTGCGCCGTCTTCACGAGCGATCCTGCCTCGAAGGTACTTGCGACAGCGCGGCGACGAGCGCATCGACGCGGATCGGCTTCGTCACGTAATCGTCCATCCCCGCCGCGAGGCACTCCTCGCGGTCGCCCTGCATCGCGTTGGCCGTCATCGCGACGATGCGCGGGCGTCTGCCCGGCGGCCATTGCGCGGTGATGCGCCGCGACGCCTCGAGTCCGTCCATCTCCGGCATCTGCACGTCCATCAACACGACGTCGTACGACTGCCGCTCGACCGATTCGATCGCCTCCAGGCCGTTCGACGCGAGATCGGCGCGGTAGCCCATCTGCTGCAGCAGGCGCAGCGCGAGCTTCTGGTTCACGACGTTGTCCTCCGCCAGCAGGATGCGCAGCGGATGACGCGTCGCCATGCCGGGGTCGAGCTGCCGCTTCGCGGCGACGCTGGCCGCCTTCGGCATGTCATCGCCTCGCCAGCAGGCCGACCAGCGTGTCGTACAGCTGCGATTGATGGATCGGTTTGCTGAGGTATGCGTCGAAGAGCGCGTCGTCGGCACCGGCCTCGCGGCGTCCGAGCGAGCTGAACAAGCACCAGCGGAAGCTGGCGGCGGCGTGCGCGTATCTCCTTCGCCAGCGTGACGCCGTCCATCGTCGGGCATGTGCATGTCGAGGATCGCCACGTCAAGGCGTCGCCTTCCGCGATCCAGGCGAGCGCTTCGTCGGGCGAGTCCGTCGCACGCGCCTGCATGCCCCATTTGGCGGTCTGCAGCGCGAGCACGCGCCGGTTGGTTGCATTGTCGTCGACGACGAGCAGACGCTTGCCCGCCAGTTCCGGCTGCACGCCGATGAAGGCTCGGCTGTCGCGCCGGCGGCAGCTCGGCGGTCGGCACGCTTGATCGTGAACAGGAACGTCGATCCCTTGCCGAGGCCATCGCTTTGCGCCCACATGCGGCCGCCCATCAGTTCGGCCAGGCGCTTGCTGATCGCAAGGCCCAGCCCGGTGCCGCCGTACTTGCGCGTCGTCGACGAGTCGGCCTGCGAGAACGACTGGAACAGCCGGCTCATGCCCTCGGCGGAGATGCCGATGCCGGTGTCGCGCACGGCGAACGTGAGCTCCGCATCGCCGCGCCTGGCGGCTGCGCTGGTCACCGTCAGCACGACCTCGCCGCGCTCGGTGAACTTCACCGCGTTGGACAGCAGGTTGAGCAGGATCTGGCGCAGGCGCGTGACGTCGCCGACGACCGCCGGCGGCACGTCGCCTTCGAACAGGTAGGCGATGTCGAGGTGCTTCTCCGCCGGCGCGCGCGGTGACGAGGTCGAGCGCCGATTCGACGCACTCGCGCAGGTCGAACGGCTGCGCCTCGATGTCCATCCGGCCGGCCTCGATCTTCGAGAAGTCGAGGATGTCGTTGATGATCGTGAGCAGCGCGTCGCCCGAGTCGCGGATCGTGGTGGCGTAGTCGCGCTGCTCGGCGTCGAGCTGCGTGTCGAGCAGCAGGCCGCTCATGCCGATCACCGCGTTCATCGGCGTGCGGATCTCGTGGCTCATCGTGGCGAGGAACGAGCTCTTCGCCTCGTTCGCGGCTTCGGCCGCGGCGCGCGCTTCCTGCGCCTCCTGGAACAGCTGCGCATTCGCAGCGCGACGCCGACGTTGGCGGCGATCGTCGCAAGCAGGCGCTCGTCGTTGCGCCGTAGGCGCCCTCGATGCGCGTGCTCTGCACGCTCACCACGCCGATGCACTATCCGCAACCCGAATGGGCACGCCCAGATAGGACCGCGCGCGCTTGCCCATGCTGGCGGCCCCGAGGTGCAGGCTTCGGCGATCCCCTCGCTGATTGATGATAGGGACTTGCCCGACTCGATGATCCGGCTGGTCGAGGCCCTCGCCGTACGGCAGGGTCTTCAGCTCCTCGCCGTACTGATAGGGAAAGTAGATCCGGTTCTCGCGCGGCTCGAGCAGCGCCACGTAGGCGATGTCGGCGTTGAACACCGTCGCGGATCTGCTCGCCGACGAGCTCGAGCAGCGCGCCGACCTCGAGCTTGCCGGCGAGCTGCTGCGACACGGTGTTGACGGTGCGAGCTCGGCGGCGCGTTGCTGCGACTCGGCGAACAGGCGCGCGTTCTCGATCGCGACCGTCGCCTGCAGCGACAGGCCGACGAGGAACTCGAGCTCGCGCTCGTCGAACGGCTGCCCGCCGGTGCGCCAGACGGCCATGACGCCCTTGACGGTGTCGCCGGCCATCAGCGGCGCGACCATCAGCCGCTCGTGCTCGTCGCGTCCGGTACCGGCGATCTGGACGGCGCGCGGGTCCGCCTGCGTATCGTTGATGAACTCCGCGCGGCCGCTCTGCACCAGGCTGCCGATGATGCCGACGCCGGCCTCGATCTCGGTCGCCTGGAGGGCGTCCGCGATATCGCCGATCGCGACGATCGCGCGATAGGTCCGCCCGTCGGCATCGGGCAGGAAGATCGCGCTGTTGTCGCCGGCGAGCAGGTCCTTCGCGTGCCGCGCGATGCGGTCCATCACGGTCGCGAGGTCCAGCGTCGACGAAATGTCGCGCCCCACTTCGGCGAGCGCCGCGGTCTCGCGCGTGCGGCGCTGCGTCTCGTCGAAGAGGCGCGCGTTCTCGAGCGCCACGCTCATGCTGTTCGCGAGCGTCTGTGAGCAGGCGCACGTCGGCATCGCTGAACGCGTCCTCGCGGTCGCTGTTCTCGAGCTTGATGCAGGCCGCGCGCCTCGTCGCCCACGAGCAGCGGCACCAGCAGCTCGACTTCGACAGCGGCGCGTCGACCGGCACGTAGAGCCGTACCGGCGTCCGTCGACCGCCGGTCCATGTCCTCGTTGACGACGAGCGTTTCGCCCGTCCGGATCACGTGGGCGCCGAAACCGGTATCGCCGAGCGGTCTGCGACGGGACGCTGTACCGCTTTCCATCGTAGAAGACGTAGCGGATAGTGGATCATGTTGGTCTGGGCGTCGTAGATGCGGATGCCGACGTACCGCGTCGCGGAACACTTCGCGGATCTTGTCGCCGACCAGATCGTAGATCGCCCTGCATGACGAGCTCGCGCCGCAAGCGCCTGCTGGACGCTGTTGATGATGGCGAGCTCCGCCGCGCGCTGCTCGCTTTCCTTGAACAGACGCTGCGTCTCGTCGAACAGCCGCGCGTTCTCGAGCGCCACGCTCATCGCATTGGCCAGCGTTTGCAGCAGACGCAGGTCCGAGGCTGTGTACGCGTTCTCGCGATCCAGGTCGATCAGGCTGATCAGGCCGCGCGCCTGGTCGCCCGCCACCAGCGGCACGTAGATCGCCGATTTCTCCATCTGCGTTCCCGGCAGCAGGCTGCTGCCGTACTTCTCCAGCTTCGAGCGCCATGTTCTCGTTGATGACCAGCGGCTCGCGGGTGCGCAGCGACGTGACGGTGATGCCCTTGTCGCCAAGGGGCTCCGAGTCGATCACGATCCGCTTCCCGCGTTCGTAAACGTACGGAAAGTGGAGCAAATCCGTCTGCGGGTCGTAAATGCGAATCCCGACATCCGCCTGGTGAAAGATCTCGCGGATCTTGTCGCCGACCGCGTCGTAGATCCCCTGCATGTTGAGCTCGGCGGCCAGCGCCGCCTGCACGCTGTTGATGATCGCGAGCTCGGCAGCGCGCTGCTCGCTTTCCTTGAACAGGCGCTGCGTTTCGTCGAAGAGGCGCGCGTTCTCGAGCGCGACGCCCATGCTCGCCGCTACCGTGCTCAGCAGTCGCACCTCGGCCTCGCCGAAGGCGTTCTCGCGGAAGTCCTCGATCGAGATCGCGCCCAGCACGCGATCGCCGCCCAGGATCGGAACATTGACAAGCGAATGGCTCTGATCGGTTCCGGGCATGCTGGTCGCGCCTGCCGCCGCCTGTTCGGCGCGGTTGTTCAGGACCACAGGCTGGCGCGTCCGCAGCATCCGCGTGAACAATCCTGCAGGAGCGGGCGCAACGGGCGGCGGCGGCGCGAGCCGCACGCCATGCTCGTATTCGTAGAGGTAGTGAACACGATCGATTTTCGCGTCGTACCACCGGATGCCGATGTCGCCGGTGTTGAACACTTCGCGCAGCTTGTCGCCCACCATGTCGACGATCGCCTGGAAGTTGAGCTCCGCCGCCATGCCCTCCTGGATGCGGTTGATCACCGCCAGCTCGGCGGCGCGCTGCTCGGTTTCCTTGAGCAGCCGCTGCGTCTCGTCGAACAGCCGCGCATTCTCGAGCGCGATGCTCATCGCGCTGCCGAGCGTGGTCAGCAGGCTCACGTCGGAATCCGAAAAAGCGTGTACGGCCTGCTTGCCGACGGTGATGACGCCGCTCGCCGCATCGCCGTGAAGGATCGGGACGTAGATGAACGAGTTGTCCACCGTGTCGCCGCCGATGTTGGTGGTGCCCAGTTCCACCATCCGCCGGTTCAACTCGTCCGCCGTATGGAACACCATCGGTTGCCGCGTCCGGAGAATCTGTCCGGTGAAACCGGTCGGCGGCCCGGACTCCGGATGAAAGCGCTCGCCGTGGTCGAGCAGGAATGCGTAGCGAACCAGATTGGTGTCGGGATCGAACAGATTGATCCCGACGACATCCGCGCCGAATATTTCGCGGACCTTGTTGCCGACCAGATCGTAGATCGCCTGCATCTCGAGCTTCGATGCCAGGCCTTCCTGCACGCTGTTGATGATCGCGAGCTCGGCATTGCGCTGCTCGGTCTCCTTCAGCAGGCGCTGCGTCTCGTCGAACAGCCACGCGTTCTGCAGTACGACGCCGAGCGATGCGGCGACAGTCGTCAGCACTTCGCACGTCCGCCGCGCCGAAGGCGTTGTCACGCTCGTAGTTTTCGATGCTGATGTCCCCGACCAGCCGGTCGCCGCTGAAGACCGGCACGCTGATCATGGACTTGCTCATGTCGGTTCCGGGCGCGGGGGTCGTCATGTTCAGCTTCGCATAATCCGCGGCGAGTCCCGAGCACGATCGCCGCATGCGACTTGCGCATCATTTCGTACATGCCGCCCGGCCTTGGCGGCTGCGGTTCAAAGGTGAGCCGCCGGCCGTGCTCGTAGACGTACAGCATATGAACCAGATTGCTTTTTTCGTCGAGCCAGCTGATGGCGAGGTCCGGCGTTCGGAAAATCTCGCGCAGCTTGTCGCCGACGAGATCGACGATCGCCTGGAAATCCAGTCTCGCGGCGAGGCCGCGCTGGATCGAGTTGATGAGCGCGAGCTCCGTCTCGCGTTGCGCGAGCAGATCGCGCAGTCGCCGGGCGCTTGATCGCAAGGGCAGGCGGGCGCCGCGTGCCCGATTCAGGCTTCCGGACTGGACTGCGCTTCGCCGCCGCGGGCTTCCCCCGGGATCCGCGCTTCTGCAGCGTCGCGGGCTTCTTGCGGGAGCCGCGCTTTTTCGACGTCGCGGGCTTGCTGCGGGGACCGCGCTTTTGCGTCGCGACGGGCTTTCTCGGCGTGCTTGCCATGCGCTGGTCGAAACCGTCCTTGAGGTGGGCGCTAGTCTACAGGCGCCGGGCGCTAAATCTCCATCAGGTCGCTACCGAGGATGATCTTTCCTCCGTAGTTCCGCGCAGCGGCTTCGCGCCACGTCTCGTCCGCGACCGAATCCGCGGGCACGAAATGGGAGAGGACGAGGCACTTGACGCCCGCCTCGCGCGCCACGATGCCCACCTGATCCTGCGTCGTGTGGCTATCGAGCAGGTGCCGGCGCAACCGCGTCGCGTTGGGGAGGCTCGCGCAGATGCCGTCGAGCGCCGGCTCGTAAAGCACTTCATGCACCAGCACGTCGGCGCCGCGCGCGAGCTCGACGAGGCTGTCGCAGGGTGCCGTGTCGCCGGAGAGCACGATGGACCGGTCCCTCGTATCGAACCGGAACGCGAACGCGGGCACGACCGGCGGATGCTTCACCAGCGCGCCGCGCACGCGGACCCGCTCATCGCGATAGACCTCGCCCGGCCCATCGACTTCGTGCGCGCGGATCAACGGCGCGAGCGGAGGTCGGCCCTCGTCGGCGATCCGCGTCCGGATATCGTACGCATTGAGCGCCAGGAACTGCTCGGTCATCGCGCAAAGCGGCGGAGGGCCGAACGCATCCACCGGCGTGTCGAGGCCGCCCGCCCACAGCAGCAGGAAGAGGTTGCCGTAGTCGGCGTTGTGGTCCGAATGGTGGTGCGTCACGAAGACCGCGCGCAGCGTGCGAAATCCGAGCCGCGCGCGCGCCATTTGCCGCGCGACGCCGTTCCCGCAATCGACGATGTAGGTCACGCCGTCGACGACGACCGCCTGCGCCGGCGCCGAGCGCGTCACCTTCGGCATCGGACCGCCGCCGGTGCCGAGCAGCACGAGCTTCGTCCCGGCGCTCATGTGACGACCCCCACGCTTGCGGCCTCATTGGCCAATTCGGCCGCTGCGCTGCCCCCGGAGGGGGCGCAGTTCGCGCCTTGGGGCGGCCCGGCGGCGCTCATGTGACGACCCCCACGCTTGCGGCCTCATTGGCCCATTCGGCCGCTGCGCTGCCCCCGGAGGGGGAGCAGTTCGCGCCTTGGGGCGGCCCTTCGACGCTCATCATGGCCGCGTCTGTGCAAGAAGGCGCGACAGGAACGCCCGCGTTCGGTCGTGTCGCGGGTGCGAGAGCACCTCGCGCGGCACGCCGGATTCGACGATCACACCGCCATCCATGAACGCGATCGCATCGCCCGCGTCCCGCGCGAAGGCCATTTCGTGCGTCACCACGATCATCGTCATCCCATCTTCCGCGAGGGTGCGCATCACCGCAAGCACTTCCCCGACGAGCTCGGGGTCGAGCGCGGACGTCGGCTCGTCGAACAGCATGAGTTTCGGCCGCATGGCGAGTGCGCGGGCGATGGCCACGCGCTGCTGCTGGCCGCCGGAAAGCCGGCTCGGATACGCGTCGGCCTTGTCCTGCAGACCCACGCGCGCGAGCAGCGCGTGCCCGCGAGCGGTCGCCTCTGCTCTCGATTCCCCGCGCACGCGAAGCGGCGCCTCGATGACATTCTCGAGCGCCGTCATGTGCGGAAACAGGTTGAAGCGCTGGAACACCATGCCGATTTCGGCGCGCTGCCGGCAGACGTCGCGCTCGCGCATCTCGTAAAGGCGCTCGCCGCGCTCGCGATAGCCGACGAGCTCGCCATCGACGTAGAGGCGTCCGGCGTCGATCCGCTCGAGATGATTGACACAGCGCAGGAACGTGCTCTTGCCGGAGCCCGAGGGGCCGATGAGGCACAGGACTTCACCGCTCGCCACTTCGAGGTCGACGCCCTTCAGCACCTCGTCGCGCCGGTACCGCTTGTGCACGGATTCGGCGCGCACCATCGGATGGGTGCCCGGTGACGCGCCGAATGGCTCACGGGGCCGCATGCAGTCCGGTCCCCGAGCGTGCGAGCCGGCGCTCCGCGAAATACTGGCCGGCGCTGGTGATCGTCGTGAGCACCAGATACCAGAACGTCGCGACCAGCATCAGCTCGATCGTGTGCAGGTTGGCCGACGAGATGTTCTCCGCCGCGGTGAGGAGGTCGCCGCCCGCAATGACCGACACGAGCGACGTCGCCTTCAGCAGCGAGATGAACTGGTTGCCGGCGGGCGGGATGATCACGCGCAGCGCCTGCGGCAGGATGATCCGCCGCATCGTCAACGCGCGCGACATGCCGAGCGCGAGCGACGCATCGTGCTGCCCGCGGTCGACACTGATGATGCCGGCGCGGACGATTTCCGCCATGTAGGCGCCTTCGTTGAGGCCGAGCGCGATCACCGATGCCACGAACGGCGTCATCACGTCGTTGGTTCGAAACGGTCCCAGGTATTCGAACAGCAGCGCAAGATTGCCCCAGACCAGGATCTGCACCAATAGCGGCGTGCCGCGCAGCAGCCAGGTATAGAACGCGCTCGCGAGGCGCAGCACCGGGCTCGACGAGATGCGCATCACGGCGAGCAGCACGCCGAGAACGATGCCGATCACCGCGGCGATCAGCGCGAGCACGATCGTCGTTCGCAGTCCGCGCAGGATCGCCGGCGCGAACTGGTATTGGACGATCACGCCGTGCTGGATGTGCGGATTGCGGAAGATCGACAGGGCCACGAGCGCCGCGAGCACCGCGACAACCGCGCTCCCCAGCCAGAGCCACGGGCGCCGCAGCGGAACGATCGGCGCCATTCAGGAACCCCTAAGGCCGGTTCGCACTTGCGGACATCGGGTGAACGGTTCCTAGAGCTTGAGGTTCGCGCCGCCGTTGATCGTCGCCGACGTCACCGCGCCGCTTTCGACGCCGTGCTTCTCGAGAATCCTGCGATAGCTGCCGTCGGCGATCAGCGCGACTAGCGACTTCTGCAGCGCATCGCGCAGCGCGGTGTTCGACTTCGCGACGCCGATGCCGAGCGGCACCGGCTGGTATTCGCGGCCGCGCACGACGTCGAATATCGTTCCGTCGCCCGCGGTCTTCGCGAGATACACCATCACCGGCGAGTTGCCGAGAAACGCGGCGACGTGCCCGGTCTGCACCTGCAGGCGGGCGTCGGAGGGTTGCGCATATTGCAGGTTCTCGATCGCCGGCTTGCCGGCCGCGCTGCACTTGGCGCTGGTCTCGTCGACGAGCGCAATCTGCGTCGAGCCCTGGACGGTGGAAACGGTCTTGCCGCAAAGCGTCTCGAGGCTTTCGACGTGGTCCGGATTGCCCTTCCGGATCAGCAGCATCGTGCCGAGGTTGAAGAAGTCCACGAAGTCGATGATCTTCTCGCGCGCAGGCGTGTCGTTCATCAGCGTGAACGTGATGTCGATGCGCTTCGCTTCCATGGCCGGCAGCAGGCCGTTGAACGGAATCGACTCGAACACGATCGAGCGTCCCATCTGCCTGCTCATCGCCGCTGCGAGGTCGACGATCGCGCCCTGCAGCGTCGTGCCGTCCGACGCATAGGAGATCATCGGCGGGCTGTTGGTGATCGACCCGGCCTTGATGTCGTCGGCCGCGACCGCCGAACCGGCGAACAGGAAGACGCCGAGCGTTGCAATGGGCGCGAGCTTGCCGGTCGATCGCATCATGCCTCCCCTCGAGTGACGTTCAGGCTACGTTACCAGATGCGGCAACCGGCGGTAAATCCCGGCCGCGTCGCGGGTGGCTAGCGCGGCTCGACGCGCGATGGGGCGCTGACTGCGGCGAGGATCCCCTGCAGCATCGCCGTCGGCGACGGTGGGCAACCCGGAATCACGACGTCGACGGGCAGGATTTTCGAAAGCGCCCCGATCGTCGCGTAGCTGTCTCCGAAGATGCCGCCCCCGCACGCGCATTCGCCCACCGCGATCACGAGCTTCGGCTCGGGCATCGCGTCGTAGGTGCGCCTGAGCGCGATCGCCATGTGCTTCGCCACCGGTCCGGTCACCATCAATGCATCGGCGTGGCGCGGGCTCGCCACGTGCCTGATCCCCAGCCCTTCGAGGTTGTAGTACGGATTCGACAGCGCCTGCGCCTCGAGCTCGCATGCGTTGCACGAGCCCGCATCGACATGGCGGATCGCGAGCGCGCGCCCGAGCGTGCGCAGGATGTCTTCCTGCAGTCGCCGCACGACGACGTCCTCCACGGCCGGCGCGGGCCGGGATTCGGTCAGGATCCCGATGCGGATGATCTGGCGCAGCGTCTGGTACATGGGCGGGCAGGTTTCTTCTTAAAGATCGTGTCCGCTATAGGACAGGTTGAACGACTTGTTGATCAACGGAAAATCCGGAACGATATTGCCGATCACCGCGTGCTCGATCACCGGCCAGTTCGACCATGACGGGTCCTGCGGGTGACAGCGCCGGATCGAATTGTCGCGCCCGCTTTCGAGGGCGACGAGCACCGGTCCGCGCCAGCCTTCGATGCACCCGATCGCGAGGCGATCCGCGGGAATGGCGTCCGGCGCCGCGCGAATGTCGCCCGCAGCCGCGGAATCGAGCAGCGTGGCGGTGATGATCGCGATGAGGCGCGTCGATTCGAGCGCCTCGTCGAAGCGGACGGCGACGCGTGCGGCGACGTCGCCGCCGGTGCCGGTCGCGAGGCGCACGCCGAGCGTGTCGTAAGGCGCACACGGAAAGTCGCAGCGCAGATCACGCGCCTGTCCGCTCGCCCGCCCGGCGAGTCCGAGCAGGCCGAGCCTTGCGGCGAGCTCGGGGGTCACGCGGCCGCAGGTGCGGAAGCGATCCTGCAAACCGGCGTGCTCGTCGTAGATGCCGCGCAACGTCGCAATCTCCCGCGCGAGCCGGGCCGCGTCGTCGTGCATCGCATGGATGTGCTCGAACGCGAGATCGCGCGCAACGCCGCCCGGGACCACGACGTCCATCAGCAGCCGATGCCCGAACGCCGCGTCGTTGGCGCGCAGCACGTCTTCCCGCAGCCGCGAAAACTGCGCAAGCCCGAACGCGAAGCCGCCGTCGTTGCCGAGCGCACCGAGATCGCCCAGGTGATTCGCCAGCCGCTCGCGCTCGAGACACAGCGCGCGCAGCCACGTCGCGCGCGGCGGTGCCTGGCTGTCGGCGATGGATTCGACCGCCTGCGCGTACGCCCACGCATACGCGACGGTGCAGTCGCCGGAAATGCGTCCGGCGAGGCGGCCGCCGTCGGCGATCGTCATCGCCTCGAAGCGCTTCTCGATGCCCTTGTGGGCGTAGCCCAGGCGCTCCTCGAGCCGCAGCACCTTCTCGCCGACGATCTGGAACCGGAAGTGCCCGGGCTCGATGATGCCCGCATGGACCGGGCCGACCGGGATTTCATGCACGCCGTCACCCTCGACCTTGACGAAATCGTATTCCTCCTGCCCCGGTTCCCATTTCGGGGACGCGACGAAGTCGCGCCGCAGCGGAAACTGGTCGATCGGCCAGCTCGCGAGCCACAGCCACGGTCGCTGGTCGTCGCTCTCTGCCGCGACGCCCATCAGATCGAACGTCGCGCGCTGCATCCGGTTCGCCGCCGGGAAAATCGGCGTCAGGTCGGGGTAGCGCGCATCGGCGTCCGGCAGCGTGTGCTCGAGCACGGTGAGTCCGTCGCGATCCTCGAGCGCTACGCGAATGCAGAAGCCGCGACGGCGATCGCGCTCGTCGCTCGCCCACAGCGCGACGAGGCGCGCGTCCTGCTCCCAGGCGAGCCGGCACGCGGTCAGCAGCTGACCCGAGCTCACTTGCGCGCGCTGCGCGGGCACGCCTGCGCGAAGGGGCGCAGCGGACAGACCGAGCGATGCGACGTTCATCCGATCAACCGTGCGGCACTGCGATACCAGTCGGCGAGAAACGGCGGTATCCAGAGGCCGAGCATCAGGACCAGCGCGAGATGGGCGAACACCGGCAGCATCGCGGGCCGCACCGGCAGCCGGGTCGCCGTCGTTTCGCCGAACACCATCGGCTGCACCTTCGAGAATATCGCGGCGAACGCGATGCCGAGTGCAGTGATGAGGAACGGCGTTGTCCACGGCTGCTCGCGCATCGCCGTGGTGAGAATCAGGAACTCGCTTGCGAACACGCCGAACGGCGGCATGCCGAGAATCGCGAGCGCGCCGAGCGCGAGTCCCCATCCGATCATCGGACTGATCGTGATGAGTCCCCGGATGTCGTCCATGATCTGCGTCCCGGTCTTCTGCGCGGCATGGCCGACCGCGAAAAAGATCGCCGACTTGGTGAGCGAATGCACGGTCATGTGCAGGAGGCCGGCGAAGTTCGCGATCGGACCGCCCATGCCGAACGCAAACGTGATGATGCCCATGTGCTCGATCGACGAGTACGCGAAGAGACGCTTGACGTCGCGCTGCCGCGACAGCAGAAAGGCGGCAACGACGACCGACAGCAGTCCGAAGCCCATCATCAGATTCTTCGCAAAGGCCACCGGCAGCGCGCCGTCCACCAGCACCTTGCAGCGGACGACCGCGTAGAGCGCGACATTCAGCAACAGTCCGGACAGGACCGCCGAAACCGGGGTCGGGCCTTCGGCGTGCGCATCCGGCAGCCAGTTGTGCAACGGCACCAGACCGACTTTCGTGCCGTAGCCGACCAGCAGGAACACGAACGCGATCGACAGCACCGTCGGTTCGAGATCGGCGCGCACCGAGTCGAGCTGGGTCCACAACAGCGCGCCGCCGCCCGCACCGAGCACGCGCTCGGCCGCGAAATAGAGGAGGATCGTGCCGAACAGCGCCTGCGCGATGCCGACGCCGCACAGGATGAAATATTTCCACGCCGCTTCGAGGCTCGCCGGCGTCCGGTAGAGCGACACGAGCAGGACGGTCGTCAGCGTCGCCGCCTCCATCGCGACCCACAGGATGCCGACGTTGTTCGTAAGCAGCGCGAGCAGCATCGTGAAATTGAACAGCTGGAACATGCTGTGGTAGAGCCGCAAGCGCGCGGGCGTGAGACGGCCATGCTGCTCCTCGATGCGCATGTAGGGGCTCGAGAACAGGGCGGTGGTGAATCCGACGAACGCCGTCAGCGCGACCAGGAACACGTTGAAGGGGTCGACGAGGAACTGGTCGTGCAGTGCGAGCAGCGGACCGCTGTCGATCACGCGCACCGTCAGCGCAATCGCGGCGAGCAGCGTGCAGAGGCTGACCCCCGCGTTCACCGTCGGCGCGAACGGCCGATGTCCGACCAGTCCGAGGAGCGCCGCGCCGGCGATGGGCGACGCGAGCACGAGCACGATCTCGATCATCCTGTCTACTCGTGTTCTTTGAGTTTCTCGAAATGCTTGAGGTCGAGGCTGTCGAACTGTTCGCGGATCTGGAAGAAAAAGACGCCGAGGATCAGCACGCCGACCAGCACGTCGAGTGCGATGCCGAGCTCGACGACCATTGGCATGCCGTACGTCGCACTGGTCGCCGCGAAGAGCAGGCCGTTCTCCATCGCGAGAAATCCGATGACCTGCGGAATCGCCTTGCGCCGCGTGATCATCATCAGGAACGCGAGCATCACCGTCGCCATCGCGATGCCGAGCGTCGAGCGCGTTACCGTGCTGGCGAGCTGTGAGATCGGCAGCGCGAGATTGAACGAGAACACGACGAGGACGATGCCGATCAGCATCGTCGTCGGGATGTTGATGAGTCCTTCGAACTCCCAGCGCACGTCGAGCTTGCGCACCAGCCGGTGCAGGAGCCAGGGCAGCAGCAGCACCTTGAGGACGAGCGTCAGCGCAGCCGATTCGTACAGGTGCGGCTGGCTGGTGGTGTAGGCGACGACCGCCGTCGACAGCGCGAGAACCAGGCCTTGCGCGGCGAACAGGTCGACCAGCGACACGACGCGACGCTGCGCGAGCATCGCGAACGCAAGCAGCAGCAGCACCGCGGCGAACAGGTTGATCAGCTGGGAACCGAGCGGCAGCGCGCTCATGCTGGATCCCCCCACGCTTGCCGCCTCATTGATCAATTCGGCCGCTGCGCTGCCCCCGCAGGGGGCGCAGTTCGCGCCTTGGGACGGCCCGGCGGCGCTCACGATCCCCCCCACGCTTGCGGCCTCATTGATCAATTCGGCCGCTGCGCTGCCCCCGCAGGGGGCGCAGTTCGCGCCTTGGGACGGCCCGGCGGCGCTCATCAGCTGCCGAGGAGCAGGTTGACCAGCATGCCGAGTACGGCGAGCAGAAACGCCGTGCCGAGAAATTCCGGCGCGCGGAAGATCCGCATCTTCGCCGACAGCGTCTCGATCAGCGCGAGCAGCGCGCCGCCGACCGCCAGTTTCGCGATCAGCGCAGGTGCGGCACCGAGCATCGCCAGCCAGTCGGTTCCTTCCGCAATCCCGAACGGAAAGAAGAGCGCGAGTCCGATGCAGGAATAATTGAAGAGCTTGAGCCATGCGGCCCATTCGAGCAGCGCGAGGTGGCGCGCCGAATATTCGAGGATCATCGCCTCGTGGATCATCGTGAGCTCGAGATGGGTCGCCGGGTTGTCGACCGGGATCCGCGCGTTTTCGGCGAGCGAGACCATCGTGAACGCAACGCCCGCGAACGCGAGGCTCGGGTAGATCGCCAGCTCGCGGTGCGCGAGCGTGTCGACGATCGCGGGGAGCAACGTCGAGCCCGAGATCAGCGATGCGGTGAACAGCACCATCAGCAGCGCCGGCTCGGCCAGGAAGCCGATGAACATCTCGCGGCGCGCACCGAGCGAGCCGAACGACGTGCCGATGTCCATCGCGGCGAGAGAAATGAATACGCGCGCCAGCGCGAACAGCCCGACCAGGGCGATCGCGTCGGCGGCGCGCGCGAACGGCAGCGCCGTCGCGAGCGATGGGACGATCGCCGCTGCGCAGCACATGGCGCCGAACACGATGTACGGCGTGACGCGGAAGATCGGCGAGGCATTTTCCGCGACGACGGCGTCCTTCATGAACAGCTTGCGGATCGTCCGATAGGGCAATACCAGCGATGGCGCCCGCTTGTTCGCGAGCCACGCGCGGCACTGGTTCACCCAGCCGACGAGCAGCGGCGCGAGCAGCAACGCGATTGCGACCTGCAGCAGCTGCGAAAACAGGCCCGAAAGGCTCATCGCACGAAGAACAGCAGCGCGAGCAGCGTCACGAAGCTGTAGGTCAGGTAGACGCCGATGCGGCCGCGCTGCAGCAGGCCGGCGAACCGTGCGACGGCGTCGGCCGCCCGCGCAATGGGCAAGTACAGCCAGTGCCACAGGTGATCGGTCGCGCTGACGAAATAGCGCGGCTTGTCGTCGAAGGGCGAGGGCAGATGGCGCTCCATCCTGAAGAACGGCTCGAACACCTGGCGAATCGGCTGGCCGAAGCCTTCGGCGGTGTCCTGCATCCGCGGCGTCTGCAGCGGAAAGCCGCAATCCCATGCCGGCGCGCGCCGGATGCGCCCATGCCAGTACCCGTGCACGACCTTCATCGTGATCAGCACGACGCCGACGATCACCGCGAGCACGATCAACGGGCTGTAGCTCGAACGGTCGGTGGCGATCGGCGCCAGCAGCAGCCAGTTCGACTGACCGGTGCGGCTGACGGTCGATCCGAGCAGCAATGCATTGACGTGATCGATCGCGCCGATGACGGTGACCGGGAAGAGGCCCAGCAGGACGCAGCCGATGGCAAGCGACGCGAGTGCGGTCCGCTCGAAGCGTCCCGGGTCGCGGGCGTAAGCGAGGTGCGCCTCGCGCGGGCGGCCGAGGAAGATCACGCCATAGAACTTCACCATGACGTACGCCGAAAGCGCCACTGCCAGCACCAGCGCGGCGGCGGCGAGCGGCACCAGCATGTTGACGAACGACTGGGGCAGGCTCGGCGTGAACAGGAACGCCTGCAGCAGCATCCATTCCGACACGAAGCCATTGAGCGGCGGCAGCCCGGCGCAGGCGAGCGCGCCGACCAGCGCGAGCCATGCGACCCAGGGCATCCGGTGGATCAATCCGCCCAGCTTGCCGAGGCTGCGCTCGTGCGTCGCGTGCAGCACCGATCCGGTCGCCAGGAAGAGAAGACTCTTGAAGAACGCGTGGTTGAGCGCGTGGTAGACGACGGCCGTCAGCGCGATCGCCGCCAGCACCGGCTTGTCATTTGCCTTGAACAGCACCGTCAGCGCGATGCCGGCGACGATGATCCCGATGTTCTCGATCGACGAGTAGGCGAGCAGCCGCTTCATGTCGGTCTGCGCCGCGGCGAAGATGATGCCGAAAAGCGCCGTCAGGAGTCCCAGCGCGAGCGTGATCGCCCCCCACCACCACAGCTGGACGTGGAGCAGGTCGAACGTCACGCGCAACAGTCCGTAGATTGCGGTCTTCAGCATCACGCCGCTCATCAGCGCCGACACCGGCGATGGCGCGGCCGGATGCGCCTCCGGCAGCCAGACGTGAAGCGGCAGGAGGCCTGCCTTGGCGCCGAAGCCGAACAGCGCGAGGAAGAACGCGACGGAAGGCCACGCACCGGCGAGCGGCGCCGAGCGCATCGCGTCGAACGTGTAGTCGCCGTTTCCGCCCTGCAGGACGCCGAAGCACAGGAGGATCGCGATCGCGCCGACGTGTGCGATCAGCAGATAGATGAATCCGGCCCGGCGTATCTCCGCAATCCGGTGATCGGTGATCACGAGAAAGAACGACGCGAGCGCCATCGTCTCCCACGCCACCAGGAACACGTACGCATCGTCGGCGACCAGCACGAGCGCCATCGCCGCAAGGAACGCGTGGTACTGAAAGCAGATGAGCCCGGGCGCGGTGCCTTCGCCCGCGCGGAAATAGCCGGCCGAAAACAGCGATATCGCGGCGCCGGCGCTGCCGAGCAGCAACAGGAAGAAGGCGGACAACGCATCGACGCGCAGGTGAAACGGAATTTCCGGCAACCCGAGCGGCAGCACGGTCGACTGCGGGGCGGCGCCAAGCGCGGCGAATGCGACACCCGCGAGGAGCACGCCGACCGCCGCACCGAGCGGGAAGAGGTTGCGGACGACGCGCAGATCGCGCGGCCGAACCAATCCCAGCGCACCGATCGAAAGCCACGCCGCGATGGCGACGATGATCAGCGTGAGCGGCGAGGCGATCACACGCGCACTGTCATTTGACGCGCATGCCGGGGGCGGCGCCCGCGTCGGGGGCGAGCAGATAGATTCCGGGTCCTTCGCCCGAGGCCGCGAGCACCATGCCTTCCGAGAGGCCGAAGCGCATCTTGCGCGGCGCGAGATTGGCGACCATCGGCGTCAGCCGTCCGATCAGCGACTCCGGCGCGTAGGCCGATTTGATGCCGGCGAACACGATACGATTTCGTGCCTCGCCGATATCGAGCGTCAGCTTCAGGAGCTTGTCGGCGCCGTCGACGGCTTCGGCGGCGACGATGCGCGCAATACGCAAGTCGACCTTCGAGAAATCGTCGATGGTGATCGTCAGATCGCCGCCTGCGCCTGCCACTTGTCCGCTCGCCGACGCAGGGCTTTTCACCGGTCCTCCGCCTGGGGGAGTGGCATCGGGCAGCGGCGGTGCAATGTCGAGCAGCGCGTCGATCTGCTTCGGGTCGATCCGCGTCATCAGGTGCCTGTATGCATTGATTCGCGCCGGTTCTTTCCACGCGTCGCTCCAGACGAAATCGCGCGCCAGGCCGAACAGGTCGCGTGCGACCCGCGAAGCGACCTGCGGCAGCACGGGCGCCAGGATCACGGACAGCAACTGAAATCCCTGCAGCGCCTGCGAGCAGACGGTTTGCAGCTTCGCGCGCTGCGAGGGGTCCTTCGCGAGCAGCCACGGTTGCGCGGCGTCGAACGCTTCGTTGATCCGATCGGCCAGCCGCATCGCATCGCGCAGCACCTTGCCGAACTCCCGTGCGTCGTAGTTGGCGCGCGCGGACTCCGCCTCCATTTGCGCCATCGTGAGCCGATTGGCGCGATCGGTCTCGGACTCGGCAGGCATCGCGAGCGCCCCGTCGAATTGGCGCGAAATGAACCCGGCCGCGCGGCTCGCGATGTTGACGTACTTGCCGACCAGGTCGCTGTTGACGCGCGCGACGAAGTCGTCGGGACCGAAGTCGATGTCCTCGACGTGCGAATTGAGCTTGGCCGCGATGTAGTAGCGCAGCCATTCCGGATCGAGTCCGAGCTCGATGTAGCGCTGCGGCGAAATGCCCGTGCCGCGCGACTTGGACATCTTCTCGCCGGATGCGGTGATGAAGCCGTGGACGAATACGTTCGTCGGCGTCTTCCGGTCCGAGAAGTGCAGCATCGCCGGCCAGAACAGCGTGTGGAAGTACACGATGTCCTTGCCGATGAAGTGATACTGCTCGACCGCCGGATCGGCGATGAACTGATCGAACGAGCGCGCATCGCCGAGCGCACGCGCCGCTCCGGAATCGAAATGCTTCTTCAGCGCCGCGAGATAGCCGATCGGCGCGTCGAGCCAGACGTAGAAATACTTCGGCGGCGCGCCTTTCGGCTGGTCCGGAACCTCGATGCCGAAGTAGGGTGCATCGCGCGAAATGTCCCAATCGGCGAGCAGCTTGCCGTCGTCGCCCAGCCATTCCTGCACCTTGTTGAACACTTCCGGCTGCAGCGCATGTCCGGGCGCCGGCGCAGCGGTCCATTGCTTCAGATAGACGACGACCTCGGGCGCCGACAGGCGAAAGAACAGGTGCTCCGATTCGCGCATTTCCGGCTTCGCGCCGGTCAGCGTCGAATAGGGGTCGATCAGGTCGGTTGGTGCGTACGTCGAACCGCACACTTCGCAGGCGTCGCCGAATTGATCCTTCGCGCCGCACTTCGGACACGTGCCCTTGACGTAGCGGTCGGGCAGGAACATGCCCTTGATGGGGTCGTAGAACTGCGCGATCGTGCGCGTCGCGATCAGCCCCCGCTGGTTCAGCTTGCGATAGATCGATTGCGCGAGCTCGACGTTTTCGGGCGAATGCGTCGTATGCGTCGTGTCGAAGCTGATGTGGTAGCGCGCCCAGTCCTGCCGATGCGATTCTCCGACGCGCGCGATCAGCGCTTCCGGCGTGATCCCTTCGCTTTCGGCCTTCAGCATGATCGGCGCGCCATGCGTGTCGTCGGCGCAGACGAAATGCACGACGTGCCCTTGCATGCGCTGGAAGCGCACCCAGATGTCCGCCTGGATGTACTCCATGATGTGCCCGATGTGGAACGGCCCGTTGGCGTAAGGCAACGCGGTGGTCACGAACAGCGTGCGGGCCGGGATGGCGGACATTTGGCGGGGTTTGCCCTGATTTGCTCGGCGAAGGAGCGCAAATTCTAGCAAACGCGGTGTTCCGCTCCGACGGCGCGAGGCGCCGATCGGCTAGAATGAACCGTTCACGCGGATCCGTTCGTGCAAGCGAGGAATCAAGAGGAACCGATGGCCGTCAGCGAAGCAGACGTCGAAAAGTGCCTGCGGGGCGTCGTCGATCCGAACACCGGAAGGGATTTCGTCGCCTCCAAGGCGGTGAAAAAGATCAAGGTCGACGGCGATTCGGTCACGGTCGACGTGCAACTCGGCTATCCGGCGAAGAGCCAGCACGGGATCCTGAAGCGGATGCTGCACGACGCGGTCGCGGCATTGCCCGGCGCCTCGCGCGTGACGGTCAACATTGCGCAAAAGATGACGACGCATGCGGTGCAGCGCGGCGTCAAGCTCGTGCCCGGCGTGCGCAACATCATCGCCGTCGCCAGCGGCAAGGGTGGCGTCGGCAAGTCGACGACGGCGGCGAATCTCGCGCTGGCGCTCGCTGCCGAAGGTGCGAATGTCGGGGTCCTCGATGCCGACATCTACGGACCTTCGCAGCCGATGATGCTGGGCCTGGCCGGGCGTCCGGAGTCGAAGGACGGCAAGACGCTCGAGCCGCTCGAAGCCTACGGCGTGCAGGCGATGTCGATCGGCTTCCTGATCGACACCGATACGCCGATGGTCTGGCGCGGACCGATGGTCACGCAGGCGCTCGAGCAACTGCTGAAGGACACGAACTGGCGCGAGCTGGACTTTCTGATCGTCGACATGCCGCCGGGCACGGGCGACATCCAGTTGACGCTCGCGCAGAAAGTTCCGGTCACCGGCGCGGTGATCGTCACGACACCGCAGGACATTGCGCTGATCGACGCCCGCAAGGGTCTCAAGATGTTCGAAAAGGTCGGCGTGCCGATCGTCGGCATCATCGAGAACATGTCGGTCCACATCTGCTCGAACTGCGGGCACGCCGAGCACATTTTCGGCGAGGGCGGCGCCGAGCGGATGTGCCGCGACTACAACGTGCCGTTCCTGGGGAGCTTGCCGCTCGACATCCGTATTCGCGAGCAGGCCGATTCGGGACGCCCGTCGGTGATCGCCGATCCCGACGGCGCGGTCGCGCAGGCGTACAAGGCGATTGCCCGGAAGGTGGCGGTATCCGTCGCGCAGAAGGCCGAGGACTTTTCGTCGAAATTCCCGAACATCGTGATCCAGAACACTTAACCGATGTCGATCAAGGCAGACAAATGGATCCGCCGCATGGCGGAATCGCACCGAATGATCGAGCCGTTCGAGGCGGGACAGGTCCGCGAGATCGACGGACGCAGGATTGTCTCCTATGGAACGTCCAGCTACGGCTACGACATCCGCTGCTCCAACGCCTTCAAGATCTTCACCAACATCAACTCGACGATCGTCGACCCGAAGGCGTTCGACGCCGGCTCGTTCGTCGACTTCACCGGGGACGTGTGCATCATTCCGCCGAACTCGTTCGCGCTCGCACGGACGGTCGAATATTTCCGGATTCCACGCAACGTGCTGACCATTTGCCTGGGAAAATCGACGTATGCGAGATGCTTCAGCGGCGATACCCGCGTAGCACTCGTGGATGGCACGGCTCCGACTCTCGAGGAGATGGCGCGACGCGCGGATGCGGGCGAGTTGTTCTGGGGATACAGCATTGGCGAGAATGGCCGCGTCGTCGTGTCGTTGCTCGACGCGCCGCGCCATGTCGGAAGGGACTCGTTGCTGGCAGTCCGGCTCGATAACGGCGAGGTCATCCGCGCGACACCGGACCACGACTTCATGCTGCGGGACGGCCGCATGTTGCCGGCCGCATCGCTGCGCCCGGGGCACTCGCTGATGCCTCTGTATCGGGATATTTTCCGCGGCTATGAAATGGTGTATCAACCGATCAACGGACACCTCCTGGCAACGCATCGGCTTGCCGACGAATGGAATCTGCGCGGCGGGATCTACGCGGACACACCGGGAACGCATCGCCATCACCTCGACTTCGACCGTCGCAACAATCGTCCGATCAACATCGAGCGCGTGCCGGCATCCGATCACATTCGTCTTCACAACGCAGAAAGCTACGGCGAGGGATTCGACGGTGAGGCGCACGGCGCAGCCATCAGGGACGCGCTCGTACGCCTTGCTGGCGATCCGCAATGGAGCGCGCGATTCGCCGCCCAGCAGGCGAAACGCGCCCGTGCGTTCTGGACCGACCCACGCTACGCCGAAATTCGGGCGGCTGTCTGCGAAGTGCGCCGAAATCCATCCGAAACGACTCGGGAGCGGCATCGGCAGGCGCTGCTGCAGCGGTACCGCGATCCCGACGAGCGAATCAGGCAAGCGCGCCTGAGCATCGCTGCGTGGGCGCGAGACGATGGGACGCGCCGGAATCAGCAGGCCGAAATCGCGCGCGCGATTCGGATTCGACAGGGAATCGATGCTGAAGGCGTGCGTGCGGCGTTGGACCAGACAGGCTCCGTTCGAGGAGCCGCGAAAATGCTGGGTTGCGACCGATCGGTATTCCGACGGTTTCCCGAGGTGATCGCACGGTTCAGAGGCCATGTTGCATCGCGCAATCACAAGGTCGTCGCGATTCACGAAAGCGCGGGCGATCACGACGTTTATTGCCTGACCGTACCGGAAGCAGGCAACTTCGCGCTCGAAGCCGGAGTCTTCGTCCGCAATTGCGGGATCATCGTGAACGTAACCCCCCTCGAACCCGAATGGGAGGGTCATGTCACGCTCGAGTTCTCGAACACGACGCCGCTGCCCGCGAAGATCTACGCGAACGAGGGCGTCGCGCAAGTGATCTTCTTCGAATCCGACGAGGTGTGCGAGACGTCGTACAAGGACCGCGGCGGGAAATACCAGGGCCAGCAGGGCGTCACGCTGCCGAAGATGTGACGCGGCGGTCGTCGTCGGCGCCGGCAGCGCCGGCTTGCCTTCAACGCAGTGCCCGTCCCGTGTCGTGATCGAACAGGTGCACGTCGCGTGCTTCGGCGGCGAACGTCACGGCGTCCTCGACCCTGACGGGCGTGCTTCTCGGGACACGCGCGGTCAGCGCGCCACCGTCGACGACGACATGGACGTATTGCTCGGAGCCGAGCATCTCCACGACTTCGGCCCTGCCGCGAATCGCGGCCTCGGCGGCGCGTGCCTGCTCGTCGGACACGAGCGCCAGCCGCTCCGGACGGATGCCGACGGTCACCATCGCGGAATCGGATCGTGCGAGCGCGTGCGCCTGCGCGTCGGAGATGCGGATGCGTGTCGAAGCCGCAACGAGCTCCGTGCCTCCCGCCGACCGCTGCACGCGGCATTCGATGAAGCCCATCGCGGGCGTCCCGATGAACGACGCAACGAATCTGTTGACGGGGAAATCGTAGAGCTCGTCGGGGGTGCCGACCTGGTGGATGCGCCCTTCGTTCATCACGGCGATCCGATCCCCCATCGTGAGGGCTTCCACCTGGTCATGCGTGACATACACGGCCGTCGCCGTGACCGCGCGATGCACCTTCAGGATTTCGGCGCGCATCTGCACGCGCAGATGGGCATCGAGGTTCGACAGCGGCTCATCGAGCAGGAACACGGCGGGATCGCGCACGATCGCACGGCCGAGGGCCACGCGCTGGCGCTGGCCGCCCGAGAGCTGGCGCGGGCGCCGCATCAGCAGCGGCTCGACATCGAGCATCGCGGCCGTGTTGCGCACGCGCCGGTCGATCTCGCCGGCGGCGAGCTTGCGCCGCCGCAGCCCGAACGCCATGTTGTCGTAGACGGACATGTGCGGATAGAGGCCGTAGTTCTGGAACACCATCGCGATGTCCCGATCGCCGACATCGACGTCGTTGACGCGCACATCGTCGAAACAGAGCTCGCCGGCGCTGACATGCTCGAGCCCGGCGATGATCCGCAGCAGCGTCGTCTTGCCGGAGCCCGACGGACCCACGAGCACGATGAATTCGCGATCGCGGATATCCAGGCTGCAGTCGTGGAGGACCAGGACGTCGTCGTAGCGCTTCTCGATGTTCCGAAGGGAGATGCTCGCCATCAGGATCTTCGCCGGATCACGCCGCTCAGGTGCCCGCGACCGCGCCCGACGTCAGCCCGCGGACCATGGATCGCTGAACCGCGAAGAAAGCGATCATCAGCGGCAGTGTCGTCACCATGGCGGCCGCCATCATGCCGCCCCAGTCGGTCTTGAACTGGCCGGTGAACGTCAGCACCAGCGCAGCGGGCAGCGTCTGCTTTTCCAGCGTCGTCACGAAGGTCAGCGGATAGATGAGGTTGTTCCAGGCCTCCATGAAGACGAACGTGCCGGTGGTGAGCAGGCCGGGGAGAATCAGCGGCGCGACGATCTTCAGCAGGATCTGCCAGCGGGGATAGCCGTCGATGCGCGCCGCTTCCTCGATCTCGATCGGCAGCGCGTCGATGAAGCTCTTCAGCATCCATACGGCGAACGGCAGGCCGAATGTCGTGAACCCGACGATCAGCCCGATGTAACTGTCGAGCATCCGCACCTGGAGCAGCAGCAGGTAAAGCGGCGCGAGCAGCACGACGAGCGGCAGCATCCTGAAAACCAGGATCGAATAGCCGAACGCCGCACGCAGCCGGAATTTCGCGCGCGACAGCGCATAGGCGGCAGGCGTGGCGATGACCACCGCCACGATCGCGGTCGCAACGCAGGTGACGACGGTATTCAGGAAGAACGCCGCGAACGGAAGCGTGCCGCCGAACAGGTCCCGATAGTTGGCCAGCGTGGGATCGTGCGGCCACAGCGTCGGATCCAGCCGGGTGGCTTCCAGCTCGGTCTTCAGCGACGTCGCGAGCATCCAGTACACCGGCGCGAGGCTCCACGCCAGCGCGATGCCGATCGCGGCGACGCGGACCATTCGCCCGGGGCGTCGCCACGCGCTGCTCGCAGCGGACGTGCGCGTCCTGGCGGCACTCGCGGCGGCTGGCGACGCGCGGGCTTTCGTCACGGTCAATTCATCCGCAGCGCGCGCAGGTACGCGAGCGCGAAAACCAGCAGCAGCGTGAGCCACACGACGCCGATGGCCGAGGCGTAGCCGAACGCGAAGTTCTCGAACGCCTGCCGGTAGACATAGATCACGAGCGTGGTCGTGCTGTAGCCGGGGCCGCCTTGCGTCATCGCCCAGATCTTCGCGAAGTCGTTGAAGTTCGCGATGACCATGAGCAGGCTGCTGAT
The DNA here is from genome assembly GCA_963718905.1 of uncultured Pseudomonadota bacterium. Classification (GTDB taxonomy): domain Bacteria; phylum Pseudomonadota; class Gammaproteobacteria; order Burkholderiales; family Casimicrobiaceae; genus VBCG01. Next base: position 134,846 of record CAVRAF010000002.1, read on the forward strand.
CAGCAACGCGTTGCGCAGGAACGGCAGCTTGATGTGAAAGATCAGGCTCCACGTCTGCGCCCGGTCGATCCGCGCCGACTCGATCACTTCATTGGGTATTCCCGCAAGCGCCGCGGTCAGCAGCAGAAAGAAGAACGGCGTCATCGCCCAGACGTTGGCGACCATGACGGCGGGGAGCGCCAGCGAAGATACGTTGAGCCACGAGATCGGCTCGCCGATCACGCCGCTCGACAGCAACAAGGCGTTGATCGCGCCGCCGTTCTGCAGGTACATGTAGCGGAAGAGAAAGGCGACGACGACAAACGGCACGGCCCATGGCGTGAGCAGGAGCGCGCGCACGAAGCGCAGCCGCGGGCGAGCGTGCGTTTCAGTCAGGAGCGCCAGCGCGAGGCCCAGCACGACCGCCACGCCGACGCTGCCAAACGTGTAGACGCCGGTATGCAGAAGCGACTGCCAGAACGTCGGATCGCGCAGCAGCTTCTGATAGTTTTCCGCGCCGACGAAACGTGCGGGCTCGATCGCGAGGAGGTTGTAGTCCTGCACCGACAGCACGATCGTGTAGACGATCGGATAGCCGACGACGATCGCGAGCGCGCCCGCAGTCGGCATTGCCATCCAGTCGAGCCAGGGGAGCCGTCCGCTGTCTCGCCGGCGCCGGGCGTCGCCCGGCGCCCGGCCGGAACGGGCCGCGCTCATCGCCGATCGAGCTGCTGCTGGATCGACCCCGCAATCCGGTCGATGGATTCCGCGCCGGTCACGGCCTCCTGCACGCCCGCCATGATCGCGGAGGAAGCGGCCGCAAAGGCGGGTCCGTACGGTGGCGTCGTCGCGGTCGCGCCGATCCTGGTGGTGAAGGCGCTGAAGATCGGCGTGTCGAGCCGGTTCGTAGCGTCCTTGCCCGCCTTCACGGGTGGCAGCGATGATCCGGGACCGAGCGTGTAATTCTTGATCGCGTCCGGCGACGTCGCGAGATACTGGATGAACGTCCAGGCGGCCTTCTTCTGCTTGCTGTCCGCGAACATCACGAGCTGGTGACCGCCCTCGAACGAATAGGACTTGCCGGCCGGGCCCGCCGGCTGCGTCGTGACGCCCCAGTGCTTGTAGAACTCCGCATCCGGCATCTTGTTCGCGCTCTGGATCACGCCCTGGAGAAGGACCTGGTCCCAGATGAACGCGACCTTGTCCTGCGCTGCCAGCGGGCGGAATTCGCCGATCTTGCGGCCCGGATCGATGTAGCGCTTCGTGGCGAGCTCACGCATCCACGCCAGGTACGCCTTGAACTGCGGCGAGTCGGCGCGCGCCTTGGGCTCGCCGATCGGCATTGCGCCGAACGTCTCCATCCACGGCCAGTTCGATTGCAGCGAAAACGGGCGGTTGGTCGTATCGAGGCCGAGCGGGATGACGTCGGGCTGGCTTTTCCTGATCGCCGCCATCGCGGCCATCAGCTCATCGATCGTCTTTGGCGGCTTCGAGGGGTCGAGGCCGGCCTTTTCCATCACCGCCTTGTTGTACCAGAACCCCGCCAGGCGCCAGCGTCCACGGAAGCGCGATGAGCTTGCCCTGGTATTGCAGGCCGCTGATCGAATCGGGCTTGAGTTCGGCCTTCAGGCTCGCGTCGACGTAGGCGGTCAGCGGCTCGAGCTTGCCGGTCGCGGCGACGACGAAGGTGTCGTTGCCGGCCAGCTGCGCGACATCCGGCGGATTGCCCGATTTGACGCGAAGCGCGAGTTGCCGCGCGATCTCCGAGAACGAAATCGCCTCGCTCTTGATCGTGATGTCGGGGTGAGCCTTCTCGAAGTCGGCGATGACCTGTTCGACGGCGGGGCGGGTCGTGCCTTCGGCGGTGGCCCAGTTCGCGAACGTCACGGTGATTTTTCCACCGTCTGCGGCGCTCGCTGCACTTGCGGCGATCGCGAGGACGAGTGCCGTCACGCCACTCGGAATGCTGAAGAAGCGGGCCATGAGACCTCCTTTTCGATGCGGGGTTGACGGCAACGCACGGCTGGTGCTTTGCCACCGGCAAAGCCGCGCGATGAGATAAGATCGACGCGGGAGCCGCTGCCGATGACGACCGTTCTGATAACAGGGTGCGACACGGGACTGGGCGTCGAGTTTGCCCGGCAATATGCGGCGGACGGCTGCCGGGTCATCGCGACGTGCCTCGATCCCGCGACGGCCGACGCTGCGCGAGCGATCGACGGAGACGTTCGCGTGCAGAAGCTCGACGTCTCCGATCTCGCCGCGGTCGATGCGCTCGCCGGCGCGCTGCGGAACGAGCCGATCGACATCCTGGTGAGCAACGCCGGCATCGGACGGCCGCACCCGCCGTTCGGGCAGACCGATTACGACCTGTGGCACCGGATGCTCGACGTCAACCTGATCGGGCCGATGCGGCTCGCGGAAGCCTTTGTCGAGCATGTCGCCGCGAGCGAGATGAAGGTGATGGCGTTCGTCGGCAGCCGCATGGGCAGTATCGCGCTCAACCTGACCGGCGGCTCGTACGCATACCGGTCCAGCAAGGCGGGCCTCAACGCCGTCGTGAAGAGCCTCGCGATCGACTTGCAGCCACGCCACATCCTGGTGCTCGCGCTGCATCCGGGCTGGGCCAAGACGGAGCCGGGCGCGCGCGTCGACGTGGACGTGAGCGTTGCCGGCATGCGCGCGGTCATCGCGCGCTGCAGCCGGCACGAAACCGGCAGCTTCTTCGCGTTCAACGACACGCCGCTGCCCTGGTGAGGGCAGGTCGAGCGCGGCGAAAGACCGGTTCGTTCGCGACATCGGGCAAGGGTCCATAGCGTTAACGGGACTTAGAACGACAGCGCGATTTCGCGATTCTCGCGGACCGAGCGCTCGGCTTCGACGCAACAGATCACGCGCTTGCGCGCCTCGTCGCTCGACACGAGCGGTCTCCGTCCGCGCAGCGCTATCGCGGTCTGCCGGAGCTGCTCCTTCAGCTCGTACACTTCGCCCGAGATCGCGATCGACTCGTGCACGGCTTCCCGCACACCGCGCTCGAACGCAAATCCGGCGGGCTGCACGCTGAAGTCGTAGACCGGATGATGATCGCGGTCCATCGTGCCTGACCACGCGGTCCGGATGGCGCCTTCGCGTTCCGGTGATTTCGACCACCAGGTGATGCTCGAAGCCGGCGACGCACTGGTTGATCGTTGCGTAAGCGCCGCCGGCGAAGCGCAGCAGCGCCGAGAAGTTGTCGTACATCTCCGCTGCGTGACCGGCTCGCCGGTTGCCGCACGCGCGAACGGACAGCGGATCGCCTTGCGCGGCGAAATACCACAGTGCGAGGTCGAAGAAGTGGATCGCTTCCTCGAGAATCCACGATCCGACACGCAAGGGGTCGTAGCGCCAGCCCTCGGCGCCGCTCCGATAGGCGTTCCGGAACAGGTTGATGTTGACGGACAGCGGGCCGCCGATCGCGCCTTCGTCGATCAGCCGCTTGGCGCGGCCCCACTGCGTCGAGAGCCGGAATTCGTGGCCGACCGACACGATTCGTCCGCTGGTTCGCTCCGCGGCGATCAGGCGCTCGCAATCCTCGGGCGTCGTCGCCATCGGCTTTTCCAGCAACACGTCCTTCCCGGCCACGAGTGCCGCGCAGCCAACCTCCGCGTGAAGATGGTTGGGCAGCACGATGTCGACCACGTCGATGGCCGGGTCGGCGATCGCCTCGCGCCAATCGAGCGTCACATGGGCGGCAGGAAAGCTGGATCGCGCCGCCGCTGCCGTCACCTCGCTGCGGCAGGCGATCGTCGCCAATGCGAGGCCGTCCGACTCGGCGATCGAACGGGCGTGATAGCGGCCCCACGACCCGTAGCCGATCAGCGCGAAGCGCATCGATCAATCCGCTGGCTTGCCATGGGCGATGTTGGAGCGCGCGATGATTTCGGACCTCGGATGCTCGCGCGTGTGCGCATCGCGATTGCGCCTCGCGCACCGGCTTGCTGCTGATGCCGTATATCATATTCCGGATAATGACGAAGCCGAGCGCCGTGGTGACATGCCCTGGTCCGCGGGCCCGATAATGGCGAGCGTCAGCCTCCGCAACCTGGGTAAGCACTACGGCGGCGCGAAGGTTGTGCACGGGATCGACCTCGAGGTCGCGCACGACGAATTCGTCGTGCTCGTCGGTCCTTCCGGGTGCGGTAAGAGCACGACGCTGCGCATGATCGCGGGCCTCGAGGAAATCAGCCACGGGGATGTGCTGATCGACGGTCAGGTCGTCAACGACGTCGCGGCGAAGGATCGCGATATCGCGATGGTGTTCCAGGATTACGCGCTCTACCCGCACATGAGCGTATACGAGAACCTTGCGTTCGGCCTGCAGATGCAAAGCGTTCCCCGGCGCGAAATCGACGACCGCGTGCGCGAGACGGCCGACGTCCTCGGCATCGGCGCGCTCCTTGCGCGCAAGCCGAAACAGTTGTCGGGAGGACAGCGCCAGCGCGTCGCCATGGGCCGTGCGATCGTCCGCCGCCCGAAGGTGTTCCTGTTCGACGAGCCGCTGTCGAACCTCGATGCGCAGCTGCGTGTGCAGATGCGCACGGAGATCAAGAAGCTGCACCGGCGGGTGGCGACGACGATCGTCTACGTCACGCACGACCAGGTCGAGGCGATGACGCTGGCTGACCGGATCGTCGTCATGCGAGGCGGTGCAATCGAGCAGGTCGGCACGCCGGAGCAGGTGTACAACCAGCCGGCGAACATGTTCGTCGGTGGCTTCATCGGCGCCCCGACGATGAACTTCGTCCGCTGTCGAGCGGAGCACTCGGGGACATCGTCCGCCATCGTGCTGGCCGAGGGAATCCGGCTGCCGATGGATGCTGCGGCGCTTCCTGCCGTGCGGGAAGATGCGCCCCTGGTCGTCGGCATCCGCCCCGAGCACTTTTCGCTTGCGGTTCCCGGCGATGCCGGATTCACCGTTCGCGCCGACGTGATCGAGCCGCTGGGATCGGATACGCTGGTCTTTACGCGTATCGGAGAGTCCGACGTGGTGGCGCGCCTGCCCCCGACCGTCCGAGTCAGCGCCGGCGACCCGCTCGAGCTTTCCGTCAACACGTCACGGGTTCATTTTTTCGATTCGCTGACCGGAATGGCCGTAGGATGAACGCATGCGCGCGGCCGCGGCCCACAGGCACGCCGCGGCTCAACAGCGATTCGATGGAGGAGGACATCATGGCAATGCGAGGTTTTCAGCGCCGCCTGCGATTCGCAGGCCGGATCGCGGTCTTGTCGTTGGCGGCGTTGATGCTGGCGGTCTGCGCACCCGCATCTGCGCAGCAGAAGAAAATCAGCTTCCTGACGTGGAACATCTCGGACCAGGAAGATCTCTTCAAGGAATGGATCGCCGAGTTCAAGAAGATTCGGCCGGACGTCGACGTCGAGTGGCTCGACAAGAAGGGGCCGGAGCTCCCCGCGTTCTACCAGACGCAAGTCATCGCCGGCACGCCGCCGGACATCATCAATACGCAAGGTGCGTTGTGGCTCGAGTACGCCGCCGCGGGCGGGTTGGTCGACCTGACACCGTATCTCGACCGTGAACCCGCGGTCAGGAACCGCTTCAACGCGGACTATCTCGCAACGTGGAAGTACAACGGGCGCAACTACATGCTGCCGTTCTACATCAGCAAGACGCTGCTGTTCTACAACAAGACGATGTTCAAGGAGGCGGGGATCGCAGGCCCTCCGCAAAGCTTCGACCAGCTGCTCGATGACGCGGCGAAGATGTCGAAGGGCGAAAAGACGGGCTTCATGACGCTCAATTTCGATTGGCTCTACTGGCCGTTGTTCAAGATGAACGGCGTCGATCTGCTGTCCCCCGATCTCAAGAAGGCCGCCTTCGATACGCCCAAAGGCGTGCAGGTGCTCGACGCGCTCGCGAAGGCGACGAACGGCGGCAGCATCAACAAGATCTCGTGGACCGGCCGCTGGGTCGAGCCGAACGGAGCATTCGCGGGCGGCAACGTCGGCATGCTGCTCGCGCATTCGCCGGCGTTCTTTTTCATTCGCGGCCAGGCGCCGTGGGTCAACGCGGATACGCTGGGCGTCGCGCAGGCGCCGGGCGGATGGTCGACGCCCAACTCGCACGGCCTCGGCATATCGAAGGGCTCGAAATATCCCGACATCGCGTGGCAGTTCCTGAAGATGGTGACGAGCGAAAACTGGACGGAAAAATTGAGCGCGCGCCGCAAGGTCCTGACCGGCAACATCGCCTCCGACGCGAAGCTGCTCGCCCAGATGAAAAAAGACGATCCGCTGGCCGCGGCCGTGCTGCAGACGCAGGTCGAGCAGACCGACAAGCTGACCGGCAACTGGCCTCTCGCCAACGATTCGCGCGTCAAGGAGGCGCTGTATCCGGAGATCCAGAACGCGGTACTGGGCCGCATGCCGGCATCGGAAGCGCTGAAGGAAGCGGCGCTCAAGGTCAATCGCGTGCTGGGTCAGTAACGCTTCGCCCGCCGTCATGGCAACGGCCGCCGGGCCCGGCGCCGCATCGAATCGGACGTTCGGCGCGGCGCGCGGGCGATCGAGCCAGCCGCGCGCCGGCGCGCGCCGCAGGCGCGAGATCCTGCTGGTCTGGGTGTTTCTGCTGCCGTCGCTGGCGGTGTTCTTCCTGTACCGGATCCTGCCACTGGTGTGGAACGCCGTGCTGTCGCTGCAGGCATTTTCGCTGTTTGCGCCCGCCCGGTGGATCGGCATCGACCATTATCGCGAGATGGCCGGCGATCCGGTGTTCTGGAGGTCGCTCGTCAACACGCTGCTGTTCATGGCCAGTGCGCCGGTCGGCATCGTGGTCGCGCTTGCCATTTCGCTGATGGTGAACACCGGCATTCGCGGTCGTGACATCTATCGGACGATCGTATTCCTCTCGTATCCGCTGATGACCGTGGCGGTCGGCATCATCTGGCGGTGGATGTACGACGAGAAGGTCGGGCTGTTCAATTTCATCCTGCGGTCGCTGCACGTGATCGACGCACCGCTGCCGTTCCTGCAGTCGTTCGAGCTGGCGCTGCCATCCGTCCTGATCGCCAACGTGTGGCAGATTCTCGGCTTCTACATGATCATCCTGCTGTCGGGGCTGCAAAGCATTCCACAGAATCTGTATGAGGCGGCATCGATCGACGGCGCGAGCCCGCGGCGGCAATTCTTCCGCATCACGCTGCCGCTGCTGCGCCCGTCGCTGTTCCTCGCGTTCGTGATCGGGATCATGACGTCGTTCACGAGCTTCGATCTGGTCTACGTCATGACGCAAGGCGGGCCGAGCCACCGTTCCGAGCTGCTGATCACGTACATTTACAAGGCGGCCTTCGAGCTGTCCCGGATCGACTACGCGGCTGCGCTCACGATCGTGCAATTCGTGCTGCTGGTGACGCTCACGTGGGCCGGCAACCGCCTTGCCGGCGGCGACGCCGGAGCGGTGGAGAACGGATGAGCGCCGCCGGGCCGTCCCAAGGCAGCGCCGCGGGCGCTGGTGGTCGTCCGATGAGAGCAGCGCGCACTCGCGCGTGGAAGCATGCAACGCTGCACCTGGCGCTGCTCGCGGTGAGCCTCTGCATGCTGCTGCCGTTCTACTGGGTGCTGAAAACGAGCCTGACGGGCGAAAACATCTTCGTCTATCCGCCGAGCATCGTTCCGGTCCATCCGCATCTCTTCTATTACGTCGACGTCTGGTACTACATACCGTTCCCGCGCTACCTGCTGAACAGCGTCGTCGTGTCCGTACTCTCGATCGCGGCCAACGTGGTCTTCAATGCGCTGGCCGCTTATGCGCTGACGCATCACTTCCGCGGTCGCGGTGCCGTCGTCACCGTGCTGCTGTCCTGCATGATGATCCCGTTCCAGACGACGATCGTGCCGGCGTACCTGATCACGGCGAGACTCGGATTGCTGAACAGCTATCTCGGACTCGCATTGCCGACGTTTTCGACGATCGTCTGCATTTTCGTCTACAAGGCGAGCTTCGAGGCGGTTCCGCGCTCGCTGATCGACGCGGCCCGCATCGACGGCCTGTCCGAATTGCAGATCATCCGCAAGATCATGCTTCCGCTGTCGACCGCCGCGGTCGCCACCAACGTCGTGCTGTCGTTCATCTGGTCGTGGAACAACTTCCTGTGGCCGCTGATCATCGTCCGCGATCCGCTGATGCAGACACTGCCGCTCGGCTTGTCCCGCTTCCTGAGCTATCACGAAAACACGACGGGCGCGCTCTATGCGTTCTGCATCATGGTGCTCGCCCCGGGCATCCTGCTGTTCCTGATGGCGCAGAAGGAATTCATCCGCGGGCTCACCTCCGGGGCGACGAAGGGCTGATCGATGGCTTCGACGCTGCTGCGCGTGGTCCGCCATCGCTTCGTCGCCGTTCCGCTCGCGGTCGCAATCGCCGTCATCGGCTGGAACATGTACGTGGCGACCCACGATGACGGCATCGTACGCGGCGAGGTGCTCGGTCCCGACGGGCGACCGCTGGCCGGCGCGACGGTCACGATGATGGAGCAGAACTTCACGACCAATTCCGACCGCGGGAAAACGCTCACGCGGCAGGATGGGAGCTTCGAGTTCACCGACAACCGCTCGCACAACATTCAGCTGCGGGCGGAAAAGCCGGGAGTGGGTCGCTCCGAGGTCATGGTCATGCGCCTGTATTTCCGGGCGCAGAACGTGACGTTGCCCGAGCCGCTGCGGATCACTCCATCTGCGGGATGATCCCGATGCCGAAGCCGCTCGTCCTGCTCGATCCGCATCCGCGAACGCGCGCGATGATCTTCGCGCCAGCCGACTGGCAGCGCTTGCAGGATCTCGCCGATGTCGTCACGACCGATTCCGGTGCGGTCGATTCGACGGTCGTCGACGAGTGCCTGCCGCGCGTTTGCGCGATCCTCGGACAGACGCCGATGCCGGCGGCGCGACTGCAGCAGGCGACGGCGCTCCGCGCGATATTCAACGTCGAGGGCAATTTCCTTCCCAACGTCGATTACGAATATTGCTTTCGGCACGGCATCCGGATCGCCGTCGCGGCGCCCGCCTTCGCATCCCCCGTCGCCGAATATGCGCTGGCCTTGACGCTCGATCTCCTGCGCGGCGTGACGCGCGCCGACCGCGCATTCCGCAGCGGGGACGAAGCCTACGGCTGGCGCGGCAACCGGGAGGCGACGTCGCTGTTCGACGCGGACGTCGGCATCGTCGGGTTCGGTAACGTCGGACGCGCGCTGATGCCGTTGCTCGCGCCGTTCCGCTGCCGGATCCGCGTCCACGATCCGTGGCTGCCGGGCGCGGTCATCGTCGAGCACGGCGGAATTCCCGCATCGCTTCCCGAAGTCTTCGCGCGATCGCGCGTCGTGCTCGTACTCGCATCGCTGACCCGCGACAATCGGCATTGCATCGGCGCCGCGGAACTCGCGCGGATGACACCCGGCAGCAAGCTGGTGCTGCTCAGTCGCGCCGACGTCGTGGATTTCGAGGCGTTGCGCAATGCGGCGGCGAGCGGCTTGATCGAAGCGGCCGTCGACGTCTTTCCGGATGAGCCGGTCGCGCCTGGCGATCCCATCCGTCGCGCGCCGGGAATCCTGTTGTCGGCGCATCGGGCGGGCGGTCTCGACTCGGCTTTGAAAGCGATCGGCGCGATGGTCGTCGACGACCTCGAACTGGTGCTTCGCGGATTGCCGCCGATGCGTCTGCAGGCTGCGCAGCCGGAAACGGTCGCCCTTCAACGCAGCAAGCCCGGCATCGCGGCGGCGCCGCCTGCCGGCACGGGCGATGACTCGTGGTCGGCTGCGTCCGAGTGAGCCACCGGCGGGTCAACCCGGCTGGAAACGGCTTGCGATCGCGTAGACCGCCGCGCCGATCAACCCCGCCGCAGGCAGCGTGACGATCCATGCGACGACGATGCGCTGCGCGACGCGCCAGCGCACGGCGGCGGTGCGCCGCGCGGCGCCGACGCCGATGATCGCGCCGGTGATCGTATGCGTCGTTGAAACCGGTACGCCGAGTCCGGTCGCGAGAAACAGCGTGATCGCGCCGCCGGTTTCCGCGCAGAAGCCCTGGATCGGCTTCAAATGCGTGATCCGCGAGCCCATCGTGTGCACGATTCTCCAGCCGCCCAACAGCGTGCCGAGCGCCATCGCGAGCCTGGCAGCTGAGCACGACCCAGAACGGCACATGGAACGCGCCGCCGAGCATGCCCTGCGAGTACAGCAGCACGGCGATGATGCCCATCGTCTTCTGCGCGTCGTTGCCGCCATGCCCGAGCGAATAGAGCGATGCGGAAACGAGCTGCAGGACGCGGAAGCGGCGGTCGACCGCGAACGGCGTCGAGCGCCGAGATTCGTCCACTGCACGAGCGACGACCAGCAATTGCGCGAGCACGAATCCGAGCAGCGGCGACAGCACGATGCCGAGCGCCGTCTTGCCGAGTCCGCCGAAGACGACCGCGACCAGTCCGGCCTTGGCCATGCCGGCGCCGGCCAGTCCGCCGATCAGCGCGTGGCTGCTGCTCGACGGAATCCCGAGCCCCCACGTGAGGACGTTCCAGACGATCGCGCCGGTCAGACGCGCCGAAGATGACGTGGCCGTCGACGACGCCGGCGTCGACGATGCCCGGTGCCGACGGTCTGCGCGACGTGCAGGCCGAACACGGCGAACGCGATGAAGTTGAAGAACGCCGCCCAGGCCACCGCGTGTTGCGGCCGCAGCACGCGCGTCGAGACGACGGTCGCGATCGAGTTGGCGGCGTCGTGCAGGCCGTTCAGGAAATCGAACAGCAGCGCGACGGCGATCAGCGCGACGAGCACGGACGACGGAGCGCGGCCGCGTCCGGCGGCATGCATACGGCATCGGCCGCGGCTTCAGACGTGCTTGGCGGTGATCGACTGGATGGCGTTGGCGACGTCGTCGCACTTGTCGACGACGTGCTCGATCAGCTCGTAGAGCTCCTTGCGATCGATGTAGCCGATCGTGTCGATCTCGCCGCCGCGCACGTCGCGCGCGGATGCGCGTCAGCCCGGCGTCGAACGATTCGTCGGCGCGCTCCTCGATCTGGCCGATCTGCTCGCACAGCGCGAAGATCGTCTTGTGGTCGCGCGTGATCGAATCGAGGAACGGCATCACCTCCTTCAGCACCTCCGCGCTGTCGACGACCGCATCGGCCATCTTGCGCATTTCGGGCGAAAATTCCGCAATCGCGTAGCGCTGGATGCCCTTCGCCGTGTCCTCGATCAGGTCGACGCACGTCGTCGAGGTCATGGGCGAGCGCGAGGATATCTTCGCGGTCGATCGGCGCGTTGAACGTGCGGTTGGCGCCGATGAAGATCTTGCGCGCGACGGCGTCGGCGGCCATCTCGATCGCGCGGATCGACGCGACGTGCGCATCTACGCTCACCTGTCGTTTATCCACCATGTCGCGCAGCTCCTGCGCTGCCTGCTCGATGCATCGCACCTGCTCGCAGAACAGCCGGGTAAAGCTTGCTTCCGGCGGCATCAGGCGGCTGAAGAGGTTGAGTGCCATATGATTCGCCTTGCGCAGGATGGCAAGCGGCGGGAACGGGCCCGATCACGGTAGCGGCCGGATGAGCTGCAGGGCCGCGCGCCGGCCTTGGACGACAGGAGGCGTGATGGTACCCGGCTGGCGGGCGCAATCAAAAACGTTCTCGATCGTGCTGATCGCGGCGTGTCAGGTCGCCGCGATGTCGCTGTGGTTCTCGGCGTCGGCGGTGGTGCCTGCGCTGACGGCCGAATTCCACCTGTCGCCGTTCACGCAGGCGGCACTGACGAGCGGCGTACAACTCGGGTTCGTCGTCGGCTGCGTCGTCAGCGCGTTGCTCGGTCTCGCCGACCGCATCGATCCGCGGCATCTGTTCGCGGTGTCCGCTGCGCTGGGCGCGATCGCCAACGCGGGACTCCTCGTCGTCAACCCGGCGTCGTGGACCGCGCTTGCGCTGCGGGCGATCACGGGGATCTCGATGGCCGGCGTGTACCCGATCGGCATGAAGCTCGCGGCCACCTGGGCCAAGGGCGACATGGGACTCATGGTCGGCATCCTCGTCGGCGCGCTGACGCTCGGCTCGGCGTCGCCGTACCTGTTCAATGCATTCGGCGGCGTCGACTGGCGCGTGCCGCTCGCCAGCGCATCGGTCGCGGCATCGGCGGCCGCGCTGCTGATCGGCGCTGCCGGCGTCGGACCCAATCGTGCGCCGTCGCCGCGCATCGATCCGGGCGCCGTGCTGACCGCGTGGCGCGATGTTCCGTTGCGGCTTGCGAACCTCGGCTATCTGGGCCACATGTGGGAGCTCTACGCGATGTGGGCGTGGATCGGCGTATTTCTGAACGCGAGCTTCGCGCTGACGATGCCGTCGGCGTCTGCGGGACTCGCCGCCAAGCTGGCTGCATTCGCGACGATCGCCTCCGGCGCGATCGGCTGCGTCGGCGCCGGGCTGCTCGCCGACCGGCTGGGACGCACGACGCTCACGATCATTGCGATGGCGGTGAGCGGCAGCTGCGCCGCGTCGATCGGGTTGCTGTACGGCGGCGATCCGACGGCGCTCCTCATCGTCTGCATCGTGTGGGGCATCAGCATCGTCGCCGATTCGGCGCAATTTTCGGCGTCGATCGCCGAACTCGCAGATCCCTCCCGCGTCGGCACGATGCTGACGCTGCAAACCGCGCTCGGATTCACGCTGACGCTCGTGACGATCCACCTGATGCCGCATTTCGTGGCGGCGATGGGCTGGCGCTACGCGTTCGTTCCGCTCGCGATCGGACCGGCCGTCGGCGTGTGGGCGATGGCACGGCTGCGCGCGCGCCCCGAGGCCGTCCGACTTGCGGGCGGCAACCGCTGACAAGCCGCGAATCAGCGGGCATCGAGCTCCGCAAGCGTGCGCGCAATCGCTGCGCGGACCGGCGGGACGTGGCCCGCGAATGCGATGGCGGCATTGCGCAGCGATTGGCCCAGAGGCGATTTCATCGTCGCCATCCGGGTCATTCGATCCGTGAGCGCAACCACATCGGTTGCGATCCGATGGCGCGCCGCGGCCCATTCATCGAGCCGAGCCTCATCGCCATCTGCCAGCGTATCGGCGAGAACGTGGGCAAGGGAAATGGCGTCCTGGATGCCCGTGTTCATGCCTTGTCCCCCGGCCGGGCTGTGGACATGCGCGGCGTCGCCGCACAACAGGACGTGTCCCTTTCGAGGACTGGTCGCGACGCGATGATGGATCCGGAAGCGCGAGCTCCAGACCAGGTCCCGAATACGGGCGGGCTCGACAGCCGGGCCGCGAGCGTCGAGCAGCGCCTGGACATACTCGGCGGAGGGGATCTCCGGCGCGACATCGTCCGTCGCCACGATACGGAAGTGGTCGTCGGGCAGCGGCGCGACGACGGCCAGCCCCTTCGGCGAGAAAAAGAGCGTTACCTCGTCGCGGCTCAACGGCCAGTCCATGTGAACGTCGGCCAGGACGAAGCTTTGCTCATAGGCCGCGCCCTTGAACGGGATCTCTGCCTGCTCCCGCACCTTGCTGTGCATGCCGTCGCATCCGACCAGCCACCGGGTTCTGACGCGTCGCGGCTGTCCGTCGGCCTCAAGTGTCGCGACGATGTCCGTCCCATCGGACTCGAACCCGATGAACTCCACGGGTCGCTCCACGGCGCCGCCGAGCTTTTCAAGCGTGGCAAGAAGCAAACGCTCGGTCCGGTCCTGCGGATACATCAGCGTGAATGGATAGGCGCTGGCGATCCCCGCGAAATCGATCGTGACCAGCGAGCGATCGCGGTCGCGAATCCGGAATATCGGAACCCTCACCCCTTCCTGCACCAATTGCGCGGTGACCTCCAGGCGTTCCAGGACCTCGAGGGTGCGCGCGTGAACGACGCAGGCCCTGGACGTGTTGGCGCCGGCCGGCTGCTTGTCGACGATCAGGGCCGACACGCCCAGGCGCTTGAGTTCGGCGGCCAATGCCAGTCCGCTGGGACCCGCGCCGACAATGAGCAAATCCACTTCAACGCTCGACTTTTCCATGTTCACCTCCGAACAATTGTTTCATTTGTCGCAAATGCAGTACGTGCCGTGCGGCGCGGAATATCATCCACCGGACATGCGCTGCGCCGGGTCGGTGGATAAACGATTGATCGGAGCCCGGTTCGAAAGTTCGAGCGGAGCCCGGAGGGGTCCGTCGTGCTGAATATTACGTATGGTGACGGGAGAGTACCCGGCGTAGCATGGAACGCGCCGCAGGGAACCAGGGCGGCGGAGAAAACATACCCGGACGTGAAGGGAGTCGATCATGGGATATCAGCTCGAAGGGCGTTTACTGGAAGTGTGCAATTGCCGTGTTCTTTGTCCTTGCTGGATCGGCGAAGACCCCGATAACGGCACGTGCGACACGATCGTCGCGTGGCATTTCGATCAGGGGAAAATCAACGGCGTCGACGTGTCGGGCCGCACGATCGCGTTGATCGCGCATGTTCCCGGCAACATCCTGCAGGGCAACTGGCGCGCCGCCGTCTACCTGGACGAACGCGTCACCCCGCGCAGGAACAGGCGATACTCGACGTCTACACCGGCAAGCTGGGCGGGCCGGTCGCGCGACCTCGTCAAGCTCGTCGGCGAAGTCGTGTCGGTGGAGAAGGTGCCGATAACGTTCGACGTTCAGGGCGGCAAGGGAACGCTCAAGGTCGGCGACGCCGGCTACGCCGAGCTCGAGCCCTACAAGGGCGCGACGGGCGGCGCCACGACGCTTACCGACACGGTCTTCTCGACGGTGCCGGGCGCGCCGGTGTTCGTCGGCAAGGCGCCGAGCTATCGCTCCAAGAACGCGCAAGCTCGGCATCGACCTGAACATCAAGGGCCACAACGCGCTGCAGAGCGTGTTCGTCTTCGACGCCTGACGGCTTCCCGCGATCCGGCGCATTCGCGGCCGGGCGGCCGATCGCCGCGCGCATGACGCCGGATATTCACGCAGGACCGCGGCGCCGCGCGGCGAGCGCGCCGCATGCGCGCGTGTCGCTCGCGCTGGTCGTTGCGCTGATCGCGCTCGCGTGGCTCGCGCTGGCGGGATGGAGCGCCAGTCCGTGGCGCCGCTAGCTCGATCACGGCACATGGGGCGACCTCGCGTGCGCTGGCCGCACTGTGCCGCACCCTCCCGGCGGGCGACGCATCGTGCCGGCGCTCGCTGTATGCGGTGGCCTGGGTCCTGATGATCGCGGCGATGATGCTGCCGACGACGCTGCCGCTGCTCGCGATCTTCCGCCGCATCATCGGCAGCCGCGCCCGACGCCGGCACGGCTCGTCGCGGCGCTCGTCTGCCGGTTACTGCGCTCGCGTGGTTCGCGTTCGGCCTCGTCGCGCACGGCGCTCGATGCCGCGTTGCGCTCGGGTCGCGGCCTGTCCGGTTGGCTGCTTCGGCCACGGCTGGGTCGTCGGCGCGCCTGGTCATCGCGGGCGCCGGGCTATTCCAGTTCAGCGCGCTCAAGTATCGCTGCCTGGAGCAGATGCCGCACGCCGTTCGGATTCGTCAGCGCGCGCTGGCGCGGCCGGCGCGCCGTCGCGCGAGGCCTGCGACTCGGCGTCGACCACGGCGTGTTCTGCGTCGGTTGCTGCTGGGCGCTGATGCTGCTGATGTTCGTCGTCGGCATGGGCAACCTCGGCTGGATGCTGGTGCTGGCGGCCGCGATGGCCGCCGAGAAGAACCTGCCCGTGGGGCGACGCCTGCGCACGCCGCTCGGCGTGGCGTTGCTCGGCTGGGCCGCCCTGATCGCTGTCGCCAACGGGTGACACGAAAATTGCTCGCGCGCCGGGGCGGGGCGGCGCACGATGCGGCCCGGACAAAATGCGCCGCGACGAACGCGGCCGCGGGCGGAACTTTGGCGCGCCCGCCAGTCTATTGGGGTCAGAGCCGTAATACTTGGCCGTCGGTTCCAGGCAAGTATTACGGCTCTGATCCCTCACGAGGAGTGCTCGGATGAAATTTCGCTTTCCCGTCGTCATCATCGACGAGGACTTCCGTTCGGAGAACGCCAGCGGGCTCGGCATCCGCGCGCTGGCGCGCGCAATCGAAAGCGAAGGGACGGAAGTCCTCGGGCGTGACGAGCTACGGCGACCTCGCCGGCCTCGCGCAGCAGCAGTCGCGCGCATCGGCGTTCATCCTGTCGATCGATGACGAGGAATTCGGCGCCGGATCACCGGAGGAGACGCGGTCGGTGCTCGCGAGCCTGCGCGCGTTCGTCGAGGAAATCCGCTTCCGCAACGCGGAGATCCCGGTGTTCCTGCACGGCGAGACGCGGACGTCGCGGCACATCCCGAACGACATCCTGCGGCAACTGAACGGCTTCATCCACATGTACGAGGATACGCCGGAGTTCGTCGCCCGCTATATCCTGCGCGAGGCGCGCACGTATCTCGACTCCCTGGCGCCGCCGTTCTTCCGCGCGCTGGTCCATTACGCGCAGCGACGGATCGTATTCGTGGCATTGCCCGGGCCACTCGGGCGGCGTCGCATTCCTGAAAAGCCCGGTCGGGCAGATGTTCCATCAGTTCTTCGGCGAGAACCTGCTGCGCGCCGACGTCTGCAACTCGGTCGACGAGCTCGGCCAATTGCTCGACCATTCCGGCCCGGTCGCCGCCTCCGAACGGAATGCGGCGCGCATCTTCAACACCGACGAGCTGTTTTTCGTCACCAACGGCACGTCGACGTCGAACAAGATGGTCTGGCATGCCAACGTGGCGCCCGGGGGACGTCGTCGTCGTCGACCGCAATTGCCACATGTCGATCCTCCACGCGATCACGATGACGGGCGCCATTCCGGTCTTCCTGACGCCGACGCGCAACAACATGGGCATGATCGGGCCGATCCCGATGGAAGAGTTCCGCTGGGAGAACATCGAAAGGAAGATCCGCGCGCATCCGTTCGCGCGCAACGTGAAGACCAAGCCGCGGATCCTGACGATCACGCAGAGCACGTACGACGGCGTCCTCTACAACGTCGACACGATCAAGGACCTGCTGTCGACGAGGATCGACACGCTGCACTTCGACGAGGCGTGGCTGCCGCATGCGTCATTCCACGATTTCTACCGCGGCATGCACGCGATCGGCAAGGACCGCCCGCGCTCGAGGGACGCGCTGATCTTCTCGACGCAATCGACGCACAAGCTGCTCGCGGGCCTGTCGCAGGCGTCGCAGATCCTCGTTCAGGACAGCGAGACGCGCCAGCTCGACCGCCATCGCTTCAACGAGGCGTACCTGATGCACTCGTCGACGTCGCCCCAGTACGCGATCATCGCGTCGTGCGACGTCGCGGCGGCGATGATGGAGCCGCCCGGCGGCACGGCGCTGGTCGAAGAGTCGATCATGGAAGCGCTCGATTTCCGTCGCGCGATGCGCAAGGTCGACGACGAGTACGGCGATTCGTGGTGGTTCAAGGTCTGGGGGCCCGACAAGCTGACCGAGGAGGGCATCGGCGACCGCGAGGACTGGATGATCCGCGCCGAAGACAAGTGGCACGGGTTCGGCGACCTGGCACCCGGTTTCAACATGCTCGATCCGATCAAGGCGACGGTGCTCACCCCGGGCTCGACGTGTCGGGCGATTTCGCCGACCAGGGCATTCCCGCGGCCATCGTCACCAAGTATCTCGCCGAGCACGGCGTGATCGTCGAGAAGACCGGGCTCTATTCGTTCTTCATCATGTTCACGATCGGCATCACGAAGGGCCGCTGGAACACGCTCGTCACCGCGCTGCAGCAGTTCAAACGGATTACGACGGCAACCACCCGCTGTGGCGCGCGCTGCCCGAATTCGTGCTGGCGTATCCGCGCTACGAAAAGATCGGATTGCGCGACCTGTGCGACAGCATCCACGGCATCTACAAGGCGAACGACATCGGCCGCCTGACGACCGAGATGTACCTGTCGAACCTCGAGCCGGCGATGAAGCCCGCCGACGCGTTCGCGCGGATGGCGCACCGCGAAATCGAGCGGGTGGAGATCGACGACCTCGAGGGCCGCGTGACGGGCGTCCTGCTGACGCCTTATCCGCCGGGCATTCCGCTGCTGATTCCCGGCGAGCGCTTCAACCGTCAGATCGTCAAGTATCTGCAGTTCGCGCGCGATTTCAACGAGCGCTTCCCGGGCTTCGACACCGACATCCACGGCCTCGTCGAAGAAGACATCGGCGGGCGCACGCGCTATTTCGTCGATTGCGTCGCCGGCGCGAAGGTCATCGCGGCGATGCCGACGCTGCGCGTGCGAAGCGTCAGGAAGGGCGGCTGACCGCCGGTCACGCGCGTGGCGTCAGCGTCAGCTCCGGCCGCGGCTGCTCGCGCAGGCTGCCGTCGGGCAGCGTGACCTGGCACTCTGAGAAGATGCGCGCCGCGCAGGCTGCGCACTTCGCTGCGTCGAGCTTGCGGTAGATGACCGCGATCGCCTGGTCCTTCGTTGCGAAGACGCGATCTTCGCCAATCTGCTGGAGGTAGCCGCCGCGCGCAAGGAGCGCGAGCACTTCCGGCCGGAGCTTGCACAGGTAAAGCGTGACGCCGCTTTCGCGCAGCGACTGCGCGAGATGCGCCGAGAAGCTCGCCGCCCGCGCTGTCGATCAGGTTGACGCCGGCTCCGATCAGCAGCAGGTGCCGGGTAGCCGGGCGCGCCGCGCGCGCAGCGTCGATCTCGTCGCGAATGTGCTCGACCGATCCGAAGAACAGCGCGCCGTCGATCCGCAGGATGTCCAGTTGCGGGCACAGCGGAGAATCGGCGCGCACCCGCCGGAAGCGTCGCTGACTCGCGGGATCGGGTGTGACCGGCAACACTTGCGGATGCGTGGCCCAGTTGAGGTACACGAGCAGCGACACCAGCACGCCCACGAGGATCGCGACCTCGAGGCGGATCGTCAGCGTCGCGACGAGCGTCACGGCGAGCGTCAGCCCGTCGGCGCGGCTCGTGCGCCAGATGCGGCGCATCGCGCGCGACGTCGATCAGTCCCCATGCGACGATGAACAGGACGGCGGCCATCGACGCCACCGGAAGGAACGTCGCCAGCGGGCGGACCAGCAGCAGGATCGCCAGCAACAGGACGGCGGAGAAAATGCACGCGAGCGGCGTGCGTGCGCCCGCTTCGTAGTTCGCGCCGGTGCGATTGAACGACCCCGACGTCGGATAGCTCGACGTGAACGCGCCGACGATGTTCGCCAGACCTTGCCCGATGAATTCCTGGTTGCCGTCGATCCGCTGTCCGGACTTGAGGGCGACTGCTCGCGCGCTCGAGATGGCTTCCGACAGCCCGATGACCGTCAGTGCCAGCGCGATCGGCGCAAGCGTCTGCCATGTGCGCAACGTGAAATCGGGCGCCGAAAGCGGCGGCACGGCGGAGGGGAGTGCGCCGATCGTCGGCACGTGCGCGATGCCGAAGGTCCCGAGCAGCCAGGCGAACAGCGCGCCAAGCACGATTCCCGTCAGCATGTACGGGACCCGCGGCAACCAGCGCTTCCCGGCGAGCGCCGCGATGAACGTCACGAGACCCACCGCGAGGACCGCGAAATTCGTTTCGTCCAGGTGCGTGACGAAATCGCGAATGGCCGCGATGAAGCTCGGCTCCTGCGGGATCTCGATGCCGAAGAAGTTGCGCAGCTGCGCGCCGACGATCAGCAAGCCTGCGCCGGCGGTGAAGCCGACGACCACGGCAGTGGAAATGAAATTGACGAGTGATCCGAGCCGCGCAACGCCCAGCCCGAGCTTGATCAGGCCGACCATCAGGTTCAGCGTCAGCACGATGGCCACGTAGGTCGGCGTGAATGGCGCAGCCAGCGCGCTTACCGTCGCGAACACCATCAGCGAGGTCGCGTTCGTCGGGCCGGACATCAGGTGCCACGACGAGCCCCACAACGCGCCGACGACGGCGGGCAGCATCGCGCCGTAGAGGCCGTATTCGGGGGGCATGCCCGCAAGCGTGGCAAACGCCACGCCTTGCGGTAACACCAGCACGGCAGCTACAAGCCCCGCCAAGGCGTCGGCGCGCAGCGTCTCGCGGTTGACGCGGTGGCGCCAGGCCAGAAACGGGAAGATTTTCAGCGTGAGCGGAGACACGAATTCCTGTTGCTCTTTGCAGGGATCAAGCGGGAAGCCGTCTTTGGAAGCGTCGCGCCGCAGCTTATCTGATGGCTTTCAGATCTTGCCCTTCCACGGGACGACCAGCTGCTCGATGTAGCGCATCAGCAGATCGAACAGATACGCGACCACGCCGATGACGATGATCCCCATGATGACGATGTCGGTGCGCAGGAAGTTCGATGCGTTCAGCACCATCTGCCCCAGACCCTTGTTGGCGGCGACCATCTCCGCTGCGACCAGCGTCGTCCAGCCGAAGCCGATCGCGATGCGCATGGCGGTGAGAATCTCGGGCATCGCGGCCGGTACGACCACATGCCAGATCACCTGTTGCCTCGTCGCCCCCATCGAATACGCAGCGTGGATCTGCTCCTGCGACACCGAGCGCACGCCGGCCCGCGCGCTCATCGCAAGCGGTGCGAAGCACGCGAGATAGATCAGCAGCACTTTCGACAGCTCGTCGATGCCGAACCAGATGACGATCAGCGGCAGATAGGCGAGCGGCGGCAGCGGGCGGTAAAACTCGATCGGCGGATCGAAGATGCCGCGAGCGATCCGCGACACGCCCATCACGATGCCGACCGGAATGGCGGTGATGCACGCGGCGAAGAACGCGGTGAACACGCGAAACATCGACCAGCCGAAATGCTCGGCCAGCGGCGCATCGGTCAGCTGGCCCGTCGCGGATTCATAGAGCCGCTGCGCGACAACTTCAGGTGTAGGCAGGAACAGCGGCGGCACCCAGCGGAAGTGACTCGCGAGCCACCATAGCGCCAGGAGCGTGACGATCGTGACGCCGCTGATGAGCGACGTCGGTCCTTCGCCGGGCGTCGTGAACCGCGACGTCCTGACCTTTGCCGCCGGTGCGGGCCGTCGCGCGCCGGCGTCTGCGCGCACGGCGTCGGGGGCCGCACTCATGCGGCAATCGCTCCGACGGCCGGTTCGCGATGATGGATCACCGCGAGCACCTCCTCGCGAACGCGAATGAATTCGGGCGACGACTTGATCGCGCGGGCATCGTGCGTCGCGATGTATTGCCGGCCGAACTCGACCCGGTATTCGTGCGAGATGCGCCCCGGTCTTGGCGTCATGACAACCAGATGCGTCGCGAGGAACAGCGCCTCCTCGACCGAGTGCGTGATGAAGAACATCATCTTGCCGGTCCGGTGCCACACCTCGAGGATCAGCTCCTGGATCGATTCGCGCGTAAACGCGTCGAGCGCACCCAACGGCTCGTCCATCAGCATCACTTGCGGGTCCGATGCGAGCGCGCGCGCGATCCCGACGCGCTGCTGCATGCCACCGGACAGCTCGTAGATCGCGCGGTCGGCGAAATCCGTGAGGCCGACGAGGCGCAACTTCTCCAGCGCCATGCGCCGCCGCTCGGCGGGCGCCACGCCGCGCATCCGCAGCCCGAACTCGACGTTGGAGACGACGTCGAGCCAGGGCATCAGCGCGTGCTTCTGGAATACGACGCCGCGATCCGCGCCCGGGCCGATCACCGGTTTGCCGTCAAGTTCGATCGCGCCGTCGGTCGCGGGCAGAAAGCCGGCGATGCAGTTCAGGAGCGTCGTTTTGCCGCATCCCGATGCGCCGATCGCGACGACGAATTCGCCCTCGCGCATCGTCAGGTTGACGTCGGACAGCGCTTCGACGATGCCGCCCTGGGAGGCATAGCGCACGCCGAGATGGCGGATGTCGAGCGTCGTCATCTGCGCTTCATCATATGAAAAAGGCGGCGCCGGGGTTCCGGACGCCGCCGTACGACACCTAGCCTAGCCTGCCTGCATTCTTTGCGCAATCGGGGCCGTGTTGCGCGGGCCGATAGCGGAATACCGTCGGATCAGCAAGCTCCCGGCGGGAGCATGCGCGGGACCGGCGCGCGATGCGTCATTTCATCGCATCCGTGACGAACTCGGTGGTCACCGACTTGCTGTAGTCGGGCGCAACCGCGGTGAGCCTCCCCTGGTCCTTCAGGAAGTTGGCTTGTTGCGTGAGCGCCTTCGACGCCGCGCCGCTCGCACCGCCACCCAGCCACATCGACGACGCCTGATCCTTGAGACTCGGGAATCCATAGAGCTTCATCGACGCCGGAACGTCCTCGACCTTGCCGCCCGACCATTTTGCGACGGCCTTCGCCTTGTCGGACGTGCCACCCCAGCCGCCCGGATTGGCCTTGTAGTCGGCATCGGCCTTGGAAATCGCCTTGACGAGCGCGACCATGAACGCGGGATTCGCCTTGGCGAAGGTCCGCGTGACGACCAGTCCGTCGAAAGTGCACGCACCCTGCTTGCAGATGTCGCCCGACGTCATCAGCACCTTGCCGTCCTTCTTCACGGTCGTCAGCACCGGATCCCAGATGAACGTCGCATCGATGTCGCCGCGTCCCCATGCCGCGGCGATTTCCGGCGGCCGCATGTTGAGGATCTGCGCGTCGCCCGGCTTGATGCCCGCCTTGCTCATCGCGTAGAGCAGCTGGAAGTGCGATGTCGACACGAACGGCGTCGCGATCTTCTTCCCCTTCAGATCGGCGATCGAATTGATGCCGCTGCCGTTCCGCGCGACGAGCGCCTCCGCGGCCGCGATGTCCTCGAGGATCCAGAACAGCTCGACGTCCATGCCCTGGCTGATGGCGGTTGCAATGCCGGTCGAGCCGATCTCGCCCAGCTGGACGTCGCCCGACGCCATCGCCCGGATCACGTCGCCGCCGCCGCCGAACTGACGGAAGTTGATCTTGAAGCCGGTTTCTTTTTCGATCTCGCCGGTCTGCTGCACCCACCGCCAGGGATTCATCATGTCCTGGTAGGCGAACGTCACCGTCTTCTGCGCCAGCGCCGTCGTAGCGCCGGTCAAGGCAAAACCGAATGCGACTAGCCACAACACCCAATTGCGTTTCATGCTGCCCCCTTGGTCGTAATTTCGCGTCGACGGTGCGATTGAATGCGCCCGCCGGATTAAAGTGCCGACAGCGTCTTGCGCAAGATGTCCGCGATCTGATCGATGTGCTGCCTCTCGGCGATCAGCGGCGGCGCGAGCATCGCGCAATCGCCGGTGGCCTTGAGGTTCAGTCCATTGTCGAACAGTTTTTTCTGCAACAGGTGACCGCGCCGGCCGGGCACGCCGTCCGAGGCAACGTCGACTGCGGCAAACATGCCGTAGCCGCGAACGTCGGTGACGTGCGGCGCACCGCGCAGCGAGAACACGGCGTCCTGGAAGTACGGCGCCAGCTCGCGCGCACGCTCGAAGAGCCCCTCGTCGCGATAGATGTCGAGCGTCGCGAGCCCGGCCGCACACGCCGCCGGGTGTCCCGAATACGTGTAGCCGTGGAAGAACTCGATCGCGCCTTCCTGCGCCGCACCCATCACCGTGTCGTGGATCCGCTCGGAAACGGCCACGCCCCCCATCGGCTGTGCGGCGTTGGTGAGCGCCTTGGCCATCGTGATCATATCCGGCGTGACGTCGAAGCTCTGCGCGGCGAACGCCTGGCCCGTGCGTCCGAACCCGGTGATCACTTCGTCGAACACCAGCAGGATGCCGTGGGTGTCGCAGATCTTCCGCAAGCGCGCGAGATAGCCTTTCGGTGGAACCAGACAGCCGGTGGAGCCGGCGATGGGCTCGACGAAGCACGCGGCGATGTTTTCGGCGCCGTACAGGTTGACGAAGCGCGCCAGGTCGTCGGCGAGGTCCGCACCGTGCGCGCCTTCTCCCGGCGTGAAATGGTTCTCCGCAAGATGCGTGTGCCGCATATGCGCGACGCCGGGTACGCCGAGGCCGAACTTGCGGCGGTTGTTGACGATGCCGGACAGCGCCACGCCGCCGAAGTTGACGCCATGGTAGGCGCGCTCGCGCGAGATGAACATCGTGCGGCCGGATTGACCGCGGGCCTGGTGATAGGCGAGCGCCAGCTTCATCGCCGTGTCGATCGATTCCGAACCCGAGTTGACGAAGAAGATCCGGTTGAGGTCGCCCGGCGTCAATTCGGCGACACGTGACGCGAGCTCGAAGCTCTTCGGGTGCGCGCGCATGAATGGCGCGACGAAATCGAGCTCGAGCAACTGGCGATGCACCGCTTCGGCGATTTCCTTGCGACCATGGCCCGCCGCGACGCAGAACAGCCCCGACGACGCGTCGATGATCTTCTCGCCGCGATCGTTCCAGTAGTACATGCCTTCGGCGCGGACGACGATTTTCGGATCGGACTTGAAGTCGCGGTTGGCCGTGAACGGCATCCAGAGCTCGTCCATCGAAATCGGCTTCTGCGCGGGTTGGTTCTGCAGCGTGAATTCGGCGTGACCCATCGTAACCTCCGGAAGGCGATACCCCGTTTGAGCGCACGGGCTCGCGTGCTAGCATCAATGATATGCCTTTGTAGCGCCGAACCGCCGCCGGTACAAGGAGCCAGATACCCGGCCGCTGGTGGGCCAGTTAGCAGAAATTCGCGTCCGAGTATTACATCTCTGACCCGCATTAACCGACCCTATTAGCCCATGTGGAACCAGCTGATTCAGCTCTCGTTTCGCAGCAAGGTCGGACTGCAGGCGCAGATCCGCGAGATGCTGGTCGCCGCGATTCTCGACGGGCACATTCCCGTCGGCGTCGCGCTGCCGTCGACACGCGTGCTGGCGTCGCAGCTCGGCGTCGCCCGGAACACGGTGGCGCTCGCCTACGAGCTGCTCGTCAATGAAGGGTACCTGCTGACGAAGAGCCGCAGCGGGCACTTCGTCAATCCCGAGATCGTCGCGGGCCACGCGACCGTCGCGCGCACGCCGAGCGCCGCCAGGTCGACGCCTGCAGTCTGGGCGCCGCGCTTTCGCGGCGCGGTGTCGGCGCAGCGCAACATCGTCAAGGCGCGCGATTGGCAGCGCTATCCGTACCCATTCATCTACGGCCAGATCGATCCGGCACAATTGCCGATGCCCGGTTGGCGCGAGTGCAGCCTGCAGGCGATCTCCGCCGCCGAAGTGCGCAGCTGGGCCGGCGACCTGATCGACGGTGACGATCCGTTGCTGATCGAGCAGATTCAGACGCGGCTTCTGGTCCGGCGCGGCGTATTCGCATCGCCCGACGAAATCCTGGTCACGGTCGGCGCGCAGCACGCGCTGTTCCTTCTGGCGACGCTGCTCGTCGACGACAAGACGACCGTCGGCATCGAAAATCCCGGGTATCCGGACGCACGGAACATCTTCGCCGCGCGCACCGGCAAGGTCGTTCCGCTGCCGCTCGACAACGCGGGGCTTGCGCTGTCGCCTTTGCTCGACGCCTGCGACTACGTCTATCTGACCCCCTCGCATCAATGCCCGACCAACGTCACGATGCCGCTTGCCCGCCGCAAGGCGCTCCTTGCGTGGGCGCAGGCGAACGATCGCATCCTGATCGAGGATGATTACGAAATCGAGCTCGGCTTCGAAGGGCGCGCACAGCCGGCGCTGCAAAGCCTCGACCATGGCGGCCATGTCGTCTACGTGAGCAGCCTGTCCAAGACGCTGGCGCCGGGCATCCGGATCGGCTTTGTCGTCGGCAAGCGCGAGCTGATCCGCGAGTTGCGGGCGCTGCGGCGCCTGATGCTGCGCCATCCGCCGGCGAACAACGAGCGCTCCGCCGGGCTGTTTCTGGCGATGGGCTATCACGACGCATTGCTGCGCCGACTGCGCCACGCGTACGCCGAGCGCTCGCAGCTCGTCGCGGCAGCGCTGACGGAACACTTGCCCGGCATCGCATTCACGACGGTCGCCGGCGCGTCGTCGTTCTGGCTGCGCTTCGCCGATCACGTGGACACGCGCGCCCTTGCGGAGACCGCGGGGCAAATGGGCGTGCTGATTGAACCGGGCGACGTGTTTTTCGCGAGCCATCCGACCGACGCGATACCGACCAACTACGCGCGATTGGGATTCGCATCGATCGACGCGTCGCGCATCGAGCCCGGCATCGCGACGCTCGCCGTCGCTTGCAGGCAGGTCGCGTCGAATCTCGTCTGACGGACGTCGCGCGGATTCTTGGCGGCTGACCCCACGCCGCCGCGCGCGCTGGCCCTATCGGCGGCGGCGCGGCAAGCGTAACCTTGCCGCCGTCCAAGTCATGGAGTAGCGCGCATGCGCATCGGCGTTCCGAAGGAAATCAAGATCCTCGAAAATCGCGTCGGCCTGACGCCCGGGTCGGTACGCGAACTCGTGCACCATGGACACGGCGTCGTCGTCGAGCGCGATGCCGGGCAGGGGATCGGCGTCGCGGATGCCGACTACCGGCACGAAGGCGCAACGATCGCCGCAACCGCCGCGGAAGTCTTTGCCACGTCGGACATGATCGTCAAGGTGAAGGAACCGCAGGCCGGCGAGCGCGCGATGCTGCGGTCAGGGCAGATCCTGTTCACTTATCTCCATCTCGCGCCGGATCCCGATCAGACACGGGACTTGATCGCGAGCAACGCGATCTGCGTCGCGTACGAGACGGTGACGTCCACGACGGGCGGACTACCGCTGCTCGCGCCGATGTCGGAAGTCGCGGGCCGGCTCGCGATCCAGGCCGGTGCGCACTATCTCGAGAAGCCGCACGGCGGCAAGGGCGTGCTGCTGGGCGGCGTGCCCGGCGTGGCGCCGGCGCAGGTCGTCGTGCTCGGCGGCGGCGTCGTGGGCACGCATGCGATCGAAATCGCGCTCGGCATGGGCGCGCGCGTCACGGTGCTCGATCGCAGCGTCGACGCGCTGAAGCGGTTATGGACGCACTACGGGCCCGCGTTACAGACGGTATTTTCGACGGCCGACGCGATCGAGCGACATGTCGCGTCGGCGGATCTGGTAATCGGCGGCGTGCTGGTCGCCGGTGCGGCCGCGCCGAAGCTCGTAACCCGCGCGATGATCGGACGGATGCAGGCGGGGTCGGTGGTCGTCGATGTCGCGATCGACCAGGGGGGATGCTTCGAGACATCCCATCCGACGACGCACGCCGATCCCGTATACCTCGTCGACGGCGTCGTTCATTACTGCGTCGCGAACATGCCCGGCGGTGTGCCGCGCACATCGACGTTCGCGCTCAACAACGTGACGCTTCCGTTTGTTCGGGCGCTCGCCGACAAGGGCTGGAAGCGCGCGCTTGCCGACGACGCGCACCTTCGCCAGGGACTCAATGTCGCGTTCGGCAACGTGACGTGTCGGCCGGTCGCCGATGCGCTCGGCTACGCGTGGACCGATCCGGAGACGCTGCTCGCCTAGCGATTCGGTAGCCGACGACAACGGCAATTGGCAGCAAGCGTTGCGTTCATCGGGTATCAGCCGTCGTCAGGAGATCTGCGAGCGTATGAACGTCCTCACCTGCTCGACCAGGCGACTCAGATTGCGCGCGAGCCGGTCGAAACCCCGATGCTTGACCACGGTGTCTTCGTCCATGTAGAGGCGGCGATTGATCTCGATCTGGATGCTGTGCCGCCGGCCCATCGGGTCGGAATAGGCGCGAATGAGCTCGGCACCTTTGTAGGGGTCGTTGACGTTGACGCTGTATCCCATTGCGCGGAGTGTATGCGCAGCGTGCTCCGTGAACGTCGGATCGGCGGTCTTCCCCTCGCGATCGCTGACGACGAAGTCCGGCCGTACGCATCCGGCGTCTTCGTTCATCGCATTGCCTTGCGATCTCATCGAATGGCAATCGATATGCCACACGGCGCCGAAGCGCGCGTGCATCGCGTCGAGCGCGCGCTTCACCGCCGTGTGATAAGGGTCGTAGTAGTCGCGAAGGAGCGTCTCCACTTCCGCCACCGAGAACTTCCGCGCGTACATCGGGACGCCGGGCAGCGCCAGTCGACGCAGCAATCCCATGCCGCTGCGGGTTTTCGCGGTCGGGTTAACCCGATGCGGCCACGCGCCGTCGATGAGGTCGAGATCGATGTCGTCGCGCGCGCGGTTGGCATCGATCATCCAGCGCGGGAACGTCGCGGCGATCAACGTCGCCCCGTGCTCCGGGGCGGCGCCGTACAGCTCGTCCACGAATGCGTCGCACGTGCCCCGCAGCGCTTCGAGGGGCGCGATCGGCGTAACGAAAGACGCCGCCACCATACCGCTGTGCGGCGAATCGAGAACCAGAGGTATGGCCTCGGCTACCGGTTTCCAGCTCCGCATTGGCGCGCCTGGCATCATTCATAGCCTCGAGACCCGCGAATTGTAGGAGGCCCGGCGGAGCTCGACAAGCTGGGACCGGCGCTGCGCGCGCTCCTGACCCGTTCAACGCCGACGGTCACTGGCCTCAATCGGCGCGGGTCTCTGGCACTAGCTGCCGCTCGCAGTCAGGCTCACAATTGCGAGACTGGACCAACCGGAAAGCGCACGCATGAACACGATGACCGAATCGAAGAGCCTGGCCGTTCAGGGCCGCCAGAAAATGACGCCCTCCGAGGCGTTCGTCGAAACGCTCGTCGCGCAGGGCGTGACCGACGTGTTCGGCATCGTCGGGTCTGCCTACATGGATGCGCTCGACCTGTTTCCGCAGGCGGGCATCCGCTTCATCTCGGTCGCGCACGAGCAGGGTGCGGGCCACATGGCCGATGGCTACTCGCGCGTGTCGGGCCGGCACGGCGTCTGCATCGCGCAAAACGGACCGGGGATCACGAATTTCGTGACGTCGATCGCCGCCGCGTACTGGGCGCATTCGCACGTCGTCATGGTGACGCCCGAAACCGGATCCATGACGCTCGGTCTCGGCGGGTTCCAGGAAACGGAGCAGCTGCCGATCTTCTCGAAGATCACGAAGTTCCAGGCGAACGTGAACAACAAGGCGCGGATGGCCGAGCTCACCGCGCGTGCGTTCGATCGCGCGACGCTCGAGATGGGGCCCGCGCAGCTCAACATTCCGCGCGATTTCTTCTACGGCGACATCGAGTGCGAGATTCCGCGGCCGCTCGCGATCGAGCGCGGCGCGGGCGGCGAGAACAGCCTCGACCAGGCGGCCGCGCTGCTCGCCAGGGCGCAATTTCCGGTGATCCTCGCCGGCGGCGGCATCATCATGGGCGACTCGCAGGCGGACGCGATTGCGCTCGCCGAATTGCTGCAGGCGCCCGTTTGCGTGAGCTATCTGCATAACGACGCATTCCCGTCGCGGCATCCGCTGTGGTGCGGCCCGCTCGGCTACCAGGGGTCGAAGGCGGCGATGAAGCTGATCGCCCGGGCCGACGTCGTGCTGGCGCTCGGCACGCGTCTCGGACCGTTCGGCACGCTGCCACAACACGGTCTCGATTACTGGCCGAAGGACGCGCAGATCATTCAGATCGACGCCGACGCGAAAATGCTCGGCCTGGTGAAGCCGATTTCGGTCGGCATCTGCGGCGATGCCGGCGCCGCCGCCCGCGCGCTGGTCGCCCGGCTCGCGGGCAAGTCTCTCGCGTGCGACGCGAACCGCGACGCACGCGTTGCGACGTTGCGCGACGAGAAGGGCGCGTGGGAACGCGAGCTCGACGGCTGGACGCACGAAACGGACCGTTGGTCGCTCGAAGTGAGCGCGCAGTCGTCCCACATGCACCCGCGGCAGATGTTGCGCGAGCTCGAGCGCGCGATGCCGGACGGCGCGATGGTGTCCACCGACATCGGCAACATCTGCTCGGTGTCGAACAGTTATCTGCGGTTCGAGCGTCCGCGCTCGATGTTTGCGGCGATGAGCTTCGGCAACTGCGGCTATGCGTTTCCGACGATCGTCGGCGCGAAGGTCGCGGCGCCCGACCGTCCGGCGATCGCGTACGTCGGAGACGGTGCATGGGGCATGAGCTTCGGCGAGTTGCAGACGTGCGTCCGCGAGAGCATTCCGGTGACCGCCGTCGTGTTCAACAACGGGCAATGGGGTGCGGAAAAGAAGAACCACGTCGACTTCTACGGCAATCGCTTCATCGGCGTGAACCTCGACCGCCAGCCATCGTGGGCGACCGTCGCGCAGGCGATGGGCGCCGAAGGGATGCGCGTCGAAAAAGTCTCCGACGTCGGGCCGGCGCTGCGCGCGGCGGCCGCCGCGCAGCGCGATGGCAAGACGACGGTGCTCGAAATGATGGTGACCCGCGAGCTGGGCGACCCGTTCCGCCGCGATGCGCTGTCGCTGCCGGTCCGCCATCTCGCCAAATACAAGGCGACTGCGGCGAAATAGCGCTCTGGCAGTGGCTCGCCCCGACTGCGGCATGGTGGCGATGCGCGTTCGGTAGAATGGGCGGCATGAACCACCAGTCACGACGCGCAACACCGCGTCCGTTGATCGTGCGGCGTCGATGAAGGACGCGACTCCCGGCGCGGCCGCGGATCCGACGCGCGCAGCGTCGTCGCGGATCTCATGGCCCGTGCGCGCGCCGCGCAAGCGCAGGCGAATCGCTGGTCACAGGCGCAGGCCGACGAGGCGGCTGTCGCGGCGGGTTGGGCGATCGTCGAGCCCGCGCGCAATCGCGCGCTCGCCGAGTTGGCCGTTCGCGACACGGGCCTGGGCAACGTCGCCGACAAGATCGCCAAGAACCGCCGCAAGACGATCGGGCTTCTGCGCGACCTGCACGGCGCGCGGTCGGTCGGCGTGATCCTCGACGATCCGACGCGCGGGCTGATCGAAATCGCGCCGCCCCGTCGGCGTCGTGGCGGCGATCACGCCGTCGACCAATCCCGCCGTTACACCGGCGAACAACATCATCAACGCGCTCAAGGGCCGCAACGCGATCGTCCTCGCGCCGTCGCCGAAGGGCCATTCGACGCTCGACCTGCTGCTGCGCTTCGTCCATGAGGAGCTCGACCGCATCGGCGCGCCGCGCGATCTCGTGGCGCAGCTGCCGGCGCCCGTCACGCGCGAGCGGACCTTCGAGCTGATGCGCGAGGCCGATCTCGTCGTGGCGACGGGGTCGGCGACGAACGTGCGCGCCGGCTATGCAAGCGGTACGCCGGCGATCGGCGTCGGCGTCGGCAATGTCGCCGTCATCGTGGACGAGACCGCCGACATTCGCGACGCGGCGGCGAAGATCGCGCGCTCGAAGACGTTCGACAACGCGACGAGTTGCTCGTCGGAGAACAGCGTGATCGCCGTCGAGGCGATCGCCGATGCGCTGCTCGCCGCCATGGAAGCCCAACGCGGCGTGCTGCTCGATGCGGCCGAGACCGCACAACTCGAGCGGACGATGTTCGCCGGCGGCGCGCTGTCGCCGGCATTCGTCGCGCAGGATGCCGCGACCATCGCCGAGCGCGCGGGGCTTGCGCGGCCCGCGTTGCGCGACGCCCGCTTCCTGATCGTCAGCGAGACAGGCGTTGGACGCGGCCATCCGTTCTCCGGCGAAAAGCTTTCGCCGGTGCTGGCGTTCTACCGCGCCGCCGACTTCGCCTCCGCACAATCGCGGGCGGTCGAGCTGCTGCGCCACCAGGGCGCCGGCCACTCGATCGGGCTGCATACGCGCACGACCGACCGCGCGCTGCAGCTGGGCCTGGCGCTACCGGTCTGCCGGGTCATCGTCAACCAGGCGCATTGCTTCGCGACCGGCGGAAGCTTCGATAATGCGCTGCCGTTTTCGCTGTCGATGGGATGCGGAACGTGGGGCCGCAACAGCATCTCCGACAATCTCGGCTACCACCACTTCCTGAACATCACGCGCGTCGTGCGGCCGCTTGCGCCCGAGCGCGTGCACGAGCCCACCGACGACGAGCTGTTCGGCCGCTACCGCGCCAAATATGGCGCGTGACCGGAAGCGGCCATGCGCGCCGATTGCCCTGGCGCAAACGCCGTTTTGCTTCCGATGAACACGTTTCGTGACGTCATCGACGCGCATGCGGACCGTCAGCCGCTCGCACCGTTCCTGATCGCGCCGGAGTCCGCGGCCGAAATCGATTACGCGACGCTGCGCGCCGATTGCCGCGCACTCGGGGCGCTGCTTGCGGACCGCGGCATCGAGCCCGGCGCCACGGTGTCGTTCATGCTCGAAAACGGCATGAGCGCCGCGACGATCTTCGTAGGCTCGATGTACGGCGGCTACGTGGTGTCGCCGATCAATCTCATTGCGCAGGACGCGCTGCTCGAATACACGCTCGCGCACTCGGATACCCGAATCGTCTTTGCCGGCGCCGGCAACGCGCAGCGGCTCGAAGCGATCGCGCGGAGTCGCGGCGGCCGATTCGACGTTTGCGTCGTCGACGCCGACAGGCTCGAAATGCCCGCGTCCGCGCCGGGCCGCGGCGTGACAATCCGCCCGGCGGATCCGGCGATGCTGATGTACACGTCCGGCACGACGGGGCAGCCCAAAGGCGCGCTGCTGTCGCACGCGAACATGCTGGCCGCCGGCCGGGCCGTCGCCGGCGCGCACGCGCTGACGAATGCCGACCGCGTGCTTTCGTCGCTGCCGCTCTACCATATCAACGGCCAGTGCATCGCCACGGTTGCGCCGCTCGTGTCCGGAGGCAGCATCGTGATGCCGCACCGGTTCAGCGTGTCGCAATGGTGGCCGATCGTCGCGCGCCATCGCCCGACCTGGCTCAACATGGTGCCGACGATCATCGCCTACCTGCTGAACGGTCCCGAGCTCACGCCCGAACAGGCGGCGGCATGCCGGAGCGTCCGGTTCGGCCGCTCCGCGTCCGCGCCGCTGCCGCCCGAACATCACCGTGCGTTCGAAGCCCGCTTCGGCATTTCCGTGATCGAGGCGATGGGTCTCACCGAATGCGCGTCGGTGGCGTTCACCAATCCGCTCGACCCGTCGGCGCGCAAGTACGGCTCGCCGGGCAAGCCCCTCGGCGTCGAGGCGCGCGTGGTCGATCGCGCCGGCGCTCCGCTGGGTCCGGGCGAACGCGGCGAGATCGAGCTGCGCGGCGACAACGTGATGCGGGGCTATTACAACGCACCCGATGCGACGGCGTCGGCGTTGCGCACCGGTGGCTGGCTTGCGACCGGCGACCTGGGCTACCGCGACGCCGACGGTTTCTACTTCATCACCGGCCGGCTCAAGGAACTGATCATAAAAGGGGGCGAGAACATCGCGCCGCGCGAAATCGACGAGGCGCTCCTTGCGCATCCGGCGGTGCTGGAGGCGGCGGCGGTCGGCGTGCCGGACGCCGCTTACGGGCAGGAGATACTCGCCTGCGTCGTCGTGAAGCCGGGTGCGACATGCACGGAGGAGGAATTGCGCGCGCACTGCCTGCGCACGCTTGGCCGCTACAAATCACCGCGCTACCTCCGCCTCGTCGGCCAGTTGCCGAAGGGACCCTCGGGCAAGGTGCAGCGGCTGAAATTGATCGAGCTGTGACGACGGAACCGACGTTTCCGGTCCTGATATGGCGCGGCACGGCCGACGGGCGCTTGCAGCGTTACGACGTGCCGAGACGATCGTCGCAAACGGTGCTCGACGTCGTCACGCATGTCCAGCGGCATGTCGATCCGTCCCTCGCCTATCGCTATGCGTGTCGCGTCGGCATGTGCGGATCGTGCGCGATGACGGTGAACGGAAAGGCGCGCTGGACCTGCCGCACGCATGTCGATGCGGTAGCCGGCGACGCACCGCTCGAAATCGCGCCGCTCAATCACCTGCCGATCGTCCGCGACCTGGTCGTCGACATGACGCCATTCTTCGACAAGTGGGCGGCCGGAAAAGGATCGTTCGTGCCGACGTCGAATCGCCACGACGCGTTTGCGATTGTCGCGCCCGCGTCGCCCGCGCGGCGTGAAGTCGACGCGGCGATCGAATGCATCGGCTGCGGCGTCTGCTACGCGTCGTGCGATGTCGTCGGCTGGAAACCCGACTACCTCGGCCCGGCGGCGCTGAACCGCGCCTGGACGCTCGTGAACGACGTGCGCGACGGCGCCGGCGTGTCCCGCGTGCGCGCGGTCGCCGGCGACGCCGGCTGCCACGCCTGCCATACGCATCAATCGTGCACGGAGCGCTGTCCGAAGGGCCTCGCCCCGACGGCGTCGATTGCCGGACTCAAGCGTCTGGTCGCGATCGCCGCCGTCAAAGGACGGCTGTGAGGCGTGCCATCGTCGTTGCTGTCCGCAGCGCTCGCGGCTGCGTCGGGAGCGCCGTGAACGCCGTTCGTGCCTCGGCGTGGCGCTTCGTCCTGCAGCGCGGTTCGGCGGCGGTGCTCGCGGTCTGCGTCCTCGTGCACCTCGCGACGATCATTTATGCCGTGCGCCACGGGCTGACCTCCGAGGCGATCGTCGCGCGCATGCACGCGAGCGTCGCGTGGCCGGCGTTCTATGCGATCTTCGTCGTCGCCGTCGCCATCCACGCGCCGCTCGGACTGCGAACGATCGCCGAGGAGTGGCTGCGCCTTCGCGGTCGCGGCACCGATACCGTGCTCGCCGTTCTGGCGCTGGCGCTGCTCGGCGGCGGCCTCTACGCCGTTCGCTCGCTCGCGGCCTGACATGACGGCCGCATCCTCATCGCGCTCCCTCGTCGCCGTGCGCCGGAACGATGCGCGGGCGCGGGGTCATCCGGCGTTCTGGGCGTTCGTCGTGCATCGCGTCTCGGGCATCGCGCTCGCGCTGTTCCTGCCCGTGCACTTCTTCATGCTCTCGCAGGCGCTCGTGCGCCCCGCGACGCTGGATCAGTTCCTGGCCTGGACGAGGCAGCCGGCGGTCAAGTTCGCGGAGACCGTGCTGGTGCTGGCGCTCGCCGCGCATCTCGCGGGGGGCGTACGATTGCTGTTGATCGAATTCGTCGGCTGGCGCGCCGACTGGCAGAAAACCGCCATCGCCCTCGCGGCGGCAGCGGCGTTCGCGTACGCGCTGCTGTTCGCCTTGATCGGATGACTTGAAGCCATGACACTGCGCATAGACCCCGTTCGCGTCGAAGAGACGGCGAAGGAGCTGTACATCCGGGCGCTGAAGATGCTGCCGCCGGACGTCAAGCGCGGGTTCGACGCGCTGGTGGCGCGCGAGACCGACGCCACCGCGCGATCGGTGCTCGGCGTGATGGTGCGCAACATCGCGGTTGCCGAACAGACCGACAATCTGCTGTGCCAGGACACCGGGCTGCCGATCTACAACGTGACGATCGGCCGCGATGTCGTCGTCGACGGCGTTGCGCTGAAAGGGGCCATTCGCCGCGGGTGCGAGCGCGCGACCCGCGAATATCCGCTGCGCTCGTCGGTCGTGCATCCGCTGACGCGGCACAACGAGCATACGTCGTGCGGCGAGGGCATGCCCTCGATCCACATCGATTTCAGCGATGCGTTCGACGGACTGCGCATCGAGATGATCCCGAAGGGCTCCGGGTCCGAGAACAACTCGTGGCTGCGGATGGCCATTCCCGCCGAAGGCGTCGATGCGATCAAGCGCTTCGTCGTCGATTGCGTGCTCGATGCCGGAGGAAAGACCTGCCCGCCGACGATCGTGGGTGTCGGCGTCGGCGGCACCGCGGATCTCTGCGTGCATCTTGCGAAGCGCGCCGCGACGCGGCCCCTCGGCACGCATTGCGCGGACCCGGCAGGCGCCGACCTCGAAACGGAGCTGTCCAGGGCGGTCAACATGCTCGGCGTGGGCCCGCAAGGACTGGGCGGCGACGCGACGGCGTTTGCCGTACACGTGGAGCTGGCGGCGACGCACATCACGATGAATCCGGTCGCCGTCAACATGCAATGCCACTCGGCGCGGCGCGCGAGCGCGCTGTTCACCGAAACCGGCATCGCGTACGGTTACTAGCCGAAACGGTTCGCGAATGTTCCTCGGTCACTTCGCCCTTGCGCTCGCCGCGAAGCGCGTGGCGCCGCGGCCGTCGCTCGGCACCGCGGTCATGGCCGCGCAGTGGGCTGACGGCATCTGGCCCGTCTTCGTGCTGCTGGGGATCGAGCATGCCGAAATCGCGCCGGGCATCACCGCGGTGACGCCGCTCGATTTCGTGTCTTATCCGTACTCGCACAGCCTGGTCGCGGACATCGGATGGGCGGCGTTGTTCGCCATCGTCTACGGCGGCTTGCGCAAGGACTGGCGCGGCGCGCTGTGGCTCGGCGGGCTCGTGCTGTCGCATTGGGTGCTCGACGTCGTCGCGCATCGGCCGGACATGCCGACATGGCCGGGCGGGCCGGTACTGGGTGCAGGATTATGGAATTCCATTCCCGCGACGTTGTTTGTCGAATTCGCGCTGTTCGGCGCCGGCGCGTGGATCTACGCGCGGGCCGCGCGCGCCCGCGATTCGCTCGGACGCGTGCTTTACCGGGCGTTCGTCGTCGTGCTGGCGATCGTCTATCTCGCGAGCGTGTTCGGACCGCCGCCGCCGAGCGAGCGCGCACTGGCGCTTACCGGCCTCCTCGGCTGGCTCTTCGTCGCATGGGCCTACTGGATCGATCGGCATCGCGTGCCGGCGATCGCCATCTGAAGACGACAGGACACGCCAATGGCGCATTACGAGCTTTCGGCACCGGTGACCGAGGAAACGATCCGGCGCTTGCGGATCGACGACTCCGTCACGCTGCAGCACCGACTGTTCGGCATCCGCGATGCGACCCAGATCGCGATGTTCGACCGCGGGCGCACCACCCGCTTCGATCTTCACGGCCATGCGGTCATTCACACGGCGCCCAATGTGAAAAAGGTCGTTGCCTCGGCGGAGCATCCAACCGGCTACGCGCCGGTATGCATCGGCACGACGACGTCGATGCGGATGGAGCGCTTCACCCGCCCGCTGATGCGGCAGCTCGGCGTGCGCATCATCATCGGCAAGGGTGGTATGGGAGCCGCGTCGCTGGCCGCATTCGGCGAGCTCGGCGGTGTCTACCTGGCGATCGTCGGCGGCACGGCCGCGCTCGAAACGACGTGGATCGAGGCGATCGAAGACGTCGACCTCGATGACCTGAATCCGGAAAGCCTGTGGCAGTTCCGCATTCGCGATTTCGGGCCACTGCGGGTCGCGATGGATAGCCACGGCGGCAGCCTGTACGACACGGTGGACCACGCGGCGCGCGACCGGCGCGCCGCGGCACTCGCGGCATTGAACGTCAAAGTGTGATGGAAGTTCGGAGGCTTCGAACCGACGTCCTGATTCTGGGCGCCGGCGGCGCCGGGCTGTTCGCGGCGCTGCACGCGCATCAGGGCGATCCGGCGCTCGACATCACGATCGCCGTCAAGGGACTGCTCGGGAAATGCGGCTGCACGCGGATGGTGCAGGGCGGCTACAACGTCGCACTCGCCGCGGGCGATTCGATCGAGCGCCATTTCATGGATACGATCGAAGGCGGCAAGTGGCTGCCGAACCAGGATCTCGCGTGGACGCTCGTCACCGGCGCGATCGAGCGCATCCACGAACTGGAGAACGAGCTCGGGTGCTTTTTCGATCGCAACCCCGACGGAACGATTCACCAGAAGGCCTTCGCCGGCCAGACGTTCGATCGCACCGTGCACAAGGGCGACCTGACCGGCATCGAGATCATGAACCGGCTCGCGGAACAGGTTTGGGCTCGCGGCATTCGACGGCTGGAAGAGCATCGCGCGCTCGATTTCATTCCAGCGCGCGACGGAGCGCTGGCCGGGGTGCTGCTGGTCGACGTTCGCAGCGGCGATGCATTGTTCGTGCAGGCGAAGGCGGTGTTGCTCGCCACCGGCGGCGGCCCGACGATGTACCGTTTTCACACGCCGTCGGGGGACAAGAGTTGCGACGGGCTCGCGATGGGGCTGCGCGCAGGCCTGCCGCTCCGCGACATGGAAATGGTGCAATTTCATCCGACCGGCCTGCTGGCCGGCGCGCACACGCGAATGACGGGCACCGTGCTCGAAGAGGGGTTGCGTGGCGCCGGAGGACATCTGCTCGATGGGAACGGCGCGCGCTTCATGCACAACTACGACCGGCGCGACGAACGCGCGACACGCGACATCGTGTCGCGCGCGATCTTCGCGGAAATGCGCGCCGGACGCACGACGCCGAACGGCGGTGTCTGGCTCAGCATGGCGCATCTCGGGATCCGACAGCGTGCGCCGTCAGTTCAAGGGCATGGTCGAACGGTGCGCCGACTGCGGCTTCGATCTCGCGGCGGGTAAGGTCGAAGTCGTGCCGACCGCGCATTACATGATGGGCGGCGTCGAATTCGCGACCGACTGCACGACGGAGCGCGAGGGCCTGTTCGTCGCGGGGGAGGATTCGGGCGGCGTGCATGGCGCCAACCGGCTCGGCGGCAACGGCGTCGCCAACTCGACGGTGTTCGGCGGCATCGCCGGCGAATCGATGGCGAAGGCACTCCAACGCAATGGTTCGTGGCGCGAGCCCGATGACGCGGCGCTCGCCGCATCGCTCGACCGCGCGATGCGGCCGTTCATGGCGTCGTCCGACGCGAGCGGTGCAAGCGACCTCGAAGCGATTCGGGAGCGGCTCTACGCGGCGATGTGGGACGACGCGGGCATCGTGCGCGATGCGAGCGGATTGATGCGCGCGCAATCTGCATTGAACGATCTCGCGGCATCGCTCGACGCTTATCGACTGCCCGCGGCGGCGCGCGAGCGCACGTTCAACATGGCCTGGCACGAGTGGCTGAATCTGGCCAATCTCGTCGCCGTCTCTCGCGTGATCGTGCGTGCAGCGCAGGCGCGCGAAAACTCGCGCGGCGCCCACTTCCGCGCCGACTTTCCCGAGCCCGGTGACCTCGCCGAATCAGCCTATACGCGCGTTCGCCGTACCGGGGAAGATGGACTCGCGGTCGAATCCATCCCCGTTGCGTTCACGCACGTTCGCCCGGGTTCGTCGCTGATCTGACCCGAACGCGCAATCGCGTTTCGCGCGGTATCCCTGGCCGAAGTGGCGTCAGCGTCCGGGTGCGTCTTCCGCAGGAAAGTCGAGAACGGCCATCCTGCTTCCCGACGCGAGGGTATCGAACGTCAGGCGGGCGTCGCCGGCGTAAAGATCCCGGAGCGTTTCGCGCAGCAGCGTGATGGCCTCGGTTTCGTCCACGGAGTCGGCGGTAGCGCTCGAACGGCCGACCGACAAGACGACCCGGTCCCCGCGCCGCTCGGCGCGAATGTCGAGATGACCATTGGCCGCAATCGCACGACCGCCGTGACGAAGGGCATTCTCGACCAGCGGAAGCAGCAGCATCGCGTGAAAGGGCACGCCCGCGAGCGACTCGGGGACACCGACGCTGTAACTGAATCCGCCGGGAAGGCGCACTCGTGCAAGCGTCAGCCACGATTCGGTCAGCCGCACTTCCTGTCCGAGCGTCGTGCCTTCTCCGCGGACCACGGGCAACGTGTCGCGCAGAAAATCGATCAGATGATCCAGTAGCACGTCGGCCCGGGACGCGTCGCGCGCATAGAGCGTTTCGATCGATTCGAGCGTGTCGAACAGGAACTGCGGCTCGACCTTGGCCCGCAGTACGGACAGGCGCGTCGTGACGACGCGGCGGTTCGCGAGGGCCCGGTCCAGCGCCGACCGGGCGAAGGCGCGACGGGCGCGACGCTCGCGGGCGAGGCTTGCATAGACAATCGCGGCAATGGCCGCCGCGAAAAGGGTCTCGATCGCCATCCAGGTCATGGCGTTCGAGGTCAGATCGCCCACGCCGGCGACGATGCCAACCAGCAGCAGGCTTCCCGCATACTGAACCGGAACGGCGAGCACGACAGCGATCGTGTAGCGCAGCCAACGCGGATGCAGGCGCGGCGACGGCCGCTCGGCGAACGCGAAGGCGACGAGGAAGACCAGCCAGAAGGGGACCGACAGCCATTGCCAGATCCAGATCGCATCCATCCACGGCGGGGGCGAACGAAGGCGAGCCGCGGAATGCGCATAGGTGAACAGCGTGGCCGCCGCGAGCGTCCACGCGGCATCGATCGGCGTCAGGGCGCGGAGGGCGTCGACGAACTTGCCCGCTGGTTCGGAGGAGCGCGGCTGCGAATCCGCGGAGGCGATGTCGTCGACGCGATTCGTGATCACGACGGGCTCGCCTCGACTCGATCGACCGTGCGCCACGGCAGGTCGATGACCGCGGTGACGCCGCCGGACGGATTGGCGCTGATGTCGAGCGAGGCGTTATCGCCGAACAGCGTCGCCAGCCGCGAACGGATATTGGAGAGCCCGATGCCCGTGCCGTACGAAGCGCGAAATCCGGCGCCGTTGTCGGAGACCGAAACCAGCAGGCGCTGATCTTCACGCCTGGCGGCGATCCGAACCGTCCCACCCGAACGCAGCGGCGCGAGCCCGTGCTTGACGGCGTTTTCGACCAGCGTCGGGAGCATCATCGGCGGCACGCATGCAACCTGCATCGCGTCCGGCACCGCGATTTCGACGTTGAGTCGATGTCCCATGCGAACCTGCAGAACCCGCAGGTAGGCCGACGAAAGCGCAAGTTCCCTTTGCAGCGTCGACGCGGAGTCGCGCATCCGCGGCAACGCCGCCCGCAGGTATTGGACGAGATCGCGGAGCATCCGCCGGCCATGTTCGGGATTTTCCCTGTGGAGTCCCTTGATGTTGGCGAGCGTGTTGAACAGGAAATGCGGCTCGATCTGCGCTTCGATGATTCGCATCCGCGCCTCGGCCATCTGGCGCTCGAGGTCCACCTGGTCGCGCCGGGCGCGCTCTGCGGCGTCCGCCAGGCGGGCGCCGCGCTCCATGAAGAACAGCGCCGCGCTCAGAAACCCGCCCCAGGCGAGCGCGCGGAACAGCATGGGGACAAAAAAGCTCGCAAAGTTCCAAGGCCCGCCCGGATCGGAGGAGTACCAATATGCGGTGGCGTAGACAGCGGCCCCCGTGAAGCTCGCGGCCGCAAGCGCAAGAACGCGGGCCGAGACGCTCGTGGACCTCGATGCGTTGTCGGCGGCCGTGATCAGGACGAGCGTTGGCACGAGGCAGGCGACCTGAACCGCCGCGAAGACAACGTTTTTCAACAGCTCCTGCCACCAGTAGTAACCGTCGGTGGTGCCGATTGTCTGACGTACGCCGAAGACGAAGGCGAGCGCTGCGACAAGTCCGACGCGCGCCGGCGTGAGTCCCCGCAGCCAGGGAAGGCCGAACGGCTCATGGTCCGGGTCGGAGCGAACGAAGGAGGCCAGTGACGAACCCCAGCGCAATCGGTGGGTCGCAGTCGACGAAACGGACGGCGCGCGCGACATCATTTGAACGAGCCGAGCGACGCGCAGTGCCACAGCCCGCGCGAGGACGGTGCCCGGGCCGGCATGGCTACATCGACTTGAACAGGTGCGCGTACGGCTCACTCACCGGAAGCGTTTCCCTGCGCTCCTTGAGCTTCACCCGCAACTGCCCGCCGATGTCGCGATGCACGCCCGCAATCGAGTTGATGTTAATGACCGTTCCGCGATGAATCTGCCAGAACAGCGCGGGGTCGAGTTCCTGCACCAGCTCCTTGATCGGACGCCGGATCAGCGATTGCTGGTGTGGCGTAACGACGAGTGTGTACTTGCTGTCGGCCTGAAAATAACAGATTTCTTCGACGGTGATGAGACGCAGGTCTCCGCCCTGCGAGGCGGTGATCCAGCGCAAGTATTCCTTCGTGCCGCTCGCCTCGAGTAACGCCCGAAGCAGTCCTTCGAGATTCGCCGGGACGCTGCCGGCCTTGTCCTTGAGCCGCGTTATCGTCACGGCGAGCCGCGCCGGCGAGAACGGTTTCATTACGTAGTCGACCGCGCCTTGCTCGAACGCGGCCACCGCGTACTTGTCATATGCCGTGACGAATACGATGTGGCATTTGTTGCCGACGTGTCGCGCCACTTCGAGGCCCGACATGCCCGGCATCTGGATGTCGAGGAACAGGATGTCCGGTGCGTGCTGCTCGATTGCGTGCAGCGCCTCGACGCCGTCCTCGGCTTCTGCGCAGATGCAAAGCTCAGGCCAGAGCTTGGCCAGCGATTCCTTGAGCTCGGCGCGCAGCAGCGGTTCGTCTTCGGCGATGACGGCTTTGCGCTGTTGCATGGAATCCCCGGCAATGCAAAGCAGGATGCGGCGGAGGCGCCGATCTTCGACGCCGGCGGACCCGACGTCTCGCACGCGGCGCGCGCCTACAGTGTAATTGAGCGCACCGGCGGAGGGGCCCAATGCGACGGATGGGCGAACGGCCGGTGCGAATCGGGTTGCTGTGGTGACGAGTTCCCGGTTACCTGAAGGCGTAGCTCAGTCGGGTGTAGAACGTCCTGCCACGCGGATCCGCGTAGGCGGAGTCATAACCGTTGGAGCTCGAGTTCGTGAACGGCGGATTGCGGTCGAACAGGTTCTTGACGCCGAGCGTCAGCGTGAGGTTGCGCACACCGGTGTAGCCAACCTGCACGTCCCACAGACTGTATGAACCGACGCGTCGCAGCGTGTCGTCCGGGAGTGGATTCCCGTCGGTGTAGCCGGTCTGGAACGTTTGCGCCAGCGTCGCATTCCAGGGGCCGCGTTCCCAGCTCAGCGAGACGTAATGTCGCCAGCGCGGCACCGGTCCGAGAATCCCGATTTGACCGAGCGTCGATTCCGCAGGCAGCCCGGTCAGGTGCTGCTCGTTCGTTGTCACGTAGGTCCCGTCGAACTGGACGGCGAGGCGCCCGAACGACAGCGCAGGCGTGCGAGCGCGAAGATCGATGTCGAAGCCTGCCGTCGTCAGGCGTCCGACGTTCTTCTGGTACACGATGACGTAGCGAATCGGCCCCGGCAGCGACGGATTTGCCGGGTCTGGAGGACCTCGGACGACGTTGCCCGGACCGAGCACGTCGAAGTGGTCGAAAATGGTGTCGGAACCCAGCGACGCGATCGCATCGCGGAGCTCGATGTTCCAGTGATGGATCGACACCGAGGAGCCGCTCGTGGGCTCCCAGACGGCGCCGAGCGTGTACTGCGTCGACCGTTCGGGCTGCAACGCCGGATTGCCGCCCTGGAGTGCGGGAAAGTTGACCCCACAGTCCAGTTCGGAGCCGGTCACAGGGCAGCGGAGCGGATCGTTGCTCGGCCCGGTGAACGTGGCCGTCTGGGGGTCGTGAAGATCGACCAGGGTCGGTGTCCGGAATCCGGTTCCCCACGTGCCGCGCAGCAGGAGCGTGCGCATCGGCTGCCAGCGCACGGCGATCTTGGGGTTCGTCGTGCCGCCGAAATCGTTGTAGTGGTCGTAGCGCGCGGACAGCTGCGCCTCCACGGACGGTATCAACGGCAGATTCGCTTCGACGAAGAGCGCTTCCGCCCGCCGGCTCGCTTGCTGGGGTGACAGGAAAGAGTCCTGGCTCATCACATCGCCCGCTTCCTCGGACGGGTGCGGCTGATCGGCCAGGCGCTCGCGGCGCGCCTCGGCGCCGACGGCGAATCCGGCCGCACCGCCGGGAAGGTGTCCCCACTCGGTCGACGCCTTGAAATCGACCTGGTCGAGCGTTCCCGTCGCGCTTCGCGATGCCAGCGGAATTTGCGCCGTCGCGAGCAGCTGCCTTCCTTCGTCGCCGGACGGTCCGAACGGATTGATCAATCCTGTCTCCATCGCGCTCGCGAGGCGAGACGTCGACAGGTAGCCTCGCGCAAGCGTATCGCGTGCTTCATCGACGCTGTGGTCGTATGCCGTGCTGTAATCCCAGCCGCCGATCCGACCTTCCGCGCCGACGAGCAGCCGCTGCGCTTCGCTTCGGATCCAGTCGATGCGCGGGCCGAGCTCCAGCGTCCGGAAATTGACGTCCAGGTCTCCGGCCAAGCCGTTGGCCGCGGCGAACTCCGTCGGGTAGAAAGGTCCGCCGGCCGGATAGCGAATCGGCGTGAGGGTTGGCGAGCCGAAGCGCGAGACCGGCGTCGGCGAGAAGCGAAGATCGAGGTCGCGCCGGACGTACGAGTATTCGGCAAACAATTGATGATTCGCGGCGACCTGCAGCGTACCGCGCGCGAGTACGCTGATGCGCTCGGACGGCGGGACGATGTCGATGATGGCAGGTGTATCGAACTTGCAGGTAAATTGGTCACCCTGGGGCACCCGCACGGAAAGCGGCGGCGCGCAGCCGGATGCGGCGGACGGGTAGGCCGACCTGTCGAACTGGTCGCCGTGCCAGATCTCGATGCCTCCCGGAAACGATGCGCCGGAGAGCGCATTCAACCCCATTGCCGGCCGATAACCGGTATTCGCAAACTCCCGGTCGCGCGCGGCGAGCGAGCGCTCTTTCTGCCAGTCGATGTTGACGAATGCGTTGTAGCGATCCTTCGACAGGTCGCCGAAACCCGCAGTCACCGTCGCCTGGTATTGGTCCGCACCCGGGTGCTGCGGCACCGCGACGCCGCTGCTCAGGGTGATGCCCTGGAAGTCCTTGCGAAGAATGAAATTGACGACACCTGCGACCGCATCGGCGCCGTAGATCGACGATGCGCCGTCGCGCAGGATCTCGACGCGGTCGACGGCCGCAAACGGAATCGCCGACAGATCCACGGCGATGGCAAAGAATGCGTAGTTGGCGAGCCGGCGGCCATTCAGCAGGACCAGCGTGTACTGCTCCCCGATGCCGCGAAGGTTGGCGCCGACAAATCCCGGAATGCCGAATTGTCCGATCGAGAGCTGGTCGTTGAACCCGTTGAAGTTGGCTGCCACGTGGGTCATCAGCTCCGCGGCCGTCGT
This sequence comes from uncultured Pseudomonadota bacterium, assembly GCA_963718905.1. Lineage (GTDB taxonomy): Bacteria > Pseudomonadota > Gammaproteobacteria > Burkholderiales > Casimicrobiaceae > VBCG01. The sequence continues at coordinate 179,395 of CAVRAF010000002.1, forward strand.
CCATCCGGCGCGGTCGATCTCTTCCCGGGTAATCACCTGGATCGGCAACGGTCCTTCCGCATCGGTGCGCTTGATGTGCGAACCGGTGACGTCGATCCTGATCGTCGTGCGAATTTCGGTTGTCTCGTCCTGGGCCACGGCATCCCCGGCCATCGCTGCCATCACCGAACCGCACGCTGCGGCCAACGCGCGACCAACACGTTCCTTGTGCCGTAGGGTCTTCATGGCTTTCACTCTCTCAGACGCATCAGTCGCTCTAACCCGTCGGGGTCACGCCCACCTCGGAAGGAAACGCGATCGTCGTCTCGATCGTGGTTGGATTGCTTCGGCGCACCGCGAGACTCGCGTCCGCGCCATATAGCCCGGCGAGTCGCTCGCGAATTGCGGCGATGCCGTCGTCGTCGCGTTCCGTCTGGTAACCGGCGGCAACGACGCTGAGCGTAACGTTCCCGTTTTCGATGGCGCACCCGATCCGTATCGCGCAGTTTGCGCGAGGCGCATCGAAGTCATGTCCAATGGCGTGGTCGATCAGCGGCAGCAGCATCATCGGCGGCATGCGCGCCGTTCCGATATTCTGCGGAACCTCGATATCGACGGTGAAGCGATCGCACAATCGAAGCCTGACGATATCGAGATACGCCCGTGCGAGCGCGATCTCCTGCCCGATGGTGGACGACGTGTCGCGCATGTGCGGCATCGCGGCACGCAGGTAGGCGATCAGATCGTCGAGCATCTTCGCGGCGGGCGCCGCGTTGCGGTCGTAGAGCTCGCGAACCTGCGCCAGCGTGTTGAACAGGAACTGCGGCTCGACGCGCGCCTGCATCGCCTGCAGCCGCGATTCCAGCGCGAGTCTCGATTTTCGAATTCGGTCGAGTTCCGCGGCGCGCAGGTGTTCCTCGGTCTTGCGCGCCGCGCGCCATTGCGCATACAGGAACACGGCGGATCCGCCATACAGCAACGAGTGTGTCACCGCGTAAAGTGTCACGGTGAACGGCGTACGGACGCGCTCGAGGACGCCTGCTGCCGGTACCGGCGGTTGCACCGGGTCCCGTCCCACGGGAGCGCTCCACATCCAATCCAGGACCATGCGCTGCAGCAGGATGCCGAGCACGCAGCCGGCCAGCGCCGCCACGACATACGTCATGCGGCGTGACGCGCCTTCGTCGATGGCGCGGTCGGCGATCGCGACCGCAAAGAGCAGGCAGAAGGCGCGAAGCTGAAAGTTCGTGATTTCCCGAATCGGCCCCGTCCAGTCCGTCAAGGGGAACACGTGTATCCACTCGATCAGGATCGTCAACACGTACCACGCGACGCCGAGCAGAAGCGTGACGCGCAACTGTCGCGACGTGATTCCGCGCAGCGCGTCTGCGACCAGGCTTCCGATGCGCCCGAGGCCGTTCACCCGCGCGAGGACTGCGGTACTCATCCGATGTTCGACAGTTCGCGGGCACGATGCGGGAGCGCGATCGTGGCAATCACGCCATGGGGCGTATTGAGCTTGAGCGACAGCGAGGCGCCGCTGCCGAACAGTGCCGCAAGCCGTCCCCGGATGTTCGCCAGGCCCGTTCCGGCGCCCGAGGCCGCGGCAAAACCCTGCCCGGTGTCGGCCACCTCGATCTTCATCCGGTCTTCATGAGCGGACGCGCGTATCGCGATGCGTCCGCCCCCGGCTTGCGGACCGATACCGTGCTTGATTGCGTTTTCGACGAGTGTCAGGATCATCAGCGACGGCATCGTCGCGCTTCGCAACACTTCCGGAACCTCGATGTCGATCGCGAGCCGCGAGCCCATGCGTACCTTCTGGATGTCGAGATAGGCCGCCGCGTGCGCGACTTCCCGGCCGAGTGTCGACCCGGCTTCCCGCATCTGTGGCAGCGCCACCGAGAGGTACTCCATCAGGTTGGTCAGCATCCGCCGGCCATCGGCCGGATCCGTGTCGTAGAGCCGCTTGACATGAGCGAGCGTGTTGAACAGGAAATGCGGCTCGATCTGCGCCTCGAGCATCTGCAGCCGCGCTTCGGCGGTCTGCTGGTCGCTGCGTGCCGACTCGATCGCGCATCGCGCCAGTGCGGCCGCGTAATCCGCCTCTGCGCGAACGTACAACCATGCGCCCGCGATGAGCACGCCGATCAACGAATACCGCAGCCACGCCGCACCCATCAGCAAGACGATGCCGACGGGGCTCGAATGCCGGTCGTCGACGATGAGCGTGCCACCCGTTTCATAGGCCACCATGAGGACGCAACCGATCCCGCTCGCGACGACGACCGAGACCGCGATTGCGACGTATTGGCGCCATCCGCGCCGGCGGCTGCGATTGAATGTCCAGACGACCGATATGAGGATGAGGCTCCCCATCAACAGTCCGGATATGAACGTGTCGACAAAGGCCAGCAGCCAGCCGGTGAACGGCGGGCTGAACACGAAGTTGATCGTTCGCCGGGTCGCGTTGACCAGCGCGACGATGGCGACAATCACGAACCCGGTTCCGTTGAGACCGGCGAGCGCGTGCTTCAGGAAAGTTCCAGAAATCTCGATGGACATCGCGGCTCCCCTGCGTCACGTCAATGCGTGTGGCGCACCCGAACGTCAGTCGATTTGTTGCGCCATCCGCTATCTCGCGCAATCACGCCCAGTGTAGGCCGTTGACGTGAATTGGGCGATTGCCATCAAAGGTGTTGGCGTCCGTTGCCCATGCGCCGGCACGACGCCGGGAAAGAACTAGAAAACGTCGGCCGGCGGTAACCGCGCGCCGTCGGACCGACGTTGGGGAAAGGCCACCGCGACTATTCCCGAGGCGCGAAATCGTAGTAATAGAAGTTGTAGATCATCCGCGTGCGCCAGATGTAGCGGCGCAGCGCTTCTGGTCCCTCGGCTGCGGCCTTGCGAACGCCTTGTTGGTGCGCCGGATGCTCGTCGATCGCCAAACCAGTGCTGTGTGAAGTCGACGCCGGCGGCGACGCCTGCGCGACGATGACCGGCGCGGCGTCCGGCACTGCGTTCGCCACTTCCGCAGCCATTGTGGCGGGTGATATGAAAAGGGCAAGCGCGGCCACCGTGCCGCCGACCAGGATGCAACGCATCGGGTTCGGGCTCATTGCAGTCTCCATGGACAGTGCGTTGCCGGGAAATCCGCTCCGGCGCGGAGAGCGGCGTCGCGCGGCGCCGGGATCTGGTGGCGCTCCGCGCGTGCTCTGGCAGGAACAGTGCGCGCGTCGCGACACGCTGCCAAGCGCATTGCGATGGATCGCCTTCTTCAGCGGATGAACCGCCGTCCGGATCGCACCGAAACCTCCCTGGGCGTCGGAGCGACCTGTCATGAGCCGTCATCGGCCTGTCATCGCATTGTCATCTGCGCTCGTCACAATCCGCTCGAATCGTGAAATTCACAGGAGCGCGGACCATGTTGAAAATAAGCGGGATGCTGGCGATCGCGGCATCGCTGGCAATGGCGTTCGGCACGCAGGCCGCCGACATCACCGGCGCGGGCGCGACGTTTCCGTATCCGATCTATGCCAAATGGGCCGAAGCGTACAAGGCGAAGACCGGGATCGGCATGAATTACCAGTCGATCGGCTCGGGCGGCGGCATCGCGCAGATCAAGGCGAAGACCGTCGATTTCGGCGCGTCGGACATGCCGCTGAAGGCAGAGGAACTCCAGTCGGCGGGATTGATGCAGTTTCCGGCGATCGTCGGCGGCGTCGTGCCGGTCATGAACCTCGAAGGCATCGCACCCGGCGCGATGAAGCTGACCGGACCGGTGCTGGCGGACATCTATCTCGGCAAGATCAAGAAGTGGAACGACAAGGCGATCGCCGATCTCAATGCCGGGCAGAAGCTGCCGGATGAACTGATCACCGTCGTGCGCCGCTCGGACGGTTCGGGCACGACGTTCATCTGGACCGATTACCTGTCGAAGGTCAGTCCCGAGTGGAAGAGCAAGGTCGGTTCGAGCACCGCCGTTGCGTGGCCCGAAGGCGTCGGCGGCAAGGGCAACGAAGGCGTCGCCGCGTACGTGCAGCGAATCAAGGGTGCGATCGGCTACGTCGAGTACGCCTATGCGAAGCGCAACGCGATGACGTACGCGCTGGTGCAGAACCGGGACGGCCAGTTCGTGCAGCCCGACGATACGACTTTCCAGGCGGCCGCCGCGAACGCCGACTGGAAGAACGCGCCGGGCTTCTACCAGATCCTGACCGACCAGCCCGGCAAGACGGCGTGGCCGATCACCGGCGCCAGCTTCATCCTGCTGCACGTGAAGCAGGACAAGCCGCAGAATGCCGCCGAGGTCCTCAAGTTCTTCGACTGGGCGTTTCACAACGGGCAGAAAATGGCGGAAGAGCTCGACTATGTGCCGCTGCCCGATGCCGTCACGAAAGTGATCGCGGACGCGTGGAAAGCGCAAGTCAAGGACGGTAGCGGCAAGGCGATCTGGAACTGACCCGCACTCATATGCTGAACAGTGGCGCGCTGCCGCACGCCGATGCCGGCGCGCCTGCGCGCCGGGCATCGGCCGCGCGCTTCCAGGACGCGCTATTCGAGCGGACGACGCGCGCGTTCGCCGCGCTGGTGCTGGCGCTGCTGCTGTGCATCATCGTTGCGCTCACCTATGCGGCGTTGCCGGCGCTGCAGAAGTTCGGCCTCGCATTCTTCGTCACCAACGTCTGGAATCCGGTCACCGGTGAATTCGGCGCGCTGGCGCCGATCTACGGCACGCTCGTCACGTCGGCGATCGCGCTGCTGATCGGCGTGCCGGTCAGCTTCGGCATCGCGCTGTTCCTGACCGAGATGTGCCCGGCCGTGCTCAAGCGGCCGCTGGGCACCGCGGTCGAGCTGCTCGCCGCGATTCCGTCGATCATCTACGGCATGTGGGGCCTGTTCGTGTTCGCGCCGTTCTTCGCCGACTACGTTCAGCCGCTGCTGACGCAGACGCTCGGCCATGTCTGGCTGATCGGGCCGCTGTTCCAGGGCGCGCCCAACGGGATCGGCATGCTGTCCGCCGGGGTCATCCTGTCGGTGATGATCATCCCGTTCATCGCGTCGGTGATGCGCGACGTGTTCGAGATCGTGCCGCCGGTGCTGAAGGAGTCGGCGTACGGCCTGGGCTGCACGACGTGGGAGGTCGTCTGCAACGTCGTGCTGCCCTACACGGCATCGGCGTCATCGGCGGCATCATGCTCGGTCTCGGCCGCGCACTCGGCGAAACGATGGCGGTGACATTCGTGATCGGCAACGCGTACCGGATCAGCGCGTCGCTGTTCGAGCCGGGCAATTCGATCGCCTCGGCGCTCGCCAACGAGTTCAACGAGGCGGCCGACCCGGTGCACCGCGGCGCGCTGATCGCGCTCGGGCTCGTGCTGTTCGTGCTGACGCTGGTCGTGCTCGCGGCTCGCGGCTGCTGATCGCGCGACTGGCGCGCGGCGAAGGGCGCGGACATGAGCCAATTGACGCGAGCGATCGCATGACCAACGCCGTCTATCGCCGGCGCCTGCTCGTCAACCGCTTCAACCTCGTCGATGTCGCTCGCGACGATGGCGTTCGGCATGCGTTCCTGCTGTGGATTCTCGCCGTGCTGTTCGCGAACGGCGTCGCCGCGCTGTCGCCGACGCTGTTCACGCAGATGACGCCGCCGCCGGGCTCGGCCGGCGGGCTTGCGAACGCGATCTACGGCAGCGTGCTGATCGTCGGGACGGCGACGCTCGTCAGCACGCCGATCGGCATCCTCGCCGGCATCTATCTCGCCGAATACGGCAAGGACGGCTGGTTCGCCGAGCGCGACGCGCTTCATCAACGACATCCTGCTGTCGGCGCCGTCGATCGTCCTCGGCCTGTTCGTCTACACGGTCTACGTGCTGCATGCGGGGCATTTCTCCGGCTGGGCGGGCTCGATGGCGCTCGCGCTGATCGCGATTCCCGTCGTCGTGCGCACGACCGAGAACATGCTGCGGCTCGTGCCGAGCAGCCTGCGCGAGGCGGCGGTGGCGCTCGGCGCGCCGATGTGGAAGGTGATCCTGATGGTGACGCTGAGGGCGGTGCGCGGCGGCGTGATCACCGGCGTCCTGCTCGCCGTCGCGCGCATGTCCGGCGAGACCGCGCCGCTGCTCTTCACCGCGCTCAACAACCAGTTCTGGAGCACCGACATGAACGCGCCGATGGCGAACCTGCCGGTCGTCATCTTCCAGTTCGCGATGAGCCCGTTCGACGACTGGAAGACGCTCGCGTGGGCCGCGGCGCTGCTGATCACGCTGACGGTGCTCGTGCTCAACATCCTGGCCCGCACGGTGTTCCGCCAGTCGCCGTCCCGCTGATTCGTGACGGCCCGCGAATCCATGGACACTGTCGATCGCCGTGTCGCGACCTGAAGGCGCCGGCAGGACACTCGCCAGCGCGCTGCGGCGCCGAAGATGGCGATTCGCGACCTCGACTTCTTCTACGGGAGATTCCAGGCGCTGAAGAACATCAACCTCGACATCGCCGAGCGCGAGGTGACGGCGTTCATCGGCCCCTCGGGCTGCGGCAAGTCGACGCTGCTGCGCACGCTGAACCGCATGTACTCGCTCTATCCGCGGCCAGCGCGCCGACGGGCGAGATCCTGTTCAACGGCGCGAACATTCTCGACGCGGCGACGGACTCAACATGCTGCGCGCCAAGGTCGGCATGGTGTTCCAGAAGCCGACGCCGTTTCCGATGTCGATCTACGACAACATCGCGTTCGGCGTGCGGCTGTACGAGAGCCTCTCGCCGCGGCAGATGGACGAGCGCGTCGAATGGGCGCTCACCAAGGCGGCGATGTGGGACGAGGCGAAGGACAAGCTGAAGCAGAGCGGGATGGCGCTCTCGGGCGGCCAGCAGCAGCGGCTGTGCATCGCGCGCGCGGTGCGGTCAAGCCCGAAGTGCTGCTGCTGGACGAGCCGACGTCGGCGCTCGACCCGATCTCGACGGCGAAGATCGAGGAGCTCGATCACCGAGCTGAAGGAGGACTACACGATCGCGATCGTCACCCACAACATGCAGCAGGCCGCGCGCGTGTCGGACTTCACCGCGTACATGTACCTCGGCGAGCTGATCGAATTCGGCGACGACCGACCAGATCTTCCTCAAGCCGCGGCGCAAGGAAACCGAGGATTACATCACCGGCCGATTCGGCTAGGTCCTAGGACATCACGATGAGCGAACACACGCACAAGCAGTTCGACGCCGAGATGGAATCGATCCGCAGCGGCGTCCTGGCGATGGGCGGCATCGTCGAGACGCAGCTGACCCGCGCGCATCGCGGCGCTCGAAAGCGACGAGGACGCGGAACGCATCGACGCCGTCGGCGCCGACGAGCAGGCGATCAACCAGCTGCAGATCGACGATCGACCAGCAGTGCGCGCAGATCATCGCCAAGCGCCAGCCGGCGGCGATCGATCTGCGGATGGTCCTGACGGTCACCAAGATCGTCAACGACCTCGAGCGGATCGGCGACGAGGTGAAGAAGATCGCGTACAAGGCCGCGCAGACGCGCGGCAGCGACCGGCTCGCGCAGGTGCGCTATTACGATGTCGCGCGCGCGCCTGCGAGCACGCGATGGCGATGCTGCAGGCTCGCGCTCGACGCGTTCGCGCGGCTCGACGCCGTCGCCGCCGCGGAAGTGATCGGCCGCGACGACGGACATCGACGCGGCGTTCCCGCGATCCTGCGCCAGCTGATCAGCTACATGATGGAGGACCCGCGCACGATCACGCCGGCGCTCGAGATCGTGTTCATCGCCAAATCGATCGAGCGCATCGGCGACCACGCGAAGAACATCGCCGAGGCGGTCGTGCAGGTCGTCAAGGGCAAGGACGTGCGCCATGCGTCCGCCGAGCAGATCCGCGCGGAGGTCGCACGAGCCATGAGCCCGAGACGCCGCGCGCGAAGGCGCTTCATGATGCCGACGATCCTGGTCGTCGAGGACGAGCCGGCGATCCTCGAGCTCCTGAGGGTCAACCTCGTCGACGCCGGATACGAAGTGACGCGGCGCGCGGATGCCGAGACGGCGCAGCGCTCGCTGAAGCGAGATCGCTGCCGGATCTCGTGCTGCTCGACTGGATGCTGCCCGGGCAATCGGGGCTGGCGTTCGCGAAGGCAGCTGCGCGGCGACGCGCGCACGCGCGAGCTGCCGATCATCATGGTGACCGCGCGCACCGACGAGGCGGACAAGGTCGCGGGCCTCGAGGCATGGGTCGACGACTACGTGACGAAGCCGTTCAGCCCGCGCGAGCTGAAGGCGCGGATCAAGGCGGTGCTGCGCCGGCGCGCGCCGGAAGCGGCGCAGGAAACGCTCGAGGTCGGGCCCGCTGAGGCTCGACCCGGCGACGCACCGCGTGACGCGTCGGCGGGGCAAGCCGGTCGCCGTCGGTCCGACCGAATTCCGGCTGCTGCGCTTCTTCCTCGCGCGTCCCGAGCGCGTGCACACGCGCGCGCAACTGCTCGACAGGTGTGGGGCGACCACGTCTACATCGAGGAGCGCACGGTCGACGTCCACATCCGGCGGCTGCGCGCTGGCGCTCGAGCCGTTCGGCGCAGACGCGCTGATCGAGACGGTGCGCGGCAGCGGCTACCGGCTCGCCGCGTCACGCCGGCCGGGTCACCGTCGCCGCGCGCGCGCTAGCATTGCGCCCATGAAGCGCGTCGCCCGTCAGGCGCGCTGATCGCGCCGGGGATCGATCGCGGCGGTGACGCTGGTCGCGTGGCTCGGCGCGGCAGCGGCGCCGCACTGGCGTGCTCGCGATCGGCGCCAGCGGCGTCATCGGCTTTCACCTGATGGCAGCTCGGCGATTCGGCGACTGGGCCGAGGGCCCGCTCGACGCCGAGTGCCCGAAGGCGCGGCAGCTGGGCGCAGCGTTCACGGCGCGATCTACCGGCGCGTGCGCATGCGCGTGCGGCCTACGAGCGCGACCTGCGCGCAGCGTCATCGAGCGATTCCGCAGGCGGCCGAAGCGATTCCCGACGGCATCGTCGTGCTCGACGCCGCGAACCGCATCGACTGGGCGAACCCGCGCGCACTGGCGCAGCTCGGGCTCGATCTCGAAGCAGCGATCGCGGACAGCCGATCGCCAATCTCGTCCGGCAGCCCGAAGTCATCCGCTACCTCGAAGCCGGCGACTTCGGCGACGTCGATCGTCGTCGCATCGCAGCGCGAGCCGGGCGTGCACGCTTGTCGATCCAGGTCGTGCCGTTCGGCGACGAGCAGAAGCTCCTGATGTCGCGCGACATCACCGCAGCTCGAAGCGGTGGCGCGGATGCGCCGCGACTTCATCGCCAACGTCTCGCACGAGCTCAAGACGCCGCTCACCGTCGTCAGCGGCTTCGTCGAGACGCTGCAGGACCTCGAGCTCGACGAACGCCAGCAGCGCCGCGCTATCTGCAGCTGATGCACGAGCAGGCGCGCAACATGCAGCGGCCTGGTCGACGATCTGCTCACGCTGTCGGCGCTCGAAAGCGAGCAGAACCCGGTCGACGAGGAGCGCTTCGCGATCGTGCCGCTGCTGCTCCGAGCGTCTGCCGAGGCGCAAGGCGCTGTCGGGCGGCCGGCACACGATCGCGCTCGATGTCGGCGGACGCCGGCCGATCGTGACCGGCGGCCGCGACGAGCTCGCGAGCGCATTCGGCAACCTCGTCAGCAACGCCGTCCGCTACACGCCGACGGCGGCACGATCACGCTGGCGTGGCGCGTGGACGCCGACGGCCGCGGCGTCTTCGCCGTTAGCCGACACCGGCGATCGGCATCGCCGCCGAACACATGCCGCGGCTCACCGAGCGCTTCTATCGCGTCGATCGCAGCCGCTCGCGCGCGACAGGCGGCACGGGCCTCGGCCTCGCGATCGTCAAGCACGTGCTGCTGCGGCACCAGGCGGAGCTCGACGATCGAGAGCGAGCGCGGCACGGGCAGCACGTTCGCGGCGTCTGCCGGCGCGGCGCGTGACGCGCTCTGCTCCGGCCGCGCCGGAGGGCGCTCCGAGCGACGTGCGCTCACCAGTAGCTGAGCGCCGCGCGAAACAGCGCCTTCGAGATCGTCGCGGCCGACGTCCTTCGGCGCGTTGCTTGATCACGCGGTACTGCGGCTCGGCGCCGGTGGCGAGCGCATCGATGTCGCGCTTCGCCAAAGCCGAGCGCGGTGAGTCCGTTCGGCATCGCCGTCGCGCGCATCAGCTCGATCACGCGTCCCGCGAGCACTTCGCCCGCGTCGGCGTGCGTCGCGCCGCCGAGTCGGGCGCCGAGGCAGTGCGCGCCGTGCAGATGGCGCTCGGGATGCGCGGGCGCCGTGTAGCGCCACACCGACGGATTGTTGAGCACGACCGCCATGCCGTGCGGGACGAGCGTCTTGCCCTCCGGATAGCCGGCGACGTGCCAGTCCTTCGCCAGTCCCGACACCGCGTACGACAAGCCCGTGCGGCAGAGTGGCAGCCCGCGGCGTTGAACGCGATGCCGGCGAGCATCGCCGCATACATCATCTCGGTGCGCGCCTCGGTATCGCGACGCGTCGTTCACCGCGCGCACGAGGTAGTTGCCGACGCTTTGCAGCGCCTGCGGCGGCGAGCATGTCGGAGAACGGATTGGCGCCCTGCGACACCGGCCGATTGCACGCCCTGCGCCGGATTGAGCCGGCGCGGATACGCGCGCGCGGTCATCGATTCCAGCGCGTGGCTCATGCAGTCGAATCCGGTCGCGGCGACCGACATTGTTCGGCAGCGAGCGCGTGACGTCGGGATCGATCAGCGCGACCGTCGGGATCAGCCGGCGCGAGATGATGCCGGTCTTGGCGTTCAGCGACGCGCAGCGTGAAGATCGCGATGCCGGTCGTCTCCGATCCGGTGCCCGACGTCGTCGGGCACGCGATGTGCGGCTTGACCGCGCCCGGGCACCCGCTGCCCGGCGCCGATCGGCGCGTTCACGTACGTCATGAATTCGGCGGGATGCTCGCGTAGAGGTTCGCCGCCTTGCACGTGTCGATCACCGAGCCGCCGCCGACCGACACGTAGCCGTCGAAGCGCCCTCGCGCGCGAAGCGCGCGGCGTCCTGGAACGAGCGGTCGGTGGGCTCGATCGACGACCTCGTCGTAGACGATCGCATCGACGCTTGCGGCGGCGAGCGACGCCTTCACCGTGGCGACGTGCTCGCCGCCGGCGAGCCGCGCGGTCGGTGAAGAGCGCGACGCGCCTCAGTCCCAGCTCGGCGGCGTTGTCGCCGGCCTCGGCGAGCACGCCCGGCGCCGAACGTGAACGTCGGCATGCCGACCGTGAAGCCGCGGTCGCTTCCGTCGACGGCGGCAAAATCGGCGTGACAGCAGGCCATCGGTGATGTTCTCTCTCGTCGGTGTACGACGATCAGCTGCGTCGCGCGAGGATCAGTGCGGCGGCCTTTTCCGCGATCATGATGACCGGCGCGTTCGTGTTGCCGGATACGAGCGTCGGCATGATGCTGCAATCGACGACGCGCAAGGCCGTCGATGCCGTGCACGCGCAGTTGCGGATCGACGACCGCCAGCGGATCGTCCGCCGGCCCCATCTTGCGTCGTGCCGCTCGGATGGAAGATCGTGCCGCCGGTGTTGCGCGCGAATTCGAGCAGGTCGTCGTCGGTGATCGCTTCGGTGCCCGGCCGGTATTCGCCGGCGACGTACGGGCGCGATCGCGCGCGTCGCGGCGAGCCGGCGCGCGAGCCGGATGCCCGCGACGAGCGTCGCGCGATCTTGCGGCGTCGACAGGTAGTTCGGCTGCATCGCCGGCGCGGCCAGCGGATCGGTCGAGCTGGATGCGCACGTGCCGCGCGACTCGGGCTGCAGCTGGCACACCGACATCGTGAATCCCGGGAAGGTGTGCACCGGCGAGCCCGCCATGTCGGACGACAGCGTCGCGAAATGGAACTGCACGTCGGGCCGCGTCGAGTCGCGGCATCGCGCGCGCGAAGATGCCGCCCTGGTTGATGCCGACCGCCATCGGGCCGCGCGCGCGTCAGCACGTATTCGAGCCCCATGCGCCAGCTTGCCGCCGCCAGGAGCGCAGCGCATCGTTGGTCGTGATCGGCTTCGTGCAGCGGAAGATCACGCGCGCCTGCAGATGGTCCTGCAGATTCTCGCCGACGCCTCGGAGCGCGTGAACGACCGGTATGCCGAAGCGCTTGCAGCAGCGCGGGCGGACCGATGCCGGAGAGCTGCAGCAGCTGCGGCGATTGCAGCGCGCCCGCCGCGAGGATCACTTCGCGGCGCGCCGATCGCCGCGTGCTCGCGGCCGCCTTGGCGATACGATGACGCCGGTGCGCGCGCCGGCCGTCGAACGTGCACGCGCGTCGCGTGCGCGTCGGTCTCGACGGAGAGGTTGCGCGCGGCCGCGGGCCGGCCGCAGATACGCGACGGCCGTCGAGCAGCGCAGGCCGCGGCGCGTCGTCAGCTGGTAATAGCCGGCGCCTTCCTGCTGCGCGCCGTTGAAATCGTCGTTGCGCGGAATGCCGAGCTCGATCGCGCCGGCGATCAGCGCCTCGACGAGCGCGTGCGGGGCGCCGATGTCGGATGCCCACAGCGGTCCGTCGGCGCCGTGCCATTCGCTCGCGCCGCGCACGTTGTGCTCGAGCTTGCGGAACTAGGGCAGCACGTCCGCATAGCTCCAGCCCGGATTGCCGAGCGCCGCCCAGTGATCGTAGTCGTCGCGCTGGCCGCGGATGTAGATGAGCCCGTTGATCGCGCGAGCGCCGCCGAGCGTGCGGCCGCGCGGCCAGTAGATCTCTGCGCCCGTTCATCTCGGCTCGGGCTCGGTGTAGAAGCACCAGTTGAGGACCGGATGGAACATCGTCTTGGCGTATCCGATCGGGATGTGGATCCACGGATACGTATCGCGCGGTCCGGCTTCGAGCAGCAGCACCGAGTGGCGGCCGTCGGCCGAAAGGCGGTTGGCGAGCACGCAGCCGGCCGAGCCGGCGCCGACGATGATGTAGTCGAAACTGGCGGCGGGCGCGGGCATTCGAAGCAAAAAGGGTGAGGGGCGACGGCCGCGGATCACGTGCAGGATGCCGCCGACAAATAGTTGATTTTAAAGGAAGTGCACCGGAACCCGCACGCGTGCTTTGCATGGGAGCGCCGTTTGACCGGTCGGCCCCGAAACTGCTAGAATCGCACGTTTCGTCGGAGGGGTTCCCGAGCGGTCAAAGGGAGCAGACTGTAAATCTGCCGGCTCTGCCTTCGAAGGTTCGAATCCTTCCCCCTCCACCACTCAGGGTATCAGGCAGGCGGGTGACAGGGAACAGTCGGCAGTGTCGGAGCGGCCGCGCAAACAGGTCGTGAGCTGTTGCCTGATTACCGGTGATGCAGCGCGGGTGTAGCTCAATGGTAGAGCAGAAGCCTTCCAAGCTTACGACGAGGGTTCGATTCCCTTCACCCGCTCCAGAGTCTGCGTTGTTAGTTTGCGCGACTTGCAACGACGATACAGAGCCCATGTAGCTCAGTGGTAGAGCACTCCCTTGGTAAGGGAGAGGTCGAGCGTTCAATCCGCGCCATGGGCACCACGCTGACGGGCGAAAGTGGACCCTGCTTTCGCCCGGAGAAATTACTCGCGAATCGCGGCTTAGCACTGAGGTCGATTCGTGGACAAGTCAACGAAGAAGCCGGAGAAGCAATGGCCAAGGGCAAATTCGAGCGGACGAAGCCGCACGTGAACGTGGGGACGATTGGTCACGTGGATCACGGGAAGACGACGCTGACGGCGGCGATGACGCTGGTGCTGTCGAAGAAGTACGGCGGGGAGGTGCGGGCGTACGACCAGATCGACAATGCGCCGGAGGAGAAGGCGCGGGGGATCACGATCAACACGGCGCACGTGGAGTACGAGACGGCGAAGCGGCACTACGCGCACGTGGACTGTCCGGGGCACGCGGACTACATGAAGAACATGATCACGGGGGCGGCGCAGATGGACGGTGCGATTCTGGTGGTGAGTGCGGCGGATGGGCCGATGCCGCAGACGCGGGAGCACATTCTGCTGGCGCGGCAGGTGGGGGTGCCGTACATCATCGTGTACATGAACAAGGCGGACATGGTGGACGACGAGGAGCTGCTGGAGCTGGTGGAGATGGAGGTGCGGGAGCTGCTGTCGAAGTACCAGTTTCCCGGGGATGAGACGCCGATCGTGATCGGGTCGCGCGAAGATGGCGCTGGAAGGGGATCAAGAGGGAGATGGGGGAGGGGTCGATCATCAAGCTGGCGGAGGCGCTGGACAGCTATATTCCGCAGCCGCAGCGGGTGATCGACGGGCCGTTTCTGATGCCGGTGGAGGACGTGTTCTCGATCAGTGGTCGGGGGACGGTGGTGACGGGTCGGGTGGAGCGTGGGGTGGTGAAGGTGGGGGAGGAGCTGGAGATTGTGGGGTTGAAGCCGACGCTGAAGACGGTGTGCACCGGGGTGGAGATGTTCCGCAAGCTGCTGGACCAGGGACAGGCGGGGGACAACGTTGGGGTGCTGCTGCGGGGGACGAAGCGGGAGGAGGTGGAGCGGGGTCAGGTGCTGGCGAAGCCGTCGAGCATCACGCCGCACACCAAGTTCAGCTGCGAGGTGTACGTGCTGAGCAAGGAGGAGGGTGGGCGGCACACGCCGTTTTTCAATGGTTATCGGCCGCAGTTTTACTTTCGGACGACGGACGTGACGGGGAGTGTGGTGTTGCCGGAGGGGACGGAGATGGTGATGCCGGGTGACAACATCCAGATGACGGTGACGTTGATTGCGCCGATTGCGATGGAGGACGGGCTGCGCTTCGCGATTCGCGAGGGCGGCCGCACCGTCGGCGCCGGCGTCGTCACCAAGATCATCGAATGAGGAAGGCACTGAGCGCGCATGACGCTCGGTGTCGAGTTGTCGAATTTTCAGCGCAGAAGTCACGGGCTTGGCCCGGACTTCTGCGGAATATGTATCGGCGAAAAGTAGGTGTGCACTTTTCGCCGTTGGATCTAGGCCAGTAGCTCAATTGGCAGAGCGGCGGTCTCCAAAACCGCAGGTTGGGGGTTCGATTCCCTCCTGGCCTGCCCTCGCGGCGGGTGTTGGCGAAATCGAAGTCGGAACCGCGCACGGTTCCAACAGGGCATAAATGGACAAACTGAAGATTGCACTGGCGGTCGGCTGCATCGTGCTCGGCATATGGGGTTATTACCATTTCGCCGACACCGCGCTGGTGCTGCGCTTTTTGATGGTGGTCGGTGGCCTGCTGGCGGGCGCCGGTGTCGCGTGGCTTTCCGCGCCGGGCAAGAGCTTCTTCGCGTTCGCGCAGGAAGCGCGGCAGGAGGCCGGTCGCGTCTCGTGGCCGACGCGCAAGGAAACGGTGCAGACGACGGCCGTCGTCTTCGCGTTCGTCGTCGTCATGGCGCTCTTTCTCTTTGCGGTGGATTCATCGCTGGCGTGGCTGGTCAAGCTGCTGACGGGGCGGGTCGAGTGATGTCGGACAAGAAGTGGTACGTCGTGCACGCGTATTCGGGATTCGAAAAAAGCGTGCAGCGGACGCTGACCGAGCGCATCAAGCGATCCGAGCTGCAGGAACAGTTCGGCAAGATCCTCGTCCCGGTCGAGGAAGTGGTCGAAATGAAAAGCGGCCAGAAGGCCATCTCCGAGCGCAAGTTCTTTCCCGGGTACGTGCTGGTCGAAATGGAGATGACCGACGACTCGTGGCACCTCGTCAAGAGCACGCCCAAGGTCACAGGATTCGTCGGCGGCACGGCGAATCGGCCGACGCCGATCACGCAGAAGGAAGTGGACGCCATCCTGCGCCAGGTGCAGGAAGGCGTGGAGAAGCCGCGTCCGAAGGTTCTGTTCGAACTCGGCGAGGCCGTTCGAGTCAAGGAAGGTCCGTTCACGGACTTCCACGGCAACGTCGAGGACGTGAACTACGAGAAAAGCAAGCTGCGCGTGTCGGTGACGATCTTCGGTCGCTCGACGCCGGTGGAGCTGGATTTCTCGCAGGTCGAGAAAGCATAAAGGCTTCCGTCGAAGTTCGGTCGCGGCTGCGCCGCTCCCACGATACGTTCGACGGGTAAGGCAGTCAGCGCGAAACTCGGGGCGGCCCTTCGCTTTTCGCGCAGCAAGTGCAACGAACCGGGGAGGGCGTAGCGCCCGCTTGCACCCACACGGAGAAACGAAATGGCAAAGAAAGTCATCGGCTTACATCAAGCTGCAAGTGCCGGCGGGAAAGGCGAATCCGAGCCCCCCGATCGGCCCCGCGCTCGGCCAGCGCGGCCTCAACATCATGGAGTTCTGCAAGGCGTTCAACGCGCAAACGCAGGGCGTCGAGCCCGGCTTGCCGATCCCGGTGATCATCACCGCGTACGCCGACAAGAGCTTCACGTTCGTCATGAAGACGCCGCCGGCCACCGTGCTGATCAAGAAGGCGGCCAAGGTCGAGAAGGGCAGCAGCAAGCCGAACGCCGACAAGGTCGGCAAGCTGACGCGCGCGCAAGCCGAGGAGATCGCGAAGGTCAAGCAGCCTGACCTGACCGCCGCCGATCTCGACGCCGCCGTGCGCACGATCGCCGGCAGCGCGCGCAGCATGGGCATCACCGTCGAAGGAGTGAAGTGATCATGGCTGAACAGAAAACTCCGGGCCATTCGAAGCGCATGTCGGCGGTTCGCGGCAAGGTGGACCATGTCAAGAACTACTCGATCGACGATGCGCTGAAGCTCGTCAAGGAAACGGCGACCGCGAAATTCGATGAATCGGTCGACGTCGCCGTCAACCTGGGCGTCGACGCGAAGAAGTCCGATCAGACCGTACGCGGATCGGTCGTGCTCCCTGCCGGCACCGGGAAGAAAGTTCGCGTCGCGGTGTTCGCGCAAGGCGACAAGGCCAAGGCGGCGCAGGACGCGGGCGCCGACATCGTCGGCTTCGAGGATCTCGCGGCGAAGATCAAGGAAGGCTTCATGGAGTTCGACGTCGTGATTGCGTCGCCGGACGCGATGCGCGTCGTCGGACAGCTCGGCCAGATTCTCGGCCCGCGCGGACTGATGCCGAACCCGAAGGTCGGCACGGTTTCGGCCGACGTCGTGCAGGCGGTGAAGAACGCGAAGGCCGGGCAGGTGCAGTACCGCACCGACAAGGCCGGCATCGTCCAGTGCACGATCGGGCGCGCGTCATTCACGCCGGAACAGTTGAAAACGAATCTCACTGCGCTGATCGAGGCGCTGAACAAGGCCAGGCCGCAAGGCGTGAAGGGCATCTACCTGCGCAAGATCAGCGTCTCGAGCACGATGGGCGCCGGCGTGCGGATCGATACTGCAGGTTTGACTCAGCAATCCGCCAACGCGTGACGAAAATCGATGGGGAGTCAGGCCGGCGTGATCGCCGGTCGATTTGAATGCGAGTTTTGAGGGAACGCCGATTCGGCAACGAAGCGGCGGGCCGTCAAAGACCGCTGGGGCGAAAGCTCAAACGGTGGGTGTGGCGACGAGGCCAGGCGTATCGAGCTGATACCTGTCCTCCGATACCTGATCCCTGAAACCCAGCGCAGATGGTGCCCTCGGACAGGATGTTCCTGAACGTGCGGTCACCGGAAGGACGCGGCGCGGGCCGTAGGCTGGTCAGCGCTGCGGAATGGTCGAAGGGTTGCGGAGCGCGGGGCCGGCTCGCAGCCCTTCGGGTACGAACACAAGGGTGACTATGAGTCTCAACTTGGAACAGAAGCAGGCGGTAGTCGCGGAAGTCGCGAAGGCTGTTGCCGGCGCGCAGGCGATCGTCATGGCCGAGAACCGGGGATTGCCGGTCGCCGCGATGACTAAACTGCGCGCGAAGGCACGGGCTTCGGGCGTGTACTTCAAGGTGGTCAAGAACACCCTCGTGCGCCGGGCGGTCGCCGATACGCCGTTCGCCAAGCTGGCCGACAAGATGATCGGTCCGCTGGCGTATGGCATCGGCAACGATCCGGTCGCCGTAGCAAAGGTCCTGAACGACTTTGCGAAGGGCAACGAGAAGTTCGTGATCACCGGCGGTGCAATGCCGGGTCAGATGATGTCGCCGAAGGAGATCGCCGCGCTTGCTGCGCTGCCGTCTCGCGGGGAACTGCTGGCGAAGCTGCTCGGCACGATGCAGGCGCCGATCGTCAAGCTGGTTCGCACGATGAACGAGGTGCCGGGCAAGTTCGTCCGCACGCTCGCCGCCGTGCGCGATTCGAAGGCAGCCACTTGATATTTCATCCGCGCATACCCATTTCAACTTGTTACGTCAGGAGCAGACATGTCCGCAGTTCAAACTGAAATCCTCGACAAGATCTCGTCGATGACCGTCCTGGAGCTCTCCGAGCTCATCAAGGCGATGGAAGACAAGTTCGGCGTTTCGGCCGCCGCCGCGGTGTCGGCCGCCGCGCCGGCGGCAGCCGCACCGGCCGCCGCCGCCGAGGAACAGACCGAGTTCACCGTCGTACTCGCCGCCATCGGCGACAACAAGGTGAACGTCATCAAGGCGGTACGCGAACTCACCGGCCTGGGACTCAAGGAAGCGAAGGACCTGGTCGATGGCGCACCGAAGCCGGTCAAGGAAGGCATTCCGAAGGCCGACGCCGAAGCGGCCAGGAAGAAGCTGGAAGACGCTGGGGCAAAGGTGGAGGTTAAGTAGTTAAGTAGTTTTAGTCAGATGGGGTCGCGAGGCTAACGCCGCGACCCCATGGAAAAATCACTACGCGGAATGCCAGTGGGCAAGCTGATTACCCGGAAATCGCGGGCAAAGCCCGACGATTTCCGGTAGCAAGAGCAGGATTCCGTCGCCGCGATCGCGTCGACGGGCTTTGGCAGAAGCCGAAGCGAAGCGGTACTTCGAAAGAGCCCGTTTCGCTTTGTCTTCTGAATCGACTGCAGAAGACAGGTTTGGTCGGACGTCGCCCGCAATGGTGACGTCGTCCGCCAGCGGCTGGTAGCGGCCAGCCACCAGGCCAGGGACGCAATGTCCCCGGACAGTCAGGCAGCTCACGGGAAGCGCGTCGCGGCAGAACCGCGACTGCTCGCTCACAGAACCAGACGCACCCATCGACCCAGAGATCGGACGACCCAAAGCCATGGCGACCACGCACGCTACGCCGTACACGTTTACCGAAAAGATGCGCATCCGCAAGAGTTTCGCGAAGCGCGCCAGCGTTCTGCAGGTTCCTTTCCTGCTCGAAACGCAGCTCGCTTCGTATCGCGCATTCCTGCAGGCCCTGACGCCCGGAATGGAGCGCAAGAACGAAGGCCTGCAGGCGGCTTTCACATCGATATTTCCGATCTCGAGCCACTCCGGCAACGCGCGGCTCGAGTTCGTCAGCTTCTCGCTGCTGCCGCCGGCGTTCGACGTCGTCGAATGCCAGCAGCGCGGACTGACCTACTGCTCGGCGCTCCGCGCGAAAGTGCGGCTCGTGATCATGGATCGCGAGGCGCCGAAGGATACGATCAAGGAAGTGAAGGAGCAGGAGGTCTACATGGGCGAAATGCCGCTGATGACCGACAACGGCTCGTTCATCATCAACGGCACCGAGCGCGTCATCGTGTCGCAGCTGCATCGCTCGCCCGGCGTGTTCTTCGAGCACGACCGCGGCAAGACGCACTCGTCCGGCAAGCTGCTGTTCTCGGCGCGCGTCATTCCGTATCGCGGCTCGTGGCTCGATTTCGAATTCGATCCGAAGGACTTCCTGTTCTTCCGCGTCGACCGCCGCCGCAAGATGCCCGTCACGACGCTGCTGAAGGCGATCGGCCTCACGAACGAGGACATCCTGCGCGAGTTCTTCGTGTTCGACGCGTTCCACCTGTCGAGCAAGGGCGCCGAGCTGGAATTCGTTCCCGAGCGGCTGCGGGGGGAAATGGCGCGCTTCGACATCGTCGGCAAGGACGGCAAGGTCGTCGTGCCGAAAGACAAGCGCATCACCGCGCGCAACCTGCGTGAAATGAGCGACAGCGGCGTCAAGCGCATCGCAGTCCCCGCCGACTACGTCGTCGGCCGGTCGCTCGCGACCAACGTCGTCGACAAGACGACGGGCGAAGTGCTGGCGAAGGCGAACGACGAAGTGACCGAGGAGCTGCTGGAGAAGCTCTCGGCCGCGGGGATCACCGAGATCAAGACGATCTACACGAACGACCTCGACATGGGTCCGTTCATCTCGCAGACGCTGCGCAGCGACGACACGCCGGACCAGTACGCGGCGAAGGTCGCCATCTACCGGATGATGCGTCCGGGCGAGCCGCCGACCGAAGACGCCGTCGAGGCGCTGTTCCACGGCCTGTTCTTCGCCGAGGAGCGCTACGACCTGTCGGCCGTCGGCCGGATGAAATTCAACCGCCGCGTGGGGCGTGAGGAGCTGAAGGGCTCCGGCACGCTGACGAACAACGACATCATCGCGGTGATCAAGATCCTGGTCGAGCTGCGCAATGGCCGCGGCGAAGTCGACGATATCGACCATCTCGGCAACCGCCGCGTGCGTTCGGTGGGCGAGCTCGCGGAAAACCAGTTCCGTTCGGGTCTCGTGCGCGTCGAGCGCGCGGTGCGCGAGCGCCTGGGACAGGCCGAAAGCGAAAACCTGCTGCCGCACGATCTGATCAACGCCAAGCCGATCTCGGCGGCGATCAAGGAGTTCTTCGGCTCGTCGCAATTGTCGCAGTTCATGGACCAGACGAATCCGCTGTCCGAGATCACGCACAAGCGCCGCGTGTCGGCGTTGGGCCCGGGCGGCCTCACGCGCGAGCGCGCGGGCTTCGAAGTGCGCGACGTGCATCCGACGCACTACGGCCGGGTGTGCCCGATCGAAACGCCGGAAGGCCCGAACATCGGCCTCATCAACTCGCTGGCGCTGTACGCGCGCACCAACGAATACGGCTTTCTGGAAACGCCGTACCGGAAGGTCGTCGACAGCAAGGTGACCGACGAGATCCACTACCTGTCGGCGATCGAGGAAGGGCAGTTCGTGATCGCGCAGGCGAACGCGAAGATCGACGCCAAGGGCAAGCTCGCCGACGAGCTCGTGTCGTGCCGCAACCGCAACGAATTCATGTTGTCGTCGCCCGACAAGATCCAGTACATGGACGTGGCGCCGGCGCAGATCGTGTCGGTGGCGGCGTCGCTGATTCCGTTCCTCGAGCACGACGACGCGAATCGCGCGTTGATGGGCTCGAACATGCAGCGGCAGGCCGTGCCCTGCCTGCGCCCGGAAAAGCCGCTCGTCGGCACCGGCGTCGAGCGGACGGCTGCCGTGGACAGCGGCACCGCGGTGATGGCGCGCCGCGGCGGCAAGGTCGACTACGTCGATGCGAGCCGCATCGTCGTGCGCGTCAACGACACGGAGACGGCCGCCGGTGAAGTCGGCGTCGACATCTACAACCTGACGAAGTACAAGCGCTCGAACCAGAACACCAACATCAACCAGCGGCCGCTGACGAAGATCGGCGACCAGATCGCCAAGGGCGACGTCATCGCCGACGGCGCGTCGACCGACATGGGCGAGTTGGCGCTCGGCCAGAACATGCTGGTCGCGTTCATGCCGTGGAACGGCTACAACTACGAAGACTCGATCCTGATCAGCGAGCGCGTCGTCGGCGACGACCGCTACACGTCGATCCACATCGAGGAGCTGTCGGTCGTCGCACGCGACACCAAGCTCGGCGCGGAAGAAATCACGCGCGACATCAGCTCGCTCGGCGAAGGACAGCTCGGCCGCCTCGACGACGCCGGCATCGTCTACATCGGCGCCGAAGTCGAAGCCGGCGACGTGCTGGTCGGCAAGGTCACGCCGAAGGGCGAGACGCAGCTGACGCCGGAAGAAAAGCTGCTGCGCGCGATCTTCGGCGAAAAGGCGTCGGACGTGAAGGACACGTCGCTGCGCGTGCCGTCGGGAATCTCGGGCACCGTGATCGACGTCCAGGTCTTCACGCGCGAAGGCATCGAGCGCGACAAGCGCGCGGCGCAGATCATCGACGACGAGCTGAAGGGCTATCGCAAGGACCTGAACGACCAGCTGCGGATCGTCGAGAACGACGCGTACGCGCGGATCGAAAAGCTGCTGCTGAACAAGGTCGTGAACGGCGGACCGAAGCGACTCGCGAAGGGCGCCAAGGTCACCAGGGACTATCTGGAAGGCGTGCCGCGCCACGACTGGTTCGACATTCGCCTGGCGACCGAGGAATCGGCACGCCAGCTCGAGGCGAGCAAGGAATCGCTCGCGGCGCTGCGCGTCACGTTCGACGCGATGTTCGAGCAGAAGAAAAAGAAGCTGACGCAAGGCGACGAGCTGCCGCCGGGCGTGCAGAAGATGGTCAAGGTCTATGTGGCGGTCAAGCGCCGGCTGCAGCCGGGCGACAAGATGGCCGGCCGCCATGGCAACAAGGGTGTCGTATCGAAGATCGTTCCGGTCGAGGACATGCCGTACATGGCCGACGGAACACCGGTCGACATCGTGCTGAATCCGCTCGGCGTGCCGTCGCGGATGAACGTCGGCCAGATACTCGAAGTCCACCTGGGATGGGCGGCGAAGGGCATCGGCGCGCGGATCGACGCGATGCTGAAGGCACAGGCGAAGGCGGCCGACGTCCGCAAGTTCCTGGAGAAGGTCTACAACGGCACCGGGCGTCCGGAGAACCTGGCGTCGCTCGACGACGTCGAAATCGGGACGCTCGCGCAGAACCTGACGAACGGCGTTCCGTTCGCCACGCCGGTGTTCGACGGCGCGACCGAGGAAGAGATCAAGGGCATGCTCGATCTCGCGGGGTTGCCGCGCAGCGGCCAGGTCAACCTGTTCGACGGGCGCACCGGCGAGGCTTTCGATCGGCCGGTTACCGTGGGCTTCATGCACATGCTGAAGCTGCATCACCTGGTCGACGACAAGATGCACGCGCGCTCGACCGGACCGTACAGCCTCGTCACGCAGCAGCCGCTGGGTGGCAAGGCGCAGTTCGGCGGCCAGCGCTTCGGCGAAATGGAAGTGTGGGCGCTCGAGGCATATGGCGCCGCCTACACGCTGCAGGAAATGCTGACGGTCAAGTCCGACGACGTGAACGGCCGGACGAAGGTCTACGAGAACATCGTCAAGGGCGAGCACCGGATCGAGGCCGGCATGCCGGAATCGTTCAACGTGCTGGTCAAGGAAATCCGCTCGCTCGCCATCGATGTCGACATGGATAGGGACTAACACATGAAAGCACTGCTGGATCTGTTCAAGCAAGTCACGCAGGAAGAAGAGTTCGACGCGATCAAGATCGGCCTCGCGTCGCCGGAGAAGATCCGTTCGTGGTCGTACGGCGAGGTGAAGAAGCCGGAGACGATCAACTACCGCACGTTCAAGCCGGAGCGCGACGGACTGTTCTGCGCGAAGATCTTCGGGCCGGTGAAGGACTACGAGTGCCTGTGCGGCAAGTACAAGCGCCTGAAGCACCGCGGCGTGATCTGCGAGAAGTGCGGCGTCGAAGTGACGCTCGCCAAAGTGCGCCGCGAGCGGATGGGCCACATCGAGCTCGCCTCGCCGGTTGCGCACATCTGGTTCCTGAAGAGTCTCCCGTCACGGATGGGGATGGTGCTCGACATGACGCTGCGCGACATCGAGCGCGTGCTGTATTTCGAAGCGTTCGTCGTCACCGACCCGGGCCTCACGCCGCTCAATCGCGGCCAGCTGCTGACCGAGGACGACTATCTCGCCAAGCTCGAGCAGCACGGCGATGACTTCTCGGCCACGATGGGCGCCGAAGGCATTCGCGAATTGCTGAAGAGCCTCGAAGTCACGCGCGAAATCGACAAGCTGCGCAAGGAGCTGGAAACCACCGGCTCCGACACGAAGATCAAGAAGATCGCCAAGCGCCTGAAGGTGCTCGAGGCGTTCCACAAGTCGGGCATCAAGCCCGAGTGGATGATCCTCGAGGTGCTGCCGGTGCTGCCGCCGGAGTTGCGCCCGCTGGTCCCGCTGGATGGCGGCCGCTTCGCGACGTCGGATCTGAACGACCTGTATCGCCGCGTCATCAACCGCAACAACCGGCTGAAGCGCCTGCTCGAGCTGAAGGCGCCCGACATCATCGTCCGCAACGAAAAGCGGATGCTGCAGGAAGCCGTCGACTCGCTGCTCGACAATGGCCGCCGCGGCAAGGCGATGACCGGCGCGAACAAGCGGCCGCTGAAGTCGCTCGCCGACATGATCAAGGGCAAGGGCGGCCGCTTCCGCCAGAACCTGCTCGGCAAGCGCGTCGACTACTCGGGACGTTCCGTCATCGTCGTCGGTCCGCAGCTCAAGCTGCATCAGTGCGGACTGCCGAAGCTGATGGCGCTCGAGCTCTTCAAGCCGTTCATCTTCAACAAGCTCGAGACGATGGGGCTCGCGACGACGATCAAGGCGGCGAAGAAGATGGTCGAAGCGCAGGAGCCGGTCGTATGGGACATCCTGGAAGACGTCATCCGCGAGCATCCGGTGCTGCTGAACCGCGCGCCGACGCTGCATCGTCTGGGCATCCAGGCGTTCGAGCCGGTGCTGATCGAGGGCAAGGCGATCCAGCTGCATCCGCTGGTCTGCACGGCGTTCAACGCCGACTTCGACGGCGACCAGATGGCCGTGCACGTGCCGCTATCGCTCGAAGCGCAGATGGAAGCTCGCACGCTGATGCTCGCGTCGAACAACGTGCTGCTGCCGTCGAACGGCGAGCCGTGCATCGTTCCGTCGCAGGACATCGTGCTGGGTCTCTATTACGCGACCCGCGAGAAGATCGGCGCGCTCGGCGACGGCTCGGCCTTCGCCGACGTGTCGGAAGCATCGCGCGCGTACGAATCGCGCCAGGCGGAACTCCACGCGCGGATCAAGGTGCGCATCAAGGAAGTCGACGTCAAGGATGGCGAGAAGATCGAGAAGATCACCCGCTACGACACGACGATCGGCCGTGCGCTGCTGTCCGAGATCCTGCCGCCCGGATTGCCGTTTTCCTATATCAACAAGCCGCTCAAGAAGAAGGAAATCTCGCGGATCATCAACGCGAGCTTCCGTCGCTGCGGACTGCGTGAAACGGTGATCTTCGCCGACCGGCTGATGCAGGCGGGTTACAGCCTGGCGACGCGCGGCGGCATTTCATTCGCGGCCGACGACATGCTGGTACCGGCCGAAAAGACCAAGATCATCGCCGACTCGGAAGCGCAGGTGAAGGAGATCGAGGCGCAGTACACGTCCGGTCTCGTCACGCAGGGCGAGCGTTACAACAAGGTCGTCGACATCTGGGGCCGCGCCGGCGACGACATCGCGAAGGCGATGATGGCGCAGCTCGGCACGATGGAAGTGACCGACCGCGACGGCAAGACCGCCAAGCAGGATTCGTTCAACTCGATCTTCATGATGGCCGATTCCGGCGCGCGCGGCTCGGCGGCGCAGATTCGCCAGTTGGCGGGCATGCGCGGCCTGATGGCGAAGCCGGACGGCTCGATCATCGAAACGCCTATCACGGCGAACTTCCGCGAGGGCCTGAACGTGCTGCAGTACTTCATCAGCACCCACGGCGCGCGGAAAGGCCTGGCCGACACGGCGTTGAAGACGGCGAACTCGGGTTACCTGACGCGCCGCCTGGTCGACGTGACGCAGGATCTCGTCGTTACCGAAGACGATTGCGAAACGCGCAATGGCGTGGCGATGAAGGCGCTGGTCGAAGGCGGCGAGGTCATCGAGCCGCTGCGCGAGCGCATTCTCGGCCGCGTGGCAGCCTCCGACATCATCAATCCGGAGTCGCAGGAAACGTTGTTCGAAGCGGGCACGCTGCTGGGCGAAGACGAGGTCGAGCGGATCGAACTGCTCGGCATCGACGAAGTGAAGGTGCGCACGCCGCTCACCTGCGACACGCGCTACGGCTTGTGCGCGGCCTGCTATGGCCGTGACCTCGGCCGTGGACACCTGGTCAACGTCGGCGAAGCGGTGGGTGTCATCGCCGCACAGTCGATCGGCGAGCCGGGCACGCAGCTGACGATGCGGACGTTCCACATCGGCGGCGCGGCATCACGGACCGCAGCAGCTTCGCAGGTCGAATCGAAGTCCGCAGGCACGGCGCGCTTCTCGGCGCTGATGCGTTACGTCACCAACGCGAAGGGCGAGCTGGTGGTCATCGCGCGCTCGGGCGAAGTGATGATCCACGACGACAACGGCCGCGAGCGCGAGCGTCACAAGGTGCCGTACGGTGCGACGTTGCAGGCGAAGGACGGCGACATCGTCAAGGCCGGCAAGGTGCTGGCGCAATGGGATGCAACGGCGCGGCCGATCATCACCGAGTACGCGGGTACGGTGAAGTTCGAGAACGTCGAGGAAGGCGTGACGGTGGCGAAGCAGGTCGACGATGTGACCGGCCTGTCGACGCTCGTCGTCATCGATCCGAAACGCCGCGCCGGCACGACGGCGAAGGGTGTGCGTCCGCAGGTCAAGCTGCTCGACGGCGAAGGCCACGAGATCCACATCGCGGGTTCGGACCTGCCGGTCAACATCACGTTCCAGTTGGGCTCGATCATCACGGTGAAGGACGGCCAGCCGGTTGCCGTCGGCGAAGTGCTCGCGCGGGTTCCGCAGGAAACGTCGAAGACGCGCGACATCACGGGCGGTCTGCCGCGCGTGGCGGAACTGTTCGAGGCGCGCGCGCCGAAGGACGCCGGCACGCTGGCGGAAGTCACCGGCACCGTGTCGTTCGGCAAGGACACGAAGGGCAAGCAGCGTCTGGTCATCACCGATCTCGACGGCGTCGCCCACGAGTACCTGATCCCGAAGGACAAGCACGTGACGGCGCATGACGGCCAGGTGGTGAACAAGGGCGAGGTCATCGTCGACGGCCCGGCCGATCCGCACGATATCCTGCGGCTGCTCGGTGTCGAAGCGCTCGCTCGCTACATCACCGACGAAGTGCAGGACGTCTACCGGTTGCAGGGCGTGAAGATCAACGACAAGCACATCGAAGTGATCGTGCGGCAGATGCTCCGGCGCGTGCAGGTGCAGGACCCGGGCGATTCACGCTTCATCGTCGGTGAGCAGGTCGAGCGCTCGGATCTGCTGGACGAGAACGACAAGGTGGCGAAGGGCAGCAGCGAGGGCAAGCAGCCGGCGACGTACGAGCACATGCTGCTCGGCATCACCAAGGCGTCGCTGTCGACCGATTCGTTCATCTCGGCGGCTTCGTTCCAGGAGACGACGCGCGTGCTGACGGAGGCGGCGATCATGGGCAAGCGCGACGAATTGCGCGGGTTGAAGGAAAACGTGATCGTCGGCCGCCTGATTCCGGCGGGCACCGGTCTCGCGTATCACAACGCGCGCCGGCGCCAGAAGCTGCTCGGACCGGATGCGGCGCTGCTCGCGCCTGAGAGTGAAACCGCCGCCGTCGCGCCGGCGCCCGAGGTATCCGCGGACGCCGCGTAGCCGTCGATGCCAGTGCAGTCAATCCGGGGCCGGCGTGCAACCGCCGGCCTTTTTTTGAGTCGTTGTTGCGCGCCGGACCCGGTCCGCGCTACCGTTCACGATGGGCCGCACCGCGCACGCGATAACGTGACGTCTCCGTCGTTCTGGTCGACCTTCAGCATGCTCGCGGAAACGAGCGCGCAGACCGAGGCGCTGCTCGCGCTCGGGCGCGAATCCATGCGATTCGCCGAATTGCCGGCGGCGCTGCTGTCCATTCGCAACGCGCTGGCCGAAATCGGCATCGGGCGCGGAGATCTCGTCGCAAGCGCGCTGCCGCGCGGTGCGGAGACCGCGATGTGTTTCCTGGGCGTGGCGAGTTGCGCGACGTACGTGCCGCTGAACCCGGACTACACGGACGCCGAATTCGCGCAATACCTTGCGCGGCTGCGGCCCGGCGCGATCATCGTGCCCGAGGCAAGTCGCGGTGCCGCAGAGGCATGCGCCGCGACCCTCGGGATTGCGATCATCGAGCTTCGCGTCGACCCCGGCGGGTCTGCCGGTACTTTTTCGCTGGTCCCGCGCGCCGGCGGGCATCGCCGGCCGGCGACGCCGGCCTGGAGCACCGCCGATGACATCGCGCTCGTGCTGCTGACCTCCGGCACGAACGAGCAGAAATTCGTCCCGATCCGGCAGCGGCACATGCTCGCGTACGCTTGCGCCAGTCTGCGTCATTACGGGTTTCGATCCGACGATCGCTGTCTGCATGTGATGCCCATGTTCCATGGCCACGGGCTGAAGTCATCCCTGGTCGTGCCGCTCGTCAACGGGTCCGGCGTCATCTGCTCGCGGGAATTCGACATACCATCGTTTTTCCGGCAGATGAGTGTGCTGCGGCCAACCTGGTATTCGGCGGCGTCGTCGATCCATCACGCGATATTCCAGCGCATCGACGAATTCCGCGACGTCGCGAAAGCGGCGAAGCTGCGGTACATCCGGTCCGGATCGGGACGACTCGATCCGAAGGTCATGGCGGGCCTCGAAGAAGCGTTCGGCGCGCCGATGCTCGAGCGCTACGGGATGTCCGAAACCTGCACGCTGACGAGCAATCCGCCGCCGCCGGCACAGCGCAAGCCGGGCACGGTGGGGAAGCCCATGTTCAACGAGGTCGCGATCATCGACGAGACGGGCCGGATCGTCGTCGGCGCCGACGGCGCAGGTGAAATCGTCGCGCGCGGCCCCGGCGTCTTCGACGGCTACCTCGACGACGCCGATGCAAACGCCGCGGTATTCGTCGACGGCTGGTTTCGCACCGGTGATCTGGGACGCTTCGATCAGGACGGCTATCTCACCTTGATCGGACGGATCAAGGACGTCGTCAATCGCGGCGGAGAAAAGATTGGAACGATCGAAGTGGAAGCCGCACTGCTGCGGCATCCTGCCGTCGCCGACGCCTGCGTGTTTCCGTTGCCCCATCCGACGCTGGGCGAGGAAGTCGGCGCCGCCGTGGTCCTGTCACCCAACCTGGTCGTGAATGAACGGGAACTGCGGGCGCATGCTCGCGCAATGCTGACGGGATTCAAGGTGCCCCGCCGTATCTTCTTTCTATCGTCGTTGCCGAAGAGCGCGACGAACAAGGTCCAGCGCGGCGAAGTGGCGCGCATCTGCCGGGATCTTGCCGATGTGACCGCGCGTTCGACGGTAGAGCCGACGCAGCCGTGGTCTCACCTCGAACGGGAGATCGCGGACCTGTGGAAGAGCACGCTCAACCTTGCGTCGGCTCAACTCGAGCGCGACGACGATTTCTTCCTGATAGGCGGCGACTCGCTGCAGGCGTACGAACTGTTTGCGCTGCTCCGCAAGCGTTACCGCATCACGCTGGGTCTCGGCCACCTGTTCGACGATGCGGCGACCGTCGCGGGCATGGCGCGGCTCGTCGAGCGCGGCCGCAACCGCGGATCCGGCACCGACGGCGCACCAAGATCGCGGCTGGTTCCGATCAAGGACGATGGCGACCGTCCGCCGCTGTTCGCCGTTCCGGGCAGCGGTGGCAACCCCGTCGGATTCATTCATCTCGGACGCCTGCTGGACAAGCGCCAGCCGCTCATCGGAATCGAATCGCGTGGCATCGACGGTTCGCGCGACCCGCTCACGCGGGTCGAGGACATCGCCGCCGACAACGTCGCGCAAATGCGCGACGTGCAGCCGAGCGGTCCCTATTTTCTGTGCGGCGCATGCTACGGCGCACGCGTCGCCTACGAGATGGCGCGCCAGCTCGAAGCCGCGGGCCAACCGGTCGGGCTGCTGTTGATGCTGGATCCATCGGCACCGTTCCATGGCGCAAGGGGCGTTGCCCGCGGCGCCGCCAACGATGGCCGGCGTCCGAGTCCCGTCGCGCAGACGAACCCGCGGGCTGCCGTTACGCAGTTCGTGCTCGGCCGCCTTGCGATGCATGCGGGCGCGTTCGTCCGGTTGAAGCGCGGGGAACGCGCGGCATTCGTTCGCCAGAAGGCGCGCCTGGTGCGCGACATCATCCGGCATCGGGATCTGTTTCGAGGCGACCGTAGCGAGATCAACCAGCGCCTGGTCTACGCGGCGAACCGCGAAGCGGGCCAGCGCTATGTGCCGGGACGCTTCGGCGGTCCGGTGGTGCTGTGCTTCACGCGTGACCGGCCGCTGCGCGGCGAGCGCAACTATCGTCTGGATTGGGTCGATGTCGTCCCGCAGTGCGGAACGCCGCGCCTCGTGTCAGGCAACGATTCCGGCGCGATGCTGAATCTGCCGCATGTCTATGAGCTCGCCGGACTCGTCAACCGCTGGCTGGACGAGGCATCGGCCGGGCACGAGCCCGTGGCGCCGGATGCCATGCAGCCTGCGTGACCAAGGCGCGTGAAAATCGAAAGCGTGAATCCAATAGTCCACCTCACGGCATCTGATTCCAATGTGCCGCTGTCCGCGCCGGCATCTTCGTCGCGGATGATTTCGCCATCCATCGCCGTGCGTCATCCCGACGAACACCCGTTTCGTGTGCGCAACCGTGTCTGCGAGGATTTTCCGTGTCCTTCCAATTGATCATTTCCGGTCTCTCGAAAACCTACCCGAACGGCGTGCGCGCGCTGTCGGATGTCTCGCTGACGATCCCAACCGGGATGTTCGGGCTGCTTGGGCCGAACGGCGCCGGAAAATCGACGCTGATGCGGACGCTGGCCACGCTGCAGGAGGCCGACGCGGGCACCGCGCGCATGGGTGATGTCGACGTCCTTCGCGACAAGGCCGCCGTGCGGCGCATGCTGGGCTACCTGCCGCAGGACTTCGGTGTCTACCCCAAGGTCTCCGCCGAGGAATTGCTCGACCATCTCGCGCGGCTCAAGGGACTTGCCGACAAGAAGCAGCGGCGGGAGGTCGTCGCGACGCTGTTGCGCCAGACCAACCTCTACGACGTGCGCAAGAAGGCGCTCGGCGGTTATTCCGGCGGCATGCGGCAGCGGTTCGGCATCGCCCAGGCGCTCCTCGGAAATCCGCGGCTCATCATCGTCGACGAGCCCACCGCCGGCCTCGATCCCGAAGAGCGCGTGCGTTTTCACAATCTGCTGGCGGAGATCGGCGAAAACGTGATCGTGATCCTGTCCACGCACATCGTGTCCGATGTTTCGGATCTTTGCGCGCAGATGGCGATCATCAACAAGGGCCGGGTGCTCCTGACCGGCGGGCCGATCGATCTGACGCGCACGCTCGCAGGCCGCGTCTGGCAAAAGGCGATCGCCCATTCCGATCTCGACGCGGCGAAGGCGTCGTACCCGGTGATCTCGACGCGTCTCCTCGCGGGCCGGACGCTCGTCAACGTCGTCAGCGACCATGCGCCCGGCGACGGATTCGCGCCGGTCGAGGCGACGCTGGAGGACGTCTACTTCGCCGCGATCGCGGGCCGTCTTCATGCGAGCGCGCCGGCGCTGCAACCTGCATGAGTACCGCGCTGGTTGCCAATTCGGCCTCCTTCGGGGGCAGCGCGGCGGCGAAGCCGCAAGCGTCGGGGGATCATTGAGCGCCGCCGGGCCGTCCCAAGGCGCGAATCCGGCCCCCTTGGGGGGCAGCGCGGCGGCGAAGCCGCAAGCGTGGGGGGATCATTGAGCGCCGCCGGGCCGTCCCAAGGCGCGAATCCCGCCCCCTTGGGGGGCAGCGCAGCGGCGAAGCCGCAAGCGTGGGGGCGTCACCCACCCGCGATGCTGGCCATCGCCGCGTTCGAATTCCGGACGCGGATGAGACGAATCTCGACGTGGGTCTATTTCGCGATTTTCGCGTCGCTATCGGTGCTGTGGATCGCCGCCGCGGGTGGGGCGATGCCGCATGCCGTCATCTCGTTCGGCAGCGGCAAGATCTGGATCAATTCGCCGTACGCGATCGCGCAGACGATCGCATTCCTCGGCATGATCGCGCTGACGGTCGTCGCGGCCGTGATGGGCCGCGCCGTGCAGCAGGATTTCGAATATCGGACCGAGCCTTTTTTCTTCACGGCGCCGATCCGGAAGGTCGATTACCTCGGCGGGCGTTTCGCGGGCGCGATCGCCGTGCTGCTCATCATCCTGCTCAGCATCCCGCTCGGCAACGCCTTTGCCCTGTTCCTTCCCGGCCTCGACCCCGATCGCGTTGGGCCCACGCGGCTTCTTGCCTACGTAATACCGTATCTGACGATCCTGGTGCCCAATCTGATCGTGCTGGGCGGCCTGTTCTTCTGCATGGCCGCGCTGACGCGCCGGATGCTGCCCGTCTATATCGTCAGCATCCTGCTGCTGGTCGGCTATCTTGCGGCGCAGGGTCTGCTGCGCGACATCGACAACAAGCTGCTGGCCGCGATGCTCGATCCTTTCGGCACCACGGCGAACTCGAAATTGACCGAATACTGGTCGATCAGCGAGCGGAACACGCGCCTCGTGCCGCTGGAAGGATTCCTGTTGTGGAACCGCCTGTTGTGGCTGGCGATCGGCGGCGCGATCATCGCCCTCTGCGCCCACCGCTTCGCCTTCGCCGAAGCGGGGACATCGGGCAGGTTCCGCCGCCCGAGGGCCGCGGAGGACGCGTCGCAGCCGACGCCGGTTCGGTACGTGCCGGCGATTCATTCGCCGACGGTGGATCCAGGGTCCGCCGATGCGCGGCGGCTGCTCCCGCGGATGGTCTGGCTCAATTTCCGCGAAACGGTCAAGAACATCTATTTCGGCGTCATCGCGCTGGCGGGCATCCTGTTTTTCATCTCGACGAGCATGACGGCCGGCAGCATTTTCGGCACGGTCACGTGGCCGGTCACCTACCAGATGCTGGAGCTGGTGTCGGGCACGTTCACCGTGTTCATGCTGGTGATCGTCACGTTCTACGCCGGCGAGCTCGTCTGGCGCGAGCGGGAGAACCGGCTCGATCAGATTCACGATGCGCTGCCGATTCCGACGTGGCTGCCGTTTCTGGCCAAGCTTTTCGCGCTGATGCTCGTGCCGGTCGTGCTGCAAGCCGTACTGATGCTGTGCGGCATCGGCATACAGACCGCGAAGGGATATCACCATTACGAGATCGGTCTGTACGTCAAATGGCTGTTCGGCCTGGACCTCGTCGATTATTGGCTCATCTGCGTGCTCGCGCTGACCGTGCATTCGCTCGTCAACCAGAAGTACCTCGGCCATTTCGTCATGATCGTGTATTTCATCGCCTGGACGTTCAGCGACCTGCTCGGCTTCGAGCATCGCCTCTACAAGTACGGCGGGAACGGCGGCTTCACATACTCGGACATGAACGGCTTCGGCCATTTCCTCACGCGGGTGCGCTTCTTCGACGCGTACTGGTCGGCGGCGGCGCTGTTGCTCGCGGTCGCCGGTTATCTGTTCTGGGTGCGCGGCACGACGTCCGACTGGCGCGGGCGCACCGGCGTCGCGCGGCGGCGGTTCACGGCCCCGATCGCGGGGCTCACCGCATTCGGCGCGCTGACGATGGCGGCGCTCGGAGCCTTCATCTTCTACAACACGAACATCCTGAATCACTACCTCACGGCCTACGATCGTCAGGCGCTGCAGGCCGACTACGAAAAGAAGTACAAGGCGCTGGAAACGGCCCCGCAACCGAAAATAACGGCGGTCAAGGCTGACGGTCGACCTCTTTCCGCACGAGCAGCGCGTACGCATGAAAGGGCGCTACACGCTGGAGAACAAGACCGGCAAGCCCGTGGATGTCATCCATCTCGTGTTCTTCCAGGGTGAGCGGCTCAAGATCAACGCGCTCGATTTCACGCAGCCGGCGCAGTTGATCACCGACGACATGCGCATCGGCGTCAGGAGCTATCGACTCGCGACGCCGCTGGCCCCGGCAGCCACGATCGAGCTCGCCTTCGATCTCGAGCGGCCTACGGTCGGATTCACGAACGACGGTTCGACGACCGACGTCGTGTACAACGGATCGTTCGTGAACGGCCAGGCGGTGCTGCCGATCATCGGCTATCAGGAGCGCGGCGAGCTCGAGACCGACCGCGACCGCAAGAAATTCGGCCTCGCGCCGAAGGAACGGATGCGAAATCGCGACGACCCGGTGGGCCTGGCGCAGAACGGACTCGCAACCGACGCCGACTTCATATCGTTCGAAGCGACGGTCGGCACCGAGGAAGACCAGTACGCGATCGCGCCGGGTTACCTGCAGCGCGAATGGACGGAGCACGGCCGCCGCTACTTCGAGTACCGGATGGACAGTCCGATCCTCAACTTCTTCGCGTTCCAGTCGGCGCGCTACGCCGTGAAGAAGGATCGCTGGAACGATGTCGCGATCGAGGTGTATTACCAGCCGGGTCACGAGTACAACCTCGACCGGATGATCGCCGCGACGAAGGCAGGCCTCGATTACTTCACGGCGGCCTTCGGGCCCTACCAGTACAAGCAGTTCCGGATCATCGAATTCCCGCGCTACGCGGCGTTCGCGCAATCGTTTCCGAACACCGTCCCCTACTCGGAGGGCATCGGTTTCATCGCCCGCGTGCGCGACGACGACCCCGAGGACATCGATTATCCGTACTACGTGACGGCGCACGAGCTTGCGCACCAGTGGTGGGGTCACCAGGTCCCCGGCGCAAACGTGCAGGGCGAGACGATGCTCGTTGAGACGCTGGCGCAATACTCGGCGCTGATGGTGATGAAGAAGAAGTACGGCGAAGCGAAGATGCAGCGTTTTCTGCGCTACGAGCTCGACCGCTACCTGCTCGGCCGCAGCACCGAGCAGAAGAAGGAGTTGCCGCTGGCCCTCGTCGAGAACCAGGATTACATTCACTATCGCAAGGGCAGCCTCGTCATGTACGCGCTGGCCGACTACATCGGCGAGGAGAATCTGAATCGCGCGATCCGCGCCTACCGCGACGAGTGGGCGTTCAAGGGACCGCCCTATTCCAATACGAAGGACCTGCTTGCCCGTATCCGCGCGGTGACGCCGCCGCAATTCCAATACGTGATCGACGACTTCTTCGACACGATCACGCTGTATGACAATCGAGCGGTCAGTGCGACCGCGAAGGCGCTGTCCGACGGCCGATACGCGGTGACGCTCAAGGTCCTCGCCAAGAAGGTCAAGGCCGGCGCATTGGGCAAGGAAGACGACGCGCCGCTCCACGACTGGATCGACATCGGCGTGCTCGACGCCGAGAACCGGCCGCTGTTCCTCGAAAAGCGGAAGATCGACGGTTCAGCGGCGACGTTCTCGGTCGTCGTGTCCGGCAAGCCGGTGCGCGCCGGCATCGATCCGTACAACAAGCTGATCGATCGCCGCCCCAAGGACAACACCGTGGCCGTCGCAATCGAGTAGATCGAATCGTCGCGACGGTGGCACTGCTGCGCCGGCGATCGCTCCCGTGCGCCGGCGTCGATTCCCGAGCGCGTCGCGGCGGTTGCCTACCGGCTGCGTTTTTCCTTGGCGAGCTTGAACTGCTTGTCGAAGTCCTGCATGACCAGGGTCACGTGCTTGGGATCCTCCGAACCAACGACTTCGGCTTCCGAAATCCCGGTGTTCTCGCATGCGACCAGCGCGCCGCTCTTGCCGCGCCATCGCTTGTTCACGAATTCCAGATTGATCCGGCAGCGAATGACGTTTTCCGGCTTGTCCCATCCGTTGGCGGCTTCGGCATTGCTCTTGAAGCCGAGTTTTTCGAGCGCGGACATGACGTCCGACAGTCGCTTGAGTGCGCGCGCATCGTAAGCGGGATCGTTGCGCCAGAACGTCGTCTGGACGAACACCTTGTTGCCAGCGGTATCCCGCATGTAGACGTACGGGTTGACCAATTTTGCCTGCTCGTCCGGACTCTCCGATGGTTGCGCCGATGCGGCGCAGAACGTCAGTGCAAGCGCGAGACCACTCAGACAACGGATCAATGTCGACATTGAATCAAGCCTCCAGGTAAAGACGCCCGGTCTCATTTTAGAATGCGGGCTTCGACGTTAAGTTCGGCAAACGCCGGTCGGGCGTGCATTTTGCGCCTTCAGCCGCGCGGCGTCGGTCCGAATCGCCGCATCGCGGGCACCGGATGCGCCGGAACACCCAGCAGCCGCTCGCCCGCCGCCGCGTGCCGCGTGACGACGCTGCCGCCGCCCACGAGCACGCCGGCGTCGAGACTTACATTGTCGACGACGATGCTCCCGATTCCAAGCAATGCGCGCTCGGCGATTCTCGCGTGTCCGGCAACGGCGGTTCCCGCGGAAAGCCACGCGCGCGCTTCGATGATCACGCCGTGGCTGACGTAGACGAGGCTGCCGATCTTCACGTCGTCGCCGATCTGCGTGTGCGACAGCATTCCGCGACAGACGCACGCCTGGGCGCCGATGTCGACGCCGTTGCCGATGCGCACGCCCGCGAGATGCGGGAAGAACATCCGTCGGCCATCGGCGCGGTCGTGGTAGGCAAGGCCAACCCAACCGATGACGGCATTCGGGCCGATGACGCAATCCGCGCCGATCACCGCGTCATCGTAGATGACCGAGCCGGGGCCGATGCGCGTGCGTGCGCCGACCGATACAGCGGAACCGATGGACGCATGCGGCGATACGGACGCCGTTGTGTCGATTCGCGAATTCGGATCGATGCCGGGCGCCGGATCGCAGGGTCGGCCTGCATCGGGCAGCAGCCACGCAACGGCATCGATGAACGCCGCCCGAACGTCGCCGACGACGATGAGCGTCTGGTTGCGCCGGGGCCCGGCGGACGTGCCGTCCGGCACGATGATGACGGAGGCCCGCGTTGCGGCGACCGGATCGGCCGCATCCACCGCGTCGCAGAATGTCAGCGCGCCGGGCATGGCTGACGACAGCGCCGCGAGCTCGCGAATCGGCCGCGTGCCATCGCCGATGATCTTCGCCGACGGCAGGCGCGCGCAGAGCGCCTCTGCGGTGGTCGGCTGCGCAAGTTCGCGGACGAACGCATCCATCACGCTTTGGCCGCCGGTTCCTGCCGCGTCCCGCGCGTCGTCATGCGCGCGCGACCGCACCGGCCGCCTGTTCGGCACGATCGAATTCCGCGCATCGTTGCCACACGGTGTCGTCCGGGATCGCATCGGCCGGCATGAAGCGCGCGAGCTCGACGCCCGCGCGCTTGAATTGCCACAGCAGGTAGGCGTTCCGCCTGGGAAGGCGGGTGCGATAGAACACCGAATGGGCGCCGTTCGTTCCCCATGGGCGCCCGCGCAACTTCTCGAGTACCTGGCGATCTCCGCCGGTTCCGCCTGCGAATCGCGTCATCGCCCACTCCGGAAAGACGTCGTTGCAGGCGAGCTTGTCGATGAAGAAGCAATTGGCATCGACGAATCCGCCCTGCGCCTTGGCATAGACGCCGCGTCCCGGCCCCATCGACTCCCAGGTGTCGGGGCACATCAGCTCACTGGTATGCGCGTCGACGAAATGCCGCAGCGAGAATGCCCACGCGTTGCCGGCGATGGCGTCCAGCATCGTCGCGACGTGATCCGGCGCGTACCAGTTGTCGTCGTCCAGATACGCGACATAGCGGCTGTTTGCCGCGTAGCTCAGGATGGTTTTCAGCGCGCCGCCGAAATGGCTGGGATAAACACCGCCGTGCCGCCGCGACGTCGAGTAACCCAGGTCCATCGTGGTTACGGCTATGTGCGACGGGCACTCGCGCGTCAATTGCTCGATGATCGCGCGCTCGCCGGACCAGCGGTCGATGCCGATCAGGATCTGGATTCGGCCGCTGAACCGCTGCGCAAATATCGATCGGACAGCCTGTACGAGCGTCGGTCGCACGACCGTCACCATGACGATGCCGACGTCGAACGGTTTCTGAAGGTCTTCCGGCATCAATTGGCCGTCATCGGCTTGAATGTTGCGGATTCCGCGGTCGAACAACCGTTCTAGGTGGGTGCGCACCCGCGGATTTGCGGCGCTTGGGCGGCCTGCCTCAACGGGGTCCGTTGCCACGAGCCCGGGGATCGGGCCGGATGCCGCCCATTTGTTGCCATGAACGTTGACCTGAACGCGGTTATCTCCCTATAATAGCGGTCTTTTCGCCCACCGGATGCCCCGAGCGAATGGGCAATCGGAGGGTGCGCGTACCCGGCCCGCGCCAGGACGAGGCGTGCCGCGGCGCAAGAAGGTGGCCTAAGCCGGCGCTTCGCGACACTTGCGAAGCTTGATGCTTGGGCCACTTTGATTTGTGAAGCATGAGCCCTGCGGCCCGTTGCGCAAGCATCGGATTTCGCACACTCAGGAAAACCAGAGCGGAACGACTTAGATGCCAACCATCAATCAGCTCGTGCGGAAGGGGCGTGAGCCCCCCGTCTCGAAAAGCAAGGTCCCGGCGCTGCAGCAGAGCCCGCAGAAGCGCGGCGTTTGCACGCGCGTCTACACGACCACTCCGAAGAAGCCCAATTCCGCTCTGCGCAAGGTCGCCAAGGTGCGACTGACGAACGGCTTCGAAGTGATCAGCTACATCGGCGGCGAAGGCCACAACCTGCAGGAGCACTCGGTCGTCCTGATCCGTGGCGGCCGCGTGAAGGACCTGCCCGGCGTGCGCTATCACATGGTGCGGGGTGCGCTCGACACCGCAGGGGTCAAGGACCGCAAGCAGGCGCGTTCGAAGTACGGCGCCAAGAAACCGAAGTCCTGATGTCTACTGAAATTAGCGCGTCGAATCGTCTGGCTCTGCCGGCGATTCGGCGGTGACTAGCCGGAGCCAAGATGCCCAGACGCAGAGAAATTCCCAAGCGCGAGATCCTGCCGGATCCCAAGCACCTCAACGTCGATGTCGCGAAGTTCATCAACGTGCTGATGGAAAGCGGCAAGAAGTCGGTCGCCGAACGCATCATCTACGGCGCCTTCGAGCAGATCTCGAAGAAGGGCGGCAAGGATCCGCTGGAAGTCTTCAACCAGGCGCTCGCGAATTCGCGGCCGATGGTCGAAGTGAAGAGCCGCCGCGTCGGTGGCGCGAATTTCCAGGTGCCCGTCGAAGTGCGCCCGATACGCCGGATGGCGCTCGCGATGCGCTGGCTGCGCGAAGCAGCGCGCAAGCGCGGCGAGAAGTCGATGGGGCAACGGCTCGCGGCGGAACTGCTCGAGGCGTCCGAGGGGCGCGGTGGCGCCGTGAAGAAGCGCGAGGAAGTGCATCGCATGGCCGAGGCCAACAAGGCATTTTCGCATTTCCGGTTTTAAACCTCCGGATAAAGCCCGGTTTATAACCTCATTGGCAAAAAGCATTAAAAGCGAATCTCACGAGCGGCAACTGCTAGGCAAAAAGCGTTTAAAGCGAATCTCACGAGCAATGGAAGTTGCTCTCCATTGCTCGAATATCTATGCCACGAATTACCCCCATCGAACGGTATCGCAACATCGGCATCAGTGCGCACATTGACGCCGGCAAGACCACGACCACCGAACGTATCCTTTTCTACACCGGCGTTTCGCACAAGATGGGCGAGGTGCACGACGGCGCGGCCGTCATGGACTGGATGGAGCAGGAGCGGGAGCGCGGCATCACGATC
Organism: uncultured Pseudomonadota bacterium; assembly: GCA_963718905.1. Lineage (GTDB taxonomy): Bacteria > Pseudomonadota > Gammaproteobacteria > Burkholderiales > Casimicrobiaceae > VBCG01. The sequence continues at coordinate 218,709 of CAVRAF010000002.1, forward strand.
ACTTCGGCCGCCACGACGTGCTTCTGGAAGGGGATGGACAACACCTATCCCGAGCACCGGATCAACATCATCGACACGCCCGGCCACGTCGACTTCACGATTGAAGTCGAGCGTTCGATGCGCGTGCTCGACGGCGCCTGCATGGTGTACGACTCCGTCGGCGGCGTGCAGCCGCAGTCGGAAACGGTCTGGCGGCAAGCGAACAAGTACAAGGTGCCGCGACTCGCGTTCGTCAACAAGATGGACCGCGTCGGCGCGAACTTCTTCAAGGTCTTCGACCAGATGAAGAGTCGCCTCAAGGCGAATCCGGTGCCGATCCAGGTGCCGATCGGCGCCGAGGACAAGTTCGAGGGCGTCGTCGACCTGGTCAAGATGAAGGCAATCTACTGGGACGATTCGTCGCAGGGCATGAAATACGACATGCGCGAGATCCCCGCCGAGCTCGCCGAAATCTGCGCCGAATGGCGCGAGAAGATGGTCGAGAGCGCGGCCGAGGCGAACGAGGAGCTGATGAACCGCTACCTCGAGGACAGCAGCCTCTCGGTCGACGAGATCAAGAAGGGCCTGCGGCTGCGCACGATCGCGGGCGAAATCGTGCCGATGCTGTGCGGCTCCGCGTTCAAGAACAAGGGTGTGCAGGCGATGCTCGACGCCGTCATCGACTACATGCCGGCGCCGACCGACATTCCGCCGGTCAAGGGCGAGCTCGACAACGGCAAGATCGGCGAGCGCAAGGCGGCGGACGACGAGCCGTTCGCCGGCCTCGCGTTCAAGATCATGACCGACCCGTTCGTCGGGCAGCTCGTGTTCTTCCGCGTGTATTCGGGCGTCATCAACTCGGGCGACAGCGTCTACAACCCGGTCAAGGGTCGCAAGGAACGGATCGGCCGCATCCTGCAAATGCACGCGAACCAGCGCGAGGACATCAAGGAAGTGCGCGCCGGCGACATCGCGGCGGCCGTGGGTCTCAGGGAAGCGACGACCGGCGACACGCTCTGCGATCCGCAGAAGGTGATCACGCTCGAGAAGATGATCTTCCCCGAGCCCGTGATCCACGTCGCCGTCGAGCCCAAGACCAAGGCCGACCAGGAGAAGATGGGCATCGCGCTCAATCGGCTGGCGCAGGAAGACCCGTCGTTTCGCGTGCGCACCGACGAGGAATCGGGCCAGACGATCATTTCCGGCATGGGCGAATTGCACCTGGAAATTCTCGTCGACCGGATGAAGCGCGAATTCGGCGTCGACGCGAACGTCGGCGCGCCGCAAGTGGCATACCGCGAAGCGATCAAGAAGCCGGTCGAGGTCGAGGGCAAGTTCATCAAGCAGTCGGGCGGCCGCGGACAGTACGGACACGTGTGGCTCAAGATGGAACCGAACGGCGCTGGCAAGGGTTACGAGTTCGTCGACGCGATCAAGGGCGGCACCGTGCCGCGCGAATTCATCCCGGCGGTGCAAAAGGGGCTGATCGAGACGCTGCCGAACGGCGTTCTTGCGGGATTCCCAGTGGTCGACGTCAAGGTGACGCTGTTCGACGGCAGCTCGCACGACGTCGACTCGAACGAGAACGCGTTCAAGATGGCCGCGTCGATTGCGTTCAAGGACGGCATGCGCAAGGCCAGTCCCGCGCTGCTCGAGCCGATGATGGCCGTCGAGGTGGAGACGCCCGAGGACTTCATGGGCAACGTCGTCGGCGATCTTTCGTCGCGCCGCGGCCATGATCCAAGGAATGGACGACAACCCGACCGGCAAGGTGATCAAGGCCAAAGTGCCGCTCGCCGAGATGTTCGGCTATTCGACGACGCTGCGCTCGCTGTCGCAGGGACGCGCGACGTACACGATGGAATTCAAGCACTACACCGAGGCGCCGAAAAACGTCGCCGAGGCGGTGATCAACAAGAAGACCTAGCAGCATTTTCCGCTTGGAATCGTCTGGCTCCGCCAGCGATTCCAGGGTAACTAACCGGCCGAAAGCAGGTTTCCACTTTCGGACGAAGGACGTCATGGCCAAGAGCAAATTTCAGCGTACGAAGCCGCACGTGAACGTGGGGACGATCGGTCACGTGGATCACGGGAAGACGACGCTGACGGCGGCGATGACGCTGGTGCTGTCGAAGAAGTACGGCGGGGACGTGCGCTCGTACGACCAGATCGACAATGCGCCGGAGGAGAAGGCGCGGGGGATCACGATCAACACGGCGCACGTGGAGTACGAGACGGCGAAGCGGCACTACGCGCATGTGGACTGTCCGGGGCACGCGGACTACGTGAAGAACATGATCACGGGGGCGGCGCAGATGGACGGTGCGATTCTGGTGGTGAGTGCGGCGGACGGGCCGATGCCGCAGACGCGGGAGCACATTCTGCTGGCGCGGCAGGTGGGGGTGCCGTACATCATCGTGTACATGAACAAGGCGGACATGGTGGACGATGCGGAGCTGCTGGAGCTGGTGGAGATCGAGGTGCGGGAGCTGCTGTCGAAGTACCAGTTTCCCGGGGATGCGACGCCGATCGTGATCGGTAGCGCGAAGCTGGCGCTGGAAGGGGACCGGGGGCGAGCTGGGGGAGGGATCGATCATGAAGCTGGCGGAGGCGCTGGACAGCTATATCCCGCAGCCGCAGCGGTTGATCGACGGGCCGTTTTTGATGCCGGTGGAGGACGTGTTTTCGATCAGTGGACGGGGGACGGTGGTGACGGGTCGGGTGGAGCGTGGGGTGGTGAAGGTGGGAGAGGATCTGGAGATTGTGGGGTTGAAGCCGACGCTGAAGACGGTGTGCACCGGGGTGGAGATGTTTCGCAAGCTGCTGGATCAGGGACAGGCGGGCGACAACGTTGGGGTGCTGCTGCGGGGGACGAAGCGGGAGGAGGTGGAGCGGGGTCAGGTGCTGGCGAAGCCGTCGAGCATCACGCCGCACACCAAGTTCAGCTGCGAGGTGTACGTGCTGAGCAAGGAGGAGGGGGGACGGCACACGCCGTTTTTCAATGGTTATCGGCCGCAGTTTTACTTTCGGACGACGGACGTGACGGGGAGTGTGGTGTTGCCGGAGGGGACGGAGATGGTGATGCCGGGTGACAACATCCAGATGACGGTGACGTTGATTGCGCCGATTGCGATGGAGGACGGGCTGCGCTTCGCGATTCGCGAGGGTGGCCGCACCGTCGGCGCCGGCGTCGTCACCAAAATTATCGAGTAGGTCGCGCAAAGTTTCGCTCGCTTCGCTCGCACGATACTTTGCGCGAGAACGGCGGGCCCAGCACGAAAAGCTCGGAGCGGCCCTTCGCTTTTCGTGACAGAACGGCAACGAAGAACCGGGCGCTTTGCGAACGGTTTTTCCAAGGGACAGACAATGCAGAATCAGAGAATCCGCATCAGGTTGAAGGCGTTCGACTACAAGCTGATCGACCAGTCGGCGCAGGAAATCGTCGACACGGCGAAGCGCTCGGGTGCGGTCGTCAAGGGACCGGTGCCGCTGCCGACGAAGATCGAGCGCTACGACGTTCTGCGCTCGCCGCACGTCAACAAGACGTCACGCGACCAGTTCGAAATTCGCACGCATCTGCGCCTGATGGACATCATCGACCCGACCGACAAGACGGTCGACCAGTTGATGAAGCTCGATCTTCCCGCGGGCGTGGATGTCGAGATAAAGCTGCAGTAACCGACCGTGAGACTTTTGGGGTCAGAGACTTTTGGGGTCAGAGCTGTAAGTATTGGAGCAGACTTTTGGGGTCAGAGCTGTAAGTATTGCGGTGGAGACGTCTCACCAGGAACCAAGGTCTCGGCCCGCAATACTTACAGCTCTGACCCGCAAGAGTTACAGCTCTGACCCCAAAGCCGGCCAATTGCAGCCGGCACCCGGAACGTACCGGGTCACTTAAAACAGAGAGAGATCGACATGAGTCTAGGATTGGTAGGTCGCAAGGTCGGCATGACCCGCGTCTTTGCCGACGATGGCAGCGCGATCCCGGTCACCGTGCTCGACGTGGCGAACAACCGCGTCACGCAGGTGAAGACGCCGGACACCGACGGCTACGCCGCGCTGCAGATCACGTTCGGCAAGCGCCGCGCGTCGCGCGTCAGCAAGCCGCAGGCCGGGCATCTCGCAAAAGCGGGTGTCGAGGCCGGTGACATGCTGAAGGAATTCCAGGTCACGACCGACGAGCTCGCGAAGTTCAAGCCGGGCGACGTGGTCGGCGTGGACACGTTCGAAGTCGGCCAGCTCGTCGACGTGACGGGGACGACCAAGGGTCGCGGCTTCACGGGCGTGATCACGCGCCACAACTTCAGCTCGAATCGCGCGTCGCACGGCAACTCGCGCTCGCACAACACGCCGGGTTCCATTTCGATGGCGCAGGATCCCGGCCGCGTGTTCCCGGGCAAGCGGATGGCGGGGCAATACGGCAACGTGACGCGCACCGTGCAGACGCTGCCGGTGGTTCGCGTCGACAAGGAGCGCGGGCTGCTGCTGGTGAAGGGCTGCGTGCCCGGCGCCGACGGCGGCCACATCGTCGTTCGTCCGTCGGTCAAGACGCCGGCAAAGAAGGGAGCCTGACGATGGATCTCAAGCTCATCGACGACAAGGGTCACGCCGCCTCGACGGTTGCCGCATCCGATGCGCTGTTCGGACACGACTACAACGAAGCGCTGATCCATCAGGTCGTGACCGCGTACCAGGCCAACGCGCGGCAAGGCACGCGCGCGCAAAAGGGCCGCGGCCAGGTCAACAAGTCGCACCGCAAGCCGTGGAATCAAAAGGGCACCGGACGCGCGCGCGCGGGACAGGCCAACAGCCCGTTGTGGCGCGGCGGGGGCAAGATCTTCCCAAGCTCGCCCGACGAGAACTTCTCGCAGAAGGTCAATCGCAAGATGTATCGCGCGGGCATTGCATCGATCCTGTCGCAGCTCGTCCGCGAGGACCGCCTGTCGGTGATCGGTGCGTTGTCGCTCGACGCGCCGAAGACCAAGGCCTTCGCGCAGAAGATCAAGGGTTACGGGTTCACCGGTACCGTGCTGATCGTGACTGAAAAACTGGACGAAAACCTGTTCCTGTCGTCGCGCAACCTCCCGAACGTGCTGGTGCTCGAAACGCGCGAGGTCGACCCGGTGAGCCTCGTCCGCTTCAACCACGTGCTGCTGACGAAGGGCGCCGTGACGCAGTTTGAGGAGATTCTCGGATGAACCCTCTCGTCAAGTACAACTCCGAGCGCCTGATGACGGTGCTGCTCGCCCCGGTCGTGTCCGAGAAGGCGACGTACATCGCCGACAAGCACGCGCAGGTGATCTTCCGCGTCATGCAGAACGCGACCAAGCCCGAAGTGAAGGCGGCTGTCGAGCTGATGTTCAAGGTCGAGGTCGAGTCGGTGCAGATCGCCAACGTCAAGGGCAAGGAGAAGCGCTTCGGCACGTACATGGGCCGGCGCAGGAACTGGAAGAAGGCCTATGTCAGTCTGAAGCCGGGCCAGGAAATCAACTTCGCGGCGGAGGCCTGACATGGCGCTGGTCAAAGTCAAACCGACATCGAACGGCCGGCGCTCGCTCGTCAAGGTCGTCAACGCGAGCCTGCACAAGGGCGCGCCGGTGGCGTCGCTGGTCGAGCCGCAGAAGCGGGGCTCGGGGCGCAACAACAACGGCCACATCACCGTGCGCCACAAGGGCGGCGGACACAAGCAGCACTACCGGATCGTCGATTTCAAGCGCGACAAGGACGGCATCCCGGCGAAGGTCGAGCGCCTCGAATACGACCCGAACCGCAGCGCCAACATCGCGCTGCTGCTCTACGCGGACGGCGAGCGCCGCTACATCATCGCGCCGCGCGGCGTCGCGGTCGGTGTGCAGTTGATGTCCGGCGCCGAGGCATCGATCAAGCCGGGCAACACGCTGCCGTTGCGCAACATCCCGGTCGGCACGACGGTGCACTGCATCGAAATGCAGCCGGGCAAGGGCGCGCAGATCGCGCGCTCCGCCGGCGCGGCCGTGCAGCTGCTCGCGCGCGAGGGCATCTACGCGCAAGTCCGGCTGCGCTCCGGTGAAATCCGCAAGGTGCACGTCGACTGCCGCGCGACGATCGGCGAGGTGGGCAACGAAGAGCACAGCCTGCGCTCGATCGGCAAGGCCGGTGCGCAGCGCTGGCGCGGCATCCGTCCGACGGTGCGCGGCATCGCGATGAATCCGGTCGATCACCCGCACGGTGGCCGCACCAACGGCGGCGGCCATCCGGTCTCGCCGTGGGGGACGCCGACCAAGGGTTACAAGACGCGTCGCAACAAGCGCACCGACGTGATGATCGTGCGCCGCCGCCACGCTGCGAAGGGATAAGCAATGGCACGTTCAATCAAGAAGGGCCCGTTCGTCGACGACCATCTGCTGAAGAAAGTGGATGCCGCGCGCGCGGTGAACGACAAGAAGCCGATCAAGACCTGGTCCCGCCGCTCGACGATCACGCCGGAATTCGTCGGCCTGACGATCGCCGTGCACAACGGCAAGCAGCACATCCCGGTCTACGTGTCGGAAAACATGGTTGGCCACAAGCTCGGTGAATTCGCGCTGACGCGCACGTTCAAGGGCCATTCGTCCGACAAGAAGGTCGCCGCGCCGGCCATTGCGCCGAAGCGCAAGTGAGGAGCACGATGGAAACCATTGCCACGCTGCGCGGCGTCCGCCTGTCGGCCCAGAAAGGCCGGCTGGTTGCCGATCAGATCCGCGGATTGCCGGTCGATCGCGCGCTCGACATCCTCGCGTTCAGCCCCAAAAAAGGCGCGCGGATCCTGAAAAAAGTGCTCGAATCGGCCATCGCCAACGCCGAGCACAACGAGGGCGCCGACGTCGACGAGCTGAAGGTCAAGACGATCTACGTCGACAAGGCGGACACGCTGCGCCGCTTCACCGCGCGCGCCAAGGGTCGCGGCAACGTGATCGGCAAGCAGAGCTGCCACATCCACGTCGTCGTCGGCGACGGTAAATAAGGAAGCGCCATGGGACAGAAGATTCATCCGACCGGCTTTCGGCTCGCCGTCAACCGGAACTGGGGCTCGAAGTGGTACGCCAACAAGAAGCATTACGGCCCGACGCTCGCCGAGGACCTCAAGGTGCGCGAGTACCTGAAGAAGAAGCTCGCGCACGCGTCGGTCGCGAAGGTGACGATCGAGCGGCCGGCCAAGAACGCGCGCATCACGATCCACAGCGCGCGGCCGGGTGTGGTCATCGGCAAGAAGGGCGAGGACATCGAGACGCTGCGCGCCGACCTGCGCAAGATGATGGGCAGCGATGTCGGCCTGAACATCGAGGAGATCCGCAAGCCGGAAATCGACGCGCAGCTCGTCGCCGATTCGATCGCGCAGCAGCTCGAGAAGCGGATCATGTTCCGCCGCGCGATGAAGCGCGCGATGCAAAACGCGATGCGCCTCGGCGCGCAGGGCATCAAGGTGATGAGCTCGGGCCGCCTGAACGGCGTCGAGATCGCGCGGCGCGAGTGGTACCGGGAGGGCCGCGTGCCGCTGCACACGCTGCGCGCCGACATCGACTACGGTTTCTCCGAAGCGCACACGACCTACGGCGTCATCGGCATCAAGGTCTGGGTTTTCAAGGGCGAGGTGCTCGCACATAACGCGGAACCCGCCGCGGTGCCCGCGCCGACGCCGGATACATCGAAGCGTCCGCGGCGATCGGGGCCCGGACCAGGAGCGAAGAATGCTGCAACCAGCTAGAAGGAAATACCGGAAGGAACAGAAGGGCCGGAACAAGGGCGTCGCGACCGTCGGCAACAAGGTCAGCTTCGGCGAGTACGGCCTGAAGGCCACGATGCGCGGACGGCTGACGTCGCGGCAGATCGAGGCCGCACGTCGCGCGATGACGCGTCACATCAAGCGCGGCGGCCGCATCTGGATCCGCATCTTCCCCGACAAGCCGGTGTCGAAAAAGCCCGCCGAGGTCCGGATGGGCAACGGCAAGGGCAACCCCGAGTATTACGTTGCGGAAATCCAGCCTGGCAAGGTGCTCTACGAAATGGACGGGGTCGAAGAGGCGCTGGCCCGCGAAGCGTTCGCGCTCGCGGCGGCCAAGCTGCCGCTGCGGACGACGTTCGTGCACCGCCTGATCGGCGGCTGACGGAGACTCTCGGATGAAACGCACTGACAGCAGGAAAGCGCTCGCGGGCAAAGGCCCGGTCGAGTTGCAGACGGAGCTGGAAGCGCTGCTGAAAGAGCAGTTCGGCCTGCGGATGCAGGTCGCGACGCAGCAACTGACGAACACGTCCAGGCTGAAGGACGTGCGGCGCGGAATCGCACGCGTGCGCACGCTGCTTGGACAGAAGGCGGCGAGCGCGAAAGCGCCGCCCGCCAAAGGCAAACCAGGAGCACACGCATGAGCCCGCAGCGCGAAGGAGAATCCGGTGAGTGAACAGACAACTGCGACGGCGGCGGAAACGCCGCCACCGCGCAAGGCGCTCGTGCAGACGGTTACCGGGCGCGTGGTCAGCGACAAGATGAACAAGACGGTGACCGTGCTCGTCGAGCGCCGCGTGAAGCACGCGCTCTATGGCAAGGTCGTCACCAAGTCGAACAAGTACCACGCGCACGACGAGAACAACGAATGCAAGGCCGGGGACCTGGTCGAAATCCAGGCAACGCGCAAGCTTTCGAAGATCAAGGCCTGGCGCGTGCTGCGGGTCGTCGAAAAGGCGAAGGAGCTCTAGCCGTTTCGCGCAAGCGTTTCGGGTGTGGGTATTGGCACCCGGCAAGAAACCTGCCATACTTACTGTTTTCCCCGCCGCGGACGCCGGGGGCATTCACCAGATGCGCGGGCTCCGCGGCCTATCCCATGCCGGATGCGCAATGCGCGTCCGCGACGGGGTCCAAAACTGGCCGCCGCCTTTGCGTTTTCGCCGGTCCGCGGGTTGGAAGCAACGCTCGCGCCGGAGGCGGTTCAAGTTGGAGAAGTTGTCATGATTCAAATGCAGACGGTACTCGACGTCGCCGACAACACGGGCGCGCGCGCGGTCATGTGCATCAAGGTGCTGGGCGGCAGCAAGCGCCGGTATGCGCACATCGGCGACGTGATCAAGGTGTCGGTGAAGGACGCGGCGCCGCGCGGCCGCGTGAAGAAGGGCGAGATCTACAGCGCGGTCGTCGTGCGCACTCGCCAGGGTGTTCGCCGCGACGATGGCGCGCTGATCCGCTTCGACACCAACGCCGCCGTATTGCTGAACAACAAGCTCGAGCCGATCGGAACCCGGATCTTCGGACCGGTCACGCGCGAGCTTCGCACCGAGCGGTTCATGAAGATCGTCTCGCTGGCGCCGGAAGTGCTCTGACGCCACGCAGCATTCGAAGAGACCACACATGCGCAAGATCAAGAGGGGCGACAACGTCGTCGTGATCGCGGGCCGCGACAAGGGCAAGCGTGGCGACGTCGCACGGATCGTCGACGACACGCACGTCGTCGTGAACGGCATCAACCAGGTGAAGAAGCACACGAAGCCCAATCCGATGAAGAACCAGCCGGGTGGCATCGTGACGAAGGAGTTGCCGATCCACGTGTCGAACGTGGCGATCTGGAACCCGGTCACGCAGAAGGCCGACCGGATCGGCTTCAAGACGCTCGACGACGGCCGCAAGCTCCGCTTCTACAAATCCAACGGCGAGCAGATCAATGGCTGAAGACAAGAAGGGCGCGGACAAGAAGGGCTCGGACAAGAAGGGCGCGGACAAGAAGGGCGCGGACAAGAAGAGCGCGGACAAGAAGGGCGCCAAGACGGACAAGGCCGCCGGCGCGCCGGCGCCCGCCGGCACGCCGAAGCCCGGCAAGGCGGACAAGCCGGCCAAGGGAGCGCAAGCGTCCGAAATGGCGCATGCCGCGGACCAGCCGCACCAGCCCGCCCGCCTGAAGGAAATCTACCGGAAGGAAGTGATGCCGGCGCTGACCAAGCAGTTCGGCTACACGTCGCAGATGCAGGTGCCGCGGATCTCCAAGGTGGTCCTCAACATGGGCGTGGGCGAGGCGACCGCCGACAAGAAGATCCTCGAAAACGCCGTCGCCGACATGACGAAGATCAGCGGCCAGAAGCCGGTGATCACGAAGGCGCGCAAGGCGATCGCGGGCTTCAAGATCCGCGAGGGCTATCCGATCGGCTGCATGGTCACGCTGCGCCAGGAGCGGATGTACGAGTTCATCGACCGCCTCGTCACCGTGGCGCTCCCGCGCGTACGCGACTTCCGCGGCGTGTCGGGACGCGGCTTCGACGGGCGCGGCAACTACAACATGGGCGTCAAGGAACAGATCATTTTTCCCGAGATCGAGTACGACAAGATCGACGCGATCCGGGGGATGAACATTTCGATCACGACGACCGCGAAGACCGACGCCGAAGCAAAGGCGCTGCTCGCCGCGTTCAAGTTTCCGTTCAGGAACTGAGGGTTTTCCATGTCGAAGCTGGCACTGATCAATCGCCAATACAAGCGCGAAAAACTGGTCGCCAAATACGCGAAGAAGCGTGCGGCGCTGGAAGCGATGGTCGCGAACTCGAGGATGTCCGACGAGGACCGCTACGCCGCGCGGCTCAAGCTGCAGGCGCTGCCGCGCAATGCGAATCCGACGCGGCTGCGCAACCGCTGCCTGATTACCGGCCGGCCGCGCGGCGTGTTCAGCAAGTTCGGCCTCGGGCGCAATAAATTGCGCGAATACGCGATGCGCGGAGAAATCCCCGGCATCGTGAAAGCCAGCTGGTAGGAGCGAGGTAACGAGATGAGCATGACTGATCCCATCGCCGACATGCTGACGCGCATTCGCAATGCGCAGATGACGGAGCGCGCGATCGTCGCGATGCCCGCATCCAAGGTCAAGGTCGCGATCGCCCGGGTCCTCAAGGACGAGGGCTACATCGAAGGCTTCAAGATTTCCAGCGAGGAAGTGAAGCCGCAGCTCGAGATTGCGTTGCGCTACTACGCGGGCAAGCCGGTCATCGAGAAGATCGAGCGCATATCGAAGCCCGGACTGCGCATCTACAAGAGCAAGGACGACATTCCGCGCGTGATGAATGGACTCGGCATTGCCATCGTCTCGACGTCGCACGGCGTGATGACCGATCGCAAGGCGCGCGCCACCGGTGTCGGCGGCGAAGTGCTCTGCATCGTGGCATAGCATGGAACATCCCCCCACGCTCGGTCGGACGATCCTCGTGCTTCGCACTCGGGTGTTCGCCCTCGGGGCGGCCCATCGGGCTCACGCCCTCGCTGCCCCAGTCGGGGCGGCCCTTCCCGCCTGACGGAGAGACGAGATGTCGCGCATCGGCAACAACCCGGTCAAGGTCCCGCCCAAGGTCGAGGTGACGCTCGCCACCGGCGAGATTTCCGTCAAGGGACCGCTCGGCATGTTGACCCGCCGGTTCGGGCCCGAAGTCACCGTCGAGAAGAACGGCGAAGAGCTCGTGTTCAAGGCGGCGAACGAGGAAGCGGGCGCGCTGCACGGTACGCTGCGCGCGCTGGTCGCCAACATGGTCAAGGGCGTCACGCAGGGCTACGAGAAGAAGCTGACGCTCGTGGGCGTCGGTTATCGCGCACAGGCTGCGGGCGACAAGATCAACCTGTCGCTCGGGTTTTCGCATCCGGTCGTGCACAAGATGCCGAAAGGTGTGACGGTGCAGACGCCGGTGCAGACCGAGATTCTCGTCAAGGGCATCGACAAGCAGCAGGTCGGGCAGGTTGCCGCGGAAATCCGCGCCTATCGTCCGCCCGAGCCGTACAAGGGCAAGGGCGTTCGCTACGCCGACGAGCGCGTCAAGATCAAAGAGACCAAGAAAAAGTAATCGGAGAGATTTCATGAACAAGCGTGAAGCTCGAGTCCGCCGCGCCCGCAAAACCCGGGTGCGCATCGCCGAGCAGCAGGCAACGCGGCTGGTCGTCGGCAGGTCGAACTGCCACATCTATGCGCAGATCATCGCGCCGACCGGCGACAGGGTGCTGGCCAGCGCGTCGACGCTCGAAGGCGACGTGCGCAAGGATGTCAAGAACGGCGGCAACCGGGCCGCGGCGACGATTATCGGCAAGCGCATCGCCGAGCGCGCGAAAGCGCTCGGGATCGAAGCGGTCGCGTTCGACCGCGCCGGTTTTCGATTTCATGGCCGCGTGAAAGCGTTGGCCGACGCCGCCCGCGAGGGCGGCCTCAAGTTCTGACGCAGGGGTTTACATGGCTCAGCAACGATCCAATCCGCGCCAATCGCAGCAGCAGGACGACCGCGGCGACGGCTTGAAAGAGAAGATGATCTCGATCAATCGCGTCACCAAGGTGGTGAAGGGCGGGCGGATCCTCGGCTTCGCCGCGCTGACGGTCGTCGGCGACGGTGACGGCCGGATCGGCATGGGCAAGGGCAAGGCGAAGGAAGTGCCGGTCGCCGTGCAGAAGGCGATGGAGCAGGCGCGGCGCAAGATGGTCAAGGTGCGCCTGAAGAAGGGCACGCTGCACCACGCGGTGATCGGCCGTCATGGCTCGACGCGCGTTTACATGCAGCCGGCGTCCGACGGCACCGGCGTGATCGCCGGCGGCGCCATGCGCGCGGTGTTCGACGTCGTCGGGGTAACGAATATCCTCGCCAAGTGCCACGGCCCGACCAATCCGTACAACGTCGTGCGCGCGACGATCAACGCGCTCGAGGCGATCAACGCTCCCGCCGACATCGCCGCCAAGCGCGGCAAGACGGTCGAAGAAATTCTGGGGGAATGATGGCCGACGGCAAGAAACTGAAGGTGATGCTCGTCAAGGGTGTCGGAAGCACGCGCGGCGACCACCGCGCGACGGTGCGCGGGCTCGGCCTGAAGCGCATCCGTCAGACCGTGGAGCTCGAAGACACGAAAGCGGTCCGCGGCATGATCAACAAGGTCAGCTACCTCGTATCGGTGGTTGGCGAGTGAATTCCTGGAGCACGCGATGCGTCTCAATACCCTGAAGCCCGCCGCCGGCAGCAAGAAGGCCCGCCGCCGTGTCGGGCGCGGCATCGGCTCGGGCCTCGGCAAGACGGCCGGCCGCGGCCACAAGGGCCAGAAGTCGCGCTCGGGCGGCTTCCACAAGGTCGGGTTCGAAGGCGGCCAGATGCCGCTGCAGCGGCGCTTGCCGAAGCGCGGATTCGTGTCGCGCACCAAGAACGACACGGCGGAGGTCCGCCTGTCCGATCTCGCGCGGTTGCCGGTCGCGGATATCGATCTGCTGGCGTTGAAGGCGGCGGGCCTGGTACCCCCGACGGCGAAGGCGGCCAAGGTGATCAAGACCGGCAAGCTGGACAAGGCGGTCAAGCTGACCGGTTTGACGGCGACGCAGGGCGCGAAAGCGGCGATCGAAGCGGCCGGCGGCAGCATCGCCGGAATCGACGCCTTGAATACGCAACCGAGCGACGCAAACTAGGATAGTCCATTGGCAACCGCAAATCCGGCCCTGAAGAGCGGCAACAAGTACGGCGATCTGAAGCGCCGCTTGTGGTTTCTGCTGGGTGCGCTGGTCGTCTACCGGGTCGGAACCCACATTCCGGTGCCGGGCATCAACGCGTCGGTGCTCGACGAGCTGTTCCGCGGGCAGCAGGGCGGCATTCTCGGCCTGCTCAACGTGTTCTCGGGCGGCGCGCTGTCGCGCTTCTCGATTTTCGCGCTGGGCATCATGCCGTACATCTCGGCGTCGATCATCATGCAGCTTTGCACGGTGATCGTGCCGTCGCTCGAGGTGCTGAAGAAGGAAGGCGAATCGGGCCGGCGCAAGATCACGCAGTACACGCGCTACGCGACGCTCGGCCTGTCGTTCTTCCAGGCGTTCGCGATTTCGGCGGCGCTCGAAGCGCAGGCCGGTTTGGTTGTCGAGCCCGGCATGTCGTTTCGCGTCGTATCGGCGATCACGCTCGTGACCGGCACGATGTTCCTGATGTGGCTTGGCGAGCAGATCACCGAACGGGGCTTGGGCAACGGCATTTCGCTGATCATTTTCGCGGGGATCGCCGCCGGGCTGCCGCGCGCGATCGGCCAGACGCTCGAGCAGGGACGCACCGGCGCGTATTCGTGGGTGCTGATCATCGGCATCGCGGCGCTGGTCGTGCTGGTGACGGCGTTCGTCGTGTTCATGGAGCGTGCGCTGCGGAAGATTCTCGTGAACTACGCCAAGCGCCAGGTTGGCAACAAGGTGTACCAGGGACAGAGCTCGCACCTGCCGCTGAAGATCAACATGGCCGGCGTGATCCCGCCGATCTTCGCGTCGTCGATCATCCTGTTCCCGGCCACGCTCGTCCAGTGGGCGGGCACGGGCGAGAACACGATCTGGCTGCGCGACCTCGCCGCGACGCTGGCGCCGGGGCAGCCGGTGCATGAAATCCTGTACGCGGCGGCGATCATCTTCTTCTGCTTTTTCTACACGGCACTGCAGTACAACCCGAAGGAGACGGCGGACAACCTGAAGAAGAGCGGCGCGTTCATACCGGGTTACCGTCCGGGCGACCAGACGGCGAAATACCTGGAAAAGATCACGCTGCGCCTTACGCTGATCGGCTCGCTGTATCTGGTCGTCGTGTGCTTCGTCCCGAACTTCCTGATCGCGTGGAAGAACGTTCCGTTCTACTTCGGCGGCACCTCGCTGCTGATCATCGTGGTGGTGACGATGGACTTCATGACGCAGGTGCAGGCCTATCTGATGTCGCAGCAGTACGAAAGCCTGTTGCGCAAGGCGAATTTCAAGGGTGGAGTGCCGACGCGCTGATGGCGAAGGAAGAGACGATTGCGATGCAGGGCGAGGTGGCGGAAATGCTGCCGAACGCGACGTTTCGCGTAAAGCTCGAAAACGGTCATGTCGTGCTCGCGCACATCTCCGGAAAGATGCGCATGCACTACATCAAGATTCTTCCGGGCGACAAGGTCACCGTCGAGCTGACGCCGTACGACCTGTCGCGGGCCCGGATCACGTTCCGCGCGAAATAGGGAAGGTGTGAAATGAAAGTACTGGCATCGGTGAAGAAGATCTGCCGCAACTGCAAGATCGTCAGGCGCCACGGCGTCGTGCGCGTCATCTGCACGGCGGACGCGCGCCACAAGCAGCGGCAAGGCTAGGAGGTAAATCATGGCCCGTATTGCAGGCGTAAACATCCCGAATCATCAGCACGCGGAGATCGCGCTGACGGCGATCTACGGCATCGGCCGTCCGCGCGCCAAGGCGATCTGCGTCGCGGCGGGCGTCGCGCCCGGCGCGAAGATCAAGGACCTGACCGACGCGCAGATGGACAAGCTGCGCGAGCACATCGGGAAGTTCACCGTCGAGGGCGACCTGCGCCGCGAAGTGACGATGAGCATCAAGCGCCTGATGGACCTGGGCTGCTATCGCGGCGTGCGCCATCGCAAGGGGCTGCCCGTCCGGGGCCAGCGCACCCGCACGAACGCGCGCACGCGCAAGGGGCCGAAGAAGGGCCGCACGGTCGCGCTGTCGAAGGGCGTCACCAAGGCGTAACGAAGGAATCACGGCAAGGATCGAGAGACGATGGCACAGCAACCCTCGCATAAGGCAGCAACGGCGCGCACGCGCAAGAAGGTCAAGAAGAGCGTGTCGGAAGGGATCGCGCACATCCACGCGTCCTTCAACAACACGATCATCACGATCACCGACCGGCAGGGCAATGCGCTGTCGTGGGCGACGTCGGGCGGCGCCGGCTTCAAGGGCTCGCGCAAGTCGACGCCGTTCGCCGCGCAGGTTGCCGCCGAATCGGCGGGACGCGCCGCGCAGGAGTGCGGCGTGAAGAACCTCGAAGTGCGGATCAAGGGACCCGGCCCCGGCCGCGAGTCTGCCGTGCGTGCGCTGAACGCGCTCGGCCTGAAGATCAGCAGCATTTCGGACGTGACGCCGGTGCCGCACAACGGCTGCCGGCCGCCGAAGCGCAGGCGTATCTAATAGCTCGGACAAAAGTGCAAACCTACTTTTGTCCGGTCGACTACCTGGAAATCGCAGGCGGAGCCTGACGATTTCCAGCAGAAAAGACAGGAGTTAAAACAGTGGCTCGATACATCGGACCCAAGTGCAAGCTGGCGCGGCGGGAAGGCACCGACCTGTTCCTGAAGAGCGCGCGCCGGTCGCTCGACTCCAAGTGCAAGCTCGACACGAAGCCCGGGCAGCACGGCGTGCGTTCCGGCGCCCGCACGTCGGACTACGGTCATCAGCTGCGCGAAAAGCAGAAGCTGCGCCGCATCTACGGCGTGCTCGAGCGTCAGTTCCGCCGCTATTTCGCCGAAGCGACGAAGGGCAAGAGCTCGACCGGTACGAACCTGCTGCAACTGCTCGAGTCGCGGCTCGACAATGTCGTCTACCGGATGGGGCTGGGCTCGACGCGCGCCGAAGCGCGACAGCTCGTATCGCATTGCTCGATCACCGTCAACGGGAAGGTCCTCAACGTGCCGTCGGCGCTGCTCAAAGCCGGTGACGTCGTGGCGACGACCGACAAGGCCAAGGCGCAGCTGCGCATCCAGGACGCATTGCAGCTCGCCGAGAAAGTGGGTTTTCCATCGTGGGTCGTCGTCGATCCCAAAAAGATGACCGGTACGTTCAAGGGCGCGCCCGACCGCTCGGAGTTCGGGCAGGACATCAACGAAAATCTAGTCGTGGAGCTGTATTCGAAATAAGGATGAACAGTCGACCACGAGTGACATTGGTCGATCGAAAGGCGCGATCGACCGCAGTCAACGCGGTCGACACTTTCTGATTATTCGGCGTCCCGCCAATAAAGGTACCGCATGCAGAGCAATGTTCTGTTGAAGCCCCGCATCATCGATGTGCAAAGCATGTCGCCGTTCCATGCCAAGGTCGTGATGGAGCCGTTCGAGCGCGGATATGGGCACACGCTGGGCAACGCGCTGCGGCGCGTGCTGCTCTCGTCGATGCCCGGCTACGCGCCCACCGAGGTGAAGATCACCGGCGTCCTGCACGAGTACTCGGCGCTCGACGGCGTGCAGGAGGACGTCGTCGACGTCCTGCTGAACCTGAAGGGCGTCGTGTTGAAGCTGCACAACCGCGACAGCGTGATGCTCAGGCTCGCGAAGAGCGGCGAGGGCCCGGTCACGGCGGCCGACATCGAGCCGAACCACGATGTCGAGATCATCAATCCCGAGCACCTGATCGCGCACCTGACGGCGGGCGGCAAGATCGAAATGGAAATCAAGGTCGAGCGCGGACGCGGCTATCAGCCCGCGACGGCCCGCACCAAGCCGGAGGGAGGCCGCACGATCGGCAGCATCCTGCTCGATGCGTCGTTCTCGCCGGTTCGCCGCGTGAGCTACGCGGTCGAGTCGGCGCGGGTCGAACAGCGCACCGACCTCGACAAGCTCGTGCTCGACATCGAGACCAACGGCGTCGTCGAGCCCGAGCAGGCCGTCCGCTATGCGGCGAGCGTGCTCGTCGAGCAGTTGTCGGTGTTCGCCGACCTGAAGGGCACCGATCAGCCGTCCGCCGAACGCGCGTCGCCGCAGGTCGATCCGGTGCTGCTGCGGCCGGTCGACGACCTCGAGCTGACGGTTCGTTCCGCGAATTGCCTCAAGGCGGAGAACATCTATTACATCGGCGACCTGATCCAGCGCTCGGAGACCGAATTGCTGAAGACGCCGAACCTCGGCCGCAAGTCGCTGAACGAGATCAAGGAAGTGCTCGCGTCGCGCGGACTCTCGCTCGGCATGCGGCTGGAGAACTGGCCTCCGGCGGGGCTCGACCGGCCATGAAAAGTAGACCCCTACTTTTCATGGGTAGAGCTAACTGAAAATCGCGGGCAAAGCCCGTCGATTTTCAGCGGCAAGAACTGAACGCCAGGAATCGTCGGGCTGTGCCCGCGATTCCTGGGAAACGTAACCGGCCGAAAGTAGGGTTTCACTTTCGGACGAGGGGAAAACGATGCGGCATCGACACGGACTGCGGAAACTCAATCGGACGAGCGCGCATCGCCTCGCGATGCTGCGCAACATGACCAACTCGCTCTTCACGCACGAGGCGATTCGCACGACGCTGCCGAAGGCGAAGGAACTGCGCCGCGTCGCCGAGCCGCTGATCACGCTCGGCAAGACGCCGACGCTCGCCAACCGCCGGCTGGCGTTCGACCGCCTGCGTGACCGCGATGTCGTCACAAAGCTCTTCAACGAGCTCGGACCGCGGTTCAAGGCGCGTCCGGGCGGCTACCTGCGGATCCTCAAGTTCGGGTTCCGGCAAGGCGATGCGGCGCCGATGGCGCTGATCGAATTGGTCGACCGTCCGAGCGCCGACGAGGCTCCCGCGGCGTAATTCGGGACTCCGGTAAGCGACGAGCCGGGCCGCAAGCCCGGCTTTTTCTTGCCTGTTTCTCGCAGAATGCGCGAACATTGGCGCTCGTCGCTGCACCGAGGACCCGCTCCGGAGTTTGGTCAGACGCGCGGATTTACCGGCATCGGCGACCGATTCGCGAAAACGTGTAGCATCCAAACATGGCCGAGACAGTTCTGGTCACCGGAGGAGCCGGGTTCGTCGGCTCGCACATCGTCGTCGAGCTCGCGCGAACCGGGTTCGCGCCGGTCATCCTCGACAACTTCAGCAACAGCACGCCGGCGATCCGCACGCGCCTCGAGGCCCTCGCCGGCCGCCCCGTTCCCTGCATAACGGCGGACGTCCGCGATGTGAAGGCGCTGCGCTCCGCGTTTCACGATCATCCGATTTCCGCGGTCATTCATTGCGCCGCACTTAAGAACGTCGCCGAATCCGAGGCCCGGCCGCTTGCTTACTACGACGTCAACGTCGGTGGCACGCTCGCGCTGATCGAGGTGATGGGAGAAGCGGGCGTCGCGACGCTGATATTCGGTTCGGCGGCGAGCGTTTACGGAATTGGCGACGACCTGTCGCGGATGAGCGAAGACGCGCCGGCGAGCGCCGCGAGCGTCTACGGCAGAACCAAGGGCATCGTCGAGAACTTTCTGCGGGACCTTTTCAAGGCCAACGCGAACTGGCGCATTGGAATCGTGCGCAGTTTCAATCCGGCGGGCGCCCACTCATCCGGCATGATGGGCGAGGCGCCGCGCGGACGTGCGACGCAGCTCCTCCCCCAGTTGTGCCGGGTGGCGGCGGGCGAAGCAAGCGAGCTCGTCGTGCACGGCGACGATTGGGAAACTGCGGACGGCACCTGCGTGCGCGATTATGTGCACGTACAGGATCTTGCCGACGGCTTCGTTCGCGCGCTGCGGCATGTCGCGGCGAAGCCCGGCGCCCTGACGATCAACCTCGGCAGCGGCAAGGGCGCATTCGGTCCTGCGCGTGATCGCCGCGTTCGAGCGCGCTTGCGGGCGCGCGATTCCGCGCATCATCGGGGCCGCGCCGGCCGGGCGATGTCGCCGGGAGCTGCGCCGACGTGGCGCGCGCCGGTCAAATCCTGGATTGGCACCCGACGCGCGATCTCGATGCGATCTGCGCCGACGCATGGCGCTGGCAAAAGAACGGCGGCAGATACTGATCGCCCGCTGTAAAGCTGCTGCGCGAGCCGATTGCTTTGTTGTTTCCTCGCTCGGCGCTCGCTGTACCCATATGTACTATCTCGCGCCTCGCTGCGGGCCGCCTCGCACTCGGCCCGCTCGCGACGCTTTCCAATCGGGCGACGCTCGCTTGTCGGAAAACCGCCGCGCCGGTTGGAAGTCCCGGATCAGCGCGAAGCTTCGGCATGCGCGATCGTGCGGTAGCGGTGCAACTCTTCGGTGAGCCAGGCGCCGGCCAGGCTATCCCGCTTCCCGCACTTCACGTGATACGGTTCGCCCGTTATGCTGCTCTGCGTGGCGAGATACTGGATGAACTCCTCGGCGCTCGAGACCCGGCTCCCCGCGAACTGATACTTGCCAGCGAGGTGATCGCGCGCCTTCGATGCCGCGTATTCGGTGCTGTTACGCACAAACGTGCAAGACGACGTCGCGACGTAATTGAGCAGGTGATCGATTTCGCCTTTCGCCGGATCTTCCGGCGCCGCCGCAACGGCCTGGCACCACGCGAAGGTCACAATCGCCGTCACGGCGAGCAGAAAACGGGGGAGGGTCATTGGATTCTCGTTTCGATCTCACGCATTTGGGACACATGCGCGATGGGTGGGTTCCGTTCTTATGTGGGCGTCGATGTATCCCGCGCAAGCCCCATCGCGTCGTACGGCTGTTCAACGTGTTCGTTGCCGACAGCACCCGCGGAGGGAGGGAACTCGCCGCCGATGGGCGTCACCGATGAAATCGCTGCACGCACCCGCCGCGCTGCTTGACGACGGCTGGGCGGTCGACGTCGGCATTGTCGTCGGCGACGGCGGACGCATCGAGCGCATCGAGCGCGGAGCGAGCGACAAGACGGCCGAACGGTTGGCGGGTCCGGTCGTTCCGTCGATGCCGAATCTCCATTCGCACGCGTTCCAGCGCGCGATCGCCGGGCGCACGGGTGCACCGTCGCCGGGCCACGATGACACGCTTCTGGACCTGGCGGCAGGCGATGTACGCCGCCGTCGACCGGCTCGACGCCGACGCGTTCGAGGCGATCGCCGCGCAGGCCTACATCGAAATGGCCAAGGCGGGCTATGCGTCCGTCGCCGAATTTCACTATGTCCATCACGACGCCGCCGGCAAGCCGTATGCCGATCACGCCGAGCTTGCATGGCGCATCGTCTCCGCCGCGAAAACGGCGGGACTGGGGCTCACGCTGCTGCCGGTGTTCTACGCACACGGGAATTTCGGTGGGGTCGCAACCGCGCCGTTGCAGCGCCGTTTCGTGCACAGTGCGTACACATTCGAGAAGCTGTTCGAAACGCTCCAGCAGGGTGCGCAATCCCACGGCTACATGCTCGGCGTCGCGCCGCACAGCCTGCGTGCGGTGACCGCCGAAGAGTTGCAGAAAGTCGTCCGGCTTGCGCCGGCCGGCGCGCCGATCCACATCCACGCGGCGGAGCAGACGCGCGAAGTCGATGACTGCTATGCGTGGAGCCGGATGCGTCCGGTCGAATGGCTGCTGTCGGAGGCGAACATCGACGAGCGCTGGTGCATCGTTCACGCAACGCACATGACCGACCGCGAGATCGCGGGTCTCGCGGCCAGCGGCGCCGTCGCGGGACTTTCCCCCAGCACCGAGTCCGACCTGGGCGACGGCATCTTCCGCGCGGAAGCGTATCTGCAATCCGGAGGGCGGTTGGGCATCGGCACCGACTCCAACACGATGATCGATCCGTTCGCCGAGTTGCGACAACTCGAATGGTCGCAGCGGTTGCGGCTGCGCCGTCGCAACGTTCTTGCCGACGCATCGCAGACGCCGGTCGGTGCAAGGCTCTGGCGAATCGCCGCGAAAGGCGGTGCGCAGGCGCTGGCGCAGCCGGTCGGCGCGCTTGCCGTCGGAATGCGCGCCGATCTGCTCGTGCTCGACAGCGACGAGCCCGCGCTCGCCGAGCAGCAGCCGGCGAACGTCCTCGACGCCGCCATCTTCGGAGCGTGCCGGCGGCCGGTGCGAGACGCCATGTGCGCGGGCCGCTGGATCGTGCGGGACGGGCATCACGCACGCGAGCAGGACGTGTTCCGCCGCTTTCGCGCGGCGGTCGCGAGGACCGACATCACGTCGGCGGCGCCGTGAGGTTCGACCTGCTGTTGACCAACGTGCGCCTCGCGACGATGCGCGAGCGCACGGGTTACGGCACACTGCTCGACGCGGCGCTTGGCATCATCGGCGACGCGATCGCGTGGATGGGTGCCGCGCGCGATCTTCCGCGCGACGCGCATGCCGCCCGCACGATCGACGCGCGGCAGCGCTGGGCAACGCCAGGCCTGGTCGATTGCCACACGCATCTCGTCTACGCCGGTAACCGCGCGAGCGAATTCGAGCGGCGACTCGAAGGGATCTCGTATGCGGACATCGCCGCCGCCGGCGGCGGCATCCGGTCGACGGTCGAGGCGACGCGCGCGGCGAGCATTGAAGCGCTCACCGCAGCGAGCGCACCAAGGATCGAGGCGCTCGCCGCGCAGGGTGCGACGACGGTCGAGATCAAATCCGGTTACGGCCTCGATACCCTGAACGAGCTGAAGCAGCTGACCGTTGCGCGTGCACTCGGCGCCGCGCATGAGGTGGATGTGCGCACGACGCTGCTGGCCGCGCATGCGCTGCCACCCGAATTCGCAGGGCGCGCCGACGCCTATATCGACTACGTATGCCGCGACACGATTCCCGCTGCCGCGCGTGCGGGACTTGCCGATGCGGTCGATGCGTTCTGCGAGTCGATCGGCTTCACGCCGGCGCAAACCCGCCGGACATTCGAGGCGGCGCGCGCGCATGGACTTGCGGTCAAGCTGCATGCGGATCAGTTGTCGGACGGCGGCGGCGCGGCGCTCGTCGCGGAATTCGGCGGCCTGTCGGCCGACCATCTCGAGTTCGCGAACGAGCGCGGCATTGCGGCGATGGCGCGCGCCGGGACCGTCGCGGTGCTGCTGCCCGGCGCGTTCTACGCGCTGCGCGAAACGCGAATGCCGCCGATCGACGCGTTGCGATCGCACGGAATTCCGATCGCGATTTCCACCGATTGCAATCCGGGAACGTCGCCAGCCACCTCGCTGCCGCTGATGATGAACATGGCGTGCACGCTGTTTCGTCTGACGCCCGCCGAAGCGCTGGCCGGAGCTACCTGCCATGCGGCGCGCGCGCTCCGACTCGGCGACCGCGGCAGGCTCGCGGTCGGGCAGCGCGCCGACATCGCGCTGTGGGAAATCGACGAGCCTGCGGAGCTCGCGTACCGGATCGGCGCCGAGGCCTGTGCGGGCGTGATCCGTGGCGGAAGGGTCGTGCGGGGAGCGCTCTGATGTCGTCGAGTGCAGTCACACAACGGACTTAAGCAAGAGGCGACCTGATGCTGCTGTGGCATCTTGCGCGAGGCGATTCACCGCTGATCGTCGACATTCCGCACGCGGGGCGTCACGTGCCCGATGCGATCGCACTGCGGATGCAGCCGGCGGCACGCGAGCTTCCCGACACCGACTGGCACGTCGATCGGTTGTACGCATTCGCGCCGTCGGCGGGGATCACGCTGATCGCCGCGACGCATTCGCGCTACGTCGTCGACCTCAATCGCGATCCGACCGGCGCTGCGCTCTACGCGGGCGCGGACAACACGGAGCTGTGCCCGACGCGGACGTTCGCCAACGACGCGATCTATCG
This sequence comes from uncultured Pseudomonadota bacterium, assembly GCA_963718905.1. GTDB lineage: Bacteria > Pseudomonadota > Gammaproteobacteria > Burkholderiales > Casimicrobiaceae > VBCG01. Next base: position 241,868 of record CAVRAF010000002.1, read on the forward strand.
GCCGGGTGAGGATCCGCCGGCGCGCGAGATCGACGCGCGTCGCGCGACGTTCTTCGATCCGTACCAGGCGCTGCTCGCGGCCGAAATCGCGCGGGTGCGCGAGCGCCACGGCTACGCGGTCGTGATCGATGGCCATTCGATTGCGGCGGAAGTGCCGCGCTTTTTCAGCGGACGCCTGCCGGATCTCAATCTCGGTACCGGCGACGGCACGAGCTGCGACGCGTCCGCCCAGGCGCTCGCCGCACGCATCGTCGGGACGGCCGACGGCTTCACGCATGTCGTCAACGGACGCTTCAAGGGCGGGTATATCACGCGCCATTACGGCGCCCCGGCTGCGAATGTGCATGCGCTCCAGCTGGAAATGGTGCAGGCTTGCTACATGGACGAATCGAATCCATCCCAATTCGACGCCGCCCGTGCCGCCGCGCTGGTGCGCGTGCTCGAGCGGCTGGCGCTCGCGCTGTCGGAATGGCGTCCCGCAGCGGTGACGCGATGATCCGCATCTACATCGCCCGCCAGCGCTACGACGCCTACCTGATCGCCGATCGGCTGAACCAGGCGGGAATCCGCGCGCATGTATTCAACGAGCACGCGTCGAGCATCGTCGGCGACGTCCCGCCGGACGTCGCGCAGCCGCAGGTCTGGCTCGCCGACGACGACGACGAGCCGCGTGCGCGAGCGCTGCTGCGCGAAATCGAAATGGACGCGCTGCGCGTCACGCCGCGCAATTGCCGCAGCTGCGGCGAGCAGTCGCCGGGCAGCTTCGATCTGTGCTGGAAGTGCGGGACCGCGCTGGTCTGACGGAGGATCGCGTCGAGCGGGCGCCCTGGGTCGCCGTGCGGGCACCCGCAAACCGATCGTAAGGGTTGCAGCGATGACGAACGCGCCAATCGATCCCGAAGACGTCGGCCGCAAGTTCTGCGATCTGGTCATGAAGGGTGGCATTACCTCGGGAATCGTATTTCCGAAGGCGGTCGCACGCCTGTCTCATCAGTATCGATTTCGCAACATCGGCGGAACCTCGGCCGGCGCGATCGCCGCGGCGGGTGCGGCGGCCGCCGAATTCCGGCGTGCCACCGACACCGTGAATCCCGACTACGGATTCGCGCAGCTCGAAGGGCTCGCGGCTTTCCTCGGCGAGCGGCCGGACGGAACGCACTCGCGGCTGTTCGGACTGTTCCGGCCGGAGCCCGCCACCCGCAAGCATTTCGCGATTCTCGCGGCGATGCTCAATCGGGACACGATCGCGATTCGTGCGCTGCGCGGCGCGCTGGCGGCGTTGCCGCGGTTTCCGGTCGCGGCGCTGGCGGGCGCGGTTCCGGGTGCGATCCTGCTGATCGCGAGTCGCGGTGCGGCGCCACTGCACCTGATCGCAACGATCATCGCGGGATTGCTGCTCGTGGTCGGAGCGATGCTCGCCGCGGTAACGATGGCCGCAATCTCCCTTGCACGGACGCTACCCGGGCAGGAGTTCGGACTGTCGCGCGGCCACTTCGTGCGGTCGAACCGGAACGATCCGCCCGCCTTGGCCGAGTGGCTGCATGCGTATCTGCAGGATCTTGCCGGCAGGGAGTCGGCACATCCGCTCACCTTCGGCGATCTCGATGGCGTCATCCTCGACGAGAGCAACGGCATTCGGGGCATCAACCTTCAGATGATGACCACCGCGCTGTCGATGGGACGTCCCTTTTCGCTGCCGTTCGACAGCGAGCAGTTCTATTTCGACCGATCGGAGCTGGCGCTTTATTTTCCCGAAGACCTGATCGCGTGGATGGCGGCCAATCCCGGTCCCCGCAGCGCGAGAAACCGGTCCCGCGATGACGCGATGGCGACCTTCGGGTACCTGCCGTTTCCCGTGCGCGCCACGCTGCCCGTGGTGGTCGCGGTACGCATGAGCCTGTCGTTTCCGCTGCTGCTGTCCGGTCTTCCACTGTATCGCTACGCGTGGGAGATCGCGGCGGCGGACGACGGCGAGCGCGACGAGACGAGCGCCGGCGAAGCGCTCGCCGACAACCTCGCCGGCGACGCGGAGTCGAATCCCGCGGCGGGATCCGGCGTAACCCTCGAGGAAACCATGCACGCGCGCTTCGTGCCCGCGAACGTGCGCAAGGTGGTGTTCAGCGATGGCGGCATCTGCAGCAATTTCCCCGTCCAAATGTTCGACTCGGTTCTTCCCGGGTGGCCGACTTTCGGCATCAATCTCCGCGATGATTTTCCTGCCGCGGGCAGCGATGCCTCGCGGGCCTCGCTTCCGGCGCGCGGGAAGTCGCTTCCGCCCGAGAACTATGCGATCGCGCAGAGCGGTGTCGGCGCCATCGTTTCGTTCGCGAGCGCGATCGTCGGGACGATGCAGAACTGGCGCGACAATCTCCAGCGCGCGGCACCGGGATTTCGCGATCGCATCGTCACGATCCGGCACACGAAGAGCGAGGGCGGCCTCAATCTCGACATGGCGCTGCGCGACATCGAGGTGATGGCGGCGTCCGGCGACCTGGGCGCGCAGAAACTGATCGACGCGTTTGCGCGCCCGGAGAGTCCGGAAGAGGACCATTTCACCTATCACCGGTGGGTGCGCGTCCGCTCGCTGCTGAGCGTCATGCAGGGAATGCTGCGCGAAATACATCAGGGCGTGACGGTGCTCGATAACCATCCTCCGTACCCGGATCTGCTTCGCGACGCTCCCGCTTTCGTCGGCGGGAGCTATCGGCTTCCGGTGCCCGCGCGCGACGAGGCGGCGCGGCTTCTGGACGCGCTCGACCGGCTGGATCACGAGCTGGAAGAAGGCCGATTCGACTTTGCAGCGACCGCACCCAAGCCGGAAGTCGAGCTGCGCATTCAGCCGGTCTTCTAGGGCCTGTTACGACCGCGACCGCTCACCCGACGCGACCATCGCCGTGCCGGAGATTCACATGCGACACTTCATCGCCGTCGCGGCGTTGATCCTTTCATCGCCGTCGGCGATGGGTGCGCAGGCCGACGTGCACGCGAGCGTCGTCGCGACGGATCCGCCGGGCGCCGTCATCGAGCTGGCGCGCAACCAATCGCTCTACGTCCGCATCGAGTACGCGACCGACCGGCCGATCAGCATCTGGGCGCGTCCCTACTTCAACGGCAAGGAGGTCAGCGCGCGCTCCAACGCTTCGGTTCCGCATGCCGGAAGCGGCGAGGCCCTGGGCTGGTTCGAGTTCAACGGTCCGGCCGAGGTCGACGAAATCCGCATTCTGGCCGGCGACGGCTCGCGGGATGGAACGCGCCAGGTCGCAAGTTACCCCGTGAAGGTGATCGGTGGCGTTGGCACGGCCTCCGAACGCGCCCGCGCCCCGTGGGTCGACGAGCTGTCGCGCCGGGAAGAAGTCGTGCGCCGCGCGGATTACGAGAAGCGCATGCGCGAACCCGTAACCGCCGGCGAATCGCTGCTGATGTCGGGATTCATGCTCGCGGTGGGCGCGTTGCTGCTCGGCGGCCTCGCGTGGCCGGCCTGGGGGCTGTGGAAGTGGCACGGTGGCTGGCGTGTCGCGTCCGCGATTCCGCTGCTGCTGATGGGATTCGTCGTGCTGCGCATCGTCTTCGACACCGCACGCGATCCGACCTCGCACAACCTGTGGCCGTTCGAGATCCTGATGTGGGGCGTTCCCTGTATCCTGATCATGCTGGCGCTTCGGATTGCGCGGCATTTCCGCGCGAACGAATGACCGGCTATTCGTCCAGCAACTGCCGGGCGCGGGCAACCGCGGCCGCGGAACCAGGTATACCCGCGCGCTTGCCGACAAGGTTCCAGAGCGCCAAATGGCGCCGCCGATATCGAGGCTTGGCGCAGGACGGGTTGCGACGTCTACAGCCGCGGTCGCTCGTCGCGCGGATCGTAGGGACTGTCGGCAACAACCTTGGCCCGGCGGTGACGCCCGAGCACCGGGATCGCGTATTCGGCGCCAATTTGCGCGTCGTCCGCCGCGACGAAGGCCATTGCCAGTTCGACGCCTAGCCAATGGGCTGGCGCGCTCGACGTGACGAAACCGGCGAGGCGGTCGTCGCGAAACACGCTCGCATAGCGCTGCACGCCGCCGTCGCCGAGTTCGATCTCGAGCGTAACGAGACGATGCCGCAGTCCGTCGCGGCGCTGGCGCAACAGTGCGTCGCGACCGATGAAGGCCGGCTTCTGCCAATCGATAAACGCGTCGAGGCCGCTTTCCAGCGCCGTGCGATCGGTGGTCAGCTCGCGGCCGATCTCGCGATACGACTTTTCGATCCTGAGCGAATCGAGGGCACGCCGTCCGACCAGACGCAACCCGAATTCCCGCCCGGCTTGCAGCAGCGTCTGGACCAAGTGGCGGTTGTAGCAGATCGGGTGGTGCAACTCCCAGCCGAGCTCACCTTGGCGGTTGCTTCGCAGAAACAGGACATCGGGCGCCAGAGCGATCTCGCCGGTCTTCGCCGTTTGCCACGGGAATTGCAAATTAGACAGATCGAGGTCGGTCAAGGGCTGCAGCACTTCGCGGGCGCGCGGCCCGACCACCGCCACGCAGCCGTGCTCGATCGTGACGTTGCGCAGCGTCGCGCCGCCATGTGCTGGAAGCAGTTCCGCCAGCGCGCGCCAGTCGAACGGCTCGGCTTCGGGATTGCCGACGAGATAGAAGCGGTCCGCCGCCAAGCGCGCAACCCTGAATTGCGCCCTCAGCGTGCCCGTTGCGGTCAACAGATGGACCAAGCGAATTCCACCGACCTGGTGCGGCATGTCGGCGGCCATGATCGCGTTGAGCCAAGGTTCGGCCGCGGGGCCGCTCACTTCGAACTTGGTTGCGGCGCTCATTTCGGCGAGGCCCGCTCCCTCCCGCATCGACCGTGCCTCAGCGCGCACGAGCGCCTCATGCGCTGCATGACGAAAGCCGGACCCACCGGCAGCGGCGCCCGCCGGCACGAACCAGTTCGGCACTTCCCACTCGTTGACGCAGCCCCACGCGGCCCCGTGGTTCGACAGCAGATCGTGCGACGGAACGGTCTTCGCCGGCCGACCGAACGGCCATTCATGTTCCGGATCGTGGATCCCGAACGTGAAGCCCATCTGCCCGCGCACTTTGGCGCATGTCCAGCGCCGGCTGATTGCCGCCGGAAAACGCCGCGGATCGGCATCCGACATATCGATGCCTGGGTCGCCGTCGATGATCCACGACGCGAGATAGTGCCCGACGCCCCCGCCCCAGGTGATGCCGCCGGGCAGCCCTTCAGCCAGCCAGAAATTCACAAGACCCGACGGCCCGACCAAAGGCATGTGGTCGGGAGTCATCTGGAAAGGCCCGCGGACATTGCTCTTGATGCCCGCCCGCCCGAGCGCGGGGATGAATTCGATCGCCCTGGTCCAGTTCTCCTCGACGGATGCGAAGTTCTCCGGCAACAGGTCGGAGCCGAACCACTCCGGTACGCCGCGCTCCGCGAACAGCTGCACGTGCTCGGCTGTCTCGTAGGGGCCGAACATCAATCCGTCGCCTTCCTCGCGCACATAACCGTTGATCGTCTCGTCGCGCAGCACCGGCATCTCCGGCAGCCCGGCGCGCCTGCGCTCATTGATTTCCGGGACCGCCTCGGTTACCCAGTATTGGTGGACGACCGGAATCGCCGGCAGTCTAAGACCGACCAGCGCCGCGGTATCGCGCGCATAGAGACCCGTCGCAGTCACCACATGCTCGCAAACGATGTCGCCGCGGTCGGTCTGCACCCGCCACTCGCCGCTCGCCAGCCGCTCGAAGCCGGTGACGCGCGTCTGAAGGTAAATCCTGGCGCCGCGCGCGCGCGCGCCCTGCGCTGCGGCCTGCGTCACATCGGCGGGTGCGATGTGGCCATCCTCGGGATGATAGAGACCTCCGACCATGTGCGGGCTACCCTCGAGCAAGGGCCACAGCCGGCGCACCTCTGCCGGCGACAAGATCGCCGCCTCAATGCCCTGGGCGCCCGCGACGCTCGCATGCGCCAGATACTCGTCCATGCGTTGCGGCGAATTGGCGATGCGCAGCTGCCCGCAATTGTGCCAACCCACAGCCTGTCCGGTCTCGGCCTCGAGCGTGCGATAGATATCGAGCGACTTGCGGATCAGCCGGCTGCGATTGAGGCTGAAGCCGTAGAGAGGGATAAGGCCCGCCGCGTGCCAGGTCGAGCCCGCGGTGAGCTGCGTCCGTTCGACGAGGGCGGTGTCGGTCCAGCCGCGCTTGGCGAGCTGATAGAGAATATTGGCGCCGACCACCCCGCCGCCGACGATCACGACCCGTGCGTGGGACTGCATCATTGCTCTCTGAATCCGGCATCCAGCTATATTGGCGGCCATCAGTTTACCGTCGAGAAAGCGTTCTTGTTATCGGTTGACAATCAAGTTTCGCGGCCATTGCGCGCCCTGGAGACGCATCGAACGTCAGCTTGCTGCACGGGCACCACTATGCGAACATCCGCGGCATCGCTTGACACGACAGGACGCAGGCGGCGGCGATGAAGGTAACCAACCTCGAGACGTTCATCGTCAACGTGCGTTATCAGCACGACGAGGTCAGTTCGCGGATCGTGCGCAGTGGCGTGACCGAGGTGATAGTCAAGCTCACCGCCGACAACGGACTCATCGGTTGGGGCGAAAGCTGCGGCAACATCGCCAATGCGCGCTCGATCGAGGAGGCGGTGCAGTACGCGGCCGCCTTCATCGTGGGCGCCGATCCGTGGCAGCGCGAAGCCGCGGCGCTCAATTTCTACAAGCGCGGCACCTGGGATCGCCGCATCCACTCCGCCAACTTCGCCTTCGCCGGCATCGACATGGCGCTGTGGGATTTGTGTGGCAAGGAATGCGGCCAGCCAATCTACCGGCTGCTCGGCGGTGCGCTCCGGGACGAGGTCGACTATTTCTACTATCTGTCCCGCGGCTCGGCGGCGGACCTCGAGCGGCAATGCCGCGACGGGGTCAAGCGCGGCTACACCGCCTATTACTTGAAGACCGGCATCGACCAGAAGGCCGAGGAGGAGATGCTGGAGGCGATCCGCGCGACAATCGGTCCGCAGGGCAAGATCCGCATCGACTGCAACGAGGCCTGGACGATCAATCAGTCGATCCGCCTGCTCAACGAATGGGACGCCAAGTACCGCATCGATTTCTGCGAAGCGCCCGTGGCGCACGATCTGCCCGAGAGCTTGCGCGAGATTCGTCAGCGCGTACCCTGCGCCATCAGCGCCAACGAGGGTTTGGGGCGCGAGGTCGACGTGCTGCGACTGATCAAGGCTCGCTGCGCCGACGTGCTGTGTTTCGGTCCCTATTGGGTCGGTACCTTGCGGCGCTTCCACACCCTCGGCCTGCTGGCGCATCTCGAGGGCCAGCTCGTTTGCAAGCACACGCATGGCGAACTTGGCCTTGCGGCTGCCGCGGGCCATCATGTCATGCTCTGCCTGCCTAACGCCACCGATGGCAATCAGCAGACCGCCGCCGTCATGGACGGCGACATCCTGACCGAACCGATCCCCATCGCGAGCGGGCCTAAATGGGGGCGTATCGAGAAGCCGGGCCTGGGCGTCGAGGTCGACGAAGAACGCCTTGCCGCTGCGCGCGAAGCCTATCGGCGCGACGGCCAGTTCGTGCCGTATCGCCGCGATCGCGAAGATGGCATCAAGCTGTTCTGACCGGCCGAAGGCTTGGAGACAGACGCGCATGAAAGGCGGGAGGATCGCATGAGCACATTCAGATTCGGAACGAACCGTCGCTTGGCGACCCGCTCGATGCGCCGCCGCTTTCTACGAACTGCCGGTGGCGCCGCGCTGCTGGTCGGCGGTGCCGCCCTCGGTCTGCCGGCCGCGCGCGCTCAAGCCAAGCCGGGCAAGCTCGTCTACGGCAATATTGGCCCAAGCGGAGCGGACGATGCCGTCTTCAAGGAGGGCGCCGATCTGTTTACCAAGGGGAGCGGTATCCCGGTCGATATCCAGCTTGGCGGCGATGCGGATCTGTTCCAGAAGATCCTCGCATGGGTCGCCTCCGGACAGCAGCTCGACGCCGTGTTCGTGCGCGAGAACTTCGTCGCCCCGTTCGTCAAGGACCGAGTGCTGCGGCCCGTCGACGGCCTGCCGGGCCTCGCCGAGTTGAAGCCGCAGATCACTACGCTCTACCTGCAATCCATGGAGCAGAACGGCAAGACTTGGGGCCTGCCCTACTATAGTGAGGTCGAGACCTGCTGGCTCAATGAGGAGAAGGTCGACAAGGCCAAGATCGCCCATGCGCCGAAGAGTTGGGACGAGCTGACCGAGGTGTGCCTCAAGGCCAAAAAGGACGGCGTGGCCAAGTACCCTATGGTATGGGCGGCCGGCCAGGGCGACCATCACCTGCCGTGGCAGTGGTTCACTCAAGTGTGCTCGCGCGGCGGCACGCTGTTCGACGCCAAGCACGCGCCGCTGCTGGGCCAAGGATCCATCGCGCGCGACGCGCTGATCTGGTGGCGCAAGACCTTCATCGACTGGCAGATCACCGACCCGCGCTCGGTCGAGCTGCGCTATATCCCGGCGATGAAGGCATTCGGCACCGGGGACTACCTGTTCGGCCTGGTGATCTTCCAGACCTGGCTCAAGGACGCGCAGGATCCGGCCAAGTCGGCGGTCGCCGGCCATGCGCGTCTCTTCCAGATGCCGGGCAACGGCAAGTCGATCGGCTATGCCCGCCTGCACGGCATGTCGGCCTCGACGGTGAGCGTCGACTGGACCTGGAAGATGATGAGCACGATGGCGGCCAAGGGACCGTCCGGTGAGTTCACAGTGCCGACAGACTGGTCGCTGATCCGCGGCTACGTCCCCGCCTACAAGAGCATCTGGGACAACCCGAAGCTTAAGGAATCCTGGTCGAAGTGGGTGGATGTCGACGCGCTCAAGCAGCAAATCAACAACTCGGTGCACTCGTCCGTGGTGGTGCCGGCGACGTACGAGAACTGGTACCCGCAGTGGCTCGATTTCGCGAACGTGGCGCTGCAAAATTGCATCACGGGCAAAATCACAGCCGACCAGGCCTGCGATCAGATGACCGACAAGGCGGTCCAGCTCGCCAAGAGCTAGGAAGGCCGAGGCTTCCGAAGAGCGACGCTGCGTCGAGTCCGATGAGTGACACCTAAGCGCGCGTCCCTCTCGCCTGACAACGCGACGCGGCGGGTCACGCGCCGGGCCGAGCCCGGCGCCGTGCGCTTTGCCCTGGCGATGAACCTGCCGTCGCTGCTGCTGATCCTCGGCACCATCGGCTATCCGCTCGTCTACACCATCAACATGGCGTTCCGCGACGTCGGCATTCGCGGTTTCATCACGGGCGACATGCCGTGGGTTGGTCTACGCAATTTCTCGACCGTCCTCGCCGACTCCATCTTTATCACCTCGTTCCTGCAGACGCTGGTCTTCGTGGCGCTGTCCGTGGCGCTGGAAGTGGCGATCGGCCTCGGCATCGCACTGACGATCAACATGCGCGTCGCCCGCCTTGCCGGCCTCACGAAGGCGCTGCTTCTGCTGCCGTGGGCCGTGCCACCGGTAGTCAACGGCGTGATGTGGTCCTATATCTTCAACTCCAAATACGGCTCGCTCAACGCCGTCCTCCTCAAGCTCGGGCTGATCGACAACTACGTGCAGTGGGTGAGCGACCCGCACCTGGCCCTGGGCGCGATCATCGTTGCCTATGTCTGGCGCACCGTGCCGTTCAGCGCGCTGCTGTTCCATGCCGCGCTGCAGACGATCCCGCAATCCCTCTATGAAAGCGCGGCCATTGACGGCGCGCGCCCCTGGCAGCAATGGTGGTACATCACCATGCCGCTGCTCAAGCCCACCATGGTCGTCGTGCTGATCCTGCGCACGGTATTCTCGTTCATGGTGTTCGACGAGATCCTCGCCATTACCTATGGCGGGCCCGGCGATTCGACGTGGACAGCGGCCTGGTACATCTATTCCACGGCGTTCCGCTTCTACAAGTTCGGCCCCGCCTCGGCCTCGGCACTCCTCATTACGTTGGTTATCGCGGTCATCGCGGTCATCTATATCCAGCTGCTGCGCAGTCAGGCGGAGCCATGAGTGCGTCCGACTGGATCCGACGCCTGCTGCCGGCGGCATGGGGCTACGCCGCCAACCTGCTCGTCATCGTCGCCCTCGTGCTGCCTCTGCTAGTGCTCGCCTCTGGCGCGCTGCGGACGGAGCGCGACCTCCTGGAGCATTCCGAGAGCCTGCTGCCGACACATGTCACCTTCGACAACATCGCCGGCCTCGTGCTCGGCCGCCAAGGCCCGGACATTCCGGAGCAGGTGCGCTCCTATCCCCGTGCCTTTTTCAACAGCATCGTCATCTCGCTCAGCGTTACGTTGATCGTCACCGTGCTGGGCAGCCTGTCCGCGTACTCGTTGGTCCGGCTGCGCTTTCGTGGCCGGCGCGTGATCCCCTATGCCATCCTGTCGGTGCGCATGGTGCCGCTGATCGCGCTCATCATTCCGCTCTACACGATGATGGCGCGCTCGCATCTCCTGAATACGCCGCTCGCAATCATCATTCCGCAGGCCGGACTGTTCCTGCCCTACGCCATCTGGATCCTGATGAGCCATTTTGCCGCGATACCTGTCGAGATCGAGGAAGCTGCGTACATCGACGGCTGCAGTCGCTTCGGCGCGTTCTTGCGGATTGCGCTGCCGTTGAGCGCGCCGGGGCTTACCGCCAATGCGGTGATCATCTTTCTTCTCTCGTGGAACGATCTGATGCTCCCGATCATAATGACTGGCAAGGTCGAGCAGATGACGCTGCCGGTGCTCATCTCGTCGATCGTCACGGTCAAATATTTCTCCTATACGTTGACCAACGCCGCCGGCCTGCTCGCCACGCTGCCGACGCTGCTGCTCGCCATCCTGTTGCAGCGCTACGTGATCAACGGACTGACCGCCGGCGCGGTCAGGGAATAGCTGGGATGCCGACCCTCGACGGGCGAACGAAGGGCCTTGCGGCCGGGATCGCGCCGCTCGCGCTCGAGCGGATCGGACAGTCGGGATGGAATGTCCTCGTCGAGGACCTGCCGCTGCCGCTTGCCGTGCTGAAGGACTCCGCGCTGCGCCACAATTCGGCGTGGATGCGCGGTTTCCGGGAAATGACCGGCGTTGCCTTGGCGCCGCACGGCAAGACCTCGATGAGCCCGCAGCTGTTCCAGCGCCAGCTTGCGGATGGCGCCTGGGGCATTACGGTTGCGACCGTGCAGCAGCTCCGCGTTTGTCGGGAGCACGGTATCGACCGTGTGCTGCTGGCGAACCAACTGGTCGGAAAGCAGGCGATCGCCTATGTACTCAACGAGCTCGCGTGTGACCCAAGCTTTCAATTTTATGCGTTGGCGGACTCGGTTGGCGCCGTCGATGCGCTGAGCCGCGCCGCCGTGGTCCGAAGCGTCGGACGGCCGCTCGACCTGCTGGTCGAATGCGGTGTGATGGGCGGGCGTACCGGCTGTCGCAGCCTGGAAGAAGCGCTCAGCGTGGCGCGCCGCATCGCTCGAGCGCGGCCTCATCTGCGGCTGGCCGGCATCGAGGGTTATGAAGGGTCGGTCCCGGGCGCGACACCACTTGAGAAGGAGCGCCATATCGCGCAATTCGTCACGTTCATGGGGATGGTGGCCCGCGCATGTGACGACGAAGGGTTGCTCGATGCCGACCCGGTCATCCTCAGCGCGGGCGGCTCCGCCTACTTCGACTTGGTCACGGCGCTGCCACGCCGGCTCGGCAGCCGCGCGACGCAAGTCGTCATTCGCAGCGGTTGTTATCTCACGCACGACTCCGATGCCTACGCGCGTGCAGCCGCATGCATGCGTGAGCGGACACCGGCGATCGCGACGCTGGGCGAGGGGCTGCGCGACGCGCTGGAAGTGTGGAGCTACGTACAATCGCTGCCGGAGCCCGGGCTCGCCATCTTGACCATGGGCAAGCGGGACGTGTCGCACGACCTCCATCTGCCGTTCGCGCGGGTCAGCGTTCGGCCCGGCCGGGATACGCGGCCGCGGCCGCTCCCGCACGACTGCGCGATCACCGGTCTCAACGACCAACACGCCTACCTGAAGGTTGCGCCGGACAGTGGGCTTGCCGTCGGCGACATGATCGGCTGCGCCATCTCGCATCCCTGCACCACTTTCGATAAGTGGCGCTTCCTTCCGATCGTCGACGATGATTACAACGTCATCGATGCCGTGACAACGTTCTTCTGACCACCGCCTCCGCGTCCTGCCCGCGCAGGCGCGGGTTTCAAGTCGCGGCTCTGGCGGTCGCGGATCGCTCATTCATCAAGCAGTGCTCGCGCATGCGCGAGCGCGTTGTTCTCCGCCGACGCATACCGTTCGGCGGTCGTGTCCTCTTCACCGGCCCGTGCCGCCCGCCGGCGCACGACGATCCACCACACGATCGCACCGCCCGCCAGCAGGACGAACGGACCGAACCACAGGAGCCAGGTGGTTGATTTCATCGGCGGCCTGTAAAGCACGAAATCGCCATAGCGCGCGACCAGATACGCGCGGATGTCATCGTCGCTTTTCCCGGATGTCGCGAGCTCGCGCACTTCCTTGCGCAGGTCGTCCGCGAGCGGCGCGCTGCTTTCGGCGAGCGTCTGGTTCTGGCACACGAGGCAGCGCAGCTCGTTCTCGAGCGCCTTGAGGCGCGCGTCGAGCGCATCGTCCGGCCATGCGGGACTGGCTGCCGCCAGCATCGTCGCGAACGCCAGCATCGCCATGCGGCGCTTCGACGCGGTGGCGGTCGTCCGCATCACGATCGCTGCAGCTCGCGCACCAGCGGAATGATCGTCTGCTGCAACGCGTCGGCGGTCAGCGGTCCGATCTGCTTGTAGCGGATGACGCCTGCCTTGTCGATGACGAACGTTTCGGGCACGCCGTAGACGCCGAAATCGATGCCGACGCGGCCGTCCTGGTCGACGATCGACATCCGGTACGGATCTCCATTCGACGCGAGCCATGCAAGGCCGTCGGCGGGCTTGTCCTTGTACGCGAGGCCGATCACCGGGACGATGCCGGTCTTCGCGAGCTCGATCAGCAGCGGATGCTCGACGCGGCACGAGACGCACCACGACGCCCAGACGTTCAGCAGCCACACCTGTCCGCGCATGTCGGCGGTCGTGAGTCTCTGCTCCGGCGCATGCAATTTCGCGAGCGCGAACGAGGGCGCCGGCTTGCCGATCAGCGGCGACGGCACTTCGCGCGGGTCGCGGAAGAGCCCGACGAACAGGAATCCGAGCAGGACGAGAAAGATCGCGAGCGGCAGCGACCAGCGCAGCGCTTTCGGCATCGGACTCACGCGCTCGGCACGACGGCGGTTGCGGCAGCGAACTTCCGGTGCACCGCGAGCCGGTAGCGGCGATCGGCGATCGCCGCGAGCCCGCCCAGCGCCATCAGCAGGCAGCCGATCCAGATCCAGTCGACGAACGGCTTGACGTAGATGCGCACGCCCCACGCACCGGACGCGCCATCGGCCGTCACCGGCTCGCCGAGCGACACATACCGATCGCCGACGATCCGCGTCTGAATCGAGGCTTCGGTCATCACCTGGCCGGATGCGCGATACGCGCGCTTCTGCGGATGCAGTGTCGCAACGGTTCGACCGTTGTGCGTCACGTCGATCGTCGCGACGGTCGCGTCGTAGTTCGGACCGGGTTGCGGCACCACACCGCGGAACGTATACGTGTCGCCGCCGACGGCAACACTCTGTCCGACGTCGAGCCGCACGTCGCGCTCGATTTCATAGCCCTTGACGAGCGTCACGCCGGCAATGAACACCGCGACGCCTGTGTGCGCGAGCAGCATGCCGTACCACGCCGCGGAATTGGCGCGCAGCTTGTCGATGAAACCGCGCTGCGGCGCGCCGCGCAGCCGCTCGGCCAGCACCGTGACGGTCGTCGCGACTATCCATGCGGACAGCAGCAGGCCGAGCGCGACGAACGGCTTCCATTGTCCAAGCGCGAACGGCAACAGCGCCGCAGTCGCCAGCGCGACGCACGAGCGCCCATTTGAGCTTCGTCCACAGATCGGGCGCACGCGCCTTCCGCCAGGCCGCGATCGGCCCGATGCCCATCAGGAACACGAGCGGCGCCATCAGCGGCAGGAACACCGCGTCGAAGTAGGGCGGACCGACCGAGATCTTGCCGAGGCCGAGCGCATCGATTGCCAGCGGATAGAGCGTGCCGAGCAGCACGCTCGCCATCGCGATGACGAGCAGGATGTTGTTCCCGAGGAGCATCGATTCACGCGACACCGGCGCAAAACCGCCACCCGCGCCGACGGCGCCGGCGCGCACGGCGTAGAGCGCCAGCGAGCCGCCGATGACGACCGCGAGATAGGCGAGGATGAAAACGCCGCGCGCGGGATCGGTCGCGAACGCGTGCACCGAGGTCAGCACGCCGGAGCGGACGAGGAACGTTCCGATGAGCGACAGCGAGAATGCGACGATCGCGAGCAGCACGGTCCAGCTGCGAAACGCGCCGCGCTTTTCGGTGACGGCGAGCGAATGGATCAGCGCGGTGCCGACGAGCCACGGCATGAACGACGCGTTTTCGACCGGGTCCCAGAACCACCAGCCGCCCCAGCCCAGCGTGTAATAAGCCCACGCGCTGCCCAGCATGATGCCGATCGTCAGGAACGACCACGCGACGGTCGTCCATGGCCGCGACCAGCGCGCCCACGCGGCGTCGAGCCTTCCTGCGATCAGCGCCGCGATCGCGAACGCGAACGCGACCGAAAAGCCCACGTAGCCCATGTAGAGCATCGGCGGATGCACGACCATCCCCGGGTCCTGCAGCAGCGGATTGAGATCGCGGCCTTCGGCCGCGGGCGGCGAGAGCCGCGCAAAGGGATTGGACGTCGCGAGCAGGAACAGCAGGAAACCGACGGCGATGAGTCCCATGACCGCGAGCACGCGCGCGCGGAGCGTCTGCGGAAGGTTGCGCGAGAAGAGCGTCACCGCGGCGCCCCACCCCGCGAGCATCAGCGACCACAGCAGCAGCGAGCCCTCGTGCGAGCCCCAGGTCGCGGCGAAGCGGTAATGCGCCGGCAACTGCGAATTCGAGTTCATCGCGACGTTGGTGACCGAGAAGTCGCTGGCGAGGAAGCTGTACGCGAGGCATCCGAACGCGATGGCGACCAGCCCGAACTGCGCGCGCGCGGCGGGCACGGCGACCGACATCAGCGTCGCGTCGCGCCGCGCGGCGCCGAGCATCGGCACGATGCCCTGCACCAGGGCGACCAGCAGCGCGAGGATCAACGCGAAATGACCGATTTCGGGAATCATCGTAAATTGGGGTTAGCGTTTAATTGGGGTCAGAGCTGTAAGTATTGCGGCCGCTCCCGCGGGTGTAAGGTCGGACATGATCGCCGCGATACTTACAGCTCTGACCCCATTGATCCACATTTAACGCGCCTGCGCGGTTTCGTGCAGGCTCGGCATTGTCATTGCCTGGTTCCGGTGCGCCTGGTCGAGCGCTTCCTTCGCTTCGGGTGGCATGTAGTTCTCGTCGTGCTTCGCCAGCACCTCGGTCGCGTGGAACGCGCCGTCGGCGCCGAGCATGCCTTGCGCGACGACGCCCTTGCCCTCCTTGAAAAGGTCGGGCAGCAATCCCGTGTAGGTGACGGGAATCGTCTGCGCGGTATCGGTCACGCGGAAGTGCACGGTCAGCGAATTCGGATCGCGCGTGAGGCTGCCGCTCTCCACGAGGCCGCCGATCCGGAACGCGCGCGATTGCGGCGCTTCCTTCGCGACCACCTGCGATGGCGTGAAAAAGAACACGAGATTCGACTGGAACGCGTTCAGCACCAGCGCGGCCGCGACGCCGAGCGTCAGCAGGCCGGCGCCGATCCACGCGAACCGCCGATGGCGCGCCTTCATCCGTTGCTCTGCGCGTCGTGAATCACCGTCGACTGCGGCAGCGGCTCGACCGACATCCGCGCAAGCTCGAACGCCCGCTTGCGCCGCGCGTGCACGGCGGCGATCTCGACTGCGACCGCCACCACGGCGGCGCCGTACGCCATCCAGACGTACCACGCGTAGCCGCCCATCGCGAGGAATTCGCTCATGGTTCCGGTGATGCCCTGAATTCGATCAGCGATTCGAGCCAGCTCGCGCCGCGCTCGCGCTCGACGATGATCGCCTGCACGCGGGAGAGCGTCACCGCGATGCAATAGCTCCACGCGGCGGCGGTCATCAGCAGCAAGCCCAGCAGCATCGTCATCGCCATTTTCGGCGCCGCGGTCAGGCTGATCGACGAGCCCTGGTGCAGCGTGTTCCACCATTGCACCGAGAAATAGATGATCGGCACGTTCACCGCGCCGACCAGCGCGAGCAGCGCGCACGCGCGATCCGCACGCCGCGGATCCTCGATCGAATGGCGCAGCGCGATGATGCCGAGATAGAGGAAGAGCAGGATCAGCGTCGACGTCATCCGCGCATCCCACGCCCAGTACGTGCCCCAGGTCGGGCGACCCCAGAACGCGCCGGTCCACAGCGCGAGCGCCGCCATCAGCGCGCCGGTGGGGGCCAGCGCCTGCGCCATCATCGCGGAAAGCCGGGTATTGAAGCCCAACGCGAACGCGCTCCAGACCGCCATCACCAGGTAGATGAGCATCGCCATCCACGCGGCGGGCACGTGGACGAAGATGATCCGGTACGCGTCGCCCTGCGTCGCATCGACGGGCGCGACGACCAGCGCGACGTAGAGGCCCGCGCCGGCCAGCAGCGCGGCAAGCGTTCCGAATCCGTACGACCACGTCCCCGCGAGCGGATAGAACGATACCGGCGACGAGAATCGATACCAGTTGATGAGCATTGCGGGCTTCAGGTTCCCAGGGTGCCGGTCAGAGAAGTCAATCGAGCGCGATCCGCACGGCAGCAGCGGCGGCGAACGGAACCGCGACGAGCGCGGCGAGCAGTCCTGCGCCCAGCAGCGACAGATGAGGACCCGCCGAAAGACCGGCCCGCACCGCATCGACGGCGCCGGCGCCGAAGATCAGCACGGGCGCATACAGGGGCAATACCAGCAGCGCCAGCAGGCTGCCCCCGCCGCGCGCGCCGAGCGTCAGCGCCGCGCCGACGCCGCCCAGCAACGACAGTATCGGTGTGCCGAGCAACAGCGACAGCATCAGCGTTCCGAGCACCGCACCATCCAGCGCGTATTGTGCGCCGAGCAGCGGCGCCAGCAGCGCGACCGGCAAGCCGGTCGTGAGCCAATGAGCGGCCATCTTACCGCACAACAGCGCCGCCAACGGCCGCGGCGAGAGTGCGATCTGCTCGAGCGTGCCGTCGGCGAAATCGGACGCGAACAGGCGCGGCAGCGACAGCAGCGACGCCAGCAGCGCCGCGGTCCACAGAACCCCCGGACCGAGCGTGGCGAGCGTCTCGCGCGACGGCGACGCCGCCAGCGGAAACAGCGAAACGACGATCACGTAGAACAATAGCTGAATGCCGAGTTCCCCCTTGGACCGCAGCGCGACGCGAAGGTCGCGCGCCAGCGCCCAGGCGATCGCACCGGTCACCGATGACGCATCGAGCGGAGCGGCATCGGCGATCGCCGTCATGATTGCGGCACCGGTGCGAGGGTCAGCGCGTGGAGCCGCGCGCTTGGCAGCGGCAGCGGCTGATGCGAAGCGACGACGCACAGGCCGCCATTCTGCAGATGCGCGGTCACCACTGCGCCGAGCAGGTCGGCGCCTTCGGCGTCGAGCGCGGTCAGCGGCTCGTCCAGGATCCATAACGGACGCGTCGTCAGCCGCAAACGCGCAAGCCCGATCCGCCGTCGTTGCCCTTGCGATAGCACGCGCACCGGAAGATCCCGTCGCCGCCCGAGCGCTACCGAATCGAGCGCCGCGACGATCGCGGCGGCGGAAGCGGGCCGATCATCGAGCGCGATCCATGCGGCCAGGTTCTCGGCCGGCGTCAACTCGTCCTTCAACGCGGACAGATGCCCGTTGAAGACGACGGCGCCGCGCAAGCGCGCATCGAACGGACGCACGGGTACGCCGCGCCAGCGAATTTCGCCGTCCGCAGGCGCGGTCAATCCCGCCAGCATGCGCAGCAGCGTCGTCTTGCCGCTGCCGTTCGGCCCGGTGACGATAAGCGCTTCGCCTTCGCGCAGCGCGAACCCGAGGTCGCGAAAGAGCGTCGCGTAACCGCGCCGCGCCGACAGCCGCCGCGCATCGAGCGCGCCGCCCTGGTCCATGTCAATGCACGACGTCGTGGATGACGATCGCGACGTCGCGCGCGCCCGGCTTCAACGGTGCGCTGCGGCCTTGCAGATCGCCGGTTGCCGGCGCCGCGTTGCCCGACCTGGAAACGCGCGCCTCGACGATGACGTCGCCGGATGTCGACAGCCGTGCCGCGGGGCTCATCGCCAGCGAATCGTCGAGCCTGAAATCGAGCGGCAGCACGTTCGCGGTCTTGCGCAGGATCGCGACCGGCATCGGCGGACCCTTCACGGCGCGCGCATAGATGAACAGCGTATCGCCTGGCGCCACGCGCTCGCGCAGCGCTGGATCGAGCGACACGCGGCCGGTGATGGCCGACGCATCGGTAGCGGCGGACGTGCCCGCGCTGCCGGACGACATCGCATTCGGGGTGGGCACCGACGAAGCCGGCGCACCGCGCATCGCTTCCGCTTCCGCGATCATCGCGTCGATGTCGGACGCCGCCTCGCTGCCCGGCGGCAAATTCGCCTGCGCCTTGCGCCATTGCGCGATGGCAGCCGTCATAGTCGTTGCGCTCGAAGGCCGCCTGTGCCCCCAGCACGAGCGCCTTCGGCTGATTCGGATCGAGCGCCAGCGCGCGGGCCACGAGCCGCATCGGCTCGCCCTGCAGCGAGCTTTTCTGCATCGCGAGCGCGTCGGCCCAGTCGGCGAGCACCGACGCATCCTCCTGCGGCAACCGCGCCGCCGCTTCGCTCGAACGCGGCGACCGATTCCGGATAGCGACCCATCGACGAATAGGCACGCGCCAGCAGTTTCCAGCCGGTCGGATCTTCCGGATGCTGCTTCATCCGCGTCGCGAGACTGTCGACCATCGCAATCATTTGCGCTTGCGTTATCGGTGGCCGGTCGGCGGACTTCGCCGCGACGCTCACCGCGCCGGGATGTCCAATCGCGACGTACAGCAGCAACGCGCTCGCGGGCAGCGCCGCGACAACGATGAGCGCAGCGATCAGCGATGCCCGCGGCGAGCCGGACGCCGCAGGCGCTTGCCGCCCAGCCGTTTCGAGTTCCGCTGCGAGCCGCGCGGCAAGCTCGGCAAGGTTCTCGTCGCGCTCGTCGCGCGTGATCGCGCCGGCGGCCAGCTCGGCATCGAGCTGGCGCTTCTGGTCGCGGTAGACATCGGTCGCCGGCGCGTCGTCCGGCGCCCATGGCTCCGCGCCACGCGGGCGCAGCAGCGGCCACACCAGCACCGCCAGCGTCGCGGCAACCAGCAGCAGGGCGATCAGCCAGAACAGTGGAACAGGCGGCATGGGAAGAAAGCGCGTCCGGCGCGGTGAGTTGCCGGGACAAGAAGGCTCACGCAGTCCGGAGGGAAGCGCGCAGCGTGCCGGGCCTGCACATTATAGCGATGCGGGTGTGGCGATCCCGTGCGAATGCGCCGCCGGCGTTATCATGCGCGTTCGCCGATAAAGCAGCGGCGGAGAGCCGACATGCCCGACCAAGACCAAAGCATTCGCGAAGATTCGCTGGCGTATCACCGCCGGGCGCCGGCGGGCAAGATCGCGCTGATGCCGACGAAGCAGCTCACCAACCAGCGCGACCTCGCGCTCGCCTATTCGCCCGGTGTCGCGGCCGCGTGCGATGAAATCGTTCGCGATCCGCGCGAAGTCTCGGCGCTGACCGCGCGCGGCAACCTGATCGGCGTGGTCACGAACGGCACCGCGGTGCTGGGGCTGGGCGCGATCGGGCCGCTCGCCGCGAAGCCGGTCATGGAAGGCAAGGCGGTGCTGTTCAAGAAATTCGCCGGCCTCGACTGCTTCGACATCGAGCTCGCCGAGCGCGATCCCGACAAGCTCGTCGACATGATCGTCGCGCTGGAGCCGACGTTCGGCGGCATCAACCTCGAGGACATCAAGGCGCCCGAGTGCTTCTACATCGAGCGCAAGTGCCGCGAGCGGATGAAGATCCCGGTCTTCCACGACGATCAGCACGGCACGGCGATCATCGTCGGCGCCGCGGTGCTGAACGGATTGCGCGTCGTCGGCAAGGAGTTCGCGAGCGTCAAGCTCGTCTGCTCGGGCGCGGGCGCCGCGGCGCTCGCGTGCCTCGATCTGCTGGTGGGCCTGGGGCTCAGGCGCGAGAACATCTTCGTGTCCGACATCAAGGGCGTCGTGTACCAGGGGCGCACCGAGGAGATGGACGACAACAAGGCGCGCTACGCGCAGCCGACGTCCGCGCGCACGCTGGCCGAGATCCTGCCCGGCGCCGACATCTTCCTGGGTCTGTCCGCCGCGCGCGTGCTGAAGCCCGAATGGCTGTCGAAGATGAACGACAAGCCCGCTGATCCTGGCGCTCGCGAATCCGGAACCCGAGATCATGCCCGACGTCGCGAAGGCGGCTCGGCCCGACGCGATCATCGCGACCGGCCGCTCGGACTTTCCGAACCAGGTGAACAACGTCCTGTGCTTTCCGTTCATCTTCCGCGGCGCGCTCGACGTCGGCGCGACGGCGATCAACGAGGCGATGAAGCTCGCCTGCGTGCGCGCACTGGCCGACCTCGCCACCGTCGAACAGTCGGACATCGTCGCGAGCGCGTACAACCTGAACGAGAACCTGAGCTTCGGGCCGGAATATCTCATTCCGAAGCCGTTCGACCCGCGCCTCATCGTCATGATCGCGCCCGCCGTCGCGAAAGCGGCGATGGAGTCGGGCGTCGCGACGCGGCCGATCGACGACTTCGACGCGTACCGGACGCGCCTCACGAGCTTCGTCTATCACTCCGGCCTGCTGATGAAGCCGATCTTCACGGCGGCGAAGCAGGCGCCGAAGCGCATCGTCTACGCGGAAGGCGAGGACGAGCGCGTGCTGCGCGCCGTGCAGGTGATCGTCGACGAAGGACTCGCGAAGCCGATCCTCGTCGGACGACCGGCCGTCCTGGAGCGCCGCATCCAGCGCTTCGGCCTGCGGATCAAGCCCGATGTCCACTTCCAGACGATCAACCCGGACCAGGACGAGCGCTTTCGCGACTACTGGACGAACTATTACGAGCTGACGCAGCGGAAGGGCGTCTCGCAGCCCTACGCGCAGATCGAGATGCGCCGGCGCCACACGCTGATCGGCGCGATGATGATCCATCGCGGCGACGCGGACGGCATGGTCTGCGGCACGTTCGGCACGCACGGGCTCCACCTGCACTACATCGATCAGGTGATCGGCCGTCGGCCAGGTGCCAACGTCTATGCGGCGATGAACGCGGTGCTGCTGCCGTCGCGGACGATCTTCATCGCCGACACGTACGTCAACTGCGATCCCAGCGCCGAGCAGATCGCCGAAATCGCGGTCCTGTGCGCCGATGAAATCCGCCGCTTCGGCATCACGCCCAAGGCCGCACTGCTGTCGCATTCGTCGTTCGGCACCAGCGCTTATCCGTCCGCAAGGAAAATGCGCGATGCGCTCGCGCTGATCAATGCGCGCGCGCCGGACCTCGAAGTGGACGGGGAGATGCACGGCGACGCCGCGCTCAGCGAGTCGGTGCGCAAGGCGGCGTTCCCGAACTCGCGCCTCGCGGGCGATGCGAACCTGCTGATCATGCCGACGCTCGACGCGGCGAACATTTCGTTCAACCTGCTGAAGGTCGCGTCGGGCGCGGGCGTCACGCTCGGTCCGATATTGCTCGGCGTCGCCAAGCCGGTGCACATCCTGACGCAATCGGCCACCGTGCGGCGCATCGTCAACATGACGGCGCTCACGACGGTCGACTGCTCGATGGACCGGCAGGCGCAGCTGATCTGACGTCAGCCGGCCAGCGCCTCGCTGACCGCCGTCTCGAAGCCGAGCTGTCGTCCCGCCTGCCACGCGACTTCGGCGGCGGTGGCACCGAGTTCCGCACGCGCGCGGTCGAAGTAGCGATTCAGCAGCGCGTTCCAGAAGCGGATGCCGGAAAAGTCGAGGCCGAGCCGGTCGACTTCGGCGGATGCCGCGCCACCCAGCGTCAGCGCGCGCATCGGCGACGACATGCCGGCGGCCGCCATCGCGACGCCCTGGATCTCGATCGCGGTTTCCGCACGATCGCCCAGCGCGACGGCGAGCTCCAGCGCGCGCCGATAGCGCGGCGCGGCGGCGGCGGCTTCGCCGCGAATCAGCGCACAGTCCGCAAGGAAGTGAATCGCGAAATGCTCGGAGCGCAGGTCGCTTTGACGCTTCGCCGCGTCGAGCGCCTCGCGCGCCATCGGCTCGACGGTGTCGAGCTCGCCGAGCGCCACCAGCACTTGAAGCAGTCCGATCCGCGCCCGATCGATCAGCGAACGCTCGCCGACGGATTGGGCGATGCGCAAGCTCTCCTCCATGCAGACGCGCGCGGCGGGATCGTCGCCCGCGTAGAAGCAGCCCCAGCCCAGCTCGATGCGCGCCGAACCGATTTCGCGTTCCTGACCCAAATCGCGCCAGATCGTCACCGCTTCATCGATCGTGGCTCGCGCCGACTTCAGATCGCCCGACCAGGCGGCAAGCTCCCCGATCGACGACAGGAGCCGCGCGCGCGCTTCGTCGGGGTCGGGGGCCATGACGAGCGCGTCGGCCAGATACGCGCGGCCCTCGGCGAAATGCGAGTGCAGGTGCCAGAACCAGCCCAACGCGCCGGCAACGACGACGAACCGCGCGGGCGCATTGATGCGCAGCCAGTCGAGCGCGGCGCGGATGTTGTCGTGATCGGCTTCGAGCTCATCGAGGCTCGCCTTTTCGTCGTTCGATCGCTGCGCGCATGCGCGTGCGACGAGCGCCTCGAAATGCGCCGCGTGCCGATCGCCGATGTCTTGGGCGAACACGCCCGCTTCGAGCTTCTCGACCGCGAACGCGCGGATCGTTTCCAGCATGCCGAGCCGCTCGCCCTCCCGTCGCACGAGGCTCTTGTCGACGAGCGAGGCGATCGTGTCGAGCGACGTATCGCAGACGGCTTCGGCGGATTCGAACGAAAATTCGCCCGCGAAGACGCCGAGTTGCGCGAACAATTCGCGCTCGGAGTCGTCGAGCAGGTCGTAGCTCCACGCGAGCGTATTGCGGATCGTCTGCTGGCGCATCGGCGCATCGCGCGCGCCGCTGGTCAAGAGCTTCAGGCGATGCGGCAGGCGCTTCAGCATCGCGACCGGTGTGAGCACACGCGTGCGCGCCGCCGCCAGCTCGATCGCAAGCGGCAAACCGTCCAGGTGCTGGCAGATTTCCGCGACGGCATGCGCGTTCGCCTCGGTGAGGGCGAACGTCGGTTGCACGGCCTTGGCGCGCTCGACGAAGAGCGCAACCGACGCGCATTGTCCGAGGACCGCCAGCGCCGGCAGATGCCGCAATTCGGGCACCGCCAGCGGCGACACCGGATAGACCTGTTCGCCCAGCAGGTGCAAGGGCTCGCGGCTCGTCGCGAGAAACTTGACGCGTGGCGCCTGCGTCATCAGTGACGCGATATCGGGAGCGGCCGCGACCACCTGCTCGAAATTGTCGACGACGACGAGCATCGTCTTCTCGGCCAGGTAGGCCGACAGCGACTGGCCCGCCGCGGCGCTGACGCCGAGCGCTTGCGCAATCGCCGGCAGCACGAGCGCCGGATCGGTGATGCTCGCAAGGGATGCGAAGTACACGCCGTCCGAAAAATCGTCGGCGACTTCGGCGGCGGCCTGGATGGCCACGCGCGTCTTGCCCGTCCCACCGGGCCCGGTCAGCGTCAGCAGGCGCACGCGTGGCTCGCGCAGCGCGGCGCAAATCGCTTGCATGTCGCGCTCGCGGCCGACGGTCGGCGTCGACTGCGCCGGCAGATTGAGGGGGCGCTTCCCCGCCGTGCGCAGCGCGGGAAATTCGGCTTGCAGGCGGGGATGCACGAGCTGGTAGAGCCGCTGCGGATCCGGCAGGCTCTTCAGCGCGTGCTCGCCCAGGTCGCGCACCGCGAATTCGCGGTTCTCGGCGATCAGCGCATGCGTCGCATGCGAGAGCAGGATCTGTCCCCCATGTCCGGCGTCGCAGATGCGCGACGCACGGTGCACGCCGAGGCCGACATAGTCGTCCGCAAGCGTCGTCGCCTCGCAGGTGTGGAGTCCGATCCGCACGCGCAGCGGCTTGCGATCCGGCCACACGTGATCGGCCAATGCGCATTGCGCCTCGACGGCCGCCCGCAGTGCCTCCTGCGCACTGCCGAACGCGACGAACAGCGAATCACCCGCGGCGCCGAATTCCTGGCCCGCGTGACGCGAGAAGGCATCGCGCAGCAGCGACCGATGCGTGTCGAGCAGCTCGCGATAGCGCTCGGGGCCGACGGCCGCGAGACGCTGCGTCGAGCCTTCGATATCGCTGAACAGGAAAGTGACGGTTCCAGTAGGGCGCATCGGCGGCTCCCAAACCCGCGCAGCCCGTCGATCCGCGGGCCTTGGCGCTACTACGGGCGAAGCCTGAACCACGCTGCACGCCGATGCAAGTCCCGCCGGCTGGTTGCGCGCGGCGCGCCGGGCTATACTCCGGCGCCCCCGGACGGCGTTCGACGATCGTGGGGTTACCCCGTGATCAAGCGCATCCAACGTTTCTACGAGCGCCTCGGCCCCGGCCTCATCACCGGCGCGGCCGACGACGACCCGAGCGGCATCGCGACCTACTCGCAGGCCGGCGCGCAATTCGGCCTCGGCATGTTGTGGAGCGTGTTCCTGACGACGCCGCTGATGGTCGGCATCCAGGTCGTGAGCGCGCGGATCGGCCGCGTCACCGGTCACGGCATTGCGCGCAACCTGCGCGATCACTATCCGCGGCCGCTGCTGTGGTTCATCGTGTCGATCCTGCTCGTCGCCAACACGATCAACATCGCCGCCGACCTCGGCGCGATGGGCGAAGCGCTGCAACTGGTCGTCGGCGGACCCGCACACGGCCTCCCGCTGATCTTCGGCGTCCTCGGCGTGATGACGCAGTTGTTCATTCCGTATCGCTACCTCGCGCCGCTGCTGAAATGGCTCACGTTGTCGCTGTTCGCCTACGTCGCCGTGCTGCTGTCCGTCGACATCCCGTGGGCGCAGCTCCTCGCGGCCACGCTGATCCCGCCCGTCGAGCTGACGAGCGAGTACCTGATGCTGCTGGTCGCCGTGCTCGGCACGACGATCAGCCCGTACCTGTTCTTCTGGCAGGCGTCGCAGGAAGTGGAGGAGCAGCGCGCCACCGTCGGCGACGAACCGCTGCGCGATTCGTCGGTGGGCGCGCGCGAGCATCTGCACCGCATCAAGGTCGACACGTGGTTCGGCATGGCGTTCTCGAACACGATCGCGTTCGCGATCATGCTGACGACCGCCGTCACGCTGCACGACGCCGGCATCACCGATATCCAGACGTCCGCCCAGGCCGCGCAGGCGCTGCGGCCGATCGCCGGCAATTTCGCGTTCACGCTGTTCGCGGCGGGAATCATCGGAACCGGACTGCTCGCGATTCCGGTGCTGGCGGGCTCCGCGGCCTACGCGGTCGCCGAAGCGATGGAATGGCCGATCGGCCACGGCTTGCAGCCGATGGAGGCCAAGGGCTTCTACGGCATCATCACGCTCGCCACGCTGCTTGGCGCGGGCATCGACTTCACGTCGGTGGATCCGATCAAGGCGCTCGTCTGGTCGGCGGTCCTGAACGGCATCGTCGCGGTGCCGATCATGGCCGTGATGATGCGCATGGCCGTGCAGCCGGAAATCATGGGAGCGTTCACGATCACGCGCAAGCTCGAACGGCTTGGCTGGTTCGCGACGGCGCTGATGGCGATCGCCGTAGTCGCGATGATCGTGTCGACGGCGTTTTAGCGGAGGACCCTGGCGTGGCTGCATCACCCGTGGCTGCATCACCGTTGAGCCGTTTCGGCAGCGGCAAGTCGGTCAAGCGTGTCGAGGATGACGCGCTGCTGCGCGGCGAAGGCCGCTTCGCCGACAACATGCCGGTCGCAGGCGAGCTGCATGCGTGTTTCCTGCGCTCGCCCCATCCGCACGCGGCGATCACGAGCATCGACGTGAAGGCCGCGTCCGCAATGCCGGGCGTCGTGACGATTCTCACCGGAGCGGACATGGTGCGCGCCGGCGTCAAGCCGATTCCCAACTCCGCCGACTTCAAGCGCGCCGGTGGCAAGCCGACCGCAGCGCCCCTTCATCATGCGCTGGCCGTCGACACGGTTCGCTTTGTGGGCGAAGCGGTCGCCGCGGTGATCGCGGCTACTGCGTTGCAGGCGCGCGACGCGGCCGAAACGATTCGAGTCGACTACGCGCCGCTGCCGTCGGTCGTCGATACGGCCGCCGCCGCGGCACCGGGCGCGCCGGCGGTGGTTGCGGAGGCGCCCGACAACATCGCGTGCGAGATGCGCCACGGCGATCCGCGCGCCGCTGATGCGGCGTTCAAGCGCGCCGCACATGTCGTCGCGCTCGATCTCGTCAACCAGCGCGTTGCCGCGTGTCCGATCGAACCGCGTTCGACGCTCGCCACTTACGACACCGCCACCGACCGGCTCACGCTGCGGGTCACTTGCCAGACGCCCAGCGGCTTGCGCGACGAATTGTGCGACGCCGTCCTCGGCATTCCCAAGGAGAAGGTGCGCGTGGTCGTCGGCGACGTCGGCGGCGGATTCGGCATGAAGACCAGCCTGTACCCGGAGGACGTCGTCGTTGCGGTTGCCGCGCGAGCGTTGAAGCAGCCGGTGCGGTTCACTGCGGAGCGCATGGAGGAATTCCTCGCGGCGAGCCACGGTCGCGACGTGACCAGCAAGGCCGAGCTGGCACTCGATGCCGACGGGCGCATCCTCGCGCTGCGGGTTGCGTCGCTGGCGAACGTCGGCGCCTACGCGACACCAGCGGGTGTCGTCATCCAGCTTCTGATCGGCCCGTGGGTTTCGACGAGCATCTACGACATCAAGACGATCGACATCGGCATCAAGGCGGTGCTGACGCACACGCTGCCGACGGGACCGTATCGCGGAGCCGGCCGTCCCGAGGCGATCTACATCATCGAGCGCCTGATGGATGCGGCGGCGCGCCAGACCGGCATCGACCGCGTCGAGCTGCGCCGGCGCAACATGATTCGTCCCGAGCAAATGCCGTACACGAATCCGATGGGCAAGACCTACGACAGCGGCCAGTTCGCGAAGGTGATGGATCAGGCGTTGGCACTCGCGCACTGGAAGGGCTTCGATGCCCGCGCCGTCGAATCGAAGCGTCGCGGACGGCTGCGCGGACAAGGCATCGCGACGTTCCTCGAATGGACGGGCGCCGACGTATTCGAGGAGACGGTCGACGTCACGGTGACGGGCGCGGGCGCGATCGAGATCTTTACCGCCGCGCAACCGATGGGTCAGAGCCTGGCGACGACCTTCACGCAGCTCGCCGTGGATGTCTTCGGCGTGCCGGTCGACCAGATCAAGGTCTATTTCGGTGACACCGACCGAGGCACGGGCTTCGGAAGCGCCGGTTCACGATCGCTGTTCGTGGTCGGATCCGCCGTGCGCGTCGCCTCCGAACGCACGATGGCCAAGGCGCAGGATCTGGCCGCCCGGGAACTCGAAGCCGCGTCGGCCGATATCGAATACCGCGACGGCATCTTCAGCATCGCAGGCACCGACCGGCGCATCGGCTTGTTCGAGCTCGCGCAACGGCAGGCCGGCGAGCGCATCGCGCTGACCTCGACGAGTTCCGTGGGCGACGCAAGCTGGCCCAACGGTTGCCATATCTGCGAAGTGGAGGTCGATCCGGACACCGGAACGGTGCAGCTCGACGGCTACTGGTCGGTGAACGATGTCGGCCGCGTGGTCAATCCGATGGTCGTGGCCGGTCAGCTCGAAGGCGGCGCGGTGCAGGGTATCGGGCAGGCGCTGTGCGAACGCTTCGTGTACGACGCTGAATCGGGCCAGGCGCTGACGGCGACGTTCCTGGACTACGCGATTCCTCGCGCGAGCCTTGTCGGGCGCTTCGAGATGACGATGGACGAATCCACGCCGTGCCTCACCAATCCGATGGGGGTGAAGGGCGTGGGCGAGCTCGGCACGATCGGCGCGACACCGGCGGTCGTCAATGCCGTCGTGGATGCGCTCGCCCGTCACGGTTTCGGCCGGCAGGCGCTCGAACTGCAGATGCCGCTGACCGCCGAGCGGGTATGGCAGGCGATGCAGCGCTGAAACGGGGTGAGTATGCCGCTGCCTTCAGGACTCCGAGGCGGCCGCAATCTCTCGCGCCGCCGCGATCAGTGACGGCAGGAACGCCTTGACCTTCGCAAACGAAGTTCTCGCGCTCGGAACGGAAACGCCGAGCCCGGCAAGGAGGCCGCCGTTGCCGAGGCGGATCGGAACGGCGCATCCGATGACGCCAGGCACGAATTCCTCGTCGCTTGCGGCCCATCCGTCGCGGCGTATCCGATGGACGACGGACCGCAGGCGCGGCTTCGAGACGATGGTGCGCGGCGCGAGCTTCCGCAGACGCGTATGCGCGAGCCACGATTCGAACGCATCATCGGGCATTTCGGCCAGATAAAGCTTCCCGATCGACGTGCACTGCAGCGGCGCGTGCCTGCCTTGCTCGAAGTGCAGCCCGGCCGAGCGCGTCGTCCGGGCGGAGTCGATGTAGACGACGTCGCTTTCGACGCGGATTCCGATTTGACAGGGCTCTGCGAGCTGGTGGGTCAGCGCAACGAGGATCTGGTGCGCGCGATCGGAGCGCATTGCGGCGTCCGCGGCCGCGACGCCGAGTCGCACGAGGCCCGCGCCGACGATCAGCTTCCTCGAGCCGAGCGCCCGCTTCACCAGGCCCCGCTTCTCCAGTTGCGCCGCCAATCGATGGACGGTGGGCACCGGCAGATCGCACGCCGCCGCGAGCTCGGTCACCGAAGCGGGGCGGGCAACCGTCGCAAGTGCCGACAGAACGGCGATCGCCCGGTCGAGCGGCTGCTCCTTTTCCCGGCGGTGCGTTGCCGCGGGTTGCGAACCATCGCCGAAAATAGTCATTGACGCGCGCGCAGCACGGGGCTAAGAATAAGAAAAACCAAGAAAAATTCTTTCAGTTTTCGGAAGTATACCGGGTACTCACACGAAGGAGGCAGCATGAATGCGTCATGGCTCGGGCAGCTCCGCGTCGCCACGGTTGTCCTGTTGGCTGCATTCGGAATTACGGCAATCGGCGCCGGCGCCGCGCTGGCGCAGACGCCGACGTCCCGGCTGGACGAAATCGTCAAGCGCGACAAGCTGATCGTCGCCACGTTCAGCACCGCGCCTCCGTTCTGCTACACCGATGAGACCGGCAAGCTGGTCGGATTCGACATCGACATCGCGCACCTCATCGCAAAATCGCTGCTTGGCGATGCGAACAAGATCGAGTTCGTCACCGTCACCAGCGAAGGGCGTTGGCCGGCGGTCAACTCAGGTCGAGCCGACATCGGCATCGCGACGACCACGGTTTATCCCGATCGCGCGCTGCACGTCGCGTTCACGCACCCGTACATCGATTCCGGGATTTCGATCCTCGTTCGCCAGGACGCCAAGGTCGACAGTCTCGCCGGGCTGAACGATGCCAAGTTCACGCTGGCCAACCTCAGCAATCCGCAGATGGCGGACCGGGCGAAGCGCTTTCTTCCGAAGGCCAAGGTGCTGACGTTCGACACGCCGAGTGCCGAGTTCGCCGCCGTGAAGTCCGGGCAGGCGCAGGCGATGCAAATGGATACGCCCGTGTTGAACTGGTACGCCGCGAACAACAAGGAGCTGAAGGTCCTGCCCGAAAGCCTGGGGGTGATCCAGGGGAACGCGGTTTTCATGAAGCCGGGCGACTTCACGCTGTGGCTCTGGATGGACACGATGGTCCGCGAGATGACGCAAGGATCGCGCTACAGCGAATATTCGGATATCTATCACAAGTGGTTCGGACGCAATCCACCACCCGAGCGTTTCTACGGCGAAGGAGCCAAGTAAGCCGGAACGCGGTGTGGAAGACCGGTCCCGGATCCATCTTCATCAATGCCGTTCGACTTCGGGTTCGTTTCGCGTATCGCGCCAACGCTTGCGCAAGGCCTCGTCACGACGCTGGCGCTCGCGGTCCCGGCCATCGTGCTGTCCGCGCTCTGGGGAATACCCGTCGTCATCGGATTGATGGCGCGTTCCCGCAGCGTCTCGCGGTTGACGGCTGGGTACGTCGAACTGGTCCGGAACACGCCGGTGCTCGTGCAGATGTTCTTCATCTTCTTCGGATCGGGCGTCCTGGGTTATCCGTTGTCGGGATTCGTGGCGGCGATGCTCGCACTCGTGCTGCAGAACGGCGCCTACGTGGCCGAGATCTACCGCGGTGGCATCCGGTCCGTCACCCAGCGGCAGGCTGAAGCGGGGCTTGCGCTGGGTCTCACGAAGCGAAAGGCGTTTCGGATCGTCGTGCTGCCGCAGGCATTCCGGAAGGTCATTCCCTCGCTGTCCAACCAGGGCATCCTGATCATCAAGGACACGTCGCTGGCCGCCACGATCTCCGTCGCCGAATTGACCTTTCAGGCGCGGCTGCTGGCCGACCGGACCGCGGCCGTGTTTGAAATCTTCTTCACGCTGGCGTTGTTCTATCTCGCCTTGACGGCCATCTTCGCGGGCGCGATGCGACTGCTCGAGCGCCGGGCACGGATCGCCTGATGGACCTGCTGCTCATCAGTGCACCACTGCTCGCGCGCGGCGTCGCAACCACGGTGTACCTGTCCGCCGCCGCCATCCTGTTCTCGACGGCGCTGGGCGTGGTCTTCGCGCTGATCCAGCTCTATGGCGGCGTCATTCTTCGAATGGCGGTCGAGGTCTACCTCTACGTCGTTCGCGGCGTGCCATTGCTCGTCCTGCTCTTCGCGATGTACTACGCGCTGCCATATGCGGGCATCCAGATCGATTCGACGACCGGCGGGATCCTGGTCATTTCGCTGTACTTCGCCGCGTTCATGACGGAGGTGTTCCGCGGAGCGGTGCTTTCCGTTCCCGGCGGTCAATGGGATGCCGGGCGGGCGATCGGGCTCACCACGCCGCGCATTCTCACCGACGTCGTGTTCCGCCAGGCGCTGCGCGTGGCCGGCCCCCCGTTCATCAATACCTGCATCATGGTCGTGAAAGGCACATCGCTGGTGTCGATCATCGGCCTCGCGGACCTGACGTACGTCGGCAAGGCGATCGTCGAACGGACGCTGGCGCCGTTCGAGATCTTCGGTGCCGTAGCGGTCGTCTATCTGGTGTTGTGTCTCGTGCTGTCGCGGCTCGGCAAGCGCCTTGAAATGCGGTTGAACTATGTCAACTGACGCGCTTTCCGGCACCGTCGAAATCGCGCTGCGTGGAGTATCGAAATCGTTTGGCGACCACAAGGTCCTCAACGGCATCTCGACGGACGTCAGGAAAGGCGAGGCCGTCGTCGTCATCGGGCCGAGCGGATCGGGCAAGACGACGCTCCTTCGCTGCGTCAACCTGCTCGAGCAGTTCGAGGAAGGCGAGATCATGATCGGCGGACAGGCGATGGGCTACCGGATCGACGATCGCGGCCGGCGCGTTCGCCGCACCGAGCGCGAAATCGCGGCGATGCGCGCGCAGGTGGGGATGGTGTTCCAGAGCTTCAATCTGTTTCCGCACATGAGCGCGCTGAAGAATGTCGCGCTCGGTCCGGTGCGCGCGTTGGGCGCGCCGCGCAAAGAGGCTGAGGAGCTCGGTCGGTCGTTGTTGGCGCGCGTCGGCCTCGCCGACAAGGCGGACGCCGCGCCGAACCAATTGTCGGGCGGACAACAGCAGCGCGTGGCCATCGCGCGGGCGCTTGCGATGCGTCCCAGGGCGATCCTGTTCGACGAAGTGACGTCCGCCCTGGATCCCGAGCTCGTCGGAGAAGTGCTCGACGTCATGCGCACGCTCGTCCAGGAGGGCATGACGATGCTGATCGTCACGCACGAAATGGCGTTCGCGCGGGCGTTTGCGCATCGGGTCATTTTCATGGCGGACGGCGAGATCGTCGAGCAGGGGGAACCCAGGCGCCTGTTCGAGCATCCCGAGTCGCCGCGCCTCCAGGCGTTTCTCAAGCGTTTCAAGCAGGGCTACCAGCTATGAATTCCGATGGGCAACGCGCGGGTCCGCTGCGCGGCCTGCGCGTGATCGACGCCGGCAACATGATCGCCGGTCCGCTCGCGGCGACGCAGCTCGCGGATTTCGGCGCGGACGTCATCAAGGTCGAGTTGCCGAACGTCGGCGACTCGATGCGGCACTGGACGCCGATGAAGGAGGGCCGCTCGCTCTGGTGGAAGGTCATCGGCCGCAACAAGCAGCTCGTCACGCTGACGCTGTCGAAGCCCGAGGGACAGGCGATCTTTCGCGACCTCGTGCGTAATGCCGACATCGTCATCGAAAACTACCGCCCCGGCACGTTCGAACGCTGGGGACTCGGCTACCCGGAGCTTTCGCGCATCAACCCGCGCCTGGTGCTGGTGCGCCTGTCGGGGTTCGGACAAACCGGACCGTATGCGAAGCGCGGCGGATACGGCACGATCGCCGAGGCGTTCTCGGGCATCCCGTCGTTCACGGGGTTCCCCGACCGGCCGCCGACGCTGCCCGGTTTTCCGATGGCGGATTCGGTTGCGGCGACGTTCGCCGCGATGTCCGCGATGTTCGCCATCTACAACCGCGATCACAACGGCGGCAAGGGCCAGGAGATCGACGTGAGTCTCTACGAGCCGCTGTTCCGGCTCGTCGAGGCGCAGGTGATCGGCTTCGACCAGTTGGGCATCGTCAAGGCGCGGCAGGGCAATCGCCTGTCCGAAGATTCCCCCCGCAACACCTACCGGACGCGCGACGATCGCTGGATCGGCATTTCGGCAAGTTCTGCGCGCACGTTCGAGCGGCTGGCGATGGCGATGGACATGCCGGAGCTCGTCACGGATCCCCGCTTCGCGGACAACGCCGCGCGCTGCGCGAATGACGTCGAGCTCGACACGGTGATCGCGCGATGGTTCGCGCAACGCGATTGCGACGCGGTGATGGAGCTGTTTGAAAAGAGCGACGTCGTCGCAGGGCCCGTGCTCGATATCCGCGACATCGTCAATGATCCGCACTATCTCGCGCGGCAGAACATCGTCGCCGTCCCCGACGACGATTTCGGATCGGTGCGCATGCAGGGTGTCGTGCCGAAGTTCATGGATACGCCGGGCGAGGTTCGCCACGCCGGGCGGGCGCTGGGCGCGGACAACCGGGCCGTCTACGTCGAAGCGATGGGGATGTCCGAGGAAAGGTTCGCGGAGCTGCAGTCGAGCGGGATCATCTGACATGAGCAATCTCTTCGAGGGCGTTCGCATCGTCGGTGCGGGTCAGACCGCCTACGCCAAGCGATCGCCACACGGCGTGCAGAAGCTCCTGTACGACGCGGGCTCGGCGGCGCTGCGGGATGCCGGCGTCTGGTGGGACCGCGTCGATGGACTGGCGGTCACGTCGTTCATGCTGCCGCCCGACAACGCCGCAACCGTCGCCGAGCATCTCGGCGTCGAAGCGCGGTTCCTGTTCCAGGGACTCTACGGCGGAGCCTCCGGAGTCATCGGCATGACGCACGCCGCGCGCGCCATCCGCGACGGCGCGTGCGAAGTCGTGGTTTGCATGGCTGCCGACGCATTCGACGTCGCCTCGCACAACGAGGCGCTCGACCGTTTCAACGGCTCGGTTGCGAGCTATATGTCGCCGCAGGGATTCGGCGGTGCGAACGGGATGTTCGCGCTGCATACGCGGTTGTACATGGAGCGCTACGGCGCGAGCCGGGAGGATTTCGGCCGCTTCTGCATCGCGCTTCGCGCAAATGCGCTGCGCAACCCGAACGCGATCTTCAAGGAGCCGCTGACGATGGACGCGTACCTGAACGCGCGGCGCATCGCCGACCCGCTGCGTCTGTACGACTGCGTCCTGCCCTGCGTGGGCGGCGACGCCATCGTGCTCGCCTCCGAGAGGGTTGCGCGCACGCTACCGGGCCCGAGTCTGCGCATCCTCGCCGCGGAGGAGATGCACAACGCGCCCGCGAACGACGTGTACCGCGTGCCCGGCGCCTGGGCGAGCTTCTCCGGGCGCTTATACGACCGCGCCGGCTGCGGTCCCGGCGACCTGCATTTCGCGCAACTCTACGACGACTATCCCGTCATGTGCTTCGTCCAGCTCGAGGGACTCGGGATATGCCCCACCGGGACCGCCCACCGGTACCTGAGTGAGACGGACATCACCGTCGACGGCAGTTTCCCGATCAACACCGGCGGCGGCCAGCTCTCCGCGGGCCAAGCCGGTGCCGCCGGAGGCATGATCGGCGTCGTCGAAGGCGTGACACAGCTGCTCGGCCGGGCCGGCCAGCGGCAAGTCCGATGCGAGCGTGGACTCGTGTCGGGTTACGGAATGATCGCCTACGGACGAGGGCTGTCGTCCAGTGCCGCGATCCTCGAACGCGTTCAATAGGTCCGCCGCTCCCATGAACAAGCCGCAACCGCGCGTCACCGCAGTAAGCAAGCCCTACTGGGATGGCATCGACGCGGGACGCATCGTGCTGCAGCATTGCCTCAATCACGCATGCCGCCGCGCGATCTTCTATCCGCGGGTCTGCTGTCCCTACTGCCAGCACGACGAGCTGGAATGGAAGGACGCCGCGGGGGTCGGCCGCGTGATTTCACACTCGACGATCCATCGCACGCATCACGACGGATTCAACGACGAGGCGCCTTACGTGTTCGCCGCCGTTGAGCTCAGCGAAGGCGTGCTGATCCATGCGCAGATTCCGGGGGCGCCCGCCGAGGGCGCCTCGCTCACCGGACGTGCGGTGACCGCCGACTTCGTGCCGCACGGTCCGAACCGCAAGATGCTGGTGTTTCGTCTCGACGACGCCTGATTGCGGATACGGCCGCGAGCATGGATTTCGGTTCCGAAAATACGTCCCCGGTCCACCCGGCGTTTGCGCAGGCCTTCGTCACTGCGAACGAAGGGTATGCGACGAATTTCGAGGCTGAGCGGTGGACCGAGCGCGCGTTGTGCGCGCTGCGCGACTTCTTCGAAACGAACGATCTCTGGGCGTTCACCGTGTCGACGGGCACCGCCGCCAATGCCATCGCATTGGGTGCGATGGTGCCTCCCTACGGCTCGATCCTCTGTCACTGGGACGCGCATATCGCGACCGATGAATGCGGCGCGCCCGAGATGTACAGCTTCGGCGCGCGGCAGGTCCTGCTTGCGGGCGATCATGGCCGCATCTCGCCCGAGGCGCTGTCGAGGCATCTGCGCGAGGCGCGCTTCGGCGTCGTCCATGCGGTGCAACCCTCCGCCCTGAGCCTGACGAATCTGACCGAAGCGGGGACGGCGTATGACCCGGATGAAATCGCAGCGCTGACGGTCGTTGCGCGAAAGGCCGGCCTGGGCGTGCATCTGGATGGCGCGCGCTTCGCGAACGCCGCCGCGTCATTGAATGCGTCGCCGGCCGAGCTGTCATGGAAGGCCGGCATCGACATCCTCACGCTGGGCACGACGAAGAGCGGCTCGTTCGGCGCGGAAACCATCGTCGCGTTTTCGCCGAAGTACAACACGGCGCTGGCGTTCCTGCGCAAGCGTGGCGGACACTTCGCGCCGAAAAGCCGTTTCCTCGGCGCGCAGATCGAGACTTATGTGCAGGACGATCTGTGGCTCGCGAACGCGCGCCACGCCAACCGGGCGGCACGCCGGATGTCCGAAGGGCTGGCCCGCCTCGATGGCGTCACGGTGATCCATCCCACCGAAGGCAACGAGGTCTTCGTCTCGATGCCTGACGCGATGATCGAGGGCCTCGCAAACGCTGGTTGCAAATTTCAACGCGATTGGCGGATGGATCCTCGACACCACCGATTCGTGACATCCTGGGCGACGTCGGACGACGACGTCGATCGGATGCTGGATGTCTGCCGCTCGGCAGGCGGAAGCGACGCGCGACAGCCGTAAAAACCGGCCGGATCACGGTTCGTTCGACTCGGGAGGTTGCCGATGGCTGAGTCTGCGATTCACCCCCGCGCGGAAAGTCGCGTCGGGACTGTCGATTTCGGCCCGGCCCGTTCGACTAGGTGGTGAAGGCCCGGACCCGGGACCATTCACGAAAGGAGTTTGATCATGAGCTACATCGATGGATTCGTTGCCGCCGTACCGACCGCCAATCGCGAGAAATACAGGAAGCACGCCGAAGCCGCCGCGGTGGTCTTCAAGGAGCACGGCGCGCTGGGCCTGGTCGAGTGCTGGGGCGACGACGTGCCCGACGGCAAGGTGACGTCGTTTCCGATGGCCGTCAAACGCAAGGACGACGAAACGGTCGTCTTCTCGTGGATCACATGGCCGTCCCGGAAGGTGCGTGACGAAGGCATGAAGAAGGTGATGGCCGATCCGAGAATTCAGCCGGACAAGAACCCGATGCCTTTCGACGGCAAGCGGCTGATCTACGGCGGCTTCGAAATCCTGGTCGACGCCTGACGCTCGCGGCGAGCTGATCGCCGACGGTAAGCGCCGGAGCGGGGTAGCGCATTCCACGCGACCCCGCAACCGTCATGCGGCCGCGCGATCGAGCTGCTTTAGCCGGGGCCCGAGCTTCTTCCGGGCCTCCTCGAGATCGAAGCTCGCCTGCAACGCCATCCAGAACGACAGGCGAGCACAATCTCCATCTGGTGCGAATCGGAGTCGCACTGAGGACTACGATCATGGCTGCGCGCCGCAAAGTCATCATCACCTGCGCCGTGACGGGCAGCATTCACACCCCGTCGATGTCGCCGTACCTTCCCGTGACGCCGCGGGAGATCGCGGATGCGGCGGTCGGCGCGGCCGAGGCGGGCGCCGCGATCGTGCATCTGCACGCACGCGATCCCGTCGACGGGCACCCGACGCAGGATCCGAAGTACTTCCGCGAGTTCGCGCCCGAGATCAAGCGGCGCTCGAATGTCGTGCTCAACTTCACGACCGGAGGCGCTGCGACGATGACCATCGAGGAGCGCCTGCAGCCCGCGCTGCAGTTGAAGCCCGAAGTCGCGTCGCTCAACATGGGCTCGATGAACTTCGGCCTCTTTCCGATGCTGCAGCGCTACAAGGAATTCAAGCACGATTGGGAGCGGAAGTATCTGGCGACGTCCGACGAGCGGATCTTCCGGAACACGTTCAAGGACATCGAGTACATCCTGACCTCGTGCGCCGCGAACCGCACCCGCTTCGAGATCGAGTGCTACGACATCGGACACCTGTACACGGCGAAGCATTTCCTCGATCGCGGTGTCGTGAAGCCGCCGCTTTTCATTCAGAGCGTGTTCGGAATATTGGGCGGCATCGGCGCGCATCCCGAGGATGTCGTGCACATGAAGCGCACGGCCGACCGCCTCTTCGGCGACCAGTACCGCTGGAGCGTGCTCGGCGCCGGTCGCAATCAGTTGCCCGTTGCCGCGCAGTCGGTTGCGATGGGCGGCAATCTGCGGGTCGGCCTCGAGGACAGCCTGTGGCTCGGACCGGGCACGCTCGCGGAATCGAACGCAGCGCAGGTTCGCGCGGCGCGGCAGATCGTCGAGGGACTGGGGCTGGAGGTCGCCACGCCCGATGATGCGCGGGAGATTCTCGGATTGAAGGGCGGGGCCGACGTCGGATTCTGAGTCGCTCGAACCCGCACTTGCAACGCGGCCCGGGAGCGACTCGCCGCTGCGTCGGCGAATCGCCTGGTCATGCGCGATCGACGCGCTTACGCGCCGAGCGCCGCCAGTGCGCGCGTCGAATCGGACACCCAGCCGAAGATGCCGCCCTGCGCCTTGATCATCTCGAGCGCGACGCGCTGGAACTCCGGAAAGTACGAACCCACGCAGTCGGACAGCACGACGCATTCGTAGCCGCGGTCGTTCGCCTCGCGCACCGTCGTGTTCACGCACACTTCGGTGGTGACGCCGCAGACGATCAGCGACCGGATCCCGCGGTTGTGCAGGATCAGATCGAGGTCGGTCGCGCAGAACGCGCCTTTGCCCGGCTTGTCGACGACGACCTCGCCGGGCTTCGGATAGAGCTCGGGCACGATGTCGTGGCCACGCTCGCCGCGGATCAGGATGCGCCCCATCGGGCCGGGATCGCCGATGCGCTTCTCGCCGCGGCCGCGGACGATCTTCGTCGGCGGGCAATCGGCGAGATCGGGGCTATGTCCCTCGCGCGTATGGATGACCATCATCTCCCGTGCGCGCGCGGCGTCGAGCATCCGCCTGCACGGCGGGATCACCGCCTGCAACGGCGTGACGTCGTTGCCGAGCGCCTCGCCGAACCCGCCCGGCTCGACGAAATCGCGCTGCATGTCGATGACGATCAGGGCGGTGGTGCGCGGGTCGAACTCGAACTCGTACGGCTCGGCATTCATCGTCGACTTGGCCACGGCTCGACTCCTCGTAAATGAATCACCCGCATGGCGCCTGCGGTTTCACGTATTCGCCAGCGCATTCGGTTCACGCGTGCCGAGCGCCAGGCACGTCACGCCGAAGAGCGCGTAGCCCAGCGCGACCAGCGGCGACACCGCCCAGCCGAGCTGCGCGCCGTGGATCAGCCCGAAGTACGAGAGGATCGCGCCGGCGAACGCCCAGACCGCGGCCGTGGCGCAGCCGGCTGTCGATGATGAAGACGGCCATCGCGCCGAGCACCATGCCGGCCAGCACCGAGCCGCCGCCGAGCGATTCGAGGCCCTTGTAGAGCACGCCGGTCGCCGCGAGCTTGGCGAGACCGACCTGCGCGGCGGAGGTGCCGGCCGCGCGCGAGCGCGCCGTCGATCTG
Organism: uncultured Pseudomonadota bacterium; assembly: GCA_963718905.1. GTDB lineage: Bacteria > Pseudomonadota > Gammaproteobacteria > Burkholderiales > Casimicrobiaceae > VBCG01. Next base: position 280,795 of record CAVRAF010000002.1, read on the forward strand.
CGTCTTCGCCCACTCGGCGATGTTGGGAATGAGCGCGAGCACGACCGCGGGCGCATGGTTCGTCGGCGTCGCCTGGAACGCCTGCGCGCCGATCACGAGGCCGATGTAGAGCAGGATCGGCAGGATCGCGACCAGCGGAATCAGCGCGAGCAGCAGCGCGGTGAGGCCGAGGAAGCAGACGAGCGCGATGGCGATGCCGGTCGCGAGCGAATAGCCGATGCGTCCGCCGACCGCCTTCCAGCCCGGATGGCCGATGTAAACGGCGGGCGGGAACGGGCTGCCGAGCATCGAGCCGACGATCGCGCCGATGCCGTCGGCCAGCAGGATCTTGCGCAGGTTGTAGTTGTCGCCGGCCGCCGAGGCGCTTTCGACGTTGTTCATCGCCTCGGTGAAGTTGTAGATGCCGAGCGGAATCGCCGTGACGAGCAGCGGCGCGACCTGCGCCAGTCCCTGCCAGACGTCGGTCGAGAAGCACGGCAGGCGCAGGCCGAATTGCTCGAACGACTTGCGCCACCGCCGCGGGCTGCATGTAGTCGCTCCAGCCGATGAGCGACGCGACCCAGCCGATCACCGAGCCGACGATCACCGCGGCGAGCCCGCCCGGAATGCCGCCCGGCAGGCGGACGTTGGCCGTCCACGCGATCAGCACGATCGCGAAGCACACGAGGCCGATCCACGGCACTTCCCACATCTGGAACGCCGGGCGCATCGAGATGAAGGCGATCGAGATGCCGGCCAGCGTGCCGAGCATCGCCGCGCGCGGCGTCAGCGCGCGAATCTGCGGCCCGACGAACGCGCCGATCAGCACGATGACGCCGATGATGAAGCACCAGGCGAGGCCGGCGTGCCAGGCGACGAGCGGGTCCTTGGTCGCCAGGTACGTCGGCAGCATGATCAGGAACACGACGATGAACATGTGCGGCACGCTCGGGCCGTACGGCATCGCGGTCACGTCGCTGCGGCCTTCCTTCTTGCCGAGCTGCCAGGCGAGATACGCGTAGAACAGGTTGCCGAGCGGCAACGCGATGCCGAGCGCCGGCAGGATGCGGCCGAACACCGTGTCGGCGGGAAGCTGGACGACGCCGAGGCACAAGCCGGTCAGCACGATGACGTTGAGCAGCACGTTCGTGAACAGGCCGAAGAAGCCGTTCAGGTCGCCGGTCACCCACAGCCGGGGACCTGCCGTTGCCGCACCGAGCGTTGCCATGTTCGTGATCTCCCTTTGGTTATGTGCGCCTTCGACGCGACGTACGCGCGCCAGCCGCCGTACTGCGTGATTTCGCGCTTTCCCTTGCAAAGAAACGGTTCGCCGAACACGCCGAGCACGATCGAGCCGTCGCGCAGCACGACCTTGCCGATCGCGAGCCCCGGCGGCTCGGCGAGCAGGATGCTCACGAGTCCCGCGACGGGCACGTCCCACACTTCGAGCGCGACGCTCGCGCCTTCGCCGGGCGTGCGCATCATCGCCGGATGCCGGTCGTCGATCGACCAGACCCGGTAGCACGCGTCGGTCTCGTCTTCGCGCACGAACGTCGCGCCGGCGGCCAGCAGGTTCGCGATTGAGCTCGAGCCCGCGCATCAGCGTGCCGTTGACGGCGAGCAGCACGTTGTTCGTCATCGCGCGCGCCGTCCCGTCAGCCTTCGATCCACGTGCCCGTCTCGCCGCGCAGCGCCCGCGCGATGCTCTCCGGATTCGTGATCACGCCGCGGCCGCCGCGGCGTCTCTTCACGAACGTCAGCAGCGCCTCGATCTTCGGGCCGCATGCTGCCTTCGCCGAAATGGCCTTCGGCGGCGAAGCGCTCGGCCTGCTCGATGCTGATGCGGTCGAGCCATTGCTGGTCGGGCTCGCCGAAGCGGATCGCGACCCGCTCGACGCCGGTGGGGATCATCAGCAGGTCGGCGTTCATTTCGATCGCGAGCAGCGCCGAGGCGCGGTCCTTGTCGACGACGGCCTCCGACGCCTTCGAGCTCGCCGCTCGCCGTCTGCTCGACCGCGATGCCGCCGCCGCCGCACGCGATGACCAGCACGCCTTCGCGCGCGAGCCTCGCGATGATCGGCGCCTCGACGATCCGCAACGGCTGCGGCGATGCGATCGCAGCGCCGCCAGCCGCGGTTCCCGTCCTGCATGATCGTCCAGCCGAGCTCGCGCTCGAGCCGGCGGGCGATGTCCTCGGTCAGGAACGAGCCGATCGGCTTGTCGGGATGCGTGAACGCCGGATCGTCGTGGTCGACGAGCGTCTGCGTGACCAGCGTGACGACGGGCTTGTCGATGCCGCGGCGGTGAAGCAGCGTTGCCGAGCGCGTTCTGGAACATGAAGCCGATCGCCCCCTGCGTGTCGCCGACCGCGTAGCGGATCGGCACCGTCGGCACCTGTCCATCGGCGATCTCGGAGCGGCGCAGGATGAAACCGACTTGCGGCCCGTTGCCGTGCGTCACCACGACGTTCCAGCCGGCGGCGACCATGTCGATGATGTGCGCCGCCGTCGCGCAGACGGCATCGTATTGATCGTTGAGCGCGGTGTGCGCGTCATCGCGGATCAGCGCGTTGCCACCGACCGCGACAACGGCGATCCCCGGAGTCATATGATCCCGCCACGCTCGCGGCTTCGACGCGGCTTCGCATCCTCCGCTTCGCTGCCCCCACGGGGGCGAATTCGAGCCTTGGGGCGGCCCTGCGGCTCTCATGTCTTCTCCCTGTCCGCTTGTACGGTTCGTGCCAGCGCCTTCACGGCCGCGCTGAAGCACGCCATCGGCGCGGACGTGATGCCCGCGCCGATCTGACCCACGCCCGGCCTCGCGGTGCGCGATGCCGCTGTTGATCACCGGCAGGATGCCGCGATCGACGACCTTGCGCGCGTCGATGCCGGCGGCCACCGCGGCGAAGTCGAGCGCCGGCAGCGTGAACGACGGGTTTGCGCCGAGCGTGATCGCGCGCATGCGCAGGCTGTGGTGCAGCGCATCCGCCGCCGTGCCGCCGACGAACTTCACGATCGCCGGCGCCGCGGCCATCGCGAATCCGCCGACGCCGGCGGTCTCGGTGATCGAGGAATCGCCGAGATCGGCGGCGGCATCGTCGCGCGAGTAGCCGGGGAAATAGAGGCCGTCGACGGGATTCGCGGGCGCTTCGAACCATCGATCGCCGGTGCCCGACAGGCGAATGCCGAAATTGACGCCGTTGCGCGACATCGCGGTGACCATCGAGCTCGCCGGGCACGCCGGCGCGGCGTCGAGCATCGCCTTGCACGCGGCCATCGACAGGTTGAGGAAGAAGTGGTCGTTGCCGGCGATGAAATTCAGCGTCGCGAGGGCACGCTCGCGAGGGATGTCCGCGGTCGAGCACGCGCCGGCGCGAGCTGCTTGAACAGCAGCGACGTCGCCGCGGCGTTGCGATTGTGGACTTCGTCGCCCATGTTCAGCGCCTGCGCCATCAGCGGCTTGAGCTCGATCTTTCCGAGCTGCCTGACGGCCGCGCGCAACGTCGGCGCGACGTCGCTCGCCATGAACCGCAGGCGGTCGAGGACGCTGCGGTCGTTGCGCGCCGAAGCGCAGCACCTTGCCGAGGCCTTCGTTGAAATTGCTGTACGCGCGGTTTCCGGCCGTCGCGTTTTCGACGACCCACACCGGCATCGACGGGCTGATGATGCCGGCCATCGGACCGACGGCGCCATGGTGGTGGCAGGGCTCGAGCGCGATCTTTCCCGCATCCACCAGGCGCGTCGGCGGCGTCGATCGTATCGGCCCAGCCTTCGAGCAGGACGGCGCCCAGAACGGCGCCGCGCATCGGTCCGCACATCGCGGCCCAGGCGATCGGCGGTCCGGCGTGCAGGATCAGCCGATCGACCGGAGGCCATCCCGGCGATGACCTCCCGCGCGATCGCCACGTCGGTCAGTACGGGATTGGCCTCGAGAAAGCGCGCGAACGCAACCTCGTTCGCGTGCGTCGACGGCGGCATCGTCGAAGATTTGCGCGAGGGCCCACGCCGCGTCGCGATCACCCAGCGCGGGCGGCTGCCACGCGATCGCCACGCAATCGCCGCCCGCGGCGATGACGTTGTCGCCGAAGCCGGCGAGGCCGACGTTGACGACCGTGAGCGCATCCTTGAACAGCGTCTTCATCGCGTCCTCGCCGCAGGACGCTGCGCGAGATGCAGCGCGAGCTGCGCAGCCAGCGACGCAGCCTCGATGTTGCTGTCGGCGACGATCGCGCCGGCGGACGCGAGCGTGCGAATCTGCGCCGCCCGGTCCTGCGGATCGCCATCGGTGCCGCAGACGTGGCCGATCGACGCCAGCTTGCGTCCCTTCAGTGCGCGCCGCGCGCTGGGCGTCCCGCAGCGCGTCGGCGAGCTCGTCGCGCCGGGCTCGGATGCGACCCGAAGCCGAGCACGAGGTCGAGCAGGAGTCATCGCGACTGCCGGATCGTCGGCGGCGTCGCGGATCGCCGCGTTGCGCAGCGACGGATCGATCATCGGATGCGGCCGCCCGCGCGTGTATTCGTCGTCGCCCATGTCGATGAAGACGTGATCCGCGGTCGACCCGTCGAGCGGCAGCGCGCCATGCACCGGCGCGTTCGACCGGCATGGCAAGCCCGCGCGCGAGGAACGCGAGCTGCGCCTCGTAGCAGAACGTCCCGCCGGTAAAGAGTCCGCGGACGGTGCGCTGCGTGCTTGCGACGCCGTCGAGCACGTGCGCATCATCGGCGCTCGAATGCGTTCGGCGGTATCGACGATGCAGGCGCGCGCTCGCGCCCCTGCAGCAGCGCCACCGCGATGTCCGCGGCGTCCGCCAATGATTGGGCCGCGATGCAGGCTCGCGCCCTGCACGGTACCGGGGGCCGCACCGAGAAAATGCACGACCGTCGGCTTGCCCGAGGCTGCGGCGAGCGCAAGGATGCGCGAGGCGACCGTCGGCGACGGCGGCTTCGAGATCAGCACGATCACGCGGGTCTGGTCATCGTCGGCGAGCGCGCGCAGCGCGGCAGCATCGTGAGTGCCGCCGATCTCGTCGCGAAGATCGCGGCCGCCGGTTCCGATCGCCTGGCTGACACCCGCGCCGAGGTTATGGATGCGGCAGGTCACTTCCTGCAGGCCGGTGCCGGACGCGGCGACGAGGCCGATGTCGCCGCGCCGAACGACGTTGGCGAAACCGAGCGGGATGCCGTTGATGATGGCCGTTCCGCAATCGGGGCCCATGACGAGCAGGCCGCGCGCTTCCGCGTGACGCTTGATCGGCGAGCTCCTGGTCGACGCCGACGTTGTCGGAGAACAGCATGACGTGCAAGCCGAGCGACAGCGCCTTCATCGCCTCGGCGGCCGCGTAGTCGCCGGGTACCGAGATCAGCGCGAGATCGGCGTCGGGGGATTGCTCGACGCCCGCGGCGATGCTCGTCAGCGGCATCGAGAACGCGCTGTCGCCGTCGCTCGCGTCGCAGGTGCGCCCTGCAGCAGCGCCTGCGCGGCGTCGATCGCCTCGTCGCACGCCTGCGCCTCGCCGCGAACGACGACCAGCAGATCCGAAGGATGGACCTCGGCGTCGACCGACAGATCGGCGTGCTGCAACTGCGCGAGGTTGGCCGGCGTGGCCATGATGCACGACGCCTCGACGACGCCGGGCGCGCTTGCGCAGCGCGGCGCCGACCTGCATCAGCGCGACCGAGTCCTTGTAGAGATTGGCAAAGACCCGAAACCTGATATCAGTCGTCATGCGGCGCTCATCGACCGGACACGGGAAGCCATGCCGAGATGCCCGCGAGCAGACCGGCAACCAGATCGGCGCCCGACGTGGCGCCGACGGCCAGCGCATCGTCCGCCAATTGGGCGACCCGTGCAACATCGCTCGACGAGAGCAGGGCGTTGCGCAGCCGATGCACGTCGGCGCCGAAATGGCCTCCCGCGGCAAGGCGCAGGTAGTGGGCGGCAAGCTCGGTCGTGCGGCGCGCGTGCTCGCGGAGCCCGGCGCTGAAGCGGGCCAGGAACGTGGCGCGTGCCGCGGAGCCGGCCGCAAGCGCCATCGAGCCCAGCCAGCAGCCCGACCAGAAAATCGTCACCGGCCGGCGTCAGGCCTTCACCCCACCCGATCAGGCGGACGGCGTCGAGCAGCGCCAGGTCGACGTCGCAGTCGCGGCACGCCTGCTCGACACGCGCGCATACGGCGTGTCCTTCGCGATGGATGACGCTTGCGGCGCGATCGATCCGTGCCGCCAATCTCCCGGCGGCGACGTTCAGGTTGGCGGCGACCTGAGCGGGGTCCGCCACTGAGAGGCCTGAATCGGGTTGCCACGAGACAGCGTGCTCGAGGTCGACCTCGGCGCCAGGGGACTTGATGAGGCTGCCGCGGCGCTCGACCCTGTCGCCTACCCGAAAGCACGTTCGCAGATCGACGACTCGATCGCCTGCGAGCACGAGCGTGGTCGGACCATCGGCGATGTCGGGTGCGACGAGCATCACCAGCAGATCACCGGACGCGACGTTGCAGGCACGCGCGTAGACGCTTTGCACGACGCCGACAAAGGCCGGACCGGGCACGAGGTAGCCGATCCGGGTTGCGCGCAAGTCCATCGGCACGGCGCTCGTCAGGCGGAGACGACTCGCTTGCATGGCGGCAACGTACTCGAAGCGATCGGGGACGGCAAGGCACCCGCGAAATTTCGACGCGGTCGATTCGGTGAGTCGCGTAAAATCCGTCCCACG
>CAVRAF010000003.1:0-1110602 GCA_963718905.1 uncultured Pseudomonadota bacterium
GAATTTCAAATGGCAATTAAGATTACCGCAGTAGACGCGGCAGCCGTGGGCTGATCTGCGGCACGGCGGTCGGGGGCACCGTCGCGAGCGTCAGTACGACGATGTAGGGCGCGACCGCCTTCGAAATTCCCTCGAGGGTCACATTTGCGATGCCCATTGCGACGAAGAGATTAACGCCCAACAAGGGCAGTAAAATCAATCTCGGACGTGATGACCAGAAGGATTCCGAAGTGGATCGGATCGACACCGAGCGCAACGACAAGCGGCAGCAGGATCGGCGTCAGGAGGATGATCGTGGCGAGCGTCTCCATGAACGTACCGATGATGATCAGACCGACATTGATAATCATCAGCACCACGAACGCGTTGTGCGACCAGTTCAGCGTGTACGCGGCGAGTTGCTGCGGAATCTGGTACTGCGTCAGCAGCCGGCCGAAGCCGGAGGCGAGGCCCACGATGATGGTCACGCTGCCGCCGACGAGCACGGCGTTGAGCAGCGCCTGGTAGATTTCGACCAGTTGAGTTCGCGGTACACGAACGGCCCACGAGCAAGCCATAGACCGCCGCAATGACGGACGCCTCGGTCGGCGTGAATACACCGCCGTAGATGCCACCCAGCACGATGACCGGCGCGAGCAGCGTACCAGCGGGCATCGAGCACAGCGCGGAGAAGAACACTAGGCGCTAGGGCGCTCTGTGGCGGCGCCGAAGCCGTAGCGGCGGCGCGGCCACCAGCTCGCCGCGATCAAGATGATGCCCGTAAGAATGCCGGGCACGATGCCGGCGATGGAGGGCTCCGTCACCGACACGTTGCCGACGACGCCGTAGATGATCATCGGGTTTCTCAGCGGGATCATGATGCCGAGCATGCCACCTGTGGACGAGACCGCGCCCGCGAACGCGGGCTTTGTAGCCCGCCCGGATCATGGCAGGGATCATGGGTCTGCGTGCCGATGGCGGCGACGGTCGCGGGCCCGGACCCCGGACATCGCAGCGAGACGTGCATGCAAGGATGGTGACGCAGGCGAACCCGCCAGTCATCATGTCCGATCACCGCGGAGGCGAGGTTCACCAGGCGCTGCGACAGGCCCGCCGAACTCCATGAGATGACCAACACAGCACGAAGAACAGGCACCGCAACGAGCGGAAATGAGTCCGTCGTGTTGAACGCGGTCTGCGGCAGGAACGCGCCGGGGATACCTTGCGCGAGAGAGCACCATCAATGTCGCGGCGCCGAGCGCATGCCCAATCGGCACGCCGAGGATCAGCAAGATGATGAACGACCCGAATAGCAGGGTCGTGATGTCGATGCTGGCTGGAGGAGCTCGATCACGCCTGCTAAACGATGTGCACCTGGGCTGGTCGGCACGCCACCCGAAGCGCCAGAGCACGAGGCGCAGCGCCTGCAGGCCGAAGCTGATCGGCAGTATCAGATCGGCCAGAACATGGACACACCGGTCGACTGCGGCCCGCGAACTCGGGCCAGTCGGCGCTCCGACATGACGAGCTCGAGCCCATACCACGCGACGGCCAAGCAGAACGCGAAGAGCAGCAAGATCACCGAACCAGCCGGCGAGCGGGCGCAGCGGCTTGGGAAAGAGGCAGCAGCCCGGCCTCAAGACGAATATGCAGGTTGCACGCGCATCGCCGCTGCCGCGCCGATGAAGATGACCCAGATGAACAGCATCCGGATCAGTGTCTTCCATTCCAGCTGTAGCCGAGACCGAGCGCGAAGCGCATGAACACCTGCGCCGGTGAGCATGACGCCGAGCACCACGAGCAGCGCGACGCCCCGAGGTACTCCTCCGCGCGATCGAGGTGACGCGGAGCAACGATGGTCGACGCGCGCCGCGTGCTCGGGCGCGGAGCCCGGCGGTCATCGACACGTCGATCCCGCGGCTCGGCCGCCGCCGCTCAGCAGCCCTTCTGCGCCGCGGCAATACGTTCGAGGAGATCGGCGCCGAAGCGCTTCTTCGCATCCTCGAACACCGGCGTCAGCTTGGCGCGGAATTCGTCCTGGTTGGGTGTATCGAAGGTGACGCCCTGGCGCAGGAACGCCTCGGCCTTCTTGTTGAGCTCGGCCTCGCTCGCGCTATTGACCTTGATCGACTCGGCCGCGGCCTTGACGATGATGTCCTGCTGCCCTTCGGCAGCTTGCTTGAAGAAGGCGTCGTTGATGATCAGCACACCGATGCCGACCGCGGTGTTGGTAAACGACACGTAATTGGCGGCCTCGTACAAGCGGAAAGTCTGGATGCTGGTGAGCGGGTTTGCGTCGCCGTCGATCACACCCTGCTGCAGCGCGTTGAAACGCCGGGAACGGGAGCGGCGTGGGATTCGCGCCGAGCGCGCGCCACGTCGCCTCGAGCAACGGATCGGGCGCGCGGATCTTGAGGCCCTTGAGGTCGTCGGGATGGATAACGCGGCGCTTTGTGTTAATCAGGTGCCGCGCGCCGAACGTGGGATAGCCAAGAACGCGGATGCGCGCGTCTTGAGCAGTGTGCGCGGACATCTCTTGACCCACGGGACCGTCAACCACCGGGAACGAGCAGCTCACCGACTTGAAGAGGTACGGCACGGAGAACGCCGAGAGCTTGTCGTTGAAGGACGCCAGGTTGCTAGTCGACACGATGGTGGCTTCGAGTGTGCCGAGCTGCACGTTCTTGGCGCTCTCGGTCTCGCCACCGAGTTGCGCCATCGGGAAGATCTGGACCGTGACAGCGCCCTTCGTGTCCGTCTCGACGATCTTCTTGAACGCGTCGGCGCCCACGTTGTACGGGTTGCCGGGCGGCGTGCCGAGGTTGAGCTTGAGGGTGACCTTCTGCTGCGCCAGCGCGGGCGTGGCCAGCACCAAGGCGGCGGCCACCATTGCGGCCAGGCGGAGCGAGGACGTGCGCAACATGATCGTCATCGTTTCACCCAGTGGGGCACTGCACTACGAAATCGTCTCGGGCTCGCCGCTCGAAGTCGCGGCGTTGACTTCGGTGTACGTGTATCCGTACGTCCGGGCGGCAACTTCCGCCGAGATGTAGCCGCGGCGCACGTCGCGCGCGACCCGCTCGCGATCACGGCGCTGTGGATCGCCCCAGCCGCCGCCGCCCGGCGTCTTGACCTCCACCCAGTCGTCCGGCGCGAGCATATAGCCTGCGCCCTTCGAGATATGTTGCGGAGAGCTCACCTTGCCGTCCTGCGACACCGTAATCTCGGTCATCGCGCCGTGCTGCCGCCTCCCAGCGCATACGGCGGGAAGCGGCCGTGATCCATCATGAATGCCGCGGCCGCCTCACCCCGACGCAGCTTCACCTTGTAGCGAATGCCCCAGCCGCCGCGGAACTCGCCCGCGCCCGCAGAACTTTCGCGCAGCGACGCCTCCTCGAACAGCACGGGATAGTGCGACTCAAGCACCTCGAAGGGCTGCGTTTGCGTGAAAGCGATGGTTGCGCACGCGTTGGTATGGCCATCGCCCGACCAGTACCCGCCGTAGCCGCCGCCACTGAAGTAATACATTACGTAGTGACGCTGATGCTTGGGATCGTAGCCGCCAAGGCTGAAGTTTCCAGCGGTGCCGAACGGTCCCGCGTACGCACGAACCGGCACGGCGCGGCCCAGCGCCCCGAGCACCGTCTCGACCACTCGCTGCGAGCACTCCGCGGCCGCGCCCGCCACCGGCTTGGGATATTCGGCATGCAGGAATGTGTCCTTCGCTTCCCTGATATGGATGGGCTCGAAGCCACCGGCGTTCAGCAACACGTCGGGAAACATGTGGCGCACGCCGATGTACACGGCGGACTTGGTGCACGCGAACGGCGTGTTCATGGGTCCGCGGCACGGCGGACTGCTGCGGGAGAAGTCGAGGTGGAGTTCCGAGCCCTTCACCTCGAGATCGAGTCGCACCCACAGCGGTTCCTCGCGAATGCCGTCGCTGTCCATCGGCGCCTCGAAGCTGTACTTGCCGTCGGGCAGCGCCTCGATATGCGCGCGCATCTGCACCTCGGCGCGCTTGCGCACCTCGGCGATCACTGCCTCGACTACATCGACGTTGTAGCGATCGAGCAGGGCGGTGAGGCGCCGCTCGCCAACGTTCAATGCCGCCATCTGCGCCTTGAAGTCGCCCACGCGCTCCTGTGGGACGCGGCAGTTGGCGAGGATCGTGCCAAGAGGTCCTCGTCGAGCTTGCCCTCGCGCGCGATGCGAATGGGTGGCAGGCGCGGCCCTCCTGATGCACTTCCCACGTATTGCTTGAAAAGCCGCCGGCGACCGACCCGCCGATGTCCGCCCAGTGCGCGGAGTTCGCGAGCCACGCCCACAGCCTGCCGCGGTAGAAGTACGGCTTCACCAGCCGCACGTCCATCAAATGCGTTCCGCCAAGGTACGGGTCGTTGATGATGATCACGTCGCCGGGCTTGAGCTCGTGCAGGCGGTCCGACTGCCGCTCGATGACGTGACCCACCGTCGCCTGCATCACACCCACGAACAGCGGCAGCCCGCGAGTGCCCTGCACGATCAGCTCACCATTGTGAGCAGCATAGATGCCATTCGCGCGGTCCATCGCCTCGGAGATGATGGGCGAGAACGACGTCTTCTCCTGGGCGAGATCCATCTCGCTTGCGACCATGACGAGGCTGTTGTGGACGACGGCGAGCGTGACGGGATCGAGTTGCATGCGTTCGCCTAGGCGCCGAGCGTAATGATGAGATTTCCGTGGGCGTCGATGGCGGCCGTGTCGCCGGGCTCGACGACAGTGGTCGTGTCGAGTTGCTCGACGATGGCAGGACCTCGGACAGTGTCGCCCCGCTGCAGCGCATCGCGCGCGAGGATGGGTGTATCGAGCCACTTTCCTGCGAACCAGACGCGGCGGCGAACATCGGTTTGTACGGCACGTTGCGCAGTGGAGGTGGCACGCACGTGGTCGTGGCGGTCGCGCCGTCCGATCACGGTGGTGCGAAGCGCCGCTAGCATGGGCCTCATCTCGGAAAGGTCGACGTCGAATCGCTCGCGGTAGAGTGTCTCGAAGGACCCGAGCACATTGTGGCGGTCGAAGCCGGGGCTCTGCACCATCACGCGCATCACGTGTGTCTGGCCCTGATACTGTAAGTCGGCCTCGTGCAGCACATCGACGGCGGTCACGTGCACGGCCTCGCGCTCGATGAGGTCGCGCCCAGCCTGGATCTGCCCGGCAAGAATGTCGTCGGCCCAGCGGCAATCCACTTCCTTCAGCGGCCGGTTCACCGTGATGCCGTAATCGTGACGCACGTCGGCGAGCACGCAGCCGAGCGCAGAGGTGATGCCGGGGAACATCGGCACCAGAACGGTCGGCACGCCGAGCTCGCGCGCGAGCACGTGGCATGCAGCGGCCCTGCACCGCCGAATGCGAAGATGGCGAAGTCGCGCGGATCGAAGCCCTTCTCCACAGAGACATAGCGGATCGCTTCGGCCATCGACGCATTGGCAACAGCAAGGATGGCGGCGGCGGCGGCGTCCACGTCGAGGCCCAGCGGCTGGCCGATCTTGTGCTCGACGAGCGTGCGCACGTTTGCGACGTCCGCCGGGTGTTCCACGCCGTTGATGCGCGCAGGGTTGATGCGACCGAGCACGAGATTCGCATCAGTAACGGTAGGCTCGTGACCGCCGCGTCCATAGCAGATCGGCCCCGGCTCGGCGCCGGCGCTCTCTGGACCCACCTGCAGCATTCCGCCGGCGGCGAGGCGCGCGAGGCTTCCGCCGCCTGCGCCGATGGTATGGATGTCCACCATGGGGATGCGCAGCGGAATGCCGTAGTCGATGCTCTTCTCGCGCGAAACGGCGGGCTCGCCATCGACGATCACGCAGACGTCGAAGCTGGTGCCTCCCATGTCGCAGGTGATCAAGTTTGGCTGACCCGGCCGCGACGCCGATGCTGGCCGCAGCGATCACGCCCGCAGCCGGGCCCGACATCACCGTGTTCACGGCGTGCTTGGAGGCGAGCGGTGCGTCCATCATGCCGCCGTTGCCTTGCATGATCAGGATCTCGCGCGTGAAGCCACCCTCGCGCAGGCGCCGGCTCAGGCGTCCCACGTAGCCGGAGATGAGCGGCTGTACGGACGCATTGAGCGCCGCAACGGTGCCGCGCTCGAACTCGCGAATCTCGGGCAGGAGTTCGGAGCCAAGCGAGACGTGCTCGTTGGGCCACAGCCTGCGCACGATCTCGAAGCACCGCTGCTCGTTGGCGGGATTCGCATACGAGTGCATGAAGTGCACGGCGATCGATTCCGCGCCAAGCGAGCGCAGGTATGCAACGGCCGCCGCGACGTCGCCTTCATCCAGCCGCTCGAGGATCTCACCGTCGGCGTCGGTGCGCTCGCGCACTTCCGTTCGCAGCTCGCGCGGGATCAGCGCTTCGAACTCACCCGTGAGACCGAAGAGTTGCGGACGCGTACGGCGCGCGAGCTCAAGGATGTCGCGAAAGCCACGCGTGGTAATCAGGCCGCAGCGCGAGCCCTTGCGCTCGAGGACGGCGTTGGTCGCAACGGTGGTGCCGTGCACGATCGTCTGTGTCTTCGCGAGGTCGCAGTTCAGCGCGCGTAGCCCCGCCATGAAGCCGATCGACTGGTCATGTAGCGTGCTCGGCACCTTGGCGACCCGGAAGGCGCCGGTGGAAGGATCGAGCAGCAGGCAGTCGGTGAAGGTGCCGCCGACATCGACACCGACAACCAGACCGCCGGCCGCACCTGGCGAAGCGGTGGCGCCGGCCGTGCTCGCGGTAGCTCGTGCCGCGCTCGTGGTAGAAGGCGTTCCGCTAGCCGCCATACGAGTCGTCCATCGCTTTCGCCGGTGCGGCGCCCGCGCGTACCCAGTCGACCGCGACACGCAAGTCCGCAAGGTATTCGTTCACCACCGCGGCGTGTGCGGGCGACAGCATGCCCATGTGGATGCCCGGCGGGCTTGCCATGCCGGAGACGAACCAGCCACGCTCGCCGAGCTTATGCGCCACGGCGTTGATATCGATGCCGTCGGCACCGTAACCCATCACGGTGAGCTCTGGGTCCCCGATCACGTGGAAGCCTTCGAGTGCGCGGATGCCTGCGATAAGACGGTCGCGACCTTCCATGGTTGTACGCGCGATGCGGGTGTAGCCTTCGAGGCCGAGGTAGCGCATGACCGCCCACGCGGAGGCGATTGCGCCGCCTGGGCGCGTGCCGCGGAACGTGGCCGAGTTGTAGCGTCCGCGCGGCCAGTTGTCGAAGTCGAAGACAAGGTACTTACGCATTGCCGTGTCGGCGAGGAGCAGCAGCGATGCGCCTTTTGCAGTGAATCCGTACTTGTGCAGATCGGCCGACACCGACGTGACGCCTTCGATGGCGAAATCGAACTCGGACACCACGTAGCCCGCACGCTTGACGAACGGCGCCATGAAGGCACCCACGCACGCGTCGATGTGGCACCACAGCCCATGCTTCACCGCGAGCGCCGCGATCTTCGGTATCGAGTCGATCACACCGTGCGGCAGCGCGGGCGCCGACCCAGCGACAAGGATGGTGTTCGGCGTGATGGCTGCGGCCATGGCGTCAACGTCGACGCGGAAGTCGCGGCACAGCGGCATGCGGCGCACGACGAGGCCGAGGTAGTGCGCGGCCTTGTCGAAGGCGGGATGCGCGCTCAAGGGAATGACAATCTCGGGCCGCTCGATCGCGGGCCGCGCGTCGCGCGCCCAATCGCGGGCAGCGGCGAGCGCGAGGAACAGACTTTCGGTTCCGCCCGATGAGACCACGCCAGTTGCGCTCTCCGGCGCGCGCAGGAGGTCAAGCGTCCAGGCGACTACTTCGTCTTCGAACTTCTTGAGACTTGGAAAGGCCTTGGGACCCAGCGCGTTCTCTGAGAAGAAGCGTAGATACCCTTCCTTCGCGACTGCGAGTACGTCATCGCCCGCGTAGTGCACGTAAAGGCCGACGCGGCCGCGGCGCCAATCGACGTCGTGCACGCGCGCTTGCTCCATTTCGCCAAAGACCTGTTCAGCAGGCGCACCCTGCTCTGGGAATGCCGAGCGCATCATGAACCGTTCGACGCGTGCATCGGCGTATTCTCGACACGCTTTCGCCACGTGTCAACTTTGTGATCACATTTTGTCGGCGTTCGGCGTAACCTGATGGAATGAAATACCTTTTGGGCGATCAGCGGGCACCGAAGGGCCACGCCGCGCGGAACCGCCAGCGCGCTGCAAAGGGAGCGTTGAAGCGCGGGCGGGCAAAGCGCGAATCGAGCGGAGCTGTTGCAGGATCCGCTTCGGCGCGTGACACGGTTCACGCGAGCGTCTATGCCGCAATGAAGCAAGCGCTAATGCGTGGCGTCTATGTCCCAGGGCAGAAAATCACGATCCGCAGTGTGGCCGCTTCATTAGGCACGAGCGCAACCCCAGTACGTGAAGCGATCCGCCGACTCGCTGCGGAAGGTGCGCTGGAGCACATACGCGGCCGTGCGCGATTGCCGGCACTTGATCGCCCACGTCTCGCGGAAATCACTGAGGTTCGGGTCGTACTCGAGTCGCTCGCGGCACGGCACGCCGCCGTCAAAATGCAGTCGCAGCACATCACGGCGCTGGAGTGCATTCAGGCCGACCTGACTCGCGCTCGCAACCGCAAGGACTACGAGATGTATCTCGCCAAGAACGAGGAATTTCACTTCTCGTACTACCGCATCTCGGCAATGCCAAATCTCCTGCGTGCCATCGAATCCATGTGGCTACAGGCCGGGCCATACCTGAAGCTGCTGCTGCCCTCGATGCGCGGTATCGATCTGCATGCCGCCGCGATCAATGCGGGTCGCCGCCACGACGGTGAAGCAGCGGCGGCGGCCATTGAAGAGGACATCCGCCGTGCCGCAATGCGCCTCGCGACGCTCATACCAGATGCAGATCTATCCTGATTAGGATTCCCATCTCGCACGTTAGATTTCACCGCACCAACTAACGAGCATCGGGTTCTTTCCCCGAATGCACCGTTACTTCAATGCGAAGCAAGCCGTTGATTTGCGAATGGTTGAGGAACCCGCTGACGGCGATGCGTCGTGTTCGATGAAGATCTGCGACACAAATTGGGCACAATCTGGTCACGATCGACGCAAACAAAAAGGGCCTGCATCGCTGCAAGCCCTTGATTGTTTGGTTGCGGGGGCAGGATTTGAACCTGCGACCTTCGGGTTATGAGCCCGACGAGCTGCCAGACTGCTCCACCCCGCGTCTGAGCCGATGATTATAACGCAGCGGCGAGAACCGAGCAATTGCGCGAGCATTCAGCCCACTGCCGAGCGCCGACCGAGACGCGTCTACTCCAGCATCTTTGCGCCGTTGCTTTTCAGATAGCGCTTCACGTCGTCGAACGTCACCGTTCCCGAGCGACGCCGATCGATCTCGGTGAAATGTTGGTCGATGTACCCGAGGCCCGCCGCCCTCGCCTGTTCGCGCGAAAGCGATCCGGTTCGATTGACGTCGGCTGCTTCGAACGCGCTCCTGAGCTTGCGTTCCACCTGCTCGCGCAGCGCCGCGCCCTCCGTCGGCTTCGCGGGCGTCGTTTTCTGCAGCTCGGACGGCAGCGACGGATCCCGCAGCGTACCCGACATCGTGGCCGGCCGCGGTTCGGCCGCATCCGCGGACGCGGCGATCAAGCTCGCGAGCGACGCGATGCAGGCAAGCGAAAACAATCGGCGGACACCTGGACGCCATGTCGCGGTAGTCCGCGCAAAGGAATGGCGACTGGTCAGGGGAAGCCTCTTCGCAAGTCGCCGGCTCATGGCGCTCCGCCTTGATAGAACTGGTCGAGGTCCGCTTTCTCGAGCACGCGCGACGCATCGTTGAGATACGTCATGTGGCCACCGACATAATCGCGGATCTGGATGTTCGGGTTGGGGGCGAGCCGCGCGAGGTCGCTCTCGGTCTGGAAGAACGGCGTCGCGAGATCGTGATATCCGTTCAGCGAAAGAACCTTGAGTTGAGGGTTCTGCGCCATGGCGGCCGCCAGGTCGGGAATCGTGTCGGGCAGCGGCAGCGTGTCGTGCCTGAATTGCCACGTATTGATCGCATTCCCGAGCGCGACGTAGGGCGAGGGATTGGTGTAGTTCAGCGAGGTCGACAGGTAGCTGGTGATCGTCGCGGTGAAGGACGGCGTGATGAACGTGCTGGACGGGTCCCCTTCACTCGCGAGCGGGCTGCCGAACGGCGCGTTGACGCGAGAGTCGTAGCGACCGATCAGGATCCCCGGGAGCAGATTGAACTGGAAGTAGCCAGGGTCGAGATTGAAATGGGTTTGCCAATTGGCGAGCGAGACTCCGGTCACCGGTCACGAGTTGCGCGAGGAGACTTGGATCCGGCGCGCCTGCGTTCGAAAGAAACATGGCTAACGCCGGCGCGTAGCGAGTCGTCGTGAGCGTTCGCATCTGCGTCATGAAGGCCGGCAGCGCCGACACATCCGGTCCCGGCGGATTGACGAGCGCGTACCAGGCGCCCGTGGCGCTGTACGTGGGCAGATAACCCGCGCAACTCAAGGGCAAGGTCACGACGCCGCAGTTCGTGTTGTAGTTCAGCACCGACGACTGCAGCACGACGCCGGTCAGATGGACGCCGGCGGTCTCGAGCAGATTCGCGAGCACCGCGCTACGCGTCGTGCCGTAGGACTCGCCGAACAAGTATTTGGGCGACGCTTCGCGGCCGTTGGTCGCCACGTAGCGCATGATGAAATCACGGAACACGGCCGCATCAGTGTCGACGCCCCAAAATGTCTGGTTGGTGTTCGGTGCGATCGCCTCGGAGAACCCGGTGCCGACGGCATCGACGAACACGAGATCGCTCACGTCGAGGAGCGTCTCCTCGTTGTCGACGAACGGAAACGGCGTCGGCACGGTGGTCGCGGGATCCCCGGTGACCAGTCGTTTGGGGCCGAACGATCCCAGGTGCAACCATATCGTCGCCGATCCCGGTCCTCCGTTGTAGAAAAAGGTGACCGGACGGGTTCCGGGAGCGGCGTTGTCGAGTGTGTAGGCGACGTAGAAGAACGAGGCTTCGTCGGCACCCGTCCCTGGTGCACGCGCAGTCAGGTGGCCTGCGGTGGCGGTATAGGCGAGCATGCCGCCCGGGAGCGCCAGCGTGTGCTTCGTAACCGCCATGATTTCGGATGCCGTCGCAAGCGAGGCCGATCCGTCGCTCGAGTATGCGGTCGCATCGGTAAAGCTGACGCCTGGCGCAGGCGCGGTGTTCGAGCCGCCGCCACCGCCCCCGCCACAGCCGGCGAGCGCGACCGCCAGCGAAAGCGCCAGCCACCGTAACGACCGATTGAATTGCATGTTTGCGATCACGGACCGATGAACCTGGCGATGATACCGGGATCGCGACGGCGATGTCGGCAAGTGGGCGAAGCGACCGATTGAGGCCGCCAGCGCGCGCTTACATCGGCTCCGTCTGGGCGGTCCCAGGCCGCCACACGAGCAGCCGCGCCTCGATCTTCGTGACGATGAAGTCGAGCAGCAGCGCGAACACGGTCAGCACGAGGATGCCCGCGAAGACGGTGTTGATGTCGAACACGCCCTCGGCCTGCAGGATCAGGTAGCCGACGCCCTTGGCGGAGCCCAGGTATTCGCCGACGACCGCGCCGACGAACGCCATGCCGACCGACGTGTGCAGGCTCGAGAACACCCACGACGTCGCCGAAGGCAGATAGATCGAGCGCAGCAGCTGCCGCCGCGATGCGCCGAGCATCCGCGCGTTGGCGAGCACGACCGGGCTCACCTCCTTCACGCCCTGGTACACGTTGAAGAACACGATGAAGAACACCAGCGTCACGCCGAGCGCAACCTTCGACAGCATGCCCAGCCCGAACCACACGGCGAAGATCGGCGCGAGGATCACGCGCGGCATCGCGTTCATCGCCTTGATGTAGGGATCGGCGAGCGCCGATGCCGTCGGCGCGAGCGCCAGCCACAACCCGACGCCCAGGCCGAGCACGCTGCCGGCGGCGAACGCGAGCAGCGTCTCCAGCAGCGTGATCGCGAGGTGCGGGTAGATCTTGCCGCGCGCGAACCAGTCCCAGACGACCTTCACCACCTCCAGCGGCTTGCCGAAGAAGAACGCGGTCTTCTTCGCGAACGCTTCGGTGACGATGCCGGGCGTCGTCAACGCGTACCAGAACGCCGAACACGACGGCCAGGATGCAGCCACGTGCCACAGCGCGAGCCGGGCTGCGCCGATGCGTCGATCAGCTGCGCTTGCTCTGCGCATAGCCTTTCAGCACTTCCGATTTCAGCACGTGCCAGATCGCCTCGTGCAGCTCGACGAAGCGCGGCGTTCAGCCGGATCTCCGCAACATCGCGCGGCCGCGGCAGGTCGATCGCGAATTCGCCGATCGGGTGCGTCGCCGGCCCCGCCGACAGCACGACGACGCGATCGGACAGCGAGATCGCCTCCTCGAGATCGTGCGTGATGAACAGCACCGACTTGCGATTGGCCGCCCACAGCTCGAGCAGCTCGTTTTCCATCAGCTGCCGCGTCTGGACGTCGAGCGCGGAGAACGGCTCGTCCATCAGCAGGATCTCGGGGTCGAGGATCAGCATCTGCGCCAGCGCGACGCGCTTGCGCATGCCGCCCGACAGCTGGTGCGGATAGCGGTCCTCGAATCCGGCGAGCCCGACGCGCGTCGAGCCATTCGCGTGCGCGCGTGACGGCTTCGTCGCGCGCCACGCGCCCGGAACTCGAGCCCCGCCGTGACGTTGTCGAGCGCGCTGCGCCACGGCATCAGCGCGTCGGCCTGGAACATGTAGCCGGCGCGCGGTTGATGCCGGCGAGCGGCTGTGCCGGCGAACAGCGTACGGCCGCCGATGACGGCGCGAGCAGTCCGGCGGCGACATTCAGCAGCGTCGATTTGCCGCAGCCGGTCGGCCCGACGACCGAAACGAACTCACCGGCGCGACGATGAGCGACGCTTCGCCACCGCCGTGTACCGCTCGCCCGGCGACTTGCCGGCGAACGTGCAGGTGACGCTCTCGAGCGCGAGCGCCGGCGTGCCCGCGGGCCTCTCGCCGGCCACCGGCGCCCTGTGCATCACTTGATGTTCTGCGCGGCCTTTTGCTCGAAGGTCATGTCGATCGTCTTGGCGAGGTCGATCTTCGTGCCCTGCATCGTCGGATCGAACGTCATGAGGTCGTGCGCAGACGTGCTGCGCCGGCATCGCGGCCGATATGCCCGTCGTGACTGAAACGTATCGATATTCTTTTCGAGCGCGGCCTTGTACAGCGCCTTGTCGGTGTAGTACTCGGGCGGCACGGCGGCGACGATCTGGTCCGAGCGTCGAATTCTGGATGAACCGCAGCGCGCGCACCATCGCGTTGACGACCGCCTGCGCGGTGTTCGGATTACTTTTTCGCGAACTCGACCGGCACATAGATGCAGCCCGGCGGCGTAAGCGCCGCCGTAGACGTCCTGCATGCCCTTTGGCGGTCCGCGTATCGATGACCGGCACGACTTGCCGTCGCTTTCGAGCTGCGCGATGACCGGATCGAGGTTGGATATCGCATCGATCTCGCCGCGCTTCATGATCGCGACCGCGCCGGCGGCGGCGCCCACGCCGATGATCGACACCGAATCGGGCGGCAGACTGGCCTTGGCGAGCAGGATGTTGACGAACATGTTGGTCGACGAGCCGGGCGCGGTCACGCCGATCTTCATGCCCTTCAGGTCCGCCGGCGACTTGTACGTCGCGGCCTTCGCCTTGTTCATCCCGAGCACGATGCCGGAATACTTGCCCTGCAGCACGAGGGCCTCGATGTTCTGGCCCTTGGCCTGCTGCGTGATCGTGTGCTCGTAGGCGCCGGACACGACGTCGACGCTGCCGCCGAGCAGCGCCTGCAGCGCCTTGGCGCCGCCCGGGAAATCGAGGATCTCGACGTCGAGGCCCTCGGCCTTGAAATAGCCCTTGCGCTCGGCGATCGTCAGCGGCAGGTAGTAGAACAGCGACTTGCCGCCGACGCCGATCGTCAGTTTCGGCTTTTCCGGTGCCTGCGCGCCCACGGGAGCGGTCATCAGCGACTGCGGCGAACAGCGATGCCAATCAGGCTGAACAGGCGTTGCATGCGATCCTCCGGACTCATCCTTGAAAGGAGACGCGTATTGTCGTGGCCGCATCCGGACACGTCAAACCTGCGATCGCTTCAACGCGCGTACGGGGGTCGCGACGGCTCGCGCGACGACCGGATGTCCGGCGTTGCTCTTCAATGATTTCAATCGTTCCGCGATCGCCGGTCCGATCGAGATCACCGGCGCGGGCGCGCCCCGGTCGGCCTGCTGCAGGCGCGCGACTCGAAAGCGCGCATCAGGTCGTCGTTGCGCCGCATCCCCTGGTCGAAAAATGCGCTGCCGAACGACGTCGGCTCGCGTCCCCCCGCGCAGTCGGCGCCGCGCACATCGGCAGCCGACGACGCAACGACCGCGGTTTCGTCGTCCTTCAGCGCATCGACCCATGCGCCCGCGTAGCACGTCGACACGACGATGATGCGCCAGCGGATCTTGGCTGCGTCGAGCAACTGCTTGCAGTCCCTGCGCGGAACGGCCGACGAGCTCCAGCGGCGGATTGACGGCGCTCGAGCGCGTGATCGCTCCCCGCGCTGCCGGTCAGGTACACCATGACGATGTCGTCGTCGGTGTCGATCGTATCGCCGATTTCGAGCAGCGCCTCGCGCAGATGCGTAACGGTCGCGAACGGCCGATCGGCGACCGTCCACGGGCTGTTGACGAGCACGAGCGAGCGGCCGCTCGTGTTCCAGCGCTCGTCCATCACGCGCTGCGCGGCGTCGACGTCGGCGACGAAGCCCGGCCGCCGCGCGTCGGGTGCGAAGCCGACGAAGTAGAGGTCGGTGACGCCGGGCTCCTCGTCTTCCAGTTGATCGAGCGCGTCGATCCATCATGAAGTCCTGCGCGGCAAGCAACGGCCTCCGATGCGGGGCTCATCGCGTCGGGATTCGGCGGGTGTCGCGTCGGCATCGCGCCACCAGGGATCGAGTGGACCGAGCAGCGGTGCGAACCAGATCGGCGCGATGAGCAGTACGCCACCCGCGAGCGCCCATGCGCGGCGGTGCGCCGCGCTGCGGATCGGCGCAGACGTAGACGGCGCGCATCGCCAGCAGCGCCATCCAGGCGAGTACCGCGTACTCGAGGATCGCGCGTGCGGTGTCGGACGCCACGCGGGCTCGCGTACGGCAGATCGGGGATCACGTGGACGATCTGGATGATCGGAAGCGATGCCAGGATGACGATCGGCAGCGCGAGATAGAGCGCGCCATCCCGCCGTGCGATCGCCAGCACGGCGCTCGACAGCGCCAGCAGTCCGAGCGCAAAGATTTCACCGTGCAACCCGAGAATCGAAAATCGTGCGTCGTGCGCGGCGCGGATCCAGTCGGCATCGATGTCGATCGCCGCCGACAGCAGCGCGACCAGCACGAGCTGCGCCACCGAGATCCGGAACGCGGCGCGTTCGACCGGCATGAACAGCGCCAGCCGCAAGCCGGCTGCGAGGTTGCGGCCGAGCGCGTGCAGCGCAGTGCGGATCGGGAGGCTCGTCACGTGGAGACCGGCGCACCGGCGTGCTCGGCGATGAAGGACTTCACGCGCGCGGCGTCGGCGGGGAGCGCCGTATACCGCTTCGGCCGCGCTTCCAGATCGGCGTACGCTGCCGGGCGCTCCGGCTCGAGGCCGAGCGCTTCGCGAATCGTCGCCGCGAATTTCGCGGGCAGCGCGGTTTCGAGGCACACGAGTGGCTCGCCCGTCGCACGCAGTTCGCGCCCGACCTTGATGCCGTCGGCAGTGTGCGGATCGATCAGGACGCCGTAGCGCTCGCCGAACGTCGCGGATCGTCGCCAATCGATCGCGCATGGGTGCTGCGGCCGGAGACGAAACCCGAGCCTGCGACCCGCGCCCAATCGGCGTCCCCGCGATGTCGAAGCCGCCGTCGCGCTCGAGCCGCTGCCACAGCTCGCAGCAGCCGCGCCGGATCGCGGTCCGCCATGTCGAAATGAAGCGCTCGAAATTGGACGCCTTGGAAATGTCCATCGACGGCGATGACGTCGCGTGCGTCTCCGCCGCGCGGACGCGGCCGGTAGCGGCCGGTGCGGAAGAACTCGTCGAGCACGTCGTTCTCGTTCGTCGCGACGATCAGGCGCGCGATCGGCAGGCCCATCTGCTCTCGCGACGTGACCGGCCAGGATGTTGCCGAAGTTGCCGGACGGCACGGCGAAACTCGACCGTGCTCGCGTGTCGCGCTGCGTCACGGCGAAGTAGCCCTTGAAGTAATAGACGACCTGCGCCGCGACCCGCGCCCAGTTGATCGAATTGACGGTGCCGATGCGCATGCCGGCGCTTGAACGCGGCGTCGCCCGCGACCGCCTTGACGATGTCCTGGCAATCGTCGAACACGCCTTCGATCGCGAGGTTGTGGATGTTCGGATCGGCGAGCGAGTACATCTGCGCCTGCTGGAACGGGCTCATCCGTCCGTTCGGCGACAGCATGAACACCGCGATGCCGCGCTTGCCGCGCATCGCATATTCGGCCGAGCTGCCCGTGTCGCCCGACGTTGCGCCGAGGATGTTGAGCGCGCGGTGCTCGGCTGCGCGAGCACGTACTCGAACAGGTTGCCGAGAAGCTGCAGCGCGATGTCCTTGAACGCGAGCGTCGGCCCGTTGGACAGCGTGCAGCAGATGCAAGCCCGGCTCGAGCGTCGGGAGCGGCGTGATGTCGTCGCTGCCGAACGTCGATCGCCGTGTACGTGCGCGTCGACGATCGACCGCAGATCGGCCGGCGCGATGTCGGTGATGAAGCGCGACAGGATCGCGAAGCGCGAGCTCCGGATACGTCGAGCTGGCGCAGCGCGGGCGAGATCGGCCGGCGAAAGACGCGGATAGTGCAGCGGCACCGCGAGGCCGCCGTCGGGCGCGAGGCCTTCGAGCAGGATCGCGCGAAACGGCTGCGGCGCGTCGCGCCACGCGCCGCGCGTGCTGACGTATTTCATCGGCGGGCTCGCCCGGGTGCGCGAACCGGCGCCGCGAACGGAAGTGTGCGCATCGTTCAGCTCAGGTCTTCCAGCCGGATGCGCACGACCTTGCCGCTGACGGTCGGCAGCGCCTCGATCCTCGCGATCGCGTCGACGACGCGATGCTCGATCGATTTGTGCGTGAGCAGGATGATGTCGGTCTGGTCCTCGCCTTCGGTGGGCTCCTTCTGGATCATCGCGTCGATCGAGATCTCGCGATCGGCGAGGATCCGCGTGATGTCGGCGAGCACGCCCGGGCGGTCCTGCACGCGCATCCGCAGGTAGTAGCTGGTCTCGACTTCGCCCATCGGCAGGAACGGCAGGTCGGTCAGCTGGTCGGGCTGGAATGCGAGATGCGGCACGCGGTGCTCGGGATCGGCGGTGTGCATCCGCGTGACATCGACGAGATCGGCGATGACGGCGCTCGCCGTCGGCTCCGCGCCGGCGCCGGCGCCGTAGTACAGCGTCGAGCCCGACCGCGTCGCCCTTGACCAGCACCGCGTTCATCACGCCCTCGACGTTGGCGATCAGCCGCTTGGTGGGAATCAGCGTCGGATGCACGCGCAACTCGATGCCCTTCTGCGCGCGCCGCGTGATGCCGAGCAGCTTGATCCGGTAGCCCAGCTCCTCCGCGTAGCGGATGTCCTCGCGCGTCAGCTTCGAGATGCCTTCGGTGTACGCCTTGTCGAACTGCATCGGCACGCCGAATGCGATCGCCGACATGATCGTGAGCTTGTGCGCGGCGTCGATGCCTTCGATGTCGAACGTCGGATCGGCCTCGGCGTAGCCGCGCGCCTGCGCTTCCTTCAGCGCCGTTTCGAACGACGCGCCGGTCTCGCGCATCGTCGACAGGATGAAATTGGACGTGCCGTTGATGATGCCGGCGATCCACTCGATCCGGTTCGCGGTCAGCCCTTCGCGCAGCGCCTTGATGATCGGCATGCCGCCCGCCACCGCGCCTTCGAACGCGACCATCACGCCCTTCGCGTGCGCGGCCGCGAAGATCTCGTTGCCGTATTGCGCGAGCAACGCCTTGTTGGCGGTGACGACGTGCTTGCCGTTCGCGATGGCCTGCAGGATCAGCGTGCGCGCCGGCTCGATGCCGCCGATCAGCTCGACGACGATGTCGACGTCCGGGTGACGCACGACGACACCCGGATCGTCGGTGAGCTGCACGCCGGTGATGCCGCGCGCGCCCTGCCGCGCCTGCTCCGGGCGTCGCGTCCCGATCCACGTGATGCGGATCGGCCGGCCGGCCCGCCGCGCGATTTCCTCTTCGTTCCGGCGCAGCACGTCCCAGGTGCCGCGCCCGACGGTGCCGAAGCCGATCAGGCCGACGTGCAGCGGTTTCATGATCCCGTCGCACCCTCACTCGCGGCGCTGCAAGCGGCTGTCTCTCTCCTCGGGCGCGAGAGCGTTGGGGACGAAGCGGTGGCATGCACCGCATTCATAACAGTCCGTCCTCGCGGAACATCTGCTTGATGCCGCGGATCGCCTGCCGCGTGCGCGCCTCGTTCTCGATCATCGCGAAACGCACGTGCCCGTCGCCGAACTCGCCGAATCCGATGCCGGGCGACACCGAGACCTTCGCCCGCGCGAGCACGCGCTTCGCGAACTCGAGCGACCCGAGCTTCGCGTAGGCATCGGGGATCTTCGCCCAGACGTACATCGAAGCCTTGGGAATGTCGACCTTCCACCCGCCTTCGTGCAGTCCCTTGACGAGCACGTCGCGGCGCTTCTGGTATTTCTCGGCGATCTCGATGACGCAGTCCTGCGGTCCCTCGAGCGCGGCGATGGCCGCCACCTGGATCGGCGTGAACGTGCCGTAGTCGTGGTAGCCCTTGATCCGCGACAGCGCGTAGACGAGATCGCGGTTGCCGACCATGAAGCCGATCCGCCAGCCGGCCATGTTGTAGCTCTTCGACATCGTGAAGAATTCGACCGCCACGTCGCGCGCACCCGGCACCTGCATGATCGACGGCGGCCTGCCAGCCGTCGAAGCAGATGTCCGCGTACGCGAGATCGTGCACGACCCAGATTCCGTATTCTTTCGCGAGCCGCGATGATCTTCTCGAAGAACGGCAGCTCGACGCACTGCGCCGTCGGATTCGCCGGGAAATTGATGATCAGCATCTTCGGCTTCGGCACCGACAGCTTGATCGTCCGCTCGAGCTCCGCGAAGAAATCGACGTCCGGCGTCAGCGGCACATGCCGGATGTCGGCGCCCGCGATGACCGGGCCGTAGATGTGGATCGGGTAGCTGGGATTGGGCACGAGCACGGTGTCGCCGCTGGCCAAGCGTCGCGAGCGCGAGATGCGCGATCCCCTCCTTCGAGCCGATCGTGACGATCGCCTCGGTCTCGGGATCGAACGTCACGCCCCACCGCCGGTCGTACCAGTGGCAGATCGCGCGGCGCAGCCGTGGGAATGCCCTTGCGACACCGAATAGCCGTGCGTATCGCCGCGCTGGACGGTTTCGACGAGCTTGTCGCACGATGTGCGGCGGCGTAGGACCATCGGGATTGCCCATGCCGAAGTCGATGATGTCCTCGCCGCGGCGGCGGGCCTCCATCTTGAGCTCGGTCGTGATGTTGAAGACGTACGGCGGGAGGCGCTCGATGCGCGCGAACTGCGACTGGGGAATGGAGGCCATGGATCGTTCAGCGTAAGCGCCCGGAACCGTCCGAGCGACGAGAGAGCGGGGAAGTACTACAATCCTAGCGAATTCACCGGTTTACCGCAATGCACAACGATGCAATGAAGTTCCACCTGCAAACCCCCGCGACCAACGTCGTCACCGGCTGCGGCGCCGGCTGGGTGCGCGTGGGCGCGAGCGAATACCGCGAAAAGTCGTGCTCTTGCCCGACGAAGTGATCACGGGCTGGGCGCCGTCCGGCTTCGATGCCCTGCGCGAAGACGATTTCGCGCGGCCTGCTCGAGTCCAGTCCCGAAATCGTCCTGCTCGGCACTGGTGCGAGTCAGCGCTTTCTGCATCCGCGCTTGCTCGCCCCGCTGACCGCCGCGCGCAGGTCGGCGTCGAGGTGATGGACACGCGCGCCGCGTGCCGCACCTACAACATCCTCGTTGCCGAGGGGCGCCGCGTGGCCGCCGCGCTCGCCGTCGCGTGACCTGAGAGCTCCGACCCGATGCTGCACCTGCCCGGTCTGCTGTCCACCGATGAGCTCGCGTCGCTCCGCTTGGCGGCGGGACGCGCGCCGTGGGTCGACGGTCGCATCACCGCAGGCGGCGGCGCGGTACAGCGCAAGCGCAACGAGCAGGTCGACGAAAACTCGAGCGACGGACGGGCGGTCTCGGAGGCGGTGATGAAGGCGCTCCAGCGCTACCCGCTATTCGAAGCCGCCGCGTTTCCCGCCCGCGTCAGCCGGCCGCTGATGAATCGCTACGCGCCGGGGATGGAGTACGGTGCGCACGTCGACAATCCGTTGATGGGCGGCAGCGATCCTCTGCGCACCGACCTGTCGGGAACGCTGTTCCTGTCCGACCCCGCCGACTACGACGGGGGCGAGCTCGTCGTGGAATCGCTGGCCGGCCGCCAGGTGGTCAAGCTGCCCGCGGGCGATCTCTTCCTCTATCCGGCAACGCGCGTCCACTATGTCGCGCCGGTGACGCGCGGCGTGCGCCTCGGCGTCGTGTTCTGGATCCAGAGTCTGATCGGCGACGCGGAAAAACGATCGCTGCTGTTCGAAATGTCGCGCGCGCTCCACGCCATCGAGCAGCGTCACGGAACGTCGCTCGAGATCACCCAGCTCGCCGCGTGCTACGCGCGGCTGGTACACCGCTGGGCACAGCCGTGAAAGGTCGCCCACTCCTCGCCCTCCTTGCATCATTCGTGGACGACACAGCGTCCGTACGTCGGGCTCACTCGCTCAGCCGGCGGCGTGCCCTGCGGGCCTTCGCTCGGCCATGCCTCGCGCGCCGGCCTCACTCGCCCATCTGCAGCAGCGTGCCGCGGCGACGCGCGGATTGCATCGGCCGCGGCGAATATCGCGGCGCCGAGCGCCACGTAGACCGCGTCCAGCAGCAGCGCGTTGCGCAGCAGGTCGGCGCGAAAGATGTGCTGCAGCAGCACGCTGCGCATCCCCTCGAACACATGCGCCGGCGGCAGCGCGTAGCTCACCGCCTGCAGCGCCGGCGGCAGCACGGCGATCGGGTAGTAGACGCCGGACACCGGTGCGACGAGGAAGATCGCCGCCCACGCCAGCTCCTCGGCGCCCAATCCGTAGCGCAGGATCATCGCCGACACCGCGAGACCGATCGCCCAGCCGAACCCGAGCAGGCAGGTGAAGAACGCGACGAGCGGCAGGCCGATCGAGAAGATCGAATAGCGAAACAGCAGCCACGCGAAGAAGCACGCGCCGCCGACGCCGATCAGCGTGCGCATGACGCTCATCGCCAGTTGCCCGGTGATGAATTCGTGAAGCCGCAGCGGACTGACGAACAGGTTGCCGAGATTGCGCGCATACAGCTCCTCGATGAACGTCAGCGACACGCCGAGCTGCCCGCGGAACAGCACGTCCCACAGCAGCACGGCGCCGATGAAGAATCCCGGCGCGTCTTCAGGAAATGTTGGTCGGCGCGAGATAGAGCGTCAGGAACGCCCACAGCACCATCGTCACCGTCGGGTAGTACACCATCGAGACGAGCCGCGTCCACGACCGGAGCAGCAGGTACGTGTGGCGCCGCAGCAGCGCGCGGACGCGCCGCAGCGACGCTCCGATGCCGCTCTGGCCGGCCATCGCCGTCGCGGCAGCGGTCGAGACAACCTCCTCGGCGGCCGCGCCGCGCGGCGGCTCGTCGACGCCGCCGCGCGCGATGTCGAGGAACACCTCCTCCATCTTGTCGCGGCCGTAGCGCGCGATCAGCTCCGCGGCGATCCCTGGTCGACGACGCTGCCCGCGCGCAGCATGATCACGTCGTCGCACATCCGCTCGACCTCGCCCATGTTGTGCGACGCGAGCAGCATCGTGCAGCCGCTGTGGCGCTGGTAGCGCCTCGAGGTAGCTGCGCATCCGGTCGCCGATGTCCGGGTCGAGCGATGCGGTGGGCTCGTCGAGCAGCAGCACTTCGGGATCGTTGAGCAGCGCCTTGGCAAGCGACACGCGCGTGCGCTGGCCCGCCGACAGGCTCGCCGTACGGGCGCTTCAGCAACGGCCCGAGATCGAACTCGGCGGCGACGCTCGTCGATGCGTGCGCGCGGGTCGGCGCAACGCCGTAGAGATCGGCGAACACGCGCAGGTTCTCGCGCACCGTCAGCCGCTTCGGCAGATCGACGTAGGGCGACGTGAAGTTCATCCGCGGCAGCACGCGGTGGCGCTCGCGCAGCATGTCGCAGCCGAGCACGCTGATCGAGCCCGCCGTCGGCGGCAGCACGCCGAGCAGCATCGACAGCGTCGTCGTCTTGCCGGCGCCGTTGCCGCCGAGCAGCGCCGTCGTCGTGCCGGCGCGAACGGCGAAGCGAGATGCCCCGCACCGCCTCGACCTTCGCGTATCGACTTGCGCAAGATCGCGCACGACGATCGCGATGTCGCTCGCCGGAAGGCCGCTTTCGCGGCGGACGTCGCCGAACACGTCGGCGCGTCGCCGGCACGTCAGCACTCGATCGTCTGCGGCAGTAGCTGCGTCAGCTCGCGCACGACGCTCGTACCGTCGATCGGCGCGCCGCGCCGGTCGACGCTGCCGTACTCCAGTCGCGAGCTTGAATCGCGTATTTCTCGAAGAACGCGTCGAACTGCTCGGCGCCGATCGTGCCGAGCGCGTACGAGCTCGTCGCGCGTCGGCGTCGTAGTCGAGCAGCGATCGCGCGCGAGCGGCTGCGGCGCCGGGCCGGCCACGACCCGCGCGCCCGCGCGCCGGATCGTAGACGCTGTGATCGGCGCAGCAATGGATCACGCGCGCCCGCGACGTCGCCGAGCGTCGCGGCTGGTAGCGGATGAACGAGCACGTCGCGCGTCGGGTACGCGAGCTTGTGCGCGCAGATCGCCGAGAACGCGACGATCGTCGCGCGCCGGCCCGACGCCGCCGCGCGACGCGTACGGCTCGCCGTCCTCGCGCCGCAGCGCGCCGCCGGCGCTCGCCGGCGCGCGCGAGCCGCAACAGGAAGCACGGCGTGGCCGCGAACGGATACTGGAAGACGTAGTTCGTCTCGGCGGCGAGCGCCGCCTGCCGGATCGGCGCGCCGTGCATGTCGACGAGCTGCGTGCGCGCGTAGCGGCGCGGCGCTGCGCCGGCTCGCCGCCGGCCGTGCGTCGCCGCGGCGCCGCCGATCGCAATCGCCCGACAGCAACGCGCACGAACCCGAGAAATTCGCGGCGTCTGCATGCGACGACTGCCGCTCAGGCCGTCGATCAGCTCGCGCACGTGCGCGGCGGCGCTGCGGCCGAGCGCCGACGAGCGCGTAGCCGCCTTCGAGCGACGAAACGATGCGGCCGCGCGCATGGCGCCGCGCGACGGCCATCAGCTCGCGCGTCACCCATGCGTAGTCGTTCTCGGTGAACTCCAGTCCGGCGAGCGGATCGTCGCGATGCGCGTCGAAGCCCGCCGAGACAGGATCAGCTCCGGCTCGTGCGCGTCGAGCGCCGGCAGCCAGTGGTCGACGCACCGCATCGCGGAACTCGGCGCTGCCGCTGCCGGCGGCCAGCGGAATGTTGACCATGTTCGGCGCCGGATTGTCGACGCCGGAATACGGATAGAGCGGATACTGGAACGTCGACACCATCAGCACGCGCGGATCGTCGGAGAACATCTCCTCGGTGCCGTTGCCGTGATGGACGTCGAAGTCGACGATCGCGACGCGTGCGAGGCCGTGCACGGCGAGCGCGTGCGCCGCGCCGACGGCGACGTTGTTGAAGACGCAGAAGCCCATCGCGCGACGGCGCTCGGCATGGTGTCCGGGCGGCCGGACCGCGCAGAACGCCGTTCGGTATTCGCCGCCGCAGACCAGGTCGATGGCGATGACGACCGCGCCGGCCGCATGCAGCGCCGCCGTCACCGAATGCGGGTTCAGCGCGGTATCGGGATCGAGGATAGCGCAGTCCGCTGGCCGGGCGGCTCCGCTTCGATCGCCTCGACATAGCCGCGGTCATGGACGCGGGCGAGTTGCTCGAGCGTGGCGGCCGGCGCCTCGTGATGCGCGAGGTAGCCGTCGAGCCCCGCGGCTGATCAGCCGGTCGCCGATCGCGAGCAGCCGTTCCGGGACACTCGGGATGCTGCGGCCCCATGTCGTGCTGCAGGCACGATGGATGGGTGATGTATGCGGTGGTCGTCACATCTTCGAGTTTAACGCCCATCGGCTCGCGTGACGAGGGTGCCGCGCTCGCGCTACAGTGCGGAGATCCCATCCAGCGTCCGTCACGCCTGCTCCCGCCTCATGACCGTCCGCTCCGCGACCCAGAACGTCCCCACCGCGCACCGCCTGGCCGTCGTGCTGCAGCAGCTCGCGCAGATCGTCGTCGGCAAGGACGAGCCGCTGCGAGCTCGCCCTCGCCTGCCTGCTCGCGCGCGGCCACCTGCTGATCGAGGACATTCCCGGCGTCGGCAAGTCGACGCTCGCGCAGGCGCTCGCGACGACGCTCGGGCTCAAGTACGCGCGCATCCAGTTCACGAGCGACCTGCTGCCCGGCCGACGTGCTCGGCGTGTCGGTCTTCGACGAGCGTGCGCAGACGTTCCGCTTCCATGCCGGGCCCGATCTTCCACTCGGTGGTGCTCGCCGACGAGATCAACCGCGCGCCGCCGAAGACGCAGAGCGCGTTGCTCGAAGCGATGGAAGAGCGCCAGGTCTCGCTCGATGGGCAGACCCGCGCGCTGCCCGAGCCGTTCTTCGTCATCGCGACGCAGAATCCGGTCGAGCAGATCGGCGCGTACCCGCTGCCCGAATCGCAGCTCGATCGCTTCCTGATCGCGATCGAGCTCGGCTATCCCGATACGCTCGCCGAGCGCGAATTGCTGTCCGGCGGCGACCGGCGCGCGCGCCTGCTGGAGATCACGCCGCAGTCGGATCCGGCGACGCTCGCCGAATGGCAACGTGAAGCCACGGCCATTCATGTCGCGCCCGCGCTCCTCGACTACGTGCAGGCATTGCTCGCCGCATCGCGCGGGCATCTGCCCGGGCAGACCGCGGGTGCGAGCGGGGAGGCCGGCGCTCGGCGGGGCTTGAGCCCGCGTGCCGGCCTGATGCTGCTGGCGGCCGCGCGTGCCTGGGCGCTGCTCGCCGGCCGCACGATGGTCGTGCCCGAAGACGTGCAGGCGGTATTCCCGGCAGTGGCCGGACACCGGCTCGCCGGCGGCGCACGCGCGGGCGCTCTGCAGGCGCAGAACCTCATTCGCGCCGTCGCACTGCCGTGACCGCCGCGGCGCACGCCGCCCCGGCGACCGCCGCGCGGTACGGCTGCGCACCTGGCTGCAGCGGATGCGCCAGCGCGCGTTCCGTTTCGCGCCGGCCGACCGGACGCCGGTGGTATTGCGGCATTCGCGGATCTACATCCTGCCGACGCGTCGCGGCTATGCGCTGATCGCAACGCTCATCGTGATGCTGCTGACGTCGCTCAACTATGCGCTGGCGCTCGGGCTTGCCGTCACGTTCCTGCTCGGCGGCCTCGTGTCCGCCGCGTTGCTGCATACGTTCCGCAACCTCGCCGGAATCGAGATCAAGCCGCTCGCCGCAAGCGACGCGTTCGTCGGCGGCCATATCGTGTTCTCGCTGTCGGTTGCGGCGGGTGGGCTCGACCGCCGCGCGATCAGCGTCGCCGCCGGCGGCGCGAGAACGACGGCGGCGATCGCGGCAGGCGCCGCGCAAACGATCACGCTGGCAGTTCCCGCCGTAACGCGCGGGCGCATCCCGCTCGGTCGGGTGACGCTATCGTCCGAGCATCCGCTCGGCTTGTGGCGCGGGTGGGCGTACGTGCACTTTCCGCTGGCGGGCATCGCCTATCCGGCGCCCGAGCCGCTTGCACCGCCGCTGCCGACCGGCGCACAGGGATTCGACGCGCGCGCCGCGGGCCGCAGCGGCGATGCCGATCTCGCCGGCTTGCGCGAATACCAGCGCGGCGATCCACTGCAGCGCGTCGCGTGGAAAGCGGTCGCGCGCGGCGCAGGCTGGTTTTCGAAGTCGTTCGAAGGCACCGGCGGCAGCGGACCGGTCACACTCGACTGGGCAGAGTTGCCCGCGCATCTCGACATCGAGGCGCGACTGTCGCGCCTTTGCGCCTGGATCCTGGCGGCCGAGCGCGCGACGCGCCCGTTCGCACTGGCGCTGCCCGGCTCCGCGTTTCCCGTCGGTGCGGGACGCGAGCATCGGCGCACCGTGCTGACCGCGTTGGCGCTCTTTGGTGCAGCCGAGTGAAACGCGGCGGCCGGTTGCCTTACGCCGCGGGATTGGGGAAGCGCACCTGGACCGCGGCGATGTCGGCCAGCGTTTCGGCGTCGAGCTCGACTTGCGCCGCGGCAACGTCCTCGGCGAGCTGTGCAAGCGTGGTGGCCCCCAGAATCACCGCGCCGACGTACCAGCGGCTCCTCGCGTAGCCCAGCGCGAGCTGCACCAGCGATACCCCGCGTTTCTTCGCGACCTCTGCGTATGCGGCGATCGCCTCGGCGACGAGGGGCTTGCGAAACCGTACACCCAGGCCGTCGAACAGCGTGAAGCGCGAGCCCGGCGGCCGCGCGCCGCCGAGATACTTGCCGGACAGCATGCCCCCGGCAAGCGGACTGTACGCGAGCAACGACATCTTCTCGCGAAAGAGCACCTCCGCCAGATCGTTGTCGACATCGCGGGACACGAGGCTGTAGCTGTTCTGGATCGTGATGGGTCCCGGAATCCCCAATCGCCGCGCGACGCGCTGGAATTCACAGACGCCCCATGCGGTTTCGTTCGACACTCCCCAGTGGCGGATCTTGCCCGCCTTGACCAGGGCCGCCATCGCTTCGACCTGTTCGTCGATCGCCGGTCCCTGCCGTTCCTTCGAAGGGTCGAACTCCGTTGTGCCGAACATCGGCACGTTGCGTTGCGGCCAGTGGATCTGGTAGAGGTCGATGTAGTCGGTGCCGAGCCGCTGCAGGCTCGTGTCGACGGCCTCGGCGATGACGTCGCGCGTCAGATCGGTGCGACCGCCGCGGATCCAGTCGCGACGCCCCGGTCCTGCAACCTTGGTTGCGACGACGAGGTCGGCACGCCGGCGCCGCGGAAGCCAGCGGCCGAGGATCGCCTCCGTCCTTCCCTGGGTCTTCGCGTTGGGCGGCACCGGGTACATCTCGGCGGTGTCGATGAAGTTGATGCCCTGCGCCAGCGCATAGTCGAGTTGGGCATGCGCCTCGGCCTCGCTGTTCTGCTCACCCCACGTCATCGTGCCAAGACACACAGCGGAGACGTTCAATGCACTGCCGGGAAGCGTGTGATATTTCATGGCCATTTCGGGTTCGGATGAAGACGCAGGGGAAACGCAGAATCCGGCTTTTCAACGGCAATCGCAAGTACAAGCGGGGAATGCAGCACGTTGGATCGCGCGTCGATCATCGTGCGTCGTGCGGGCGCCCGCTTGTCCTGGCGAGCTGGCCGTCGTAGATCGCCCGCACCGTGCCGATCGAGTCCGCGTCGGCCGGCCCCTTGTCGTCGCGATAGCGCTTGACCCGCGCAAAGCGCAATGCGAGCCCGCCCGGGTAGCGCGGGCTCGACTGCAAATCGTTGAACGCGACCTCGACAACGAGTTCGGGCCGCACGTGGACCGTCCAGTCGTCGCGGCGGGTCTCGCGCGCGAGCAGCGCCTGCGTCTGCCAGGCAAGCATCTCGTCGGTCATGCCCTTGAACGTCTTTCCGAGCATCACGAATTTGCCGCTTTGCTCGTCACGCGCGCCAAGATGCAGGTTCGACAACCATCCCTTGCGCCGCCCGTGGCCCCATTCGGCAGCGAGCACGACGAGATCCAGCGTGTGCAGCCGCTTCACCTTGAGCCACGATGCGGCGCGCTTGCCCGCTTCATAGGGAGCCGTCAGCGATTTCGCCATCACGCCTTCATGCCCGCGATCGAGCGCATCGTCGCAGAACGCGCTGGCGACGTCGGCGTCGCCGGTCACGATCCGCGGGACGCGCAGCTTCGGCGGCACCGCGCGCGCCAGCGCCTCGAAGCGCGCCGATGCGGGCGCCTCGGTCAACGTCTGCGCGTCGTATCGCAGGCAGTCGAAGAAAAAGACCGACAGCGGCAGCGCCGCCCGCATTTCGGAGACGTCGAGCGTTCGGCCGAAGCGGCGCATCGTGACCTGGAACGGCTGCGGCGCACCGTTCGCCCGGAGGGCGATCGCCTCGCCGTCGAGGATCAGCTCGCGGGCCGCTACATCGCGCAAGGCGTCGACGATTTCGGGCACCGATGCGGTGACGTCGTTGCGATTGCGCGTGAAGACGCGGATGTCCGTTTCCGACTTGTGAACCTGAACGCGCGCGCCGTCGAGCTTCCATTCGAATGCCGCGGTGCCGAACGCGCGCAGGGCGAAGGCGACATCATCCGCCGGCTGCGCGAGCATCGGCGCCACGGGTTGCATCAGCACCAGCGCATATCTCCGCAAGCCGGACAAGCCCTCGGTCAGGGCCGCATGCGCGACGCTTGCCACGCCGTTGGCGACCATTGCCGCCTGGCGCACGGCTGAAGCCGGCAACGACGCCGCGGCCGCGACGGCGTCGATCATCAGCGATTCGAGCGCGCCTTGACGCAACTCGCCCTGCAGCAACCGGGAAAGGAAGTCGCGCTCGGTGTCAGTCGCTGTCGCGAACAGGGCGGCGATGATCGCGGTGCGCTCGGTCTTCGAGCCCGCGCCCGGCGGTCGCCGCCGCACGCTCGAGCGCCGCATCGACATCGAGGATCGTCAGCGATGGCGCGTCGGCGGCAGGGCCGCCACCCGCATCCCGCAGGAGCGCGTAGCCGATGCCGCTTCGACCCTGGGGCGTCTCGCCGGAAAGGTACGCGACGGCGATCGAAATCTCATCGGGCGCGAGCGCGGACAGGCAAGCCGCGAGCGCGGCGATCTTGGCGTTGCGGCTCGGCGTCTCCGAGACCCGGCGCGAGGTAGCCACAAGCTCGGCGAACGGCGTCACTTTGCGATTCTAGCCTCGACCCTTGTCGGATGCGTCGCACACCCGCATCGAGCGCGGATGCGCTACGATCCGGCGACGGGTGGGCCTGCGGCGATCGACCGGTAAACCGCGGGCGCACCGGCGCCTCGCATCCGGCGCTCGGGCCCCGTACGTTGCTCCTGACCCATGCTTCTCAGCAGATCGTCATCGCCGGGCGGCGCCGTTGCCCATGTCATCGGGCGGCGCATCAGAATCGCGCCAGCTTCAAGCGGGCACGCGGTTGCGCGGCCGCTCGCGCCGCCACAGCTCGCGAGCCTCGGCATTCTGCTCGTCGCGGCGCAGTTGCCGCAGGCCGTGCATTTGCCGATCTGGGTCGCGCTGTCCGGCCTGGCGCTGATCGTGCTGCGCTTCGCGCTGATGCGACACGATCGCGCGCACCCGCTTGAACGGCCCGTGCGCATTCCGTCGTGGGCGCTTGCGTTGCTCGCGCTCGCGATGGCCATTGCGATCCGCAAGTCGTACGGCTATTTCATCGGGCGCGATCCCTGCGTCGCGTTCCTGTTCATCCTGGTCGGCATCAAGTTTCTCGAAGTGCGCACGCTGCGCGATGGATCGCTGCTCGTCTGCCTCGCGATATTTCTGCTGATTACACCGTTCTTCTATGGCCAGTCGATGCTCGCGGCCGCCGCTGCGTTGCCCGCGGTACTCGCCACCGGCGCGGCGCTCGAATCGCTCGCGTGGAGCGAAAGCTCGTCCGGCGTGGCGCCTGCATGGCGCGCGGCCTGGGCGCGCACGGCGACGATGATCGCGCAGGGCCTGCCGATCGCCGCCGCGCTGTTCCTGGTCTTTCCGCGGCTGGCGAGTCCGTTGTGGGGCCTGCCCGCCGATCGCAGCGCCACGACCGGCCTTTCGGATCGGATGGCGCCCGGGATGATCAGCGAATTGTCGCTGTCCGACGCCATCGCGTTCCGCGTCGATTTCGACGGATCGCCGCCGCCCGCGCGGATGCGCTACTGGCGCGGGCCGGTGCTGTCCTTCTTCGACGGACGCGAATGGCGCGCGCATGTCTCCGCAGGCGGGCGGGCGGCTCGTGAGCGGCGACGCACCGCGCGTGCGCTACACGGTGACGCTCGAGCCGAACGATCATCCGTGGCTCTTTGCCCTCGACTTTCCGTCCGCGCTGCCGGAGATCGACGCGGATCAGAGCGCACGCGGTGCCGGTCTCGCCGGCTATTCGCGTGAACAGCAGTTGATCATGCGCGCGCCGATCACACAACCGATTCGCTACACGCTGGAGTCGACGCTGCGCGACAGCTATCCGGTCGCCTCGTTACGTGAGGCGCAGATCAACTTGCGACCGCCCGCGCACAATCCGCGCACCGTCGACTTCGCGCGCTCGTTGCGCGCGCGAAGTCCGGACGACCGGCGATTCATCAGCGCCGTGCTGCAGTGGTTCCACAGCGAGCCGTTCTTCTACACGCTCGCGCCGCCGCTGCTCGAAGGCGGCGACCCGGTCGACATGTTCCTGTTCGATACGCGGCGCGGTTTCTGCGAGCATTACGCGAGCGCGTTCGTCGTCATGCTGCGCGCCGCCGGCATTCCGGCCCGCGTGGTCACCGGTTATCAAGGCGGGGAAATCAATCCGCGCGGCGGCTACATGATCGTGCGTCAATCGGACGCGCACGCGTGGGCCGAGGCGATTGTCGACGGGCAATGGCAGCGGTTCGATCCGACGGCCGCCGTCGCACCGTCGCGAATCGAGCGCGGCTTGTTCGGCTCGGTGCCGGCAGGTGATCCGGTACCGCTGTTCGCGCGCGACGACGGCGGTTGGCTCAAGACCCTGCAGCTTGCCGCCGATGCGATCAATCATCGGTGGCAGCGCAACGTGATCCAGTTCAACCGTGATCGCCAGCGCGCGCTGTGGCGAGACTGGAAGCTCGACCAGTTTGCGCTGTGGCAGATCGTCGCCTGCGCTGCGGCAGCGGTGCTCCTGTGGGCAGGCGGCGTCTTCGCGTGGTTCGCGGCGCGACGCAAACGCCAGGAACGCGCGCTCGCGCTGTGGAACGACGTCTGCCGGCGGCTGGCGCGTGCGGGCTTGCCGCGACAGGCACACGAAGGGCCGCTCGCCTTTGCCGAACGCGCGTCGCGGCGCTGGCCGCAATTCGACATCGCGTTTCGCGCGATCGGCGATTCGTTCGCGATGCTGCGCTACGGAGCGGCCGCGAGCCGCGACAGCGAACGGGTCGCGCGGCTCGCGACGCTGGAACGTGCGATCGAGGTACTGCCCGCGCCGCACACGCTGCGAAAATTGGGGTCAGAGCTGTAATATTCGCGACATCGATGCTATGCCGGAATATTACAGCTCTGACCCCAATTTCTAGCGGATATTACTTACAGCTCTGACCCCAATTTCTAGGCGGGCGGCAGGTATTTCGCCGGATCCATCGGCTTGCCCAGCCGGCGGATTTCGAAATGCAGCTTCACCTGGTCGGCATCGGTGTTGCCCATCTCGGCGATTTTCTGCCCGCGCGTCACCTGCTGGCCTTCCTTGACGAGGATCTCGCGGTTGTGCGCGTACGCGGAAAGGTACGTCGCGTTGTGCTTGATGATGATCAGCTTGCCGTAGCCGCGCAATCCGCTGCCCGCGTAGACGACGCGGCCCGGCGCGCTCGCGCGCACGGCGTCTCCCGCAGCGCCCGCGATGTCGATGCCTTTCAGGTTCGCCGTATCCGAGAAGCCGGCGACGATCTTGCCCTTCGCGGGCCATGCCCAGTCGAGCCGGTCGGCGTCACCGGCGCCCGCCGGCGGCGACGCGGTCTCGGCGGGCGGCGATGGCGCAGCGGATGCCGCCGATGACGGACGCGGCTCGGACTTCGGTTCGACGCGCACGCCGCCGGGTGCAGCCATCGCAAGCGAATCGGGCGGCGCCGGAACGGCGCTCGCGGCGAGTGTCAGTTCGCGCACGGCCTGATCCGAATAGGGCTCCTTGATCGCCTTGGGTGACGTCTTCAGCGTGCCGGCCGTGGCGGCGGCCGACGGTGCAGCGGGCGCCGACGATGCTGCGGGTGGAAGCGTCGCTGGCGGTGCGCCGGTACCAGCGCGCGCTTCGGCGATCGGCGGCGGTGCGCTGCGCAGCGGCGCCGTCGTGACGCCGGCCGCGGTCTCCTGATCGCTCGCGGGCACGGACGCGAGAGGCGTCGTGCCCGGCGCCGCGAGGCGCAACACCTGTCCGACGCGAATCACGTTGACGTTCTCGATGTTGTTCCACGCGGCGAGCTCGCGGTAATCGAGGCCGTTGTCGAGCGCGATCTGGTGCAGCGTATCGCCGCGCTTGACCGTATACGTTGCGCCCGGCGGCGCCTCCGCAACGGCGCCGGTCGATGGCTGCGCCGCGATCGACACGGACGGTCGCGCACGCGCGGCGGTGCGATCCTCGACCGGCGCGGGGCGGCGGGTTGCGCAGGCCGCCAGAATCAGCGCGACGGCGACGAGCGCGGCAACGGTGCGATAACGAGGGTTCGGCAAGAGGAACGGCAATGGGGAGCGCATCGATCCAACGACTTTGCGCCGGCCCGAAAGTTCAGCCGAGGCCGGGCAACAGCGGCACGAATCTTACCGCATCGAACACCTGTTCCCGGATTCCCGATGCCGTTCGCTTCGATGACGGTGAGCCGCTGCACGCCCCGCTCGCCCTCTTCGCTGCTCGCGAGCGGGATCACCATCCGCCCGCCCGGCTTCAGGTATTTGATGAGCGCGGTCGGCACATGCGTTGCGCCTGCGGTGACGACGATCGCATCGACCGCAAGCTCCTCGCCGAGATCGGCGGTGCCGTCGCCGTGCGCAAGATGAACGTTACGAATCTTCAGCGACTGCAGATGCCGCCGCGCCTTGTTGACCAGCGCGACGATGCGCTCGACCGTGTACACGGTTTTCGCGAGCTTCGCGAGCACCGCCGTCTGGTATCCGCAGCCCGTGCCGATCTCGAGCACGCCATCGAGCTCGCGGCCGTTTCGCGCGAGCTCGGTCATCCGCGCGACGACCCACGGCTGCGAGATCGTCTGGCCATGGCCGATCGGCAGCGGCGAATCGTCGTACGCGCGAATGGCAAGCGCCTCGTCGACGAAAATGTGCCGCGGAACGGCGTTCATTGCCGACAGCACGACTTCGTCGCGGATGCCATCCGCGCGCAGCCGCTCGACCATGCGCGCGCGCGTGCGATCGGACGTCATGCCGATTCCGCTCGTTCCGCCGCGACCGCCGAGCGTCCCCATCGCCCGCATCTCCCCTACGCGCCCATCAGCGCGAAAGCCATGCCGACACACTCGCCATCTGATCGCGATTGGTGAGGTCGATCTGCAGCGGCGTTATCGAGACGTAGTTGCCTTCGACCGCCTCGAAATCGGTGCCTTCGCCCGCGTCCGCGGCGGCACCCGCCGCGCCGACCCAGTACACGGTTTCGCCGCGCGGACTCTGCATCGCAACCACGTCTTCGGCCTTGTGCCGCCGCCCGAGGCGCGTGATCCGGTAGCCACGCACGAGGCTTCGCTCGATGTCGGGAACGTTCACGTTCAGAAGCCACGGACCGGCCGCCTGCTGCCGATGCCGGTCGAGCAATTCGAGTGCCACCGCCGCGGCCGTTTCGAAATGCGCCGCCGTTTTCGACGCCAGCGATATCGCGACCGACGGCACGCCGAGCAGGTAGCCTTCGGTCGCCGCCGCGACGGTTCCCGAGTAGATCGTGTCGTCGCCCATGTTCGCGCCGAGGTTGATTCCCGAGATCACCATGTCGGGAAGCTCCTCCAGCAACCCGGTGACGGCAAGATGCACGCAGTCGGTCGGCGTGCCGTTGACGAACAGGAAGCCGTTCGGCGCGCGGCGCACCGACAGCGGGCGGTCGAGCGTCAGCGAATTCGACGCGCCGCTGCGGTCGCGTTCCGGGGCGACGACCGTGATGTCCGCATGCGGCGCGAGCGCCGCGGCGAGATGTTCGAGACCGGGTGCGAAGTAGCCGTCGTCGTTGGAGAGAAGGATGCGCATCGGGCGATTTGGCGCGGCCTCAAGGCAACCCGGCGCGCGCGACATGACGGCGATTATAAGCGGGACGCGCAACAGACCGCGGCGCGCAGGCAGGCCGAGCGTGCGGGGAGCGCCGCGTCGGGCAGGCCGGCGAATTTCAGCCGCTGTTGCGCAGGCCCGCGGCGAGGCCGTTGATCGTCAGGTGGATCGCGCGACGCGTCCGCTCGTCGGTCTCGCCCGCCGCGGTACCGGCGCAGCAGCTCGATCTGCAGGTGGTTGAGCGGATCGAGATAGGGAAAGCGGTTGCGGATGCTGCGCGCGAGCGTCGGGTTGTCGTCGAGCAGCGTCTTCTGCCCGGTGATCGCGAGAAAGCAGCGGACCGTCCGGGCGTGCTCGTCGGCGATGCGCCCGAATATGGCGTCGCGCAGGACCGGATCGGCGACGAGCTCCGCGTAGCGCGACGCGATCGCGAGATCGGTCTTCGCGAGCACCATCGCCATGTTCGACAGCATCGAGCGGAAGAACGGCCAGCGCGCATGCATCTCCGACAGCAGGCCGAGACCCTCGCCCGCCGTCGCGAGCCACGCATCGACCGCCGCCCCGAATCCGTACCAGCCCGGCAGCATCAGCCGGCACTGGCCCCAGCTGAACACCCACGGGATCGCGCGCAGGTCCTCGATGCGGTTCGACGCGGTGCGCGACGCCGGCCGGCTGCCGATGTTGAGCTCCGCGATCTCCGAAATCGGCGTCGACGCGCGGAAATAGTCGGCGAATCCCGGCGTCTCGTACACGAGCGCGCGGTAGGCGGCGAGTGCATGCGCGGACAACGCGTCGAGCGCCGCGAAATAGCCCGTCGCGCGACCGCCGAGCTGTTCCGCGTCGTGCAGGCTCGCCTCGAGCGTCGCCGCGACCAGCGACTCGAGATTGCGCCGGCCGAGCTCCGGATCGGAATACTTGCTCGCGATGATCTCGCCCTGCTCGGTGACCCGCAGGCCGCCGGCGACGCTGCCGGCGGGCTGCGCGAGGATCGCGTCGTAGCTCGGACCGCCGCCGCGGCCGACGGTCCCGCCGCGCCCGTGGAACAGGCGCAGCCGGACGCCGTGGTCGCGCACCGCATCGACAAGCTGCATTTCGGCGCGGTAGAGCGCCCAGTTCGCCGTCACGTATCCGCCGTCCTTGTTGCTGTCGGAATAGCCGAGCATCACCTCCTGCCAGTCGCCGCGCCCGGCAACCATCGCGCGATAGCCCGGGACGGCGAACGCCGCGGCGCATGATGTCGCCGCAGCATCCGAGATCGTCGATCGTCTCGAACAGCGGGACGATGTTGACCGCGAGCGCTGCTGCCGCGCAGAAGCCCGACCTCTTTCAGCAGCACGGCGACCTCGAGCAGATCGGACACCGACTGGCATTTCGAGATCACGTAATTCGGCATCGCCGCGGCGCCGTAGCGGGCGATGGACATCCGCGGCAACGCGCAGAATGGCGAGCTCGGACGCAACGCGCTCCGAATAATCGAGATGCGCGCTGTGGAGCGGCCGCGGGCTCGCGAGCTCGCGCGCGAGCAGCGCAATGCGTTCGGGCTCGGCGAGCTCACGGTAGTCGATCGGCGACACCGGCGCGCGCGAGCATCTCGTCGAGGACCGCTTCGTGGACGTCGCTGTTCTGGCGCAAGTCGAGCGCGGCCAGATGGAATCCGAAGACGTCGATCGCGCGGCGCAGCGGATCGAGGCGCCGCGCGGCCAGCGCGGAAGCGCCGTGCATCGCGAGCGACGCGGCGATCGTGTCGAGGTCCGCCCGCAGCTCGGCCGGCGTCCGATACGCCGCGGCGTCGGACTGTGGCGCGCGCGCGGGCGTCAGATGCGCGAGCTCTTGCGCGCTCGCCGCGAGACGCGCGTAGATCGCCGACGAGCGCCTGCCGGTACGGCTCGTCCTGACGGTGCGGGTTCGCGTCCTGTGCAACGGCGGCGAGCGCCAGCAGTTCCGCGGAGGGGGTCACCAGCCGGGTCGAAAGGGACAGCTCGGCGCCGAGGCGATGCACCTGGTCGAGATAGTCCTCGAAGCGCAACGCCTGCCTGCGCGTGAATGGCGTAGGACAGCGTCTCCGC
The DNA here is from genome assembly GCA_963718905.1 of uncultured Pseudomonadota bacterium. Lineage (GTDB taxonomy): Bacteria > Pseudomonadota > Gammaproteobacteria > Burkholderiales > Casimicrobiaceae > VBCG01. The sequence continues at coordinate 36,230 of CAVRAF010000003.1, forward strand.
CGTGACGAACGGATTGCCATCGCGGTCGCCGCCGATCCACGATCCCATCCGCAGGAACGGTGGCACGATCGTCTGCGCGCAATGGCGAATTGCTCCGCGCAGCAGGCCTTCGAATGCCGCATAAAGACGCGGGATTTCGGCGAGGAACGTGTACCGGTAATACGCGAGTCCATTTTCGATCTCGTCCTTCACGCGCAATCGCGACAGCCGGAGCATCGCCGTCTGCCACAACTCGAGCACCGACGCGTGCAGCCGAAAATCGAAGATCGCCGCGTTCCTCCGGCGTCAGCAGCGTGCGGTCGCGCCACATCAGGAGGCGCGCGATTTCGCGCTCGACGTCGAGAATGCTCTTGCGCTGGACTTCGGTCGGATGCGCGGTCAACACCGGGCTCACCAGCGCGCAGGCGAGCCAGTCGAGCATCGCGGCGCGATCGACGCTCGATCCCGCGAGACGCTGCAAGGCGTCGCGCAGATCGCCCTGGCGCGGCGGCGAGCCGGCCAGCGCATGCGCCCGCCGCCGGCGATTCTGGTGCACGTCCTCGGCAATGTTGGCGAGATGCGAAAAATAACTGAACGCGCGAACGACATCGAGCACGCCCTCGATCGGCAGCGGGTTCAGCATCGCTCCCAGCGAATGGCGCGCGGCATCGGACTCGGCGCCGCTCGCGCGGCGGAAGGCGATGGCCGTCTGGCGGATCGTCTCGATTCGCGCGTAGCCTTCGGCGCCGGTCTGCGCGCGCAGCACGTCGCCGAGCACGCGTCCCAGCAGCCGCGTGTCTTCCTTGAGCGGCAAGTCCTTGTCGTCGTCGGGCGTCGCGTTCATCGGCATCGGCGCCGCAACCATCAGCGGGTCGGATCCGTTGGCGTTCGCGCCGTTCGAATCGCCTCGGCGAGCGACACCACCGCCGCAGCGTACAGGCGACTCTTGTTGTAGCGCGTGATCACGTAGAAATTCGGGAACGCGATCCACAGGCTCGCCGCGTCGTCGCCCGCGTCCGCGCTCTCCTCGAGCAGCAGCAGTCCGACGGGCTCCGGGGCCATCGGATCGGGCAGCCGTTCCGCGGCGACGCCGTCGGCATTCCACGCCGCCAGCGGGCGGCGCTCGCTGATGCCGCCGTCGAGCCTGCTCAGTGCGTTGTCGCGCTGCGATGCCGCGACCATCGCCTTCGACCATACCGGCTGGCCGCGCAGCCAGTCGTGTCGCGCAAGGAAATTCGCGACGCTGCCGATCGCGTCGTCGGCGCTCCTCCAGAGGTCGATGTGGCCATCGCCATCGAAATCGACCGCGTAGCGGCGCACGCTGCCCGGCATGAATTGCGGGATGCCGAAGGCGCCGGCGAACGATCCCTTCGGAACGAGCGGCGAGAATCCTTCGCTTTGCGCGAGCAGCAGGAACTCGCGCAGTTCGCCGCGAAAGAACGCACCGCGGCGCGGATAGTCGAACGCGAGCGTCGACAGCGCATCGATCACCCGGTAGCCGCCGGTATTGCGGCCGTAGAACGATTCGACGCCGAGAATCGCGACGACGATCTCCGGCGGCACGCCGAACTCGTCTTCCGCGCGCGCCAGCGTGGCGTCATGCTCGCGCCAGAACGCGACGCCCTCATCGATCCGCGCCGGCGTCAGGAACTGTGGCGCATATTCGTACCACTTCGGCGGCTCGAGCAGCGGCCGCTGCATCCCGGTGATGATCGTCGGCTGGAAACGGACCTCGCGAAACCAGCGCGTGAGGCGCGCGCGCGAGAACCCGTGGTCGTGAACCATCTCGTCGATGAACGCGCGGACATCGGCGCGCCGCTCGTAGCCGGACGCGGGCGAGTCGTGCGACGGTCGCGCCGGTGCGGCATCGGAAGCCGGAATTGCCGCTGCAAATGCGATCGCCCCCGCCAGCGCGAGCAGGATGCGGTGAAACGAACGTAGGGTACTCACGGGTGGAGTCGAATGTTAGCATCGCCGGCAGTCGCGAGCGCGGTGCACGAACTCGAGCCGATGCACAAACTCTATCCGCTGTTTCGACCGCTGCTGTTCGCCGCCGATCCCGAACGCGCGCACGAGATCGCTTTCGCGGGCCTCGATGCGGCGGCGAGAACCGGCCTCGCGCAACTTGCCGCACCGCGGCTCCCCGCCTCGCCCGTCGACGTCATGGGCATCCGGTTTCCGAATCGCGTCGGCCTCGCGGCCGGGCTCGACAAGAACGCGAAACACCTGGCGGGCCTCGCGACGCTCGGTTTCGGCTTTCTCGAAGCCGGCACCGTGACGCCGCGGCCGCAGCCGGGAAACCCGCGGCCGCGCATGTTCCGCATCGTCGACGCGCAGGCGATCGTCAATCGGCTCGGATTCAACAATGACGGCGTCACGCGGTTCGTCGCCAACGTCGACGCAGCTCGCGCTACCGCGGCATCCTCGGCATCAACATCGGCAGGAATTTCGACACGCCGAACGAGCGCGCGGCCGACGACTACGTCGCGTGCCTGCGCGCCGTGCACGCGCACGCGAGCTACGTGACGGTCAACATATCGTCGCCGAATACGAAGGGCCTGCGCGATCTGCAGGCGGAGCGATGCGCTCGGCGGCGCTGCTTGGAGCGCTCGTCGCCGAGCGTGAGCGGCTGGCGCAGCAGCACGGGCGCCGAGTGCCGCTGGCCGTCAAGATCGCGCCCGATCTCGACCGGCGATGCCCTGATCGCGAATCGCCGAATGCTGGTCGAGCAGCGCATCGACGCCGTCATCGCCACGAACACGACGCTGGCGCGCGACGGCGTCGGCGGATTGCCGAACGCCGACGAAGCGGGCGGCCTGTCCGGCGCGCCGCTGCGCGAACGCTCGACGGCGGTGCTGCGGACGCTCGCCGCGGCGCTCGACGGCGCGCTGCCGATCATCGGCGTCGGCGGCATCATGTGCGGCGACGATGCGCGCGAGAAGATCGCGGCCGGCGCGGCGCTCGTGCAGCTCTATACCGGGTTGATCTACCGCGGTCCGGATCTCGTCGCGCAGTGCGTGCGCGCGCTGCGCGTGACTCGCCGTCAACCCTCGTCCCGGCCTCCGCGTGTCAGCTGCGCGCAACCGCGGACGCGCGCAACGCCGCAAGCTCGGCGAGGCACAATTCGGTGAACGCGATGCCGGCGTAGATCGGCAGCACGAGCACGTTGACCAGCGGCACGAGGGACAGCGGCGACAGGACGAGTCCGAGGCCCAGCAGCCGTGCGCGGCTCTCGCCGCAGCACGGTGGCGATTTCGGCGGCGCTCGCGTGCTCGGCGAGCGCGTCGTAGCGGAACATCCGCTGCGACAGCCACGCGTTGAGCAGCAGCGACGCGACCGCGTAAAGCGGCGGAAAGACCAACAGCGCGAGCGACGCGAGCCACAGCGGCACGAACACGAGCAACGCAAGCGCCGCATTCTTCGCGCTGCCCAGCAGGCTTCCGCCGCGCTGCTCGGCGAGCGCCGGAAAGTGCCGCGTCGATACGGTGCGGACGATCACCGGCATTGCGAGCACGGCGATCGCCGTGAGCGCCGTTGCGACGGCAAGCGCTGCGAACATCACGATCGCCACCAGCTGCGCCGCGATTCGCGCGAGCCACGACGCGTCGCCCGTACGCTCGCCGAACGCGTGCGCAAGCGCATCGGTCAGCGGTGTCCACGCGGCCACCGCGATGACGATCCAGACGACGGCGGCGATCAGCAGCGGCAGGAACGCGAGGCTGACGATGCGCGCCGTGAAGAGGATCGGCAGCGCGCGCCGCAGCGCGCCGAGAATTGCGGCCGGCGCGGCGCCCCGCAAGCTAGGCCCTAGGCAGAGGCGGTTTCGAGCTCGAAGCGATCGGTGAGCTCGGTGATGACGCTGCTGAACGCGCGATCGATCAACGGCTCGGCTTCGACGAACCGGGCGCGATTGGCGCGGAACTGGTCGGCGAGCTCCTCGGCCGTCATCGACACGGCGCGCTGGCCCTGGCGATTCGTGAACAGGTAGGTGCCGCGCAGCGGGCTTATCCACGCGAGCTTCGCGAACGACAGCTGGGCGTCGGCATCCTCGAACTCGACCCACATGCCGCGCTCCATGCCGCGCGCGATCTCGAGGTATTCGTCTTCGAGCACCGCCGGGCCGGCGTCGAACGTCGCCGGCTCCGCGGGCGCCATCGCGGCCGCGAGCGCTTCCGCGCGAGCGGCGGCCGCGACGTCGCCGGAAGCCTTCGCGACTTCGGCTTCCGCCTTCGCAGCTTCGGCCACCGCGGCGGTCGGCGACGCGACGGTCGAAAGCGATGGCTTGACCGCGGCCGCATGCGCTTCGACCAGGTTGGACATGAACGCTTCGCGCTCGCCCGGCGCCCACTGCGGCCCCGGCACGCCCGCCGCGAGCCGCTTCAGCAGCGACGGCAGCAGCGCGACGAGGTGCTTGCGGTCCTCGGGGGCTTTTTTCGGCTGGACGCTCCAGACGAGATCCTCGAGTGTGGCCACCGACGAGCTCCACGCGTCGCTGTCGTCGCCATCGCGCAGGTAGAGGCCTTCGAGCGTTCCCTGCCATTTCTGCCGCAGGAATTGCGCGAGGAAGCGAGGAATCGGATAACTCTCGACACGCCGCTCGATCTCGGATTTCGCGATGGCGCCGGCGAGGTCCTTGCGGTCATCCTGGTTGATCTCCTCGGCGTTCGTCGCGAAATTGGCTTCGGCCGCCTGCTCTTCAGCGGCCAGGAACGCCTCGAGCTCCGCGCGCAGCTCGTCGAAGATGCCGAGGTTGTCGCCGAACCCGTCGAGGATCCGGTGGACGATCCGATCGAGCGTCCGGTACAGCGGATCGTCCTGGCCCATCGCCGGCGCCCAGCCGAGCCCCGCGGCGGCGAGCGCATTGACGAGCAGCCGCGACGGATGCGATTTCTTGGCGAAGAACGCGCCGTCGAGCATCGCGACTTTCAGGACGGGGATTTGCAGCCGCGCAAGCAGTGCCTTGATGCCATCGGGAAGATCGCGGGTCTCGAAGATGAAATCGAACAGCATCGCGACCATCTCGATCGTCATCGCTTCGAGCTGGTTGGCGCGCTGTCCGAGCGGTGATTCCTGCAGGTCGCGCAGGACGTTGTGCAGTCCTTCCGGAATGCCGGAGAACGCGATCTGCGCACCCTCGATGTCGAAGTCGGTCTGTCCCGCCTGCAGGCGCGACAATCCCTCCCGAAGTCCGGGTGTGGTGAGAATCGGCGGGCTCGGCACGTACCCGGACGGCGTGGGCGGCAGCGCCGGAGAGCGACGCGCGTCGGCGGCGCGCCGGATGACCCGTCAGCGGGAATCCGCCGTGCGCCGCCATGCGCCGGAACATCGACATCATGTCCATTTCCGGCGCGGGCTGTTGCGATGCCGCTTCGGGCTTGTCTTCGGTCGCGCGCTTGCGTTGCCCGGGCGAGCTGCGCACTCCGGCCGGACGCACGCTGCCGGGTCGGGACGATTCGGAGATTGGCCAGATGCCGATTGACGTCGGCGTAGATCGCGCCGATTTCGCCGAGCGGCGCCTGGTTCAGCTCCTTGAGGATCTGGAACTTGACGCGCGTCTCCGACTTGAGGCCATTCACGGCCTCGGCGAACGCGCTGACGATCGTCGCGGGCGCCAGCGGGTTGGTCGCGGTGTCGAGATCGGAGCGCTGCATCAGGTGCCCGATCCCCCGGTTCAGCGTAATCAGCTCTTCATGACAGTGATTCTCGACGACGCGCACGATGTTGCCGACCAGCATCGATTCGTCGAGCGTGTTGAGGTCGATCAGCGCGAGCTTCGTCGCGTCCACCTTGGAGAAATCCGCTTTCTGGTCTGCCTTGCCGGAGATGCGGTCCTCGATATGCGAGCGCAGGCGCTTCTCGAAATCGGCCATCAAGGCGGCGCGGTCGACCTTGAGCGTCTGCCGCGCCTCGAGAAACAGTTGCTGCTCGTCGCGCACGTCGGATTTACCGGCGCGCTCCATCAGCATGTCGCCTACGCGATCGAGCAGGGCGGTGAAGGAAAGCAGCAGCCGGTGAATGGTGAGGTCGCGGCAGTCGGCGAGGATTTTCGCCAGCTCCCTGGGGATGGGGCGGCGCGCCGGCGCAACGTTGGGCGTCACGTTTGGAGGCACGGGCTGAAACGAAGGGGCGGCAACATCACCTGTGACCAGTGCGCAACCAGTGGCATCAACGGTTTAGCTTGTTTTTTTGGCGAACTGACTCTAGCACGGGGCCGGATTGTATGCCACTGGCGGGGCGGTTCAACCGTGCCGCGAAAGCTCGGCCCACGCTTTTTCGATACGCTTGAACGAGACCGGGACCGGCGTCCGGAGCTCCTGTGCAAACAGCGACACGCGCAGTTCCTCGAGCTTCCAGCGAAACGCTTCCAGATCGGCTGATACCCGTCCCGACCGCCGTTCGTCGTCGACGCGCTCGCGATAGCGCGTCCACCAGCGCGCGACCTGGGTCGCATGCTGCGCATCGCGGTCCGGATGCTCCGGATAGCGGGCGACGCGCCGCGCCAGCGCCTGCAGGTAGCGGGGAACGTGGTTCAACTGCGCCCACGGCGTCGCGGTGATGAAGCCGGGGTGGACGAGCGCGTCGCGCTGCGCACGGACTTCCGCGGCGAGCGTCCGCTGCGCCGGCGGCAGCGCGGCGATGCGCTGCGACAACGCGTGATGGTCGAGGGCAATGGCGGCCAGCAGGCGCAGCGCGCCATCGATCACGGCGGGAAGCCGCGTGCGCGCGCGTTTCACCTGCTGCGTGAATGCCGCCCGATCGCGCGGCAGCGGATCGTCACCGACGAACGCGCGATCGGCAATCGCCATGCGCAGATCATCCTGCAGGCGTTCGAGCGGAATCGCGCCGCGCAGCTGCAGGCCGATCGCCGTCCATGCGGGCGCGGCCTTCAGGCTCCGCGCCAGTGCGTCGGCCAGGTCGAAGCCGATCAGCCGGATCACGCCCTGTCGCGTCGCCGCATCGGCGGCCGCTCGCGTGTCGAGCAGCGTGAGCGCAACGCCATCGGGCTCATCGACGAGCGCCGGATAGCCGGTGAGGCGCGCGCCGCCCCGGTGCACCGTCAATGTCTCCGGCAACTCGCCGAAATCCCACTGGCGAAGACCCTTGCGCTCGAACGTCGGTCCTTCCGCCGCGAACGACAGCTGCGCCGCCTCGCGCAGCCGCTCCCGCAACGCGGCGAGATCCCGGTCCAGCGCCAGTTCGCGTCCACCCGCGTCGACGACGCGAACGATGACTTGCAGATGCGGCGGCAGCACGATTCCTCGCCAGACCTCCGCGGGCAGCGCTTCGCCGAGCCGTTGCGTCAGATAGCCGCGCAACGCGCCGGCGAGCGACTGCCCGACCGCCGGCGCGTGCGTCAGGAAGGCCGTCACCGTCTCCGGCAGCGGGACCAGCCGATTGCGCCAGGCTTTGGGCAGTGCCTTCAGATAGTGCGTCACCTTGTCGCGGACCATGCCGGGAACGAGCCACGACAGGACGGCTTCGTCGATCTGGTTCAGGTGCGCGAGCGGAATGGTCAACGTCAGTCCGTCGAGCGGGTGACCGGGTGCGAAGCGATACTTGAGCGGGAACTCGCCTCCGGCCGCCGACAGCGTTTCGGGGAACAGTGCCTCGGTGACGTTCAGCGCCGCATGGCGCATCAGCGCGTCGCGCGTCAGGTGCAGGCGCCGCGGGTGCCCGCGTTCGTCGCGCTTGCGCCAGGCGCTCCAACGTCGCTCGCGAGTGCACGTCGTCGGGAAGGCGCTCGTCATAGAAGGCGGCGATCGCCTCCTCGTCGACGAGCACGTCCTGGCGGCGCGCCTTGTGCTCGAGCTCGGCGATGTCGCGCACGAGCGCGCGGTTGTGCGCGAGGAACGGCGCATCGATCCCCAGGTCGCCGGTGACGAGCGCTTCGCGAATGAAGATCTGGCGGGCCTCCCGCGGCGCGAGCGGACCATAGGCGATCGGGCGCCGCGCTATCAACGTCAGTCCGTAGAGCTGCACGCGCTCGCTCGCGATCACTTCGCCGCGCTTCAGGTCCCAGTGCGCGTCGAAGTACTCGCGGTCGACGCGCGCGCCGGCAACCGCCTCGATCCATTCCGGCTCGATGCGGCCGGCGCATCGGGCAAACAGCCGTGACGTTTGGGTGAGTTCGGCGGCGAGCACCCACCTGACCGCCTTTTTCGCAAGCCCCGAGCCGGGATGCAGAAAGAACTGCACGCCGCGCGCGCCGTCGTACTGCCCACCCATCGCGGCCGCAGGCTCCGAGCGCGCGCCGATGTTGCCGAGCAACCCCGCCAGCAGCGAATGGTGGATCGCCGCATAGCGGGTGGCGTCGATCTTCGCGGGCAATGCGGCATCGACCGACCAGCCCGCCTCGGCCAGCGCGGCAATGAGCTGCGCGTGCACATCGCGCCATTCGGTCAGGCGCAGGAAAGAAACGAACCGCGCGCGGCACGCGTCCACGCGCTTGCGGTGCGACAGCGCTTTCTGCGCCGGACTGTCGAAGAACTCCCAGAGCGCGATCAGCGACAGGAAATCGGAACGCTCGTCGCGAAACTGCAGGTGCGCCTGATCGGCCGCCTGCTGCCGCTCCAGCGGACGCTCGCGCGGATCGGGCACGGACAATGCGCTCGCGATCACGAGTCCTTCGGCCAGGCAGCCGTTGTCGCGCGCGGCGAGTACGATGCGTCCGATCCGCGGGTCGAGCGGCAGCTTCGCGAGCTCGCGTCCGCGCGGCGTGAGCGCGCGATCCGCGTCGACGGCCTCCAGCTCCTGCAGCAACTGGTAACCGTCGGTGATCGCCCGCGGCAGCGGCGGATCGAGGAACGGAAACGCCGCGACATCGCCCAGCGCGAGCGCCGCCATCCGCAGGATCACTGCGGCAAGCGAGCTGCGCAGGATTTCGGGATCCGGATGCACCGGACGCGCGTTGAAATCCGCTTCGTCGTAGAGCCGGATGCAAACGCCGTCCTGCACGCGCCCGCAGCGACCGGCGCGCTGGTTCGCCGATGCCTGCGCGATCTTTTCGATCTGCAGCAGCGTGGTCTTGTTGCGCACCGAATAGCGTTTGATGCGGGCTTGCCCGCTGTCGATCACGTAGCGGACGCCCGGAACCGTCAGCGACGTTTCGGCCACGTTGGTGGCGAGCACGATCCGGCGCCCACGCGAGGGCGCAAACACGCGCTGCTGCTCGTCGACGGTCAGCCGCGCATACAGCGGCAGGATTTCGATCGCGCTCGCGTACGGGCGGCGCGCGAGCGCGCGTCGCAGCACGTCGCCCGTTTCGCGGATTTCGCGCTCGCCGGGCAGGAAGACGAGGATGTCGCCCGGACCCTCGCGCCACAGATCCTCGGCGGCCGCGGCGATTGCTTCCTCGAGCTCCTCTTCGTCGTCCGTCTCGTCTTCGCCGGAGCGCAACGGCTGGTAGCGGACTTCGACCGGGTACGTGCGGCCCGCGACGGTGATGACCGGCGCCGGCCCGCGCGCATCCGCGAACAGGCGTGCAAAGCGTTCGGCATCGATCGTCGCCGACGTGATGACGAGCTTCAGGTCGGCGCGGCGCTCGAGCAATCGCTTCAGGTAGCCGAGCAGGAAGTCGATGTTGAGGCTGCGCTCGTGCGCCTCGTCGATGATGATCGTGTCATAGCGCGCAAGCTCGCGGTCGCCTTGCGTTTCGGCCAGGAGAATCCCGTCGGTCATCAGCTTGATGTACGCCTCGGGACGCGTGCGATCGGTGAAGCGGACCTTGTAGCCGACTGCTTCGCCCAAAGGCGTCCCGAGCTCGTGCGCAATGCGGGCGGCGACCGAGCGCGCGGCGATCCGACGCGGCTGGGTATGGCCGATCAGGCCGCGCTCGCCTCGCCCGGCGGCGAGGCAGATCTTCGGCAATTGCGTCGTCTTGCCCGAGCCGGTTTCGCCGGAAACGATGACGACCGGATGCTCGCGAATCGCCGCGGCGATGTCCGCCGCACGCTGGGATACGGGCAGTTCGGGCGGATAGACGACGCGCGGTTTGCCCGCTGCACGCGCGGCGCGCAAGGCGCACGCACGCTCGACGTCCCCGGCAATCGCTCGCCACTCGTCGGCAGAGGAGCGATGCGCCCGCGCTCGCTCGATCCGCGCGCGCAACCGCTTCGCATCCGCGACCGTTGCGTCATGCAGACGCGACAGGAGCGTTTCGGCAGCGGTCACCGGACTACCTTCGTGCTCCGCGCTCCGGTATTCGCGCTTGGGACGGCCCGGCGCGCGGACTGGGCGACCTTCGTGCTCCGCACTCCGGTATTCGCGCTTGGGACGGCCCGGCGCGCGGACTGGGCGACCTTCGTGCTCCGCACTCCGGTATTCGCGCTTGGGACGGCCCGGCGCGCGGACTGGGCGACCTTCGTGCTCCGCACTCCGGTATTCGCGCTTGGGACGGCCCGGCGCGCGGACTGGGCGACCTTCGTGCTCCGCACTCCGGTATTCGCGCTTGGGACGGCCCGGCGCGCTCATGCCGGCGCGACGGTCGCATCGCGCCTCAAGTAGCGTGTCAGCCACACGGCAACGGCGATCGTCGCCGCTGCATCGACGGCGAACGGCAGCCACGCGGCCGATTGCGCGGCCTTGACCGCACCCGTCATCAGCACGATGGTCGCGGCAAATGCCGGCACCAGCCTCGGATCGTGCCGAAGCAGCAGCAAGAGCACCGCTGCCGCCGCCGCGCCTCGAATCACGCCGGAAACCAGCGCGCCGGCGAGATTACCGCGGCCGCCTGCGAGCGCCGCCGCGCATTCGAGCGCTACGACAATCGCGATCGCAAGCCACAGCCGCTGCGAAAATCCCCGGGTCAGCCGCGCGACGACGTAGACGACGAACAATTCGACACTCGCAAAGCCGACGAAGCCCAGCCCCGACAGCAGCCCGCCTGCAGGCGGCGAGGCCAGCGACATCCAGCCCGCACTCGGCCACAACGGCGTATCGGGCACCGCCAGCGCACCCAGCGAGACTTCCAGGCCGACGACGAATGCCCCTGCGGCAATCGCCGCCGCCGCGGCCGGCAAGCGTCCGACCCGATAGAGCGGCGGGGCCATCCGCGCGCCGAAGGCGCCAACGCCCGCGCACAGTCCCGCCACCAAGGCGCCGAGCAGCGCCGCCGCCAGACCGCCCAGGGCCTTGGTCGCCAACTGCGATGCGATCGGCTCGGTGGTTGAAAGACCCTTCGCGAGCGCCGGCCACGCGTTGGCCGCCGACAGCAGCGCAATGGCGAACATCGCCGCTGCCACGACGCGCAGCGCGCGCGTGTCCACGCGGTGGCGGATCCAGCCGAGAATCCCGACGACAAATGCGGCAAGCCCTGCGGCGAAAAAGACCCCGCCGCCAGCCAGTGCGACCACCTGCAGCCGGTTTTCGCGTTCGCTTTCCGCGCGTATCCACGTCTCGGGAACATGCACGAAACGGCCGGCGCCGAGGACTTCGTCGCCGCCGACAACCACGAGGTACCGCGCTTCGGCATCCGCGCCCACTGCGATGCGCGGATCGCCGAACACGAACGACCAGTCGGTGCGCGCGGGCCGCTGCTGCTGGTCGGCCGCAACCAGCTCGAGCGGCGCGGCATCGACGTCGAAGCGGGACGCGAGCGCGCGCTGCGCGAGCGCGAGTGCGGCATCGCGCGGCAGATGCGCGCCCGCGCGCGCCTCCGGCAATGTGTGCGCGATCGTGCGAATGCTGCGATCGTCTGCCACCGCGACCCGCCACTCCTCGGCGCGCTCGACGACGTCGCCGCCGAACGTCGCGTAGCGGATGTCCCATACCGGGGGCGCCAGTATCGTGCCGATCAGTCTGCGATAAGCCTCGGCGCCCGCTTCGCGCCAGACGAACTTGTGCCATTGCCATTGCTCCGCGTCGTCGGATGCGAGCTTGACCGTGGCGAACCGCCGCCATTGCGGGCCAAGCGTGACGCCGCGCGCGGCGAGCGCCGCGTCGGCGGCCGCAATCGCGTCCGCACGGGCGAGACGCAACGGTCGCACCTCGGCGTGAAACGGCGCCAGCACCGCCCACGACGCGACGCCGAGAATCCCCAGCACCGGCAACGCACGCTGGAATCCGGACGACCAGCGTCCCGCCGCCAACGCGGCGACCGGCGATGCGTCGGCGATTTCCGCAGCGGGCCGCCATGCGCCGTTCCAAAGCGATTCCGGCAAGTCGCGCCATGCGCCGGCCTGCCATCGCCGCCACGCGACCATTGCCAGCGGAACGAGCGCGGCGCCGATCGCCAGCGCTTGTTGCGCTCGCGCACCGGGTGCATCGACGAGGAACACGGGAATCGAGAACAGCGTCAGGTCGAATGTCGCATGCAGCAGGATCGTCGGCAGCAATCCGAAGCGCAGGAAGATGAGCGCCCACACGATCGACGGCAGCAGAAGTTCCACCGGCCGCGAATACGCGGGAAATCCCGGATAATTCGCGTGCGCGCCGCCGAACACGAGCGCCTGCAACAGCACGGCGATGGCGATGCCGAGCGTGCGCCGGCCGTAACGCGCGCCGATCAGCGCGCCGAGCGATAGCGGGATCGCGCGAAACACGCACTCCTCCATGAACCCGGCCTGCAGCGACAGCGCGATCGGCGTCAGCGCCGGTACGCTCGAGCTCAGGATGTTCGGATCGGTGAGCACTTCGGAGGGCTGCCACCAGCCGAGCCATCGGTTGGTCGCGTAGTAGAACGCCGCGACCAGCGCCAGCTCGATCGGGACGAACAGGTAACCGCCGAGCGTGCGGCCGCCGACCTGCGGCGACGCGGCGCCGTCGCGGGACCACAGGCGCCACAACTGCGGCTGATGCGCGAACGCGCGACGCGACAGGCTTTCGGCCGCCATGAACACGAGCGCATAGGCGAGGCCGCCGGCCCCGGCGATCAGCACCGCGAGGCCGCCCTGCTTCGACCAGAATGTCGTCACCGATTCCGTCGTGTCGGCGCCGAACCAGCCGGCGTTCGCCGACGCGAGCGATGCGAGCGCGAGCAGGCCGCCGACGATCAAACCGGCAGCCACCGGCGGGCGCCAGACGAGCCAATGCGCGCGCGCGAGCCACAGCACCGCGAGGATGCAGCCGCCGATGCCATAGAGCACGCCCGCCGCCACGCTCGCGAGATTGGCGATCAGGTTGTTCGCGCTTCGCAGCTCCTCGTAGCGCCGGCCGAAAGCCTCGGGAATGTGCACGAACGGCGCGACGCCGACGAGCTCGTCGCCGGCCACCGTCAGCAACAAGCGGATCCGCGCCTCGCCCAGCGGCTCGGGACGCTCGTAGGTGAAACTGTGATCGACGCGACCACCGATCTGCGTTTGCTGCGATTGCTCCAGCAGGCGATACGGTGCGAGATCGATGCCCCAATCCGCTTTCGCGCGCGTCTCGGCGATGACGCGCGCAGCTGCCGCGTCGAGAGCCTGGCGCGCGGGATCGCGCACGTAGGTCTCGGGGAGGCGCCGCGTGAAGCCGTCGGGCGTGCCGTCGGGCTTGAGCCTGACCACCGTTTCATCGATCGCGCCGAGCGTGAACAACCGCACTTCCCACCAGTACGGCGCATACCGATCGCCCTCCGTCAGGCGCGCGAAGGCGGGCTTGCCGCCGCCTTCGAGCTCGACGTAGTTCTGGGTCGTCGCATCATGCGTGAAACGCGCCGCGACGCGCGCGCTGTCCGGCGCGAGGCTCTGCCGCGTCGCCAGCGTGCGGGCCGCGGCGATCGCGTCGTCGCGTGAAATCTTCACGTCCAGATGCAGGATGGGAATGGCGAGCGGAAACAGCCGCACCGCGAGCGCCAGCGCCAGCAGCGACACGATCGCGTACGCGGCCCAGAACGCCGGTCTGCGCAGGATGCCTGTCACGTCGCTCCACCACCGTCTTGTGTCGAAAGGCCGGCGCCGCCCGCATGCCGATCGCGGATGCCGATGACGCCGCGCGCCGCGAGATCCGCCAGCGTAGCGTTCGCCACGCCCAGGCGGTCGCACAGAACGCGCGCCGTGTGCTCACCCAGCAACGGCGGCGGCATCGCGTCGGACAGCGGACCGCCCGACATCCGAAGCGGCGCGCGCACCTGCGGCACCGTCCCGGCCAACGGGTGTGGCAGGTCGACGCGCATCCCGCGCGCTGCGAGCTGCGGATCGGCGAATACCTGGTCGAGCCGGTTGATCGGCCCGCAGGGAACGCCCGCCGCTTCCAGCGCGGCGAGCCAATCGCGCTGCGCGCGCGTTCGCAGCACGGCGTCGATCAGCGGCACGAGCGCTTCGCGATGGCGAACCCGCGCGGCATTCGTCGCATAGCGCGGGTCGGCCGCCCATTCGCGTTTTCCCGCGATGTCGCAAAACTTGCCGAACTGCCCGTCATTGCCGACCGCGAGAATCAGGTGTCCGTCGGCGCACGCGAAGGCCTGGTAGGGCACGATGTTCTGATGCGCATTCCCGGCGCGCTCGGGCACGACTCCGCTGATCAGGTAGTTCATGTTCATCACCGCCATCATCGCCACCGCCGAATCGAAGAGGCAGGCATCGATCCACTGTCCGCGGCCCGTGCGGTCCCGGAGCGCGAGCGCTGCGAGCACGGCCACGGACGCGTACATGCCCGTCATCAGGTCGGTGATGGCTACGCCGGCTTTTTGCGGTCCGCCGCCGGGCCGATCGTCGCGCTCGCCGGTGACGCTCATGAAGCCGCTCATGCCCTGAATGATGAAATCGTAGCCGGCGCGCTCGGCGTACGGGCCGTCCTGACCGAAACCCGTGATCGAGGCGTAGACAAGCCGCGGATTGACGGCCGCGACCTTCGGATAGTCGAGGCCGTATTTCGCGAGTCCGCCGACCTTGAAGTTCTCGACCAGGGCGTCCGATTGGCGGGCGAGCGCGAGCACGAGGTCGCGACCGTCCGGCTGCGTAAAATCGATCGCGACCGAATGCTTGCCGCGATTGCACGCGAGATAGTAGGCGGCCTCGCCGGTGTCGTTGCCGTGCGCGTCCTCGAGGAACGGCGGCCCCCAGGCGCGCGTGTCGTCGCCGGTTCCGGGGCGCTCGATCTTGATGACGGTCGCACCCAGGTCGGCGAGCAGTTGCGTGCACCACGGTCCCGCGAGCACGCGCGACAGGTCGAGGATCGTCAGATGGGAAAGCGGGCCGGACACGGGATGGTGCAGATCCGCGGCCAGTCGCCGCAGCGGCATTCTAGCCGAGCGCCTTCAATGCGCCGGCGACGCCAGGGCCTGTTAACGCTATGGACGTAGCGTTGACAGGCCCTAGTCGATTGCCTTCACCAGGTCCTCGACGACCTTCTTCGCGTCGCCGAACACCATCATCGTCTTGTCCATGTAGAACAGCGGATTGTCGAGGCCGGCATAGCCGGACGCCATCGAGCGCTTGTTGACGATCACCGTCTTCGCCTTGTACGCCTCGAGGATCGGCATGCCGTAGATCGGGCTGCCCTTCTGCTCGGCGAGCGGGTTCACGACGTCGTTCGCGCCGAGGATCAGCGCAACGTCGGTGTTGCCGAATTCGCCGTTGATGTCCTCCATCTCGAACACCTGGTCGTAGGGCACCTCCGCCTCGGCGAGCAGCACGTTCATGTGCCCCGGCATGCGGCCCGCGACCGGGTGGATCGCGTACTTGACGTTGACGCCCTTCGCGCGGAGCTTCGTCGGCCATCTCCTTCACCGCGTGCTGCGCGCGCGCGACCGCGAGCCCGTAGCCCGGAACGATGATCACGGTCTCGGCGTTGCCCATGATGAATGCCGCGTCGTCGGCGCTTCCCGACTTCACCGTCTTCTGCGACGCGTCGGCCGCCACCGCGCCCGGCTCGGCGCCGAAGCCGCCGAGGATCACGCTGAAGAACGAGCGGTTCATCGCCTTGCACATGATGTAGGACAGGATCGCGCCCGAGGAGCCGACCAGCGATCCCGCGATGATCAGCATCGGGTTGTTGAGCGAGAAGCCGATGCCCGCCGCCGCCCAGCCCGAGTAGCTGTTCAGCATCGAGATCACGACCGGCATGTCGGCGCCGCCGATCGGAATGATGATCAGCACGCCGAGCAGGAACGCGATCGCCGTCATCACGATGGAACGGCAGCCACTTCGCGTCGTCCGCCACATGAAGAACCCGATGCCGAAGCCGAGCATCGCGAGCGCGAGCGCGAGATTCAGCACGTGCTGGCCGGCGAACACGACCGGCGCGCTGCGAATGCGCCCCGACAGCTTGCCGAACGCGATCACCGAGCCTGAAAACGTGATCGCGCCGATGAACGTGCCGATGAAGAGCTCGAGCTTGTTGCCGGTGGGGATCGGCACGTGCAGCCCGAACGCCGCCGGATTGTGGATCGCCGCAATCGCGATCAGCACCGCCGCCATGCCGACGAGCGAGTGAAACGCCGCGACGAGCTCCGGCATCTGCGTCATCTGCACGCGGCGCGCAATCACCGCGCCGATGACGCCGCCGATGGCGATGCCGGCGAGGATCAGGCCGACGTTCTTCGTGTTCGAATAGACGAGCGCCAGCGTGACGACGACCGCGATCGCCATCCCGCGATGCCGAGCAGGTTGCCGCGGCGCGCCGTCGACGGATGCGACAAGCCCTTCAGCGCGAGGATGAAGCACACCGACGCCGACCAGGTACCACAGCGCGACTTGATTGGCGGTCATGGGTGTACCCCCACGCCTGCGGCGCTCATGGTTGTGCCCCCACGCTTGCGGCCCTCACGGCTTGCCGGCCGGCTTCGCGGCCGGTTCCTTGCGCTTGAACATTTCGAGCATTCGCTGCGTCACGAGAAAGCCGCCGAAGACGTTGATCGACGCCATCACCACCGCGACCACGCCGACCCAGCCGCCCCAGTCGAATGCGACCGGACCGGCGGCGAGCATCGCGCCGACCAGGATGATTGCGGAAATCGCGTTGGTGACGGACATCAGCGGCGTGTGCAGCGCAGGCGTCACGCTCCAGACGACGTGATAGCCGACGAAGACGGCCAGCACGAAAATGATCAGGTAGAAAACAATGGGATCAACGCCGGTCGCCATTCTCCGCTCCTGTTCTGACTCATCTCCGGACTCATCAGGCGCGCGTTACGACGGCGCCGTTGTCGCAAACGAGCGTGGCCTGGACGATCTCGTCGTCGCGGGCGAGCGTGTAGTCGCCGGTCTTGACGTTCAGCGACAGCGCGAGGAAATTGAGCACGTTGCGCGCGTACAGCGCGGACGCGTCGGTCGCCACCAGCGCCGGTAGATTGGCGAGGCCGACGATTTTCACGCCGTTGCGCTCGACGATCCGCCCCGCCTCGGAACCCTCGACGTTGCCGCCCTGCTCGACCGCGAGGTCGACGACCACCGCGCCGGGCTTCATCGACGCGACGGCATCCGCCTTGATCAGTTTCGGCGCCGCGCGTCCCGGGATCAGCGCGGTCGTGATCACGATGTCCATCTGCTTGCAGCGCTCGGCGATGATCGCGCCCTGCCGCTGCATCCACGCCGGCGGCATCGGTCGCGCGTAGCCCCCGACGCCCTCGGCGATTTCGCGCTCTTCGTCGGTTTCGTAGGGAACGTCGACCCACTTGCCGCCGAGCGACTCGACCTGGTCCTTGACCGATGGCCGCACGTCGGACGCCTCGATCACCGCGCCCAGGCGCTTCGCGGTGGCGATCGCCTGCAGGCCCGCGACGCCGACGCCGAGTATCAGCACGCGCGCGGCTTTCACGGTCCCGGCGGCCGTCATCAGCATCGGCATGAACTTGCCGTATTCGTTGGCGGCGATCATCACCGCCTTGTAGCCGGCGATGTTCGCCTGCGACGACAGCACGTCCATCGATTGCGCGCGCGTGATCCGCGGCAGCCGCTCGAGCGCGAATCCGGTAACGCCCGCGCGCGCCAGCGCTTCGACGCCCGCAGCGTCGAACGGATCGAGAAGCCCGATCAACGCGGCGCCGCGCTTCAGCACGGTCAACTCTTCGCCGAACGGCGCGCGCACCTTCAGCACGAGGTCGGCGCCAAGCGTCTCGGCGGCAGTTCCGATGCGCGCGCCCGCCGCGACGTAATCCGCATCGCGGACGCTGCTCGCCGTTCCGGCGCCTGCTTCGACGACGATTCGTGCTTGCCGCTCGCCGCGAGCTTCTTGACGGTTTCCGGCGTGGCCGCGACGCGCGTTTCTCCCGGCCGCGTCTCACGCGGAATCCCGATCAGCATGTTGTCATCCCCGCCAGCTCGCGCCCGGTGCCGGCCGGCGCTCGATCCCCTATCGTGCCACAAACGGGGATGCTCATATCGCGGCCGCGATCGCCTTCCCGACATCGGCGGTGCTCGCGCGGCCGCCGATATCGGCCGTGCGCGGCGCAGACGCGTCGGCCAGTACGCGCTCGATCGCCGCGACGATCGCCCGCGCCGCCTCCGGATGACCGAGGAATTCGAGCATCAGCGCGCCCGACCAGATCTGGCCGATCGGATTGGCGATGTCCTTGCCTGCGATGTCGGGCGCCGAGCCATGCACCGGCTCGAACAGCGACGGGTAGATCCGCTCGGGATTGAGGTTGGCCGAGGGCGCGATGCCGATCGTTCCGCACACGGCGGGACCGAGATCGGAAAGGATGTCGCCGAAGAGGTTCGAGCCGACGACGACGTCGAAGATCTGCGGACGCTGGACGAAGTGCGCGGTCAGGATGTCGATGTGAAACTGGTCGACGCGAATGTCCCGGGTATTGCGCGGCCATCGCCTTGAAGCGCTCGTCCCAGTACGGCATCGTGATCGAGATGCCGTTCGACTTCGTCGCCGACGTGACGTGCCGCTCCGCGCGCGTTGCCGCGAGCTCGAACGCGAACTTCAGGATGCGATCGACGCCCTTGCGCGTGAACACCGATTCCTGGAACACGATCTCGCGCTCGGTCCCCTCGAACAGGCGCCCGCCGACCGACGAATACTCGCCTTCGGTGTTTTCGCGCACGACGACGAAGTCGATGTCGCCCGGCTTGCGATTGGCAAGCGGCGTCGCGATGCCGGGCATCAGCCGGCACGGGCGCATGTTGACGTACTGGTCGAAGCGGCGGCGGAACTGGATCAGCGACCCCCACAGCGAGACGTGGTCCGGAACCGTCGCGGGCCAGCCGACGGCGCCGTAGAAAATCGCCTCGAACGGCGAAAGCGTCTCGAACCAGTCCTCCGGCATCATCCGGCCGGTCCGGGCGTAGTGATCGCAGCTCCAGTCGAAATGCGTGAAATCGAGGCCGATGCCGAAGCGTGCAGCGGCGGCCTCGAGCACGCGCAGTCCTTCGGGAACGACTTCCTTGCCGATGCCGTCGCCGGGAATGACGGCGATTCGATGCTTGCTCATTCATCGACCTCCTTGCAGTCTCGGCTGCGCCCGGCGCGCTCATCCGACCTCCCTGCCGCGGCAATTATAGAGGGCGGCGAATTCGCGCATCCGGCGAATCGCCCACCGAACCCGATCGTGCGGGCTCGTCCATTCGTAGGATGGCGTCGAGCGGGCGCGGCGGATAAGGTCGGACCGCACGATCAACAGGTTCATCCAAGGAGGCGCATGAGCGAACGCCGTTTCTGGATCGGAGTCGTCTCGCAGGATCACGTCGACGCCGCCGTCGCGCACGGTTTCGTGCAACTGCTTCACGGCAAGGCCGGACCGCTCGAGCGCATGCAGCCGGGCGACGGGTTCGCGTTCTATTCGCCGCGCGCATCCTACCCGGCGGGGCCGCCGCTGCAGGCGTTCACCGCGATCGGCCGCATCGCGGAAGGGCCGATCTACGCCGCGGACGGGCCAGCAGGCGCGCCGGCCCCGGCGGTGGATCGCGCCCCGCCGATAGCCCCAAACAACGCGCCCTGCGAGCGCGGCGTCGACTGCCCCCGGGAACGCCCCCTGTTCCGCCGCAACGCCGCGTATTTCGACGCGTCGCCGGCGCCCATCAAGCCGTTGCTCGAGCAGCTCTCGTTCATTCGCAGCAAGACGCATTGGGGCGCGGCGTTTCGTTACGGTGTCGTCCGCATTCCCCGCGAGGATTTCGCCGCGATCGCGACCGCGATGGGCTGCAATCCCGATGCCGATTTCGCGTAGCGCACGGTCGCCGTGCCGGCGCTGGCGCTATGATGCAACGGACCGGACCCCGCCATGGCCACGATGAAGCAGACCTTCCTCGATTTCGAGCAGCCGATCGCCGAGCTGCAGCAGAAGATCGACGAGCTGCGCTACGTCCACGAGGACTCCGCCGTCGACATTTCCGACGAGATCACGCGGCTGCACGAAGAAAAGCCAGCAGCTCACCAAGGACATCTACAGCAAGCTCTCGGCCTGGCAGATCGCGCAGGTCGCGCGCCATCCGCAGCGGCCGTACACGCTGGACTACATCAACGGCATGTTCGGCGAGTTTCGCGAGCTGCACGGCGATCGCACGTATGCCGACGACCCGGCGATCATCGGCGGTCTCGCGCGCTTCAACGGCAATCCCTGCATGGTGCTCGGCCAGCAGAAAGGGCCGCGACACCAAGGAGAAGATCCACCGCAATTTCGGCATGCCGCGCCCCGAGGGCTACCGCAAGGCGCTGCGCCTGATGAAGCTCGCGGAAAAGTTCGGCCTGCCGCTGTTCACGTTCGTCGACACGCCGGGCGCCTATCCCGGGATCGGCGCCGAGGAGCGCGGCCAGTCGGAGGCGATCGGCCGCAACCTCTACGAAATGGCCGGGCTGCGCATGCCGATCATCGTCACCGTCATCGGCGAAGGCGGCTCGGGCGGCGCGCTTGCGATCGCGATCGGCGACATCACGCTGATGCTGCAGTACTCGACGTACTCGGTGATCTCGCCCGAAGGCTGCGCGTCGATCCTGTGGAAATCGGCGGACTACGCGGCGGAGGCCGCCGAGACGCTCGGCATCACGGCGCCGCGGCTGAAGCAGCTCGGCCTCGTCGACAAGGTCGTGAACGAGCCGACCGGCGGCGCCCATCGCGACCACGCGGCGATGATGGTCACGCTGAAGAAGGCGCTGACCGAGGCGCTGCGCCAGTTGCAGGAGCAGTCGATCGACGCGCTGCTCGAAGCGCGCGAGGACAAGATTCTCGCCTATGGGCGATTCAAGGAGATCCCCGCCGGCTGACCGTCCCGCGCAGGACGCCGCTCGCGGTCGCGCCCGCGGCCGAAGACGCTGCGTTCCGGCGCGGTGATCCGTGCGGCCGTTGCAGCTGCGCTCGCGGAGATCGCTGCCCGGCGGGCGCGTCGCATCGCCGTCGCGCTTTCCGGCGGACGCGATTCGGTTGCGCTACTCGACGCGCCCTCGCGGTCGCAGCGACTGCCCGCTGCGACGTCACCGCGTTTCACGTCCATCATCGGACTGTCGGCAAACGCCGATGCGTGGGCCGAGTGCTGCCGGCGAAATCTGCCTGCGACGCGGCACGCCGTTCGTGTCGCGCAGCGTCAGCATCGCGCGCGGTGCGCGCATGAGCCTCGAGGCGGCCGCGCGGGAGGCGCGCTACGCGGCACTCGAAGCGCTCGCGGCCGATCGGAATGCCGCGGCCGTATTGCTCGCGCATCACGCGGACGACCAGGCGGAAACGCATGCTGCTGCAGCTGCTCCGCGGCGCGGGACCGCGCGGCCTCGCCGCGATGCCCGCCGCGCGCCTCGCGGGCGGCGTATGCGTGGCTGCGTCCGCTGCTGTCGATCCCGCGTGCGACGCTCGATGCCTACGTAAGCGCACACGCGCTTCGCTACATCGACGACGAAAGCAACGCCGATCCGCGTCACCGGCGCAACTGCGCTGCGCCGCGACGTCGTCCCGGCGCTGCGTCGAATCGCGCCCGGCTATCCGGCAACGCTCGTGCGCGCCGCGGCGGCACCAGGCGGAAGCCGCGCTGCTTCTGGACGACCTCGCGCTTGCGACGATGCGCGGCGCGGCGTACGACGGCGACACGCTCGATCGTGCCGCGCTGCGCAGCGCTCGCTCCGCGCCGGGCGCGCAACCTGTTGCGCTGGTTCCTGCGCCGGCATCGTTGCCGCGCGCCATCGGCCGCACGTCTCGCCGACATGCTGCGCCAGCTCGCCACCGCGAGCGCCGACGCGCGCATCGCGATCGCGCACGCGGACGCCGAACTCGGCGTGCACCGCGGCCGCATCGTCGTGCATCGGCCGCCGCCCGCACCCTACGCCTGCCAGTGGACCGGCGACCGCGCTCAATTTGCCGCACGGCACGCTGAATTCGCCGCATCCCGCGGGCACGGCATCGCCGCACGCCACTTCGAATTGTCCCGCGTGACGATTCGCCATGGCGATCGGCGGCGAACGGCTGCAGGTCGCGCACACCGGCCGCGCGCCGCGCCGTGAGCGACTGCTGCGCGAAGCCGGCGTTCCGGCATGGGACCGCGCTGGCCTTGCCGCTCGTCTATTGCGGCGACGTCGCTTGCCGCCGTGCCGCGAACTGGGCGTCGACGTCGCGTTCGCCGCCGCGCCGGACGAGCCGGCGTTCGCACTCGCATCTGGCGTGCCGCGCCCGGCAGTGATTGACAATCTCGAGCCGTCACAGGCCTAATCGCCGCACACCGGCGCCGGTCGCCGATGAGCCGGACGCCGTCCTTCACGCGGCGCCTCGATCGCCTTGGAGGATTGAATGAAAGTTCGTTTCAACATTCGCCGCCGTCGGCGCGGCGTTGGCGTTCGCCGCCGCAGCGCGTTTGCGCAGCAGCCGATCGTCATCAAGTTCAGCCACGTCGTCGCCGTCAACACGCCCAAGGGCAAGGGCGCCGAGTACTTCAAGAAGCTCGCCGAGGAGCGCACCAAGGGCCGGTCAAGGTCGAGGTCTATCCGAACAGCTCGCTGTTCAAGGACGGCGAGGAGATGGAGGCGCTGCAGCTCGGCTCGGTGCAGATGCTCGCGCCGTCGCTCGCCAAGTTCGGCCCGCTCGGCGTGCGCGAATTCGAGGTGTTCGACCTGCCCTACATCTTCGACAACTACGACGAGCTGCACAAGGTCACCGACGGGCCGGTCGGCACGGCGCTGTTCAAGAAGCTCGAGTCCAAGGGCATCATCGGCCTCGCCTACTGGGACAACGGCTTCAAGGACATGAGCGCCAACAAGCCGCTGCGCATGCCCGCCGACTACAAGGGCCTGAAGATGCGCATCCAGTCGTCGAAGGTGCTGGGCGACCAGATGCAGGCGCTCGGCGCGATTCCGCAGGTGATGGCGTTCTCCGAGGTCTACCAGGCGCTGCAGACCGGCGTCGTCGACGGCACCGAGAACCCGCCGTCGAACTTCTACACGCAGAAGATGCACGAGGTGCAGAAGTACCTGACGCTGACCGACCACGGCGTACATCGAGCTACGCGGTGATCGTCAACAAGAAGTTCTGGGACGGCCTGCCCGCCGACATCCGCACGACGCTCGAAGGCGCGATGAAGGACGCCACCAAGTACGCCAACGACATCGCGAAGAAGGAGAACGACGACGCGCTCGAGGCGGTGCGCAAGACGCGGCAAGACCGAGATCATCACGCTGACGCCGACCGAGAAGGCGGCGATGGAAGAAGGCGCTGCGTCGCCGGTGCACAAGGAGAACGAGTCGCGCGTCGGCAAGGAGACGCATCGCCGAGGTCTACAAGGAAACGGGCTTCAAGCCGTAGTAGCGGCCATCGCGAAGACAGGCACGTCGCCACTGCGACGCCGCACAGCCGGCAGTGGCGTTTTCGCATCGGGGGAGATGCGCATGCTGAAGGTCCTCGACCATCTCGAGGAGTGGCTGATCGCGTTCCTGATGGGCGCGGCGACGCTGCTGATCTTCGTCGCGGTCGTGCATCGCTACGCGGCGGGCTGGCCGATTCCCGGCGTGCAGGACGCGCTGCTCAAGATCGACCTCTCGTGGGCGCAGGAGCTGTGCATCTACATGTTCGTGTGGATGGCGAAGTTCGGCGCCGCCTACGGCGTGCGCACCGGCATC
Source organism: uncultured Pseudomonadota bacterium (assembly GCA_963718905.1). Classification (GTDB taxonomy): domain Bacteria; phylum Pseudomonadota; class Gammaproteobacteria; order Burkholderiales; family Casimicrobiaceae; genus VBCG01. Next base: position 60,101 of record CAVRAF010000003.1, read on the forward strand.
CACGTCGGCGTCGACGTGATGATCAACCGGCTGCCCGCGGACACGCGCAAGGCGCTACGTGCTGTTCGGCCTGCTCGCGGGCGCGCTGTTCACCGGCATCGTCGGCACGCTGGGCGCGACGTTCGTCTGGGACATCGCGCACACCGACTCGGTGTCGCCCGACCTCGAGATGCCGAAGTGGATCGTCTACCTCTGCATCCCGCTCGGCTCGTACCTGATGTGCTTCCGCTTCCTGCAGGTCGCGTGGGCGTTCTGCGCGCACCGGCGAGCTGCCGCACCACGACGTCGCGCACGTCGAGGGCATCGACGCCGTCGACATCAACCCGCTACAACCTGGCCGACAACCTGCATCCGGCCGCGCGTCCGAACGGAGGCCGGCCATGAGCGCCGCTCGCGCCGCCGCGTTCCCGCGAGCGCGCCGCGCTGGCCGGCGCTGATCCCGATCGCTGATCATCGGCATCCCGGTCGCGCTCAAGCTCGCCGGCCTGCGCGCTCGCGAACGCGTGGATCATCTTCGCGCTGCTGATCGGGCTGATGCTGACCGGCATGCCGATCTCGATCTCGCTCGGCCTCACCGTGCTCACCTACCTGTTCACGATGACCACCGTGCCGATCGAGTCGGTCGCGCTGAAGCTGTTCACCGGCATCGAGAAGTTCGAGATCATGGCGATCCCGTTCTTCATCCTCGCCGGCAACTTCCTCACGCACGGCGGCGTCGCGCGGCGGATGATCACGTTCGCCTCGTCGATGGTCGGCCACTGGCACGGCGGCCTCGGGCTCGCCGGCGTGATGGCCTGCGCGCTGTTCGCCGCGGTGTCCGGGTCAGCTCGCCGGCGACCGTGGTCGCGATCGGCTCGATCATCCTGCCGGCGATGGTCAAGCAGGGCTTCCCGGCGCGCTTCGGCGCCGGCGTCATCACCACCTCGGGCGCGCTCGGCATCCTGATCCCGCCGTCGATCGTGATGGTGATGTACGCGGTCGCGACCAACACGTCGGTCGGCGCGCTGTTCATCGCCGGCATCGTTCCCGGGCCTCGTGCTCGCGACGATGCTCGGCCTCACCACCTGGTGGCGCGCGCGCAAGAACAACTACCCGCGCCAGCCGAAGGCGACGCTGGCGCGAGCGCTTGCGCGCGTTCCGCGAGAGCGTCTGGGGCCTGCTGCTGATCGTCGTCGTCATCGGCGGCATCTACACCGGCATCTTCACGCCGACCGAGGCCGCGGCGATGAGCGCCGTCTACGCGTTCTTCGTCGCCGTGTTCGTCTACAAGGACATGACGCTGTCGCAAGGTGCCGAAGGTGCTGCTCGACTCGGCGCAACATGAGCGCGATGCTGCTGTACATCATCACCAACGCGGTGATGTTCAGCTACCTGATGACCTCCGAGCAGATCCCGCAGGAGCTCGCGGCGTGGATGCTCGACAAGGGCCTGGGCGTCGTCGCGTTCCTGCTGTCGTCAACATCCTGCTGCTGCTCGCCGGCAACGTGATGGAGCCGTCGTCGATCGTGCTGATCATGGCGCCGATCCTGTTCCCGGTCGCGATGAAGCTCGGCATCGACCCGATCCATTTCGGCATCATGATGGTGGTCAACATGGAGGTCGGCATGTGCCACCCGCCGGTGGGCCTCAACCTCTACGTGGCATCCGGGCATCACGAAGATGGGCATCACCGAGCTGACGATCGCCGTGTGGCCGTGGCTGCTGACGATGCTCGTGTTCCTCGTCGATCGTCACCTACTGGCCGGCGCTGTCGATCTGGCTGCCGCGCACGCTCGGCATGATGCAATGACGCTCGCGCCGGCCGGCGTGCGCGCGCCGGCCGGCGGGATTTTCACGACCCGCCTCGCGAGCGACGGGCCCGGTGCGCGCCATCGGGATGGTATTTGCGGCACCCGGCGCGGCCCGCGGCGAACTGAAACGGGCGACCTGGCGCCGAACTTTCCCGCCCGCGCCCTCGCCTACGTCCAATATCCCATCGCCGCCGATCGAACGCGATCGCGCGGGCAACGGACCAGGGCAAACCGCGATGATTCATGTTATACTTTTGAATTTACTCGCTTTTATTCTGTCGGAGCCGGAAAATGGCGGTGGAACGCACCCTTTCGATCATCAAGCCCGACGCCGTCGCCAAGAACGTCATCGGCGAAATCTACTCCCGGTTCGAAAAGGCCGGCCTGAAGATCGTCGCGGCGCGGATGAGCTGGCTGTCCCGGACGGACGCCGAAGGCTTTTATGCAGTGCACAGGGAGCGGCCGTTTTTTCGCGACCTGGTCGATTTCATGACGACCGGCCCGGTGATGATCCAGGTGCTGGAAGGCGACAACGCGATTGCGAAGAATCGCGAGCTGATGGGCGCGACCGATCCGCGCAAGGCGGCACCGGGGACGATTCGCGCCGATTTCGCGCAGTCGATCGACGCCAACGCCGTGCATGGCTCCGACGCGCCGGAAACGGCGGAGAGCGAAATCGCGTATTTCTTTCCGGCGCACAGCATCTACCGCCGATAGCGAGCCGCCTCCCGTCCTCGCGCTGGCATGCCGGCAACGGCTTCACCGATGACCAACCTGCTCGACCTCGAACCCGCGGCGCTGACCGACTGGCTGGCCGCCCGCGGCGATAAGCCGTTTCGCGCCCGGCAGGTGTCGCGCTGGCTCCACCAGCGGTTCGCCGACGACGTCGCAGGCGATGACCGACCTCGCGAAGCCGTTACGCGCGGCACTCGCCGCCGAGGCTGCGATCCGCGCGCCGCAGGTGCTGCGCGACACGACGGCCAGCGACGGCACGCGCAAATGGCTGCTCGATGCCGGCAGCGGCAACGCCGTCGAGGCGGTCTACATCCCGGAAGACGACCGCGGCACGCTATGCATTTCGTCGCAGGCGGGCTGCGCGCTCGACTGCGCGTTCTGCTCGACCGGCAAGCAGGGATTCAACCGCAACCTGACCACCGGCGAAATCGTCGGCCAGCTCTGGCATGCGAACCGCACGCTGCTCGCCGACGGCATGAGCGCTGCAGGGCCGTCCCAAAGCGCGAATTCCGCCCCCTTAGGGGGCAGCGCAGCCGCGAAGCGGCAAGCGTGGGGGGAGGCCATTCGCGCCGAAGGGCCGTCCCAAAGCGCGAATTCCGCCCCCTCGGGGGGCAGCGCAGCCGCGAAGCGGCAAGCGTGGGGGGATCACACCCGCGCGCCCATCACCAACGTCGTCATGATGGGCATGGGCGAGCCGCTCGCCAATTTCGACAACGTCGTACCTGCACTGCGGCTGTTTCTCGACGACAACGCGTACGGACTTTCGCGCCGCCGCGTCACGCTTGTCGACGTCGGGCCTCGTGCCCTGGATCGACCGGCTGCGCGACGAGTGCCCGGTCGCGCTCGCCGTTTCGCTGCACGCGCCCACCGACGCGTTGCGCGACCGGCTGGTCCCGATCAACCGCAAGCACCCGCTCGCGAGCCTGATGGCCGCCTGCCAGCGCTATCTCGACCGCGCCCCGCGCGATTTCATCACGTTCGAGTACGTGATGCTCGACGGCGTCAACGACCAGCCGAGCGCACGCGAAGGCGCTGCTTGCGCTGCGTGCGCGATGTGCCCTGCAAGGTCAACCTGATTCCGTTCAATCCGTTTCCCGGGACCGAATTCGCGACGAGCCCGCGCGACGCGGATCCGCGCATTCGCAAATACCTTGCAGAATGCCGGCATTGTTGCGACGATTCGCAGGACGCGCGGCGACGACATCGACGCCGCGTGCGGCCAGCTCGCCGGGCAGGTGCACGATCGCACGAAGCGGCGCTTGACCACGCGCATTCCGCTCGCCGTCGCGCGCTGAAGCGCACCCGCTCCGGATTGCTTCCATGTACCGATGCCTGCTCTGCTCACTGATGCTTGCGATGCTGGCGCTTGCCGGCTGCGCCTCGAAGGCGCCGACCCCGCCGCAGCCGCAGGCGCCGGATACGACGCCGGTCAAGACGCAGGAAGCAACCCCGCAGCAACGCGCGCAGATTCGCACCGACCTCGCCGCCGGGTACTACGAGCGCGGCCAGATGGACGTCGCGCTCGAGGAGCTTGGCACGCGCGAAAGCGCTCGACCCGAACAACGCGAAGATCTACAACATCTACGGCCTGGTGTACGCGATGCTCGGCGAACCGGCGAAAGCGGAAGAAAGCTTCCGCCACGCGATCGCGCTCGCACCGAGCGATTCGGACATCCGGGAAAACTGGGGCCGCGTATCTGTGCGCGACCGGCCGTCCGCGCGAGGCGCTGCCGGAATTCGAGCAGGTGCTGCGCGATCCGCTGTACAAGAAGCCGGAGATCGCGCTGATCAACGCGGGAAAATGCAGCGTCTTGCTCGGCGAAACGAAGAACGCCGACGAATATTTCCGCCGCGCACTCGCCGCGTCGCCCGGCAATCCGATCGCCGCTTACAACCTTGCCCTGCTCTCCTATCGCGAGTCGCGCTTCGGCGAGGCCCGGGCCTGGATGCGGCCGGTGATGCAACAGGCGTCGCCATCGGCGGAAGCGCTTTACCTCGGCGTTTGCATCGAGCGCAAGCAAGGCGACCAGGAAGCTGCGCGCTCGTACGAATCGCAGTTGCGCAATCGCTGGCCCGACGGCGCCGGAAACCAGGGCGCTTGCCAGCGGAGCATGTGAGTGACGGACGCGACCGGCACCCAGGCGGCCGCGACAAGCGCCGGACCCGCGCGCGTCAGCGCGGGGGCGAAGCTGAAGGCGGCGCGCGAGGCGGCGGGATTGTCGGTCGACGCCGTCGCGCACCAGCTCAAACTCGCGCCCCGGCAGGTGAAAGCGCTCGAGGACGATGACTACCAGCGTCTGCCCGGCCGCACGTTTGTGCGCGGCTTTGCGCGCAATTACGCGCGCTTCGTGCAACTGGATCCCGATTCGGTGCTCACGCTGATGCCGGCACCCGAGAGCGCTCCGTCGCTCGAGCGCCCGACGCTCACCGCGTCGCGGCGACCGATGGGCGAGATTCCGGTCGAGCGCATCGCCAAGCCGTCCGCGGCGCGCTGGCTGGTGCCGCTGCTGCTCGCCATCGCTGTCGCGGCCGGGCTTTACGAATACGCACGCTCGCCATCGGGATTTCTCCGCGGCCTGTTGCCGTCCTTCGGCATGGCCACGTCACGGACGCCGATTGCGACCGCGCCTTCCGCGCGGAACACGTCCGCGGCGCCCGGCGCAACGCGCGGAACTACGACAACGACGCTGCCGAACCCGGTCGTCGACGCGGCCACGACGCCGACCGATGCCAGCAATGCTTCCGCGGCCACACCGATCGGTTCCGCCGGACCTTCGCCGGGGGCGAACCCCGGCGCCGGTTCGTCCGCGACAACTGCGAGGCTCGTCGGTCACGGGCGCCGATGTCGCCGCGCCGAATCCCGATGCTTCCGGCGCAAGCGCCGCGCCGCGGCGATGCAACGCTCGTCCTCGATGTTCAAGGGCACGTCGTGGGTCGAGGTCAGGGATGCGAGCGGACGACTCGTGCTGCAGATGACCGGCGGTTCCGGCATGACGCAGACGGTGGCCGCCGCACCGCCGCTGGAGCTCGCGCTCGGCAATGCGCGCGAAGTGAACGTGACATTCCGCGGGCAGTCGCTCGACCTCGGCCCGTACACGCGCGGCAAGGTCGCGCGCGTCGCGCTCAAGTGACGGCAATCGCGATTGCCGTCCCGGCGATCGCCTGATTCCGGATAACGGATTCCGATGGCAACCGCACTGCAGGCCGTGCGCGGCATGAACGACGTGCTTCCCGACGAAGCGGTGCTGTGGCAGCGCTTCGAGGACACGGCGCGCAACGTGTTCGAGCGCTACGGCTACCGGAATCTGCGCGTCCCCATTGTCGAGCCGACGCCGTTGTACGTGCGCGGCATCGGCGAGCACACCGACGTCGTCGAAAGGGAGATGTACACGTTCGAGGACAAGCTGAACGGCGAGAGCCTGACGCTGCGTCCCGAAGCGACGGCGGGCATCGTGCGCGCAGCGATCGAGCACAACCTGACGTACGAGCGGCCGCTGCGCGCATGGACCGGCGGCCCGATGTTCCGGCACGAGCGTCCGCAAAGGGGCCGCTATCGCCAGTTCTACCAGCTCGACGTCGAGGCGCTCGGCTATCCGGGGCCCGACGTCGACGCCGAGCAGATCGTGATGTTGGCGCGCCTGTGGCGCGCACTCGGGCTCGCCGACATCGAGCTCGCGCTCAACTCGATCGGCGATCCGGGCGAGCGGCGCGCGCACCGCGACGCGCTGATCGCGCATTTCGAGGCGCATCGAAACCTGCTCGACGACGACGCGCAGCGCCGCTTGCACGCCAACCCGCTGCGCATCCTCGACAGCAAGAATCCCGCGATGCAGGACGTCATCGACGCCGCGCCGCGGCTGCTCGATGGCCTCGGTGACGCGTCGCGCGCACATTTCGACGCGCTGCGCTCGCTGCTGGACGAAGCCGGCATTGCCCACACGGTCGAATCCGCGGCTGGTGCGCGGGCTCGACTATTACAATCGCACCGTGTTCGAATGGGTTACCGGTGCGCTCGGCGCGCAGGGGACGGTCGCGGGCGGAGGACGCTACGACGGTCTCTTCGAACAGCTCGGCGGCAAGCCGACGCCCGCCTGCGGCTTCGCGATCGGCGTCGAGCGGATGATCCTGCTGCTGCGTGCGCAAGGCACGGTGCCAATCGGCGCGCCCGACGCCTACATCGTGCACGCAGGCGAGCGCGGTGCGGCAATCGCGCGGCGCGTCGCCGAAACGCTGCGCGATCATGGCGCGGCGATCGTGCTGCATGCCGGCGGCGGCAGCTTCAAGTCGCAGATGAAAAAGGCCGATGCGAGCGGTGCGCGGCTCGCGCTGATCGTCGGCGACGACGAAGCCGCGGCCGGCACCATCGCAATCAAGACGCTGCGGGACGGCGGCGCGCAGATTTCCGTACCGGTGGGCGATATTGCCGCGCGGTTCGCCGCGTTGAATACCTCGAAGGAAGAATATGGCTGTCTATGATCTCGAAGAACAGGACCAGATCGACGACCTGAAGGCCTGGTGGGACCGCTACGGTGGAACGGTCGCCGCGGGCGTGCTACTCGCCGCCCTGCTGATCGGCGGCGTCCAGGGGTGGCGCTGGTGGACCGCCAAGCGCGCGGAGAATGCGTCGGTGCTCTACAGCGCGGTCAGCGAAGCTGCGCGCACCAAGGACGCGGCGAAGGCGAAAGACGCCGTCGCGCAAATCACCGATCGCTATGCCGGCACCGGCTATGCGCCGCGCGCGGCGCTGCTGTACGCGAGGATGCTCTACGATGCGGGCGACGGCAACGGCGCGAAGGCGCAACTGTCGTGGGTCGTCGATCACGCCAATGAGGAAGAGTTGAAGGCGATCGCTCGCTACCGGCTCGCGCAGGTGCAAGTCGACGAGAAGCAGTACGACACGGCGCTCGCGACGCTCGACGCGAAGCACCCGGATGCGTTCGACGGCGTGTACGCAGACTTGCGCGGTGACGCGCTGGCGGCCGCCGGGCGCACCGCGGATGCGCGCGCGGCGTACGAAACGGCGCTCATCAAGCTCGACGCGAAATCGCAATACAAGAACTACGTACAGGTGAAGTACGACGCGCTTGGCGGCGCCGCAAGAGGCGCGAGCGCCGCACCGACCGCGCCTGCGGGCTCCGCCGCGGCGACGGCCGCCGTGCCGGCGAAAGACACGACCGCACCGGCATCCGGAGCGGCGAAGTGATGCTCAAGGTCTTGCGGATCCCCGCGTGCACGATCGTTGCGATGCTGCTGTCGACCGGTTGCGCGAGCCTGTCCGAGTCGCCGCTCACGTCGTGGCTCACTACGATCCCGGTCCCGTCGTTTGACTGGCTCACCGGACGAACCAATAAGCCAGGTCCGCTTCCGGCCGTCACCGCGAAGGTGACTCCGCAGGTCAGCTGGCAGGTGAACGTCGGCAAGGCCGGTCCCGGGATTGCGCCCGCGATAACGCCGTCGGCGATCTACGCGGCGGCCGCCGACGGCGCGCTGATGCGGCTCGACGCCGCAACCGGCCGCGTCGTCTGGCGCGTCAATGCGGGACATCCATTGTCGGCGGGGCCCGGCGCGGACGAATCGCTCGTCGCCGTCGGCACCGAAAAGGGGGACGTCCTCGCGTTCGACAGCGACGGCAAGACGCTATGGAGCGTGCGCGTGTCGAGCGAAGTGATCGCGCCGCCGCGCGTTGTCGACAAGATCGTCATCGTGTTCTCCGGGGACGGTCGCATCTACGGGCTCGCGGCCGCGGACGGCAAGACGGTATGGGTCATTCAGCGGATCAACCCGCCGCTGACGGTGCGCAATGCCGCGGGCGGCGTCGTCTCGCGCGGCGGACTGCTCGTCGGTACGGCAGGCGGACGCCTGCTTGCGATCGACGCGCAGACGGGCGCGATCGGATGGGACGGGACGGTCGCGACACCGAAGGGCGCGACCGAGCTGGAGCGGATCGCCGACGTGACGAGCCTGCCCTATGTCGATGAGCAGGAAGTGTGCGCAGCCGCGTACCAGGGGCGCATCGCATGCTTCGACCTCGTACGCGGCGCGCTGCGCTGGACGCGCGACATATCGAGCCTGGCCGGCATCACCGCCGACGAGTCGCGCCTCTATCTCGTCGACGACAAGGGGGTCGTCCAGGCGCTCGACCGCAGCAGTGGTGCGTCGGTATGGAAGCAGGATGCGCTCGCGAAGCGGCGCATCGGCGGTCCCCAGCTCATCGGCGACGAGGTCGGCGTCGTCGACGTCGAAGGCTATCTGCATCTGCTGTCGCGCGCCGACGGCTCGTATGTCGGGCGGCTCGCAACCGACGGCAGCCAGGCGACGACGCAACCCGCGCGTCTTGCCGGCGGCATCCTGTGGCAATCGGAAAAGGGCACGCTGTTCTCCGCCTCGGCGAAATAGGGGTTTCAGCGACGCCTTTCGGGACGCAACCTCCGGGTCACGTCCCGACGCGACTGAAATGCATCTCTGACTGCTATTTCCGAGTCCGCCGATCGGGGCCGAAGCCGTAATACATGCTGCCTACAATTGCATTGGTCGGCCGTCCCAATGTCGGCAAGTCGACGTTGTTCAACCGGCTCACGAAGACGCGCAATGCGCTTGTCGCGGACTTTCCGGGGTTGACGCGCGACCGGCACTATGGCCGCGCGCGCGCCGGCGAGCGCGAATTTCTCGCCGTCGACACCGGCGGCTTCGAGCCCGTCGCGACATCCGGCATCCTGTTCGAAATGGCGAAACAGGCGAAAGCCGCGATCGCCGAATGCGATGCCGTCGTTTTCATCGTCGACGGGCGCGCCGGGCTCGCACCCCAGGACCAGGCGATCGCCGAGCTGTTGCGCAAATCCGGTCGTCCGGTGGTGCTGGCGGTGAACAAGGCGGAAGGCATGCCGCCCGAGCGCACGGTTGCGGAGTTTCACGAGCTCGGTCTCGGCGAACCGCTGCCGATCTCGGCGGCGCACGGCGAGAACGTGCGCGACCTGATCGACATCGCGCTCGACGCATGCCGGATGCCCGCGAATGATGGAGCATCGGACGAGGCCGGAGACGATCCGTCGCGCTCGCGGCGCATCAAGGTCGCAGTCGTCGGCCGCCCCAATGTCGGCAAGTCGACGCTCGTCAATGCGCTGCTCGGCGAAGAGCGCGTCATCGCGTTCGACGAGCCGGGCACGACGCGCGACGCGATCCATCTCGATTTCGATCGCGGCGATCGGCGCTACACGCTGATCGATACAGCCGGCGTGCGCCGCCGCGGCAAAGTGAGCGAAACCGTCGAGAAGTTCTCGGTCATCAAGACGCTGCAGGCGATCGAGGATTCGCATGTCGTCATCCTGCTGCTCGACGCCGCCGATGGCATTACGGAGCAGGACGCGCATCTTGCCGGCCATATCCTCGAGGCGGGTCGCGCGCTGGTGGTCGCCGTCAACAAGTGGGATGCCGCCGACGCGGAGCAGCGGGCCGGCGTGACGCGCGACATCGAGCGCAAGCTTGCGTTCCTCGCGTTCGCGCAACAGCACATGATTTCGGCGCGCGAGGGCCGTGGTGTCGACGGGCTGCTGGCCGCGGTCGACGCTGCCTACGCGGCCGCGATGGCCAAGCTGTCGACGCCGCGGCTGACGCGCACGCTGCAGCTCGCGGTCGAGCGGCAGCAGCCGCCTCGCATTGGCGCGGTCCGGCCGAAAATGCGCTATGCGCACCAGGGCGGGATGAATCCGCCGCTCGTCATCGTCCACGGCTCGGCGCTGTCCCGCGTGCCGGACGCGTATCGGCGCTACCTGGAACATTTTTTCAGCGACGCGTTCCAACTGCGGGGTACGCCGCTTAGGATACAATTCAAGGTCGGCGTCAATCCCTACGCGGATTCCACCGCACGCCGCTAGCAGGTCCATTGACGCACCGGAACCTGCAAGGCCCGCCGGTCGCCATTGGCCGCGGGACCTCGAGCCAAAGATGCGGAATAACAAGCGCGGAGCTCACCGATGAGCAATAAAGGGCAAATGCTACAAGACCCGTTTCTCAACACCCTGCGCAAGGAACACGTGCAGGTTTCCATTTATCTCGTGAACGGAATCAAGCTCCAGGGGCAGATCGAATCGTTCGACCAGTATGTCGTGCTCCTCAAGAACACCGTCACGCAGATGGTCTACAAGCATGCGATCTCGACGGTCGTGCCGTCGCGTCCGGTCGCGATGCCGCATCCGAATCACCACGAAGAAGCCGCTTAAGGGTTCACCGATCCGCCGCGCCGGCACGCTGGCCGCCTGCGATGGCTGAGCGCATGTTCGAGCGCCCCGCCACCGGCGACAAGGCGCTGATCGTCGCGCTCGAATTGGGCCGGGCCGATCAGGACGGACGCCTGGCCGAGATTGCCGCGCTCGCGACGTCGGCGGGCGCGACGGTCGTCGGCAACCTGGGCGGCCGCCGCGCGCGCCCGGATGCCGCCCTATTCGCCGGACGCGGCAAGGTCGATGAGATCGCGACGCAGCGCCGCGAATCGTCGGCCGATCTCGTCATATTCGACCACACGCTGTCGGGCGTGCAGCAGCGCAACCTCGAGCAGGCGCTCGAGTGCCGCGTCGTCGACCGCGTCAGCCTGATCCTCGACATTTTCGCCCAGCGCGCGCGCAGCGCGGAAGGCAAGCTGCAGGTCGAGCTCGCGCAGCTCAGTCACATGGCGACGCGGCTCGTCGGCGGATGGACCCACCTCGAGCGGCAAAAAGGCGGCATCGGCCTGCGCGGTCCCGGCGAAACCCAGCTCGAGACCGACCGGCGGCTCATTACGCAGCGCGTCAAGCTGCTGCGCGAGCGCCTGCGCCGCGTGGCGAAGAGCCGGGCGACGCAGAACCGCGCGCGCCGCCGCGCGTCGGTGCGGACGATTGCGCTGGTCGGCTACACGAACGCGGGCAAATCGACGCTCTTCAACCGCCTGACCGCGGCCAAGGTCTATGCGGCAGATCAGCTGTTCGCGACCCTCGACACCACGCTGCGCCGGCTCCACGTGCCGGGAGCGGAGAACCTCGTGTTGTCCGATACGGTAGGCTTCATACGCGACCTGCCGCACGATCTCGTCGCCGCATTCCAGGCCACGCTGGCCGAGGCGGGTGACGCCGACCTGCTGCTCCACGTGATCGATGCGAGCGCAGCAAACCGCGACGCGCAGATCGAGGCGGTCGATGCGCTGCTCGAGGAGATCGGCGCGGCCGACGTGCCGCAGATCCGCGTCCTGAACAAGTGCGATGTCGCCGGAATCGCGGCCGGCGTCGAACGCGACGGCTGTGGTAACATTTCGTCGATCCGCGTGAGCGCGGCGACCGGCGCCGGCTTGACAGAATTGCGCGCCGCGCTGGGTGAGCGCTTCCCGCTCTCGACAGTCCCGGTTTCCGACGTCCTTTGAATCGCCGGCCTGCGCCCGGCTGATCGGCGCGCCTCGCGTCCGACCTCACACGATCGAGATGTCAAGAATCCGAGTGGAATCGCCATGTCGCTGAACGACCCGCAGTGGGGCAAGCGCGGCAACAACAGCGGGCCGCCCGACCTCGACGAGATCTGGCGCAACGTCAACCGCCGGATGAGCGAACTGTTCGGCCGCAAGCCGCCGCGCGAGCCGCAGGACGGCGGCGACGGGGGCCGCCCCGGCAGCGGCCTGCCGCTCGGCGGCGCCGGCATGCTGATCGCGCTCGTGATCGTCATCTGGCTCGCGAGCGGCTTCTACATCGTCGACGAAGGACGCCGCGGCGTCGTGACGCGCTTCGGCAAATACACCGAGACGACGCAGCCCGGACCGCGGTGGCACTTGCCGTTCCCGGTCGAGACCGTCGAACTGGTCGAGTTCTCGCAGGTGAAGACGATCGAAGTCGGCTATCGGAACACGCCGAAGAACAAGATCGACAAGGAAGCGGTGATGCTGACGGATGACGAGAACATCATCGACATCGAGTTCGCCGTCCAATACAACTTGAAGAGCGCCGAGGATTACGTATTCAAGAACCGCCGCCCAGACCTGATCGTCGCGTACGTCGCCGAGTCGGCCATCCGCGAAGTGGTCGGGAAGGCGAAGATGGACTTCGCCCTGTACGAGGGACGGGAACAGATCGCGAAGCAGACCGAGCAACTGATGCAGCAGATGCTCGACCGCTTCCAGACCGGCGTCTTCGTGCAGAAGGTCACGCTGCAGAACGTGCAGCCGCCCGACAAGGTGCAGGCGGCGTTCGACGACGCGGTCAAGGCGGGACAGGATCGTGAGCGGCTGAAGAACGAAGGCCAGGCCTACGCCAACGACGTGATCCCGCGTGCGCGCGGCATGGCGGCGCGCCTGCTCGAGGAGGCGAACGGCTACCAGACCGAAGTCGTGCAGCGCGCCGAAGGCGATGCAGCGCGATTTCGCCAGGTGCTCGTCGAATACCAGAAGGCGCCGGACGTCACGCGCGATCGTCTTTATCTCGACATGATGCAATCGGTGCTCGGCAATTCGAGCAAGATCCTCATCGACCAGAAGAGCGGCAGCCTGCTCTACCTGCCGCTCGACAAACTGATGCGCCAGGCGGAAACGCCCGCTGCGGTCGCCGTGCCCGACGTCGGCGCGGTGCCGCCGCGCACGTCGACTCCGCCGGACACATCGGCGACGACGGATCCGTCGCGCTCGCGCGATGCGCTGCGCAACCGGGAGCGATGATGAAGTTTTCGATGCCGATCCTCGCCGCCGTCGTCGCGCTGCTGTTCGTCGCCTCGCAATCGGTGTACACGGTCGACCAGCGCAAATACGCCGTCAAGTTCCAGCTGGGTGAAGTGATCGAAACGCAATCGAAGGCCGGCCTGTACTTCAAGGTGCCGCTGGTGCAGAACGTCAAGTTCTACGACAACGTCAACCTGACGCTCGACAACCCCGAGCCCGACCGGGTGACGACGTCCGAGAAAAAGCCGCTGCTCGTCGATTTCGTCGTGTTGTGGCGGATCATCGACGTCAAGCAGTACTACATCTCCGTGCAGGGCGACGAGGAGGCGGCGCGGCGCCGACTGTCGCAAACGGTGCGCGCGAATCTCGCCGAGGAATTCAACAAGCACGACGTGCACGAGGCGATTTCGTCGGCGCGGGATGCGATCACGTCGGTGACGCAGCAGAAAGCCAATGCCGATGCGAAGGCGATCGGCGTCGAAGTGATCGACGTCCGGCTGCGGCGAGTCGAGCTGCCACCCGATGTCACCGGCCCCGTCTACCAGCGGATGGAGTCGGAGCGCCGCCGGGTCGCCAACGAGCTTCGCTCGCAGGGCGGCGCCGAATCGGAAAAGATCCGCGCGGATGCGGACCGGCAGCGCCAGGTCATTCTCGCCGATGCCTATGGCCAGTCGCAGAAGATCAAGGGCAACGGCGACGCAAAGGCGTCGGCGATCTACGCGCAGGCGTATGGCCAGAACCCCGAGTTCTACGCGTTCTATCGCAGCCTCGACGCGTACAAGTCGACGTTCCGCAGCAAGAGCGACTTGTTGGTGCTCGATCCGAGCGCCGAATTCTTCCAGTATTTCAAGCAATTCGGCTCGGGCAAGCCGCCGCAGCGCGTGCGCGCGAAGTAATCGCGGCGCGACCTTTGACATGGGGATCATCGCGTGCCAGATACGCTGTGGACTGCGCTCGCGCTGCTGCTGATCCTCGAGGGTCTGTTGCCGTTCGCCGCTCCGCGAATCTGGCGTGAAGGCTTCCGCCGCCTGACCGAGCTCAGCGACGGACAATTGCGCTTCATCGGCATGGTCTCCGTCGGCATCGGGCTGCTGGGTCTGTGGCTCCTGCAAAATGCGTAACTGGCTGCTGCCCGAGTCGATCGACGACGTGTTGCCCGCCGAGGCCGCACAACTCGAGTCGTTGCGTCGAACGCTGCTCGACCACTTCGCCAGGCACGCGTATCGCCTCGTGCAGCCGCCGCTGATCGAGCACCTCGAATCGCTGCTGACCGGCAGCGGCCGCGACCTCGAGCTGCAGACATTCAAGGTCGTCGATCCGCTGTCGGGGAGACTCGTCGGCTTGCGCGCCGATATCACGCCGCAGGTCGCGCGCATCGATGCGCACCTGCTGAACGAGGCCGGCGCCGCGCGGCTGTGTTATGCGGGCAGCGTCCTGCGCGCCGTCGCGGACGGGCCCGGCGCGACGCGCGAAGTGGTCCAGGTGGGTGCCGAATTGTTCGGGGTACCGGGTATCGACGGCGATCGCGAAGTGGTCGCGCTGCTCACGTCGTCGCTCGCGGCCGCCGGACTCGAGCGGTTGCACCTCGATCTCGGACATGTCGGCGTCTACCGTGCGCTCGCCAGCGGTGCGGGAATCGGCGCCGGCGGCGACGATGCCGAGCTCTTCGACGCGCTGCGCACCAAGGATCAGCCGGCCGTCGGCGCGTTGACGAGGAGCCTCCCCGCCGCGTGGGGCGCGGCGTTTCAGGCATTGCCGACGCTCTACGGCCCCGCGGCGGAAGTGCTCGCCGCCGCACGCGCGCAGTTGCCGGACATCCCCTCGATCGCCAACGCGCTGTCGACGCTCGATGCGCTCGCGGAGGCCGCGGCGCCGCTGGTCGAGGCGCTGCACATCGATCTTGCCGACCTGCGCGGCTATCATTATCACAACGGCGTGATCTTCTCGGTCTTCACGGCCGGCGAAGCAAGCGCAGTGGGCAACGGCGGACGCTATGACGGCATCGGCAAGGCGTTCGGCCGCGCGCGGCCGGCGACCGGTTTTACGCTCGACCTGCGACAGCTTGCCGACGTGCTGGGCCGTAACAACTAGCGTCGGGGTCAGAGATGCATTTCGAACGAGACGTTCGGCATTCCGTTGACACTGCAGAAATGCATCGCTGACCCCATTTCCGGAACGCGAATCTCATGGGCAAGAACGTCGTGGTCATCGGCACCCAGTGGGGCGACGAGGGCAAGGGCAAGATCGTCGACTGGCTGACGGAGAGCGCACAGGGTGTCGTGCGCTTTCACGGCGGCCACAACGCCGGCCACACGCTGGTCATCGGCGGGCGCAAGACGGTGCTGCGCCTGATCCCGTCGGGCGTGCTGCGCGAAGGTGTGGCGATCCTGATCGGCAACGGCGTCGTGTTGTCGCCGTCCGCGCTGATGCAGGAGATCGGCGAGCTCGAGGCCGGCGGCGTCGACGTGCGCTCGCGCCTGAAAATTTCGCCGGCGTGCGCGCTGGTGCTGCCGATTCACGTCGCGCTCGACCAGGCGCGCGAAGCGGCGCTCGGCGACGCGCTCAAGATCGGGACGACCGGCCGGGGCATCGGTCCGGCTTACGAAGACAAGGTCGCGCGCCGCGCATTGCGCGTCCAGGACCTGCTCGACCCGGCGCGCTTTGCGCAGCAGCTCGAAAAGCTCGCCGAACTGCACAATTTCATGCTGGTCAACTATCATCGCGCCGCGCCGGTGCCGTTCGCCGCGATGCGCGATGAGGTTCTGGCGTTGGGCGCGCAGATCACGCCGATGATCGCCGACGTCGCCGCGCTGATCCATCGCTCGCGCGAGCGCGGCGAATCGCTGGTGTTCGAAGGCGCGCAAGGCGCGCTGCTCGACCTCGACCACGGGACGTATCCGTACGTCACGAGCTCCAACTGCCTTGCCGGCGCGGCGGCGCCGGGCACCGGCATCGGCCCGCAGCTGCTCGATTACGTGCTCGGCATCGTGAAGGCCTACACGACACGCGTGGGAACCGGCCCCTTTCCCACCGAGTTGACCGACGATACCGGTGCATTGCTCGCGAAACGCGGGAAGGAATTCGGATCGGTCACCGGGCGCCCCCGCCGCTGCGGCTGGATCGACATACCCGCGCTGCGCCGCTCGTTCCAGTTGAACGGCGTCGACGGACTGTGCATCACCAAGCTCGACGTGCTGGACGGCATGCGGGAAATCCAGCTCTGCACGAGCTATGCGCTCGACGGCAGGACGGTCGACCTGATACCCACCGGAGCCGCCGCCGTCGGTCGCTGCCGGCCCGTCTACGAAACGATGCCGGGATGGAGCGAGAGCACCGTCGGCGCGCGCACGTTCGATGCGCTGCCCGCTGCCGCGCGCGCGTACCTGCAGCGCATCGAGGCGTTGACGGGCGTCCCGATCGCGATGATCTCGACCGGCGCGGACCGCGACGACACGATCCTCGTGCATCATCCGTTCAGCGCGACGGGCAAAAGTGGAACCCTACTTTTGTCCGGAGAGGCATCTGTCGAATCGCTGGCAAAGCCCGTCGATTCGAGGTAGCGACATCCACGAGAAAAAAGGACGGGGCACGCGAGATGAGCCTCAACGTCGATTGGCACCACTACAACACGCTGGTCGAGCGCCTCGCGCTCAACGTCCACGAATCGGGCTTCCGCTTCAACCAGATCATCTGCATCGCGCGCGGCGGCCTGCGCGTCGGCGACGTGCTGTCGCGCATCTTCGACCAGCCGCTCGCGATCCTGTCGACGCATTCGTATACGTCGGAGGGCGGCACGATCCGCGGCGAACTGGTCATCGCCGAGCACATGACGATGACCCGGCCGCGGCTCGGCGATCGCGTGCTGCTGGTCGACGACATGGTCGATTCCGGACATACGCTGGCAGCCGTCCACGACGAGCTGCCGCGCCGCTTTCCGCACATCGTCGAGTTGCGCACCGCGGTACTGTGGTGGAAAGCGTGCTCGGTGTTCAAGCCGGATTACTATGTCGATTACCTCGCCGACAGCCCGTGGATTCACCAGCCGTTCGAGGTGTACGACGACCTCGGGGCCGATGCGCTGAAGGGGCGGCTTGCGTCCGCAGATGCCCGCGAACCGGCGCAGGCAGATCCGGCGCCGGCCACGCCGCTGGCTGCCGCGCGCAAATGAACCCTCGACGAAACCCGCGCTGAAAATGACAACGCCCGCGAACGCGGGCGCCTTTGTGCCATCCAACGATGGTGCGCTGCTAAGGTGGTGCCCAGAAGAGGACTCGAACCTCCACAGTGTTGCCACCGCCAGGACCTGAACCTGGTGCGTCTACCAATTCCGCCATCTGGGCTAGCGCCATCTCAACCCATAATTTTAAAAGACCCCGACACCCTTGTCAAAAACAATTCCGCTGCGCCGACGTTCGGCAACCATCCCCCGCGATCCTGCCGCGAGCAAGCGCGAAGCGCGTATAGACGTCGCCCCGTCCAAAGGCGACGTGCTGCGGGAACTCGCCGATGCGGGCGTCCCGCTCGCACCCGACGAGCTTGCACAACGCCTGCGCATCGGCAAGAAGCAGCGGCACGCGTTCGATGCGCGCATTGCGAGCCTCACGCGCGACGGCGAACTGCTCGTCAATCGCAAGGGCGAGTTGTGCATCGTCGCTAAGCTCGACCTCGTCACCGGCACGATGCAGGGCCATCCCGACGGCTACGGATTCCTCGTCCCGGATGACGGGCGGCGACGACCTGTTCCTGTCGCCGCGCGAAATGCACAAGGTGCTGCATGGCGATCGCGTCACGGCGAAGCGCATCGGTGTCGACCGGCGCGGACGTCCCGAAGGCGAGATCGTCGATGTCGTCGACGCGCGCCAACCGCGAGCTCGTCGGCCGCGTTCACGAGGAACGCGGCGTCTGGTTCGTCGAAGCCGAGAATCGGCGGATCAACCAGGACCTGCTGATTCCGCCCGGCGAGCGCGGCGAATGCGCAGCCGGGACAGGTCGTCGTGGTCGAAATCATCGAGCAGCCCGAGCGCGCACCGCGAAGCCGATCGCACGCGTCAAGGAAGTGCTGGGCAGCGCGACCGACCCCGGTATCGAGATCGAGATCGCGCTGCGCAAGCACGCGCTGCCGTTCGAATGGAGCGCGGCGGCCACGCGGCAGGCGCAACGGTTGCCGCGCCGACGTGCGCCCGGCCGATCGCAAGGGCCGCACGGACCTGACGCACTTGCCGCTGGTCACGATCGACGGCGAAACCGCGAAGGATTTCGACGATGCCGTTTACTGCGAGCCCGATGGCCGGGGGTTCCGCCTGATCGTCGCGATCGCCGACGTCTCCCACTACGTGCGCGATGGCGACGCGCTCGATGCCGACGCGCGCGAGCGCGGCACGTCCGTCTATTTCCCGCGGCGCGTGATTCCGATGCTGCCCGAGGCGCTGTCGAACGAGCTGTGCTCGCTGAAGGCCGACGTCGACCGGCTGTGCATGGCATGCGACATGCGGATCGACGCCGCGGCGCGATCCAGTCGCTACGCGTTCTACCCGGCCGTCATGCATTCGCGCGCGCGCCTGACGTACACGCAGGTCTGCACGTGGCTGACCGATCCCGCCGCGGCAGCGCGAGAACGCCGCGCGAGTCGCTGCTGCCGCACTCGCGCAGCTCTGTACGTGCTCTACAAGGTGCTGCTCGCCGCGCGCGAGCGGCGCGGCGCCATCGACTTCGACACGGTCGAGCTTGCGCTCGAGTTCGACGAGCAACGGCAAGATCGTGCGCATCGTTCCGGCGCCGCGCAACGACGCGCACAAGCTGATCGAGGAATGCATGCTCGCGGCGAACGTCTGCGCGGCGGACGTTTCTCGCGCGAGCACGAGCAGCCCGCGCTGTACCGCGTCCACGAGGGCCGCCGCCGGACAAGCTCGCCGTGCTGCGCGAGTTCCTCGGCGAGCTCCGCGTTGACGCTGGCAGGCGGCGACGAGCCGACGGCGATGGACTATGCCGAAGCTGATCGACCGCATCCGCGATCGTCCCGACTTCGCACTGCTGCAGACGGTGCTGCTGCGCTCGCTGTCGCAGGCGCAATACAGCCCGGACAACGTCGGCCATTTCGGCCTCGCGTACGACGCGTATGCGCACTTCACGTCGCCGATCCGCCGCTATCCCGACCTTCTCGTGCACCGCGCGATCAAGGCCGTGCTCGCCGGCAAGCGCTACATGCCGAAGGACGCGACATGGGAAGAGCTCGGCGTGCATTGCTCGCTGACCGAGCGGCGCGCCGACGACGCATCGCGCGACGTCCTGCAGTGGCTCAAGTGCCACTACATGAAGGAGAAGGTCGGCGAGACGTTCGCCGGAACGATCAGCGGCGTCGCGAGCTTCGGCATCTTCGTGACGCTCGACGGGCTCGACATCGACGGCCTCGTGCACGTCACCGAGCTCCCGCGCGACTACTTCCACTTCGACGCCGTGCGCCACGCGCTCATCGGCGAGCGCAGCGGCCGGACGTTCCAGCTCGCCGGCCGGGTGACGGTCAAGGTCGCGCGCGTCGATCTCGAACGCGCGAAGATCGATTTCACGCTCGATGAATCCGGCGGCGTCCAGTCAGCCCGAATCGGCGCGGCCTTCTCGCCCGCTGATTGCCGAGGCGCTCACGCGCACCGACCTCCCGCCGCGCGGGCGCAAGTCCAAGTCGCGCCGGTGATCGATCGCCCACGGAAAACACCCGGACGCTGCCGGAGGCGTGCCGCCGACTGTGACCTCGTCCTGCAGGCGCCCTTCCTGCTACGCGAGGATCTGCGATATCCTGCTGCTGATGACGGGCGCCGATCGGCATCGAGCCGATCGAGCGGGCGCAATCCGACGCCTATCGCCTTCACGAGCCGCGGCACGTCGCCGGCGTCTCCGAAGCGTGCATCGCGGCCGGCTACGACTGGGCGCTCGTGCCGCGCGAGCGCACGCTGGATCGCGTGCGGCTCGTCGGCAATGGACATGGATTCGACGCTGATCACGATCGAGTGCATCGACGAGATCGCCGCGCTGAAAGGCATCGGCGGCGAGGTCGCCGCGATCACCGCGGCCGCGATGCGCGGCGAAATCGACTTCCGCGAAAGCCTCGCCCGGCGCGTCGCACTGCTGGCGGGGCTGCCGATCGCGGCGCTCGAGCGCGTCTACGACGAACGGCTGCGGCTGTCGCCGGGCGCCGAGCGCATGCTCGACGACGTTGCGCAGGCATCGGCGCGAAGACGCTGCTGGTCTCCGGCGGCTTCACGTTCTTCACCGACCGCCTGCAGACGCGACTCGCGATCGACTACACGCTGTCCAACACGCTCGAGGTCGCAGACGGGCGGCTGACGGGCCGCATCAGCGGCGACGATCGTCGACGCCGACGCCAAGGCCGCGCGCTTCGCCGAGCTGCGCGACCGCGCATTCGCGGCGCCGACGGGCTCGCGGTCGCGATCGGCGACGGCGCGAACGACCTGCCGATGCTGCGCGCGGCGGACGTGTCGATCGCGTATCGCGCGAAGCCGCTCGTGCGCGCGCAGGCGACGCACGCGATCGACCATTGCGGGCTCGATGCGGTCCTCAACCTCTTCACCTGACCGCCGATGGATGTCGCCGCGCTCCGCGGATCGCCAGCGCGTCGAAGGTCACCGCTCGTCGATCCACGCCATCTGGATCGCCTCGAGGATCTTCTCGCCGCTGTGCTTCGGGTCGTCGTCGAATCCCGGGCAGCGCGCGCACCCAGTTGTGGAGATCGGTGAAGCGAACGTGACGCGGATCGACGTCCGGATGCGCGTCGGCGAGCGCGATCGCGATCTCGCGCGTGTCGGTCCATTTCATGAGTCTCCGTCGCACCGTCAGCGCTTCTCCTTCGCGTAGTTGATCGTGTAGCGCGGAATCTCGACGACGAGCTTCTGCGTCGTCGACGATCGCCTGGCACGACAGCCGCGACAGCGGCGTCAGCCCCCACGCGCGGTCGAGCAGGTCGTCCTCGTCCTCGGACGACGGCGGACAGCGAATCGAAGCCCTTCGCGCACGATCACGTGGCACGTCGTGCACGCGCAGGACTTCTCGCACGCGTGCTCGACCTCGATGCCCTGGCTCGAGCAGGTTGTCGAGATCGACACGCCCTTGCTCCGCCTCGAAGGTCTGCGCCGTCGGGCAGATCTCGGGATGCGGCAGGACGACGATTTCGGCATGCGATCGAAAGCCTATCCGAGCGCGTCGATGCGCGGCCCGTGAGCGCGCGCGCGACGCCGCGATCCATGCGCCGCGCGCGCGAATTCGTCGGTCGCGCGATTGAGCGCCGTCGATCGCCGCGACGAGCGCGCGCTGATCGGCGCCGCCGCGGCAGCGCGCGACGTCCGCCGAGTGCGCGCATCGATCGCGGCGCGCTCGCCGCGCGACAGCAGATCGCCGTCGGCGGCGAGCGCGTGCGCGGTCGCCGCGACGATCTGGTCGGCCTCGACCTGCGCTTCGGCGAGCGCGCGCGCGGCCATGTCGTCGTCGGCATGCGCGAACGAATCCTGCAGCATGCGCGCGATCTCCGCGTCGGTGAGGCCGTACGAGGGCTTGACGACGATCGCCGCCTCGACGCCGGACGTCGTGCTCGCGCGCCGACACCGACAGCAGGCCGTCGGCGTCGACCTGGAACGTGACCGCGGATGCGCGCCGCGCCCGCCGCCATCGGCGGAATGCCGCGCAGCTCGAAGCGCGCGAGCGAGCGGCAGTCGGCGACTCTTCTCGCGCTCGCCCTGCACGACGTGGATCGCCATCGCCGTCTGGCCGTCCTTGAACGTCGTGAATTCCTGCGCGCGCGCCACCGGAATCGTCGAGTTGCGCGGGACGATCTTCTCGGCGAGCCCGCCCATCGTCTCGAGACCCAGCGACAGCGGGATGACGTCGAGCAGCAGCCAGTCGTCGTCGCCTGCTGCGCGGTTGCCGGCGAGCACGTTCGGCCTGGATCGCCGCGCCGAGCGCGACGACCTGGTCGGGATCGAGATTGGTGAGCGGCGGCTGGCCGAAGAATTCGCCGACCGCCTTCTGCATCTGCGGCATCCGCGTCGCGCCGCCGACCATCACCACGCCCTTGATGTCGGCCGGCGCGAGCCGCGCGTCGCGCAGCGCGCGCTTGACCGGCGCGAGCGTCTTCGCGACGAGATTCGCGGTGATCGTCGGTGAACGTCGCCGCGTCAGCGTCGACGTCGACCTTCGCGTCCCGTCGGACAGCGTCGCGACGATCGGCGCGGCGTCGTGTAGCGTCAGGTTCTCCTTCGCTTCGCGCGCCTTCAGTCATCAGCAGCCGCGCGTCTTCCGGCGACAGCGGCGGCAGCCCCGGCTGCCTCGACGACCCAGCAGTACACGCGATGATCGAAATCGTCGCCGCCGAGCGCCGAATCGCCGTTGGTCGCGAGCACCTCGAACACGCCCTTGCGACAAGCGCAGGATCGAGATGTCGAACGTGCCGCCGCCGAGGTCGTAGACCGCGTACGTGCCTTCCGACGCATTGTCGAGCCCGTACGCGATCGCCGCCGCGGTCGGCTCGTTCAGCAGGCGCAGCACCGGCAAGTCCCGCGAGCGTCGCCGCGTCCTTCGTCGCCTGGCGCTGCGCGTCGTCGAAATACGCCGGCACCGTGACGACCGCGCCGTCGAGCGGCGCCGCCGAGGCTCGCCTCGGCGCGCATCGCGCAGCGCACGCAGGATTTCCGCCGAGACTTCGACCGGTGTCTTGACGCCCGCGCGCGTCGCGAGCCGCACCATGCCGGGCTCGTCGACGAAGCGGTACGGAAAGCGCCGGTCATCGGCGAGATCGGCGAGACCGCGGCCCATCAGCCGCTTGACCGAGACGATCGTGTTCTGCGGGTCGCTCGCCTGCTGCGCCTGCGCGCGGCGTAGCCGACGTCGACGCCGGCCTTCGCCATAGCGGACGATCGACGGCAGCAGCGGGCGCCCGTCGTCGTCGGGCAGCACGACGGGAATGCCGTTGCGCACCGTCGCGACGAGCGAATTCGTCGTGCCGAGGTCGATGCCGACCGCGCGCTTGCGCTCGTGCGGCGCCGGCGACTGCGTCCGGCTCGGAGATCTGCAGCAGCGCCATCAGTCGGTCGAGTTCCGTCGGCGCTGCATCGCGTCGAGGTCGGCGGCGAGCTTCGCGAGAAAGCGGAGCTCGCGCACGCGCGTCCGCGCGGCATCCCACGCGGCCTCGGCGTCGAGCACGGGCTGCGACGCGCTGCTCGAGCGTCTCCGCGTCGGCGCGGACGTCGTCGAGCCAGCGCCGCGAGCGCGCGCATCGTCGCGGCCGTCGGCGCGCCTCCTCGGCTGCCTCGCGGCGCTCGAGCTGCCGCTCCAGGAACTCGAACGGCAGCGCGGTGTCGGTTTCGGCGATCGCATCGACGCCGTGCAGCGACAGCAGGTATTCGCGCGCGCGCGACCGGATCGCGCAGCGCCCGGTACGCCTCGTTGACGCGCGCCGACGACTGCAGCGCGAGCCGCTGTCTGCGCGTCGGTCCGCGCCGGCAAAGCGGTCCGGATGCACTTCGCTTTGCAGCGCGCGGTAGGCGCGATCGAGCGCCGCGCGTCGAAGCGAAAGCGCTCCGGCAGGCCGAAGAGCTCGAAGTGGTTGCGGGAGAAATCGATCATCGAACGAATCGGCCTGCCGCGCGGACCGGGCCAGTACTCGATCAAGCCGCGAGAATCGAGCAGGCGACGCGGGTGCGCCGCGAGCTTCGACGCAACGTACGCGAGTAGCGCGGACACGACAAAGCTGGGCGCGCAGCAGCTTCTAGACGTTGAAGCACTCGCCGCAGCCGCAAGCGTCCTTGACGTTCGGGTTGTTGAACTTGAAGCCTTCGTTCAATCCCTCGCGCGCGAAGTCGAGCTCGCGTGCCGTCGAGATAGGGCAGGCTCTTCGGGTCGACGACGACCGTCACGCCGTGACTTTCGAAGCGCAGGTCCTCCGGCCGCACGTCGTCCGCATACTCGAGCTTGTAGGCAAGGCCGGAGCAGCCCGGACGTGCGCACGCCGAGGCGCAGGCCGACGCCCTTGCCGCGCTTGGCAAGATGGGTCGCGACGTGCTTCGCCGCGCGTCTCGGTCAGTGTAATCGCCATTTCGGTTCCAGCTCGTACGTCGGCTCAGTCCGCGGCCTGCGGGGCGCATCGCGCGAGCTTCGCCTCGGCGCCGGCGTCGTGCTTCGTCCGGTAGTCGGCGACCGCCGCCTTGATCGCGTCCTCGGCCAGGATCGAGCAGTGGATCTTGACCGGCGGCAGCGCCAGCTCCTCGGCGATCTGCGTGTTGCGGATCGCCATCGCCTCGTCGAGCGTCTTGCCCTTCACCCATTCGGTGACGAGCGACGACGACGCGATCGCCGAGCCGCAGCCGTAGGTCTTGAACTTGGCATCCTCGATGCAGGCCGTCGGCGCCGACCCGGATCTGCAGCTTCATCACGTCGCCGCAGGCCGGCGCGCCGACCATGCCGGTGCCCACGCCCTCGGCGTCCTTCGCGAACGAGCCGACGTTGCGCGGATTTTCGTAGTGATCGAGTACCTTGTCGCTGTATGCCATGGTGTTGCTCCGTTGTCGCCTCTTGCTAGTGCGCCGCCCACACGACCGTGTTGAGGTCGACGCCTTCCTGGTGCATTTCCCACAGCGGGGACAGCTCGCGCAGCTTGCGCGACCTTGCGCTTCAGGAGCTCGATCGTGTAGTCGATCGTCGGCCTCGGTCGTGAAGCGGCCGACCGTGAAGCGGATCGAGCTGTGCGCGAGCTCGTCGCTGCGCCCGAGCGCGCGCAGCACGTACGACGGCTCGAGCGAAGCCGACGTGCACGCCGATCCCGACGACACCGCGATGTCCTTGATCGCCATGATCAGGCTCTCGCCCTCGACGAAGTTGAAGCTCGACGTTGAGGTTGTGCGGCACGCGGTGCTCCATGTCGCCGTTGACGTAGACCTCGTCGATCTCGCGACAGGCCCTTCCACAGCCGGTCGCGCAGCATCGCGGATGCGCTCGTTCTCGGCCGCCATCTCGGCCTTCGCGAGGCGGAACGCCTCGCCCATGCCGACGATCTGGTGCGTCGGCAGCGTGCCCGAGCGCATGCCGCGCTCGTGGCCGCCGCCGTGCATCTGCGCCTCGATGCGCACGCGCGGCTTGCGGCGGACGAACAGCGCGCCCATGCCCTTCGGGCCGTACGTCTTGTGCGCCGAGAACGACATCAGGTCGACCTTGAGCTTCGCGAGGTCGATCGGCGATCTTGCCGGTCGCCTGCGCGGCGTCGACGTGGAAGATGATGCCGCGCGCGCGGCAGATCTCGCCCATCGCCGCGATGTCCTGGATCACGCCGATCTCGTTGTTCACGAACATCACCGAGACGACGATCGTGTCCGGGCGCAGCGCCGCCTTGAAGCGCCTCGAGGTCGAGCAGGCCGTCGGCCGCGACGTCGAGATACGTGACCTCGAAGCCCTCGCGCTCGAGCTCGCGCATCGTGTCGAGCGTCGCCTTGTGCTCGGTCTTGACCGTGACGAGGTGCTTGCCCTTGTCCTTGTAGAAATGCGCGGCGCCCTTCAGCGCGAGATTGATCGATTCGGTCGCGCCGGACGTCCAGACGAGTTCCTTCGGGTCGCAGTTGACGAGCGCCGCGACGTGCTCGCGCGCCTCCTCGACCGCCTCCTCGGCTGTCCCAGCCGAACGCATGCGAGCGCGACGCCGGGTTGCCGAAATGCTCGGTCAGATACGGAATCATCTTCTGCGCGACGCGCGGGTCGACCGGCGTCGTCGCGGAGTAGTCGAGGTAGATCGGAGGTTTCATGGCGCGTTCCGTCGACTCGTTGGCACGGCTAGATCGGCTCGGTTGCGGGTTCGCGGCGACGCGGTCGCCGGCGGTCCATGCCGGTGATCCTGCAGGACAGCGACTTCGCCGTCCGGGCTCGTCCTGCTGGCGCGACGAGCTCGCGCAAGCTGACCGAGCGCAGATACGAGAAGATGTGCGCGTTGAGGCCGCCCACAGCTCGTGCGTCATGCAGCGGCTGGCCATCGTCCTTGCAGTTTTCCCGGCCCCCGCACTGCGTGGCGTCGATCGGCTCGTCGACGGCGAGTGATGATGTCGGCGACCGAGACCGCTTCGGCGGGCCGGGCGAGGCGGTAGCCGCCGCCGGGGCCGCGCACGCTGTCGACGAGCCCGTGCGCGCGCGGAGCTTGCCGAACAGCTGCTCGAGGTACGACAGCGAAATCTTCTGGCGCTCGGAAACGCCGGCCAGCGTGACCGGGCCCTTCGTCCCGTACATCGCGACGTCGATCATCGCCGTGACGGCGAACCGTCCTTTGGTGGTGAGGCGCATGGTGGGTTACCTGTTCTAATGATTTCCCGGGCGCTAAGGCGGGCCCGACGCGGCGCCCGCCGCCGGCGGAGCCTAGCGCATGATTCTAGTATATCCGAACTATATTAGTCAACTAAAAGCCCGACTAAGTTCAGTCAAGTCAATCATGTTGATTTAGCCGCTTCGGATCGAAACGCCTCCGCCGTCGCCTTGGCATCGCTCGCAGTCGACGGCCGCCGTGCTGCAGCCGCGCGACCAGCCGGTTGAAGCGCGTCATCGGTCGCCGCCGCATGGTCGATCAGCCGATGGATCGCCTGCACGATCGGGATCGTTCATGTCCGCCGAAATCGCGTACGCCGAAAAGCCGATCTTGGCCGCCTGGGCTTCGCGCCGCGTCTTGATCGTCGCGCGTCACGATGCGCGCCGGGATGCCCACCGCGGTCGCTCCGGCGCGGAACGTCGCGAACTACGACGGCATTCGAGCCGATCTTGGCGCCATCGCCGACTAGGATCGGGCCGAGGATCTTGGCGCCCGCGCCGATGACGACGCCGCGCCCCAGCGTCGGGTGCCGCTTGCCCTTGTTCCAGGAGGTGCCGCCGAGCGTGACCCCGTGATAAAGCGTGCATGTCGTCGCCGATTTCCGCGGTCTCGCCGATGACGATGCCCATCCCGTGGTCGATGAACACCCGGCGCCCGATCGTCGCCCCGGGATGGATCTCGATGCCGGTCAGCCAGCGCCCCCAATGCGCGAGCCAACGCGCAAGCCAGCGCCAGCCCCACCGCCACAGCCGGTTCGGACGACGGCCGGTGCCAGACGAGCGCGTGCAGCCCCGGATAGCAGGTCAGCACCTCCCACGTGCTGCGTGCCGCGGGATCGCGCTCGAACACCACCGCGGATATCTTCTCGTAACCGCTCGAACATGCGGCGATTATGCCATGTCCGAGTGTTGCGCTCAACTATTGGGCGCCTGCCGCGCAGCGCCAACCGCCGCAACCAGTACAGCGGCAACGGCGCAGCCCGAAGAACAACAGGTAGGCGAAGGCGATCAGCAGCGCGCGCCCGACGGTGCCGAACCAGCCGCCGCCGTAGACGACCTTCATCGCCGCTAGCGCATAGACGAGCATCCAGGCGATGAGCGTCGGCGCACCGCCCTGACGTCGATCAGCACGCTCAGCAGGATCGTCAGGAACAGGAACGCATGGATGTGCGCGCCGAACACCAGGTGCGCGGCGTAGCGTCGCGGACGCGACGGATGGCGCCGTCCGCGGCCGGCGTAGACGATCTTCAGGAGCAGCGCGAACAGCGGCAGCAGCCCCACCGCGGCATAGGGCGCGTAGCGCAGCGCGCCGGCAGACAGCTGCCGGGACTTCTCCTCCCGCGAAAGCCGGTTGAACGCGTCGACGCGCCTGCGCAGCGGCTCGAATTGCGACCAGCGATGCTGACCCAGGCTCAGGTTGAAATCCGGGTCGATCTGCACGCCCATGTCCTCGGAGCGCGCTTGCGCTTCGCCACCGGCGACGGCTGCGCTGCCGGCTTCGCGCTGTCGCGGTCGACGATGACCACCGGTTCGCTACTGAACTGCAGCGCGGCGAAGACGACGATCGAAAGCGCGAAGAACAGGCGTGCCGGACGCACGTAGCGGCGCCGACGCCCGGAAAGGTACTCGAGCGTCAGGTACCCCGGACGGAACAGCAACGCCTGCAGCGTGCGCAACAGGCGGCCGTCGAGCGGCAGATAACGACCCGCCGCCTCGCGCAGCAGCGTCGGCACCGTCGGCAATGCGACTGTCGTTTCCTGGCCGCAGTGCGGGCAGTAGTTGCCGGGCGCGGCCGCGCCGCAATTGCGGCAGCGCCGCGTGGCGGCGTCGGCGACCGCGCTCGCGAGCGATTCGTGCGAAGCAGGATCGCGCGGCGCGTCGGCCTGCGGCGGCATCTTCAGCGTGCGCCCCGCTCGCGCTCGCACAGATCGTCGATGCGCGACAGGATGCCGCGCAGGATATTCACTTCTTCGCGCTCGAGTCCCGCGCGCGCCAAACAGGCGGCGCAGGCGCGGCAGCAAGCGGCGCGGACGGCGCGGATCGAGGAAACCCAGCGCCACCAGGCTCCGCTGCGCGTGCGCATGCAGCGCTTCGACTTCGTCATGCGTCGCCGCGGCAAAGCGCGGCGCGCTCCACACGCGGTCACCCATCGCGGCGACGCGCATCTCCCACGCGGCAACCTGCACGGCGGCAGCGAGGTTCAGCGAGCCGTAGTCGCGATTGGCGGCAATCGTCGCCACCGCGGAGCATCGCGCCAGCTCCGCGTTCGTGAGTCCGGACATCTCGGTGCCGAACACCAGCGCCACATCGTCGTCGCGCGCCGCGCCGATCGCCTCCGCCGCCGCGGCGCGCAGCGGGAGCACGCGCCCGGCGAACTCGCGCGGCCGCGCGGAAAACCCGATCGACATCCGCGTGCCCGCGAGCGCGTCGTCGAGCGTGTGCACGACTCGCGCGTCGTCGAGCACCGCGGTTGCACCGGAGGCGAGCGCGGTTGCGTCGGCGTGCGGAAAACGCGCGGGCGCGACGAGAACGAGGCGCGTCAAGCCCATCGTCAACATCGCGCGCGCCGCGGCGCCGATGTTCGCCGGCAGACTGGTGTGCATCAGGACGACGCGAAGGTGATCGAGCCGCGCGCGCGACTCGGCCTCGTCATGCATCAGCGTCGAACGAAGCGTAGGCACTCGATGCGAAGCGGTCGGCACGCGTTCCCCGCGAACTCGATTCCGACGCGGTCACGGTAGAATATGCGATTCCCGCATTCTGACACGCGGGCGATGCCGCGCGCCGGAACCTCCCCATGCACCCGATGCTGACCACGGCCGTCAAGGCGGCACGCCGCGCCGGCACCATCATCGCGCGCGGCGCGCGCGATCTCGATCTGCTGACGGTGACCGCCAAGGGCCCGAAGGATTTCGTCACCGAGGTCGACCGCGCCGCCGAAGCGGCGATCGTCGAGACGCTGCACGCGACCTATCCGGACCATGCGATCCTCGCCGAGGAGGGAACGGGCCGCGGCGCCAATCCCGAAGCGGACAATGTGTGGATCATCGATCCGCTCGACGGCACGACGAACTTCCTGCACGGGTTCCCGCAGTACTGCGTGTCGATCGCGCTCGAGCACAAGGGCGTCGTCACGCAGGGCGTCATCTACGATCCGGTGCGCAACGATCTTTTCACCGCCACGCGCGGCCGCGGCGCGTTTCTCAACGATCGGCGCATGCGCGTGTCGCGCCGCACCCATCTGCGCGATTGCCTGATCGGCACGGGCTTTCCGTTTCGCGACGGCAGCTATCTCGACACGTACCTGCGGATGATGAAGACGATGATCCAGCAGACCGCCGGACTGCGCCGGCCCGGCGCGGCCGCGCTGGATCTCGCGTACGTGGCGGCGGGCTTCTACGACGGATTCTTCGAGGTTGGCCTCAACCCGTGGGACGTGGCCGCCGGCAGCCTGCTCGTGCTCGAAGCCGGCGGACTGATCGGCGATCTGGCCGGCGAAGGGGACTATCTGCATGGTGGTCAGGTGATCGCCGCGACGCCAAAAGTCTTCGCGCAGATGGTGCAGGCGCTCGCGCCGTTTCGGCAGGATCTCGCGCGCGACCGCGCGGCCGGCGCGCTGGCCGCGCAGCGCTAGGCAATCGCGCGGCGGAACGGGTTCTAGGCCCGAGACCGCGGCAACTCGTTCAGAATTTTCAACAGCGCCGTGGGGTCGACGGGCTTCACCAGGTGCGTGTCGAACCCGGCGTCCCGCGACTTTTTCCGATCCTCATCCTGACCCCAGCCGGTCAGCGCGACGAGCGCGATGCGCTTGCCCCAGGTCTGCTCGCGAATCCTCCGCGCCACCTGGTAGCCATTCAGTTTGGGCAGACCGATGTCGAGCAGCATCACGTCCGGTCGCACGATTGCCGCGGTCTCGAGCGCTTCAAGGCCGTCGTACGCCGTGTGAACATCGTTGCCCGCGAGCGCGAGCAACGTGGCGACGCTGTCCGCCGCGTCGCGGTTGTCATCGACGACGAGAATGCAGCCACCGATGGCTACGAGAGGTGCCCTCGGGGCTTCGCCCGCCCCGGATTGCGCAGGCGGTTCGGTGATCGGCAAGCGCACGATGAACTCGCTGCCCCGGCCGACGCCGCCGCTGCGTGCCTCCACGGTTCCGCCGTGGAGCGCCAGCAGCTGCCTCACCAGGCTGAGGCCGATGCCCAACCCGGCCGTCGAGCGCTCGAACGACGTGTCGACCTGCGCGAACATGTCGAAGATGCGGGGAACCTGGTCGGGCGCGATGCCGATCCCGTTGTCCCGAACGCGGATGACCGCCTGCTTGCCCTCGCGCTCGATGCTGAGCGCGATGCGCCCGCCCCGATCCGTGAACTTGCCCGCATTGTTGAGCAGGTTGCCGACGACCTGGGCCAGCCTGCTCGCGTCGGCGTGCACATAGAGGGATTGCGACGGCATCACGACGGTCAGGTCGTGATCCATGCCGTCGAGCAGCGGTTGCGCCGCCTCGACGGCATGGTGCACGACGGATGCGAGCTCGATCCGCTCGCGTCGCAGCTCGATATGCCCGTGGCTGATGCGACTCACGTCCAGCAGGTCGTCGACCAGACGGACCAGCTGGGCGACCTGACGCTCCATCATCTCGACCGCCGGCTGGATCGTGCCGCCCGTATCCTCGGTGGTCCTGCGGATGATCGCGAGCGCGTTGCGGATCGGCGCGAGGGGATTGCGCAGCTCGTGCGCCAGCGTGGCCAGGAATTCGTTCTTGTGGCGGTCGGCGTCGACCAGCTCGTTGGATACCCGTTGCAATGCGTTCGCCGTATCCTTCTGCTCGGTGAAGTCGACGAACGACGTGATCGCGCCGGTGATCTCGCCCTGGGCGTTCATCATCGGCGCAAAGTTGGCGAGCACGGGCAGGCGCGAGCCGTCCGGGCGCTCGATCAGCACTTCGATGTTGCGAGCGGGCACCCCGGTTCTCAACACATCCGCGATCGGGCTCCGCTCATGCGGCAAGAATTTGCCATCGGGCAGCCATAGCTTCATCGAGCCGCAGAAGCGCTCGACGCCGCGTGCCGGCTCCCGACCCCACAGTTCCGTGGCGCGGAGGTTGTAGTACTGGATCACCGCGTCGCGGTCGCAGACGAAGATCGCCATCGGCGCCGCTTCGAACAGCGTCCTGAAGCGCTCTTCGCTTTCGCGCAACGCTTCGTGGCTCCGGCGCAACTCCGCCTGAATCTGGAGCTGTTCGGTGACATCGCTGATGCCCAGCAGAATTCTGGCGGGCCGGCCATCGGCGCCGCCCAGCGTGCGGGCGTTGAGCAGAATCGTACGGCGACCAACGCCTGCGAACGTGTGCGTCACCTCGAAATCGTTGAACGAGCTGTTTCGCGGCAGGACGTCTTCCAGCAGCTCGCGCAACTGCGGAAGGTCCCACTGGCCGTCGCGGAGCGCGTAGATCGAACGACCCTCGGCGTCCGCCGGCGAAATCTTGAATGCGTCGTAGAACGCGCTATTGGCCGAATGCACGCGCAGTTCGGCGTCGAGGATCAGAAGCGGATCGCGGACCGTGCGCACGACCGCCTCCGCGAAACCGCGCGCCTCGCTGATGGCCTTCTCATTGCGTTTCAGCGCGTCGATGTCGACCAGGACAAGCACGGCGCCGTCGACCTTGCCGTCGAACGTTAGGTACGGGCGCACGCGCAGCGAATACCAGCGCCCTTCCCGATCGGTGACCTCGCGCTCGCGCTCGCGGACGGTATCGATGACGCTGGTAATGAAGGTTTCGAGCTCGGATGACACCGACGTGGCCTTCGCGCGCCCGGGTTCACGCGTCGTCGCCTCGCCCGCGACGGGCGACGGTGTGATCGCCTCGCGCGCCCCCGACGCGACGTTGGCGTCGCTCGTCTCGATTGCGAGATTGTGCGCAACGCTGCCGATGCGCCGGCCGACATCGCTCGCCGTGAGTCCGAATTGCCTTTCTGCCTGCGGGCTGAAGCGGCGGATCGTGAGGTCGCGCCCGAGCAGGACGATCGCCATCCGCGTCGAGGTCTGGAGATTGACGAGATCGCTGTTCGCCCGATTGAGCTCGGCATTGCGGTTGGCCATCTCTTCGTTGACGGTCACGAGCTCTTCGTTCGCCGACTCCATTTCCTCCTTCGACGTTTCCAGCTCTTCGTTGATGCTTTGCAGCTCTTCGTTCGCCGACTGGACTTCCTCGTTCGACGCCTGGAGCTCCTCGTTGGCGGCTTCGTTCTGCTCCTGCACCGATTGCAGATAGTCGCGCATCTCCGCCAATTCCGACTCGAGGTCGGCCACGCGGCGCAAATCTCCCTTCGTGCGCGCGCCGGCCGCCTTGCCTCCGGCGCGATTTCCCGACTGGCGCCGTTCCGGGCCGGCCGTGCCGGCGTCCGCCCGCCGCGTCCTCGCGGCGTTCTCGAACAGGATCAGAAAGCAGCGCTCCCGCAGATTCTTCAGCGGAATGACTTCGATATTGATCGCTCGCGCCGCGCCGTTCTGCTCGAATCGCACATTCTCCTTGCGCACGGTACGGTTGTCCCTTTTGCCTTGTTGATGGCTGCCCGCAGCGGGAGCATCAAGCCTTCACGCGCCATCTTCAACACGTCGAACGTGGCCTTTCCCGTAGGCGGCTCGAGATACGCGCCGGTCGGTCCCCGGAATTGCAGGATCTGCAGGTCGGCGTTGACGAGCACGCCGGGCGGCGCGAATTGATTGACGGTGATGCGGTCGGCCTCACGCTGCGCGTTGAGCTCACCGGACACGCTTTCCTGCACTGTCCGGCCTTGATCGTCGGATGCGGTTGCCTTGAACCCGGCAGCGATTCCGTGCCGCGTCCTTTCCTGATGGGCAGATGAGACGCGACGGCCGACGCGGATTTCCTGGAATAGATCTTGTGCTTCTTGTCGGCCGGCTCGAACAGATCGGTAAAGTTGCCGATCGATTCCGACGCTCCCAGGAACAGGAATCCTTCCGGCTTGAGCGCGTAGTGAAACGTGGGCAACGCTTTCTTCTGCAAGATCGGCTCGAGATAGATCAGCAGGTTGCGGCAACTGATCAGGTCCATGCGCGAGAACGGCGGGTCGCCGATCAGATTCTGCCGGGCGAAGACGACCATCTCGCGCAGCGCCTTGCTGACCCGATAACCGCCCTCCTCCTCGACAAAGAAGCGCCGCAACCGCTCCGCCGAGACATCGTGAATGAGGCTCTTCGCATAGAGACCATGCCGCGCCTTGTCGAGAAGCGCTTCATTCAGGTCGGTGGCGAAGATCTGCAGCTTGCGCGCGCGGGAAGCGCTTTCCGATGCCTCCGTGAACGCCATCGCAATCGAATACGCTTCCTGGCCGGTGGAGCAGCCGAGCACCCACACGCGGAGCGGCTCGCTGCCGCGCTGCGCAATGAGCTTGGGGAAAATGTTGCGCCTCAGTGCGTCGAAGGCCCCCGCATTGCGGAAGAAGCTGGTGACGCTGATGAGCACGTCGGCGTACAGCGCGTCCAGCTCCTTGGCGTTGCCCCGCAGTGACTGTGCATAGCTGTCCAGCGTGTCCTGCTTTTCCAGCACCATGCGCCGAGCGACGCGTCGCTGGATGGTGGAGGACTTGTAAAGAGAAAAATCAACGCCCGAGTGGTCGTGCAGCAAGAGCAGGATTCTCTTGAAGTCGCCTTGCAGTCCATCCGGCTCCGCACGCTCTGGTTCCCCGAGCGCGGACTTGAGGCGCGGCTTCGCAGCTCCTGCCGGCGGAATTCGTCGTCCGTCAGAACCTGCCGGCGTTGCGCCGCCGCGCTGCGCCGTTGCGTATGCATGGTCGTCTTCCGCGGAGCGCGGTTCGGACGGCGCACCGGCAACCAACGAATGCTTCGCAATGCGGGCGAGCTCGTGCGCGATCTTCTCCGGCGACAGTATGAAGTCGACACAGCCCGCCGCTATGGCGCTGCGCGGCATCGAGTCATAGCGAGCCGATTCGTCCTGCGCGAACGTAATTCCGCCTTCGGACTTGATCGCCGCCAGCCCGAGCGTGCCGTCGGTCGCCGTCCCCGAAAGAACCACGCCTATCGCGCGTTCGCGCTGGTCCTCCGCCAGCGACTCGAAAAACACGTCGATCGAACGAACCGCGCGTTCGCGGGCGCGGCTTCAGCTTCAGCATGCCGCGCGCAATCGCAAGGCAGGCGTTTGGCGGGATGACGTAGACGTGATTGGGCTTGACCTGCTGGTTGTCGGTGATTTCGTGCACGGGCAGCGGCGTGGCCCGCGCCAGCAATTGCACCAACGCACTTTCATGCTGCGGGTCCAGGTGCTGCACCAGCACGTATCCCATGCCGGTTTCGGCCGGCAGGTGGCTGAGAAACTCGGTGAAGGCTTCCAGTCCGCCCGCCGAGGCGCCGATGCCGACAATCGGAAATGGCGCGTCGTCACGCGCGCCACTGCGCCGATCGGCATGTGCCGGAGGCCGTCGCCGGCGGAACGGCTTGACGTTTCTTCTTGTTCGTCATCGTGAGTTTCTGCCGCGGCGCGGGGCCCGTCGCATGCCAACGGGACGTTGAATGCCGATCCGC
Organism: uncultured Pseudomonadota bacterium; assembly: GCA_963718905.1. Classification (GTDB taxonomy): domain Bacteria; phylum Pseudomonadota; class Gammaproteobacteria; order Burkholderiales; family Casimicrobiaceae; genus VBCG01. The sequence goes on from CAVRAF010000003.1 coordinate 95,189, forward strand.
TGCGAGGCGTGTCAGTGCGGCGATTCATTCTACGCCGCGAGGCTTGGAAAGCAGATTCCTCCCGACATCCGGAACCTGCGGACCAGCCAAGGTCCCGATGCAATCGCAATCAGGGTGATTTGCGCGCGTTCGCGTCGTGCTCTTGCGCCGTGACGATCGACGTGCGTGACGCGGCCCACTCCATCAACAGCGCATATCCGACGGCGAGCAGCACGGGTCCGAGGAACACGCCGATGAAACCGAACGCGATCGCGCCACCGAGCACGCCGAGCAGCACGAGCACGAACGGCAAGTCGCTGCCGCGACTGATGATCAAGGGTTTGATCACGTTGTCGATCGTCGATACGGCAAATGTTCCCCACAGCAGGATGAAAATGCCCCACCCGGTCTGATCGTTGTAGATGAACCAGATGCCGACCGGCACCCACACGAGGGGCGGACCGACGGGTACCGGCGAGAGCACGAACGTCAGCAGCCCTAGCAACGGCGCCGCCTGGATGCCTGCGATCCAGAACCCGATCGCGGCCACGACGCCTTGCACCAGCGCGGTTCCGAGAATGCCGAGCACGACGCCGCGTACCGTCATTGCCGCGACCGACGCGAGCTCCGTTCCGCGGTCGCCGGCGATCCGCTGCGCGGCGGCGCGCAAGCGTTCGACCATCGCATGGCCGTCGCGGAACATGAACCATGCGATCAGGATCGACAGCGTGAGCTGCAACACGGCGCCCAGCACCGAGGCGCCGGATGCGACGGCGAATTTCCGCACCGGCTCGACGTATTCACGCAGCACGCTGAGCAATTGCGCGGTGTCGTGCAGCATGCCGCTCCAATACGCGGCGGCCGTCGGTCCGATCAGGGGCAGATGCGCAACCCATGCCGGCGGCTCGGGGGGGCCGGTCACCAGAAACTGTCGTCCCCAGGTTGCCATCCGGTCCGCGTTGTCGGCGATCGTCACGCCGACGACGAGGAATGGCGCGAGCATCAGGAGCGCCAACAGGAGCGTCATGGCAAGCGACGCGAGCCAGTTGCGGTGGTTGAGTCGTGCAAGGAGGCGCAGGTACAGCGGCCACGTCGTCGTGCAAAGAATGGCCGCCCAGACCAGTGCGGTCAGGAATGGCTGCAGCACGAAGAAGCAGCCGACGATCAGCATCGCGAGCACTGACAGCGTGAGCGCCTGGTCGATGCGCGAAGGCGGGAGCGGCATCGGATGCGGGTGCCGGCGTGGCGGTCAGCGCTCGACGCCGGCGATATCGGCGTCCTCTCCGCGCGTGACGGCTTCGATGCGCTCGCGCAGCCTCTCGCCATCGACCGGTTTGACCAGGTAACCGGCGAAGCCCGCCACGTCCGCCTGCTCGGTGTCCCCGGGCTGGCCGTAGCCGGTCAACGCGATGAGTTTCGCCCGCGACACGGATGGATGGGCGCGCATTTCACGCGCCAGCTCGTAGCCGGTCTTTCCCGGCAACCCGATGTCGAGCAGGATCACGTCGGGATCGAACGCCGCGGCGCGCTCGATCGCATCGGCCGAGTCGTGCGCGGTAACGACCTCGAACCCGCTCATCGCCAGAAGCGTTCCGATTGCATCGGCGGCGTCGACATTGTCGTCGACGACCAGCACGCGAAGCGCGCGCTTGGCCTGCGACTCGTCGGCGTCGCTTGCAGGTGAATGCGATTCGGCGGCGCTGTCGGCGGACGCGAAGCGGAGCGTGAATGTGCTGCCGCGGCCCGCTCCGGCACTCTGCGTGCTGATGCTGCCGCCGTGCAGTCGGACCAGCCGCGCGACGATCGCGAGCCCGGTGCCAAGTCCATGCGGCGCGTTGCGTCCCGCGTCGCCTGCATGATCGAACAGGTCGAAGAGCAGCGGCTGCATCGCCGGATCGATGCCGGCGCCGCTGTCCGCAACGTCGATCTCCACCGAATCGCCAATCAACCTCGCAGCAATTCGCAACGATCCCGCGGGCGGCGTGAACTTCGATGCATTGCCGATCAGGATCCCGAACAGCTGCTCGAGGCGGTCCGGATCGCCGATGACGCGCAGCCGGTTACGCGGTACGTCGACGGTCAACGTCTGCCGTCGGTCCCGCAGCATTGCCGCGTGACGCGCAGCGGCACGATCGATCACCTGCGCAACGTCGACGCGCTCGTGCCGGAGCGACACGTTGCCGCTATCGATCCGCGACAGGTCGAGCAGATCGTCGACGAGCACCGCGAGCCGCGTGCATTGCCGCTCGATGATGTCCTGCGCACGCGCAACGCGTGGGTCGGCGCTCGCGGGCAGCCGCTGCAGCAGCTCGATCGAGCTGCGGATCGGTGCCAGCGGATTGCGAAGCTCGTGCGCGAGCGACGCGAGGAACGCGCTCTTGCGCTGCGTGAAAGCGCCGATCGACGCCTCGGCGTCCTTGCGCTGGGTGATGTCCAGGCAGGCACCGATGTAGCCGGCGAAATCACCGTCACCGTCGAAGCGCGGTGCGCCATGATCGAGGATCCAGCGGTACTCGCCGTCATGCCGCCGGAGCCGGTACTCGCGTGTGAACGGCGTCCTGGCATCGAACGCCTCGACGTACGCCGCCTGCCACGGACCGAAGTCCTCCGGATGGACACCGGCGGCCCAGCCATCCCCGGCCTCCTGCTCTGCCGTGCGCCCGGTGAATTCGAGCCACGATCGATTGAAGTAGACGCCGCGCCGCTTGGCGTCGGACATCCACAGCAATACGGGGGTCTGATCCGCCATGACGCGAAAACGCGCCTCGCTCTCCTCGAGCGCCGCGCGTGCATGCCGCGCCTCGGTAGTGTCGCGGAATACGAGCACGAATCCCCCCGTCGCACCGCCGCGGTCGCGGATCGTGCTGACTTTCGGCTCGATCAGCCGCTCGGAGCCGTCGCGCGCAACGAGGATCATGGTCCCCGCGTCGTCCTTCGGACCGCGATCGAGCGCGACCGTGACCGATCTGCGCGTGCGCTCGTCGAGCGTCCGGAGCACTTTTGCAAGCGGCTTGCCGGCCGCCTCCGTCGCCGGCCAGCCGGTCAGCTTGACGGCGCATTCGTTGACGAACGTCACATTGCCCTGCGCGTCGGTGGCGACCACCGCGTCGGCGATGGCCTGCAGCGTGATCCGGAATCGGTCGCGCTCCGCCGCGAGCTCGGCGTGGGTGCTCTCGAGGCCGGCCCCCTTCGCCATGACTTCGAGGGCGAGCGCCTCTGCGCGCGCACGCGACGCGCGCAACGCCGACGCGATGCCGCCGATGCACATCGCCGCTGCGCAATAGAGCCCCAGCTGGACGGCGTCGTCGACGTCGAGTGGACCAAATCGATGGCCCGGACTCAGATAGGCATACCAGCTGATCACCGCACCGAGCAGCGTGGCGAGCAAAGCGGGTCCAAGTCCGCCATACCATGCGGCAAAGGCCACCGAAAGAAGCAGCGGCGCGTAGATGACCTGCTGCCCGAGCAAGGGATCGAGCGCGGTGCGCAGGGCCCACGCGATGATGCAGGCGAGCACCGCCACGACATAGCCCCACGCGAGCGGCGCGGTCTGCGCGTGCGGTCGCGAAATATCGACGGCGGCCGAGATCGGCTCGCCGGCTTCCGGCTCCGCATCGGGATGCCCCAGCGAAATCAGGATCCACGCCACAACGAACGCCACGATCGCGGGCAGGCCAAGTCCGAGCCCGGCGACGGTCAGCGCCACCAACAGGTCGTCGACGCCGACGGTGCGAAAGACGGCCCAGACGATGACCGCCGCGCCGGCGACCAGGAAAGCGCCGCCGATCCACGTGAGGCCCCGTGCGATCTGGGCGAGCGTCCGGTCGTGTTCCACCGTCGCATTGTATCGACTCGCGTCCAGGTCCCCGGGCAATGCACATTCGCGCAGTCTGGCGACTTGCAAAAATGACGAAACTACCGGCAATCCCTGCCGAATTCCTTGCTTTCCACGTCCGCACGAAATCCTATCCACCGGATTCGTCGAGGTTTGCCGGATATGGCATGCCGCTTGCGATCGGCTTACGAGTCGTCCTCCACGCCAACCGTGTCTCCATGCACTCGCCAAACGAACGCTCGATGACGATCCCGTACCAGGAAGCCGACGCGGAGCAGCGTCTTCGAGTCGCCGACGAGTCGCGCACCTGGCCGCGCTGCGAACCCGGATTCACGCATTTCGAGCTGGGCGCATCGTCGGATTACCAGCCCACCGCCATCATCGCGAAACGCTATACGCCAAGACCCGGCGTCGAGAAGGAATGAGAGCGGTGACCCCCTGCGGAACACCTCGACGGACGAGGCGTCGTCCCGCGCGATTTTCCTGACGGGCCGACGCCAGGCCTCGGATCGGTCGCGTTACTTCAGGGCGCAGCGGGTACCGACAAGTCGACCGCAACCGCGTCAGCGCAGCGCCAACCGGATTCGGCCTGCGTAACCTGCGCTCCCGGATGACTGGACCGGCTGGTCCATTCCCGCTTCGTGACGGGCCGGCGCAGCGCCAGTGCATCGGCGATCAGCTGCCGCCAGTGCCCCAACACACCTGGCACGCGGACGTCCTGCGGATGCAGCGACATGCGCAGCAGCCCGATGCCATGCGCGCGCCGCAACTCCTGACGGATCGCCCACGCCGAAAACGCGCGGCGCGATGCGCTCCACGGGCTGTAGCAGAGATTTGCCGTGCGCTCGAAGCGCCATCGCGGCAGATGGTAGATGCCGCCGCGCACGGTGACGTATTCGAATGGGTAGCCACACTGCGCAAGCGCTGCGCGCGCGCTTGTACTCATGAGCCATGCGGGCGGGACGAAGCCGTGCAACGGCCATCCGAGCGCCTTGAACATCGCGACGCCGCGCGCGATGCGCCAGGCGGCCGCGCTTTCGGACAACGCCGCGAACTCGCCTTCCGCGCGCGTCAGCATCCGCCGCTCGAACCAGTCGCGCGCCGTCCGCGGCGGCGGCCCGTCGTCGACATGGAAGCAGCCGTGCAGAACGAGCTCGTCGCCCTGCGACAGCCGCGCTTCGATCGCCTGCTGAAACGCGCCGTCGCGCAACACCGAGGCGCGGTAGTGATAGTGCGGGATGACCAGCAGCGAAACCGGCCGCGCGCCGATTTCGTCCAGCATCGACAGCAGCCGCCGGCATTCGGTCCACGTTGCCGGCGAAACATCGTGGATTGCGATCGCGACTGCCGGCCCGGCGTCGTCAGGGAGTGGCATAGCGCGGCACGCGGGCAGCGCCGGATGCGAGCGCGCCCCGATACAACCCCAGCAGACCGCGCATCGCGCTGTCCCAGCCGAATTCCCGCTCGACGTGGGCGCGCGCCCTTTGCCCGACCGCCTCGGGCTCGTGATCGTAGAGCGTCCGCACGCCCGCGGCCATTGCCTCCGCATCGCCGGGTGCGACCAGCACGCCGGTCTGCGGTGTGACGATCTCGGGTATCGCGCCCGCCCGCGCGGCGACGACGCCGCGCCCGCAGGCCATCGCTTCGAGCAGCACGAGGCCGAACGTCTCCTGATCTCCGGCGTGAACGAATGCATCGGCGCTCGCGAGGATCCGGGCGAGCTCGAGCGACGAATGGAGAAACGGCAGCAACGTCACGTTCGCGGGCATCGAAAAGTGCACCGGCGGACCGACCAGCACCAGGTGGTAGTCCGGGCCGAGCACGCGAAAGGCGGCGAGCAGAACCGGAAGATTCTTTTCCCGGGAAAAGCGGCCGGCGTAGGCGAGAACACGGGTGCGCGGTGACAGGCCCAGCTCGCGCCGGAGCGCTGGAGTCCGGCGCTGCGGTGAAAACGTCTCGATGTCAACGCCGAGCGGGCGCGCCACTGCGCGGTCGACGCCCCAGTCCGCAAGCCGCGCACACATGAAGGCGCTCGGCGCCAGGACGACGTCGCACCGGCGATAGAACTCGCGCGCATACGTTCGTACGGCTCTCGCCGCGTTGCTGCCAATGCGCCGCGCCGCCATCTGGACGACGTCGCTGTGGCAAAACCCGATCAGCGGCACGTCGAGTGCGCGTGCCGCATGCAACGCCGCCCACGCTTCGGGTCCCGCGTCACCGACCTCGATCAGGTCGGGTGCGCGCGCGCGAATTTCGCGTGACCAGCGCTGCGCCGCGAAAGGCCAGCGATGGCCGAGCGGATGAAAAGGCCATGTGCGAACGTAGGTTTCACCGGCGGCGCCGCTGGCGCTCGCGTCGCCGGGGACAAGCAGCGTATGTTGAATGGACGTGTGCCGGCGCAGCCACCCGCGTTTTGCGCGCAGGTAGCGAACCACGCCGCCACTGGTCGGCGCGTACAGCATGGTGACGTCGAGCAGATGCATCCGTCGAACCGTTGTGCGGCATTCCATGCGGCACGGCATGGAATGGAGTCAAGCTTCCGGGAAATTGCCCGTCCGACGGCGTCAGCCAGGGCAACGGCGGGGGCACATCACCCGTGTCCCCGTCAACTATGTTTCCCGCGCTGCAATCTGTCAACGCGGGGCGAAATCGCTACTGACTCTTGCCCGTTGCGGGGGCATTCGGCGTCGCGGAGCTGTCGCTCGGCGGCGGCGCGCTCGAAGACGTGCTGCTGTCAGACGACGTTCCACCGGAAGGCGCCATGCTCGACGAGGACGAACTCGACGGCGACGACGGCGGCGTCGACGGACGCATCGACGATGACGAAGAATCCGACGGCGAAGGTGCGACGACCGGCGGTGTCGTCGACGGAGCATTCGACGCCTCGCGCTGGCAGCCCGTGGCCGCCAGTACGAATCCGCTACACAGCAGTGTGATCAACGCATATCTCATTTTCATCTCCACATCTGGTTGAAGGAGCTGATGCCTTTAAGTGTTTAGCAGGATCGGTGCCATCGGCGCGCTGAAAACGCTTAGCCCGCTGCGCGAAAATGCCGCGTAAAAACAGTGACCGTCGCAATTCCGCGACAAGCGTGCGTCCGATTGGCGCGGAGGAAGCACCCACGTCGGACGCGGAAATTGCACGCGCGGCCGGTAATAATTACGCGCATGCCGCCCACGGTCGGATCCGTCATCGAGACGTGCCCTATTTATGGCGAAAATTCATAGAGATGGATCGTTCGCCGTAGTCGGTACGGTCCTTGCGCGTGAATCGGCAAGCCATTCGAATCGGCGCCCAATGCCGGTCAAGCTCTCGCGATGCCCCACGCCCTGATCGTCGATGACGACACGCATGCCGCCGAGGCACTCGCGGCGCTGGTCGCACACCAGGGATTCACGACGACGTGTGCGGATTCCCTGCGAGCTGCGCGTGACCTCCTCGGCACTGCACCCGACGTCATCCTTCTCGACCTGGTGCTGCCCGACGGAAATGGACTCGAACTGCTGCGCGAGGTCACGGCGCGCGACACGGACATCCAGGTCGTCGTCGTCACCGGTCATGCAACGCTCGAAAGCTCGATCGAGGCGATGCGCAATGGCGCGACCGACTATCTGCTGAAACCGATCAACCTGTCGCACCTGCGCGGCGTGCTGTCGCGCGTCGCGCGCCCGCCGGACCTGTCGGCCGAAGTGAAGGATCTGCGGAGCGAATTGCGCTCGCTCGGACACTTCGGCCGTCTGATCGGAGCGTCGGCGCCGATTCAGCGCCTTTACGATCAGCTCGGCCGTGTCGCGCCCACCGGGGCGACCGTATTCATCACCGGCGAAAGCGGCACCGGCAAGGAAATCGTCGCGCAGACGATACACGAGGTCAGCCGCCGGCGGCTGCGCCCGTTCCTCGCGGTGAACTGCGGCGCGATATCGCCGCAGATCATCGAGAGCGAATTGTTCGGCCACGAAAAAGGCAGCTTCACCGGCGCGAACCGCCAGCATCGCGGATACTTCGAGCGCGCGCACGGCGGCACGCTGTTCCTGGACGAAATCACCGAGATGCCGATGGACCTGCAGGTGAAGCTGCTGCGCGTGCTCGAGACGCAGACGGTGAGCCGCGTCGGATCGGATCGGCCGATCGAAATCGATGTGCGCGTCCTGACTGCGAGCAATCGCATTCCGCAGGATGCGGTTGCGGCCGGCAAGCTCCGCAAGGACCTGCTCTATCGCCTGCAGGTATTTCCGTTGCACGTGCCGCCGTTGCGCGAGCGCAGCGATGACATCGAACTGCTGGCGACGCATTTCCTGCTCGAACTCAATCGTCAGGGCAGAACGAGCAAGGCGTTCACGCCCGCGGCGATCGATCGCCTCAAACGCCATCACTGGCCGGGCAACGTACGCGAGCTGTCCAACGCCGTGCATCGCGCGTACATCATGACCGACGGCGACTGGATCACGCAGGTCGGGCTCGCGCCCGAGCCGACGCTGGCGGTCGACTACAACGGCCGTTCGTTCCAGGTCGGGGTCGGGGATCGAATCGATTCCGTGGAGAAACGCCTGATTCTCGCGACGCTTCAGCACACGCACACGAAGGAAGCCGCCGCGGAAATTCTGGGCGTCAGCGTAAAGACGCTCTATAACCGCTTGCGCACCTATGAATCCGGCGCCGACTCCCCCCGGCGGACGGCCGTGGGGTCTGGACCCCAGCAAGCGCCGGCATCCACCGCGACCCCCGCGGCATCGGGAGCGTCTTCGGAACCGGGCTCGCGCACACCGGCAACGTGAACGATCGTTTCGACCAGCAGGTCGATGTCGATCGGCTTTGGAACCACGGCGTCGAATCCCGCACGCAGCGCGCGCACGCGATCTTCGGCACGCGCATAGCCGGTGCACGCGATCGCCGGCGTCGCGCCGCCTTCCGCCGCCGGCAAGTCTCTCAGGCGCCGGATCAGCTCGTAGCCGTCTTCGCGCGGCATGCCGATGTCGGAAATGACCAGGTCGGGATGCCACGTAGCCAGCGCACGCCGCGCTTCGCCTGCCGACGCGGACGCCCGCACACGCGCGCCGCATACCTGCAGCGCCTCGCTCAACAGCGCGAGGGTGTTCGGGTCATCGTCGACGACCAGCAGCTTGAGGTCGGTGCGGGGCAGTATGCGCATGATGAGCGTGGAATCCTCCTGAACCTGGAACTCATCGGGCCGATGTGACAGCCGACGCGAGCCATCCGTTGCAGGATTCAGGCCTGTCCGACGGCCGGCTGCTGGCATGTCTGCTGCAGTCCGACGTTGTGATCCTCGACGAGCACGGGGCGTTTCGTTTTGCGAGCGCGGGCGCGTGCGCGCTGCTCGGCGCGCCCAGCGAGGCCGCCCTCCGCGACCAATGGCCCACGCTCGCCGCCCAATTCGGCTTGTCCGACATCGCGTGGCTTTCGCGCGACGACGCGCCGATCCAGGGGCGCGTCGATCTTTGCAACGGGGCAGGCAGCCATCCGCTGCGATTCGAGCTCCACGCGTTCGCACAGAACGGGCATCCGCGGCGCGTCCTCCTGCTGCGCGGGCGGGACCGGATTGCGTCGGCCGATCGTGTGCTGCTGCTTGCAAGCGAAGCGATCGCCAACCGACCCGTTCTGTCAGGTCTCATCCACGAGGCAAAGGGACCGCTCAACAACTTCAAGCTGACGCTCGCGTTGCTCGCCGCGAGCATTGAACGCTCGGAGCACTCCGCGACGCCGCCGGAAACGCTCGCGCGATGGCACCGCTACCTGGGCTTGCTGGACACGGAAGGAACCCGCCTCGTCGATTGCCTCGACGACATGCACGCGCTCGCGCAGGCGCGTGAACCTGCGCGCGAGCGGATCGACATCGGCGCATTGCTGCGCGATGTCGTGCGCGTGCTGCGTCACGCCGCGACGATGCGCGAAGCGCACATCGATCTCGAACCGCCGCCCGATCCGATCTGGGTCGCGGGCGATCCCAGGCTGCTCCGTCTCGCGCTCTCGAGCCTCACCCTTTGCGTGCTCGACGTTTCGCCGCCCGGCGCCGACGTCACCTGGTGCATCGAACCGGTCGTCGCCGATATCCCCGCACGGTCGCTGCGGGTGACTGCGTCGCGGTGCGTGCTGCCGCCCGATCTCGCCGCGGAAATTTTCGGGATCCGTTGTGCGACCCGCTCCGATCACGTCGCGGCGATTGCGGCGCGCACGATCATCGAGGCGCACGGCGGAGACATCGCGCTCGCGACGGGGGCCGATGGCGCTGCCGGATTCGCATTGCGCATCCCCACCCTCGCCTGAGCGGTCCACCACCCGGTGGCATGCGCATTGCCTACCAGCGTATGATCTCCGGGCCTTCAAATTCGGCTACCTGCAACGACGCGCCCATCGCGTCAGGCCATCGGAAGCGAAACATGAACTCAACCGACGCGTCTTCCCCGGATCACGCATCGACGTCGTCGGCGACCTCGCGGCTCGCGCTTGCCTGGGACAACATCAAGGCACTCGTGCAGGATCACGCGCTTCTTGCGGTGCTCGAGGTGCAGCGTGCAAGCATCTCGCTGGTCAAGATGGTCGCCGCGGCCATCATCATTTCGATCCTGCTCGTTTCGGCGTGGATGGGTCTCGTCGCTGCGCTCGTCGTATGGGCGGTCGGCTCCGGTGCGAATTGGGGCGTCGCGATCGCCGTTGCAGGTCTCGTCAACATCGTCGTTGCCGTAGCGCTTGGCTACTGGGCGAAATCGCAGATTCCCGATTTGCTGTTCGCCGCGACGTTGCGGCAATTGCGCAAGGACATGCCCGACCGGGAGAAGGACCATGCGCCGAACCGATCTGTCGCTTGACGAGGAAATCGCCGAGGTCGAAAGGCGACTGGCGCGGCATCGGATGCAATTGCGCCACCTCGCCGCCGAGGCGCGCAGCAAAATCAGCGTGCGACATGCGACGCCGGTGGCACTGCTGGGTGCGCTCGCCGTCGGTTTCGCCGCCGCCCGCTTTGCCCGCAAAGGCGCGCAATCATCGCGAGTGCGCCACGGGTCGCGCACGGCGCGGTTCGTCGCGATTGTCGCGTCGGTACTTCTGCCGCGCCTCGTGCGTCCGCTGGAGGCCGCCGCGACGCCAATGGCTGCACCAGCGAATGAACCGGCCCCGGCCCCGGACCGCGACGACCCCCTGATCGGTCGTCGGGCGCGTAAAGTCTTACACCCGCGTAATAGTTACCATCGCGCCTCCGTAACAGTTTCCGGATCGGTCGCGCGCGTGACCGATGCACGGCTACGCGCCGCAATCGCAGTTGACCGGCAACAGAGGCGGCGTGCGCCTGCCGGCGGGCATTGCCGGGACCGTCCAGAACTTCGACGGCGGGGCATGCGCCTTGCTAAAACGCATGCGTGGAGCCAGTCAAAATCGCCAATCGCCGTCACGTCCACCCGCGCGTGGATCGCTGCGGCGCTCATACCGCTCGCAATCGCGCTGGGATCGCTCGCCGCGTGCGAGCGCGCCGACGATCGCACGATTCCGGGCGACTCGATTCGATCCGGGTGGTCGTCCCCTGAACGCCCGTCGGTTGTCGTTCGCGCGCCCGCGCCCGCCCAACGCGCATTCCTGCAGTCGGTTGCCGAACGCGGATTGTTCGAAATCGAAGCCAGCCGCATCGCGATCGCACGTGGAGGCTCGGCGGCGGTGCGCCGGTTTGCCGAGGCGACGCTGCGCGACCGCATTTCGGTCGACACCGACCTGCAGCAGTTGGCGCAGAGCGTCGGCGTCGCGCTGCCGACGCGTCTCGACCCGGCGTTCCAGGGGCGGCTTGCGGTGCTGGCCCAGCTCGATCCCAGCGATTTCGACCGCGCATATGCGCGAAGCGTCGGGGTCGCGGGGCAGGAAGAGGCGCTTGCCGAATTCGAGCACGCCGCCGACCGCCGAGGCGAACGGATTCAGCGCTTCGCCGCCGACCAGATTCCCGCGCTGCGCCAGCGCCTGGAATGGGCACGCCAGCTCGCGTCCGAGCTCGACCGAACGAAGATGGCCTGAGGCTTCGCGCCCGTTCGCTTCCCGGCGCACACCGCTTTCCCGAATGGCATCCTTGGTACCTGGCGTCGCAGTCGGCGCCCGGTGGCCGCAACGCGACCACCGTCGAAATTCTTTACAGCCCGAGCAATTCTAGCGCTCTTGTGCGTGATATATCTGCAATAATTCAAGTAGTTATATACTTGGTCCACAACTTGCTGTCATAGCCGTGAAAGCCGCATCCATGGCGGCATGTGTAAAACCGAGGGAGCGCATTCATGAGAATCAAGAGTCTGGTCGTCGCGGCAATCTCCGCCATGACGTTCGCCGGTGTGGCATCGGCCGGCCCCATCCCTGCGCTTGGGCAAGGCGACTCGGCCAATTTCGGCATTACCGATAACGGATTCGGCGGTTATGACCTGGTCGCAACGGGATCGGTTTCGATTCTGTTGCTCGATTCGGGTCACCTCAACGTATCGGTGACACTGAATAACGTTTCCACCAACGACGATGGCAGCGCGATCCTGCCTGCGGACGCGAACAACGTTCGATTGGCGGTTTGGGGCTTCGCGATCACCCCCAACGTCACCGGGGTCACTTTCGTCGATGCGTCCGACAACGGAATGATCGGTGCGGCACTGGGCAATATTCCGAGCCAGAAGTCGATCGAAGTCTGCGCGTTCGGACACAGTTGCTCGAGCGGCGCCAATCTCGGTGTCTTGGCCAATGCGAGCGACACGTTCGAACTGGACATGACCGGGACCTTCGGCAGCTCGATCACCCTCGACCTGCTGGGCGTCAAGTGGCAGACGGATAACGGCTCGTTCGAATTCTCATGCTCCACGTGCGGCAGCAGCAGCACATCGAGCAGCACGTCGAGCAGCACGTCGTCGACCAGCACCAGCACGGGCGGCACCGGCACGTCCGGGCAAGTCCCCGAGCCGAGTTCCAGCGCGCTTGCGTTGCTCGGTGTCGCAATGCTTGGCGTCACGTTCCTGAGACGCCGCAGGTCGCAGCGCGCCTAGAGCATCCGGCTTCGCCGGACCCCGCAAAACCCCGCCAGCCGGGGTTTTGCGTTTTATGGCCCTCGGTCAGGCGCGGCCATCGGAGCGACCGACGGACGTCCGGGTGTAAAGTTCATTATCCGCCGATGGATTCGATATCGACCGCCCCGGCCTCCGCGTCCCTCGCGCTGCGCCTGAAAAATCTCGCCGCATCCGCGGCGGTAATCGCGCTTGCATGCGCGCTCTATCGCGTCATCCCCAACCACCAGATCCAGCTCGACGCGCTCTACGGATCGGTCGCGTTCTCGTTCGTCGGCAAGGACTTCCTCATCGCCGGCGCAATCGGGTATGCGGCAATGCTCGGCGTGTTCTATTTCGCCGAGCGCGATCCGGGAATCTCGAAGTCGCTGCGCTGCTGGGGCGCAGTCGCGGCGTCTCTTCGTTCACCCGCGAGACGGTGGCGCGAAGGATTCGAGCGCGAGGATCGCGTCGCGGTGCTCAGCACGCTGCTCAAGGCATTCTTCGCGCCGCTGATGGCAATGTCGCTGATGGTCTTCTGCATGCGGGCAGTGGAGAACGGCTCGGCCATCGTTGCGAGCGATGCGTTCGCGGCGGGATTCGTCGAGGCGTTCGACCGTCACGGCTTCTGGTTCCTGATCCAGGTCATCCTCTTCGTCGACGTATCGGTCTTTACATTCGGATACCTGGTGGAGCTGCCAAGGCTTCGCAATGAGATCCGTTCGGTGGATCCCACCCTGATGGGCTGGACGGTCGCGTTGATCTGCTATCCGCCATTCAACACCCTCACCGGACGCATTCTCGGATCGCCGGTCAGCGATTTTCCGCAATTCGACAACCCGACCACGCACATCGCCCTCAATCTCGCGCTGCTTGCCTTGATGGCGATCTACACGTCCGCATCGGTTGCGCTCGGTTTCAAGGGCAGCAACCTGACGCATCGCGGCATCGTGGCGCGTGGACCCTACGCATTGATCCGCCACCCGGCCTACATTTGCAAGAATCTCGCGTGGTGGATCGGTTCGATTCCGCTGGTCTCGACGTCCTTTGCGGCTTCGATGTTCGGCGGCATCCAGGCCGTCGCGTCGGTCGCGGGATGGTCGATGGTGTACATCCTGCGCGCGCTGACCGAGGAAGATCACCTGCGCAGCGTCGACGGCGAGTACGCGGCCTACGCGTCGAAGGTTCGCTACCGCTTCATCCCCGGCGTCGTATAGTTGCGGCGCGCGGCAGTCACCGCCGCTTCGGGCCGCCTGCCGGGCTCTTCGCAAATCTTCAAGGCACGCATGGATCGCTACGATTTCTGCCGCGCGCTCGCGCGCGACGCAGGCAAGCTCGCCCACCGCGGCTTCGGCACCTCCGCCACCTCGCTCAAGGGACGCCACGATGTGGTCACGGCGATGGACCGCGAGGTCGAGCGCTTCATTCGCGCCGCGATCAGCGCCCGTTATCCGCAGGACGCAATCATCGGCGAAGAGGAAGGCGGCGGCGGCGGCCACCGGTTGTGGCTGATCGATCCGATCGACGGCACCGCGAACTACGCGCGCGGCCTGCCGCGCTATTGCGTGTCGATCGGCTATCTAGAGGGCGGTATTCCCACGGTCGGCGCGATCTACGATCCGAGCCACGACTGGCTCTACTCGGGGGCGCGGGGCGACGGCGCGTGGTGCGACGGCCAACGGCTGGCGGTCAGCGCGGTCGACGAACTCACCGCGGCGACGATCGAATGCGGCTGGTCGACCCGTCGCGCGGCGACCGACTACACATCGCTGGTGGGACGGATTCTCGGCGCCGGCGGCGCGATACGCCGCGCGGGCTCGGGTGCGCTCGGTCTCGCCGACGTCGCGGCCGGACGGGCCGAAGGTTATTGCGAATTGCACATCAACGCGTGGGATTGCGCGGCCGGAATCGTGCTGGTCCGCGAGGCCGGCGGCTACACCAACGACTTCTTTGCGGGCGACGGCGTCACGTCGGGCAATCCGCTGATTGCAACCAACGCGGCGCTTTGCGCTAAGCTTGCCGCCGTCATCGGCATTCCACTATAACGCTGGACCCAGGAGGCATCATGCGCATGTTGAAGTGGCTTCGTATCGTCGTCCCCATGCTCGCGCTTGCCGCGCCGCTGTCGGCGGCCGCGCAGGGCGAGCTCGTCGTTTACTGCACGGTGCAGGAGGAGTGGTGCCGGCCGATGGTCACGGCGTTCGAGAAGGCGACCGGAATCAAGGTGCTGATGACGCGCAAGAGCGCCGGCGAATTCTATGCGCAGATCAAGGCCGAGGCCGCCAATCCGCGCGGCGACATGTGGTGGGGCGGCACCGGCGACCCGCATCTGCAGGCGGCGGAGGAGGGTCTGACCGAGCCGTACAAGTCGCCGAAGCTCGCGGACCTGCAGGACTGGGCCGTGCGGCAGGCCGAGGCGTCGAAATTCCGCACCGTCGGCATCTACGCAGGCGCGCTGGGCTTCACCTACAACACCGAGCAGCTCAAGAAGAAGAACATCCCCGAGCCCAAATGCTGGGCCGATCTGATCAAGCCCGCATTCAAGGACGAGATCCAGGTCGCCAACCCGAATTCGTCGGGAACGTCGTAGACGATGCTCGCCACGCTGGTGCAACTGATGGGCGAGGACAAGGCGTTCGACTACCTGAAGGCGCTGCACAAGAACATCAACCAGTACACGAAATCCGGCGCCGCCCCGGCGCGCGCGGTCGCGACCGGCGAAAGCATGGTCGGCATCACGTTCCATGCACGACGCGGTGACGCAGGTGGTCGGCGGCGCGCCGATGAAGGTCGTCGTCGCCGTGCGAGGGCACCGGCTACGAGATCGGCAGCATGAGCATCATCAAGGGCGCCAAGAACATGGAGAACGCCAAGAAGTGGTACGACTGGGCGCTCACCCCCGAGGCGCAGGCGATCGGCGCGCAGGCGAAGGTCCTATCAGGTCCCGTCGAACAAGTCCGCACCGACGCCGCCGCAGGCGCCGAAGCTCTCCGAGATCAAGCTCATCAACTACGATTTCGCCAAGTACGGCTCGTCGGCGGAGCGCACGCGCCTGCTGGCGAAATGGGACAAGGAAGTGTCGACTCTGCCCAAATAGTCGGATAGCCGATGGCGACTGCTCGCGCCTCACCGGCCGTCTTCATGCCGGCGGCGCGCGATCGCGGGACCGTCGGCGTCGCTGCGGTCGCGCTCGCAGCGCTCGTCTTCCTGCCGTGGGATGCCGACCGGCGGCCCTTCGGCGCTGTTGCGTGCCGTCGCCGGCGACGCACGCGCAATGGCCGCTGCTGATCGCGGCGCTCGCAACGCTCGCTCGGCGCGTGGCGGCAGCGCGACCGGGCGAGCGCCACCGCAGCGGGCTTCGCCGTTGCCTGGGCCTTCGGCGCAGGGTTCGCGGCCGGGCCGGGCGGCGCATCGTTCGGCCTCGGCGCAGCGCTCGCCCTGACGGCGCTGACGATCGCGTTCGCCCGCGCGATCGCGCGCCGCGGATTCTTCAGCGGCGATCAGACCGTGTCGCGACGATCGTCATCGTGATCGCCGTGCTGCTGCTGATCTTCATCTTCTTCCCGGTCGGCCGCGCGCTGATCGCGGCGGTCTTCGACAACCAGGGCCGTTTCGCGCCCGGGATTGCAGCACAGCGATTGTTCACGGCGGACATCTGGAGCCTCGGATGTTGCGGCGGCGGCGACGCGCTGCGGCGTCGTCGATCAATTCGGCGATGCTC
Organism: uncultured Pseudomonadota bacterium; assembly: GCA_963718905.1. Lineage (GTDB taxonomy): Bacteria > Pseudomonadota > Gammaproteobacteria > Burkholderiales > Casimicrobiaceae > VBCG01. The sequence continues at coordinate 111,733 of CAVRAF010000003.1, forward strand.
GCGACGATCGTCGGCGTCTGCTCGACGTTGCTCGGGCTCGTCCTCGCGCTGGTCGTCCAGCGCGGCGGCCAGCGCTACTCGGGCGTCGCTCAAGGCTGATGTCGGTACTGCCGATCATCACGCCGCCGTTCGTGATCGCGCTCGCGCTGGTCGTGCTGTTCGGACGCACGGGGATCGTCACCGGCTGGCTGGATACGTGGCTCGGCATCCCGCGCTCGCGCTGGATCTACGGCCTGCCCGGCGTGACGCTCGCGCAGCTGCTGACGTTCTCGCCGATCGCCTTCATGATCCTGCACGGCGCGCTCGGCGCGATCAGCCCCGCGCTGGAAGAAGCGGCGCAGACGTTGCGCGCATCGACGTGGCGCGTGTTTCCGGACGGTGACGTGGCCGCTGTTGCGACCGGCGCTCGCCAACGCGTTCCTGCTGGGCTTCGTCGAAAGCCTCGCCGATTTCGGCGAATCCGATCGTGCTGGCCGGCAATCTTCGAAGTGCTGTCGACCAAGATCTTCTTCGCGATGGCCGGCGCGCAATACGATCCGGGTCGCGCCGCCGCGCTCGCCACCGTGCTGCTCGGCCTGACGATGTTCGCGTTCTGGCTGCAGCAGCGCTGGGTCGGTCGGCTGTCGTACGTGACGGTCACCGGCAAGGGCGACGGCGGCATGCCCGCGCAACTGCCGCGCCCGTTCTGGCTCGCGTGCTTCGGCACCGCGGCGTTCTGGATCGTGTTCACGCTCGTCTGCTACGCGCGTCATCCTCGACCGGCGGCTTCGTCAAGGACATCGGCCGCGGCGACATGACGCTGACGTGGCCCACTTCGCCGCGGGCTTCGGCCTCGACTGGAGCTCGCGCGGCACGCTCTTCGTCGGCTCGGCCTGGGACAGCCTGTTCACGACGATCGAGGTCGCCGCGGTGTCGGCGCCGCTGACGGCGATCGTCGGACTGCTTGCGGCGTACGTGATCACGCGCCATCGCTTCGTCGGACGCCGCGCGTTCGAGTTCCTGACATGGTGAGCTTCGCGATTCCCGGCACGGTGATCGGCGTCGTCGTACATCGTCGCGTTCAACGTCGCGCCGCTCGAATTGACCGGCGGCATGCTGATCCTCGTGCTGTGCTTCGTGTTCCGCAACATGCCGGTCGGCGTGCGCGCCGGCGTGGCGGCGCTGGCGCAGATCGACAAGACGCTCGACGAGGCGTCGTCGACGCTGCGCGCATCGACGGTGCGCACGCTGCGCGAGGTGATCCTGCCGCTGCTGCGGCCCGCGATCCTCGCGACGCTCGTGTTCAGCTTCACGCACGCGATGACGGCGGTCAGCGCGGTGATCTTCCTCGCGACCGCCAAGTACAATCTCGCGACCGTCTACATCATCGGCCGCGTGGAGGCGGGCGAATATCCGCTCGCGATCGCCTACTCGTCGGTGCTGATCTTCTTCATGCTCGCCGTGCTGCTCGGCGTGCAGAAGCTGGTCGGCGAGACGCGGCTCGGGCGCCGCGCCGCCGCCGAGCTGACGACCGTCGCAGGCTAGGAATCCGAGATGGACAACACGGCAGGTGGCGTAACCTTCGAGCACGTGTCGAAACGCTACGGCAACGTGACGGCCGTGGACGACGTTTCGTTCCGCGTCGCGCCCGGCGAACTGGTGACGCTGCTCGGGCCGTCGGGCTGCGGCAAGACGACGACGCTGCGCATGGTCGCGGGGCTCGAAGCCGTGACCAGCGGCCGCATGCTGATCGGCGGCACCGACGTCACGCTGCGCGCGGCCAACGAGCGCGACGTCAGCATGGTGTTCCAGTCGTACGCGCTGTTCCCGCACATGACCGTGCTGGAAAATGTCTGCTACGGCCCGATCTCGATGCGCATCGACAAGGCGAAGGCGCGCGATCTCGCGCACGCGAAGCTCGCGATGCTCGGCCTCACCGGGTACGAAGCGCGGCTGCCGTCCGAGCTTTCCGGCGGCCAGCAGCAGCGCGTCGCAGTCGCGCGCTCGCTGGTGCTCGAGCCGGCGGTGCTGCTGTTCGACGAACCGCTGTCGAATCTCGACGCGAAGCTGCGCCGCCGCGTGCGCCAGGAAATCCGCGAATTGCAGCAGTCGCTCGCGCTCACCGTCATCTACGTCACGCACGATCAGGAAGAAGCGCTCGCGGTATCGGATCACGTCATCGTGATGGAATCCGGACGGATTGCGCAGCAGGGAACACCGCAGGATCTGTACGAGGCTCCGCGCAGCCGATTTCTCGCCGATTTCATCGGCGACGCCAACCTGGTCGATGGCGAACTCGCGGTGGATGCGCGCGGCGCGACGTTCTCGGCAGGCGGCGTCGCCGCCGCGGTGCCGGCGAACGGCGCCGCCGCGGGCCCCGCGACGCTGGCCGTACGCCCGCAGCGACTGCGTGTCGTCGATGCCGGAGCAAGGCGCGCTGCCGGGCGTATGCAAGCGCGTTGCCTATCTTGGCAGTCGCATCGAGTATGTCGTGGCGACCGCGTGGGGCGAGCTGCTCGTGTTCGAAGGCGACGCACGCACGCCGCGCCGTCGCGACGACAACGTGAGCGTCGCGTTCGACCAGGACGGCGTGATCCTTCTCCCGCGTTGACGCGCGGCGGGGAAGTCCTTTCGGATGCTTCGGGAGTTCCGCCCACATTCGGTGGCGGAACCTCCTACAGCGATAAGCGGCATTCGCCGCTGCTCGCGCTGCGAAATTTGCGCGATCCTTCTGGAAATTCCGCATCGGGCGCCGTCATGCGGCAGCCTGGACCGGCTTGAGGCGTCGGTTGCCGCAAGCTTCCGATGCGATCACTCCGACCTCCTCATTGAACTGGAGACAGAACATGCGTCGCACACTCATCGTGCTGGGATTGCTGCTTGGTTCGATCACCCCGGCCGCCGCGCAGGTGAGCGTAGGTATCAGCGCTCCCGGCATCAGCATCGGGATCGATGTGCCCGTGTATCCGGATTTGGTCCGCGTACCCGGGTACCCTGTCTATTACGCTCCGCAAGTCAATTCGAACTATTTCTTCTACGACGGAATGTACTGGGTCTACCAGGAGGACAACTGGTACGCGAGTTCCTGGTACAACGGACCCTGGGAGCTCGTGAGTCCGGACGCCGTGCCGCTGTTCATACTGCGCGTTCCGGTACGGTATTACCGCGAGCCGCCCTCATATTTCCGCGGGTGGGCCTCAAATTCTCCACCGCGCTGGGGTGACCACTGGGGCAATTCGTGGCAGCAGCAGCGACGCGGCTGGGATAGCTGGAACCATAGTGCAGTGCCCGCCCCGGCCCCGCTGCCCGTCTACCAACGCCAATATTCGGGAACGCGATATCCGCGTGCCGAGCAGCAGCAGGCAGCGCTGGAAACCCAGAACTACCATTACCAGCCGCATGAGGCTGTAGTGCAACAGCGTTTCCAGGCACAGCGAGCGCAAGCAGCCGCGCCCGCATCTTCTGCGCAAGAAACGCATCGAGCGGCTCAACCGAAAACCTCCACGCAGCAGGCAGAGCGCGGCGCAAGCCCGTCGCCGTCGCACCCGCAAGTTGCAGCGACTCCGCGCGGACAGGCACCGCAAAAGGGCGGCGAAGACCAACGGAAGCCTGCCGTCGCGAAGGCGCCTGTCCAGCACGCACCAACGGTCCAGGCCGAGAGGAAACAATCGCAGCAAGTCGTCGCCCAGCATCAGCAACAGGCAGCAAAGCCGCAAGCGAAGGCGCCGACGCAGAAGCCAAAGGCCGAGCCGCAGAGGCGCAGCCTCAGCAAATAGCGGCGCAGCATCAGCAGCCACAGCAACGCGCCGCCCCGCAACAGCAGCATGCACCCAAGGCGCAGGGTGAAGCCAAAGGACCGCAAGGAAAGGAACCCGCGCACGAATCCAAGCAGGGCGAGGAGAAGGGTCGCGAGAAGGCCGAGTAACCAGGGCGGGCGACTTCGCGAACGAATTCGCCCGCTGCGATGAACAAGGTTCCACAGGTCACGCTCGCGTTCTGGATCATCAAGATCTGCGCGACCACGCTCGGCGAGACAGGAGGCGATGTCCTGTCGATGACGCTGAACTTTGGCTACGCGCTCAGTACGGCGATCTTCTTTGGCGTGTTCGTAGTCTCCCTGATCGCGCAAGTCTCCGCGAAATCATTCAATCCGTTCCTGTACTGGGGCGTGATTCTTTCGACGACGATGGCGGGCACCACGATGTCCGACTATCTGGATCGCACGGCAGGCTTAGGCTACGTCGGGGGATCGCTGGTCCTGATTGCGGCGCTCGTGTCGATGCTGTTGTTGTGGCGACTTGCGACCGGATCGGTGTCAGTGAGCAGGATCACGACGCCGAGGGTGGAGATCTTCTATTGGTTCACGATTCTCTTTTCGAATACGTTGGGGACCGCCCTGGGCGACTTCGTCGCGGACACGTCGGGCCTGGGTTACCGGGGCGGCGCACTGGTGTTCGGAGCCGCGCTGGCCCTCATCGCCTTCGCTTATTTCAAGACCGGGATCTCGCGCACGAGTCTGTTCTGGCTGGCATTCGTGCTGACCCGTCCGCTGGGCGCGACGCTGGGCGACGAGCTCACCAAATCGCACGCCAGTGGCGGTCTCGACCTGGGGACCATTCGCTCTTCGCTGGTCATCGGCATGGTGCTGATCGCGTTGATCGCCGTTACGGCCGCGAGGCCCAGGCAACGGGCGCGGAACACAGGCCTTCGAAAGTGATGTGCGTCTGCGCGGCGGCGTTGCTGCAATTCGCCCCGCTCCGATGCAGCTTGATCATCCTATCCGACTCGGCGCCAGGATAGGGTCAGTTCACCGGCGCCCAAGGAACGAACGAAGGGGAAACGGCATGAACAGGATTATCTACATCGTGGGATTGGTGGTCGTCATCATTGCCGTATTGTCGTTCTTCGGACTCAGATAGATCGCCGCGGCAAAGCGTCCGTTCCGCTCGAGACAATCTGCGAGTATCGTTCGCCATTGATGGACCTCGGGCGACTGGCGCGGCCGAAGGTTTGGTACGCGCGCTCGCCTGACGCTGAAATGACAATGGGGCGGCTCGCGGGCCGCCTTGTTTGCACTTCGGACCTCGTGATTAGTTCTTGGTGACCTGGAACTGACTCGTGCACGGCGTTTCCCGCGGCGTCGTAGGCCGTGGCCGTCCAGGTCCACAGAACTCCACGTCGCGAAACCAGCCAGGCACGTCTACAGCAATCGGAGATCGCCATGCTTGACCTGCGATTCAGACGTCGCCGCGTAGGGACCCTCGCGTTGGCCGTCGCGGCGCTCGTCCTCTGGGGCTGCGAGCGACCGCCGGCGACGCCTCCCGCCGCGGCGCCTGCATCGGTGCCGGCGGCTGCGGCGAATTCACCCACAGGTGACGCGTACGATACGTCGAAGATGGACTTTAGCCCCGGCCCGGCCAAGTTGAGCTCCGAGCGACACACGGGACCGTTCTCCGCCGGAAGCGCACTTAGCCTGGACGCGACACTTAAACCGCTCGCGCCGGAACCGGTCAAGGAAATCCGGCTCGACACGACGCACAAGATCATCGAGATCGCGCCCGGCGTGAAGTTCAGCGCATGGACGTTCGGCGACCAGGTTCCCGGTCCCGTCGCCCGTGTACGCGTCGGTGATCGCGTCAAGTTCTCGATGACCAATCGAAGCGACGAGCACGCGCCTGGCTTGCAAGTGATGGCAGCGCCAATGATGCATTCGATGGACTTTCACGCCGCAATGGTGTCGCCGCAGGACAAGTATCGTTCGGTGGCGCCCGGACAGACGATCAGCTTCGAGTTCACACCCAACTATCCGGGCGTATACATGTATCACTGCGGAACGCCGATGGTGCTGGAGCACATCGCATCGGGCATGTACGGAATGGTGATCGTCGAGCCAAGGAATGGCTATCCGACGAAGGTCGATCGCGAATACGCGGTGATACAAAGCGAGTTCTATACGAAGCTCGATCCGGAGAAGCGCAAGATCGACGGCCAGCCGCTGTACGTGCTCGATACCGCGCGGGTGCGCACCAAGGCGCCAACTTACACGGTATTCAACGGCCGCTACAACGGCATGGTCGACAAGCCGCTTGTTGCTAAACCGGGCGAGCGCGTGCGGTTGTTCGTGCTCAATGTCGGGCCGTCCAATACATCGAGCTTTCACGTCGTAGGCACGATCTTCGACCGCGTATGGCTGGAAGGTAACCCGGACAACCAGTTGCGCGGCGCGCAAACGGTTCTGCTGGGATCGAGCAACAGCGCGATTGTCGAGTTCGTCGTGCCCGAGGCCGGCGGCTACGTCATGGTCGACCATCAATTTGCGAACGCCTCGCAAGGCGCGATCGGACTGATCGCGGCGGGTGCGCCCGCCGCGGGTGGCGGCGAAATGGAGCACAACAACATTCCCGCCACTGCGGTGCCATCCGACCCAGTGGCGGTAAGGGGCAAGCTCTCTTTCGAATCGAAGTGTCTTGCATGCCACTCGATTGGCGGTGGCGACAAGCTCGGCCCGGACCTCTACGGCGTCTCCAAGCGCCGTAGCGATGCGTGGCTGGCGAAATGGCTCTCGTCACCGGAACGGATGCTGCAAGCCGATGCCGATGCCAAAGCATTGCTCGACAAGTACAAGGTGCCGATGCCGAATCAGAATCTGTCGGACGCAGAGATCCGGGAGTTCACAACGTACTTCAAGTGGGCGGATACGAATTTGCGACCGCAAGGCGAGCATCAGCCGCAGCCGGCTGCACCTGGAACCGTGCTGCCGCCGAACAAGACGCTCTCGGGCTCACCCGGCGAGGTGAATCCGGGGACGCCTTCCGCACCTCGACGGTAACCAGGGGCGCCATGACGGACGCTGCAAAGGGCGAGAGGAAAACGATGAAGCGCTCACTGATGCTGATGATCGCGGCGATCGTGAGCGGCGTGCCGCTCGCGGCGATCGCATGCGGTGCATGCGTGGAAGACAGGGTCGCAGCCACCTACGATCACGCGATCATCAGCTCCGCGATTGCCCGGCACCAGCAAGTCGTGTTCGTTGCGGTCGACGAACCGATGGGCTCCGGGAAAATCGGTGCGCGCCTGATCGCCGCCGCCCCCAGAGTACGGGGCGTCAAGGCCGATTCGTTGCGAACGTCGATCGCGCCACCGGCGTTTTCGTTTGTGCTCGATCCCGGGCTCGCACCGGAGGCCGCCGTGGCCGGCTTTCGCAAAGCGGTCGGCGGTTCAAGCGCTCGATTGACGTTGGTGCGCATCATGCGCGACGGCACGTTGATCGAACCGAAGTAGCCAGATAGACCTGGAGCAGAAAACCCTGCAGCCCCTCGACAACCCGTTCGGCCCGAGGTTGTTACCTATGTCTTAGGTACGGACCGTTACCCATGTCTCCGGTCCGTACATTAATCGAACTGGCGGAGAGATAGGGATTCGAACCCTAGATACGCTTCCGCGTATACCTGATTTCGAGTCAGGCGCCTTCGACCACTCGGCCATCTCTCCGCGGCCGCGAATTATAGCAATCAACGGGCCGTTTTTGATCGGCGCGAGATCTCTCAGTGCAACGCGTCACCGAGATCGAAGAACAGACCGGTCATCAACGCCAGTCCCTGCCGCGCGACAGAAGCCAGAAGATGCTCGTTCGGTGCATGCTGCGAGCACGCGGGATACGAATGTGGAATCCAAACCGTCGGCAGGCCAAGCACCTCCGCGAAGCAATCGTTGGGCAGCGAGCCTCCCAGGTTGGGCAGAATTGCGGGCCGCATACCTGTGGAGCGCTCGATGGATGCGGCCACTCGACGCACCCAGGGATGATCGGGGTCGAGCCGCGTAGGTCGCATCGCTTCGACCGGCGCCGCCGCGACGTGCACCGACGAAAACCCTCGCTCGTCGAGGTGGGACCTGATCGCCGGAATGAACGTCAGATGATCGCTGCCGACGACGAATCGCATCTGAAGGTGAGCCGATGCACGCGGTGGAATCGCGTTCACCGGATGTTCGGGGTTCCCCGTCTTGAACGCGAGCACCTCGAGCGTGTTCCATGCGAACACGCGTTCAGCCGGCGTAAGGCCGGGCTCGCCCCAGTCGCGATCGATCGTCGGTCCGTCCGGATCGCCCGGATCGATATCGGTCAGCGCATTGCGTACTGACTCCGGAATCGGCGGCGGACGAAGTGCCGGGACAAGGATGCGTCCGCGGAAATCGACGAGCGCGGCGATCGCGCTTGCGAGAATCGTTCCGGGATTTGCGATGAGGCCGCCCCAGTTGCCCGAATGATGTCCGCCCTCGCGCAGGTCAACGGTGAGGTCGAAATTGAATGCGCCACGGGAACCCAGGAACAGCGTCGGACGATCGGCACGCACGCGGGGTCCATCGGACGCGATCAGGACATCCGCTGCGAGCGTCCTTGACTCGCGTTCACACACTGCGCGTAACCCCGGCGAACCGATTTCCTCGCCCATTTCCAGCAGCAGCTTCACGTTGAAGCCAAGCGCTCCACGGGCCGCGAGAACCTGCGCAAGCGCCGCGAGATTGATGCTGTGCTGTCCCTTGTTGTCGGCGGTTCCCCGGCCGTACCAGCGATTGCCCTCGACGACGATGTTCCAGGGAGACAGATCGGCGCGCCATTGGGCGTCATAGCCCAGAACGACATCGCCGTGACCGTACGTCAGTATCGTCGGCAGATCGGAACGTTCCTGCCGCTCGGCGAACAGGAATGGATTTCCGCCCGAGGGATTGTCGAGGAGACGCCACGCAAATCCCATTGCGGCGAGCGAAGGGCCGATTTCCTGCTCAAGATACGCGAGCAGGATGCGCTGCGCGTCGTCCCGCTGGCTTTCGGTTCGATACGCGATGCGGCGATTGAGCTCGAGCAGGAAGTGGCCCGCATCGAACCAGGCACAGGCGGCATGAATGGTGTCTGCCCGCGTGTTCATCCACGCTCCGTTGGTCGGCGCTCGAGCGTCAGGCGGCGGCAGCCGTCACGGCTTGACGAAGCGGAGCGCGAATTTGTCGGTCGGGACTTTCGGCTGGCCCGACGATTCCTCGCGCGTGTCGGCAGGGTTGCGCAGGAAATTGCTTTCGGCTTCGAGGACGAAGCCGGCCCGACGCACTTCGGCAAGCACGATGGCTTCGTCGATTCGATGCAACGTCTTCCCTACGCCGATATCGGCCCCAGGCTTCGCCGAATGGTCGATGACGACGAAGTGCCCACCGGACTTCAGCGCCGCGAATAACCGCTGGTTCATTTTCGCGCGATCGACCGGGAGGTACGTGATGTCGTGATAGTTTTGGACAAGCGTGATCAAGTCCAGCGGCGGCGTCCCGTCGGGAATCGGATCGTCGAACGGACGCGCCACGACGACGAGGTTGGCTTGTGGATGGTCGGCGAGTCGCTTGACGAGCGTCGGTCCGGGTTTTGGTGCCTGCGCCAGGACCATGCCGCCGGGACCCACCACGAGCGCGAGCAATTGCGACGTGTAGCCGCCACCCGCGGAGACATCCATGACGCGCATGCCAGGGGTCGCTTGCGTGAACGGCAGGAATTCGGCGGGATGGCGCTCGGCATCCGTGCGCCGATCCTGGTCGGTTCGCAGCGGGCTCGCGATCGCGCTTTGGTAGCGTTCGGTCGCGGCCCGCGCGTCTTGCGATGGCGTCGTGGCGCAGCCGGCGAGGCCGAAGGCCAGGCCGATTCCAATGACAAGGCTCGCCCGGAACAGCGGCCCGCGTTGCAGGATGGGGAACATCAGGACTCCAGGTCGAATCGGAAGGGAACGATACGTCCGAGCTCCATGTAGCGCACGCAGCGCTCCTCGGGCGACAATCGTCTTCGGATTGTACTGAAGGATCGACGTTGATCGCCATTCGCCTGCAGGAAATCGAAATCGTGGCCGTGCGCGCCCAGGGCGCGGGCGGCCAGAACGTCAACAAGGTGTCGAACGCCGTTCATCTTCGCTTCGACGTGGCGGCATCATCACTGCCCGATTCAGTCAAGCAGCGGCTGCTCGGACGACGCGATTCGCGCATGAGTGGCGACGGAGTGTTCAATATCAAGGCGCAACGCTTTCGCAGCCTGGAGCGAAATCGCGATGACGCGCTGGCGCGTCTGCAGCGCCTTGTCGATGCCGCCGCCATCGAACAGCCGCTTCGCAAGCCCACGCGGCCGACCAGGGCGTCGCAGCGCCGACGCGTGAACGAGAAGGTCCGGCGGGGCCGCACGAAGGCCGCGCGAGGACCGGTCGACGTCGAATGACCGATCCGATCGCTGTCGCGCTGACGATCGAGACAAAGGAGAGAGCATGCGCACGACCCGCGCATCGGCTGCGGTAGCGAGACTCAACGCCCGGAGCACCGAGCGCTATGTGATGACCCGGACGGGCGATGGCCTCTTCTTCATAAGCATGCGGGTCGAAGGCGGCACAAAGAGGGTTTCGGACTCGCTTCCCCTCGATGATTTCGTGCGGCAGGTCGACGCGATGGGCCCGCAAGCGGTGCGCCGCCTGACCAGGAATGATGTCGCGTTCCAAAAGCAGCTTGTCCGCAAGCCAGGAAAATGAACGCGATCGCGATCGGGTAGGACGCCTCCGACGAAAACCCGGGCATCGCACCTATCCGGCAGTCGGTGTCTGCCCGACGGCGCGCCGGCACGGAAGCTGCGATCTTCAAGGGATTCCTGTTTCGCTTTGCGGAGCGCGTTGCGCGTGGTCCCGATGCCTCGACGTCACCCCATGACCCGCACCAAGACCTGTCTCGCCGCCCTGTTCGCAGCGCTGCTCGGGGCGTGCGCCATGATGCCGCCGGGCGCCGACGTGCCGAAGGATGCGACGACCGCGCTTGCCCATCCCGAGGACACGGCGATCGGCCGCAAGATCGAGGCGCGCGCAAACGCGCATCCGGGCCTGTCGGGATTCCGCCTGTTCGCGAGCGGCAGCGCGGCGTTCACGCTGCGGCTGCAGATGGCCGACAGCGCGCAGCGCACGCTCGACGTCCAGTATTTCATCTTCGAGGACGACGACAGCGGCAAGCTGTTGATGAGCGCGATGCTGCGCGCTGCGGGCCGTGGCGTTCGCGTGCGCGTGCTGATCGACGATACCCAGGCGCGCGGGCAGGACGATCGGATCCGGCTGCTGGCTGCGCACCCCAACATCGACGTGCGCCTGTACAACCCGTTCTATTACCGTGGATCCCTCGCTGTGCTCCGGTACACCGAGTTCGCGCTCACCGCCAGCCGGCTCGATTATCGGATGCACAACAAGCTCTACATCGTCGACAACGAGATTGCGCTCGTCGGCGGCCGCAACATCGGCGATGCGTATTTCGATACCGGCGACGAGCCGCAGTTCGGCGATTACGACGTCTTTGCACTCGGCCCGATCGTGCGGGATCTGTCGAAGAGCTTCGACGCGTACTGGAACAGCTCGCTGTCCATACCCGTGCACGCGTTGTTCGAGTCGGCGCCGACGGCTGCGCAGTTGCGGCAGATGGAGCAGGACCTCGCCGAGCATCTCGACGCGATGCGCGACAGCGATCAGGTGCGGGCGCAACGCAGCGGCAACCCATTCGCCGGCCTGCTGAACAACGATACCGGCGTGACATGGGCCAAGGCCGAGGTGCTGGCGGACAGCCCGGACAAGTCCAGCGTCCAAGCCGGCGACACGGTCGGCGGCTTGTTCCGCCACCGCCTGATCGAGGCCGCGAAGGACGTCAAGAACGAGCTGCTGGTCGTCTCGCCTTACTTCGTGCCGGGCACGGCCGGCGCCAACATGCTGAAGACACTCCGCGCGCGGGGCGTCCGCGTGCGCGTGCTGACGAACTCGCTGCTGTCGACCGACGTCCTGCCCGTGCACGCCGGCTACCGACGCTATCGCGTGCCGTTGCTCGAGGCGGGCATCGAGCTCTACGAGGTCAAGCCGCTCCCGGGAAATCCGCGCCCCGGCGGCGGCGTTCTCAAGACGCCGAGCTCGGGGCAGTTCTCGCTGCATGCAAAGGCCTACGTATTCGACCGGCAGAAGATTTTCATCGGGTCGGCCAATTTCGACCGGCGCTCGCTGCATCTCAATACGGAGATCGGCCTGATGATCCAGAGCCCGGAGCTCGCCCGCCAGGTGGCATCGCGCTTCGAGACGATCGCGAGCCCATCGAACAGCTTCGTCCTTGCGCTACAGAACGATGCCTCCGATCCCCATCACCTGGTCTGGCAAAGCGTCAAGGATGGCGAGCCGATCGTCTACACCAGTGAACCGGGCGACGACCGCCAGCGAGAGTTGCTGGTCGACCTCTACGGCCTGCTGCCGATCGAGGATCAGCTCTGACCTTGCCGAAGATCTGCGCCGTCGATCACGTCACGCCTACGACGACACCGGCTTCATCTGCGACTGCATGTAGTTCTGCAGCCCGACCCTGGCGATGAGATCGAGCTGGATCTCGAGCCAGTCGATGTGCTCTTCCTCGCTCTCGAGGATGTCCTCGAACAGCTCACGCGAGACGTAGTCGCCGCACTCTTCGCAGTACGCGATCGCGGTCTTCAGCATCGGATGCGCGTGCATCTCTAGCTTCAGGTCGCACTTCAGCGCCTCCTCGACGCTCTTCGCCGACGAGCAGCTTGTTCAGATTCTGCAGGTTCGGCAGTCCTTCGAGAAAAAGTATGCGCTCGATCAGCCTGTCGGCGTGCTTCATCTCGTCGATCGATTCGTGGTGTTCGTGCTCCGCAAGTCGCTTCAGGCCCCAGTTCTCGAACATGCGCGAGTGCAGGAAGTACTGGTTGATCGAGGTGAGCTCGTTGGTCAGCACCTTGTTGAGATGCTCGATGACTTTCTTGTCGCCCTTCATGGTCACTCGCTCCGTCTGATGCGGCACGCGGGCTGTCTCCCGCCGACGCCGCAACCGCTAGGCTAATGGATTCGAGTCGCCGCTGCCATCGTGATGGGCGGCCGGCGAAGGGCGTCAATCGTCGCCGGCGGCGTGTCCGGAGGCTCCGGGACAGGGTTCGCCGACGAGGCCTCGCGCGCAATCGGCACAGCGACCGCAGCAAGCGGCGACTCCCAGCGTCGCCTTCAAGTCGGCGAGCGAGCGCGCACCCAGGGCGATTGCGCCCCGGATCTCGTCGTCACTGACCGCGTTGCAGATGCACACGTACAAGGTCCATCTCCTTCAATACGACTGGGAATCGTTCTCATTATCACAAATACGGGTCCATCGTGCAAGGGGTAGCGCCGGTCCCGTTTCCTGTCCATCGTCCGGACGCACCCAATGCAAACGGCCGCGGGTTCTCCGCGGCCGTTTCGCGTTCGCAGACCGCTATTTCTTCGCGGGCGAATGCGCGCCGGTTTTTTCCGGCTGCGCCGGCAGGCCCTTGCCGCCATCCGCGGGTGCCGCCGTCGATGGCATTTGCGGCGTCACCGTCACGCCCTTCGCCTTCTGCTGGGCGATATAGTGCTGCACGACGCGATCCTGCGACTTCGTAAGCTGATCCTTCTCGAGGTCTGCCGCGGCCTTGTCCTTCGCGGCCTTTTCGGCTTTCTGCGCGTCGGTCATCGGCGGCGGCGCCGGCAGCTTGGCCACCGCCGCGCCGAATACCGCCACCACCAGCGCTGCGCCCAGCACGGCACGAATCGTCGTTTGCATCGGTTGCCTCCGGAGAGCAGATGTCGAGAGCATCACGCCGGCCGCTCGCGCAGCACCGGCGCATCGTCGGACGCGGCTGGGATCTTGCCTGCCTTGATATCGTTGTACCAGTACAGGTGATGCTCCTTCGCCCAGGTTTCGTCGACGTATCCCTTGCTCATCGCGTCGTAGGCGCCGGCCATGCCCAGCGTGCCCATGTAGATATGACCGAGCGCGCCCAGCATGAACAGCGATGCGATGACCAGGTGAATGATGTTGGCGATCTGCATCGTGTTGCGCGTCTGGTCGAAATTCGGAAAGTCGAGCACGAGGCCGCTCGCGCTGACGACCAGGCCGAACACGAGCACGCCGCCCCAGAACCAGACCTTCTCGCCGGCGTTGAATCTCCCGGACGGCACGTCCTGCTTCGTGAACAACCCGCCGAAATGACGGATCCAGTTCCAATCGTAGCGGCGCCAGAAGTTGTCGCGGACGAACGTGAAGAACAGCAGCAGGATGCAGACGAGGAACAGCGGACCGATGAAGTTGTGCAGGTTCTTCGCGAGGATCGTGAGCCACGAGAACAGCGTGTAGCCGATCAGCGGCAGCAGGATGTTCTTGCCGAAGACGATGATCAGTCCGGAGATCGCGAGGATGGAAAACGCGGTGGCGGTCGTCCAATGAATCGCCATCTGCCAGTTCGTGAAGCGCCGGATCTTGCGGCCGGTGGGCGGCTCGTGCAGCTGCATCGTCCCTTTCCAGAAATAGAACGCAGCGATCACGAGCAACATCACGACCAGTGCCCAGCCGGCGTAGACCGATACCATCGAGTTGCGCAGCGTGCGCCACGTTTCTCCGGCCGGCTGGATCAGCACGTTCGTTTCGCGGCCCCGTACGGTGGTCGTCTGCGGCGCGCCCGACCGCACTTCCTTCCACACCGGCTCGTTGTTGAGCGGCTGCGTCACCTGTCGCTGCTGCTGCGCCGCCGCGGCGCCGGTGGCGGTCGGCGGCTCGTCCGCCTGCGGCTGCGCGAATCCGGTGCTCGCAGTGGTCATGCAAAGCGCCGCAAGCAGCGGAAGGGTTCCCCGCACGAGCGATCCTCGCAGGAACGTGTTGGCGTTCATCGGACTAGCCGCCTATGCGCTTGTATTCGTTCTGCGCCTGGTTGCGCGTCCGCATCTCGTCTTCCCACTGCTGACGATTCCCGTTGAACTGCGCGCTGCTGTAAGCAGGAGTATCGGGCTTACCCTGATAGGTGCCCTGCTTGTAGCTGATCACCTGCGGGCGCTCGCCGCATCCCGCGACGATTGCGCCGGCAAACGCGACGACCGTCGCCATCCACAGCGTTCGCGTCGCGATCATGACTTGGTTCCTCCGGGTGCCGCAGGCGGTGCGCCCCCGGGGGCATAGCCAGGCGGCGGCGTTCCGGGATTGGCGGGGACCTTGTACGCGGTGGCCCAGCCCCAGACTTCGGCGCCCTTGCCGCGGCGCAGGACGCGGTCGCGATAGATGTCCGCCAGCACGTCGCCGTCGCCGCCCAGCAGCGCCTTGGTCGAGCACATCTCGGCGCACGCCGGCAGCTTGCCCTCGGAGAGCCGATTGCGGCCGTACTTCTGGAATTCCGCCTCCGAGCCATCGGGTTCCGGGCCGCCCGCGCAGAACGTGCATTTGTCCATCTTGCCGCGCACGCCGAACGCGCCGGTCTGAGGAAACTGCGGTGCGCCGAACGGACAGGCGTAGAAACAGTACCCGCAGCCGATGCAGAGGTCCTTGTCGTGCAGCACGACGCCTTCCTCGGTCTTGTAGAAGCAGTCGACCGGGCACACCGCCATGCACGGCGCATCGGAACAATGCATGCAGGCGACGGAAATCGAGCGCTCGCCCGGCACGCCGTCGTTCAGCGTCACCACGCGCCGGCGATTCACGCCCCATGGAATCTCGTGCTCCTGCTTGCACGCGGTGACGCAGCCGTTGCATTCGATGCAGCGCTCGGCATCGCACAGGAATTTCATTCTGGCCATGGTCGTCGCTCCTCGCTTACGCGGTGAATTTCTGCACTTGGCAAAGGGTGGTCTTCGTTTCCTGCATCATCGTCACCGAGTCGTAGCCGTACGTCGTCGCGGTGTTCACCGCCTCGCCGCGGACGATCGGCGCGGCGCCTTCCGGGTAGAACTCGAGCATGTCCTTGCCCATCCACCAGCCCGAGAAGTGGAACGGAATGAAGGTCGTACCCTTGCCGACGCGATTGGTCACCTGCGCCTTCACCTTCAGTTGCGCGCCCGTGGGCGTCTTGACCCACACGTATTCGCCGTCGCGCACGCCGCGATTGTTCGCGTCCTCCGGATTGATCTCGACGAAGTTCTCCTGCTGCAGCTCGGCGAGCCACTTGTTGCTGCGCGTTTCCTCGCCGCCGCCCTCGTATTCGACCA
The DNA here is from genome assembly GCA_963718905.1 of uncultured Pseudomonadota bacterium. Taxonomy (GTDB): domain Bacteria; phylum Pseudomonadota; class Gammaproteobacteria; order Burkholderiales; family Casimicrobiaceae; genus VBCG01. The sequence continues at coordinate 127,731 of CAVRAF010000003.1, forward strand.
GTCGGCCGCTCGTGAGGATCAGCGGGAACTTCTCCGCGATCTTGTCGTTGACGTTCGCCTGCTGCACGCTCTTGAACAGCGTCGGCAGGCGCCAGAACGTCTTCTTGTCGTCGTGCGTCGGGTACTTGGCGACGAGATCCGGACGCGGCGAATAGAGCGGCTCGCGATGCTGCGGGATGCCGTCCGGGAAGTTCCAGACGACGGCGCGCGCCTTCGCATTGCCCCAGAAGTGGACGCCGTGCTTCATCGTCACCCGCTGGATGCCACCGGAGAGATCGGTCTTCCAGTTCTTGCCTTCGGCGGCCTTCTTTTCCACGTCGGTGAGCTCGTCCCACCAGCCGAGCTTCTTCATCAGCACGTGATCGAATTCGGGATAGCCGGTCGTCAGCTCGCTGTCCTTCGGATACGAGCCGTCCTCGGCCAGCAGGCTGACGCCGTCGCGCTCGATGCCGAAATTCGCGCGGAAACAGCCGCCCCCGTTCATCATGCTGCGCGATTCGTCGTACAGATTCGGCGAGCCCGGGTGCTTGATTTCCGGCGTTCCGTAGCAGGGCCACGGCATCCCGAAGTAATCGCCGTCGCACGGACCGCCGGTCGCGCGGAGTGTCTTGACGTCGAACGTGTTCATGTTCTTCATATGCAGCTTCAGCCGCTCGGGGGACTGGCCCGTGTAGCCGATCGTCCAGGTCGCGCGATTGATTTCCTTCAGCACCGATTCGGGCGTGGGCTCTTCGAGCTTCGCGTCGCCGTCGGGCTTCCACAATTGATAGTTCTTGACGAACTCGGGACCGTATCCGAATTTCTTCGCGAACGCATACATGATCGCCTGGTCGGTCTGCGACTCGAACAGCGGCCGGATCACGCGCTCGCGCCACTGCAGCGAGCGGTTGGAGGCGGTCACGCTGCCGGACGTCTCGAGCTGCGTGCACGCCGGCAGCAGGTAAACGCCATCCTTGCGCACCATCGCCGCCATCGCCGCCGTCGCGGACGGATACGGGTCGACAACGACGAGGATATCGAGCTTTTTCATCGCCTCGACCATTTCCTTGCCGCGCGTCTGGCTGTTCGGCGCGTGGCCCCAGAACACCAGCGCCCGCAGATTGCTGTCCTGGTCGATCAGCTCGTTGCGCTCCAGCACGCCGTCGATCCAGCGCGACACCGTCATGCCGGGCTTTTCCATCATCGCCTGCGACGCGAACTGCTTCTTCATCCACTCGTAGTCGACGCCCCAGACCGCCGCGAAGTGCTTCCACGCTCCCGCTGCCACGCCGTAGTAGCCCGGCAGCGAATCCGGATTGGGACCGATGTCGGTCGCACCCTGCACGTTGTCGTGGCCGCGGAAAATGTTCGCGCCGCCGCCGGACACGCCGATGTTGCCGAGCGCGAGCTGGACGATGCACGACGCGCGAACGAACGCGTTGCCGGTCGAGTGCTGCGTCTGCCCCATGCACCAGACGAGCGTCGATGGGCGGTTCTTCGCCATCATTTCGGCGACCTTGTACACGGCCGCCTCGGGCACGCCGGTCACTTCCTCGCACTTGTCCGGCGTCCACTTCGCCATGACGTCTTCCTTGACCTTGTCCATGCCGTAGACGCGGTCGTGGATGTACTTGTCGTCCTGCCAGTTGTTCTTGAAGATGTGGTACAGCACGCCGAACAGGAACGCGACGTCGCTGCCGGAACGCAGGCGCACGTAATAGTCGGCCTTCGCCGCCGTGCGCGTGAAGCGCGGGTCGACGACGATCATCTTCGCGCCGTTCTCCTTCGCGTGCAGCATGTGCAGCAGCGACACCGGGTGCGCTTCGGCGGCGTTGCTGCCGATGTAGAGCGCGCACTTCGTGTTGCCCATGTCGTTGTACGAATTCGTCATCGCTCCGTAACCCCAGGTGTTCGCCACGCCGGAGACGGTCGTCGAGTGACAGATGCGCGCCTGGTGATCCATGTTGTTCGTCCCGAAGTACGACACGAACTTGCGCAGCAGGTACGACTGCTCGTTGCTGTGCTTCGAGCTGCCGACCCAGAACACCGCGTCGGGACCCGAGTCCTTGCGAATCGCGAGCAGCTTGTCCCCGACTTCGTTCAGTGCCTGCTCCCAGCTGATCTTCTGGTATTTGCCGTTGACGAGCTTCATCGGTGATTTCAGCCGATGCTCGCCGTGTCCGTGCTCGCGGATCGATGCGCCCTTCGCGCAATGCGCGCCGAGGTTGATCGGCGAATCGAACACCGGCTCCTGGCGGACCCACACGCCGTTGTCGACGACGGCGTCGATCGCGCAACCCACCGAGCAGTGCGTACAGACGGTGCGATGGACCTCGCGCTTGACGCTGGCGGATTCGTCGGCCGCCTGCGCCTTGCCCATCGTGCCGTACGGCAACTGGCTCGCGAACGCGCCAACGCCGGCGGCAAGGCCGGAACGCTTCAGGAAGCTGCGGCGATCCATCGTCGCGATCCTGCCGCCGATCGCGCGGGAAAGCCGCGGGCCGGCGACGCGGGCGGAATCGGTCTTGCGCGTGAGCAGCATGGCGTTTCTCCGTCTGAAGACGTAAGCCTTAGTGCGGAACTGCGATCCGAAATAACCGGTGCGCCGGACTCATCGCAAGCTCAAAAGCGCGTCGTCTCGTAGTACGTATTGACGTGGTCGGTCTCGCGATACCCCTGCGAGCGGGGCTTCGAATCGGCGGGCTCGACGATTGCTGCCGGCGCGGCCAGCACGGGAGCGGCGGCAGCGGCGCCGGCGGCGCCAGCCCCGAACATCAGGAAGCGGCGGCGGTTCGAATCGGGAGCAAGTGCGGCCGATTGTGGCGCCGCGGCAGGAATATCGCGGTGCGATGCATCGCTCATGGCAGTCCCTCCGAACAGGTTCCGTACGCGTAATGTCATTCCATGGCGAGTGCGTGACGGTCCAGCGCCACGTATTGTTCCGTGAATTCTGCTACGCGCGCATAGTAGTTGGCAATAGCGGAGCTTCGTATTGCGGTGCAGCACGGCAACACCCAGGACACGATATGGCGCTCGAAAAAGGCTCGCTGCGTCGCAACGGGCGACGGCGGTCGCTCGTCTTGGCCCGCGATGAGCAGCCGCATGGTTTCGAACAGCGCGGACAGGTGATCCTCGACCATCACGACGCCGGGGCGCCGCGAAAGACCCAGCGCGCCGAGCGTGCCGCGCAGTTCCACCAGCGGCCTCTCCATCATGAATCCCGAGAGCCAGTGCGAGGCGTGCAGGTTCACTTCGCTCTTGCCGACGCCGATGAAGAGGTCGGTGTATTCCTGTGCGGCGGCTTCCGGATCCATGGCGCTGCTGGCGTCGACCAGTCGACGCCACGCCACAATGAGATCCGAATCACCCTCCATATGTTCCGCACCCGCGATCGCCGTCAGAAGCCTCGCGTCGGGCGCATCGGCGTACAGGCGCGCGAGCAGCGCATAGAATTCGGCTCGGCTGCGATCCTCCGGGGTCAGCGGGTGCGCGAGCGCGACGCCCGCCGCGGTCATGCGTCGGCCCCCACGCCTGCGGCTGTCGGCGCTGCGCGGCTCCCGGAGGGGAAGCATTGCGCCGCGGCGCTCATAGATTCCGGATATCCACGGTCCGTTCATTGGTCATCAGATCGACGACCCGGCAGTCGGCGCACATCTTGAGCCGCTCGATTCCTCCTTCAGCGGCGAACATCGAATGACCGCGCAGGCGTTCGACCATCGATTCGACGAGCTTCCGGGTTCCCATCGGCTTGCCGCAGCGCGTGCACGCAAAGATCGCCGCCTCGTTCAGCACGCGCGGCGCGCGCGCTTCGGGCGTCAGTTGCAGGCGCGGCACGAGCGTGATCGCCTGTTCCGGGCACGTGTTGGCGCAAAGACCACACTGTACGCAGTTGCTTTCGATGAACCGCAGCTGCGGCGACTCCGCGTGATCGAGCAGCGCCGCTTCCGGGCACGAAGCGACGCAGGCGAGACACATCGTGCAGCGATCGCGGTCGATGTCCAGTGATCCGAACGGCGCGCCCGCCGTCAGCGGAATCGTCGTCTGCGGCACCGGCGCATGGTGGGCGAGGTGATCGAACGCAAGTGAGAGCGTCCGCCGCTTGTCGCTCGTCGCCGCGAATGTCGCGGGAACCCGCGGCGGCAGCGCCACGGGCCATTCCCACAGCGCGCGGTCGACGTCGTCGACGCTCGCGTCGACCAGCCGGAAATGCACGCCCTGGTACCCCTGCGCGTTCGCGATCGTTTGCGCGATCGACATCTGGAAGCGCAGCGCGTCACGGTATTGCGGCGCCTCGCGGCCCGTTGCCAGCACGGCGACGTGGCTCGCGCCCCATGCGAGCGCGGCCATCCAGAGGTCGATCCCCACCGAGGCGACGTGCTCGACATCGAGGGGAATCATCCGCGCCGGCAGGCCGCGCCCGCGGCGCGCCAGCGATTCGAGCACCGGTTGCGCGTCCGCGGCGTGCAGCAGCAAGCCCGCGTCGCGGCCCCCTGCCCGCTCGTAGGTGCCGAGCATCGCTCGCATCCGCGTGCCGAGATCGGCTGCGGTCGGATAGGCATACATCAGCGCGCCCGACGGGCACACGGTCGTGCAAGCGCCGCAACCCATGCAAAGATGCGGCTCGACGGCGATGTGGTCGCCATCGGCGCGAATCGCGACCGTCGAGCAGATGTCGATGCACAGGTTGCAGCCGGCTTTCTGCGAGCGGCTGTGTGCGCAGATCGACGGCTTGTATGCAAAATATTTCGGCTTTTCGAATTCGCCGACCGATAGCGCAATCTCGGCGGCGACCTTCGCCTGTGCCAGCGGATCGGCGCTCGGCGCAAAATAACCCTGCGGTGGCTGGTGTTGCTTGAACCATCGCTCCGGTTGCAGATCCAGCACCGCATCGAAGCGTGCCGTGCGCGCCGTGTCGCGGCGGTCGAAGTCGATCGCGCCGATGACGCCGCAGGCCGTGACACAAGCGCGGTGATCCTTGCACCGGTCCAGATCGACCTGGAAGTTCCACGAAATCGCGTGCTCCGGACAGGCGCTCACGCAGGCGTTGCAGCGCGTGCAAACGTCGAGATCGATCGGATTTTCCTGTGACCACTGCGCGTCGAACGCGCCGAGCCATCCGTCGAGGCGCTCGAGCCGCCCGGACATCACCGGGAAATCGCGCAGGCCGGGCAACGCGACGTCCGGGCTCGCATGCGTGGCAAGGACAGTGACCGACAACGCGGGCCGCAGCGCATCGGCCCAGCGCAGCGCCGCATCGAGCGGGCCGATGATCAGCAACTGTCCTTCCGACTTGTAGCCGATGCTCTGGACCGGCTCGGGATCCGGCAGTGCGGCGGCGGCGAGCAGAGCGGCAATCTTGGGCGTCGCCCGCGGCGCCTCGGCAGACCAGCCGGCCGTTTCGCGAATGTTGACGAACTGGATCGATCGCACCGCACTCGCCTCACCGGCAACTTCACCGAGCAATCGCTGCTCCTGCGTGCACGCGACGATCAGGTCTCCCGCGGCGCCATCCTTGAAACGGGCCAGATCCTTCTGGCACATCGCCGTATGCAGTGGCGACGGCTCCATGCCGGTCGCGCGCGCAATGGCGTCGCGGTCGAGCGGCATCGTGCCGTTGCACGTGCACAGGACGATGGTCTTGTCGGCAACGGTCATCGCGCGATGCTTACGGGCTTGTCGGTGCCCGCGCTTTGCGCAGCACCCGGCAGCGCAGCATCGGCGGGCTCGATCGACTGGGCGACATCCGCGCGTCCGACGGGGATCGCTTCCGCGGGCTCGATCGGCGGGGCGACATCGATATTCTCGACCGGCATTGCAGCGGCGTCCGCGGACTCATTCTCCTGCGCGGCATTGGTTGCGGTGTCGCCGCCCGGGGCCGGCGAAGACGGGATGTCTTCGACGAAGCCCTGTTCGTTCACGCGCGTCTGCGGTGGATTGAAAATGTAGCGCGCCTGCATCAGCGTGCGGACCAGCTCGGGTTCGATCGGGCTCTCGATCGAGTAGTCGTCGATGTAGACGTCGAGGCCGTCCATCACGTTGAAACGCGGATCGCGCAGCAGCTTGCGCACCGCGCTTTGCCGCACGTTCGCGTCGACGCCCGGCCGCATGAACGGCGTGAAGTCCGAATCGAACGTCAGCGACTCGGGCGGCGGAAGCGCCGGCTCCGCAACGGGCGACCCCGCGAGTCTGTCGGGTGCGAGCGCTTGCGGGGTCTCGTGCGCCGCGGCCGGCGGTTGATCCGCCGCGACGGTCGCGACGGCGGCGCCGGAAGCGTCTGCGGGCGCAGGGGCGACCTCGGCTGCAGGGTTCGGCGCGCGTTGCGAACGGCTTCGCTCGCCCGCAGCCTCGACCTTGCGTCGGGACCACCGCCGCAGCGAAAAACGCGCGCGACTGACGGGATCGTCAGCCATCGTCCGGACTACTCCGACCGCCGGTCGCGGTCGCGGCGTAATGCCTCGTCGCCCACCGGATCATTGCGCTTGACCTTGCGCCGCGGCTCCGGCTTGTAGTGGACGGCGACGAATTCGCGCATCCAGTCGGCAATTGCGGGAAGCATCGGCACTCCATCCACCGTTTCGCCGCCATCCATGAACCGCCCGGCCTGGTTGTAGCTCACAGTCACGAGGACAGGACGCGCGGGTGGAATCACCCCGTCGTCGAAAAACCGCCACATGACGAAAATCCGCGGATCGGGCGCCGTGATGTTCAGGTAATAGCCCTCCGCTTCGGTCCTGTGCAACTCGATCTCGAAACCGCTGCATCGCCAGCGGTTGCCGCTCGCGTCGGCGGGCGCCGACGGATTCGCGCCGGGAACGATATCGACGGCTGCCGTATCAGCGGATGCCGCCGTGGCCATTTCGACCGCCGCCGGTTGCCACCGTTCGCTAGCCCAGCGGCTCTGGAGCGGAATTCGCTCCATGATCACGTCGACGGGCTGGCGCAATGTCGTCATTGGCGTAGGGGTTATTGCTCACCGCATGCTGCAACGAACGGGCGCGTCGGACGATCATACATCGTTGCCGCATTCATCGACTGCTGCTCTGCTAACATGGACTCGCTCGCCATGGCCACCGTCATACCGCTTACCGACACGCGACGCGCCGACGGCGCCGCCGCGCGGGACGCGTTCGTCCGTGAAGCTGCGGGGACGGCAGTCGCAGACGAGACTCTCCCGCACGACACGCGCGGCCGGCCGCTGCGCGATCTGCGCATCTCGGTCACCGACCGCTGCAATTTCCGCTGCGTCTATTGCATGCCCAAAGACGTGTACGGCGCGCGATTTTCCGTTCCTGGCGCACGCCGAACTGCTGACGTTCGAGGAAATCACGCGCGTTGCGACGATCTTCGTGCGGCAAGGTGTGCGCAAGATCCGTCTGACTGGCGGCGAGCCGCTGCTGCGGCGCAATCTCGAGCGCCTGGTCGGAATGCTCGCGTCGCTCGACGGCGTCGACCTCACGCTGACTACGAACGGCGCGCTGCTCGCGAAAAAGGCGCAGACGCTGCGCGACGCGGGCCTCGGGCGCGTGACCGTCAGCCTCGACGCGCTCGACGATCCGACGTTTCGCGCGATGAACGACGTCGATTTTCCGGTTCGGCGCGTGCTCGACGGCATCGACGCCGCGCACGCGGCGGGCCTGACGCCGGTCAAGATCAACGCGGTCGTCAAGCGCGGCATGAACGAGCATGCGATCGTTCCGCTGGCGCGGCATTTCCGGGACAGCGGCCACATCGTCCGCTTCATCGAATACATGGATGTCGGCCACACGAACGGCTGGCGCATGGATCACGTCGTGCCCGCCTCGGAAATCGTCGCGGCAATCGATCGGGCATATCCGCTCGAGCCCGTCGATCCGAATTACACCGGCGAAGTCGCGCAGCGCTGGCGCTACCGCGACAACGGCAACGAAATCGGCGTCATCGCGTCGGTGACGCAGGCGTTCTGTCGCGATTGCACGCGCGCGCGGCTTTCCACGGACGGCAAGCTGTACACGTGCCTGTTCGCGGACAGCGGCTACGATCTGCGCGCGCTGCTGCGCGAATCGTGGTCGGACGCGCAGATCGGCAACGCGATCGCCGCTATCTGGCGCCGCCGCAGCGACCGCTATTCCGAGCTTCGTACCGCGGAAACGGCCCGCGCGCCGAAGGTCGAAATGTCGTACATCGGGGGATAGTTGGGTATTGCGCGTCCAGCATCGAGCGCGCCGCGCGCAGCGAAGCCCGCACCGGCGAAGCTCGCACCGGCAAAGCCCGCGGTGTCGAAGCCCGCGCCGGCGCGCAAGCGTCCGCTGCTGACGAGCGCTGCGCGTCCGTCGACGTTCGACGTCACGGCCGTCGACGAGCACGGAGTCCTGCGCGATGTACCGATCGCGGGCGAGCATCCGCTGACGCTGTATGTCGACCGGCAGGAAATCCTGACGCTGATGACGCTCGGCGCCGCGCCCGAAGCGCTGACGATCGGCTATCTGCGCAACCAGCGGCTGGTCAAGCGTCTCGACGAAATTCTCTCGGTGCAGGTGGATTGGGAGACGAATTCGGTCGCCGTGAAGACGCGCCACGGGCTCGCGGACCTCGAGGCGAAAACGTCCAGGCGCACGAAGACGAGCGGCTGCGGCCAGGGCACCGTATTCGGCGATCTGATGGAGGACATCGACAACGTGAGGCTACCCGATGGGGCGACGCTGACGCGCGATGCGCTCTATGAGCTGCTCGACAAGGTGCGCGTGCACGAAACGATCTACAAGCAGGCCGGCGCCGTGCACGGTTGCGCGCTTGCGACGAATGCCGGCGCCCATTCGGACATCCTGATGTTCGTCGAGGACGTCGGTCGGCACAACGCGGTCGACGCGATCGCCGGCCAGATGTGGCTCGACGGCGAAGAAGGCGGCGACAAGATCTTCTACACGACCGGGCGCCTGACGTCCGAGATGGTGATCAAGGCCGCGCAGATGGGCATTCCGTTTCTCGTCTCGCGCTCCGGCCTGACGCAGATGGGCCACGAGATCGCACTGAAGGTCGGCATGACGATGATCGGCCGCGCGACGAACCGGCACTATCTGCTCTTCACGGGTGCCGAACGCTTTCGCGTCTCCACCGATGACGATCCCGCGCGCTGACATCACCGGCGTCGTGCTGGCGGGCGGTCAGGGACGCCGGATGGGAACGGTGGACAAGGGTCTCGTCGAGCTGGACGGGCAGCCGCTTGTCGCCCACGTGATTGCGAGGCTCGCGCCGCAAGTCGGTGCGCTGATCATCAACGCGAACCAGAACCACGATCGCTACGCGGCCTTCGGCTATCCGGTGTTCGCCGACGCGATTGGCGGTTTCGCCGGTCCGCTCGCGGGGCTGCATGCGGCCCTGACGGCCGCGATGACGCCGTTCGTGCTGACGAGTCCTTGCGATTCGCCGTTCCTCCCGGCCGACCTCGCCGCGAGGCTCTCGGTCGCGCTCGCGGCGGCGACGGCGGACGTGGCTGTCGCCAGAACGTTCACGCAGCCCCACCCGGTGTTCGCGCTGGTGCGCTGCGCGGTCCTGGGACATCTCGAGCGGTTCCTGGGCGAAGGCGGCCGCAAGATCGACGCGTGGTATGCGTCGCTGCCCACCACCGAAGTCGCGTTCGACGACGAAGCCGACGCCTTCCGGAACATCAACACCGTGGCGGAGCTTGCCGCCAACGCGAAGTCGATTCACTGATTGGCTCGCGCTGCACGATTTCCGTACGGTCGTGCCGCGCGCGAAGGCCTAGAATCGCATTTTCGGAAACGGCTGGTGGACACCCTGTCGATGGAAGCGACCCGAACGCTGCGCGATCTCTCCTGCGCCGACGATTACGATCCGAACTCGCTGCCGGTCGAGCGCGCACGCGCGCTGATCGGCGAATTCCTGACGCCGATCGCCGCCGTCGAACGCGTGCATATCCGCGCAGCGCTCGATCGCGTGCTCGCCGCCGACATCGAATCGCCGTTCGACGTGCCGGGGCACGACAACTCGGCGATGGACGGATGGGCGGTGCGCTTCGGCGATCTGCACACGTCAACCGATACGCCGTTGCGCCGCATCGGCGAGTCGTTCGCGGGCAAGCCGTTTGCCGGCGACGTGGCGCCGGGCGAAGCGGTGCGCATATTCACCGGTGGCGTGATGCCGCGCGGCACGGATACGGTGGTGATGCAGGAACGCGCGACGGAGACGCCGGGCGGTGTGACGGTCGCCGCGGGTGCCGTGACCAAGGCGGGACAGAATCGCCGGTTTGCCGGCGAAGACCTGAAGCGTGGCGCAATGGTGTTTCGCGCCGGGCAACCGGTGCGGCCCGCGGAGCTCGGAATGCTCGCGTCGCTCGGCGTCAACGAAGTGAGCGTCTACCGGAAGCTGCGCGTCGCGTTCTTTTCCACCGGCGACGAGCTCCGATCGGTTGGCCAGCCGCTCGGCGCGGGCGAAATCTACGACAGCAATCGCTACACGTTGTACGGCATGTTGAGGCGGCTCAACTGCGACGCCGTCGACATGGGCGTGGTCCCCGACGTGCCGGAACTCCTCGAGCGCGCGTTTCGCACGGCCGCTGCAACCGCCGATGTCGTCATCACGTCGGGCGGCGTTTCGGTCGGCGAAGCCGATTTCGTCAAGGAACTGCTGGGCAAGCTCGGCGAGGTGCTGTTCTGGAAAATCGCGATGAAGCCCGGCCGGCCGCTCGCGTACGGCAAGATCGGCGACGCGCACTTTTTCGGACTGCCGGGCAATCCGGTATCGGTGATGGTGACGTTCTACGAATTCGTCCGCGACGCGCTGCTGACGCTGCAGGGACGTCGCAACGTCGCGCCGACGCCGATGTTCAAGGCGGTTCTCGCCGCGCCGATCCGCAAGGCGCCGGGTCGCACCGAGTTCCAGCGGGGAATCCTGTCGCGCGACGCCGCCGACGGCTGGCAGGTACGCACGACCGGCGACCAGGGATCGGGCATTCTATCGTCGATGTCGCAGGCCGACTGCTTCATCGTGCTGCCGGCGGACACCGGAAACCTCGCCGCCGGCACGCCCGTCGACGTTCAGCTCCTCGAAGGTCTGCTGTAACGCGAAGCGAAAGCGCGGCACGCGACCCGAAGCTTAAGACGCGCGCCGGCTCGGGACGTCAGTAATAGCGCGCAATCTCGCCGCGCTCGAGCGCCTTGATGCGCTGTTCGAGCTCGAATACGTCACGGGAGCGTGCGAGATACGCCTCGCGGTCCTCTTGCTGCTGGCGCCAGAACCATGCGTCGACGCGCTCGAACAGCGTTCTTCGCTGCGGGGAAGCGGTCGGCGCGTGCGCCGTTTCCCGCTTCGGATGTATTCCGTGCCCGTTGGATTGGGCTCGTTGCGGGTGCGCCTGGCGTCCGCTGCGCTCCGTTTTTCCGAGCGTCTCGGCGAACAGCGTGCAGAGCTGTCCGAAAATGCTTTCGTTGAAGTAGAGTTCCGCCGCGCTAGGCGACGTGATTTCATGGTTTCGCATGCACCTGGTTCCTTGCGTGCGCCGATGGGCGCAAAGGTCAAACATGTGCGCCACGAATATTGCGACGCACAAGTGCAAGATAGGGACGCTCGTCGGCCTGGTCAATTCGTCCTTTTTGATCAGTCACATAGATAATTCAAATGGAACAAAAATTCAGGTTGCACCGCACCATTTTTGGCGGATAATCAACGTCTTCCACATCTTTCGTGCCTGCATCCGATGGAGCTCTATCAATTGAGAAGCTTTGCGGCCGTCGCGGAACTGGGTCAGTTGACGCGCGCCGCCGAACGCCTGCACGCAAGCCAGCCGGCGCTCTCCGCCCAGATCAAGGCCCTCGAAGACGAGCTTTCGGTCGTGTTGTTCGATCGTGGCTCGGGCGGGATGGCGCTGACTGCGGCGGGTCGCCAGCTGCTGCCCGAAGCCGAGCGCGCGATCAGCGCGGCGCAGGCGATGCGCAGCCAGGCGCTGGCATTACGCGGCGAAGTTGCCGGCCGCGTTCGGCTCGGGACCGTCGCGGATCCCGAACTCGTTCGGCTCGGCGACGTGCTGCGCCGCGCGGTCGACCGTTTCCCGTTGCTCGAAATCGATGTGCACCACGAAATTTCGGGCGTCGCATTCGCAAAGGTCCGCGACGGTGAGCTCGACGCGGCGTTCTACTACGGCAGCGTTGCCCACCCGGCGGTCGCGTCGGTCGCGCTCCGCGAGTTCGCGTTTCGCATCGTCGTCCCGACGGCGTGGGCCGCGCGGCTCGCCGACGCGACGTGGGAAGCGATCGCGGCCGAGCCCTGGATCATGACGCCGGCGATCAGCACCCATCACGTCCTCGCGACCGATCTCTTCGATGAGCACGGCATTGCGCCGGTGCGCCGCGTCGAGGCGGATCACGAGGCGGTCATCAACTCGCTTGTCGCGGCCGGATTGGGCGTCGCCCTGATGCGCGAAGATCTCGCCACCGCGGACGCTGCCAAGGGCGAGCTGGCGATCTGGCGCGACATCCGGGTCCCTACCCGGCTTCAGTTCATCTATCCTGCCGAGCGCGAGCGGGAGCCGGCGCTCCACGCGCTGCGCGACGTCGTCCGCGACGTCTGGGGTGTCGACGACGATCGCCGCGCTCCGATCGAGCCGCGTACGGGAGGCGCGTAAGGGAAGCCCCTCGCGCAGCGACTGAGAGCCGACGGGCCGCGCACCGGCGCGGAACCATGCTTGGCGCCCAGGCGTCCAATCGATCGACCCACTTGCGGAGTTTGCCGATGAACCGCCGTCTGCTGCTGCAGGGACTTGCCACCGCGCTGCTCGCGCCCGCGAGCGCCGTGCTCGCGCAATACCTGCCTCGCGCCGTGCCGAAGAACAAGACCGTCGAAGACCTCCAGCGCAATTGGAAGACGTTGCTCGCGCCGAACGCGAAGGTTGCGTCCGACGCGACGCCGCTCGTGAAAAGCGATGACGAATGGCGCAAGCTGCTCACTCCGGCCGCCTACGATGTGCTGCGCCACGAGGGCACCGAGCACCCGTTCACGAGTCCGCTCAACGATGAGCATCGTCCCGGCGTCTTTGTCTGCGCGGGTTGCGCGCTGCCGCTTTTCACCTCCGCGATGAAGTTCGAGAGCGGCACCGGATGGCCCAGCTATTTCACGACGATTCCGAACGCGTTCGCGTCGAAGGACGACCACAAGATGATCCTGCCGCGCACCGAATACCACTGCGCGAAGTGCGGCGGCCATCACGGTCACGTATTCGACGACGGTCCGCGAGCCGACCGGCATGCGCTGGTGCAACAACGGCGTCGCCCTGCGCTTCATCCCGGCGCAAGCGTGAGCGAGGCGGGCGAGGCGTGAGCGCGGCAGGCGAGGCGTGAGCGCGGCGGGCGAGGCGTGAGCGCGGCAGGCGAACTGCCCCCGCGATAAACTCGGCGCGTGGTCGAGCTACGCGCCGTTGCCAAATCGTTCGCAGGTCCCGCGCCGCGGCGCATCTTCACCGACCTTGCGTTCTCCGTTGCTGCCGGCGAGTACGTCGCGATCGTCGGTGCGTCGGGAGTCGGCAAGTCGACGCTGCTGAACGTCGTCGCGGGACTCGAGCGCGCAGACGCCGGCACGGTCGTCGTCGACGGTGTCGATTATCTTTCGCAGGATGACGATGCCCTGACCGTGCTTCGGCGCACGCGGATGGGCTTCGTGTTCCAGGCATTCCATGTGCTGCCGTATTTGAGCGTCGCCGACAACATTGCACTGCCACTCGCGCTGCAGAGACGGCGTGGCGCAGCCGAAGACGCGCGCGTGGCCGAAATGCTGGCGGCCGTCGGGCTCGAAGGACGCGCGGCGAGTCCTCCGCGCGAGTTGTCGGGCGGCGAATTGCAGCGTGTCGCGATCGCGCGTGCGCTCGTGCATCGGCCCGCCCTGGTGCTCGCGGACGAGCCGACAGGCAATCTGGATCCCGCCACGGCGGCCCAGGTGATCGCGCTGCTGCGCGATGCGGTCAAGCACAACGGCGCCGCCGGGATCCTGGCCACGCATTCGCGCGCCGCCGCGATGTCGGCCGACCGGGTCTACCGGTTGACGGCCGACGGTCTGCACGCTGCGCATGTGGACGACGTCGAGTGACGGCGTCTACGCTCACACCGGACATCATCCGAACCGGTCGATCCACACGGTGAATGCCGACAGGCTCGGGCAATAGACTTGCTGAACCGGACCCTCGTCGTGCGTTCCGTGATCGGCGGCGGCCTTGGCGCGTTGCGCGGACGCGCGCTGCTGGCGATCGTTGCGATCGCATTCGGGATCGCGCTCGGCGATGCCGTCGAACTCATCAACCGCGCTGCCGTGGGCGAGCTTGCAGCCGGGCTCGCGACGCTGTCGGGCGACGCCGACCTCGAAGTGCGCGGCCCGCGCGCCGGCTTCGACGAATCGCTCTACCCGTTGCTCGCGCAAGCCGACGGTGTAGCCGTAGCGAGTCCCGTCGTCGAAGTCGACGTCAAAGTCGCGCGACCGCAACGAGCCGCTCACGGTGCTCGGCGTAGACGCGTTTCGCGCCGCCGCAATCAATCCCGCGCTCGTCGCGGCGAGCGGCGATCGTCTCGACGCGCTGCGCGGCGACACGCTGTTTCCGAGCGCCGCCGCCGCGCGATGGCTCGATGTGAAGACCGGCGACATCGTCGTCGTCGAGTCGGGGCTGCGCGATGTCGCGCTGCGGGTCGCGGGAGTCTCCGGCGCGGTCGGGCCGCTGCGTTATGCGGTGATGGACATCGCTGCGGCGCAGGATCGCTTCGACCGTGCGGGCCGCCTGACGCACATCGATATTCGCCTCGCACCCGGCGCCGATCGCGGTGTCGTCGAGCGGCGGCTGCAAGCCCTCCTTCCGCCGGGCGTCGACGTTGCGCCGCCCGAATCGAGCGCGAACGCGACGGCGCGCCTCTCGCGCGCTTATCGCGTCAACCTGAACGTGCTCGCGCTGGTCGCGTTGTTCACCGGCAGCATGCTGGTGTTCGCGACGCAGACACTGGCGGTCGCACGCCGGCGGCCGCAATTTGCGCTGCTGCGCACGCTCGGACTGACACGCGCGCAACTCGTCCGATCGGTGATCGGCGAAGCGGCGCTGCTCGGCGCCATCGGCGCCGCCGTCGGACTCGTTGCAGGCTACTGGCTCGCCTGGTTCGCACTGCGCCGCTTCGGACCGGATCTCGGCGCGGGCTTTTTCCGCGGACGCGAGTTTGCGCTTGCCATCGAGCCGGTTTCAATGCTGGCGTTCGCGACGCTGGGCATCGCCGCCGCGATCGCGGGCAGCCTCGGCCCTGCGCGAGAAGCCGCGAAGGCCGCGCCCGCTGCAGCGTTGAAGGCCAGCGATTCCGATTTGTCGCCTGCGCAACCGCATTCGAGCGCATGGGGATGGGCGTTGATCGCGGTCGGCATCGCTGCGTCCTTCCTGCCGCCCATCGACGATCTGCCGCTGTTCGGCTACTGCGCGATCGCGTCGATTCTCATCGGCGGCATCCTGGTGTTGCCGCGGCTCGCGCAGGCGGCGCTCCGCGCGGCACCGGCGCCGCGAAACGTCTGCGCCGCGCTGGCCTTCCGCTACCTGCGTGCGGCACCCGGACGTGTCGGCGCGACGCTGGCCGCGATGGTGACGAGCGTCGCGTTGATGGTGTCGATGGCGATCATGGTGGCGTCGTTTCGCCAATCGCTCGACGACTGGCTCGGCGTGATGCTGCCGGCCGATCTGTACGTGCGCGGCGGCATCCGAAAGCGTCTATTTCGACGCCGGGGATCGTCGCGCCATTGCGGCGATCGACGGGATCGCCCGTGCCGAATTCATGCGCGTGCACGTCGATCGTGCTCGATCGCTGCGCGGCCGCGGGTGGCACTGCTCGCGCGGGACATCGATCCGCAGAATGCCGGATCGCGCCTGGCGCTCGTCCGTACGTCGGCCGAATCCTCGCCGACCGCGCCGCCGCCGGCCTGGATCAGCGAAGCGGCCGCCGACATGGCCGCCGTCGCGCCCGGGGAAACGCTTGCGCTTCCGATCGCCGGACGCACGGTCGCGTTCACCGTCGCCGGAATCTGGCGCGATTACGTGCGCCAGCAGGGCGCGATCGTCATCGAGCGCTCGCGCTATGTCGCATTGACCGGGGACGACACGGTCAACGAAGCTGCGCTATGGCTCGCACCGGGCGCCAGCCCGGCGAACGTGCGGGCCCTCCTGGCGAAACAGCTGGGCGGCGCGACGCGCGTGCTGACGGCGACTCCCCGGGATCTGCGGAAACTGTCGCTCGCGGCGTTCGATCGGACGTTCGCGGTGACCTACGCGCTCGAAGCCGCCGCCGTGGTCATCGGTCTGGTGGGACTGTCGGCGGCGCTGGTGGCGCAAACGCTTGCGCGAAGCCGCGAGTTCGGCATGCTGCGGCACGTCGGCATGACCCGGCGCCAGCTTGCGTCGATGCTGGCGTTCGAAGGCGCGGTACTGGCCGGCATCGGCGTCACGTCGGGCCTGGCACTCGGCTTCGCGATCAGCCTGATTCTCGTCGAGGTCGTCAACCGACAGTCGTTTCACTGGGGTATGGATCTCCACGTTCCGTGGCTGGCGCTGGTCGCGCTGTCGACGGTCCTGCTGGCCCTCGCCACGCTGACTGCCGCAGCGAGCGCGCGGGGCGCCACCAGCATCAGCGCCGTGCGTGCGGTTCGCGAGGACTGGTAGTGAGGGTGCCCCCGCCGAGCGTCGATCGCGCGCGGCGGCGATTGCTCGCGTTGGCGCTTGCGCTACCCGGCGCGTCCGCTCGGGCGAGCGACGACTATCCGGACGCGCGCGCGGGTCCGCCGCTCGCGTTTCCGGACGCCGACGGTGCGCATCCCGCGTTTCGGATCGAGTGGTGGTACGTCACGGGCTGGTTGCGCGACACCGCGCGGCGCGACTACGGTTTTCAGATCACGTTCTTTCGCAACCGCCCCGGCGTCGCCGAGGCAAGCGCGAGCCGCTTCGCGCCGAAGCAACTGCTGTTCGCGCATGCGGCGGTGGCCAATCCTGAATCGCCGCGGCTTGTCTACGATCAGCGCGCCGCACGCGAGGGATTTGGTCTCGCCGATGCGGCGACGGGCAGGACCGACGTGCACATCGGCGACTGGTCGCTGGCGCAGACCGGCGACGCCTACACGGCGCAGATCCGCGCGCGGGCGTTCGCGCTGGCGCTGAAGCTCGATGCGCGCGCACCGGCGCTTGTCCAGGGCGATGCAGGCGTCAGCCGCAAAGGGCCGGACCCGGCCGACGTGAGCCGCTATTACAGCCGGCCGCAATTGCGCGTCGGCGGCCAGTTGACGCTCGACGAGCGTGTCCGCGCCGTGACCGGCGTCGCGTGGCTCGATCACGAATGGTCGAGCCGCTATCTGCCGCGAGGTGCCGTCGGTTGGGACTGGACCGGCATCAACTTCGACGATGGTGGGGCGCTGATGGCGTTTCGCATCCGCAACGCGCAAGGCGGCGTCGCATGGGCGGGGGGCGCCCACCGCGATGCGCAAGGCAGCGTGCGCGTGCTCGAGCCCTCCGACATCGAATTCATTCCGCTCACCCGCTGGCGCTCGCCGCGCACGGGGATCGACTATCCGGTTGCGTTCCGCCTGCGCGCGGGCGACATCGACGCGGTGCTCGAGCCTCTGCTGCCCGACCAGGAGCTGGACGCGCGAACGGGCGTCGGGACCGTGTACTGGGAAGGCGCCGTGCGCGCGACGGCCGGCGGGCGCGCGGCCGGACGCGGGTATCTGGAGCTGACCGGATATGGCGAGCCGCTGCGGCTGTGAGCGCGGCGAATCAGCGGCGATCGGCGGAAAATACGCCGGGTACGTCGCGCGCGAGCAGCAGCGCGCGCTTCAACTGCGCGATGCTTTCCACTTCGAGCGTGAACGCCATCCGCGCCTGGTGCTGGCGCGTCTGCGTGTTGACGGCGGTTACGTTGATCTTTTCGCGCGACAGCAATTCCGAAATGTCGCGCAGCAGCCCCTGCCGGTCGCTCGCCTCGACGACGATGTCGACGGGAAACAACTGATCGCGCGACGCACCCCAGCCGGCCTCGATCAGCCGCTCCGGCTCGCGGGCGCGGATGCGGCCGACGTTCGGACAGGAGGCGCGGTGAATCGTGATGCCCTTGCCGCGCGTGACGAAGCCGACGATCGGATCCGGCGGCGCCGGCTTGCAGCATCGCGCGAGGCCGGTCAGCAGCCGGTCGACGCCGACGACGAGAATACCGTGGCCGCTGCCCGTCGCACGGCTGCGACGCGTGACGACTTCGGGCTCGGGCGCCGGCGGCGGCGCGACGGGCTGCGCAACCGCGTGGATGGCCGATTGCACTTGCTTGCTGTGGATCTCGTCGCGCGCGAACGCCGCGAACAATTCCTCGGTGCGCGCAAATCCTGCTTTGGCCGCGACCGCATCGAGCTTGAGCGCCGTCTGACCCATGCGCGCCAGTTCACGTTCGACCATCGCGCGTCCCTGCGCGACCGTATCGTCGTGCTGCTGCGCCTTGAACCATTGGCGTACCTTGGCGCGCGCCCGGTGGCTATGTACATAGCCGAGATCGGCATTCAGCCAATCCCGCGACGGGCCGCCCTGCTTCGCCGCGATGATTTCGACCTGCTGGCCGTTCTTCAGCACGTAATCGAGCGGCACCATCTGCCCGTCGACCCGCGCGCCGCGGCAGCGGTGGCCGAGGCTCGTGTGCACGGCGTAGGCGAAGTCGATCGGCGTCGCGCCGCGCGGAAGATCGACGACCTTTCCCTGCGGCGTCAGCACGTAGATCGATTCGGTGAACAGGCTGCTGCGAAACGCCGACAGCCACTCGCCCGTGTCGGCGACAAAGTCCTTCCAGTCGAGAATCTGCCGCAGCCATGCGATCTTGTCGTCGAAGCGCGCGTCGGCGCGCTCGCCGCGCGCATCGCCTTCCTTGTAGCGCCAGTGCGCGGCCACGCCGTATTCCGAATGCCGGTGCATCTCGCGCGTACGGATCTGCACTTCGAGCGGCTTCCCTTCGGGCCCGAGCACGGCGGTGTGCAGCGAGCGGTAGTTGTTGGCCTTCGGCTTGGCGATGTAATCGTCGAACTCGCCGGGTAGCGGCGTCCACCGATGATGGACGATGCCGAGCGCCGTGTAGCAGTCCTTCACCGAATCGACGAGGATGCGCACCGCGCGGATGTCATAGAGGGCGTCGATGCCGATCTGCTTGCGCCGCATCTTGCTGAAGATGCTGTAGATGTGCTTCGGACGGCCGCTCACTTCGGCCGCGAGCCCCACGTCCTTCAACTCCCGTCCGAGCACGGCGACGACTTCGCCGATGTAGCGCTCCCGGTCGAGCCGTCGTTCGTCGAGCAGGCGCGCGATGCGCTTGTATTCGACCGGCTCGAGCGCGCGCAGCGACAGATCCTCGAGCTCCCACTTGAGCTGCCACAAGCCGAGGCGGTTGGCAAGCGGCGCGTAGACATCCATCACTTCGCGCGCGGCGTCCTGGCGCTGCGCATCGCCGCCGCTGGTCAGGAAGCGCAGCGACTGCGTGCGCTCGGCGAGCTTGATCAGCACGACGCGGATGTCCTCGACCATCGCGAGCAGCATCTTGCGCAGGTTTTCCGCCTGGAGCGCGCGTTGCTGGCTGTCGCCACCCGCCGCGACCGCGCGTACCGAGTCCATCCGCGCGACACCCGCCACGAGCGCCGCGACATCGGCGCCGAACGCGGCTTCCACCCGCTTGGCGTCGTAGCCGCCGGTCTGCGGCAATCCGAGCAGCAGCGACGCGGTCAACGAATCGGCGTCCAGACGCTGGGCCGCGAGAATGCTTGCGGTGCCGAGCGCGCGCGAAAGCAGCGGCTCGCCATCGGCGCTGCGCGCGTCGGCAAAGCTCCCGCGCGCCATCTCATAGGCGGCTGCGAAACGCTTGCGATCGGCGTCGGTGTAGACCGGCGCGAGGGATTCGAGCCACGCGCCGACCGCCTGCGGCACGGCGGCCTGCGGCGCGGCGTGCGTGACTGCGACCATGGCCGATTATAACGGCGTGGTAACTTGTTCCCGCTACGCTTGCGGCCCCGTTGGCCATTTCGCCGCTGCGCTGTCCCCGCTCATGGCGCGGGAAGCGGGAGGTCGTGCGCGATGAACGCGCGCACGATCGTCTCGAAATCGGCATCGGCACGCATGCCGAGCGCGCGCCCGGCATCGGCCGCAAGCGATGACGGCCACGTGGAGACGAGACGGTCGATCGATGCGTCGTATTGCCAGCGCACGCGATCCGCGACGGCGTCGCCCGCGACCGTGCGCAGCGCGTCGACCATCTCGCCGACGCTGACGCTGATTCCGGGGACGTTGATCGACCGGAACAGCGGCAACTGCTCCGCGCGCGCCTCGTGTCCGGTGAGCAGGTTCTCGATCACCTCGCGCGGCGACTGCACCCACACGCGCGTCGCCGGCGCCACCGGACAGTTGGCCTCGATCCCGGACAACGGTTCGCGAATGATGCCGCTTGCGAACGACGACGCGGCGCGATTGGGCTTGCCGGGACGAACCACGATCGTCGGCAGCCGCAGCGAGCGGCCGTCGATGAAGCCCTTGCGGCTCATGTCGTTGACCAGCAGCTCACCGATCGCTTTCTGCGTGCCGTACGACGATTGTGGCGTGAGCGCGGCGTCATCCGGGACGATGTCGGGCAGCCGTCCGCCGAACACCGCAACCGAGCTTGCGAACACGAACTTCGGTGGCGACGCGCACGCGCGACAGCGCTCGAGCAGGTAGCGCGTCGCATCCAGATTGACGCGCATGCCGAGGTCGAAGTCGGCCTCCGCCTGGCCGCTCACGACGGCAGCGAGATGAAATATCGCGTCGGTGTCACGGGTGATCAGCGCATCGACGCAGGCGGGATCGTCGAGACCGCCGCACACGACGCGAATGCGTGGATCGGCGTGAGGCGCTGGTTGTACGACGTCCGCAAGCACCAGCTCGCGAACGACGCGCGCCACACCGCGTGAATCCGTCAGGGTTCCGCGCGTGAGGATCGCGCGAGCGAGCCGCCCACCGAGAAACCCGGCGCCACCGGTGACGACAACGCGCATTCGCGTCGGTTCGCTACAACGCCTGGCCGGCGGCGGCGGCGATCGCGTGCGCGAGCGTTTCGGCGTGCTCGTCGGCATGCGAGCGCTCGCGCGCTTCGACCATTACGCGCAGCACCGGCTCGGTTCCCGACGGCCGGAGCAGGACGCGCCCCGAGTTTCCGAGCGAAGCGGTGGCGGCGCGTTCGGCCGCCGTCACCACGTCGCTGCCGCGCCAGTCCCAGCCGCGCCTGATCGGCACATTGATCAGCCGCTGCGGAAACAGCGTCACGGGCGCCGCGGCGTCCGCGAGAGTTGTCTTCTGCTCGATCAGTGCGCGCAGCACCGCCAGCGCGGCGACGATCGCGTCGCCCGTCGTGTGCTTGTCGAGGCAGATCAGGTGGCCCGAATTCTCGCCGCCCAACAGCCATCCACGGTCGATGAGCTGCTCGAGCACATAGCGATCGCCGACATTCGCGCGCACGAGCGAGACACCCATACGCATCAGCGCCTGCTCGAAGCCGAGATTGCTCATCAGCGTGCCGACGATGCCGCCGGAGAGTGCGTTGCGCCGCTGGTAATCGCGCGCGATGACGTACAGCAACTGGTCGCCGTCGAAGAGCCGCCCCTCGCGGTCGGCCATGATCAGGCGGTCGCCGTCGCCGTCGAGCGCAATGCCGAAATCCGCACCATTCGCACGAACCTGCTCGGCAAGAAACGCCGGGTGCGTCGCACCCACGTTCAGATTGATGTTGATCCCGTTGGGCGCGTCGCCGACGGCGATCACGTCGGCGCCCAGCTCATGGAACACCGGCGGGGCAACGTGATACCCGGCGCCATTCGCGCAATCGACGACGATCTTGCAGCCGCGCAGATCGCGCTCGTTCGGAAACGTGCTCTTGCAGAACTCGATATAGCGACCGGCCGCGTCGCCGACCCGGAACGCCTTCCCGAGCTCGGCGGCCGGCGCGCAGACGAGCGGTTGATCCATTTCGCGCTCGATCGCAAGCTCGACGTCGTCCGGCAGCTTCGCACCGCCGGCCGAAAAGAATTTGATCCCGTTGTCGTCGAACGGATTGTGCGAAGCGCTGATCACGATGCCGGCCGACAACCGCAGCGCGCGCGTCAGGTAGGCGATAGCCGGGCGTTGGCAGCGGCCCGCACAGATAGACGTCGACGCCGGCGGCCGACAATCCCGCTTCGAGCGCCGCTTCGAGCAGGTAGCCGGAAATTCGCGTGTCCTTGCCGATCAGGACGGCGGGCCGCTCACCGCGCGCGCCATCTGCCTTCGTCAGCGTGCGTCCGGCCGCCCAGCCGAGCTTCAGGATCAGGTCGGGCGTAATCGGAACGTCGCCGACGCGCCCGCGCATGCCGTCGGTGCCGAAGTAGCGGCGGTGCCGCGATGTCGTTTCGTTCATTGTCCGGTTTGTCGTTGGGTTCGCGATGCGGGCCACGGCTCGACCGCGCTCCAGACCGCCAGCGCGTCGACGGTCTCCCGCACGTCGTGAACGCGCAGGATCCGCGCGCCGCGTACCGCTGCTGCCAGTGCGCCTGCAATGCTCGCCGCAAGCCGCTCGCCCGCGTCGCGACCGGTGACTGCGCCGAGCACCGACTTGCGCGACAGGCCGGCGAGCACCGGGTACCCGAGGCGCGTGATCGAATCCAGCTCGCGCAACAGGTCGAGATTATGCGCGGCGGTCTTGCCGAAGCCAAAACCGGGATCGAGAACGATGCGGTCCGCGGCGATGCCGGCGTCGCCGCAGGCTTCCGCGCGGCGGAGCAGGAACGCCGCCACTTCGGCGACGACGTTGGCGTACGCGGGCGTGCGCTGCATCGTCTGCGGCTCGCCCTGCATGTGCACCAGGCAGACCGCCGCATTGCTGTCGGCGACGATCGACAAGCGCGCCCTGCGCCTGCAATGCACGTACGTCGTTGATCATCGCCGCGCCCGCGGCAATGGCTGCTTGCATCACGGCGGGCTTCATCGTATCGATCGACACGCATGCGCCGTCGCGGGCCAGCGCTTCGACGATCGGGATCACACGAGCCAGCTCGTCCGCTTCGGCGACGGGCGCGGCGCCCGGGCGCGTCGACTCGCCGCCGACGTCGATGATGCGCGCACCGTCGGCCAACATCCGGCGCGCGTGCGCGAGCGCCGCCTTGCCGTCCAATCGTCCGCCATCGTAGAACGAGTCGGCCGTGACGTTCAGGATCCCCATCACGCAGGGCGTCGATACGTCGATCTCGTGGGAGCCGCAGCGCAGCGATTGTCATGCGCGTTCGGCGACGTCGACGTGATCATCGCGCCGCACTGAACCTGTGCACAGCAGGCAGCGGCACGGGGAGACGCGACCCCGCGCCCGGAGTCCGCAAGCGGCTCGCCTATGGGTTCCCGGCGCGGCGGCTCGTTCGTCAAGGCACGCGCGACTGGGCCGCGCCACCCATGACGGCGAGCGCGTCCTACGTGCGCTCGCCGCGTCTCCCCCGCTGCCTTGGATACGACTGTGGCGATTCGCGCATGCACCGGCGGTGCCGACGAATCTGCACACGCGCGTCGGGCGTGGTGGGCCGCTGCGCGAAGGGCGCCTGTGGCGCAGTCGTCGAAAAGCGGGTGGCGCGGCCAAAAAGCCCGTGAACTGACGATCGATCGGCCGCGCCGGGACCCGCTCGACGACGCGATTTGCGCCACCGAAGCCCGGTGCGCAGCGGCCCACCGCGGCCGCATCGTAGCCGCACTACCCCAAGCCCGGTGCGCCGCGGCCCACCGCGCACCCACTCATCGAGTTCACGATCATTCGTTGGAACGCAAAAAAAGAGGTGCACGTCGCCGTACACCTCTTGCTGTCCATCGGTTGAAGGACGCTACGCAGGATTGGTCGACGGAGCGGTCCCGCCGACGGTCCCCGGGCCGATCGTAGCGCCGGGTGCCTGCACCGGCACCGGCTTCGGCGGGCGCGGCGGCTGTCCGGACATGATGTCGCCGATCTGGTCGGAGTCGATCGTCTCGAGCTCGAGGAGCGCCTTCGCCATCGCCTCGACCTTGTCGCGGTTGTCCTCGATCAATTTGCGCGCGAGCGCGTATTGCTGGTCGATGATGCCGCGAATTTCGGCATCGACGTTGCGCATCGTCTCTTCGGACATGTTGACGGTGCGCGTGATCGCGCGGCCGAGGAAGATCTCGCCCTCGTTGTCGCCGTAGACCATCGGGCCCATCAGGTCGCTCATGCCGTAGCGCATCACCATGTCGCGCGCGATCTGCGTCGCCCGCTCGAAGTCGTTCGAGGCGCCGGTGGTCATCTGGTTCATGAACACCTCCTCGGCGATCCGGCCGCCGAACAGCACCGCGACGGTGTTGAGCATGCGGTCCTTGTCCATGCTGTAGCGGTCGGTTTCGGGCAATTGCATCGTCACGCCGAGCGCGCGTCCGCGCGGGATGATCGTCACCTTGTGCACGGGATCGGTCTTCGGCAGCAGCATCGCGACGATCGCGTGTCCCGATTCGTGATACGCGGTGTTGCGGCGCTCCTCCTCGGGCATCACCATCGATCGCCGCTCGGCGCCCATGATGATCTTGTCCTTCGCGCGCTCGAAGTCGAGCATGTCGACGAGGCGCTTGCTGCCGCGCGCGGCGAACAATGCCGCCTCGTTCACGAGATTCGCGAGATCGGCGCCGGAGAATCCCGGCGTTCCGCGGGCGATGATGTCGGCCTTGACGTCCGGCGCCAGCGGCACCTTGCGCATGTGGACGAGCAGGATCTGCTCGCGCCCGCGGATGTCCGGCAGCGGGACGACGACCTGCCGGTCGAAGCGTCCCGGCCGCAGCAACGCCGGATCGAGCACGTCGGGACGATTCGTCGCGGCGATGACGATCACGCCCGCGCTGCCCTCGAAGCCGTCCATTTCGACCAGCAACTGGTTCAGCGTCTGCTCGCGCTCGTCGTTGCCGCCGCCGAGGCCCGCGCCGCGCTGGCGTCCGACCGCGTCGATTTCGTCGATGAACACGATGCACGGCGCGTTCTTCTTCGCCTGCTCGAACATGTCGCGCACGCGCGCCGCGCCCACGCCGACGAACATCTCGACGAAGTCCGAGCCGGAGATCGAGAAGAACGGCACCTTCGCCTCGCCCGCGATCGCCTTGGCGAGCAGCGTCTTGCCGGTGCCCGGCGAGCCGACCATCAGCACGCCGCGGGGAATGCGTCCGCCGAGCTTCTGGAACTTGGAAGGATCGCGCAGGAATTCGACCAGCTCGGCGACCTCCTCCTTGGCTTCGTCGCAGCCGGCGACGTCGGCGAACGTCACCGTGTTGTTCGACTCATCGAGCATTCGCGCCTTGCTCTTGCCGAAGCTGAACGCTCCTCCCCTGCCGCCGCCCTGCATCTGGCGCATGAAGAAGATCCACACCCCGATCAGCAGCAGCATCGGGAACCACGAAATGAAGATCTGCGCGAGGAAGCTCTGCTCTTCCTCCGGACGCGCCTCGACCTTGACGCCGTACTTGACGAGATCGCCCACCATCCAGATGTCGCCGGGGCTGTACGTGACGTAGTGCTTCTTTTCCGTCGACACCCACTTGATCGAGCGCCCTTCGACGGACGCGGATTCGACGCGGCCACTGCGCGCCTGGTCCATGAAGTCGGAATACGCGACGGTGTCCTTGCGTCGCCTGGCGCGAGTCGAATTGCTTGACGACCGTCAGCACGACCAGCCCGATGACGAGCCAGATTCCGATGTTCTTCAACAAATTGTTCAAGCGATGCTCCTTGCGGCTGCGACCCGGTCGGCTGCCTGCCGGACGCATCCTTCACGTGCTGTCCGGCCCAAGCGCCGGTGCAGTCTCATTTTACCGTCGATTCGACGCCGGCGACCGTCCGAGTCCGGCAGCAATCGTGGGAAATCGCACAGCTTTCACCTGCTTCCGGATCCTGTCTCCCAAAAGCGACAACTATTCGGCGGCGAGCAAGCCCCTCGCAACAAGGTAGTGTTCACGGCTCCGATCGCGGGAAGCCTTTGGTTTGCGCAGATAAACCTTCGAAAACCGGGTGCGCACCGTCTGTCGAAATTCGTCAAGGCCGGCGCCCTGGAATACCTTGACCACGAGACTGCCGCCGGGTTGCAGATGCGTGCACGCGAAATCCAGTGCCAGATCGGCCAGGCCCATGCTTCGCGCCTGGTCGACCGAATCGATGCCCGAAAGATTGGGTGACATGTCGGAGACCACAAGGTCGACCCGCGTTTTCGCGAGCGCCTTTTCAACGGCCGCGAGACCGTCGTCGCCGGCGAAGTCCCCCTGGATGAACTCGACGCCGGCGATGCCGTTCATCGGCAGAAGGTCGATGGCGACGATCTTCGATTTCGATCCCAGCCGCTCGTGCAGCACCTGCGACCAGCTGCCGGGCGCGGCTCCCAGGTCGACGACCGTCATCCCGGGTCGCAGCAGCTGATCGTGCTCGGCGAGCTCCATCAGCTTGAATGCCGCGCGCGAGCGGTAGCCGCGCCGCGTCGCTTCGCGCACGTACGGGTCGGTCAGATGCTCGTGCATCCAGGCCTTCCCGAACCGATGTTTCTTGCCGGAGGGGTTGAGCGGGGACGTCAATGTTCCATTCCGTTTCGCCGATCTTAACGCGCGGCAGCGGCAACGCCTCGCGATAGAATTCGCGGATGGATCCCTTGCTGCCATCGTTTCGCCGTGAACTGCGCGCACGCGCGCACCATCTGCACCCGGTCGTCATCGTCGGCCAGCACGGACTGACACCCAGTGTGCTGCGCGAAATCGACGTCGCCCTGACCGCGCACGAGCTCATCAAGGTGCGCGTGGGGAGCGACGATCGGGCGGACCGCGAAGCCATGCTGGCGCGCATCTGCGGGGAGCTGGCATGCACGTCGGTGCAGCACCTGGGCAAGCTGCTGATCCTGTGGCGGCGGCGCGAGGACGCGGCGACGGGCGCTGCGGTCGAGAAAAAGACGTCGCGCCGCACGAAGATCGTGAAAAAATCGGCGCCGAAAGGCCGAATACCGTCGACCGCCTCGTCCGCGCAAGTCGTTCCCGACACCGGCCGAAGGCGCCGGCGCGTCACCGGGTCCCGGACGCCCGAAGCTGGTCAGCCGCGGCGTCGCTCGCCGCCGGGCAAAGCACCCCAGGGCGTGCCCCGCGCCGCCGCGCCGCGCCGGCGCCGCGTGCACTGAACAAGCGCGCGTGACCTCAGACATCGCCGGGAGCAGACGATGAGCGGAAAGAAGCTGCGCAGCCAGGCGTGGTTCGCGCGCCAGGACAAGATGGGTTTCTACTATCGGTCGTGGCTCAAGAACCGCGGGTTTCCGCAGGACCAGTTCGACGGTCGGCCGGTGATCGGCATCTGCAACACGTGGTCCGAATTGACGCCGTGCAATTCGCACTTCCGAACGATCGCCGAGCACGTGCGCTTCGGCGTGCTCGACGCCGGCGGCTTCCCGCTCGAGTTTCCCGTGATGTCGCTCGGCGAGACCATGCTTCGTCCCACGGCGATGCTCTATCGCAACCTCGCGTCGATGGACGTCGAGGAATCGATCCGCGCCAATCCCCTCGACGGCGTCGTGCTGCTGATGGGCTGCGACAAGACGACGCCGTCGCTGCTGATGGGTGCCGCCAGCGTCGACATCCCCGCGATCGGCGTCTCGGGCGGTCCGATGCTTCGCGGGATCCATTGCGGCAAGGCGATCGGCTCGGGCACGAATGTGATTTCGATGAGCGAGCAGCTCCGCTCGGGACAGATCACGTTGCACGAATTCCACGAGGCCGAAGCCGACATGCATCGCTCGCACGGCCATTGCATGACGATGGGTACCGCTTCGACGATGGCATGCATGGTCGAGGCGCTCGGTGTCGGCCTGCCCGGCAACGCGGCGATCCCCGCGGTCGACGCGCGCCGCAACCTGCTAGCGCGCGAAGCCGGCCGGCGCATCGTCGAACTCGTGAAGACCGATACGCAATTGTCGAAAATCCTGACGCGCGAAGCGTTCGAGAACGCGATCCGCGTCAACGGCGGCATCGGCGGCTCGACGAACGCCGTCGTGCACCTGATCGCGATTGCCCGTCGAACCGGCATCGACCTCGGTCTCGACGACTGGGATCGCCTGGGACGCGGCGTCCACTGTCTCGTCGACCTGATGCCGTCGGGCCGCTACCTGATGGAGGATTTCTTCGAAGCCGGAGGGCTGCCCGTCGTCATCCGCGAACTGGGCGAGCATGGCCTGCTCCATCGCGACGCGCTGACCGTGAACGGGCGCAGCCTGTGGGACAACAACCGCGACGCCCGCTGCTTCAAACCCGACGTGGTGCGCACGTTCGACGAGCCGGTGAAACGCGATGCCGGCATCGCGGTGCTGCGCGGAAATCTCGCACCCGACGGCGCGATCATCAAGCCGTCCGCCGCGTCACCGCATCTGATGCGGCACACGGGCCGCGCCGTCGTCTTCGAATCGATCGAGGACCTGCATGCGCGCATCGACGACGACGCGCTCGACATCGACGAAAACTGCGTGATGGTCCTGAAGTACTGCGGGCCGAAGGGTTATCCCGGGATGGCCGAGGTCGGCAACATGCCGCTGCCGCCCAAGCTGCTGCGTCGTGGCGTGACCGACATCGTGCGCATTTCGGATGCGCGGATGTCCGGCACCGCCTATGGGACCGTCGTGCTGCACACGGCGCCCGAAGCCGCGGCGGGCGGGCCGCTGGCGCTGGTGCGGGACGGCGATCTGATAACCCTCGACGTCGCCGCGCGGCGGCTGCATCTCGAGGTCGACGACGCCGAACTCGTGCGCCGGCGCGCCGCCTGGGTGCCGCCGCAAGCGCATGGCGAGCGCGGGTACGTCAAGCTGTACGTCGATCACGTGCTGCAGGCGAACGACGGCGTCGATCTCGATTTTCTCGTCGGCCGGTCGGGTGCCGCCGTGCCGCGCGACAACCACTGACCTGCCGGCGCCGCTTCAGCCGTAGCGGACGCCGAGCACCTCGTAGGTGCGCACGCCTCCGGGCGCATGGACGTCGGCGGTGTCACCCTCGGTCTTGCCGATCAGCGCGCGCGCGATCGGCGAATTCACCGAGATCTTGCTGGCCTTGATGTCGGCCTCGTCGTCGCCGACGATCTTGTACGTCGTGCGATCGCCGCTTTCGACGTCCTCGAGCTCGACCGTCGCGCCGAATACGACGCGTCCGTCGGCGTCGATCGCCGCCGGGTCGATGATCTGCGCGTGCGCAAGCTTGGACTCCACTTCGGAGATCCGTCCTTCGATGAATCCCTGCCGTTCCTTGGCCGCGTCGTAGTCGGCGTTTTCGGAAAGATCGCCGTGCGAGCGCGCGTCGGCGATCGCGCGAATCACCGCGGGCCGCTCGACGGTCTTCAAACGTTGCAACTCGGCCTTGAGGCGCGCAGCGCCTTCGACCGTCATCGGTACCTTCATGGTTTGCGTCACCAGAAAAGCGAACGACCGGAAGCGGGGACCGCCTCCGGCCGGGAATTCCAGTCTACGCGAATTTCGGCGACGATGCGAGGCGCCGCGGGCGCACCTCGCGACCCGCGATGTTGCTGATGGCGAGCGCTCCGATCACCAGCGCGACGCCGGCGATTTCGGGCGCGCCGAAGCGATGGCCCTGCGCGATGCCGATCGCGAACGCCGTGATCGGCACGAGATTGATGAACAGGACACCGTTGGCGGCCCCGAGAATCCCTATCCCCGCGTTCCACGCGAGCACCGCGAGCACGGCCGCGGCGATCGACAGATAGACGATCTCGTCCGCCAGCGATCGAACGACGTGCCATGCAGGCGGATGCGCCGCACCGGCTGCCGACGCGGCACCCGCGACAGCGACGATCGTGAGCGTGCCGAGCGCCATCGTGTGCGCCGTGTATCGCAGCGGGCTGAACCGCGGCAACGACGCGGCACCCGCCGTGTACACGACCCAGCAGACGACGCCCACGAGCACCAGCGCGTCCGCGTGCAGCGTTCCGCCCGCCGTGACGTGCAGCCGTCCCTTCGTGATCACCATCACGACCCCGGTGAGCGCGACGAGCATCGCGCCAAATGTCAGCACGCTGGGCCGGCGGCCGTTGATCGCCCAGCTCACGAACGCGGCGATCAACGGCATCAGCGCGACGATGATCGCGGCATGCTCGGGCCGCGACTGTGCAATGCCGAGGTAGCCGAGGATGCTGAAGCCCGCAAAGCCCACCGATCCGTAGCCCCACAATCGCAAGCCGGCGCCGTCCGGCATCAACGCGCGGCGACCCTCGACGGCCAGCAGGATCGCGAGCATCACGATCGACGCCGGTACGTATCGCAACACGGTCAACCAATACGCGTCGATCGACCCGAGCGCGCTTTTTGCCACGGCGAACATCGCGCCCCAGGTCACGGTCGTGTAAACAAGCATTGCCGCAGCACGCGGCCTTTCGTCGGCTTGCATTTGATATCCGTTCGGCGCCCCGCGCCACAGCGATGGCGTGGGGCAAATGGATGATCCACACGCATGCGTCGCCGACAATTCGGGCCGTCGGAACGCTAGCGGTGTCAGCGAATCATGGGACGACGAGCGCTCGCGCGCAAACGATCTCTATGCATTGCTTGCATGCTCGGAGCGCATGCAAACCGAAGACAGCGTCAGAGCGTGGCGTGCAGCGCCTGGATCGAATATGGAACGAGATCGCGCAGGTTCGCCATGCCGATCGCCGCGGCACGCGCGCCGGCGAGCGTCGTGTACGTCGGCATCTGATCGGTCAGCGCCTCGCGGCGGATCGCGTAGCTGTCCTGGATCGCCGAGCGCTTCTCCTCGACCGTGTTGACGACCAGCGCGATCTCGTCGTTCTTCATCATGTCGACGATGTGCGGCCGGCCCTCGTGCGACCTTGTTGACCGGCGTCACGGGAACGCCGGCGGCCTCGAGCGCCGCCGCCGTGCCGCGCGTGGCGACGATCGTCGAAGCCGAGCCGGTGCAGCGTGCGCGCCGATCTCGATCGCGCGCGCCTTGTCGGCGTTGCTGCAGGCTGATGAACACCTTGCCCGACGTCGGGAAGCCGGACGCCGGCCGCGAGCTGCGACTTGAGGAACGCTTCCGCGAACGTTTCGCCGACGCCCATCACTTCGCCGGTCGATTTCATTTCCGGCCCGAGGATCGTGTCGACGCCCGGGAACTTGATGAACGGAAACACCGCCTCCTTGACCGAGAAATAGCGGCGGCACGATCTCGCCGACGATACCCTGCTGCTGCAGCGACTTGCCCACCATGCAGCGCGCGGCGATCTTGGCGAGCGGGCGTCCGGTCGCCTTCGAGACGAACGGCACCGTGCGCGATGCGCGCGGGTTGACCTCGAGGACGAAGACGACGGGCTTGTCCTGAGCGTTCTGGATCGCGAACTGGACGTTCATCAGGCCGACGACGCTGAGCGCCCTCGCCATCGCCATCGTCTGCGCGGCGCAACTCGTCCTGCAACTCGCGTCGAGAGCGAGAACGGCGGCAGCGAGCACGCCGAATCGCCCGAATGGACGCCGGCCTGCTCGATGTGCTCCATGATCCCGCCGATGACGACGTCGGTGCCGTCGCACACCGCGTCGACGTCGACCTCGATCGCGTCGTTCAGGAAACGGTCGAGCAGCACCGGGCTGTCGTTCGACACCTTGACCGCCTCGCGCATGTAGCGCTCGAGGTCGCGCTGCTCGTGGACGATCTCCATCGCGCGCCCGCCCAGCACATACGAAGGCCGCACGACCAGCGGATAGCCGATGTCGCTCTGCCGCCTGCGATCGCGGCCGCCTCGGTGCGCGCGGTGCGGTTGGGCGGCTGCCGCAAGCCCGAGCGGTGGAGCATCTGCTGGAAGCGCTCGCGGTCCTCCGCCATGTCGATCATGTCGGGCGTGGTGCCGATGATCGGCACGCCGTTCGCCTCGAGGTCGCGCGCGAGCTTCAGCGGCGTCTGGCCGCCGTACTGGACGATCACGCCAACGGCTTTTCGACGTGGACGATCTCGAGCACGTCCTCGAGCGTCAGCGGCTCGAAATACAGGCGGTCCGACGTGTCGTAGTCGGTCGAGACGGTCTCCGGATTGCAGTTGACCATGATCGTCTCGAAGCCGTCCTCGCGCAGCGCCATCGCGGCGTGCACGCAGCAATAATCGAATTCGATCCCCTGCCCGATCCGGTTGGGGCCGCCGCCCAGCACCATCATCTTCTTCCGATCGGTCGGCTCCGCCTCGCATTCGTCCTCGTAGGTCGAATACATGTAGGCGGTCTTGGTCGCGAATTCGCGCGGCGCACGTGTCGACGCGCTTGTAGACCGGGCGGATGCCCAGTTCGTGGCGGCGCGCGCGGACCGCCGCTTCCGTCGATCTTGAACAGGATACGCGAGGCGCCGGTCGGAAAACCCCATGCGCTTCAGCTCGCGCAAGTCGGTGCCATCGACCGAAGTCCGAGCGCGCGCTTCTCGAGCTCGAGCTCGAGTGTCGACGATCTCCTTGATCTGCGCGAGGAACCAGCGGGTCGATCTTCGTGTGCTGTGCAGATCTCGTCGAGCGTCATGCCGACGCCGAACGCATCGGCGACGTACCAGAGCCGCTCGGCGCGCGGATACGCGAGCTCGTCGGCGATCTTGTCCGGATCGACCGTCTTCAGGTTGAAGCCGTCGACGCCCGCCTCCAGGCCGCGCAGCGCCTTCTGCAGCGACTCCTTGAACGTGCGGCCGATCGCCATCACCTCGCCGACCGATTTCATCTGCGTCGTCAGGCGGTCGTCGGCCTGCTTGAATTTCTCGAACGCGAAGCGCGGCACCTTGGTGACGACGTAGTCGATCGTCGGCTCGAACGATGCCGGCATGAAATGTCGCCGTGCCGCCCGTGATGTCGTTCTGCGAGCTCGTCGAGCGTGTAGCCGACCGCGAGCTTGGCCGCGATCTTCGCGATGGGGAATCCGGTGGCCTTCGATGCGAGCGCGGAGCTGCGCGACACGCGCGGATTCATCTCGATGACGATCATCCGGCCGTCCGTCGGGTTGATCGCGAACTGCACGTTCGAGCCGCCGGTGTCGACGCCGATCTCGCGCAGCACCGCGATCGAGGCGTCGCGCATGATCTGGTATTCCTTGTCGGTCAGCGTCTGCGCCGGCGCGACGGTGATCGAGTCGCCGGTGTGCACGCCCATCGGATCGAGGTTCTCGATCGAGCAGACGATGATGCAGTTGTCCTTGCTTGTCGCGCACGACCTCCATCTCGAACTCTTTCCAGCCGAGCAGCGATTCCTCGATCAGGAGCTCGTGCGTCGGCGACACGTCGAGGCCGCGCTTGCACATCTCGACGAACTCGTCCTTGTTGTAGGCGATGCCGCCGCCGGTGCCGCCCAGCGTGAACGACGGCCGGATGACCGGCGGGAAAGCCGATCGTGCGCCTGCACCTCGAGCGCCTGCTCGAGGTTGTGCGCGATGCCCGAGCGCGCGGAGCCGAGGCCGATCCGCGTCATCGCCGCCTTGAACTTCTCGCGGTCCTCGGCCTTGTCGATCGCCTTCTTCGTCGCGCCGATCAGCTCGACGTCGAATTTGGTCAGCACGCCTTCGCGCGCGAGATCGAGCGCGCAGTTGAGCGCGGTCTGGCCGCCCATCGTCGGCAGCAGCGCATCGGGCCGCTCGCGCTCGATGATCTTCGCGACCATCTGCCACGTGATCGGCTCGATGTACGTGACGTCGGCCATCTCCGGGTCGGTCATGATCGTCGCCGGATTCGAGTTGACGAGGATGACGCGATAGCCCTCCTCGCGCAGCGCCTTGCACGCCTGCGCGCCCGAATAGTCGAACTCGCACGCCTGCCCGATGATGATCGGGCCGGCGCCGATGATCAGGATCTGATCGGATGTCGGTGCGCTTCGGCATGCGCTCGCACGTCGCTTCTTTCCATCATCTTCACGAAGCGGTCGAACAGGTAGCCGATGTCGTGCGGGCCGGGGCTCGCTTCCGGATGGCCCTGGAAGCCGAACGCCGGCCGGTCGGTGCGCGCGATGCCCTGCAGGCTGCCGTCGAACAGCGACACGTGCGTCACGCGCACATTCGCCGGCAGCGTCGCGGCATCGACGGCGAAGCCGTGGTTCTGGCTCGTGATCAGCACCTGCCCGGTGTCCTGTCGAGCACCGGATGGTTGGCGCCGTGATGGCCGAACTTCATCTTCACCGTGCGCGCGCCCGACGCGAGCCCGAGCAGCTGGTGGCCGAGGCAGATGCCGAACGTCGGCATGCCGCGCGTCGACGATCTCGCGGATCGCGTCGATCGCGTAGTCGCAGGGCTCGGGATCGCCGGGGCCGTTCGACAGGAAGACGCCGTCGGGCTTCAGCGCGAGCACCGTCGGCGCCGGCGTCTGCGCCGGCACGACGGTGAGGCGGCAGCCGCGCTCGCGCGAGCAGGCGCAGGATGTTGTGCTTGACGCCGAAGTCGTAGGCGACGACGTGGAAGCGCGGCTCGCCCGTCGCGCGATAGCCCGACCCCGAGCGCCCACGCGCCTGACGTCCACTCGTACGGCTCGGTGCAGCGACACGACCTTGGCGAGATCGAGGCCCGCCATCGACGGTGCCGCGCGCGCGCGCGCGAGCGCGTCGTGCGACGTCGGCGCTCGTCGATCGTCTGCGCGGCGACGATGCAGCCGTTCTGCGCGCCGCGCTCGCGCAGGATGCGCGTCAGCTTGCGCGTGTCGATGTCGGCGATGCCGACGACGTTGTGCGTCGCGCAGATAGTCGCCCAGGTCGCCGGTCGCGCGCCAGTTCGACGCGAGGCGCGGCAGATCGCGGATCACGAGCCCCGCCGCGAAGCGCTGCCGCGATTCGGCGTCCTCGGCGTTGACGCCGACGTTGCCGATGTGCGGATAGGTGAGCGTGACGATCTGGCCCGGCATACGAGGGATCGGTGAGGATCTCCTGATAGCCGGTCATCGCCGTGTTGAACACGACCTCGCCGACCGCATGGCCGAGGGCGCCGATCGCGCGCCCGCGAAACACCGTGCCGTCGGCGAGCGCCAGCAGCGCCTGCGCGTGCGCGGCGGAACAGCGCGGGCTGCGCGGCGGCCGTGCGTTCCGGGGCGTTCATGGCGGGCCGATCGTTGGGCGGCGCGAACGGCGAAACGCGCGCGACGTCGTGGCGGGTGCCTTGGACGTGCAAACGGGGAAGGCGTCGCCTTCCCCGCTCGTGACGCTGCGATTCTACGCCGAATTCCGCGACGCCTTCAATTCGTGCCGCAGCGCGCTCCTGCAAAGCAACCGGTGTATCAGCCTCGATACGTGCCGCTCAACGCCGCGCGCGATCAATAGGCGGCGGCAAAGCCCCCGTCGACGTACAGCATGTGGCCGGTGACGTAGTCGGCGGCGGACGACGCGAGAAACACGGCGGCGCCCGCGATTTCCGGCGGCTCGCCCCAGCGTCCGGCGGGCGTGCGGCGTCGCGACCCACGAGGAGAATTCCGCGTCCGCGATCAGCGGCGCGTTCATTTCGGTCCTGAAAAATCCCGGCGCGATGCCGTTCACCTGGATGTTGAACGGCGCGAGCTCGACGGCCAGCGCGCGCGTCAGCATCTCGCAGGCCGCCCTTGCTGGCCGCGTACGCGACGATGTTCGGCCGTCCGAGGTCGGACGCGAGCGAGCAGATGTTGATGATCTTGCCGCGGCGCCGCGACTTCATGCCGGGCAACGCCGCGCGCGTGACGAGGAACGGCCCGTCGAGGTTCGTCGCCTGCAGCTCGCGCCATTGCTCGGGCGAGAATTGCTCGAGCGGCTGGCGGCGGTTGATCGCGGCGTTGTTGACGAGGATGTCGATCGGCGCCGTGCGTCGCGCTCGATGTCCGCCATCGCGCGCTCGACCGCGCCGCGTCGGTCACGTCGAAGGCGGCGACCGACGCGCGGCCGCCGTCGCGGCGCAGCGCAGCGGCCGCGCGCTCGAGCTTCGCCGCGGTCGCGCCCATTGATCACGACCCGCGCGCCGGCGCGCGCGAACCCGGCCGCGATGGCGAGCCCGAGGCCGGAGCCGCCGCCTGTCACGACTGCGACGCGATCCGGCGAGATCGAACGGCGAACGATGATCGGGCGGCGAAGCCGTTCATCGACGCGTGGCTTTTTTCACGCCGGACTCGCGCGCGCAGGTGCCGGCGGTGTGCTCGCGAATGATTTCGGCAAGCCGCAGTGTACCGGGGCCGGCATTGTCACGGTCCGCGTAGACGAGGTACAGCTCGACGAACCGCTCACCGCCTTCGCGCATCGGCAACGGCTTCAAGCGTGCCGGCCGTCGAGTTCCGGACGAATCTTGTCCTCGGGGTACCAGCCGTATCCGAAGCCTTGTGTCGCCGCGACGATCGACGTCGACATATTGCTCACCGTCCAGCGTTGCGATGCCTCGAGCGTCGCCTTCGTCGCGCGCCAGCAGATCGCGATTCGCGCACGACCAGTTGCCGGTGGGCGCGCAGGTCGCGGCTGGTCAGTGGCCGCCCGAGCCGGTGCAGCGGATGGTTGGGGTTCGCGACCGGGATCATCGCGCAGACGGACCAGCGCATCCGCCGCGTAGCCTTGCGGGACGGCCGCCGCTGATCGCGAGATCCGCGCGTGCCGTCGAGCAACGCTTCGGTCGTGCCGGCGAGCACCGATTCGATGAGCTCGATCCGCGTATGCGGGCTCTCGCTGCCGAAGCGCTCGAAGCACTGCAGCAGCAGCCAGTAGGGGAAGAGGATGTCGGCAGCGATGCCGATCTCGGGCTTCCCATCCCGCGGAAACGGACCGCGCGGTCCGCTCCATTCCGCGCGCCT
This sequence comes from uncultured Pseudomonadota bacterium, assembly GCA_963718905.1. Taxonomy (GTDB): domain Bacteria; phylum Pseudomonadota; class Gammaproteobacteria; order Burkholderiales; family Casimicrobiaceae; genus VBCG01. The sequence goes on from CAVRAF010000003.1 coordinate 164,505, forward strand.
CGTCGAGCAGGATGCGCGCACGCCGCTAGCAGCAGGCTCTCCGGTGGGCGTCAGCACCGCCTTGCGTCCGCGAAGCTCGAACGCCTTGACGCCGAGGAGCGACTCGAGCTTCTGCACCGCGTACGTGATCGTCGACTGGCTCTTGTGCAGGAGCTCCGCCGCGCTTTGCGTAGCTGCCGGCGTCGACGACTGCGACAAGCGCCTGCCACTGCTCGAGCGTGATCTGGCTCGGAGGGCGTCGCCGCTGCGCGCTGGGACCGGGGATTCGGCGGTGCGCATCGTCTATCATCGAATATATCTGAGATCGATTAGAACAGTCGATATTTTGCGCTTTTTAATTGATCAGTGAATAGAATAATCAATGGCGTCGAGATACAGGACGTTACTCAAAAGGAGAGCCCATGAATATCCTGCAGATCAACTCCAGCATCTTCTCCCGCGGTGGCCAGTCGACCGGTCTCGCCGACAAGTTCGTCGCCCGCCTGCGGGCTCAGAACCCTTCCGCGCGCCTGACGGTGCGCGACCTCGCCGTAGACCCCGTGCCGCACCTGGACGCGGGGCGCTTCGCCGCCTTTCTCGCGAAGCCCGAGGAGCGCACGGGCGAGCAGCAGGCGGTCGTGAGCTACTCGGACGCGCTCATCGACGAGCTCAAGCGAGCGGACATCGTGGTACTCGGCCTGCCGCTGTATAACTTCGGCGTGCCGTCGGCGCTGAAGGCGTACTTCGACCACATTGGTCGCGCGGGCGCGACGTTCCGCTATACGGAGAAAGGACCGGTCGGGATGCTGACCGGCAAGAAGGTCTACGTATTCGCGGCGCGAGGCGGGTTCTACGCGGGCACGCCGAACGACACGCAGACGCCGTATATCCGCGCCTTCCTGTCGTTCATCGGCATGAGCGACATCGAGTTCGTCTACGCCGAGGGACTGGCGATCAGCGAAGCGAGCAAGCAGGCATCGCTGGCGAAGGCCGCCGGCGCGATCGAGCGTCTGAACGCATTCGAGCGCCTCGCCGCCTGATCAGCGGATGCCGAGCACGTCGCGCATGTCGAACAGGCCGGCGTTGCCTTTGTCCCGGCGCGCCGCGACGAAATGCGCGGCCCGCAGCGCGCCGGCGGCGAAATTCTGCCGCGACGTCGCGCGGTGCGTGAGTTCGATGCGCTCGCCGGTGCCGGCGAAGATCACCGTGTGGTCGCCGACGACGTCGCCGCCGCGCAGCGCCGCAAAGCCGATCGTGCCCGGCTTGCGCTCGCCGGTGACGCCTTCGCGCGCATAGACCGCGCATCGGCGAGCGCGCGCCGGCGCCCGCGCGGCCGCTTCGCCGAGCGCGCAGCGCCGTGCCCGACGGCGCGTCGACCTTGTGCCGGTGATGCATCTCGACGATCTCGATGTCGAACGCCGGGCCGAGCGCTGCGCGCGGCCGTTTCGACGAGCGGCAGCAGCACGTTGACGCCGACGCTCATGTTCGGCGCCAACACGATCGGGATGCGCTCGCGCGAACGCGGCGAGCTCGGCCTTGCTGCGCGGCGGAGAGCCCGGTCGTGCCGACGACCGCCGCCGTGCCGTGCCGCGCGCAGGCGGCAAGATGGGCGAGCGTGCCTTCGGGTCGCGTGAAATCGATCAGCACGTCGGCGGCGCGCAACGCGGCATCGACGTCCGCTGCCGACGCGTCACGCCGGTCGATCGCCCGCAGCGCTCGCCGGCGTCGTGGCCGATGCGCCGGGCTGCGCGGCATGTCGAGCGCGCGCGGCGAGCGTCAGGTCGGCGGCAGCGAGCGTCGCCTCGATCAGCGCCTGCCCCATCCGGCCGCCGGCGCCGGCGATCGCGATCCGGACGTGGCCGCGTCACTGTCGCGAAGCGTGTCTTCAGAAAGCGTCGAACACACGATCCCCGATGCTCTCGCCGCCCGGCGCTTCGTCGCGGCAGCGGCCTTGGCGACCGCGCGGCGCGGTTGAGCTCGGCGACCGACTGCGGCATTTCGTCGCCCTCCCAGCGCGCGAGCTTGTCGTCGACGAAATAGACGGTGAAATTGCGATGCTCGACCGGCTGGCCCTGCCGCGTGAACTCGTAGACATAGTCCCAGCGGTCGGTCGCGGAACGCGCTGGCGATGAGCGGCGTGCCGAGCATCAGCTTGACCTGCGCTGGCGTCTGCCCGACCTTCAGCTTGTCGACCATGTCCTGCGACAGGAAATTGCCCTGGTTGATGTCGAGCTTGTAGACGCCGAACGACGTGCAGCGATCGGCATGTACGGTGTCGAGCGTCGGGCAGCCGCCGAGCAACGCCCGGCAGCGAGCGCAGCGGCGCAGCAGCGCCGCAGCGACAGGATCGAGGGCGGCCGCATCGCGCTCGGGGGGAGGGATATGAGTCACGGATCTGTGAAAACGGAGGGAACCGTTATTATAGCCATCGACGGGCGCGTCCGCTCCGACGCCGCGAGCCGCTCCACCCGATGCCATGACCTCGCCGCACGACCTCAAGAACGGCGGCCTCAAGGCGACGCTGCCGCGGCTGAAGATCATCAAGCTGTTCGAGACGTCAAGGTGCGGCACCTGACGGCCGAAGACGTCTACGGAGCTCCTGACCGAGGGTCTCGATATCGGCCTCGCCACGGTCTACCGCGTGCTCACCCAGTTCGAGCAGGCGGGATCCTCGATGCGCCACCACTTCGAATCCGGCAAGGCGGTGTTCGAGCTGAACGAGGGCAGCACCACGATCACCTGGTGTGCATGCAATGCGGGCGCGTCGAGGAGTTCTACGACGCGGAAATCGAGAAGCGCCAGACCAAGGTCGCGCAGCGAACGCGGCTTCGCCATCACGCGAGCACGCGCTCTATCTCTACGCCGACTGCGTCGAAGCCGCGCTGCCCGTACCGCAAGAGCGGCGGAAGCAACGAAGCTGACCGCGCCGTCAGGCGGCCGCGACGTCGCAGGCCGGCGATCCGCGAGCGGCGGCGCGGTGCCGGCGCGTCTCGCGGCGGTTGAAATCGCGCCAGCCGAAAGCCCAGCAGCCACAGCGCGCCGAAGTAGGCGAGCGCGCCGGCGCGCGATCACCCGCGCCAGGCGCGCGATCTTGTGCCCAGCGTCGGCGCGCCGAGCCAGAACGCTGCGGGCCCGCGCGACCACGCGAGCAGACGCCGCGAGCACGACAGAGCGCGAGGCGACTTGCGCGAGGAACGGCAGCCACCCGCGGCTGCGGCACGTAGATACCCGTGCTTGCGCAGGAACCAGAACAACAGCGCACGCGTTGAGGCACGCGCCGATGCGACGTGGACAGCGTAAGCCCGGCGTGGCCGATGCGGCCACACATCAGGATCACCGCCAGCGTCTGCGCGACCAGCACCGTGACGAAGGCGATCTTCACCGGCGTCCTCATGATCTGCCGCGCGTAGAACCCGGGCGCGAGGATCTTGACCAGGATGAGGCCGAGCAGCCCGACGCTGTAGCCCAGCAGCGCGGCGCGCGTCTGCATGGCGTCGTTGACCGTGAACCGGCCGTACTGGTACAGCGTCGAGACCAGCGGAAGCGCGAGCAGCCACAGCGCGACGCGCCGCCGGCAACGCCAGCAGGAACGCGAGCCGCAAGCCCCAGTCGAGCAGCGACGAGTACTCGTGCGGTTCGCATCGGCGTGGTGCTTGGCGAGCGACGGCAGCAGCACGGTGCCGAGCGCGACGCCGAGCAGCGCGCTCGGAAACTCCATCAGGCGGTCCGCGTAGGTGATCCACGAGATGCGGCCGTCGCCGAGCGCCGCGGCGAGCTGCGTGTTGATCAGCGCCGAGATCTGCGCGGCCGAGACGCCGATCACCGCCGGCCCCATCGCGGCGAGCACGCGGCGCACGCCCTCGATCGCGCCAGTCGAAGCGCGGGCCGCGGCAGCATCCCGATCCGCGACAGCGGGGCGGATCTGCAGCGCGAGCTGCGGCGACGCCGCCGATCGAGCACGCCCCATGCGAGCGCCGTGATCGGCGGATCGCAGTACGCGCGCGAGGAAGATCGCGGCGCCGATGATCGACAGGTTGAGCAGCACCGGCGTGAACGCGGGGATCGCGAACCGCCGGTAGACGTTCAGCACGCCGCCCGCGAGCGAGACCAGCGACACGAAGAGGATGTACGGGAAGACGATCCGGATCATGTCCGCCGTGAGCTCGACCTTGCCGGGCGTCTCGCGCGAACCGCAGGCGAGCAGGTAGACGAGCCACGGCGCGGCGAGCACGCCGAGGACCGACAACAGCGAGCAGGACGACGCGCGAGCAGCGTGCCGACGCCGCCCGACGAGCGCGCTGCGTCTCGTCCTCGCCGCGCTGCGCGCCGGTACTCGGCGAAGATCGGCACGAACGCCTGCGAAAAGGCGCCTTCGGCGAACAGCCGGCGCAGGATGTTCGGAAGCCGGAACGCGGCCTCGAACGCGTCCATCTGCACGCCGGCGCCGAACGCGGTCGCCTTGAGCTCTCGCGGGCGAGCCCGGTGATCCGGGACAGCAGCGTCATGCCGCTGACCGTCGAAAGCGCGCGAAGGAGATTCAAGTCGGAAAGCCGCGCAACGCGCTGTGCCCGTAATGCGAAAGATCGGCGTATTATGACCGGTCTTTGCTGGCCTACCGCCACGACATGCATCGCGATGCGTCGTCGACCCCGGGCGGAATTTTGCGCATGACGCCGCGTCGCACGCGATTATGCTGGCTTCGCACCTCTAACTCAAGGATCGGATTCATGGCCAACACAGCCCAAGCCCGCAAGCGCGCCCGGCAGGCGGGGCGACGCGCAAGCGCAACGCCAGCCTGCGGTCGGCGCTGCGCACCGCGGTCAAGAAGGTCAGGAAGGCGATCGCGGCCGGCGACAAGGCGGCCGCGACGGCGACGCTCAGGCTCGCAGGCGGTGATCGACCGCATCGCCGACAAGAAGATCGTCCACAAGAACCTCGCGTCGCGGACGAAGTCGCGCCTCGCGCAGGCAATCAAGGCGCTGCCTAGCGGCCTTCGTCGCGCCGATCGTCCGAACAGGGCGTCCCGCGGGGCGCCCTGATTGTTTCGGGCGCGCGTTGTTCCGGTACTGCAAGTCAACGGCGTACATCGACGGCCGAAGGATACCCGTCCGTGGGCGGCGCCTCGACGAGCCTCGGCGCCCATCGACGTTTCGTCGGAGCGCCATTTGCGTCGCGATACCCGAAGCGGCAGTATCGCCCGCCCCCGCATGGCTGCTGCTCCGCGGAACGCTTCCGCAGCGCGACGCGCGCTCCGTGTCGTGGTGCGAGCTCGATGATCGCGTTTCACCGCCTCTTCGTCACGGCGCTCCGCTGAGGCGCGCCGATGCCGGTCACGGCTGCCGCGAAGGAGCTTCGACGGTCGTCGGGCGATGCGGCGCGGCGCGCTGCTCGCGGAGCATCGGCCCGGCGCGCCCTGCGATCATCGAGCGATCCCCGGGCGCCGCTCGCGATCGGCTGCTCGCGCTCGACCCCGGAAGCGCAGCAGGTTACGGCCGCCGGACGGATCGGCTCTCGGCCTCGCCGAACGCCATCGCCGCCGCGCAGGACTTCACCGACCGGATGGACGAGCGATCCGCGAACCTCTACGAGGCGCTGCGAAGCGCTGCGCCCGCCGAGCCGGCGCCGCAGCATCCAACGATCATGTCGAACCTCGCCGCGGCGCTGGTGACCGTCGGCGACTTACGCGCCGGCGCGTCGCAGCTGCGCGGCAGGCTGCGCTCGCGCGAGCTCGCGGCGCTACAACAATCCAGCAGCTGCGCGATGTTCGCGCGCGCTCGAACGCTCGCGGCGGCGCTGCACCTGGACTCGAAGCAGCGCGACGAGCGCTGCGCGCGCCGTCGATGCTGGAGGCTCGCCGAAGCGGCCGGAAGCCGCGCCGCGGCTCACCGCGCAGAACCATAGATGGCCGATCGCCGCCGAGATCTGCGCGCCGGGAGCGGGAGCACGCGCTCGAGCGAGGCGCTCGCGAATGCGCCGCGACGGCAAGTGCGATCCAGGCGGATCGTCCGCGCGTGGCTGCAACGAGGTCCACAGCCGCTGGGCCGACGCGGTCATCGCGGATGCGCGGGAATGGCGCCGAGCGCGCGATCGCGCTGCTCGCAGATCGCGGCGGACTGCGTCGCCCGCAGGCACAGGTATCGCCCGGCGAGTGCAAGGCGTGGCGAGCGCCTCGCGGATCGCCACGCGGCACCGCGCGATTCCGAGGCGGCGTACGCGCACCTGCAACGGCTGCTTACATGCGCGACGCAGCGCGCCTGTTGCATCGAGGCGCAAGCGCCGCGTATCGACCTGCTGCGCGTCGAGCACGAGCTGACGCAAGCGCGCGCGCGAGCGCTGACCGCGCCGACTCGCGCAGCGCCTCGAAACTGCGAGCGCTCTCAACGAGCGGAGCTGGCCTCTGCGCCTCGAACGCGGATGCTCGCAGTCTCAAGATGATGCCAGGTCCAGGCTGCTCCGAGAGCGCAGCTCGCCGTCCAGGCCGTCCACGATCCGCTGACGGCGCTGTACAACCGCCGCTATCCTGGACTTCGGAGATGCCTGGGCCCGATCGGCGCCGCCGAGCGCCGGGGCGCGCCGCTCGGCGCTGCTGCTCGTCGACCTCGACCACTTCAAGCACGTCAACGACCACCACGGCCATGCGGCCGGCGACGCGGTGCTGCGCGAGATCGGCCGCGGCTGCCGATGACACTGCGGCCCCCGACGTCGTATGCGCTGGGGCGGCGAGGAATTCTGCTTCGTGCTTCCCGACGCCGACGGCCGGCGCGCGGAAAAAGCGCTCGCGAGCCTCGCCGCGCGCCTTCGCGATCTGCGCGTCGACGTGGGACGGCGAACACGCTCGGCGGCTTCACCCTTCTCCGCCGGCGTCGCCGTGCTCGGGACGAACACGGGAACGCGTTCGCGCGACCTGCTCGCGTCCGCCGATCGCGCGCTCTACGACGCGAAGGGGACGGCCGCAACCGCGATCCTCATCGCGGCTGCCGCGCCGCCCGAACGCTGCGTTGACCACGCTTCGCCGAGCATCGAGCGTCGAGCTGCGTGCGGCGTGGCGCCACTCGCTGCTAGAATCTTGATTTGACTGATTGTCGGCGGCCTCGGCCACGACGCCCGCGATGGCCGCGACCCCACCCCCGGCATTTCCTGCAGTTCAGCGATTTCTCGCGCGAAGAGTTCGACCACCTGTTCGCGCGCACCCGCTGGATCAAGGAACGGTTCAAGCGCTACGAGCTCTACCAGCCGCTGCGCGACCGCACGCTCGCGATGGTGTTCGAGAAGGCCTCCACGCGCACGCGCGTGTCGTTCGAGGCCGGGATGAACCAGCTGGGCGGCATCGCGATCAACCTGAACCGCGGCGACACGCAGCTGTCGCGCGGCGAGCCGATCGAGGACGTCGCGCGCGTGATCTCGCGGATGGTCGACGTCGTGATGATCCGCACGTTCGAGCAGACGATCATCGAGCGGTTCGCCGCGCATTCGCGCGTGCCGGTGATCAACGGTCTCACCAACGAATACCACCCGTGCCAGATCCTCGCCGACATCTACACGTACGTCGAGCATCGCGGCTCGATCGCGGGCAGGACGGTCGCCTGGATCGGCGACGCCAACAACATGTGCTACACGTGGCTGCAGGCGGCGCCGATGCTGGACTTCGACGTGCGCGTGTCGGCGCCGCCCGGCTATCGAGTCGAGCCGGCCGCGCGGCCCGGACGACGCGCGCATTTCGCGGCGTTCGCCGATCCGCGGGACAGCGTGCCGCGGCGCCGACCTCGTCACCACCGACGTCTGGACCAGCATGGGCTTCGAGGCGGAGAACGACGAGCGCAAGCGCGCGTTCGCGCGCTGGCGTCGACGCCGCGATGATGCGCGGCGCGAAGCCCGATGCGCTGTTCATGCACTGCCTGCCTGCGCATCGCGGCGAGGAAGTCGCCGCCGACGTGATCGACGGTCCGCAAAGCGTCGTGTGGGACGAGGCGGAGAATCGGTTGCACGCGCAGAAGGCGCTGCTGGAATATCTCGTTCGGCAGCGTGCCGGGGCGCCGATGATCGACACGGAGTTACCGTTGCGGACGTCGGAAGAGCAGTTTCGCGCGCTGGCCGCGCTACGATGCTGATGGAATGACAGCGCCGGCTTCGGCGTGCCGCCAAGCCGGACTTCTGGATCGGACAAGGCGCCGCCGTCCACTCGCGTTTCGGCCGCGCGCGCGCTGTCGATGCTTCCGCCGCGTCGCTGCCGGCGGACACGGCGCCGGCCGCGGCCGCGACCACGACTATACGGCGCCTTCGCTCGATGGCACATCGAGGCGCCCGCGCGCCTAGCTCGCGATCGACGTGCTCGGCCTGCGACGCATCGGCCGGACAAGCTCGCAAGGTCACTCGGCGTCGGTCCAGCCGGTCGTCGTCGAGAACAAGCCGGCCGCTGGCGGCACCGTCGCGACGGCGGAAGTGGCGAGGTCCGCGCCCGACGGCTATACGATGCTGCTCGGCTTCAACGGGCCGTTGGCGTTCGGGCCGCTGCTGTCGAAGCTGCCCTACGACGTCGCAGAAGGATCTCGCGCCGGTGATCATCACGTCGAGCCAGCCCAACGTGCTCGCGGTCAACGCGCAGCTGCCCGTGAAGACGCTCGCCGAGCTCGTCGCCTACGCGAAGGCGAATCCCGGCAAGCTCGCCTACGCGTCGGTGGGCAACGGCAGCTCGTCGCACCTCAACATGGAGCTCCTTAAGAGCGGTCGCCGGCTTCGACGCGCTGCACGTCCCGTTCAACGGCTCGCCGCCGGCGGTGACGGCGACGATCCAGAACGAGACGCAGATGATGTTCGCGGTGATGCAGCCGCTGCAGCCGCAGATCCAGGCCGGCAAGCTCCGCGCGATCGCGGTGACGACGGCGAAGCGCTTTCCGCTGCTGCCCGATCTGCCCGCGATCGCGGAATCGGGCTATCCCGGGCTTCGAGGCGCTCGCCTGGAACGGCGTGCTGGTGCCGCGCGAGCACGCCGAAGCCCGTCATCGCGAAGCTCAACGCCGAGATCAACGCGATCCTGAAGCAGCCCGACGTCGTGCAGAAAATGAACGCCCAGGGCTTCGATCTGATCGGCGGCACCCCGGAGGATTTCGGCGCGCTGATCCGCGGCGAAGCCGAGACATGGGCGCCGGTCATCAGGAAGGTCGGCCTCAAAATCGATTGAGGGCCTGTCAGCAGGCTCCAGACAACGGATCGCGCACCCGACATGGCCGAAATCAGGAAGGTCGTCCTCGCCTATTCCGGCGGCCTCGACACGTCGGTCATCCTCAAGTGGCTGCAGGACACCTACGGCTGCGAAGTCGTGACGTTCACCGCCGACATCGGCCAGGGCGAGGAAGTCGAGCCGGCGCGCGCCAAGGCGCTGCAGTCGGCGTCGAAGCAGAAATCTACATCGACGATCTGCGCGAAGAGTTCGTGCGCGATTTCGTGTTCCCGATGTTCCGCGCCAACGCCGTCTACGAAGGCGAATACCTGCTCGGCACGTCGATCGCGCGTCCGCTGATCGCCAAGCGCCTGGTCGAAATCGCGCGCGAAGACCGGCGCCGACGCCATGTCGCACGGCGCGACCGGCAAGGGCAACGACCAGGTGCGCTTCGAGCTCGGCGCCTACGCGCTCGCAGCCGGACATCCGAGATCATCGCGCCGTGGCGCGAATGGGACCTGCTGTCGCGCGAGAAGCTGATGGCCTACGCCGAGAAGCACGGCATCCCGGTCGACTTCAGCAGCAAAAAGCGGTGGCGCGCCCGTACTCGATGGACGCCAACCTGCTGCACATCTCCTACGAAGGCGGCGTCTGGAAGACCCGTGACCGAGCCCGAGGAAGTCATGTGGCGCATGACGGTGTCGCCGGAGAAGGCGCCCGACAAAGCCGCAATACCTCGAACTCGAGTACGGCAAGGGCGACATCGTCGCGGTGGACGGCAAGAACTGACCCCGGCGCAGGTGCTTGCGAGCTGAACAAGATCGGCGGCAAGCACGGCATCGGCCGGCTCGACATGGTCGAGAACCGCTACGTCGGCATGAAGTCGCGCGGCTGCTACGAGACCCCCGGCGGCACGATCATGCTGAAGGCCACCGCGCGATCGAGTCGATCACGCTGGACCGCGAAGTCGCTGCACCTGAAGGACGACCTGATGCCGCGCTACGCGCGCATGATCTACAACGGCTACTGGTGCAGCCCCGAGCGCACGCTGCTGCAGACGACTGATCGACGCATCGCAGGCGCACGTGAACGGCATGGTGCGCCTGAAGCTGTACAAGGGCAACGTGATGTCGTCGGCCGCAAGTCGAAGACCGATTCGCTGTTCGACCCGAACATCGCGACGTTCGAAGACGACGGCGGCGCCTACAACCAGGCGGACGCGGCGGGCTTCATCAAGCTCAACGCGCTGCGCATGCGCATCGGCGCGAGGCGCGGTCGAGAGTAGTCCCGCTTGGGCTACGACCACGAGAACGCGAGCGTGTCATGCCGGCCCGCGACGACGTCGAAGCGCCGGCTCTTGACGGCGCCGTCGTGCTCGGCCTCCACCGTGTAGGCCCCGTCCGGCAGCCGTAGCAGGAAGATCGGCCCTTGCGCCGGCAGATCCACGATCGTGCGCCCGGCGCGATCGATGACGCGCAGATGCACATCGGCAACGAATTCGTCGGTGCCCATGCTCGCATCGTGCTGCGAAAACGTCATCTGCACCGGGTAGCGTGAACTCATCTCGCGCATCCGGTCGGCCTGCTCCTTCCCGATGCCGCCGTTCAGGTAGTCCACGCTCGCTTGGGCCCCGACTGCGGTTGCCGTGGTGCGCGTATCCGGCGAAACGCCGGGCGCGTCCGCCTGCCGCGGCTGGGCGGCCGGGTGGCCGCCGATCACCGTTGCGAGGAGCAGCCCGGTACTGATCGACAACATGCCGTGCTTCTTCATCATGCCTCCGCGACGTGATTCGAGCCGTTGATCATGTCGCGGTCGATCCGGCCGTAAGCGGCGAATCGCGCGAACGGGTGTCGGTTCGCGCCCTACGCGCCCAAGGCGCCGGCGATGCTTCGCGTCAACGTGTCCGCTACAGATTGCTCATGTGCTCCCCGATGGTGCGACTCTTGCTTTTTTGTGCTGGATAACTGCTCCGGAACGCCTGATGCTCCCACTGCGCCACGTCCGCACGCGCATCGTCATCTTCTTCGTCGTTCTGCTCGCCCTGGTGCAGGGCGCGGCGTTCCTGCTCGTCAATGCGGCGAACTCGCGCAACGCCCACGGCATCATCGACGAGGAGCTTGCAACCGGCGAGCGCATCTTCCAGCGCTCGCTCGATCACAACCGCGCGCGGCTCGTGCAAAGCGCGACGGTGCTGGCCGCCGATTTCGGCTTTCGCGCGGCCATCGCGACGAACGACGCGCAAACCGTCGAATCCGCGCTGAGGAACCACGGTGCGCGGATTCACGCCGATCTGATGCAGCTGGTGGGACCCGACAACCGCGTCGTCGCCGACACGCTACACGGCACCACATCGACGGAGCGCTTCGCATACCCGGAGCTGATCGACCGGGCGGAACGCGCGGGTGAGGCGTCCGCGATCGTCCTGATCGACGGGCGCCCGCACCAGCTCGTCGTCGTGCCCGTCAACGCGCCGCTGCCGATCGCCTGGGTCGCCATCGGGTTTGTCATCGAGACGCGCTGGCGCGCGACCTCGAGAACCTGACCGCGCTGGATGTCTCGTTCCTGGCGCAGGACGCCGGCCACCGCTGGCACGTCCTGGCATCGACGCTTTCGGCCGAAAATCGGGCGCGTCTCGCGCAACGGCCGCTGCAGGCCCTCGCCACCGGCGACGTGGCGCAGGACGGCGACGAATTCCAGACCCGCACGGTCACGCTGGCCACCGATGGCGGGCCGCCGGTCGTCGCCGTGCTGCAGCGCTCGCTGTCCGAAGCGCTGGCGCGATTCGACCGCCTGCGTGCCCTGCTGATGGCCTGGCGGCGCTGAGCCTCGCAGCGTCGCTTGCGGGAAGCTACTTCGTTGCGCGCAGCATCACGCGCCCGCTCAACCGGCTCGCGCAAAGCGCGGCGAGGATCCGCCAGGGAGACTACTCGGCGAAGCTCGACATCGAAGGCAGCGACGAAATCGGCGCGCTCGCCGAAAGCTTCGATCACATGCAGGAGGGCATTGCGGCGCACGAGAAGGAAATCCTCCGGCTCGCGTATGAAGATCGCCTGACGGGCCTGCCGAACCGCGCGCTGTTCAACGACCGGCTGCAGCAGGCGGTCCATGTCGCCCGGCGCAACGGCGCTCCGCTCACGGTCATGATCATGGATCTCGACCGGTTCAAGCACGATCAACGACACGCTCGGGCATGCGGTCGGCGACGAGGTCCTGCGGGAAGTGGACAACGGCTGCGCGGCGGCTGCGCGAGTCCGATACGGTCGCGCGACTCGGCGGCGACGAGTTCGGTACGCTGCTGCAGACCGGGAACGAGGAGCGGATCGTCGAGGTCGTGCGCAAGATCCTGCGCGCGATGGAGCAACCGATCGAATGCGCCGGGCACTGGCTCGACGTCGGGGCGAGCATCGGCATCGCACGCTTCCCGGACCACGGAGACGACGCCGGCACGCTACCCGGCACGCCGACATCGCGATGTACCTCGCCAAGGCGGCCAACTCCGAATTCGCGTTCTACGATCCGACCCACAGCGGGACGCGCCAGGAACAGCTGTCGCTGCTCGGCGAACTGCGCCGCGCGGTCGAGCGCAACGAGCTCCGCGTGTTCTACCAGCCCAAGATCGACCTGCAGACCGGACGCGCGAAGGGCGTCGAGGCGCTCGTGCGGTGGCTGCACCCGACGCGTGGCATCGTCCCGCCGGTCGAATTCATGCCGTTCGCCGAACGCACCGGTTTCGTCCGCACCGTCACGCGCTGGGTGCTGCAGGCCGCGCTCCAGCGCTGCGGTCAGTGGCTCGCCGAAGGCGTGCGGCTGCAGGTCTCGGTGAACATATCGGTGCGCGACCTGCAGAATCCGGAATTGCCCGACATCGTCGCCGGGCTCCTCGCGAGCTGCGCCGTGCCGCCGGACCTGATCTGCCTCGAGATCACCGAGAGCAGCTTCATGGAGGACCCGCAGCGCGCGCTGCACACGCTTTCCAGACTGCATGCGCTGGGCGTGCGCCTGTCGATCGACGATTTCGGTACCGGCTTCTCGTCGCTCGCGTACCTGCGCAAGCTGAGCGTGCACGAGATCAAGATCGACCGCACGTTCATCGCCGCGATGGAAGACGGCAACGACCTGGTGATCGTACGCTCGACGATCGACCTCGCGCACAACCTTGGCCTGCGCGTCGTGGCGGAGGAGATCGAGGACGAGCGCAGCCTCGCGAGGCTGCGCGCAATGGGCTGCGACGAGGCGCAAGGCTATTTCATGAGCCGTCCGCTGCCAGAAGCGAAGCTCAATGTCGATGGCTTCGCACGTCCCCGTTCGGCCTCGATCGCGACAACGCGCTCCTGCAGCCCCTCGCGTACTGCGCCTGAGCTCGGGGGGCCGCGGCCCGGGTTTGCGGCGACGGGCGCGCCATGCTAGGTTTGGCGTGCAACCACCGGAGTCGCGCGCATGCCGTCGTTCGACATCGTCTCCGAAGTCAACCAGGTCGAGGTGCGCAACGCGATCGACCAGGCGAACAAGGAACTCGCGACCCGCTTCGACTTCAAGGGCTCGGATGCGCGCGTCGAGCACGCCGACAAGGCGCTGACGCTGTTCGCCGACGACGAATTCAAGCTCGGCCAGGTGCACCGACATCCTCACCGGCAAGCTCGCCAAGCGCGGCGTCGACATGCGCTGCGCTGGAATACGGCGACGATCGAAAAGATCTCCGGCAACAAGGTGAAGCAGGCCGGTCACGGTGCGCGCCGGCGTCGAGCAGGAGCTCGCGAAGAAGATCGTCAAGCTCATCAAGGACAGCAAGCTCAAGGTGCAGGCGAGCATCCAGGGCGACACCGTGCGCGTCTCGCGGCGCGAAGCGGGACGATGCTGCAGGAGGCCATCGCGCTCGTGCGCAAGATCGATCACCGACTTCCCGATCCAGTTCGGCAATTTCCGCGACGAGCATCGTTCCGGCTCACCTGTGACGCGGCCCGCAGGGCGCCCGCCGCATAAGCCCGGAGGCCGCGATGGCGAGGGTGCACGCGGCGCGGCGCCGACCTACCGGACTCCAGGGGCCGGGTTCGCGCGAAGCCCGTGAGGTCGCGCGACGCAACCGCCGTCCCCGCGATGCAGCGGCCAGGCGAGGTCGGCCGCGGCGCGAGCGCGTTCCCGGCGACCGCTGAATCCGCGCCTGGTATGCCGGATGATCGACGCCGATCGCAGCGCAGCGCCGCTCTTCAGCGCTCGCCATCTCGGCGGCGTGAGCTCGAAGCGCAGGAAATGCACCGACGAGGTCTTTTCCTCGTTCTCGCGCTCCAGGTCCTCGTCGGCGATCGCCTAGACGCGCGCGTGAGCCTTCGACCTCGACCCAGACGCGGTCCTCGATGCCGATCAGCTGCGCCAGCTCGCGCTTGCGCTCCTCGGCGTCCGCGTACTCGACCATCATCGTCGCCTTGAGGTTGCGGCCGTCGGGCACGAGCGGATTGTAGGCGTCGAGCTCGTCGCGGATGCCCTCCTCCTCGAAGATCCTCTCGATGCGCAGCATCTCCTGGATCTGGTAGCGGACCGTGAGCTCGTCCTCGAACAGCAGCGTGACGTGCTCGCCCAGGTGCACGGTGCGGTCCTTCTTGTGCGCCATCACGCGCGCGCGGAATCGCGGGCGCGCCTTGCGCGCTAGGCCTCGAGCGTCATCAGGCTGTCGCGGGTGATTCTGGCATGGGTCATCCTGGTCCGCCATGCAGTCAGATGCCGTAGGCCATGCGCAGCAGCGTGAGCGGGATGCGCCTTGCGCTGCGCTTGCCGCGTTGCCGCACTCGCCCCATGCCCTGCTCGATGTGGCGGCCGGCGATCGGGCAGTCGGAGCTGATGTGGTCGGGCTCGCCTCGCGCCATCTGGCGGAACACCGGCGGCCGATCTTCATCGAGTCGTCGTAGTACTCGCGACTTCACGCCCCAGGTGCCGTCGTGCCCGGAGCAGCGCTCCACGGTATTCAGCGTCGTGCCCGGCACCATTCCAGCGCCTCGCGCGTCTTCTGGCCCATGTTCTGCACCCGCGAGTGGCACGGCATGTGGTAGGCACCTTGCCGAGCGCGCTGCTTGAAATCGGTCTTAGCAGGCCGTCGCGATGTCGCGCAGCACGAAGTACTCGAACGGGTCGAACATGGCTTCGCTCACGGCCTTCACGTCGGCGTCCTCGGGAAACAGCAGCGGCAGCTCCTGCTTGAACATCAGCGTGCAGGAGGGCACCGCGCGTCAGGATCGCGTAGCCCTCGCGCGCGAGCGTCGCGAGCGCGCGGAATGTTGACGTTCTTGAGCGCTTCGACGCGCCTCGAGATCGCCGAGCTCGAGCTTGGGCATGCCGCAGCAGGCTTCCTTCTCGACGAGCGCGTACGGAATCTCGTTGTGCTCGAGGACCGCGAGCAGGTCGTGGCCGATGCCGGGCTCGTTGTAGTTGACGTAGCAGGTCGCGAAGATCGCGACCTTGCCCGGCGTGCGCTCGCCGTCGCGCACCGGCGCATCGCGGCGACGCGCTGCGCGTGCCCGCGGAAAGCGCCGGCCGCTGTACGGCGGCAGCCAGGCGTTCGCTGTGCGACGCCGATCACCTTCTCCATCAGCCCTGCGCGCCGGCGCGGGTTGCGTTCGCCCGTTCACCACCTGCGCCACGACCGGAATCGCGCGAGCTTGCCGATCGCGTCGGTCGAGGAGAGCAGCTTGTCGCGAAAGCGTGACGTCGCCGCTTCTTGAACTTGACCGCCTTGGCCCGCAGCATGAGGTGCGGAAAATCGACGTTCCACGGATGCGGCGGCACGTAGGGACACTTGGTCATGTAGCACATGTCGCACAGGTAGCACTGGTCGACCACCTTCCAGAAGTCGCTCCTTGGCGACGCCGTCGACCTCCAGCGTCGTGCTCGCGTCGACCAGATCGAACAGCGTCGGGAACGCGTGCACAGGTTCACGCAGCGCCGGCAGCCGTGGCAGATGTCGAAGATGCGCTCGAGCTCCGGCGTGGAGCTTCGCCTCGTCGTAGAAGTCCGGCATTGCGCCAGGCAACCGGGTGTCGGGTGGGCGCCTCGAGGCTGCCTTCGCGGACGGTCATGGTCGGGAAGGCTTGCGCGCGCGATAGCATCGCGTGAAGCGGCTGCGCCGATGCGATCGCCTCCAGGACTGCGCTCGGCGTCGCGATGAGCTCGGCGATGCGGCGCTGCCAGCTCGCGCGAGCGACGTCAGTCGGCCAGCCCGTCCAGCGCTTTCTGGAAGCGGTTGGCGTGCGAGCGCTCGGCCTTGGCGAGCGTCTCGAACCAGTCGGCGATCTCGTCGAAGCCTTCCTGGCGCGCTGCTTTGGCCATGCCCGGGATACATGTCGGTGTACTCGTGCGTCTCGCCGGCGATCGCGGCCTTCAGGTTGGCGCGCGAGGTGCCGATCGGCAGGTCCGTCGCCGGATCGCCGACTGCTCGAGGTATCGAGATGGCCGTGCGCGTGGCCGGTCTCGCCTTCGGCGGTGGAGCGGAACACCGCCGCGACGTCGTTCTGGCCTTCGACGTCGGCCTTGTTCGCGAAGTAGAGATAGCGGCGGTTGGCCTGCGATTCGCCCGCGAACGCCGCCTTGAGATTGCCGTGGGTCTTCGAGCCTTTGAGCGTTTTCATGCGACATCTCCTCAGTGTTGATCGCTCGCTGCGCCGCACTGCGGCGACGCGGATCGAGCCGGCCGCGTGCGCCGGACCCGCCGACCGGCCATTTTGCGCGCCGCACGCCGCGCACTGTCCAATTGATTGTGCCAATTCCCGCGATAGAACGTAATGCTGATCGCGTGCCCGCGACGGAGGCCACGTCGGCACTGTGCGGTCAGTCGATCCGCTCGTAGGCCGGCAGCGTCAGGAACTCGACGAACGTGTCGTTGTCGACGAGCTCGGCGAAGATCCGCGCCGCGTCGTCGTACCTGCCGTCGGCGAAGGCGGCGCCGAGCAGCTCGCGGATCTTCGTCATCTCCTCGGGAATCATCGCCGCGACCAGCGCCTTCGTCACCTTGCGGCCGTCGTCGAGCATGCCCTTGGGCGAGCGGATCCACTGCCAGACCTGCGAGCGCGAGATCTCGGCGGTCGCCGCATCTTCCATCAGGTTGAAGATCGGCACCGCGCCCTGCCCCGCGAGCCACGCGCCGATGTACTGGATCGCGACGTTGATGTTGAGCCGCAGGCCCTTTTCGGTGATCGGCTGTCTCGGGCTCGAAGCGCAGCAGGTCGGCGGCGCGTGACGTTCACGTCCTCGCGCTTCGCGCGTCGCGATCTGGTTCGGCGCGCGGCATCAGCCGGTCGAACGCTTCCTTCGCCACCGGCACGAGGCCCGGGTGCGCGACCCACGTGCCGTCGTGGCCGTAGCGTCGCCTCGCGCTCCTTGTCGGCCTTGACCTTGGCGAACGCCTCGGCGTTCGCGGCTTCGTCGTTCTTCACCGGGATCTGCGCCGCCATGCCGCCCATCGCGTGGGTGTTGCGGCGGTGGCAGGTCTTGACGAGGAGCTCGGCGTAGCTCTTCATGAAGTGCGTCGTCATCGTGACCAGCGCGCGGTCGGCGAGGCAGAAGTCGCGGTTGCTGCGGAATTTCTTGATGCAGCAGAAGATGTAGTCCCAGCGGCCGGAGTTGAGGCCCGCGCGAGTGCTCGCGCAGCTCGTAGAGGATCTCGTCCATCTCGAACGCGGCGAGGATCGTCTCGATCAGCACCGTCGCCTTGATCGTGCCCGCGCGGGATGCCGAGGTCGTCCTGCGCCATCACGAAGATGTCGTTCCACAGCCGCGCCTCGAGATGGCTCTCGAGCTTCGGCAGGTAGAAGTACGGACCGCTGCCGCGCGCGAGCAGCTCCTTCGCGTTGTGGAAGAAGTAGAGCGCGAAATCGAAGATGCCGCCGCGAGATCGGCTCGCCGTCGACGAGCACGTGCTTCTCGGGCAGGTGCCAGCCGCGCGGGCGCACGAACAGCGTCGCGGTGCTTCGTTCAGCTGGTACGCCTTGCCTTCGGGCGACGTGTAGTCGATGCGCCGGCGGATCGCGTCGCGCAGGTTGAGCTGGCCCTGCAGGTTGTTGTCCCAGCTCGGCGTGTTCGCGTCCTCGAAATCGGCCATGAACACGCTCGCGCCCGAGTTGAGCGCGTTGATCACCATCTTGCGGTCGACCGGGCCGGTGATCTCGACGCGGCGGTCCTGCGATGTCGGCGGGCACCGGCGCGCAGGTCCAGTCGCCTTCGCGGACGGCGCGCGTCTCGGGCAGGAAATCGGGCAGCTCGCCGGCGTCGAACTCGCGCCTGCCGCGCGGCGCGGCGCGCGAGCAGCTCGGTGCGGCGGCCGCCGAATGCGCGCTGCAGGTCGCGCCGCGAACGCGACGCGCCTCGGGCGTCAGGATCTCCGCGAATTCGGGCGTGACCGGCGGCGGTGATCTCGATGCCGGGGCCGTAGCGCGGGGCGTTCATAGTCGAGGTTCCGGGAAACAGCAGCCATTGGAAAGCGTACGGCGCGAGCGGCGCCACTGCTCGCGGCATAGCGCGCAGCCGCGCACTTCGGCATAGCGCGGCAGCGGTACGTCCACGCGCAACGTCACGCCGATCGGCACTCGACGATTTGCTAATCGCGACGGCGCATCGCCTCCGCGGGCCGATTCGACCGTGCATTCGGCGTGAGCGGCCTATGCCGCCAGCTGCGGATTCAGGCGCTGCACGCTGTCGTGCAGGCGGTTCAGCGCATTGATGTAGGCCTTGGCGGACGCGACGATGATGTCGGTGTCGGCGCCGAGCCCGTTGACGATGCGCCCGTCATGCGCTCGAGCCGCACGGTCACTTCGCCCTGCGCATCGGTGCCGCCGGTGATCGCGTTCACCGAATAGAGGAGCAGCTGCGCGTTCGACTCCGGCCATGCGCTCGATCGCCTTGAACACCGCGTCGACCGGTCCGTCGCCGCCGACTTCCGCGACGCACCTCCGCGTCGCCGACGGCCATCGCGACCCGTGCGTGCGGCGTCGGTGCCGGTCTCCGACATGACCTTCAGCGCGACCAGCCGGTAGTGCTCGTGCGCCGGAACGATGCCTTCCGTCGGATGACGAGCGCGTGCAGGTCCTCGTCGAAGACCTCGCCCTTCTTGTCGGCGAGCTCCTTGAAGCGCGCGAACGCGTTGTTGACGCGCCTCGTCGCTGCCAGCTCGATGCCGAGCTCCGCGAGCCGCGTCTTGAACGCGTTGCGGCCCGAGAGCTTGCCGAGCACGAGCTTGTTCGCGCCCCAGCCCACGTCCTCGGCGCGCATGATCTCGTAGGTCTCGCGGTGCTTCAGCACGCCGTCCTGGTGGATGCCCGACTCGTGCGCGAACGCGTTGGCGCCGACGATCGCCTTGTTGGGCTGCACCGGGAAGCCGGTGATGCCGGACACGAGCTTCGACGCCGCGACGATCTGCGTCGTGTCGATGCGCGTCGTGCACGGGAACACGTCCTTGCGCGTCTTGACCGCCATCACGATCTCCTCGAGCGACGCGTTGCCGGCGCGCTCGCCGAGGCCGTTGATCGTGCATTCGACCTGGCGCGCGCCGTGCATCACCGCGGCCAGCGAATTGGCGACCGCGAGCCCGAGATCGTTGTGGCAATGGACCGACCAGACCGCCTTGATCCGAGTTCGGAACGCGCTCGCGCAGCGACGCGATCAGCGCGCCGAACTGCCACGGGCATCGTGTAGCCGACCGTGTCGGGGATGTTGACCGTCGTCGCGCCCGCGGCGATCACCGCCTCGAGCAGCCGGCACAGGAAATCCGGCTCCGAGCGCCCGGCGTCCTCCGGGCGAGAACTCGACGTCGTCGGTGTACTCGCGCGCCCAGCGCGACCGCCTTCACCGCCTGCTCCAGCACCTGCTCGGGCGTCATCCGCAGCTTCATCTGCATGTGGATCGGCGAGCTCGCGATGAAGGTGTGGATGCGCCCCGACTTCGCGCGGCTTGATCGCCTCGCCGGCGCGGCGCGACGTCGTTCTCGTTGGCGCGCGCAAGGCCGCAGACGGTGCTGTCCTTGATCGCCTTCGGCGATCGCCTGCACCGCCTCGAAATCGCCGTTCGACGACGGCCGGGAAAGCCGGCCTCGATCACGTCGACGCGCAGCCGCTCGAGCTGGCGCGCGATGCGCATCTTCTCTTCCTTGCGTCATCGACGCGCCGGGGCTCTGCTCGCCGTCGCGCAGCGTCGTGTCGAAAATGATCAGGTGGTCGGCCATGGGATCCTCCGCAAAGGCGATGGGTTCGATCAGGCGGCGACGGCGCGCACCGGGCGCGCGCCAGCGCGCCCTGCGCGAAAGCGCGATTCACCGCGCACACGACGGCCTTCAGCGTAGCCGTCACGATGTTCGGGATCGAGCCCGACGCCGTAGACGTTCCGCTCGCCCGTCCGCAACTGGACATACGCGACCGCGGTCGCGTCCTCGCCGCTGCCCGTCGCGTGCTCGTGGTACGCCTGCACGTGGACGTCGATGCCGGCGCACTCGCGCAACGCATGGACGAACGCGTCGACCGGGCCGTTGCCGGCGCCGGTCAGCCGCCTTTCGATCCCATCGATCGCGAGCCGCGCCGTCAACTGCTCGACCGCGCCGTCGCGCGCACTGTGCTGCGCGCGATGGTCGACATAGCGCGACCGGCGCCGTCGCCGCGACGTATTCGCGATCGAACACGGCGTGGATGTCGGCCGACGACGAGCTCCTTGCCCGTCGCGTCGGTGATCTCCTGCACGACCTGGCTGAACTCGATCTGCAGCAGGCGCGGCAGCGCGAGGCCGTAGTCGCGCTCGAGCAGGTACGCGATGCCGCCCTTGCCCGACTGGCTGTTGACGCGAATCACCGCCTCGTAGGTGCGGCCGACGTCGGCGGGATCGATCGGCAGGTAGGGCACGTCCCAGAGCATGTTGCCGCGCCGGCTCCTCCGCGCGCTGCGCGGCGAAGCCCTTCTTGATCGCGTCCTGGTGCGAGCCGGAGAACGCGGTGAACACGAGATCGCCGCCGTACGGATGGCGCGGATGCACCGGCAGCTGGTTGCAGTACTCGGCCGTGCGGATCACGCTGTCGATGTCGCGAGAAGTCGATGCCGCGGATCGACGCCCTGCGTGTACAGGTTGAGCGCGAGCGTCACGAGGCACGACGTTGCCCGGTGCGCTCGCCGTTGCCGAACAGGCAGCCCTCGACCCGCTCGGCGCCGGCCATCAGCGCGAGCTCGGCGGCGGCGACGCCGTAGCCGCGGTCGTTGTGCGGGTGCACGGACAGCACGATCGCGATCGCGGCGCGCCAAGTGCCGGCGCATCCATTCGATCTGGTCGGCGATAGACATTCGGCGTCGCGATCTCGACCGTCGCCGGCAGGTTGAGGATCACCGGTTGCGCGGGCGTCGGCTGCCAGACGTCGATGACGCGCTCGCAGATCTCGACGCGCGAAATCGAGCTCGGTCGCCGTGAAGCTCTCGGGCGAGTACTGGAAGAGCCAATCGGTCTCGCGGCCGTTCGCCTGCGCAGTCGCGCGAACAGCTCGCGCGCCTGTCGACCGCGATGTCGACGATGCCGGCGCGATCCATTGCCGAACACGACGCGGCGCTGACAGTGGTCGACGTCGAGTTGTACAGATGGACGATCGCGCGCTGGAGCGCCCGCGAGCGCCTCGAACGTCCGCGCGGATCATCGCTCGCGCGCCTGCGTCAGCACCTGGACCGTCACGTCGTCGGGGATCAGGTCCTCCTCGATCAGCTTGCGCGACGAAGTCGAAATCGGTCTGCGACGCCGCCGGAAACCCGACCTCGATCTCCTTGTAGCCCATGTCCGACGAGCAGCTGGAACATCCGCAGCTTGCGCTCGGCGTCCATCGGCTCGATCAGCGCCTGGTTGCCGTCGCGCAGGTCGACGCTGCACCAGACGGCGGCTCGCGTGATCGCGCGGGACGGCCACTGCCGGTCGGGGAGATCGACCGGCGTGAAACGGTCGGTATTTCCGTGACGGATCGATGATCATGGTGCATCTCGTGAAGTACCGACGATTACGGCGAATAGGACGACGAAATCGACCGTCCGGCTTGCCGGACGGCGCGGGCTTACTGCTCGAATCGAGGGGTAGGGTTATCTGCGCGCGGGGCGCAGCAGCAGCAGCAGGCCGGCCGTCAGGAGGGGCGCGAACGCGCGAGGGGCGGTGAGCGCAGGACGGCCGGCGGTGTGGAAGCTGCTCATGACGATGAACGATAGCCGATACCCGACGATCGCGCGCAAGAGATTGCATGAGCGCCTTCCGCGAACGGGAAGCGCCGCGGCAACCTTCGAGGCTCGATCAGCGAGCGCCGGTAGCGCGACGCGCCGCCGCGCGGAGCATCATCCACGCGAGACGACGTAGCCGGACAGCGCGTAGAGCGACGAAGCCGGCGAACAGCACGAGCGGCGGCTGGTACGACAGCAGCGCGATGAAACAGCACGAACAGGAAGATCGCGAGGAACGGCACGCTCTTCTTCAGGTTGATCGTCTTGAAGCTGCAGTACTTGACGATTGCTGACCATCGTGAGACCCGCGAACAGCGTGACGGCCCACGCCCACCAGCTTGAGCGCTCGCGGGTCGATGTCGTAGTCGTCGACGATCCAGACGAGGCCCGCGACGAGCGCCGCGGCGGCGGGGCTCGGCATGCCGGTGAACCAGCGCTTGTCGGCGACGTCGAGCATCGTGTTGAAGCGCGCGAGCCGCAGCGCGGCGCCCGCGCACGTAGACGAACGCGGCGATCCAGCCGAGCTTGCCCATGTCGCGCAGCGCCCACTCGTAGATGATGAGCGCCGGCGCGGCGCCGAAGCTCACCATGTCGGCGAGGCTGTCGAACTCGGCGCCGAACGCGCTTTGCGTCCGCGTCAGCCGCGCGACGCGCCCGTCCAGCCCGTCGAGCACCATCGCGACGAAGATCGCGACCGCCGCCTGGTCGAAGTTGCAGGTTCATCGCCTGCACGATCGCGTAGAAGCCCGCGAACAGCGCGGCCGTCGTGAAGAGGTTGGGCAGCAGGTAGATGCCGCGCCGCCGGACGCGGTTCTTGCAGCAGCGCGCGCTGGGTATCGAAGTCGTCCATGGCGAGGCGAAGCGTAGCAGCATGGCTCTGCTCGGACAACGCGGCGCGACCGCGTCAGCTAGCGGCAGCTCCGCGAGGATCGTCGCGGTCGCGTAGACCATGTCGCCGACCGCGACCCGCGGCTCGCGTCCGGCGGCAGGTACACGTCGACGCGCGAGCCGAAGCGGATGAAGCCGTAGCGCTGGCCGCGCGCCAGCACGGTCGCCGGGCTTCGACGTAGCAGAGGATCCGCCGCGCGATCAGCCCGGCGATCTGCACGCAGGTCACGTCGTCGCCGGCGGGGTGACGCAGGTGCAGCGCATTGCGCTCGTTCTCGAGCGACGCCTTGTCGAGCGCGGCGTTGACGAAGCTGCCCGCGTGATACCACGCGTCGACGACTTCCGCCGTCGACCGGACTGCGGTTCGAATGGACGTTGAAGACATTCATGAACACGCTGATCATCAGCGCATCGCGATCGAGGTAGGGGTCGCGCGCCTTGCCGACCCTGACGATGCGGCCGTCGGCGGGCGACAGCACGGCGTTCGGGTGCTGCGGGCACGTCGCGCGGCGGATCGCGGAAGAACTGCAGCGATGAACAGGAACACGAGCCAGCCCGCGACGACGCAGCGGCCACCACGGTGCGATAACCGACAGCGCGGCAGCGACAACGCCAGCGCGATCGCGAGGAACGGCCAGCCTTCGCGCGCGATGATCGGATGCGGATAGCGGGCGCACGACGCGATACCGGCTACTTGGGGATCGCGTCGTCGATGCGCTTTTCCTGCTCGGCCGCCCCTTGCTTGACCATGTCCTGCACACCGCGCGCGCGCTCGAGCGCGGTGCGCGGCGTCGACGGCGGCCGCCTGATCGACCTCGGTTGCGCCGGGCGGCAAGCGTCTTCACCGGTGCGCTCGCCCGCGTCGAGGCCGGATGCGACGCCGTATTGCTTCAGCGCCGTCCGCGCGAGCAACCCGACGATCGACGAGCGCCAGCAGGATCACGAGCAGCCCGACCCATCCGCCCTGCTGGCGGTGGCGCGCGGTCATGGACGTCTCCCCGAAGTTGCAGAGGCGTCCAGTATACCGTCGCGACGAATCAGTTGCGCGTCTGGTCGACGAGCTTGTTCTTCCTGATCCACGGCATCATCGAGCGCAGCTTCTCGCCGACGACTCTCGATCGAATGCTCGGCGGTCAGGCGCCGGCGCGACAGCAGCGTCGGCGCGCCGGCGCGGTTCTCGAGGATGAAGTCGCGCGCGTACTCGCCGGACTGGATGCGGCGCGAGCACGTCGCGCATCGCCTGCTTCGTCTCCGCGGTGACGATCTTCGGCCCGGTCACGTACTCGCCGTACTCGGCGTTGTTCGAGATCGAGTAGTTCATGTTCGCGATGCCGCCCTCGTAGATCAGGTCGACGATCAGCTTCACCTCGTGCAGGCATTCGAAGTACGCCATCTCCGGCGCATAGCCGGCCTCGATCAGCGTCTCGTAGCCCGCCTTGATCAGCTCGACCAGGCCGCCGCACAGCACCGTCTGCTCGCCGAAGAGATCGGTCTCGGTCTCCTCGCGGAAATTCGTCTCGATGACGCCGGCGCGCGCGCCGCCGATCGCCGCGGCGTAGGACAGCGCGACGTCGCGCGCCTTGTTCGACGCGTCCTGATGCACGGCGATCAGCATCGGCACGCCGCCGCCCGCGACGTAGGTCGAGCGCACCGTGTGGCCCGGCGCCTTCGGCGCGATCATCACGACGTCGAGATCGGCGCGCGGCACGACCTGCCCGTAGTGGATGTTGAAGCCGTGCGCGAACGCGAGCGTCGCGCCCTTGCTGGATGTTCGGCTCGACGTCGTTCTTGTAGGTGGCCGCGATGCTGCTCGTCGGGCATCAGCATCATCACGACGTCGGCGCCCTTCACCGCTTCGCCGACCTCGGCGACCTTGAGGCCCGCCGTCTTCGCCTTGTCCCACGACGCGCCGCCCTTGCGCAGGCCGACGGTGACCTTGACGCCCGAATCGTTCAGGTTCTGCGCGTGCGCGTGGCCTTGCGAGCCGTAGCCGACGATCGTCACCTTCTTGCCCTTGATCAGCGACAGGTCGGCGTCTTTTTCGTAATAGACTTTCATCGTGATTCCCTGTCTCGTCACTAGATTCGCAGGATCCGTTCGCCGCGGCCGATTCCCGACGCGCCGGTGCGCACCGTCTCGAGGATCACGCCGGGCTCGATCGCCTGCAGGAACGCGTCGAGCTTCGACCCGGTGCCGGTGAGCTCGATCGTGTAGCTCTTGTCGGTGACGTCGAGGATGCTGCCGCGGAAGATGTCGGCGAGCCGCTTCATCTCCTCGCGGTCCTTGCCGGCCGCGCGCACCTTGACCAGCATCAGCTCGCGCTCGATGTGGTTGCCTTCGGTCAGGTCGACGACCTTGACGACTTCGACCAGCTTGTTCAGCTGCTTGGTGATCTGCTCGATGACGTCGTCGGACCCGACTGGTGACGATCGTCATCCGCGACATCGTCGGGTCTTCGGTCGGCGCCACGGTCAGCGACTCGATGTTGTAGCCGCGCGCGGAAAAGAGCCCGGAGATCCGCGACAGCGCGCCGGCTTCGTTCTCGACCAGGATGGAAAGGATGTGCCTCATGCATCGCCCTCGAACGCTTCGCGCCTTCCCGGCGGCGCTCACAGCTCCTCCGCGAGGATCATCTCGGTGAGCCCCTTGCCGCCCGGCACCATCGGGAACACGTTCTCGGTCTGGTCGGTGATGAAATCCAGGAACACGAGCCGCTCCTTCTGCGCGAGCGCTTCCTTGCAGCGCGCCTTCGACGTCGCCCGGCTTCTCGATCTTCATCCCGACGTGCCCGTAGGCCTCGGCGAGCTTCACGAAGTCGGGCAGCGCGTCCATGTACGACTCGGCGTAGCGGTTGCCGTAGAAGAACTCCTGCCACTGCCGCACCATGCCCATGTAGCGGTTGTTGAGGTTCACGATCTTGATCGGCAGGTGATACTGCTTGCAGGTCGAGAGCTCCTGGATGCACATCTGGATCGACGCTTCGCCGGTGACGCAGACGACCGTCGCCCCGGGATTGACGAGCTGCACGCCCATCGCCGCCGGCAGTCCGAAGCCCATCGTGCCGAGGCCGCCGGAATTGATCCAGCGCCGCGGCTTGTCGAACTTGTAGTACTGCGCCGCCCACATCTGGTGCTGGCCGACGTCGGACGTGACGAACGCGTCGCCCTTCGGTGAGCTCGTAGAGCTTCTCGATCACGAACTGCGGCTTGATCAGCTCGCTCGTGCGTGTCGTAGCGGAGGCAGTCCTTGCGCTGCCATTCCTTGATCTCGGCCCACCACGCCTTCAGCGCCGCCGGATCGGGGCGCTGCGGCGAGGATTCGACCAGCTTCACCATTTCGTCCAGCACGTCGCCGACGTAGCCGACGATCGGCACGTCGACCTTGCACCCGCTTCGAGATCGACGACGGATCGATGTCGATGTGGATGATCTTGCGATCGGCTGCGGAAGAAATGCGCCGGGTTGCCGATCACGCGGTCGTCGAAGCGCGCGCCGACGGCGATCAGCACGTCGCAGTTCTGCATCGCCATGTTCGATTCGTACGTGCCGTGCATGCCGAGCATGCCGGTGAACTGCGGATCGGTTCCGGGGAAGCCGCCGAGGCCCATCAGCGTGTTCGTGCACGGAAAACCGAGCAGCCGCACGAGGCGGGTCAGCTGCGTGCGACGCGTTGTTGAGGACGACGCCGCCGCCCGCGTAGACCATCGGCCGCTTCGCCTCGAGCAGCAGCTGCACCGCCTTCTTGATCTGGCCGGCATGGCCCTTGGTCACCGGGTTGTACGAGCGCAGCGACACCGTCTTCGGGTAGCTGAACTCGGTCTTCGCCTGCGTCACGTCCTTCGGGATGTCGACGAGCACCGGCCCGGGGCGCCCGGTCGTCGCGAGATAGAACGCCTTCTTGATCGTGATCGCGACGTTCGGCGACGTCCTTCACGAGGAAGTTGTGCTTGACGCACGGCCGCGTGATGCCGACGGTGTCGCATTCCTGGAACGCGTCCTGGCCGATCGCGTGCGTGGGCACCTGGCCGGTGATGACCACCATCGGGATCGAATCCATGTACGCGGTCGCGATGCCGGTCACCGCGTTGGTCACGCCCGGTCCCGAGGTGACGAGCGCGACGCCGACCTTGTGCGACGAGCGCGAATAGCCGTCGGCCGCGTGAACGGCACCCTGCTCGTGCCGGACGAGGACGTGCTTGACCTTGTCCTGCTTGAACAATTCGTCGTAGATGTTGAGGACCGCGCCGCCCGGATAGCCGAAGACGTACTCGACGCCCTCTTCCTGGAGACAGCGGATCACGATTTCCGCACCCGTGAGTTGCATGGCTCTGCCTCGTGCCTGTCGATGAAGTGCCCGCGCGCCGCCAGCGACGGCCCGGGGTCCTTCAAAACTGCCGGCGCGCACTCGGGTGGAGCGCGCGCCCGTCAAGGCTCGATCGGGTAGAAAGCCGCGATTGGGGCAACACCGGCCGCACTCCAGGGAGACTCGTTGACGCTTGTGGCGTCGCGGAGGGAGCGTCAACGGCCTTTTTTGCAGTACAGCATCCGGGTCTCGCAACCCGGAAACCGAGACATTACCGACAAATGCCGGCGGCGGTCAAGCTGCGGATTGCTACGCCGCAGCATCGCGCGCTGCCGCCGTGGTCGAACGCGTGTGTGCCTATAATCGCCCAGCCTTCACGACGGACCTTCGAAACTGGCTCATCAACAGGAAATTTCGAGCTTTCTGGCGGAAGTCGAGCGCCGAGCGTTCAAGCAGGCGATGTTCGCCGTCCGCGACGAGGACGCCGCGCTCGACATCGTCCAGGATGCGATGCTGAAGCTGACCGAGAAATACTCGGACAAGCCGCTCGCCGAGCTGCCGATGCTGTTCCAGCGCATCCTGCAGAACACGATCCACGATCATTTTCGCCGGCAGAAGGTGCGCTCGACCTGGACCACGCTGCTGTCCGCGCTCGGGCAAAGGTGACGAAAAGGACGACGATTACGACCCGCTGGAAACCTTGCAGGCGAAATCGGATTCCAATGCGGCGGCGGATCCTGCCGCCAACGCTCGAGCAGACGCAGATCATGCGGATGATCGAACAGGCGCTTTCGAGGCTGCCGGCGCGTCAACGGGAAGCGTTTCTGTTGCGTTACTGGGAAGAGCTCGACGTCGCGGAGACCGCGGCGGCGATGGGCTGTTCCGAAGGCAGCGTCAAGACCCATTGCTCGCGCGCGGTCCATGCCTTGGCTGACATGCTGAAGGCAAAGGGAATAACGCTATGACCGACCGTGAATCCGAAATCGCCCGGAAGATGACCCGCTACCTCGATCGCGGGGTAGCCGATCTCCGGTCCGGTACCGCTCTATCGCCTGCAACAAGCGCGCGCCGCGGCGATGACCGGCGTGGCTTCCCGCACGACGGGCGCCGAGCTCGCGACGGCCGGTACCGCGGCCATGCGCAGCGTGAACGGCCGCCCCGGCGGATGGAACAGTCCACTCCGCTTGCTGGGCGTCGTCCTGCTCGTCGCGGCCTTCGGCTTTGGCTTCCAGCAATGGAGGGCGATCGAGCAGGTCCATGAGTTCGAGGAACTCGATTTGCGATGCTTTCGTCGGACCTTCCGATCGACGCCTATCTGGACCGGGGATTCCAGAATTGGCTTCGAACCGCGTCGGATCACTGACGCGTATCCTGGCCGCGCTCGCGCTGGCCGCGTCGACCGCGCACGCGCAAATCACGCTCAAGTCGCCGCCCTGGAACGAGCTGTCCGGGCGTGATCGGCAGATCCTCGCACCGCTCGCGCCGGACTGGAACAGTCTCGACGCCCAGCGCAAGCAGAAATGGCTGGGGCTCGCCAAGCGCTATCCGACCCTGCAGCCGGAAGAGCAGCAGCGCATCCAGGCGCAGATGCGCTCGTGGTCGCGGCTGACGCCCGCCGAGCGCGACGTGGCGCGCGAGCAATACCGGTCCCTCAAGTCGCTGCCACCGGACAAGAAGACCGAGGTACGGGAAAAATGGCAGGAATACCAGAACCTGCCGCCCGAGAAAAAACGCGAGCTCGCGGCGAAGCCGCCGCCGGTCCCGCGAACGGCCGGCAGTGCGCGGACGCCGGCGCAGCAACCGCCGCCGCGAATCCCGCCGAAGCCCGCCGGCGCACCGGCGCCGCCGGGCGCCCCGGCGGCTGCCGCCCCGAATCCCGCCGCTTCGACGCCGCCGACCGCGCGGTGAGCGGCCCGGATCGCGCTCGATCCGGCGCATCGGCGACCCCGCGTCCCGACCCGCCGCAAATCGTCCGCCCCGTCGCGGCGGAAATCATGTCATCAACGAACACGGCGTCCGGCCCCGATGACCGACCGGCAACGCTGGCGCGCCGCCTCGGGGCGCTGCTATATGAAGCGCTGCTGCTGGTCGCGATGGCGTTCATCGTCGGCTTTCTTTTCCTGCCGCTCGTCTCGGCCGCGGGGGCCAGCCATCAGGTGCTGACGGTACCGCCGGTATTTGCGCGCGCGATGATGTTCTGCGCGCTGGTCGGCGGGGCCGCGCTCTATTACCGATGGTGCTGGAGCGACGGCCGGCGCACGTTGCCGCAGAAAACCTGGCGCCTGCGGCTCATCGGCCGGAACGGGCGCTCGTTGGCTCCTCGCACCGCGCTGCTGCGTTACGCGGCGGGCTGGATCGGGCCGGCGGCCGCCTTGATTGCGTACGCCGCGCTGCGTCCGGCGGGGTTCGGCCGCTATGCGCTGGTTCTGGCGGCGCTGAACTACGGCTGGGCGCTCGTCGATCGCGACCGGCAGTTCCTGCACGACCGCATCGCGGAGACGCGGGTTGTGCGAGACCCGTGATAACGCAATGACGATCCTGACTGCCGCACCCGGGCACCGGGTGGCCCTCGCCACGGCATTTGCAACGCCTTCCCGATTGATCGTGGTTTCGCTGTGCGCCGCGTGGTGCGATACCTGCACGGAGTTTCGCACCGGCTTCGAGCGTCTCGCACAGGCGCGTCCGCAGATGACGTTCGTGTGGCTCGACATCGAGGACGATGCGGCGATCGCGGGCGACGTGGATGTCGAGAATTTTCCGACGCTTGCGATCTACCGGGGAACCGATCCGCTGCACTTCGGCGTGTCGTTGCCGCTCGAGGGCACCGTCGGCCGGCTGATCGATG
Organism: uncultured Pseudomonadota bacterium; assembly: GCA_963718905.1. Classification (GTDB taxonomy): domain Bacteria; phylum Pseudomonadota; class Gammaproteobacteria; order Burkholderiales; family Casimicrobiaceae; genus VBCG01. The sequence continues at coordinate 194,878 of CAVRAF010000003.1, forward strand.
CGCTCGCCACCCGGGCGAAGCCGCGTAACGACGTGCCGGAGGCGGTGCGAGAGCTCCCCGGGAAGTTCCTGATTTAGCGGCGACGCGCCAGCGCGACGGCGATTGCGATCAGCGCCATGCCGGCGATCGCCAGCGCGTCGAGGCGCTCGCCGAACAGCGCGAACGCCATCAGCGCCGTGACTGGCGGCACCAGATAGAACAGCCGCGCAACGTCGGCGACAGCCCCGTGCCGCAACAGCCAGTACAACACGCTGATCGCGCCGACCGAAAGCACGATCACCGACCAGCCCAGCGCGAAGACGAACTGCATCGTGAACGCGATCGGTTGCGGCTCGGTCATGAGGACGATCGGCGCGTAGACCAGGCTGCACGCGCCGAACTGGATCACCGCGCCGCTGCGCAGGTCGACCTGCGCGCAGTACTTCTTCTGGTAGAGCGTGCCGACGCTGATGCCGATCAGCGCCAGGAAGACCGCGACAAGCGCGGTTGCCTCGGCGCCGAATGCGATCTTGTGCCGGACCACCAGATAGACGCCTGCCAGTCCGAGCGCGAGCCCGCTCCACTGGCGCGCGGCGATGCGCTCGCCGAGCCACGCGCGCGCCAGAAAGACCGTGAGAATCGGCTGCAGGCCCACCAGCATTGCGCTGGTGCCCGCGGCCATGCCGGCCTTGATCGCGACGAATACGCCACCGAGGTAGATGCCGTGCACGAGCAACGCCGCGACGGCGATGTGCGTGACCTGCCGTGCACCGCGCGGCCAGGGCGCGCGCGTTGCCAGCGTCACCAGCGCCATCAGGGCGCCCGCGAGCGAGAAACGCAGCAGCAGGAACTTGAGCGGCGGCGCATACGGCAGGCCGAACTTCGCCGAGATGAACCCGGTGCTCCACAGAACGACGAACAGCGCGGGCAGCAGCGGCCGGGCGCGGGCAATCAACGCATTCGTCGCCGCACCGGTCGGCCGACCCGCGTTCATCGAGGCGGCCGCGCCGGCCCGCGATGCGGCGTCAACCGCCCGCATTGACCGCCGCGTCATCCGGCGACGCCGCGGCGAGCCGTCCGATCGATTCGATGCGCCATGTCCGCGTGTCCAGCGCGAGCACGCTGCCCGACGTTTCGATCAACGCGCAGCAGTCGTCGCTCGACCATGTCACCGACTGTACCCGCTCGCCGGGCGGCAGGAATACGGTCCGCAACAGCACGATGCTCCCGCCCCGGACGTACAGGATGCGGACGCTGGTTGCGCCGGCGGCGGACACCGCCATCAAGCCCGTCGTCCGCGCGGACGCGATGATCGGAGGCCCGTCGGCTGCGGGCGCGCAGGCCGCGAGCATGCAGGCGGTCGCGGCCAGCGACGCGAACCGCCGGAGCGCTTGCGCAACCGGTGGGAAGAGTCTCTTCATGTCCGGTACAGTACCAGACACTTTCACTCAAAGAGATGTACACTTTCACGGGCTATCTGGAGACTGTTACGGTCGTGGCACCGATCCACCCATGCTGAATCTCGCACTTCGCACCCATACCGGCGACCGGCTGGTCGAGCAACTCGTCACCGGCGTGCGCCAGCACATCGAATCGCGGTTGCTGCGCCCCGGCGCGCGTCTGCCGTCCATTCGCGCGCTTGCGACGCAGCAGCGGGTCAGTCGCTTCACGGTCGTCGAGGCCTACGATCGGCTCGTCGCGTCAGGGCACGTCGAATCGCGACGCGGTTCGGGTTTTTACGTAACGACTCCCGCAGTGCCGGAAACCGCCGCCGAACGGACGGGCGGTCTCGATCGCGCGGTCGATGTCGCCAACCTGATCGCGGAGGTGGTCAGCGACGACGCGCGCGTCGCGTTCGACGGCAAGAAACTCTACGCCGGCGGCTGCCTTCCCAACGACTGGCAGGAGGATTCGGGCATCCGCCGGCATGCGCGACAGGTCGCGGCAAGCGGCATCGAAGTCACCGATTTCGGAACGGCACTCGGGTTTCCTCTCTTGCGCGAGCTCGTCGCGCGGCGGCTCGCGGAGATCGGCATCGCCTCATCAGCTTCGCAAGTCCTGTTGACCGCAGGCGCGACGCAGGGATTCGACCTGCTGATCCGCTATCTGCTGACGCCCGGAGATGCCGTGCTGGTCGACGACCCGGGCTACTACAACCTGTTCGGACACCTGAAGCTCGCGGGCGCGCGGCTGCTCGCGGTGCCGCGCGGGCCGGAGGGCCCCGACCTCGATGCGCTGGCGCGACTCGCGGCCGAGCATCGGCCCAAGGCCTATTTCACGATGTCGGTGCTGAACAATCCCACCTGCACGCACATCGAGCCGGCGGTCGCGCACCGCTTGTTGCAACTGGCCGCGCAGCACCGGTTCTACGTCGTCGAAGACGATATCTTTTCCGACTTCGCCGACGACACACCGCCGCGGCTGGCCGCGCTCGACCGCCTGGAGCGGACGTTCTATCTCGGCAGCTACAGCAAGACGTTGTCGTCGAGCCTGCGCGTGGGTTTCGTCGTCGCGAATCAGGACGCGATCGCGGCGCTCACGCGGATGAAACTGCTGGTCACGATGACGACGTCCGCGTTCGCCGAGCGCGTCGTCCACGAGATGCTCGTCGGCGGCCACTTCCGCAAGCACGTCGCCCGCATCCGCGATCGCCTCGACGTGCGGCGCGCACGGATGGCGCAGGAGCTCGAACGCGCCGGCTGGCAACTCGACCGGATGCCCGACGCCGGGTTGTTCCTGTGGGCGCGGCATCCGGATGTCCCGGATTCGCTGTGGATCGCGCAAGGTGCGCGCCGCGAGGGCATGCGGCTCGCGCCGGGCGCTTCGTTTCGGCCGCACCACGAGGCGAGCCCGTGGATGCGGTTCAACGCGAGTTGCGTCGTCGACCCGGCGGCATTTCGGCTGCTCGCGCGCGCGCCGGCGCTCGCGCGGACCGCGCAGCGTGAGTAGATGACCGCTTGCTATGACGTTTCGGTACGCCTCGACGCCGATAGCGCTCGGCGCTGTCGGCAATTTCCCGCTTCGCGCCGGTCGCCTTGTCCACCTCATACTTGATTGGCTCGCCATGCATGGGGATTTCGACGACGACGTTGCAGTCGTTCGGAACGTCGGTTCTCGCGGAGACGCGGTCGAGGTTCATGCGCGAGGGCTCCGGTAGTCGTTCGAGTATCCGACATAGATATCCCGGGCGCGAGCAAAATCATCGCGCTCGGCGGGCTTCAGTTTGCGGAACTCGCGCGCGGGACGGCCCGCCCAGATCCAGCCGGCGGGAACGACCGCGCCCGGTTCGACCCACGCGCCCGCACCGATGCAGCCACCGCGCTCGACGACCACCGAGTCGCCCACGCGCGAGCCCATGCCGATCAGCGCATCGTCGCCGATCCGTGCCGACCCGAGCTGCACGTTGTGCCCGATCGTTACGCCGGAGCCGAGCACGAGGTCGCCGCGTCGGCGGTCCGTCGCCAGGATCGAGTTGTCCTGGACGTTGGTCCGCGGGCCAATGACGATGCGCCCGTCGCCCGCGCACACCGCGCACCCGAAAAAAACCCCCGCGTCGTCGGCGATCGCCACGTCGCCCGCGACGATCGCCGTCGGCGCCACGAACGCATTGACGACTCGCGGCGAGCGGCCGTGCATCGCGTGCAACGGACCGCCTTGCCGCGGCAGCTTCCGGACGGCGGCGTCCCATGCGGGCAGGCGCACCGAGGTCAACTCCGCCGTGCCCGCGCCGTTGCGCAACGCATGCGCGTGCCGCGCCAGCTCCTCGCGGCCGATCTCGCGCACCGGTTTCGCCGGATGCCCGGCATAGACAAAGCCTCCGGGAAGATTCTTGCGCGGCGGCACGACGCTATCGGCGGCAATCAGCGCGTAGGCGCCGACGCTTGCGAAGTCCATGACGACCGACGATTCGCCGACGACGACGCCGTCGCCCAGCGTACAGGCATGCACAAGTCCGTAGCGGCCGACGCTGACGTCGCTGCCGATCAGCGAACCGAGGATCCCGTCGGCGACATGGACCGTCGCGTGCTGGCCGAACCAGGCATTCGCGCCGATGCGAATCGTCTCGCCGTCGGCGCGAACGGCTGCATACGCGTCGAGCGCGGACTGGCACCGACGCTCGCGCGTCCGACGATCACGCCGCGATCGGCGAGTCGGACGCCGCTGTCCCATCACCGGTCGATGCTGCAGGTAGTCGAGGATCATGCTTGCGCCGTGCGTTGCGTCATCGCGTAGGCGACGCCGATGCGCGGGGCCGTTCCACGCTCGTCCGTCTCTCCGAGCCTGCGTCAGAACACCGGCGTCTCGCGGTACGTGCCCCAGAGCGTCTTCAGCTTTTCGACGATGTCGCCCATCGTCGCACCGGCGGCGACCAGCTCGATCGTCACCGGCATGATGTTCTCGCGCTCGTCGCGCGCGACGTCGACGAGCCGGGCGAGCAGACGCATCGACTTTCGTGTTGTCGCGCTCGCGCGAACCCGGCGCAGCCGCGCGATCTGGCGCTCGGCCGTCGTCGCATCGTACGGATGCAACTCGATGTCGAGCTTCTCGTCCGGCTTCGACATACCGGTTGACGCCGATGACCGGCTTTTCGCCGTTCGCTTTCTTCTGCGCCGTTTCGTACGCGAAATCCGCGATGCGGCGCTGGAACCAGCCCTCCTGCGATCAGCTTGATCGTGCCGCCGTTGCGGTCGACCTCGTCGATGACCTCGAAGATCGCCCGCTCGTATTGCGTGGTCAGGCTCTCGACGAAATACGAGCCGCCGAGCGGATCGACGACGTTCGCGACACCGCTTTCGTCGGCGATGATCTGCTGCGTGCGCAGCGCGATCTTCATCGCCTCCTCGGTCGGGATCGCGAACGCCTCGTCCATGCCGTTCGTGTGCAGGCTCTGCGCGCCGCCGAGCACGGCCGCCAGCGCCTGCAGGCCGGTGCGGACGATGTTGATCCGGTATTGCGGCTTCGTGAGCGACGCCGCTGCCGTCTGGCAGTGGAAGCGCAAGCCGCATCGACTCCGGATTCTTCGCGCCGAAGCGCTCGCGCATGATCTTGGCGTAGACGCGCCGCGCGGCGCGGAACTTCGCGATCTCCTCGAAGAAGTCCGACTGGCAGACGTAGTAGAACGCGAGCCGCGGCGCGAACTCGTCGACGTGCATGCCCGGTCTTCGGTCACCGCTTCGACGTAGGCGATCAGGTTGCACATCGTGAACGCCACTTCGTCGAGCGGCGAGCTGCCCGCCTCCGAGATGTGGTAGCCGGAGATGTTGATCGGGTTGTAGCGCGCCATGTTGCGCGCGCAGTACGTGATGCAGTCGCGCACGATGCGCACCGACGGCGCGATCGGAAACGTCCACTCCTTCTGCGCCTGGTACTCCTTCAGGATGTCGGCCTGGATCGTGCCCGACAGCCGGTTCAGGTCGTAGCCGCGCTTCTGCGCGAGCGCCACGTACATCGCGAGCAGGATCCACGCGCTCGGGTTGATCGTCATCGACACCGAGATCTGCGTGAGGTCGATGCCGTCGAACAGGTGCTCCATGTCGGCCAGCGTGTCGATCGCCACGCCTTCGCGGCCGACCTCGCCTTCGCTCATCGGATGGTCGCTGTCGTAGCCCATCAGCGTCGGCATGTCGAAGTCGGTCGACAGGCCGGTCTGGCCCTGCGCGATCAGGTATTTGAAGCGCTGGTTCGTGTCTTCCGCCGTGCCGAAGCCCGCGATCTGGCGCATCGTCCACAGCCGCCCGCGGTACATCGTCGGATACGGACCGCGCGTGAACGGATACTGGCCGGGCAGGCCGATGTCCTCGAGCGGCGTGTCGGCGACGTCGAGCGCCGAGTAGACGCGCTTCAGCGGAAAGCCGCCGGGCGTCGCGAATTCCGCCGCGCGTTCCGGCGTGCGCGCAACGAAGCTCGCGACCTCGTCGCGCTCCCACGCGTCGACCTGCGCGGCGAGCGCGTCGCGGGTCTGCGCGTCGAGCTGGGATTGCGCGTGCGGGACGCGATCGGTCATGGTTCACCTCCGGTAGGCGAGTTCGCGCAGCAGCCGTCTGGCCGCCGCGTGGGGCGACAGCGCGCGCGCCTTGAGTTGCTCGACGAGCGACGCCACCTTGCCGTCGCGGTCGCCGCGCGAACTGGTCGCGCAGGATGTCCTCGCCGGCCGCGAGCAGTCGCCGCTCGGCGATCAGCGCGCGGCGCGCGTCGATTTCGCCGCTGCGCTCGAGCATCGTCGCGGTGGCGGTCGATCGCCGCCAGCAATTCGGCGATGCCTTCATCGCGGAGCGCGCTCGTCGCGATCACCGGCGGCCGCCAGCCGGCACGAGTCGACGCCCGAGCGCCAGCATGTTCTTCAGATCGGCGATCATCCGGTTCGCGTCGGGCCGGTCGCACTTGCTGACGACGTGGATGTCGGCGATCTCGAGAATGCCCGCCTTGATCGCCTGGATGTCGTCGCCCAGGCCCGGCGGCGACACGACGACCGTCGTATGCGCCGCGCGCGCGACGTCCACCTCGTCCTGGCCGACGCCGACCGTTTCGATGACGACGACCGCGAAGCCCGCGGCGTCCAGGATGTCGACGGCTTCGAGCGTGCCGCGCGCGAGCCCGCCGAGCGCGCCGCGCGTCGCCATGCTGCGCACGAACACGCCCGGGTCGCCGCCCAGCTCGCCCATCCGGATCCGGTCGCCGAGGATCGCGCCGCCGGAAAAGGGACTGGACGGATCGACGGCGACGATCCCGACGCTGCGCCCGCCGCCGCGGACTGCGGCCGCGAGCCGCGCCACCAGCGTCGATTTGCCGCTGCCGGGCACGCCGGTGACGCCGACGACGTGCGCGCGCCCGCGCGCGCGCGAACATCGCGTCGAGCGTCTCGCGCGCTTCGGCCGTGCCCGCTTCGGCGCGGGAAAGCAGGCGCGCGATCGCGCGCGTATCGCCGGCGAGGACGCGCGCTTCGAGATCGCGTGACGGAATGTAGGCCATCGCGGGCTAGGGCCTGGCCACGCTAATCGCCGAGCCGGGCGTGCATTTCGCGGAACACGTCGCGATCGTCGATCACGCGACGCGCCTTGAAGTCCGTGCGCGGAAAGGTCCCGGGCGCCACGATCTCGATTTTCGAGCGCAGCCCCAGCAGCTTGTGCACGCGCTGTCCGGCGTCGTCGCGCAACGCGGCGCACGCCGTCGTCGCCCTGCGCATGGAGCTGCGGCGTGCATTCGACGCGAATCAGCAGCTCGTCCATCGCACCGTCGCGCGTGATGACGATCCGGTGCTCGCCGCCGTAGCCGGCGAGCTCGTTCAGCACCGCGTCCACTTCACTCGGATAGACGTTCTCGCCGCGAATCGTGAACATGTCGTCGATACGGCCGAAAATTCCATGCGGCAGTCGCGGATAGGTGCGGCCGCACGGCGTCGGTCCGTCTTCCCACGAGCGTCAGGTCGCCGGAGGCGAGGCGGATCATCGGCTGCGACGTGCGTTCCAGATGCGTGTACACCGGCGTGCCCCGCTCGCCGTAGCGCACGCGGCGATACGTTTGCGGATCGCACACCTCCGTATAGACGATGTCCTGCCAGCACAGCATCCCGTCGGTTTGCGCGCTGCCGGCGATGTGCATGAACGGCGTCATCTCGGCCATCGAGCCGCAGTCGACCACGCGCGCACCGAACGCGGCGACGATCCGGTCGCGGACGCCGGGCACCGACGCGCCCGGCTCGCCGGAAAAGAACATCGTGCGCAGGCCGAATTCGCGCGGATCGTAGCCCTCGGCACGCGCCACTTCCGCGAGATGCAGCGCGAACGACGGCGTCGCGTACAGCGCCGACGGTCTCGATAGCTGCAGCCACATCGCCGCACGCGCCGTCATGCCCGGCGCGCCCGCGCCGAACGGGAATGCCTTGCAGCGCAACCGCTCGGCGCCGATCAGCGCGCCCCACGACCCCATGTACAGGCTGAAGATCGCGGCGACGAACACGATGTCGCCCGGCCGAATCCCCATGCCCCACATGATCCTCGCGTGCGCATTGGCGATCGCGTCCCAGTCGTCGCGGCCGATCGCGAACGCCGTCGGCCGGCCGGTCGTGCCCGACGTGCCGTGGATGTGATGCACGTCCTGCTCGGGAATGCACAGGTAATCGCCGAACGGCGGCACGCGCGCCTGCGCGTCCCGCAGCTCGCGCTTGGTGACGATCGGGACCTTCGCTTCGAAATCCTCCAGCGAATGCAGATGGTCCGGATGAAACCCCGCCTCGTCCCACTTTTGCCGATAGAACGGCGACGTGTCCCACGCGTAACGGGTCAACCGCCGCAATCGCTCGAGGATCGCCCGCTCGCGGTCGCCGGCCGGCATCGTTTCGCGCGCCGGAAACCAGTAGCGCGACGAAGCGGCGGCAGGTATTCCGCGTCGAACCGGGGGGGAAACGACCACTGCTCCATGAGTGATGTGCGGTGTGTGGGCGCGCGGGGATCTCGGCGCTTCGGGCCCCTGTCCCCTGATCCCCGACTCAGCGCGCGCCGCGTTCGGCCACGATGCGGCGAATCATGTCGACAATTGCAGCCGGCGGCGTGTCCTGCAGCAGCAGCTCGCTGACGCCCAGCGCCTTCAGCTTGGGCAGATCGTCGTCCGGGATGACGCCGCCGCCAACCACGAGGATGTCGTCGGCGCCGCGCGCCTTCAGCAGGTTCACGAGGCGCGGGAAGACCGTCATGTGGGCGCCCGAGAGAATGCTGACGCCGATCACGTCGACGTCCTCCTGGATCGCGGCCTCGACCACTTCCTCCGGCGTACGGTGCAGGCCGGTATAGATGACGTCCATGCCCGCGTCACGCAGCGTGCGAGCGACGATCTTGACACCGCGATCGTGGCCATCCAGGCCGACCTTGGCGACGATTACCCGGATGCGTTCCGACGGATGATCCACGACTTCTCCTCGCGCAGGCGGAGGGGCCCCGGCCCCCAGCCCCGTGCCCTTCAGAAAGGGTCTTGATTCTATTCGGTATACAGTATCCGGAGATCCGACAGCTGCGCGACGTGAATCCATCCCGCGGGCCTCGCGCATCCAACCTGCGACCTGTAAGGCCGAACCATGCCACGCAACTCGCTCCCCTGGCTGATCCTCGCGACCGTCTTCGTCGCGGCGGCGCTCGCATGGCTTTCGCTGACCCGCGGCGGCGGCGTCGGCGGCGGGGAGCGGCAGGCGACCACCTCCGAAAGCCAGGCACTCCCGCCATTTCACTCGATCGAGATCGGCGGCGCCGCCAACGTCACGCTCGTGCAGGGCGACACCGAATCGATCGTCATCGTAGCGCCGGCGCACGGCGTGACCGTCACCGCGGACGTCGCGGATGGCCGCCTCGTCATCGGATCGCGTGACCGTCGCCGCTGGTGGCACCGGGCGTTCGCCCACGGCAACCTGCAACCGGCCAATGTGACGATCCGCTTCCGCACGCTGGACAACCTGGCGCTCGCCGGAACGGTGAAGCTCAACGCACCCCGGCTCACGACCACCGCGCTTCGGATCGCGGCGTCCGGCGGTTCGACGCTTGCGATCGACGACCTGCAGGCGTCGTCGTTGCGCGTGAGCGGCTCCGGCGCGCTGCATGCCGATCTCGCCGGCAGCGTCGACGACGAAACCGTCTCCATCTCCGGCGCGGGCGCGTATCGCGCGGAGCGACTGCACGCCGTTCACGCAACCGTGTCGGTCAGCGGTGTCGGCAACGTCGTGCTGCATGCGGAAAAGACGCTCCGCGCAAGCATCTCGGGCGCCGGGGTCATCGAATACGTCGGCGATCCGCAGGTCACCGAGCACGTGAGCGGCATCGGTCGCGTCAAGCGCCGCGAAACGTCGCTGGCGCCGGGCATGCGAGTGGCTCAATGCGCTGCTTCAACCGGCGCAGGGCCGGAATCCTTGAACAGCAGCGGCGCGCCGGTCGCCGGATCGCGATCCGCGTGCACGCCTTCGCGAATCCTGATGTCAGCGACCTGACAATCGCGCAGCAGCGCCACCAGCATCGCCCGCCACGTCCGGCACGGGCTCGTACGGATACAGCGGGCAGCGAAAGCCTTCCGCATCGCGCGGGGCAAACGGCGACGATAGCGACAAGCGCAATTCGCCGCCGCCCGGCGCATCGGCGGCGCGATGCGCGCTGATGATCGCGGTCGGCTCGCCCACCGACGCACGCAGCTTGCGAATCGCATTGCTCGCGAACATCCGAGCCGATGCCTCGCGTTGCGCGGCGCGACCCGACTGCAACGCCGTCACCAGCCGCTGCGGCGGGCGCGGCAGCGCGAGAAGCGACACGCCGGGCGCGGTTAGCGCGCGTGCAAGCTGTTGCGCCAGGACGATGCCCCATTGCGTGATGTTCGTCTCGCGCAGCGGATCGACGCCGGCCGGTGTCAGCACGGCGCCGGCGATGAAGCGCAGGTAAACGCGCTCGGTGGCGCCGCCGACGTCGATTGGCGCCGGCGCGAAGTCGAGCGGCGGCAACTCGTGCGCGCTACGCGCCTCGGCGGGATCGCGGCGCGCGAGCAACGCCGGCAGCGCCGCCAGGTCGATCGCGTCCGCGCCGATCAGCGTGCCGGCCAGCGCAAACGTTTCGCAGCCGCCGAACGCCCGCGATTGGCGAAGCAGTTGCTCGAAATCCTGCCGCGTCGCAAGCACGCCGGACAGCGTCACGCGCGTGTCGCCGGCTTCGACACCGGCAACCAGGATCACCGGCAGCGCGAAGAGGGTCGTGCGAAGCGCCGCGCTCGACGCGTTGTCGCCCTGCTCGATCTCCGCAAGCAGCCGCCACAAATGACGCGCGACGGCCGCCGATGGCATCGTGGCGAACGCGTCGGCAAGCGCGGATCCGCGGCCCGCGCAATGGTCTGCATTCGAGCAGAACGCCGGGCGTCCGAATTGCGGCGATCGGATTCGTGGCTCGTTTCGGCGTCGATTGCCGATGCTGCGGCGGCGTGGACCTGCGCCGACCGGGGATCGGCGGCTCGTGCATCGGGCCACGCGCGCGGGTCGGCGAAGATCGGACAGTGACATGGCGTAGGTCTGCGGGTGAATTGTCCCATCACACCGGTCGCGCACCGAAACAACGATAAAATCGTGCGTTTGCCCGATTCTCTCGCCGCCACCGATGCGCGTTTCGAAGTTTTACCTCTGCACGCTGAAGGAAGCGCCCGCCGAGGCGGAAGTCATGAGCCAGAAGCTCATGCTGCGCGCGGGTCTCATCAAGAAAGTGTCGTCCGGCATCTACAGCTGGATGCCGCTCGGGCTCATCACGCTGCGCAAGGTCGAGCAGGTCGTGCGCGAGGAAATGAATCGCGCCGGCGCGCTCGAAACGTACCTGCCGCACGTGCTGCCGGCGGAGTTGTGGCAGGAAACGGGCCGCTGGGACAAGTTCGGCCCGCTGCTGCTGAAGATCAAGGACCGCCAGCAGCGCGATTTCCTGTTCGGACCGACGCACGAGGAAGTGATGACCGACATCGTGCGCAAGGACATCCGCAGCTACCGCCAGCTGCCGGTCAACCTCTACCAGATCCAGGCGAAATTCCGCGACGAGATCCGTCCGCGCTTCGGCGTGATGCGCGGGCGCGAATTCCTGATGAAGGACGCGTATTCGTTCGACGTCGACCGTGACGCGCTGATGCGGTCGTACCGGGCGATGTACGCGGCGTACGAGAGGATCTTCACGCGGCTTGGGCTACGCTTTCGCGCGGTCGAAGCCGACACCGGCGCGATCGGCGGATTCGCGTCGCACGAATTCCAGGTGCTCGCGGACTCGGGCGAGGATGCGATCGCGTACAGCAACGCGTCGGACTACGCCGCGAACGTCGAGCAGGCCGAAGCGCTCGCGCCGGCTGCGCCACGCGCCGCGCCCGCGGAGCCGATGGTCAGAGGTTCCGACGCCCGGCAAGTCGACGTGCGAGGAGGTCGCCGAACTGCTCGGTCTGCCGCTCGCGCGCACCGTCAAGTGCCTGCTGATCCATGCGCAGGACCGCGTGCAGATGCTGCTCGTGCGCGGCGATCGCATGGGCAACGAGGTGAAGATCGGCAAGCTGCCGGGACTGGCCGAATGGCGCTGGGCGAGCGAAGCCGAGATCGTCGGCGCGACCGGTTGCCGCCCGGGCTACCTCGGTCCGGTCGGCATTCCCGTCGACATGCCGCTGATCGTCGATCGCCAGGTCGGCGCGATGAGCGATTTCGTCTGCGGCGCGAACGAGGCGGACTACCACCTGCGCGGCGTCAACTTCGGCCGCGACTGCCGCGAGCCCGACCTCGTGGCCGACATCCGCAACGTCGATCGACGGCGACCCTTCGCCCGACGGCAAGGGAACGCTGACGATCATCCGCGGCATCGAGGTCGGCCACGTCTTTGCACTGGGCGATGTGTACTCTACAGCGATGGGGGCAACCTATCTCGACGCCGCCGGTCAGCCGCACGTCATCCAGATGGGGTGTTACGGCATCGGCGTCACGCGCGTCGTCGCCGCCGCCATCGAGCAGAATCACGACGAACGGGGTATCGTGTGGCCGGCGGCGATGGCGCCATTCTCCGTGGCGATCGCGCCGATCGGCTACGAGCGCAGCGAGGGCGTCAAGCGAATGCGCCGACCGCGTCCACGGACGAGCTCGCCGACGCGGGGATCGACGTGCTGCTGGACGACCGGGGCGAGCGGCCTGGCGTAATGTTTGCTGATCTCGAGCTGATCGGCATCCCGCATCGGATCACGATCGGCGAGCGGGGGCTGAAGGAAGGCATCGTCGAATACCAGGCCCGCCGCGACACGGCACCTTCGAGTGTCGCCGTCGCGGACGTTGTCGAGTTCGTTTTGAAGCGGATCAAGGAAGCATGACGCGCACACGGCCCGACCCGATCGCGCGCGAAATTCGCGGCACTCGCCTTGCTGGCAGCCTGCGCGCTCGCCGCAGCGCCGCGCGCGCATGCGCGGCGCGCAGGTCGAGGAGCAGCTCGCGGCGTCCGTCGTCAGCGGCCTGCAGCGCGCGATCGGCGACAACCCGGTCCCGCGCGACTATGCCGATCGGGCCGGCGTTCGGCCGTGGCTTTCGCGAAATGTCGCGGCGTCTCGCGCAGCGATTTCCGGACGAGGCTGCGCGCAACGAATTCCTGTCGACGGTGCATTACGAAGCGACGCGCGCGGGCCTCGACCCGCAGCTGGTGCTCGGCGTCATCCACCACGAAAGCAACTTCCGCAAATACGCGGTGTCGTCGGCCGGCGCGCGCGGCTTCATGCAGGTGATGCCGTTCTGGGTGCGGCTGATCGGCACGCCGCGACCAGAACCTGTTCCACCTGCGCGTCAACCTGCGCTACGGCTGCACGATCCTGCGCCACTACCTCGACATCGAGAACGGCGACCTCTACCGCGCGCTCGGCCGCTACAACGGCAGCCTCGGACGTCCCGAATACCCGAACGCCGTCATGGCGGCGGCGCAACGCTACAGGCCGGACGCGTCGATCGTCGCCGTGCACGCCGCGGCGGCGGTCGAACGTCCCCGATCGCCCGCGGTCGTGCGCCACCGCCGTGGCTGCACGCTATCGCGGCCGCTTCGCGCCGTCGCCTACCGGTCCGCTGCATTTCGGATCGCTGATCGCCGCGGTCGCGAGCTATGCGACGCGCGCGCGGCGGGCGGCGAGTGGCTCGTGCGCATCGAGGACGTCGACGTCGCCGCGCGCGCGGCCCGGGCGCGGCCGACGCGATCCTGTCGACGCTCGGGCGCTACGGCTTCGAATGGGACGGCCCCGTCTGTGCGGCAAGCGGAGCGCACCGGCGCGCTATCGCGACGGCGCTCGAGCGGCTGCAGCGCCGCGGGCGTGTCTATCGCTGCGCATGCACGCGGCGCGAGCTCGCGAGCCGCGCCGATCGGCGCGAGCGGCGAGCGCGTCTATCCGGGCACCTGTCGCGACGGCATTGCGCGCCGCGCGCGCCGCGCGCGCGAGGCTGCGATTCGCGTGCGCGTTCCGGCGGCGCGACGATCGCGTTCGCGATCGCCTGCACGGGCCGCAGCGGCAGGGCCTCGCGTCGCGACGTCGGCGATTTCGTCGTCCGCCGCGCGCGACGGCCTCTTCGCGTATCAGCTCGCCGTCGTCGTCGACGACGCCGGCGCAGCGCGATCACCGACGTCGTGCGCGGCGCCGACCTGCTCGCATCGACGCCGCGGCAGATCTTGCTGCAGCAGGCGCTCGGGCTGCCGACGCCGTCGCTATCTGCACGTGCCGGTCGCGATCGACGCGCGCGGGCGAGAAGCTGTCCAAGCAGACCGGCGCGCGCGCGCTTGCCGACGCGACCCGCTGCCGGCGCTGTTCGCGGCGTGGCGGTTTCTCGAGCAGCCGGAGCCGCCGCCGGCGACGCGTCGACGATCCGCGCGAATTCTGGGCGCTGCGCGAGCGCGCAGTGGACATCCCGCGCGGTTGCCGCCCGGCGGCGATGCTGCCGGCCCCGCGCCGCCGCACGGCGGCCGTATAATTCGGGCTCGCCGCAGTGAGTGCCCGCGTATAATCGCGAGCGTTTTCCAGCCGACGCAATGACCACACTCGTTGTTGTCCGCAAGAACGACGAAATCGCCATCGCCGCCGATTCGCTGACGACGTTCGGCGACACGCGGCTGTCCGCGCAGTCCACGACCGCACGCTACGACAAGATCGTCCGCTATCGCGGACACGTACATCGGCCTGTGCGGCAGTCGCCGCGCATCAGCTCGTATTCCAAAGCCTGCTCGCGAAGCACGGCGACCTCGACTTCTCGCACAAGGCCGCGATCTTCGAGACGTTCCGCAAGCTGCACCCGATCCTCAAGGAGCAGCATTTCCTGAATCCGAAGGAGGAGGAGGACGATCCGTACGAATCGACGCAGATCACCGCGCTGGTCGCCAACGGCAACGGCATCTTCGGCGTCTTCTCGATGCGCGAGGTGTTCGAGTACACGCAGTTCTGGGCCGCGGGCTCCGGCCGCGAATTCGCGCTGGGCGCGATGAACGCGCGCTACACGCAGCTGAAGACCGCCGAGGCGGTCGCCAAGGCGGGCGTCGAGGCGGGCGCGACGTTCGACAAGAATTCGGCGCTGCCGCTGACGATCTACGCGATGCCGCTGTCGCATCCGTGAATGCGGTGACTGCGTCCCGATGAGCCTCTATACGCCCGGTCATTTCGACATCGCCGACCGCGCGGCGATCGCGCGGCTGATGCACGATCATCCGTTCGCGACGCTCGTGACGCCTTCGGCTGCCGGAGTCGCACGTTTCGCATCTGCCGCTGCTGCTCGTGGCCGGCTGCGAGCCGCACGGCACGCTGATCGGACACATGGCCCGCGCCAATCCGCACTGGCGCAAGCGGCGCGGCGACCGAGTCGATCGCGATCTTCCACGGCCCGCACGCGTACGTGTCGCCCGTCGTGGTACGCCGAGCCGGCGAAAGGCGTTCCGACGTGGAACTACGCGACGGTTCATGCGCAGGGGACGCTCGACATCATCGACGACGCGACCGAGACGCGCGGCGTCCTCGATGCCCTCGTGCATCGCTTCGAATCGCATCGCGACGCGCCATGGACATTCGCGATGCCGGAGCGCCAGCGCGACGCGCTGGTGGGCGCGATCGTCGCCTTCCGGATGCGCATCCGCCGGCTGACGGCGAAATTCAAGCTGTCGCAGAATCGTTCGGCCGAAGACCAGGCGCGCGTCGTATCGGCGCTGGAGGGCGAAGGCTATCCGGATGCGACGCTCGTTGCCGAGTGGATGCGGGCCTACGCAGCGGGAGTCGCCGACGGATGAAGCGGCGTGCATCCGATGCACCCGCGAACCCGCCGGCGCACGACCGGGTACGCCTGGACAAGTGGTTGTGGGCGGCGCGGTTCTACCGGACGCGAAGCCTTGCGGCGCAAGCGATCGACGCCGGCCACGTGCGCGTGGCCGACGAACGCGTGAAGCCGGCGCACCTCGTGCGCTGTACGGCGCGCGTCAGCGTACGCAAGCAGGAGTTGATGTGGCACATCGAAGTGCTCGACGCCTGCGAGCGTCGCGGCTCGGCGACGGCTGCGGCGGAGCTGTACCGCGAGACACCCGAAAGCGCCGCGGTGCGCGAAAGAATCCTCGAAGCGCGCAAGGCTTCGCGCGAACACGCGGCGCAGACACCCGGGCGTCCGACCAAGCGCGACCGGCGCAAGCTGGAGGATTTTCTGAACGAGCCGTAGCCGCGAGACAGTGTCAGCAGAGGCGGAAGGCGGCGAGATCCAGGATCAAATCGGGCTGGCGGTATGCGGCGAAAACGAGCCACGTCACCGCCGCGGCGAACAGCAGCCCCAGCGCGTGCCAGACGATGCGCCGGCCGGCGCGCGCGACGATCGGCGTATGCGGAGAGCCCGATAGCCGCTGCCGACGAATTGCCGCGCGAATCCACGCGACAGCCTACGCCGTTTGCGACTCTCCGGGCAAGTCGGGAACGCGGGTGACCGGTGCTGCCGGAAGCACGCCGCGCGCGCGCAGTGTCGCCATCACCGAATTGAAATCCGCCGCCACCTGCACGTTCTCGATCGCCTTCGCCAGCAGATTCACGGCGCGTCCGCTGACGATCAACGGCACCTCTTCCGGCAGCGCGCGGCGCAGCGAGCGGATTTCCTGGCCCGCGATCTTGCCCGAGATGCCGCGATCGAACAGCAGCACGACGAGCGAGGCGTGATACGCTTCTGCGGCGCCCGCGATCTCCTGCGCGGGAATGCCCGTGCCGAGCGTCAGGCAGTTGATGCCTTCGGTGAACAGCAGCAGCTCGAGAATCGCAAGCCCGAGCTGATTCGGGTCGTTCGGCGGTGTCGCCAGGAGAATCTGGCGCGCATCGCGCGTCGGCCGCACGAGCCGCGTGACGTCGCGCAA
This sequence comes from uncultured Pseudomonadota bacterium, assembly GCA_963718905.1. Lineage (GTDB taxonomy): Bacteria > Pseudomonadota > Gammaproteobacteria > Burkholderiales > Casimicrobiaceae > VBCG01. The sequence continues at coordinate 211,713 of CAVRAF010000003.1, forward strand.
CAGCCGCTGCGCGAGGTCGGAAAAGCGCAATTCCTGGTAGGTCTGCATTTCGCCGCGCACGACCCGCTCGTGCACGGCTTCGTTGAGCGGAATCAGCGTCTGTTCGAGGAACTTGCGCAGGCCCTGACCGACCAGCAGCTTGGACAGATGATTCTGCAACTCACCGACGCGGTGCTCGGCCAGCAACTCGCACCGCGCTCAGGATTTCGACCGGCAGCGGCGCCGGCTCGGCGACCGCCAATCCCACCATCGATTGCAGCGCCGAATCCGCGAGCGGCACGACGGCGCCGGCACGCCAGCCTTCGGACAGCAATTGCTTGATCAGCTTGAGGCGCGCGACCTGCTCGGCCGGGTAGACGCGATCGCCGAACGTGTCGCGCAACGGCGCCGGAAATCCATAGCGGCGCTGCCACATGTACAGCTGCTCGCGGCGCAAGCCGGTGATGCGGACGACCTCGCGGATATGCAAAGCCCCCGCAGGCTCGCCCGCCGCGACGGCGGCCGGCGAATTGGCCGGCATGCCCGCGGCATCCTGGCGCCGCGACGGCGCCTCGATCAGGATTCCCATGTGCCTTTTCCCTTGCATTTCGTTGGCCTGTGCAGATTGTTCTGCACAAGTATAGGCGCCCCCTCCCGCGCAATTCGCCGCACGCGAATCAACCTGATCGGCGCGAATTGTGCTGCACGGAAAGCGTTCATGCAGGATGCGTGCCACGTGCTGGATCGCGCCCAGCCGGACTTTCGGCACAGGCCGGCACGGCGGAGGCCTGAAATTTGCAGCCTTTTCAAACCGGAACCGCGTCGAGACTTGCAAATGGCCGCCACGCCTCTCGACGCGGCCTGGGACGGATGCCTTCCACCTGCCGTTTCCGCGCGGCACCTGACGCTGGACGACGCACGATGTTCGGATTTGGCAGGTCGACCAAGGATCCACTGTCCGACGTCAGGACGGCGGAGCGCTGGCTGTCGACCCTTCCGGGCGACGACACGCTGGCGGTCCACTCGGACGTCGTCGCGCAACTCGAGCGCGTTTCCGGCCAGACGACGGTCCGCACGCCGAGCCGCCTGCAGGCGGTGTTTCATGTCGACGCCCAGACCGGCGACCAGCGCCGCGCGCTGATCGGGCAATACATCGAACACGCGAACCGCAGCTCCAAGATCGAGAACCAGCTGTGGACTGCGCTGTTCGGCCTGACGCAGGGCTTTCTGCTGACCTACCAGTCGTTCGCGCGCGAGATCGCCGATCACCCGCAGAGCGCGCGCTGGCAGGAGCTGATGCCGGAACTGCTCTGCCGCCAGATCGTGCACATGGCGCTCGACGCCCGTGTCCGGCTGTTCCGCTACGAGCAATGGATCCCCGCCAAGTGGGCCGAGTTGCACGGATTGATGACGCTCGCCTGCTCGCGGCAATTCGAGCGGCGTCCGGTGGCGCTGACCGATGCGACCGTCACGACGATCGAGCACGAATATCTGCGCGCGCTGGTGCTGCACGTGATGAACGCAGGCAGCCTGACCGCGCGCCAGGTCGAGTTCATCTGGGGCGAGCTCGACGACTGGTGCGCGCCGCTGCGCCTTACGCTCGAGCCGTCGTCGGCCAACGCATTCTTCGTCGATCTCGGCGGCCGCGAGGGGCTGCGCCGCCGCAAGCCGGGTCCGCTGGAAAGCCGCGTGCTGTTCCTCGATACGCGGCCGTTGCACGCGGTGATGGTCCAGCACGTCGTCACGCTGGAACAGAAGATCAAGGGCGAGCCGCTGTCGAGCCGCACGCCCCGCCGCAGCGAGCAGTTGACGCTGTTCTCGAAGCTTGCCGCGCAGGTCGACCCGGAATTCAGGCCGTTCACGCGGCGCGGCGAGCGCGTCGCGGCGGCGGCGGCGTCGACGCGATCGTCGGCTTCCAGAAGATCGCGAGCTACTTCAAGGAAGAGGCGCGGCAGCCGTTGCCGCTTGCCGACACGATCGGAGAAAGCTTCGACAGCACGATGGATCTCGCGGTCTTCGGGCGGATTCGCGATGAGCCGACGCGGCGCAACGAAATCGCGCGGCGACGAATCGGCGCGCACGCGGCGCCGGGCGGTCCGTGGGAGGCGAAGGACGTATCGCAGACGGGATTCAAGCTCGTCGCGCCGATCCAGGTGGCCAACGCGGTGACGCTCGGCACGCTGGTGGCGATCCATCCGCATGGACAGCCGCGCTGGACGCTCGGGATCATTCGGCGGATGAAGCGCACGGCAGCCGATCGCGCGGAAATCGGCCTGCAGATCATCGCGGACACGATCGCGGCCGTCGACGTCACCGAACAGCGCAAACGCGGTGCCGACGAATACTCGATCGACGGCGAAGGGACGACGATCAACGGACGCCGGTTCGGCGCGCTGCTGCTCGCGCTCCGCGCGCGTGACGGCGAGCCGATGGTCCAGTCGTTGATCGTGCCCGCGGTCGAGTACCAGCCCGGCGAAGCGTTACCGGCTCACCACGCCCAGCGCGGAATACTCGATCCGGTTCGGGCGGCTCGTCGAGCAGCAACCGGAATGGGTCTGGACGGCGATCGAGCCGCTGCAGCCGGGCGTGCGCGCACCCGCACCACCCCCTTCGACAGCCGGTCCGCCCACCGTCAAGTAGGGCTGGCTCGTTCGCCGGCTGCGCGTTCCGGCGCGTTGAGCGATACTCGGCATCCCGTTCCGTAGAATGTTTTCGGAACCTGCGGACCCTGCCGATGCCGGTCGTCGACCGCTACGCCGAAATCCATGCGGCCCACCGCTGGGACGTCCCGGCCGAGTTCAACATGGCGCACGCGTGCTGCGGCCGCTGGGCGGACGACCGCGCGCGCTTCGCGCTGTACTGGGAAGACGAAGACGGCGCGCGCGCCGCGCTTACGTTCTGGGATCTGCAGCAGCAGGCGAACCGGCTCTCGAACGCGCTCGCGCCGCTGGGCGTCGCGCGCGGCGACCGCGTCGCGCTCATCCTGCCGCAGCGTCCGGAGACGGTCGTCGCGCACATCGCCGTCTATCAGATCGGCGCGGTGGCGATGCCGCTGTCGTTCCTGTTCGGCCCCGAGGCGCTCGAATACCGGCTGCGGAACAGCGAGGCGGAGGTCGCGTTCGTCGACCCGCAGTCGCTGCCGAATCTCGCTGCCGGTCCGCGACCGCTGCGCCGGCGCTCGAGCACGTGGTCGGCGTCGCCGGCGCGCACGAGCGCTGGCGTCGCGTCCTGGGAATCGCTGCTGGCGAAGGCGTCGCGACGCTTCGCGCCGGTCGGACACGCGCGCCGACGATCCCGCGCTGCTCGATCTACACCAGCGGCACGACCGGCCCGCCCAAGGGCGCGCTGATGCCGCAGCAGTGCCTGCTCGGCAACCTGCCCGGCTTCGTGCACTCGCACGACGGCTATCCGCAGCCGGGCGACCTGTTCTGGTCGCCGGCCGACTGGGCGTGGACCGGCGGCCTGATGGACGCGCTGCTGCCGTCGCTCTATTACGGCCAGCCGATCCTCGGCTACCGCGGCCGCTTCGATCCCGAGAACGCGTTCTGGCTGATGCGAGAAGTACGGCGTGCGCAACGCGTTCCTCTTTCCGACCGCGCTCAAGATGATGATGAAGGCCGTGCCCGCAGCCGCGCGAGCGCTATCGACTTCCGCTGCGCTCGATCATGAGCGCCGGCGAAGCGGTCGGCGACGCGGTGTTCGACTGGAGCCGCGACGCGCTCGGCGTGACGGTCAACGAGATGTTCGGCCAGACCGAGATCAACTACATCGTCGGCAACTCGCACACGCTGTGGCCGGCGAAGCCCGGGCTCGATCGGGCGGCCGTATCCCGGCCACCGGTCGCCTGCATCGACGACGACGGGCAACGAAGTGTCCGGCGGGCGAGGTCGGCGAGGTCGCGGTGACGCGCGCGCCGGACGGCGCCCGATCCGGTGTTCTTCCTCGAGTACTGGAACAATCCCGACGGCGACGCGCAGCGAAGTACACCGGCGACTGGTGCCGCACCGGCGATCTCGCCAGGCGCGACGAGGACGGAGACTTCTGGTACCAGGGCCGCACCGACGACATGTTCAAGAGCGCGGGCTACCGCATCGGCCCCTCGGAGATCGAGAACTGCCTGGTCAAGCATCCGGCGGTCGCCAACGCCGCGGTCGTGCCGTCGCCCGGACGCGGAGCGCGGCAACATCGTCAAGGCGTTCGTCGTGCTCGCGCCGGGATACGCAGCCGCTCGGCCGCGCTCGAGGCCGAGCTTGCAGCAGCACGTGCGCGGCAAGCTCGCGCCCTACGAGTATCCGAAGGAAATCGAATTCATCGACGCCCTGCCGATGACCACGACCGGCAAGGTGCAGCGCGCGCGTGCTGCGCGAGCGCGAACGCGAGCGCAAGCTTGCGGCAACCTGACCGGACGAGCGACCCGATTGCCGCGCCGCCGCAGGTGCGTCGCGCAACGGCGGCGACGATCACCGACCGGCGGGCGTCGCCCGGGGCCGTTCGCGCAACGCGGACAGGAAGCCGCCGTGCATCGCGACCCACAACACGGCGGGTGCGACGGCCGGCAGGATCAGCGAGCCGAACTGGAACGCGAACGCGATCGTTTCGCGCTGCCATGCCGAAAAGCCGGTCTGCGACGCGACGGCAGGTCCGGCGGTGATCGCCACGTTCTTCAGGAAGTCCGCAAGCACGCCCCACGCGATCAATGGCTGCAGCGCGGCGTAGCCGACGGCAAGGTGGCGCTTCCACGCCGGTTCGCGCGCCGCGAGCATCAGCGCCGCGAAGAGCGGCAGGCCGAACGAATACAGCAGCAGGTTCACGTCGACCGTCAACGCCCCGCTCGCTTGCGCAGCGCCGGGCCGCAGCGTCGTCACGAACGTCACGACGGCGGCCGCTTGCTCGATCGAGCGAACGATGTCGCCGAATCCGATCTGCGCGACCACCCGTACGATCAGGACGGCCGGCGCGAGCAGCAGCGGCGCGGCGAAATACCAGACCGCGAACGCGACCGGCAGCCATGCGAGCGTCCGCAGCGTAAAGCGCCAGGACCGGCGACGGGCGCGGCATCGCCGCCATGTCGTCGGGCATCGCGGCGCGCTTGCGTCCGGCGCCGGTCAATGGCGCTGGCGAGCGACGCCGATTACGCAATCGCCGCCGCGGACGGCGGTCGGGGCGGCGGGCGCCATCCGCACCCAGATCACCCAGACGATCAGCACGTCGAGCATGATCAGCGCCTGCCAGACGTAGAGATGCGCCCACTCGAACGCGACCGCGTTCCACTGGCCGAGATAGAACAGGCTGACCACGCGCAGGATGTTGAGCGACTGCACGGCCACGACCCCGGCGACGATGCCGACGACGCGGTGACGCCACGGCGCCGGGAATGCAAGCATCGCCGCGACCAGCACGAGCGTCGCCTCGACGCCGTTGCACCCGGCCTCGATCGACACGGCGAAGGCGCTCGACGATGAGCCGATGACGTTGCCCGTTCGCCGTCACGCTCGAATCGAACAGCCGCATCGTCGCAGTCGACAGGCGCGCGACGGTGTCCGTCCACGGCGTCACGAGCCACGCCTGCGCCCACGGCGTCAATTCGATGCCGAAGGACAGCGCCAGCATCACGACGAATGCGATCAGGAAACGCGGCATCGCCCGATTGTATCCGGACGGGGCCGACGCCTCATGCCCGTGCGAGCGGCGGGCTCTGGGCGAAATAGCGCCGGATGCCGTCGGCGATCGATTCGGCGAAACGTTGCTGATAGCGCGGCTGCCGCAGCTTCAATTCCTCGTCCGGATTCGAAATGAAGGCCGTCTCGACGAGAATCGACGGAATGTCCGGCGCCTTCAGTACGGCGAATCCCGCCTGCTCGACGATCCCCCTGTGCAGCGCGTTGTGCGTCGCGATTCCGTCCAGTACCTGGCGTCCGACCTTCAGGCTGTCGGTGATCTGCGCCGTCTGCGACAAGTCGAGCAGCGTGCGTGCGAGCACCGGATCCTTGACGTCCAGGTTGACGCCGCCGATCAGGTCCGCCGCGTTCTCGCGCTGCGCGAGCCAGCGTGCCGCGGCGCTCGTCGCGCCGTGCTCCGACAGCGCGAATACCGAGGATCCGCGCGCGGTCGGTTCGCGAAACGCGTCCGCGTGGATCGAGACGAACAAGTCCGCCTGGACGCGGCGCGCCTTTTGCACGCGCTCGGCTAGCGGCACGTAATAGTCGTCGTCTGCGCGTCAGCATGACCCGCATGTTCGCGTCGGTGTCGAGCAGTTGCTTGAGCTTGCGCGAAATCGCGAGCACGACGTTCTTTTCGTACGTTCCGCGCCGCCCGATCGCACCGGGGTCTTCGCCGCCGTGCCCGGGATCGATCGCTATCGTGATGCGTCGCGTGGGCATCCTCCGCGCGCCTTTCTTCGGCGCGTCGCCGCGCGACGCATCCGGCCCCCTGTCGGGGGCGCGCGGCTCTGCGTCGTCCGCGCCGGCGTGTCTCGCCTTGCAGCAGCGCCATCAGCGGGTCGACCGGCGTCAGCGGATACAGGTCGATCACCAGCCGGTAGCCGAATTCGGCGACGGGCTTCAGCGAAAACACCTGCGGCCGGATCTCGGTCTTCAGGTCGAGCACGACGCGCAGGAAGCCGTCCGCCGGTTGTCCGATCCGGATTCCGGCGATGTAGGGATCGGTCGACTGCACGCGCGCCGGAAGCCCCGCGAGCTCCGGCGAGAGGTCGACGCGCGCAAGATCGAGCACCAGGCGGCTGGGTTGCCGCAGCACGACGAGCTGGTGCTCGATCGGCGTCGATGCCTCGAAGATGACGCGCGTGTACTCCTGCGCCGGCCACAGGCGCGCGGACGCGATCTGCGGCGCGTTCGCCCACGCCGACGGCAACAGGTACTGCGCAGCGGGCAGCAGCAGCCACCCGAACGCGCGGCGCCGTTCGATGGAAACGCGATTCAGACGCGGCGAACGCGAGGCGGGTGCGAGCGCGTTCAGACATCGCGCGCCCGCTGCCGAAAATGCTTCCGCGATGATCTCGCGGCCGCGACCGCATGCGGCGAAGGCCAGCGATAATGCGATGTCGGGTGCCGGCAACCGGTCTCCGACGCGTTCGGGCCATTCGACGATGCAGACGGAATCATCGCGAAAGTAGTCCGACATGCCGGCGGAATCCCATTCATCCGGATTCGTGATTCGATAAAAATCAAAGTGATAAAAGTATAAGCTCGAAACCGGATAATGTTCAACCAGCGTGTAGGTCGGACTCCTGACCGGCCCCTTTACGCCGAGCGCGCGCAACAGTCCGCGCGCGAGCGTCGTCTTGCCCGCCCCGAGCTCGCCCCGCAGCGTCACGATCATCCCGCCCGTCAGCGCCGGGGCGAGCCGCGCGCCCCAGCGCTCGGTCGCGTCGGCATCCGGCAGGTGCGACGTCAGCATCGGCGCACGCGCTTCGTGAAAATCGGCGGGCGATCGTCGTGACCTCGACGCATCGGCCTTCGATGAGCGCGATTGGGCAGCGCTGGCGGCGCGCATTCGGGCCTTCGGACATGAGCTCGGCTTCGAATCGGTGGGCGTCTCGGATGTCGATCTCGCCGCGGAAGAACTGCAACTCGTCAATTGGCTCGATGCCGGCCGGCATGGCGAAATGGATTATATGGCCCGACATGGCACGGCCCGAGCGCGGCCGGCCGAGCTCGTTCCGGGTACGGTGCGCGTGATCACGGCCCGGCTCAATTATTGGCCGGCGCACGCGCAGCCGGCGCGCGCGGTTCTCGACGACTCGCGTCGCGCGTACGTCGCGCGCTACGCGCTCGGCCGCGATTACCACAAGGTTCTGCGTCATCGGCTCGTGCAGCTCGCACGGCGGATTGCCGACGACGTCGGCGAGTTCGGGTATCGCGTCTTCACCGACAGCGCACCCGTGCTCGAAGTCGCGCTCGCGGCGAAGGCGGGACTCGGCTGGCGCGGCAAGCACACGCTGCTCCTGACGCGCGAGATGGGCTCGTATTTTTTCCTGGGCGAGATCTACACCGACCTGCCGCTGCCGGTGACGCCGCCGGTGTCGCCGCATTGCGGCACCTGCACCGCCTGTCTCGCCGCCTGTCCGACCGGCGCGATCGTCGCGCCGTACGAGCTCGACGCGCGCCGCTGCATCTCGTACCTGACGATCGAGCTCAAGGGCAGCATCCCGGAGCCGTTGCGTCCCTTGATCGGCAATCGCGTCTACGGCTGCGACGACTGCCAGCTCGCCTGTCCGTGGAATCGCTACGCGGTCGCGACGACGGCGCAGGATTTCGCCGCGGTGCGCAACGGTCTCGACGGCGAGCAGCTGACCACGCTGTTCGAATGGACCGAAGCCGAGTTCCTGCGGCGAACCGAAGGAAGCGCGATCCGCCGGATCGGCTACGAGCGGTGGTCGCGCAACATCGCGGTCGCGCTCGGCAATGCCGCACCCGATTCGTCGATCACGAGCGCGTTGCAAAGGCGCGCCGACGACCCTTCGCCGCTGGTACGCGAGCACGTCGCGTGGGCGCTCGAGCGGCAGCGGGCTGCGACGCAGGCCCAACCGTCCGACGGCTGATCACCGGTACGAGGAAATCCGCCGGCAGGGTCGGCCGCCCGCAACGACGGCGGACCCGTACGCCGCCGTCATCCTCCGCAACGCTACTTCTTCATCGGATCCTTCCCCATGGCGTCGTGTCCCATGGCGTCCTTTTTCATCCCGGTGTCCGGACAGTCCTTGCTCATTGCCATCGCATCCGGCTTCATCGCGCCCTTCCCCATCGCGTCCGTCTTCATGGCGTCCTTCCCCATCGCGTCATGTGCCATCGAATCCTTTTTCATGCCGTCCTTGCCCATCGCATCCTTGCCCATCGCATCCTTGCCCATCGCATCCTTGCCCATCGCATCCTTGCCCATCGCATCCTTGCCCATCGCATCCTTGCCCATGCAGTCCTTGGACATTGCATCCTTTTTCATCGCGTCCTTGGCCATGCCGTCCGTGCCCATCGCGTCCTTCTTCATCGTGTCCTGGGCGAGTGCCATGCCGGCCTGCATCAACATCCCGACGAAAAGTGCCGTTGCGGCGAGTGTGTTCGTGGTGCGCATCGCTGACTCCTGGGTGGTTGAAAAGATGTCGTTGCCGCGCGGTCAAGGCTTTGCGCAGTTGCTTGCACTGACGGCTTGAAGGACGTCGCCTGTCGTTTCGTTCTCGGCAAATCCGACGACGTTCAATCGCGCGGGATTCCACGTCGCGGGCATTGCGATTTCGCGATGCGCATGCGCAACGCCGCCGGATAGTTGAACGGGGCCGACCCAGTCGCGCACCACGTAGTCGTGCGCCAGCGTCGTTCCGGCATTTTCGCCGCGCGTTACCTTCGATTCGAGACCGCTTTCGGTGAGGGCAACATACAGTGCGATCGGCTCGACGGCGGATTGCGCGGTCGCGTCGGCGTCGACAACCAGCGCTCCGTTTGCCGCGACACTCGCACGCACGCGGACGTCCGCACGCGCCGGACGCTGGTTCTGTCGGTGCACCTCGTCACGCAGCGCGGCTCGCCACTGGCCGAGCTCGGCCCCGCCGACGAAGAATTGCGGCGTGTATACGACGCCTTGCCGGTTGAGATCGACGAGCCAGCGCTGGCGTGTGCCGAACGCGGGTTTCGAGAAGCGGTCTTTCCAGCCGATGTCGTCCCAGTAGTCGACATGCAGCGCGAGCGGCACGACGGTAGCCGCCGGTCCGACGGCATCGCGAATATGGCGAAGCTGCTGGTCCGCCGGCGGACAGTCGGAGCAGCCCTCGGACGTGTACAGCTCGACCAGCGCGGCCGTCGTGGGCCCGCTGCGCGCCTCGCATGCGAAGCCCGGAACGGGAATGGCCGCAGACAGGGCTGCGGCAAGCGTAAAGGCAATGGGGCTGCGCGACGTCATGACGGCGAAACCTCGGGTCGGGGGACGGTGGTGCGAGTGTAGGGTGAATCGGATGCCTCGAGGGTTAGTTCGCTGCGCGGTGGCGATCGGTTACACGGCGGGGCACAATTCGGCTCCCGCTCGGAGCCCCCGGCGTGAGCGGTGTAACCAAGCGACTCGATGCCACGAACTACAAGGGAAGCCGATCTCGACGCGAAGGAGCGGCGTCTTAAGGGTCTGCTCGTCGCCGGACTCGCCGGCGACGAGCGCGCCTACCGGGAATTCCTGGGCGAACTCGCCGCGCACCTTCGGCGATTCCTGCGGAAGCATCTATTCGGGTGGCCGGACGATGTCGAGGACCTGGTGCAGGAGTGCCTGCTCGCAATGCATAACCAGCGCCACACCTATGACGCGGCTCAACCGCTGACCGCGTGGGTGCATGCGATCGCGCGATACAAGCTGGTCGACCACCTGCGCCGGCGCGGGAACCCCGAGATCCGGGGCGCTGCGCCGGAAGACGAGATCGACCTTTTGTCGTCGGCGGCCAACGATGCGGCCGACGCGCGCCGCGACGTGGCGAAGCTCCTCGCGCGGCTGCCCGACCGGCAGCGGCTGCCGATCGTGCATGTGAAGATCGAGGGCCTGTCGGTCGAGGAGGCCGCGCGCGTCACCGGCATGTCGGTTTCGGCGGTCAAGGTGGGCGTGCATCGCGGCATGAAGGCGATGGCGGCCATGATCAGGAAGATCGAATGAGGACCGACGAATTGATCGACCTCCTCGCCACCGGTGCCGGCGCGGTCGAGCCGGGGAGCGCCGCGAGACGCTACGCGGCGGCCATCGGCGCCGGCGCGATGGTCGCCGTGGGGCTGATGGCGATCGCGCTCGGCCCGCGTCACGACCTCGCGCGGGCGGTTCTGTTGCCCATGTTCTGGGTGAAGCTCGCATTCGTCGCGTCGCTCGCCGTGGTCGGCGCGGTCGGCGCGTACCGCATGTCGCGCCCCGTCATGCGTCTCGGCGGAGTTGCGCACGCACTCGTCGCGATCGTTGCGGGCATGTGGCTCATCGCGGCAATCGCGCTCGCGCAAAGCGATTCGCACGAGCGCGCAGCGCTCTTCCTCGGCGACACCTGGACGTCGTGTCCCTGGCTGATCGCCGCGCTGTCGATCCCTGTCTTCATCGCTGTCGCGTGGGCGACGAAGGGCCTCGCGCCCGTACGCCTCCGGTGGGCCGGCGCGATGGCGGGGTTTGCATCCGGTGCCGTCGCAGCGCTCGTATATTCCATCCACTGCCCCGAGCTCGGCGCGCCGTTCCTCGGAACCTGGTATCTCGCCGGGATGCTGATCCCGACCGCAGTCGGGTGGCTGCTCGGCGAACGGCTGTTCCGCTGGTAGCGGCAACCCCCCGCGGCGCGATGCGCCTCGCCTTCCGCGGCGCTCACGGCGCCTGACAGCGGACGTCGAAAGCCGCATCCGGTTGCACACGTGTGCATAGTGTGTCTATGATGCGCACGCGCGTGCATCCCGGCCGCCGTGAGGATGCGTCCGCCGGCAACCTGGTCCCACCGACATGAGCGAGCAAGCACCCCGCCGAACGTTTGCCACCGCCGCCGATGTCGCGAAGCGCGCCGGCGTCTCCCGCTCGGCGGTGTCGCGCGCGTTCACGCCGGGCGCCAGCGTGTCGCTCAAGGCGCGCGAGCGCATCCTGCGCGCCGCCGATCATCTTGGATATCGCGTCAACCGCCTGGCGCAAAGCCTGATCAATGCCCGCTCGAACGTGATCGGCCTGGTCGGCACCGATCTCCAGCAGCCGTTTCACGCCGAGTTGCTGGCGACGCTATCCGCAGCACTCCTCGCCGACGGCTTCCAGTGCATGTTGCTGAATGCGGCCAACGCGCAGCGCGACATCAGCGCGCTGATCGCGCGCGTGCTCGAGTACCGCGTGTTCGCCATCGTGGTGATGACCGGCACGCCGCCGGCACGCATCGTCGAAGAGTGCCTGGACAACGGCGTGCCGGTGATCCTGGTCAACAAGCTGCTGCCGGGACGTGGCCGTCGACACGGTCGTCGCGGATCACGCCGCCGGCGGGCGACTTGCCGCGCGAACATCTGCTGGCCGCCGGGTGCCGAAGGCTTGCGGTCGTCTCGAGCGCAGCGCGCACCGCGAGTCTGACGGGGCGCCTCAACGCGTTTCGTGCACACGCGGCCGGCGCCGGACGTCGACGTGCGCGTCTGGCAACGCGGCCCGACCGACTACCGCAGCGGCCGGGACGCGGCGCTTGCCTTGCTCGCGGAACAGCCGTTCGACGGCGTATTCTGCGTCACCGACCTGCTTGCACTCGGCTTTCTCGACGCCGCACGCGCGAAATTCGGCCGCCGCGTGCCCGATGATCTGTCGCTGCATGGGCTTCGACAACATCCCGCAGGCCGGCTGGAGCGCCTATCGCCTCACGACGTTCGATCAACCGGTGGCGCAATTGACGGGGGCCGTGATGAAGGTGCTGCGCCGGCGCATGGAGCACGCGGCTCCCCCGCACGCGCTCATGACCGTCCCGGTGCGACTCGTCGCGCGGTCGACGGTGCGCGGCCTTGCAGCGACTGAGATCGAAGCATGAAGCGGCCGCAGGTCGTCGCTCATCGCGGCAGCAGCGCGCGGCACGCGGACAACAGCTGGCCGGCGTTCGAGGCCGCCGTGATCGAGGGTGCGGATGCGATCGAATGCGATGTCCAGGCCACGCGCGACGGGACGCTCGTTGTCCGGCACGATCTCGTGATCGGCGAACGCCGCGTGGTCGACCTGCACGTCGCCGACGTCATGGCGCGTGCACCCGGCACGGTCGTCCTCGCCGATCTGCTGACGTTCGCGGAGCGCGCCTCGATCGATCTGCTGATCGAGATCAAGGAGCCCGAGGCCGCCCTGGCGGTCGCGCAGATGATCGCGGCCAGCGCGCTGCGCGACCGGATCGTCCTGGGAAGCTTCCACGCGCCGGCGCTCGCGCAGGCAAAGGCGGCGGTACCCGGCGTGCGCACATCGTTCATGATGGGCAGCGTGGCCGGACCCGACGAGCTCGTCCGCCTCGCCGCTGCGTATCGCGTCGACGGCGTGCACCTCTGCTGGGAAACACGCGCGGCACGACCGCATCGATTGCTGGACCGCGCGACGATCGATCGGCTGCGCGGTGCCGGTTTGGCGGTCACGCTGTGGCACGAGGAGCGCGAGGACGAATTGCATGCGATGGTCGCGCTCGAGCCCGATGCGATCTGCACGAACACGCCGGCGGTGTTGCGCCGCATGGTGGATGCCCATCTTGCATCGCAGGAACCTGGCCCGCGTCGCACGGAGCATGATGCCGCGCAGCGGGAAGCGAAGCCGATTCACCCATATCAGGATGACGCACGACCCATGAGGAGGAAGCCCATGAACTGGAAGCTTGCGATCGCCGGTTTGCTTGCCGGTGCAGTGCTCGGTGCCGCGGTGCAGCCGGCGTCTGCCGAGGACGTGGTGATCAAGGTGTGGTCGCGCGCCGACCGCTCCGGACCGTTGCGCGCCGGCAACATCGTTTCCGCCGCCGAGACGCTGAACAAGATGCTGGCGGCGATCAACAGCGACAAGCGCGTCAAGATGGAGCTGAACGAGACCAACGCGAAGGGCTACGACGACGATGCGCTCGACCTGCTGAAGGCGTTCGCGGTCGACAAGGGACCCGACATCTTCGTACTCGCCCACGAATGGACCGGCGCCTTCGCCGAGGCGGGCTACGCCTGGAACCTGGAAGATCACATCAAGAAGAATCCCGAGCTCTACGGCGACATCATCGCGCCACTGTGGCAATCGGTTAGCTACAAGGGCGCGCGTTACGGCGTGCCGCAGGATTCCGAAGTGCGCATGCTGTTTCTCAACAACGACAATCTGCGCAAGCTCGGCATGAGCGACAAGGACATCGCCGCGCTGCCGGCCAAGGTCGATGCGGGGCAATTCACCGCCAACGATCTGTGCGACCTCGCCGGCCAGGCGGTGCAAAAAGGGGTCTCCAAATACGGCATCCTGCACCGTCCCAATGCCGGTCCCGACTTCCAGATGCTGACGGACAGCTTCGGCCTCGAGCCCTACGACAAGGCGGCGGCCAAGCTGCAGGCGTCGAAGGCCGCGCTGCGCAGCTTCTACACGTGGGTCAAGTACTGCACCGACAAGAAGGCGCTGTTCGCGAACAACACGTCGATGTCGTGGGACGCGATCGAGCAGGCGGCGTTCACCGGCGACGAGGCGTTCGCGTTCTTCCACGGCGTGTGGCGCGTCACCGACCAGATGAAAGGCCTGCACCTCACGACGAAGGACGAGTATTTCCACCGGTTCACGTGGATCAACGCGCCGGCGGGGAAGAAGGGCGGCAAGCCGTCGAACCTGTCGCACCCGATCGCGTACGCGGTGTCGGCGAAGTCGAAGAACAAGGATCTCGCGGCCTACATCGTCGCCCTCGCAAGCCAGCCGTACCCGAACATGCAGCACGCCGTGACGACCAATCACACGCCGATCAATTACGGCGAGCAATCGATGCCGGAGTTCGTCGACAAGGGCTGGGCGCTCGTCGCCGCGACGCCGATGCTGAAGTATGCGAGCTTCATGCCGAACCATCCGAAGATCGGCCAGTACAACGCGATCATCTTCAAGGGAATCCAGGGCGTGGAGACCGGACGGCTCACGGCGCAGGCCGCCACCGACTTCGTCGTCGACGAGCTCGAAAACGAGCTCGGCAAGGACGTCGAGATCCGCAACTGATCTTCGTTTCGACGTGATCAACGAGCCGCTCCGCAGCGAAACACTCCGGAGCGGTACAGGAGTCTCCGTGCCCGATTTCGCGCGAGCGCAACATCGCCGGCAGCGCGCCAACTTCGCCCTGTTCCTCGGGCCGGCGCTGATCCTGCTCGCGTGCTTCTTCATCGCGCCGGCGGTCATCGACCTGGTGCTCGCGTTCACCGACATGGACCGCACGCTCGCGGTCACGACGCTGACGCTCGACAATTTCGCGCGCATGGCCACGCGCGACACGCGGCTGCTCGCCTCGCTCGGGATCACCGCGATCTTCGTGCTCTCGACGCTCGACGATCTTCAACGTCACGTTCGCGCTGCTGCTCGCGCTGGTGACGACGGCCATGCCGCGGGGTCTCGGCGCATTCTTCCGTGCGGTCTGGCTGCTGCCGCGAATGAGCCCGTCGGTGGTCTACGCGCTGCTTTGGCTCTGGGTCGTCGATCCCAACGAGCGTGGGCTGCTGAACCAGGTGCTCGTCCACGTGCTCGGAATGGCGCCGCTCGATCTGCGCAACAACCATCCGCTGCTCGTCATCATCCTGGCCAACGGCTTCATCGGCGCGTCGCTCGGCATGATCATCTTCACGTCGGCGATTCGCTCGATCCCCGAGCACCTGTTCCACGCGGCGCGCGCCGACGGCGCCGGGCCGCTCGCCATCGTCCGCCATATCATCTTCCCGGCGATGCGCTGGCCGATCTCGTACATGACGATCCACCAGACGCTGTCGCTGCTGGTGAGCTTCGAGTACATCTTGCTGATCACCGGCGGCGGGCCGTTCTACGATACGACGGTGTTTTCGCTGTACGCATACCGGCGCGCATTCGAGAATGGCCAGTACGCCTATGGCGCCGCGCTGTCGCTGATCCTGATCGTCATCGGCGTGATCGCCGCGCTCGTGCTGTGGCGGCTGATGGACATGCGCCGGCTGCTGCAGGCGCCGCGGATCGAGGTGCATTGATGCAGGCCGACGCGACGCGCCGGTGCTGCCGTGCTGCCGGCCGACTGGCCGGCGCTCGCGAGGCGCGCGAAATGGAAGCGCACCGGCGGCCAGTCCGCGCTGCTCGGCTTCCTGCTCGTCGTCTCGGTGCCGATCATCCTCCCGTACTTCTGGATGGTGGTGATTTCGTTCACGGCGCGCAGCGGCGGCGTGTCGACGCAGGTGCTGTGGACGGCGTGCGCGGTCATCGTTCCGGCGGTGCTGATCTACAGCGTCGTGCATCTGCTGGCGCCGTCGTCACGCGTCCGGCTCGTCGCCGCGCTGTTGCTGCTCGCGACGGCCGCAGCACTCCTCGCGGCGCTGGTCGGCGGCCAGCTTCATCTCGCCAACTACCGCTTCCTGTGGCGCGCCAACATCATCGAGGAGATCCGCTCCAAGGCCACCGCCGGCGGCCAGTTTCCATCGGTGTGGACGGCGTTCTTCAACTCGCTCGCGCTGGCGCTGTCGCAAACCGTCATCATCCTCGCGGTCGCCTCGCTCGCCGGCTACTACATCTCGCGCTTCGCGTTCCGCGGGCGCGAAGCGTTCCTGCAGGGGATGCTCGTGCTGCACGCTTTTCCGGCGATGACGCTGATCATCCCGATCTTCCTGATTCTGCACTGGGTGGGGTTGCTCGACACGATCGCCGGTGTGATCCTGGTGCTGGCGACGATCGAGCTGCCGTTCTACATCTTCGTGCTGAAGGGCTTCTTCGACGCCGTGCCGTGGGACATCGAGATGAGCGCGATGACCGACGGCGCGACGCGCCGCCAGGCGTTCCGCATGGTCGTGCTGCCGCAGGTGCGCGTCGGCCTGATCGCGGTCGCGGTGTTCGCGTTCATCCGGGCGTGGGAGGAGTACATCTTCGTGCGCACATTGCTGATCGAGAACAAGAACTGGGTGATGAGCCTGTACCTGTTCTGGGTTTCGGACGACATCATGGGCGTCGACTACGGCATCGTCGCGGCCGTTTCGGTGTTCTACGTCGTGCCGAGCCTCCTGCTCTACGTCTTCTGCCAGAAATACCTGACGCAGATGACGATCGGCGGCATCCGGGGGTGAACGATGGCGCGTGTCGAGCTTACGAATCTGCGCAAGCAATGGACCGGCGCCGCCGCGGTGGCCGGCGTCGACCTGTCGATCGAGGACGGCGCGTTCATCGCGGTGCTCGGCCCCTCGGGCTGCGGCAAGTCGACGACGCTGCTGATGCTCGCCGGAATCTACAGCCCGACGACGGGCGAGATCGCGTTCGACGGCGCGCGGGTCAACGACGTCGAGGCGCGCGATCGCAACGTCGGCATCGTGTTCCAGTCCTACGCGCTCTACCCGAACATGACGGTGCTCGAGAACGTCATGTTTCCGCTGCGCTTCAAGAAGGTCGAGCGCAGCGACGCCGAGCGCCGCGCGCGCGAGATCGCGGCACTGGTGCACATCGATCCGCTGCTCGAGCGGCGCCCGAGCCAGCTCTCCGGTGGCCAGCAGCAGCGCGTCGCGCTGGCCCGCGCGCTCGTCAAGCGGCCGCACCTGTTGCTGCTGGACGAGCCGCTGTCGAACCTCGACGCGTCGCTGCGCCTGTCGATGCGCACCGAGATTCGACGCATCCAGCGCGAGCTTCGTGTAACGACGATCCTCGTCACGCACGACCAGATCGAGGCGACGACGATGGCCGACCGGATCGTCGTCATGAATGCGGGGCGCATCGAGCAGGTCGGCACGGCGAAGGATCTCTACGAGCGCCCGCACACGCTGTTCGTCGCGACGTTCATCGGCTCGCCGCCGATCAATCTGCTCGACGGCCACGCCGATGCGAATACGCTCAGCGTGCGCGAGGCGAAGTTGCCGCTGGCAGGCTCGGCACACGGTAGCGTCGTGCTGGGCATCCGGCCCGAAAGCCTGCGGGTCGCGTCGGCCGGAACGGCGGCGAGGGTCGCCGCCGCCGAGCCCATGGGGCGCGAAGTGCTCTACACGGTCGAAACGCCGCTCGGCGTGTTGCGTTTCCTCGAGGCGGGCGCGGATGCCAGGCATCGTGAGGGCGACAATCTCGCCCTGACATTTGCGCCACAGGAAGCGCTGTTGTTCGACAGGGAAAGCGGCCGGCGCATCGACGCGCGCATCGCTACCTGATCCATGGCAATGCGAGCACGGACCACGGTTCTGACTGCAATTGTCGGCAGCTATCCGAAGCCGCGCTACGTCTATAGTCGAAGCGGCCGTTCGCTGCTCGACAGCTTTGGTTTTGCTTTCGACCGGCGCCGGCAAGAGCTGGGGTCGGACGAATTTGCGAAACTGCTGGACAAGGCTGCTCTATCGGCGATCACGGAGCAAAACCGCGCGGGCCTCGACATCATGACCGACGGAGAACAACGCCGCGGACATTACGTGCTGCACATCGTCAACAAACTGGATGGCGTGGACGCCCACAACCGAAAACGCATTTCCATGCGAGGTGGAACGACGGAGCAGGACGCCCCGCGCATCATTGGCCAGATCAGGTACCGGGGACCCATGGTCCTGGACGAGTTTCTCTTTACCAGGAAGCACGCGAAGGGCATCGCCAAGATTGGCCTTCCGGGGCCCAGCACCGTCGCCGATTGCGTTGCGGACGAATACTATGGCGGGGACCGAAAGCAACTTGCCTGCGACTACGCCGACGCGATACATCACGAAGTCGAAGCGCTGATCAATGCAGGATGCGAGATCATTCAGTTCGACGATCCGGTCCTGCTTCGATATCCGGCCGCCGCGCAAGCGTGGGGGCTGCAAGCGCTCGAGCGCTGCTTCGCGGGTCTCGAAGGCCGCGCGACGTTTGTCGTGCATATCTGCCGTGGTTATCCGAACAAGCCGCTGGAGCGAAAAGGAATCGCCTATAAAGCGAATCAGGACTATTACCGCGATATCCTGACGTGGCTCGCCGAGTCCAAGCTGGACGTCGTATCGATCGAGGGGGCGGCAAGTGCGCTGGATGTTTCCATATTGAGCGCCATCGGCAGCAAAACCGTGATGCTTGGCGTCATCGATGTCGGCGAGAACGAAGTCGAAAGCGTCGAATCCCTGGTAAGACGCACTGATGAGGCGCTCCGCTACGTACCACGTGGACAACTGATTCTGGCCCCGGACTGCGGCATGCTGGAGCTGACGCACGCGAGCGCCAGAAGGAAACTCGCCAACCTGGCGCTGGCCGCTCGCGAGGTCAACGAGCGCGCGCCGGCGCTGTGACTGCCGTTGCGGGCCGGTAACGGGTCCTCTATCTGGCCAACCCCGGTGGCGGCGCGCCAGTCAACCTGGTCTCGATGAAGCTCGTCACCTACAACATCCAGTTCGGACTCGGAACGGATGGCCGCTACGACCTCGCGCGGATTGCGTCGGAAGTGAGGGACGCCGACATCATCGCGTTGCAGGAAGTCGACCGGCACTGGCAACGTTCGGGCTGCGTCGACTCCCCCGCGGTTCTCGGCGCCGCGCTGCCGGAGCATCACTGGGTGTACGGCGCCAATCTCGACATGGACGCGAGTCATCGCGATGCGGAGGGTCGCCTCGTCAATCGGCGCCGGCAGTTCGGCACGATGATCCTCTCGCGCCTGCCGATCGTATCGTCGCGCAACCATTTGTTGCCGAAGTACGGCGCGCTGACGCAGCACAGCATTCAGCAGGGTGCGCTCGAGGCGGTGATCGCCACCGGGCGCGGGGGTCCGGTCCGGTTCTATTCGCTGCACTTGAGCCATCTCAGCCCGGCAACGCGCTTGCCGCAGATAGACGCGCTGCTCGCCATCGACGCGCGTGCGCCCGGCGAGGGCGGCGCGTGGTGCGGCGGCCATCCGGATCCCGATGCCGGCTGGACCGAGGGCGGCATGCCGCCGATGCCCGCCGCGGCCATCCTGATGGGCGACTTCAATTGCGTGTGGCATGGGGACGAATACGCGTGCATCGTCGGGCCCGAGAGCGAGCGCTACGGCCGCCTGAACCGGCTGACCGGATTCGTCGATGCCTGGGTCGCCGCGGGGCATCGCGAGGACGAAGGCGCGACGGCCGACAACGGCAAACGGATCGACTACTGCTTCGTATCGGCGTCGCTGGCGGGGCACGTGCAAGCCGCGCGGATCGACGCCGGCGCCACCGGATCCGATCATCGGCCGCTGTGGGTGGACATCGATCTATAGGACCGCAATCGTCCAACGCCGCCGGCGCCTCCGACGAGCGCGTTCAGACCGGCCGCAAGACGGCAGCCGCTCAGATTCCGCTGCCGCTACGCGATGGCGCCCATCGGCGGAGCATGTTGACGACCTTCCGCTTGTCGTAGCCGTCGCCGGATTCAAGGACGCCGGTGTCCTGCGAATGGATGAGCGCGCCTTGCGCGTCGAGCACGAACAGATGCGGATATCCGGCGATCTTCGGCCACCGCGACAGCAGCGGCACGTTGCGGTTTTCCTTCGAGAAGTTGACCTTGATCCATACGTAGTTGCCGTCGATGATCGCGCGCACGTCCGGATTGGCCGCGATGAAGCGGTCGAGGATGTGACACCACGAGCACCATTCGCCCCCGACGTCGACGAGGACTCGCTTGCCCCGTGCGTTCGCGAGTGCGACCGCATGCGCGACATCGCCCGCCGCATCGCGTGTCGGATCGAATTTCGCCGGCAGATCCGTCGTCGCCGCCGCGATGGCCGTCGCGAATGACCACAGGATGAGCGCCAGAGCGGCGCGGCGGCAGTTTCTCATCAGCGCACCAGCTGGTTCATCGTCACGATCGGCAACATCACCGCGAGCACGAGCACCAGCACGATCGCGCCCATCACGACGATCAGCGTCGGCTGGATCAGCGCGGCGATCCACGCGAGCCGGCGCTCGGCTTCGCGCTCCAGTTCCTGTGCGGCGCGTTCGAGCATCGGCGCGAGCGCACCGCTCTGCTCGCCGTTGGCGATCAGATGGATGAGGACCGGCGGGAACGTCCGTTGTTCCTTCAGCGCCCGCGACAATGAAACGCCTTCGCGGACCAGCACGGACGCAGCTCGAGCCGCGCGGGCGAGCGGAATGAACTGGACGACTTCGGTCGCGGCGTCGAGCGAGCGCAACAGCGGCGCACCGCTGCCGACGAGGATCGCCAGCGTGCTCGCATAGCGCGCCGTATCGAGACTCGCCGCGAGACGGCCGACCCCCGGCATGCGCAGCATCGCCGCGTGGATGCGGGCGCGCGTCGGCTCCCGCCTCCATGCGAGCGTCATCGCGATGCCGGCGAGAACGAACGCGGCGAACCACAGCCATCCGGTCGCGCGGAAGAACGTGCTGGTTGCGATCAGCGCCTGCGTCAGCAGCGGAAGCGTTTGCCTGCTCTGCTGATACACGGACACGACCTGCGGTACGACGTAGGTGACGAGCACGGCGATCACGCCGAGCGCAATGACCGTCACGAGCGCCGGATAGATCAATGCGACGGTGAATTTCTGCCGCAAGGCGAGCCGCGCATCGAGATAGTCCGCGAGACGGGCCAGCACCTCCGGCAGGCGTCCGGTCTCGGTGCCCGCCGCGATCAGCCCGCGATACAGCGGCATGAACGTGCGCGGAAAGCGCGACAGCGCGGCCGGCAACGATTCGCCGGCCGTCACGTGCGAGCGGATCATCGTCACGACCTTCGCCACTTGCGCATCGTCGGCCTGCTCGGCGACGGCGATGAGCGCCTGGTCGAGCGGCATCCCCGACTGCACGAGCGTCGCGAGTTGCCGCGTCAGCAGCGCGAGCGCAGGCGCCGGCAGCCGCGTGCGCTGCAGCGGATGGCCCCGTTCGGGCGCTGGATCGACGGCGGTCGGCGTCAGGCCATCGGCGCGCAGCCGATCGCGTACGGCGCGCGGATTGTCGCCGTCGAGCAACCCCTGCCGCAATCGCCCCTGCGCGTCGACTGCTTCGAAGCGGAACGCGCTCACGGGAGAACCCTCCCCACGCTCGCGGCTATCGCCCCTACGGTGCGGTGAGACGGCGCGGCGCTCATCGCTTCGATTACGCTTCGCGCGTCACGCGCGTCAGTTCGGCGAGCGACGTGCTGCCATCGGCGATCCAGCGCGCGCCGTCTTCCCGCAGGCGTCGCATGCCGGTGCGAAGCGCGGCGTCCCGCAATGCGAGCTCGCCCGCGCCGTCGTGAATCAGCCGGCGCAGCATCTCGTCGATGCGCAGCAGTTCATAGACACCGGTGCGGCCGCTGAAGCCGCTCCGGTTGCATTGCGCGCAGCCAGGCGCATTCCATACCGGCTGTGCCGCGGGCAGTCCGAGTTCCTCGAGCAGCCGCCGCTCGCCGTCGCTCGCCGCCGATTGCATGCGGCAATGCGGGCACAGCGTCCGCACGAGCCGCTGCGCGAGGACGCCGAGCAGGCTGGTCGCGAGCAGGTACGGCTCCACGCCCATGTCGGCGAGACGCGTGACTGCGCTCGTCGCATCGTTCGTGTGCAGCGTCGCGAGCACCAGGTGCCCCGTCAGCGATGCCTGCACGGCGATCTGCGCGGTTTCGAGATCGCGGATTTCACCGATCATGATGACGTCGGGATCCTGGCGCAGGATCGAGCGCAGCGCGCGCGCGAACGTGAGGTCGATGCGCGCGTTCACCTGCGTTTGCGCCACGCCGTCGAGTCCGTACTCGATCGGGTCCTCGACAGTCATCATGTTCGTCGTATCGCGCGGCAGACGTGAAAGCGCCGCATAAAGCGTCGTCGTCTTGCCCGAGCCCGTCGGGCCGGTGACGAGCAGGATCCCGTGCGGCTGGCGGATCAGCTCGTCGATCGTGTCGAGCGTCGATGCGCTCATGCCGAGCGTCGTCAGGTCGAGCCGCGCCGAATCCTGGTCGAGGAGCCGGAGGACGACGCGCTCGCCGGCGCCAGTGGGCAAGGTCGACACGCGCACGTCGACCTGCCGATCCCCGAGCTTCAGCGCCATCCGCCCGTCCTGCGGCAGGCGCTTTTCCGCGATGTCGAGCCCCGCCATGATCTTGAGCCGCGAGACGAGTGCGCCATGCAGCGCGCGCGGCGGCTCGATCGTGTCGCGCAGCATGCCGTCGATGCGAAAGCGCACGACGGCACGCGCTTCGTACGGCTCGAAATGCAGATCGGACGCCCGCTCCCGCAGTGCCTGCAGCAAGAGCGCGTTGATCATCCGGATGACGGGCGCCTGCGCGCTGCCGTCGAGCAGGTCTTCGCTCGTCGGCAGCTCCTGCATCAGCCGCGTGAGATCGGCCTCGTTCGCGAGGCCTTCGCTCATCGCGAGCGCGGCACCCGCCTGGTTGTAGGCGCGCGAAAGCTCGGTGGCGAACATCTCGGCCGCGACCGGCCGCGTCACGAGCGGGCGATTCAGGACCCGCTTCAGCTCGGCGATGCCTTCGATCGTCGCATCCGGCCGCAGCAGCACGATGACGGCATCGCCTTCGGTCCGCCATGCCAGCACGCCATGCGTGCGCGAAAACGCATAGGGGATGCGCGCGCTCGGCAGCGCGTCGGCAAGTGTTGCGATCGGATCGGACACGGGAATCGTTCGCGATGTGGAAATCGCGCCGTGCGGCTATTTCGCCGGTGGCGCGGGCGCGGCGGGCAGCGGTGCCGCAACGGCCGGAGCAGCCTGCGACGTGCCGGGCATCGCACCTGGCTGGCGCGGCAGCTCGGGCGCCGTCGGATCCTTCCAGAACCAGCGTTCGGTCGGCGCCGTTTGCTGTTGCTCGCCGCGCAGATACTCGTAGCGTTCGGTCGTCACTTCCCGGCCCGCCGACACGTTGCGAAGGATGGTCGGCTTGAGAAAAATCATCAGGTCCGTCTTCTGCCGCGATCGACTGTCATACCGGAACAGCGACCCCAGGACCGGCATGTCGGCGGCGTACGGGATCTTGTCGGCGTTATCGGTGAGACTGTCCTGGATCAGGCCGCCGAGCACGATGATCTGCTGGTCGTCGACGACCACCGATGATTCGAGCGCCCGCTTCGACAGGATCGGACCCGCGGCCGACTGGTCCTGGACGCGCGAGACCTCCTCATAGATCGCGAGGCGCACGGTCCCGCCTTCGGTGATCTGCGGCCGCACGCGCAGCACGACCCCGACATCGCGCCGCTCGATCGTCTGGAACGGCTGCACGGTCGCGGTGGTGCCGGTCGTCGCGTATTGGCCGGTGATGAACGGCACGTTCTGGCCGACGATGATGCGCGCTTCCTCGTTGTCGAGCGTCAGCAGCGTCGGTGTCGACAGGATGTTCGACTTCGAATCGTTTGCGAACGCGCGCACGAGCAGCCCGAGATTGCTGATGACGCCGAGACCGGGGATGCTGATCGAGCCGTTGATCACGCCGAGATTGAGCCCGGGACCCAGGCTGCCGATATTCACCGACGCGTCAATGATGTTGGTGCCGCCGCCGCGGGTGCCGAAGTTGGTGCCGCCGATTCCCTGCAGCGTGTTGCGATTGGTGGCGCTCGCGCCCGTGAGCACCTGCCATTGAATGCCGAATTCGGCGGCCTTGTCCGCTTCCACTTCGACGATGAGCCCTTCGACCAGCACCTGTGCT
Source organism: uncultured Pseudomonadota bacterium (assembly GCA_963718905.1). GTDB lineage: Bacteria > Pseudomonadota > Gammaproteobacteria > Burkholderiales > Casimicrobiaceae > VBCG01. The sequence continues at coordinate 235,881 of CAVRAF010000003.1, forward strand.
CGCCGCGTGTCGAGCCTTTCGATGACCGCGCGCAGATTGTTGTACACGGGCTCCGGCGCCATGATGATCAGCGCGTTGTTCGCCGTGTCGGCCTGGATCATCGCGCCGCCGGCTGCGAACGCTCCGCGCCGGGACGCTCGCCGCCGTCGCCAGCGGACTCGTCGCGGCCTGCGAGGTCGCGAAACCGCTGGTCGCCATCGCGGTGGGCTGGGCGGCCGCCGCGGTCGCCGGCAGGACGGTCGCAGCGGTACCGGGAGCGGCGCCACGGTCGCCGCCATACAGCCCGCGCAGCACATCCGCGACCTGCGCGGCATCCGCATTCTTCAGATAGACGATGAACACATTGCCGCCGACTCGCGTCGGCGTATCGAGCTGCTCGATCAACTGCCGCACACGCGCGCCGCGCGCGGGGTTGTCGGCGCGTATCAGGATGCTGTTCGAGCGCGGATCGGCCACCAGCGTCACGCGTTGCTGCGCTTCGACTGGCACGCCGGGTTGCGCGGTGTTCTCCGTCAGCAGCCGATTGACGAGCGCAACGACGTCGAGCGCGGACGCATTCTTCACCGATACGAGCGTCGGTTCACCGCCCGGCGATTGGTCGAGCGACGCGATGATGCGATCGATGCGCTTCAGATTGTCGGCGTAATCGGTGATGATGATCGCGTTGTTCGGGATGTAGGCGGCGATCGTGTTGTTCGGCGAAATCAGCGGACGCAGGACGCTCACGAGCTGCGCCGCCGATTCATTGCGCAACGCAATCACCTGCGTGACAACCCGGTCACCGCTCGCCGTGACGCTGCCGCGCTGCACCGGCCCCGCCTGCGTCTTCGCATCCGCTTCCGGAACGATCTTGACGACACCGCCGTCGGATTCGACGGCGGTGAAGCCCTGCATGCGCAGCGCGGAGAGCAATGTCGGATAGACGAGGGCCTTCGCGACGGGACGCGCCGACACGATGTTCACCGTGCCCTTCACGCGCGGGTCGACGAGAAAATTGCGGCCGGTAATCTCGCCGACCGCCTTGACCACGGCGTCGATATCGGCATTGACGAAATTCAGCGTGACGGCGTCGGTGTCGGCGTCCTGCGCACGCGCGTGCAACGCGGGCAACATGAGCGCGACGACCAGCACAGCGCGAAGCCAGCCGGCGGCAACAGGGCACGAAGAAGCGGATCGCGGAAAGGCCTGCGTCCGCCGATCCCGGCGGGCGCATGGGGGATGAAACGACGGCCATCGACAGGATTGTGCGGCGCTCCGGGGATTCCGGCACCGGCATCGAGCGCCGCGAAGCGGAATCGCCGGCGATGATAGCATGGGGTTTCGCGTCCTTTCCGCCGGCAGCCCGGGCAAACCGCCCTTGCCGCGCTGAATCCGGTCGGGGGTGGTCGTGCATCCAACCCTCACAGAACTCGAGGGAGTATCCATGCAGGTTTCGCGCAGTCTCTTTCCCGGCCCTGCCCGCGGGCTGGTCCTGGGCGTCGCGTTTGCCATCGGTCTGGGGGTGGCAGTGCTGCCGCACGCCGATTTCGCGCGGGCTGCCGACGCGCCGGGCAGCCCGAAGGCAACGGCAACGACACCCGACGCGAAGGCTGCGGCGGCGCCCTCGGCCGCCGCGCCGGCTCCGGCTCCCGACGCCAAGTCGCCGAATCCCGACGCACCGGACACCGACGATGCCGATACGTCCGACGATGACGCGAAAGGCGACGTCAGCATCGGCAGCCACGGCATCGTCATTCAGAAGGGCGGCAAGCGGATTCGGGTCGAGGGACTGGGGCGCGACCACGAGTACGACTCGTTCCAGCAGTTCGTCGAGGATGCGCCGTGGCTCGCCGGCGCCTTTTTCCTCGTGGTGACGCTCGTGTTCCTGATTCCATTGCTGATCATCGTGTTGCTGATCTGGTACAAGATACGCAAGAACCGGATGGCGAACGAAACGATGCTGAAGCTCGCCGAACGCGGCATCGTGCCGCCGGCCGCCGCGATGGAGGCGGTGGCTTCCGGCACCACGGCGTCGGTCGCCGCGGCGGCGACGGCGCCAACCAGCACGCCTGCCTACGAACAGGCGCGCTTTCTCCACCGGCGCACCGTTTGGTCCGATCTGCGGAAGGGCGTCATCCTCACGGCGGTCGGTCTCGGGCTTTCCTTCTTCTCGATACTGGACGACGGCACGCCCAACAGCGTCGGGCTCATCGTGCTGTTCATCGGCCTGGGGTACTGCCTGCTGTGGTTTTTCGAGGACCGCAGCGGCACACCCGGCAACAAGACGGGCGCACCTCCTCCCGGCGGGGCGTGAATGCGCCACGAATGCGCAGCGTCACATGCCACGGATCGCCATGCATGAACGATCGGATGATCAGGCGCGTCGCGGACGGCCGCGGCGCAGCGCGTCCCGCGTCGCACGGATTCGCAACGTAATCGATGGCTGGAGAGGGCGCCGCCCCGGATGTTTCCGACGCGCAACTGATCGCGCGTTGCATCGTGCAGGACGACCGGCACGCGTTCACCGAGCTCGTGAAGCGGCATCAATCGGCGGTTCGCGCGTGCCTGCGGAAGCTGACCGCGGGCAATCACGCGCTCGCGGACGATCTTGCGCAGGACACGTTCGTGCTCGCGTGGCGCAACCTCAAATCGTTTCGGCAGGAGGCGCGATTTTCCACCTGGCTCTACCGGATCGCGACGAATTGCTGGCTGGCGCATGCGCGGAAGCGGCAGGAGGAATTGCTGGGTGACCGCGATGCGATGCTGGCCGGCGATGACGTCGATGACACCGGAGCGCCGGAGACCTTCAGCGGCGACCATGCGGCGGGGACGACGATGAAGCTGGACCTTGAACGCGCGATGGCGCGGCTGTCGGAAGGGGAGCGGGCCGCGATCGTCCAGTGTTACCATAATGACCTGTCGCATGAGGAAGCCGCGTACGTGCTCGGCTGCCCCGTCGGCACCGTCAAGACGCACATACTGCGCGCGAAACAGAAGCTCAAGGTTGCGCTCGCCGCGTGGGCGCCTTCGCAACCGGCAGGAACGCCATGAACGAGTCGTTGAACCCTGCTGCGCAGCCGTCGCGCGATCCGCCGAGTGATTGGCTCGACGCGATTCTCGCGCGCGACGCCGCCCGGCACGGCGGGGACTACATCGCCGACACCGGATTCACCGCGCGTGTCATGCGGATGCTCCCGCTCGCCGGCGCGCTGCCGGCGTGGCGCCGGCCCGCGGTCACGGCCCTCTGGGCAATCGCCGCGGTGGGTCTTGCGCTCGCCCTTCCCGGCACGGCAATCGAAATCGCGCGCGAAGCCATCAAGCTGTTCGCCGCCCGCCCGTTCGCGCTGTCGACGATCGGGCTGATGGTCGGCGCCGCCGGACTCGCCACCTGGACCGCGGCGGCGGTCGCGCTCCGCCGCGACTGACGCGATCGCGCGCTTGCCGCGCGATCCCTACCTTCGGACGCTACGACGCGAAACGCGAAGGGCCGCCCCGAGCGTTTCGCGCTGATTCACCCGGGAAAAGTATCGTGGGAGGCGCTTTGCGCCGACCGAAACTTTTTCCCGATGGGTCACTCATCTTTGAGGGTGAAGTTTATTTCCACGGAAGCCTGGTACTTCGAGCCTTCGGCCACGCATTTCCAGTCGGCGAGCGTATCCCGGACGACGCGATCGAACACGCGCGGCGGATCCGAGGAGGCGATGCGCACATCGGCCACGTTGCCCTTTTCATCGATCGTCAGGATCGCATTGACGCGCCCCTTCTGGACCTGCGCGCGAATCGCCTCGCGCGGGAACGCCGGAGATTCGCGCTTCGAGCACGAAACGCCCTGACGAATGGCCGGCTTGGGCGGCGCGGGTGGCGCCACCACGGCGGGCGGTGCGATGACGACGGGCTCCGGCGGCGGCGTCGGCGCGACGTTCGCGATCACCGGCTCCGCGGGCGGCGGCGTCGGCGGCGTCACCTCGGGCGGCGGAACGTACGGCTGCTCGATCACGGGCTTCGGCGGCTCGATCTTCTTCGGCGGCGGCGGCGGCGGTGGCGGCGGCGGCGGCAGCTTGATCTCCTCGATGATCGTGGCCGTCAACGGCTTCTTGATCACCTCGACCACGCGCTTGCCCAGCCCGGTCAGCAGCGCCCAGATGACGAGCACGTGGACGAGGATGACGAACGTGATCCCGATCAGATGCCGCGTCGGGTCCCGTTGTTGTCGTGCGAAATCCATTCCGTGTTGACTCCTGGTGCCTGGCTGCGCCGTTTTCGCCTATTGCTCGATGAACTGTTCGCTGCCGACGATGCCGATCTTGGTCAGGCCGAGCCGCTGCGCCGACGCCATGACGCCCGCGACGATCGGCGTACTTTGCCGACTTGTCCGGCCGCAGATGCACCTCCGGCTGAGCCGCCTGATGCGCGGCGGCGCTCATCTTCTCTTCGAGTTGCGCCCGGTCCGGCACGACTTCGCCGTTCCAGTAGACGCGGCTCGGTCGTCGATATCGAGCTTCACCACTTCGGGCAGCACGAGCGGCGGCGGCGGATTGCCGATCGGCATGTTGAGATTGACCGAGTGCAACTGAATCGGGATCGTGATGATCAGCATCACCAGAAGCACCAGCATGACGTCGATCAGCGGCGTCGTGTTGATGTCCATCATCACGTCCGGATCGCTCGATCGTCCGGGATGCCCACGTTCATCGCCATTGCCGTGTCCTGAAAATGTTATGCGCGGGCGTCAACTTGCGGCGGCCCGGGCGGGCGGCTCGGTGATGAAAGCGACCTTCGCGATGCCGGCGCGCTGGCATGCGTAGATGACCCGACCGACGCCCTCGTATTTCGCGCGGCCGTCGCCGCGGATCTGGACTTCCGGCTGCGGCGTCAGTACCGAGATCTTTTTCAGCCGCTCGACGAGCGCGTCGTTCGTCTGGATCCGCAGGTCGTTCCAGTAGATGTGCGCATCGGAATCGACCGAGATCACGATGTTTTCGGGCTTGGTCTCGCGGACCTCGTTGCGTTCCTTCGGCAATTCGACCGGAATGGAATTGCGGACGACCGGCACCGTGATCAGGAAGATGATCAGCAGAACCAGCATGACGTCGACGAGAGGCGTCGTATTGATCGTCGAGACGACTTCGTCATCGTCGCCCTCCGAGCCGATGTTCATCGCCATCGTCTTACGCCCTCGTCGGCGTCGCTGAGAGCAGCACGGCGTGCAGGTCGGCGCCGAAGCCGCGCACGCGCTCCATCGCGGCCTTGTTGCGACGAATCAGCCAGTTGTAGCCAAGCACCGCGGGCACGGCCACCGCCAGGCCGAATGCCGTCATGATCAGCGCCTCGCCGACCGGACCCGCGACCTTGTCGATGGATGCCTGGCCCGCAATGCCGATCGCCGTCAGCGCATGGTAGATGCCCCAGACCGTCCCGAACAATCCGACGAACGGGGCCGTGGAACCCACGGTCGCGAGGAACGCAAGGCCGTCCTGCGTACGGCTCTGGACGTTGTCGATCGCGCGCTGGATCGACATGCTGATCCAGTTGTTCATGTCGATGTTGCCCAGCAGCCCCTCATGCTTGGTCGTGGCTTCGATTCCGGTTTCGGCGATGAAGCGGAACGGGCTTCCCTCCTTCAGGCCGACGGCGCCTTTTTGCACCGACGGCGCGGTCCAGAACGTCTTTTCCGCGGCGCGCGCCTGATGGCCCATCTTGGCCTGTTCGTACACCTTGGTGATGATGATGTACCAGCTTCCCATCGACATCAGCACGAGAATTCCGAGCGTGATCCGCGCCACCAGATCGCCGCCCTTCCACAGCGCCTCGAGGCCGTAGGGGTTATCGACGATTTCGGTCGCCACCGCCGCTTTCGCGACGGGGGCGGCGGGAGCGGCCGCGGCGGGCGGGGCCGTCGCGGCCGGCGCAGCCGTCGTATCGGATGCTGCCGCCGGAGTCGACGGTTGCGCTTGGGCCTGCGCCGCGACCGGGACGAAGCCGGCCGGCAGCGCAACGATCAGGGCCGCGGCGAGGGTCGCCAGACGGGTCATTTTCAACATGTTGTCTCCACGCATTTGTTGGTCACGAATACGATCTTCCACGCTGTCGAGCGGTTCGAGCGGCGCGCGTGGTGCGCGTCCGCCGCCGCGGAAGGCTTCTTTTCACACGGGTGCCCGGCGCTGTTGGCAGGTGCATGTGGGCTTCGGGCGACAGGCTATCCGGATTCCTGCTGGACGTCACCGCGAGTCGCCGGGAGGACCCGCACCCCAAAACACATTGGCCCCGCCGGGGACGGGGCCAAGCATCGCCAGAAAATCGCGCGATTCTACACAAAACCGGCGCGATGCGCATCCGCACGACCGGGCCGGCCGAAGCGCCGGGACCGCGCTCCCCGGCGCGGCTCGTCGTCCGCGGTGTGCATTCGATCCGGCCAGTTTGTATTCCGTCGCTTCCGCCTTGTTGCATGTCGGGCGCCTGCCTAGGATTCGAGCGGTCGGGGAAATACGCGACGCACGGTGACACGGATTCTCGAATCTCGAATCCGGATTCCCGTCCGGCGCATCCAACCGCAGGTAAGCACCAGGAAAAAGGAGACAGACCATGCAGCCCTACGAACCGGGAACTCCCCGCGCACTGATCGGCATCGTCGCGGTCGCGCTGACCGTCGCCACGCTTGCAGTTTCGGTGGTCGCGCCCGCCGCGCAGAATTGCAGCACGCGCGAGATCGGCGTGGTGGCTTCGAGCGCCGACGATATCGCTGCGCTTCGCACCACCGCCGACCATGTTCCCTCGCTGACGACATCGATCGACGTGGTCGCAGTGCGCGGTTTGCGCTACGTGCCTGTCGTCCAGGCGCACGCCGTCCCCGCGAAGGGCAAGCTGCAAGGCTGACACGAACGGATTGCGATGTCTCGGTGTCCTCATCCCGTCGAAGGCAGGATCACGCACGGCGCGCGGGACCCGTCTCGTCGGCGTGGCCCGCGACCGCGGCGCTGCGCGACACGCGGAGCCTGCGCTGCGAATCGCTAACGGATCAGCGGCACCGTCGCCGCAATGTCGTAATCGCGCGTCGCGCGGATCTTGTCCTCCATTTGCAGATAGCGCGCCGCCTTCATCGGCGGCAACGCACGCATCACCCGCGTCTGCATCGTGTGCCGCGCCTTGATCTCGGCCTCGTCGGATTTCAGCAATTCGGTTGCGAGATTTTTCGCCGCGAGATTCGACATCGGCTTGTCCCGGAAGAGCTGACCTTCGACGGCGAGCACCGTACGCCGGTTCGTTTCGTCGACGGCGCGCTGGTACGCGTCGTAGATCGGCCAGAAGCGCCTGGCTTCGGCGTCGGTCAGGTTCAGATGCGACGTGACCAACGCCCTCTTGTCCGACTTGACCGCAGCGCGCAGTGCCTGCATGTCGGTCAGGTCGGCAGCCTTGTCCTCCGCCCACGCGATGGGTGCTGCGATCGGTGTGGCAAATGAGGCGGCGGCAAGCAGCACGGCGATCAGCATGTCCTTCATTGCGGCTCCCTCACGTTTTCAGCCGGTCTTTTAGCACATTTACCCGCCCGTCGCACACGACGCAGCGTGAGCGCACGCAAGACGGCCGAGGCAAATCCGGACGCCGTTCGGCGCGTCTTCAGGCGGCGGTGGGTGGGAGTTTTGCGCCGGCCTTCTGAACCCAGAACACGTACATGCCGGCAAATGTATCCGGGAAGTCCGCCTCGAACCGGTCCCAGTGGTCCAGGCTGTTCCTCGCCTTGTCTTCCGGAAAGCGCTCGGCATAGGCCTTGAGTACATGGGGTGCCTGCAGGAACCCGATGAAGCTCAAACCGAGGCTTCCGATCATTTCCTTGATTCGAGGGAGCGCGAAACGATGTTCCTGGACATGGAACAGCAGGTCGCGGCAGTCACCGGTCGCGTAAAAATCGCGGAGCAAGGCGAGCTGCCCGAACGTCCTCCCATCCGACACGGACATCAGGTCCTGCCGGCACCGGCGAATATCCGCTGCGTCCGCCGAATAGCCGCGCTCGGCGATGAAATCCCTTGCGGCAACGATGGCCCGTCGTCCCCGCTCGCTGTACAGACCTATCAGCATGAATCCGCCGGGTCGAAGGAGCGACAGCAGTTCGCGCCACCCCGCCATCGGGTCGGCCAGGTGGTGCAATACGCCCACCGACGCGATGGCGTCGAACGTGCGGCCGATCGATCCGAGTTTCATGATGTCGGCCTGGGCATACTCGAGGTTTCCCTGCCGGAGCTCGGAGGCCTTCCGTTTGGCATAGCAGAGGCTCGCGACGCTCAGGTCGACGGCAAGCACGCGCGACGCGGGGAACTCCTGCGCGATTTCAATCGATTCCTGTCCGGTGCCGCATCCTGCAATCAGGATGTCGATATCACCGCGCTCGCTGGCCGGACCGAGTGGTGCGAACGGAAAGAGTTTGCGCAGTCGCGAGTCGATCGTCTGCGATTTGCGAAGTGCCGGCAGCTTGATCCATCGCGGGTATGGATTTTCCTCGTATTGCCGCTGAACGAGGCGCGATACGTCGTCATCGATGGAGGTCAACGCCGGAATGCGACTGCGATATTCCCGCTCTTCGAGCGGCTCCGCGACCTGCTGCTGCAGCAGGGCATTGATGGAATCGGGCCACGTACGTGCAGGAAGCGCCTGCGCGGAAGGCAGCGACGACAACGGGAAATAGGCGGCGACGGCCGCGATCCACAGCGGCGAAACAGGCCCCCCCAACATGCAGCGCGACGACAAGCTTCTCCCGCAGCATCTGCGCACGGGCAAGTTCCTCGTCCGTGTGCGAAAAGACGAAATCGTTGATAAAGCACTGGCGCGCAAGCGCGCAGCAGAACGCAAGCTCCTGCAGACCGGCAGCGGCGGAGACCTCCTCGCTCGCGGCATCGAGGATGGCGTGCCGGACCATCGTCAGGTATCGCTCCATCGCAAGCTCGCATACCTGAGCGTTTTCCAGCAGCGCCCGGAGCAATGGATCGGCGGCGAGGCCCGCAATGCCTCCAGGGCCGAGCAATGCTTGCCTCGCCAACCGAGCCGGCCACGCGTTCGACGAGCGCTCGATGCCCGCCCGGATGTCCGGGTCCGACGCGATCAATCTTATGCAGGCCTTCGCCAGATCACTGGGTCTCGCCCACGGTTCGGACAGGGCGCGGACGACCAGCCGCCGCGCGTCGGCATCGAGCCGGACATCGCTGTCGACGATGCACCGGACAAAGCTCGACTTGAATTCCGGCGCCTCGCGCAGCTCCAGTGCGCGCCGGTAGCTCGCCAGCGCGGCATCCGCGTCGCCGAGCTCGCGCAGCGCGTCGCCCAGATTGTTGTGAGCCTCGGCGTAATCCGGTCTAAGGGTCAGCGTCCTGCGGTAGCATTCGGCGGCCTCGCGCGGGTTGCCCTGCGCCTGCAGCGCGATTCCGAGGTTCAGGTGCGCGTCCGCGTAATCGGGCTCGAATGACAGCGCTCTGCGGTAGCTTGCGACGGCCTCGTTCAGCTCACCGATGTCTTTGAGCCCGTTGCCCATGTTGTAGTGGTACGCCGCGTGATGCGGCAAGATCGAAAGCGCGTCGGCGTAGCTCCGGAGCGCCTCGACGAGCGCTGCCCTGCTCGTGGCGCACGAGCCCGAGATTGTTGTGTGCGTCCGCAAGATCGGGATTGGACGACAGCGCGTTGCGGTAGCTGGCGGCGGCCTCGGTCAACTCGCCGCGATCCCTCAGCGCATTTCCCAGGTTGTAGTGGGCCTGCGCTGCATGCGAGCCGTACGCGAGAGCCTCGCGGTAGCAGGCAATCGCTTCGCCGAGTTCGCCGCGATCCCTGAGGACATTTCCCAGATTGATGCACGCCTCGGCGTACGCCGGCCTGAATCGAAGCGCTTGCCGGTAGCTCGCGACCGCTTCGTCCGGCCTGCCCTGATCCTTCAGCGCGTTTCCGAGACTGTTGAGCGCCTCGGGATATTCCGGCCTGAGCGCAAGCGCTTTCCGGTAGCACGCGATGGCTTGGTCGATCCTGCCCTGCGCATGCAGCACGATCCCGCAGTTGTTGTGATAAACGGGATGAAGGGGGTTGGCGGCGATCGCCCGGTTGATGAGCTCCAAAGCCGCATCGTTGTGTCCCCGTTGATGGACCACCAACCCCAGCAGGTGCAGCGCGTCCGGATGATCGGGCGCAGCACGGAGGATTTGCCGGTACGACGCCTCCGCTTCCCCAAGTCGCCCGGCGCGGTAGTGATTGAGCGCCGTCCGGAATGCCTCGTCGATCGACGCCGGGTCCGGCGCACAGCGACCGCAGCCTGTCCGCCTTGCGCGCAACACTGCTTGTGTTTCTTGCCGCTGCCGCAGGGACAGGGATCGTTTCGACCAATGTGTTTCATGAGATTTCGGCGTCGACGTGCCGATCCGTTCTGCGCAATAGGGGACGCGCCCGCCGGACCCAGGCGGCACCGCGGACGCCCGTGGACATTACATCAAAAAAACGGGGAGCCCGAAGGCCCCCCGTTGCCGATCACCGGATTGATGCGAATTACTTGAACTTGTAGTTGATGCTGCCGTACACGAACCGTGCGCGCGGGTCGTAATACGACGGGTCGAAGCCCGCGATGAACCCGCTGTCCTGGTTCGACACCGGCGGATTGCGGTCGAACAGGTTCTTGACGCCGAGCGTGAGCTTCAGGTTCTTGAAGCCCGAATACGTGCCCTGCAGATCCCACAGGCTCATCGAACCAACGGTGCGCAGGCCGTTGAAATCCTGTTGCGCGTCGGTGTATGACGACTGGAATGTCTGCGCAAGCGTCGCCGACCACGGACCCTGGTCCCACGTAAGGGTCGCATAGTGCTTCCAGCGCGGGATGACGCCGGAATTCGGGCTGCCGTAGATGGTGCCCACGTTGCCGCTGTACGTGCCGTCGATATTCTCGGTGTCGTACCGCAGATAGTACGTTCCGTTGATGTCGAACGTCAGCCGGCCCCAGCTTTGCACGGGCGCGCGGTAGCGTGCTTCGAGGTCGATGCCCTGGATGTGCTGATTGCCGAGGTTGATGTAGGTCTGGTTCAGGCTTTGGATCGGCCCCGGAAGATTCGGGAAATTGGGATCGACCGGACCCCGGGCCACGAGGAATCCGAACTGGTTGAGATCCCCCAGCACCACGCCCGGGTTGATGCCGTCGACGATCGAATTCTTCAGGTTGATCTTGAAGTAATCGATGCTGAACGATGCGCCGGCGAACGGCTCGACAACCATGCCGACGGTCGCTTGCTCCGATTCCTCGGGCTTGAGGTTCGCATTGCCGCCGAAGAGTGCGGTGAACTGCTGGTGACAGTCGACCCCGACCAAACCGGTAACGGGACAGCGGATCGGATCGCTGAAGAACTGCGTGAGGCCACCGACCAGCGGCGTGTTCAACTCGTAGAGCGACGGCGCCAGGAAGCCCGTGCCATACGAACCGCGGAACAGCAGCGTCCGGGTCGGCTGCCAGCGCAGGCTGAACTTGGGATTGGTCGTGCTGCCGAAATCGCTGTAGTGGTCGTAGCGAACCGCGACGTTGCCCTCCAGGTTCTTGACGATCGGAATGTTCAGTTCGCCGAAGACGGCGCCGATCGTCCGCGATTCGCTCCAGGGCTTCAGTGCGCCGCCATAGCCGGTGACGTCGCCGTTCTGGATCGCCTGCGCGAAGTTCTGGTCGAACGACTCCCAGCGCCCATCGAACCCGACCGCCAGCGCGAGCGGACCCGCCGGGAGCTTGTAGATCTCGCTCGACATCTTGGCCGATACACCGTAGTTCTTCGATTCGGTGTCGGCGGTGTCGCCGATGAAGTTGGTCGCGCGCAGCTGTTGCTGGATGTCCGGCGTATTGGGCCCGAACAGGTTGACGAGGCCGCTGTTCAGCAGCGGCAGGATCAGCGAATACTGCTGGAAGCCGCCGTTCAGGCGCTCGCTGGTCTTCCCGTCGCTGTAATGCGCGGAAAGGTCATAGTCCCAGTTGCTCCAGGTTCCCTTGACGCCGCCGATGATCTGGTAGTTGGAGCTGGTGTCGGTGGTGTCGCGGTAGCCGTTTTCGAACGTGCGGTAGCGGACGCCGAGCGGCGTGCCGTCGATACCGGCGTCGGCGGCGATCTGGTGCGGATAAAACGGACTGGTCGGCTGCAGCGTGATGGTCGCCGCGAGCGCGTTCAGCGGACCATAGGCGACGGAACTCGAGATCGGGCCCGGCTGGATGATCAGGTGCACCTCGTCGCGCGAATAGAGCGCGGTCGCGTACGCCTGCATGTCGGGGTTGATCTGGAACCGCCCCTGTCCGAAGACGTTCCACGTCTTGTCGTCCGGGATCATCTCGACGCCGTTCGTCGCCGACGAGTTGAACTCGCACCCGACGACTCCGAAGGTGTCGGGTTGGTTGATGTACTGGGACGTACCGCAGTTGCCGGGTCCGCCGAGGCGGCCGTTGTTGATGGTGCTGCCGAGCTCGTTGACGAATCCGCCGAACTGGTTGCTCGAGAGCGCGTAATAACCGATGCCGGGAATGATCGACGTGTTCGAGAAGTCACGCTTGTTCTGGTCCAGCGGCTTTTGCTCCTGGTACGACACGGACCCGAATACGTTGTAGCGGTCCTTCGAGAGGTCGCCGATGCCGAACGATCCGCTGCCCGACCATTGGTCGCCGCCGCCGCCGCGGGTGGGCGTCCCATACTGGGCCGTCGCTTCCGCGCCGGTGTAGTCGCTGCGCGTGATGAAGTTGATCACGCCGCCGATCGCATCGGAGCCGTAGATTGCCGAGGCGCCGTCCTTGAGGATTTCCACGCGCTCGATCGCTTCGAACGGAATCGACGCGAGGTTCACGCCCTGGACACCCGGGATTTCCCCGGCGAAGCTGTCGATGCGCTTGCCGTTGATCAGGACCAGGGTCCGGCCGCCGCCCAACGCGCGCAGCGAAGCCGTCTGCGCCGAGAACGTCGTCGCACCGATCGAGTTGGCGATGTTGATGGCGCCCGAGCTGTTGTTAGCCGATATCGTCTGGAGCAGCTCCATGACGGTGGTGGCGCCGGACTTGTCGATATCGCTGCGGGTGATCACCTGCACCGGCAAGGCGCCTTCGCCTTCGACGCGCTTGATGTTCGAGCCGGTCACTTCGACCTTGATGTCAGGCGCCGGCTGTCTCGTCAGTGTCGGGACGTCCGGGGTCTGCGCCTGGGCGTACGCGCCGGACGCGGCGATCGCTCCGCCCACGCCCATCATGTAGGCGAGCGCAGTCGCGACCTTCTTGCGTTGGAAACTCATGTGGAAACCCCCAAAGGATAGTGGTACGAAAAGGGACGAAATATTCGCCTTTCGGCACGCAGTAGCAACGTTACAACAGGGGCGTTTTGAGCAGCAACCAAACTCCCCGAATCCTTGCCTCCGGACGGGAGTTTTGTTGCAATTTCGCCAATCATGCCAATCCGCCGCGCGAGGGCGTCCGGCCTCCCGGAATTCGCCTGCATCCGCAACGCGTCGTTCGCCGGCCCGATGGCCACGGCCGACTGGCGACGGGTTCGTGAGCGACGTGCCCGGGCCGCGCCAGTCCGGGAATGCGGGCTTCAGCGAATGGCGCCAGTCGCCCGGCACCGCGAAATGAACGACTTTCCACGCGATCTGCCACTCGTTGGTCGTTCGTTGTGAATCTGCAACAACGGGGGCGCTGATGTCGAACGATCGTTCGTTCCGCATCCGTGCGATCCGCCGCGAAGACGTTCCCGAATTGCACGCGCTGATACGCGGGCTCGCGGAATATGAGCGCCTCACCAACATCTGCACGGCGACCGAACAGGATCTGGCCGACGCGCTGTTCGGCAGTTTTCCGGTCGCCGAAGCGCTGATTGGTCATCTTGACGCTAATTCTCAGGTTGTAGTCGGTTTCGCCTTGTTTTTTCATACTTACTCAACATTCCTGGGTCGGCGAAGCCTGTGGCTGGAGGACCTTTTCGTCCGGCCGGAATATCGCGGCGCGGGACTCGGCCGCCAATTCATGCTCGCGCTGGCGAAGATCGCACGCGAACGCGGATGTGGCCGCTTCGAATGGGCGGTCCTGGACTGGAACGCGCCCGCCATCCGGTTTTACGAGGCGCTCGGCGCCGCCGTCCTGCCGGACTGGCGGATCGCGCGGGTGACGGGAGATGCCCTCGTTCGCCTCGCCGACCGAGCCGAGGCGCCGGTTGGCGGGAAGATCGGCGGGAAGTGAGCGGCCACAGCCGCCGTGCAGCGTCTGGCGCATCCCGATTCGGCGGCGCCGCCGCGATCGGCGATAATGGCGAGTTACGCGCCCGCCGGATTCGATTGGCCGTGGGCGAAACCTCTCCTTACCCCGTCTCCTTATCCTCCCGCTCCGATGGATCAACCAACCCTGCCCGCAATCAAGCTCGACGCCGACTTCTGGTCGCTGCGCTTCGTCGATGAGTCGTCGCGAATCGTTTTGCGTGCGCAAGAACGTCGCGCAGCCGCTCGCGCGTCGTTACCGATCGCGGCGCGATGGCGTCCGTCTATGCCGACGGCGGCTACGGCTACGCGGCGACGCGCGACACATCCGCGCGGGCCTGCGCGCCGCGCTCGAGCGCGCCGCGGCGTGGGCGCGCGCCACCGCGCGCTTCGCGCTCGACGACTCGCGCGCGCTGCCGCGCCCCGCGCCGCGCGGCGACTACGCGTCGCCGTCGCTCGATTCGCCGCTGCCGTCGCGGCGCGAATGGTACGACCTGCTGCAGCAGGAATCGCAGCAGGCCGGCATCGACTCCCGCATCGTCGACTGGGAAGCGCTCGTCGACGTCCGCCATGCGACGCACCGGCTCGTCACCAGCGAGGGCGGCGACGTGCGTGCAGCGCTACCGCTTCCTGTTTCCGCGGTCAGCGTGACCGCGCACGCCGACGGCGTCACGCAGCAGCGATCGCTGAACGGCTATCGCGGCATCTGCCAGCAGGGCGGCGCGAGATCCTCGCGCGCTTCGGGTTCGTCGGCGCGCGGCGCCGCATCGCGGAGGAGGCGCTCGAACTGCTCGCCGCGCCGAACTGTCCGACCGGCACGATGGACGTGCTGCTCGTGCCCGACCAGATGATCCTGCAGATCCACGAATCGATCGGCCATCCGCTCGAGCTCGACCGGATCCTCGGCGACGAGCGCAATTTCGCCGGCACGAGCTTCGTCACGCCCGACATGTTCGGCACGTACCGCTACGGCTCCGAGCTCCTCAACGTCACGTTCGATCCGACGCGCCGCGAGGAGCTCGCGAGCTACGCGTGCGACGACGAGGGCGACGCCGCGCGGAGAAGACGTGCACCTGATCCGCGACGGCATCCTCGAGCGGCCGCTCGGCGGCGCGATCTCGCAGGTGCGCGCCGGCCTGCCCGGCGTCGCGAACGCGCGCGCCGACAGCTGGAACCGCCCGCCGATCGACCGGATGGCGAATCTCAACCTCGAGCCCGGCGACGCGACGCTCGACGAGATGGTCGCCGGCATCGAGCGCGGCGTGCTGATGGAGACCAACTCGCTCGTGGTCGATCGACGACTCGCGCAACAAGTTCCAGTTCGGCTGCGAGCGCGGGCGGCATGATCGAGAACGGCAAGCTCGGCGCACGTCGTCAAGAATCCCGAACTATCGCGGCATCAGCGCGAACTTCTGGCGCAGCCTCGCGCGCGTCGGCAACGCCGACACGGTGCAGCGTGCTCGGCACGCCGTACTGCGGCAAGGGCGAGCCGTCGCAGATCGATCCGCGTCGGCCACGCGTCGCCGGCGTGCGTGTTCACCGGCGTCGACGTGTTCGGCGGAGCTGAAGGCGTGAGCGAGCTGGCGATGGAGTACTACTTCCACGAGCTCGCCGCGGCGCTCGATCGGCGCGCTCGTCGCCGGCGAGACGGTACACCGCGTGGTTCTCGGCGGAAGACATCCGACTTCGTGCGGATGAACCGCGGCAAGGTGCGCCAGCCGGGCAGCGTCGCCCAGCGCTATCTCGACGATCCGGCTGATTCGCGGCGCGCGCCACGCGTCGCACGCGCTGTCGCTGTCCGGCGATCCCGGCGCCGACCGCGACCGCGGTCGCCGCCGCGGTCGTCGGACTGCGCGACGCGCTGCCGGAACTCGCCGACGATCCGCATCTGCTGATCGCCGACCGACGGTCGCATCGACGCGCGCCGACGCGCGGCGGCGCCGCTGCCGCCCGCCGAAGCGATCGTCGACGCGGTGCTCGCGCGCGGCGCACGGGCAGGACCTCGTCGGCATTCTACGCCGGCGGGCCCGGTGTACCGCGGCTTCGCGAACTCGGACGGCCAGCGCAACTGGCACGAGGCGACGACGTTCAACCTGCAATGGAGCCTCTATCACCGCGCCGACAAGGCGGTGAAGTCGGCGCTGTACCGGGCTTCGCGTGGGACGCGACGCGCGTTCGCCGCGAAGATGAGCGAGCGCGCGCGGAGCAGCTCGCGCATGATCAGCGCGCCCGCCGAAGGCGCTCGCGCCCGGCAAGTACCGCGCCTATCTCGCGCCGGCGGCGATGGAGGACATCGCGGCGACTGCTCTGCTGGGGCGGCTTCTCGGCGCGCGCGCTCGCGACCAAGCAGAGCAGCGCTCGCGCGGATGCAGGCGACGGCGAGCGCGCCTCGATCCGCGCGTGACGATCGCCGAGGACGACCGCCGACGGCGTCGCGCCGGCGTTCCAGGGCGAAGGCTTCGCGCGCCCGCGCGAAGGTGCCGCTGATCGACGCGCGGCGCGCTGGTCGGCTCGCTGGTCTCGCCGCGCACCGCGCGCGAATTCGGGCTCGCAGGCGAACGGCGCGAACGGCGGCGAGATCGCCGGAGGCGCTCGCGATGGACGGCGGCACGCTCGCCGGCGCGCGACGCGCTCGCGGCGCTCGACACCGGGCTCTCCGTCGGCAACCTGCACTACCTCAACTACTCCGATCGGCCCGCGTGCCGGATGACCGGCATGACGCGCTTCGCGACGTTCTGGGTCGAGGGCGGCAAGGTCGTCGCGCCGGTCAACGTGCTGCGCTTCGACGACACGATCTACCGGATGCTCGGCGACGAACCTCGAGGCGCTGACGACGGAGACCGAGCTGCTGCTCGAGTCGAACACGTACGGCGCGCGGATGCTCGTCGAGCTGCGACGCTTCCCGGCGCGCTGCTGTCGGAGATGAAGTTCACGCTGTAGGACGACGCGGCAAGTTTCGGTCGCGGCTTCGCCGCTCCCACGATACTTTCGAGCGCGCAGCTGGTCAATCGCTCGCGCCGCACGCGCCGCTGCGCGCGCGTGCCAGCCCTTCGGGATCGACGCGAGCAGCCGCTGCGTGTACGGCCTCGCGCGGATGGCGGTAGATCTCGTCCGAGTTCGCGATCTCGACGATCTTGCCTTCGTTCATCACCATGATCTCGTCGGCGATGTACTTGACGACCGCGAGGTCGTGCGAGATGAAGATGTAGGAGAGGCCGAACTCGTCCTGCAGGTCCTGCAGCAGGTTCAGCACCTGCGCCTGCACCGACACGTCGAGCGCCGACACCGATTCGTCGCAGATCAGGATGTCGGGCTTCATCGTCAGGCAGCGCGCGATCGCGATCCGCTGCCGCTGCCCGCCCGAGAACTCGTGCGGGTACTTGTAGAACGACACTTCGGGCAGCCCGACCTTCTGCAGCAGCTCGAACGCGAGGTCGGTGCGCTCCTGCGCGTTCGCGCCGATGCCGTGGATCTGCATCGGCTCGGTCGAGGATCTGGCCGACGGTGAAGCGCGGGTTGAGCGACGCGTACGGATTCTGGAAGATGATCTGGATGCGCCGCTTGTACGGCATGAATTCCTTCGCCGACATCGACAGGATGTCGCGCCCCTCGAAGATCGCCTCGCCCGTCGTCGCCTCGTGCAGCCGCATCAGCGTGAGCCCGACCGTCGTCTTGCCCGAGCCCGACTCGCCGACGAGGCCGAGCGTCTTGCCCTTCGGCAGCTGGAACGAGACGTCCTTCACCGCCTCGAACTCGCGCGTGCCGAACAGGCCCTCGCGCGAATAGAAGTTCTTGCCGAGATTCTTCACGTCGAGCACGATCGGATCGGCTGGCCTTGACGCCGCGCTTGCGCTCCGACATGTCGCGCGAGCCGCGCGTGCGCCGTCCATGTAGTCGTCGATCACCGGCAGCCGCGCCGGCCGGCGATCGAGCTGCGGCCGGCAGCTGCAGCAGCGCCTGCGTGTACGTGTCCTGCGGCGTCTCGAACACGGCCTTGGCGGGCCCCTGCTCGCGGATCTCGCCGTTGCGCATCACGACGACGTAGTCGGCGATCTCGCCGACCACCGCGAGGTCGTGCGTGATGAACAGCACCGACATCTGGTGCTTCTTCTGCAGCGCGGCGATCAGGTCGAGGATCTGCTTCTGGATCGTCACGTCGAGCGCGGTCGTCGGCTCGTCGGCGATCAGGAGCTTCGGCTCGCAGGCGATCGCCATCGCGATCATCACGCGCTGCTGCTGGCCGCCGGACATCTGCGACGGAAACGCGTTGATGCTTGCTACTCCGGGTCCGGGATGCCGACCTCGTCGCAGCAGCTCGATCGCGCGCTTGCGCGCCTGCGCGGGCGTCATGCCCATGTGCAGGCGCAGCACCTCGGTCGAGCTGGAAGCCGACGGTGAACACCGGGTTGAGCGACGTCATCGGCTCCTGGAAGATCATCGAGATGTCGGCGCCGCGCAGCTCGCGCAGCGTCGCCGATCGAGCAGTGCGACGAGGTTGCGTGCCGCCGTAGAGGATCTCGCTCGCCGGGTCGACGATCGAGTTCTCCGGCGGCAGCAGGCCGAGGATCGCGAGCGACGTCACCGACTTGCCGCTGCCCGATTCGCCGACCAGCGCGACCGTGCTGTTGCGCGGGATGTCGAACGAGATGCCCTTGACCGCCTCGAACGATCGTGTCCGCTGGTCGAGCCGGAACGAGACGCTTGCAGGTTGCGCACGCTGACGAGCGGATCGCCGCTCGTGGCTTGCATTGCCATGTGTGTCCATCGTTCAGCGCGCCCATCGCGTCCCTTGAGCTTCGGATCGAGCGCGTCGCGCAGCGCGTCGGTGAACAGCGAGAACGCCGTCACGAGCAGTCGCCATCGCCGTGCCCGCGGCGACGAGCTGCCACCACTTGCCGAGGATCAGCTCGTTCTGCGCCTCGTTCAGCATCGAGCCCCACGACACGACGTCGACGGGCACGCCGAAGCCCAGGAACGACAGGATCACCTCGGCCTTGATGAAGCCGACGGCGTAGATCGACAGCTGCACCAGCACGACGTGGCTCACGTTCGGGAAGATGTGGACGAACATGCGGCGCGCGTTCGACGCGCCGATCGCGTCGGCCGCCTGCACGTATTCGCGCGCCTTGTGCTTCAGGTACTCGCCGCGGATCAGCCGGAAGATGCCGGTCCAGCCGGTGAGGCCGAGGATCAGGATGATCGTGCAGCATGCCCTTCTGCTGCAGCACCGCGGCGACCGCGAGGATCAGCAGCAGGTAGGGGATCGAGCTGAAGACGCTGTAGAACCAGTTGAAGAAATCGTCGACCCACTTGCCGTAGTAGCCGGCGACGCGCGCCGAACAGCGTGCCGATGAACGTCGCGACCGCCGCGGCGGCGAGGCCGACGAAGATCGACGTCTCGGAGCCCTTGATCGTCTTCTTCAGCACGTCGCGGCCCCACTTGTCGCCGCCGAACGGCAGCGTCGCCGCGCGCGCCTCGACGACCTCGGCCTCCGCGGCGCCGCCCTTCGCGCCGCGCCTTGATGTCGGCCATCACGTCGGCGAGCGGGTCGACCGATCTTCGCTTCGGCAGTCGGCGCGCTCGGCCGGCGCGCCGGCTGCGCGCCGGCTCCTTCTCGCCGCTTGAGTCTCGCGCCAGCACGTCGGCGAGCGGATCGACGACGCTCGACTTGTACTCGCTCGCCGGCGTCGGCGCCGCAGCGCCGGCGCCGCGGGAGCGGCGCGGCGCGCCGGCCTCGATGTCGGCGCCGAGGAACGACGGCGGCGCGTAGTTGACGCCGACTTCGCGGTTCCAGTCCTTCGCGATCGAGGCCGGTGCCGGAGAGGATCATCATCACGATGAACGCGGCGACGATCGCGAGCGAGACCATGCCGACGTGATCGGACTTGCAGGCGCTTCCAGGCGAGCGCCCACAGGCCCGGCGAGACCGTGTGCGGAATCTCGCGCGCGACGCGGGGCGAGCGGTCTTCAATGCGGTGTCGTTCGCCATCGTCGTCCCCCTCACTTGAGCTGGACGCGCGGATCGACCGCCTTGTACATCAGGTCGGCGAGCAGGTTGGACGCCATCGTCGCGAACGCGACGTAGACGGTCAGCGCCTTGATCACCGGGAAAGTCCGAGCGCTCGACGGCGAGGATCACCTCGCGGCCGATGCCGGGAATCGAGAAGAAGCGCTCGATCAGGAACGACGCCGAGCAGCAGTCCCGGCAGCTCGGCCATCAGGTTGGTGATGATCGGGATCGACGCGTTGCGCAGCACGTGGATCCACATGATGCGGTTCTCGGACAGGCCCTTCGCGCGCGCCGTGCGCACGTAGTCCTGGTTGATCTCGTCCAGGAAGAACGTCCGGTAGAGCCGCAGGTTGGGCGCGATGCTGACGACGAGCCCGATCAGGATCGGCAGCGACGCGTAGTCGAAGAGGTTCTCGCACGAAGCTGTTGCCCCAGCCCTGCACCGGGAACCAGCCGAGCTTGTAGGCGAAGAAGTACTGGAAGACGATGATGTAGACGAGGATCGAGATCGACAGCCCGACCGTGCAGACGATCATCACCAGCCGGTCGGTCAGCGAGCCGCGCACGTAGGCGACGGCGAGCGCGAGCGCGATCGCGAACAGCGCGTCGAGGATCAGCAGCGGCACCAGCACCGTCAGCGACGGTCCGAGGCGCGTGGCGAGGATGTTCGACACCTGCTCGTTGGTGCTCCAGCGACGCGCCGAAATCGGCGGTGACGCACCTGCTTCACGAAGATCCAGAGCTGGACCCAGTACGGCTGGTCGACGCCGAGCTGGCGCCGGATGTTGTCGATCTGCTCCTGGTTCGAGATCTTGCCGGCCAGCACGTAGGCGGGGTCGCCGCCGACCCAGTTGAACAGGATGAACACCAGCAGGATGACCCCGAGCATCGTCGGGATCATCTGCCACAGCCGTCGGATGATGTATGCGGTCATGCTATTTCCTCGCTCCGGATGCGCGGTCGGGTCGCTTCATGTGCGTCACGCGGATCGCGGGTCGCCGGCACGCATCGTGCTCCGCCGATCAGCTCGGTCGTAACCGCCGCTGTCGAACCGGACCGCGGTGCCGCGTCCTCGCCAGCCGGTGGCAATGCGCGTTCCGGTCCCGCCGTCCTTGCGGCCGCGCAACGTCGATGTACTGCCACTCGGCGTGCAGGATCGGATGCTTCTTGTATCCCAGCACCCGCGGCTGCACCAGCATGTTGCGGTAGCGGCTGATGTCGAGCCGCCACGGCGCATAGTCTCGATGACCTTCGCCATCTCGTGGTAGAGCCGGTTGCGCTCCGGCGAATCGGGCATCCGGAGCGACTGCTCGTAGAGCCTGTCGTACTCGGGAATGTTCGCGCAGCGCATTGTTGCTCTGCTCGATGTTCTTGCTGTAGAGGAGCTGCATGAAGTTGTCGGCGTCCGGGATAGTCGGCGATCCACGACGCCGTGCGCATCATCAGCTTGCATTGCTTCTCGAGCTTCAGCAACTCCGGGAACTTGTCCTTCTGCACCTCCATCCGGATGCCGATGCCGTCGAACGCCTTCTTCCACAACTCGTCCTGCTGGCGGCCGAGCGAGTCGGGGCGCGACGCGTAGCGGATGAGCGAGCGGCTTGCCGTCGGGCAGCGTGCGCCAGCCGTCGGCGCCTTTCTTGTACCCGAACTGGTCGAGCAGCGCGTTGGCGCGCGGCCGGGTCGTACTTGACGCGGCGAGCGGTAGTTCGGGTCGTAGCCGACCACGCCCGGGCGGGATCGGGAATTGCGCCTCGATCGCCTGGCCGTTGCGGACGACCCGGATCTCCTCGTCGACGTTGTAGGCCATCGCCATCGCGCGCCGCAGCGCGATCTTGTCCTTGCGTGAGGCCGCCGACGACCGGGTCCTGCAGGTTCCAGTAGTGGTACGAGATCTCGGGATCGACGAAGCGCGACAGCTTGATGCCCTTCTTCGCGAACTCGGGCTTCAGCTTGCCGCCGTCGAGCACGTTCGGCGCGAGCGGGCCCTCCATGTTCATGAGGTCGAGCTCGCCGTTCTGGAACGCGAGGAGCCGCGCCTGGTCCTCCTCCATGATGCTGATCTCGACGCGCCCGACCTGCGGCATCTTCTTGCCCTTCATCTCGGCGATCAGCGCTGGTCGTCGGGATCGTCGCGCCTTGAAGTCCCACATGAAGCCGCGGTAGTCGGGATTCGCCTCGAGGACGATCTTCGACGCTGCGGATCCATTGCTTCGAGCTTGTAGGCGCCGGTGCCGACCGGATTGGACATCGCGCCGCCCGGCCTCGTCGCGATACGCGTCGATCACCTCGCGCGCGACCGCGGAGGTCGGCTCGTGCGCCAGCACGTACGAGAGGTTGTAGTCGGTGTCGCTTCAGCCGGATGCGCAGCGTGTAGCGGTCGACGGCCTCGAGCCCCGCGACCTTCGCGTCGTAGTCGAACTTGCCGCGACTTCTTCGCGGCCTCGGCCAGCTCGTCCAGTCCGACGATCTTGCCTTCGACGAGCCACGCCCACGGCGAGTGGATCTTCGGGTCGATCAGTCGCTTCAGCGAATACGCGTAATCGCCGGCGACGAGCTCGCGCTTCTTCGCCCTTGAACGCGGGGTCGGGCGTGAAGTGGATGCCTTTCCTGATGCGGACCGTGTACGTCCTGCCGTTGTCGGTGATCTCCGGCAGCGCTTCCGCGGTGAGCGGCACGAGCTTCGACGGCCGCGCGAGGTAGTCGTAGGTGAGCAGCGTCTCGAAGAGCATCTGCTCGACCGTCGCCGAGTAGAGATCCTGCACGCCGGCCGGGTCGAATCCCGTCTCGGCCGCCGGGAACACGTGCCGGATCACCTTGTTCATGTCGGCGGCATCGGACGCGGGCCAGCACGGCGGCACACGCGCCGAGCGCACCGCGAGCGAGCCGCGCGCGCCGCGTGCCGCGACTGCACGCGGACGATGCGACGCACCGACGCATCAGCTGCCGCGCGACGTCGAGGTCCATGTAGACACATTCGGCCTGCAGGATCGGATGCTTCTTGTAGCCCTGGACCCACGGGCGGATCAGCTCGTTGCGCATCGCGCGAGACTGCAGGCTCCACGCGCCGTCGACTTCCATCTGCCGCGTCATGTCGAGGAACAGGAGGTTGCGCTCGGGCGAATCTGGCGGCAGCGTGCGCGACTTGCTCGTAGAGCTCGTCGAACGCCTTCGATTCGTAGCAGCCGTTGTTGCTCTGCGCCGGTGTTCGGGCCGTAGAGGAGCTGCATGAAGTTGTCGCCGTCGGGATAGTCGGCGATCCACGCTGGCCCCACATCATGCAGCTGGCACGCCTTGGCCGCCTTGCAGCGTTGTCGGCGAACTTGCGCGACTGCGGACTCCATCCGGATGCCGATCGCGTCCATCGACTTCTTCCACAGCTCGTCGAACTCGCGATCGATGCGCCGCGGTTCCGGTCGCCTGCCGGATCACCAGCGGCTTGCCGTCGGGCAGCGTCCGATAGCCGTCCGGCGCCCTTCTTGTAGCCGAAGTAGTCGAGCAGCTTGTTGGCGAGCACCGGATCGTACTGGTTGACGCTGCGGTAGTTCGGATCGTGGCCGACGACGCCGGACGGGATCGGCATCTGCGCCGCGACCGCCTGGTCCTTGCGCATGACGCTTGATCTCCTGCGTCGAGGTCGTAGCCCATGATCATCGCGCGGCGCAGCGCGATCTTCTCCTTCGTGAAGCCGCCGACGAGCGGGTCGCGGAAGTTGAAGAACGTGTACGTCGATGTCGGGATCGATCGCGCGATACAGCGGACGCCCTGCTCCGCCCACTCCGGCTTCAGCTTGTTCGCGCGTCGAGCGCCTGCGGCGCGAACGTCGCCGGCAGCGCCAGGTAGTCGAGCTCCTTCTGGCTGAACGCGAGCCAGCGCGACTGGCTCTCCTCGATGATCGTGATCTCGACGCGGCCGATCTGCGGCATCTTCTTGCCCTTCATCTCCGTGACGACGTCCTCGTCCCACGGGTCGGTACGCCGGCTGGAAATCCCAGGTGAAGCCGCGATAGTCCGGGATTGGCCTCCAGCACGATCTTCGCGCGCGCGCGTCCATTCCTTCAGCATGTACGGGCCCGGTGCCGACCGGATGCGCCTGCATGTCGTCGCCGTAGCGCCTCGATCGACTTCGCGCGCCACGGCCCCGAACGGCATATGCGCGAGCGATGTACGGGAAGAGGTAGTCGGCTGCCTTGAGCTGGAAGCGCAGCGTGTACTTGTCGACGCCTCGATGCCGGGGATCTTCGCGTCGTAGTCGAACTTGCCGGTCTTCTTCGCCGCCTCGGCGTGCTCGTCGAGGCCCACGATCTTGCCCTCGAGCATGAACGCGTACGGCGAGCGGTTCTTCGGGTCGACGAAGCGCATGAACGTGTAGACGAAGTCCTCGCGCGACGAGCTCGCGCTTCTGCCCCTTGAACGCGGGATCGGGCGCGAAGTAGATGCCCTTGCTCAGCTTGAACGATGTAGGTCCGGCCGTTGTCGGACGACCTCCGGCATCGACTCGGCGATCATCGGCACGAGCTTCGCCGGCCGCGCGAGATAGTCGTAGGTCAGCAGCCGCTCGAAGATCGCCTCGTTGACGGTCGTCGAGTAGAGGTCGGAGATGCGGACCGGGTCGAAGCCGGTCTCGGCGGCCGGAAACGAGATGCGCAGGACCTTGTTCGGGTCCGCCGCGGCGGCGGATGCGGCGACGAGCAGCGCGACGGCGCGCCGAGGAGTCCCCGCACGATGCGCGCCGGGCATCTGCAGACATCGCCGCGTCTCCGACCGCTGCGCATTCCGGCTCCGCAAATGAAAAAATGCGGCGTAATGTACCATTTCCCCAGCTCGCCCGCCTGACCGCCCGGTGCGGATCGGCGCGCCGGATCGCCGGCCGCGTATCGACCGGACATGCGGCCGCCCCCGCGCGCGCAGACTCGCCGGCTTGCTCGACCACATCGACGATGAAGCCGCACTACTGGGACGACGCCACGCGCGTGCTCGCCGCGCGGATCGCGTGATGCGCCAGGCTGATCGCGGCGTACCCCGGACATCCATCTCACCCGCCGCGGCGACCCGTTCACCACGCTGGCGCGCGCGATCGTCGGCCAGCAGATCTCCGTCAAGGCGGCGCAGACGATCTGGAACCGGCTCGCTGAAGGCCTGCGGCGCGGCGGAACGGCGGCGCCGCTCGACTCCGGCCCGCGTCGCAGCGCAAGCGGCATCGCCGACGCTGCGCGCCTGCGGGCTCTCCGAGCGCAAGGCCGAGTACATTCGCGACCTCGCCCGGCATTTCGCCTCGGCGCGCGCTCGATCCCGCCGCATGGCCGGCGCTCGACGACGAGGCGCTGATCGAGGCGCTCGTCGACGTCAAGGGCATCGGCCGCTGGACCGCCGAGATGTTCCTGATGTTCCACGAGATGCGCGCCGACATGCTGCCCGGTCGACGACATCGGACTGCAGAACGCCGTCGCGCTGCACTACCTCGACGGCGACGCGGCCCGACTGCCGCGGAGCTGCGCGCGCTCGCCGAAGCAGTGGCAGCCGTACCGCAGCGTCGCGACGTGGTACCTGTGGCGCTCGCTCGATCCGATCCCGGTCAAGTACTAAAGTCGATGACCACAGCTATCTTGCGTCTGCGCGGTGAGGCGCTGCGCACCGTGCTTCGGTGGCGCAAACCGCGTCGTCGAGCGGGTACCCGGCGCGGCTGATCGATCGTCAGTTCACGGGCTAATTGGCCGCGCCACCCGCCTTTCGACGACTGCGCCACAGGCGCCCTTCGCGCAGCGCCTCGCCACGCCCGACACTGCTGGTGCTGAATCGTCGCACTCAGTGCGGCAGCCGACGCGTGGCCTTATGCAAGGGATCGCCCAGGTCGCGTCACGAACCGGCACCGAAGTATCCGAGGCGGCGGGCAAGGCGCGGCGAGCGCACGTGGCAGCGCGTGCCGTCGCGGGTGGCGCGGCAAAAGAGGCGCGTGAAGTGACGAGTCGATCGGCCGCGCCGGGAACCCGCAGGCATGCGTTTGCGGACGACGTGCGCGGGGTCGCGCCGCGCCCGCTGCCCTTAGTCAAGAGAACGCGGTGTCGCGCCTCGGACGTTGCCATTACTCAGAGTGAACGCGGTGTCGCGCCTCGCCCGCCGCCAAGGAGACATCACTGCAGCTTGCCGTCGAGGAGGTGCAGCGTGCGGTCGGTCTTCGCGGCGAGATCGGCGATCGTGCGTGACGATGATGAGCGCCGTGCCGACGACGCGATTGAGCTCGAGCATCAGGTCGAACACGGCGCCCGCATTGCGGCGGTCGAGGTTGCCGGTGGGCTCGTCCGCCAGCACGCAGCGCGGCTCGGTCACGAGCGCGCGGGCGAGCGCGACGCGCTGGCGCTCGCCGCCCGACAGCTCGCCCGGCAGGTGGCGCACGCGATGCTCGAGCCCCACGCGCGCGAGCATGGCGCCGGCCTGCGCCCGCGCCTGTTGCTCGTCCATGCGACGGATCGCGAGCGGCATCGCGACGTTTTCCAATGCGGTGAATTCCGGCAGCAGATGATGGAACTGGTAGATGAAGCCGAGCGCGCGATTGCGCAACTGCGCCGCGCGCGGCTTCCGACAGCGTCGCGAGCGCCGCGCCCTTCGACGCGCACTTCGCCGGCCGTCGGCAGGTCGAGTCCGCCGAGCAGATGCAGCAGCGTGCTCTTGCCCGAACCCGACGCGCCGACGATCGCCAGCCGCTCGCCGACCGCCACGTCGAGATCGACGCCGAGCAGCACCGGCACGTCGAGCGGACCGTTGCGATACGTCTTGCGCAGGCCGCGGCACGCGACCACCGGCGTGCCGGCGGCGCGCCCGCTCGGCTGCGGCGTCACTCATAGCGCAGCGCCTCGGCGGGATTGACGCGCGCAGCGCGGAAACTCGGATAGATCGTCGCGACGAGCGCGAGCACGAGCGCGATCGCCGCAATCGTGATCACGTCGCCGCTCTGCAGGTCCGACGGCAGGTCGCTGATGTAGTAGACGCTCTTGTCGAGGAACTGGATGTGGAACGTGCGCTCGATCGCCGGCACGACCGTCTCGACGTTGAGCGCGAGCAGCACGCCGCCGACGACGCCGATCAGCGTGCCGATGATGCCGATCAGCGCGCCCTGGATCATGAAGATCGCCATGACCGACGACGGCGCGGCGCCCAGCGTGCGCAGGATCGCGATGTCCGCCTGCTTGTCGGTGACGACCATCACCTGCGCCGAAACGATGTTGAACGCGGCCACCGCGACGATCAGCGTCAGGATGATGAACATCACGCGCTTCTCGATCGCGACCGCGCGGAAGAAGTTGGCGTGGTTGCGCGTCCAGTCGCGCACCTCCGACGTCCTCCGGCATCGTCGGCGTCAGTTCGCGCGCGACGCGCGGCGCCGCGAACATGTCGTCGAGCTTCAGGCGCACGCCGGTCGCATTGTCGAGCCGGTAGAGCTTCTCGGCGTCGTCGAGGTTGACGAGCGCGAGGCCGCTGTCGAACTCGAACATGCCGACCTCGAAGATGCCGCTCACCTTGAAGCTCTTGAGCCGCGGCAGCGTGCCCGCCGGCGTGACGGTGCCCTGCGGCGTGATCGCGACGACGCTGTCGCCGACCTGCACGCCGAGCGCACGCGCGAGCTCCGATGCCGAGCACGATGTTGAATCTGCCGGGCGTCAGCGTGGCGAGCGCTCCGCCGCGCATGTGCTGGCCGATGTCGGCGACCTTGTCCTCCTGCGCCGGATCGATGCCGCGCAGCAGCGCGCCGCGGTTCACGTCGCCGGACGACAGCATCGCCTGCCCGTTCACATACGGCGCCGTGGCCACGACGTGCGGATTCTTCCTGGCGGCGCTTGCCACCGCGGCCGGATCCCGGAGATCCGGAAAGCCGCGGATCTCGATGTGCGACGCGACGGAGAGGATGCGGTTGCGCAGCTCCTGCTGGAAGCCGTTCATCACCGACAGCACGACGATCAGCGCGGCGACGCCGAGCGCGATGCCGGCCATCGAGATCAGCGCGATGAACGAAATGAACGCGTTGCGCCCCGATCCCTTGCGGGCGCGGGTGTAGCGCAAGCCGACGGCGACTTCGTACGGCGACACGATCGATCGGGAGATTGGGGCGTCGTAACGCGGTGCGCGGATCGCCGAATGCGGTACGCTCGCGATGCGCGCAGGAATCGAATCATTATCGCATGTCGATCGAGTTCATCCTTGTCGTTCCCGGATTGCTGGCCCTGCCCGACGCCGCGCTCGCTGCCGCGCCGTCGCTGGCAGCGCTCGCGCACTACGCGCCGCCGCCCCTCGTCGAAACGCGTGGTGTCGCGGCGGCGCTCGTCGGAGCGCTCGGCATCCGCGCCGAAACGCCGGTGGCGCCGCTGGCAGCGCTGGGCGCAGGCATCGACTTCGGCGACGACTACGTGCTGTACGCCGATCCCGTGCACCTTGCGGCGGATCGCGACGATGTCGTTCTGCTGCAGCGTGTGGACGACCTCGGCGCCGCTGCGGCGCGCGCTGCTCAACGACACGCTCGATCGTCACTTCGCGGACGACGACCTGCGCTTCGTGAGGGCGCGGCCGGATGCGTGGTTCGTGCGGCGCAAAAGCGCGCCCGATCTTGTTACAAGGCCATTCGATGCGGCGCATCGCCGCGGGCTGTTCGCGAAATCTGCCCAGCGGCGCCGACGCGGGAACGTGGAAGCGATGGCAGAACGAAATCGAGATGCTGCTGCATGCGCACCCGGTGAACATCGCCCGCGAGGCCGAAGGCCTCCTGCCGGCGAACGGAGTCTGGTTCTGGGGCGGCGGCCGGCTTGCCGACGTCGGGCCGCTCCCACGCGTCGTGGTCGCTGCAGCGCCGGGACGGATCGGCGATGTCGCCCGCGGCATTGCGCAGCATGGGCACGGGGTGGCCACACGGCTGCAGCCGGAAGACGACGCGACGAATGCGATCGGCCGTGCCGCGGCGCTTGCGAGCCCCGCGGGTGCGCAACGCGTTTCGGTCGTCGTGGTGTTGTCGGCGATCGACAGCGCAAAGGACGTCGCATCGCTCGAAACGCAGTGGCTGTCGCCGGCGCTGAACGCTCTGTCTCGAAACCGGGTCGTCGGACTGCACGTGATCGCGGACGGCAACGGCGCGGCGGCGATCTGGAACGTCTCGCCGCCGAGGTTGTGGCGCCGCATCATCGCGCGCATGCGGCGAAAGCCGTTCATGGCTCCTTCACCGCCGGAATCGTGACGATCGTCCGACGCAAGGCTGCGGCATCGCCACAGTCGCTCCTGGCGGCTGGAATCTCGCCGGTGCTGGCGCGGATCTACGCCGCACGCGGCATCGCCGACGCCCGCGAACTCGACCACTCGCTGGCAGCGCTTCCGGATTTCCGGACCCTCGCGAACATCGACGCCGCCACCGAACGGCTCGCGCACGCGATAGCGCAGCGCGAGCGGATCGTCATCGTCGCCGATTACGACGCGGACGGCGCCACCGGTTGCGCCGTCGGTGTGCGCGGCTTGCGCGCGATGGGCGCGAACGTCGACTTCCTGGTGCCGAACCGATTCGAATTCGGCTACGGACTGACGCCGGAGATCGTCGCGGTCGCCGCACGCGGGCATCCGAAGCTGCTCGTTACCGTCGACAACGGTATCGCAAGCATCGACGGCGTCGCGGCCGCCGTGGCCGCCGGCATCGACGTGCTGATCACCGATCACCACCTCCCGGGCGCCGAGCTCCCGGCACGCGCGATCATCGTGAATCCGAACCAGCCCGGCTGCGCGTTTCCGTCGAAGCACATCGCAGGCGTCGGCGTGATGTTCTACGTCCTGTGCGCCGTGCGGGCGCGTCTGCGCGAACAAGGCGCGTTCGCGGGTCGCGAGGCGCCGAACCTCGCTTCGCTGCTCGATCTGGTCGCGCTCGGGACCGTCGCCGACGTCGTGCGACTCGACCACGTCAATCGCATTCTCGTCGAGCAGGGCCTTGCGCGCATCCGCGCCGGGCGCGCGCAACCGGGCGTCGCCGCGCTATTCGCCGCTGGCCGGACGTGATCCGCATCGCGCGACCGCGCAGCGACTTGGGCTTCGTCGCCGGACCGCGGCTCAACGCGGCCGGACGCCTCGCGGACATGTCGCTCGGCATTCGCTGCCTGCTCGCCGAGTCCGACCGCGAGGCGCAACCGATGGCGCGCGAGCTCGATCGCCTGAACCGCGAGCGGCGCGACATCGAGGTCGACGATGCACGATGAGGCGCTCGCCGAAGCGGAGGCCGCCGTGGCGCCGGGCGACGCGAGCGCGTACACGCTGTGCGTGTACCGCCCCGAGTGGCATCAGGGCGTGATCGGCATCGTCGCGTCGCGGCTCAAGGATCGCTATCACCGCCCGGCGATCGTCTTCGCTCGCGGCGGCGCGCACGAGCTGAAGGGATCGGGCCGCTCGATCAGCGGACTGCATTTGCGCGACGCGCTCGATCTCGTGTCGAAGCGGATACCCGGGGCGATTCTCGCGCTTCGGCGGCCACGCGTACGCGGCCGGCCTCTCCCTGCGCGAAGACGCACTGCCCGCGCTTCATCGCGGCATTCGAATCGGTCGCGCGCGAAACGCTTTGCGATGCGCAGCTGCAGCGCACGCGCGAAAGCGATGGCGTCGTCGAACCCGGCGAGCTGACGCTCGAGCTCGGCGAGGCGCTGCGCGAGCAGGTGTGGGGTCAGGGATTTCCGGCGCCGGCGTTCGACGACACGTTCGACGTCGTCGCCCAGCGCATCGTCGGCGAGGGCCACGCGAAACTGGCCCTCGCGCGCGCCGACGGGCGTTTCGCGGCGATCGCATTTCGTACATCCGCGCCGATGCCGCCGCGGATCCATGCACTGTTCCGGCCGGAAGTGAACCACTGGAACGGGACGCGGAGCCTCGAGCTGGTCATCGACTTCTGGCTGCCGGCCGAGTGAGCGGCGACGGGATTTCGGCGGCTCGCCGATCGGTTTCTGCATAGCGACAAAATTGCTCGTCTGCCGGGTCGGCCGGCCGTCGATTCGCACCGCTGGTCGGATCGCGACGACGCAAAGGGACCACGATAATGCATTGATTTTGCTATTTAATCTGGCGCGGTTGTCAGCATGAGACACCGCGCGCCGAATTCGGCTGGAATAGTGCGTTTATCCTTGTGCGCCGCAATATCTTCCTGCTAGATTGAATCGGTTTATCCCTATGACGCCGGCGCCGGGCTTCGACCTGGACGCCTCCCCGGAAGGAATACCGATGCGGTTGCTGGACAAGGTTTCGATCATCACGGGCGCGGGTCAGGGCATCGGACGCGCGACCGCATTGAAGTTCGCCTCCGAGGGCGCCAAGGTCGCCGTCTGCGACATCAACTCGAGCGGCGTCGAGGACACCGTCAACGCGGATCATCGAGGCCGGCGGCGAGGCGGTAGGATTCAACGTCGACGTCACCGACAAGGAAAGCATCGCCCGGATGGTGGCCGGCGTGATGGCGAAATGGGGTCGAATCGACACGCTCGTCAACAACGCGGGGATCGTCCAGGACGCGCAGTTCAAGAAGATGACGGACGAGCAGTTCGAGCGCGTGATCGACGTCAACCTCAAAGGGCGTCTACCACTGCACGAAAGCGGTCGTCGACATCATGCTCGAGCAGAACTCCGGGGTGATCCTGAACGCGTCGTCGATCGTCGGCCTCTACGGCAACTTCGGCCAGACGAATTACGCGGCGACCAAGTTCGGCGTCATCGGCATGATGAAGACGTGGGCCCGCGAACTCGGCCGCAAGGGCATTCGCGCCAATGCGATCTGTCCGGGCTTCATCGAAACGCCGATCCTTGCCTCCATTCCCGACAAGGTGATCAAGATGATGGAAGAAAAGGTCCCGCTGGGACGGCTCGGCAAGCCGGAGGAAATCGCCAATACGTATGCGTGGCTCGCGTCCGACGAAGCGTCCTACATCAACGGCGCCGTCATCGAAGTGTCGGGCGGATGCACGATCTAGCCCGCGTCCGCGAAAAGGTTCGCGACCTGCGGTCGCACGCTGCCTTTTGCCGCCGATAATCCATTCGACTGGTTGAGATCAGGGCGGCGCGCAGGTAGCATTCGGCATCCCGTTTACCCCACCCGACCTCCCGCCGCTGCTTCAGATGCACGCTGCTGCCGCATTTTCGTTCGCGATCGGGCTCGCCGGCGCGCTCACCGTTCCAGTCTCCCGCGCCGAGACGATCGGCGGCAATCCCGGCCCGGAGCACAACTATGTCTGTCCACACGCCGACGACAAGCCGGCGCTCGATTGCTACTTCGACGCGGTTGCCCACCTGTACACGATGTGCCGCAACGTGAAGGCGATCGAGATCATCGAGTTCGGCTACGAAGACTCGCGCGAAGGCGTGAACGCCGCGAAGAGCGACTCCTGCCTCGACAAGCAGAAGCAGAACATCGTGCGTCCCTATCAGGCTGCGCTGAAGGAGGCGAAGATCTCGAAGCAGGCGGTCGAAGGACTCCGCAGCCTGCAGGAAATGTGGACGTCCGCGATGGCGCAACTGCAATGGCGAAGCGGCGAGTCGGATGCCGAGTACAAGGCGCGCGTCGCCAGGCCGTATGACGAATTCACCGAACGCATTGCAGGCATCCGCACGATCGTGTCGATCGTGGCAACGCACACCGAGCCCGCGCCGGCCGTGAAGACCAAGAAGAAAGCCCAGGCCAAGGCGGCGACGCACTGAACGCTCCGCTTCCCGAAGACGTGTCGACGGGCACGTCGGATGCCGAGCTGGCCGCGATCTTCGGCGACGGCGGCACGCTGGCGCGAACGCTGCCGGGCTTCCGGTTCAGGCCGCAGCAGCTCGCGATGGCGCAGGCCGTCGCGCAAGCCATTGCGTTGCGCCAGCCGCTGATCGCCGAAGCCGGCACCGGCACCGGCAAGACGTTCGCGTACCTGGTCCCGGCGCTTCTCTACGGCGGCAAGGTCATCGTGTCGACCGGCACGAAGACGCTGCAGGATCAGCTGTTCGAGCGCGACCTGCCGCTGATTCGCGATGCGCTCGCGGTGCCGATCACCGTCGCGTTGCTCAAGGGGCGCGCCAACTACGTTTGCCATCATCATCTCGAGCGCACGGCGCGCGAAGGCCGGCTGCCGACGCGCGACGATGCGCGGTACCTGCCGAAGATCGTCGCGTTTGCCCGCGCAACCGAGCGCGGCGACCGTGCCGAGCTCGCCGACGTTCCGGAAAACGCCGCGATCTGGCCGCTCGTCACGTCGACGCGCGACAACTGCCTCGGCAGCAATTGCGCGTTCTACCGCGACTGCTTCGTGATGAAGGCGCGCAAGGACGCGCTCGACGCCGACGTCGTCGTGGTCAACCATCACCTGTTCTTCGCCGATGTCACGTTGCGCGACGAGGGCCTCGCCGAGCTGCTTCCGGCATGCAATACGGTGGTCCTCGACGAGGCCCACCAGCTTCCCGACACCGCGACGCTCTTCTTCGGCGAGCAGACGACCGCCGGGCAGCTGATGGAGCTCGCGCGCGACGCCGAAGCGATCGCGCGCACGCAAGCCCGCGATGTCCCCGATCTTCCCGATGCCGGCGCCGATCTCGTGCCGCTGATCCGCAAGCTCCGCCTGGCCGCCGGCGAAACACCCGGCAAATTCGCCCAGGCGGCGCTGGCCGAGCGTCCGGACTTCGCGCCGGCGCTCGATGCGCTCGCCGCGGGACTCGATCGACTGGCGGGCGAATTGCGCCTCTTCGCCAATCGCAGCGAAGACCTCGCCACGCTCGCGCGTCGCGCCGAGGAAGCAGCCGAAGGCGTCGCGCGCTGGCAGGCCGGCATGAGCGGCGAGGACGCCGCGTCCGGCCCATGGATCCGCTGGATCGACGTGGGGCCACAGGGCTGGCAGCTGCACGCGTCGCCATTGTCGGTCGCCGACGTCTTTCGCCGCCAGATCGATGAGACAGGTCGCGCGTGGATTCTCACGTCCGCAACCCTCGCGGTCGGCCGCGATTTCTCGCATTACGCGGGGCAACTCGGGCTGACCGACGCCGCGACCGGATGCTGGGACAGCCCGTTCGACTACGGCACGCAGGCCCTGCTGTACGTGCCGCGCGGCTTGCCGCCGCCCAATACGCTCGAGCACACGAACGCCGTCATCGATGCGGCGGTGCCGGTCCTGAAGGCGAGCGGGGGTCGCGCGTTCCTCCTGTTCACGACGCTGCGTGCGCTCGGTGCGGCGCGCGAGCGCCTCGCCGCCGCGTTCGAGCGCGACGGCCTGGCATTTCCGGTGCTCGTACAAGGCGATGGATCGAAGACCGATCTGCTGCTGCGCTTTCGCGCGCTCGGCAACGCGGTGCTGCTGGGCAGCGCGAGCTTCTGGGAGGGCGTCGACGTCCCGGGCGACGCGCTGTCGGTCGTCGTGATCGACAAGCTGCCGTTCGCGCCGCCGGACGATCCGCTGCTCGCCGCGCGCCTTACGCCGGCTGGCGGCCGACGGCGGCAACGCGTTCATGGACTGGCAGTTGCCGCAGGCGGCGATCAGCCTGAAGCAAGGCGCCGGCCGGCTGATCCGCACCGAAACCGACCGCGGCGTCCTGATGCTGTGCGATCCGCGGCTGATCGAAAAGCCTTACGGCAAGCGGATCTGGCAGAGCCTGCCGCCGATGCGCCGCACCCGCGAACTCGCCGACGTCACCGCGTTTTTCGCCGAGAGTCGGAAAGTCGTGTAGGCATTCCGCCCGCACGACGCGCGTTCCCGCCAGCATTTGCTGCGCCCGACCGCGCAGGGCCGTCGCAAGGCGGGCGGCGGAAACACTACCCGCGAAAAGTATCGTGCGAGGCGCGAACGCGGCTTGCGAAACTTTTCGCGGATGTCACCAGAATTTCCACCACGGCTTCGCAGGGCCCCCGGCAACGTAAATGCTCTTCGGAAACGTCTTCTCCAGGATCCGGTGCGAGTCGTCGGCGAGCTGCGTCAGGCCGAGTTTCCGGTAGCTTTGCTCCATCACGTCGAGCGCTTGCTCGTTCGACGGCGTCTGCGGGTAGTTCAACAGCGACTGCTGCGCACGATTGGCGGCCGCGATATAGGCGCCGCGATGATAGTAATAGCGCGCGACGTGCACCTCGTACATGCCGAGCGCGTCGGTCAGGTACCGCATCCGCGTCTGCGCATCCTCCGCGTAGCGGCTCTCCGGAAACTTCCGGACGAGCTCCTTGAACGCGGCAAACGACTCGCGCATCGACTTCGGATCGCGCTCCGAAAGCTCGAGCTCGTAGATATAGCCGAACACGCCCTGGTCCTCGCGGAAATAGACGAGACCCTTCAGGTAGTACGCATAGTCGACGTTCGGATGAT
Organism: uncultured Pseudomonadota bacterium; assembly: GCA_963718905.1. Classification (GTDB taxonomy): domain Bacteria; phylum Pseudomonadota; class Gammaproteobacteria; order Burkholderiales; family Casimicrobiaceae; genus VBCG01. The sequence continues at coordinate 271,398 of CAVRAF010000003.1, forward strand.
TCGGATAGGTGCGGATGAAGCGGTCGCACGCGGCGGTCGCCGTCTGCCTGCTCTCCCTGGCGCCAGTTCGAGTACGCACCTTCGAGAATGGCCTGCTGCGCGTAGCGGCCGTACGGATAGCGCGCTTCGAGCGTCTCGAACAGCTTGATGGCCCGCGTATAATTCCCGTCCTGCATCGCCTCGTGGGCGTTGCGGTACAACTGCTCGGCGGTCCATCCGGACGTTTCGTCCTTGACGTCGGGCAGCAGACCGCAGCCGGCCGCCGCCAGCGCCATCAGCGCACCCAGCAACCACACCTGCCATTTCGGCCATTGCGACATCGTCATCGGCATCCTTCGTGAATCCCGCGAATTATAGCCGACGGCAGAATCGAGCCGACGCGGCGCGATCTCGTGCCCAGCGGGCGCGCGACCGCGTATCGCGTGCCGCCCGATTGCGCGGGCATGCGGCTCGACCAGGCGCTCGCGCGCATGCTGCCGGAGCATTCGCGCAGCCGGCTGAAAGCGTGGATCGACGCGGGACGCGTGACGGTCGACGGCAGCGCGTGGGATGCGAAAGCGCCGCGTCGCCGGCGGCGAGCGCGTCGACGTCGCTGGCCGCGCCGACATGCAGCGTCCGTCGCGGACGCGCCGCAGGACATCGCGCTCGACATCGCATTCGAGGACGCCGCGCTCATCGTGCTCGACAAGCCCGCGGGACTCGTCGTGCATCCGGGCAGCGGCAACCGCGACGGAACGCTGCTGAACGCGTTGCTGCATCATCATCCCGCGCTCGCGGCGATTCCGCGCGCGGGCATCGTGCACCGGCTCGACAAGGACACGAGCGGCCTGATGGTCGTCGCGAAAACGGTCGAAGCGCACACCGATCTCGTGCGCCAGCTCGCGGCGCGCACCGTCGCGCGCAACTATCTGGCCGTCGCGCGGGGCGATCTCGCGCGCGCGGCGATCGTCGATGCGCCGATCGGCCGCCATCCGACGCAGCGAACGACGATGGCCGTCGTCGCGAAAGGCAAGCCCGCGCGCACGCACGTCAGCGTGGTCGAGCGGTTCGGCGCGGCGACGCTGATCCGCTGCACGCTCGAAACCGGGCGCACGCATCAGATCCGCGTGCATCTCGCCGCCATCGGACATCCGCTGATCGGCGATCCGGCCTATGGCGGCAGGCGCGCGGCTTCGGTACCCGCGTTCCCCCGCCAGGCATTGCATGCGATGCACCTCGGCCTCGTGCATCCCGCGACACGTCTCGCCATGACGTGGGACGCTCCGGCGCCCGCAGATCTCGCGGCGCTGATCAAGGCGCTGCGCGCAGCGCGCGCAGCGGCCGCCAAATGAGCATCGGCGCCCCGGCGCAGACGCGTCGATCGATGACGGCTTCACGCGATGGATCGCTTGCCTCGCGCTTCGAAGCGGCACGACTCGACTGGATCGTTCCGGCGTGGCCGGCACCGCCCACCGTGCACGCCTTCGTGACGACGCGCACTCGCACGTCCGAGGCGGAAGCCTTCCTGCCTGCGCAGCCCTGCTGGCTCGAGCAGGTGCACGGCGCCGACGTGATTACCGTCATGAGCCGCGAGGGTTCCGGCAGCAATCCGCCGCGCGCCGATGGCGCCGTCACGCGCGAGGCGCGATGTCGTGCTTGCCGTTCGTGCCGCAGACTGCCTCCCCGTAATGCTGTGTGCCCGCGACGGCGCGGCAATCGGCATCGCGCATGCCGGATGGCGCGGATTGGCGGCGGGCGTGCTCGAAAACACGCTAGCCGCGATGGCGTGCGCCCCGTCGACGATCGTCGCGTGGTTCGGTCCGGCAATCGGCGCAGCGGCGTTTGAAGTCGGCGCGGACGTTCGCGACGCTTTCATCGCCCAGGATCCCGGCGCGGGCGTGGCGTTCGCCGCGGGCCGTCCGGGCAAGTGGTTCGCAGACCTCGCGCAACTCGCGCGCAGACGGCTCGAGCATGCGGGTGTCGGGTCCATCTTCGGCGGCGGCATGTGCACGGTGTCCGATTCCGCGCGCTTCCATTCGTTTCGCCGCGATCGGACCGCCGGCCGGATGGCCGCGTTCGTCTGGCGGACGGGACCGCGATGATGACGCTGCTCCACATCGTCATCGCCGCGCTCGCCGGCGGCGTCCTGTCCACGGTGGCCGCCGCGGCGACGCTCGATCTGCAGGCGGCGTGGATCCCGCGCTTCGTCTCCTTCGCGGTCGGCGCCCTGCTCGGCGCCGTGTTCCTCGAGCTGCTGCCGCATGCGCTCGAAACGGGCCACGCGCAAGGCGTCATGCTGACGGTGCTGATCGGCCTGCTCGCGTTCTTCCTGCTCGAAAAGCTCGTGCTGTGGCGCCACGCACACGGACACGACGCGCACTCGGACGAGCGCGACGAAACCGAGCACAGCACGCGCTGCACGCGCATGCGGCGGCGAGACGGCGGACGCTCGGGCCTGATGATCCTGATCGGCAACAGCGTGCACAACTTCTGCGACGGCATCGTCATCGCGGCGGCGTTCCTCGCCGACGACGCGCTCGGCGTCGCGACGACGCTCGCAATCGTCGCGCACGCGGTGCCGCAGCAGGTCGGCGATTTCGCCGTGCTGCTGCACTCCGGCTTTGCGCGCGGCAAGGCGTTCGCCTACAACATCGCCACCGGCGATCGCGACGCTGGTCGGTGCGCTCGTCGCCTACGTCGCGCTCGCCGACATGCAGCAGGCTCTGCCGACGGTTCTCGCGATCGCCGCCGCGAGCCTGCTGTACGTCGCCGTCGCCGACCTGATTCCCGAGCCTGCATCGGCGCTCCGAGCCGCTCGAGACCGTGAAGCAGATGCTGTGGATCGCGCTCGGCATTGCGATCATCGCGACCGCGCACGTTCTGCTCGAGCCCTGACGATGAGCATGCCGGATCGCGCCCGTCCATAGAGCCGTGGATGGAACTCGCGTCGCAATGGCAGCAGGCGCTGCAGGCCTGGTCCGGCATGGTGGACGCGCGCGCTGACATCGCCGGCCGGCGACGCACCGGTCGAGAGGAGCGCTTCCGAGGTGTCTTCGTTCGACCCGGATGCGCTGACCGCGCTGCACGAATCGTTCAGAGCGCGTTTCGAACAACTGTGGATGGCCGCGACGCAGGCGCCCGCGAAGGGCGACGCGCCGTTTCCGCAACTCGTCGCAGAGGCGCCGGGCGATCGCCGCTTCAGCTCGTCCGCGTGGCAGCGACCAGCCGTACTTCGCCTGGCTGAAACAGGCCTACCTGCTGTACGGCGAGTATCTGCTGGCGGCCGCGTCGCTCGCGCGGCTGCCGGCCGCCGAACAGCGCCGGCTCGAGTTCTCGGTGCGGCAATTCGTCGACGCGATCGCGCCGACGAATTTCCCCGCGACGAATCCCGACGTCCTCGCGCGCGCAATCGAGACGGAAGGCGCGAGCATCGTGCAGGGGTTGCGCGAATCTTGCCGGCGATGTCGGCAAGGGCCGCATCACGATGAGCGACGAATCGGCGTTCGACGTCGGTCGCAATCTCGCCGTGACGCCGGGCAGCGTCGTGTTCCGCAACCCGCTGATCGAGCTGATCCAGTACGACGCGACGACACCGCGGGTCGCGAAGCGCCCGCTGCTGATCGTGCCGCCGTGCATCAACAAGTACTACATCCTCGACCTCACGCCCGCCAACTCGTTCGTCCGGCATGCGGTCGCGCAGCGGGCATACGGTGTTCATCATCTCGTGGCGCAACATCCCCGCCGAACTCGGGTCGATTGACGTGGGACGACTATCTCGAGCAGGGCGTGCTGGCCGCGCTCAGGGCCGTACAGGCGATCGCGAATTCGCGCCGCGTCAACACGCTGGGATTCTGCGTCGGCGGGACGCTGCTCGCCTGCGCGCTCGCGGTGCTTGCGGCGCGCAACGACCGCTCCGCATCGAGCGCGACGTTCCTGACGACGATGCTCGATTTCGCCGACCCCGGCGAGATCGGCGTATACGTGTCGCGACAGATGCTCGCGGCGCGCGAGCCCGCGCTGATGGAGGGACAGCGCGTGCACGGCAGCGAGCTCGCGGGCGCGTTCGCGAGCCTGCGCCCCAACGAGCTCGTCTGGAACTACGTCGTCAACAATTACCTGAAGGGCCGCACGCCGCCGGCATTCGACCTCCTTTACTGGAACGGCGATTCCGCGAATCTCCCGGGGCCGATGTACGCGTACTACATCGAGAACATGTATCTCGAGAACCTGTTGCGCGAGCGCGATGCGCTGACGATGCTCGGCAGCGCGATCGATCTGTCGAAGATCGACGTGCCCGCGTACGTCTTCGCGTCGCGCGACGATCACATCGTGCCGTGGCGTTCCGCGTACCGGACGATGGACCTGGTCGGCGGCGAGGCAACCTTCGTCCTGGGCGCGTCGGGCCATATCGCGGGCGTCGTCAATCCGCCGCAATCGGGCAAGCGCAACTACTGGACCAACGATTCCGCGGCTGGCGGCGCGGATGATTGGCTCGCGGCGGCGACGAGCCACGCCGGAAGCTGGTGGCCGCACTGGTACCGGTGGATCGGCAGGCACGCGGGCGGGCGGCGGGCCGCACCTTCGACCGCGGGCAACGCCGAGTATCCGCCGCTCGGCGCAGCGCCCGGGGAGTACGTCTTGCAGAGCGCGTCCTGATCGGGAATCGCGGGAATGATATCGATCGCTCGAAGGCGATTGCTGCAGCGGGCAGCCGCCATTCCGCTGCTCCCCGGGCTCGGATTCCTGCCGACGACATCGGCGTGGACCCGCGCCTCGACATCGAGCGTCCCCTTTCGCCGCATCCGCCCGTCGGACCCTGCGTGGCCTTCCGCTGCGAGCTGGCAACAGCTCGACGAGGCAGTCGGTGGGCAACTGATCAAAGTGCAATCGCCGCTCGCCGCGTGTGCAGCATCGCCGGACGCCACGTCCTGCGCGGATCTTTTCAAGGCAATGAAGAATCCGTACTACCTCGGCGACGAAGTCGCCTTGACGCAAACCTCCGGCTGGGTCGATGCGTGGACGACGGCGCCAAGCGCATACGCGGTCGCCGCGAGGAACACCGGCGACGTCGTCGCGGCGGTCAACTTCGCGCGCGAGAACCAGTTGCGCCTCGTGGTCAAGGGCGGTGGCCACAGCTATCAAGGCACGTCCAGTGCCGCGGACTCGCTGCTGATCTGGACGCGCCATGTGAACGACGTCACGCTGCACGACGCGTTCGTCGCCGCCGGATGCGCGGGCCGGCAGGCTCCGCAGCCTGCCGTCACGGCGGGCGCGGGCGCGATCTGGATGCATGTCTACGACGCCGTCACCACGAAGGCCGGGCGCTACGTTCAGGGCGGCGGGTGCGCCACCGTCGGTGTCGCGGGACTGGTGCAGAGCGGCGGCTTCGGAAGCTTTTCGAAAAACTATGGAACGGCCGCGGCCGCGCTGCTGGAAGCCGAAGTCGTGACCGCCGACGGTGCGGTTCGGATCGCCAACGCATGCACGAATCCCGATTTGTTCTGGGGTCTCAAGGGAGGGGGCGGCGGCAGCCTCGGCGTCGTCACCCGCCTCACGCTCAGGACGCGCGAGCTGCCGAACTTTTTCGGCGTCGTGAATGCGACGATCAGGGCGACGTCCGATGCCGCGTTCCGACGTCTGATCGGACAGTTCATCGCGTTCTACAACGACAGCCTCTTCAATCGTCACTGGGGCGAATCGGTCAGTTTCAATCGGCGCAATACGCTCAGGATCGGCATGGAGTTCCTGGGCATGGACCAGCGGCAGGCGTCGGAAGTCTGGCGTCCGTTCTTCGACCGTTTGGCCAAATCGCCGCAGGACTTCGCGCTCGCGTCGGCGCCCGTCGTCGTCAGCGTGCCGGCACAACAGTATTGGAACCCGACGTATCTGGAGCAGGCGCCCGGGGTCGTGATTGCCGACGATCGGCCCGGCGCACCCGCCGGCAATGTGTTCTGGGCGGACGACCAGGGTCAGGCGGGCCAGTTCCTCCACGGATACCAGTCCACGTGGCTGCCCGCTTCGCTGCTCGGTGACGGCCAGCGCGAGCGGCTCGCCGATGCGTTATTCGCGAGCAGCCGGCAGTGGCAGATGGCGCTGCATTTCAACAAGGGTCTGGCCGGGGCGCCCGACGAAGCGTTGGCCGCCGCCAGGGACACGGCGATGAACCCCGCCGTGCTCGACGCGTTCGCGCTCGCGATCATCGGGGCCGAGGGTCCCCCGGCATTCCCGGGCATCGCGGGTCACGAACCCGATCTGGCGCGCGCGCGCCAGGATGCCGGCGCCATCGACCGGGCGATGAAAACCCTGCTGCCGCTGACGGCCGGTGGCGGCTCCTATGTGTCGGAGAGCAACTTCTTCGAGCGCGGCTGGCAGCAGTCGTTCTGGGGGCGAAACTACGCGCGACTGCAACGCGTAAAGGCGCATTGCGACCCCGACGGCTTGTTCTTCGTTCATCACGGCGTCGGGAGCGAAGCGTGGAGCGCCGACGGCTTCACGAGACTGACTTCGGCGGGCCTGCACATCGCAGGTGGCGCAGGGGTTGCGCTACCATGATGGTCACTGCAGATCGTCCCTGAATACCCGATACCACGGAGAATCCCATGTCCGACATCGTCATTGCCGGTGCGTTGCGCACCGCCATCGGCAAATTCGGCGGCTCGCTTGCCAGGACGCCGGCACCCGAACTCGGTGCGACGATCATTCGCGCGCTGCTCGCAGCCGGCGGCATCAAACCGGCGGACATCTCGGAAGTCATCATGGGTCAGGTGCTGACCGCGGGCAGCGGCCAGAATCCCGCGCGGCAGGCGTCGATCCGCGGCGGCTTGCCGCATGCGATTCCGGCGATGACGATCAACAAGGTGTGCGGATCGGGACTGAAGGCCGTCATGCTGGCCGCGCAGGCGATTCGCTGCGGCGACGCCGACATCATCATCGCCGGCGGACAGGAAAACATGAGCGCGTCGCCGCACGTGCTGCCGGGTTCGCGCGACGGATTCCGGATGGGCGATGCGAAGCTCGTCGACACGATGATCGTCGACGGCCTGTGGGACGTCTTCAACCAGTATCACATGGGCACGACGGCCGAGAACGTCGCGAAGAAATACGAAATCTCGCGCGCGCAGCAGGACGAATTCGCGGTGGCGAGCCAGAACAAGGCCGAAGCCGCGCAGAAGGCGGGTCGGTTCAACGACGAAATCGTCCCGGTGATGATTCCTCAGCGCAAGGGCGATCCGGTCGCATTCGCGCAGGACGAATTCCCCAAGGCCGGCACGACGCTCGGCGTCGATCGCCAGCCTGAAGCCCGCGTTCGCGAAGGAGGGGACCGTCACTGCCGCGAATGCGTCCGGCTTGAACGACGGTGCCGCCGCGGTGCTGGTGATGACCGCCGAACGCGCGCACGCATTGGGCCTGAAGCCGCTCGCGCGCATCAAGGCATTCGCGTCGTCGGGCGTCGATCCGGCGATCATGGGCATGGGTCCGGTGCCGGCGTCGCGGCGCTGCCTGGAAAAGGCCGGCTGGAGGGTCGACGGAGCTCGACCTGATGGAAATCAACGAGGCGTTCGCCGCGCAGGCGTGCGCCGTCAACAGGGAAATGGGCTGGGACACCTCGAAGATCAACGTCAATGGCGGCGCCATCGCGCTCGGCCACCCGATCGGCGCATCCGGTGCGCGCGTGCTCGTCACGCTGCTGCACGAAATGCGGCGCCGCGGCGCACACAAGGGACTCGCGTCGCTTTGCATCGGCGGCGGCATGGGCGTCGCGATGGCCGTCGAATGCTGAACAGGACGCCGGCTGCTTCGATCGGTGATCCTGTCGCGCTGACGACCGCCAACGGCGTCGATCGGCCGACCACCAACACCAACACTGCATCGGAACAATCGTCCAACCGAGGAGGAGCACGATCATGGCTACACAACGCGTCGCATTGGTCACCGGCGGCATGGGCGGCCTGGGTGAGGCGATCTGCATCAAGCTTGCGGCGCTTGGCTACACGGTGGTGACGACGCATTCGCCCGGCAACACCAAGGCACCCGAATGGCTCGACGCGATGAAGAAACAGGGCTTCTCGTTTCGCGCCTATCCCTGCGATGTCGCGAAGTTCGATTCGGCGGCCGCATGCGTTCGGCAGGTCGCGGAAGAACTCGGGCCGATCGACGTGCTCGTCAACAACGCCGGCATCACGCGCGACATGACGTTTCAGCAAGATGGACAAGTCGAACTGGGATGCGGTCATCCAGACGAATCTCGATTCGTGCTTCAACATGACGAAGCAGGTCTGCGACGGCATGGTCGACCGCGGCTGGGGACGCATCATCAACATCTCGTCGGTTAACGGTCAAAAGGGCGCGTTCGGACAGACGAACTATTCGGCCGCCAAGGCCGGGCATGCACGGCTTCACGAAGGCGCTGGCGCTGGAAATCGCGCGCAAAGGCGTCACCGTCAATACGATTTCGCCCGGCTACATCGGAACGAAGATGGTGATGGCGATTCCGAAGGATGTTCTCGACACGCAAGATCGTCCCGCAGATTCCGATGGGGCGCCTCGGCAAGCCGGAGGAAGTCGCGGGACTCGTCGCCTATCTCGCCAGCGACGAAGCCGCGTTCCTGACCGGCGCGAACATCGCGATCAACGGCGGGCAGCACATGTTCTGAGCAAGGGCTACGACGATGCGCGTACTCCCCACGCCGCATGCACCGACGACGAACGTCGTCGCGTTGACATCGCGGCCCCTGCGTCCGAAGCCCGTGACGCGCGTGCTCGCCGGCAATGTCCCCGAGCCGTTGCTGAGCAGCCGGTCGCGCGGCTGGAACGGGCTCACGCTGGAACTGCACAGCTTCCACGAGCTCGACACCGTCGTGCAGGCGCCTGACCACGTCATCGCGGTCCACCTCGCGGGCCCGGTGTCGCTGCATCGCGAGCGCGCCGGCCGGACGCAATCCCGAACGATGAGTCCCGGCGACATCACGATCACGCCGGTCGGGCCGCCCGTGCATTGGCGGCAATCGGGTCTCAGCCTGTCGGTCCTGCTGCGCCTGTCTCCGGAATACGTGCGCACGGTCGCGGGCGACGAGTGTGCGCTCGATCCCGACCGCTTCGACATCCAGGACACTTTCGTCGCGCGCGATCCGCACATCGAGGATCTTGGACGCCTTCTGCTTGCGGGGCTGGAGCTCGAAGGCACGGACAGCCACCTGTACGTCGATACGCTGACCTGCGACCTCGCGATCCACCTTCTGCGCGGCTACACGACAGCGAGCAGTGCACCCGCATGGCCGAAGGCCAGGTTGTCTCCCCACAAGCTGCGGCGCGCGATCCAGTACATCGACGAGAACCTGCGCAACGAGCTGACGCTCACCTCCATCGCGACGGCGGTCTCATTGAGCCCCGGACATTTCGCGCACGCGTTCCGGCAGGCCACGGGCGTCGCGCCGCACCGCTACGTGCTCGACCGGCGCGTCGAGCGCGCGAAGGAATTGCTGCGCGAATCGGACATTCCCATCACCGAGATCGCCGACCGCATCGGCTGCTCCAGTCACAGCCATTTTTCCGTGCTCTTCCACCGCGTCACGGGCCTCACGCCGCGCCAGTTTCGAAGCCTCGACTGACGCACCGCGCACAACACGCTGTCGGCGGTTCTTGTCACGAAGCGCCTGAGAGCGCTTTCCGTTGCGAATCGCGCCATACAAGTTGAACACTTCTGCAAGTTTCGGACGAGCAACGAATCGCAGGTTTTCGAAAGTTTTCACAAGCGGATGAAAGCGCTCGCCGCCAGGCGCCGATAGATTCCGTCGAAGATTCAGGAACGCGTACAAGCCGCGTGCAGGAAACGTTCAGCTCGAGGCGGGGCGAATCCCTTTGCAGTTGCACGCAGTTTTCACGCCCATCCGATTTCCCGTCATGACGATCCATCGCCTGGTTTGGCTTCTCGTGGCGCTTCCGGCAGCCGCGGCGCAGGCGGAGATTTACGCGTGCACCGGCAAGGGACGGCTGCCCGTCTACCAGAACTTTCCGTGTCAGTTCGACCGCCTTGCGTCTGCGCCGGATGAAGGCGCGGCAACCACGCCGGCGACGCGCAATGGTCCCGAAAGCCTGAAAACCAAGGTGTCCGCACCGAAGCCCGCGGCGCCGCGCGTCGGCATGACCGCCGAGCAGGTACGAGCCATCTGGGGTGATCCGCAGAACCTGACCAAGGAGGAGTTCGCCAAGCGGGACATCGAGACCTGGACTTACGCCAACTCGCGATCGATCGTGTTCGATCGGAAGGGAGTCGTCACTTCAATTCACTGGTAGTCGTTGCACCCGGCGGACTCCCTCCGGTGATCCGTCGGCACTTCAGAGGAGGAGCAATGCATTCGCATATTCATTCCAGGTGGCAGCGTGCCGCGCTGCCGGCAGCTGTCGCCGCGTCGCTCGCGCTGACCTCCGCAAGCGCTTGGGCGATCAGCCAGAGCAACGAGCGGAAGAACATGGAGCGCGTGGGGCACACCGACCTGCAAGGGCGGCCGACCTATCAGCCCAACGTCATCCAGTATCCCGACGGAAGGTGGATGCTGTTCGTCGGTCAGCACAGCGGTGTTCCGAACGGAAGGGTGACGAGTTGCCCGGCGGACACGCTGCCGGACCCGCTGAACGGCAATGCCTGCGAGGCCAACGGAACGATGATCATCGACGTCACCGATCCGAAAAAACCCGTTGAGCAGGTGCTGATACCCGCGCCGACCAGCGGTCAGTCGCAGATGGTGCGCATGTGCCTCGGCTCGGTGCTTCCCGGCGGCACGCCCGGCAGCGTCTATCTGCTGCGCAACGTCCAGGGCGGCGCTTCGGCAGGGTACGAGCAGTGGGACGTGACGAACCCCAAGGCACCCGTGAAGCTGAAGTCGCTCACCGGCATTCGCTCGACGCACAAGGACTGGTGGGAGTGCTCGACGGGCATCGCCTACATGCCCGGAAGCAAGAACTCGGTCCTGGTGTCGGGCACGCCGCTGTGGCGCCAATCGCAGGCGATGCTGATCTACGACTGGAGCAACCCGAATAACGGACAACCTCCGGTATACATCCGCACGTTCGGATTGCCGGGCGGCGAGCCGAACGCGACGGGACCGGTTCCGAACTCGCTCCATGGCGCGATCTCCACACTCGAGCATCCGCAGGCGGGCCAACCGCTCGCACGCGCCAATACGGCCGACGACGTCATCGGCAACCGCATCTACGCGGCATGGGGTGTCGGCGACGACGGCATCATGACGATCATCGACCGCAAGAAACTGCTGCCGGCGGCTTATGGCGGCACCTGGACGCCCGAGACGGCCAACAGCCTGGATGCGCCGCAGGATGACGAGTTGATCGGTCCGAAATCGCCAACGGTCGGTTATCTCATCATGTCTCCCGACCAGGGCGGGCACACGTCGATGCCGATCTTCGGGCTGACGCCGCCGAGCATGCAGAGCTACCACGACCCGGCCACCCCGGACGACGACCACTTCAACACGCGCGACATCGTCGTCGTAACGTCCGAGGCGACGGCCGACGGCTCGAACGGCTTCTGCCAGGAGCCGCCACACTGGGCGTTCACGGTCGACGTGACCGTCGAGAACTCGCTCACGAAGCCGCCGGGAACGAAAAACCCGCCGTCGGGCAGCACCGGCCCGGTCGAGCACGACCAGTATCAGGGACCGATGGTGCTCGGAACGATGTCGGTCGATCCGCGCTCCGGATCGAACTTCAAGCGCGGCAATTACTGCACGCGCGGAGCGCGGTTCGGCGTGCACTCGACCGAGGAGAACTTCAGAAATCCGTACTACGGCTCGCTGACGGCGCTCGCGTACTTCAACGGTGGCCTGCGCATCTGGGACATCCGCGAGCCGCAGGCGCCGCGGGAGGTCGCGTTCTACGTGACCGAAGCCGACGCGCTCACCGATACGGATGGCTACATGCTGAACAACGTCGAGATCGACAGCCGCGGCTATTTCTACGTCGTCGATCGCAACGGGGCCGGCATGGACATCCTCCAGCTCACCGGCTGCCCGAAGGACGTTCCGAAAAAGGGCAATCTCTGCGCCGACCTCGGTCACAACAACGATCCGGGCAAGGGCAAGGGCGACGACGACGAGCAGGATTGATCGGCACGACGTTTCAGCCAATCGGGGCATGCGTCGCGCATGCCCTTTTTTTCGCGAGGACGCCACGGGACCGCGCGCCACACCGACCACGTCGAGGAGACACCGATGCAGCCGACGCTGCTGAAACTCGCTTGCCTTGCCGCATCATCGATGCTCGCGACGCATGCCGCGGCGCACGACTGCCGCGTGCTGAACGGCTATCTTCGCGGGCACTACGAAGGTGACTGCGAAGAGAAGAACGAGCTCGCAAACGGTCACGGCGAGGCCACCGGCGCCGACAAGTATGTCGGCATGTTCGCCAAGGGACGCATCGACGGCAAGGGCGTCTACACGTGGGAGAACGGCGCGCGGCTCGAAGGCACGTTCAGGGCCGGCAAGGCGCATGGCCCCGGCGTCTACGTTTCGGCCAAGGGCGTGCGATACGAAGGGCCGTTCGAAAACGGCAAACTGACCGGGGCCACGCCCGAGGATTGTCCCGTCACGCAGGGGCCGCTCGGCTGCTGATCACCGCGGTACGTCCGTCTGGCATCATGCGCGGAAAGGCGGGTATCCTCCCCGTTCCTTCCGCCGAACGGATGCCGTGACCCTCATCAACGCGCCGATGCGCCGGACCGCGCTCGCAACGACTCGACGCCGTTGGCGGCGGTGTGTCGCGCGCTGCCTGCTGGTCGTGCTCGCATGGTCGTCGCTCGGCCCCCTTCCGTGGGTGGTCGCCGATTTCGACGAACTGCGCACGGCCGACGCGCATCCCGCCGCGGGAGCGGCAAGTGATTACGAAGCGGACGCTTCGCCGATACCGGGAAGCCCGACGCATCCTGCCGATCACAACTGCCCCGAATGCCAGCTCCTCCACTGCCTGGCGGGATGCATCCCGCCAGCGCCCGCGCCGGCGCTGACGCCGTTCGTCGCGGCCTGCGACGTCGGCACGTGCCCGCCCGCCGCGGTACCGCGGACGCGGCCGGCGAGCGTCCTTCCACCCGCCCGCGCACCTCCGATCGCGATCGCCTGACGCAGTCACCGCACGATTGAACGGCGGCATGTCGCCTCACGCTCGAATCGACGAGCGTGCGCGCACGCCGCTCGATGTCGCGTCACTCGTCGATCGCCTGGAGGAAACAGCCATGAATGCAGCTTTGCCGTTGGGCGCAGTGCTCGTCGCGTTGTGCTGCGCGGCGTGCGGCCCCGCGCACGCGCACGGATTTGCGGGAAAGCGTTTCTTTCCCGCGACGCTCGCAACGGACGACCCCTTCGTCGCCGACGAGCTTTCGTTGCCGACGATTTCCTTTCAGAAGTCGCCGGCGAGCGGCGACGAGCCCGCGACGCGCGAGACCGATTTTTCGGTCGATGTCTCGAAGCGGATCACCGAGAACTTCGGCATCGGCTTCGGCGCGACCTACAAGAACGTGAGTCCCGACGGCGGCGCGACGCAGCGCGGATTCGACAACCTGGAGGCGAACGCCAAGTACAAGTTCTACCAGAACGACGAGCACGAAACGATCCTGTCGGCGGGCGTCGACTGGGACATCGGCGGCACCGGCTCGAAACGCGTCGGCGCCGAATCGTTCAGCACCGTCACGCCGGGATTCTTCTTCGGCAAGGGATTCGGCGACCTGCCCGACGACATGAAATTCCTGCGCCCGTTCGCCGTCACCGGGCAGATCGGCGTCGGCATTCCGACGCGCAGCAGTACGACGACGATCGCCGACACGGGCGAGGCTGACGTCGAGCGCCACCCGCATACGCTCGAATGGGGATTTGCGATCGAGTACAGCGTGCCGTATCTGCAGTCGTTCGTGAAGGACATGGGATGGCGCGAGCCGTTCAACCGGATGATTCCCGTCGTCGAGTTCGCGATGTCGACCGCGCTCGATCGTGGCGCGAGCGGCACGACCGGCACGATCAATCCGGGCATCCTGTGGCCGGGACAGCAGATCCAGTTGGCCCTCGAAGCGGTGATACCCGTCAACAGTCGCAGCGGCAACTCCGTCGGCGTGCTCGCGCAATTGCACTTCTTCATCGACGACATTTTCCCGAAGACATTCGGTCGTCCGCTCTTCGCGAACTGACATGAAGCACACCGACGCGGTGCCGGCAGGTTCGAAGGGGAAATCGGCGCGGCGGCGCCTGTGCCTCGCATTGGCGACGCTTGGACTCGCGGCAATCGTGAGTCCAGGCGTCGACGCGCACGCATTCCTCGACCACGCGCAGCCCGCCGTCGGCAGCACGCTCCACGCCGCACCGCGCGGCGTGCGCCTCTGGTTCACCGAGCAGCTCGAGCCCGCGTTCAGTTCCGTCCGCGTACAGGATGGCGCGGGCAAGCAGGTCGATCAGGGGGATTCACGCGTCGATGACGCCGATGCCCGCGTGTTGACCGCATCGCTGCCGCCGCTCGCCCCTGGCAAGTACCGCGTCGTCTGGCGCGTGGTATCGGTGGATACGCACGTGACCGAAGGCGATTTCACGTTCGATGTCGCGCCCTGAACGCATGGCTCCCGGCTACGGCGATTCCGCATGAACGCGGCTTTCATCGCGGTCCGCGCCGTGCACTACGGCTCGGCGATGTTGTTGTTCGGCGAGCTCCTGTTCGCGCTCGTCGTAACGGGAATGCCGTGGCGGCAAACCGTTCCAACCGACCCGGCGCACCGCGAATCGGCCCGGCGCCGATTGGGCGCCGTGATCGCGTGGTCGATTGCGACGGGACTGGGGACCGGCGCACTGTGGCTCGCCTTCGAAGCCGCCGCGATGGCGGGTAAACCGATCGCCGAGGCGATCGACCCCCGCACGCTCGCGCTCGTGCTGGGGAAGACCGAGTTCGGGCATGTCTGGCTGCTGCGCGCGGCTCTGCTTGCGGCAATCGGCATCGCGCTCGTTGCAATGCGGCGCGTGACATCCGATGCGACCGGGAGGACCTTGGCGATCGCTGCAATGATTGTCGCCGGCGTCGATCTCGCAGCCCTTGCGTGGGCCGGACACGCGGGCGCCGCCGAAGGATCCGTGCGTCCGCTTCATCTTGGATCCGATACGCTGCACCTGCTCGCCGCTGGCGCATGGCTCGGCGCGCTTCCCGCCCTGGCCGCGTGCCTGCGCAGCTCGCAGCCGATCGAGGCGATCGCGCAAGCGACGCGCCGCTTCTCCACGCTGGGCGTCATCAGCGTAACCGCGCTCCTCGCCAGCGGCATCGTGAATGCGTGCCTGCTGGTCGGGACGGTCCCCGCACTGTTCGGTACCGCGTATGGCCGCCTGCTGTTGGCCAAGGTGGCACTGTTCATTGCGATGCTGTGCATCGCCGCCATCAACCGCCAGCGGTTGACGCCGCAATTGGCGCGCGGCGATCGCGACGCGCAGCGGCGATTGCACCGCAATTCGTTGCTCGAAATCGCGGCGGGCATTCTCGTCATCGCGATCGTCGGCGCGCTCGGCATCACGATCCCGGGCGCACATCAGTCCGCCGTGTGGCCGTTCCCGTACACGCTCGATCTCGCGCCCGAGCATTTCCTCGAGGCACGCGGCGCCCTGTTGCTCGCCGTGGCGATCGCGGCGGCGGGCGCGCTCGCGTTGCGGGCAGGTGCGCAGCGACGCAGCGCATTCTACGGGCTCGCGGGCGTCGCGGCGCTCGTCGCATCCGCTGCGACATCGGCGTGGTCGCTTGCCGTGCCGGCCTATCCCACGACCTACGCCGCGTCGCCGGTCCCGTACGACGTCCCCGCGGTGACGCTGGGCGCCGCGCGGTTCGCGCAGGCATGCAGCGTGTGCCACGGACCCGACGGCCACGGCGATGGGCCTGCCGCCGCAACGCTGCCGGTGCGGCCCGCGAACGTCGTCGACCATTTCATGCACCACCCGCCGGGCGAAACGTTCTGGTGGATCGCGCACGGAATTCCGGGCACACCGATGCCCGCGTTCGCACGGCAATTCGACGATACGCAGATCTGGACGCTCGTCCAATTCCTGCGCGCTCGCTCCGCCGCGGAGAGCGGAACATCGCTCGGTGACCGGGTCGACGCATCGCCCGGTGTCCCCGTGCCCGATTTCACGTTCGAGCGGCCGATCGAAGGGCAGCAGACGCTGCTGCAGCGACGGATGCCCGCGTTGATCGTGCTCTATTCGCTTCCGTCATCGGGCGCGCGCCTCGATTCGCTGGCGGCGAAGCGTGCCGCGCTGGCGGATGCCGGCGTGCGGGTCGTTCCGGTGCCCATTGGCGCGGCACCGGCCGACGCCGGCGAACATGCCGCCAATCCATTGCTCGGCGTCGTCACGAGCCCGGACGTCGCGGTCATCTGCGAATGGTTCGCCCGGCGCGCAGGTGACAGCACAAAACTCGTGCATGCCGAATTGCTGGTCGATGGCTACGGCAACCTGCGCGCGCGCTGGATCGGCTTGCCGGCGGCGTTCGGCGCGCAGACGGCCGCGATCCTTGCGCAAGCCGGCATCCTGACGCACGAAAAGCCGCCGGCGGCATCGCCCGCGATGCATCACATGCATTGACGACGTGGCACGCGCACAAAAAAAACCCGCAAGCGAGCTTGCGGGTTTCCGGTTACTTCATCGATTGCAATTACGCAGCGCGCTTGCCCTTCGCCGCAACCTTGGTCGCGGAGGCAGTCGCGGCGCGGACGCTGGCATCGGCCAGGTCGACCACTTGCTTCGTCGCCTTCTGGAACTGGTCGAACGCTGCCGTCGAGGCGGCGAACGTCGACTTCAGCGCGTTGACGGCGACATCCGAACCGGCCGGCGCGGCCTGGCTGGCCTTTTCGACCCACGATGCGACGCCCTTCGTGTACGACGCCCACGACTGTTCGGCGAGCGCCGAGAAGCTCGCTTGCGCTTCCGACGACAGCTCGTACAGCGTGCGCGAGTACCCGGTGGCGCTTTGCACGCCCACTTCGGCGAGCTTTGCGCGGAGCGACACCAATTCCTGCACGTCCTTCACCGACGCGACGGCTTGCGCGCCTTCGACGGCTTGCGCGATTGCGAGCTTCGCGGCGTTGATGTTGAGAGCGACGAGCTTTTCGGCGTTTTCGATCGACAGCGACGCGAGCTTGATCGCGTTCGAGACGTTCGCCTGGTTGATTTCAGCGAATTGTTCCGTTGCGTTGTACATGGTTGCCCTTTCAATGGCGTGGGTTCATTGACCCGACGTTGCCTTTGGCAGGACCGGTACATTCGCCCTTCCCGCCACGAATCGGTGCTACGTTCCGCTAATCCCGGCCTTGGCCGGCGATTACTTTGCTGCACCGCACAAAACCCATTGTAGGGACGCCCGTGGCCGGAGTCAAGTCTTTTTTTGTGCGGCGCAGCATGGTTATCGTATCTCCTTCGAGGTGTGTTTTAATCCTTCGATAAATCAGTGGGTTATAATTTGCCGTATCCAGCAGGAGCAGCCGATGCCGCCCGATATGCGCACGATCAAGAAGTACCCGAACCGCCGGCTCTACGACACGGCCAACAGCGGCTACATCACGCTGGCCGACGTCAAGCAGATGGTGCTCGAAGGCCTCGAATTCCGGGTCGTCGATGCGAAGAGCGGAGACGACCTGACGCGCGCGATCCTGCTGCAGATCATCCTCGACGAAGAGGCCGGCGGCATGCCGATGTTCAGTTCCGAGATGCTGGCGCAGATGATCCGCTTCTACGGCAGTGCCCAGCAGACGATCATGGGCCAGTACATCGAGCAGAACGTCCAGGCGTTCCTCGCGATCCAGAAGAAACTCCAGGATCAGGCGAAGCAGGTCTACGGCGACAAGATGATGCTGACGCCGGAGCTGTGGAAGCAGTTCATGCAGATGCAGGCGCCGGCGATGCAGGGAATGCTCGGCAACTATCTCGAGCAGAGCGCGAAGCTGTTCATGGACATGCAGCAGCGCATGCAGGACCAGACCCGCGGGATGTTCTCGGCGTTCCCGTTTCCCGCATTCGGCACGCCGCCGCCGAACCCGCCGGACGACGAAAAGAAACGCTGACGCGCCGAATCCGCACGACGCGGCGCAACATCGACCGCCTCGGCGCCCGATTGCTGCGGTGCGCGAGACTCTCGCCCCGGCGCCGTCGCTGACCCTTCCATTCGATGCCGACTCGCATGCCCACGCCCCGCCACCGCCGCGTTGCGAAGCCGCCCCCACGCGTCGGTTTCGTTTCGCTCGGGTGCCCGAAGGCGCTCGTCGACTCCGAGCAGATCCTGACCCAGCTGCGGGCCGAGGGATACGCGATCTCGCCGTCGTACGACGGCGCGGACCTCGTCGTCGTCAACACCTGCGGTTTCATCGACGCGGCCATCGCCGAATCGCTCGATGCGATCGGCGAAGCGCTGCACGAAAACGGCAAGGTGATCGTGACCGGTTGCCTCGGCGCGAAGGCCGGCGGCGATTTCGTGCGCGATGCGCATCCCAGGGTCCTCGCCGTCACCGGCCCGCATGCGACGCAGGAGGTGATGAGCGCGGTCCACGCGCATCTGCCGAAGCCGCACGATCCATTCGTCGACCTCGTCCCGCCCCAGGGAATCAAGCTCACGCCGCGGCACTACGCGTACCTGAAGATCAGCGAAGGCTGCAATCACCGCTGCACGTTCTGCATCATCCCTTCGATGCGCGGCGATCTCGTGTCACGGCCGATCGGCGACGTGCTGGGCGAGGCGCAACGCCTGTTCGATGCCGGGGTGAAGGAATTGCTCGTCGTATCGCAGGACACGAGTGCCTATGGCATCGACGTCCGCTACCGGACCGGCTTCTTCCAGGGGCGGCCGACGAAGACGCGGCTTGCCGAGCTCGCGCGCGAGCTCGACGCGCTGGCGCGCGCGCATGGCGCATGGGCACGCCTGCACTACGTCTATCCATATCCGCACGTCGACGACATCGTGCCACTGATGAGCGCGAATCCGGCGCAGGGCGGCCTGCTCGCGTACCTCGACGTGCCGTTTCAGCACGCGAGTGCGCGCATCCTGCGGCTGATGAAGCGGCCGGCGGCTCCGGAAAAAGTGCTCGACCGCGTGCGCGCGTGGCGCGCCGCGCAGCCCGACATCACGCTGCGCAGCACGTTCATCACCGGATTCCCGGGCGAAACCGAAGCCGAGTTCGAAGAACTGCTCGCATTCCTGCACGAAGCGCAGCTCGATCGCGTCGGCTGCTTCGCCTACTCGCCCGTCGAAGGCGCCGCGGCGAATGCATTGCCCGACGCTGTGCCCGAGCCCGTCCGCGAAGAGCGCCGCGCGCGCTTCATGGAGGTCCAGGCCGGGATCAGCGCCGCGCGGCTCCGCGCGAAGATCGGACGCACCCTCGACGTGCTCGTCGATGCCGTGGAGGATGACGTCGCGATCGCGCGCTCGTCCGCGGACGCGCCGGAAATCGACGGTGTCGTGCGCATTGCCGGCGCCCGCGACCTCGTGCCCGGCCGGTTCGCGCAGGCGCAGGTGATGTCGGCCGACGCGCACGACTTGCACGCGCGAGTGGCCGCCTGATCGATCAGCGTTTCGGAAGTTCCGCGCTCGCGAGGTCGCGCGCGAGGTCGCCGACGATTCCCGCGAATGCGTGGTTGAGCGCCTCGGCATAGGCATCTTCCGACGTGTCGCGCATCGGAGCCCGCTGACGGTACTCGTGCGTCCAGACGGGCGTCTGCTCCGATCCTCGCGCGTCCGTCACGTAGAACGTGATGTCGATGGCAGCCGCCGGCTTGCCGGCGTCGCGCGCATCCGCGTAGAGCGCCGATGCGAAGCCCGTCAGGACCCAATCCACATCGGCGCCTTCACCGGGTCCGGCCACGCGCGCGAACGGCTTCGCCATTGCGAGCGCGCGCGCCGTTTGCTCCGTCAGCATCGCCGTCGGCGGAACGAGGAACTCGACGTAGAAATCCGTCTCGAAGCGCAGATCGCTCATCCGGTAGACGAATGCCTTGCCGCGAAACGGCGCGGCGACGCTGATCGTTCCGACGCGCAACGCGCCCGGCCGGGGCGTGGCGATCGCCTGCGGAGCCGGCAGGTCCAGCAGGAACGTCTGGCGAACGGGCGCCGAGCGCAGCACCGCTCCACAACCGGCAAGTGCGACGACCGCCAACATCGCGATCACCGGCGTCGCAACTGCGCGACGTGGAATCGGAGAAGCATTTCGGAGCCAGCCGTCGATGCGTAGCCACTGCGTCCGGAATGCGTCTTTGACCATCCCTTCGATCATGGCTTTCGCTCCAGCGGTTGCGGCGGCGCGCCGAACAGCACGTTCGACGGGTAGCGCTTCGCATCCTCCGTCAAATCGCGCAGGTTGTCGGTAATCTGCCGCAGATTCTCGAACGTCGTTCCAAGATCCGCTTCCCCTGCTCCGAAGATCCGGTCGAGCTTGCCGAGCGTGCGCTCCATGTGCGCGATCGATTGCGCGAGCTTCGGGTCGCCGACCAGGCCGCGCACCTGCGCCAGCGCCGCCGATGTGTCCGAGGGCAGCTTGCGCAACGCCGGATCGGACATGAACGCCTTCAGCTCGACGTTCGTTTGCCGCAATTCGGCGAGCAAGCCGACCGCCTCGTCGGAGATCCGCTTGCTTTGAATGCCGTCGAGCGTCTTGTCGATCTTGCCGAGCGTTTGTTCGGTACGCTGCGATATGGCGGACGTGTCGAGGCTCGCGACGCGCTCGTTGGTCGTCACGAGCAGCTTGTTCAGATTCGCGACGATCGTCTCGATGTCGAGCCGATGCAGACGATCGATGATCTCGGTCGCGGCGTTGACGAACGTCGTCACCGTCGATGGCGTGCTTGGAATGTAGATGGCGTCCGGCGTCCAGTCGATCGGCAGCACCGGTGCCGGGGGATCGACGTAATCGACCTCGAGGTAGTTCGTCCCGGTTATGCCCTGCGGGGCGAGGTGCACCCGCAGGCCGCGCTCGACTTCGATCGCGCTCGACTCGGGGCTCGCGATGTCGTTCGCCGCGCGGCCACCGACCAGCCGCGGCTCGAGTTGCGCTTCGACCAGAACATAGCGCTTGCGCTGGTTCATCGGCTTGTCCAGCTCGTACTTGACGTAGGTGAAGCTGATGCGCGTCACCTCGCCGATGACGACGCCGCGGTATTTCATTTTCGAGCCGATGTCGAGCCCCTGCACCGATTCGTTGAAATAGGTCTCCATCAACGTGCGGGGCTTCAGCCAGCGGCCCGTGCCGATGATCAGCAGCACGGCGACGCCGGCGGCCACCGCGCCGATCACGAACAGGCCGAGCTTGAAGTAGTTGGCTTTTTGGCTCATGACCGTAATGTTACGTCGGCATCGCTTCCGGCTCGCGGCGGAAGAACTGCCGCACCCACGGGTCGTCGCTCTCGTCACGCAGCTTGCGCGGATCGCCTTCGGCGACGATGCCCTTCCGGCGCCGGTCGAGCATGATCACGCGGTCGGCGATCGCAAAGATGCTGGCGAGCTCATGCGTGACGACGACGAACGTGACGCCGAGATTTCGCGACAGCCGCTTGATCAGCGCATCGAGGTCAGCCGACGTGATCGGATCCAGCCCCGCCGACGGCTCGTCGAGGAACAGGATCATCGGGTCGAGCGCCATTGCGCGCGCGATCGCGGCGCGCTTTTGCATCCCGCCCGAGATGGCCGCCGGAAGGTGCCCCGTGAAGAGTCCCAGGCCGACGAGCGTCGAGCTTCATCCGCGCGATCAGGTCGATCTCGTCGGTCTCGAGATCGGTGAATTCCTCGAGCGGCAGACGGACGTTCTCGGCAAGCGTCATCGACCCGAACAGCGCGCCCGACTGGTACATGACGCCGAACTTGCGCAGGATCGCGCGCCGGGCGTCGCCCGAGGCGGCGACGATGTCGTCGCCGTCGATGACGACGCTGCCGCTCTGCGGCTCGTTGAGCCCGATCATGTGCTTCAGCAGCGTGCTCTTGCCGCTGCCCGATCCGCCGAGGATCACGAATATCTCGCCGCGGCGCACGTCGAAGTCGACGTGTTCGAGCAGCGTGACGTCCACATAGCCTACCGTCAGGTCGCGGACGCGGATGATCGGCTCGTCGCGGTCGGTCGGCGCCATTCAGATGTCGAGCGCGAAATAGATGACGGCGAATATCCCGTCGACAACGACCAGCAGAACGATTCCCGAGACGACCGCGCGCGTCGCCGAGTCACCGACCGCCGAGGCGCCCGCGCTCGTCTGCAGTCCGCGCAGGCAGCCGATGCCGGCGATCAGCACGGCGAAGATGAACGACTTGACGAATCCTGCCATGAAATCGGAAAAATCGACGATGCCCTCGACTTCGTGAACGAACGTGACGAACGGAACCGAGAAGCTTTGCAGCGTCAACGCGCCTCCGAGCAGGCTGATGAGGTCGGCGAACAGCGTCAGCAGCGGCGTCATCAGCAGCGCGGCAATGATGCGTGGCGTGACGAGGAAGCGCACCGGATCGAGACCCATCGTCGTCAGCGCGTCGACCTCCTGATTGACGGTCATCGTTCCGATTTCGGCCGCGAACGCGGCGCCCGAGCGGCCGGCCAGCAGGATCGCCGTCATCAGCGGTCCGAGCTCGCGCAGCATCGCGAGCCCGATCAGATCGGCGACGAAGATCTCGGCGCCGAACTTGCGCATCGGGATCGCCGACTGGAACGCGAGAATCACGCCGAGAAGAAACGAGATCAGCGCGACGATCGGCAGCGCATCGGCCCCGACCCGCTCGCAGATCATCCAGACGTCTTTCCACCGGATGGTCGACGGATGTCGCACCGCGTACGCGAGCGCCGCGGTCGTCTCGCCGACGAACACGATCTGCTGGCGCAGGTCCGTCCACATCCCGGCGGCAATGACACCGACTTCCTCGACGGCAGGGAGCCGGCGTCCCGGCGGGTCGAGATCCTGCCCGACCTGGCCGATGTCGAATTGCTGGAGCAGCGACTCGTACGCCGGCTTGAGGTTCGCGACCTGGACATCGCCGGGCTTGCGCTGCTGCATCAAATTGATCAGCAGCGCGACACCGGCGCCGTCGCAGTAGTCGACATTCGCGGCGTCGACGACGACGCTGCGACCGGACGCCGCGGCAATCGCCTGCCGGCCCTCCGACCAGACGCGGCGGATTGTCGTTGCGTCGAGCCGGCCGGACAGCGCGAGCACGCGCCGGCCGTCCGGAGTGTCGGAAATCGCGAGCGCCGCCATCAGCTCGATCGCAGCGGTTGCGCAATTCGCATCGGCCACATCCGTCAAAGCTTAGCACGCGGTACCGGCCATTCTGCCGCCTGCGCACGGGTACCAGACGGTACAATGCAGGCGTCTGTGGGCGACAACCGTGGGCGACAAATGAGCGAGCCTGTCCGCTTCCTGCTGAACGGCGCGCGCGTCGATGCCGGCGGCCTGTCGCCGCAAACGACGCTGCTGGAATTCCTGCGCGACGAGCAGCGTCTCACGGGCACCAAGGAAGGATGCGCGGAGGGTGACTGCGGCGCGTGCACGGTCGTGATGGCCGAGCGTTCCGGCGCGGCGATCGCCTGGAAGCCGATCAACGCCTGCATCCGCCTGCTGCCGTCGGTCGACGGCAAGGCGATCTTCTCCGTCGAAAGCCTGCGGGACGCACACGGCGATCTCCATCCGGCACAGCGCGCGCTGGTGGAGTGCCACGGGTCGCAATGCGGCTTTTGCACGCCGGGATTCGCGATGAGCCTGTTCGGCCTCTACAAGAACGCGCATGGACCGTCCCGGCGCGCGATCGATGACGCACTGTCGGGCAACCTGTGCCGTTGCACCGGTTACCGGCCGATTGTGGACGCCGCGCGGCGCATGTACGAGCTGCCGCCGGCGCAAGGCTGGCGCGCGCCCGGGGTCGCGGTCGACGGCAGTCGCGTGGAGTCGCCCGACGACGAGCGGCTTGCGGCCGAGCTTGCGATGCTGGCCCGTGACGAGCCTTTCGAATACGAGCATGCAGGTCAGCGCTGGTCCGCGCCGCGCACCGCCGATCAGCTTGCAATGGCATGCGCCGCCCGCCCGGAGGCGCGCATCGTCGCCGGTGCGACCGATCTCGCGCTGTGGATCACCAAGCAGCACCGGATGCTCGGCGATTTGATCTACGTCGGCGATGCCGGGGATCTCGGAACGATCCGCGATACCGGGACGAGCCTCACGATCGGCGCCGCCGTCTCGCTGACCGACTCGGTCGCGGCGCTGAACGCGGCGTGGCCGGAGCTCGATGAAGCGTGGCAGCGCTTCGCGTCGGTGCCGATCCGCAACAGCGCCACGCTCGTGGGCAATCTCGCCAATGGCTCGCCGATCGGCGATTCGATGCCGGCGCTGATGGCGCTCGACGCAACGATCGTGCTGCGCGACGGATCGCTCGAGCGTGACGTGCCGCTCGATGCGTTCTACCTCGGTTATCAGAAGACCGCGCGCGCACCCGGCGAATTCGTCGCGGCCGTGCGGGTCCCGGCGCGCACTGCCGATCTCGTGCTGCGCGCGTACAAGATCAGCAAGCGCTTCGATCAGGATATCTCCGCGGTGTTCGCATGCTTCGCGCTGACCGTCCGCGCCGGCCGCATCGAGCGGGCCCGAATCGGTTGCGGTGGCGTCGCCGCCACGCCCGTGCGCGCCCGGGCCACCGAAGCGGCGTTGGCGGGACGGCCGTGGACGCAGGCGACGATCGAGCGCGCGGCGGCAATCCTTGCGCGGGAGTTCGCGCCGATCGATGACATGCGCGCGAGCGCGTCCTACCGGCGCACCGTGCTCGGCAACCTGCTGCGCCGTTGCTGGCTCGAGGCCGGGGAAGCAGGCGCTGCGCCGACGCGCGTCGAAGCGCTGGTCGCCGATTGAATCCTTCCCCATGAATCCGCCCGATCCGTCTTGCGGCACCGGTTATTGCGGCTGCGTTCGGCCGAACCGATGAACGCGCCGCGTTCGCGCTTCGAGGATGCCGCCGTGGTCGTCGGCGCTCCGGTGCCGCACGATTCGGCGGCGCTGCACGTCGCGGGCGAAGCGGATTACACCGACGACCTGCCCGAGCCGCGCGGGACGCTGCATGCGGCGCTCGGCGTCAGTGCGATCGCGCACGGGAGGCTCGACGGCCTCGATCTCGAGCCGGTGCGCGCCGCGTCCGGCGTGGTCGCTGTCATCACGGCCGCGGAAGTTCCGGGCGTCAACGACGTCGGTCCGATCCAGCGCGACGATCCCATCCTCGCCGAGGGCATCGTGCAATTCGCCGGACAGCCGCTGTTCGCCGTTGCGGCGACGAGCGCGAACGCCGCGCGTGCGGCAGCGAAGCTCGCCCGCGTGCGCATCACGCCGCTGCCGGCGCTCCTGACGATCGACGCGGCAATGGCCGCGCAATCGTACGTGCTGCCGCCGGTGCACGTGACGCGCGGCGACGCCGCGCAGGCGCTGCGCGCGTCGCCGCACCGCCTCTGCGGAACGCTCGCGTGCGGCGGTCAGGATCACTTCTATCTGGAAGGACAGGTCGCGCTGGCCGTGCCGCGCGAGCGCGGCGGCATGCATATCCAGGTGTCGACGCAGCACCCGGGCGAAGTGCAGCATATGGTTGCGCGCGCGTTGGGTCTCTCCGATCACGACGTGGTCGTCGAATGCCGGCGGATGGGCGGAGGATTCGGCGGCAAGGAAACGCAGATGTCGCTCATCGCCTGCGCTGCGGCGCTCCTCGCGCGAAGGACGGGGCGCGCGGTCAAGCTGCGGCTCGATCGCGACGACGACATGCGCTCCACCGGCAAGCGGCATGCGTTCCAGTACGCATACGACGTCGGATTCGACGACGCCGGACGGATCCTCGGACTCGACGTCACGCTCGCGTCGCGCTGCGGCTTTTCGGCGGACCTGTCGGGACCGGTGAACGACCGCGCGGTGTTCCATGTCGACAATACGTACTGGCTCCCGCACGTGGCGATCCATTCCTACCGCTGCAAGACGCACACGGTGTCCGACACGGCGTTTCGCGGGTTCGGCGGACCGCAGGGAATGTTCGCGATCGAGGCGATCATCGACGAAATCGCCCGCGCGCGCGGACTCGATCCGCTCGATGTGCGCAACGCGAACCTCTACGGTGTCACCGAGCGCAACGTCGCGCCGTACGGCATGACCGTCGAGGACAACATCGCGCCCGGAGCTGATCGCGCGATCTCGAGGTGCGTGCGGGCTATCGCGCGCGGCGGCGCGAGATCGCCGCGTGGAATCGCGCCAGTCCGGTCGATCAAGCGCGGCATCGCGCTGACGCCGGTCAAGTTCGGCATCTCGTTCACCGCGACGCATTACAACCAGGCCGGCGCGCTGGTGCATGTCTACCGCGACGGCACCGTGCTGCTGAATCACGGCGGCACCGAGATGGGTCAGGGCCTCTTCATCAAGGTGCAGCAGATCGTCGCCCACGAGCTCGGCGTCCCGCTGCGAATCGGTGCGCGCGTCGGCGTCCGACACGAGCAAGGTGCCGAACGCGTCGCCCACCGCGGCTTCGTCGGGCAGCGACATCAACGGCATGGCGGCGCGCGCTGCGGCGCGTACGCTGCGCGAGCGGCTCGTCGCGTTCGCGGCGCGCGAGCGCTCGGTGCGACGCCCGCACACCGTCGAGATCGCGGGCGGCGTCGTCCGCGTCGGCGAGCATGCAGCTGCCGTTCGCCGAGCTCGTGGACCGGGCGTACCACGCGCGCGTGCAGCTGTCGGCTACCGGGTTCTACGCGACGCCGAAGATCCACTACGACCGCAAGACGCTGACCGGCCGTCCGTTCTTCTATTTCGCGTACGGCGCGGCGGTGTCCGAAGTCGCGATCGACACGCTGACCGGCGAGCATCGGCTGCTCGCCGTCGACATCCTGCACGACGTCGGCGCGTCGCTCAATCCCGCGATCGACCGCGGCCAGATCGAAGGCGGCTTCATCCAGGGCTGGGGCTGGCTCACGATGGAAGAGCTTGCGTGGAACGAGCGCGGCGAATTGCAGACGCACGCGCCCTCGACGTACAAGATTCCCGACGTCGCGCGATGTCCCGCCGACGGTTCAACGTCGAGTTCTACGGCGCGCCCAATCGCGAAGAGACGATTTACCGCTCGAAAGCGGTCGGCGAACCGCCGCTGATGCTGGCGCTGTCGGGTTTTCACGCGCTGCGCGATGCGATCGCCAGCGTCGCGGACTACCGCCTGGCGCCGCGGCTGTCGGCGCCCGCGACGCCGGAGCGAATCCTCGAAGCCGTCGAAGAGCTCCGGGCGCGGGCCGCAGCCACGGCCGCCGCCGCGAAACGCCCGGCGGTCCCCACCACGGCTCGGTGACATCGACATGACCAGCCGCGTCGCAATCGGCGTTCCCTGGCTCGAGCCTCTTGCCGATGCGCTGGCGAGCGACCAGCACGTGGTGCTCGTCGTCGTGGCGACGGTGCAAGGGTCGACGCCGCGCGAGACCGGGACGGCGATGGTCGTGTCGGAACGCGGATGCGCAGGATCGATTGGCGGGGGCCATCTCGAATACGAGGCGACGAGAATTGCGCGCAGCGCACTCGCGGCCGGCACGCAATGCGGCACGTGGATCGTCCGCTTCCCCTGGCGGCGCGACTCGGCCAATGTTGCGGTGGCGTCGCGACGCTCGCGTTTTCAAGAGTCGATCGCGGGGCGAGCGCGTGGCTCGAGGCGGCGATCGCCAATGCGCGCACGAATGCGCCGTTTGCGCTCGTCACCCGCGTGGCGGGCGGCGATGGCGGCTCGGAACGCCTGGTGGTCACCGCCGACGACGTGCGGGGAACCCTTGGCGACGGGACCCTGGAATCAGCGGCGATCGCACTTGCGCGGACCCGGCTTGCCGGTGCCGGAGGAGGTGCCGCGCTGGTGCGCACGGCGCGCGACGACAGCGAATCGCTGCTGATCCAGATCGAGCGGCCCGATCCGTTTCCCATCCTGGTCTTCGGCAACGGCCATGTCGGGCGCGCGTTGGCCACGTGCTGGGCGGGCTGCCGGCGCAGGTCACTGGATCGATTCGCGTGCCGAGGATTTCCCGGCCGCCATGCCCGCCAACGTCGAAGCGGTCGTGAGCGATGCGCCCGAAGACGAGCTCGGCACGGCCCCGACGGGCGCGTTCGTCGTCGTGACCACTCACAGCCATGCGCTCGATTTCACGCTGATCGAGACGGCGCTCTTGCGCGACGACTGGCGCTATCTCGGACTGATCGGCTCGAAATCGAAGCGCGCGCAATTCGAGCGGCGGCTGGCCGTGCGCGGGTTCCCGCCGGAAGCCGCCGCGCGCGTCCGTTGCCCGATCGGCACCGAGGGCGTCGCGATCAGGAGCAAGCACCCGGGCGCCATCGCCGTCGCCATCGCCGCCGAATTGCTCGTCGTGCGCGACGCCGCGGCGGATCACGCCCGCGTGCCGCGTAGCGTGCCGGCGTTGCGCAAGCGCTGACGTCGCAAGCCGCACCGGATCGTCCGGACGCACGCCACGCGGCCGGAAGTGCCGGGCTGGGGCAGTCGGCGTGAAAGCCGCGGCCGGCCCCCAAGCGCCATTGGCGCGATGAGCCGCCGTCCGATCGGCAATGGGAATCATTCGCGCTGTCGGGCGGAGGCCATTCCGGGATCGGGCATCGGCAGCCATCGCCACGACCGTTCGTCAGGCCGATGGCATGAATGCTGCGTAGCACCCCCTCGGCACGGCAGCGCGAGGCACGCGCCCCGGAGCCGCATGCATTGGACGTTCCGGAGCCGGCGCGTTTCTTGGGAAGCGCCGACATACCGGCAAGACATCATCCTAGAGGGAGTGCAACGTGACGAAACGCCTCAAACGCAGTCTCCTTGCGGCCGGTATTCTCGCCGCGATCGCCGGCGGGCCTGCACTGCGCGGGTACCGCGCAATCCAACCTGACGGTGAAGGTCCAGGTCAATGCCAATTGCACGATCAGCACGACGGCCGTCGATTTCGTTACGTACGATCCGATCGGCGCCAACGCGGCGACGGCGCAGACCGGCAGCGGAACGGTCGCCATTGCCTGTACGAAGGGATCGGCACCGACCGTCACGCTGGGCCTCGGCAGCAACGCGTCGGGCAGCGTACGACGCATGACCAACGCCACTGATTTCCTGTCCTACGAGCTCTACCAGCCGCCAACCACTGCACCCGGAAGCGTCTGCGGCACGCTTTCGCAGGTGTGGGGAACGGCCGGCGCCGCGATATTCACGCCCACGGTACCCGCGAGCAAATCGTCGCGCACGTACAACGTCTGCGGCTCGATCGCAGCGGCGCAGGACATCAGCGTCGGTGCCTATACCGACACCGTCGTCGCAACCGTGAACTTCTGATTTCACGGGCGCGCCGTGCGGAACGCGCAGGGAACGCGACCAGCGGGATGAACATGGGAATGTTCCCAGGGGCGGCCCTCGCGGCCGCCTTTTTTGTGAGCGTGGCCGCGGGCATGCCCGCATGCGCCGGATCGTTCCAGGTGAATCCGGTACGCGTCGATCTCGGCGGAGCCAACACGACGGCCGCGATCACGCTTCGCAACGACGGCGCCGAAGACGTCGTCGTCCAGATGTCGATCAGGGCATGGTCCCAGGTGAATGGTGACGATGTCTACATGCCGACGACGGATGCACTGGTCACGCCGCCGATCGCAACGATCGCCCCGGGCGGCGCGCAGATCATCCGGGTGGGGCTGCGCCGGCGCGTCGACCCGGAGCGCGAACTCGCGTTCCGGCTCTTCGTGCAGGAGATCCCGTCGACCACGCCGTTGCCGGGCCGAATGGGGCTGCGTGTGGCCGTTCGCGTCGGGCTACCCGTCTTCGTTGCGCCAAGCTCGCCTTCGCGTCCCGACCTTGTGTGGACCTGCGCGGCCTCGCCCGATGGCCACCTGAAGCTGCGCGTTCACAACCGCAGCAATGTTCACACGAAGATCACGGACATCGCGTTGCGCGAGCGCGACGGCGCGGACGCGATCGCGCGCGAATCGTCGCTGAACTACGTGCTCCCGGGCGAAGCGCGCGAATGGACGCTCGTGCCCGATGCGCCATCCGCCGCGGCGATGATGCGGGTCAGCACGCATACCGATGTTGGCGATTTCGATGCCGACGTCCCGGTTGCGCGTTAGGACCGCGGTTGCCGCACTAGCCCTGGTGGCAGCCGTCGGCGCCGCGCCCGCCGCCGCCGAGACCCAGGCTCTGCCTCCGCCGCAGGCGGTGACGCCGGAGCCCGTCCAGGAGATGCTGCTTCTCATCACGGTCAACACGCAGACCGCGGACGAAGCGGAAATCGCCTGCGCAGCAGCGACGGCCGGTGGTGGCGTCGGCGGCGACCTTCGCCGGCTGGCGGTTGCGGCCGCCGACGTCGAGCGCATGTCTCTACGCCGGAAAGCCCTACTACCCGCTCGATGCGCTGGCGCAGACGAGCGTGGATTTCGATCCCGTCACCGGGCAATTGACCGTGCGCGCGCCGCCCGCGGCGTTTGCCGTCTCGACATTACCGTGGCAGGGCGCGCCCAGGACACAACCCCGCGCACTCGGCGAGCGGCGGTTTTCTCAACTACGAGCTGTTCGCATCGCGCGCCGACGGCGACACGAATTTCGCAGGTCAATTCGAAGCCGGATGGTTCACGCGCGCCGGCGTCTTCGTCAACAGCGCGCTCGCGCAGCACAACGAATCGAGCGCAGCGTCGTGCGCCTGGAATCGACGTGGACGACCGACTTTCCGGCACAGCTTGCGTCGCTTCGGATCGGCGACGCGATCGGCGTCCCGGGCGCATGGGGACGCGCGCTCCGCTTCGGCGGCTTCCAGTACGCGACCAATTTCGGGACGCAACCGGGATTTGTCACGTTCCCCGAAATCGCCGCGAACGGCCAAGCCGCGTTGCCTTCGACCGTCGATGTGTTCGTCAACAACGCGCTGGTCGCGCAACGCAACGTTCCGCCGGGTCCGTTCTCGATCACCAACGTTCCCACCGTGACCGGCGGCGGCCAGGTGCAACTCGTCGTGCGCGATCTGTTCGGACGCGAGCAGGTGATCACCCGGCCCTTTTACGCGAGTACCGACCTGCTCGCGCCCGGTCTCGCGCAATTCGCCTACGAGGCCGGTTTCGAGCGCGACAACTTCGGCATCGAAAGCAGCGACTACGGCCCGGCGTTTGGCGCCGTCACGTACCGCCGCGGAATCAGCAATGAATTGACGCTCGAAGCGCGCGGCGAGGCAGCGCGCGATCGCGCCACGGCCGGCGTCGCGGCGACATGGTTGTGGCGTGGCGTCGGCGTCGTCAGCGGCGCGGTTGCCGGCAGTGGCAGTCGCGATGGCGGCGGCTCGCTCGCGAGCGTGGGCTTCGAGCGCGACATCGATCGCTTCAGCTTGACGGCAAGCTCGCAGTGGGCCTCGAGCGCGTTCCACCAGCTCGGCGATACCCCGGACAACCCGGCGCCGAAGCAGCAGACGAGCGGAACCATCGGCTACCAGTTCGGTGCGGCGGGAAGCGCCAATCTGACGTACGTCCGCCAGGCCTATCGAGCCACGCCCGGGGTCGAATTGGCGTCGCTGGGATACACGGTTTCGCTCGGACGCTGGGGTGTCCTGTCGCTGTCGGCGATCCGGATCTTCGGCGCCGACGGCAGCCGCGTCGTGACCGCCACGATCGCACTACCCTGGGGCGACCGGAGTCTCGCAAGCGCCGGTTACGAACGCGCGCGCGGCAGCGGCGGGGATCACGACACCACGACGCTGACGGTACAGCGCGGCCTGCCCGCGGGACCGGGATTCGGCTATAACGTCGAGGCGCGCGGCGGCAACGATGTGCAGGCCGGCGTGGCCTGGCAGACCGACGCCGGCACCTACACGCTCGACGCGACGCGATTCGACGGTCACGACGGCGTGCGCGCGAGCGTCGCGGGCGGAATCGGCGTCGTCGGCGGCCACCCGTTCATTGGGCGGGAAATCACCGACAGCTTCGGCGTCGTGCGCGTGGACGATTATCCCGGCGTCGGTGTCCTGCTCGACAACCAGGTCGTCGGGCGCACCGGCCCCGACGGATACGCGGTGCTGCCGCGCTTGCGCGCGTACGACCACAATCGCGTATCGATCGATCAGCGCGATCTGCCGCTCGATGCCACCGTCGACGCGCTGTCGATCGAAGCCGTTCCGTATTTCCGCAGCGGCGTCCTGTTCGACTTTCCGGCGCGCCGCTCGCACGGCGCGACGTTGCACATCGTGCTGGACGACGGCGGCGATCTGCCGTCCGGCGCCTATGTCGAGGTGGATGGTCACCCGGAGCGCTTTCCGGTCGCCTTGGGCGGCGAAGCGTACGTGACGGGCCTCGCCGCGAGCAACTGCCTGCACGCGACGTGGCGCGATCGGCATTGCGATTTCGATGTCGCGATGCCTGGCTACAGATGAACCGGTGCCGCAGCTCGGAACTTACGTCTGCCACGGAGTCGCGCGATGACGGCTCATTCGCTGCGCATGTTTGCACCAGGCTGCGCAGCCTGGCTCGCCCTGGCCGGCGCCGCATCTGCCGTGACGTGCAACGTCGGCGCGCCGGCCGCGGACTTCGGCAGCTACGACGTGTTCAGCGCGACCCCGTCGACCACGACGACCACGCTGAGCGTAACGTGCACGCTCGACGCGAGTGACGGCGGCGGCAACAACAATGTCTGTTACTCGATTGCTTTTTCGGCCGGCGCGAGCAATTCGTTCGTGCAGCGCCAGATGAAAAGCGGCGCCCGCCACAGCCTCGGCTATAACCTCTATTCCGACAGCGCGCGCACCCAGGTATGGGGCGACGGCACCGGGTCCTCAGGAACCGGTCGCCGGCACGATGCGGTTGAATCCCGGGCACTCGCAACTGACGAACACGCATACGGCCTACGGCCTGCTCCCACCCCTGCAGGACGCCGGTGTCGGTGCCTATTCGGTAGCGACGTCGCCGATGACCATCACGTATTGACGCGGGAGGGCGCCCGGGCAGGCCGCTTCGGTGCCCGCGCGGCCCGGCGGCGCCGGCCCGGAACGGCCAAGACCGGTGACCTGGCTGCGGGCGCCGTTACGCAAAGTACGCGCCGACCCGGATAATCCGCGCCATGATCGATTCCGGGATCCCCGGCGGCGCCGCGCCAACGGCCGCTGCGCCGCGGCTCAGCCGTTGCGCGGCATCACCAAGGCTACCCGGCGGTCGTCGCCAACGACGGCGTCGACCTCGACGGTGCTGCCGGGCGAGATCCACGCGGTGCTGGGCGAGAACGGCGCCGGCAAGTCGACGCTGATGAAGATCATCTACGGCGTCGTCCAGCCCGACGCCGGCGAGATCCGCTGGGACGGCCAGCCGGTGCACGATCGCCAGCCCGGCGCGCGCGCGCGCTCGGCATCGGCATGGTGTTCCAGCACTTCTCGCTGTTCGAGACGCTGACCGTCGCCGAGAACATCGCGCTCGCGCTCGACGCGGCACCGCGCCGGCGCGGCCTGCCGCGCGCATCCGCGAGGTGTCCGCAGAGCTACGGCCTGCCGGTCGATCCGCGCGGCTGGTGCACACGCTGTCGGTCGGCGAGCGCCAGCGCGTCGAGATCGTGCGCTGCCTGCTGCAGAACCCGCAGCTGCTGATCATGGACGAGCCGACGTCGGTGCTGACGCCGCAGGCGGTGCAGAAGCTGTTCGAGACGCTGCGCCAGCTCGCCGCCGAGGGCTGCAGCATCCTCTACATCAGCCACAAGCTCGACGAGATCCGCGCGCTGTGCCACACGCGCGACCGTGCTGCGCGGCGGCCGGGTCACCGGCGACGTGCGATCCGCGCGCAGGAGACGCCGCAGCAGCCTGGCGCGGCTGATGATCGGCAGCGACCTGCCGCAGTGCCAGCTGCAGCCGCCGCGACGCCGGGCGAGACGCGCGGCTCGCGCTCGACGGCGCTCGTCGCTCGCGACGCCGACGATCCGTTCGGCACGACGCTGCGCGATATCGACCTCGAGGTGCGCGCCGGCGAGATCGTCGGCATCGCCGGCGTCTCGGGCAACGGCCAGCAGGAGCTGCTGGCCGCGCTGTCGGGCGAGGACCGCTCGGCGCGCGCCGATGCGATCCGCATCTGCGGCGCGCCGGCCGGGCGGCTCGACGCCGGCGCAGCGCCGCGCGCTCGGGCTGCACTTCGTGCCCGAAGAGCGGCTCGGCCGCGGCGCCGTGCCGGCGCTGTCGCTCGCCGAGAACGCGCTGCTCACGCGCACCGGCCGCGGCTGGTCGCGGCACGGCTTCATCCGCACGCGACGCGTGCGCGAGTTCGCGCGCGACGTGATCGAGCGCTTCAACGTCAAGTGCGAGCGGGCCCGACGCCGCGGCGCGGAGCCTGTCGGGCGGCAACCTGCAGAAGTTCATCGTCGGCCGCGAGATCATGCTAGCACCCGAAGGTGCTGTCGTCGCGCAGCCGACCTGGGGCGTCGACGTCGGCGCCGCGGCGCTGATCCGGCAGGCGCTGATCGACCTGCGCGACGCGGCGTCGCCGTGCTCGTCGATCTCCGAGGAGCTCGACGAGCTGTTCGAGATCTGCGACCGCCTCGCGGTGATCGCGCAAGGGCGGCTGTCGCCGGCGAAGCCGACCGCGCAGACCAGCGTCGAGGAGATCGGCGTGCTGGATGAGCGGCATTGTTCGCGAGCCGAACGGCGCAACCGCGCCGCGGAGAGCGATCGCATGCGGTCAAGCTTGAGGCGCGGCCCGAGCCGTCGCGCGCTGATGCGCTACGCTGTCGCCGCTGCTCGCGGTCGTCGCTCACGCTCGTCGTCGGCTTCGTGCTGTTCTCGGTGCTCGGCAAGGATCCGGTCGCAGGCTTCGACGTCTTCTTCGTCGAGCCGGTCGAGACGCGCTACGGCGTCGCCGAGCTGCTGCTCAAGGCGACGCCGCTGATGCTGATCGCGATCGGGCTCGCGGTCGGCTTCCGCGCCAACGTCTGGAACATCGGCGCCGAAGGCCAGTTCATCGCTCGGCGCGATCTGCGGCGGCGGCGTCGCGCTCGCTGCTTCAGACGCAGCACCAGCGGCGCTGGCTGCTGCCGGCGATGCTCGTCGCCGGCGCGCTCGGCGGCATGGCTGTGGGCGGCGATTCCCGCGTTGCTGCGCACGCGCTTCAACGCCAACGAGATCCTGGTGAGCCTGATGCTCGTCTACGTCGCGCAGCTGCTGCTGTCGCTAGCTGGTGCACGGGCCCTGGCGCGATCCCGAGGGCTACAACTTCCCGCAGTCGAAGCACGTTCACCGACAGCGCGCTGCTGCCGATCCTCTTCGCCGGCACGCGGCTCAACGTCGGCGTTCCTCGATCGCGCTCGCGGTCGTCGCGGTCGCCTGGGTATTCATGCGCAGGAGCTTCGCGGCTTCCAGATGCGCGTCGCGGGCTCGCGCCGGCCGCGGCGCGCTACGCCGGCATCTCCGCGCGAGCGCAATGTCTGGCTCGGCATGCTCGTCGGCGGCGCGTGCGCCGGCTCGCCGGCGTCGCCGAGGTCGCGGGGCCGCTCGGCCAGCTCCGCCCGTCGATCTCGCCCGGCTACGGCTTCGCCGCGATCATCGTCGCCTTCGTCGGCCGGCTGCATCCGGTCGGCATCGTGTTCGCGAGCCTGCTGATGTCGCTGCTCTACATCGGCGGCGAGGCGGCGCAGATGAACCTCGCGCTGCCCTCGGCGGTGACCGGCGTGTTCCAGGGCATGCTGCTGTTCTTCCTGCTCGCCGCCGACGTGTTCGTCGAACTATCGGCTGCGCGATCGTGCGTCCGGCCGCGGCGGCATCGACCGCGACGACGGCCCTGACGCGATGGACACGTTCGCGCACCTCGTCGCTGCGACGCTCGCCGCCGGCACGCCGCTCGTGTTCGCGGCGCTGGGCGAGCTGGTCATCGAGAGATCCGGCGTGCTCAACCTCGGCGTCGAGGGCATGATGCTGGTCGGCGCGATCGCGGCGTTCATCGTCGCGGCGACAGACCGGCAGTCGCCGTGGCTCGGCGTGGGCGCCGGTGCGCTGGCGGCGGCGCTGCGCTGTCGCTGATCTTCGCGTCCTCGCGCTGACGCTGCACGCCAACCAGGTCGCGACGGGCCTCGCGCTGACGCTGTTCGGCGTCGGGCTCTCGGCGTTCGTCGGCACGCGACTACGTGAGCGTCGTCATCGAAGGCATCAGGCCGCTCGTCGATACCCGGTGCTCAGCCGATCTGCCGGTCGTCGGCCCGCTGCTGTTCCGCCACCACCCGCTCGTCTACTGTCGCTCGCGCTGTTCGCCGCGATCGCACTGGTTCCTGTACCGGACGCGCGCGGGCCTCGTGCTGCGCGCGGTCGGCGAGTCGCCGGAGTCGGCGCACGCGATCGGCTATCCGGTGATGGCATCCGCTACTCGCCGTGATCTTCGGCGGCGCGATGGCGGGCCTGGCGGCGCGCTACCTCTCGCGTTGCATACACGCCGCTGTGGGTCGAGGGCATGACCGCGGGCCGCGGCTGGATCGCGCTGGCGCTGGTGGTGTTCGCGACCTGGCGGCCGTGGCGCGTGCATGCTCGGCGCGTACCTGTTCGGCGGCGTGACGATCGCGCAGTTCCAGGCGCAGGCGCGCCGGCGTCGACGTCCCGTCGCAGTTGCTGTCGATGCTGCCGTACCTGGCGACGATCGTCGTGCTCGTGATCATCTCGCGCGACGCGACGATGATCCGGCTCAACTCGCCGGTGTCGCTCGGCAAGCCGTACCATCCCGAATAGGACGACGCCACGCGGCCGTTGCGTCGCAGTGTGGAACTTGGCGGCGCTTGCGGCGGTACAATGCCGCCCGAGCTGCTCCGGCCAGACGGCCGGGTGCAGTCCTACACCGAGGAGACCACGATGTCCGCCTGACCCGCAGAATGACGCTCGCGGCGCTTTGCGCCTGCGCCGTCGCGCTTGCGCTGCCCGCCGCGGCGCAGACCAAGGAGCCGCTCAAGGTCGGCTTCGTCTACGTGAGCCCGATCGGCGACGCCGGCTGGACGTTCCAGCACGACATCGGCGCGGAAGCAGATGGAGAAGACGCTCGGCGGCAAGGTGAAGACGAAGTACGTCGAGAACGTCCCCGAAGGCGCCGACGCCGAGCGCGTGATCCGCGAGCTCGCGCAAAGCGGCAACAAGATCGATCTTCACGACGACGTTCGGCTACATGAACCCGACGATCAAGGTCGCGCAAGCAGTTTCCCGAACGTCGATTTCAAGCATGCGACCGGCTACAAGACGGCGACGAACGTCGGCACTACAACGCGCGCTTCTACGAAGGCCGCTACCTCGACGGGCATCGTCGCCGGCAAGATGACGAAGACGAAC
This sequence comes from uncultured Pseudomonadota bacterium, assembly GCA_963718905.1. GTDB lineage: Bacteria > Pseudomonadota > Gammaproteobacteria > Burkholderiales > Casimicrobiaceae > VBCG01. Next base: position 308,680 of record CAVRAF010000003.1, read on the forward strand.
ATCGTCGGCTACGTCGCCGCGTTCCCGATTCCCGAGGTGGTCATGGGGATCAACGCGTTCGCGCGCGGCATGCGCAGCGTCAATCCGAAGGCGGAGGTGAGCGTGATCTGGGTCAACTCGTGGTTCGACCCGGGCAACGAGCGCGAGGCGGCGAAGACGCTGATCGTCGCAGGGCGCCGACGTCCTGACGCACCACACCGACTCGACCGCCGTCGTGCAGGCCGCCGAGGAGAAGGGCAAGTTACGCGTTCGCCTATCACTCCGACATGTCGAAATACGGCCCGAAGGCGCAGCTCACCGCCATGACGCACCATGGGGCGAGTTCTACACGAAGCGTCGCGCAGTCGCGTGCTCGCCGGCACATGGAAGCCCGACCAACGTCTGGGGCGGCATCAAGGAAGGCATGATCAAGCTGGGGCCGTTCGAGCCGACGGTGCCGAAGGACGCGCAGGACCTGGTGCAGAAGGCGGAAGCCGACATCGGCGCCGGCAAGCTGCATCCGTTTACCGGCCCGATGAAGGACAACACGGGCAAGGAGCGCGTGGCGGCGGGCAAGACGATCACCGACGAAGAGCTGTCGAAGATGGACTACTACGTCGAAGGCGTGCAGGGCAGCCTGCCGGCGAACAAGTAGCGGCCGATGAGCGGGGATCGCTGCGAGCATTTCGACCTGATCGGCAACCCTGCGCCACGAACGAACGGCTGCGAGGAATGCCTCGCACTCGGCCTGAACTGGACTGCGCTTCGCGTCTGCATGTCGTGCGGTCACGTCGGCTGCTGCGAGGATTCGCCGCAAGCGCATGCGCTAGCGCATTTCAACGCGACCGGGCACCCGATCATCCGGCCGCTCGAGCGCGGCAAGGGCTGGACCTGGTGCTACCCCCATCATCGATACTACGATCCGCTGCCGGCGCCGGCCGCGAACGAAACGTCCTACGGGGCGACGGCCAAGTGGCTGCACTGGCTGGTCTTCGTCCTGGTGTTCGCGCAGTTCGTCGTCGCGATCGCCATGCCGGATATCCACCGCGACACGGTCCCGGAGACGCTGATCAATCTTCACATGTCGATCGGCGCGCTCATTCTCGTGGTCATTGCGGTACGCATTCTATGGCGCATCGGGCATCCGGTGCCGCTTGCGAGCGCGGACATGCCGGCCTGGGAGCGATCGGTCGCGCGGGTGACGCATGTTCTTCTCTATCTGCTGCTCGCCGCGGGCCCCTTGCTCGGTTGGGCTGCCGCATCGGCCCGCGATTGGAAGATCACGCTGTTCGGCGCGATTCCGCTGCCTCATCTCGTCCCGGCGCAATCGCGGATCGGCTTCGCGGCCGGCGATGCGCACGTGCTGATCGCCTGGACATTGCTCGCCCTGATCGGACTGCACGCCGCGGCGGCGCTGTACCACCGCTTCATTCGGCATGATCGCGTATTGCAGCGGATGCTGCCGGGGCGCAGCCCGTGAACGCGGCTCCTGCTCCGCGAATCGGGCCGTGACGTTCCCCGCATGACGACCTGGGGTCGCCGCCTCCTTGCGCGTTTCACGCGCGGCGAACTGCGCCTCGGCCGCATCGAGGCGTTCAGCGACGGCGTGTTCGCGATCATCGTCACGCTGCTGGTGCTCGAGCTCAAGGTGCCCGCGCTGCACGACCCCCGAGCGTCGCGAACTTGCGCACCAGCTCGTCCTGCTGCTGCCCAAATTCCTGAGCTGGCTGATCAGCTTCATCATCGTCTGCAAGTTCTGGCTGAACCACCACCACGTGCTCGGCCTCGCGCGACACGCCAATTACGCGATGGTGTGGCTGAATGCATTGTTCCTGATGTTCCAGTCGTTCATTCCGTTCCCGACCGCGCTGATGGGCGAGTACCCGACGAACGCGTTGGCCGTCAGCTTTTTCGGCATCGTGATGGCGCTCAATACGCTGCTTGTTCATCGCGCTCTACGCCTATGTCCTGCGGCATTTGATCAGGCCTGACGCCGTCGCCGAGCAGGTTCCGCAGGTTATCCGCAAGTCGTACGTCGGCGTCGTGTTCTACCTGCTTGGCGCCGCCATTGCGTGGCTGGATGTCTATCTCGCATTCGTCGCCTACGCGCTGACGCCGCTGTTCTTCATCGTGCCGCCGACACGGGCGCGACCCGCGCCGCACGACGCACTCCGCGGATGAGATGGGCGGCGCTGTCGCTCGTCGCCTGCTCGCTGCAGGCTGCCGACGCGCGAGGCGAGTTGTGGGCCTACGTCGACGAGCAAGGTCATTCGCACATCGCCAATCGGCAGCTCGACGCACGCTACCAGCTCTTCTTCAAGGGCGCGACAACGCTGGACGTGCCGAGCGCGCCGGACGAGCGCACGCGCGCCGCCGCGGCGCTCGCGGGAACGCGCCTGTACCAGCGCGCGACCGATCCCGGCGTAACGCGCCCCTTTGAGCGCCAGATCGAAACCGCCGCGCGGCAGAACGGCCTCGATCCGGCACTGGTGAAGGCCGTCGTCGCAGTCGAATCGGCGTTCGATCCGCTCGCGCTGTCCGACAAAGGCGCGATCGGATTGATGCAAGTGCTGCCGGAAACCGGCGCGCGCTACGGCGTGATCGGCGATTCGCGACGCTCGACCCTGCAGAAGCTGCTCGATCCCGCGACGAACCTGCGCATCGGCACCCGGTATCTGCGCGACCTGCTGGCGCGCTTCGCGAACGATCTCTCGCTGGCGCTCGCCGCCTACAACGCCGGCGCGGGTGCTGTCGAGACCCATGACAACAGCGTGCCGCCGTTCGCCGAAACGCGCGATTACGTGAAGCTCGTGCAGCAGGTGTACGCGCTGTATCGGCCGATACCGACGCCGGCGCCGACCACGCCCCGGGTTCGCATCCTCAAGCGCGACCCGATGCGATGACGCCGACGCCTTCGCGCCCTCCCGCTCAGGCGCTCGCCTGGCCCAGATATTTTCGCAGCGGTTCCCAGTACATCTTGTGCCAGCCCTGCTCGAGATGCACGCCCTCGCCTTCCGGGAATCCGGCCTGGTCGAACACGAGCCGCGTGCCGCTGCCTGCGGGATTCAATTCGAACCTGGCGATCGAATAGACGCCCGGGCTCCAGCTCGCGGCGCGCCACGCCTGCACGACACGCCGACCCGGCTCCAGCTCGACATTGCGGCCGACGATGTGGCCGCCGAAGCCCGAAAAAGCACCGCCCGCGTCCCCGTGGTTGTCGGCAGGCGCGCCGCTGAACGCCGCGAACTGCCGCCCGTCGGTCAACGCCGAATAGACGCGATCGGGACTGGCGTCGAACGTGATTTCCTGGTGGATCGGATGGGTCATCGTCGTCTCCTTTGAACGATTCCGTCTGGGCCGTCGGCGATCGCCTCGAGCGCCGCTTGCATTTTGGCAAACATTTAACTAATCTGTTAAGCATTACGATTCTATCGGTTTCCCGCATGCTGTCAACCGTCGAGCGCGCTTCGGCGCAGGACCGCCTCGATCGCGTCTTCGGCGCGCTATCCGATCGCACGCGCCGGGCGATTTACCGCCGCCTTTCGCGCGGACCCGCGATCGTCACCGAGCTGGCGGCGCCGTTTCGGATATCGCTGCCGGCGATATCGCGCCACCTGAAGGTTCTCGAAGGCGCGGGATTGATCATCCGGGAGATCGACGGCCGCACGCATCGCTGCTCGCTCGCCATCGCTCCGTTGCGCGATGTCGACCGCTGGCTCGCGCACTATCGGCCGTTCTGGGAGGAAACGCTGGCAGCCCTGGCGGACTACGCCGAGCGCGAGGCATTGCGCGCCTCCCCACGACGACGCCCGCGACGCCACCGGTGACGACGCCCGCGAATGCGGTTTCGGCAGCCGGCACATCGCTCGCGGTGACCCGCGTCATCCGCCGCGATGCGGCGTCGTTGTTCGCCATGTGGACGCAGCCGTCGCACCTGGTCCGCTGGTGGGGACCACGCGACGTCGCGTGCATCGCCGCGGAGGTCGACCTTCGCGTCGGTGGGCGCTATCGGATCGGCAATCGCCTCCCGGACGGTCGCGTCCTGTGGATCGGCGGCGCTTTCGAGGTCGTTGAAGCGCCGCAGCTCCTGATCTACACGTGGCGCATCGAACTCGATTCCCCTGCGGACGAGGGGTCGAGCGCCGCAACTGCCGAACGCGTGACCGTGCGATTCGAGACGACAGGCGTCGGAACCCTCGTCAGCGTGCTGCACGAGCAGATCGCCGACGACGCAACGCGCGCGTCGCATGCGCACGGCTGGGAAGGCTGCCTCGACGGCCTTGCTCGATACGCGGAAGCGGCCGCCGGGGTTGCGAATTCCTGAACCGCGATTCAGCGCCGCACGCCGGGCGTCTCGATCGGCAGGCCCGCCGCCCGCCACGCGAGGAAGAGCTCGAGATCGGTCAGGTCCTGCGATCCTTCACTCGGCATCTCGGCCCGGATGCCATACAGGCATGCGCGAAGCCGCCGCTGCAGCGATCCCTGTGTCTGCCATTCGAGCCGATATGCGGGCCACGCATTGCCGTGACCCTGGCTGATCGTCTCCGCGAGCAGCCGCTTGCCGCTGTTCTGCTCGTGGCAGCTCGCGCACGCCAGGTTCATCTGGCCATGCCGTGCATAGTAGAACGTGCGTGCGCGCTCCCATGCGCTGTGCGCGGGACCTTCGATGTCGACGGCGAGCGGCATCCCGCGCGATGCATTCGCGACGAACGACGTCAGCGCGAGCAGGTCGTCGGATTCGCGCGGCAACGGCGACGCCTGCATCTGTCGCACGCGGCACGCGTTGATCCGGTCCTCGAGATCGACGACGCGCCCCGCGCCGGCGTCCCACGCCGGATAGCGGGTGGCAACGCCCTTCATCGATGCGGCGCCCGCCCGGTGACAGTCCGCGCATGCGCGCGTGCGCACCGTCGGGCCGCGTCGACCACAGCGCCGCTCCGCGCTCGACCCACAGCATGCCCGGATTCTGGAGATCGTCGGCCTGCATCGCGCGCACGTCGGCGCCCGCGTACGCGCTGCCGGACTTGAGTGCGTCGAGCGAAAGCGCGCGCGGCTCTGCATGGCACGTCCACGCGCATGCCAGCCCGACGACGCACAGCAGACGCTTCATCCAACGACCTCGACTCTCGCGCGCGCGTCCCCTCGCTCGCCCGTATCGTCGACCCATGTGAACAACAGTTCACCGGACTCGACTGCCGTGACGAAGAACCGCAGGTAAGGGTTGGCCGCGATGCCCGAACCCAGGCTCGCGCGAAAGACGTCGACGCCGTTGTAACGGCAGACGAGTTCGCGAATCGTGTTGCGCGGAATCGTCCGGCCCGTGTCGTCGACGCGAAAGCCGGTCTCCATCGGATGCCGTATCGACATCCGCACCTCGAACGTCCCCCCGCGGCTGACCGACGGCTGCACCTGGATGCGCGCGAATGCCACGGCGTCACGTTCCGTCGAGACACCCGGAGACCGTCACCGAGATCTCGGCGACGGCCGCATACAGAACGCCATCGGCCGTTTCGGCGACTGCGCTGACCCGCTGCGTCCCCGCGAGCCGTATCCGCGAATCCACTTCGATCCGCTCGAGCGGCCGGGGAAACTCGAACAGCGCCATCAGCGGCACCGGGTTTTTCTCGGAGTAGAGGCGGATCGCCGTGACGTGCGCGCCGGCCGCGAACGGTCCCGGTACCGACACGCGCATCGGGACGGCGTTGCCGTTGTCGGCGATGCGCGGCACCTCGAGGCTGAGCCGCTCCATCCGCGGTGCACGGCCGGCCAGATACTCGTCGAGCGCGCGGAAATGCGGCAACTCCGGCGACACGGGCAACGCCGGTGATGCGGCGCGCAGCGGCGCCGCCGCAGCGATCGCGCACCATGCGCCCGCGCGTGCAAGGAGCTTGCGGCGGCCCGGCCGCGCCGGACATTGGATGCTCATCGCCTCGACCTCAACGCAGCGTCGCGAGCCATGCGACGACGTCCTCCACTTGCTGCGCCGAAAGAATCGGCTTGTCGCGATATTGAGCCGCGACGTCGCTCAGTCCATTCACCCGGTAGTACGGCGGCATGATCGACTCCGCGTTGATGCGCGACGAATCGACGACGCGCAGTCGCAACTGCGCCACCGACAGTCGATTGCCGACGCTCGCGAGCGACGGTCCGAGATCGCCGGCGCGCGGCGCAACGTCGACGGGCACCGCGTGACACAGCACGCAGTTGGCTGCCTCATGCGCCGAAACGAGTGCGCGTCCGCGATCGACATCGCCGGTCAGGCCGCCGAGCGGTGCAGAAATACCACCACCGTCGACCCGATACGCCACGAGCGCGTCGCCGGCTGCGCATGCCGAGGCGATCGCGACGAGCAAGACCGCAGACACGAACCGCGCGAACGAGTGCGGATCGCACCTGGAAGTCACCGCGAAAGCATCGTCACTTCGCCGCGCGATTGTCCGATTCCGCCTTAAGCCGACGTTGCCAGCGAATAGCCCGCATTCATCAGCGGCAACGCGCGCACGCGCTTCCCGGTAGCCGCAGCCAGCGCGTTGACGATCGCAGGCGCGACGCTCGCCATCGGCGGCTCGCCCATGCCGCCCCAGAAGCCGCCGGTCGGCGCGAGCACCGCTTCGATGACCGGCGCATCGCGCAGGTACAGCATCCGGTAGTCGTTGAAGTTGCTCTGTTTCACGCGTCCTTCGGCCAGCGTGATCTCGCCATACATGATCGCCGACAGCGCGAAGATGATGCCGCCTTCGATCTGCGCTTTCGCGGCATCGACATTGACGACGTAGCCCGGATCGACACCGATGACGACACGCTTGAGCGCAATGCGGTTCTTCGCGTCGACGGCCAGTTCGACGACGCCCGCCGTATAGCTGCCGTACGCGTCCGCCACGGCGATCCCGCGATGGACACCGGCGGGCAACGGCGTGCCCCATCCGGCGGCCTTGGCGACGGCGTCGAGGATCGCCAGATCGCGCTTCGCCTTGTCGCCCTGCAACAGCGAGCGCCGGAATTCGTAGGGATCCTTGCCGGCGGCCTGCGCGACTTCATCGACGAAGCACTCGCGGAAGAATGGATTCTGCGAGTGCCAGACCGAGCGCCAGAAGCCGACCGGGACGTGCGTATTGCGCATCGCGTAGTCGACTTGCTGATTGGCGACATCGTACGGCGAATCGACGAAGCTCGTGCACGCCGATGCGTCGAGCCCGTTCTTGATCCGCTCGGGTGCCATTTTCGCGACGATCGACGAGGAGGCGACCTTCGTGTACCAGCCGGTCATGCGCCCCGATGCATCGAGGCTGGCCTTCATCCGCGTGAGGCTGATCGGCCGGTAGTAATCGTGCTGCATGTCTTCTTCACGCGACCAGACCGTCTTCACGGGCGTGCCCGGCACCTGCTTTGCGATCGCGACGCCGTAGCGGACGAAGTCCTGCGAGCCGCCCCGGCGGCCGAAGCCGCCGCCGAGTTGCGTCTTGGTCAGCTCGACGTTCGCAAGCGGGACGCCGCCGGCCTCCGACGCCGCCGCCGCGGACGCTTCGCCGCTTTGTGTCGGCGCCCAGACATCGAGTCGCGCCGTGCCGCCCTCCGTGTGGAACCATGCGGTGCAGTTCTGCGGCTCGAGCGTCGCGTGGTTCAGGTACGGCGTGAAGTATTCGGCCTCGACGGTCTTGGCCGCCCGCGCAAACGCGGCGGCGACGTCGCCATCCTTGCGCGCCGTGGGAGCGTCGGCCTCCGACTGCCCGGCCTTCAGGAACGCCATGATCGTGTCGCTCGACTCGCCGCCCTTGCCACCGTCGTCCCACTGGATCTTCAACGCTTTCAGCGCCTGGTTCGCGCGCCACCAGTTGTCGGCGACGACCGCGACGGCATCAGGCAATTCCACGACCTGCTTCACGCCGCGCATGTTGATCGCCGCCGTCTTGTCGACGCTCTTCACCGAGCCGCCGAACACCGGGCATTGCGCAAGCGATGCGTAGACCATCCTCGGCACATCGACATCGATGCCGTAGACGGGCTTGCCGCGAATCTTGTCGGGCAGATCGAAGCGCGCGACTTTCGCTTTCCCGATCAAGGTCCAGTCCTTCGGCTCCTTGAGCTTGACGTCGTTCGGCATCTCGAGCTTCGCCGCCGTGCCCGCGACCTTGCCGAACGTCGTGCGCCGCCCCGACGGATGCGTGATGACGCCGTTCGCGGCGCGGCACTCCGCAGCCGGAACGCCCCATTCCCGGGCAGCCGCCGAAACCAGCATTTCGCGCGCCGTCGCGCCCGCCTTGCGCAAGTATTCCTGCGAATCGCGGATCGAGCGTGAGCCGCCGGTGGACATGCTCCCCCACGCGCGGTTGCGACGCAGGTTTTCGGCGACGGACACGTATTCCGTCGTCACCTTGGTCCAGTCGCATTGCAATTCTTCCGCAACCAGCATCGGCAATCCCGTCGAGCTGCCCTGCCCCATTTCCGAGCGCGCGATGCGAATGACCACCGTCTCGTCGGGCCGGATGACCACCCACGCATTGACCTCGGGGCCGGCCGGGCGCGCCTGCCCGAGGACTGCCGATGGAGCGGCCAACTCGATGCACAACGCACCGCCGGCCGCAGCGGACACTTTCAGGAACTCGCGTCGCGAGCGTTTGAACGCCGTCATGTTCGCTCCTTCACGCCTTGGCGACGAGCGCCTTGGCCGCCGCGTGGATCGCCGGGCGCACCCTTGCATACGTGCTGCAGCGGCAGATGTTGGTGATGGCAGCGTCGATCTCGGCGTCGGAGGGATCGGGCTTCGCCCGCAGCAACGCGGCGACCGCCATCATCATGCCGGGCTGGCAGTATCCGCACTGCGGAACCTGGCCATCCTGCCACGCCTGCTGCACCGGATGCAGCGCCCCGCCGGACGACAGCCCCTCGATCGTCGTGATCGCCTTGCCGGCGACCGCCGACACCGGCACCGAGCACGAGCGCATCGCCTGCCCGTCGACGTGGACCGTGCAGGCGCCGCATAGTCCTGCGCCACAGCCGAACTTCGTGCCTTTCAGCCGCAGCTCGTCACGCAGTACCCACAGCAACGGCATGTCCGGCTCGACATCCGCTTCGCGGGTCGCGCCGTTGACTTTCAGGGTGATCATCGAAATCTCCGGTCTGGGCGCGCTGCGCCCGTCGTCGCGGCATTATTCTCCTCGGAGCAGCCGCTCGCAATGCGAACTTCTTTTGACGCGCCGTTGCGCCGAAAATTCCCTCAGCCGTTCAGCTTCCGCAGCAGCGCCAGTACCCGATCGAACGCGCGTCCGTACGGCGGGTAGAGCAATCGCGCCGCCGCGTAGCGGGATTGGATGAACACCCCTTTGGCGTGAGAGAACGTCGCGAATCCGTGCTCGCCGTGGTAGGCGCCGAAGCCGGACGCGCCGACGCCGCCGAACGGCAAACCCTCGTGCGCGAAGTGCCACAGCGTGTCGTTGACGGTAACGCCGCCGGCGAGCGTCTGTCGCAGCACGCGTTCGCATTGCGCGGGATCGCGGCCGAACCAGTACATCGCGAGCGGATGGGGACGCGCGTTGATCTTCGCGATCGCGTCGTCACGCGTCGAATAGGTCTCGACCGGCAGCAGCGGCCCGAAGATCTCGTCGCGCATGATCGCCATCGCATCGTCGACGCCGACGACCAGAACGGGCGCGAGACTTCGCGGATGCGGCGCGCCGCCGGTCGCGTCGCCCAGCGGCACGATGCGCGCGCCGCGGGCTCGCGCGTCTTCGACGAGCGCCGTGAGCCGTGCGTAATGGCGCGCATTGACGATCGACGAATAGTCGGGATTCGCCGTCACCGCGGGGTAGAGCTCGCGCACCGTCGCCGTCATCGCCGCGACGAACTCGTCGACTCGGGTTTGCGGAACGAGCGCGTAGTCGGGCGCAATGCACGTCTGCCCGGCATTGAGCAGCTTGCCGACGGCGAGCCGCGGAGCGCCCTGCGCGAAATCCGCATCCAGGTCGAACAGCGCGGGAGATTTCCCGCCGAGCTCGAGCGTGACGGGCGTCAGGTTGGCCGCGGCGGCGCGCGCGACGCTGCGCCCGACGGCCGTCGATCCGGTGAACAGCAGGTGATCGAACGGCAGCGACGCGAACGCTTCGCCGAGCGTCGCGTCGCCCGGCACCACGGCGAATTCATCCTCGCGGAAATGCGCCGCCGCGAGTTCCGCGAGCAGCGCGGATGTCGCCGGTGTCAATTCCGACGGCTTCAGCAGCACGCGGTTACCGGCGGCGAGCGCGGCAACGACGGGTGCGAGCGCGAGTTGCACCGGATAGTTCCACGGACTTATCACGCCGACGACACCAACCGGCTGACGAACGATGCGCGCCGACGCCGGGCGCAGGTGCAGCGGCGTCCTCACCCGGCGCGCCTTCATCCACTGCGTCACGTGCCGGATCGCGTGCCGCGCTTCCGCTGCGACGACATAGAGCTCCGCGAGCCGCGTCTCGTGCGACGAGCGATGGCCGAAGTCCTGGTCGATCGCCGCGACGAGCGCCGCCTCGTGGCGGGTCACGAGCTGCGACAACCGCCGCAGCCGGTCGCGGCGCGCCGCAGCCGTCGGATACCGCTCGGCGTCGAACGCCACACGCTGGACCCGCAGAATCCGCGCGAGCGGCTCCGCGGACGCCGCGACGGCGGGATCAGCGAGCGCGTTCATCGTCGCGACTCATGAGATCTGATAGCGCGCTGGCCGCGGCCGCAATACCGCGGCGGTCCCGCCGACGATCAACGCCGCCCCGGCGACCATCGGCAACGTGATTGTCTCGCCGAGAAACAGTCGCCCCCAAAGCATGCCGAATGCCGGCATCAGAAACGTCACGGTCATCGCGCGCGTCGGGCCGACATCGGCGATCAGGCGGAAGTACAGCACATAGGCGACCGCGCTGCACACGAGCGCGAGCAACAGTACGTTGATCACGACGGCGAGCGTGACCTCGCCGTGGATGGGCGCCATCGCTGCCACCGGCAACAGCGCGATGCCGCCGAGCAATTGACTCCATCCGGCAACCGCGATCGGCTGCAACGATTGGCCGCGGCGCTTGAGCCAGACGCCCGCAAGCGCGTAGCACAGCACAGCACCGAGGCTCGCGGCGACAGCCATTGCAAACGTCGCATCCGGCGCGACGGGCCCCGCCCGGCTGACCAGGATCACGCCCGCGGCACCGGACGCGAGACCCACCATCTTCGCGGCGTTGAGCCGCTCTTCCAGCCAGACGGCCGACGCGACGGCGCCGAACAACGGCAGCGCGGCGTTCAGTATGACGAGGTACGACGCCGGCAGCGTCAGTGCCGCATACGCGAACAGCAGGAACGGCAGCGACGAATTGAGCACGCCGACTACCAGGTAGGCGCGCCAGTGCCGTGCGACATCGAGGTGGCGGCGCGCGACGACGAACGCGAGCGCGAGCGCCGCGCCACCCAGCAGCAGACGCGACGCGGCAACCCAGACCGGTCCCAGCACGGGCGCGAGTACGCGTATGAACACGAACGACGCGCTCCAGATGATCGCCAGCGCCACCAACCGGGCAATGTCGACCGGCCGCATCAGAGTCTGCTCAAGCGACCTTGCGCGTCGTGCCGACCGCGGCATTGGATTCCAGCGCCAGCAGCGCGCGCTTGCGATCGAGACCGCCTGCGTACCCGGTCAACGCGCCGCCGCTGCCCATGATCCGGTGACACGGAATGATCACGCTGACGGGATTGCGGCCGGTCGCGGCACCCGCCGCGCGGACGGCGGATGAGCGGCCGCAGCGACGCGCAAGCTCCGCATAGGTGATCGTGGCGCCGAACGGCACGCCGCGGATCGCCGACCACACATCGCTCTGGAACGCCGTTCCGGCCGGGGCGAGCGGGATGTCGAACACCGCGCGCGTGCCCGCGAAATACTCACGCAGCTGCGCAATGACGTCGCGAAAGAGCGGCAACCGCGGCGCGGCGCGCCATTGGCCGGCATTCGCCGGAAAATATTTTTGCCCTTCGAGATAGAGTCCGGCGAGCGCATCGCCTTGCGGCTTCGCGACCAGCAGGATTTCGCCCAGCGGGCTCGGTGTGCGACATGTCAATGACATCGGATTCATCCGGCATTCCTCCACAGGTGCATCACGGCATAAGCCCGCCATGGGCGCCATGCCTCGCTGCGAGCGCGCGCCCCAGCGGCGCGTGTCTCGCCCATCGCCTTCAGTACGACAAGATCGTTATCGGGAAACGCATCCGGCCAGCGGAGCGCGCGCATCGCGATGTAGCTCGACGTCCACGGCCCGATGCCCGGTATCGCTTCGAGCGCCTCGCGCGTTCGATCGACGTCGACGCCCGGCGACAATGCAATGCCGCCGCGCGCAACGGCCTGCGCGAGCTCCACCACGGTTCGGGCGCGCGCCGACGTCAAGCCGACGCCACGAAGCTCCGCGCCCGTTCGTGCCGCAAGCGCGTCTGCGGCGGGGAACAGACGCGCCAAATCGCCGGGGACGTCGACGGTGAGCGGAGTTCCGAACGCGTCCGCCAGCCGGCCGAGCAACGTGCGCGCGCCGGCGACGCTCACCTGCTGGCCGACGACCGCACGCACGGCCAGCTCGAATCCATCGAACGTGCCGGGAAGCCGCAGGCCCGGGTGCGCAGCGGCCAAAGAGCCCAGCCGTGCGGTAATTGCTTCCGGATCGCACGCAAGATCGAACGCATGCCGGACGCGCGACAGCACTGCAGGCACCGCGCGTGCGAGCGACGCCGAAATCGTGACGATCAACGCGTGCCGGCGCGGCGACTTCGCGACCGCGATCCACCCCGCGCTGCGTCCGCCGCGATGCGCGAGCGAAAGCGTCCGGCGGTAGCCGTCCGCGCCGACGTGCTCGACAGCGGCAACCGCGCGCGCGCCGAGAAACGCCAGCATCGATTCCCAATCGTACGGCGGCCGGTACGCGAGCTCGAATCGCATCACCGGCGGCAACGCCGTCGGCGCGGCATCGCGGCGCAAGCGGGACGGCGCCATACGGTAGCGCGCGCGGATCAGCGCATTGAACCGCCGCACGCTCGCGAATCCGCTTGCGAACGCGACGTCGACGACGGGAAGCGACGTGTCCGTAAGGAGGCGCTTGGCGAGCAGCAGCCGCTGCGTCTGCGCGTATTCGATTGGCGAGACACCGAATTCGCTTTCGAAAATGCGCCGCAAATGCCGGCTGGTGATGCCGACGCGCGCCGCAAGCGCTTCGATGCCGCCTTGCTCGAGTACGCCATCCTCGATCAGCTGAACAGCCGCCTGCGCGAATCGCGCCGAAGCGTCGATGCTCGCGAGACCGGGCGCCAATTCCGGACGGCAACGCAGGCACGGCCGGAACCCTTCGACTTCGGCGGCCGCCGCACTCTGGAAAAAACGGCAATTCTCGCGCCTCGGCAACCGCACGTTGCAGACCGGCCGGCAATAGATCCGCGTCGAGCGAACGCCGACGAAAAATCGGCCGTCGAAGCGGGCGTCGTGCGCGGTGAGTGCGCGATAGCAGCTGTCGGAGTCGAGCATCATGGTCGTTGGCATCGGCGGCCCCGGCGAGTGGCCCGGGCTTCGATCGGATGCATTATGCCTGCCGGCCTGCCGCAGCACTCGCCGTTTTCGGACAAAACAATGGGACCGGATGATCGCGTGGCGGACTGAGCCGCCCATGCCGCGGGCGGTGTACCGCATAATGCCGCTCGCGTCCGAAATCGACCCGTTACAGGAGCGCCGATGATCCGCCCGTTGAAGCGACTCTGCGTTGGAATTGCCGTGCTGACCGCGTGCGGTCTCGGCGTCGCACACGCACAGGCGTTGCAACGCATCGTCTTTTCGACCGACTGGTTCGCCCAGGCGGAACATGGCGGTTTCTACCAGGCCGTCGCCGAAGGGACCTATCGCAAGTACGGACTCGACGTGGCGATCCGCATGGGGGGACCGCAAGTCAACGGATTGCAACTGCTCGCCGCAGGTCAGCTCGACATCGCGATGGCCGACGGTCTGCAAGTGCTGTCGGCCATCGAGCAGAACGTCCCGGTCGTCGCGATCGCGGCGACGTTCCAGAAAAATCCGACGGTGATCATTGCTCACCCCGGCGTCGCGCGTATCGAAGACCTCAAGGGCAAGCCGATCGCCATCAGCGCCGCCGGCAACACGACGTTCTGGCCGTGGCTGCGGCAAAAATACGGCTTCAGCGACAACCAGAAGCGTCCGTACGGATTTTCCGTGCAACCTTTTCTTGCCGATCGCGCGCTGTCGCAGCAGGGCTTCGCCACATCCGAACCGTTCTCGATCGAAAAAGGCGGCGTGCGACCCGTCGTATTCCTGCTCGCCGACCGGGGCTATCCGCCGTACTCGGAGACGCTGGTCGTCACGCGCGCAACGCTGGCGGCCAAGGCGGACGTGCTGGAGCGTTTCATCCGCGCGTCCGCCGAAGGCTGGAAGAGCTACCTTGCCGATCCCAGGCCGGGCAACGCACTGATCAAAAAAGCGAATCCGGAAATGAGCGACGAGCTCATCGCCTATGGTGTGCGCAAGCTGAACGAGTACGCGATCGTCGCGGGCGGCGACGCGCGCAGATTCGGCTTGCTGACGATGACCGACACGCGCTGGCAATCGACGGTCGACTTCCTGCGCTCGACCGGGCTCGCGAAACCCGATGTCGATTATCGCCGCGCGTATGCGCTCGACATCGTCAAGGCCGTCCGTGTCGTGCCATGAGCCCGCCGGGCCGACCCAAGGGCGAATACCGGAGCGCGCAGCGCGAAGGTAGTCCTATGAGCCCGCCGGGCCGACCCAAGGGCGAATACCGGAGCGCGCAGCGCGAAGGTAGTCCTATGAGCCCGCCGGGCCGACCCAAGGGCGAATACCGGAGCGCGCAGCGCGCAGGTGCTCCCATCAGCCCGCCGGGCCGACCCAAGGGCGAATACCGGAGCGCGCAGCGCGAAGGTAGTCCAGTGAGTGGTAACGATGCCAAGCGCTCCTGATCCGCGAACGACGGCGCCGGTCATCGGAATTCGCGGCGTCACCAAGATCTATCCCAATGGCACGCGCGCGCTCGGCGAAATCGATCTCGACGTCGGCCGCGGCGAGTTCCTGACGCTCGTCGGACCGTCGGGCTGCGGCAAGTCCACGCTCCTTCATCTGATCGCGGGGTTGACGGCGCCGTCGACCGGCCGCCTGCGCTGGTGGGGCCGCGATTTCGGCACCACCGGCGACACCGGCCGGCGCATCGGTTTCGTATTCCAGTCACCGACCTTGATGCCGTGGGCGTCGCTGGCGACGAATGTCCGGCTGCCGCTCGACCTCGCCGGCATGCCGCGCGCCGCTGCCGAGTCCGCCGTCGCCAGCGCCCTTGCGCGCGTGAAGCTCGCGAAATTCGCCCGGCATCTTCCGCGCGAACTCTCGGGCGGCATGCAGATGCGCGCGTCCATTGCACGCGCGCTGGTCACCGAACCCGATCTGCTGCTGATGGACGAACCGTTCGGCGCGCTGGACGAATTCACGCGGCAGCAACTCGATGCCGAGTTGCTCTCGCTGTGGGAAGCGCAGCGATTCACCGTCGTCTTCGTCACGCACAGCATTGCGGAAGCCGTATTCCTGTCGACGCGCGTTGCGGTGATGGCGGCGCACCCGGGCCGCGTGCTCGACGCGGTATCGATCGACGAGCCCTACCCGCGCGACGACGCGTATCGCGTGTCGACGGCGTTCGCCGCCCACGCGCAGCGGCTTTCGGCACGGGTCGCGCACGCGGGATCCAGCGAATTGCCGGATAGCGTGTCGGCGTGAATGCCGTTGACGCGTACCCGCGCGCGTTGCGCGTCCTCGCGCCGCTGGCGGTCGCCATCGTCATGTTCGCCGCGTGGCAGGTGCTCGTGACGGTGAACCAGGTGCCGGCGTACCTCGTCCCGTCGCCGCTGCTCGTCGCGCGGACGCTCTATGCCGACCGCGCGCTGTTGTTCGGTTCACTCGAAGTCACGCTTGGCATCGCATTGACGGCGCTGGCGCTCGCCACGCTGCTCGGCGTCTTCGTCGCGCTGCTCTTCGTGCAAAGCCGCTGGATCGAAATGAGCTTCTTTCCGTATGCGATCCTGCTTCAGGTCACGCCGATCGTCGCCATCGCGCCGCTCATCATCATCTGGGTGCGCGACATCCGCGCCGCGCTGGTGCTATGCGCCGTTGTCGTCGCCATCTTTCCGGTGATCTCCAACACGACGCTCGGGTTGCGCAGCGTCGATCCCGGACTGCTCAACCTGTTCCGGCTCGCGCGCGCCACGCGGTGGCAGACGCTGTGGCGGCTGCGCGTGCCCAGCGCATTGCCGTACTTCTTCGGCGGCCTGCGCATAGCGAGCGGGCTCGCGCTGATCGGCGCGGTCGTCGCGGAATTCGTCGCAGGCACCGGCGGCCAGGGCGCGGGACTCGCGTATCAGATCCTGCTCGCGGGCATTCAGCTCAACATCCCGCGGCTCTTCGCAGCACTGGTGCTGATCGCGCTCGCCGGCGTGGCGATGTTCGCGGCCACCGTCGGCTTGTCGCGGCTCGCATTGTCGCGCTGGCACGAAAGCGAGCTGCGTCCCGGCGACTAGGGCCTGGGCTGCCACCGACGCTGGGCCGACCGGCCTCCGTGCCGCCCTCCCGTGGGGGCGGGGCTTCCCGCGTGTAGGCACCGTCCTACGGGCATCGCCGGTCGGACGCCGACAGCCTGTGGCGCCGACATGACAGAAAATGGGGTCCCCCGACCGAGAGGCCACCAGTCGCGGCCTTTGACGCATTTCGCCGCGCCGCCGGACGCCGCAATCGTCGATGCGCAAATCGTTGCGCCTGTTCGCCATCCTGATCATTACGCTGTGCGCGCTTTCGGCCGTCGGAATCCCGCTCGTGGACACGCTGATGCAGCACTGGCTCGTCGCGGACGTCTCCAACAGCACCGCGGCGGCGCTCATCGCGCAGCGCTTCGACGAAATGCGTCGATATCTGTTCCTTGTCGTCGCGGTCATGATGGCCATCGCGGCGCTGGCGACCGCCGTCGTCATGCAATCGGCATGGCGTGCGCGAATTGCCGAGTGGCGCGCGAGCTTCAACCGCACGCCGCCCGACGGCAGGAAACCTTCGCGGTCTTCGGGCGACGACGTGCTGCTCGGCGAGGAAGTGCATGAGCTTCTGCGCGATCTCGCGTTTTCGGATCGTGTCCCGGGCTATCAGAACGGCTGGACGCAGGATCGCCTGCGGGAGGTACTTCGCAACGAACTGAACGGCAATGACATCCTCGTCGTGTCGAACCGGGAGCCTTACATCCACGTCCCCACTCCGCAGGGGATCCGCGTCCAGCGCCCCGCCAGCGGACTCGTCACCGCGCTCGAGCCGGTGATGCGCGCATGTTCCGGCACGTGGATCGCGCACGGCAGCGGCGCGGCGGACCGGGAGACGGTCGACCGCGACGACCGGATCGCGGTCCCGCCGGGCAATCCGCTCTACCGCCTGCGCCGCATCTGGCTCACGCCCGAGGAGGAGGCGGGTTATTACTGCGGCCTCGCCAATGAAGGCCTGTGGCCGCTGTGCCACATCGCACATGTGCGACCGACCTTTCGCGCGGCGGACTGGGAGATGTACCGGAAGATCAATGCGCGCTTCGCCGACGCGGTGGTGAAGGAAGCACAGCGGGCGGATCCGATCGTGCTGATCCAGGACTATCACTTTGCGCTGTTGCCGCGAATGATCGCGAAGCGGCTGCCCAACGCGACGATCGTCACGTTCTGGCATATCCCGTGGCCCAATCCCGAGGCGTTTGCCATCTGCCCGTGGCGGCACGAATTGCTGGACGGTCTGCTCGGGAGCAGCATTCTCGGCTTTCATATCCAGTTCCATTGCAACAATTTCCTGGACACCGTCGATCGCCTGATGGAGGCAAGGGTCGATCGGGAAACGCTCGCCGCCGATTTCGGCGGCCACCGCACGCTGGTGCGCCGCTATCCGATTTCGCTCGAGTGGCCGCCCGAACCACTGGCCGATGTCCCGAACGTCGAGGAATCGCGGCAGGCGGTGCGGGCGCGGCACAGCCTGCCGAGGGAGCACGCAATCGGCGTCGGCGTCGACCGGCTCGACTACACGAAGGGCATCGAAGAGCGCCTTCGCGCCGTCGCGCGGCTGCTCGAATTGCATCCGCGATGGATCGGCCGCTTCACGTTCATCCAGATTGCGGCACCTTCGCGCTCGGTGATCGAAGACTATCGCGCCTATGCGGAGCGCGTACGCGTGCTCGCTCTGCGGATCAACGCGGAACATTCGAATGCACGCCATCCACCGATCATGCTGCTGACCGAGCATCACGAGCCCGCTGCCGTCTACGAATATCTGCGCGCGGCCGACCTGTGCTTCGTCTCCAGTCTGCACGACGGGATGAACCTCGTCGCCAAGGAGTTCGTGGCGGCGCGCGACGATGATTCGGGCGTGCTGGTGCTGTCGCGATTCGCCGGCGCGTCGCGCGAGCTTCCGGAGGCGATGATCGTCAATCCGTACGACGCCGATGAATGCGCGGCGGCACTGCACACCGGTCTCACGATGCGCGATGGCGAGAAGCGCGAGCGAATGCGGCTGATGCGCAGCGTCGTGCGCGAGTTCAATGTCCACCGCTGGGCAGGGCGGATCCTCCTCGATGTCGCCGCGATCCGTCGACGCAGCCGGCTCAAGGTGTCCGGGTCGGTGCGCGCGCGCGCCTGAGGCGCCATGGCAACGCCGATTCGTCACGTCTTCCGCCTCCTGCCGCACACTTTCCGCTCCTCCATCGATCGACGCCGGTTGTGCGCTGTTTCTGGACATCGACGGCACGCTGACGGAAATCGTCGACGATCCGCGTGACGTCCGCATCGAAAACGACGTGACGCGAACGCTGTCGCGTCTCGCTGCGCGCCTCGGCGGCGCCGTTGCGCTCGTCACCGGCCGCTCGATCAGCGATGTCGATTCCCTGCTGCCGGATGCGCCTCTTGCGGTGGCGGGACAACACGGCTGCGAGCGGCGCGACACCGGCGGGACCTATCACATCTACGCGCCGTCGCCTGCGACCCATGCGAGGCTGCGCGCGCTGCTCGCAGGCCTCGCCAATCGGCACGAGGGACTATTGCTCGAGGACAAGGGCGTCACGATTGCGCTGCACTACCGGCGCTCGCCCCTCGCCGCTACCGATATCAATCGAACGCTGCGCGCGTGGCTCGCGGGAGACGGTGCTGCCCGCGACTACGTGATGCAGCCGGGAAAGATGCTCGTCGAGGTGCGGCCCGAAGGACGCGACAAAGGCACGGCGATTCGCGACTTCATGCGCGAGGCTCCCTTCGCCGGCCGGCGTCCGGTGTATGTCGGTGACGACTGCACCGACGAGCACGCGTTTCTCGTCGTCTGCAAGCTCGGCGGCTGGTCGATCAAGGTGGGGGCCGGCAGCACCGCTGCGCACTTCCGGCTGCCGGATGTCGCATCCGTGCGACGCTGGCTTGCCGGCGACACGCCGTGCACCGACGATCCCGCCTCGAAGAAGCCGCCATGCGAACCCTCGATCTCGCGCTGATCGGCAATGGCCGCATCGGCGCGCTGGTGGACGGCAGCGGGTCGATCGTCTGGGGTTGCTTTCCGCAATTCGACGGCGACCCGGCATTCTGCGCGCTGGTCGACGACGCGCCGGACAGCATCCCGCGCGGGTTCTGGTCGATCGAGCTGGTCGACGGAGTACGGTCGGAACAGGCGTACATCAAGAACACGCTCGGTCCTCGAGACGCGACTCTTCGACAAGGCGGGAGGCATTGTCGAGATCGCCGATTGCGCCCCGCGATTCACCCAGAACGGGCGCCTCTTTCAGCCGATGCTGCTGCTGCGCCGCGTGCGGCGCATTGCCGGAACTCCGCGCATCATCGTCAGACTGCGTCCGGCGAGCGCGTACGGCAAGTCCACGCCGATGGTTACGCTCGGCAGCCACCACATTCGCTACGTCGCTACCGGCATCACGCTGCGGCTCACGACCGATGCGTCGCTTACGGCCATCGTCGACGAGCGCCCGTTTGTTCTCGACGACACGATCGCGCTGTTCCTCGGTGCCGATGAATCGCTGACGGCGACGATCGATGAAGCGGGCCGGCGATTCGTCGAGCAGACCACCCTCCACTGGCGCGATTGGGTGCGCGGACTCGCGATCCCGTTCGAGTGGCAGGATGCGGTGATTCGCGCGGCGATCACGCTCAAGATGAACGCGTTCGACGATACCGGAGCGATCGTCGCCGCAATCACGACATCGATCCCTGAATCACCGGACTCGGGGCGCAACTGGGACTACCGGTACTGCTGGTTGCGCGACGGGTATTTCGTCGTCAATGCGCTGAACCGCCTTAACGCGACCGGGACGATGGAGCGGTATCTGCACTACCTGGTGAACATCGCGGCGGGTGCCGCCGACGGCCCCATCCAGCCGGTCTACGCGATCAGCGGCGCCGCCGCGCTGGTCGAGCGCGTCGAAGACGGCCTGCGCGGATACCGCGGACTCGGTCCGGTGCGCGTCGGCAACGATGCCTATCGCCAGATCCAGCACGACGTCTACGGCGCGGCCGTGCTCGCGGCGACGCACGTTTTTTTCGACGAGCGCCTGACGCAACGCGGCGGCGCGGCGCTGTTCGAGCGACTGGAATCGCTGGGGAAGCGCGCCGTCGCCTCCTACGACCAGCCGGACGCCGGTCTCTGGGAACTGCGTGGCAATTCGCGCGTGCACACATTCTCGAGTGTGATGTGCTGGGCGGCGTGCGATCGGCTTGCGCGAATCGCCGCCCACCTCGGCCTCGGCCCGCGTGCGCGGGCATGGCGCGAAGATGCGGAGCGCATCCGCGCGTTCGTGGTCGACCGCTGCTGGAATCCCGCGATCGGCAGCTTCGCCAGCACGGCGGGCGGCAGCGAGCTCGACGCCAGCCTGCTCCTCCTCGCCGAGCTGAATTTCGTCACGCCGGCGGACCCCCGCTTCGTGGCGACCGTGCGCGCGATCGAGCAGAATCTGATGCATGGCGATTTCATCTTCCGCTATGTGGAAAACGACGACTTTGGAGCGCCGCAGCACGCCTTCATCGTCTGCACGTTCTGGCTGGTCGATGCGCTCTCGGCCATTGGTCGACGCGACGAGGCGCGGGCGTTGTTCGAGCGGCTGCTCGCGTGTCGCAATCGCCACGGCCTTTTCGCCGAGCACGTCGACCCGCGCACCGGCGAGCAGTGGGGCAATTTCGTCCAGACCTACAGCATGGTTGGACTGATCAATGCGGCCGTCCGCCTCTCGATGCCCTGGGACGATGCGCTCTAGCGCCGAGGCGCTCGGTAAACGCTCCGTCACTCATCGAAGCCCTTGCTGGCCCGATCACCGCGCTCCGCGACCGACGGTAAACTCGCGCCGTGAACGGCCTGCGCTACGACATCTTCTGTCGCGTCGTTGACAACTACGGCGATGCCGGCGTCTGCTGGCGTCTCGCGCGCCAGCTCGCGTCCGAGCATGGACTCGACGTTACGCTGCGAATCGACCGGCTCGCGACGCTCGCGCGCCTCGAGCCCGCAATCGAACCGGACCGGCGTTTTCAGCGTCAAGCGAACGTCGATGTGCGCGTTCTCGACGACGAAGACGACGGTGCGCGTTCGCTGCCCGACGTCGTCATCGAAGGCTTCGGCTGCGGATTGCCGGATCGGTATCTGGATGCGATGGAGGCGCAGACACCAGCCCCGCTGTGGCTTAATCTCGAATACCTGTCCGCCGAGCCGTGGGTCGAGACGGTGCACGGGCTCGCGTCGCCGCAGCCGAAGCGCGCGCTGACGCGCCATTTCTGGTTCCCGGGGTTTACGCCGCACACCGGCGGGCTGATCCGCGAAGCGGGCCTGTTCGCGGCGCGCGACGCGGCGTTGGCACGGCCTGCGTCCCGGGGCGCCGACAATGCCTTTCGCATCACGCTGTTCTGCTATCCGAATCGTGCGCTGCCGGCGCTGTTCGATGCGTGGTCGGAAGGCGATGAGCCGATCGCGTGCGCGATCCCCGAAGGCGTTGCGACCGCGGCGCTCGATGTCTGGCTGCACGGCGACGTGCCGCATGCCGGGCAGTCGGTGACCCATGGGCGATTGCATCTCGACGTCATGCCCTTCGCGACGCAGGACGCGTTCGACCGCCTGCTGTGGCGCTCGAACCTGAACGTCGTTCGCGGCGAGGATTCGTTCGTCCGCGCGCAGTGGGCGGCCCGCGCGTTCGTCTGGCAACCGTACCCGCAGGAGGGTGAGGCGCATCGGCTCAAGCTCGACGCATTCCTGGTCCGCTACGCTGCGGGTCTCCCCGACGAGGCGTCCGCACCGCTCGTCGCATTCTGGCGCGCGTTCAACGACGGGGATGGCATTGGCGCGGCGACTGCATGGCCGGCGTTTCGGGAAGCCAATCGCGCCGTCGAAGCCTACGGCCGGCGCTGGGCGGATGAACTCGCCGCGATCCCTGAATTGACCGCCGGACTGGTGGAATTCGCGCGCGGTCGGCTATAATTGACGGTTTACCAAATTCACGCGGCGCGCCGCCAGGCGAGCCGTCATCGGGAACCGCAATGAAAATCGCCCAGGAAGTCCGCGCCGGCAACGTGATCATGGTCGGCACCAATCCGATGGTCGTGCAGAAGGCCGAATTCAGCAAATCCGGCCGCAACGCATCGGTCGTCAAGATGAAGCTGCGCAACCTGCTCTCCGGCGGCGGAACCGAATCGGTCTATCGCGCCGACGAGAAGTTCGACGTTATCCAGCTCGAGCGGAAGGAAGTGACGTACTCGTACTTCGCCAATCCGATGTACGTGTTCATGGATCAGGAATTCAATCAGTACGACGTCGAGAAGGAAAACATGGAGGGCGCGCTCCCGTATCTCGAGGACGGCCTGGCCTGTGAGCTGACGTTCTACGACGGCAAGGCGATCTCCGTCGAGCTGCCGACGTCGGTCGTGCGCGAAGTTTCCTACACCGAGCCCGCCGTCAAGGGCGACACGTCGGGCAAGGTCACGAAGCCCGCGAAGAATCGCCAGCGGCTTCGAAGTCCAGGTTCCGCTGTTCGTCAGCACCGGCGACAAGGTCGAGATCGACACGCGCACCGGCGAATACCGCCGCCGCGTCTGACCTCCGGTCCTGTTCCCGAACCGACGGAACAGGACATCAGCGGCGCGGCGACCCGTCGCGGGCGCCGCCGGCATCGATATCCGTTGAATCAAGCGGGCGCTCGAACGCCGCCCGCGCCTTGTCCGCCGCCGCACGCACGACGCAACGATGGACGTGATCGTTGACGAGCCCCATCGCCTGCATGAATGCATAGGCGGTCGTCGGCCCCACGAACGTAAAGCCGCGTCGCTTGAGGTCCTTCGACAGCGCGACCGATTCGCGTGACGTCGGCATTCCGGCCAATACCTCCCGCGTCAGCCGGCGCGGCCGGCTCGAAGGCGGTGGCTCGAATTGCCAGAAATACGCGGCCAGCGATCCGAATTCCGCGGCGAGCTCGATGGCGCGGCGCGCGTTGTTGCGCGTGGACTCGATCTTCCCGCGGTGGCGCACGATCGCGGCGTTACCGACAAGCCGCTCGATGTCGCGCGACGTGAAGCGCGCGACGCGCTCGAAATCGAACTGCGCGAACGCCTCGCGAAACGCGTCGCGCTTGCCGAGGATCGTCCGCCAGCTCAATCCGGCCTGGAATCCTTCGAGGCAGATCTTTTCGAACAGCCGCCGATCGTCCCGAACCGGGAAGCCCCACTCGCGATCGTGGTAGTCGACATAGATCGGATCGTCGCCGGCCCACCAGCAGCGCTCGACAGCGATCTTTGCGCGCGGCGACGCCGCGTCGGCCATACGCTTTCCTGCGGAAGAGCCGGTCAATGCAACGCCGCCCCGGCGCGCTGCTGCTCCGTCATTAGCGCCTTCCGGAGCCCTTCGAAGAACGCGAGCACGGCCGAGACGTCCCGCCGGTGCTCGCTGCGAAAACACTCGCTGATCAGCGTGGACGCGGCAATGGCGTCCGGAAGCTCCTCGGGCGAAATCGCGGCCATCGGTTCCTGCAGCGCATAGACGAAGCCGTGGCGCCGATCGTATTCCCAGCGCGCGGCATGGTCGATCCACGCCTGCAACGCCGGCAGCACGCCCGGCAGCTGGTCGATCGCGGCAATGATTGCTTCGAGCGAAAACGTATCGATGGCCGCGAGCAGCACGACGAAGTCGATCACGTCAGGGTCCCCCGTTCGGATGCGACCGAGGAAGTTTGCCAGATTCGGCGGCGGGTCGATGCCTGTCCGGTTTCGCAGGGGTCGGATACGCGCAGAACCTGGAGACGGCGCCGACCCGGATGGTCTGGCGGCGCCCGGTTGCGGGTCGTCGCGCGCGGCGGCGGCGTTGCGCTGGCGCCCTGTTCGGATTAACGTTGTCGCCGCCCGCCGACCTGGCATTCCGACAAGGATTTCACCGTGTCAACCGAGACTCGCCTCGCGTGCCTTGCGGTCATCGTTGCGCTATCCGGCGCCGCTTCCTACGCCGTTGCCGCCAAGACCACCGAATGCACGAAAGTGGGAATCTGCTACTGCGTGAACGATGAGCTGAAGGCGACGATTCAATCCAAGGTCGAGCATTTCCGTCAGACGATCGCGGCAGAGCGGAAGGCCGGAAAGGCTGTCGGTTATTTGAGCGTGCCGCTGTCTTCCGGCGGCGGCGGCAACTTCAATGTGAACAAGGAAGTGGCCGAAAGCTCCAGGGCCGCGATCGAAAAGCGCTTCGGCGCGGATTTCGTCTACGTCTTCAATCCGGGCACGCCCGAGGCCGATCTGCCCAAGGGCACCGGGGGAGCCGATTACATGCTGATGTGGACGACGCTGCTGGAAGGGCAGGACGGCATGGGCGATTTCGATTTCGTCTATTTCGCCGGCCCGCAGGATTTCGCCCGCTACTTCGGCTTCGACGGCAACAACGACATGGGCAAGCTTGACAGCTATTTCGACAAGCGCGCCGCGTCGGATCCGGATTTTGCGAAGGCGGTGCAAAGCGGCCTGACCAAGCCCGCCTTTCGCAAGTACTATGCGTTCCGCGCGTCGTCCGCGGTGAGCCGAGGGGCGCACGACGAGTGGAACATCTTCCGCGCGATCAACGAAAAGCGCCGCGGCGACGGCAAGGTTGGAACCACCGGCCAGATACCGGTCCTGTTCGACGGCCAGGCCGTTGCGCCGCCGCAAGGCGAAGCTGCGGTGTCGGAAGGGTACGTCGGGAAATGCGCGCTGTAGCCGTCACAACACACCAACGAAGGACCACCAGGAGGACTTACATGCCCATCATCGAGCGCTGGCGGGTTGCCGCGGCACGAGCATTCGCCACGCTGCCCTTCGTCGTCATTGCGCTTTTCGGCGCGCTGCCCGCCCGTGCGGCGGATACGCTCAACGTCTACTCGATCTGGCCGGAGAACTGGGCGCGGCCGATGTTCGAGGAGTTCGAGAAGGCGACCGGCATCAAGGTCAACTTCGTGCGCTTTTCGTCGGGCGAGGCGCTCGCCCGCGTCATCGCCGAGAAGAACAATCCGCGCGTCGACGTGCTGTTCGGCGGCCCGGTCGAGACGTTCGCCGCCGGCATCAACGAAGGCATCTTCGAGCCGTACAAGTCGCCGTCGTTCGCCAAGCTGCCGGCGCGCTTCAAGCAGGCCGACGGCCAGTGGATCGCGATCGCCGACGATCCGCTGGTGTTCATGACCAACGACAAGTTCCTGAAGGAGAACAACCTGCAAGCCGCCGGCGTCGTGGGACGACCTGCTCGATCCCGCCGTACAAGAACATGCTGCAGATGGCCGACGCGCGCACGTCGGGCACCGCGGTCACGCGCATCTTCTCGGTCCTCGAGGTCAACGGCCGCGACGAGAACAAGGCGTTCGCCTACATGAAGAAGCTGCGGCCGAACGTGCAGCTCTACACCAAGAGCGGCGGCGGCGGCACGCTGCCGGTCGGGCTCGGCCAGGCGGGCGGCGGCATCTTCTTCATCGTCGACGCGCTCGACACCAAGGCCAAGGGCTACGACGTCGACGATCAGCTTCCCGAAGGAGGGCATCGGCACGGCGGCCGAAGGCATCGCGCTGATCAAGGGCGCCAAGAATCCCGAGCTCGGCAAGAAGCTGATCGACTGGGCGACCTCGCCCGGCGATGCAGAACCAGTTCGCGAAGTACAAGATCAACTTCGTGCCCGCGCATCCGGACGTCGCGCTCGAGCCGAGCGCTCGCCGCGGTGCTGAAGGGCGCGAAGATCTTCCCGATCGACGACGACTATGCCGGCGCCAACCGCAAGCGCATCGTCGAGCGCTGGGTCGCCGAAGTGCTGAACCCGTAGCGGACATCGCCGCGCGTGGCGCGGCGCATGACGGCCGTCGCGCGATCGGCGCCGCGGCCGCGCGCGCGATCCGGCCGTCGCGGTGACGGTCGCTCGTCGCTGTGGGCTGCTGCTCGCGCTGTTCGTCCTCTATCCGCTCGGCGATGCTGCTCGCGCGCGTGCTGTTCGACGACGGGCACGTTCACGCACCGCCGGCATCGCCGACGTGCTGACCGACCGGCACCAGATCCGCGGCGTTCTGGAACAGCCTGCTGCTGGCCGCGCTGGTCGGGCGTCGCTCGGCACGGTGCTCGGGCTTCCTGTTCGCGTTCACCGCGGCGCGCGGCCGGCTGCCGCGCGGCGCTGCTCACGGCGCTCGACGCGGCGGTGCTGCTGCCGCTCGTCTCGCCGCCGTTCACCACGGCGATCGCGATCATCTTCTCGTTCGGACCGCGCGGCCTCATCACCTACGACCTGCTCGGCCTCGAAGGGCGTCACCGTCTACGGGCTCTGCGAGCACGCTGTTCTCCGAGTCGCTGACCTATTTCCCGATCGCCTACCTCACGCTGCGGCCGATCCTGGCGGCGATCGACTCCAACATCGAGGGGATGGCGCTCTCGCTCGGCGCATCGCGCTGGCGCGTCTTCCGCACGGTGACGCTGCCGCTCGCCATTCCCGGGCTCGCCAATGCGTTCCTGCTGCTGTTCGCGGCGTCGCTCGCCGACTTCGCGACGCCGCTGATCCTGGCCGGCAACAGCTTTCCCGGTGCTGCCGACGCAGGCCTACCTGCAGATCACCGGCCTGTTCGACCTCCGCGGCGGCGCGGTGCTGTCGTTCGTGCTGCTGGTGCCGGCGCTGGCGGTCTTCCTGCTGCAGCGCTACTGGGTCAGCCGGCGCTACTACGTCACGGTCACCGGCAAGGGCGCCGGCCAGACGCCGTTCGACAGCGTCTCGCCGGCGGTGCGCGCGGCGCTGCTCGCCGGCCTGCGTCGCCGTCGCGGTCGATCATCGCTCTATTTCTACGCGCTGCTGCTCTACGCCTCGCTGGTCGTGGCGTTCGGCGCCAACCACGCGTTCACCTGGCAGCACTACCACGTGATCTTCACCGAGGGCCTGAAGGCGATCCGCGACACGCTGATCATCGCCGGATTCGCCATGCCGCTCGGCGGCCTCTACGGCGTCCTGGTCGGCTACCTCGTCGCGCGCAAGGCGTTTCCCGGCCGGCGCGCGATGGAGCTCGTGTCGATGATCAACTACGCGCTGCCCGGGCACCATCGTCGGCATCGCCTACCTGATCGCCTTCAACGATCCGCCGATCGCGCTGACCGGCACGGCGCTGATCATCGTCGCCTGCTACGTCTTCCGCTACAGCCCGACCGGCATCCGCGCCACCGTCGCGCTGCTGCAGCAGATCGACCGAGCCTCGAGGAGGCGTCGCTGGGCCTCGGCGCCGGCAGCGGCGACGACGTTTCGCCGCGTGACGCTGCCGCTGATCGCTGCCGGCGTTCTTCGCCGGCCTCGGCGTCGTGTTCATCCGCTCGATGACGGCGATCAGCGCCACGATCTTCCTGGTCTCGATCGGCTGGACGCTGATCACCGTGCGGATCCTCGAGAACATGACCGAGCTGTCGCTCGGCCCGGCCGCGGCGTTCTCGGTCCTGGTCGTCGTGATCGTGTTCGTCGTGATCGCGCTGATCGGTCGCGTGCTGCGCCTGCTTCCGCGCGCCCGGGCGCGGCGCCGGTGCACGAGCCTGCTCGGAGGATGACGCATGGCGACCGCGACGATCGGCGTCCGCGTCGACGGCGTCTCGAAGCGCTTCGACGCATCGCGTGAAGGGCGAGGTCTACGCGGCGCGCGACGTTCGGCTCGACGTCGCGCGCCGGCGAGTTCCTGACGCTGCTCGGTCCGTCGGGCTGCGGCAAGACGACGACGCTGCGGATGATCGCCGGCTTCGAGAAGCCCGACGACGGCGCGATCCTCTTCGGCGGCCAGGACGTGACGCGATCTGCTGCGCGAACCGGCGCAACATCGGCTTCGTGTTCCAGAACTACGCGCTGTTTCCGCACCTGTCGGTGTTCGAGAACGTCGCCTACGGCCTGCAGCGTGCGCGGACAGGGCGACCGGCGACGTCGCTACGCGACGTCGCGCGACGTGCTGGAGCTGGTCGGGCTCGCCGGCTACGAGCAGCAGTTTCCGGCGCCAGCTCTCGGGCGGCGAGCAGCAGCGCGTGGCGCTGGCGCGCGCCATCGTCATCCGGCCGCGCGTGCTGCTGTTCGACGAGCCGCTGTCGAACCTCGACGCCAAGCTGCGCGTGCAGATGCGCAGCGAGATCCGCGATCTGCAGCAGCGCCTCGCGCATCACCACGGTCTACGTCACGCACGACCAGGAGGAGGCGATGGCGATCTCCGACCGCATCGCGGTGATGAACCAGGGCAGCGTCGTGCAGGAAGGCACGGCCGAGGATCTCTATCACCGCCCCGCGTCCGAGTTCGTCGCGACAGTTCGTCGGCCGCGTCAATCTCGTCGCCGGCACGGTGCTGGACCGGAATGGCGGCATCACCACCGTGGCCGCCCTCGGCGGCACGTTCGAGGCGCGTCCCGGCGCTGCGGATCTCCGCGTCGGCGACCGCGTGAAGCTCGTGCTGCGTCCGGAAGCGATCGTCGTCTCGCGCAAGCTCGACGAAGGGTTGCCGGCGCGCGTGGCTGCGCGGACCTTCCTCGGTGAAAAGGTCGAGTACGCGCTGCATTGCGCCGACACCACGCTGCAGGCCATTCGCCACAGCACCGGAATGGACGAAGCGATCCGGGACGGCGACCAGGTCAGCGTGCGCTTCGCCGAAGACACGCTGGTTGCGCTGCCCGTGAGCGGTCGATGAGCGCGCGCAGCCTCGTCTTCGGGCTCCTGATGTTCGTGACTGCCGCCGGCTCCGCACAGTCGCCGCGCGAGGAGCATGGGAGCGCGGATGTCTACGCGGCGCCGGGCGTCGTGCTGGCGTGGGCGGTGCTGCGCGGCGCGAGCGAAGCGGCCACGTCGGTGGTCATTCGCATCGCGACGGATCCGCAGGTCTATCCGTGGGTCGCCGTCGCCGGCATCGACCCCTTCACCAAAGCCGAGCAAACGCTGCAGCAGGCGGCGCAGGTGACCGGCACGCTGGATGCGCGAATTCCGCGTTCGAGGTTTGCCGACCTCCCGCGTACCGAGTTCCGCTTCTACGATACGGCGGCAGCCGCGCAATCCGCTGCGCCGATGCTCACGGTGTTCTATCTGGGCATTCCCGATACCACACCGGAGTTCAGCGACGAGGCAAGACTCGATGCCTACCTGGCGGATCGCATCGCGCACGCGCGCGCGGAGAAAAAATCGCCATGACCCGCAACGAGCTTGCCCGCCTGCTCGATCACTCGGTACTGAAACCGGAAGCGAGCGCGAACGATGTCCGCGCCGGCGCCGACGTCGTTCGCGCATGGCGGATCGGCTTCTACTGTGTCCAGCCGTGCTGGGTGCGTCTGCGCCACGAGCGCATTGGCGGGTTGCGACGCCCGCGTGGTCAGCGTGATCGGCTTCCCGCACGGGTGCGATCGTCCCGAGGTCAAGGCCCGCGGCGCGGCGATCGCCGTCAGCGAAGGGGCTTTCGAAATCGACACGGTGATGAACTTCGGCGCGCTGCGAAGCGGCGACATCGACGTGGTGACCGCGGATATCGAGGCGGTGGTCCGCGCCGTGCCAGGCATTTCGGTCAAGGTGATCCTCGAAACGTCGGCGCTCGACGATGCGCAGAAACGGCTCGCATGCCGGATCGCGGTAGCCGCCGGTGCTGCGTTCGTCAAGACGTCGACAGGTTTCCACCCGAGCGGTGGTGCAACGACTGCCGATGTCCGGTTGATGCGGGCGGAAGTGGGCGCACGCGTCGGCGTCAAGGCATCCGGCGGGATCCGCAACCTCGCCGACGCATGCGGAATGCTCGACGCCGGCGCGAATCGCCTGGGGACGTCGGCCAGCGCGGCTATCCTGGCGGCGCTGGACTGATGCGGTCGCAGCGATCGAGCAAGCGCCGATACAGCGCGCGAATGGCCTCGCCCTGCGCGCCTTCGATGGTTGCCTCGAGCTCGGCGTCGCTGGCCCGGTGGTTGTGCATGCCGGATTCGAGAAATCGGTCCACTTCGTCCTCGCGCCGCTCGATCGCAAGCGGCACATCGAGGCGTCGCGCGATCAGGCGCACGACGCTGCGCCAATCGCCGAGAAGCTGCGTGTACCGCACATGCACGACGGCGGCATCGCTCGCGTCGACGAACTGCTCGACGCCTCGCATGCACGCGAGCCACAACGCGAGACCGTCAGCCAGCGGCATATCGCCCTGCGCCTCGAGCGAGCGCGCGACTTCGAGCGGATTGCGCACCGGCACCACGTAGACCGGGCGATAGCCGCTTTTTTTCACCGCTCGATGCCACAGCGGTGCCAACACGCAGATGCGGGGATCCTTGAGCAGAATGAACGGCGCGTCGCCGTATTCGGCGGCGAGCACTTCGCGCGCATTCTCCAGGAACTCGTCGACCAGCGGACCCTCGTGCGGCAGTTCGAAGTCGACCCGATTCCAATCGCCTCCCAGCTGGTGCAGCAGCCGCACGTCGAGGTCGGTGACGGCTTCCGCCTCCCAGAAGCCCTTCGGATTGACGCGAAGCCTCGCCGCAATGACGCGCTCCGGCAGAAAGGCGCCGCACAGGTTGAGCGCGCGCGCAAACGCCGAAGTTCCGCTGCGATACACGCCGAGAACGAAGAGCGCGGTACCCATGTGTCCGGGTGCCGATGCGGCGTGTCGATGCGGCACAGGCTCGATCGCGCGCGCGCGCCAGGCGGCTGCGAGCGATCGAAGCATCGGCACGGGAAGACGGTCGCCGCGTCCCGCGCGAAGCTCCGAACGCAGCAGCAGATCGCGATTGCCGGCGAATTGCGGGCAGAACGTGTTCGCCACCGCGACGTTGCCCGTCAACGCGTTCGCCACCAGGTCCGCCGCCCTGCGGTCGATCGCAGGCGTGGGACTGCGGCTGCGATCCTGCCCGCCATGGAAATAGAGGGGCTGGTCTACCGCGACCGGTTCCACCGCTTGGGCGGCACGCACACAGAAATCCCAGCCGCGGTATTGCGGGAGGTCGCGGTACCCGCGAAGCTCGTGGAACAGATTGCGATCGACGAATAGGTTGCCGCTCGATCCGATGAGATCATGGTTTAGCAGCGTGAAGCTTGCGGGCTCGCTCCCATGGAAGGGGCGCCGCGGCGGAGCGACATTGCGGGAAGGCTCGGCGCCGCAGGTCTCGGCATCGGCGCCGGCATACGTGACCTGCGAGAAGCCCCACAGCGGGGTTGCGCGCGCGATCTCGGCAACCATTCGTTCGATGCGCTCCGGCGCAAACCAATCGTCGGCGTTGAGGAACGCAAGGTAACGTCCTTCCGCGCGCTCCGCACCCGCGTTCGCCGCCTGCGCCGCACCTCGATGCTCGCACCTGACGAGCTTCGCGGGAAACGCGAGACCGGAAATGCAGCCGGCGACCACCGCCGCGGTCTCGTCGATCGAACCGTCGTCGACGATGACGAGATCGACATCGCTGTAGCTTTGCGCGGCGACCGATGCGATCGCGCGCGCGACGAAGCGCGCACCGTTGAATACGGGCAGCACGACGCTCACGCGCGCCGCTACAGCCGGACTCGCCTTGAGCGCGCGTGCGCGCTCGAGATATTCGGCGACGACAGCTTCCTGACGGGCATTGGCCTGCGGCGACAGGAGCTTGGCGAGCACGAGCCCAAGGTTCTGGCGGAAGATCGCGTCCGTCCAGCCGGTCCGCTCGGCGGCTTCCCATAAGTGATCGAGTGCCTCGCGGTAGCGCGTTCGCTCGAACAGCACGACGCCCAGCATGTGCAGCGAATCGACGTCGGTTGGAGTGTCCTGAATCGCGCGACGATACAGAGCCTCGGCGCGCCTGAGCGCGCCCGAGCGGTGCGCGGCCAGCGCCGCGACGTGCGTTGCGCTCGGCGCGGCTGACTCAATCCTGCCGTGACAGTGTTTGAAGCGCTTGCCGCTGCCGCAATGGCAAAGCTCGTTGCGACCCATCGACGCTACGATCGGCGCGAGAGGTCAGTATTGGTGCCGACCATCGTGATTTTCCGCTGCAGGTGATTGCACCGATCGATTCGCAACCTTTCATAATAACTTAACCATTCGGGCTTGGTCGGGCAGGATTGCGCGAACCCACTCACGAAGAAATTCCGAACTGCCAACCAGGCGCCTGGTCGAAAAGACAGGTGCTTCGGCATTGGAAACTTTTGCACGAGGAGACAACGCATGATTGACTGCAGATTGCGAAGACTGCTTGTAATCGGTGCTGCTTTGGTCGCGGCGCCGGCGATATCGATCGGTATTGCGCATGCCACCGTGGGGCAGGCAGCGGACGACAGCTTCGACGCCCAGATTGCGGCTTGTGGCCGCCTGCCATTGAGCGAACGGGGCATGTGCAAATCCGAAGTCGTTGCAAATTCCGGCCAGTTCAATGCGGAACCCGCAACGTCGGATGTCGTTCGCGAAGACCACGCCGCTTGGGAGGCCCGATTCGAGCGCGCGCTGGCGGAATGCAGGCGGCTGCCATTGAGCGAGCGCGGGATCTGCAGGTCGAACGCCGGCCTCGATCAGATGCGACGGTAGCGGAGGCTGGTGCTCGGCGCGCAGGTCGCCGATATCGGTCGGCGACGGCGACCGCCAAGTGCGTGCCAATCGCCTGACGCCGCGCTATTGTTCTTTGTCAGCGCGGCGTCGAAAAATGGTGGAGGTGGCGAGAATCGAACTCGCGTCCGGAAGCCCTCTACAGTCGGGACTACATGCTTAGTCTCGTCGTTTGGCTCTCGTTCCCCTGCCGCCGGCGGACAGGCTGCAGGGAAACCAGTCACCTTGCTTTAACGCTCCGGCCAAGTGACCCGACCGGGCGCGATCGCTCTAAATGTCCTCGCCGTGACTTGCGGTGTTACCCGCTCGTCACCCGAGCTGAGCGCGGCCCGGTGCGAGGTCCGGCGGGATTAAGCCGCCAGAGCGTACGTTTCGTCGTTCGCAGTTAAGTTTGCGATTGCTCGGGTTTTACGAGGACAAGCGCCTCGGCATGCCCCGCGCTGCTTCGATACCCCCGTCGAAACCAGTACACCCCCGGTAACGATGCGGGCGCGCCGATGTTCCGGCGAGCGCTGGAAGTCCAATGATACCAGCGCACGAGCGCGACCGAAACGATCCGGCGCGCGCACGCGCTAGAACGCTAACTTGGGTCCGGTCGCAGCGATCTCAATGCTTGATGCCGAGCAGCAGCGAATTGATATCGTCGGCGTGCTCTTCCTCGACCGCGAGGATTTCCTCGATCATCCGCTTGGTCGTCGAATCCTTGCCGTGCAGCCACGCGGCGATTTCGCGGTAGCTCTCGATGGCGACCCGCTCGGCGACGAGGTCCTCCCGCAGCATGTCGACAAGCGTCGTCCCCGGGACGTATTCCGAGTGGCTGCGCTTCGTCAACGTGTCCGGGTTGAGATCCGGCGCTCCGCCGAGTTGCACGATGCGCTCGGCGATGCGATCGGCGTGCTCCTGCTCTTCCGTGGCGTGCTCTGAAAACTCCGCCTTGACCGAGTCCGACGCGATCCCCTGCGCCATGAAGTAGTGACGCTTGTAGCGCAGAACGCAGACGATCTCCGTCGCGAGCGCCGCATTGAGCACTTCGATGACGACTTTCGGATCGGCGCCGTAGTTCGACGTCACGGCGCCTTCCTCGATGTGCTGGCGCGCCCGCTTGCGTAGTGCCGTCACATCGGACAGGAACGGGGTCGCGCCCGCGGCCTTGTGGTCATTCGGCATCGTCAACTCCTAGCGTCGCGACAACAGCAAGCCAAGGACGGCACCTGCGACCGCCGCGACCCCGATCGACATCAGCGGCTCGCGGCGCACATACTCTTCGGTGGCGGAGCGGGTTCGCAGCGCGCGGTCACCCGCGGTCGTTCGCATCGCGTCGAGTTTGATTTTCGCGGTGGACATCTTTTCCGACAACTGCGCGCGGGCGACGGCGGCGCCTTCTCCCGACAGCGTGCCCGCGTTCTTCAGCAGCGTTTCGCAATCGGTGACGAAGGCGCGGAAGTCGCGCGTCAACTGGTCGAGATCCGGTGCGACGGGCGCCGGCAGCGGCGAAATGTTACGACGTGCGGAAAACTCTTGAGCGTTACTCTCCATGGCTGGCTCCATGTCAGCGTCTCGCAAGGGACAACAGGAAGGTCACCAGCGAAACGATCAGAAAGACGACGAACAGGATCTTCGCGATGCCCGCGGCGCTGGCGGCAATTCCGCCGAACCCGAACAGGGCCGCGATCAGCGCAATGATGAAAAACACGACGGCGTAATAAAGCATTCCAGCCTCCATCGACGGTTGTTCCGAACGCACCTAGGGGGTTCGATAGCCTTACCGCCGTCGCACCATTCGTGCCATCGCGACCGGTTCGAATTTGCCGCTCGAACCAAGTGCTTACAGCGGCGCCGCCGCGCGGGCCCCGCCGTTCCGCCGGCGCTTGCCATCCGGCGCTGCAATAACTGCTCCGATCGTGGGGCGGCTCCTACACGAGAATCGGCTGTGGGCCGCTACGCGCAAGGGCGCAATCGCGCTACGTTGCGTGGGCGAGCCCGGCAGCGCAGCGATCGCGCTTCGGCGGGCATCCGGCGATGCCAGCGACATCGCGCTGATCGATTCGGAGTTCGAATGAAATCATTGACCGCAGTAGCCGTCGTCGGCCTATCGCTCGTGCTGGCCGCCTGCAACCGTCCCGACCCGAACCGCACCACGTCGGTCCCGTCCGGCGTAAGCAGCGCTGCGGCGATCACGGCACCGATCGTCACGCCGAGCGCGCCTCCCGCCCCTGCGGAACGCGGCCCAGTCCCGCCCAACGCCAACGCGGATGCGCCGGGCACGAACGCGGCGCTCGCGCTCGAAAGCACCCACAAGGGCCCGGATCCCAAGTTGCCGCCCAGCGCCGGCGGCGCGCCGCAGGAACAGGCCGCCCATGTGAAGGCCCAGGACGCCGCTGCGGAAGCTCCCGACACGGCGACCGCCGACGCCGCGAAGAATGCCGCGCCGAAGTGAAGACGACGGCGGACGACATCGCGATGTCTCCCGGCCGATCGCAAGGACATCTCGCCTTTTCGACGTTTCCCGTCCGCGCAGCGTCATGACAAGCGACAAAAAAGACGCCGCTGTAGAAGCGGCGTCGAGAACCCCTCGTTTGGGCTCGAGGGGGAGGGAGACGTAATGAAACTAGGCGTCGCCGCGGTGTTTCCTCAGCGAACCTTCGACCGCACGCGGGGTCATTGCCCCCAGTAGCGTGAAAACGACGAAGAGCACGACGTTACCGAAGAACAGCATCTGGGCGAGCGCCCCGGTCGTGACGTTGGGGTCCGATACGGCGAGGATGCCGCTTGCGACCGCGAGCAGAAAAAACACGAATCCCCACTTCTGCATCACATCCTCGATTCGACGGCGACGGCGGGATCAAACGATGATCGACTGTATCGTCGGCGGACCCCTTCGGGCTATCGGTGCCCGCCGGATCCTTCTGTAAGACAAACCCCGACGTGAAACCGATTGCGCTTGAGACGGCCAGCACGCCAACGTATAGTCGCCAAAACCCTTCCGGGGTGTCGTTGCGACCCCGACGTTCGGTCACCGAATGAAACGGCTCCTTCCCCTGCGCGTCCTGTTGCCCCTGGCGCTCGGCGTTTTCGTGTCGCTCGGCGTGCTGGGGTTCGCCGAGATCGGCTACCGGCGGCTCGAATTCGCCAATCGGGCGATGTCGACGGCGCTGGAGATGGAAACCGCGGTCAACGAAACCCTCGCGCTGATCGGCGAGGCCGAGTCGGGACAGCGCGGATTCCTGCTGACCGGCGACGCGACGTACCTGAAACCGTACACGGCGGCGCTGCCGAAGATCGACCAGACGTTCGCGCGCCTGCGCGAACTGGTCAGCACCAACGGCACGGCGGTCATGATCGACCACGCCGGGCAACTGAACGGGCTGATCGGCAAGAAGCTGAATGAGCTCGAATCAACCCTGGCGTTGAACGAGCGCGGCGGCCGGGAAGCCGCATTTCAGCTGATCGATACGGGACTCGGCCAGCGCCTGATGGAGGAGATCCGGACCCAGGCGCAAAGCATCCTCGACGAGCTTCGCGAGTCGTCGCAGCGCGGGGGCGCCCGCTGGGCCCGTGACATCGAGTTCGGCCGCGTCGGCATGCTGACGATGACCGCATTCACGATCGCCCTGTTGTTCGTCGTGTGGGCGCTCGCGCGCCGCGAGATCAGTTCGCGCGAGGCCAAGCGCCTGACGCTGATGGAAGAGCAGCGACGACTCGAGCAGGAAGTGGCCGCGCGGACCGAAGAGCTTTCCGAGCTGTCGACGTATCTGCAGACGGTGCGCGAAGAGGAGAAGTCCCGGCTTGCGCGCGACATTCACGACGAGCTGGGCGGCATTCTCGTCGGCGCAAAGATGGACGTCGCGTGGGCCGCGCAGCGCTGCAAGACGACGCTGCCGGAAGCCGCCGACAAGCTGGACCGCGCGCTGGCGATCCTCGATGAAGGCGTCGAAATGAAGCGGCGCATCATCGAGGAGCTGCGGCCCACGCTGCTCGACAATCTCGGCATAGCCTCGGCGATCGATTGGCAGGTCGGGCAGACGTGCGAGCGCGCCGGGCTCAAGTACGAGCTGAATCTGGCGGATCTCGAGCTGCCGCCGGAAGTCGGCATCACCGTCTATCGGATCGTCCAGGAGGCGCTCACCAACGTCGTCAAATACGCGAGCGCGCGCACCGTGGACGTCGAGCTCCTCGGCGACGCGGAAGGCGTCTCGCTGATCGTACATGACGACGGCGCCGGCCTGCCCGCGGGCGTCGAGACCAATCGGCTGTCGCACGGCATCATCGGCATGCGCCAGCGCGTGCGCGCGCTGAATGGGACCTTCAAGATCGGCAGCCGCCCGGGCAGCGGCACCACGATCGAGGTATTTCTGCCGCTGCCGCCGCCCGCCGACACGGCAGCGGTCGCCGACGAAGGGACGGCCGCTGCGCCGATCGCCGCAAGCGCCGCGGCCGCGGCGGAATCGACCTGACAACTCATTCGGCCGCCGCAAACATCGCCGCCAGCCTTTCCGGCCGCACCAGAAAAACGGCCGGGATCGACCCGGCCGTCATCGAGCATTCCGCGAACTCACGATTTGCCGTAATGAACCCTGGCGTCCTTGACGCATTGGTCCTTCGCGGCGCCGCTCATTGCGTCGCATTTCTCGACGGCAACCTTGTACTGCGCATCGCGCGTGTCTTCACGGGCGTCCTTCCGCGCGTCGGCGCGCTTTTCGGCGGCGTCATGGCTCGTCTTGCTGTCGACGCTCGCGACTTTCGCACCGGCCTTCGCCCTCGTATGGGCGGCTTTCGCCTCCTTCACGCAGACGTCCTTCTGATTGCCTGACAGGTCGTCGCATTTTTCCTTCGCGACGTCGTAGTTGGCGTCCGCCTGGGCAACGCGCGCGTCGTAGCGCGCCTGGTCCGTGTTCTTGAAATTCGCTTCGGCGTCGGCCAGGGCGACCTTTTCCTTGCCCTTGGCTTCGGCCTGGCAGATGTCCTTGGCGTTGCCGGACATCGGCGCGCAGTGCTCTTTCTCGGACTTGTACTGCGCTTCGATCCGGCTCTTCTCGGCGTTGTAACTGTCGCGCGACATCGTCGATGGCGACGCGGCCGCCGCGGTACCTGCGAAAGCGATGCCGGCCGCTGCCAGCAAGCTGATCAAGAGTCTTGACATGATGGTGGTCCTTTCAGTGACGCGCGTTGACATCGCGCATAGCGGCGTCTTCGTCGCGGTAACGATTTTCGAAGGATGCGATCTGTTGCTCCGCTTCGTCCTTGGTGATTCCATAGGATTCCTGCAGCTTGCCGGCCAGCTGGTCACGCTTGCCCGCGATCAAATCGATCTGGTCGTCGGTCAACTTGCCCCACTGCTCCTTCACCTTGCCGGTCAATTGCTTCCAGTTGCCTTGGATGCGATCCCAATTCATCGATGACTCCTCGCCAATGGACCCGGGTGGCCCAGTCGTGCCGATGAGTCGCAACCGGTGTGCCAGATGAAATCCCGCTGTTATCAATGGGTTGTGCTGGCCATTTCAGCGGCGCCTATGGAAATTGCAGGCGCGCTCTGCAAGATCAGTACCCGCTGTAGGACAAGTCAGGACCGATCGGAAGGCGTCGCGACCGGCCGCTCATCGGCAAGCAGCGTCGCCAGATTCTGGAGCGACGGAATCCTGTCGACGGTCGTCTTCACGATCACGAGCAGCGGCACGCCGACCAGCAATCCCCAGCCACCCCAGAGCCAGCCGAAGAACAGCAGCCCGATGAACACTGCAACGGCGTTCATCCGGAACGCTCGCCCGAGCATCCACGCGCTGAGACCCGTCCCGATCAGCGTCGCAACCACGCCGACCGTTCCCGCGACCAGCAAGGCGCGTCCGACCTCTTCGAATTGCACGAACGCCGCGAATCCTGTCGCGAGGATCGTCACGGCGGACCCCGCGTACGGGATGATGTGCAGGATCGCGGCGACGACGCCCCACAGCGCGGCATGCTCGACGCCAAACGCGAGCAGGATCGCCCAGGTCGCGATGCCGACCAGCGTATTGATGACGAGCATCGTGAGGAGGTAGCGCTGTACCTGCGCGTCGATCTCGTCCAGGATTTCGACGGTGATGCGTCGAGCCGCAAGCGTCGGTCCGGCGGCGCGGACGAGCTTGCGGCGAAACGTGTCGCCCGCCGCAAGCAGAAAATAGGCGAGCATTCCGGCCACGGCAACCTCGACGAGCACTTCAAGCGCTTTCGAAGACTGCTCGCTGAACCACTTCTGCAGCTCATTGGGCGCCGGCGGAGGCGCGGATGCCGCCGGAACGTTTCCCCCGGTGGCCGCCTCCGCCGCGGCGCGGTTGAGTTCTGCGGCGGCTGCGCGCACGTGGCCCATCGGACCTTCCGATTGCCGAGCATTTTCGTGCGCCGCCATCCGGATCTTGCGCGCGGCGTTCGGCAGTTCGGCCAGCGCCACGGAAGCGTCGTCGCGCAACAGGAAGATCCCGCCCGCGACGAGCGCAGTCATCACCAGCAGCACGACGGCCGAGCCGATCGCGCGGTGAAGGTGCCAGCGCTCCAGCCACGCCACGAGCGGTTTCAGCGAATAGCTGGCGAGCACACCGACGACGACCGGAATCAGGAACGGTGCGGCGATTTTCGCCGCCGTGCACAGAGCGAGAAATGCGAGCACGAACAGCGCGGTGAGCGCTGATCGCTGGCGTCTTGGAGGAGGCGTTTCCTTATCCACAAAAAAACGGCGTCCGGAGCCGGTATCGACTCCAGACGCCGTCCGGCTCGAGTGTATGCGTCAGTACTTCTTGTTCTCTTTGGCTTCGTCCTTGATCTTTTCGCCGCCCGCCTGGATATCCTTGCCGGCACCTTCGACGGTGTTGCAGCCGGACAGCAATGCAAATGACGGGAGCGCAAAGGCCGCGGAAAGCGCGAGTGCGATCAGGCGTTTCATGATGTCCCTTTCGTGGAGTTGGTTGGTCACGCCGCAGCCGCGAATCGCGGCCAGCCGGTGCACATCCATGCACCGCGCGTGCCATGTGAAAACCTATTCTGAATCAACGACTTCCTGACTACGCTCCGGGATCCCTTGCAAGCTCGCCGGCGGCAATCGGAAATTCCTACATGCGACGTCAGTGCACCCCCGACGTGCGGTCGGCGGCGAGGTCTTCGAGCACCTCGCGCACCCGGTGGTATTCGCGCGCCTTGTCGAAAAAATAATCGGCGCCAAGCGCCAGGCTTTTTGCGCGATATTGGGGAAAAGCGTAGTTGGTCAGGACGATCACCTTGACGTTCGGCGGACGGCGCGAAATCAATGCGCGCAACACGCCAAGCCCCGTGCCGTGGCGCAACTGCAGGTCGAGCACCATCGCGTCCCAGGGCGCCGCGGCGAGCATCCCGATGGCCGCCTGCTCGCTGTCGGCTTGCCCGATGATTTCGATGCGCCCAGGCACCGCGATCGACTCCGCGAGACGTTCGCGAATCAGCGGCGAATCCTCGACGAGTAGAACGCGCAGTGGAGAATCGGTATCCACGTCGAAATGATCCCGGGGGCCGGCGACCCGTGCCGGATCTCCATCCATGCTCGGTGCTTCCGTCACTCGCATTTTGCTCGTTGTCCCCGCGGCTCAACGCTTCAGGACACAAGCGCACGAGCCGATGATTGCCGTTACTCGATCAGTCCATTCTTGATGGCGTAATAGGTAAGATCGGCGTTGGACTTCATCGCCATCTTCTCCAGGATCCGTGTCCGATAGGTGCTGACCGTCTTCACCGACAGGTTCAGCTCGTCGGCGATTTTCGATACGGCAGCGCCTGCCGCCAGCTTGCAGAAAATCTGGAACTCCCGCTGCGACAACTCGGCGTGCAGCGGCTTGTCGCCATCGCCCGAAACGCCGTCCGCGAGGATCTGCGCCAGCGCCGGACTCACGTACTTGCGCCCCTGCACGACCGTCCGGATCGCGCCGACGAGTTGCGTCGACGCCGCTTCCTTGTTCAGATAGCCCGACGCTCCCGCGCGAAGGAGATTCACCGCGTACTGATCTTCGCCGTACGCCGACAGCATCAGCACCGGCAGGTCCGGCTTCACGTGACGCAACAGGCGCAGCGTGTCGATGCCGTTCTTGTCCGGCATCGAGATGTCGAGCAAAACCACGTCGAAGTCGGCGGCGCGAACGGCCGCGACCGTCTCCGAGCCGGTCGCCGCTTCGGCGGCGACCTCCATGTCGACCTGGTCCGCGATGAACTGCCGCAGCCCGGCCCGGACGATTGCGTGATCGTCCGCGATCAGAATCCGGATCATCGAATGCCCGTAATCCCGCGAATCGCGCGATTCTAGCCTACATGGAAGCGAGACGAGCACCGTCGGCCTGGTATGCGGTAAGTCGGTTGTACAGGGTCTTCAGGCTGACACCCAGCATTTCCGCCGCACGCCGCTTGTTTCCCCGGCAGTGATCGAGCGTAGCGAAGATCGCCTGGCGTTCCATCTCGGCGAGCGACGTCCCGACCGGCATGCGCAGGCATTCGCCCTCGATCGCCGGGCACGCCAGTCCAGCCAGGTCGAGCTCGACGAACTCCTCGGCCATGATGAATGCGCGATGCACGGCGTTCTTCAGCTCCCGCACATTGCCGGGCCAGTGGTAGGCGCGGATCGTCGTGAGCGCGGCGCGGGAGAAGCGCTTCGACATGCCCGCTTCGGCGTTCAGGCTCTGCAGGAAATGCTCGGCCAGCAATTCGGTATCGCCTTCGCGCTCGCGCAGCGGCGGGGAGCGAAATGGGGAACACGGCCAGCCGGTACATCAGGTCCTCGCGCAGGCGGCCATCGCGCACGGCGTCCAGCGCGTCGCGGTTGGTCGCGGTGAGCACGCGGACGTTGGTCCTGATTTCGCCGTCGCCGCCAACGCGGGTGAAGCGGCCCATTTCCAGCACGCGGAGCAGGCGCACCTGCATCTCGGGTGGCATTTCGGTGATCTCGTCGAGAAACAGCGTGCCGCCTTCGGCCCGCTCGAAGCATCCGCGATGCTGGCGGTTCGCGCCCGTGAAGGCGCCGCGCTCGTGTCCGAACAACTCGGCTTCGATCAGGTTCTGTGGAATGGCGCCGCAATTGATCGCGACAAACGTGCCGCGGGCGCGCGGACTGCGCTCATGAATCGACCGCGCGACGAGCTCCTTGCCGCAGCCGGACTCGCCTGTGATGAATACCGTCGCCTCGGTGGGCGCCACCTTGTCGATCATCCGGTAGACGTCCTGCATGACAGACGAGCTGCCATACAGTCGACCGAAACGGCCAAGTGCCGGTGCGGACGCGGCACGCGCGGCGGCCACGAATGGCAGCGTGACGACGATGTCGTTGGTCGTTGCATCGGACAGCATTTCATCGAGCGGCATCTAGAGTCCTCTGAAGGGTTGTTCGCGATACACGCATCCTAGGGAAAAATTTTCATTCTCCGTATCGGTGCCGTGCGGATGCTCTTGTCGAGGTTTGTCCTACAGCCGTCGGGTGCGCTACAGTTACGCGTCTCCTGTTGCGATCCGGTTCGACATGTCCGTTCCCCATGTTATTCCGCTGATCTTGTCCGGCGGTGCCGGCACGCGGTTGTGGCCGCTCTCGCGCGAAGCGGCACCCAAGCCGTTCATGCGGCTGCCCGATGGCGAGACATTGCTCGGCAAGACGGCGCAACGCGCACTCGCGCTCGCGGGCGTCGATGCGCTCGTCACCGTCACGAATCGCGACTACTACTTTCACACGAAGGACACCTATGCCGGCGTGGAGTCGCCGGCCGCCGCGCTGATCTACCTGCTCGAACCGTTTGGACGCAATACGGCGACCCGCCGTTGCGCTGGCAGCGCTGTGCGCGCAGGCGCGCGGATGGGGGCGGCGGGTGCTGCTGGTCATGCCGGCCGATCACCTGATCCGCGATCAGCGCGCATTCGCCGACGCCGTCGGGCGCGCGGCGAAACTCGCCGCGTCCGGCGCGCTGGTCACCTTCGGCATCACGCCGACGCATCCGGAAACCGGCTTCGGCTACATCGAGTGCGGCGATCTGATCGTGCCTGCCGAGGGTTCGGCACCCGCCGCGTATCGCGCGCGACGCTTCGTCGAAAAGCCGCAGCTCGCACTCGCGCGCGATTACCTGGCGGCCGGACACTACGTGTGGAACTCCGGCATGTTCGCGTTCACCGCCGATGCCATCGTCGAAGCGTTCTCGCGGCACGCGCCCGGCGTGCTGGCGGCAGCGCGTCCCGTCGCGCAGGCGCTCGAGGGGCTCGCGGTCGCGTCGATGCTCGAGGTCGACGCCGCGCTGTTCGCCGCGGTGCCGGACATCTCGATCGACTACGCGATCATGGAGCGCGCCGCGGAGGCCGGCGAAGTCGCGGTCGTGCGGGGCACATTCGATTGGAGCGACGTCGGCTCGTGGCAGGCGGTTGCTGCGCTCGCGATTGCCGACGGCGACGGCAATGGCGGTCAGGGCGAGCGGGTCGCGATCGCGACGCGGGGAACGTACGTCCACGCGGACGAGCGCGTCGTCGCCACCGTCGGTGTCGAGAACCTCGTGATCGTCGACACGCCCGACGCGGTGCTGGTTGCGCATCGCGATCACCTGCAGCGCGTCAAGGACGTCGTGGGCGAGCTGAAGGCGCGCGGGCACGAAGCCTACAAGCTGCATCGCACGGTGACCCGCCCGTGGGGTGCGTACACGGTGCTGGAGGAAGCGCCGGGATTCAAGATCAAGCGCATCGAGGTGCGAAGCCGGTGCCGCGCTGTCGCTGCAGCTCCATCACCGCCGCAGCGAGCACTGGGTGGTTGTCCGCGGCGTCGCGCACGTCACCAACGGCGAGCGTCAGTTCGACGTGCAGGCCAACGAATCGACGTTCATTCCGGTGGAAACACGGCACCGCCTCGAGAACCGCGGCACCGAGCCCCTCGTCATCATCGAAGTGCAATGCGGCGACTATCTCGGCGAGGACGACATCGTTCGTTTCGACGACCGCTACGGGCGCATGCCCGCCGAGTCGCAATCGATACCCGCAGGGACCGGGACGGTGGCGTAGCGCAGTCCGACGCGCGAGCGCGTTGCGCGCGCCGATGCCGATGACGCGCTGCGACATCGGTCAATGATGTCACCGCGTATAATTGCGGTCGCATGCCGACGGCCTCGACCGATGCTGCGACGGCCGCCTCCGCGCGTCAACCCGCAATCCGCGAACCCGCCGCCGCACCCGCTCCGATCGCAAATCCGTT
Organism: uncultured Pseudomonadota bacterium; assembly: GCA_963718905.1. Taxonomy (GTDB): domain Bacteria; phylum Pseudomonadota; class Gammaproteobacteria; order Burkholderiales; family Casimicrobiaceae; genus VBCG01. The sequence continues at coordinate 352,891 of CAVRAF010000003.1, forward strand.
TGCGACGCTGCCCGCGCTCGCACCCGCATTCCCCGAAAGCGGCCGGCGGCTCGCGCTGCCACCGCTCGCGGGATCGGGCGACGCGCTGGCGCTTGCGCAAATCGCGCTGGCCGCCAGGGAGCGGCATCGAACGCTCGCGATCGTCTGCTCCGATGCGCTCGCGGCCGCGCGCCTCGCGGAAGAGATCGCGTGGTTCGCGCCCGCGCTCACTGTCAGCGTGTTCCCGGATTGGGAGACGCTGCCGTACGACCATTTTTCGCCGCACCAGGACCTGGTGTCCGAGCGGCTCGCGACGCTCTATCGGATCACGCGCGGCGAATGCAACGTCGCGCTCGTTGCCGCCCAGACCGCGCTGTACCGGCTCGCGCCGCAGTCGTTTCTCGCCGCGCACACGTTCTTCCTGACGCAGGGGGAGACGCTCGACGTCGAGGCACTGCGCGCGCAACTCGCGCTCGCCGGCTACACGCACGTCACCCAGGTCGTCTCGCCCGGCGAATTCAGCATACGCGGCGGGCTGATCGACCTCTATCCGATGGGTGCGCCGCTGCCGTACCGCCTCGACCTGTTCGGCGACGACATCGAGAGCATCAAGACGTTCGACGCCGACTCGCAGCGCACGCTGTACCCGATGCGCGACGTGCGCCTGCTGCCCGCGCGCGAGTTTCCGCTCGACGACGCCGGCCGCACGCGCTTTCGCGGGCGGTTTCGCGAAGTCTTCGAAGGCGACCCGTCGCGCTCGGCGCTATACAAGGACATTTCGGCCGGCGTGGTGCCGGGCGGCATCGAGTACTACCTGCCGTTGTTCTTCGACGCGACGGCGACGTTCGTCGACTACTTCCCACCCGACACGGTCGTCGCGCTGCATGGCGACGTCGATGCGGCGATCGGGCGATTCTGGCAGGACACCGAATCGCGCTACCGCCTGCTGCGCGGCGACAAGGCACGGCCGCTGCTGCCGCCGCAGCAGCTGTTCCTGCCGCACGACGAGTTTCGCGGCGCATTGAAATCGTTTGCGCGCATCGAATTGCCGCTGGAAGACGCGCAGGCGGCGGTCCCGGCCGACGCCCCGATCCGCCGCTTGCCGCCGGTTCAGGTGGAGCGCCGTGCCGAGGATCCGCTGGCCGCACTGAAGGGTGTCGTGGCGATGCTCGACGGCCGGATGCTGGTCGTCGCGGAGGCCGCCGGCCGCCGGGAGACGATGCAGCAATACCTCGCCGAGTATGGCGTGCGTCCCGTGGTCGTTGAAAGCTTTGCAGAGTTCGTTGCGAGCGACGCGAAGCTCGCGCTGACGGCAGCGCCGCTGCAGGTGGGATTCGCGTGGCCCGCCGCCCGCCTCGCGTTCGTGACCGAAGCAGAGCTGTACGCGAACGTCGTCCGGCGCGGCAAGCGCGAGGCGGGGCGGCGCTCGAACGTCGACGCGATGGTGCGCGACCTGTCCGAGGTGCGCATCGGCGATCCCGTTGTGCACGAAGAGCACGGCATCGGACGCTATCTGGGCCTCGTCACACTCGACGTCGGTGATGGCGCGACCGAATTCCTGGAGCTCGATCTACGCCAACGACGCAAAGCTGTACGTGCCGGTGTCCAACCTGCACGTGATCAGTCGTTACAGCGGCGCGTCGCCGGACGCGGCGCCGCTGCACGAACTCGGCAGCGGCCAATGGGAGAAGGCGAAGCGCAAGGCGGCGAAGCAGGCGCACGATACCGCAGCGGAGTTGCTGAACCTCTACGCGCAGCGCGCGGCGCGCAGCGGCCATGCGTTCCAGTTCAATGCGCACGACTACGACGCGTTCGCCGACGGCTTCGCCTTCGATGAAACGCCGGACCAGCAGGCGGCAATCGACGCGGTGATCGCCGATCTCGCCGCAGGGCGCCCGATGGATCGGCTCGTGTGCGGTGACGTGGGATTCGGCAAGACGGAGGTCGCGCTGCGCGCGGCGTTCATCGCGCTCTCCGGCGGCAAGCAGGTCGCATTGCTGGTGCCGACGACGCTGCTGGTGGAGCAGCATTTCCAGGTGTTCTCGGATCGCTTCGCCGATTGGCCGGTGAAGCTCGCCGAGTTGTCGCGCTTTCGCTCGATGAAGGAAGTCAAGGTCGTCCTCGAAGGGCTCGCCGCCGGACGCGTCGATCTCGTCATCGGGACGCACAAGCTGATTCAGCCGGACGTCAAGTTCAGGAACCTGGGCCTTGTGATCATCGACGAGGAGCACCGCTTCGGGGTCCGGCAGAAAGAGCAGCTGAAGCGCCTGCGAGCCGAGGTCGACGTGCTGACGCTGACGGCGACGCCCATCCCGCGCACGCTCGCGATGTCGCTGGAAGGCATCCGCGATTTCTCGGTCATCGCGACCGCGCCGGAGCGGCGCCTCTCGATCAAGACCTTTGTCGCCACGTTTTCGATGGGCATCGTGCGGGAAGCCGCGCTGCGCGAGCTGAAGCGCGGCGGCCAGATCTATTTCCTGCACAACGACATCGACACGATCCGCACGTCGGCGGAACGGCTTGCGCAATTGCTTCCCGAGGCACGCATTGCCGTGGCCCACGGACAGATGGGCGAACGCGAGCTCGAGCACGTGATGCGCGAGTTCTACGCGCAGCGCATCAATCTGCTCGTGTGCTCGACGATCATCGAGTCCGGGATCGACGTGCCGACGGCGAACACGATCATCATCGACCGGGCCGACCGCTTCGGGCTTGCGCAGCTGCACCAGTTGCGCGGGCGCGTCGGCCGCTCACACCATCAGGCATACGCATACCTGTTGACGCCGCCGAACGAAGCGCTGTCGGCGCAGGCGAAAAAGCGGCTGGAAGCGATCCAGATGATGGAAGATCTGGGCTCGGGCTTCTTCCTTGCGATGCACGACCTCGAGATTCGCGGTGCCGGCGAAGTGCTGGGCGACGAGCAGTCGGGCGAAATGCAGCAGATCGGATTCCAGCTGTACGCCGACATGCTGAAGGCTGCGGTGTCCGCGCTCAAGGCAGGCCGCGAGCCGGACCTGTCGCAGCCGCTTGGCGTGACGACCGAAATCAACCTCCACGCGCCGGCGCGGCTGCCGCAGGAATATTGCAACGACATCCACGAGCGGCTCGTGCTGTACAAGCGCCTCGCGAGCTGCGAGTCGATCGACGAGCTCGACCTGCTGCGCGAAGAACTGGTCGACCGCTTCGGTCCGACGCCGGAACCCGCGCAGGCGCTCGTTGCATGCCATCGTTTGCGCCTCGTCGCACGCCCGCTTGGCGTGACCAAGATCGACGCGGGGCCGGAACGATCGACATTGCAGTTCGTCAAGCAGCCGCCGTTCGACGCGGCGAAGCTGATCGCGCTCGTCCAGAGGGACGGCCGCATCCGCTTCGCCGGCCCGGACCGCATTCGCATCGAACGCGGTGCACCGACACTCGGCGAGCGGGTCGCGCTGATTCGGGATTTCCTGGGCCGGCTCGACTGACGATCGCGTGCGGGCGAGTTGCGTGCTCCTTGCGAAATCCAGATGAGCGTTGCGCTTCCCGCACAATTGCACGTGTTCGTCCGCGACTGGCTGTCGTCGAATCAGGTCGTGTTGAAGAGCCGGGGCGGGTCAGTGGTGATCGACTCGGGCTACCGCAAGCATGCGCCGCTGACGCTGGCGCTCATCGCGTCGCGCCTCGGTCTCGACGGCGCGCCGCTGGCGAAACTCGTCAACACGCATTGCCATTCCGATCACATGGGCGGCAATGCGGCGCTGCGTCGCGCGTACGGATGCCCGATCGCCGTGCCGGCCGGCGAAGTGCCGCTGATCGAGGCGTGGGACCAGCGCGCGCTGCTGCTCGACTACGCCGATCAGGCCGCCGATCCGTTTCCGGTCGACGAAAAGCTGCTTCCCGATGCGACGTACGTCTGGGGCGATCTCGAGTGGCGCGCGCTCGCGGCACCGGGGCACGACATGGGCGCGCTCGTGTTCTTCAACGACGAGTACGGGATTCTGATCTCGGGCGATGCGCTGTGGAGCAACGGCTACGGTTTCGTCATGCCGCTCGAGCTGGATCCCGCGGCGTTGCCGGCGACGCGCGCGACGCTCGAGATGCTTGCGCGTCTGCCGATCCGATGGGTCATCCCGGGCCACGGGGAGCCGTTCGGCGAGGCGGCCGCTGCGCTCGATCGTGCGTTTGCGCGCACGCGTGCCTTCGAGGACGATCCGCTGCGCATGGCGCGTCACGCGCTGAAGGTGGCGCTCGTATTCTCGCTGCTCGATCGCGAACGGCTGCCGCTGGCGTCGATGGCAGCGTACGTCGATCGCGTCGGCATTTATCGCGAGTTCAACGACCGTTTCTTCCGCTTGCCGGCTGTGTCCCTCGCGGAAATGCTGGTTGGCGACCTCGAAAGAACGGGCGCCGTGCAACGCCGGGACGGCTACCTCTTCCCCGCGTGACGCCGCGGTGAGGTGCTGCGCACCGGGCTTCGGTGCTGTCGCGCGGTGAGGTGCTGCGCACTGCTTCGGTGCTGCGCACAGGGCTTCGGTGCTGCGCGCGGTGAGGTGCTGCGCACCGGGCTTCGGTGGCGCAAATCGCGTCGTCGAGCGGGTACCCGGCGCGGCCGATCGATCGTCACTTCACGGGCTTTTTGGCCGCGCCACCCGCTTTTCGACGACTGCGCCACAGGCGCCCTCCGCGCAGCACCTCACCACGCTCGAGACGCTATCGCGGAATCGTTGCGCTCAGTCCGTCCGATCCGTCATCGCAGAACAACGCGGTCCGCAGGTCGTGTCACGCGCCGGCACGGTCGCATCCGAGGCAGCGGGGAGGCGCGCGCCAGGCGAACGTAAGCCGCGGGCTCCGTCACGGGTGGCGCGGCTACAGAGTCCGTGCACTGACGATCGATCGGCCGCGCCGGGACCCGTAGGAGCCTGATTGCGGCTTCCGAGAGCGGGTGCGCTCCCCGCTGCCCCTACTCAACTGAACGCGGGCGCGCGCCTCCCCGCTGCCCTACTCAACTGAATGCGGTGTCGCGCCGCGCCCCGCTGCCAATCGATCGCCGGTTTCCGGGTCCTGCGGCTCGCGGAGGAAACTACTCCTTGTACGCCTCGATCGGGAGCAACAGGTTGATCTCGTCCGACGGATTGCCGATATTGAGGCCGTTCGTCATCCCCCAATCGGAGCGCTTGATCGTGGCGGTCGCATCGGCGCCGCACTCGGGTTTCTTGTTGAACGGGTTGGGACCGCACGTGAAGTTGGCGACCTTCAGGCTCACAGGCTTGGTCACGCCCAGCATCGTCAGTTCGCCGTCGGCGCCGACGACACGGTCGCCATCGAACGTCACGTTGCTCGAGTTGAACGTCAGCGTCGGATATTTCTCGACGTTGAAGAATCGCTCGCCTTTGACGATCGCATCGAGCCTCGTGTCATAGGTCCTGATCGACGTCGCGTCGATCGTGATGTCGATGGTGCCCTTCTTCGCCGCGCGATCGAGCGTAACTTTGCCGCTCACCTTGCCGAAATTTCCATGCTGACTCGAAAAGCCGACGTGGCGCGCCTCCCATTGCGGCTGCGAATGCACGGGATCCAGCACGTACGTTTCCTGGGCCGCCACGGGCAGCGCGATGGCGAGGGAGAAACCGGCAGCGAGCATCCGAACGATCACGGTGTGTCCTCCTGGACCTGAGTTGAGCCGGCGTCGATGCCGCGCACGGAAACCGGCGCGCGAGCAAACAGCGGCGGCCCGCCCGCTATTCCGGCGTCCGTGCGTTGAGCCTGCGACGTCACGCGCGCCGTTGGCATGACGCCGGGCGCCGGTCACTGCGTAGTCTTCATGCGGCGGGCGCCAGCACCATCCGGATTTTCACGAGGATGTCGTTGGCGACGGTCTCCGGGTCCGCCCACTCGCCCTCCCCGATTTTATAATCGAGGCGCTTCAACGCGAAGGTACCTTCGGCAACGCGGTTCCCCGCCGGGTCCCGGGACACTGCGATCGGCACGACGCAGTCGTGCGCGATGCCCTTGATCGACAGCCGGCCGGCGATCTCGTAGCGGTCTCCCCCGAGATCCCTGAATGCCGTCGAGGAGAAATGGGCGACCGGGAATTTCGACGTGTTGAACCAGAGTGGCCCCTTGGCCTCCGCTTCCGATTCGGGGCTCGCGAGGTCGATGCTTCCCAGGTCGACGTCGATGTCCGCCTTCGATTGGGCCAGCGCCTTCGGCTGGAACACGACGTCAGCCTTCCATTTTCCGAAACGGCCGTCGAAATTGACGCCCAGCTGTTTGACGGTGAACTTGATCTCGCTCTTGTCGACGGCGATGCCCTGCGCGCCGGCAGCGCCCGGCGCGAGCGCCAGCGCAATCACCAGCCATGCGAGATTGCAGCGGACACTCATCGGGAAGGAACTCCTTTCGATTGGAAGATTCGGGGCAGCATTCGCGCGAGCACGCTATCGCGATCGATGAAGTGATGCTTCAGCGCGGCGGCCGCATGGACACAGACCAGCCCGAAGAACACGGAGTTCAACGTGACATGCGCGATCTTCAACGCATCGGCCAGCGTCTTGTCCTTCGGCACGAGATTGGGTAGCGGAATGACGCCGAGGTAGACGACCTGCACGCCGGTCGCCGAGCTGTACAGCCAACCCGAAATCGGCGTCACGATCAGCAGCACGTAGAGCATGACGTGCGAGATCGCCGCGGCGCGCCGCTGCCAGCGTGGCATCGGCACGGGCGGCGGATGGGGACGCGCGGCGCGCCAGGCCAGGCGTGCGCCGGTCAGCAGGAAGACCGTGATGCCGATCGATTTGTGCCAGCTATACCAATGCAGCTTGCGCGGCGAGATCGGCAGCGGGACCATCGACAGGCCGAGCAACAGGTTGGTTGCGACGAGAAGGACCGTCAGCCAATGCAGTGCGATCGCCGCACCGGTGTAACGCTCTTCATGCGCTCGCATCATGCTGCCAACAGGAGCGCATGCCGGAAATTCCTGGCGAGGGGGGGCAATCCACATGCCCGGGTGTCAGGCACCCCGCGCGATTTCGGCGATGAACGTCCGCACGCCGTCCAAAAGCATCTGCACGGCGAGCGCCGTCAGTACCAGTCCCATCAGGCGTTCCACCGCCAGCATGCCCCGCTCGCCCAGCACACGCTGCAACCGGTAGGCGCCGAGCAGCACGAGGGTCGCGACCGCCATCGCGGCGGTGAGCGCGATGATCCAGGCCAGGCGATGCGTGGGATCGCGCGACACCATCAGCATCACGGTCGCGAGCGCGGACGGACCGGCGATCGACGGTATCGCAAGCGGCACGAGGAACGGCTCGGCGCCGGGCGGGTCGCCGAACACGCCTTCCGGATGGCGGAATACCATCCGCAGCGCGATCAGGAACAGGATGATGCCGCCGGCGATCGCGAGCGACACCTCCGACAGCTGCAACCACTGCAGAAACGTCTGCCCGCCGAACATGAACGCGAGCAGGATCACATAGGCAGCGACGCACTCGCGGAGCACGACGCGGGCACGGCGCGCCGTCGGCACGTTGGCGAGCGCCGACACGACGATCGGCACGTTGCCGAAAGGATCGATGACCAGCAGCAGCAACACGGCGGCGGAGAAGATCTCGGTCAGAGGCATCGCGCAATCGCAATCGAAAGTGGTTCGGTCAGCGGCATCGGGCCATGGCCATCCAGCGTCTGTTCACGCCATGTCCACAAGCGCGACCAGGTCCTAGTCGCCCATGACGACGCCTTCGCGTCGCGGGTCCGCGCCACCCGATCCAACCACGCGACGTGCGAACGATCGCCTGCACCCCGCTCGTATCGGTTGTGACGCGCGTCTTGTGCCCCATTGCGCGGAGCTTCGGCTCGAGCGCGACGATCGGCGTGTCCTGCTCGAGGTCCGTCGGCCCATTGCGGCTTCCGAAATTCGGCAGCGAGACAGCCGCCTGCGGATCGAGCTTCCAGTCGATCACGCCGATCAGCGTCTTGACGACGTGTTCGATGATCAGGCTGCCGCCCGCGGACCCCGCAAGCGCATGGACGCGCCCTTGCCGGTCATAGACGATCGTCGGCGCCATCGACGAGCGGGGACGCTTGCCCGCCTCGACGCGGTTCGCAACCGGCTTGCCGTCCACGACCGGCGCGAACGAGAAATCCGTCAATTCGTTGTTGAGCAGAAAGCCCCCTCCGGTCATCAAGCGGCTGCCGAATTCGTTCTCGATCGTCGTCGTCATCGACACGGCATTGCCGTCGCGATCGACGACGACGATGTGCGATGTCGACGGAAAATCGACGGCCCCACCGCGGCCCCACGCAAGTTCGCGCGCCTGCGCTTCGTGCCGCGCCGGGTCGCCGGGCGGCGCGACGCCGAGGCTTCGTTGCGTCGAGATCAGAAGCGAGCGTTGATGCAGATACCCGCCGTCGAGGAGTCCGCGGGGCGGCCGATAGTACTCCGGATCGGCCATGTAGACATCACGGTCCGCATACGCGAGCCGCTCCGCTTCGCTGATGAAATGCACGCTCCAGAACGATGCGGGACCCATCGAGGCGAGATCGTAGGGCTCCAGCATCTTCAGCGTCTGCAATACGGTGAGTCCGCCCGAGGACGGCAGCGGCATTCCGCAAATGCGGTAGCCGCGGTAGTCACCACACACCGGTTCGCGGATCTTGACCGCGTAGTGCGCAAGGTCCGCGCGCGTCAAATCGCCCGGATTCGTTGCGGACGAATCGACCGTGCGGACGATGTCGTCGGCGATTGGTCCCGTGTAGAAGGCTTTCGCGCCCCGAGCGGCGAGGGTACGCAACGTCGACGCATACGCCGGATTGGCAAGTTGCGCGCCAATTGCCCGCGCACGGCCTCCTTCGGTGAAATAGTCGCGCGCACGATCCTGCGTCCAATGCGTTTCCGCGCGCACCAGCGCATTGAGCCGCGGCGAAATCGGGAAGCCGCGCTCGGCAAGCGAGATCGCGCGGCGGAACAGGCGCGGCCACGGCAGCCGTCCGTAGCGGCGATGCACCGTTTCGAGCAGGCGCACCGTTCCGGGAACGCCGACCGACCGTCCGCCGACCACGGCATCGAAGAACGCGAGCGGCTGGCCGTCCGGTCCGAGGAATCGCGTTGGCAGCGCAGCCGCCGGCGCGCTCTCGCGTCCATCGTAGGCGAGGAGCCGATGCGTTTTCGCGTCGTGAACCAGCATGAACGCACCGCCGCCCAGCCCCGAGGATTGGGGTTCGACGAGTCCCAGCACGAGTTGCGCGGCAATCGCGGCATCCACGGCGCTGCCGCCCGCGCGCAGGATGTCGTAGCCGGCGCGCGTCGCCAGCGGATTGGCGGTGGCGATCATGAATCGCTCGCTCGTGACCGGCGACTTCTCGGTCCAGCCGGCGGGGCGTTCCGGTGCTGCGTCGGTCTGCGCATGGCTGATCGCCGCGAGCGGCAGCAGCACGATGCCAAGCAGCGGAACCCACGCTCGGCGGCGAGTCAAGCGCGTGCGGATACGCATCGGTACGCTCGACGGGGACGCGAGGGGAGTCGCGATTCTGCGCCGCGCCCGGCGGCCCGCGAACCGCTTTGCTCCCGGGGCGACGCCGCAATCCGCCCTATTTCGTCATCGCGGTTGCCGCCGGTGTTGCCGCCGGTGTTGCGGCAATCGGCGTCGTCATCGTCGGCACGACACTCGACGTGCGAACCGGGCCATGCAGCGCGAGCAACGGCACGATCATCAGCGCGACGATGTTGATGATCTTGATCAGCGGATTCACCGCGGGACCCGCGGTGTCCTTGTACGGATCGCCGACGGTGTCGCCGGTCACCGCGGCCTTGTGCGCATCGGAGCCCTTGCCGCCGTAGTGGCCATCCTCGATGTACTTCTTCGCGTTGTCCCAGGCGCCGCCGCCGGTCGTCATCGAAATCGCGACGAAGAGTCCGGTGACGATCGTGCCCATCAACAGGCCGCCGAGCGCCTGCGGTCCCAGTACCAGGCCGACCACCACGGGCACGAGCACGGGCAGAAGCGACGGAACGATCATTTCGCGAATGGCCGCGCGCGTCAGCATGTCCACCGCGACGCCGTATTCGGGCTTCGCGGTGCCTTCCATGATCCCCTTGATCTCCTTGAACTGGCGCCGGACCTCGACGACGACCGCACCTGCCGCGCGTCCGACCGCTTCCATCGCCATTGCGCCGAACAGGTAAGGGATCAGGCCGCCGAGGAACAGGCCGATGATCACCATGTGATTCGACAGGTCGAACGACGTCGACAGACCCGCGGTGTCGAGCGCATGCGTGTAATCGGCGAAAAGCACCAGCGCGGCGAGTCCCGCCGAGCCGATCGCGTAGCCCTTGGTCACGGCCTTGGTCGTGTTGCCGACGGCGTCGAGCGGATCGGTGATCGCGCGCACCGAGTCGGGAAGGTCGGCCATTTCCGCGATGCCGCCGGCGTTGTCGGTGATCGGTCCGTACGCGTCGAGCGCGACGATGATGCCCGTCATCGAGAGCATCGCGGTCGCCGCGATCGCGATGCCGTAGAGACCGGCACACGCGTAGGAGACGAGAATCGCGACGCAGACCGCGATGACGGGCCACGCCGTCGCCTTCATCGAAACGCCCAGCCCCGCGATGATGTTGGTCGCGTGACCTGTCGTCGATGCCGAGGCGACGTGTTTGACCGGCTTGAAATCGGTGCCGGTGTAGTACTCGGTGATCACGACCATCGCGGCGGTCAGCGCAAGGCCGACGAGCGACGCGCCGAACAGCCGCAGCGGGGACAACGATGCGTCGGCGCTCGCGATGTCGGCCATCATGTATCGCGTAATGAAGAAGAAGCCGATCGCCGAAATCACGCCCGCGACGATCAGGCCGCGGTAGAGCGCGTTCATGATCTTGCCGCCGGGCGTCGCCTTGACGAAGTAGCAGCCGGCGATCGACGCGAGGATCGAGAATCCGCCGAGCACCAGCGGATACGTGACGGCGGCGGTCGCGATCGACGGAAGCAGGAGCGCGCCGAGAAGCATCGTCGCGACGATCGTCACCGCGTAGGTTTCGAACAGGTCGGCGGCCATGCCGGCGCAGTCGCCGACGTTGTCGCCCACGTTGTCGGCGATCACCGCGGGATTGCGCGGATCATCTTCGGGAATGCCGGCCTCGACCTTGCCGACCAGGTCGGCGCCGACGTCCGCGCCCTTGGTGAAGATCCCGCCGCCGAGACGCGCGAAAATCGAGATCAGCGAGCCGCCGAACGCAAGGCCGACCAGCGGCTCGATCGCATGATGGAGACCTTCGCTCATCAGGTTCGGCGCGTAGCTCGCGGACGCGATCAGGAACCAGTAGAAGCCGGTGACACCGAGGAGTCCCAGTCCAACCACCAGCATGCCGGTGATCGCGCCGCCGCGAAAGGCGACGGAAAGCGCTTCGTTCAGGCCTGTGCGCGCCGCTTCGGCCGTGCGCACGTTCGAGCGCACCGAGACATTCATGCCGATATAGCCGGTAAGTCCCGACAGGATCGCGCCGATCGCGAAGCCGCCGGCCGTGCGCCAGCTCAGGAAGATGCCGATGACGACAAAGAGAATCACGCCGACGATGCCGATCGTCGTGTACTGGCGGTTGAGGTAGGCCTTGGCGCCCGCCTGGATCGCGGCCGCGATTTCCTGCATCCGGGCATTGCCCGCCGGCTTGGCGAGGATCCACTGGATGGAAACCGCGCCGTAGACGATCGCCGCCATCGCGCAGACGAGCGCGAAGATGAGCGGATTGGACATGGAGTGCTCTCCCAAAGGAATGTGGATCGTGAAACGGACCCGCGGCGCCATTCTGTGGGCACCCGAGGGTGGCATGACGAAAACGCGTCGTCGCGCCGATCCGTTACTGATTGCGGCAGGACCGGTGGAGGGCCCCGGCCGCACAACACGCTATTTTGCCAGTGCCCGGTCCAAAAAGTCGAGCCGGGCTTGTCCCCGGAACAAGGCATCGGTCGGTCCGGGGCTCATGTCGTGCCTCGAATCAAACCTCGAACGCGGCGTCGAGCCTCTTCCGCACGGCCACATTCTTGAGCCGCGCATAGTGCGGCAGTCCGTCGCGATAGGGCGGCGGCGCCTCGCCCCGGATCAACGGCGCGAGATACGCGCGCGCCTTGGCGGTGATCCCGTAGCCGTCGGCGGTGATGTACGTGCGCGGCAGCATCTTCTCCCGGTTTGCCACTTCCACGAGCGGCGCGATGCCGATCTTCCAGCGGTACGGCCGGTCCGAAACGCGAACGATCGCCGGCATCACGGCGTTGTGGCCCTTGAGCGCGAGCTCGACGGCGGCCTTCCCGACTGCATACGATTGCTCGAGGTCGGTCTTCGACGCGAGGTGGCGGGCCGCGCGCTGCAGATAGTCGGCGACCGCCCAGTGATACTTGTAACCGAGCCGATCTTTGACGAGCCGCGCGATCAGCGGACCGACGCCGCCCAGTTGCGCGTGGCCGAATGCGTCCTTCGTGCCGGCTTCGGCCATCAATTCGCCCGCCGCGTTGCGCAGCCCCTCCGAAACGCCGACGCAGCAGTAGCCGAAGCGCTTCGTCCGCGCATCGACAGCGTCGAGGAACTTGCGTTCGTCGAACGGCATTTCGGGAAACAGCAGCACGAGCGGAATCGGCGTCGCCGGGTCGTCGGCCAGACCCACGGCGGCGGTGATCCATCCGGCATTGCGGCCCATCACTTCGAGCACGAACACCTTGGTCGACGTCTTCGCCATCGATGCGACGTCGAACGCCGCTTCGCGCATCGACGTCGCCACGTACTTGGCGACCGACCCGAATCCCGGGCAGTTGTCGGTGACGGCAAGATCGTTGTCGACCGTCTTCGGCACCTGCACCGCCGCGAGCGGATAGCCGAGCGTCTGCGCGATCTGCGACACCTTGAGGCACGTGTCCGCCGAATCGTTGCCGCCGTTGTAGAAGAAATAGCCGATGTCGTGTGCGCGGAACACGTCGATCAGCCGCTCGTATTGCGCGCGATTTTGATCGAGCCCCTTCAGCTTGTACCGACACGAGCCGAATGCGCCGCCCGGCGTGTGCGCGAGGGCGGCGATCGCGCGCGCCGATTCCTTGCCGGTGTCGATCAGGTCTTCGGTCAGCGCGCCGATGATGCCGTTGCGTCCCGCGAAAACGTGGCCGATCCGGGCTCGATTCGCGCGCGCCGTCTCGATGACGCCGGCCGCGCTCGCGTTGATGACGGCCGTCACGCCGCCCGATTGTGCATAGAACGCGTTACGTCTTTCCATCCGAGGCTTTCCGTGTCTTGACAACCTGCGTGGCCACAGCAGTCCGTGGGCGCGCGCCGATCATGCATCGAGCTCGGCAAGCAACCGTTGCGCGGGCGCGAACTTCGGCGTGCCGGCTGCCGCCTTCAGGCAGTGCAGGCGGGCTGCCGCGCGATCTCCTTGCATGCGGCAGATGAGCGCGAGATTGTAAGCAAGCGAGGGGTCGTGCGGGCGCACCGCGCACGCGAGCTCCTGCGTGCCGCGCGCTTCGACAAGACGCCCGCCGGAACGCTGCACCATGGCAAGCAGGTTGAGCGCGAACGGGTCGTTCTCGCTGTAGCCGAGGACTTCCCGGCAGCTCGCTTCCGCGGAAGCGAGCTCGCCGTCCTGCGCGAGGAGCGCCGCGCGCCGCAGATCCGCCTCGACCCGATCTGCCAGCGCATCGTGTTGCGCCGCCCACTTGGCGTAGATGCGATCGCGAAACGTCGCGAAGCGCACGTCGTCCTGGTTCCTGCCTGCGCCGGTACCGGCGTTTCCCACATCCGCGCGCCATTCGAACGTCTGCCCTGGCCCGAAATGAAATCGCGTGTGCTGCGCGCATTGGAGGAAGAAATCCCAGTCCTGCAGGATCTCGAGCGACTCGTCGAACCGGCAGCCGCGGGCCAGCAAGTCGCGGGAGAAGAGCGACATCGAGAGGTGTATGAAATTGCGCTCGTAGAGCTGGATCAGCGCGAACGGCTGTCCGATCGTCTCGCTGCTGCCGTCGGAAAAGCGCGCACGCGCCGTCGTGTAGATCAGCTTCGCGTCTCCCGCGTTGCGCTGCGCGGCGACCAGACCCGACACATGGTTCGGCAGGAGCACATCGTCGTCGTCCAGAAACGTGATCCACTCGCCCGCCACGGCGTCCAGTCCCGCGTTGGCCGCCAGCGGACGCAACAGCGGGCGCTCGCTGGGCACGAAGCGCACCGGATGCACTCCGGCGCGGGCAGGCGGAGCCGGATGCGCGGGTCCGCTGGCGGCGACGACGATCGCCTCGACGCGCGGATGATCCTGGACGCCGATCGACTCCAGCGCCGTGACCAGCGAAGGCCGCGCCATGCTGCGCACGATGACGCTGACGAGTGGCTGCATCGCGCCGACCCTCGGCCGATCCGTTGGTCAGCTTCGCAGCGCCGCGAAGCACGCGTCGCGGACGCCCTCGACCGTGCCGAGGCCGTTCACCCTGCGATAGCGCGGCGCGCGCGGATCGCCGCCCGCCGCCCATTGCGCGTAGTAGGCGACCAGGGGCTCGGTTTGCGCGTGATAGATGGCCAGCCGATTCTTCACCGTCTCTTCCTTGTCGTCCTCGCGCTGAATCAGCGGGTCGCCGGTGAGGTCATCCTTGCCGGTGACTTTCGGCGGATTGAATATGACGTGGTAGCTGCGTCCCGACGCGACATGCACGCGGCGGCCGCTCATGCGCTCGACGATCGCCGCGTCGGGAACGTCGATCTCGATCACGTAATCGAGCCCAAGGCCGGCGTCCTTCATCGCATCGGCTTGCGGAATCGTTCGCGGGAATCCGTCGAACAGATAACCAGGCGCGCAATCGGGCTCGCGCAGCCGTTGCTTGACGAGGCCGATGATGACGTCGTCGGAAACGAGCGCGCCGCTGTCTATCACCCTTTTCGCGGCGAGCCCGAGCGGCGTTCCGGCCTTGACGGCCGCACGCAGCATGTCGCCGGTGGAAATCTGCGGAATGCCGAACGCATCGCGGATGAATCCGGCCTGCGTGCCTTTGCCGGCGCCGGGCGGGCCGAGCAGGATCAGTCGCATGGGCTTCGCTCGTTTCCTGGAATGTCGCGATGACGTGGACGCTCACGCGCCGCGAGCGTCAATGAGGTGTCTCGGGCTGCCGTCGGATTCTCGCCGCTTCGGATGCGCACGGTCAATCGCAACCATCGTTACACCGGTGCGAGGATGCGCCGGACGTGCGCAAGATCCTCCGTCGTGTCGACGCCGGGTGCGGGTGTCCCCTGCGCGATCTCGACGACGATCCGGTAACCGTGCCACAGCGCGCGCAGCTGCTCGAGCGCCTCGAACGCCTCGACGGGGGCCGGGGCCAGCGCCGGAAAGGATTGCAGGAAACTCACGCGGTATGCGTACAGGCCGTAGTGCCGATAGAGCGGCAGGCCTTCGGGCACGAGATGCCGATTCGCTGCGAACGCCGCTCGCGCCCAGGGTATCGTCGCGCGACTGAAATAGAGTGCGTAATTGCGCGCATCGAGCACAACCTTGACCACGTTCGGATTGAACGCCTCTTCCGCGTTGTCGATCAAGTGACATGCGGTGGCGATTGCCGCGTCGGGATGCGCGGCGAGCACATGTGCGACGCGGCGCATCAATGCCGGATCGAGCAGCGGCTCGTCGCCCTGCACGTTGACGACGATCTCCTCCGCACCAAGGCCGAGCAGCGACGCCGCTTCGGCGAGGCGATCGGTGCCGGTCGGATGATCGGCGCGCGTCATCATCGCCTCGACGCCATGCGCGGCGGCGGCGTCCGCAATGCGCGGATCGTCGGTCGCGATGACGACGCGCATCGCACCGCTTTCGCGCGCGCGTTCGGCGACGCGGACGACCATCGGCCGGCCTCCGATGTCGGCCAGCGGCTTGCCCGGCAGGCGCGTCGATGCGTAGCGCGCCGGGATCAGAACGGTGAAGTTCAGAGCGCTTCCCATTCCTCCGGCGAAAGCTTGCGCGCCTCCTCTTCCAGCATGACCGGGATGCCGTCGCGGATCGGATAGGCGAGCCGCGCCGACCGGGAAATCAGCTCGTTGCGCTCACGGTCGTGGATGAGCGGGCCCTTGGTGACCGGGCAGACGAGCATCTCGAGCAGCTTGGCGTCCATGCAGCTTCTCCTGGATGAGGTCGATGAGCGCCGGATCGACGCGCGCGCGGATCGGCAGCATCCACATCCGCTCATCGGCGAATGCGCGGCATTTTACCGCGTCCTTCTCCGTCATCAGGATCGCCGGTGCGTCGCGAAAGCACAGCTCGTCCCGCGTGTACGCATGGTGGTCGGCAAACGCGTGCGTGAGCCCGGAAAATCCGAGTGCGCGCAACAGATCGAAAAAGCGCTGCGGGTGCGCAATGGCGGCAAGCGCGATCGTCCGCGAATCGCGAAGTGTGCCTGGATCGAGGACGCGCCGCGGATTCGCGAGGTTCGTCCACGCCTGCGCTTCGTGCGCCATCGTGAATGCGCGGACCGCAGGCGGTGCGGCAGCGCGGGTGGCGGGGGTGCCGCGCAACGCCGTGCGTCCCGCAGGTCCCGCGCCATCGCCTGCCGCCTGCAGTCGGACAACGGCGTCGACGGATGCCAGACGCGACGGCGGCTCGCGCAGCGGGCCGGACGGAAGCATCAGACGGTTGCCGAGCTCGCGCGCACCGTCCACAACCGCGATCTCGACGTCGCGCTCGAGCGCGTAATGCTGCAGGCCGTCGTCGGCGATGATGACGTCGACCTCCGGATGCGCGGCCACGAGCGAGCGCGCCGCATCGACACGATCGCGGCCGACCCACACGGGCGCGCCGGTTGCCGCGAGTATCAGCGGCTCGTCGCCGACGTCGCGCGCATCGTCGCTCGCGTCGACGGCGCGGACGTCGCCTCCGCGCCGGCCGTAGCCACGGCTGACGACGCCCGGACGGCGCCCGCGTTGTCGCAGCGCCTGGACGAGCGTGCAGACCAGAGGCGTTTTCCCCGTGCCGCCTGCGGTGATGTTGCCGACGACGATGACGGGCACCGGCAATCGGACGCGCCGAAAGACGCCGCGCCGGTACGCCGCCCGGCGCAATGCCACGCCCGCACCGAACAGCCATGACAGCGGCCGCAACAGCGTCGCGAGCATCGTCGGTCCCGGCGCGTACCACGATCGCTGCAGACGCTCCGCGAGGGTCACCGCGCGCGTTCCGGCAGGACGAACACGGCGTCCGATGCGCTGCGGCGTGCAGCAGCCGCGCGCGTCACCGCTTCGACGCGGCCGGGGACGCCTGCGTTGCGAACGTGATGTGCACGAGGCCGGCCGCCCGCGCGGCCTCCATGACATGCACGACCGATTGATGCGTCGCCTGCGCGTCCGCGTTGATGACGACGATCGGCTCCTTCGTGTCGCCGGCCGCGCGCTTCAGCATCTCGGCGAGCGCATCGACCGTCGTGAACGTGAACGCCGGATCGCCCCCGATCTTGTAGTGCCCCTGCGCGTCGAGTCCGACGTTGATTTCGCGCGGTCGCTCCTTTGCCGGATCGGCGTTGGCCTCGGGCAGCGTGATCTGCAGTTCGGCGATCCGCTGATAGGTCGTCGTGACCATCAGGAAGATCAGGATGACGAGCAGAACGTCGATCAGCGGAATGAAGTTGATTTCCGGGTCGTCGCGCAGCCGGTTGCCGCGCAAGTTCATTTCAAGGCCCGCGGCCCGCGCGGCTTTGTCACGCTCGAGATCACTTGCGCTCGTTATGCGCGAAATCCACGAGCTTGATCGCTTGCTGCTCCATCTCGACGACGAGCGCGTCGACCTTGGCGCGGAAATGGCGGTAGAAGATCATGCTGGGGATCGCGACGATCAGGCCCATCGCCGTGTTGTAGAGCGCGATCGAGATGCCTTGCGCGAGCTGGATCGGATTGGAGCCGGTCGATCCCTGCGAGCCGAAAATCTCGATCATCCCGATCACCGTGCCGAACAGCCCGAGCAGTGGCGCCATCGCCGCGAGGGTGCCGAGCGTGGTGAGGAAGCGCTCGAGGTCGTGCGTAACGACGCGTCCGACCTCCTCGATCGCCTCCTTCATCACGGGGCGGGGACTCCTGACATTGGCGAGCCCGGCGGCGAGGATGCGGCCGAGCGGACCCTGCTCGGCCGTTCGCGCGATCAGATCCTGCGTCGTGCCGGTATGACGGAATTCGACCAGCACGTGATCGACCATGCCGGCGGGCGCGACGACGCTTTGCCGCAACGACCACAGGCGCTCGAAGATCAGCGCCAGCGCAACGACCGAGGCGAAGATCAATGGCCAGATCGGCCAGCCTGCCGCTTGAATCATCGACCACACAGCGTATCGCTCCTTTCAAGGTTCCCGCGCAATGTAGCGTGGCTATCGGGTCATAAGCAACCGAAACGTTGCGTTCCGGTCATTTCGCCACGTTGCGTCGTGCACGCCGGCCGTCCGGCTCGGCGATCGTTGCGCTGACGGCGGCGCCGGCGAGGACGATGATCCAGCACAGATAGATCCACAGCAGGAAGATCGGCAGCGCGGCGAGCGTGCCGTACACGATCTCGTACGACGACACGCGGGTCATGTACCACCCGAACGCGTGTTTCGCCACTTCCAGCGCCGCCGCGGCGAGCGCGCCCGCGACGACGGCGGGCAGGAACGCGACCGGCCGCGCGGGAACGCCCTTGTACAGCAGCGTCAATCCCGCGGTCGCAAACAGGAATGGCAGCGTCTCGACAATCTGCACGCCGAGCGTTCGTCGGATCGACGCCGCCGCGAGCGAATGGACGACGAGCCAGGTCGTGATCGAAATGCTCGCGCCGAGCAGCACCGGTCCGGCGGTCATCCCGACCGCGTATACGACGATGCGCCTTCCGAGCGACCGACCGCGCCGAATGCCCCAGATCACGTTGATGGCGCGTTCGACCGTCGCGACGGCGAGCGCCGCGCTGACCGCGATCAGCGCAATCGAAACGCCGGTCAGGCGCGCCGCCTGGTTGGCGAATCCGGTGACGTAACCGCGAACCTCGGCGGCGGCGCTGAAAGGCAGCAGGTGCCGCAGCGTGAATTGCTCGAGCACGCGGAGCCAATCCTCGAAGATCGGGAAGCGCGCGACGAACGAGAACGCGACGGTGACGAGCGGCACGATCGCAAGCAGCGTCGTGAACGACAGGCTGCCGGCGGTGTGCGCGAGGTCGGTGTCGCGCATCCGCACGACGACCCGGGAGATGAAGTGGAAGGGATTGGCCGTCAAGTCAGGGCAAGGCAGAGCGGTCGCCGGACCCGTGCCCGAAGGGCACCGCAGAGAGCCTGCTCCGGCGAAGCGCCCGGATTATCGCAGACCGCCCTCCGCGTCAACGGCGTAAGCTCGAGGCGCCTCGTCCCGACTAGAGTGGACGACCGGACCGACCCATCCCTTCAACTTCCTGACACACCCCATGACTTACGATCCGAATTTCGCCACTGCCGTCCTGGGCGGCGGCTGCTTCTGGTGTCTCGACGCGGTGTTTCGCGAACTGAACGGCGTCCGGTCCGTGGAATCCGGCTACGCCGGCGGCAAATCCGCCAACCCGACGTATGAACAGGTCTGCAGCGGCAACACGGGCCATGCCGAGGTCGTGCGGCTGACGTTCGATCCGACCGTGCTCGATTTTCGCGACCTGTTGCGCGTGTTCTTCACCCTCCACGACCCGACGACGCGCGATCGGCAGGGCAACGATGTCGGTACGCAATATCGGTCGGTCGTTTTCTGCCAGACACCGCAGCAGCGCACCGACGCGGAGGCCGTCATCGCCGAGCTGACCGCGCAAGGGCTCTGGCGGGATCCCGTCGTCACGGAAATCGCCGATGCCGCGACGTTTTATCCCGCGGAAACCCATCACCAGGACTATTTCGAGCGCAACGGAGGACAGCCGTACTGCGCGTACGTCGTTGCGCCGAAAGTCGCGAAGTTCAGGAAAACCCATGCCGACCGATTGAAGCGCAGGGACCCGGGGCAGGCGTCGGCTCGCTGAAGCGTCCGCACCGCCGCCGATGGCGGCGGACCACCGGGCTAGCTCTTCGCCGCCCGCGTCAGCCAGCCGCCGGTGGCGAGACACACGCCGACCGACCACAGCACCGGCCCGAGTCCGATCGTCCCGCCGACGGCGCCGAATACCAGCGGCACGGCGAACGGCCATCGAGTTGATCAGCGACATCCGCACGCCGGCGGCCTCCCCCATTCGTCCCGGCGGCGCGTGGCTGTGGAGCAGAGACATCACCATCGGCTGCCCGGCGCCCAAACCAAGCCCGAGGCAGAACGACAGGCTCATCAGTGTCGCGACGTTGCGCGAGAACGGGAACGCCAGGTATACGACGGCCGCGATGTACAGCGCGATCGTCAGCACCCTATGCTCGGGAACCCGCCGCGCGACAAGCGGCATCGCGAGGCGGATCGCGAACGTCGCGCTCGCGAACGCCGCCAGGATCAGGCCGATTCCCGATGCGGACAGGCCGATCGCATGGCCGTAGATCGGCACGAACAGCGTGTGCAGCTCCCACGCGAGGGAGAGAAACGCGTTGATGATGAACACGCGCCGCAACTCACCGTGTGCGACCAGGTCCAGCGCGCGGGTCCACGCGCGCGGTGCATGCGCCGGGTGCGGTCCCGGAAACGTCACCCGGTTCATCGCGAGCACCGCAATCGGGAACAGCGGGGACAGCGTCAGCAAGGCGAACGTCGGGCGGAAGCCCACGTGATCGATCATGATGCCCGCAATCAGCGGACCCACGATCGACGACGTCGAATAGCCGAGCGCAAGCAGGCCGAAGTTGCGCGTTCTCGCCTCGGGCAAGCCCATCTCGCCGGTCGCATACTGCGCAGCGACCTGAAACGCCATGAACGACACGCCGGTCAGGAGCGCCGTCGCGAACAACGCCGGCAGCCCCGGCATGAGCATCGCGATCATGACGCCCGATGCCATCCCGATGGATCCCGCCAGCATCGGCGCTCGCACGCCGATGCGATCCGCGAGGCGCCCGGCCGGTATCGCGAGGAGCATCGGCAACAGCGCGAACAGCGCCATCAGTCCGCCGACGGTGGGAACGTCCGCACCGAGCGCAAGCGCGTTCAGCGATACCGCGACGCGCGATCCGGTCAATACCAGGTGATTGGCGATGCCGAGTGCGATCAGCACGCCGAACGGGGAAATGCGGGCGCGCAACCCTCGGGACCCTTGCGCCGAATCGCCGCGCATCTGCTCGCGCGGCGGCTTCCCGGCGCTCGTGCGCCTCATGGCGCGAGCCGCCCGACCGTCCATTGCGTCCCCGCGCGCGACCACACCAGGCGGTCATGCAGCCGCGACGTGCGCCCTTGCCAGAACTCGAACCGCTCGGGCACCACGCGCACCCCGCCCCAGTTCGGCGGACGCGGCACCTCCGCCGCGAAACGCGCCTGCGCGGCGGCGGCCTGCGCTTCGAGCCATGCGCGATCGGGGATCGGCGCGCTCTGCGGTGATGCCCACGCCGACAATTGCGAAGCGCGCGGCCGCGCGGCGAAATAGGCGTCCGATTCGGTCGCGTCGACACGCTCGGCCACGCCCTCGATGCGGATCTGACGCTCGAGCTCCGCCCAGAAGAACAGCAGCGCGACCCGGGGATCGGCGCCCAGTTCGCGGCCCTTGCGGCTGTCGTAGTTCGTATGGAACACGAATCCGCGCGCATCGGCGCCTTTCAGCAGCACGATCCTCGCGGCCGGCCGACCCGTCGCATCGACGGTGGCCAGCGTCATCGCATTCGGTTCGGGGATTGCGGCGGCCACCGCTTCGTCGAACCAGCGCGCGAACTGCCGGAACGGGTCGGACAGGGCGTCGCCCTCGCAGAGCGCGGCGCGCTTGTAGTCGACGCGAAGCTGCGCGAGATCGGTGATGGGAGACGATGTCGGCCGTGTGCGAATGACACGCATTCTACTCCGGGCGATGCGCAATTTCGCGCGACAGCCGAGCGGAGGCGTCGAGCGCGTGCGCCATTTCGCGGGCATTTCGCGTCGCCGCAACACCCGTGCGCCGCGAGTGAAAATTCCCAATGATCCCGCTCCCTCCCTGTGAAAATGCGGTATAGTCGCCGCCGATGGAGTGTCGTGCCTGTACAGGAAGGCCCGCTTCAGGACGCAACGAGCGTTGTCCGCCCGCATAACTGACAGGAAGGAGAAACATGGCTACTGCCAAGAAAGCTGCGAAAAAGACCGCGGCCAAGAAGCCCGCCGCCAAGAAGAGCGCTGCGAAGAAACCCGCTGCCAAGAAAAGCGCGGCGAAGAAGCCCGCTGCCAAGAAGGCCGCTGCGAAGAAACCCGCCGCCAAGAAATCCGCGGCAAAGCGCAAGCCCAATGCGGCATTCATGAAGGCGATGCAACCGTCGTCGGTACTCGCTGCCGTGGTCGGCGGAATGCCGATGCCCCGCACCGAGGTGACGAAGAAGATCTGGGACTACATCAAGAAGAACAAGCTGCAGGACGCCGTGAATCGCCGGCTGATCAACGCCGATGAAAAGCTCAAGGCAGTGTTCGGCGGCAAGAACAAGGTGTCGATGTTCGAGATGACCAAGCTGGTCTCGAATCACCTCAAGTAACGTTTTCGAATCGCTCGCGCGCGGTTCGGCGCGCAGACGGCCGGTGCACACGATCGTGTCCACCGGCCGTTTTGCTTGATTTGCAGGGCGCGCAGCTACTCCCCGGCGTTTTGCTCCAAGGCAATCGGGGCGCGCAGCTACTCCGAAGCGGCCATGCCGCGCGCGACGCCGGGGCGGGCCGCCAGCTCGTCGCTCCAGCGCGCCAGATGCGCGAGGTTGCCAACCCGCTCCACGAGCCCGTAGCGGACGCGTACGACCGGATAGAGCGCGAAATCGGCGATCGACAGCTCGTCGGCAAGATAGCGATGCGCCTCGAGCCGCGCATTCGCGACACGAAAGAAGCGCAGCAATCGATCCTCGTACCAGCCGACGTTCGTCGGGGACCGGTCCGGCACCTGCGTGCCCGACAGGAAGATCATCAGCGACGCGCCCGCGAAATCGGTCGTCGCGAACATGAACCATTGGAACGCGATGGCGCGCAGCGCGGGGTCCTTCGGAAAGTAGCGGCCGGTCTTCATCGCGAGATACAGCAGAATGGCACCGGATTGCGCCAGCGTCAGCGGACCACCCGCGGGCCCCGCCGGATCGACGATGACGGGAACCGCGCCTGCCGGATTCAGTGCGAGAAACGCGTCGCCGCGCTGCTCGCCGCTGGCGAGGTCGACGCGGTGGACCAGGTACGCAATCGCGCACTCTTCCAGCATGATGGCGACGCGCTGGCCGTTCGACGTATTGGCCGTGTAGAGATCGATCATCGTATTGTTCATCGCGGGCTCACGGACCGGCGCGGCGCACCGGCCAGTCGTCTTCGTCGTCGAGAATGCGGATGACGCGCGTGCGCTTGCCCCCCGCGTATTTTTCCATCTGAACCAGCACCGGGAACTGCGCCGCCAGCGCCGCGCGTGCGACGTTCTCGTCGTCGAACACCCGAACGGCACCGTCCGCGCCGCGGACATCGGTCCAGATTCCGGTTTCGTCCTGCACTTCGATCTTGTAGCGCATGCCCTCTCCCGCGATCGACGCGAAACGGCGGTGTGCCGGTCCGGCGATCATCGTGCGGCCGCCGCCGGCCGGCTCGGTCGAAATATCAGCGCGCCGCCGGCGCCTGCAACGCGGCGATCCGGGCTTCGATCGGCGGGTGCGATCGCGAACAGCGCCATCAGCGCGCCGCCCCCTGCTATCCCCGATGCCTGCAGCCCTTGCGGGAGTTGTCCCGCCTCGAGTCCGCCGAGACGCCTCAATGCATTCACCATCGGTTGGGGGCCGCCGAGCAGCCGCGCACTTCCGGCGTCGGCGCGGAACTCGCGCACCCGCGAAAACCACGCGACGATCACGCTGGCGAGGATGCCGAAGACGATCTGGCACGCCATCACGGTGATGAAGTAGCCGGGGCCGGTCCCGCGCTCGGTGCGGAAGACGGCGCGATCGACGATCGATCCGACGATCCGCGAGAGGAAGATGACGAATGTGTTCACCACGCCCTGGATCAGCGTCAGCGTCACCATGTCGCCATTCGCGACGTGCGACAGCTCGTGGCCGAGCACGGCTTCGACCTCTTCCCGGTTCATCGACTGCAGCAGGCCGGTCGACACGGCGACCAGCGCGGAATTCCTGAATGCGCCGGTGGCGAATGCATTCGGGGCTCCGTCGTAGATCGCCACCTCGGGCATCGCGACGCCCGCGGCCGTCGCGAGCTTCTGGACGGTTTGCATGAGCCACGCCTCGGCCTCGTTGCGTGGCGTTGCAATCGTTTGCGCGCCGGTGGTCCACTTGGCGATCGTCTTCGACATCAGGAGCGAGATGATCGCGCCGGTGAAGCCGACGACCAGCGAATAGACCAGCAGCTGCCCGTACTGGAATCCCTGCGCGGCGAGCGCGTGATCGAACCCGAAGAGCTTCAGGACGATCGACAGGACGAGGACGACCGCGAGATTGGTCGCGACGAACAGGATGATGCGCTTCATGGACGACTCCGCAACGCCGTGATTCGCATATTAGCGCGGCACCCCGGGGCCGTCTCGCGCAATGGTGCAGCGGTCATTTGTCCGGGAATTCCCGTCGATCGCGATCGAGCATGAGCATCGCGGACAGGCAGTGCTGCGCGGCATCGATGCGCGCCAATGGCGCGTACAGTCCAAGCAGGAACGCGCCGGCGAATTCGGTCATTCTCGGGGCACGAAGCTCCGCCTGCCCGCCCAGCGCCAGACCGGACTGGGCGGGCTGGATCTGCAGCCGCGGCAGTTTCGCGGCCTCGCGGTCCAGCCAGTCGCCCATTCGCCCTGCGAGCGCGCCGCCGCGCTCCCCCGCATGGCTCAATGCGTCGCGCGTGGCCGCCAATCCCTCCATGTCCGCACAATTGTTGTCGCCGGCCCCCTCGCGGGCTTCGAATAGGCTGAAGAACGTCTCCCCCTGGCTGCGCAGGAACGCCAGAAATCGCGGATCCCGCGTCGTCATGTAGCGCTGTGCCGCGGCCATCGCGCCCCAATGGTAGAAATGGGGACTGGGTTCCTGCGTATACCGCGCGATCATCGCCTGGTCGAGGTCGGCCAGTTCCGCCGCCGTATCCGCATCGTCGCGATGCAGGTCGTGGTACACCGCCACGGCGAGCCACCCTTCTCCATTGAAATAGTCCGATTCGTCGATCGACGTCGGTGCCCCGCGGAATCCCGCGCCCGGAACGCGCAGGTCCAGCAAGCCGCGCAGCCACGCCGCGCGACGGCCTGCGAAGCGGTTGTCCCGCGTTGCGTCCGCGTACGTGAGTTCCGTGAGCAGCGCGAGCGCCACCGTGCCTGCCAGCGCGTTGTCATAACTGCCGTCGGGACTTACGACGCTGCCCTCGCCGCCGGGGCGGTACAGCATTCCAAAGCGTTCAAGCGCCGCGCGAAGGTGCCATCGCCCGAACGGAATCGACAGGACGTGGATGCGTTCGGCCCATCGCTGTGCGCGGGACTTGTGAAGCGGCAGCGAATCCCAGTCGAACGCCGCCAGCAGACGCAGGATGGGCTCGCGCAATCGTGCATCGCCGGTCTGGCGAAAGTAGGCCGCCAGCGCGTACGCCGAGCCCGCCTGTCGTATGAGATTCGACGCCGTCATCCGATCGGGTTCGAGGGCCTGGTCTGCGAGAAAATCGAACCCGTACGGGAAGAGGCCGCCCGCCGTCTGGGCGGCGATCCAGCCGTCGACGGTCGAGCGCATCAGCCCGGGGTAGTCGACCGCAACGCCGGCGGCGTGCAACCCGGGACTGATCGCCAACGCGCCCGCCGCGAGATGCAGGACCCCTATCCACCGGCGCACCCGTTGCAAGGTGATCAGGCGCCAGGCGGCCTGGACCAGGAGTCCCGCAGCGTCACGGTCCGATTGAACACCGGGCGGCCGGCCGCATGGTCGGCGAGATCCGCGACGAAATAGCCATGTCGCTCGAACTGGAAGCGCGCTTCCGCCGCCACCTCCGCGAGCGCCGCTTCGACATATGCGGTGATGACCCGCTTCGAGGCGGGATTGAGATCGTCGAGGAAATGGCGTTCGCGGTCGTCCGCGCCATCGTCGTCCTCGCCGGCGAGAACGACGAGGTGCGGCGGTTCCGGCTCGCCGCTCGCCGCGTTGCCCCCGCCAATGCCGGACGGATAGCGCGCGCCGGGAAACGGCACGCTGAACAGCCTGTCGTAGAGCCGCACCTCGGCCGGGACGGCATGCGCGATCGAGAGCCAATGGATATTGCCCTTGACCTTGCGCGCATCGGCGCCCGCCGTCCCGCTGCGGGTTGCGGGATCGTACGTGCAATGCACGACGGTCACGTTGCCGCCCGCGTCCTTCTCGACCCCGGTGCAGCGCACGATGTACGCGTAGCGCAGCCGGACTTCGGCCCCGGGGGACAACCTGAAATAGCCCTTCTGCGGCGTCTCCTGGAAGTCGTCGCGCTCGATCCAGAGCTCGCGCGCGAGCGGCAATGCGCGCCGGCCAAGCTCGGGGCGTTGCGGATGATTCGGCGCCAGACAGTCCTCGCTCGCTCCGTCCGGATAGTTGTCGATGACGAGCCTCACCGGGTCGAGCACGGCCATCCGGCGCACCGCGTGCGCATTGAGGTCGTCGCGCATCGCATCCTCGAGGACGCTCATTTCGATCCACGAATCCGATTTGGTGACGCCGATGCGCTCGGCGAACGTGCGGAATCCTTCCGGCGTGAAGCCGCGGCGGCGCGCCGCGACGAGCGTCGGCATTCGCGGATCGTCCCAGCCGTCGACGTGGCCGTCCACGACCAGCTCGAGCAGCTTCCGCTTCGACAGCACGACGTAGGTCAGGTTGAGCCGTGCGAATTCGTATTGATGCGGAAGCGGCCGCACGAGCCTGCCGCCGTCCGCGAGCTTGTCGATGATCCAGTCGTAGAGGGGCCGGTGGTCCTGGAATTCCAGCGTGCAAATCGAGTGCGTGACGCGCTCGAGCGCATCCGAGATGCAATGCGTGTAGTCGTAGAGCGGATAGATGCACCACTTGTCGCCGGTGCGATGGTGGCGGGCATGGCGGATCCGGTAGATAACCGGATCGCGCAGGTTGACATTCGGACTCGCCATGTCGATCTTGAGGCGCAGCACGTGCGCGCCGTCGGCAAATTCGCCGCCGCGCATCCGGCGCAGCAGGTCGAGGTTTTCCCCGACGCTGCGTCCGCGGTACGGACCGTCGACCCCGGGTTGCGTCAGCGTCCCGCGGGTGGCGCGCAGCTCGTCGGCCGTCTGGCTGTCGACATACGCAAGGCCGTTCTCGACGAACCATTCGGCAAACGCATACAGGACGTCGTAATAGTCGGATGCGTGATACCGATGCGAGCCCCAGTCGTAACCGAGCCAGCGCACCGACGAGGCGATCGAATCCTCGTATTCGACATCCTCCTTCAGCGGATTCGTGTCGTCGAAGCGCAGGTGACAGGTGCCGCCGTTTTCGGCGGCCAGGCCGAAATTCAGGACGATCGACTTGGCGTGCCCGAAATGCAGGTAGCCGTTCGGCTCGGGTGGAAAGCGCGTGACGACGCGCCCGCCGTAGGTGCCGTTCGCCTTGTCCTCGGCGATGATCGAGCGCAGGAAGTTCGAGCCCGCTGCGGCGCCGTCATCGCTCGCGCGCGCTGCGGGAAATGGCTTGTCGGCGCTGTTTCGGGCAGTCGCCGGCCGATCCGGACCCGAGCCCGGATGGCGCAGTGCAGCACGATTCGGTTTGTTCATGAACAAGCGGTCGAAGTGGGGAATTCTAACCGCGGGACGTTCTTGCGTCATCGGCCGCCTTACTAGGGCGCCCGCGTCACTCCCCGGAAAGCCGCGTCAGGCAAGGGTTTGCGGGCAGGGGTCCGCAGGGCCGGGCGAATGTTTTCCACAAATCCTGTGGATAGCAGTGTGCATATCTTGTAAATTCGTACGCTAAGTAGTGCGCCGGTCAGGGAAAAAGGCTCCATGACGAAAATCGCGCCGGAAAAAAATCCCGATGGATCAAGCACCTGGTCCGTGCGCTCCGCACGGTCAATCTGTTCCCAACGGTCTTCGCACAGGTCCGGATGACATGAGGATGAATTCGATATTGCATTGGAGTGCAATTGGTTTGTCATGGACAAAAGATGCTTCCTGTACACGGCATTTTGCGCGAACTGAACGAGTGCAACGGGCGCCAATCCATGACCGATGATGCAGCGCGGAAGCCTAGTCCGATCGACGCCGGTGCTGCGCCGAGCCCGATGGCCGCACCCGGGCGCGCCCCGGTCCTGCCGGTATCCCTGTTCGTCTCGTCGGCTCGTCTGCTGCTCGAGCGCCACCTCGGCTTGCTGTGGATCGGCGGCGAGGTCTCCGGCTGCGCGAAAGCGGCGTCGGGACACGTCTACTTCACGCTGAAGGACGCATCTGCGCAAGTGCGCTGCGTGTTTTTCCGCAACAAGGCCCAGGGATTGCCGTTCGCGCTGCGCGACGGGCTCGCGGTCGAAGTGCGGGCGACGCCCACGATCTACGAAGCGCGCGGCGATTTTCAGCTGAACGTCGAGACCGTTCGTCTCGCCGGGCTGGGCGCACTGTACGAGCGGTTCCTGCAGCGGAAGGACGCGCTGGAACGCGCAGGCCTGTTCGACCCGGCGCGCAAGCGTCCGTTGCCGACGTATCCGCGACGTATCGGCATCGTGACGTCCCGCCATGCGGCCGCGCTGCGCGATGTGCTGACGACCCTCGCCAGGCGCCTGCCCGGCGTCCCCGCAATCGTCTATCCCGCATCGGTCCAGGGTGCTGCCGCCGCCGCAGAGATCGCCGCGGCCATTCGTCTCGCCAACGACCATGCGCACGTCGACGTGCTGATCGTCTGCCGCGGCGGCGGGTCGCTCGAAGACCTGTGGGCATTCAACGAAGACGTCGTCGCGCGCGCCGTGTTCGAATCGCGGTTGCCCATCGTGTCCGGCGTCGGGCACGAGACCGATTTCACGATCTGCGATTTCGTCGCCGACGTGCGGGCACCCACGCCGACCGGCGCGGCAACGCTCGTCACGCCCGAGCGCACGGCGCTCGTGCAGGCGCTGTCCGACCTCGCGCGGCGGATGATGCGTGCGTATGCGCACCGCGCGTCGAGCCACGCGCAGCGACTCGATTCGGCGGCGCGCCGCCTCGTGCATCCGGCCGCGCGCCTGCTGCAGCAGTCGAATCGCGCCCGCGCACTTCGCGAGCGGTTGATTCGCGCGTTCGCGCAGCGCCGCGCGACCGATGTACGGCGCCTCGGCGCCGCGCAGGCGCGCCTCGTCCGCGAATTGCGCGCGCCGATGCCGCAGTTGATGCGACTGGCACAGGCATCACGCGCGCTCGGCCGCACAGGGCGTGAGCGCGTCGCGCGCGCAACGGCCGACGCGCAGCGCTGCGGCGCCGCGCTGGCCCTGCTGAACCCCGCTGGCCGTGCTGGAGCGCGGCTATTCGATCGTGACTGGCGCGGCGGGCGCGATCGTCACCGATGCAGCGCAGCTGCACAGGGGAGAAGCGGTCGCGCTGACCTTCGCGAAGGGCCACGCCGCCGCGACGCTCACATCGGTCGATCCGGTCAAGTCGGACCGGGCTTAGCGGCGCGTCGGTTTGAGGCCGGTCACCAGCGACAGCGCCCACGGGCGCATCGCGAGCAGGATCCCGGTGGTCTCGCGCCGTTTCGGGGAAACGGTGCTGTCGAGTTCCGCCAGTTCGAGAAATTCCGCCGTGACGCGTTCGAGCTTGCGCTGCAGAAGTTCGTAGGACGCTTTCGATAGCTCTCGGTATTCGAACCGGAAGTAGCCGCCGATGCGATTGAATTCAGCCGCGATGAAATCGCTGACGACCCGCGTGCCGTGCACCCGATGGATTGGTCCTCCCGGCTGCAACCGCAGATGATGCGGCACCTTGACCCGCACGCGATCCCTGGGCAAAAGGTCGATCAATCCGAGCCGATCCAGCCGCACCATGAGCCGCGTAAGCTCAGTCGAGAGGATCTCGTAGGACGCGAGTATCTCGCTCGCGGTCCAATCGGAAAGCAGCAGGTAAAACACGCCGAGTAGCCGCGCATCGTGCGCCAGTGCCGTTTCCTGTTTTTCGCTCATCTCGCGCGCTTCGGCGGTGCGCCCGCGCGCGATCTTCGCCAGTTCGAAGAAATCGATCTCGAGCACGCGGCAAAACTCCTCGAGCCGGTTCAGCGTAAACGTGCGCGCGGAAAAGAGTCGCTTGACGCTTGCCTCGGAAAGTCCGATTCGCGCGGCGACGTCCGCATACGTGAGGCCCTGCGCCTTCAGCAGTTTCTTCAGCGTCTCGATCAGTTGCTGGCCATCGGTCATGAGGTCGGATTCGTCGCGCCTGCGGCGCCCTTGAGTAGCGAAAAATGATACCTCAAATGGATAGTGTTGACGACCGCTACCGGCACTGCAGAATTCGCGTCGCGGGCAGCCTTTGCCCCACCGTTCAACACCACCGGAGACCACCATGAAGACCAGACCCCTGATCGTCGCGCTGCTGGCAGCCGCGCTCGTCGCGCTGCTCACGTCCGTTCCCGCCGCAGCGCAAGATAGCGCGGCGCAATCGGCTACCGCGTCGGCAGCATCGCTCGCGGGGTCCGGATTGATCGTCGACGGAAGCGTTGGCGTGCTCGTGGCAGGCGGCGACTTGATCGTTACAACCGTCACGCCGCTCGTCGATGCCAGTATCATCGTCCTGCGCAACATCGCCACCGGGGCGAAGGTCTCGATTCGCGTTGCGGGCGGGGTTGCGCAACAGGCATCGCTCGCCGTTGGCGAGGCCGTCAGCGTCGTCGCGGAAGCGACCGGCTATTCGCTCGTCGCCGCCGGCAGGATCGTCGCGTTCATTCCCAACAACGTCGGACGGGCGATGCTCTATCAGGCCCGATCCACCCAGCGCTGAAGCAGACGGCCATGCGCAAGACATTCGTCGCCGTCGTACTGACCTGCATGGCATTCAACGCTCACGCCGGCCGCGCCTGCACCGAACGAACGCTGCGGCCGGACGAAGTGCGTGCCGGCCTCGACCTGGCGCTGCAGGTGCGCGACACGCTCGATCAGGCAAAGGCCGATGTCGCCATCGTCGCGCGGGTCGGTCGGGATCTGTCCCGCTACGGATTGCGCTACTCGCACGTCGGCTTCGTCTGGCGGGGTCACCCGCGCGGCGAGTGGACAGTCGTCAACGAGCTCAACCAATGCGGCACGGCGGAGTCCGCGCTCTACGATCAGGGACTGGGCGATTTCTTTCTCGACGACATGTTCGCCTACGAGGCGGAGATCGTCATTCCGTCACCCGCCGTGCAGCGCAAGATCGACGCCCTCCTCGCCGCGCGAGACGGCGATCGCCTGCATGAGCCGCATTACAATCTCGTTGCCTATGCTTGGGGCACCCGGTACCAGAACTCCAATCAGTGGCTGCTGGAGACGACGGCCAGAGCGCTCGCGGTCGCGCCCGTGGTTACACGAGCACAGGCGCAGGCGTGGTTGCGCGACGCGGGCTTTCAACCCAGCACCATTCACCTGTCAGCAATGGAGCGACTCGGCGGCGAGTTGTCGCAAGCGAACATCGCCTTCGACGATCATCCGCTCGACCGGCGCATGGCGGGTGAGATCGACGTCGTCAGCGCCGAATCCGTGCTCGGTTTCCTGCACCGCATCGACGCCGGGGCAACCGTGCGCGTCCTGACCGCAAGGGTCATCAGCGAAACGGGACCGTCCGCACGCAGCACCGTGGAACGCTAGGCTTCGTCCGGATCGGGATCGTCGATCGTGCTGCCGCGGCGCAGCTTCGCGCGGATGCTTGCAGGCGCGTGCGCTGCCAGCCGCGGCGTGGTCACGCGGACGTCGGCGTTCTGCGCGCGGTGCCGCAACGCGTGATCCATCAGCACGCACGCGAGCATCGCCTCGGCGATCGGCGTTGCGCGGATGCCGACGCAGGGGTCGTGCCGCCCGTGCGTGTTCACGATCACCGGCTTGCCCGCCTTGTCGATCGAATGCCGGTCGAGCCGGATCGACGACGTGGGTTTCACCGCGATCGCGACGACGATGTCCTGCCCGGTCGAAATGCCGCCGAGGATGCCGCCGGCCTCGTTGCCGAGGAATCCTTCCGGCGCCATTTCATCGGAATGCTCGGTGCCGCGCTGTGCAACCGCACGGAATCCCGCGCCGATCTCGACGCCCTTCACCGCGTTGATCCCCATCATCGCGTGCGCGATGTCGGCGTCGAGCTTGCCATAGACGGGCTCGCCCCAGCCGACCGGAGCGCCGGTCGCAATCACTTCAATCCGCGCGCCGCACGAATCGCCCGACTTGCGCAAGCCGATCCATGAAGGTTTCCAGCTTCGCGACGATCGAGTGGTTCGCGACGAAGAACGGATTGGCGTCGACGTGTTCCCAGCCTTCGAACGGCACCGCGTTCTCGCCCAGATGCGTCATGTGGCCCGCGGATTTCCACGCGATGCCGCTCGCGGAGCCACTTGCGCGCGATCGCGCCCGCGGCGACGCGCACGGCGGTCTCGCGCGCCGACTGCCGGCCGCCGCCGCGGTAATCGCGGATGCCGTATTTGTGCCAATAGGTGTAATCGGCGTGCCCGGGCCGGAACGTGTCGGCGATGCTCGCGTAGTCCTTGCTGCGCGCGTCCTCGTTGCGGATCAGAAGCGCGATCGGCGTGCCGGTCGTGACGCCTTCGAACACGCCGGAGAGGATTTCGACCGTGTCCGACTCCCGGCGTTGCGTCACATGGCGCGAGGTCCCGGGCTTGCGCCGGTCGAGGTCGCGCTGGATGTCGGTCGCATCAGCGCAAGGCCCGGCGGGCAGCCGTCGACGACGCAGCCGATCGCCGGCCCGTGCGATTCGCCGAACGACGTGACGCAGAAGAGTTTGCCGAACGTGTTGCCGGACATCGGAATGCGCCGAAAAAACCGCGGCGACTATAGCACGCGGTGACCCGTGCTCCGCGGTGCGGAACCCGCCGTCACTCGTCCGGTTTCGTCTCGCCGTCGCGCATCTGCTGCGCGAGGCGCAACCCCATGTAGCCGAGGAACAGCGAAGCCAGCACCAGGCTTCCCCACAGCAGCCAGCGCTTCAGGTCGAGCGGCTCGCGCATCGCCATCCGGTTGGCGACCGAGGGTCCCGCCGCTGCCTGCGCGACGCCGACGTTGTCGGGCAGCGGCTTCCGCGATGAATAACCGGGAATCAGCGTCGCGACCGGCAGCGCGCCCGGCGTCACGCGGCGGCTTCCATAAGCGAGCTCGAACGGCCCGCGCCCGCGTGCCGCATAGACGATCTCCTGCGGATACCATCCGGCCGCGAGCTTGGGCGGTGCGGTGCCGACGCCGCCGGATTTCGGATCGATGCGCACGCGCCAGTACCGATACGCGATCGGTGCGACCGCGAGTTCGGGACTCACGACTTCGCCGCCATCCTGACGTAACCGGTAGACGACACCGGCACCGGCAAAGCTCCACGGATCCTGCAGCGTCGTGCGCGCTTCCACACGAATGGGCGCCACCGCGTTGACGTCGGGCAGCTCGAGCGTTACGCGATCCACCGGCAACGCGCCGCCGAGGTCGAACACGAACGTGTCGGGCAGGTTGCCGTCGGGCACGCCGGTAGCCGTGCGAACGCGGCGCGGCGGGTCGACGAAGCGATCGCCGAGGTCGCCCAGCGCCGCGGTGAGCTCCGGCGGTGCGCCGGAAAGCCACGTGATGCGCAGATAACGCGCGCGCAGCGGCGCAAATTCGACGCGGTCGCGCGTCAGACGATTGCCGTTGTATTCGAGCGACAGCAGCGGTGCATCGGCGACGACCGTGCGCCACCCGCTCAAATCGTCGCTCGCATCGAGCCGCAACCGCGCCGTGACGTTTCCGGGACCCTGCAACGGCAGCCGCAGCGCGATGAGCGGCTCGTTCGCAGCCGATGCATCGATCAGGTATCCGACGGTCTTCGGTCCGGACACCGGCGTACCGTCGCGCGTCCGAATGTCGACCGTCGTGCCTGCGGCGTCCTTGCGCAGGTTGATCGCGAGATCGCCCGCACCGGGCCGCGTCGTGTCGACGGTGACCGGAAACAGCGCCAGCGGGCGCCGCCCGATACCTTCGGCAAGCGGCGACGGTCGCGGCATGAGCGCAAACGGGACGAGCGCGCCATCGCCGTTGAACACGCGCAGGTCGCCGAGGTCCGCGCGCGCCGCACCGTCGTAGACCGCGTCGGGCAGTTCGATGCGAAAGAATGCCTTGTCGCCGGACGTCTGCAGTGGCTGGCGCATCGCGAAATCGGAAGGTGCCTGCGCCAGCGCGGCGAGCGGCGCGATCGCCAGTGCGATCGTCGCGGCCGCAAGCGGCAAATAGTCATGCCGCGGCCTCCTTGTTCCTCGTCCGCCCTGCGCGGCGGGACCGGCGCCAGGTAGCCGACGATGAGCAGGAGCACGCCGACGCCGATGAACGACACGATGCGCTCCACGCCACCGACCTGCGACAGGTCGACGAAAAAGAG
Source organism: uncultured Pseudomonadota bacterium (assembly GCA_963718905.1). Classification (GTDB taxonomy): domain Bacteria; phylum Pseudomonadota; class Gammaproteobacteria; order Burkholderiales; family Casimicrobiaceae; genus VBCG01. The sequence goes on from CAVRAF010000003.1 coordinate 387,392, forward strand.
CTTCGCGACGACGACCGCCAGCAGCGCCGCGCCGGCGATCCAGGCCACGCGATAACGGCGACGGTTCGCCACGACCATCGATGCGAGCGCGAACAGCGACCATACGATCGACAGCACCGATTGCACGAGCCGCGAGCTCCACAAGGCCGCCAGTGACCACGGCACGTCGGCCCAGTGATGGAGCGTCCGCAGCGTCGAGCATGTCACCCAGAAGAACAGGAGCCCTGCCGCCACGGCACCCAGCAATTCCGGAGAAGCCCATGCAAGCGTGATGCCGCCGACGCGCTGCAAGCTCCGCAGCCAGAGCGCGATCGCGACGATGACGAAGCCTTGCCCGATGTCGAGCGGATTAATCAGCGGAACGTAGGGCAGCGGCGCCGCATCGCCGGTGCTGTCAACGTTCGCATACAGCGTCCAGATCAGCATCGCCGCGACGAGAGGCACGGAAGCGAGGATCCGATAGGCGCGCGCACGCGCTGCGATCGGCCATCCGCCGCGCGCGCCGAACGCACCGATGCCGATCAGCACGAGCGCCGGCACGAGTCCCCAGGGAACGAGCCGCCATGCGGCGCCGCTCGCGGTGAGCGCGGGCGAGCCACGCCGAGCTCATGCGCGACGAGCAGCGTGACGAGCAATGTCGTCAGCGCATGACCCGCATCGAGGGCACCGGACCGCACGGCGAGGCTCCGCCGTCTCGAAATGCCGCAGCAGTGCGATCCCGACCGCCAGCGCGAAGGGCCACGCGAGGAACCCCCCGGCGCCGAGCAGATGATCGTCGGCCTGCGTCGGCTCGATGACCTGATGAAGCGCGATCAGCGAGCAGCACCGGTGGCAGCGCGAGTGCGGGAACCCGCGCCATGGGCCAATCGAGACGCTTCGCCAGCGACGGCAAACAGGACTGCCGTGGCGGCGAGGAAGGCGACGAGCGCCGGGATGCGCGCGTCGAACGCAACGAACCGGTCGATTTCGCGCCAGCCGGCGCCGAGCCACCACAGGACGCCCCAGCCGAAAGCGAGCGGAACGAGCGAGCGCTCCGCCGGTCGTGACATCCGCCTGCGCGCGCGCCAGCACCCGCGCACTGACGAGCCCGCCGCAGGCGACGAGCAGCGCGCCGAGACAATCGCTGTTCAGCACGGGCAGACGACCGCCGACCAGTCGATCGGTCCAGACCGAAAAGCCGAGCGCGAACGCGATGCCCGCGCGCAAGTTGCAGCAGCGAGTCCGAACGCGCGCGGCCCGAGATGCCGCTGGCGCACGCCGACCCACACGAGCGCGGCGCCTTCGAGCGCCCACGTCGCCGACGTCCGGCGCGCATCGAGCGCGAGCGGCATCGCGAGCGTCGCGAACACGATGCCGAGCGCGAGGAACGACTCGACCAGCAGCCGCAGGTCGTCGCGGTGCCGCGCATAGAGGAAACGTGCGAGCGCCAGGTAGAGCGGCGGACGCGCCAATGCGCGCTCCACGCCATCGCGTACTCGATGTCGCGCACCAGTGCGCCCTGCAGCCCGGCCGCGACGAGCGGCGTGCCGAACACCAGCGTCGCGTCGACGTAGCGCCGGACTTCGAGCGAGCGGCGCAGCGCGTACAGCGTCGCGATCGCGACGTAGAACAGGAAGAACAGGATCAGGAACGGCTCGGTCGTCGCGAAGTCCTCGGGCCGGTAGCGCGTGACGCCCCACAGCGTGCCGACGATGAACGTGAACGCGAAGCCGAGCGAGGTTCAGCACGCGCCACGCCTTGAACCACGCGATGCGCGAGGATGCCCGCGTTCAGCACCGCGTAGTACGCGAACAGCATCACATGGTTGCCGCCGCCGCTCGACGTCAGGATCGGCGCGGCGAAACCGCCGGCGACGCGCCAAGAGCGCGAGCGCGAGCGAATCCTGGCGCACGGCGAGGAAGCTCGACAGCGCAGCGATCCAGAACGAGCAGCGCGAACGCCGCGAGCGGCGACAGCAACTGGTAGAGGCGCAGCGCGGCGAATACGGTCAGGTAGAGCACGCCGACACCGCCGCCCTGCAGCGCCATCGCGTAGCCCGCGCGGCGTCCGCGCAGCCGCCAGCCGAGAACGAGCAGCGCGACGCCGCCGAGCGCGACGCCGGCGAGCCGCACTTCGATCGGCACGCTGCACGTGCTCGGTCGCGTACTTGAGCAGGAAGCCGACGCCGATGAAGAGCAGCGACGACGCCGACGCGCGCGAGCGTGTTGCCGCCGGTGATCCACTTCCAGAGCGCGCTCCGCTCGCTGGGCATCGACTGCGCGCGGAGGCGACCCGCGTCCGCCGTAGGCCGGAACCGGTGGCGGTCGGCGCTGCCGCAGCCGCCGTCGTGCACGACGCTGCTTGCCGGTGCACGCCCGGCGTCCCATGACGTCGGCGAGTGGCTCGCCGCGGCGGCCCTCGGCGGACGTGGCCGTCGACGCGTCGCCTTCGACGGGCTCCGATGAAGCGACCGGCACGGGCACGATTCTCACCGTCGCCTCGAGTGACGCGACCCGGCGCTCGAGCGCGCGCAGACGCTCGCCGACCCGAGGATCCAGCAGCGCGAACGGGTCGTCCGCCTGCGCAGCGGACGCAGAATCGAGGTCCGCCGCAGATCGCCCGGCGTTGCGCGCGACTTGCGCCACGCGCCGATAGACGAGGCCGGCAACGAGGCCGATGAATCCGCCGGCAAGCGCCGCGTCGAACGAATGACCGAGGCTCGCGCCCAGCAGGGCACCGATCAGCAATGTCAGCAACGGCATCGTCTCTCCCTCGATGTACCGGTGGCCCGGCGCGGAAACCGTTCTGCTGCGCCGGCCGGCACGCCACCGCCGTCCGCTGTTTTCAGGCCATTGTGACCTTCATTCGATGCCGGCTGCACGCCGCGGCGATGATCGGAGATCGGAACGGGCGTCGTCATCGCGCGTCCACGCGCAGCGCGAGGACGCGCTCGAGCAGGATGTCGGGCGTCGCATCGGCCGCATCGACCGGCGGCGCCGCGACCAGCGCGATCCGCGAAAAGACGCCCCGCAGCCGGCGCATCGCCTTGCCCTGGTGCGCGCGCGAGAAGAAGCTGCCCCACAGCCCGCGCAGCGCGAGCGGCACGACCGGCACCGGCGTGCGTCTCGACGATCCGCTGGACTCCCGGCCGGAACGGGTTGAGCTCGCCGTTGTCGGTGATCTTGCCCTCGGGAAAGATGCCGACGATCTCGCCCTCCGCCAGCGCCTTCGCGATCTCGTCGAACGCGCGCTCCTTCAGCGCCGGGTCCTCGCGCGCCGGCGCGATCGGGATCGCGCGCCCGGTGCGGAAGACGAAAGAGAGCACCGGCATCCTGAAGATCTGGTGGTCCATCACGAAGCGGATCGGACGCGGGCACGCGGCGGCGATCACGACGGCGTCGACGTAGCTCACGTGGTTGCACACGACGACGCACGCGCCCGTCGTCCGGGATGTGCTCGAGGCCCTACTTGTCGAGGCGGTACACCGTGTGCACCAGCAGCCAGACGAGGAACCGCATCAGGAACTCGGGCACCAGCGTGTAGATGTAGATCGCGACGAGCGGCGTTCAGCAGCGCCGGCGACGAGGAAGAGCTGCGGGATCGTCAGCCCAGCTCGAGCAGCGCGATCGCGACGGCCGCGGCGGCGACGATGAAGAGCGCGTTCAGGATGTTGTTCCCGGCGATGATGCGCGAGCGGTGCGCCGGCGCCGAGCGCGTCTGGATCAGCGCGTACAGCGGCACGATGTAGAAGCCGCCGAAGACGCCGACCAGCGCGAGGTCGGCCGCGACGCGCCAGTGCGCGCCCGTCGCGAGGAACGCGGCGATGCCCGCGCTGCGCCGGCGCGGTCAGGTGCTCGCGAAGCGAGCACAGATCGATGGCGAACACCGTGAGGCCGATCGAGCCGAACGGCACCAGGCCGATCTCGATCTTGCGCCCGGACAGCCGCTCGCACAGCAGCGAGCCGACGCCGATGCCGACCGAGAACAGGGCGAGCAGCAGCGTGACCACGTGCTCGTCGCCGCCCAGGACGTCCTTGGTGAACGCCGGCAACTGCGCGAGGAAGATCGCGCCGAAGAACCAGAACCACGAGATGCCCGAGCATCGAGAGCCACACGACGCGGTTGTCGCTGCGCGAGCTTCAGGTTCCGCCAGGTCTCGGTGAACGGGTTCCAGTTGATCGCGAGCTCCGGCGCCACCGCCGGCGACTGCGGAATGCCGCGGCTCGCGAGGTAGCCGGCGACCGCGATCGCGATGGCGAGCGCCGCCAGCGCAGGATCGGGCCCGTTCGGCTCGACCGCGACGACGAGGCCGCCCGCGATCGTGCCGAGCAGGATCGCGACGAACGTGCCCATCTCGACCAGGCCGTTGCCGCCGATCAGCTCGTCGGTCCGCAAGATGCTGCGGCAGGATCGCGTACTTCACCGGGCCGAACAGCGTCGAATGGACGCCGAGGAGCCGAGCGCGGCGAACAGCAGCGCGACGGTCTGCGCGACGAAGCCCGCGAGGCCGACCGCCATGATCGCGATCTCGAAGAGCTTGACCAGCCGGATGAGCCGCGACTTCTCGAACTTGTCGGCGAGCTGCCCGGCGGTCGCCGAGAACAGGAAGAACGGCAGGATGAACACGGCGCCGATCAGGTTGACGACCATGCCCGCGTCGATGCGCAGCCGCGACGCCGCGCTGGAACGGCGACGAAGACGACGAACGCGTTCTTGAAGACGTTGTCGTTGGCGGCGCCCGAGGAACTGCGTCCAGAAGAACGGCGCGAAGCGCCGCTCGCGAAGGAGCGCGAACTGGCTCGGAGCGTTCAGACGGCCATCGGCGCCGTCAGCGGCGGGTGGTGCCGGTAGTCTTCCAGCGAGAAATCGTCCGGCACGCACGCGATCGAGCCAATCAGGCTCGTAGCGGCCCGTCGCGGCAAAGTCCGGGATGCGGGAGGCGCGATTGAAAGCCGCGGCGACGGATAGGGCTCCCGGCCAAGTTGCTCGTGCAGCATCTCGAGCTGGTTCTCGTAGATGTGCGCGTCGCCGATGAAGTACGACAGCCAGCGCGGCGAATAACCGGTCAGGCGACCGACGAGCGACAGCAGCACGGCGGCCTCGCAGAGGTTGAACGGCGCACCAAGGCCGAGGTCGTTCGACCGGACGTAAAGGCACAGCGAGAGCTCTCGCCGCGCGGCGTTCGGCAGGAATTGGTAGAGCAGATGGCAGGGAGGCAGCGCCATCTGCTCGAGCTGCGCGCAATTCCAGCGCGTGGAACAGGATGCGGCGGTCGGACGGGTTGTCGCGGATCGTGTCCAGACACTGGCGCAATTGGTCGATCGCCTTGTGGAGCAACACCTTTCGCCATACCGTCGTCGGAGATTTCCGCGACAATCCGATAGCCTCGCGCCGCGCGCGTCGGCGATCTGTGCCGACGTCCGCGGCATTCAGCAGCTTGTAGGCCGGCCACTCCCGCCACTGATAGCCGTAGATCTCGCCGAGCGCATCGGTGTCCGGCCGATAGGGATTGGCGAGCCACTGCGCATTTTCATTCGCGTTGCGGTCCCATACCCTGCATCCGAGCGCCCGAAAATCCGCTGCGCTGCGGTACGCCCGCAGAAACCCGACGAGTTCGCCGACGGCGGACTTGAACGGCAGCCGGCGGGTCGTGACGGCCGGGAAAGCCGTCGCGCAATCGAAGCGCATCGACGCGCCGGGAATGCTGATCGTCCGGACGCCGGTGCGGTTTTCCTGCCAGGTGCCGGTCTCCAGCGACCGCTTGCACGAGCTGCAGGTATTGTTTCATCGGTTGCGCATCCCGCCCGGTCGATGACGGCGAATGCCGGTATCGCTGCGAAGGAGGATACCGTAACGCCGAGCGATAAAAAAACGCCCGCAGAAAGTCGCGGGCGTGGGGGATGGCGAATCGGCGATGCGTTGGCGTTCGTCGATTGCGGCCGGCGCGGCTCACCGCGCGCGGCTGGGAATTCGTTACAGGACACTGCGCGCGGCGCTGACCCGATCGGCGAGCTCTTCCAGCGCGGCTTCCTGGGCGCGCGACTCGTCGTCGAGCTTGCGTTTCGCCTCGATGCTGGCCGTGGCCTCGTCCTTGGCCGAGCGGCGGGAAATCTCCGATGCAAACGTATCCATGGTGTCGATCCGCTTTACGGCGCGCGCTCGCGCGGTGGTCCCGACACCAGCTAAGCAATCGATGTGCCATCAACGTCCGAGTCCGTTTTATGGCGACCGACGGTAATTTTCCCCTCGGCGGCCGGTCAAATTGGCAAGTCTTCGGCGCGCGCGCGCAAGCGGGCTCGTATGCGCAAATGTCTCATCCGGCCGACGCAAACGATGGCGCATTTGTTAACGCGTTGAACCGTTTACGGAAAGTCTGTCGCCATCGCACGACAGCCCGTGGCGTTTTGCGCGTATTGACGCGTCGGCGGATTTGCCAGTCAGCTTTTCGCTTCCTTGAACATGCCGGGCTCGAGCCGGTGGCGTTGGAGCAACTTGTAGAACTCGGTGCGATTGCGCTTGGCGAGCTGCGCCGCCTGCGTGACGTTGCCGCCGGTGATCTTCAGCAGCCGCACGAGATAGTCGCGCTCGAACGTCTTGCGCGCTTCCTCGAACGGGACCAGCGCGGCCGCGTCCTCCTTCAGCGCCGCCTGCACGAGCGTCGCGGGGATCACGGCGGTGGGCGTCAGCGCGACCGCCTGCTCGAGCAGATTCAGCAGCTGGCGGATGTTGCCCGGCCACGGCGCCGCGACCAGCAGCGCCATCGCATCGGGCGCGAGCGTCGGCACGGGCTTGCGATAGCGCTCGGCGAGCCGGCGCAGGAAGTGCGCCGCGAGCAGCGGGATGTCTTCGCGCCGGTCGGCGAGCGAAGGCAGCTTGAGCGAGACCACGTTGAGCCGGTAGTAGAGATCCTCGCGGAAAGTGCCCCTGCTCGCGCTGCGAATCGAGATCGCGGTGCGTCGCCGAAATGACCCGCACATCGACCGGGATCGCCTGCGTCGAGCCGACGGGCCGCACTTCGCCTTCCTGCAGCACCCGCAGCAGCTTCACCTGCAGCGGCAGCGGCATGTCGCCGATCTCGTCGAGGAACAGCGTCCCGCCGTCGGCGGCCTGGAACAGGCCCTTGTGCGCCTGGATCGCGCCGGTGAACGCCCCGCGCGCGTGGCCGAAGAGCTCGGACTCGAGCAGGTCGCCGGGAATCGCGCCGCAATTGACCGCAACGAACGGCTTGTCGCTGCGCCGGCTCGCCTGGTGGATCGCCCGTGCGAGCAATTCCTTGCCGGTTCCCGACTCGCCGAAAATCAACACGCTCGCGTCGGAATCGGCGACGAGCTTCGCCTGGCGCAGCAGATCTTCCATGCGCGCGCTGCGCGTGATGATGCCGGCGCGCCATGCGCCGACCGTGCCTTCGCTACCCGCGACTTCGCCGCCCGAGAGCGCGAGCGCCGCAGCGACGATCTGCAGCAGGTCCTGGCTGTCGAAAGGCTTGGTCAGGTAGCCGAACACACCGCGCTGCGTGGCGCTGACCGCGTCGGGAATCGTCCCGTGCGCCGTCAGGATGATGACCGGCAGCGCCGGGTGCTGGCGGTGAATCGCCTCGAACAGTTGCAGGCCGTCGATCCCGGGCATCCGCAGGTCGGTGATCACCGTCGCGGGACGCTCGACCGCGACGTTGGCGAGCGCCGTCTCGCCGCTGTCGGCGGTGCGCACGCGATATCCGGCCGACGTCAGCCGCAGGCTGATCAGCTTCAGCAGATCGGGGTCGTCGTCGACCAGCAGGATGTCACCGCGCGTCATGGTGTGCTTTCATCGTCCGTAAGCCTTTGCTCGAATGGCATCGCGCGCTCTAGTGACCGCTGCCGCCTGCGCCCCCGGCGCCGCCGCCGCCGCCGCTGCGCACGCGGTCGCGCAGCAGGCTGCGCTCCATCTCGCGCAGCGCTTCGAGCTTCTGGATCGCCGCGTCGGCCTTCTGCTGCTCGTCGCGCACCGCGCGCTGCCGCTCGACGACCTGCGCCTGCAAGACGGCGGCCAGATGACGAATCGACGATGTCGGCGGTGCGCTCTTGGCGACGTTGTCGAACAGCTGCAGCGCCCGCTGGTCGTCCTGCGGCGAGCTTCGCACCAGCGTATACAGCACGGCAAGGCGCACCCGGTTCGCGTCGGTGCGCTGGCGGGCGAGCGCTTGCGTCGCGCTTGCGAACTCGCGCTTCAGTTCTTCGTTCTGCAGTGACCCGAATCGCTGCAGATCGGCGAGCAGCGTGAGCATCTGCTGATCCTCGGTCGGCTCGCTCGCGACCGGCAGCGCTTCCGTGACGGGAGGCGGCGCAACATGCGCGGCGTCCGGCGCGCGGCTCGATCGGCGCCGCGTTCTGCGCCGCAGGAGGCGGAAGCGCGCGGTTCGACCGGTTCGATCGGGGGCGACTCGATCATCGGCGTCATCGACGGGACGGTCGCCGACTCCGGCTCATATTGTTCGTCGGGCGTCATGTCCGGCGCCGGCGTTGCCGCGCACCCGGCAAGCGCCAGCACCATCGCAACCGACGTCGATCGCGAGCGCCAGCTCATTTCCCGCTCGCGAGCTCGGCGGTAGGCACCTGCATTCGCTCGCGCGAACCGGCCGCGGCCAGCGGCAACGACAGCCTGAACCACGCGCCGCTCTTGCCGTCCCCGCGTCCCGCGACTTCGATTCTGCCGCCTTGCGCAAGCGCGTATTCGCGCGCGATCGCAAGACCGAGCCCCGAACCCTTGACGCGGCCGTCTACCGGCGGCGGTCCCTGGTAGAACGAGTCGAAGATGCGGGTGCGCTCGGCCTGTGCGACTCCGCGCCCCTCATCGACGACGTCGAGCACGGCGTAGCCGTCCTTGACGCCGACGCTCAATTCGATGGTCGCATTGCGCGGCGAATACTTGATGGCGTTCGAAAGGAGGTTATCGACGATCGTGCGCAATTTCTCGGCGTCGCCGATCACGATGGCCGGCCGCATCTTCGCCTCGAACGTGATCATCCGCGCCAGGGCGGCCAGCCGTTGTTCCTTGACGACGCGGCTCACCACGTCCGACAGTGCGACCGGCGCGAGCGCTGCGGGTTCCATCGCGCGCGTCTGGTGATAGGCGAGCAGATCCTCGATCAGCTTCTGCAGCGATAGCGTGTTGTCGCGAATGATGCGCACGATGTCGTGCTGTTCGGGCGTGAGCTTCCCTCCCACGTCGTCGCGCAACAGCTCCGACCCTTCGCGCACCGCGGTGAGCGGCGTCTTCAGCTCATGCGATACGTGCCGCAGGAACCGCGTCTGCTGTTCCTCGAGCTCCGACAGCCGGCCGCGCAGCCATTCGAGCCGCTGGCCGACGTAACGCAGATCCTGCGGGCCGGTAACGGTAATCGCGTGCGTGAAATCGGCGCTGCCCATCTGCCGGATCGCGAGATCGAGCTGCCGGATCGGACGCGCGATCAGCGTGGCGAACAGGATCGCGAGCGCGACCGCGATGCCGACCGTGGCAAGCCCGACGTACAGCCACTTTTCGCGGCCCTCGGTCGCCGTCTCCTGCAGGCGCTCGATGGCGCGCTGGGTCAGCTGGTTGCTGGCAGCCAGCATCCCCTGCGCGCCGTCGACGAGTGCCGCGTAACCCTCGGCGAGCTCCGTCGCGACCTCGGGCCCGCGCCGCGGCGCAATGAGCAGCTTGTGCAGGCGACTTTCGCGATCAGCGAGCGTTTCGAGCGCCGCCTGCGGGCCCGCGTCGAGGGGAAGCGCCGCGAGTTGCCGCGTCGTCTGGCGGAAATCCTCGCGCAGCCGCGCGTATTCATCGAGAAGCGCATTGTCTTCGAGGATCAGATGCTGCCGCGCGATGCGCTCGAGCGTCGTCGCCTGTTCGTACAGCAACCGGCTGGTGCGGCCGGCCTGCGCCGCCTGCAGCACTTCCTGCCGCCCCTGCGACTCGAGCCGGTCGAGCGAGAGGATCATCTCGGCGAGCGCGTAGACGAGCGGAAGACTGACGAGCAGGAAGCCCAGCAGAATGAACTTGAGGAACGAGCGCGGGTAATACACGCGTGTCGGAAGAGGCTCTCGTTATAATCCTGGGGATTATGACATTCCGGCTCCGCCTGCAACCCGCGCCGCTGGCCGGCCCGCGCCGCGAGGTGCCGGCGGCGACCGTTCCCCGATGCAGCTGTCGCTGATCGTCGCCGTCGCGAGCAACGGGGTCATCGGTTGCAACGGGAAGCTGCCGTGGCGCTTGCCCGAAGACCTGCGGCGTTTCCGGGCCGTCACCGTCGGTCACGCGGTCATCATGGGCCGGCGGACGTGGGAATCGCTCGCTCGCGCACTGCCGGACCGGCAGAACATCGTGGTGACGCGTCAGCCGGCATGGTGCGCCGACGGCGCAAGCGTTGCGTCGTCGATCGACGACGCGCTGGCGCGGGTCGATCGTCCGCCGCCGGCATTCTGTATCGGCGGCGGCGAGCTGTACCGCGCAGCGCTGCCGCATGCACAGACTGCGCTTGTCACCGAAATCGCGCGCGGGTACGACGGCGACGCGACGTTCCCGCCGCTCGATCCTTCGCTGTGGCGTGAAACGCGCCGCGAGGCGCACACGCAGGAAAGCGCCGACGGATTCTCGTTCGCGTTCGTCACGTACGAGCGCCGGCGCACGATAGCCGTTTGACGACCAGGGGAAACAGCCATGTCAGAGACCGAATTTCACGTCCACGGACCGCACGACCACGAACTGGAGCACGCGGCGCACTCCGGCGATCCGTTCTCCGGTCGCATCGCCGTCATGACCGCGATATTCGCCACGATCGGCGCGTACTTCGGATACATGGCGGGTGCGACGCAGAACGATGCGCTGATGTTCAAGAACGATTCGGCAATCCGCAGGACGGAAGCGTCGGACCAGTGGAATTTCTACCAGGCAAAAAGCAGCAAGCAGAATCTTGCCGAGCTGGGCGGCGTCCTGGCGAGCGGCGCCGACAGCGATCGTTTCAAATCCGAGGTCGAGCGCTACAAGAAGGAAAAAGACGAGATCATGGCGAAGGCGACCGAGCTCGAAAAGCGTTCGCAGACGATGGAAGAGCAGAGCGAGGCCGCGATGCACGTCCATCACCGGTGGGCGCAGGCGATGACGCTGATCCAGATTTCGATCGCGCTCGCCGCAATCACGCTGCTGACGCGAAACCGGCGGCTCCAGTATGTCGCGTATGGCGGTGCCGCCGTCTCGATCGGGCTGGGTGGACTTGCGCTGATGCACTTCTGAGGCAGGCACGATGCCGCGGATGCACGCTTCCGCGTCACGCCGTGGCGACGTGTCGGCGCCGTCGCGGAGCGGGTTGATTTCCGCGATAATGCGCACGTTCGCGCTGAAAGCCGGAACCGCGTGGTCGCGGATCGGCGCACGACGCCGGGGTGGCGGAATGGCAGACGCAGCGGACTCAAAATCCGCCGCTGGCAACAGCGTGAGGGTTCGACTCCCTCTCCCGGCACCAAAAATCAAGTGCTTAGTTAGTCAACCGGCGGGACAACGCCGAACAGAGCAGCGCGAGAGCCAACGAAGGCGCGGCGAGTAATGACACGCACTGGAGCACTGCAAAGTCGAAGCTGATGAGCGCGATGAGCACCGTGACACGCTCGATCATGAGCTGATGCCGAAGTGCAGGAGATTCGCGAAGGCGCTTTGGATGTCCACGCGCTTGCCGAGCAAATCGAGGAGGGCGTCGAACCGCTGCGTCTGAAAACCCGCCGCCTCACAGCGAACTACCGCGCCGGGAAGTCGGATAAGTCCGAAGGCGCGCCATTCGCGGTCGGGAAACCCACAGCCGTCGCGATGACCCCGAACCGCTGAATGCTCGAACGAGCGTCGCCATAGGTCGCGGACGGATGCCGACATGGCGACGCACCGCCGTTCAGTACATCCGGAGGATGCGCTGACGGACCGGCTGCGGGCGCGCTCTGACCATGGAGACGTGGGGATGCCGGACCTGCGGGAAATCCGAAGTCATCACGCGATAGGCTATAGTCGCAGTGATCCTTTCACTACGCGCCTCGGGAGAAAGAAATAGTGAACCGTCTCATTGTTCCTGCACTAGCCGCTATGGTGCCGTTACTGATGCAACCATGCACCAGTTCAGCGCAGCTAAGCGACACTGGCCGCGATGCCTATATCGCTAGCGTGAAAGGTCAGTGCGTTCCAACGCAACTTGCGGCCAAGGAGAACGAGGGCATCGATCGCAAGACGATCGAGGCGTATTGCAGCTGTCAAGCCTCATATATTGCCGACCACGCGAATGCTGATCAGCTCATTAACGCCACCCCATCACTCTCGAAAGGCCAAACGCCGCCGTGGCTCTCGAAAATGACGCAAGAGGGCATGACGTACTGCATTAAAAATCTCGACAAGTATTAGAGAGGAATCTCTCCGTCCGATCCGTCGCTCAGGCCCCGGAGTTCGGTGCGCTGTCCTGCGGGTGCGGCCCGAGAATCGCAACGTCGTGGGCGACCTCTGGAGCGCGTCGTTAGGCGGCATCTTCACCCGAAAGAATTCTCGCAATTTGAGGCCTCGTGTATTTGAACTCTGGTGTTGTACCTTGGCAGTCTCCATCAGCACAGAACCACCGGCATCAAAGGCAAGATAAATGGACATCATGGGTTCCGGCAGCTCACCGCATCTTCCGCCATACATAAAGATGTCATTCATTAGTGAATCAGCGACCTCGAAGCTCACAACCCCTGCCGCATAGCGCTTCGCAAGATCAAGTGACAACGTGTTAAGCGCCGCGCGTCTTGAACCCCCTACGGCTGCACATAGAGACTCAACATCCTCATAGCTGAAGTTACGGTCAGAGCACAGCGCCACGGCTTCATCGAGATTCATGACACCTAACGCTGGGGGTAACTCACCGGGGAGCTTCTGGTAGTAACGGCGGAGAACGAAGACCATATATATGACGCTGCCCCAAAGAAACGTGCAGATTACAAGCTGAGTGAACCAAGAAAGCTGTGTGGCGGAATACGCGCGAACGGTAACTACCGCCGACAAGGCGGCCCAAGTACCGACGCCAATGACGGACTGGACGACGTAGCTGCTGCCGTGAGACTTATTGGAGTATCGCCCCATGCCAGTGCAGCCTACGTTAGAGGTAACCGGCGCGCGGCGCTGATGCTCGCGAGCTAGAAGCCGTGAGGCAGTGCGTCCGGTTGACGGTAGGGCTAGGCGACACTGCCTTGCTCAGCGGCTCCGCTAGACCAAAGGAGCGACGAAGCGGCGGTAAGTAGCCACTATCGCTATCAGCACACAAAGCAGTAATACAACGTTTATCGACGGCAGAAACGCTTGCATGAACTGCAACTCGCCCTCGCTAGGAATTCTCCCCTGCGCTGCGCGTCCAGCCGAGACAATTTGCGGTACAGCGGTGACCCACAGCGACCAGCTTATGGCGAGAGACAGGAGTCCAGCGATCATGGCACTAATGCCTAGCCAGAAACCTAGGCGCCTCACTTTGAAAAATAGAAACCCGACGAAAACCAAAAGAACGCCGGTAAGCATGTCGATCGTGACCTGCGCAGTGTCGCCCGGTATTGCACCAAAGAACGGCTCGGGAACAATTCCTTGGGTCCAATTCACAAGTAGTTTCGATCCCTCAAGAACGAACACAGTCCCCAACAGCATCGTTAGCCAGCTCTCTCGCTCATAGATTTCGCCGTCGACGACGCCATCGCGGCTAATGCTGAGGAAATATAGACCGGGCGTCACCTGTAGTTTCCAAATGAGTAGTCGGATGACGACAAAGACGATAACGCCTCCGACAAAGTGTGCATGACCGGCGACAATGAAGTTTGCGAGACTCCAGACGATTAGAAACAACAGCAGGTCGACATAGGCGGCGAGAAGCCTCCGCTTCCTTGATGCGGCAGTGGCAGTACTCCCCATGATCCTGCTCCCTTGCGTATGTGGTCTAACGTATAGTCGGGAACATAAACGACGCAAGATACTCCTGACCCTCTTCCAGTGGTCGCGCCCCGCCAGAAATCTGCGCAGGCGGCGCTTACGGTGGTCGGAGTGCCTAAGTAGTGCGAATGCCAAGGCTTCAGGAAACAAAAAGGCCCGCCGAAGCGGGCCTCAGATGCGACGTCAGGAATTGTCGCCGCTGCAATACTCAATCACTTGGTCAGCTGAAAGATCGAACCGCTCACCGGCCCGAATAGCGTTGCTCTCAGTCATCAGCATAAATCCGCCGTGGTTGTCGCAACTTCCCGCGCGCCAGCGGCTCTTGCGGGCTATGAATCCAGCACGCTTTGCCGCGCGACGGGCGCGTGCTTCCTTCGCCGACTCACTGCTACTATAGATTTGCATGATTGCTCCATTCAACGGTCAATAGGATTGAATGAAGCGCAGGGCACGCACATTCCGGGCGCCGTCCCTGCTGCTTCCTGCCATTGGTTTGCCGCGCGTCGTCGCCGAGACATCTTTCCCCGGCGAAGCCGGAATGCCCGACAATTGTACTGCTTCGGGCGGCCCATGCTATTCGGGACGAGAGCGTCGCAGGAGTGGTCCCGTAGTGTTCGATGGACCGCGCCTCCGTCGAATATGCCCGATGACTTTCCACCGGGCTACGATGCTATTTCGTTTCGTATCCCGGAACTAGTGACTCTATTCTTGCTTTTTCTTCCAAGGGGGGCCGGCCACGGATTCGGATCGGTCTGCGCACTCATCTTTCACTTTGGTCATTGTCAGCACTTCTCCATCTAGCTTCCATCCATATGTATCCGTCTCTCGACCGCTCCCTTGCACGCGAACGGACCGCTCCTATCCGTAAGCTGAAGTTGCCCCTCGACTAAGCTGTATTCGCTCATTAAGGCGACTGCAGAGTGCGATACGCATGGCATTCCGTCCCTTGCTGGTTGCGTGACTTCCGCTCGGCGCGCGGTTCATCGGCTATTTTGAGTTCCCTGCAATCAGGTTCACACTGAATTGACATTGCTTCACCGCTTGAGCAAGTCGCAGTAAACGTTTCGGAAGTAACCGTCCAAGTATTTCTTGTCACAACTGGCGATACGCACCCCGTTCCTTTCGCATACCGCTCTGCGTTGAACAAGTACTTGGAAACGGCTGGCGGTTCGATGGGTGCCACGTTGGTCGCGATGGGTGCCATTGCCGCCGGTGTATTCGAATTGGCAACAGGTAAGAGGGTTGGCGTCGCGCTATTTGCCGGCTGTGAAATAGCTGGGGTAACTTGTGCCGCAGTATTTGCCATCCAGCCTGAATACTTGGTCTCCGTAACGATTCTTGTCCAACCATTTGCTCGATCTGTTTCGTAGAATCGCGTTTCTTGCGCGACCGTGGTCAGGTACATCGCCGTAGTGGACGGGCGGGCGTAGAGAACCGTCCTAGAGCGAAGCGAACCGGTCCAAGGTGCGGGTGGCGTCGCGCTATTTGTCGACGGCGAACTAGCTGGAGTACTTTGTGGCTCAGTCGCAGTCGTTGCTTCCGGCGTCGGGTCCGCTTCAGTCGCGTATTGTTGGACGGCAGTGACCAAGCCCTTCTCAAAGTAGATGCTGAAAGTTTCGTAACGCCACTGCTCCGTGCTCTTGCCACCGATCTTCAACGTACTCGTCTCAAGCGGGAGAATGTTTTGCCGTGCGAGTACACCTTTGACCTGCTGGGGTGTCATCTTGAGAGTGACGCCCCATTGGGCGGCGAAGCATGCATCCGCGCTTGGAGGAGGTAGCACCCTCTTTGAGTTGGCCTGACGCACAAGACTGATCTTAGAAAGCTCTTGACTGCAAGCAGCGCGGCTGGCTGCCCTGCCGGTGCGCATCTTGGCCATGATCTGGCACATCTGTGCAGTGATGGCGTCATCACCCAGCACACGTTGTTCGTCTTTGTACTGCATGTAGTCTTTCACGTCGCAGTCGGAGGGCGCGCGCTCCGGGACGGCCGAGACTGGCAATGCGGTAGGTGAGGGGGCGGGTGCCGGTTCTGGAGTTGGAGGCGGCGCTGGCGTGGGGGCGGGAACGATTATGACCGTCGGGGTTTGCTGAATCACGACCGGCGGTGGCGGAGGTGTAACGCCCGGATCAGATTTGCCCAATCATAGGAGTTCCAGCCCGCTGAAGCGTAGGTACTTGCCATCACTCCGATACAACCGACGAGGACCGTAGCGAAGAGCTGTAATCGGATTCCCATAGATGTTCCCCATGTCGCGACGAAAAGCCGCTTAGCGTCCTTCTAAGCACCCAAGGGCGAGGCCGGAGAACTGACGGGGCTACGGAGAGGGCGACGGGATGCTGCTGATGTTCGACATCCTCGCGCGTGGACGCTACTCCGAAGGACGGCCACGCGCCAGCGGCCTGATGAACGGCAAGCCGTCGGTGTGGGGTTTCTGAAACGACTCACGGTTGTTCGGACCGCGCCCTGCCCCGCGAGAATCGCCGCAGGGGCGGCGCAGGGTCATGGGGGTTCTCGGCATGGCGACCGCCACGAGACGGGCCGCACAGGCCGATGTAGAGGCACCGCCGCCGGTTCGACAAGTCTGATAAATTCCGGATTCGAGGCCGGAAGCGCGGCATGGTATCGAGTGTGGTATCAGCGACCTCTGGTGATGTTCCTCGTGGTGCCTTGGGTTCCCTCTCCCGGCACCAAATAATCAAGCTCCCTCGTCAGCCCCCGCGGAGGTACTTGCACACTGCAGACTGGCCCGCGGCCGCGATCGCATTGCGTGCCGCTTCCTGCGATTTGTCGCACTGGCACGCATACACAAGCTGATAGGCCCTCTTGCAGTCGTTTGCGGCGGCGGCTTCCTTCGCCAGGCGAATGAGGCACGAACGATTCTCGTTGTTGTGCAGGCACTCAGTGGCGCGCAACGTCTGGTAGGTTACCGGGCAGTCCGCCGCGCCAGTGTCCTGGGCGCACCAAGTGATCTGGGCGGGCATTTCGCTCGCGCCCTGTGCGAAACCATACGACGGGGCGGTTGCCGTAGCGATCGCCAGTACCGCGAGTTTCAGCCACATGTCGGGACTCCCGAGAGTAATTCGAGCCCGAATTGTCCGTGTACGCGTCGAGAAGGTTCAATCGGGAGACGACAGACCGCTGCCGCCAGCGATGGAGCGCGGCAAGGACGGACGAACCGCGCGGGGCTCGCTTCGGCCGCCCGGCGGGGGCCTCAGGGAACGGCAATCAGCTTGCGAACGCTGGCTGTCTCGCCGGGCTCTCGCTCCACCAAATACGCGCGCCGCAGCCGCAGGAACGGGAGCTCGATCACGCGAAAGGTGATCATCGAAAACGCGAGCACGGTCGGAAGCACGAGCAGCGCAGCATTGATCAGTCCGTTGACATATCCATCTGCGGTCGGCGCCAGCAGATACCGCGGCCGCAGCGAGAAGGCCAGGATTACCGGCACGTGCAGCAGATAAATCGAGAAACTTGCCTCGCCGACTTTCGTCAGGATCATGCGGATGGGCTTGGGCCAGAACTCCGGCGTGCCCGCGTAGCCGCAGATCAGCGCGGCGAACATGAGCCCTTCGACGGTCGGCCAGAACACTTTCCAGTTGCCGACGGCGTTCCATCCGCCCAGCCAGTGAAATCCGAAGATCGTGGCGATCACGAGCGGGATCGAGAACAGCAGAATCCCTCGCCATAGCGCCACGCGGTCGCGCAGTCGAACCATCAGCACCGCCGCTCCCATTCCCAGCGCGAACTGATCGATGCGTCCCGCGAGATGCCAGTACGACAAGTCCCGCGGGTTCGCCCACAAGCCAACGCCCAGCATGCGGAATAGCGTCGCCGCGACGATGATGCCCACGACCGTCCTGACCGCGCCCTCGTTGAGGCGCGCAAGCAGGAATGGAAACAGCAGGTAGAACTGGAACTCGACGGCGATCGCCCAGCTCATGTGAACCACAGGCGGTGCAGAGGTCATGGCGAAGTCGCTGATCGGCAACAGCGTGACCGCCACGCTTGACAGTGAAAACGTGTACGGATTGGCGCTGAGACCGAAGAGCAGCATCACCACGTACAGCGGATAGATCCTGAGCAGGCGATTGATGATGAAGGGGCGGTACAGCAGCGTCTTGCCGAGCGCGCCATAGGTGAAGATGAATCCGCTCAGCACCATGAATAGCGATACTGCGACATGGCCCTCGCGTATCAATGCGAGGAAGGGATTGCCGATGAAGTACCACTCGATCGCATCGCCGGCCGTCGTGCCGTGCTTCAGCATCGTGCCCAGCGTCAGCATGCCGTGATAGAGCAGGATCCACACGGCCGCCAGCGCCCGCAAATGATCGAGCTGCGGAACGTAGCCGATATTCGAGCTTCGCATGCGGTGATCCGGTCGATACGGCCGGCCCGAGGTTACTCCGCCAACATCCGGCGCATTGATGCCGAACGCGATCGGCAGTCTACAATAGCCGCCTATGCGACTCGAATCCCCTCGCCGGCAAACACGCGTGAGGATTTCGACCCGCGCTCCCGGCAACAGGCTGAAAGAATCCGCATGAAGAAAGTCGTCAAGTCCGATGCCGAATGGAAGGATCTGCTTAATCCAATGCAGTACGAAGTGACGCGCCACGCCGCAACGGAGGCACCCGGCTCCGGCGAATACAACGATCATCACGAGGCCGGCATCTATACGTGCGTCTGCTGCGGCACGCCGCTGTTCGAATCGGACACCAAGTTCGACTCGGCCTGCGGCTGGCCGAGCTATTTCAAGGCATTGGATCCCGCCAATGTCCGCGAAGAGTCCGATACGGCGTTCGGAATGAGACGCACCGAGGTCATCTGCAACGTGTGCGATGCGCATCTCGGTCATGTCTTCCCCGACGGTCCGCCGCCGACCGGGCTGCGCTACTGCATCAATTCCGCCGCGCTAAGGTTCGACCCGAAGTAGGCCGCCTCCAGCGCAGACACGTTCCACCGGAGCATGTCGCAGCCCCACCAGCTAGGCGACTTCGATTACGAGCTGCCCGCAGAACTGATCGCGCAGGCGCCCGCGCCCGAACGTAGCGCAAGCCGCTTGCTGCATGTCGACGGCTCCGTCCTTGCCGATTTGCGGTTCACCGATCTGTCGCGCCTGCTCGAGCCCGGCGATCTGCTGGTATTCAACGACACGCGCGTGATCAACGCACGCATTCGCGGCCGCAAGCCTACGGGCGGCGAAGTGGAGCTGCTCGTGGAGCGAATCACGGGTCCGGCGACGGCTGTGGTGCAGATGAAGGCGAGCCACCCGCCGCGTGCCGGCGGCACGATCGAGCTCGCCGGCGGCGCGCGCGCGACGGTGCTCTCCCGCGAAGACCGGTTCTTCGTCCTCACGTTCGAAGGTACCGGCGAACTGCACCGATGGCTCGAGCAATACGGCGAGGTGCCGCTGCCGCCGTACATCACCCATCCGCCCGACGCATCCGACGCCGAACGCTACCAGACGATCTACGCGCGACATCGCGGCGCCGTCGCAGCGCCGACGGCGGGCCTGCATTTCGACCGGCCAATGCTCGAAGCGCTCGCCCGCAAGGGGGTCAGCCAGACGTTCATCACGCTGCACGTCGGGGCCGGAACGTTCCAGCCCGTGCAGTCGAGCGTGCTCGCCCTGCACCGGATGCACGCCGAAAGTTATGTCATTCCGCCGCATGCGGTCGATGCGATCGCCGCGGCGCGGACCCGCGGCGGACGCGTGGTCGCGGTGGGAACGACGAGTCTCCGCGCGCTCGAAGCCGCGGCGCAGCCGGACGGTTCCTTCCGTGTGGGGACGGACGAAACGTCGCTATTCATCACACCCGGCTACGCATTTCGCGCCGTCGACCGGCTGCTGACGAATTTTCATCTGCCGAAATCGACGTTGCTGATGCTCGTCAGCGCGTTTGCCGGCGTTGAAACGATCCGGCGTGCGTACGCGCACGCGATCGCGGAACGCTATCGTTTCATGAGCTACGGCGACGCGATGCTGCTGGAGCGCGACGCCTGCGTCGATGGCTCGCCGTCGCGTACGCTCAAGGACGAGCGTCGATCAGTCGAATGAGTCGTCCGGCGAGCGGACGGTCAAGTCCTTCGAGGTTGGGGGCGCTCCAGGGGCCAGCTTGCTCGCCACCGAGGCGTCCGGCGCGACCCAGGCGTCGAGCCTCGCCCTCAGAAGCGTTGAGAATCGTCGTCGTTCGACGACATATGACTCATTTGTGGCTCTCAAACGCAACAAAGTCCTGCAGCCCGGCGGTTTTCCACCGCGATTGGTTGGCAAAATGCGCTCATGTCCGTTACGCTTCGACCATCCCATTTACTGCGGGATTTGCGCGTGGATTACGCGCAGCCCGCGCACTTCGCCAAAATGTCATTAGTGCTCCGCGCGCTGGCGGTCGTCGTCGTCGGTTGCGCTCTGGCGACTACCGCGCAGGCGGCGCGCGTCGGCATTCTTTCCAACACGCTGGCGGCGCAAACCGCCGCGGACTACAGCGCTCACGTCCCCGGGCACACCTTCACCGGTGTCGACGTTTCGGCGAGCGTGCCGCTGCTCACGACGTTGCTTGCCAATTACGACGTCATCCTGCTGTACGAGGATACCGTCTTCGTCAACTCGACCGCCGTGGGTAATGTGGTCGCGCAATTTGCGAACGCGGGTCACGCGGTCGTTCTCGGCACTTTCTACGAGCAGGACCGCAGCGACGCGACCGGCGGCACGACCGAGCCGCATGGCTGGGGTGCGCTGGAATCCATCGATCCGAACACGACCGACGGCATCGGCACCGCCTATGCCGTGCGCACGCTTGCGCCGGCCAGCGTCATCCAGCACCCGCTGACGCACGGCGTCACGAGCCTGTCTGCGTTGCTCGGAAATCCGGGCCCTTATGCCGGCGGAAATCAGGCGAAGCCAGGTACGAAGGTCGTCGCCAAGTGGGCACAACTCAATGCCCGCGGCCTCACCGACCCGGCGATCGCGTACCGCAAGACCGGCGCGGCATGCGTCATCCAGATCGGCATCGCACCGCACTATGCGGTGCTCGCGACGTTCAATACGCTCGGCGTCGATTTCGGCGGCGACTTCTACCGCGCGTGGCGCAACGCTTTCGACTTCGGCGCGCTCGATTGCGATGCCGCCGAGATCCCAACGCTATCGGACTGGATGTACGTCACCCTGGCGCTGGCGCTGCTCGCTTGGGGGGCGGCTTCGATCCGCCGCCGGGCGCGCAGATAACCCGCCTCCGGCGACGGCACGCGCGCGTTCGGACCTTGCCGCGGGCATCGGCTGACCGACCCGCGCGGCACATCGATTGTCCTCGATGAACTTTTCCGTGCTCGCTACGTCGGGCGAGGCGCGCCGCGGTCGCCTCGCGCTATCGCGCGGCATCGTGGAAACACCGGCGTTCATGCCGGTGGGCACGTACGGCGCGGTCAAGGCGATGTCGCCCGCGGAACTGGCGGATCTCGGCGCGCAGATCATCCTCGGCAACACGTTTCATCTGTGGCTGCGGCCGGGGATCGAGGTTATCGCCGCGCACGGCGGACTGCACCGTTTCATCGGCTGGGACAAGCCGCTCCTGACGGACTCCGGCGGCTTCCAGGTGTGGAGCCTCGGCGCGCTGCGCAAGGTGCGCGAGGAAGGCGTCGCGTTCGCATCGCCGGTCAATGGCGACCGCCTGCTGTTGACGCCCGAGAAATCGATGGAGATCCAGCGCGTGCTCGATTCGGACATCGTGATGGTGTTCGACGAATGCACGCCGTTTCCGGCGACACGCGACGAGACGGCGCGCTCGATGGAGCTGTCGCTGCGATGGGCGGCACGCTCCAGGGCCGCACACGCGGGCAATCCCAATGCGCTATTCGGCATCGTGCAGGGCGGCATGCACGATGACCTGCGCGGCCACTCGCTCGAAGGCCTGGTACGGATCGGTTTCGACGGTTACGCGATCGGCGGTCTTTCGGTCGGCGAGCCGAAGGCCGAGATGTTGCGGGTCCTCGCGCACACGGCGCCGCGATTGCCGGTGGGAAGCCCGCGCTACCTGATGGGCGTCGGAACACCCGAAGACCTGGTCGCCGGCGTGTGTGCGGGCATCGACATGTTCGACTGCGTGCTGCCGACGCGCAACGCGCGCAACGGCTGGCTGTTCACGCGCCACGGCGACATCCGCATCCGCAACGCGCGGCACCGCAGCGATACGGCACCGCTCGATCGGACGTGTGCGTGCTACACGTGCCGCAATTTCTCGCGCGGCTACCTGCACCATCTGCAGCGGATCAACGAAATCCTCGGTGCGCGGCTCGCCACAATCCACAACCTCCACTATTACATGACGCTGATGGCGGAATTGCGCGACGCCATCGCCGCCGGCGCGCTCCCGCAGCACGTCGACCGGTTTCACGCGGATCGGCGCGGCGTGCCGGCCGACTGATACGGCACCCGCCGGCGTCAACCGGCGATGCGTCCGCCTGCTACAATAATAGGTTGAATTGCCGGCCAGCAGCAGGTTGAAGCCGCCACTTTCCAGCGCGCCGGGCGCGAGGCGCGGCGGCGGCATCCCGTCACCCCTCATGACAACCGGAGAGACCCCTTCGTGCTGATTTCCCCCGCTTACGCGCAGGCCGCAGGCGCCGCGTCGCAGACCGACACGCTGCTCACGTTCCTGCCGATGGTCGCGATTTTCGTCGTGTTCTATTTCCTGCTGATCCGCCCGCAGCAGAAGAAACAGAAGGAAGCTCGCGCGATGCTCGACTCGCTCGAGAAGGGCAACGAAGTCGTGACCGCGGGCGGCATCCTGGGCCGCGTCGTCAAGCTTGACGAGCAGTACGCGACGGTCGAGGTCGCGCAAAATGTCCAGATGGTCGTGCAGCGCTCCGCCATTTCACAGCTGCTGCCGAAAGGCACGCTCAAAGCGCTGTAGATGAACCGGTACCCGCTCTGGAAGTACATCGTCATCGCGATCGCGCTGGCGTTCGGGCTTCTCTACATGCTGCCGAACTTCTTCCCCGAAGTTCCGGCAGTGCAGGTGTCGTCGTCGAAATCGGCGGTGAAGGTCGACGTCGCGCTGCTCGGGACCATCGAGGAGACGCTCAAGGCCGCGAGCATCCCGTATCGCGGCGCGGCGCTCGATCCGGTGGGCATCAAGGTGCGCTTCGGCGATCCCGACACGCAGTTGAAGGCGAAGGACGCGCTGCAGGCGAAGCTCGGCGACAACTACATCGTCGCGCTCAACCTGCTGTCGGCGTCGCCGCACTGGCTGGCGTCGATCGGAGCGTTGCCGATGTACCTCGGGCTCGACCTGCGCGGCGGTGTGCATTTCCTGCTCCAGGTCGACATGAAAGGCGCGCTCGACAAGGCGGCCGACCGCTACACCACCGACATCCGCTCGCTGATGCGCGAGAAGAAAATCATCTACTCCGGCGTCGGGCGCGAAGGTTCCAACGTCGTGCTGCGCTTCAAGGACGATTCCGAGCGAAATCGCGCGCGGGGCGAGATCGAGACGGCCTTTCCCGACCTGGCGGTGCGCGCACAGGACGCCGGCAGCGGTGAATCGCGGCTCGTCGCCGGACTGAAGCCGGAAGCGCAGAAGCGCATCCAGGATGGCGCCGTCCTGCAGAACATCACGATCCTGCGCAATCGCGTGAACGAGCTCGGCGTCGCCGAGCCGATCATTCAGCAGCAGGGCAGCGATCGGGTCGTCGTCGAGCTGCCCGGCGTGTCGGATACCGCACGCGCCAAGGACATCATCGGCCGCGTGGCGACGCTCGAGATCCGGATGGTCAACGACGACCCCGGCGCGCTCGAGGCGGCCCGCGGCGGCTCGGTCCCGTTCGGCAGCGATCTTTATGCCGATCGCAACGGCGAACCCATCCTGGTGCGTCGCCAGGTCGTGCTGACCGGCGACCGGATCAACGACGCGCAATCGGGCTTCGACCAGCGCACGAACGAGCCCGCGGTGCACGTCAACCTCGACGGCACCGGCGCGCGCATCTTCAAGGAAGTCACGCGCGACAACGTCGGCAAGCGGATGGCGATCGTGCTGACCGAGAAAGGGAAGGCCGAAGTGATCACGGCGCCGGTGATCCGCGAGGAAATCGGCGGCGGCAAGGTGCAGATCAGCGGCCGGATGAACACCCGCGAGGCCAACGACATCGCGCTGCTGATGCGCGCCGGCGCGCTCGCCGCGCCGATGGAGTTTGCCGAGGAGCGCACGGTCGGCCCCTCGCTCGGGCAGGAGAACATCGACAAGGGCTTCAACTCGGTGCTGTACGGCTTCTGCGTGCTGGCGGCGTTCATCTGCGTCTACTACATGCTGATGGGCGTGATTTCGACGATCGCGCTGCTCGTGAACCTGATGCTGCTGATCGCGATCCTGTCGCTTCTGCAGGCGACGCTGACGCTGCCCGGCATGGCGGCCATCGCGCTGACGCTCGGCATGGCGATCGACGCGAACGTGCTGATCAACGAGCGCATCCGCGAGGAATTGCGCTGGGGCGCGACGCCCCATGCGGCGATCCAGGCCGGCTACGAGCGCGCGTGGGGCACGATCCTGGACTCCAACGTCACCACGATGATCGCCGGCATCGCGCTGCTGACGTTCGGCTCCGGGCCGGTGCGCGGGTTTGCCGTCGTCCACGTGCTGGGCATCCTGACGTCGATGTTCTCGGCCGTGTTCGTATCGCGCGGCATCGTCGCGCTGATCTACGGCAGCCGCAAGAAGCTCGAGCGCATTTCGATCGGCCAGGTGTGGCATCCGAAGCTGCCGGCGTCAGAGCCCGTGAAGACGTGATTCGGGCCGCCCTTTGCGCGATGTGCCGCCGCGCGCCGTGGCGGCCCCTTCATGCCGCGCGTCATAACATCGTCCGGACTGCCTGATGGAATTTTTCCGCATCACGCGCGACATCCCGTTCATGCGGCACGCGCTCGTGTTCAACGTCATTTCGCTGATCACGTTCGTCGCCGCCGTACTGCTCCTGGCGATCAATGGACTGAATCTCGGCGTCGATTTCCGCGGCGGGACCATCGTCGAGATCACCTACGCACACGCGGTGGATTTCACGCGCGTACGCTCGGCGCTCGACAAGCTCGGCCTCGGCGAATTCTCGGTGCAGAGCTTCGGCAGCTCCGACACGGCACTCGTGCGGTTGCCGCTCAAGGAAGGCATCTCGACCGCGCAGCTATCCGAGCGCGTGATGAGCGCGCTCAAGGCGGACGATGCGTCGGCGTCACAGCGGCGCGTCGAATTCGTCGGGCCGCAAGTCGGCAAGGAGCTCTACGACAACGGGGCACTCGCGCTGCTGCTCGTCTCGGTCGGAATCGTCATTTATCTCGCGCTGCGCTTCGAGTGGCGCTTTGCCGTCGCGGCGATCATCGCGAACCTGCACGACGTCGTGATCATCCTGGGCTTCTTTGCCGCGTTCCAGTGGGAATTCTCGCTGCCGGTGCTGGCGGCCGTGCTGGCGGTGCTCGGCTATTCGGTCAACGAATCGGTCGTCATCGCCGACCGGATCCGCGAAAACTTCCGCAAGATGCGCAAGGCGAGCGTCACCCACGTGATCGACAGCGCCATCACCCGCACGCTGTCGCGGACGATCATCACGCACGGCTGCACGCTGCTGATGGTCCTGTCGATCTTCTTTTTCGGCGGCGAAACGCTCCATCACTTCTCGCTCGCGCTCGCCATCGGCATCTGCTTCGGCATCTATTCGTCGGCGCTGGTCATGGCATCGCTCGTCATGTGGCTCGGCGTATCGCGGGAAGATCTCGTCAAGCCGGAGCGCAAGCGCGACGCGATGTCGGGCGAAAAGATCCTGCCGTAACATGCCTGCGGGCCGCCAGACCTCGGGGCCTGCCGTCGACATCGTGTGGATCGCCCCAGATGAGCGCGCCTGATTTCCTGCCCGCGTGGCCCCCGGCCGCCAACGCGTTCCTGATCTTCGGGCTGTTGCTGCTCGCCGGCCTGGTTGGCGGCCGCCTCGCGGCGACGACGCGTGTTCTGCCCGCGATCACCGGCTATATCGCCACCGGCTTTCTGCTCGGCCCGGGGGTGCTCGGATGGCTCAACGAGAACGCGCTCGCGCAGTCGCGCGTATTGGCGGAGTTTTCGCTGGGACTGATCGTCTTCGACCTCGGCCGGCGTCTCGACCTCGAGTGGGCGCGCCACGACCGGTGGCTGCTGCCGATGGGCGTCGCCGAGAGCGCGCTGTCGTTTCTCGCGATGTTCGCGCTGCTCCATTTCGCCGGCGGCATCGACATGCTGGAAGCAGCCGTCGCGGCGACGGTCGGCGTGGCGAGCGCACCCGCCGTCGTGCTGCTCGTCACCAACGAGCTCAAGGCCGAAGGTCCCGTCACCCGCCGGATGCTCTGGCACGTCGCGTTGAACAACATACTGGCCACGCTGGGGATCACGCTGCTGCTGCCGTTCATCGAGGCTCGCGCGTCGAGCGCCACGTGGAATCCGGCCGCGCGGGCACTGTGGCTACTCGCCGGCTCGTTCCTGCTGGGCTACATCGCTTTTCAAGTTATGACGCTGCTTGCAAGATGGCTCGGCAAGTCACCGGTGCCGCAGTTCCTGCTCGCGGTCGGCGTCATCGTCGCCACGGTCGGGGCGGCCGAGATCGGCCGGCTGTCGGTGCTGCTCGCGCTGCTCGTGCTGGGCGCGTGCACGCGAAACCTCGATCGCGAGCACCGGCTGGTCGACGTGGGATTCGGTCGCGCCGGGCAACTGTTCTTCGTTGCATTGTTCGTGCTGACCGGTGCCACGCTGCGTCCGGACCAGTTCGGCGCGGTCGCCTGGGTCGGTCTTGCGTTCGTCGTCGCACGCACGCTCGGCAAGACGATCGGGCTGTACGCGCTCGCGTGGCCGGCGCACATTTCGGCGCGCCAGGCCGGCACGCTCGGGCTCGCCTTGACGCCGATGGCGGGCCTCGCGATCGGCATGACGCAGCCCATCTATGACATCGCGCCCGAATTCGGCGCGCGGCTCGCGGCGGTCGTTGCCTCCGGCATCGCGATCCTGCACCTGCTGGGCCCGATCGCCACGCGCTATGCGCTGATCCGCGCGGGCGAAGGCGAGCCCGCCGCGCGGGACTAGAATCGGCGCCGCGACGATGCCCGTCCTCGAATTCAAGTCGTCCGCGGCGCTCACGTTCGGCATCGAACTCGAGCTGATGCTCGTCAACACGCGCGACTTCAACCTCGCGCCCGATGCCGACGACCTGCTGCGCCGCATCACGCGCGATGCGCCGCAGGGCGAGCTCAAGCCCGAGCTTACGCAGAGCATGATCGAGATCAACACGTCCGTGCACGAGCGCTATCCGGACCTGCTGGCGGAATTGCGGGCGACCCGCGATGTGCTCGCCGGTCATGCGCGCAAGATGAACGTCGCGATCGCGGGGGGAGGCACGCATCCGTTCCAGAAATGGAGCGAGCGCAAGATCTATCCGACCGAGCGCTTCCTCTCGGTATCCGAGAAATACGGATTCCTCGCCAAGCAATTCACCGTGTTCGGACAGCACGTCCATATCGGCTGTCCGAGCGCCGACGATGCGATCTACCTGACGCACGCATTGATCCGCTACGTGCCGCATCTGATCGCGCTGGCCGCATCGAGCCCGTTTTACCAGGGCGTCGACACCGCGTTCGACTCGTCGCGGCTGTCCGTCGTCAACGCATTCCCGCTGTCGGGAACGATGCCGCTCGTGCGCTCGTGGTCCGAGTTCAATCATTATTACGATCGGATGTTCGATCTCGGCATCGTCGCCAGCATGAAGGATTTCTATTGGGACATACGGCCGAAGCCTGAATACGGCACCGTCGAGGTCCGCGTCTGCGACACGCCGCTGACGGTCGACCGCGCGGCACAGGTTGCCGCATTCGTGCAGGCGCTGGCCCGCTGGTTGTGGGAAGAACGTACGCTGTCCATCACGCCGGACATTTATCTGACGCATAGCCATAATCGCTTCCAGGCATGCCGGCACGGCTTTGCCGGCGCGCTGATCGACGCGGCGACCGGTCGAGCGACCCCGATCGGCGACGATCTGCGCGAAACGCTTCGATTGCTGACGCCGCATGCGCAGATGCTCGGTTCGCTCGAAGCGTTCACGGCGCTGTCCGCGACGCTCGAAGAGGGCAACCACGCCGCGTGGCTGCGTCGCGAGTTCGAGGAGACAGGAACGCTCACCGACGTCGTCCGCCGGCAGGCCGCACTCTGGGCAGGCTGACGCAGCGATGCTGACGACGCTGATCTATTCGCTGCTGGCGCTCGACCAGACGGTCGGCGCCCTCGCGGCGCAGTATGGCCCGTGGGTCTACGCGATCCTGTTCCTGGTGATCTTCGCGGAAACGGGTCTCGTCGTCTGCCCGTTCCTGCCGGGCGATTCGATCCTTTTCATCGCGGGAACCGTCGCGGCGTCGGCAGACCTCAACGTCCACGTGCTGGTGCTGGTGCTGACCGGCGCGGCGATCCTTGGGGATTCGGTCAACTACGCCGTCGGCCGCTACGTCGGTCCGAAGGTGTTTCATCGGCCCGATTCCCGGTGGTTCCGGCACGAGCATCTGCGGCGTACGCAGGCGTTTTACGAAAAGTACGGCGGCGTCACGATCATCATCGGCCGCTTCATCCCGATCATCCGCACATTCGCGCCGTTCCTCGCCGGCGTGGCGGGCATGTCTTACCGCCGGTTCCTGTCGTACAACATCGTCGGCGCCTGCCTGTGGATCGGACTGCTCGTCTATGCGGGCTTCCTGTTCGGCAACATCCCGTGGGTCAAGCAGAACCTGTCGCTGATCGTGATCGCGATCGTCGTCGTCTCGCTGCTGCCGGCGGTCACGACGTTCGTGAAGGAGCGGCGCGAAGCGAAGAAGAAATCGGGGTCAGCGATGTAATGCCTGGCGCTGCCATTGTTGCGGCATTACATCTCTGACCCCTAAATCCGCTTCGCGAGCGCTTCGGCAAGCCCGACATAGGTGCCCGGCGACAGCGCGAGCAACCGCGCCTTTGCATCGTCGGGTAGCGCGAGCGCATCGATGAACGCGCGCAGCGATTCGCGCGTCATGCCGGACTTTCCGCGCGTCAACGCCTTCAGTTGCTCGTACGGCTCCGGCAAGCCATGGCGGCGCATCACCGTCTGGATCGCCTCGGCGAGCACTTCCCAGTTGGCATCGAGATCCGCGGCCATCGCGCGCCGAGTCGACGTCGAGCTTGGCGATTCCCTGGCGCAGCGCGGACCAGCCCAGCAGCGCATGTCCGAGCGCGACGCCCAGGTTGCGCAGCACCGTCGAATCGGTCAGGTCACGCTGCCATCGCGACAGCGGCAGTTTTTCCGCGAGATGCCGCAGCAGCGCGTTGGCAAGCCCCAGGTTGCCCTCCGAATTTTCGAAGTCGATCGGATTCACCTTGTGCGGCATCGTCGACGACCCGACTTCGCCGTCGCGCGTTTGTTGCCGGAAATAGCCGAGCGATACGTAACCCCAGAGATCGCGATCGAGGTCGATCAGCACCGTGTTCGTGCGCGCCAATGCATCGCAATACTCGGCGATGCCGTCGTGCGGCTCGATCTGCGTCGTGTACGGATTGAATTCGAGACCGAGGCCCGCAACGGTTTTCGCCGCGAGCCTTTCCCATTCGACACCGGGATAGCGATCGCATGGGCGTTGTAGTTGCCGACGGCCCCGTTCATCTTGCCCTTGATCGCGATCTTCGAGAATGACGCGATCTGGCGCTCGAGCCGCGCATAGACATTGGCGATTTCCTTGCCGAGGGTCGTCGGCGTCGCCGCCTGGCCGTGCGTGCGGGCGAGCATCGGCAACGCGGCGTGCGCATGCGCGAGCCCGCGCAGATCCGCGCCGATCGCCTGGAGCGCGGGCAGCAGAACGTCGCGGCGCGCTTCGTCAGCGCGATTGCGTACGCGAGATTGTTGATGTCCTCGGACGTGCACGCGAAATGGATGAACTCCGAGACGCGCGCGAGTTCCGGCACGTCGGCGAAGCGTTCCTTCAGCCAGTACTCGACCGCCTTGACGTCGTGATTGGTCGAGCGCTCGATGGCCTTGACGCGCGCCGCATCGGCCGGCGCGAACGACGCGGCGACGGCCGCGATGTGCGACTTCGCCGCGGCGGAAAACGGCGGCACTTCAACGATCGCGGGCTCCGCAGCCAGCGCCTGCAGCCATGCCAGCTCGACCCGGACGCGCTGACGAATCAGCGCGAATTCGCTGAACTGATCGCGCAGCGGATCGACCTTGCCCGCGTAGCGGCCATCGAGTGGCGACAGTGCGGTAAGGCGGGCGTTTTCGGCGGCGTCCATGTCGCGAGCAGGCCAGGCGAGTTTATCACGCGGGCAGTGCGAGGCCGGCCAGCGAATCGTTGCCGGACAGATGCGCGAATGCAACGTCCAACCGCCCGCGCGTTGCGAACGATCGCCCTGCAATCGAGCTCGCCGCCCCGCAGCAATCCGCGGCTCGCAGCAGTGCCGATGTTATAATGCATGTATGTCACATACCGGCTGCCGCCTCGCGTTTCCGTGCTGAAACTGATTGCTTCGCTGACCAGCCCTTACGCTCGCAAGGTGCGCGTCGCGCTCGCCGAAAAGAAGATCGAATACCAGCTCGTCCTCGAATCGCCGATGAATCCCGGCAATCCGATGCACGCGTACAACCCGCTCGGCAAGCTGCCCGTCCTGATTCTCGACGACGGCACGCATCTGTACGATTCGCGCGTAATCGTCGAGTACATCGACCTCGTAAGTCCGGTTTCACGGCTGATTCCCGAGCCCGCGCGGCAGCGGATCGCGGTCAAGAAATGGGAGGCGCTCGCCGATGGCATCTGCGATGCCGCGGCGGCGATCGTCATGGAGCGGCGCAGGCCGGAAAAGCTGCGAAGCAGCGAGTGGATCGAGCGCCAGGCGCGCAAGATCAGCGAAGGTGCCGCGGAACTCGCGCGCGAGCTCGGCGAGCGCGCGTGGTGCCACGGCGAGACGTGCTCGCTCGCCGACATCGCGACCGGATGCGCGCTCGGCTACCTCGATCTGCGCTACCCGGCGCTCGACTGGCGCGATCGCTACCCGAATCTCGCGCGTCTGGCCGAAAAGCTCGGCAAGCGCCCGTCGTTCGCCGACACCGTTCCGCCCGCAAGCTGACGCGCAACGCGCGTGGTCGGCGGCCCCGCGTGCCGGAGCCGCGACGCGTCAGAGCGGCTGTTTCAACTGCTCGAGAATCGCCGGATTCTCGAGCGTAGATACGTCCTGCGTGATCGCCTCGCCTTTCGCGATCGAGCGCAACAGCCGGCGCATGATCTTCCCCGACCGCGTTTTCGGCAGGTTGTCGCCGAAGCGTATGTCCTTCGGCTTCGCGATCGATCCGATCTCCTTGCCGACCCAGTCGCGCAATTCCTTCGCGAGGCCCAGCGCCTCGCTGCCGCTGGGCCGCGCACGCTTCAGCACGACGAACGCGCATACCGCCTCGCCGGTCAACTCGTCGGGGCGGCCGACGACGGCCGCTTCCGCGACCATCGGATTGGCGACGAGCGCCGATTCGACTTCCATCGTCCCGAGCCGGTGGCCGGATACATTGAGCACGTCGTCGATGCGGCCCATGATCGTGAAATAGCCCGTCGTAGCGTCGCGCACTGCGCCGTCGCCGGCGAGATAGAGTTTCCCGCCCAGTTCCTCCGGGTAGTAGCTCTTGCGAAAGCGCTCGGGGTCGTTCCAGATCGTGCGGATCATCGCGGGCCATGGCCGTTTCACGACGAGCATGCCGCCGTGGCCGTTGGGCACGTCGTGGCCGGCCTCGTCGACGATCGCCGCCATGATCCCCGGCAGCGGCAGCGTGCACGAGCCCGGCACGAGCGCGGTCACGCCCGGAATGGGCGTAATGAGATGACCGCCGGTCTCCGTCTGCCACCACGTGTCGACGATCGGACAGCGCTCCATGCCGACATTCTTGTAGTACCAGATCCATGCTTCCGGGTTGATCGGCTCGCCGACCGACCCCAGCAGGCGCAGGCTCGACAAGTCGTGGTTCTTCGGATGCGTCGCCGGATTGACGTCGTTCGCCTTGATCAGCGAGCGGATCGCCGTGGGCGCCGTGTAGAAGACGCTGACGCGGTGGCTCCCGATGATCTTCCAGAAGCGGCCCGCGTCCGGGAACGTGGGAACGCCCTCGAAGACCACTTCGGTTGCGCCGCAGGCGAGCGGACCGTACGTGATGTACGTGTGGCCGGTGACCCAGCCGATGTCGGCCGTGCACCAGAAGACGTCCGAAGGCTTGATATCGAACACCCATTTCATCGTCAGCGCCGCCCACAGCAGATATCCGGCGGAGCTGTGCTGCACGCCCTTCGGCTTGCCCGTCGAGCCCGACGTGAACAGGATGAACAGCGGGTGCTCGGCGCCGACCCATTCCGGCTCGCACGTATCCGCCTGCGCTGCCGCGAGCTCGTGCATCCAGACGTCGCGTCCCTTCAAGTGCGCGACGTTGCCGCCGGTGCGGCGATAGACGACGACACTGCGCACCGCTTCACAGCCGCCCATGGCGAGCGCCTCGTCGACGATCGTCTTCAACGGCAGCGCCTTGCCGCCACGCATCTGCTCGTCGGCGGTGATCACCGCCACGGCACCCGCGTCGACGATTCGCTCCTGCAGCGACTTCGCGGAGAACCCGCCGAACACCACCGAATGCGTCGCGCCGATCCGCGCGCACGCCTGCATCGCCGCGATGCCCTCGACCGACATCGGCATGTAGATGACCACGCGATCGGCTCTTTTCACGCCGAGCGATTTCAGGCCGTTGGCGAGTCGGCACACGCGGTGGTAGAGATCCTGGTACGTGACCTTCGTCACCTTGCCGTCGTCCGCTTCGAAGACGATCGCGACCTTGTCGGCGTTGCCATTCGCCAGGTTGCGGTCGAGACAGTTGTACGAGACGTTCAGCTCGCCGTCGCTGAACCATTGGTAGAACGGCGCGTTGCGCTCGTCGAGCACGCTCGTGAACGGCTTGTGCCACAACAGCGTCTCGCGCGCGAGATCGCCCCAGAAGCCCTCGAAGTCGCGCGCAGCCCGGGCGTTCATTGCGTCGAGGTCGGCCTTCTTGACATTCGCCCGAGCGACCCATTCCGGCGATGGCTCGAATACGCGGCTTTCGTGCATGACGGACTGAATCGTCGACATCGGATTTCCTCCAGTGCTCAATCGGAATGTGCGGCGGTGACGGCAGCGCCCATCCGAAGTCTACCGAACGCGACGGCGCCCGCCAACGCCGGACGCCCTGCGGACAGGTGCTAGACTTTGATCGACATGACCGCGATCGCGCAGGAAGACCTGATCCGCAGCGTTGCCGACGCCCTGCAGTTCATTTCGTATTACCACCCCGCCGACTACATCTCGGCGCTGGGAAAGGCGTACGAGGCGGAGGAGTCGCCGGCCGCCAGAGACGCGATCGCGCAGATCCTCACGAACTCGCGGATGTGCGCGGAAGGGCACCGTCCGATCTGCCAGGACACCGGCATCGTCGTCGCGTTCGTGCGTGTCGGCATGGATGTGCGCTTCGCCGACGCGACGATGAGCGTGACCGAGATGGTCAACGAGGGTGTGCGCCGCGCGTATCTCGATCCGGATAACACGCTGCGCGCATCGATCCTGCGCGACCCCGCGGGCGCGCGCACGAATACGAAAGACAACACGCCGGCGGTCGTCCATTTCGATCTCGTTCCGGGCGACGCGATCGACGTGCAGGATCGCTGCGAAAGGAGGCGGCTCGGAGAACAAGGCGAAGTTCACGATGCTGAATCCGTCGGATTCGATCGTCGATTGGGTGCTGAAGACGGTGCCGACGATGGGTGCGGGCTGGTGTCCGCCCGGCATGCTCGGAATCGGCATCGGCGGCAGCGCCGAAAAGGCGATGGTGCTCGCGAAGGAAGCGCTGATGCAGCCGATCGACATGCACGAGCTCAAGGCGCGCGGACCTTCGAATCGCCTCGAGGAATTGCGGCTCGAGCTCTACGACAAGGTCAACGCCCTCGGCATCGGCGCCCAGGGGCTGGGCGGGCTGTCCACGGTGCTGGACGTCAAGATCCTCGACTACCCGACACACGCGGCGAGCCTGCCGGTCGCGATCATTCCGAACTGTGCGGCGACACGCCATGCGCATTTCACGCTCGACGGCAGCGGCCCCGCCAGGCTCCAGGCCGCCCAGATCTCGCGGACTGGCCGGACGTGCGTTGGTCGCCGTCACCGGCATCGCGACGCATCGACGTCAACGCGCTGACACCGGCCGAGGTCTCGCAATGGAAGCCCGGTGAGCGCCTGCTGCTGAATGGACGCATCCTGACCGGGCGCGACGCGGCGCACAGGCGGATCGCCGACATGCTCGCGCGCGGCGAACGATTGCCGGTCGATTTCACGAATCGCATCATCTATTACGTCGGGCCGGTGGATCCGGTGCGCGACGAGGTCGTCGGGCCCGCCGGACCGACGACGGCGACGCGAATGGACAAGTTCACCGAGATGATGCTCGCGAAGACCGGACTGATCGCGATGATCGGCAAGGCGGAACGGGGCCCGCTCGCGATCGACGCGATCCGCCGCCACCGCGCGGCCTACCTGATGGCGGTCGGCGGTGCGGCCTATCTCGTGTCGAAGGCGATCCGCCATTCGCGCGTCGTTGCGTTCGCGGACCTCGGCATGGAAGCGATCTACGAATTCGACGTCGTCGACATGCCGGTCACGGTGGCCGTCGACTCCACCGGGCAGTCAGTGCACGAGACCGGGCCGCGCGAGTGGCGGCAGCGGATCGGCAAGATTCCGGTGGCCATAGCCTGAAGTTGGCGGGGCCGCTGGCCGGATCGTCGCGATAGCGTAGCGCGACGCGAGACGCGTCAGCCGCCGAGAAAGAGCCGGCCGACGTCCGGATCGTTGAGGAGCTCGCGGCCGCGGCCGACCAGGGCCGTCTTTCCCGCGACCAGCACGTAGCCGAGGTCGGAGTACCCCAGACCCTTCTTCGCGTTCTGCTCGACGATGATGATCGTCTTTCCGTCATCGTGCTGCAGACCCGAGAGGATCTCGAACACCATGTCGATGTAACGCGGCTCGAGTCCGATCGAGGGCTCGTCGACCAGCAGTACGTCGGGATTCATGATCAGCGCGCGCGAAATTTCGAGCAGGCGGCGCTCGCCGCCGGACAACACGCCCGCGCGCTGCCGCCGACGCTCGGCCAGCAGCGGGTAACGCTCGAACACCCGCTCGGCAGCGTGTTGCGCCTCCCGCGTCCGCGGCATCAGAAACCCGCCCATGAACAGGTTCTCTTCGACACTCATGTCGGCAAACACCGAATTTTCCTGCAGGATGTACGCAATCCCCGCTTCGCGCAGCTTGCGATGCGGCGGAAGATGCGTCACGTCGCGACCCCCGACGCGAATCGTGCCGGACATGATCTCGGCGAGGCCGTAGATCGAATTCAGCACCGTCGACTTGCCGGCGCCGTTCGGTCCGATCAGGCATAGCGCCTGGCCGCGGCACACGCGGAGCGCGAAGCCGTGCAGGATTTCCATCTTGCCGTAACCCGCGACGAGCCCGTCGATCGAAACCAGCGGCTCGCCCGCCGCAAGCCGGTCGAGCGCGGCGACATCCGGAGCGTGCCGAGCCAGTTCGCCGGCCGCCTGCTCGACTTCGTCGACCGACAGCACGACGTCGGCGGCGCCGAAGCCATAGCCGCTGATCGTTCCGCGGGATTCTTCCGGTGCCGCCATCAGCGGCCTCCGAGATACGCGTCGATCACCCGTGAATCGTTGCGCACGTCGTCGGGCGTGCCTTGCGCAAGCAGCTCGCCGTGCGCAAAGCAGTAGATGTGGCTCGCAAGATTCATGATCGCGCGCATGTTGTGCTCGATTACCAGCAGCGTGATGCCGAGCTCGGCGTTCGCGCGCTTCAAACGGTCGATCAGTCCGTTGATCAGGACCGGATTGACGCCGGCCGTGGGCTCGTCGAGCAACAGCAGCCGGGGGCCATTCATCAGCGCCATCGCGAACTCCAGCAACTTCTGCTGGCCGAACGACAACTCTCCGGCGGGAAGCATGCGCTTCGAGCGAAGCCCGACGAAGTCCAGCAGCGCGTCCGCGCGCTCGGTCACCGCGGCGGGGGACCTGCGCAGCATCGTGAACAGCGTGTCGCCGGTGTGCGATGTGCTGATCTGCATGTTCCGCACGCAAGTCATCTTGCGATAGACATGCGTCTGCTGAAACGTCCGGATCAGACCCAGGCGCGCGATCTGCTGCGTGCGCAGGCGGGAGATCTCGCGTCCGTCGAAGCGGATCGAGCCGGCATCGATCGGATGATGCCCGGCGATCGAATTGAACAGCGTCGTCTTGCCCGAGCCATTGGGTCCGATCAGTCCGGTGATGCGGCCGTCGGGCACATCGAGCGAGATGTCGCTGTTCGCGATCACGCCGCCGAAGCGCTTGGAAACGTTGCGTACTTCGAGCAGGGCCGTCATCGAACGACGTCCGGCGTGGCGCGCGTGCCGTCATCGCGGTTGCGCGTCCGCGCCGTCCAACCCAGGATGCCGGTCGGAAAGAACACGACGATGACGACGATCAGCAGTCCCATCGCCACGCGTTGCCAGCCGAGCAGGTAGGTCCAGAATACCTCCTGCGTGACGTGAAACACCGCGGCGCCGAGCACCGGCCCCCACAGCGTTCCCTTGCCGCCGAGGACGGCCATCAGCACCATCCACACGCCGAATGTCGCCCCGGCAAACGCGAGATCGCGCGGATCGATGAAGCCCACCAGGTTACCGACCGGACCGCCCGCCGCACCCAGAAAGAATGCGCAGACGCACCATGCGAACACCTTGTAGCGCGTCGTGTGCAGTCCCATCGCCTCCGCCTTGTCCTCGTCGTCCCGAATCGCGTTGATGGCAAGGCCGAGCCGCGCCGAGTAGAGCCAGCGCACGGTGAGGAACGTGATCGCGGCGAGCGCGAACAACAGGTAGTAGAAGAATGTGGAACGGCTTTCGATGGCGCCCGGATAAACCGGCGGCGCCAGGCCCGACGCGGCCCCGATGTATTCCCAGGCCGACGCGACGTCGGCGGCAACGATCGACAGTCCGAGCGTGGCGATCGCGAAATAGTGGCCGCGGATGCCGAGGATTGCCGGTCCGAGAACGAGTGCTGCGCCGGCTGCGACCAGCGCTCCCAATCCAACGCCGGCGAATAGGCCGGGATAGTACGAAAGGCCCGATTTCCGCTGGACAAGCGCGCAGACATAGACGCCGAGTCCGAAGAAGAACACGTTGCCGAACGAGTTGTAGCCCATCTGTCCGCCGTTCATGTCCCAGGTGACGGCGAACAGGATCATCAACCAGAGGAACGCGAGCTGCGTCGCGACCGAGGGAACGAGCCAGGGCGCGACGACGCCCGCGGCACCGATCGCGAGCATCAGTCCGAGGTCGCGCGCTCCGGTCACCGGGCTGCGCTCCGCTTGCGTGGACGTCCTCGGGGCGGTCCGGCGGCGCTCACTTCAGGTACCGGCGCTGACGCGCGAGCAGCATGTTGCGCCCGATCAGCAGCACGATCAGCAGCAGGAAGATGAATGCGGTCTGGTATTCGGCGCCGAGCACGAAGCCCGCTGCCTCTTCGACCACGCCGAGTCCGCTGCCGGCGACGATCACGCCCGGCAGGTTGCCGAGCCCGGCGACGATGACGATCATGAACGAGCGAAGCGTGTAGGTGAGGCCCAGATAGGGCTGTATGAGCCAGGTCATCGCGACCAGCCCGCCGGCCGCGCCGCAGATCGCGCAGTTCACCGCGAATGTCGTGGCATAGATGCGATTGGTGTCGATCCCGAGCACCCGCGCGGCGCGCGCGTTCTGCGCGGTGGCGCGGATCGCCTGCCCGAGACGCGTGTGATGAAGAAACACGAACAGGGCGGCGCCCACGGCCAGCGCCGCGACGAACCCGACGATCTTGATTTCCGGAATCGTCACCATGCCATTGGCGAGGAACACGCTCGGCAGCCGCGAAGGCACCGTCCGGATGTCGGCGCTGAACATCTGGTTCGCGAGTTGCTGCAACAGGATGCTGATGCCGAACGTCGCCAGGATCGACGCGAACATGTCGCGGTCGACGAGGCGCCAAATGATGCTGCGATAGAGCGCGATGCCGACGATGTACATCACCGCTGCCGCGATGGGAATGCCGAAAACGGGATGGACGCCGGCGCGGTCGAGATAGAAGACGATGTAGCCGCCGAGCATCACGAACTCGCCCTGGGCGATGTTGATGATGTTCATTACGCCCCATACGAGCGCCATCCCGTACGCAACCAGCGCGAAAATCGCGCCGACCAGGATGCCGCTCACGAGGAGCTGCAGCAGCAGGACCGGCGCGTCGATCAGGACGCCGAGATTCGACATCGGAAATCCGCTCCGGCGCCTGCCGTGGCGCCGGGAAGGATCAGCGGCTCACTTCGCGCCCATCTTGGCGTCGGAATCGCGCTTGTCCCACGTCGGGGCGGGAAAGACGGGTTTTGCCGTCGCCCATTTCGACGGTGCAACCACGATGTACTGCTCGTGCTGCACCTGGTACATCACCATCGACTTGGCGACGTTCTTGCCCGTCGCATCGAACTTCACCGGCCCGTAGAACGTCATCATGTCGGTCTTGGCGAGCGCATCGCGCACTTTCTCCTTGTCGAGCGACCCGGCACGCTCGATGGCGTCGGCGAACACCTCGACCGAGGCGGTCGACTCGGCGGCCTGGTAGGGCGGATCATAGTTGTACGCCTTCTTGAACAGGCCCGCGTACGTCTTCGAATTGGCGAACCAGCGATCGGTATAAGTCAGGCTGACGTCCCACTGCGAACCGCAGAACGCGTAGTCCGAGTCCTTGCCGAACTTGTCGGTGATTTGCGCCGAATCGCAATGGGTGAGCGCCAGCATCGGCACGTAAACCTTTTGCGCCGCCACCTGGCGAATCCCGAGGACCGCGCCCTTTTCGTGGCCGGAAATCATCAGCGCATCGGGCTTCAGCGCCTTGACCTTGGTCAGCGTCGCGCTCATGTCGTTGAGATCGGCCGGCAGCTTGTCGTCGATCACCACCTGCATGCCGTACTTCTTCGCGTCCTCGATGATTCCGTCGCGCACGTCCTGCGAGAAGTCGTCGTTCTCGATCACGATCGCGATCCTCAGCGTCTTGGGATCCCGGCCTGCCTTCTTCGTCTCTTCGGCGAGGATGGTCAACGCCGCGCGCAGGTAGTAGTCCGACGTATTCAAGACCGCGAACATGTACTTGTAGCCCTCGGTGAACAGACCGCGGTCGGCGCCGTTGCCCTCCACCATCGGCATCTTGTACTTCTCGGTGATCGGGGCGATCGCCTTCGTCAGCGGCGAGCTGTAGGGGCCGAGCACAAAGTTGACGTGGTCCTGGTCGATCAGCCGCTCGACCAGCTGCGCGCCGCGCGCGGACGTCGATTCGTCATCGTAGTAGACGACCTTGAGATCGTAGTGCTTGTCGCCGACCTTGACGCCGCCCTTCTCGTTGATCGTCTTGACCGCGAGGTTGTAGCCGTCCTGCGTATTCTTGCCGTTCGTCGAATACTTGCCGGTGAGCGAGACGGCCGCTCCCAGCACGATCGTGCCGTCGGCAGCCGCGGCGCTTCGCGCGATGCCTGTGGACAACAAGGCGGTTGCACAAACAGCGGTGAAAACACTGAGCTTGTTGTTCATCGGTTCCTCCTGGCTTGGGTGACGGCGCCGCAATCCTGACTGAGCCCGTCCTGCCGACCGAAGCATCCGGTATTCGGAAGTATCGGTCAACGATATATTCCCGAGCGATGCAATGGGCCGACCGCCCTCCTCGGGCGACCTGCGGTTACTCAGACCCCGCACCCGCGCGCATCGTTCGGATGGAATCATAAATCGCCGGGCGTATCGATGTCGGCCAGAATTCCGGGATCCTCGACGTCGATCAGTATGAGCCCATCGCGATGGCGTTCGATCAAGGATCGCGCGCCGGCGTCGTTCGACAGTACGGCGAGTGCTGCGTAATGGCGCCGCGAGAACCCCACCGGGTGGCCGCGTGCGCCATGGTAAGCGGGCGCCGCGATGTCGGCGCCTGCCGCGAGCGCGGCCGCCACCGCGGCGATCGTCGCGGGTGCGATCCACGGCATGTCGGCGAGCGCGATCACCCAGCCGTCCGCATCCGCCGCAGCCACGACTCCGCAGGCGAGGGTGGCGCCCATGCCATCGTCCGCGTGGGCGCACGAAACGACACGCAGGCCGCCGGCCCGCATTTGATCCGCCAGATTCGCGTCCCCGGGACGCACGACCGCGATCGCATCGGCGAGCGCGGTTTTCAAGTGCGACGCGGCCGCTACGCCGACCGGTGTGCCCGCCGGTACGTCCGGTGTCGTTCGCGCGATCGCCGCGAGCAGCTTGTCGCCGCCGAAGCGTGTCCCCCGTCCGGAAGCCAGCAGGATGCCGACGATTCGCTGCATGGCGCGCCGGGTTGACGGATCGCGTGCGGTGGCGGCGACCCTAGTCGCGCAACAGCCGGAACCGGCCATCCTTGACGGTCACCAGGACGCGCGCGCGCTCGTCCATCCCATTATGGTTCGACGACGACATGCTGAACACGCCCTGGCATCCGATCACCTGCTTCTCGTTTTCCAGCGCGTCGCGCAGCGCCGCACGAAACGCTACGGTACCGGGCTTCGCAACCTTCAGCGCCACGGGGATTGCGCGTTCGAGCAGCAAGCCGGCGTCCCATGTATTCGCGCCGAACGTCGCGGGCTTCGTTCCGAACTGCTTTTCGTACGCGCCGATGTATTCAAGCGCGACGCTTTTCGTCGGATTCGAATCGGGGATCTCGTCGATGACGAGCATCGGACCCGCCGCGAGCACGGTGCCTTCGACCTTGTCCTTGCCGAGCTTGATGAAATCGTCGGTCGCCACCGCGTGTGTCTGGTAGATCGTGCCCTTGAACCCCTGGTCGCGCAGCGTCGCCTGCGGCAGCACGGCGGGACCGCCGACGGCGGCGATCAGCATCGCGTCGGGTTTCGCGGCAATCAGCTTCAGCGCCTGACCGGTGACGCTCGTGTCGGTGCGGCCGTAGCGCTCGACGTCGACCACCCTGACGCCCGCCTTTTCACCGAGCGCGCTGAACACCTTCAGCCAGTTTTCGCCATACGGATCGTTGAAGCCGATGAAGCCGATCGATTTCACGCCGTTCTTGACCATGTGCGAAAGCAATGCCGCTGCGATCAGATCGTCGTTCTGGGTAGTCTTGAACACCCAGCGCTTCTTCGCGTCGAGCGGCTCGACGACGGCGGACGTGCCGACCGTCGCCATCATCGGCACGCCGGCATCGGCGATCACATCGAGGATCGCGAACGCGTTGGGCGTCGTCGACGGGCCGATCAGCGCGTCGATATGATCCTCCTGGATCAGCTTCTTGGCGTTCTGCACGGCGCGCGTCGTGTCGCCACCGTCTTCGAGCGAGACATATTCAACCCGGGCGCCACCGATCGTGCGCGGCAGGATGTCGCCGGTGTTCTTCTGCGGGATTCCGATCGCAGACGTCGGCCCGGTGGCCGATACCATGAGACCGATCCTGATCTGGGCAGTGGCAGGTGCGATCGTCAAGCCCAGCAACGCCATCACACACGCAATTCTTGCAAGCACGCGCGAACTCCTTGTCATTCGATCCGGGTGGAGGATGCCGACCCGTCGACCCACCCCGTAATTTCCGGCCCGGGTTGCGAGCGCGCCGTCACGGCCGTAGAGTGTCCAATGTAGCTTCCACTCACGGAGGACATGATGCGCCGCCGACTCTACTTCATCATGCCGGACCTGCCGAGTGCGCGCAAAGCGATGGACGACCTGCTGCTCGCGCGCGTCGAGGAGCGCCATATCCACTTTCTCGCGCGGCGCGGCACACCGATGGACGGTCTGCACGAGGCCAACCACCTGCAGAAATCCGATCTCGTGCATGGCGCACAGGTGGGATTGGCGATCGGAACACTGCTTGGATTCGTTCTCGGCGCCGTGCTGGTGATGACACTGGTCACGGACGACCGTTGGCAAATTGTCACGGTGCTGGGCGCCGGCATCGTCGGCGCACTGTTCGGCACCTGGGTATCGAGCATGGTTGGAAGCGCCGTACCGAACTCTCGGTTGAAGCAGTTTTCGAAGGCGATCGACGAGGGCAAGCTGCTGCTGATGGCGGACGTCCCGGATCATCGCGTCAACGAGGTTCGCGACCTGCTGAATGCGCGCCATCCGGAAGCCGAGGATCGGGGCATCGACCCGCATATACCGGCGTTTCCTTGATCGGACGAAAGTTTCGCGCGCCGGATATGCAGGGCATGCTCTGGTGACATCAGCGCGGCGCGCACGATACTTTCGTCCGGAGATTTAGCGCGGAAAGCTCGGGACGGCCCTTCGCTTTCCGCGCAGCAAATGCGATCGGCGCGTCGCTCGAGCCTCGCTGCGCTCGCCGCTCGGTCACGCGCGTGACGCGCGGCGATTTGCAGCAAATCAGCGCTGGTGCGTCCTTACGGGACCGAAAAACTCGCGGACCTTGTCGAACCAGTTCTTCGCGCGCGGACTGTGGGCGCCCGGGTCCTGCTCGTTGATCGCCTCGAATTCGCGCAGCAGCTCCTTCTGGCGGGTCGTCAGCTTGATGGGCGTCTCGAGCGAAACGTGGCAATACAGGTCGCCGATCACCGAGCCGCGCACCGGGCGAATGCCCTTGTTTTTCAGCCGGAAGACCTGTCCGGTCTGCGTCTCGACCGGGATCTTCACCTTCGCGTGGCCGTCGAGCGTCGGAATCTCGATTTCTCCGCCCAGCGCGGCGGTCGCGAAGCTGATCGGCATTTCGCAATGCAGATCCGCGCCCTCGCGCTGGAAGACCGCGTGCGGCTTCAGGCTGACGACGACATAAAGATCGCCGGGCGGTCCGCCGTTGACACCCGACTCGCCTTCGCCCGTCAGCCGGATGCGGTCGTCGACGTCGACACCGGCAGGAATCTTGACGGACAGCGTCTTGTGCTTTTTCAGGCGGCCCGCACCGTGGCAGGTCGGGCACGGCTCGGGGACGATCTTGCCGGTCCCGTGGCATTGGGGGCACGTCTGCTGGAGCGAGAAGAAGCCCTGCGACACGCGCACTTCGCCGCGGCCGTGACACGTCGGACAGGTCTTCGGCTGCGTACCGGGCGCGGCGCCGCTGCCGTGACACGTTTCGCATCCTTCCATCGTCGGGATGCGAATCTTGACATCGGTGCCGCGCGCGGCATCCTCCAGCGACAGCTCGAGGTTGTAGCGCAAGTCGGCGCCGCGATAGACGCCGTTGCCGTTGCCGCGACCGCCGCGCTGCTGGCCGAAGATCTCGCCGAATATGTCGCCGAACGCGTCGGCAAAGCCGCCGAATCCCTCCGCGCCACGCGCGCCGGCCGCGCCGAACCCCGCCGACGGATCGACGCCGGCATGGCCGAACTGGTCGTACGCCGCGCGCTTCCGTTGATCCGACAGGATCTCGTACGCTTCCTTGGCTTCCTTGAACTTGTCTTCGGACCCCTGCTCCTGATTGCGGTCCGGATG
Source organism: uncultured Pseudomonadota bacterium (assembly GCA_963718905.1). Taxonomy (GTDB): domain Bacteria; phylum Pseudomonadota; class Gammaproteobacteria; order Burkholderiales; family Casimicrobiaceae; genus VBCG01. The sequence continues at coordinate 430,889 of CAVRAF010000003.1, forward strand.
GTGCTTCATCGCGAGTTTGCGATACGCCTTCTTGATATCGTCGTCCGACGCATCGCGATTGAGCCCGAGCACCGAGTAGTAGTCGCGTTTAGCCATGAAGCTCCGGACGTCCCCTCAAACCTTGAACCCACGCCAATCAATACCGCACCCTGCCTTGCACAACGCGCCGAACCAAACGCGATGACACAAAACGGCCGCGTTAACCGGCGCTAGAAAGCGCCGCGTTCAACGCGGCCACATATTCCGTCGCGCTCCGCCGGTGCATCTATCGCTGGCAGCGCATCGCGACGGAATATGAAGGAATATCGAGCGATCGGAATAAGCATCACTTCCGGTCCTTGACCTCCGTGTACTCGGCATCGACGACCTTCTCGTCGCCGCCCTTCGACGCCTCGCCCGCACCGCTTTCGCCGGCGCTACCGCCGCCCGCGCCACCGGCCGCGCCGGCCTGCGCCTGTGCCTGCGCGTACATCGCTTCACCGAGTTTCTGCGATGCGCTCATCAGCGTTTCGGACTTCGCTTCGAGCGCGTCCTTCGCAGCGTCCTTGTCCTTCAGGACTTCCTCGGCTTCCTTCAGCGCGGCTTCGATCTTCGCCTTCTCGTCGCCACCGACCTTGTCGCCGTATTCACCCAGCGACTTCTTCACGCTGTGGACGAGCGCATCGAGACTGTTGCGTGCCTGCACCACTTCCATCAGCTTGCGGTCTTCCTCGGCGTGCGTTTCGGCGTCCTTCACCATCCGCTGGATCTCGTCTTCGGACAGGCCCGAGTTCGCCTTGATCGTGATCTTGTTTTCCTTGCCGGTTGCCTTGTCCTTCGCCGACACGTGCAGGATGCCGTTCGCGTCGATGTCGAACGTCACCTCGATCTGCGGCGTGCCGCGCGGCGCGGGTGGAATGCCCTCGAGGTTGAACTGGCCGAGGCTCTTGTTGCCCGTCGCGCGTTCGCGCTCGCCCTGCAGCACGTGGATCGTCACGGCCGGCTGGCTGTCGTCGGCCGTCGAGAACACCTGCTCGCCTTGGTCGGAATGGTCGTGTTCTTCTGGATCAGCTTGGTCATCACGCCGCCCAGCGTCTCGATACCGAGCGACAGCGGCGTCACGTCGAGCAGCAGCACGTCCTTGCGCTCGCCCGCCAGCACCGACGCCTGGATCGCCGCGCCGACGGCGACGGCCTCGTCGGGGTTCACGTCCTTGCGCGGCTCCTTGCCGAAGAATCGTCTTGACCGTGTCCTGCACCTTGGGCATCCGCGTCTGGCCGCCGACGAGGATCACGTCGCTGATGTCGGTGAGCTTCACGCCCGCATCCTTGATCGCGATGCGGCACGGCTCGATGGTGCGCTCGATCAGGTCGTCGACCAGCGATTCGAGCTTTGCGCGCGTGATCTTCAGCGACAGGTGCTTCGGACCCGACTGCGTCGGCCGTGATGTACGGCAGGTTGATCTCGGTCTGCTGCGAGCGACGACAGCTCGATCTTGGCCTTCTCGGCGGCTTCCTTCAGCCGCTGCAGCGCGAGCACGTCGTTCTTGAGGTCGACGCCCTGGTCCTTCTTGAATTCGGTGACGATGTAGTCGATGATCCGCTGGTCGAAGTCCTCGCCGCCCAGGAACGTATCGCCGTTGGTCGACAGCACCTCGAACTGGTGCTCGCCGTCGACGTTGGCGATTTCGATGATCGAGATGTCGAACGTGCCGCCGCCCAGGTCGTAGACGGCGATCTTGCGATCGCCTTCCCTCTTGTCGAGCCCGAACGCCAGCGCGGCCGCCGTCGGCTCGTTGATGATCCGCTTGACCTCGAGACCCGCGATGCGGCCGGCGTCCTTGGTCGCCTGGCGCTGCGAGTCGTTGAAGTACGCCGGGACGGTGATGACGGCCTCGGTGACTTCCTCGCCGAGGTAGTCCTCGGCCGTCTTCTTCATCTTGCGCAGGATTTCCGCCGACACCTGCTGCGGTGCGATCTTCTTGCCGCGCACCTCGACCCAGGCGTCGCCGTTGTCGGCCTTGACGATCCGGTACGGCATGAGGCCGATGTCCTTCTGGACTTCCTTCTCCTCGAACTTGCGTCCGATCAGCCGCTTGACCGCGAAGATCGTGTTCTTCGCGTTGGTGACCGCCTGCCGCTTGGCCGATGCGCCGACCAGCACCTCGCCGTCGTCGCCGTAGGCAACGACCGAGGGCGTCGTGCGCGCGCCTTCGGAGTTCTCGATGACCTTGGGCGTTCCGCCTTCCATGATCGCGACGCAACTGTTCGTCGTCCCGAGGTCGATGCCGATGATCTTGCCCATTTGAAGGGTCCTCCGTGCTTCGGAAAGGTTATCTGACTCTTGAAATGGGGTTCCCGGACGCGCGAATCAACCCGCCGGTCCATTGCCGCGCGCGGAGTTCCGGCGCCTTCGAAACGGTCACCAGTGCCGGGCGCAGCACCCGGTCGTTGATCAGGTAGCCTTTCTGAAACACGGTGACGACGGTGTTGGGCGGGAGGTCGCTTGCGACCACCTGCATCGCCTGATGCCGGTGCGGATCGAACTTCTCGCCCGACCGGGTCGATCTCGGTGATCTGCGCGCGGGCAAACGCCGCATCCAGCGTCTTCAGCGTGAGCGCGGCACCCGCCTTGAGCGCCTCGGGCGACACCGACGCGTCGGCCGCCACGCGTCTGCTCGAGGGCGTCCTTGACCCCCAGCAGGTCCTCGGCAAATTTCTCGATCGCGTACTTGTGCGCCCGCGCGACGTCGGCTTGCCCCTGGCGCTGCGGACGTTCTCGGTTTCCGCACGCGCGCGTAGCCATGCGTCTTTCATTCGCGCCGCGTCGGTCTGGGCTTTCCGCAGCGGATCGTCCGGCAATGCCGGCTGATCGTCCGGAGTCGGATCACCCCCGGTTGGGAGGGAATCGTCGAAAGGGGGTTCCTCGGAGCGGGGGTCGGAAGCGGTCATCGTGATCGGTTGAAATGGAACTCGCGCCACGGGAATCACATGGCGAACCGTGCGGCAGATTGGGCCGTTTCGGCGCCGTTTCAACGGCCTCTCGAGTCGCCCGCACCGATCGGAACGGGCGCGGGCTCGGGCGCCGGTCGGCTAGGCGCGCGCGCCGAGCGCCTTGGCGCGAAGCGTCGTGGCTTCCCGCTCGGTGGGGCCGGGCGGCGGCCGGAGCCATCCGTGGAGGTTCGCCAGCACGAGATCGGCGAGCGCCGCGATCCAGTGCGCATGCTCGTTGAGGCAAGGGAGCACGTGGAAGTCCTGGCCGCCGGCCTGCGTGTAGATCCGCTTGCCGGTGATCGCCAGCTCTTCCAGCGTTTCGAGGCAATCCGCGACGAAACCGGGACAGAACACGTCGACGCGGCGCGGCCGCCCCTTGCCCAGCGTTGCGAGCACGTCGGCTGTATAGGGCGCAAGCCACCGCCCGCCGCCAAAGCGCGACTGGAACGCGATCGTCCATTGCCGCGGCTCGAGCCCCAGCTCGCGCGCGAGCAGGCGCGCCGTCGCCTGGCAGAAACAATGGTACGGGTCGCCGTGCGTCAGCGTTCGGCGCGGCAGCCCGTGAAACGACAGCACCACGTGGTCGGGCCGGCCATGGCGCGTCCAGTAGTCGTTGACCGATGCGGCCAGCGCCTTGATGTAGCCGGGATCGTCATGGAACGTGTCGATGAAGCGCAGTCCCGGCACGCGCCGCGTGTGCCTCACGTATGCGTTGACGGCGTCGATGGCCGAGCCCGTCGTGCTGGCCGCGTATTGCGGATACATCGGCACGACGAGAATCCTGTCGCATCCCGCTGCGCGCAGCCGCTCGATCGCGGCGCCGATCGGCGGATTGCCGTAGCGCATCGCCTGTTCGACGACGCAGTGATCGGCGGCAAGTCCCAATGCCTTCATGCGCTGGCCGACGTAGCCCGACAGCAGCACTTTCTGCTTGTTCGCGTGGATGGCGAGCGGCGAGCCGTCCTTGGTCCAGATCGCCGCGTAGCGTGCCGCCGATTTCGCGGGTCGCGTGCGCAGCACGACGCCGTGCAGCAGCGGCCGCCACGCGAGCGACGGAATCTCGACGACACGGCGGTCCGCCAGGAACTCGCCGAGGTATCGCCGCACGGCGGCGGGCGTCGGCGCATCCGGCGTGCCCAGGTTGACGAGCAGGACGCCGACGTGCGGGATCCGATCGTGCGCGAAAGGCGGCTCGGGGCGGTAGCGGGGCATGGTCACCGGGTTGCAGCCGCCCGCATGCCGTTCAATCGTCCGCGAGCTCGCGCGACAGGGCGTTGGACAGCAGCTTGGCGGTGACATCGACGATGGGGATCACGCGCTCGTACGCCATCCGCGTCGGGCCGATCACGCCGAGCGTGCCGATCACCTGGCCGTTGACCTCGTACGGCGCCGTCACGACGCTGCATTCGTCGAGCGGCACCAGGCCGGACTCGCCGCCGATGTAGATCTGGACGCCCTGCGCGCGCTGCGAAACGTCGAGCAGATGCAGGAGCGACGTCTTCTGCTCGAACAGATCGAACAGCCGGCGCAGCCGTTCCATGTTCGATGCGAGGTCTTCGGCGTTGAGCAGGTTGCGCTCGCCGGTGACGACCAGCGCCTCGCCCTCTCGGCAGCGCGCCCTCGCCCGCGTCGACGGCCGCCTGTCATCAGCCCCGCGATGTCCTCGCGCAGCGCGCGCAGCTCGTCGGCCATGCCGATTCCTGATCGCCGCGAACGGCTGTCCGGCGAAATTGTGGTTGAAGAAGTTGGTGGCCTCGATCAGCTGCGTCGTCGTATACGAGCGGTCGGTGTGCAGGATGCGGTTCTGCACGTCGCCGTCGGTGGTGACGATGATCAGCAGCACGCGCTTTTCGGACAGGCGCAGGAACTCGAGGTGGCGAAACGCCGCCTCGCGCCGCTTGGGCGTCACACGACACCGGCGAACTGCGTCAGCTGCGACAGCAGCGATGCGCCGCCGCGCTGACGATCTGCTGCGGCCGGTCGGCGGCGAGCTCGCCTTCGAGACGGTGGATCTCGCCCTCCTCGAGCGGCTTCATGACCATCAGGCTGTCGACGAAGAAACGGTAGCCCCTCGGCGTGGGCACGCGTCCGGCCGACGTGTGCGGGCTCGCGATGAAGCCCATCTCCTCCAGGTCGGCCATGACGTTGCGGATGGTCGCCGGCGACAGCTCGAGTCCGGAATGCCGCGACAGCGCCCGCGAGCCGACGGGCTGTCCCTCGGCGACATAGCGCTCGATGAGCGTCTTGAGAAGATGTTGCGCGCGTGGATCCAGCATGACCGGGCGGCACCGCGATGTCGCCGTGCCGCGCCCGATATTACCGTGGCGGCGCAGATCGTCGCGCGGAGCCGCCCGGGGATCGGCCGACCGGCCAACCCCGACCCCGCGTGGGCCTGTGGTTTAATCGCGGCATGCCCGCGCCGCACGCCGGCACGCTTCGCCCGCGTTGCGCTCGTCGGCCGCCACGGCGGTCCGGCGTCGCCGCGCCGCTGAGCGCGCCTCGCGGCGTTCCTCGCTCGCGCGCGGCCATCCGTCTCGCTCGATCACGGAGACCGCGCAAATCGCCGGCCTGCCGGATGTCCGGCGACGCTGGCCGACGACGCGCTGCCCGATGCGATCGACCTCGCGATCGTGCTGGGCGGCGACGGCACGATGCTGTCGGTTGCGCGGCAGCCTCGCGCCGTACGACGTCCCGCTGATCGGCGTCAACCAGGGACGGCTGGGATTCCTGACCGACATTCCGCTCGCGCGCATGGAGCCGACGCTCGGCGCAATGCTCGACGGCGGTTACGTCGAAGAGCGGCGCACATTGTTCGCGGTCACGGTCGAGCGCGCCGACGGCTCGCAGTCGAGCACGCGCCCGCGCTGAACGAAGTGGTGGTCAACCGCGGCGCGACTCGGCTCGATGATCGAATGCGCGGTCGAGATCGACGGCCGCTTCGTCTACGCGATGCGCGCCGACGGCATCATCGTCGCGACGCCGACGGGCTCGACCGCCTACGCGCTTTCGGCCGGCGGGCCGATCATCGCGCCGGAAGTCGCCTGCGTTCGCGCTGGTGCCGGTGGCGCCGCATGCGCTCACGCATCGGCCCGATCGCCGTGCCGGACAGCGCGACGATCGCGATTACCGTGAGCCGGGGCCGCGACGCCGCCGTGCATTGCGACGGGCAGGCGCACTTCGAGCTGGCGGAGGGCGATCGCGTCATGCTGCGCCGTGCCGCGCACACCGCGCGCGATTCCTGCATCCCGAATACCACGACTATTTCGCAATGCTGCGCCAGAAGCTGCATTGGAGTGAAACGCCGGAGCGACTGACCGCCGACTTTCGCGCCGCTGCACCGTGATCGCTGCGCCTGCGCTCTGTCGATCCGCAATTTCGTCGTTGTCGAGACGCTCGACATCGAGTTCGTGGCCGGCTTCACCGTCCTGACCGGCGAGACCGGCGCCGGCAAGTCGATCCTCCTCGACGCGCTGGGACTGCTGCTCGGCGACCGCTTCGAATTGCGCCAGCTCCGCCCCGACGCCGAGCGCGCGGAGCTTGCCGCCGTGTTCGACATCGCCACGCTCGCCCGGGTGCAGCGAATGGCTTGCCGCGCAGCAGCTCGATGCCGGCGACCGAGTTGCTGCTGCGCCGCGTGCTGGATGCGCAGGGCAAGCAGCCGCGCGTGGATCAACGGCCGCCCCGCGACGCTCGCGCAGCTGACCGAGCTGGGCGAGCAGTTGTGGACCTGCACGGCCAGCATGCGCATCAGGCGCTGGCCGGTGCCGGACGCGCAGCGCGCATCTGCTCGACGAGTTCGGCGGCGTTCGCGACGCTGGCGCGCGAAGTCGGCGACGCGTGGCGCGCGTGGCGCGACGCGGTCGAGCGGCGCGACGCCGCCGCGAGTGTCGAGCAGGCGTCGGCGGCCGAGCGCGAGACGCTCGTTGCGCGTCGACGCGAGCTCGACGGCGCTCGGTGTCGCACCGTCCGAATGGACCGAGTTGTCGGCGGCGCAACGCGGCTCGCCAACGCGGCGGGGCTGATTGCGGCGACAACGGACGCCGAAAACGCGCTGGTCGAGGGCGACGATGCGCTTGGCGCCACGACTCGCCCGCATCGTGCAGCAGCTTGAGGCAGGCGAGCACCGACGACCCCTCGCTGGCGGACGTCGTCGCGCTGCTCGCACCCGCGGCGATCCAGCTCGACGAAGCCGCGCGCGCCGTGCGCGACTATCGGCGCCGTCTCGACCTCGACCCGGACGAGCTCGCGCGCGTCGAGCAGCGGCTTCGGCGCCATCCACGACATGGCCCGCAAGTACCGCGTGCGACCGGACGCGCTGCATGCGTTGCTCGCAAACGATGCCGGCCGCCTGGCCGAGCTGACCGAAGCGGCCGATGCGCAGGCGCTCGCGCGCGCGGCCGACGCAGCGGGCCGAAGCTACGCTGCGCTCGCTGCGGCAGTTGAGCGCCAAGCGTGCAACGGCGGCCAACGAGCTCTGGCCCGTCGCGTCACCGCGACGATGCAGGAGCTGGCGATGGCGGGCGGGCGGTTCGAAGTCGCGCTCGAGCCCGCGACGACGCCCTCGAGCCATGGCGTCGAGACGTCGCGTTCCGCATCGCGACGCATCCGAAGCAGCCGGTGGGTCCGCTCTCGCGCGTTGCGTCGGGCGGCGAGCTGTCGCGCGTCGCGCTCGCGATTCACGTGGCCGCGAGCGACGTCGGCGACGTGCCGACGCTCGTGTTCGACGAAGTGGATGCCGGCATCGGCGGCGCGGTCGCGGCGACGGTCGGCCGCATGCTGCAAACGCTCGGCGACGCGACGGCAGGTGCTGTGCGTGACGCACCTGCCGCAGGTGGCGGCGCACGCGGATCAGCACTTTCGGGTGGTCAAGACCGGCGATCGCGAGCAGGTGTCGAGCGAGCTCGCGCGCCTCTCGCCGAACCGAGCGCGTCGACGAGCTGGCGCGCATGCTGGCGGGCAGCGAAGTCACGCCAAGACGCGCGCGCACGCGAAGGAGCTGTACGAGCAGCACGCGCAAGCGGCGAAGCGGCGCCTGATCGTCAGCACGAGGCGGGATCTATTGCGCGTGCGCCGCCGTCTTCGACGAATCGCGGCGCGAATTTGCCGTGCGAGCGATGGCCGACTTGCATCGAGCGTCTTCGTCTTGACGGCCTGCGCGTGCCGGGCCGACGGCGATCGCAAGCGCCTCGCCGGTTTCGAGCCAGTGCTTGACGCGCTGCGCATCGCGCGATCCGCGTGTACTTGCCGAGCGAATCGAGCAGCACGATCACGAATCGGCTTGCTCGCGATGTTGACGAGCATCACGACGCACTTGCCGGCTTCGCGGATGTAGCCGGTCTTTTGCAGCTGGATGTCCCACGCCTGGTTCTTCACCAGCGCGTTCGAATTGTTGAAGCCGAGCGTCTTGCCGGTCGGACTGCATTCGACGTAGATGCGACGGCGTCGTCGTGAATTCGCGGATCAGCGGATATTCGGCCGCCGCCTGCACGAGCTTCGCGAGGTCGTTCGCCGTCGAGACGTTCTCGGCCGAGAGCCCGGTCGGATCGGCGTAATGCGTGTGCGTCATGCCGAGCGACGCCGCCTTGAAGTTCATCGCCGCGACGAACGCCGCCGTGCCGCCCTGGATAGTGGCGCGCGAGCGACGATGCCGCGCGATTCTCCGACGACATCAGCGCGAGCCGCAGCATTTCGCGGCGCGGCAGCGTCGTTCCCATGCGCAGCCGCGAGCGGCTGCCCTTGAGGTAATCGAAGTCGTCCATGTCGATGTCGAGCGACCTCGTCGAGCGGCTGCTGCGCATCCAGCACGACCATCGCCGTCATCAGCTTGGTGACCGACGCGATCGGCGTGACTTCGTCTGCCGCTTTTGCGTACATCTGACGATCCGCGGCAGCGTCGAGCACGACGACGTTGGCGGACGACAGCCGAGCCGCGCCGGGTCGAGCGTGTCCGGAGCCGCCCACGCCGAGGTCGGCGACAAGCTCCAGCGAAAACAATAGTTAGCAGCCGATTCATCAGCAGAAGTCTCAATGGGCCAGCGGCGTTATCGCACGGCTGCGGCCCCGCAGTCAACGGGGCCGGCAAAATCAATGAGTTACGACGCGCTCCGCAGCGTTGCCGCCGCGGCGGCCGCGGACCGCCTCGTTCATCCGGGGCAATTCGCCGGGCTCCGGTGGCGGGTGGTCGCCGGGATCGGCACGCGCGGGAGACTCGCGCCGCTCGTCCTGCTGCAGCCGCCACATCCGCGCGTAAACGCCATTGGCGTCAAGCAGAGCAACATGCGTGCCCCGCTCGACGATCCGGCCATGATCGAGCACGAGGATCTCGTCGGCGTCGACGATCGTCGACAGCCGGTGCGCGATGGTGAGCGACGTGCGGTCGCGGGCGATCAGCTTCAACTCGGCCTGGATCGCCTTTTCGGAGCGCGAATCGAGCGCCGACGTCGCTTCGTCGAAGATCAGGATCGCGCGGATGCTTGAGTATCGCGCGCGCGATCGCGACGCGCTGCTTCTCGCCGCCCGACAGTTTGAGCCCGCGCTCGCCGACCGGGGTCGCGTAGCCCTCGGGCAACCGCGCAACGAAGTCGTGGATCTGCGCGAGGCGTGCCGCCGCGCACGATCTCATCGCGCGTCGCGCCCGGCCGTCCATACCGATGTTGTATTCGATCGTGTCGTTGAACAGCACGGTGTCCTGCGGCACGATCCCGATCGCCGCGCGCAGCGTGGTCTGCATGACATCGCGCACGTCCTGGCCGTCGATCACGATGCGCCCGTCCGCGGCATCGTAGAAGCGGTACAGGAGCCGCGCGAGCGTCGACTTGCCCGAGCCCGGAAGGTCCGACGACGGCGACGTTGTGCCCGGCGGGAATCGTCGAACGTCACGTCGTGCAGGATCTGGCGATTCGGCTCGTAGGAAAAATTCACGTGCTCGAACCGCACCGCGGCCCCCGACAGGACGAGCGGAGTCGCGCCGGGCGCGATCGGTGATTTCCGCGTGCTCCTCGATCAGCCGGAACAGCCGCTCCATGTCGGCCAGCGCCTGCTTGATCTCGCGGTAGATCACGCCGAGGAAGTTGAGCGGGATGTAGAGCTGGATCATGAACGCGTTGACGAGCACGAGGTCGCCGATCGTCATCGTGCCGGCGACGACGCCGACGGTCGCGCGCCACATGATCAGCGCCACGGCGATCGCGATGATCGCGCTCTGGCCGATGTTGAGCGCGGACAGCGACGTCTGGGAAAGGACCGCTGCCCGCTCCCAGCGCTGCAGGCTTTCGTCGTAGCGCCGCGCCTCCCATTCCTCGTTGCCGAAATACTTGACCGTCTCGTAGTTCAGCAGGCTGTCGATCGCTCTCGTGTTCGCCTTCGAGTCGAGCTCGTTCATCTGCCGCCGGAAGTGCGTGCGCCATTCGGTGATGGTGATCGTGAACAGGATATAGAGCGCGAGCGCGACCGGCGGTGATCGCCATGAACGTCCAGTCGTAGCGCGCGATCAGGATCGCCGACACGAGCGAGATCTCGACCAGCCGTCGGCAGGATCGAGAACAGCGCGAAGCCGATCAGCGTCGAGATGCCGCGCTGGCCGCGCTCGACGTCGCGCGTCAGGCCGCCGGTCTGGCGTGCGAGATGAAAACGCAGCGACAGCGCGTGCAGGTGCCGGAACACGGTGAGACCGATCCGGCGCACCGCGCGCTGCGTCACCTTCGCGAACAGGAACTCGCGCAGCTCGGTGAAGACCGTCGTCGACAGGCGCAGCAGACCGTAGGCGACCAGCAGCGCGAGCGGGACCGCCAGCACCGCGATGCGCGGGTCGAGGCTGTCGACGATCTTCTTCATCAGCACCGGCACGCCGACGTTCGCGACCTTGGCGAGGACGAGGCACGCGAGCGCCGCGGCGATGCGCCCGCGATAACCCCACAGATACGGAAGCAGCGTGCGGATCGTCTGCCAGTCGCCGCGTTGCGTGCGCGGCACGTTGGTGTCGGCGGGAATGCGGAGGCGCGCGCAGGAATCAGAGGTCGACCGGGCCGCAAGCCCGTCGCGCCGACGGGAGGCCCGGCAGGCATCGCAGTCGCCGCTTCCACCCGGCCGCTGCGCCACCACTCGTCGCCGCCGTAGCGCAGCATGCCCATGGCGATGCGGACGATCCCGTACGCGATCCAGGTCACGGCCTTCGCGAACCGGGACCGGTGCGCCCAGTCTCCGGCGGGACCGGCGCGATCCCGATTCGATCATCGCGAGCAGCTCGACGCGCAGCCCCGATGCGAACACGGCGTCGCGGACGAACACGTTGGCCTCGCGCGCCATCAGGAACGAATACGGATCGATGTTCGACGATCCGACCGTCGCCCAGCTGGCGTCGACGACCGCGACCTTCGCATGCAGGAACGACCGATGGTATTCCTGGATCGCGACCCGGCCGTGAGCAGCTGTCCGTACAGCGCGCGCGACGCGTAATGCAGCAGCCGGTATTCGACGCGCGCCTGCAGCAGCAGCGTGACCTTCACGCCGCGCGCGGCCGCATTGATCAGCGCGCGGCGAAAGCGGACGCCCGGGAAAGAAATAAGCGGTGGCGATGAGGATCTCGCGGCGCGCCGTGCGGAGGCCGGCGAGGTAGGCGCGCTCGATGTCGCGCCGGTAGCGCAGGTTGTCGCGGATCGTGAACTTCGCGACCTGCGTGCCCGCGTCCAGGGCCGGCTCTTCCTCGGGAAACAGCGGCACGTCGGAGTCGCGAAGCTGCGCGATCTCGACGATCGCCCACACGCGCTGCATCGTCTGCATGATCGGCACGAGCAGATGGCCCGCGCACGCAGACGGCGAAATCGATGCGCGGCGGCTTGTGTCCCGGCGTGTTCATGTCGTCGATGACGTTGATGCCGCCGACGAATGCGATGCGGCCGTCGACTGGCACAGCTTGCGATGCAGCCGCCGCAGGCGATGCGAGCGGAAATGCCATGGCGCGACTTCCGGCCGATACTTCAGCAGATCGACGCCGCCGTCGACCAGCCGCTGCTCGAGCGCGCGCGTCAGGTAGTGCCGCGCGCCCCAGCCGTCGACCAGCACGCGCACCGTCACGCCGCGCCGCGCCGCGCGCGACCAGCGCATCGGCGATCGCGCGGCCGGTATCGTCGTCGGCGAAGATGTAGGTCTCGAGCCAGACTTCGCGCTCGGCCAGCGCGATCGCCTCGATCAGCGCCGGGAAAGTATTCGGCGCCGTTGCGCAGCAGCGTCACGGCATTGCCCGCCGTGTAGCGGTTCATCCCACCGCCGCCGGCGATCACGGTCAGCGGCGGCGCCTTGCAGCGACCTCGAACGTTGCCGCCAGCGCGGCATGATCGGACATGCGTGCGCCGGGTGTCGCGTAGTGGACGCGCGCGTCGACGATGTCAGGCCCCGCGCGTAGATGCGGTCGAGGCGGAACATCGGGAGCATCGACGGGAACGTGCGCGCCGGACGGCCGTTGACCTCCTCGAACACTTCGACCAGGTTCAGCGCGTCGGTGAGCGTGCGATCGCCCTTGCTGCGCCAATCGTTGAAATCGCCGGCGATGATCAGCGGCGCCGTGCGCGGCACCGTTGCGCGGATGCGCTCGACCAGCGCGCGGATCTGCCACTGCCGCCCGCGCTCGAAGAGCCCGAGGTGGACGTTGATGCAGTGCAGCGCTCGGGATCCTCTCGCCGAGCTCGATCTCGCAATGCAGCAGTCCGCGGCTCTCGAACAGGTGCGCCGAGATGTCGAGGTTCTCCTGCGCGACAGCATCGGAAAGCGCGACAGCACCGCGTTGCCGTGGTGGCCGTGCGCGGTAGACGGCGTTGCGGCCGTAAGCGACTTCGTGCCAGAACGCGCCGGCGATGAATTCGTGCTGCGGACGGCCGGGCCACTCGCGATAGCGTGTCGCGTGCCGGTCGTTCGTATGCAGCACTTCCTGCAGGAACAGGATGTCGGCGGCGAGGCCGTGCAGGCGGTCGCGCAGTTCGTGGATCACGACGCGTCGCGCGAGCTGGGAGAAGCCCTTGTGGATGTTGTACGTCGCGACCGTAAAGCGCACGGGTGATGCCATGCTGCGCATCTTAGCGCGGCTGTCGCGCGATTCCTGGGTGTCGGCGTCGATGGGGAAGCTTATCGAAGTGCGTCGATGGCGATCGACACGGCGGCGGCTTTGCGCCGTGCGACGGGCAAAAGGGCGTCGTCGATCTTGCGGATGCGTAAAATGCTGGGGTGGCGGATGGGACTCGAACCCACAACAGCCGGAATCACAATCCGGGACTCTACCGTTGAGCTACCGCCACCGCTGGGGATGCGACAGCGCACCAAGATCGATTCAACGCGCCTCATGGATTATACCGCGTTCGCACGGGCCGTCGCGGCGTCGGTCCGTCGCAAACCGGGCGTTGGCACGCCCGACAGGACTCGAACCTGTAACCGCCGGCTTAGAAGGCCGGTGCTCTATCCAATTGAGCTACGGGCGCATGGCTGTCGGACCGGATGATACCCCCGCTGGCCGCACCGCCGCCGCTGCCGTAGAGTAATCGTCCCGTCCGCGGAAGGGTTTGGAGCCGTGCGAGAGCAATCCGCCGTCACGACGTTCCTGTTCACCGACATCGAGGGCAGCACGCGGCTGTGGGAGCGCGAGCCGCGAGCGGATGCAGCCGGCGCTGGCGCGCCACGACGCGCTCACGCGGCGGCCGTGGAAAGCCGGCGCGGCACCGTCGTCAAGATGACCGGCGACGGCGTGCACGCGGTGTTCGACGATCCGCTCGACGCCGTTGGCGCGGCGCGTGCAGCTGCAGCAGGCGCTCGCGGATTCGGCCGCGACCAGCGGCGTCGCGCTTGCAGGTGCGCTGCGGGCTGCACGTCGGCATCGGTCGAGCAGCCGCGACAACGATTACTTCGGCAGCGCCGTCAATCGCGCCGCGCGCATCATGAGCGCCGCGCACGGCGGGCAGATGCTGCTGTCGCAGGCGGTCGCCGACGCTGATCGGCGACGCGGCTGCCCGAGGGCGTCACGCTGCGCGACCTCGGCACTGGTGCGGCTGCGCGATCTCGCGCAGCCCCGAGCACGTCTACCAGGTCGCTGCATCCGCGGCTGCGCGACGGATTTTCCGGCGCTGCGCTCGCTCGAAGCGACGCCGAACAACCTGCCGCAGCAGGTGACGCCGTTCATCGGCCGCGAGCGCGAGACTCGCCGAAGTGAAGCGGTCGCTGCTCGCGCGCGCGCCTGCTGACGCTGGTCGGCACGGGCGGCCTCGGCAAGACGCGGCTGTCGCTGCAGGTGGCGGCCGATGTCATCGACGATTTTCCCGACGGCGTGTGGTTCGTCGAGCTCGCGCCGATCGCCGACGCGCGGCTCGTGCCGCAGGCGGTCGCGTCGGTGCTCGGCGTGACGGAGGAAGCCGGCCGGCCGGTCATCGACGCGCTGGTCGAGCACGTGCGCGACGGCGGCTGCTGCTCGTCCTCGACAACTGCGAGCACCTGGTGCACGCGTGCGCCGACGCTCGCGCAGGCAGCTGCTGCAGGCGGGCCCGCGCCTCAAGGTGCTCGCGACGAGCCGCGAGCCGCTGCACGTCGCCGGCGAGACGACCTACCCGGTGCCCGCGCTCGCGCGTTCCCGAGGCCGCACAAGCGCGATCACGCCGGAGGCGCTGCTGCAATTCGAGGCGGTGCGCCTGTTCGTCGACCGCGCCGCGCGCGGTGCAGCCGGCATTCGCGGTCGACGGCGCAGAACGCGAGCGCGGTCGCCGACGATCTGCCGCCGCGCTCGACGGCATTCCGCTGGCGATCGAGCTCGCCGCCGCGCGCGTGCGCGCGCTGTCGGTCGACAGATCGCCGCGCGCCTGGACGATCGCTTTCGCCTGCTGACCGGCGGCGACCGCACCGGTCTGCCGCGCCAGCAGACGCTGCGCGCGTTGATCGACTGGAGCTACGACCTTCTGACGGTCGACGAGCGCGCGCTGTTCCGCACGGCTCGCCGTGTTCGCCGGCGGATTTACGCTCGAAGCCGCCGAAGCGGTCGGGTGCGGGCGCCGGCGTCGACGAGCCCGAGTCCTCGATCTCCTGACGCGCCTGGTCGACAAGTCGCTGGTGGAGCGCGAAGCGGCGGGCGCGCGCTACCGCCTGCTGGAAACGGTGCGGCAGTACGCGCGCGAGCGGCTCGACGAGTCGGACGAAGCGAGCGCACGCGCGCGAGCGGCATCTCGCAGTTCTATCTGTCGCTCGCTGAAATGGCGCGAGCCGGAACTCGTCGGCCCGCGGCAGACGCGAGTGGCTCGCGCGGCTCGACGTCGAGCGCGAGAACCTGCTCGCGGCGCACGCATGGGCTGCGACGCGCGACGCCGTGGGCGACCAGGGATTGCGCCTCGTGTCCGCGCTGCGGCGCTACTGGATCTTCCGCGGCCAGCTCGGACTCGGATACCGGATCACGCTCGAAGCGCTGGCGCGCCCGGCGGCGCAGGCACCCACGCGCCGGCGCTGCGATGCGCTGCTCGACGCCGGCCAGCTCGGATCGTTCATGGGCCGTTATGCCGATGCGCAACGCTACCTCGAGCAGTCGCCTCGCGATCGCCCGCGAGCTCGACGACACCGAGCTCGTTTCAGCGGTGCTGCAGCCGCTCGGACTGGCATTGCTGGGGCGTGGCGATTTCAGGGCCGCGCAAGGGCATTTGCGCGAAGGACTCGAGCTGGCGCAGCAACTCGGCAATCCACGGGAAATCGCCGGCGCATTGAATGCGCTGGCACAGACCGCCCGGGCCGCAGGCGATCTCGCTACTGCGGAACCGCTCTACGCGCGCGTGCTCGTCATTGCCCGCGAGGCCGGAGACGTGGACATCATCGCGGTCAGCCTGCTCAATCTCGCGATGGTCGCGATCGGCCGCGAATCGACGGCACGCGCACGCGAGCTCCTTCTCGAAGTGCTGGGCATCGTCGACGATTCCGGGCTGAAACCCGCGGCTCAGAGCCTGCTCGAGGTCACCGCCGGGCTCGCTTCCGCGCGCGGCGAGTGGACGCACGCGGCACGGTTTTTCGGCGCCGCGAACGCGCAAACGGCGGAAACGGGACTCCATCGCGATCCCGCCGACGAGGCGTTCCTCGCGCCGTTCATGGCGAGCGCGCGCGAAACGCTGGGTACGGCTTCATTCACCGCCGCCGATGCCGAGGGTCGCGCGCTGGCCTACGACCAGGCGATCGCGAGCGTGCGTGCGTGGCTCGACGGCGGCTGATCGGCCGTCAGCGATTCACGACCCATGGATCGAGCGACGGCACGCCGCGCGGCCCGAACGCGCTCTTCGGCGCCGTGATGTTGACCGTGTACTTGAACACGCCGAACCCGGAATGCCTGTCGGAGCACCTGAACTTGTCCTTTCCCTGCGCTTTGCAATCGAAATCGGCGTTGTCGAGCACGATGCCGTTGCCCGCAAATTCGAATCCCGGTTCGGCGCGCAGTTGCCATTCGATGTCGACGTTCTTCTTCTCGCCGACGACGACGACGTCGTAGTCGACCGACGCGTCGCAGCCGTAGAATTGGGTGCACTTGACGGCGACGGTCACGGTGCAAGCGCTCGTCCCGTCGCAATCGAGCTTCCCCGACACCTTCTCGGCGTGCGGATACATGGCCGAACATCCGATGAGCAACATGCAGGAAATCACCGCGGACCAAAGCGCTCGCATCGACATTCCGTTTCTCCTGGGGCCTGATTGGCGTTCGGCAGCCGCATTGTCGCTAAACCGGCGGGCGATTGAAAGGCTCGGCCGGCGACGGTCGACGGGATCGGGGGCTTGAAACCGGGTCATCCCGAACGACGTCCACAAGCGCGGATGAGGCTTTAGTATCGTGCGTTCCCGGGCGTTCTGGGAAACGGAATCACATCGCGGACGTTGCTCAATCCGGTCACGTACGCGACCGTGCGCTCGAAGCCCAGCCCGAACCCCGCGTGCGGGACTGTGCCGTAGCGGCGCAGATCGCGATACCAGCCGTAATGCTCCTTGTCGAGATGCGCTTCGGCCATGCGCGCATCGAGCACGTCGAGGCGCTCTTCGCGCTGGCTGCCGCCGATGATCTCGCCGATGCCCGGCGCGAGCACGTCCATCGCGGCGACCGTCTTGCCGTCGTCGTTCTGCGCGCATGTAGAACGCCTTGATCTCCTTCGGATAGTTCATGACGACGACCGGCCTGCGACGTAGCGTCTCGGAAAGGTAGCGCTCGTGCTCCGACTGCAGGTCCATTCCCCACCTGACCGGGAATTCGAACTTCTGCTTCGCCTGCTCGAGCACGCGATGGCCTCGGCGTAGTCCATCCGCACGAACTCGGAGTCGACGATGCCCTGCAGCTTCGCGATGACGCCCTTCTCGATCCGCTCCTCGAAGAACGCCATGTCGTCGGCGCGTTCCGCGAGCACCGTCCTGAAGACGTGCTTCAGCAGCGCCTCGGCGAGCGTCGGCGTTGTCCGCGAGATCGGCGAACGCGATCTCGGGCTCGATCATCCAGAATTCGGCCAGGTGGCGGCTGGTGTTCGAGTTCTCGGCGCGAAACGTCGGGCCGAACGTATAGACCTTCGACAGCGCGAGGCAATAGCACTCGACGTTGAGCTGGCCCGAGACCGTCAGGAATGTCTCGCGCCCGAAGAAATCCTGCGCGAAATCGATCCCGCCCTGCGGCAGTGCGCGGCAGGTTCGTCGAGGTCGAGCGTCGACACGCGAAACAGCTCGCCCGCGCCTTCGGCATCCGATGTCGTGATGATCGGCGTGTTGACCCAGAAGAAGCCGTTGTCGTGGAAGAATCGATGGATCGCGTGCGCGATCGAATCGCGCACGCGCGTCACCGCGCCGATCACGTTGGTGCGCGGCCGCAGGTGCGCGACGTCGCGCAGGAATTCGAGCGTATGCGGCTTCGGCTGGATCGGATAGGAGTCGGGATCGTCGACCCAGCCGACGACGCTCACTCGCGCTCGCCTGCAGCTCGAACGGCTGTCCTTTCGCGGGCGAGGGCACGACGGTGCCGGTGATCGCGACCGCGCAGCCGGCGGTCAGGTGCATCACCTCGTCCGCGTAGTTGGCGAGCGTGTTCGGCACGACCACCTGCACCGGATTGAAGCAGGATCCGTCGGACACGTGGACGAACGAGATGCCGGCCTTCGAGTCGCGCCGCGTACGCACCCAGCCGTTGATCGTGACCGGCGTATCCTTGGGCGCGCGGCCGCCGAGTATGTCTGCGCACGTGTAGGAAGTCATCTGGATTTTCATTCGTGCGGCCGTGCCTGCGACAATGCGCGCAAGCCCATGCGGCCGGGACATCTAGAATATCCGAAGACCCGAACGGAGGACCGGATGAACGAACTTCGGCGCTCGAACGAGCGCGGCCATGCAAACCACGGCTGGCTGGATTCCTTTCACAGTTTCTCGTTTGCGAACTACCACGACCCTCGGCACATGGGGTATAGCGCGCTCCGCGTGGTCAACGAAGACCGCGTCCAGGCCGGACAGGGCTTCGGCACACACGGCCACCGCGACATGGAAATCATCAGCTACGTGCTCGAAGGGGCGCTCGGGCACAAGGATTCGATGGGCAACGGCTCGACGATCCGCCCCGGCGACGTGCAGCGGCTTTCTGCCGGCACCGGAATGACCCATAGTGAATTCAACGAGGAGCGGCAGGGGGTGACGCATTTCCTGCAAATCTGGATCGAGCCGAACGTCCGCGGAATTGCGCCGTCCTACGAACAGAAGCACTTCGCCGATGCCGAAAAGCGCGGCCGCCTGCGCATCGTCGCCTCTCCCGACGGACGCGACGGATCGGTGTCGATCCACCAGGACGCGTTACTGTACGCGGGCCTCTTCGACGGCGACGAACGAGTCGGCTACCCGCTCGCCGCGGACCGGAAGGGTTATGTGCACATCGTGCGCGGCAGCGCGATCGTCAATGGAAATGCGCTGTCGGCGGGCGATGCCATCAAGACCGGGAGCGATGCCATCGAGATCGGGCACGCTCACGACGCCGAGGTGCTGTTGTTCGATCTGCCGGGCAACTGGCCCGAGGTTTAGTCCCATCAATCCGCGGAGATCCGGCATGAACACCCATCGCACGCTCGATGCATGGTCGCTTTGCGCGGCCGTTGGACTGATCGCCGTCGCATTCGCCGCCGGCGCACAGCAGAGTCAAGCGCCGCCCGCCAATCATTCGATGATGTCCCATCCGGCGGACCCCGCCTCGAGTCCGTCGACTTTAGCCTTCCAGAAAGGCAACGAGCGGATGATGAAGGGAATGAGCGGTCCGTATACGGGCGATACCGATCGCGACTTCGTGTCCCAGATGATCGCGCATCACCAGGGTGCGATCGACATGGCGCAAGTCCAGTTGCAGTACGGCAAGGATCCGCAGCTGCGGCGACTCTCGAGAAATATCATCCGGGCGCAGCGGAAGGAAATCGACGAAATGAAGCGGTGGCAGGAAAAGCATGCCGCCAAATGACGACCAATCGCGCCGGATCAACCACCGAATCCGAGCACGCGGCGGGGCGTCTCCCAGAGCACCTTGCGTCGATCGCCCGGATCCGGCACCAGGATTTCGATCAGTTTCAGCAGCGGACCGTAGTCGACGCGCTCGGGCGCCCGCAGGAACGGCCAGTCGGACGCCCACATGGAACGGTCCGGCGTGAACGCATCGAGCAGCGCGTCGACGTAGCGTCCCGCGTCCGGATACGGATGCGCACAGTGTGAGAACTTCGCATAGCCGGACAGCTTGACGAACACGCGCGTCGTGCGACCCAACGCGAGCAGCGCGCGAAACCCCGGTTGATCGAGTCCGTCTTCGGGCGCCGGCCGGCCGCAATGGTCGATGAGCACACGCACACCCGCGCGCTCGAGCATCGGGCCCAGCGCGACGAGTTGATCGCGCTCCACCTGGAGCGACACGCACATGTCGAGCGCTTCGAGCCGCTCGAGCAGCGCGGCCGCTTGCAGGTAGTAGTCGACGCCGTGGTGCGTCGCGTTGAACGCCACTCCGACGATGCCGGCGTCTCTCAGGCGTTCCAATGAAGACGCGGCGATATCGTTCGGCACGACGGCGATGCCCTTGAAGCGCCCGTTGCCCTGCGCGATCGCGTCGAGCATGCACCGGTTGTCCTGTTCATAGCCGGAGTTCGGCCCGACCAGCAATCCATGCCGAACACCATGACAATCGAATACCTGGCCGAGTTGCGCCGCGGTGCCGATCTCCTGCCCGGAGGGGCCGTAGAACGTGTTGTCAGCGTAGGGAAAGCGCACCGGATCGAAGACGTGACAGTGCGCATCGATCTTCGGCTCGTCGCGGATCGTCATTGCCAGTCCGCAATCGCGGGCGCGCCTCAGGACTTGGCGTAGCCGCTGCTCAGGACGGAAGCGGTCGCATCCAGCGACAACGATTCGCTGAGATAGCGCTGCGCTTCTTCGTAGGCGCCGTTGCATCGCGCCAGTTCGGCGGCCTTCTCGAAATATTGAATCGCGCGCGCAGGCTCATCGGCGGCGCGCCAATGGTGGGCGAGAACCGGATAGTGCGGCGCCAGATCCGCCGCGTGCACGCGCTCGTGCCATTCCGCGACGGCGCGATGCAGTTGGCGCCGTTGCGCGAACAGCATGCAGGCGTAGGCGGCCTCCAGCGTGGATGTCTCGGCGAACGTGTAGATCCGTCCGGAAGCCTCCGCTACGGGCGCAATCAGGCGCAAGGCTGCGAGCGATTCGAGATGTGCCGCGACGTTCGGCCGGTCGGTCTCGTCCGGATAGACGTCACGGAGCATCTCCAGCGAAAATTCGCGTCCGACGACGCTGGCGGTCTTGAGCGCGAGCTGCGGGCCGGGTACGAGGTGGTCGACCAGCATCGCATGATTCAGGCGCACGGCGGCTTCGCCGGGGGCTCGCTCGGCGACGGGCTTGTACACCGCTATCGCTTCGGCTTTGCCCTTGACGGCAATCGATGGCAATGTCTCGAATGTGAACTGGTCGCGTGCCGCTTCGCATGCCGGCCCGCTGCATAGCGTCGTGCCGGGAGCGGCGGCCACCATCAGGCGCGCGGCCAGATTGGTCTGGTCGCCGATCACCGTATAGGCACGCTGGACCGAACTGCCGTAGGCCCCCGCCCGCATCGGCCCGTAGGCGATGCCGGCTGCGACGTCGGTAACCCACGCAAATTCAGCCGGCGGCAGCTGCAGTTGCAAGGCGGTTCGCACCGCTCGCGCGGGATCGTCGTAGTGACCAATCGGTGCGCCGAACGTGATGTAGAAGCAGGAGCCCTTGTCGCCGATCGTCAACTGCAGTACGACGCCATCCTGCCGTGCAGCGACCGTTTGCACCCAGCGGGCGAACGCATCGAGCTTGTTTCGCGATTCGGGCGTCGGCGTCGTAATCGATGCCGCCGAACCGCAGAAACAGCGACGCCGCCGGACGCAGCTCCGACAGGAACGCGCTCTGCCCTTGGTGAACTTTTTCGTAGACCGACGGCGGCAGCCAGGTCCTGCACTGCTCATCGGTCAGCACCCCTGCGGCAATCTCGGGCCACGGCGCCGTCGCCACGCACGCCCGAAACAGCCACGATCACGGCGAACCTGCCGTCATCGCGCCATTCCGACACGGCGACCTTGTCTCCCATCGCGAGCAGCGTCGCGCGCGTCGCGACGACTTCACCCCGGTTGGCGCGATGATCGGCCAACGCGAGCTCGTCGACGGTGCGTCCGGCCAACACTTCCATCATCTGAACCGCCGGCTCGCCGACGAGCATCCGGCGTACCGACCCCGCCGAAACCGAAATCCTCACGCCGAGTGAAACGGGCATGCCGCCCGGCGCGGTGATGTCCGCGAACGGACGCATCGACGCCTGCATCGCCAGCGCGCACGCGGTGGCGCGCAATGCGGAGTCTCCGTCGAACCAGCATGCGATCGCATCGCCGCCGAAGTTCACGACGCTGCCGCCGTAGCGATCGACGTTGCCGATCAGCACGCTCAGCACGCGGTTGACCTGCCGGGTGATTTCCTCGGCACCGCGCTGCAACCCCAATTCACGGGCGAACGATTCGGTCAGCGGCGTGAAGCCCGAGATGTCGGCGAAGAGTGCGCAGCCCTGGGCCAGCTCGGGCAGCGTGAAGCCGCGGGCCAGCGCCTGCCGCCGATCCATCGGAATGTAAATCGCCGCCGTGTCGGCGGCGCTGCTCTTCTGCTCTTCGATGTCGAGTTGCAACTGCCGCAGCTGCTGCTTGAGCCGCTGCTCGCGCGCCACCACTTCCTGCGCCATCTTCTGGAAGACGCGCGCGAGATCGCCCAGTGCATCGCCGCGCGCGGCGACCGGCGCGATCGTCGTCTCGTCGTAGCTGCTTCCCTGCACGGATTTCGCGGCGGCCGTGAGGCGTTCCACTTGCCGCAGGTACTCGAGCTCCTGATCGCGGCGGTATTTCTTGTCCAGCCCGGTCGCAATGCGCGCCTGCAGCAACACCGGCTCGAACGGCTTCGGCAAGTAGTCCTCGGCGCCTTGCTGGATGCCCTTGACGATGCTCTGCAGGTCATTCATCGCCGAGATGATGATGACGGGAATGTCCCGCGTGGCGGGATTCGCCTTGAGGCGGCCGAGAACGGTGAAGCCATCCATCACCGGCATCATGATGTCGAGCAGCACCAGATCGGGCGATTCGGCATCGACCTGGTCGAGCGCCTCCTGACCGTTGACCGCCGCGACGGTGTCGTAGCCCAGGTCGTCGAGTTCCTGCTCGAGGTAGTCGACGTTGAACGGCTCGTCGTCGACGACGAGAATCTTGGGCCGCGGCACGTGGCTCAATCCGGGTGGGTCGAGCGAATCGATGGCGGAAGCCTGGATCGCGCGGCGCGGAGCGGCGCGATGCTTGGCTAGCGCTTCAGGTAATGATCGAGCTTTTCGAACAGCAGCGCATCGTTGAGCGGCTTCGTCAGGTAATCGTTGCATCCGGCCTTCAGCGCGCGCTCGGCGTCGCCGTTCATCGCATGCGCGGACAGGCCGACGATCGGCATCGTGAGGCCGCTCGCCCGGATCCGGCGCGTCGCCTCGTAGCCGTCGACGAGCGGCAGCGACATGTCCATCAGGATCAGGTCGGGCCGTTCCTGTCCGGCAAGCGCCACGCCCTGCTCGCCGTCCTTGGCGATCGCGAGCGCATAGTCGTCTTCGAGAAGCTGCGTGAGCAGCTCGATGTTGAGGTCGACGTCTTCGACGATGAGGATTTTTTTCATGATCAGGATTAGTGGCGAATTTCGGGTGCGGGCGGTCGCTGGGCGAGCGCGCCGGCGATTTCCCGGATCAGCGCCTCCGCGACGAGCCCCTGCTTCTGGATTACCTTGGCGACCGTGCTGTTGAGGCTCGCGGCCTCGTCTGCGGTGAGACTCTTCGCCGTGAGCACGACGACCGGGATCGCGCGATGCTCGGGATTCTGCTGCAACCGCTCGATCACGGCAAAGCCGTCGAGGACCGGCATCATCAGATCGAGCAGGATGACGTCGGGACGATTGCGCGCGACGGCGCGCAGCGCGTCGGCACCATCGGGCGCCGACTCGATCTGGTAGTGCTCGCCCAGTAGTTGCGAGATCAGATCGACGACGTTCGGGTCGTCGTCCGCCACCAGCAGTCGTTTCGGCGCATGCCCGCCATTGTGGTGCGCAACGCGCTGCAGCGCGGTGAGCACGGCCTCGGTGTTGAACGGCTTCAACAGGTAATCGGCCGCGCCGAGCTGGTAGCCCAGCGGCTTCTTGTCGACGATGGTCAGCATGATCACCGGAATGTCGCGCGTGGCAGGATCGGCCTTGAGGTCGTAGAGCACCTGCCAGCCGTCTTTGCTCGGCATCATGACATCGAGCGTGATCACGTCCGGACGCAGGGTTTTGGCCTTGGCAATTCCTTCTTCGCCGGTTGCGGCGCCTACGATGTGGTAGCCGGCCTCGCTCAGGTTCTCGTGCAGGATGTCGAAGTCGTTCGGATCGTCGTCGATGGCGAGGATGACCGGCTGGCGCGGCCGCGGCGGCAGTATCGGCGATGGCGTGTTTCGGCCGGAACGATCCTGTGGGTCTCGCCGTAGCGCATCGGCACGGTCAGCGTGAATGTCGAGCCGACATCGACGCTGCTGGTGACCGATATGTCGCCGCCCAGCAGCCGCGCCAGGCTGCGGCTGATCGACAGTCCCAATCCGGTGCCGCCGTACTTGCGCGTCGTGCTGGTGTCGGCCTGCTGGAATTCCTCGAAGATGCGTCCGATCGCCTCTTCCGTCATGCCGATCCCGGTGTCGGCGACAGCGACCGACAGGCGATTCCCTTCGGTACGCGCCGACACGGTGATCGTTCCCTTGTGGGTGAACTTCGCCGCATTGCCGAGCAGATTGATGAGGATCTGCTTGAGCTTGTCCTGATCCGTGTGCACGGCGGAAAGATCGGGCGGACAAGCCTTTACCAGCGCCACGCCCGGCTTCACCAGCGGCGTGGCGGTGGTCGCGCACTGGTCGATCAATTGCGCCGGATTGAACGTGCCGGGCGTCACGTCCATCCGACCCGCTTCGATCTTCGCGATGTCGAGGACGGTATTGATCAGGCTCAGCAGGTGCTCGGCGCTCGTCAGCACCTTCTCGAGGTTTTCGATCTGCTTGACCGGCAGCGTCCCGTCGGCCTTCCTTCGGACGATGCGCGTAAAGCCGATGATCGCGTTCAGCGGCGTGCGCAGCTCGTGGCTCATGTTGGCGAGGAACGCGCTCTTCGCCTTGTTCGCCTCTTCCGCCGCGGCGCGGGCCTCGTGCGTCTCGGCGAAGAGTCGCGCGTTCTGAATGGCGATGCCGACGTTGGCCGCGATCGTCGCGAGCAGATGCTGATCCGATTCGGTGAAGCGTCCTTCCTGCTGCGTGCTCTGCACGCTGATGGCGCCGATCGCTTCGGCGCCCTGCATGATCGGGACACCCAGGAACGACTTCGCGGACGCGCCGACCGATGTCGCGCCGATCGCCGACGTCGCCGCATCGACCGACTCGTTGATGAGCAGCGGACGGGCGGTGTCGATGATCTTTCCGGTCAATCCTTCACCCAGGCGCATCGGCGTGAGCGAGTCGCCGTGCGCATAGGGGAAGCGAATCAGGCTGGCTGCCTTGTCCACGAGCGCGACGTACACGATGTCCGCGTAGAACGCCTGGCGCATCCGTTCGCCGACGAACTTGATCAGGGCGTCGAGATCGAGCTGGGAGGCGAGCGCCTGTCCAATCGTGTTGACCATCGTCAACTCGCCGGCCCGCTGCTCGGTCTGCTCGAGCAGGCGCTTGGTCTCCTCGAAGAGCCGCGCGCTTTCCAGCGCCACGCTCATGCTGCTGGCGAGCGTGGTGAGCAGCCGCAGATCGGAGTCGCTGAACGCATTTTCGCGATCGACGTTCTCGAGGCCGATAATGGCGCGCACCTCGTCTCCAACGAGGATCGGGACCCGGACCGTGCACTTCGGCGGCTCGGTGCCGGGCAGCACCGCCGCCTCGATGCCGATCGCCGCCAGGTTCTCCACATAGTTTTCGTTGATCGACAGCGTGCGCTTCGTGCGGATGATGTGCTGGCTGAGGGGGGCGATCGGCGCGTCCGGAAACTCGTAGCGCTTGCCCCTCTCTACGAGGTAGTGGAGGTGCCGCACATTGTTCTTCAGGTCGAACGATGTGAGGCTGATGCCCTGCGTATTCTGGAAAAGCTCGCAGAGCTTCTCGCCGACGAGGTCGTAGATCGCCTGGACTTCCAGCTTGGAGGCGAGCCCGACCTGCACGCTGTTGATGATGGCGAGCTCCGCCTTGCCCTGTTCGGTCTCCTTCAGCAAGCGCTGCGTCTCGTCGAACAGACGGGCGTTCTCCAGTGCGACGCTCATGCTGTTCGCGACCGTCTGCAACAGACGCACGTCGGAGTCGCCGAATGCGCTCTCGCGCTCCATGTTGGTCAGGCTGAGGAGCCCGCGCACCTGGTCGCCGACGACGAGCGGCACGTAAACCGCCGCCTTGGCCATCTGTGTGCCGGGAAGGACCGAAGAGCCGTATCGGACGAGCGCCCGCTCCATGTCGTCATTGATCACGAGCGTCTCGCGCGTGCGCATGACGTGGACGGTGATGCCGCGATCGCCGAGCGGGTGCGACTCGACGGCGATCCGCTTGCCCTCTTCGTAGAGGTACGGGTAGTGGACGAGACTCGTCCGCGGCTCGTAGATCCGGATCGACATGTCGGTGTCGCGGAAGATGTCGCGGATCTTGTCGCCGACGGTGTCGTAGATTCCCTGCATGTTGAGCTCGGCGGCCAGCGCGGCCTGCACGCTGTTGATGATCGCGAGCTCCGAGTTGCGCTGCTCGGTTTCCTTGAGCAGGCGCTGGGTCTCGTTGAACAATCGCGCGTTCTCGAGCGCGACGCTCATGCTGTTGGCGAGTGTCTGCAGCAGGCGCACGTCCGAGTCGCTGAATGCGTGCTCGCGCTCGACGTTCATCAGGCTGATGAGGCCGCGCACCTGGTCGCCCGCCACCAGCGGAACGTAGACGCACGATTTTTCCATGCGTGTACCCGGGACGGTGATGGCGCCGTACCTTTCCATCGCCTGCGGCATCTGCTCGTTGATGACGATCGTCTCGCGCGTACGCAGCACGTGCGCCTCGAATCCCCGCTCGCCCAAAGGCGAGGAGTCGACAATCATTCGCTCGCCGCTCTCGTAGACATACGGATAGTGGACCAGAGAGGTGTTCGCGTCGTAGATCCGGATCGTCATGTCCGTATCGTGGAAGATGTCGCGGATCTTGTCGCCGACGGCGTCGTATATCCCCTGGATGTTGAGCTCGGCGGCGAGCGCGGCCTGCACGCTGTTGATGATCGCCAGCTCGGCGTTGCGCTGTTCGGTCTCCTTCAGCAGTCGCTGCGTCTCGTCGAACAGTCGAGCGTTTTCGAGGGCGACGCTCATGCTGTTGGCGAGCGTCTGCAGCAGGCGCACGTCCGAGTCGCTGAACGCGTGCTCGCGCTCGATGTCGACGAGGCTGATGAGGCCGCGTCCCTGGTCGCCGATGACGAGCGGCACGAAGACCGCCGATTCTCGTCCTCGGTTCCCGGAATGGTGAACTGCCGTAGCGGGTCGAGGTTTCCTCCATGTTCTCGTTGATGACGAGCGTCTCGCGCGTGCGGATCACGTGCGCGCCGAACCCCCGCTCCGGAAGAGGCGTTGACGCGATCTCGATGCGCTGGCGGTTCTCGTAGACGTACGGATAGTGGACGAGATTCGTCCGGGGATCGTAGATGCGGATGCCGAGGTCCCGGTCGTGGAAGATCTCGCGGATCTTGTCGCCGACGCATCGTAGATGCCCTGGATATTGAGCTCGGCGGCCAGCGCGGCCTGCACGCTGTTGATGATTGCGAGCTCGGCGTTGCGCTGTTCGGTCTCCTTCAGCAGCCGCTGCGTCTCGTCGAAAAGCCGTGCGTTTTCGAGCGCGACCCCCATGCTCGAGCGCGACCGTCGTCAGCAGCCGCACGTCCGAATCGCTGAACGCGTATTCGCGCTCATAGTCCTCCACGATGATCGAGCCGATGACCCGGTCGCTGCCGATGATCGGGACCGTCAGATTCGACTTGCTTCGGTCGGTACCGGGCACGAGCCCCATCGTGGCCATTTCGGCAGCCGTGTTGAGGACGCGAGGCTCGCGATTCGACGTAATCGCTTCCCAACGGTCGCTCTTGAGTGGCGACGATGGAATTGTCAGGCGCTCGCCATGCTCGTACTCATAGAGATAGTGGACAGCCTTCTCCGTTTCGTCGAACCAGCGGATCCCGATCTCTCCTGTCTTCAATACTTCGCGCAGCTTGTCGCCGACGAGGTTGACGATCGCCTGGAAGTCCAGCTCGGCGGCGACGCCCTGCTGGATGCTGTTGATGACTGCGAGCTCGGCGGCGCGCTGCTCGGTCTCCTTCAGCAGGCGCTGCGTTTCGTCGAACAGCCGCGCGTTTTCAAGCGCCGTGCCAAGTGATGCGGCGATCGTGGTAAGGAGCCGAACTTCGCTCTCGCCGAAGGCGTCCTCGCGCTCGTAGTTCTCGATGGCGAGTTGCCGAGCATCCGGTCGCCGCTGATGATCGGGACCCCGACCATCGACTTGCTCGGGTCCGTGCCCGGCACGGTGCCCCTGGCAAGCTCCTGTAGTCGGCCGCGGTGTTCATCACGATGGGCTGCCGCGTCCGCTTCATCGTCTCGAACAGGCCCCCGGCGTCGGCGTGGCCGGGGGCAGCGACAGGCGCTGGCCGTGCTCGTACGCGTACAGGTAATGGCTGAGGTTCGCCTTTTCGTCATACCAGCGGATGCTGAGGTCCGGTTTCGAAGACTTCGCGCAGCTTGTCGCCGACGAGGTCGACGATCGCCTGGAAATGAAGCTCGGACGCGAGCCCCTGCTGGATCGAATTGATGATCTCGAGCTCGGCGGCGCGCTGCCGCTCGGCCTTGAACAGTCGCTGCGTCTCGTCGAAGAGCCGCGCGTTCTCGAGCGCCGTCCCTAGCGACGCGGCGATCGTGGTAAGGAGGCGAATTTCGGCTTCGCCGAAGGCGTTCTCGCGCTCGAAATTCTCGATACCGATGTCAGCCGAGCACCCGGTCGCCCGCTGATGATCGGCACATCGATCATCGACTTGCTGGTGTCGGTCCCGGGCAGCGAAATGACGCCATCCCTTGCATAATCGGCTGCGGTATTGAGTACGTAGGGAAGCCGCTTCCGCGTCACCGTTTCGAAGCTGCCGCCGGGATTGGGCGGCCGCGGCGCGATCGCCAATCGCTTGCCGTGCTCGTACGCATACAGGTAGTGCAGCAGGTTGGCCTTTTCGTCGTACCAGTTGATGCCGAGATCCGGCGTCGCGAAGACTTCGCGCAGCTTGTCACCGACCAGATCGACGATCGCCTGGAAATCCAGCTCGGACGCAAGGCCCTGCTGGATCGAATTGATGATCGCGAGCTCGGCGTTGCGCTGCTCGAGATTGGTGTTTGACGCCGTGAGCTCCGCCGTGCGCTGCTCGACCTTCTGTTCGAGACCCGCCGACCACTGGGCGTTGTCCAGCGCGACGGCGGCCTGGTTCGCGAGCAGACCCATCATGTCGCGGTCGGTGTCGTCGAAGCGACCGTAGACTCCCTCCATGTCCGCGTAGAGGTAGCCGAGCAGCTTGTTCTGCGCAATGAGCGGCGCAACGATGCGCGAGCGCCGCTTCAGCATCGCGCCCGTTTGCGGCGTGTGGAGCAGTTGCGCGGTCCGCGTCAGCCGCGCCTGGTTCAGAAGCGGGTCGATCGCGCTCAGCAATGTCCGCGGGTCCTCTCCGCGCGGCAGCAACGAGTCGGCGAGTGTGCGGTTCCCGTCCTGTTCGTGCACGAGCAGCACGCGCTCGCCGCCGCTCAACTCCGTGGCCTCTTCGACGAGAAACGTCCGGATCGCCGCGGGCGTGTGCAGCGCGTTCAGCCGCAGACCGTGTCGGCCAGCCGTTTGAACGGCTCGCGCACGTTCGACTCGATCGCGAGGTGCGCGGTCAGGCGTTCGTTGGGGAGCTTTCGCGCAGCGCCATCCCGAAGCCACGCAGCGACGATTTCGCGGTTGGCGGGGACCTTGTTCAGAAAGTTGCGCCGCAGGCCTTCGTCGCGCAGGTTGGCGATGCCTTCGAGCAGGAAATCGTAGGCGCGCGCCAGCGCCTCACGCGCCTTGGCAGATTGCCGGTTGGCGGACAACGCCTGCGCGTGGCGCCACCAGATTTCCTGCGACGTCAACGAGTCGGGCTTGGCGAACGACTGGTCGCGATGCTTCGCCGTGGCCTTGGTCGTTGCTTTCAGCGCCGCCGCGGCGTCGCCGGCTGCGAGATGGGCGTGGCCGAGTTGCGTGAGGAATACGGTTTCGACACCCAATCCGGTGCGGCGGGCGATTTGCACCGCGGACTGGAAATATCGAACGGCTGCGCGAGGGTCGCCCTTGGCGAGCGCCAGATCGCCCTGATATCCGGCGAGCGCCGAATCCATGCTGGGGTCGCCGAGCGCCGACGCGAGCTCGACAAACTCCCGGCAAACCCGGGTGGCGGCGTCGAGCGCACCCAGCTTGAGTTCCGCAGCCAGCAGGTTGCCCAGGCCATAGGTCAGTCCGACCTTGGCCCCCATGTCGCGAGTCGCTTCGACGACTTCGCGCTGCAAGCGCCGGGCGTGGTGGTACAGGCCCAGCTCGTCATAGCTCACCGCCAGATTTCCAAGAGAAACGGTGCGCCGTTCCGCATAGCCGGCCATTTCGAACGCTTGTGTCGCCTGCTGCAGATGGCGAATGGACTCTGCGATGTCGGTATCCGATTGCGACAGCGAGTTGAGCGCATTGCCGGCGCCATAGCGGTCGCCCGCACGACCGCAGAGGTCGAGCGCCGTTTCCGCGGCGGCGCGAGCCTCTTTCACCCGACTTTGCCGGTTGCACCCCAGCGCGACGACCCAATGGGCGCGGCCGACTCCGCACGCGTCGTCTTCGAGTTCGAAGAGTTTCGCGGCCCGCTGGGCGGTATCGATGCCGGCTTCGTTGTTGCCTGAACGACCCTGCGCTTCGCCGAGTTGCAGCATTACGCGCGCGAGCAGCAGTGGCCGGCCCGATTGTCGCGCGGCCTTGAACGCCGCAGTGGCCGCGCCAAGTGCCGACTTCAGTTCGCCTTGCCGCATCAGCACGACGGCTTTGCGATTGAGCGCCTCGAGCCTTGAGCTCCGCCGATCTTTCGCCTGCGGCGAGCTTGACCATCGCTTCCGCGTCCTTGGCCGCGAGGTCGAGTTTTCCGAGCGCGATATGCGACTCGGCGCGCAAGTCCAGCAGGCTCATGCGCACCCCGGCATCGCCGCCGCCGGCGAGCGCCTGCGTGCAGAGCTCGATCGCGTTGCCGTGCTGCCCGGTCCACGCAAGCTCGTGCGCGTGTGCCAACACGTCCGCGCTCGGTTGCGCCGGGGCCTTGACCGGGCGCCGCGCTCCCACGCGCTTGCCCGCGATTGTCTTTCTAGCTGCCATTTGCCCTCACAGGGTGCGCCGACTCCTTCTGCCTGGTCGCACCTGTACCCTAAGTATGCCAGTCCGGGACTACGCCCGGCGGCCCCGGAATGCGGGACCCCGAGTCCTCGGAACCCATACAGAATGCCACCGAAGTGTCCGCCGTGCCGAGCGGCGATTAAAACCTGCAGACGCGATCCCGCGTGACAGGCGGCGCAGAGCGGAGTCGACTCGGCTACCGCGGCGAGCGCGCCGCGAGCGTCGCGCCGCCGTGCCAGTCGCCGCCAAGCGCCTTGATCAGGAATACCGACGTCAACAGCTGCTGGCCTTGCAGTTGCGCCGCCAGACGCTCGTTGCTGAGCAGCCCCTGCTGCGCCGTGATCACGTCGAGGTACGTTGCGACGCCGCCCTCGTAGCGCGCATTCGCCAGATCGAGCACCCGCTTCGAACTCTCGATCGCAACCTGCGCCTGGGCGGTCGCGCTGTCGAGCGCGGCGAGCCCTGTGATGCCGTCTTCCGCTTCCTGCATTGCAGTCAGCACCACGCGACGATAGTTGGCGACCGTCACGTCGTAGCCGCCACGGGCGAAATCCACGTTGGCGCGGATCCGGCCGGCGTCGAATATCGGCTGCAACACCGAAACGCCGAACGACCACGCAAGGCTCGGCGCATTGAACAAGGTTCCCAGTGCCACGCTCTCGACGCCGTACGCCGGCGAAAGCGTAATGCTCGGATAGAACGCCGCCGTGGCCACGCCGATCTGCGCATTGGCGACGGCCATCGCCCGCTCCGCGGACGCGACGTCCGGCCGGCGTTGCAGCATGTCGGAAGGCACGCCGAGCGGCACCGCCGGCGGCGCCAGCAGCCTGATCTCGGCCGCGAGGCTGAAGAGCGGCGCCGGCGTGCCGGTCAGCGCCGCGATCGCGTGCTCGAACTGGCCGCGGGTCCGGCGCAGCACGTCCACTTGCGTCAGCGTGGCGTCCAGCAATGCCTGCTGCTGCGCGACGTCGAGCCCCGAGGTGGCGCCGAGGTCGTGGCGGGCGGTGGCGAGCTCGAGCGCGCGCCGCTGCAGCTCGATCGAACGCGCCAGAACGTCGATTTCAGTGTCGATTTCGCGCAGGTTGAAATAGGCCGACGCGAGGTCCGCAGCCAGCAGCAGTCGCGTGTTCTCGAGATCCGCCGCGGATTGCTCGGCCGTTGCGCGCGCGCCTTCGATCGAACGCTGGATCCGGCCCGAAAGATCGACTTCGTAGTTCACCGTGAGCGCGGCGATGAAGTCGCTCTGCACCGTGGAGAAGTTGGGTGACGCGTAGTTGGTCAGCGGGCGATCGGCGGAGATTTTCTGACGCGCCGCACGCGCGGCGACGCCGACTTGCGGGAACAGGCTCGCCGAGACCGAAGCCACGAGCGCACGCGCCTGGGTAAGCCGGGCGCCGGCGGCCGCCAGTGTCGGGTTGGCGGCCATCGCCTGTTGTTCGAGCGCATCGAGTTGCGGATCGCCAAAGCGTTGCCACCATGTGCCCTTGGCGGCAAGATCGTCCGGCGCGCCCTCGCGCCACGGCGCCTCGATTTTCCACGCAACGGGCATGTCGACCGCGGGTTTGCGGTAATCGGGCCCTGCGGCACAGGCCGCGAGCAATGCAGCAGCGCCGCGACGAGCAGCCCCCGCGCAGCGGTCACTTCGCGTCCTTCTGCGCGAGTGCGATCGTCACCTGGTCACCCTCGGCGAGCGAATCCGACGGATTGAGCACCAGTTTGTCGGTCCCGGTGACGCCATCGAGTACCTCGACCGTTTCACCATAGTTGCGGCCGATGCGAACCGGACGCAGATGCACACGGCCCTGCGCGTCGACCGCCGCTACGCGCATGCCCTCGCCGCGGATCAGCAGCGCCGTCGTCGGAATCAGCAGCGCCTTGCTCGCTTCCAGCGGCAATGCGACCTGGACAAAGGCGCCGGGCAGCAACGTCCCATCGCGGTTCGGCAACGCCACTTCGATCTGCATCGTGCGCGTCGTCGTGTCGATCGACGCGGACGTGCGTGCCACTTCGCCCTCGAACGCCCGCCCGCGCAGTTCCGCCTGGGTGACGACGACCTTTTGCCCGGGCCTGATCAACTGCGAATAGGTTTGCGGCACGTTCACGTAGACGCGCAGCGGATCGGTCTGCGCCAGCAGGAACAGTGGACGACCGCCGTTGCTGCCGGCCTCGATCAGGTCGCCGACGTCGACGTTGCGGCGCGTGATCAAGCCGGCGAACGGGGCCACGACGCGCTTGAAGCCTTCGAG
Organism: uncultured Pseudomonadota bacterium; assembly: GCA_963718905.1. Lineage (GTDB taxonomy): Bacteria > Pseudomonadota > Gammaproteobacteria > Burkholderiales > Casimicrobiaceae > VBCG01. The sequence goes on from CAVRAF010000003.1 coordinate 464,117, forward strand.
CTGGCGCAGCCGCTCGACGTTGGCCTCGGCGGCGGCCAGATTCGCCGCGGCCTGCGCATTGGCGCTGCGCCGCTCGTCCAGCTCCTGCTGCGAAACCGCGTCCTTTTTCCGCAGGCTTTCCCAGCGCTCGACAGTGCTCCGGGCGAGGTCGAGACTCGCTGCCGCCTGCTGCCGCGCGGCGATCGCCTGCGACAGCTGCTGGTCGATTTCGGGGGTCTCGATTTCCGCGAGCAACTCGCCCTTGTCGACACGGCTGCCGATGTCCCTGTACCAGCGGCGCAGGTAGCCGCTTGCACGCGCGGCGATCGGCGACTGGACGAACCCCTGCAGCGTCCCCGGCAGCGACAGCGTCTGCCCGGCATCGCCGGCCTTCGGCATCGCGACCTTCACATACACCTTCGCACGCTCGGCCGTGCCCTCTTCGAGCGCGCGCGAGTTGGACATCCGGCTGATGACGGTGCGCGTGGCGCCAACCGCGAGCAGGACGAGAACCACGATGGCCAGGATTTTCGTGCGCCGGACGACCTGCGCGCGCTTCAGCAACTCGCCCGAGTCATCGGGCTGCACGGGGTGGATTCCCAGTTCGGCGTGACGTTCTTCAGTCATTGGCTTCAAGTCTCCTGCGAGGCGGTCATCGGCAGATGCATGGCAACGCCACGCGCGGCCTTCCGCTGCGCGAGCCAGCGATGGACGCCCGCGAACACGACCGGAACGAATAACAGCGTCGATACGGTTGCAAATAGCAGGCCGCCGATCACGGCGCGCCCGAGCGGCGCGTTTTGCTCGGCGCCCTCGCCCACTCCGAGCGCCATCGGAATCATGCCGATGATCATCGCAAGCGCCGTCATCAGCACCGGACGAATCCGCGTCGCACCGGCTTCCAGCGCCGCCGAGGATGGCGCGATCCCGGCCTCCTGCCGCTGCCGCGCGAACGCCACCACCAGAATGCTGTTGGCGGTGGCGACGCCCATCGTCATGATCGCGCCCGTCAACGCCGGCACGCTCAGCGTCGTTCCCGTGATGAACAGCATCCATGCGATACCCGCCAGCGCGGCCGGCAGCGCGGCGATGATGATCGCCGCATCGACCCACGACTGGAAATTGACGACCACCAGCAGATACACCAGCACGATGGCCATCACCAGGCCCACGCCGAGGCCGATGAACGACGACTGCATCGTCTGCACCTGGCCCCGCATCGTGACCTGGCTGCCGCGCGGGAGCTTCGGCCTGATCTGGTCGACGAGGTCATTCACTCGCGCGGCGACACTGGCGAGATCGGTACCCTGGACGCTGACGTAGAGATCGATCGCCGGTGAAATGTTGTACCTCGATGCGACGGCGAGTTGACGGGCGGGCGTGACCTCGACGAGGTTCCCCAGCAGCTGGGTATTGCCGGCGGCAGCCGCACCGGTTCCCGCGATCGGCATGTTGAGCAGCGAATCGAGCGAATCGATGTTGTACTGCGGTGTCTGCACGGCAATGTTGTAAACCACGCCGTTCTGCGGATTGAGCCAGAACGCGGGCGCCGTCTGCGAACTGCCCGACAGCGAAACGAGCACGTTCTGCCCGACGTTGAGCGCGGTCAGGCCGAATTGCTGCAGGCGAGTCCGATCCATCTGCATGTCGAGAATCGGGCCGTCCATCCGCTGGTGGACGTGCGCGTCGACCGCGCCAGGAATTTCGCGGATCGACTTCAGCAACTCCGCTGCGAGCGTCGCGTTTTGCTCGAGATTCGCGCCCGAGAACTGAACGTCGATCGCCGCCGGCAAGCCGAAATTCAGGATCTGGGTCACGATGTCGGCCGGCTGGAAAAAGAACTCGATGCCGGGAAACGCCTTCGGAAGCTGCGCGCGCAACGCGGAGATGAATTCTTCGGTGGGACGATGGCCGGATCGCAGCGAAAGCAGGATTTCGCCATCGAGCGTACCGATCGTCCCGGCGTTGCTGTACGACAGATTGATACCGCTGTTGGGAACGCCGAGATTGTCGAGGATGGTTTCGAGCTGATCCGGCGGCACGATCCTGCGGATCGCGACTTCCACGTCGTCGGCAAGGCGCGCGGTCTCCTCGATCCGCGTGCCGGTCGGCGCGCGCAGGTGCAGGCGAATCTGACCCGCGTCGACGCTCGGAAAGAAGTCGCGGCCCAGTACCGGGTACAGCAGGCACGACAGGACGCAGAAGGCGAGGAACAGCACCGCGAATGACCGCTTGCGCGCCAGCAGCGCCGAGAGCACCAGCGTGTAGGCGCGGCGCGCGCGCTCGAACTGCCGATCGAAACGGCGATACAGCCGCTGCAACAGGCTGGCCTCCCCACCCGCGGCCGCGTGCGCGCCGCTCATCAACAGCATGACGAGCGTCGGCACCAGCGTCCGCGACAGGATGTACGACGCAACCATCGCGAAGACCACCGCCTCGGCGAGCGGAACGAACAGGAAACGCGCGACGCCCGAGAGGAAGAACATCGGGACGAACACGATGCAGATGCACAGCGTCGACACGAACGCCGGAACGCCGATCTCGCCGGCGCCGACCAGGATCGCTTCCTTGAGCTTCGTGCCGAGGTGCAGGTGCCGTTCGATGTTTTCGATGGTCACGATCGCCTGATCGACCAGAATGCCCACCGACAGCGCCAGGCCGCCGAGCGTCATCAGGTTGAGCGTCTCTCCCATGGCCTGCAGGACCAGGATCGAGGACAGGATCGACAGCGGGATCGTCAGCGCAATGATCAGCGTGGTTCGCCAGTTGCCGAGGAACAGCAGCACCATCGCCGCCGTGAGCGCGGCGGCGATCAACGCCTCGCTGACGACGCCCTTCACGGCCGCCTTGACGAACAGCGACTGATCGAACAGCGGCGTGATCTTGATGTCCTCGGGCAGCGTCTGCGCGACGCGCGGCAGCAGCGCGCGGAGGTTCGACACGATGTCGAGCGTCGACGCGCCGCCGTTCTTCAGCACCGACAGCAGCACGCCGCGCGCACCGTCCTGGCGCACGATGTTCGTCTGCGGCGAAAAGCCGTCGCGCACATAGGCGACATCGCGCATGTAGGTCGTGGCGCCGTTGACCGTTCGCACCGGCAGGTCGTTCAATCCCTCGATGGCATCCGGCGAGCCGTTCATCCGGACCGTATATTCCGTTGCGCCGAACTTGGCGGTTCCCGAGGGCAGGATCAGATTCTGCGTGTTGATCGCATTGACGACGTCGGCGGGGGAAAGGCCGCGCGCCTGCAACGCCTGCGTGTCGAGATCCACCGAGATCACGCGGTTCTTGCCGCCGTACGGGAACGGAATCGCGACACCCGGAATCGTGATCAGCTGTGGCCGCAGCACGTTGATCGCCGCGTCGAACAGCGATTGCTCGGGTCGCGTCGGGCTCGAGAGGCCGAGCTGCACCACGGGAATGCTGGACGCCGAATACTTGATCACCAGCGGCGGCGTGATGCCGGGCGGCAATTGGCGCACCTGCGTCTGTTCCGCCGCGACGACTTGCGCGATCGCCGTCTGAATGTTGGCCGTTGGCTGGAAGAAGACCTTGATGACGGTTATGCTCGCGAGCGATGTCGATTCGATGTGCTCGATATCGCTGACCGTCGTGGTGAGGCCACGCTCGTTTTGCGCCGCAATCCGCTGCCCCATCTCCTGCGCGGCGAGCCCGTTGTAGTTCCAGATGACGCTGATGACCGGGATGTTGATCTCGGGGAAGATATCCGTCGCCATGTTCAGCAGCGCGAACGGCGTCGCCAGGATGATCAGCATCGCCATTACGATAAACGTGTAGGGGCGCCTGAGCGCCAGTTCGACCATCGACACGGGAATCCTTGCCTTTGCAGCCGAGAAACCTGCAAAGGATATAGGCTATCCGGGGGTTTTTCGAGTTGACGGCGCCACCCGGCAACGACTTGCGAATCGAGTCTGGCGCCGGGCGCCCCGCGGCTCGTTATCGGCCGCTAGTTGTTTCCAGATGTTGCAGGACGACGTCACGCGTTGCACGTGATTGATCCGGTGTGGATTCTGGTCGGGGTGACAGGATTTGAACCTGCGACATCTTGCTCCCAAAGCAAGCGCGCTACCGGGCTGCGCTACACCCCGAAACAACGAATTATGCCATTCGCGCGGGCGCCGTACGGCAGCCGGCGCCTTGCAAGCATGTTTGTCGGAGCCATCCGACGGCGGAATGGTCCGGTCGGCGACATCAGAACTTTCCTGCGGTTGCGACAATACGAAGCCGGGATTCCATCGGCCGCCGTCCACCCCACATCGAGGAACTCCATGAATACAGCCTACGACGTCGCCGTGCTGGTCGGGAGCCTGCGCAGGGAATCGCTCAACCGGAAGATGGCCAACGCGATGCGCGAGATCGCGCCTGCCGCGTTGAAGCTCGAAATCGTTGAATTCCGCGACCTGCCGCTGTTCAACCAGGACGACGAGGCCGATCCTTCGCCGGCCTCCGTAACCTTCAAGGAACGGATCCGGAAAGCCGACGCCGTGCTGTTCGTGACGCCCGAATACAACCGATCCGTCCCGGGCGCGCTGAAGAACGCGATCGACGTCGGGTCGCGGCCCCACGGCAAGAGTGCGTGGAGCGGCAAGCCGGCGGGTGTCGTCAGCGTCTCTCCCGGCGCGATCGGCGGCTTCGGCGCGAATCATCATCTGCGCCAGTCGCTGGTTTTCCTGAACATGCCGGCGCTCCAGCAGCCGGAAGCGTACATCGGCGGCGCCGACAAGCTGTTCGATGCGCAAGGCAAGCTGATCAACGATTCGACGCGGACGTTCGTGCAGAAGTATCTGGACGCGCTCGCGGCATGGATCGGACGCAACCGGCCGCAATAGCGGACATGCGGGTGGCTGCCGCGCGGCGGACTGCCGCACGCGGTCAGCGGCCGAATTTGCGGATGACCGCGAGTGCCTCGTCGATCGCATGCGCACCGTCGCCGGAGACGACAGCATGCGACACGCAGCCGTGCAGGTGATGCTCGAGGAGCTTTCGTGCGAGCGCGTCGAGCGCCGATTGCACGGCACTCACCTGCGTGAGAATGTCCACGCAATAGCGATCGTCGTCGATCATCCGTCCGATCCCGCGGACCTGTCCTTCGACGCGGTGAACGCGCTTCGCGAGCGCCGCCGTTGCGGCAGCCGCGCGCGGAACGCCGGGATGCGCGGGATGTGCGCTTCGAGTCCGGCCGGAGACGGCCCCGGCCGCGATTCGCGCGCCCGCGGATTTACTCGACGGCGCCATAGCCGGCATCCCTGATCGCCGCCGCCAGCGCCGCGACACTGGTCCGTCCCGCGTCATAGGTCACCGTCGCGGTTCCGGGATGCAGCGTCACCGCGGCGTCCGCCACGCCGGGAACCGCCTTCAGCACCCGTGCGACGTTGGCGACACAACCCTGACAACTCATGCCTTGCACTCCGAGCTTCGCGGTTTCCATGCGTTTCCTTTCAGGATGTTGCTGCCGGTCGAAAGCGCCGCAGCAGCAATGCATTGGCGACGACCGAGACGGAGCTCATCGCCATCGCCGCGCCGGCGATCACCGGATTGAGGAATCCCAGCGCGGCCAGCGGAATGCCGAGCACGTTGTACGCGAACGCGAAGAACAGGTTCTGGCGGATCTTCGCTCGCGTCGCGCGCGAAAGCAGGATCGCGTCGACGACCGCGCCCAGGTCATCACGCATCACGGTAACGTCGGCCGCCTCGATGGCGATCGCAGAACCGGCGCCGATCGCGAAGCTGACGTCGGCCGCCGCGAGCGCCGGCGCATCGTTGACGCCGTCGCCGACCATGCCGACGACCCTGCCGGCGGCCTGCAGCGCGCGAACGGCGTCCGCTTTACCCGCCGGCGTCATGCCGCCGCGATGGTCCTCGATGCCGACGTCCCGCGCGACGGCGCGCACCGTTGCCGCGTTATCGCCGGAAAGCATGACGACGGCGACGCCATTGGCGGCGAGGCGCGCGATCGCCGCGGCCGACGTCGGGCGCACGCGATCCGCCAGCGCAATCACGCCGGCGAGTTTGCTATCGAGCGCAACGCCGACGAGACTCTCCCCGGATTCGAGCAGTGCCTCGATTCGACTCGCGTCGATCGCAACCCCGCGTCCGGCGAGGTATCCGGTGGATCCCACCAGCGCCGGGCGGCGGTTTACGCCGACGAGGCCTTCCGCGCCCTGCCCGGCGCGCACCGTCAGGTCGGCGAGCGCCGGCAGAGGAACGCCGTCGCTATGCGCGCGGTTCACGATCGCCTGCGCAAACGGATGCAGCGCGCCCTGCTCCAGCGCTGCCGCCGCCGCAAGGACGTCTCGAGCCTGCGCGCCGTCGAACGCGTGAACCTTGGTGACGGACGGCGTTCCTTCGGTGACCGTGCCCGTCTTGTCGACGACGAGGGTCGTCAGGCGTCCCGCGTTTTCCAGCGCCACGGCATTGCGAATGAGCACGCCGAATTGCGCAGCGCGTCCGGTCCCGACGATGATCGCCGTCGGCGTCGCCAGGCCGAGCGCGCACGGGCACGCGATCACGAGCACCGCGACCGCATTCACCAGCGCGCGCGTCGCATCGCCACCCCACCAGGTCGCGACGAACGTCAGCGCGGCGACGACCACGACGGCCGGCGCGAAAATTCCCGACACGCGGTCGGCCAGTCGCTGGATCGGCGCCTTCGAACCCTGCGCTTCGCCGACCAGCCGCACGATGCCGGCAAGCAGCGTTTCGCTGCCGACGCCCGTCGCCGTGGCGCGCAGGAAGCCATCCACGCTTGCCGTGCCTGCGTAGATCTTCGCGCCGGCCGCCTTCGCCGCCAGCCGGCTTTCCCCCGTCAGCATGCTCTCGTCGATCGACGATGTTCCCTCGCTCACGATGCCATCGACGGGCACCGACTCCCCCGCGCGAACGACGAAACGGTCGCCGACGACCACGCTGGCCAGCGGGATGTCGACGACGCGGCCATCCCGCTCGACGTGCGCGACCTTGGGCTGCAAGCGCAGCAATCCCTCGAGCGCCGCCGACGTACCGGCTCGCGCCCGCGCTTCCAGCGCCTTGCCGAGCAGCACCAGCGTGACGATCGCAGCGGACGCCTCGAAATACACGTGCTCGTGCAGGCCGAACACGGTCACGACCGCGCTGAAGCCCCAGGCCATCGACGTGCCGAGGACGATCAGCACGTCCATGTTCGCGCTGCCTCCGCGCAGCGCGCGCCATGCGCCGGCGTAGAAGCGGCGGCCGATGATGAACTGCACCGGCGTCGCCAGCGCGAGCTGCAGCCAGCGGGGAAGCAGTTCCGCTTGCGCGCCCTGCGCGACGCCGGAAAAGAACATCGCGATCATCTGGGCCAGCAGGGGCGCCGTCAGCGCGATCGCGAGCAGCAGTTCACGGCGCAACGCGTGCCACGCCGCGTCGCGCCGCGACGTTTCGAGCTCGCGTTCGGCGGCCGCATCGCGCTTGACGTGCGCGCCGTAACCGGCGCGGGTGACGGCATCGAGCAGCGTCTGGACATCGGTGCGCGCGCGGTCGTAGCGAACGCTGGCCGATTCGGTGGCAAGGTTGACGGCCGCTTCGACGCCGTCGAGGCGATTCAATGTCTTCTCGATGCGCGCCGCGCACGCGGCGCAGGTCATCCCGTCGAGCGCGAGATCGACGTGCGCGGCCGGGCCCGGCGCGCGCGCCGTAGCCGCAGACGTGACGGCGCGGTCGGCGGTCGACGGTTCCATGGGCCGATCTTATACCCCTACCGGGTATGGGTCAACCGCGCGATGCCGCCGGCTCGTGGCCCCGCGGCTTGACGCGTGTCAGCCTTCCGCTTTGAGCTGCGGAAACAGGATCACGTCGCGGATCGACGGGCTGTCGGTCAGCAGCATCGACCAGGCGATCGATGCCGATGCCCTCGCCGGCCGTGGGCGGCAGGCCGTACTCCAGCGCGCGGATGTAGTCGGCGTCGTAGTACATCGCCTCTTCGTCGCCCGCTTCCTTGGCCTTCGCCTGCGCGGCGAAAGCGCGCCGCCTGGTCCTCGGGGTCGTTCAGCTCGGAGAAGCCGTTGGCGATCTCGCGGCCGGCGATGAAGAGCTCGAAGCGGTCGGTGATCGCGGGATCGCGTCGTTCGCGCGCGCGAGCGGCGAGACATCCGTCGGATGCGCGACGATGAACGTCGGCTGGACGAGCTTCTCCTCGGTCGTCGCCTCGAACAGCTTGAGCTGCAGGATGCCCGATGCCGTCGGTTGCGAACACCTCGACGCCGAATGGCGCGAGCGCGCGCTTCAGGTAGTCGCGACATCGGCGAGGTCCGACGCCGCGAATGCTGCGGATTGTGACTGCTTGATCGCCTCGGCCATCGTCAGCCGGTCGAACGGCTGCGCGAGGTCGATCGTCTCGCCCTGGTAGACGAGCGTCGTGGTGCCGCAGACACTTCTGCGCGACGTCGCGCAGCAGCGTCTCGGTCAAGTCCATCAGGTAGCGGTAGTCGCGGTAGGCCTCGTAGAACTCGAGCATCGTGAACTCGGGGTTGTGCCGCGTCGAGATGCCTTCGTTGCGGAAGTTGCGGTTGATCTCGAACACCTTCTCGAGGCCGCCGACGACCAGCCGCTTCAGGTACAGCTCGGGCGCGATGCGCAGGTAGAGCTCCATGTCGAGCGCGTTGTGGTGCGTCGCGAACGGCCGCGCGGCGGCGCCGCCCGGGATCGGATGCATCATCGGCGTCTCGACTTCGAGGAAGCCGCGCGCGACGAAGAACTCGCGGATCGCCTGCACGAGCTGCGAGCGCTTGGCGAACACGTCGCGCGCGTCCGGATTGGTGATCAGGTCGACGTAGCGCTGGCGATACCGCTGCTCCTGGTCGGTGAGCCCATGGAATTTCTCCGGCAGCGGGCGCAGCGCCTTCGACAGCAGGCGAACGCTGCCGCACTTGACGGACAGCTCGCCGGTCTTGGTCTTGAACAGCGCGCCGTTCGCGCCGACGATGTCGCCCAGGTCCCAGTGCTTGAACGCGTCGAGCGTTTCGGCGCCGACGCGTCGAGCGTCGACGTAGAGCTGGATCCGCCCGCTCATGTCCTGCAGCGTCGCGAAGCACGCCTTGCCCATCACGCGCTTCAGCATCATGCGGCCGGCGACCGGCGACGTGAATCGACGCGGCCTCGAGCGCCTGGTTCGTCCTTGTCGCCGTGCGCGGCGTGCAGGTCGCCCGCAAGCGCATTGCGCCGGAAGTCGTTCGGGATAGGCATTGCCCGTCGCGCGCAGTGCCGCGAGCTTGCCGCGCCGCTCGGCGATGATCTGGTTTTCGTCGCGTGGCGGTTGGTCGCTCAATTCGGTCCCCATGAGTCGTTGAGCCTGTCGGGCTGACGGCGTCTAGACGCCCTGCTTCAGGCTCGCGGCGATGAAATCGTCGAGGTCGCCGTCGAGCACCGCCTGCGTGTTGCCGACCTCGATGGCTGGTGCGCAGGTCCTTGATCCGCGACTGGTCGAGCACGTAGGAGCGGATCTGGTGGCCCCAGCCGATGTCGGTCTTCGTGTCCTCGAGCTTTGCCTGCTTGTTCCTGGCGCTTGCGCAACTCCAGCTCGTAGAGCTTCGACTTCAGCATCGCGAACGCTTCGGCGCGGTTGCGGTGCTGCGAGCGGTCGTTCTGGCACTGGACGACGATGTTCGTCGGCAAGTGGGTGATGCGCACCGCGGAGTCGGTCTTGTTCACGTGCTGGCCGCCGGCGCCCGACGCGCGATAGGTATCGATGCGCAGGTCCGCCGGGATTGATCTCGACCTCGATCGAATCGTCGACTTCCGGATAGACGAACACGCTCGCAAACGACGTATGCCGCCGCGCGTTGGAATCGAACGGGCTCTTGCGCACCAGCCGATGCACGCCCGTTTCGGTGCGCAGGTAGCCGTACGCATAGTCGCCGTCGACCTTGATCGACGCGCTCTTGATGCCGGCGACTTCGCCCGGCGATTCCTCGAGCACCTGCACCGCATAGCCCTTGCGCTCGCAGTAGCGCAGGTACATCCGCAGCAGCATCGAGGCCCAGTCCTGCGCCTCGGTGCCGCCGCTGCCCGCCTGGATGTCGATGAAGCAGTTGTCCGGATCCATCGGATTGTGGAACATCCGCCGGAATTCGAGGTCGGCCACCGTGCGCTCGAGCTTCGCGACGTCGCCTTCGATCGCGACGAGCGTCGCGTCGTCGGCTTCCGCGCGCGCGAGCTCGAAGAGCTCGCCGCTGTCGGCAAGACCCGTCTGCAGCCGGGTCAGCGTGTGGACGACGCCGTCGAGCTGTTTCTTTCCTTGCCGAGCTCCTGTGCGCGCTGTTGGTTGTCCCAGATCTTCGGATCTTCGAGCTCGCGATCGACTGCTGCGAGCCGGGCGGACTTCACATCGAAGTCAAAGATACCTCCGCAGCTGCGCGGTGCGGTCCTTGAGCTCCGCAAGCGAATAGGCGATCGCGTTCAGATGTTCGGCTTCCATTGCGGGCTCTCGTGGGGAACGGATGATCGATCATTATAGCCGGTGGGCGACGCTAAGCCCTTGTCCAAATGCGCACTTTTGCATTTGTCCCGCGCAGACGGTGACATGCGCGTGCGCCATCGCCTACCATTGGCGGTTTCCGCCCCCGCGGAGCGCACGCCAGAGTTCCCATGCCGACCTTTTTCGTCAACAAGGATCGCGTCGACATCAGCAGCAGCGTCCCCGCCGACACGCCGCTGCTGTGGATCGTGCGCGATTCACTCAATCTCACGGGCACGAAATTCGGTTGCGGCATGGCGCTTTGCGGCGCATGCACCGTGCATATCGAAGGTCAGCCGGTGCGCTCCTGCCAGACGCCGCTGTCGTCGATCAGGCAGGGCGCCGATATCACGACGATCGAGGGACTCAAGTCGAAGGAGGGACAGGCGCTGCAGGCGGCGTGGCAGAAGCTCGACGTCCCGCAATGCGGCTACTGTCAGTCCGGTCAGATCATGTCGGCTGCGGCGCTGCTCGCCAAGAACCGGCATCCGAGCGACGCCGATATCGATGGTGCGATGGCCGGCAACATCTGCCGCTGCGCGACGTACCTGCGCATTCGCGCCGCGATCAAGGAAGCGGGCGCGAGCCTCGCGGCCTAGGAGTCGTTGATGAATCCCATGCGCATGAGAGCGGCTCCCGCCGCGACACCGGTGTCCCGCAGAGCGTTTCTCAAGGTGACGGCCGCCGCAGGCGCGGGTCTCACGCTTGGCATCTTCAATGCTGAAGCGGCAGCACCGGCGGCAAAGGCTGCGAGCGCCGCAGGCCCGGCCTTCGCGCCGAACGCGTTCCTGCGCATCGGTCCCGACAACACGGTTACCGTCATCGTCAAGCACGTCGAGCTCGGCCAGGGCACTTATACGGGATTGCCGATGCTGATCGCCGACGAGCTCGACGCCGCGTGGTCGCAGGTGCGCGTCGAAGGCGCGCCCGCCGACGCGAAGCTCTACAACAACCTGATGTGGGGCGCGGCGCAGGGCACCGGCCGCTCGACGGCGATGGCAAATTCGTTCGAGCAGTACCGCCTGGCGGGCGCTGCGGCGCGCGCGATGCTCGTTGCCGCCGCCGCCGAGCGCTGGAAAGTCGCGGGCGACGCGGTCATCGTGAAGAATGGTGTCGTGTCTCATCCGAGCGGCAAGAAGGCGACGTTCGGGGAGCTGGCGGCTGCCGCCGCGAAGCAGCCGCTACCGACGTCGCCGAAGCTCAAGGACCCGAAGGACTTCGTCTATATCGGCAAGGGTGCGCCGCGCACCGACTCGAAGGCCAAGGCCACCGGCACCGCGATGTTCACGCAGGACGTCAAGCTGCCGGACATGCTGACCGCCGTGGTGCTGCATCCGCCGCGCTTCGGCGCCAAGGTGAAGGATTTCGATCCGGCAAGCGCGGAGGGCGTTGCCGGGGTCCGCTATATCGTCGAAGTGCCGAGCGGCGTGGCGGTCGTCGCGACCCATTTCTGGACCGCGAAGAAGGGCCGCGATGCGCTGAAGGTCGAGTGGGACGACGCGTCGGGATTCAAGTATTCGTCGACCGACATCCTGGCCGAATTCAAACGCCTCGCGGCCACGCCCGGCGCCGTTGCCCGCAACGACGGCGACGCCGCGGCGGCGCTCGCAAAGGCGGCGCGCAAGATCGAGGCAGCCTACGAGTTCCCGTATCTCGCGCATGCGGCGATGGAGCCGATGAACTGTGTCGTGCGTCTCGATGCCGAAGCGTGCGAGGTGTGGAACGGCGAGCAGTTCCAGACCGGCGACCAGGCGGCGATCGCCGCGACCGTCGGATTGAAACCTGAGCAAGTCGCGATCCACCAGTTGTTCGCGGGCGGCAGCTTCGGACGGCGCGCGAGCTCGCAATCGGACTATCTGGTCGAAGCCGCGTCGATCGTCAAGGCGCTGGCCGCGCAGGGCAAACGCGGCATTCCAGTCAAGCTCGTGTGGACCCGCGAAGACGACATGCGCGCCGGTTATTTCCGGCCCGCCTATTACCACACGCTGCAGGCGGGCCTGGACGCGGACGGCACCGTCGTCGCGTGGCAGCAGCGCATCGTCGGCCAATCGATCCTCGCGGGTACGGCCTTCGAGTCGATGATGGTGAAAGACGGCGTCGACGCGACGTCCGTCGAGGGCGCATCGACGCTGCCGTACGCGATCGCCAACCTTCACGTGGACCTGCACTCGCCGAAGGTCGCGGTGCCGGTGCTGTGGTGGCGCTCGGTGGGCGCGACGCACACCGCGTATTCGACGGAGACGATGATCGACGAGCTCGCGGTGGCCGCGGGCAAGGACCCGGTCGCGTTTCGCAAGGCGCTGCTCGCGAAGCAGCCGAAACATCTGTCGGTGCTCGAGCTCGCCGCCGACAAGGCGGGCTGGACGCAGCCGCTCGCATCCGGCAAGGCGGGCGAAAAACGCGCGCGCGGCATCGCCGTCCACGAATCGTTCAATACCGCCGTTGCGCAGGTCGTGGAAGTCACCGTCAAGGGCGACAGCACGTTCACGGTCGATCGCGTGGTGTGCGCGGTGAACTGCGGGCTCGCCGTCAATCCCGACAACGTGCGTGCGCAGATGGAGGGCGGCATCGGCTTCGGCCTTTCGGCCGCGCTCTACGGCGCGATCACGATCAAGGGCGGCGCCGTCGAGCAGTCGAATTTTCACGACTACCGCGTGCTGCGGATCAACGAGATGCCGGCGATCGACGTCCATATCGTGCCGTCGACCGACAAGCCGACCGGCGTCGGCGAGCCGGGAGTGCCGCCGATCGCGCCCGCGGTCGCCAACGCGCTGGCCGCCGCCACCGGCAAGCGGCTGCGCAGGTTGCCGCTGACGCTCGAGAGCTGAAAACGGAACGCGGCAAGCCCCTGCCAACCCGCACTGCGGCACCGCGGGCCGGATCCTGAGCGATGCATACGCCGGCCGGCTTCACGCCGTCGCACGTCACGCCCGTCGCGCTACCCGGGACAGCGCTTGCATTCGCGTTTGTCGACGGACGACTCTGGGTCCAGGGTGACGAGGACACGCCCGTCGTGCCGCTCCTGGACGACCTCGAGCGCGCCGGCGTCGATGGCGCGCGCCATTACCTCGGACAACTGCACGGCGTCGACTGCGTCGCGGTGACGCTGCCGAGCGACACGGTCGCTGCGCCCGGCGCCCGACTTGCCGGATTGCGCTCGCTGTTCATGCGTCTTCCCGAGCCCACCCTCGCGCTCGCCGCGCGCGCGTTCCAAGTCGTGGAATGGGACCGGACGCACCGCTATTGCGGGCGCTGCGGCAGCCCGACGCACGACAAGGACGGCGAGCGCGCGAAGCAATGTCCCGTGTGCGGCTACGTCGCGTATCCGCGCGTGTCGCCGGCAATGATGGTGCTCGTGACGCGCGGGCGCGAAGTGCTGCTCGCGCGCGCGAACCGCTTTCCCGGCGCGATGTACAGCGCGCTCGCGGGATTCGTCGAGTCGGGCGAGACGATCGAGGACTGCGTGCATCGCGAAGTGCGCGAGGAAGTCGGGATCGACGTGACGGGCTTGCAATATTTCGCGAGCCAGTCCTGGTCGTTTCCGCATTCGCTGATGATCGCGTACACGGCGCGTTACGCCGGCGGCGAATTGCAGGCCGATCCCGCCGAGATCGCCGACGTCCGCTGGTTCGCCGTCGACGCGCTGCCGGACCTGCCGAGCAGCGTGTCGATCGCGCGGCGGTTGATCGACACGACGGTCGCGCGCTTGCGCACGGAATCGAATCCGTTCCCTGTGGGTTAAAATCGCGGGACGCGCAAGCCGCCCGATCGCAGCCATCCCATGTCCCTACGCTTCGTCATCCGCGTTGCCGCATCCGTCGCACTCACGTGTGTCGCGGCGGCAGCGGCTGCGCAATCGCCGCCCGTCACCGACGATCCGCGCGATATGGGCGAGGCGGCGCGCAAGGTCTACGCGCAGAAGCTGCACGAAGCCCGGGACTTGCTCGATCGAAAGAAATACGCCGAAGCGATTGCCAAGCTCGACGCGTTGACGGCCGAACGGCCCAAGGAGCCGCAGGCGCGGTTCATGAAGGGCATCGTGCTCACCGACGAGGGCAAGACGGACGACGCTATCGCCGTATTCCGCGGCGTGCTCGGCGACTTCCCCGAATTGCCGGAGCCGCGCAACAACCTCGCGGTGCTCTACGCGAAGAAGGGCGAATACGCGCAGGCGCGCGACGAGCTGGAGCGCGCGGTCCAGACGGCGCCCGACTACGCGGTTGCCCACGAGAATCTGGGCGACGTCTATGCGCGGCTGGCCGAAGTCGAATACGAAAAAACGATCGCGCTCGACAAGCGCAACCGGACTGCGGAGCCGAAGCTCAAGCTGATCCGCGAATCGTCTTCCCCGAAGAAATGAACGGAGTTTGCCCATGATGCGTCATCTATGGTTCGCGGCATCGCTTGCGCTCGGCATTGCGTCCGGTCCGGCGCTGGCCGCCAATCCGCAGGTCGAGCTCGACACGACCGCCGGCACGATCAAGCTGGAGCTCTATCCGGACGCCGCGCCGAAGACGGTCGCGAACTTCCTCGCGTACGTCAAGTCGGGTCACTACGGCGGCACGCAGTTTCACCGCGTGATCAAGGGCTTCATGGTCCAGGGTGGCGGGTACGACGCCAGCTTCAGGGAGAAGCCCACGCGGCCACCGGTGCCGATCGAATCGGAGCAAAGTGTCAAGGCGGGGCTGTCGAACATTCCGGGTACGGTTGCGATGGCGCGCACGTCGAATCCGAATTCCGCCGAATCGCAGTTCTTCATCAACGTCGCGAACAACAAGCGGCTCGACTTCCGGTCGGCCGACGCGCAAGGGTACGGCTATACGGTCTTCGGCAAGGTCGTCGCCGGCATGGACGTCGTCCAGAAGATCGCCGCCGCACCCACCGCGGCAGGCGGCCCGTTTCCCTCCGACGTGCCGGTCGAGCGCGTGACGATAAAGTCCGCGCACATCGTCACACCCGCAAGCTGACTCGCGCCCTTACGCTTCGTCGCGCGCGTTCCCGCCCCCTGATACCGCAACGGGAGTACGGCCATGGTCGTCCTGCATACCAATCTCGGTGACATCACGCTCGATCTCGACGCCGAGAATTCGCCGGCGAGCGTGGCGAATTTCCTGCGCTACGTGCACGACGGGCACTACGACAACACGCTTTTTCATCGCGTGATTCCCGGCTTCATGATCCAGGGCGGTGGCTTCACCCCGGGCATGCATCAGAAGCCGACCAAGCCTCCAGTCGCGAATGAAGCCGGTAACGGTGTCAAGAACCGGCGCTACACGGTCGCGATGGCCCGCACGTCGGAACCGCACTCGGCGACCGCGCAGTTCTTCATCAACGTCGCCGACAACGCGTTCCTCGACTACAAGGGGCCAAGTCCGCAGGGCTACGGCTACTGCGTGTTCGGCAAGGTGGCCGGCGGCGAGGACATCGTCGACAAGATCACCGGCGTGGCTACCGGCCGCAGCGGCGGGCACGAAAACGTGCCGACCCAGGATGTCGTGATCACGCGCGCCGAGGAAGTCGCAGCGCGGCCGGCATAGCGCCGCGCGGATGAATGCCGGACAACCGCCGTCGCGCGACCGCGCGTCCGGCTGCCCGGCGTTCGCAACATGGCCATGAGTCCGACGCTCCTGCTGTCGGATCTGCACCTCGCGCCCGAGCGTCCGGCCTCCGCCGCGGCCTTCCATGCGTTCGCGCGCGGACCGGCGCGCGGAGCGGCAGCCGTCTACATCATGGGCGATCTCTTCGACTGGTGGATCGGCGACGATCAGCGCAACGAGCCGTTCGCGCAGACGGTCGTGCAGTCGCTGCGCGGCATCCGCGATGCCGGCGTGCCGCTGTTCATCGCGCGCGGCAATCGCGATTTCCTGCTCGGCGACGACTTCGCGCGAGCGACGGGCGCCACGCTGCTGCCGGAGCGGACGGTCGTCGATCTCGCCGGCACGCTGACGCTGCTGTCGCATGGCGACGAGCTGTGCACCGACGATGTCCGCTATCAGCAATATCGCGCATGGTCGCGCGATCCGCGCCGCCAGCGCCGCGTGCTGCGCCTGCCCTACCGGATCCGCCGCTGGATCGCCGCGTGGATGCGTCGCAGGAGCCGCGCCGCGACCGCGCGCAAGCCGGAGTCGATTCTCGACGTCAACGCGATGGCCGTCGAGCAGGCGTTCCGCGAGCACGGTGTGGCGCGGATGATTCACGGCCACACGCATCGTCCGGCGCGCCACGAGAGCGTTGTCGACGGCACGCCGCGCGAGCGCGTCGTGATGGCGGATTGGGACGACCGCGGCCACTATCTCGAAGTGGATGCGACGGGCGTCCATGTCCGTGACATCGACGGATGACGCCCGACCTGTTTACCGGTGCGTGGTTTTCGGCGCTGGCGTCGATCGTCGTGATCGACCTGATCCTGGCCGGCGACAACGCGATCGTCATCGGTCTAGCCGCCCGCAACGTGCCACGAGACTTGCAACGGCGAGTGATCCTGTGGGGCACCGCCGGCGCAATCATCGTGCGCGCACTGTTGACGGCGGTCGTCGTCTGGCTGCTGAAGATCCCGGGCTTCCTGCTCGTGGGTGGGCTTGCGCTCGTCTACATCGGGTGGAAGCTCACCCATGACGCAACGGCGGGCGACCCCGCGATCACCGCGAGGAGTTCCGTGCGCGGCGCCGTGCAGACGATCGTCGTCGCCGATGCGGTGATGGGCGTCGACAATGTGCTGGCGGTCGGCGGCGCCGCGCAGGGATCGCTGCTGCTGGTGGTGATCGGGCTCGCGGTCTCCATTCCGATCGTCATCTGGGGCTCGACGCTCGTGCTCAAATGGGTCGAGCGCTATCCGGCAATCCTGTGGCTCGGCGCCGCAGTGCTCGGCTGGACCGGCGCGAAGATGATGGCCAGCGAACCGCTGCTCGCCGTCGTGCTCGGCGAGCACCGCGTGCTGCGGGTCGCGCTGTATCTGCTGATCGTCGGCGGCCTGGTGGCAATACCCGTATTGCGCGTGCTGAGCGCGCACCATCGGTTTCAGCTGATCGCCCTCGCGCTCCTCGCCGCGTGGCTGGCGGCGTTTGGATGGCTCGACGACCGACTGAGTCAAGGCATCGATCCGGCCGGCGCATGGCAATGGGACGAGAGCCTCGTCGATTTCGTGCGCTGGATCGGCTGGATCCCGGCCGTGATCGCGCTGCAGCGATGGCTCGCGCCGCGCTTCGGCAACGGCGCGCCGCGGGCTTGACCGCCGCGTCAGGCCAGCGCCTGCGCGAAATCGGCAATCAGATCGTCGCGGTCCTCGATGCCCACCGACACGCGGACGAGCGAATCCGCGATGCCCATTTCCGCACGGCGCCTCGGTCCCATCTCCCAGAAAATCGTTTGCGCAACCGGGATCGCAAGGGTCCGGTTGTCGCCGAGATTCGACGACAGTACGACGATGCGCAGACGATCGAGGAACGCGAGCACGTCGTGACCGGGCGCGAGCTCGAACGACAGCAGCGCACCGGGCGCGCGAAAGAGCGCCTGCGCGAGATGATGCTGCGGATGCGACGCCAGCCCCGGGAAGTGGACGGCGCTCACCTTCGGATGGACGCCCAGGAATTCCGCGAGCGCCTGCGCGTTTGCACACTGGCGATCCATTCGCAGCGCGAGCGTCTCCGCGCCCACGGCGACGTGATGCGCCTGTTCGGCGGCCAGCGTGCCACCCCCGTCGCGCAGGCCCTTCTTGCGAATCTGCGTGATGCCCCACAGCGCGGGCTTCTGGGTCTTGTAGGCATCGGCGATGTTCGGAAACCGCGTCCAGTCGAAGTGACCCGTGTCGGTGACCGCACCTCCCAACGCATTGCCATGGCCTCCGATGTACTTGGTGAGCGCGTTGACGATCAGGCTCGCGCCGACGCTCGCAGGCCGAAACAGCCACGGCGACGTCATCGTGTTGTCGACGACGTAAATGAGTCCGCGCTCGCGGCACACTGCGCCGATCCGTGCGAGGTCGGCGACCTGCGTGCGCGGGTTGGCGATCGTCTCGACGAACACGAGCCGCGTCGCGGGCGTGATCGCGCGTTCGACGTTTTCGGCGCGCGTCGCGTCGACGAACGTCACCGGCGTCCCGTGGTCTGCGAGGGTTGCGAGAAGGCTGTTCGTGTTGCCGAAAATGAATGAGCTGGCGACGATATGGTCGCCGCCGCGCAGCAGCGACAGCAGCGTGGCGACAATCGCGGCCATGCCCGTCGCGAAGCAGACGGTCGCCACGCCGCCTTCCATCGCCGTGACCTTCGTCTCCAGCGCGGCCGTCGTCGGGTTGCCCTGCCGGCCGTACACATAGCCCGACTGGCGCCCTTGGAATACCGCGATGAGATCAGCGGCCTCCTTGTACGCATAGGCAACGGAAAGATGGAGCGGCTTGTGCAGCGCGCCGTGTTCGATCGTCGCGTCGCGGTCGCAGTGGAGGATCGCGGTGGTGAAGCCGCGTTCGTGCGTCGTGTCTGTCATGGCGTCATTCCAAACAAAAAACCCGTCGGGCCTCCGCCAAACGGGTTTCGTGTGCCCCGCCCGATATCTTCGGGCTGGAGCGGACCTCGCTTTAGCGGTATTTGTTAAGCGCCCGCAAGCTGAAGCTCAAATCGGCGCGGACGTATTATAACACGCCGCGCGTGCGCTTGATAAGCGTTGATGGCGCCGTCAACCGTGGGGGGCCGAAGCGGTCGGACGCGCATCCTGCATCAGGTCGCCGTCGCCGTCGCCGCGCTCCTGGTCCCGTTCGGTGGCGAGGTGCAGCAGGTAATCGGCCGTGATGTCGCCGGTGATGTACTTGCCGTCGAAGCAGGACGCCTCGAAGTTCGTGAGCGACCGGATTGCAGTCCCGCACGGCGTCCTTCAGCGCATCGAGGTCCTGGTAGACCAGCAGGTCCGCGCCGATCTCGACGGCGATCTCGGCCTCGGTGCGGCCGGTCGCGACGAGCTCCTCCTGGTTCGGCATGTCGATGCCGTAGACGTTGGGAAAGCGCACCGGCGGACTCGCCGACGCGAAATAGACCTTTCGCGCGCCCGCGTCGCGCGCCATCTGCACGATCTCGCGCGACGTCGTGCCGCGGACGATCGAATCGTCGACGAGCAGCACGACCTTGTCCTTGAATTCCATGCCGATCGGATTCAGCTTCTGCCGCACGCTTTTCCTGCGCATCGCCTGCCCCGGCATGATGAACGTGCGGCCGATGTAGCGGTTCTTGACGAAGCCTTCGCGATACACCTTGCCCAGCGTGTTGGCGAGCTCGAGCGCGGACGGGCGGCTCGAATCGGGAATCGGAATGACGACATCGATGTCCTGCGCCTGCGCGATGCCGCGGATCTGTCGCGCGAGCGCGCCGCCCATCCGCAGCCGCGCCTCGTAGACCGACGTGCCGTCGATGACCGAATCGGGCCGCGCCAGATAGACGTATTCGAAGATGCACGGGTTGAGCGACGGATCGTCGGCGCACTGGCGCGCGTGGAAGCCGCCGGCCTGGTCGACGAAGATCGCCTCGCCGGGCGCGACGTCGCGCAGCACCGAAAAGCCAAGCGGCTCCAGCGCGACCGATTCGGACGCGACGAGATACTCGCGGCCGCCCATCGCCTCGTTCGCGCCGATGATCAGCGGCCGGATGCCGAACGGATCGCGAAACGCGAGCATCCCGTAGCCGGCGATCATCGCGACGACCGCGTACGCGCCGCGGCAGCGCCGGTGGACACCCGCGACCGCGCGGAATATCGCGTCCGGGTCGAGTCGGTGGTGCTGCGCCGCCCGCTCGAGCTCGAGCGCGAGCACGTTCAGCAGCACCTCGCTGTCCGAATTCGTGTTGACGTGACGGAAGTCGAGCTCCCACAGCTCGCGCTTCAGCGCGTCGCTGTTGGTCAGATTGCCGTTGTGCCCGAGCGTCAGGCCGAACGGCGAGTTGACGTAGAACGGCTGCGACTCGAGATCGGAGTACGCCGATCCCGCCGTCGGATAGCGGCAATGCGCGATGCCGGTGTTGCCCTGCAGCTCGCGCATGTTGCGCGTGCGGAACACGTCGCGGACATAGCCGGGACCCTTGTACGTGTGGAATACCGGTCCTTCGCTCGTGACGATGCCGGCGGCGTCCTGACCGCGATGCTGCAGCAGCAGCAGGCCGTCATAGAGCAGCTGGTTGACCGGCGTATGCGCGACGGCGCCGAGGATGCCGCACATGTCAGTGCCTCACGTCACGCTTGCTGCTCGGCGTGCGCCGATCTCGGCCGCGAGCCGCCGGGCGAATAATCGAGCCGTCCCGCGAGCTCGGACGGCAGATGCGGCTTCAGCGCGAACACGCCGGCGACGAGCGGCGGCACCAGCGCCGAATTCTGCCACCACAGCGTGCGCGGCAGCGACGACAGCCCGGCGACGAACACGAACGCGAGCACGACGGCGACACCGCGCACGACACCGAAGATCGAGCCCAGGAAGCGGTCGACGAAACCCAGGCCCGCGGCGCGTATCGCCTTCGAGAGCGGCCATGCGATGAGCGCGCCCGCCAACAGTGCGGCGATGACGATCAGCGCAAACGCGACCAGGTAGCGCACGCCGGGATGACCCGGAATTTCGGGTAGCAACACGGCCAGCGCCGGCGCGAATGCCAGTGCGCCGGCGAATCCGGCGACGAGCGCGCAGAGCGCGATCAGCTCGCGCACGACGCCGCGAAAGAACGCGAGCAGCGTCGACCACGCGATGATGATGAGTAGGTCCAGTCGAACCACGTCATGATGCGTTGGGACTCTCTGATTCACGCGCCGGCGGAAACCGCATTCCCGAGTTCCGTCGCCAAGGCAGGTCGCCCGCAAAGCTTATTTGATCGCGGCGACAATGCCGCTCTGGCCTTCGGCCTTCAACTTGTCCCGTGCCGCGACGGCGGCTTCGTGAGTGGGATAGGGACCCACGCGCACGCGCCACAGCGTGCCCTTGCTCGTCTTGAGAGGTTCCGTATATGCGGCATATCCCGCCCTCTTCAAGCGGCCGGCGAGCGAATTGGCGCCCTTGTCGTCGGCGAACGCCGCGAGCTGCACCGCAAAGCCCTCGTAGGGCGGCGTCGCGGGCGATGCCTTTGGTATCGCGGGCAGCGGCGCCGCAGCCGGTTCGGACGCGGCCGACGTTTGCGCCGGTTTGGCACCGGTCGTACCGCCCGCATTCGCAGGGGCGCCGCCCGCCGTCGAGGCGGCGCAGGCGTAGCGGGCGGGGTACCGCCGGCAGGCGCGTCGGCGAGGCGCGTGTCAATTCGCGTGCGATCGGGGCTCGCCGGCGCGGCATTCGCAGCCGCCGCGTCCTTGGCCGCGTCGTCCTTCGAGGGGACGATGCTTTCGCTGCGGTCCTGGCAGTGTCCTTCGCGCCCTTTTCGCTCAGCCGATTGACGAACTTGCTGTCGTCGACCGGCGGAATCTTGACCGACACATCGTCGCCCAGTGGCTTCTGCTCGGTTTCGAGCAGCATCGGAACGATGACCGCGACACCGAGCGCCAGCACGACGGCGCCGACGAGGCGGCGCCGCGCGCGCCGCCGCAATTCGTCAACGTTGAGATCCGCAGGTTCTGCCATCGTCTGAAATTCCGCGCCGTCACCGCCGTACGCGCGCCGCGGTCAGCGCCGCGGCAACGGTCAGGAACGAACCGAAGGCCGCGATTCTATCAGCCTCGTTCGCTTCGCGCGCGCCGCGTCGAACGCCTGCGCGATATCGTCGAACGAATGGATCGCGTCTGCCGCGATGCCGGCCGCGCGCAACGCGTTGCGATCCGGACCGCCGGCGCGCCCCGCGGCCCCGGCAGCGTCGCGACGTACCACCTGTCGATGCGCGCCTTGACCGCGGCGACGACGCCGTCGATGTCCTTGTCGGCGAGCATGCCGAACACCGCGAACGTGCGGGGATGAAACCCCATCGACCCCAGTGCCTCCGCGAGCACGCGCGCGGCGTGCGGATTGTGCGCGACGTCGAGGACGATCGCCGGACGCCCGGGCAGCACCTGGAAGCGGCCGGGCAGCTCGACGTGCACGAGACCGTCGCGCACCGCGCCGGCCGGCACCGGAAGGCGTTCGCGCAGCGCGTCGATGGCGGCAAGCGCCGTCGCCGCGTTGCCGAGCTGGTAGCCGCCGCGCAGCGCCGGAACCGGCAGGCCGTAGAGCGCGCCGCCCGGCCCCCGGTAGCGCCATTGCGACCCTCGGCCGCATAGCCGTAGTCGCGCCCGACTCGCCACAGCGGCGTGCCCGTCGCTTGCGCGTGCGCGAGCGAGCGAGCGCGGCGGGTTCGGCTCGCCGCAGACGGCGGGCCGTCCCGCGCGGAAGATGCCGGCTTTCTCGCGGCCGATGGCGTCGCGCGTCGGACCGAGATAGTCGATGATGGTCGAGATCGACGTCGTGACGACGGCAACGTCGGCGTCGACGATGTTCACCGCATCGAGCCGCCCGCCGAGCCCCACTTCGAGCACCAGCACGTCGAGTCGCGCTTCGCGCGAAGAGCGCCAGCGCGGCGAGCGTGCCGAATTCGAAGTACGTGAGCGGGACCGGCGCGGCGGCCAACGCCGCACCGTCGCGGGCTGCTGCCCCGGCCGCGTCTTGCGCAACGGAGCCGGAGGCGCGTGCCGTCTCGACGGCATCGAACGCCGCGACGAGCGCCGCGTCGCTCGCCTCCGCGCCGAGCATGCGCACGCGCTCGTTGAAGCGCAGCAGGTGCGGCGACGTATAGAGGCCCGTGCGAAACCCGGCGTGCCTGTAGATCGCCTCGAGCATCGCGCAGGTCGAGCCCTTGCCGTTGGTGCCGGCGACGGTGATGACCGGGCAGTCGAGCGCGAATGGCCATCCGCGCGCGCGACTGCCGCGACG
This sequence comes from uncultured Pseudomonadota bacterium, assembly GCA_963718905.1. Classification (GTDB taxonomy): domain Bacteria; phylum Pseudomonadota; class Gammaproteobacteria; order Burkholderiales; family Casimicrobiaceae; genus VBCG01. Next base: position 487,435 of record CAVRAF010000003.1, read on the forward strand.
CGGTCGAGTCCCATCGCGATCGACTTCGGATGCAGCGTCTCGAGGTACGCGAGCCAGGCGGCGAGCGTTGGGGGTCGCTTCACGTCAAGTGCGTCGGAACGGATGTGCGCGCCGTCCCGGGAGCGCGGGAGACTGCGGGAACGGCCGTCAGGCGCTGGGCGCCGGCTGCCGCGTCAGCAACGCCAGCAGGCGCGCGAGCTCGTCGCGCAAATTGCGCCGGTCGACGATCATGTCGAGCGCGCCCTTTTCGATCAGGAACTCGGCGCGCTGGAAGCCCTCGGGCAGCTTTTCGCGCACCGTCTGCTCGATCACGCGCGGGCCGGCGAAGCCGATCAGCGCGCCGGGCTCGGCGAGCACGAGGTCGGCGACGAACGCGAACGACGCCGAGACGCCGCCCATCGTCGGATCGGTGAGGATCGACACGAACGGCAGCCGCGCCTTCGTCAGCTCCTGCAGCACGGCGGTCGTCTTGGCCATCTGGAACAGCGAATTGACGCCTTCCTGCATCCGCGCGCCGCCCGAAGCGGACACGCAGACGAACGGCAGCCGGTTCTCGTACGCGACGCGCACGCCGCGCACGAACCGCTCGCCGACGACCGATCCCATCGAGCCGCCCATGAAATTGAACTCGAACGCGGCGAGCACCAGCGGCACGCTCTTGACGCTGCCCTGCATCACGACGAGCGCGTCGGTCTCTCCGGTCTCCTCGAGCGCCGCCGCGAGGCGCTCCGGATACTTCTTCTGGTCCTTGAACTTGAGGCTGTCGACCGGCACGACTTCGGGGCCGATCTCGAAGCGGCCTTCGGGATCGAGCAACTGCTCGATGCGCTCGCGCGACGAACGCGGTTGTGGTGGTTGCACTTCGGGCACACGAACAGGTTCTTCTCGAGGTCGGTGCGATAGAGCACCGCTTCGCACGACGGACACTTGACCCACAAGCCTTCGGGGACCGGCGTCTTGCGCGCGCCCGGCGTGCTCTTGATGCGCGGCGGCAGCAGTTTCTGCAGCCAGCTCATTGGTCGCCTGCGCCGCGCGTCAGCGCGGTTCGCGCGCTCGTCGGGCTCGTGCGACGCGCTCGGCCGTCGCGTCGAGCGCGCTGCGGATCGTCGCGAGCGACACGCGCCGCGCGCGTTCGGCGGCCTGGCCCGGCGGCGCCGTTCTCGATCTCCTGGATGATCCGGCTGCCGATGACGATGGCGTCGGCGTGCGCGGCGATCGCGCGCGCGCTCGCGGCGTCGCGGATGCCGAAGCCGACGCCCACCGGCAGCGCGACGTGCCGGCGGATCTCGGCGAGCTTCCGCGCGACGTCGGCGGTGTCGAGATGGCCCGCGCCGGTGACGCCCTTCAGCGACACGTAGTAGACGTAGCCCGCGCGCGAGCTTCGCGACTGCGGTCGATGCGCGCCTGCGGCGTCGTCGGCGCGAGCAGGAAGATCGGCGCGATGTCGCGCGCGCGGAGCAGCGCGGCGAACTCCGCCGCTTCCTCCGGCGGATAGTCGACGACGAGGACGCCGTCGACGCCGGCTTCGCGCGCGCGATCGGCGAACGCCGCGACGCCCATCGCTTCGATCGGATTCGCGTAGCCCATCAGCACGATCGGCGTCGTCGCGTTGCGGCTGCGAAACTGCGACGACCAGCTCCAGCACGTCGCGCAAGCCCGACGCCCTGCGCCAGCGCGCGCTCCGACGCGCGCTGGATCACCGGGCCGTCGGCCATCGGATCGGAGAACGGCACGCCGAGCTCGATGACGTCGGCGCCGGCGCGCACCAGCGCATCGCATGATGCGGCAGCGTCGCGGCCGAGCGATGGATCGCCGGCGGTGACATAGGGAATGAGCGCCGTCCGGCCGGCCGTGCGTCGCTGCGCGAACGATGGCGTCGATGCGATTCAAGACTTCGATGGACTCGGATTCGCGCGCTCGGCGACCGTCGTCATGTCCTTGTCGCCGCGGCCGGAGAGATTCACGAGCAGGATCCTGTCGCGCGCGCAGCGTCGGCGCAAGCCTGCGTCGCGTACGCGAGCGCGTGCGCCGACTCGAGCGCCGGAATGATGCCCTCGATGCGGCAGCACGCGTGGAACGCCGCGAGCGCCTCGTCGTCGGTGACCGACACGTATTCGGCGCGCCCGGTGTCCTTCAGCCATGCGTGCTCGGGGCCGACGCCCGGATAGTCGAGCCCCGCCGAGATCGAATGCGTCTCGACTGATCTGCCCGTCGGCGTCCTGCAGCAGATACGTGCGGTTGCCGTGCAGGACGCCGGGGCGGCCCGCGATCAGCGACGCGGCATGGCGGCCGGTGGCGATGCCCTCGCCCGCCGCCTCGACGCCGATCGAGCCGCACGTCGGGATTGCCGATGTACGGCGTGGAAGATGCCCATCGCGTTGCTGCCGCCGCCGACGCACGCGATCACCGCATCGGGCTGGCGACCCGGCCGCCTCGGGCATCTGCGTCAGGCATTCGCGGCCGATGACGCTCTGGAAATCGCGCACCATCATCGGATACGGATGCGGACCGGCGACGGTGCCGATGATGTAGAACGTCGTGTCGACGTTGGTCACCCAGTCGCGCATCGCCTCGTTCAGCGCGTCCTTCAGCGTCTTCGATCCCGACTCGACCGGCACGACGGTCGCGCCCAGCAGCTTCATCCGGAAGACGTTCTGCGCCTGGCGCTTCACGTCCTCCGAGCCCATGTAGACGACGCACTCCATGCCGAAGCGCGCGGCGACCGTCGCCGTCGCGACGCCGTGCTGGCCGGCGCCGGTCTCGGCGATCACGCGCCGCTTGCCGAGCCGCTTCGCGAGCAGCGCCTGGCCGATGCAGTTGTTGATCTTGTGCGCGCCGGTGTGGTTCAGGTCCTCGCGCTTCAGCCAGATCTGCGCGCCGCCGAGCTCGCGCGACCAGCGCTCGCGCGTGATAGACGGGCGACGGGCGGCCGACGTAATGCTTGAGCTCGCGCTCGAATTCCGCGACGAAGTCGGGATCGTTGCGGTAGCGCGCGTACTGCGTCTTCAGCTCGTCGAGCGCCGCGATCAGCGTCTCGGCGACGAACACGCCGCCGTAGGGGCCGAAATGCCCGCGCTCGTCGGGCAGGTCATGTATTCGTGAAGCTCCGCCATCTGCACTGCGCACTCCTTGCACGAACGCCCTGATGCGCGCCGCGTCCTTCAGCCCGCGGCGCGGTGCGCCGTCGGGTCCGCGTTCCTCGACGCCGGACGAAACGTCGACGGCCCATGGATTCACGTCGCGAATCGCGCGCGCCGACGTTGCCTGCATCGAGCCCGCCGGAAAGAATCAGCGGCCGCGCAAGCCGCGCGCGCACGTCCGCCGTGAGCCTCCCCCAATCGAACATGCGGCCGGTTCCGCCAGGCAGGTCGCCGTCGCGGAACGCGTCGAACAGCAGGCCGGCAGCGTCGTCGTATGGCGACACGCATTCTAGCAAATCGACCCCATCCCGCGACCGGAATCGCCTTCACGTAGCGGCGGCCGAACGCGCGGCACAGGTCCGCGGGCTCGCTGCCGTGGAACTGCAGCAGGTCGAGCGGCACGGCGGCGAGCGCGTCGCGCACCGCCTGCGGCTCGGGGTCGACGAACAAGCCGACGACGCAAACGAACGGCGGCAACGCGGCGACGATCGCGCTGCGCCTGCGCATGCGTCACGACGCGCGGCGTTCCCGGCCAGAACACGAGCCCGATCGCATCGGCGCCCGCATCCGCGGCGGCCAGCGCGTCGGCCACGCGCGTGATGCCGCAGATCTTGACGCGCGTGCGCGTGCGGAGGATCGTCGGGCATGTCGTGTCGGGAGCTGCGCGTGCGGTGCGATCACGCCGGGATCGCGGGCACGTCGCGGCGCGTCGACGGCAGCGCAAAGCGCGCATCGTAATCCGCGCCGACGAAATACAGCCCGTCGGGTGCGAACGTCGGCGCGCCGCGGGTGCGATCGGCCGCCGCCAGCAACTCGGCCATCCAGGCGGCCGCATGCTTGCCGGCGCCGACGTCGACCAGCGCGCCGACGATGTTGCGCACCATATGATGGAGGAACGCGTCGGCCGCAAAGTCGAAGCGGATGATTGCCGCCGCCGCCGCGCGATGTCCAGCCTCCGCAGCGTCTTCACCGGCGATTTCGCCTGGCACTCCGCAGCGCGAAACGCCGAAAAGTCATGCGTGCCGAGCAGATGCCGCGGCGGCCTCGCGCATCGCCGTCGACGTCGAGCGGCGCGTGATGCCAGCCGACGCGGCCGCACGTCGAGCGCCGGGCCGCTCGGCGCGATTCAGCAGCAGGTACGTGTAATGGCGTCCGAGACGCAGCGAAGCGCGCATGGAATTCATCCGCGACCGGCTGCGCACCACAGCACGGCCGCGGCCGGCGGCAGGTGGGCATTGACGCCGCGGACCCACGCAGTCTGCGGGCGCGCGACCGGCGCGTCGAAATGCACGATCTGCGAGGTCGCGTGGACGCCGGCGTCGGTACGGCCCGCGGCCGCGACGCGCACGCGCGTCGCCCGCAATCGATGCCAGCGCGGCTTCGAGCGCATCCTGGACGCCGCAGGCGGACGGCTGCGACTGAAAGCCGCAGAATTGCGCGGCCGTCGTATTCGAGTGCCAGTGCATGCGCATCGGCGATGGCGGCGCGAAACTTTGCGCGCACGTTACGAGGCGAGCTTCGCGAGCAGCGCCTGCGCCTCGGATTTCTGCTGCTCGTCGCCCTCGTGCAGCACTTCCTGCAGGATCTCGCGCGCGCCGTCGACGTCGCCCATTTCCTGGTACGCCTTGGCGAGGTCGAGCTTCGTCGCGGCGTCGTGCCATTGGCCGTCGAGCACCGACGGCGTCGGATCGTCGAACGTCGGGCGATCCGGGATCGAACGACAGATCGAGCTTGTCGAGCTCGAGCGCGCCCGCGGGATGCCCGAACTGCGCGGGGGCGCTCGCCTGCGCCGGTTCCGGCTCGGGCTCGGCCGGTTTGAACGGCGCCGGACGCTCGGCATCGTCCAGGTGGAAATCGAGGTCGAAGCGCGGTTGCTCGGCGGGCGTGTCGACGCGCGTCGACAAATCGCTCGCCGAGTGGCCGAGCGTGCGACTTGCTGCGCGGCCAGCGCGCCCGCCAGCGCGGCGGTCGCAGCGCCGGCACGTCTCGGCCGTGCGACGTCGCGTGAGCGCTGCGTGGCCGCGGCCACTGTCCGCGACCGGCGTGCTCGAACTGCGCGCGAGCGCATCTTCGGCGCCGGCGAGAATGCTCGGCCGGTGATTGGCGGACTGCGCAGTCGCCGGGCGCAATGGAGATGTCGCCGTCGTTGAGCGCGCGGCGTCCGCATGCAGCGGCGAGCGCGGCGGCGCGGCGGCCGCGGCGTGCAGCGGCGAGCCGCCGGCGCGGTCGCGGCCGCTTTCTGCGAACATCGGATTGTGCGGGATCGAGCTGGCGGCCGAGCGCCACCGCCTTCTGCCAGACTTCGCCCTGCCCGTGGCGACGCGCGAAGAGCTCGGCGGCGACGGTCTCGAACGCCTGACGGCTTGTTGTGCTGCGCGTGGATCTCGAGCAGCTTCAGGTAGATCTCCTGGCGCTGCGGATCCTTCTTCAGCGCGTCCTTCAGGATTTCCTCGGCCTGCGCATCGCGCCCGTAGGCGAGGTACACCTCGGCTTCGGCGATCGGATCGACTTCGTCGGTGTCGATGTTGCCGAGGCCCTCGCGGCTGAAATCGCTCGCGAGCGAGTTGTCGCCGGTGTTGACGACGCCGCCGCCGGTCGAGCCGAACACGGTGTTGGTCTTGATGTCGGTGCCCGAGATGATGCTGTCCTCGAACTTGGTGCGTCTTGCGGCGGCGCGCGGCGACCAGCGCGGCGATGCCGCCGAGCACGCGAGCGCGCCGGCGCCGATGGCCCACGTCGGCGTGTTGCGAGAGAGATCCTCGAAGAAGCCCGGGCGGGCTTCGGCGGCGCCTTCGGCGCCGCCGCGGCGGCTTTCGGCGCGGCGGCCTTCGGCGGTGACTCGGCGGCGCTGGTCGCCGGTGCCGGCGCGCCGCCTGGCGCTTCGGCGGCGCAGGTCGGCGGCTTGGGCGCTCCGCGTTCGGCGCCGGCCGTCGACTCGGCCTTGCGTTGCCGCGCCAGCGGCGGATCGCGGTCGGCGCCGGCGCGGCAGCCGGCGCCGGCGCCTTGCCCTTGGCGGCGTCGGCCTGCGCCTGCAGCTGCGCCAGCGTCTGGTTCTTGCAGCTCGACGGCGCGCTGCATGTCCGTCAACGTCTTCTCGAGCTCGGCGATGCGCGACTGCGCTTCCTTCAGCGCCTGGTCGCGCGCGACGCTTCTTCGGCGGCGCTTGCGCCGCCCTTGCCCGTGCCCGCTGCGCGCGACACGCGAAGCTGGTCGCGGCCGGCTGCGCGCGGCGGGCGTCTTTTCCTCGACCGCGGTGCCGATCGCGCCCGCTGGCCTCACGGCGGCACCGCCTTCGGCCGCGGGCGCGGCCGCCGCGACGCGATCGCGATAAGCGCGCCAGTCGGAGGCCTGCACGTGCACGACCTTGCGTCGCTTCGGCAGGCGGCGTCGCCTGCGTCGTCGGCGGCGCTCGGGATCGTGATGATCGCGCCGGCGCGCAGGCGGTTCATGTTCTTGCCGTCGAACGCGTCCTCGTTGCTGCTGAAAAGCGCGACCAGCATCTGGTCGAGGGTCGCGTCGGCCGGCTTGTACTGCGTTGGCAATCTTCGACAGCGTGTCGCCGCGGCTGCACCGTGTAGGTGCTCGCCGCCTCCGCCGCGGCGCGCCGCGCTGCGGCCGCGCGGCGCGCCGCAGCGGGCGCGGCGGCGGCGCGCGGGGCGGCGCTCGTCCGCGCCGGCGTCCGGCGCGGCGGGCGTCGACCGGCTCGGTCGCCGCAGCGGCCGGCATGCCCGGCGGATCGAGCAGGAACGTGTAGTCGCGCACGACGCGCCCGGAGGCCCAGTTGAGCTCGATCAGCAGGTCGAGGAACGGCTCGCTGACGCGCGCCGGCGACGTGATCTTCAGGTACGGCGCGCCGCTCGCGCCGCTCTCGAGCGAAACGCGCGCGCGCGACAGCGCGCCTGGTAGGCGAGGTTGTTCTGCCGGTAAAGCGACGGGTCGGCGATCCGTGGCGCGCAGCGAATCGAGGTCTTCCTTCGTCGCCGACGTGAGCTCGATCCGGGCCGAAAGCGGCTGGCCCAGCGCCGAATCGACCGTCAGCCTGCCGAGCCCCAGTGCCGAGCGCGTGGCCCGGAGAGGGCCAGCGCGCCTGCCACCAGGCTGTACTTGAGGATGGGTTTTGCGCGCATGACCGACCTCTTCGGAATCGGCTGTTTAGCTCGGGCTAACATAACATCATGGAGTTAGCGGTGCAAGCTAAACCCCGGTATTAGATGCGTTTTCACGGATGTCCGCGACGCAGTGCAACACAGTTCATGCCGATGTGCTACCCGGCGCGCAAGCTGTAGCGGACGCGTCGCCGCGACGCCACAACATATGGTACCGCGGCGGTGTTCTCCGCGGTGTTGCAATCGAGTCGGACGACGGGGCTACGGTGTGCAATCGCGCCGCGACCGCGTCAGCCCGCTTGCATAAAGCTGCCGGAAATACGCCACGGCGGCAGTCCGCGCGATGACGCCCGCGCAAACGCCAAGACGCTGCGATTCCGAGGCGGCCCGGAACGCCGCCGCGCAATATGGCGATGACGCTGCGACGCGACGGGCCGGGCGCGACGCTCAGCGGTCGCAGCAGGATGCGCAGCATGCGGCGCAGCGGCTCGGCGGCGCCCCACAGCAACTGGTCGCCGACAGGTGAACGCGCCGAGGTACTCGCGGACCCATCGCGAGCTTGCGCAGGCGTCCGATCGGAATCTCGAGCGTGCCGGTGACCGCGGCGGGCGTCAGGCGCCGAATGCTCGCGTCGCGGTTGTTGGGGACGACGCGCACCCAGTCGTTGCGCGCCGGCGAGCATCGCTCGATCTCGGCGAGCGGCGACGTCGCGTCTGAGCTTGATCGTCAGCGCCTGCGAGTGGCAGCGCATCGCGCCGATGCGCACGCAGATCGATCGATCGGAATCGGCATTCGCTTCGCGGCCGAGGATCTTGTTCGCTTCGGCGCCGCCCTTCCATTCCTCGCGGCTCATGCCGTTGCCGAGATCCTTGTCGATCCACGGGAATCAGGCTTCCCGCGAGCGGGACGCCGGTATGCTCGGTCGGAAATCGCTCGTCGCGCAGGATGCCGGCGACTTCGCGGTCGATGTCGAGGATCGACGATGCCGGATCGTCGAGCAGCGCCTTCGCGGCGAGATGCGCGCAGCCCATCTGCTGCAGCAGCTCGCGCATGTTCTGCGCGCCGGCGCCGGAAGCCGCCTGGTAGGTCATGCACGTCATCCACTCGACGAGGTCGTGCCGGCAGAGTCCCGCGAGCGCCATCATCATCAGGCTGACCGTGCAGTTGCCGCCGATGAAGTTGCGTCACTCCCGCGGCGAGCGCGCGATCGATGACGTCGCGGTTGACCGGGTCGAGGATGATCACCGCGTCGTCGCGCATCCGCAGCGCCGATGCGGCATCGATCCAGTAGCCGTCGCAGCCCGCGGCGCGCAGCTGCGGGTACATCGTCCTTGGTCCAGTCGCCGCCCTGGCAGGTGACGATCGCGTCGAGCGCCGCGAAACGCGGCGGGATCGTTCGCGTCGCGCAGCGGCAGGCGCGTCCTGCCGATCGCGGGCCCTTGCCGCCGGCGCTCGACGTCGAGAAGAACACCGGTGTCGATCGTGATCGAAATCGCGCTCGGCTCAGCATCCGCTGCATGCAGCACCGACCCCACCATCCCGCGCCAACCGACGAATCCGACCCGCATCATCGACTCCACAGCCCCGTGTCCTGCCATCGTACCTGCATCGCGCCGGCGAATCGGCTCATGTCTTCGATCTCCGGCGCGGCCGCGCGACGGATGCCTTCGACACGTGCAGCGGTTTCGACGCCGCGGCGGATGCCGGCACGGTGCGTGCCGCGCCATCATGAATGCATCGACGAACCTGCCTTCGCGAAGCGCATAGCGGCGCGCGGTGCCTTCGACCTCGAATCCGAATTTCCGGTACAGCGCAACGGCCGCCGCGTTGTCGGTGTAAACCGTCAGTTCGAGCCGCGCATAACCGATCCAGTTGTCGGCAAGGTCCACGGCGGCCGACATGAGCGCCGTTCCGATCCCGCGGCGTTGCCAATCGTCGCGGACGGCCATTCCGATCGATCCCGCGTGCCGGCGGCGCGGCGATTTAGACACCGAGTGCAAGCCGAGATTGCCGACGACGTCGCCGTCGATTTCGGCGACCAGCAGATAGTCGCCGGCCGGCATCTCATCGATCCATTTCGTCCAGTTCTTGATCGATGGAAATGGCAATTGAAGCGTGCCGGCGATGGCGTTCGGCGCCGCGAACGTGCCCGTGATCGCATCGGCATCGCGAGCCTCGGCGCGGCGGACGACGATCGGGTGACGGCGCGCCATCGTCACGCCTGCCGCAGCGCGGCGACGACCGCGTCGCCCATCGCGCGCGTCCCGATCGACCGCGTCGCCCGCGCCGGCGATGTCGGCCGTGCGCAGCTCCGCTGCGCAGCACCGTGCGCACGGCGGCTTCGATCCGGTCGGCAACGTCGGCGCGCGCAAACGTGTGGCGGAACATCATCGCCACCGACAGGATCGTCGCCAGCGGATTCGCGGCGTCCTTGCCGGCGATGTCCGGCGCCGAGCCGTGGATCGGCTCGTAGAGGCCCTTGCCCGCGGCATCGAGCGACGCCGACGGCAGCATGCCGATCGATCCCGCGAGCATCGACGCCTCGTCGGACAGGATGTCGCCGAACAGGTTGCCCGTGACGATCACGTCGAAGCTCTTCGGATTGCGCACGAGCTGCATCGCCGCGTTGTCGACGTACATGTGCGAGAGCTCGACGTCGGGATAGTCGCGCGCGACTTCGCCGACGACCTCGCGCCATAGGATCGACGTGTCGAGCACGTTGGCCTTGTCGACGGACACGAGCTTGCGCCTGCGCTTTCGCGCGGTCTCGAAGCCGACGCGCGCGATGCGCGCGATTTCGCTCGCGGCGTAATGCATCGTGTCGAAGCCTTCGCGCTCGCCGGCCGCATTCGTGCGACGGCCGCGCGGCTCGCCGAAATAGATGTCGCCGGTCAGCTCGCGCACGATGACGAGGTCGAGTCCCGCGACGACCTCGGGCTTCAGCGTCGACGCACCGGCCAGCTCGGGATAGGCAAGCGCCGGGCGCAGGTTGGCGAACAGCCCGAGCGCCTTGCGGATCCCGAGGATTCCCTGCTCGGGGCGGAGCTCGCGCGGCAGCGTGTCGTAGCGCGGCCCGCCGACGGCGCCGAGCAGCACGGCGTCGGCCGCGCGCGCAAGCGCGAGCGTCGCGTCGGGCAGCGGATCGCCGGCAGCATCGTAGCCGGCGCCGCCGATCGCGCCGCGCTCGGTCTCGATCGGCAGTCCGTCGCCGCGCAGCCGCTCGAGGACCTTTCGGCCTCCGCGACGATCTCCGGGCCGATGCCGTCGCCCGGCAGGATCGCGATCTTCATCGCGGCGGCCGTGCGCGACGACCTTCGAACGCACGTGCGCCGCGGCGTCGCGGCGCGATCACAGCCACGGCTGGTCGCGCAGATGCCGTGCTTCGAACGCGCGGATCTCGTCGGCGTGCTGCAGCGTCAGGCCGATGTCGTCCCAGCCGTTCAGCAGGCATTGCTTGCGGAACGGATCGACGTCGAAGCCCGACACGAGCGAACCGTCGGCCGCAAGACGACCTGCTGCTCGAGGTCGATCGTCAGCGCAAAGCCGGGAAATGCGGCGACGTCGGCGAAGAGCCGGTCGACCTCGGCATCGGGCAGCACGATCGGCAGCAGGCCGTTCTTGAAGCAGTTGTTGTAGAAGATGTCGGCGTACGACGGCGCGATCAGCGCGCGAAAGCCGTAGTCGGCAAGCGCCCACGGCGCGTGCTCGCGCGAGCTGCCGCAGCCGAAGTTGCGGCGCGCCAGCAGGATCGACGCGCCGCGGTAGCGCGGCTGGTTGAGCACGAAATCGGGATTCGGGCGGCGCGACGCCGGATCCATTCCGGGCTCGCCGCGGTCGAGGTAGCGCCAGGCGTCGAACAGGTTCGCGCCGAAGCCCGAGCGCTTGATCGACTTCAGGAACTGCTTCGGGATGATCGCGTCGGTGTCGACGTTGGCGCGGTCGAGCGGCGCGACGAGTCCCGTGTGGATGCGAAACGGCTGCATGGCGTCGTACTCAGTAGAGTCGACGAACGTCGACGAAATGCCCGGCGATGGCGGCGGCCGCGGCCATCGCCGGGCTGACGAGATGCGTGCGGCCGCCCGCGCCCTGCCGGCCCTCGAAGTTGCGGTTCGACGTCGACGCGCAGCGCTCGCCCGGCTCGAGCCGGTCGTCGTTCATCGCGAGGCACATCGAGCATCCCGGCTCGCGCCACTCGAACCCGGCGTCGCGGAACGATGCGATCGAGACCCTCGGCCTCCGCCTGCGCCTTGACGAGACCCGAGCCCGGGCACGACCATCGCGAGCCGCACGCTGCCGGCGACGTGGCGCCCGCGCGCAATGCCGGCCGCCTCGCGCAGGTCCTCGATGCGCGAATTCGTGCACGAGCCGATGAACACCTTGTCGATGCGGATGTCGGTGATCGGCACGTTCGGCGTGAGCCCCATGTATTCGAGCGCCCGCACGATGCCTTCGCGGCGCTCGCCATTGCGCTCGCGATCGGGATCCGGAACGCGGTCCTCGATCGACACGACCATCTCCGGCGACGTGCCCCACGTGACCTGCGGGCGAACTGCTGCGGCATCGAACACATGCGTCGCGTCGAATTTCGCGGCCGGCATCGCTGACCAGCGTGCGCCAGTATTCGACGGCGCGCGTCCACGTCTCGCCGCTCGGCGCGAACGACGCGCCCTTTCAGGTACTCGAGCGTGCGCGCATCGACGGCGATCATGCCGGCGCGTGCGCCGGCCTCGATCGACATGTTGCACATCGTCATGCGCCCTTCCATCGACAGCGCGCGCACGGCGTCGCCGGCGAATTCGATCGCATGCCCGGTGCCGCCGGCGGTGCCGATGCGCCCGATGATCGACAGCATGAGGTCCTTCGCCGTGACGCCGGGAGGCAGCGCGCCGTCGACGCGGATCAGCATCGCCTTCGCTTTTTTCATCAGCAGGCACTGGGTTGCCAGCACGTGCTCGACTTCGGTGGTGCCGATGCCGAATGCGAGCGCCGCGAACGCGCCGTGCGTGCTCGTGTGCGAATCGCCGCAGACGACCGTCATCCCGGGCAGCGTGGCCCCGTTTTCCGGTCCGATCACGTGGACGATGCCCTGACGCTTGTCGCGAAACGGAAAATAGGCCTTCGCGCCGAAGCTGCGGATGTTCGCAGTCGAGCGCTTCGACCTGCGTACGCGAAATCGGGTCGCGGATGCCCTCGTCCCAATGCGTCGTCGGCGTGTTGTGGTCGGCGGTGGCGACGATCGACTCGACGCGCCACGGCGTGCGGCCCGCGATCCGCAGGCCTTCGTACGCCTGCGGACTCGTCACCTCGTGCACCAGATGCCGATCGATGTAGATCAGGGCGGTGCCGTCGTCCTGCTGGCGGACGACGTGGCTGTCCCACAATTTGTCGTAGAGCGTGCGCGCGTGCATGGCGGCCCTGGAATGAGTGAACGCTGGTTGCGAGCGCTATTTTAGTGCGTTTGAGCGCGCTGGCCCGGAGGTTGCTTTATTTCAGTGCATTACATCTCTGTCGAATGCGCATGGGCAAGCGATTATCCGCCGAGTCACGCATCGTCGCCGCGTTCGCCGCGGGAGTGCTCGCGCTGAGCGTGGCCGCCGGCATTGCGATCTCCGACGGCCGCGAATATGTGGCAGCCGAACGGCGCGCAGAGGACCTGCTGCAGCTGTCGGATGTGCTATCCGACCTGTCGTCGACAATCGACACCGCGCAGCAGGACGCGCCGGCGGATCGCGCTCCTCTGCTGGACTCGATCCAGCAGGAGGTAGCGGCGCAGGACCGGGAGGCTGTCGCCGAGCGTCGCACCCAGGCGTCCGCCGCGCGCGAGCGCTTCGCGGACGTCGAGCGCGATGCCGCACTGCTCGCCGCGTTGCTGATCGGCTGCGGCTCCGTCGCGCTGGCAGCGCTCCTGCGCGGCGCCCGCGTGCGTCGGGTCCTCGCCGAGCGCATCGCCGAAGAAACGAGCCACGATCCATCGACGGGCCTTCCCAACCGGCGATTCTTCGCCGAGTGGCTCGCGTACGCGATCGCGCACGCGAGACGCGAGAAAGGCCGTGTCGGCGTGCTGTTCATCGACATCAACGGCTGCGGTGCGGTGAGCGAGCTGCACGGCGATCACGCGGCCGATCTGCTGCTCGTCGAGATCGCGCGACGATTCCGCGCCGCCTCGCGTGCGGGAGACGTCTTCGCGCGCCTCGACACGACGGAATTCGCACTGGTCACCCCCTACGCCTGCGAGGGGCGGGACCTCGCGCTGCTCGCACAGCGCCTGCGCGACGAACTGAACGATCCGTCGCAGCCGCCGCTCGCGGACTCGCCGATCGGCGCGTCGATCGGGATCGCGTTCTTTCCCGAGGATGCGGACGATTCGGCCGGCGTGATGGCGGCGGCGAACACGGCGATGTACGCCGCGCGGCGCGCCGGCCGCAACCACGTGGCCTTCCACGCGCTCGCCGCGTGACGTGCGGAAGACGACTCGCGCCGGGATGACGCGGCAGGCGTATCTAGCCGGCCGTTGCCGCCACCGGAACGATCGGAATGCGCCGCTCCTCGACGGCGTGGCACGCAACGGCGCCGCCCGACGGCGCCGGCTTCAGCAGCGGCACCTCCGTCCGGCAGCGCTCGTTGGCGTACGGACAGCGCGGGTGGAACGTGCAGCCGGGCGGCGGCGTCAGCGGGTTGGGCACCTCGCCCGCGACCGGCGTGCGCGACTTGCCGCTCATCGCGAGGTCGGGAATCGCATCGAGCAGCATCCGCGTGTACGGGATGCTGCGGGCGCGCGAACAGCGCCTGCTTGTCGGCCAGCTCGACGATGCGGCCGAGGTACATCACGCCGACGCGGTCGGCGATGTGGTGCACGACCGCGAGATTGTGCGAGATGAACAGGTAGGTGAGCCGAGCGCGCGCTGCAGGTCGCGCATCAGGTTCAGGACCTGCGCCTGCACCGAAACGTCGAGCGCCGACGTCGGCTCGTCGCAGACGAGGAATTCGGGCTCGCTCGCCAGCGCGCGCGCGATCGAGATGCGCTGCCGCTGGCCGCCGGAGAACTGGTGCGGGTATTTCTGGCCGTCCGCCGCGGCGAGGCCCACCTGCGTCGAGCAACTCGTCGACGCGCGCGCGAATCGCGCGGCGCGCCCGCGCACCAGCCGTGGGCGCGGATCGGCTCGGCGACGATGTCGACGACCCGCCAGCGCGGATTGAGACTTGCATACGGATCCTGGAAGATCATCTGCAGCTTGCGGCGCAGCGCCCGGTTGCGGCTGCCCTTCGGCGAGCGCCGCGACATTCGTGCCGTCGAACGTGATCGTGCCCGGCGGTCGGCGCGATACAAGCCCGACGATCAGGCGCGCGACCGTCGACTTGCCGCACCCGGATTCGCCGACGAGGCCCAGCGTCTCGCCGCGCCTGATGTCGAAGCTGACGCCGTCGACTGCGTGCAGCAACTGCCGCGGCCTGGCGTCCAGCACGCGCGTCAGCCACGGCGGCGACACGTCGAACGTCTTGCTCGCAGCGCGAGCTTCAGCAGGACGCTCGCGGCCGGCCAGGCTCATGCTGTCAGCCTCCGGCGCTCGGCGTAGAGCCAGCACGCGGCGCGCGATGCGCCCGCGTCGCAGCAGGTCGGGCCGCTCGCGCCGGCAGCGGTCGAACACGCGCGGGCAGCGCGGATTGAACGCGCAGCCCGAGGGAATCGCGTTCAGCCGCGGCATCGCGCCGTCGATCTGCACCAGGTGCTCGCGCTCGCCGACGAGCGACGGGATCGATCCCATCAGCCCGACCGTGTACGGATGCTTCGGCGCGCGAATGACATCGGCCACCGGCCCGATCTCGACGATGCGGCCCGGCGTACATCACCGCCACGCGGTCCGCGGTCTCGGCGATCACGCCCATGTCGTGCGTGACCAGCATCACCGCGGTGCCGTGGTCGCGGCACAGGCGCTTCAGCAGCGTGATGATCTGCGCCTGGATCGACACGTCGAGCGCGGTCGTCGGCTCGTCGGCGATGATCAGCCGCGGCTCGCGCGGCCAGCGCCAGCGCGATCACGACGCGCTGGCGCATGCCGCCGGAGAACTGGTGCGGATAGTGGTCGATGCGCCGCGCGGCCGCGGGGATGCCGACTTCCTGCAGCAGCTCGATCGCACGCTTGCGCGCCGCCCGCGTCGTTCAGGTCCAGATGCGTGCGGATCGTCTCGACGAGCTGGCTGCCGATCGAGTAGAGCGGATTGAGCGACGTGAGCGGATCCTGGAAGATCGCGCCGATCCTGCGGCCGCGGATCTTGCGCATCGCGTCGTGTGGCAGCTTGTCGATGCGCCTGCCGTCGAGCCGGATCTCGCCCGCGGCGATGCGTCCCGGCGGCTCGAGCAGGCCGATGATCGCCGCGCCGGTCAGCGACTTGCCGGCGCCGGACTCGCCGACGACGCCCAGCACCTCGCCGGGCGCGATGTGCGAACGACACGTCGTCGACCGCGGTCAGCATGCCGCGCCGCGTGGGGAACTCGACGCGCAGGTCGCGCACGTCGAGCAGCGGCTCGCCGTTACGCCCCGGCCCGTCGCCGGGGTTGTGACGTCCGCCTCGCCACGCTTGCGGCTGCCGTCTTCGGGCTGACGCCGTCCCCCCACCTTGCGGCTTTGCCGCTGCGCTGCCCCCCAGGGAGCGGAGTTCGCGGCTTGGGACGGCCCGTCGCCGCTCAGTTCGCAGCCTCGGATTGAGCGCGTCGCGCAGCCAGTCGCCGAGCAGGTTGATCGCCAGCACCATCACGACCAGCGCGGCGCCGGGGAAGAGCGTGATCCACCATTCGCCGGAGAACAGGAAATCGTTGCCGATGCGGATCAGCGTGCCCGAGCGACGGCTGCGTCGGCGGCACGCCGACGCCGAGGAACGACAGCGTCGCCTCGGTGATGATGGCGGTCGCGATGTGGATCGTCGCGATCACCAGCACCGGCCCGAGCACGTTCGGCAGCACGTGCCGGACCATGATCGCCAGCGGATGAATGCCGATCACCCGCGCCGCCTGCACGTATTCCTTGTTCCGCTCGACCAGCGTCGAGCCGCGCACGGTGCGCGCGTACTGCACCCAGCCGGAAACGCCGATCGACAGCACCAGCACGTAGAACGCCATGCTGTCGTGCGCACCCGGCAGCAGCGCGCGCGCGACGCCGTCGATCAGCAGCGCGATGAGGATCGCCGGGAACGACAGCTGCACGTCGGCGACGCGCATGATGAAGGCGTCGGTCTTGCCGCCGACGTAGCCGGCGAGCAGGCCGAGCGACACGCCGAGCACCATCGAGAACAGCACGGAGCACACGCCGACCAGCAGCGAGATGCGCGCGCCGAACAGGATCGTCGACAGCACGTCGCGTCCCTGGTCGTCGGTGCCGAGCGGAAACGACGGCTCGCCGCCGGGCAGCCACGCGGGCGGCTTCAGGGCGTTCAGCAGGTCGATCTGCTGCAGGTCGAACGGGTTGTGCGGCGCGACCCACGGCGCGAACGCCGCGCTGCCGACGCACAGCAGGAATACGGCAGCCGCGACGATCGCGTACGGCGAATGCCGGAAGCTGTAGGCGAGGTCGCTGTCCCAGGAACCGTGGAGCGCGACGGTCAGGCGATTGGCCATCAGCGTCCCGCGCTGCCCGGACGGTCGATGCGAAGGCGCGGATCGACGACGTAATAGAGCAGGTCGACGATCAGGTTGATCGCCACGAACACGAGCGCGATCAGGCACAGGTACGCCGCCATCACCGGAATGTCGGCGTAGCTGCACCGCCTGGATGAACAGCAGCCCCATGCCGGGCCACTGGAACACCTGCTCGGTGATGATCGAGAACGCGATGATCGCGCCCAGCTGCAGCCCGGTGATCGTGATCACCGGCACCAGCGTGTTCTTCAGCGCGTGGCCGAAATTGACCGCGCGGTCGGTGAGGCCGCGCGCTCGCGCGAACTTGATGTAGTCGGTGCGCAGCACTTCGAGCATCTCGGAGCGCACCAGCCGCATGATCAGCGTCAGCTGGAACAGGCCGAGCGTGATCGTCGGCAGGATCAGCGACTTGAGCCCGCTCCGTGTGAGCAGGCCCGTCGTCCACCATCCGAGCTGCACGACGTCGCCGCGCCCGAACGCCGGCAGCCAGCCCAGCAACACGGCGAAGACGAGGATGAGCAGGATGCCGATCAGGAACGTCGGCAGCGACACGCCGAGCAGCGACAGCGACAGCGCCGTGCGGGCGAGCCACGAATTGGGGCGCAGCCCCGTGTACACGCCGACCGGAATGCCGACGAACAGCGCCAGCAGCGCCGCGCAGATGCTCAATTCAAGGGTCGCCGGCAGGCGCTGCGCGAGCAGCACCGACACCGGACGTCCGATGCGCAGCGAAACGCCGAACTGGCCGTGCACCGCGTTGACCACGAAGTGGTAGAACTGCACGTAGAACGGCTGGTCGAGCCCAAGCTCGTGCGTGAGCCGGATCCGGTCGTCCGGCGTGGCGAACTGCCCCAGCATCAGCTGCACCGGATCGCCGACGTACTGGAACAGCGAGAACGCGACGAAGGCGACCACCAGCATCACGACGATCGCCTGCAACAGGCGGCGGATGACGAATGCCGGCATGCGGGAGGCGCGAAGGCGGCTCGCGCCGCCCCGCAATCACGTCACAGGGTCAATTGACGTGCACCCACCACATCCGGAGCCGGTTGTCGGCGCTGTGGGTGACCGCGATGTTCTTGCGCATCGCCCACGGGATGATCTGCTGGTGCAGCATGATGTGGGCGACGTCCTGCGTGTGCATCGTGAGCGCCTCGTGGATCATCTCGAGGCGCTTCTTGACGTCGGCTTCGGTCCTCAGCGCGTCGATCAGCGCGTCCATCTTCGGATTGCTGTAGTTGCCGTCGTTGTACTCGCCCGCGCCCTTGCCGTTCGGCGTGTGCACGAGGCTGAGCAGCGCGTCCTGCGCGTCGAACGTCGCCACCGCCCACCCCAGCATGTACAGGCTGGTGTCGTGCTTGTTGATCTTGGCGAAGTACTGCGCCTTGGGCATTGCGTCGAGCTTGACCTTGAGGCCGATCTTCGCCCACATCGACGTCAGCGCCTGGCAGATCTGCGCGTCGTTGATGTAGCGGTCGTTCGGGCAGTCGAGCGTGACCTCGAAGCCGTCCGGATAGCCCGCTTCCTTCAGCAGCGCCTTCGCCTTCGCGACGTCGTACGCCGGCCGCTTGTTCGCCTGCGGGAAGTAGCCGTAGACCTCCGGCGTGATCAGCTCGCCGGTCGGAATCGAGAGCCCGCGCATCAGCGTGCGCTTGATCGCCTCGATGTCGATCGCCGTGTACAGCGCCTGGCGCACGCGCAGGTCCTTGAACGGGTTCTTGCCCTTGACGTTCGAGTACAGGAGCTCGTCGCGCTTCTGGTCCATGCCGATGAAGATCGTGCGGTTTTCCACGCCCTCGACGACCTTGATGTTCGGGTCGGACTTGAGCTTCGGGAGGTCCTGCAGCGGCGGATCGAGCACGAAATCGATCTCGCCGGAAAGCAGCGCCGCCGTGCGCGTGGCCGCCGACTTGATCGGCGTGTAGACGATCTCGGTGACGTTGCCCTCGAGCTTGCCCCACCAGTGCGGGTTGGCCTCGAGCACGGTCTTGACGTCCGGCTCGCGCGACTTCAGCATGTAGGGGCCGGTGCCGTTGGCGTGCGCGACGGCGTAGGTCTCTTCCTTCGCCAGGTAGTCCTGCACCTCGACGACGTTGTGCTTCTCGCACCACGATTTGCTCATGATGCGCACGTCGGTCAACTGCCGCAGCAGCACCGGTGCCGGGCCGTCGGTGATGATGTCGACCGTCATGTCGTCGACTTTCTTCGCCTCGCCGACGCCCGCGAGGTACGCCTTCGTCATCGACCGCTTCGACATCTGCCGGTTGATCGAGAACACGACGTCGTCTGCGGTGAGCGGCTCGCCCTCGTGGAACTTGACGTTCGGCCGCAGGTGGAAGCGCCACTGCGTCGGCGATACCTGCTCCCACTTCGTCGCCAGTTGCGGCACGACGTCGAACTTCTTGTCGTACTGGACCAGCGATTCGTAGACGTAGCTGTTGAAGGTATTGTTGAAGCTTTCGTTCTGGGAATAGGGGTCGAACGTGAGGACGTCCCCCTGGCTCGCCCAGCGGAAAGTCTTTGCGCAGCCGGGCGCGGCGATCAGCAGCGACGCGATCAATGCCGAAATGCAAACGAGCAGACGTGTACGCATTGCCTCTCCTGGAATGGCGTTCGGGTCAGGCCGGCATCATGGCGAACAAGGGCCCGAGCGTCAATGCGGGGTTGCGCGGGGCCATTGGAGCCCGCAGCGGCGCCGGGCCGGGCAGCTTGCACGTCTATCCGGGCGTCAGCCGGCGGAGGGCGGGGCGGCGAGCGCACGCGCGACGCGCCCGGACGCCGTTTCGACGACATCGGCCGCGAAGCAATCGATCGGGTCGATGCTCGTTCCGCGCATCCACGTGAGTTGGCGCTTGGCGAGCCCGCGCGTGGCCGCGATCCCGAGTTCGCGCAACGCCGCGAGGTCGCCGGCGCCGTCGAGGTACGCGAATGCCTGGCGATAACCGACGCTGCGCATCGACGGCATCTGCGGCGTGAGCAAGTGGCGATCGCGCAGTGCGCGCACCTCGTCGACCAATCCGGCGGCGAGCATCGCGTCGAAGCGCCTGGCAATGACGGCGTGCAATTGCGAACGATCGGACGGCGCGAGCGCGATGTCGATCGTCGAGCCAAGCCCGCGGTCCGGCTCGCGGGCGCCTTGCAGCGACGACAGCGGTCTGCCCGTCAGCATGTGAACCTCCAGCGCACGCTGGATCCGCTGCGAATCCGCGGGCGCCAGCCGCATGGCCGTGGCGGGATCGATGCGCGCGAGCTCGGCATGCATGGCCGGCCAGCCCACGCGCATCGCGCGCGCATCGAGCCCGGCTCTGACCGCGCGGTCTGCTTGCGGCAGCGCGCTCAGTCCTTCGCGCAGCGCCTTGAAATAGAGCATCGTTCCGCCCGCGACGATCGGGACTCGGCCGCGTGCCCGAATTGCAGCAACCGCGGCGACGGCGTCCTGACGAAAGCGCGCCGCAGAATAAGCCTCTGTCGGGTCGATCAGATCGAGCAGGTGATGCGGGACCATCGCACGCGCCGCGGCATCCGGCTTCGCCGTGCCGATGTCCATTCCTCGATAGACCTGCGCGGAATCGGCGCTGACGATTTCGCCGCCGAAGCGCGCGGCGAGCGCAAGCGCAACCGCAGACTTTCCTGCCGCCGTGGGGCCCATCAAGAGTACGGCGGGAATCATCGGATCGATCCGGGGTCAGCGTCCGCGCATGAACAGCCGGTCGAGATCATGCAGACTCAGCTGATACCACGTCGGACGGCCGTGATTGCACTGGCCGGCGCGCTCGGTCGCTTCCATTTCGCGCAGCAGCGCGTTCATTTCCATCACCGTCAGGCTGCGGTTTGCCCGCACGGCGCCGTGGCATGCCATCGTCGACAGCAGCTCGTCGCGCCGCGCGTCGAGCGCGCGTGATCCGCCGTATTCGCGAATATCGTGCAGGACGGCGCGCGCCAGCGCCGCGGCGTCGGCATCCTTCAGCGGCGCCGGAATGCCGCGCACAGCGAGCGTTGCCGGGCCGATTGGCGACACATCGAAGCCCAGTGCGCCGAGCGCATCCGCGTGCTCGGTAGCCGCGGCGATCTCGAGCGCCTCCGCCGCGAACGTCGCCGGAACGAGCAGCGGTTGGACCGGCACGCGTCCGTCGAAGGCCGTCTTGAGCTTCTCGTACACGATGCGCTCGTGCGCGGCGTGCATGTCGACCAGAATCAGCCCTGCGCGGTTTTGCGCGAGCACGTAGATGCCGTGAAGCTGCGCGAGCGCAAATCCCAACGGATGCGCATCGCCGGCCGGTAACGGCGACGCCTCGGCGGGTCGCTCGCCGAAAAGGCGTCGATAGAATGCGGCCGGCTCGCTCGTATCGAGCGCAAAGCCGCGCTGGGAGAACGGAACGCCGCCATCCGCGACGGCTCCGGCGTCTCCAGCCGTGCGCTCGCCGTGTGTCGGGTACGGAGCAGAGGATTCGTTTTGCGCTGGCACGCGAGGCGGAAGGTGTGCCGCGGCGAGTCCCAGACGCTCCGCTGCCGAGACCGCAGGTTGCTCGGCGGCCGTCGCGGCCAGCGCACGTTCGACCGCGTGCCGGACGAATTGATGAATCGCACCCGCATCGCGAAACCTCACCTCGGTCTTTTGTGGATGGACGTTCACATCGACGCGCCGCGGATCGAGCGACAGCCACAGCGCATACGCCGGCTGCCGCTCGTGGTGCAGGATGTCGCGATACGCTTCGCGCAACGCATGCGCCAGCATCCGGTCGCGCACGTAGCGACCGTTGACGAAAATGTATTGCGTCGTCGGTCCATCGGCCGCGTAAGCCGGCCGCACCGCGAACCCCGTCAGTTGAATGGCGCCCGCGTCTGCGTCGACGGCGGTCGCATGCAGCACGAACGCGTCGCCGAGCAGCGCTTCGACGCGCGTGCGGCGGCCCGCGGCCTGCAAGCGGTGCAGTGCGCGGCCGTTGTGGGTCAGCGTAAAGGCCACGTCGTCGTGCGCGAGCGCGATGCGGCGAAACGCTTCGTCGCAATGCGCCCATTCGGTCGCTTCGGTGCGCAGGAATTTCCGCCGCGCGGGCGTATTGAAGTAGAGCTCCTCGACGGTGACGGTCGTACCCGCCGCGAGCGCCGCGGGCGCGACCGGACCGACGCTGCCGCCCTCGACTTCGATGCGCCACGCGTGCGGCTTGCCCGCGGCGCGCGACGCGATCGCAACGCGCGACACCGCCGCGATCGACGCCAGCGCTTCCCCGCGGAAACCCAGCGTCGCGATCGCTTCGAGGTCGACGACCGACAGGATCTTCGATGTTGCATGACGCGCAACCGCGAGCGCCAGATCCTCACGCTCGATCCCGGCGCCATTGTCGGCGACGCGGATGCGCTTGACGCCGCCTGCGGCCACGTCGACGTCGACTTGCGCCGCATCTGCATCGAGCGCGTTTTCGAGCAGCTCCTTGAGGGCCGCCGCCGGGCGCTCGACGACCTCGCCTGCGGCGATCTGGTTGATCAGCAGATCCGGCAGCGCGCGAATCGCGCCCATCAGCGCGCGAGCCCCTGCGCCCAGCGCGCGTAAACACCGTCGGCAACCACCTGCAGCGCGGCGAGCCGTTGCGGCATGTCGCGGAGGATTTCATCGCGGGATTGGCGCGGCGCGGTGCCGGGCCCGCGAATCTCGTCGGCGCCCGTGCGGCACCAGGTTTCGACGAGATCACGCGTCATTTCGATATGGCATTGAAAACCGATGTGCCGGTCGTTGATCACGTAGGCCTGGTTCGGATTGAACGCGTTCGTCAGGACGCGCGTTGCGCCGGCGGGCAGATCGAACACGTCGTAGTGCCATTGAAAAGGCGTGAAGCGCTCCCGTCCGCCAAACCACGATTGCTGCGCGCCGGCGTCGCTCGCTTCGACGTCGATCCAGCCGATCTCCGGAACGTTGGTGCGCCGTACGCGCGCACCGAGCGCCTGCGCAAGCAGCTGGCCGCCGAGGCAATGGCCGAGCACCGGAATCTCGTGCGCAATCGCGTCGCGCAGCAACCCCGACACCGGATCAATCCACGCCAGCGTGTCGGTGACGCTCATCGGGCCGCCCATCAGGCCGATGCCCGCGAAGGCGCGCGAATCGGTTGGAATCGCGTCGCCGGCATCGACGGCAACCAGCCGCCACGGCAATCCCTGCGCGGTCAGCCACTCGGCAAAATGCGCCGGGCCTTCAGTTTCGCTGAAGCGGAAGATGACGATCGGACGCATGACGGCGGGACGCTCGAGCTCTGCGTCATTGCAATCATCAATCTTACCAGCCGCCGGACGCTTGATCCGCTTGTGAACTGCATCGGGCGCGGCGCGACACCGCGTCCGCAAGACTTAGTGCCACGGGCAGCGGGCACGGCGAGTCCGCGCTTCCAGATCTCTCGATGAGAGGCACCGGGCGCGGCGATTCCGCGTTTGCAGATCTCTCGATGAGAGGCAGCGGGCGCGGCGCGACACCGCGCCCGAGTCCGCAAACGCATGCCTACGGGTCCCGGCGCGGCGGCTCGATCGTCAACCCACGGGCTCGTTGGCCGCGCCACCCGTGACGGCATGCGCTTCCACGTGCGCTCGTCGCGTCGCGCCCGCTGCCTTGGACAGTCTGTGCCGATGCGTGACGCGACCTGCATATGCGTTGCTGACGGCCGCCTTGAACGCACCGATTCAGCGATAGCGTGTCAGGCGTGGTGAGGCGCTGCGCGAAGGGCGCCTGTGGCGCAGTCGTCGAAAAGCGGGTGGCGCGGCCAACGAGCCCGTGGGTTGACGATCGAGCGGCCGCGCCGGGAAACATCCGACCGAAGGGAGGATGCCCGCTCGACGACACGGTTTGCGCCACCGAAGCCCGGTGCGCAGCGCCTCACCGCGCGCAGCGACGAGTTGGGGGCACGCGCTGCCTCACCGCGCGCGGCAACGAATTGCGGGCGCGCCTGCCTGGCCGCGCGCAGCAACGAATTGTGGGCGCGCGTGACGAACGACGCGCGACGCTCACCACCCCCGCGCGATGCGGGCGTACGCGGAGTGATTGTGGATCGACTCGAAGTTTTCCGCTTCGACCGTGAAGGCCGAGAATCGGTTGTCGGCCGCGAGTCGCGACGCCACGCCACGAACGAGGTCCTCGACGAAGCGCGGGTTGTCGTATGCGCGCTCCGTCACGTACTTCTCGTCGGCGCGCTTCAGAATGCCATACAGCTCCGACGACGCTTCGTCCTCGGCAATGCGCAACAGCTCGCCGACGAATACGGGTTCGCGCGGCTCGACGACAATCGTCACCAGCGAGCGCTGATTGTGCGCGCCGTAGTCGGATATTTCCTTCGAGCACGGGCATAGCGACGTGACCGGCACCGAGACGCCGATCGTGCTCGTGAACGTCGCGCCCGAGAGCTCCGCGGTCAATCGCACGTCGTAATCGAGCAGGCTCGGCACACCGGAAACCGGCGCGATCTTGCGCACGAAGAACGGAAAGGCGATCTCGACGCGGCCGGCGGGTGCCCCAAGCCGCGCGACAAGCTGCTCGACGAACGGCCGCAACCCCGCCACGGTCAGCGCCGGTGCGCCTGGCGTCGCCTGCTGCTCGAGCAGCTCGACGAGCCGCGACATGTGCGTGCCCTTCTGTTCCTCGGGCAGCGCGACATAGACGTTGCAGGTGGCAATCGTCACATGCACGGCGCCGGCGCCGTCCGCGAACGGCAGCGGATAGCGCAATCCCTTGATGCCGACGCGGTCGATGGCCAGTTTCCGCTCGTCGCGGCCGGCCTGCACGTCGGGAATCGGCATCAAACGGCTGGGTAACTCGGGTCGGTTCATCGGGTTCTAGTGTGCCATAGGGAGGGAATGCAAGCGGCGGGCGCCATCGCGTATGGCATCAGCTCGTGGCCGGCGCCGCCGCGAAGTACCTCGGCTATCTCCATTGGATGCATGGCCGAGCCGGACGTTTCATTCACCGGGTGCGCAGGACGATCCAGTCGGCGAGCTCGGCGAGCCGGACGGCGGCGCGCCCGAGCGGCGCCAACGCGGCATGCGCCTCGTCGCGCAGCGCCTGGGCGTGGCGTTTCGCACCGGAGAGCCCGAACAGCGCGACATAGGTCGCCTTGCGTTGCGCGGCATCCTTGCCCGCGGTCTTGCCAAGCGTCGAATCAGAGCCTTCGACGTCGAGCACGTCGTCGACGACCTGGAACGCGAGACCCGCTGCCGCGGCGTAGCCATCGAGCGCGATCGCTTCGTCGCCGGCAATCGTTCGTCCGCAGAGCGCTCCCAGTTGCACGGCCGCGCGAATCAATGCGCCGGTCTTCATCGAGTGCAGCCGCGCGAGTGCGGTCGCGTCGAGCGCGGCGCCCGCCGCGTCCAGATCGAGTTGCTGCCCACCCGCCATGCCGGCGTGTCCCGCGGCGTCGGCCAGCAGGCGGCATGCGGCGCCCGCGTCCGCGTCCGATCGGGCGTCCGCGGTCAACACGGAGAACGCGAGCGACTGCAGCGCGTCGCCGGCGAGGAGAGCCGTCGGCACGCCGTACGCGATGTGGCAGGTCGGCTTGCCGCGCCGAAGCGCATCGTCATCCATGAACGGCAGGTCGTCGTGAATCAGCGAGTACGCATGGATCAACTCGACGGCCGCGGCACACGAGTCGACGTCCGCGGGATCGGCGCCAGTCAATTCGGACGCGGCATATGCGAGGAGCGACCGTACGCGCTTGCCACCGCCGAGGGTTGCGTAGCGCATCGCCGACGCGAGGCGGACCGGGGACTCGTCGGCGGCCGGCAGCACGCGCGCCAGCACATCCTCGATCCTCTGTTGGCGCTCGCGCGACCAGACGGCAAACGTCAGGTCGTCACGCATCGTGCGGCCGGTCTTGGCGTTCGCGAATCGTCGTCAGGCATCGTCCGCCTCGTCGGGCGAGAACGGTTGCAGCACGCCCTTTTCGAGCACCTGCACCTGCTGCTGCGCGTCCTTCAGCGCGGCCTGGCAATACGCGAGCAACTCGGCGGCGCGCTTGTAGGCGGCGAGGGATGCCTGCAGGGGCAGCTCGCCGCCCTCCATCCGGCTGACGATGTCCTCCAGCTCGGCGAGCGCGGCTTCGAAACTAGGCGGGAATTCGGCGGTCTCGGACATGGAGTAGCGTTACGGGTGAGATGGCGCGGAAGGTGCGATGCACGCGGGTCGTTGACCGGCGCGGTCCTTGACCCGCGGCCGGGGAGCCTAATAAAATAGCACGTTTTGGCGACGCGGCCTTTGCAGCGACCCTCAGGGGCGCTCACGCGATCCTTCTTCGCGCGGCCGACTTAGCAAAGCGGTCCGGGCGGCTCCAGAATCATCGGAGCCGAATGCCGTCCCGGGTTGTTGGGTTGGGTTGGTTGGTTCACGCATGAAAGGATGATCGATGTCCGATCTCGCTACCGCCGCGCGGTTGCGGCAGTCTTCATCGCAGCTTCCTGCTGGATGGTATTGCGATCCCCGCGTATTCGAGCTCGAGCGCACGCATTTGCTCGCTCGCGCGCCCCGCTATGTCGGGCACGTGCTGATGGTTCCCGAACCGGGCGACTATCACGTTCTCGCGGCGCGCGACAACGCGCAGGCACTCGTCCGCGGCCCGGAAGGCGTCGAGCTGCTGTCCAACATCTGCCGTCACCGCCAGGCGATCATGCTGACCGGCAAGGGCAACGCGCAGAACATCGTGTGCCCGATCCATCGCTGGACGTACGACCTGCAGGGCAAACTTCTCGGCGCGCCGCGCTTCGAGAATCAGCCGTGCGCGCACCTCGGCCGCACGCCGATGCAGAACTGGAACGGCCTGTTGTTCGACGGTCCGCGCGACGTCGCGCGCGATCTGTCGAGTCTCGCGCTCGCGGAACTCGACTTCTCGGGTCATGTGCTCGACCGCGTCGATGTCCACGACCTGCCGTACAACTGGAAAACGTTCATCGAGGTCTACCTCGAGGACTATCACGTCGAGCCGTTCCACCCGGGGCTCGGCCAATTCGTCACCTGCGACGACTTGCGCTGGGAATTCGCCGACTGGGCGTCGGTGCAATCGGTCGGCGTCAACGGCGGCCTGGCCAAGCCCGGCAGCAAGACGTACGAGCGCTGGCACAAGGCCGTGCTCGATTACTATCGCGGCGAGCAGCCGCCACACGGCGCGATCTGGCTCACGTACTATCCGAACATCATGGTCGAATGGTACCCGCACGTGCTGATCGTCAGCACGCTGATCCCGCAGGCGCACAACCGCACGCGCAACATCGTCGAGTTCTACTACCCCGAGGACATCGCGCTGTTCGAGCGCGAGTTCGTCGAGGCCGAGCAGGCCGCGTACCGCGAAACGGCGCGCGAAGACGACGAAATCGCCAAGCGGATGGATGCGGGACGCATCGCGCTCACGGCGCAGGGGCGCAGCGAAGTCGGACCTTATCAATCGCCGCTCGAAGACGGCATGCAGCATTTTCACGAGTTCTACCGGCGCGAAATGGATGCACACCTCACGACGCTCTGACGTTCGCCGGCGCGCACCCGCGCCGCAACGCACGCTGCGCTGATGCCGCGCGTTCCCCGCTCGCCTGCTCGAGCCGCGTCCGCCGGCGACGACCTCCGCGCCACGCCGGCCTATACGACGCTGATCGGCGCGGACGAACTTGCGCGACATCTCGACGACCCGGCGTTCGTCATCGTCGACGTGCGCCACGAGCTGGCACAGCCGGAGCATTTCGGCGAAGCGCAATACGCGAACGCGCACGTTCCGGGCGCGCTGTTCGTCCATCTCGATCGCGATCTTTCGGCCCGCAAGACCGGCCGTAACGGACGCCATCCGCTGCCCACGCCCGAGAACGCGGCGGCGCTGTTCGGGCGCCTCGGCATCGATGCGACGAAGCAGGTCGTCGCCTATGATCAGGACAGCGGCATGTACGCCTCGCGGCTATGGTGGATGCTGCGCTGGCTCGGCCACGACACTGCCGCCGTGCTCGATGGCGGATTTGCCGGATGGCTTCGCGCGGGCCGCCCCGCGTCGGCGGAAGCGCGCACGCCCAAGCCGACGACCTTCATGCCACGCCACGTGCGGCCGACGATCAGCGCGACCGGCATCGAGGCCAGCCTGCCGCGGCATGCGCTGCTGCTGCTCGATGCGCGCGCCGCCGAACGTTATCGCGGCGATCACGAGACGATCGATCCGGTCGCCGGGCACATTCCCGGCGCACTCAATCGTCCGTACACGCGCAATCTGGCGGCCGATGGCACGTTTCGATCCGTCCGCGAGCTGCGCAGCGAATTCGACGGCATGCTGCACGGGCGCTCGCCCGAGGATCTCGTCCACTACTGCGGTTCCGGCGTCAGCGCCTGCCACAACCTGCTCGCGATGTCGGTTGCCGGATATCCGTTGACCCGCCTTTACCCGGGTTCGTGGAGCGAATGGAGCGCGGACCCGGCGCGGCCCATAGCGAAGGGCCAGATCTAGGGCCTTAACAGGCCCTAGCCCACCAGCGGCCAGCGCGCGAGCAGCCGATACCGCGCGCGTTCGATGCGCAGCTCCGACTGCATCAATGCGACGTGGTCGACATTCCACGCCAGCGGTCCAACGGGCGTGTGCGCGTACGGTCCCCGGCAACCGCGCGCAAGCGTCAGATGCGGGTGAAACGCCCGCTTCTCCTGCGCAATCCCGGCCGCGTCGAGGGCCGAGCGCAGGGCCAACGCCAGATCCGTCAGCGGCGGCAGCGGCGTTGACGGCGCGACCCACGCAACGCCCGCACGCAAGAAGCCGCCCTGCACGTCGAGTTGTGCCGGAATCGGCTGCGCGCGCAATCCGGCGCCGACCGCGAGCAGCGCCGGCATTCGCGCAACGGCGATGTTGCCCACGAATGCCAGCGTCAGGTGGATGTCATTGGCCGATACGGGACGACCGTGCGCGTGCCGTGCGGCGTCGCGAGCGAGCTCTCCGAGCGCCGTGCGCAACGGCAACGGCGGAACCGACGCGTAGAAGACCCGCACGACCCCTGCGGCATCGGGTGGGCGCATTCCGGAAGTCTAGACCCGGCGCGCGTTGCGATCGAGGTTGAAAAAAAACCGCGATGCCTGCGCGGCATCGCGGCTCACGGCAACGACGATGATCGATCAGCCGTTCGCGACGTGCAGTTGTTTCGTGACCGGATCGAAGAATTGCTCGTCCTCGGTCGAGCCCTTGAGCGCCGTCGTCGACGACTGATTGCCTTGCACGGTTTGCGTGACGGCATCGAAGTAGCCGGTGCCTACTTCGCGCTGATGCTTGACGGCCGTGAAGCCTTCGGCAACCGCGGCGAACTCCGCTTCCTGCAACTCGACGAACGCGGACATCTGGCTCCGCGCGTAGCCGTGCGCCAGGTGGAACATCGAATAATTGAGACTGTGGAACCCGGCGAGCGTGATGAACTGGAACTTGTAGCCCATCGCGCCCAGTTCGCACTGAAATCTCGCGATCGTCGCGTCGTCGAGGTTCTTCTTCCAGTTGAACGACGGCGAGCAGTTGTACGCGAGCAGCTTGTCGGGGAACTTTGCATGGATCGCGTCCGCGAACGCCTTCGCGAACTGCAGGTCGGGTTTGCCCGTTTCGCACCAGATGAGGTCGGCGTATCGCGCGTAGGCCAGGCCCCGCGACACCGCCTGCTCGAGACCGGCGCGCGTCTTGTAGAAACCTTCGACGGTGCGCTCGCCCGTGCAGTACGGCCGGTCGTTGTCGTCGACGTCGGACGTCAGCAGATCGGCGGCTTCCGCGTCGGTGCGCGCGAGCACGATCGTCGGCACGCCGAGACAGTCGGCAGCGAGACGCGCGGCGACGAGCTTCTCGACGGCCTCGCGCGTAGGCACCAGCACCTTGCCGCCCATGTGCCCGCATTTCTTGACCGACGCGAGCTGGTCCTCGAAATGAACGCCCGCAGCCCCCGCTTCGATCATCGCCTTCATCAGCTCGAACGCGTTCAGCACACCGCCGAATCCCGCTTCGGCATCGGCGACGATCGGCGCGAAATAGTCGATGTCGTCCCTGCCCTCGGCGTGCGCGATCTGGTCCGCGCGCATGAACGTATTGTTGATGCGCCGCACGACGGCCGGCACCGAATTGGCCGGGTACAGCGACTGATCCGGATACATTTCGCCGGCGATGTTGGCGTCGGCGGCGACCTGCCAGCCCGACAGGTAGATCGCCTTCAATCCGGCCTTGACCTGCTGCATCGCCTGGTTGCCGGTCAGCGCGCCGAGCGTGTTGACGAACGGCTCGTCCTGCAGCAGTTTCCACAGCTTTTCGGCGCCGCGCCGCGCCAGCGTGTGTTCGATGTGCAGCGAGCCGCGCAGGCGGACGACATCCTCCGCCGCGTAACTGCGCTGCACGCCTTTCCAGCGCGGATTTTCCGCCCAGTCCTTCTTGAGCCGCGCAGCCTCGAGATCGTAGTTCATGCCTGCTCCCATCTTCGCCGTGCCGGGGCGACGGGCCCCGGCGATTGATCGTCAGCGCCCGCAACGTGGCACGGGCGGCAGCAAGGGAAGATCGCGTTGGTCCGTCAAACAACGATCTTCACGATGCCGACCGGCGAGGATCGCTCGCCTGGTCTGCCGGGCGCGGATGGGTCGGCCACGCCTTCCGGCATCGGCGCCGCGCATCATCGATTCCGCGGCACGTGATTCGGACCTTAGCAAAGAGCCGATGGGCTTACAAGTGTTTCACCGCAACGCAATGCAGATTTTACATCATCAAATCAATCACTAAGAATCAATTTCCGCTAGGTGGAAATATTGATGCCGTTTCGGATCCATTTACTGCTGCACCGCGTTACGGGTGCATCGATTCCTGATTTCGACGTATGCGTCGCATGCCGCGCGCCGATAGGGGTGTTGTCGCCCGGGACGGATACTGCCCGATGAGTTCATCGCTTGCGGCGCGAGTGGTTCGAGATCACTAGAAATGGAATTGGTTTCCACCTTGTGGAGTCCTGTCGACCGCCAAGGTGTTGCGGGATTTCCTGCCCTGCGCCGCCGCGATGGTGTTCGTTACCGCCCGCGCCGCAGCGCAAGCATCGCCTCGAGCAATTCCGGATCGTCCCACGGCATGTCGACCGGATATTGGCGCAACCAGCGGCTGGTCGGATCGCGCAGCCATTCGCCGGGAAATTGCACGAAGATGCGCTCCTCGCCGGGGTCGAGCCCGCTGCGCGTTGGCGATGGCACGCCGCGCAGCGCCGCGGCCAACGCCGCGCAGAGATCGACCCTGAGCACCGATCCGCAGTGCGTCGCCGAACTGAACCGGCGTTTGATTTCCAGCAGATACGGTTGCTGCGTTTCGCGCTCGACGAGGTATTCGCTGGTGAAAAGACCTGTCATGCCGAACGAGCGGACCAGCTTTTCCGAGAACTCGCGCAACGCCGGCGCATCGCGATACCGGACGACGGTGTCCGGCGTCATCGCGCCGCCGTGGGATTCGAGCCGATCGCCCGCGTAGCCGGCCAGCATCCGGCCCTGCCACGCGGCAACGCTCTCGTAGCAGATGTGCCCTTCGATATGCTTCTGGATCAGCATGCGGCGCGACGCGCCGGGTTCCAGATCGTCGAGCTTCAGCGCTGCAAGCGCTGTGACGGCCTGTCCGAGTTCGGCCGCGTTGGCCGCGATGTGCACGCCCGCGCCGGCCGTCGTGAACGCCCGCTTGACGACAACCGGATAGCCATGAGTCGAGGCAAAGGCATGCGCCTCTTCGCGTGTCGCGATCACCGAGTGCGCCGGAACGCGAACACCGGCACGCTCGGCCGCAGCGGACACCAGCGTCTTGTCGACGCTCGCGCGGTAGTGCGCCGGGTCGCCGAGCGAGGCGCGGATCAGGCTCGCGAGCTCGACCTGCAGCGCCGGCTGCAACTGCGGCGGCGGCGCGACGACCAGCATCGACAGCAGGCGAAACGACATGTCGTCGCAGGGCATGACTTGTGCCGGCGATGCGGCCTTGATCGTCGCCGCCAGCGCGTGAATCCACTGCATCGGCGTCGCGGCATCCGGCAGATAAGCGATTCGCGACACGAAGCGGCTCGATTCGGCAAGCGAGTTGCGAGGAGTCAACAACGTCACGTCGAAGCCGGCTTTCGCAAGTGCGCGCGGCGCGCGGGCCGTGCCATGCCAGCGGGTCGTGGTGGAAACGAGCAGGATGGGGATTGCGGCGGTCATCGACGAGGGAACCTAGGCACGATGGGGCAGCGGTGCGCGTGCGGAGGGAACCCCGCGGCGCGCCGGAGTTTAGCGGATGCGCAATGGCCCGGCGGCCCGGCATGCAACGTGCGATTAGCTCGTCTGCCGGTCATTCGTGGCGCAACGCGACCATCGCTTCGAACACGCCGGGATCGTCCCAGGGAACGTCTGCCGGATGGTCGCGCAGCCATGCGCTGTCCGGATCGCGCAGCCATTCGCGCGGAAACGATGCGACGGTTCCGTAGTCGTCGTTCGCCATGTCGCTTGGAACCGTCTGCGGCAAGCCGGCGAGGCGCTGATACAGCGCGGCGCAGAGATCGACGCCGCAGATCTCGTCCAGATGCATGAACGTCACGATGCGTCGATTGATCTCGAGCAGCACCGGAGGCTCGCCGCTCGAAGGCGCGACGTACTGAACGCTGAAGAATCCGCTCATGCCGAACGCGCGGCAGAGGCGTTCCGTGCAATCGCGAATTTGCGGCGATTTGCGGATCCGCACGACCGCCGAAGCGCCTTTGCCAGGCGCGTATGCGATCTCGCGCTGGCGCGGGAACCCGGCGAGCGGAACGCCTTCCCAGGCAACCAGCGTTTGCGAGCACATCGGGCCCTCGACGAACGCCTGCACGAGGAGCCGCGGCGTCGGCCGCTCGCCGAGGTCCAGTTGCACCGGACGCAACAGCACCTCGGCGGCAGGCCGAAGCTCCTGAGGATGGTCGAGAATCGCGACGCCCTGGCTCGCGAAACCATAGCGCCGCTTGAGAACGACCGGGTAGCCGAGATGGTCGGCGTGAGCCGCCGCCTCGTCGACGCCGTTCGCGATCGCATAGCGAGGGACCGGAACGCCAAGCGCCTGCGCGGCTGCCGGAAGCAACGTCTTGTCGATGCTCGTCTCGTAATGCGCCGGGTCGCCGAGCGATTGGCGAACGAGCTCCGTTACACTTGCGCCGGCATCACCCTTCAACTGCAGCGGTGGACTGCGCACCAGCGCGAACAACAACCGGATCGCGACTTCGTCGCACGGAATGACGATCCGCGGACCGACGTCGTTGATCATGGCGACCAGCGACATCAGCCACTGCATCGGTGTGGACTCGTCGCGCAGAACTCCCGATCGCGATACGAATCGCGAGCGCAGCGCAAGCGACCCGCGCGGTGCGAGCAGCGCGACTTCGAAGCCCGCCTTGGCGAGCGAACGCGGCATCCGCGCCGTGCCGAGCCAGCGCGATGCCGTCGACACCATCAATACCTTGCGATTCATGCGCTATTCTAGCGACAGACGCCGCGGCAGTGCGTCCGGCGGGCGGCCGGATGAGCCACCGCTCCACGACGTCGCGAGCCGTGAAGCGGCCGCACGGAACGTACACGATGAATCGGCACGTTTGCCTTGTCGTCGAATCGATTGCCTGCGCCGCGTGCGTGAGCGGCACCGCTGACGCGGCGATGGACGAGGATCGCGCACTCGCGGCCGGCTGTGCGAGTTGTCATCAGGCCGCCGTGCGGACCCCGCCGCCACTGGCCGGACGATCACGCGCGGAACTCGCGGCGACGATGCGCGAATTCCGCAACGGATCGCGAAGCGGCACCGTCATGCCGCAGCTCGCGAAGGGATATACCGAAGCGCAGATCGACGCGATCGCCGGTTATTTCGCCTCACAACCGTCGCCTCGATGATCCCGCGGGCGCGTCGTCGGGTGAACTCGAGCGCAACGGAAAGGCAACGACGGTGCCGGTGAACCTGGCTCGACGCAGAACGTTGCGTGCGGCAAGTGCAGCAGCGCTTTTCGCAATGGGCGGTTGCGCACCCATCCGAAGTGCAGCGGGCTCGCGAAGGATCGTCGTCGTCGGGGGCGGCTACGGCGGTGCGACCGCGGCGCGCTACGCGGCGCTGTGGGGTGGCGACGCCGTCGACGTCACGCTCGTCGAGCGCGACGCCGCGTTCGTGTCGTGTCCGCTGTCGAACCTGGTGCTCGGCGGCAGCAAGTCGATGGCGGACATCACGGTCGGCTACGATGCGCTGGCGCGTCGCGGCGTCAGGATCGTCCGCGACACCGCGACGGCCGTCGATCCCGATCGCCGGGGCGTGCGTCTTGCGCGCGGCGACGAGATCGCCTATGACCGGCTGATACTGTCACCGGGCATCGACTTCTTCTTCGATCGCATCGCCGGGCCTCGACAACGACGCCGCGCAGCGCGACTTTTCTGCACGCGTGGCAGGCCGGCCCGCAGACGGCCGCGCTGCGCGGGCAGATCGAAGCGATGCGCGACGGCGGCGTGTTTGCGATCTCGATACCGCGCGCGCCCTATCGGTGCCCGCCCGGGCCCGTACGAGCGCGCGTGCCAGGTCGCGTGGTACTTCAAGCGCGCGAAGCCGCGCAGCAAGGTGCTGATCCTCGACGGCAACGAGGACGTGCAGTCGAAGAAGGCGCTGTTCATGAACGCGTGGAGCGACGACTACAAGGGCATCGTCGAATACCGGCCCGAACTGCGTGCTGACCGACGTCGACGTCGAAGACGCGGACGGCGCGCTTCGAAACTGCGGACGACGTGCACGGCGGACGTGCTGAACGTGATCCCGCCGCAACGCGCGCGGCGCGATCGCGCGGCAGCGCGGACGTCATCACCGTCAACGACCGAGTGGTGCGAAGTCGACTTCCTGACGTTCGAATCGATGAAGGTGCCCGGCATCCACGTGCTGGGCGACGCGATCCAGGTGGCGCCGCTGATGCCCAAGTCGGGGCACATGGCGAACCAGCACGGCAAGGTTGCCGCGGCCGCGGTTCTCGCGCGCTCGCCGGGCGACGCCGTCGAATCCTGCGCCGGTGCTCAACAACACGTGCTACAGCTTCATCACCGATCGCGAGGCGGTGCACATCGCGTCGGTGCATCAGATACGACGCGGAGCAGAAGACGTTTCTGCAGCGTTCCCGGATGCAGGCGGACTATCGCCGCGAAGAGCAGCTCGAGGGCGACTACGCGCTTCGCGTGGGCGCACGCACATCTGGGCCGACATGCTGGCGCTAGACGCGGCGAGAGTTTCGCGAGGCGCTTCGGCCTCCGCACGATACTCCTGCGTCCGTCTACACGACCTCCGGCTCGGGCGTCTCCTCGAAGCCGAGCCTGATCTTGTCGTCGCTCGTCGAGGTCGATCGTCACCTTGCCGCCACCGGTCAGTCGGCCGAACAGCAGCTCGTCGGCGAGCGCCTTGCGGATCGTGTCCTGGATGAGCCGGGACATCGGCCGCGCGCCCATCTGCGGATCGAAGCCCTTGCTGCGCGAGGAACTCCCGCAGCTTCGGCGAGAACGACGGGTCGACCTTCTTCTCGTGCAGCTGCGCCTCGAGCTCGAGCAGGAACTTGTCGACGACGCGCAGGATGACTTCGTGGTCGAGCGAAGAAAATGAGATCGTCGCGTCGAGCCGGTTGCGGAACTCCGGCGTGAACATCCGCTTGATCTCGCCCATTTCGTCGCCCGCCTGCTTCTCGTTGGCGAAGCCCATCGAGTGCCGCGCGAGCTCGCCCGCGCCGGCGTTGGTCGTCATGATGATGATCACGTTGCGGAAGTCCGCCTTGCGTCCGTTGTTGTCGGTCAGCGTGCCGTGGTCCATCACCTGCAGCAGGATGTTGAAGATGTCCGGATGCGCCTTCTCGATCTCGTCGAGCAGGAGCACGCTGTACGGGTGCTTGGTGACGCCTTCGGTGAGCTGCCCGCCCTGGTCGAAGCCGACGTAGCCCGGCGGCGCGCCGATCAGCCGCGACACGGCGTGACGCTCCATGTACTCCGACATGTCGAAGCGCAGCAACTCGATGCCGAGGCAGAACGCGAGCTGGCGCGCGACCTCGGTCTTGCCGACGCCCGTCGGGCCGCTGAACAGGAAATTGCCGATGGGCTTGCGCGGATTG
This sequence comes from uncultured Pseudomonadota bacterium, assembly GCA_963718905.1. Lineage (GTDB taxonomy): Bacteria > Pseudomonadota > Gammaproteobacteria > Burkholderiales > Casimicrobiaceae > VBCG01. Next base: position 523,389 of record CAVRAF010000003.1, read on the forward strand.
CCGAGGCCCGAGCGCGCCATGCGGATCGCCGAAACCAGCGCGTCGATCGCCTTGTCCTGGCCGAACACGACGTTCTTCAGGTCGCGGTCGAGCGTCTTCAGCGCATTGCGGTCATCGGACGTGACGTTCTTCGCCGGAATGCGCGCGATCTTCGCGACGATTTCCTCGACTTCGTTCTTGCCGATGACTTTCTTCTGCCGCGACTTGGGCAGGATCTTCTGCGCCGCGCCCGCCTCGTCGATGACGTCGATCGCCTTGTCGGGCAGATGGCGGTCGTTGATGAAGCGCGCGGCGAGCTCGGCGGCCGACGTGAGCGCGGCCGGCGCGTACTTGACGCCGTGGTGCTCTTCGAAGCGCGTCTTCAGGCCCTTCAGGATCTCGATCGTTTCGGCAATCGACGGCTCGGGGACGTCCACCTTCTGGAAACGCCGCGACAGCGCGTGGTCCTTCTCGAAGATCTGGCGAAACTCGCCGTACGTCGTCGCGCCGATGCATTTCAGCGCACCCGTCGACAGCGCGGGCTTCAGCAGGTTGGACGCGTCGAGCGTACCGCCCGACGCCGCACCGGCGCCGATGATCGTGTGGATCTCGTCGATGAACAGGATCGACTTCGGGTTTTCGGTGAGCTGCTTCAGCACGGCCTTCAGCCGCTGCTCGAAGTCGCCGCGGTACTTCGTTCCGGCGAGCAGCGCGCCCATGTCGAGCGAAAATACCTGATATTCCCGCAACAGCTCGGGCACGTCGCCTTCGTTGATGCGGCGCGCGAGACCCTCGGCGATCGCCGTCTTGCCGACACCGGCCTCGCCGACGAGCAGCGGATTGTTCTTGCGCCGGCGGCACAGTACCTGGATCACGCGTTCGAGCTCGTGCGCACGGCCGATCAGCGGGTCGATCTTGCCGCTGCGCGCCATGCCGTTGAGATTGACGGTGTAGGCGTCGAGCGCACCCTGCGATTCGCTTCCGCCCTCGCCGTCGTCCTTCGCTTCGGACGCCTTGTCCTGTTTCTGCTGCGGGCTCTTCGTGATGCCGTGCGCGATGTAGTTCACGACGTCGAGCCGCGTCACGCCGCGCTGGTTCAGAAAATAGACGGCATGCGATTCCTTCTCGCCGAACACCGCGACGAGCACGTTGGCGCCGGTGACTTCCTTCTTGCCGGACGACTGGACGTGCAGGATTGCGCGCTGGATCACGCGCTGGAAGCCCTGCGTCGGCTGGGTGTCGGCGTCGGAGTGCGCGGCAAGCCGCGGCGTGTGCTCGTTGATGAAATCGGTCAGGACGCCGCGCAGTTCGTCGAGATCGACGCCGCAGGCCTTGAGCACCTCCGCCGCCGATGGGTTGTCGAGCATCGCGAGCAGCAGGTGCTCGACGGTGATGAACTCATGCTGCTTCTGCCGCGCTTCGACAAAAGCCATGTGGAGGGAGACTTCCAGTTCCTGGGCAATCATGTTGCGTCCTTGACCTCGACACCCCGCCGGAAACCATTCCCGACGCGGCCAGCGGCCTGTGACCGGCTGCTTGATGCATTAACGCTCAAGTCTCCTCCATCGTGCACTGAAGCGGGTGCTGGTGCTTCCGCGCGAGCTCGATGACCTGGTCCACCTTGGTCGTCGCCACCTCGCGTGTGTAAGTACCGCACACTCCCATCCCCTCACGGTGAACCTGGAGCATCACCTGCGTAGCTTTTTCCCGACTCATGCTGAAGACAGTTTGGAGCACGATGACGACAAAGTCCATCGGCGTGTAGTCGTCGTTCAGCAAAACGACCTTGTACAGCGGCGGCGGCTTGACTCGCGTCCGTTCCGCCTCGAGCACGCTGCCGTGCTGCTCCTGGTTGGACATTGCGCGTGGCAGTGCCTAATTGGGGTTCATGTTTGACGATTGCAACACATTTATCAAGGGGAAAGCCGATGGACGGGCCCAATGCTTGACGGCCGTCGCCCGCGCCGCGTAGAACGGTCCCACCGGTGCCCCGTTCCGGCGGCTGGCGCGATGCCACTCGGCCCCCGACGTCGATGCGTCGTCGAGTGGTGTGGAAAGCAAGGAGACCGGTGTCCGGCGAGGCGCCTCGCAGCGAGCGACCGGAACGTACACGAGCGTACGTGAGGATCGCGAGCGAGAAGCAACAAAGCCGGGCGCCGGTATCCGACGCCTTACATTCTCTCGATCATGGCGGCGCCGAAACCGGAGCACGACACTTGCGTCGCGCCCGGCATCAGCCGCGCGAAGTCGTAGGTCACAACCTTGTCGGCTATCGCTCGTTCGAGGCTCGACGTGACCAGGTCGGCCGCCTCGCGCCACCCCATGTGGACGAGCATCATCTCCGCCGACAGGATTTCCGAGCCGGGATTGACGTAGTCCTTGCCGGCGTACTTGGGCGCGGTGCCGTGCGTCGCCTCGAACATCGCGACGGAATCGGACATGTTCGCGCCGGGCGCGATGCCGATGCCTCCGACCTGGGCCGCCAGCGCGTCGGACACGTAGTCGCCGTTGAGGTTCAGCGTAGCGATCACGTCGTATTCCGCCGGCCGCAACAGGATCTGTTGTAAAAACGCATCGGCAATCACATCCTTGATGACGAGGTCGCGGCCGGTCTTCGGGTTCTTGAACGAGCACCAGGGTCCGCCGTCGATCTCCCTGGCGCCGAATTCACGCTGCGCAAGCGCGTAACCCCAGTCGCGAAACGCCCCTTCGGTGAACTTCATGATATTGCCCTTGTGAACCAGAGCGACCGACCGGCGGTCGTTGTCGATCGCGTACTGGATCGCCTTGCGCACGAGCCGCTCGGTTCCTTCCCGGGAAACCGGCTTGATTCCAATGCCGGACGTCTCGGGAAAGCGGATCTTCCGCACGCCCATCTCGTTGATGAGGAAGCCAATCAGCTTCTTCGCGCCGGGCGAGCCCTCCGCCCACTCGATTCCAGCGTAAATGTCCTCCGAGTTCTCGCGGAAAATCACCATGTTGGTCTTCTCGGGCTCCTTGACCGGCGAAGGCACCCCCTTGAAATACCGGACCGGCCGCAGGCAAACGTACAGATCGAGCTGCTGCCGCAGCGCAACGTTCAGCGAGCGGATGCCGCCGCCGACGGGTGTCGTGAGCGGACCCTTGATGGACACGACAAAATCGCGGAGGATCGTCAGCGTCTCGTCGGGCAGCCAGACATCGGCGCCGTACACCTTCGTCGATTTCTCGCCGGCGTAGATTTCCATCCAGTGGATCCTGCGCTTGCCGCCATACGCTTTCGCAACAGCGGCGTCGACCACCTTGATCATTACCGGGGTGATGTCGACGCCCGTGCCGTCGCCTTCGATGTAGGGGATGATGGGGTTGGCGGGAACTTCGAGGCTGAAATCCGGTTTGACGGCGATCTTGGCGCCGGCGGCCGGCACGCTCACGTGTTGGTACATTGGATCTCCTGACGGGATTGCCGGCGCATTCGAGCACGCGGACCGTTGCGGCGGCGCCAAACCAATGATTATGCGCGAATGCAACAGGCCGCCTCCGCGGCGACTGAATCGCTCGTCCGCGGCATTGCGGGACGACCCGCTCGACGCCGACCCCTGCCGCATCCCCCTGCTAGAATCCGCGCCCATTCACCGATCCCGCTCCCCGCCGGCCGCGTGCCGCGGCACCGCGCTGTCCTTCCCTCGATGATCCGTCGATTGCTCGCCCGCCTGCTGCCCGGTCGGCAAGGCCATCACCCGCGGGTCTATGCGCCGGACCGGCACTCGGTGCGCCGCGACCACCTGTCCGCGGCCGCGCGCGCGGTGATCCGTCGCCTGCAGGACGAGGGTTTCAAGGCGTTCATCGTCGGCGGCGCCGTGCGCGATCTGCTGCTCGGCATCGACCCCAAGGACTTCGACATTGCGACCAACGCGACACCCGAGCAGGTGAAGCCGCTCTTCCGGCGCGCATTCGTCATCGGCCGGCGCTTTCGTCTCGTCCACGTCCATTCGGGCAACGAGGTGATCGAGGTGTCGACGTTCCGCGCCGCGCAGACCGGCGACGACGCGACCGACGAGCACGGGCGGCTCCTTTCGGACAACGTCTATGGCTCGCAGGCGGAGGACGCGGTGCGGCGCGACTTCACGATCAACGCGCTCTATTTCGATCCGGCGACCGAAACGATCTGGGACTATGTCGGCGGCGTCGTCGACATTCGCGCACGGCGGTTGAAGCTGATCGGTCCGCCTGTCACGCGTTTTCGCGAAGATCCGGTGCGCATGCTGCGCGCGGTGCGTCTCGCCGCGAAGCTCGGATTGACGATCGAGCGCAAGACCGAGGAGCCGATTGCACGACTTGCGCCGCTGATGGCGAACGTCCCGCCGGCGCGGCTGTTCGACGAGATGCAGAAACTGCTGCTCTCGGGCCATGCCGCCGAAACGCTGCGCAGCCTTCGCTCGCATGGCCTTTCGCACGGCCTGTTGCCGCTGCTCGACGTCATTCTCGAGCAGCCGCTTGGCCACAAGTTCATCGATGCCGCGCTCGCCGGCACCGACGCGCGGGTGCGCGACGACAAGGGTGTCTCGCCGGCGTTCCTGTTCGCAACGCTGTTATGGCACGAAGTGCTCGTGACCTGGAACGCGGCGAAGGAGCGCGGCGAGCGGCCGTTGCCGGCGCTGTTCGACGCGATGGACAAGGTGTTGAGCGCGCAGGCGGAGCGCATCGCGATCCCGCGCCGGTTCGAAGCGACGATCAAGGAAATATGGTCGCTGCAGCCGCGCTTCGAGCAACGGGCGGGTGCACGTCCGGCGCGCCTGCTCGAGCATCCGCGGTTTCGCGCCGCCTACGATTTTCTGGCGCTCCGCGGCGAAAGCGGCGAAGTCCCGCAGCCGCTCGTCGACTGGTGGACGCAGTTCCAGAGCGCTTCCCCCGAAGCGCGCGAAGCGATGCTCAAACCCGACGAAGCGCCGAAAAAGCGCCGGCGCGCACGCAGCCGGGGACGCAAGCGGACGGCGGACGAAAGCGGCGAAGCGCCGGCGCCCGCCGCCGACGAATAGCGCGCGAACCGTCCGATGCCGACCCGCGCCTACGTCGGGCTGGGCAGCAACCTCGCACATCCGCGCCGGCAGATCGCCCGGGCACTCTCGCGAATCGATGCGGTGCACGGAATTCGCGTGCTGGCCGTATCGCCGAGCTACTTGACCGCCCCTATCGGCGGCGGCGCCGCAACCCGACTATGTCAACGCGGTCGCGCTCATCGGAACGACGCTCTCACCACGCGCGCTGTTGCGCCGGCTGCAGGCGATCGAGCGCCGGCAGCACCGCCGGCGCGACGCGGCAACCCCGCGCAACGCGCCACGGACGCTCGACCTCGATTTGCTACTATACGGCGCGCGACGGATGCACTCGCCGCAGCTGACCATCCCGCATCCGCACATGCACGAGCGCGCGTTCGTGTTGCAGCCGCTGACCGATATCGCGCACGCGGCCACGATACCGGGCCGCGGCCTCGCGCGGCGCTTCCTCGCGCGAACCCGCGGACAACACATCGAGCGCACACGCACGCACCTCCCGCGTAACTTCCCGGTTCCCTTGCCCGACTGACGCCGCGATGGATCTCGCCGCCTGCCGCTACATTGTCATCGAAGGACCGATCGGCGCCGGCAAGACCAGCCTTGCCCGCGAGATCGCCCATCGTCTGCACGCGGAGGAATTGCTCGAGCAGCCGGACGACAATCCGTTCCTCGCGCGGTTCTACGACGACATGGCGCGCTTCGCGCTGCCGGCGCAGCTCACTTTCCTGTTCCAGCGCGTCGACCAGTTGCGCGGGCTCGCCCAACTCGACATGTTCCGGCGCCCGACCGTCGCGGATTTCCTGCTCGACAAGGATCCGCTGTTCGCGCGAATCAACCTCACCGACGACGAATACGCGCTCTACGACAAGGTCTATTCGCATCTGAAGCCGCAGACGCCGACGCCGGACCTCGTCGTCTATCTGCAGGCGCCGGTCGATACGCTGATCGACCGTGTCCATCGCCGCGGGATCGATTTCGAGCAATCGATCCCCGCGGAGTATCTCGCGCGCCTCGCCGATGCGTACACCCGGTTCTTCTACCGGTACGAAGAAGCGCCGCTGCTGATCGTCAACAGCGAGCGTCTGAACTTCGTCGACGATTCGGCGCATGTCGACCTGCTGCTCGGACGCGTCGCGGGCATGCGCGGACAGCGCGAATTCTTCAATCTCGGCGCGGCGTGACCCGCCGGCGCCCGGAGACCCATCGATGGAAGTCATCCAATCGGCCGATGCGTTGCGCGAGCGGCTGGCCCGCGCCGGCCGCATCGCATTCGTGCCTACGATGGGCAATCTCCACGAGGGCCACCTGTCGCTGATGCGCATCGCGCGCCGTCATGGCGATTGCGTCGTCGCGAGCATCTTCGTCAATCGGCTGCAATTCGGTCCGAACGAGGATTTCGACCGCTACCCGAGGAGCTTCGACTCGGACTGCGCAGGTCTCGAGCGTGAGGGCGTCGACGTCCTGTTCGCGCCGCACGAGCAGGACATGTATCCGACGCCGCAAGCGTATCGCGTGCAGCCGCCGCAGGTCGCCGACGAGCTCGACGGCGCATTCCGGCCGGGCTTTTTCCATGGCGTGTGCACGGTGGTGCTGAAGCTGTTCAATCTCGTGCAGCCCGATGTCGCGGTATTCGGCAAGAAAGACCGGCAGCAGCTGAAGATCGTGCGCGGCATGGTCCTGCAGTTCAACCTGCCGATCCAGATCGTCCCCGGCGAGACCGTGCGCGCCGACGACGGGCTCGCCTTGGCGTCGCGCAACAACTACCTGACACCGGTCGAGCGCACCGAAGCGCCGCGCCTGTACCGGACGCTGCAGCACATCGCCGACGAGATCGCCGGCGGCCGCACCGACTACGCGAACCTGGAAGCCGCGGGACGCGCCGACCTCGCGCGGCATGGCTGGAAAACGGACTACATCGCCATCCGCAACGGGATCGGCTTGCGCATTCCGCATCCCGAAGGCTTCGACCATCCGAACCTGCTGATCGTCCTGGGTGCGGCAACACTCGGCACGACGCGTCTGATCGACAACGTCGACGTCATCAGGAAAGAAGGCGAGGACTAGGAGTCCCGCGCTCGCCTTGCGAGCCGCACCGCTCGCCGGCACCCGACCTGCATCACGACGCCGTGAGCTCGATGCGTTCGCTCTCCAGTTCCAGCCGGCGCGATTCGCCGGCCGGCGCGACGATGCGAATGCGGCGATACGGAAGCGGATAGTCGCCGCTCACTCCGGCGCGAAGCCGAACGGCAGTGGCGGATGTCGTCATTTCGAATCGGATTTCCGCGAAATCGCCGTCGCGGTAGCGCAGCGTGAGCCCGTCGTCTTCGTAGAGGGTGAACGTCGATGCCGATGTGCCGGCCGCGGGGAAAATGCGCAGCGAGCGCGACGACTCGTCGGTCGGACGTGAAAAGTCGTCGCTGTCGGTCATCGGCACCATCGCGCCGGCCGGACAGAACAGCAGCACGCGATGCAGCGGCGCGTCGACGGCTCGCGACGCTGCCCGCCGGATGTGCCCGACCGGTGTCGAATTCGTACCAGCGATCCGGACCTCGCGGCAGATAGACGTCGCGTGTACGGAATCCAGGTGCAACGACCGATGCCACCAGCAGCTGCGCACCGCACATGAATTCGTCGCAGTCGTCGAAAGCGCGTGGATCCGCTTCGAAATCGAAGAACGTCGGCCGCAGCCACGGCTCGCCATGCTGCGCCGCGCGGTGGAACAGCGTGTAGAGATACGGCAGCAACCGGTAACGCAGGCGGATCGCGTCGCGAACGGTGGCGAGCGCCTCCGGATGCAGCCACGGCGAGTTCGTCTCGCCGCCCGCCTTCCACGAATTCATGATGCAGCGCGGGCTGAAAATGCCGTTCTGCATCCACCGCACGAGGAGTTCGGCGTCGGGCACCGGACCGACGAAGCCGCCGATGTCGTGCCCGGTGTTGAACATCCCCGACAGGCTCATCGTGAGTCCCATCCGGAGGTTCCAGCGCAGCGTTCGCCAGCTCGTCGTATTGTCGCCCGACCATGTTTGCGCGTAGCGCTGGATGCCCGGCGGCCCGGCGCGCGTCACCGCATAGACGCGCTCACCGGGCCGATGCGCGGCCTGTGCCTCCACGCTCGCGCGCGTCATCAGCAGCGCGTGCAACGGGCGCGAGCGCGCGATCGGAATCGGCGTGCCGAAGCCGTTCGATATGCCTTCGTCGTCCCAGATCTCGTACTCGTTGTTGTCGTTCCAGCCCGCGTCGATACCGTAGTCGAGCACTTCGCGTTGCAGGCTTTGCTGCCACCATCGGATGCCATCGGGATGCGTGAAATCGACGTGCGCGCCCTGCCCATCCCAGAATTGGCCGATGCAAGGCTTGCCCGTTCGCGCGTCATTGACGAACGCTCGACGCCCCGCAACCTCCTCGTATGCCGGATGATCGTCGAGCAGGCAGGGCTTCAGGTTGACCACGACACGCGTCCCTGCAGCCTTGAACGTGTCGACCGCATCGCGCGGCGTCGGGAAACTTGGCGCGATTCCACGTGAATACATGGCGGCGCTTGCCGATGCTGGTATAGCCGGAGCCGAAATGGAACGCCGAGAGCGGAATTTCATGCCGCCTGGCATCGGCCGATGAATTCGGCCAGCCGGGCCTGCGCGTCCGGCGCATCGGCCAGGCTCATCGCGGTGTTGGCATAGCCAAGGCTCCAGCGCGGCCCGAACGCCATGCGCCCGGTCAGGTCGGTGAAGCGGCGCACGACGTCACGTACCGACGGTCCCGCGAAGACGTAGTAGTCGAGGTCGCCGTCGTCGATCTCCGTGCGCCGATAGAAGCCGTGGTAGTTGTCGAACTCGCAGCCGAGATCGAAGGTCATCGGCGCGAGCGAATCGTAGAAGAACCCGCTCGCGATCGCCGCTTCGGCGTTGCGTTCGATCAGGAACGGCCAGTGCTTGTACAGCGGATCGGACGATTCCGCGTCGTAGCCGCACGCGTCGAGCGCAAGTGTCCGCAGGCGGCGGCCATGCTGATCGAGCGGACCCGTCTTGTCGCCCAGGCCGAAGTATCGATCGGTCGATCGTCGTGCCATGAAATGATGCAGCGCGCCGGTCCGCGCACTCCAGCCGTACGAATACGTCGGGCGGTCGCAGGCGAAAGGCCGGCCATCGAGCGACCATGCGATCCGGAACGGCGCGAGCGAAATGTCCAGTGCGAGGCGCGCGCCGCGGAGGCGAACGCCTGCATCGGTCCCTTCGAAGGCATACGCGGGCTGCTCGAAGCCGGTGGTGTCGAGGCGATCGCGTCCCTCCCATGGCACGTCGCATCCGTCGGTCGTGACCATCCAGCTTCGCGGTTCCCTGAGTCGGCCGTCGCGCAGAAACAGCACGCGCGCGAGATCGTCCCTCAGCACGTAGACACGGCAGGCCCAGCCGTCATCGAAATCGAAGCGGACGTGATCGGCGTGCCGCCCTGCGCAAGTTGCGCGAGACAGAGGCGTCATGGCGCGCGCCGCGGCGACAGCGCGCGGCCATCGTCGGCGTCGAAAACGTGCAGGTACCGGATCGGGATGCTGATGGGAACGGCTCCGCTCGCCGGCAGCGCGGAATGATCCGCGCTTTGCACCGTCAATCGCTCGCCACCCGGCAGCGTGCAATACGCGTAGCTCGTGGCTCCCAGGTGCTCGACGCGCTCGACCGTCGCTTCAACCGCCACCGAGGGTTCGTCATGCGGGCCGACGACGACATGTTCGGGGCGCGCGCCCGCGATGATTCGTCCCGATGCGCTCCCGCCCTGCAGGGCAACGCCGAGGCGCGCGCGCCCGGCGGCGGCGTCGAGTCCCAGTTCGGCCAGGCCGTCGGCACCGACGACGACGGCGCCGCGCAGGAAGTTCATCCGCGGCGAGCCGATGAATCCAGCGACGAAGCGGTTCGCGGGAGCATGATAGAGGTCGAGCGGCGTGCCGACCTGCTCGACCCGACCGCCGCGCAGCACGACGATGCGATCGGCCATCGTCATCGCCTCCACCTGGTCGTGCGTGACGTAGATCATCGTCGTGCCGAGCCGCCGATGCAGCGCAGTCAGTCTCAGCCCGCATCTGCACGCGCAATTCCGCGTCGAGATTCGACAGCGGCTCGTCGAACAGGAACACCGTCGGATCGCGCACGATCGCGCGACCGATCGCGACCCGCTGCCGCTGTCCGCCCGAAAGCTGGGTCGGCCGGCGCGCGAGCAGCGACTCGAGTCGCAGCAAGCGCGCCGCGGTGCCGACCTTGGCGTCGATCTCCGGCCGCGGCGTGCCGATGTTCTCGCAGTCCGAACGCGAGGTTCTGGTAGACGGTCATGTGCGGGTAGAGCGCATAGGACTGGAACACCATCGCCAGCCCGCGCTGCGCCGCCGGTACGTCGTTCACGCGCTGCCCGTCGATCAGCAAGGTCGCCTTCGCGTCACGGCCTCGAGACCCGCGATCATCCGCAGCAGCGTCGACTTGCCGCAGCCGGAGGGTCCGACGAACACGACGAACTCGCCGTCGCGGATGTCGAGATCCACGCCGTGGATGACGGTCGTGGCGCCGTAGCGCTTGACGACACTCTGCAATTTCAGGGAAGCCATCGCTGCTATTTGACGCCGGCCTAGGCGATGCCCGCGGTGATGTAACGTTGCAGGAGCGCGAACACGAGCGTCACCGGCAGGAGCGTGATCACCGTCATCGCGAGCAGGTAGTGCCATTGCGTCGTCAGCTCACCCTGGAACGCGTTCAGCGCGAGCTGCAGCGTGAAGTTCTCGGTTTTCGACAGCACGATCAACGGCCAGAGAAAATCGTTCCAGCGCCACATGACCGAAAAGATCGCGAGCACCGCCAGCGCGGGCGCCGACAGCGGAAGAATGATGCGCCAGAAGATGCGCCATTCGCTCGCATGGTCCATCCGCGCGGCGTCGATCAGCTCGTCGGGGATCGTCAGCATGTACTGGCGCAGCAGGAAGACGCCGGTTGGCGTCGCGACCGCCGGCCAGATCACGCCCCACAAACTGTTCAGCAGTCCCAGCTCCGACACGACGAGGAAATTCGGCACCAGGATGATCGTCGGCGGGATCATCAGCGTCGACAGGATCAGCAGGAACACCGCGTCGCGCCCCCGGAAGCGGTACTTCGACAGCGCGAACGCCGCCATCGCGTTGAACAGCAGCGTGATCAATGTCGCGACGACCGTGATGAACACGCTGTTCCAGAGGAACGTGCCGAACGAGAATTTGTGGAACACGTCGGTGTAGTTGTTCGTGGCGACGCGAAACTCGCGGACCGGCTGCCGGTCGCGAATGTTGACCTTGTACTCGCGCTCGGGCGCGGCCGGGTCGACGAGCGTCGCCTGGATGCCGATGCGCCGAAGCTCGGCCAGTTCACGCGTCGAGCCGTCGGGGAGATGCACGCGATAGACGGGTAGCGGTTCATCGTGACCCGGCACGCGCGACGCTTTTCTGACCGTATGGCAGGAAGCGCGGCGGGAATTCGCTGAGCGCCGCCGGCGTCTTGAGCGACGACAGCACGAGCCAGAGCACCGGGCCGAACATCAGCAGCAGTCCGAGCAGCAGATAGGCGTAGCGACACCCAATCGGTCCAGTCCGCGCGCTGCACGCCGCGGCGCGCCGTCAGCATCGACCAGAGCCTAGCCATCGCGGGAGCTTCGGTGGCTGTCGAGCGAGCCGCGCGTGATCCGAAGCTGCGCGAGCGTCAGCAGCAGCAGCGTCAGCGCCAGCACGAGCGATGCGGCGGCGGCCAGCCCGTACTGGCGTATCGATTCGGCAAAGCCTGTCTGGTAGATGAACTGCACAATGAACATGGTCGCCGACCCGGGGCCGCCGCCGGTCAGCACGAAGACTTCGTCGAAAATCTGCACCGCGCGAATCAGGCCCAGCACGAGCACGACGATCAGGCTGGGCATCAGCAGCGGCAGCGTGATCCGCGCGAAACGGCGCCACGGCGACGCGCTGTCCATCTCCGCCGCCTCGTACAGGTCGGCCGGAATCGCCTGCAACCCCGCGAGCAGGATCAGCGTGTAGAAGCCCATGTGCGCCCAGATGCTCACGAACACGCTCCAGAAGAACGCCCAGTGGGCGTCGGTGAGCCAGTCCGACCGCCGATTGCCCCGCCCCCGCCAGCAGCGCGTTCAGCACGCCCTCGCGCTGCAGCACCCACTTCCAGATCAGCGCCACGACGACCGGCGACAGCAGCACCGGATAGAAGAAGACGCCGCGGAAGAAGCCGCGTCCGACGATCTTGCGGTTGAGCACCAGCGCGGTGATCAGCGCAGAACAGCACCATCAGGCCGACCTGGAGCAGCGGCGAATTTGCCGGTGTTGCAGATCGCCCGCCAGAACAGATCCTTCCGGCAGCGTCGACGGATCGAGGTAATCGTCGCAGTCGAACAGCGTCGCGAAATTATCGCGCGCCGGCGTAGGGCCGTCTGCGACGGATAGAGCTCGACGCCGCCGGTGAAGGCGAATGCGAAATCGATGACGATCGGCAGGAACGTGAAGAGGCCGAGGATCGAGCAGGTTCGGCGCGACGAACACCCAGCCGATGCGGGGCACGCCGACCAGCCGCTGCAGCGCCCGCATCGGCACATCGACGAGATCGAGCGCGCCGTGCGCGAGGCGCGCGCAATGCGGCTCGCGTGCGCATCGATTGGCATTGCGCCTGCCGCCGCCGATCGCCGACGACTTATTTCGCGGCGGCCTTCACCTGCTCGTCGACGTCGGCGGCGATTCGCTTCAGCGCATCGTCAAGCGACATTTCGCCCGCAATCGCCTGGCCGAGCCGGGCTGCGGTCGGATTGAAGATCGCGCGATTCAACTTGTAGCCCTGGATCTGGTACGCGACCGGCGAAAGCTTCGGTACCTCGGCGACGAACGTCGACAGCGCCGCGCTGCGACTGCGGCGAGATCTTGTAGTCGACGCCCTTTTTGGCCACGGCTTGCGTTCGCCGGGATGTTCTCGGTGCGCGCCATGTATTCGGCATAGACCGGCTCGCTCGCGAGAAAGTCGAGGAAGCGGCCGACATCCTTCGGGTTCTTCGTGCGCTTCAACGCGACGAACGCGGCACCGCCGGGAATGCCGGTGCAGGCCGCCGGGCCGCACGGATTGGGCACGGCGATCCAGTCGAAGTTCTTGCCGATCTGCTAGTCCATCCGCTTGATCTGCCAGCTTCCCGACAGATACATGACGACGCGTCCGTTTGCGAATTCCTCGAACGCGTCGCGGTAGGTCGACCCGCCCGTGCCGCCCCAGATCTCCTTCGGCACCGTGCCGTCGGCGTTCCAGTCGTAGAACTTCCTGGCCATCGCCTTGTAGCCGTCGTCGATGATCAGATTGCCCTGCGCATCGAAATACTTCGCGCCCATGCTGATCGCCGCGCCCGCGAAGCGGTGGCCGCTGCGATCGAACGCGATCGCGAACGGCACCTGCGTTGCCTTGGCCACTTTGCGTGTCGCCGCGGCCCACTCGTCCCATGTGGCCTTCGGTCCGGGCAGCGGCACGTTGGCCTGCTCGAACAGCGTCTTGTTGACGTAGGGGCCGGTGACGGTGAGCTGCGTCATCATTCCATAGATACCCTTGTCGGCCGGCGACGCGCGCATCCACGGCAGCGTCTTGCCGAAATTCGCTTCCCAATACTTCGGGTCTTTCACGTACGGCGTGATATCCAGGTAGTACTTCGACAGGCCGCCCAGATCCGTGACGCGCGCGATGTCGGGTCCTTCACCGGCCGCGAGCTGAACCGGCAATTGCTCGAGGATCGCCTTGTACGGCACCTTGTCGATCGTCACCTTGACGTCGCCGTTCTGCGCTTCGAAGCGCTTGGCGAGGTCCTGCGTGACTTCGCATTCGTTGCCGTCGGAATAGCATGCGACGCGGATCTCGCCCGCAAACGAGACACTCGCTGCGGCGAGCGCCAGGATGGCTGCACCACGCGCGACACGATCGATGACTCGTTGCATAGACGCTCCATGCACGTGCCGGATCATCCGGAGGTTGCCGATTATAGAGGAACGTCGCGCCGCGGCTCGGTGAGCAGCCCCGGCCCGCGCCGCCGGGTCCCCTTGAGTGCGAGCCAGTTCCCGGCGATCGCCAGCACGACGCCAAACGCGCCGATGGACGTCCATCGGTAGCCTTCGAACAGCGTCGACACGACCATTGCAATGACGGGTGTCGCCACGCCCACGTACGACGCCGGTCCGGGTCCGACCTGCTTCAGCAGCGTCAGGTACGCGCCGAAGGCAACGACGCTCCCGAAGACCGCGAGATAGACGAGCGACGTGACGTACGGCGCGCGCAGGTCGATCGTCCACGGCACGTCCAGCAGGAGCGCGACCAACGCCGCGGCGAGCGCCCCGTAGACCATGCCCAAGGCCGTGCTGGGCAGCACGGGAATGCCGGCCCGCTGATTCCTCATCGCCGCGAGATTGCCGCCGGCCGCAATCGCAGTCGCGCCGAGACCCAGCACGACGCCCAGCAGCGCGCTTCCGCCGCGCCGCGCCTGCGTCAGCTCCGGCGCGAACAGCAGTGCGACGCCGATCACGCCGAGGGCCGCGGCGATCAGCGTGCGCAAGGTGAGTGCCGTGCCGAAGATCAGCCGCGCCCCGATCGGATTCATGAACACGATCGTCGAAAAGAGCACTGCGACGAGTCCCGACGCCGCGTACTGCTCCGCCCAATAGATGCCGATATAGTTGAGCCCGAACAGCAGCACGCCCTGCAGCGCGATGAACGCGTGCGCGCGCCGGCCGAAGCGCAATGAACGCCCGGTCATCGCGCACCAGGCGCCGAGCAGAAGAGCCGCGAGTGCAAATCGCAGCGCCACCGAGACTTCCGGAGCGACGTAGCCGAGCTGGAACTTGATCGCGAGCCACGTCGAACCCCAGATCAGCGTCGAGATGGCGAACAGGGCGGCGGGTGCGCGAAACGTCACGATCTCGTGATTCTAGCGGCGGGCGAGATGCGGGTCGACGCACGCGCAACTACGGCGTCCGACGGATGCAGGTCGGGGGGTACCGGGACGCGCTATCACCGCGTTGCGATCCCGCCAATCGTCCGCATGGACGACCTCCGAAAACTGCCAGTCCCGCTTCGGTCGATGAATCCTTACGCTGCCGATCACTCAATCGGAGGATCCGTCGTGATCGATCGGTGCATTGCCGCGTTGATGGTGCTGGCAACGATGTCCGGCGCCGCAGCCGTTACCGAAGCAGCGAATGGGGCACCGAATGGGGCCGCGAGCGCCGATGGGACCGCCGGCGCTACGCTCGCGCTCGCAGCGTACGGTCGCCTGCCGATGATTTTCGAACCGTCCGCGGACCGGACCGATGGAGCGCCTCGATTCCTCGCGCGCGGCGCCGAATACAGCGTCGCCATTACATCGCGGGGCGCGCAGCTCGCGCTGGCCGACGCCGGGCGACGCGGGCTGCGCGACTACGACGCGTCGCGTGAAGCGGTCATCGACATCCGGTTTGCCGGGAGCAATCCCGAGGCGTCGGTGCGCGGCGTCGATCTTCAGGCGACGCGTATCCATCACATCGGCGCCGCCGCGGGTACGCCTGATCACGTCGACATTCCGACCTATGCGCGCGTCGCGATTTCGAACGCATACCCTGACATCGACGTCGTGTTCTACGGGCACGGCCGCCGGCTCGAATACGACATCGTCGTCGCGCCGGGCGCCGACCCGTCGCAGGTCGGATTCCGGATCGATGGAATCGCGTCGTTGTCGATCGACCACGACGGAAATCTGGTGCTTGCAACCGGCTCCCGCACATTGACGCTGCAGCGACCGGTTGCGTATCAGGAGATCGAGGGACGACGCAACTCCGTCGACAGCGCGTTCGAGCTCGGTGGCAGCGGCGACGTGCGCATTCTCGTCGGCGCCTACGATCGCGGACGGCCCCTCGTCATCGATCCGGTGCTGTCGTACGCGACCTACCTCGGAGGCAGCGCGACCGAGCAGGGCACCGCGATCGCCGTCGATGCCGCCGGCAACGCGTATGTGACCGGATACACGTCGTCCGGCGATTTCCCGCTGATGACAGCGTACGACCGAACGCTTGGGAGAAAGGGTGACGTCGATGTGTTCGTCTCGAAGCTCAACCCGTCCGGTACGGCACTGATCTGGTCCACCTACCTCGGCGGCTCGGCGAGCTCGGATCGCGCGACGGGCATCGCCGTCGACGGCGCAGGTAGCGCGTATGTGACGGGCGCGACGTCGGGCGCCGATTTCCCGGTCAGTGCAACCGCATGGCAAAAAGGCGTTACCACCGGCGGATCGTTCGTGGCCAAGCTCGCGCCGGCGGGCAACGCGCTGACGTATTCGACGTACGTGGCGGGCGCAACGGCCAACGCCATCGCCGTCGACGGCGCCGGCAATGCCTACATCACCGGCAGCGCGACAGCGTCGTTCGCGACCACGCCCGGCGCGCTGCAGCGAACGCCCCGCAGCGCCGCCACGGGGTTCGTGCTCAAGTTGAATGCCAGCGGCAGCGCCCCGGTGTTCGCGACGTTCCTCGGCGGAACCGGTACCGACGCCGCGACCTCGATCGCGGTCGACGCGCAAGGCAGCGCCTACATCGCCGGATGGACGGCGTCCGGCGATTTTCCGATTGCCAACGCCGTCCAATCGAGTCTGCGCGGGAAGAAGGACGCGTTCGTGACCAAGCTCGACGCGTCGGGTGCGCAGCTCGTCTACTCGACGTTCCTGGGAGGCACGCTCGACGACGCCGCCAATGCGATCGCAGTCGACGGCAGCGGCAACGCCTACATCGCGGGCGAGACGTACTCGGCCGACTTTCCGTCCAGGAGCGCCTTCCAGCCGGGCAAGTCCGGCTCGCATCTCGTCAACTCCAGTCTCGGCAATGCGTTCGTGGCGAGGCTCGGACCGGCCGGGAACACGCTCGTCTATGCATCGTTTCTCGGCGGCGAGATCTGCACGGGCTTGTGCCAGACGCTTGGGACGGTGCTGCAGTATCCCGGCGATGTCGCGTACGGTGTGGCGGTCGATGCCGCCGGACACGCGTACGTCACCGGCCTTGCACGAAGCTACACGTTCCCGCTGGTCGATTCCGCGGCAATCCGCAAGCAACAGGACAACCAGGACTCCTCATTTGTCGCCAAGGTGAGCGCGTCCGGCGCGGCGCTTCTCTGGTCGACGTTCATACGGACGGACTTCGGCGAGGCGGACGCCGGCCTGACGCGCTTTGCGCCCGGCGCTGCGACCGGCGTCGCGCTGGACCCGGCGGGTGCCGCCTACGTGACGGGTGACGCGAGCATCGCGAGCCATTTCCAGCCGACGCCCGGGGCGTTCCAGACGACCAACGTCGGGCCCGCAGCCGTCATCGTGAAATATGCGCCCGCTCCCGCGATGTCGTTGGTCACATCGAATGACCACGCCGACGCGCAGACGGCCGTCACGCTGACCGCGACGCTCGCAGGGGCGCCGGTATCGGGCAGCGTGGCGTTCATGGACGGGGCCACGACGATCGGCAGCGCAATCCTTGGCGCAAACAAGGCGATGTTGAGCGTCACGTTGCCCGCGGGCATTCACGCGCTCACCGCGCTGTTGCGGGCACCGGGCACTACATCCGACACGCCGGTTCTGTACCAGATCGTCGACAACCCGCTCGCCTGCAACTGACCGGATACGCTGATCGGAACCGCGATGCGAACATGCCTTCGAGCGGTCCTGTGGACTTGGCTGGCGATGACCGGTGCGCCGTGCAACGCCGGTTCGATGTGGATCGCCGACCGGGAGGGCGTCGTCCTGATCGATGCCGGCGGGCCGCACCCGATCGAGGCGACGAGCGACGTCGCGCAGCTCGCGGCGACCGCCGACGGTGGCGTGTGGGCGGCCGGTGCGCACCGGTTGCAAGCGATAGCGCGCGATGGGAGCATGCGTGCCGACCTGGACGTGCGCGCGCCCGGCTACGGAGCGGTGAGGAAGGTCGAGGTCGATCCATACGACGACAGCGTGTGGATCGCGACCGATCGGCCGCTGCTGCTGCACGTCGCGCGCGACGGCACCCTGTTGCAGAAGGCGACGTTACCCTCGGTCGCCGAAACATTCGCAATCGCCCTCGACCAGACCGTCTGGGCGCTCGCAGACGAACAGCTGATGCATCTCGGGAGCGACGGCCACGTGCTCGCGACGCGACAGACAGCGCGCGAGTCCGATGCCGGGCCGGTCGCTCTCGCAATCGATTCGCTTGGCGACCAGTTGTGGATCGCGACACCGCGTCTGCTTCAGCGCATTCGACTCGGCGCGGACGCGTCCGGATCACCGCTCGACGTCGTGCGCGGCGACATCCGGGCGATCGCGGCCGATCTCCGTTCCGGCGACGTCTGGGTCGTGGTCGATGGGACGCTCCTCGCGATCGATCGCGACGGCGCCGAGCGCCTCGCGCTCGATCCCCGCACGCTCGGCGTCGAAGGCGATTCCTCGTTGTTCTTCGACAGCGCAACCGATTCGCTCGTCATCGCGGGATCCGGCGCGCTCGCACGGATCAGCGCGAGCGGCCGCGTGATCGAGCGAACGACCGTGGCGCCGGAAGCGATCCTCGCGACGCCCGTGCCGTTTCGCATCGAGCCCGCGTTGACGCTGATACGCCCGCCCGACGGCGGTGCGACGTACGACTCGCAGACCGAGGTTCTGCTTGGTCTTCGAGCCGACTGCAACGGCGCAGCTTGCGGCATCCCGCCGGGCTACGCGGATTCGCTGCGCATCGACGCGGAGATGAACGAGATCCCGATGATAGAAGTGATCGCGGGATCGAGCCCCGAGCGCGCAACTTTCACGCCCGGACAGCCGCTTCGTCCCGGGCCCAATCGGTTGACCGCGCGGTTGACGGACCGCTTCGGTCATCGCGCGGAACTCGCGCAGGCAAGCCTCACTGTCCTCGAACGCGCGGCCGTCGCACCGATGCGCAAGGCCGCCAACAAGGCGCCGAGCGTTACGCTGACGACGCCCGCAAACGGCGCGACCTTCACGGCGGGCGCAAGCATCACGCTGAACGCGACCGCAAGCGACCCCGACGGCGCGCTCGCAAAGGTGGAGTTCTACCGTGGCGGATCGACGCTCATGGGCACAGCCACGACCGCGCCGTATCGCTACGTGTGGTCGGACGTTCCTGCAGGCAACTATTCGCTGACCGCCAAGGCCTATGACAACAAGAATGGAACGGCAGTCTCTGCGGCCGCGACAATCGTCGTCGCGAACAATCAGGCGCCCGTTGTCACGCTCACGTCGCCGCGCAGTGGAGACTTCTATGCCGCGGGCGCGCCGATTGCGCTCGCGGCGAATGCGGGCGATCCCGATGGGACGGTCGCGAAGGTCGAATTTTTCGACGGAGCCGCATCGATCGGCGTGATCGCTGCCGCGCCCTATGGACTCGCGTGGACGACGGCCGGTCCAGGCGCGCATTCGGTCCGTGCCCGCGCGACCGACGACAAGGGCGGCACCGGCGATTCGACGACAGCAACGGTCGTGATCGGTCAGCCACCCGTGGTTGTCGTCACCAGCCCCGCAGCATGCTCGCAGAGCGATGGGCCGCAGAGCCTCGCGCTCGCGGCCGACGCGTTCAGTGCGACCGGGACGATCGTGCGCGTCGACTTCTTCGATGGCGGGACGCTCGTGGGAACAGCATACGGCGCGCCATGGCGCGTCACGCTGGAGAACGCCGCGTCCGGCAGCCATCTCATCACGGCGCGCGCAACCGACGATCACGCGCTGACATCGACGTCGCGACCGTCATTGACTACCGTACGCACTGCCAATCAGCCGCCCAGCGTGGCGTTCACGTCACCGGTCGAAGGCGCGACGTTTCCGCTCGGCTCGACGATCAATCTGTCTGCGATCGCCGCCGACGCCGATGGAATCGTCACCGCCGTCGAATATCGGATCGGCGCGGGCGGTCCGCTCATTGGCCGTGCCACGAGCTCGCCATATCCGGTGACGTGGACGAACATGCCTTCGGGCAGCTATGCACTCGTCGCCATCGCCTCCGACGATCGCGGCGCAACGACGACATCCGCGGCGGTTCACGTTGCGATCGAACCCAACCATGCGCCCTCGGTGTCGCTCACCTCGCCAGCGGCGAATGCAACGTTCGCGGCTCCCGCGACAATCGATCTTTCGGCAACTGCAGCCGACAGCGACGGAACGGTCGCAAAAGTCGAATTCCTCGCCGGTTCGACGCTGGTCGGTACGTCGACGGCTCCGCCTTATGCAGCACGATGGACCAATGTGGGCGCCGGCGCGTACTCGATTACGGCGAGGGCCACGGACAATCTCGGTGGCGTCACCACCTCGTCGTCCGCGTCGATCATCGTTGCAAACAACGCCCGGCCGACGGTTGCGCTGAGTTCACCCACGGCAGGCACGCAGTACTATGCGCCCGCGACGATCATGGTCGGTGCGAATGCAGCGGACAGCGACGGCTCCATCACGAAGGTGGAGTTCTATGCCAACGGCGCGCTCATCGGCAGTTCGAAGGCCGCTCCCTACACCATCGTTTGGGACAATGTCGCGGGAGGCTCGTACTCCATCACCGCGACAGCGACGGACAACCAGGGCGCAGTGACGGAGTCGGCGGCGGTCGGGGTGTCGGTGAATGCCAACGTGACGATCGATCCATCGCCCGGTCTCGACGGTGCTCGCGTCGCCGACGATTCGTTCGCCGTAAGCGGTGTCATCAGCGCGCCAGCCAACTCCGGCGTGCTTGTCAATGGCACGGTCGCGCAGATCGACGCCGACGGGCGATTCTATGCGAACGATGTCGCGCTGGCGCCCGGACCGAACTCGATCCTGATGACGCTCGTATCGCAAGACGGACAAACGGCAACGCAGACGATCAATGTTTCGAGCAGCGGTCCCGCCGAATTTGCCGTCACGGCGTCGCCGACCGATGGTATCGCGCCACTCGAGGTTACATTCGAAATCGTCAATCGTACCAATCGGCCGTTCCAGCGCGTCGAATTCGACCGCGACGGCAACGGCGTGGCCGATTTCACGGGATCTTCAGCCGGGTTCGTTGATGGGAAGTTCGTGCTGGTTGCCACCTATCCGGCGGGAACGTATACAGCTCGCGTCAAGGTCTTCGATTCCGACAATGCAGTTCTCTACACGACCATCCGCGTTGTCACGGTGAGGACCCCACAGCAGCAGGACACGCTTCTGAGGAGCGTTTACAGCGCCATGCTCGACCGGCTGCGCGCCGGGCGAATCGATGACGCACTGAAAGTCGTGAGCGGCGACATGCAGGATAAATACGGCGCCGTGTTCACCGCACTGGGCGCCACAATCTCGACGGCCATCGACGAGCTCGGCACGCTCGAAGCCAATTGGTTCTCGCCTGATCACGCCGAATACGTCCTGGTGCGCAACACCGCGGACGGCCCGCAAGGATTCCTGGTCGAATACCTGCGCGGCGATGACGGTGTATGGCGAATTTATGGGATGTGAACCTGTGCATCGGTTGATGTCAGCAGCCAATCGGGCCCTGTTTCTCATGGGACTCATCATCGCGCAAAGCGCGTGTACGGTCGTCGTCAGCGGGGACGCGATGGAGGGACGCGTCATCGACGACGCGACGGACAAGCCGATACCGGGGGCACTCGTGATCGCCGAATGGTCAGCAGATATCGGAGGGCCCGTTCAGAGCAGTCGAGTGTGCTTCCACCTCGAAGTGGCCACGACCGACGTCAATGGCCGCTACCGGATACCGCGTTGGAGCAGACCGCCTGCCGCTGATTGGGAGGGCGGATTCTTCGGATTGCGCAACGTCGAGGTGACCCGAAGAACCTACAAGGACGGCTACACCCATCTCCGGTACGACCCGAGGGATGCAAGCACGATTCTAATGACGCATTTGCAGGGGAACGTCTGCCGAGCGAATCGACTGCCTCGCCTTCATGAAGGAACACCAGGGTGCGGAAAGGAAGACGGAACCCGGAAAAAGGAGGTAGGCTATGGCAAGCAATTTGTGATGAGGCGATCCGAATTCCGAGTACGGCACAGCGAGGCGCTCACTTTCATGGTGAATCGTTTCTGGATGACATCGATCATCACATTGCGGAAATCGACGAGGAAGTGTCGCGCACGGCGGAAAATACGGCAGCGGATCGATCCGCCAAATGCATTCGATGAACCAGGAACTGGAATCATGAGCGCTTTCGGGGAAGGACGTTCGGGTAAGGCGATCGCACTTGTCGCACTGTTTCTGGCGATGGCATTCGCTAAGGATGGACTCGCATTTGAAGTCGGAACACACGCAACGATCACCGACCAAGCCTTGCAGCGCGCTTTGGTCGACGCTCCGAGTCTTGTGGAGCGCTTAGGCTTTTCGCAGACACCCAGCGGGGAGTTGCCATCCTTGGGCGATCAATATGTCGACACCTCCGGAGCAACAGTTCAGCTCCGAATTCTCAAGCCGTTTGAGACCGATCTCATTCAGCGTCATATGCCGGATGGCCTTGATCTTGCCGGGCACAGCGACAAGAATAGATGGTTGGCTTATCGCTGGTGCGATCCGTGAGGACGACAACCCTTCTGAGAGTAATCCCAAGGACGATCCGTACGCACCCGGCGGCGCCTTCCATCGCGAATTCAATCATTTCTTCGATCCCTATTACGATCGTCCACTCTCGGTGACGCTCTTGCAGTGGTTCTATGGAAGCCAACCGGTCAGGAAAGCAGTCGATTGGGCACTCGGCACCGCGGACGCATTTACCAGCGCGAACACCCGAGACACGCAGTCCACGTTGAACCACTTCACGCTCTTCGATGCGCACGAGGCAATGTTTCGCGCGCTCACCCTGAAGCAGCGCACGGCGAACGGTGCATATGGTGATTTACCACCCGAGAGCGCTGCGGAGGCCGAATTCACCCGCCATGCGTATTGGGCAACAACGTTCCGTGCGCTCGGTGACATGGTCCACTTGGTCCAGGACATGGCGCAGCCGCAGCACACGCGCAACGAAGCCCATTCCGGCAGATCGGGCCTTGAGTATCTGGGCGCGGGACACGCCAGCGCCCTGGAGAAGTACATCGATGAGCGTGCGAGACGGATGCCGCGCAGGCTGGCCGACGGCTCTACCGTGTTCCCGGCTGCCTTGCCGTACGACGGGTACGGTACTCCGTCGTTCGAAAGCTACAGCGACTTCTGGAGCACCTACACCGGGCCCGATTCGGGCACCTTCGGACGCGGATTGGCCGACTACAGCAACTCCGGCTTCTTCACGCCGGCGCACAACTACGGAGACACGACGTATCCCAATCCTTCATCGATAGCGTACGCAACGGAAAGCGTGGCGGGGCTGTTGACGACGCGGCCCGACGTGACCGTCCGATTCCTGCGGGGAGACGTCCGTGATCGTTACGCAGGTGATTCGTCAAACATCCGCCTGACGACGGAGAGCATATGGGATGGCCGCGTCACACTTAGCGGTGCCCCCGTTCGAACGTACAACCTCAACCGCCTCAACTACGACGACATGGCGTCGCTGCTGATTCCCCGCGCGGTCGCGTATTCCGCCGGATTCATCGAGCATTTCTTCCGAGGAGAGCTCGAAATCAATCTACCCGATGCCGGCTTTTACGGCATCGTCGATCATGCGCAATTCGTGCCCGGCAGGTCGGGGCAGCCGACCGACGTCATTACCGGGTTCAAGGGCTTCAACACGATCAAGCTGAAACTGAAGAACAAGACGCCGGCGGTCCGCTCGCG
The DNA here is from genome assembly GCA_963718905.1 of uncultured Pseudomonadota bacterium. Classification (GTDB taxonomy): domain Bacteria; phylum Pseudomonadota; class Gammaproteobacteria; order Burkholderiales; family Casimicrobiaceae; genus VBCG01. The sequence goes on from CAVRAF010000003.1 coordinate 547,143, forward strand.
CAGCGGTTCACTCGTCGAACAACCGATGCCGGCGGGAAGTCTGACCGCCGTGGTGAAATTTCACCGCAACAGATGCTACGACGACCTCCTGACTGAATGGCCCGCTACAGGCACCGCTGCGCAGGACTGCCGGACCGCCGGGGAGGAGATCGTGACGTCAGACGTTGTTCTTGACCAATCCGTCCCGTTCGAAACCGGCGACAATCCGGACGGCAAGGAATTCACGTTCGATTTCCCGAACCGGGAATTGCCGATCAACGCATGGGATGTCGTGCTCCAGGTCATCTATCGCGGCAGATTGGGTACGGAAGACGATGCGGTCGTCGTGGGGACCAAGGACGTTTCCGAGCCGACGTTCGTGGCCTTCATGAACACCACCGACTACGTCGTGATCAACGGCCGATTCTATAAGCCGGCCGAGGTCGCAGCCAAGCAAACGCTTTTCGGCAGTGTGTCCCCGGGCTGCCGTGCAGGGTCTCCGGGCAGCTATGTCGTCAACGAAGCCTGCTACAACAAGGCTGATTCGTTCACGTTCACGGCGGGTTCGAGTCATGCCTCGATCACGGCAGGCAGCGATGGGTCAGTTGGTCCGCGTCGTCTCGCTCGTCTGGCGCTGTTGACGGATTTCGCGGTTCCCCCGAGCTTCGGCTGGCAGGTCGACGGTGTCAGCTGCTGGGTGTTTCTCAGCAATCCCTTCGAGATGTCGCCATATCCGGCGCAACTCGGGCCCGATCAGACATTTTCATATGGACAACCGCGCAATATTCGTTCGGTACACGCGTGGGGTCTCAATTTCTGCTACGCGGACATCGCATTTCCGCAAACGGCTCCGGACGCGCTGGATCTCACCCAGCTGGACGATTTGTCGGGATCCGAAACGGAACCGGTCCCATTGACCATCAGTGGCTGGAATTGAATCGTGCGCAGCCGCTGCCAATGGCACTCGCTCACGCCGCCCGCAGCGCGTCGACGATCTTCATCCGAGCCGCCCGCGCGGCCGGCAGGAACCCGCCGATGAACCCCATCGCAAGCGCAAAGATCAACGACGCGATGACGATGCCGGGCGTCAACGTAAACGAGAAGGCGATCTCGGCGAACGTCTGAAAGTTGGTCGTCGAAATCGACAGCGCCTGCATTACCGACGCGCCGATGAGGCCGACGATGCCGCCGATGAGTCCCAGCATCAGCGCCTCGCCGAGAAACGCCGTGAGAATCGCGGCGCGCGAAAAGCCCAGCGCCCGCAGCGTCCCGATCTCGCTCGTCCGCGATGCGACGCTCGCATACATCGTGATCGTCGCGCCGATCACGGCGCCGATCGAGAAGATGATTGAGATCGCGGTACCCAGATAGCTGATGAACTTCGACAGCGCCTCCGACTGCTCCGCGTAGAAACGCTGCTCCCGCTTCGCTTCGATTGTCAGGCGGGGATCGCTCTCGAGTTCCGCCTTGACGGCATCGAAATGGTCGGGATCGATCAGCCTGAACAGCATCGACGAATAGCCGGTACGGCGAAATGCCTGCAGCATCTGCTCAGCATCGCCCCAGATCTCGGAATTGAAACCCGTGCGCCCCGCGTCGAATACGCCGACGACCGTCCAGTCGCGCGACGCGAACCGCAGCGTCTCCCCGAGTCCCGCACCCTGGAACCCATCGGCAATGGCGCGCCCCGCGATCACTTCGGCGGTCCCGGGCCGGAACATCCGCCCTTCGACCAGCATGACTTGCGGCCGCAGCACGAGCCCGGCCGCGGTAACGCCGCGAATCACGACATTGGCCGGCTTGTTGCTCGACCGCTTCGGCAGATTGATCAGCACGACAGGCTCCTTCGACACCAGCCGGCGGCCATCCGCGCCCGTTGCGATGTCCGGCAGACTTTCGACGATGCCGGCCTGACCGCGATCGATGCCGCTCTGTACTTCGGTCTGCGATCCCTTGCGGATCACGACGACGTTGTCGTACTGGCCGGTCGAAACGAGCGTCTGCTCCAGCCCGGCCGCCAGCATCAGCACGGTCGCGAATACGTATACGACGAGCGCCATGCCGCCTGCCGTCAGCGCCGTCGTGAGTCGACGCGCCAGCAGATTGCGCGCGATGTAGCTCAGCGGAATCGCCATCTCAGCGGCCACTCATCCAATCGCGCGCAGTCCATCGACGATGCGCACTCGCGCGGCGCGCCACGCGGGGATCGCCGCGGCGACGACGCCGATGACCAGCGCGGCGGCCGCCTGGATCGCGATCGTCTGGTCCGAGATTACAAAGCCGGTGAGCAGCGACCCCACCGGTGTGCTGATGAACGCCTGCGCGAGCGGAAACGTGAGCGCGATCCCGAGTCCTCCGCCGATGAGCGCGATGCCTAGCGACTCCGCGAAGATCAGCATCGCGACAAATCCATTGCTGAATCCCAGCGCCTTGAGCGTCGCGTATTCGCCATACCGTTCACGCGCCGTCATCGCCATCGTGTTCGCCATCACCGCCATGATGATCACGATGACGACGTAACTCACCGCCTGGATGGCGAGCAGGATCGCCTCGGACATCGCCACGAAACCCAGCTGGAACGCCTTTTCGGTTTCGGTCAGCGTTTCGGCGAGCGAATTCTTGAACGTGGCGTCGATCGCCTGCGAGACCGCCGCCGCGTCATCGGCGTTGCGAAGCTGCTCGATCAATACGCCCGCCTGGTCGCCGCGCCTCGGAAACTGTCGCTTGACCGATTCGTTCAGGTAATCGAAGTGGAAAAAGAACGTCGACGTATCGGTCGACTCCTCGGCGCCATCGTAGATGCCGCGCAGCGTGAACGTCCAGGTCCCCGGATAGATCGTTCCGCGCAGCGGAATCTGGTCGCCGATCTTCCAGCCGAACTTGTCCGCGAGCTTGCGTCCGACGAGCGCACCCACGCGATCCTTCAGGAACGCATCGCGCTCGCTCGCGGCCAACACGAACTCCGGATACATGTCGAGGTAGCTCGCTCCGCTGATCGCGAAATTGGCGAAAAAGTTGCGTTCGTTGATGTAGATGCCGCCGAACCAGTTCGCCCACGCAACCGACGCGACGCCCGGCACCTGGCGGATCTTCTGCGCATAGTTGAGCGGCAGCGCGAACACCAGCGAGACCGCGCTGCGTGTGACGAGCCGCGCGGACGAGCTCGCGTTCGCCCCGGCGTACCATGCATCGACGATCGTGCGCAGCAGGCCGAACGCCGTGATCGCGACGACGATGCCGACGATCGTCAGCGTCGTCCGCAGCTTATGGCGGAACGCGTTGCGGATGACGAGCAGCGGAACGAACATGGGCGGCGGCCGGCCTCAGTCGACGAGGACGCCCTTCTCGAGGTGGATGAGGCGGTGCGCCTTTTCCGCCGCCTTGGGGTCGTGCGTGACCATGATGATCGTCTTGCCGAGCTCGTCGTTCAGACGCTCCAGCAGGCCGAGGATCTCCTCGGCGGTCGTTCGGTCGAGATCGCCGGTCGGCTCGTCGGCGACGATCAGCGTGGGGTCGGTGATCAGCGCCCGCGCGATCGCGACGCGCTGCTGCTGCCCGCCGGACAGCTCGTTCGGCCGATGCGTCGCACGATCGGTCAACCCGACCAGCTCGAGCGCCATCTCGACCCGGTCGCGGCGTTCGCTGCGCGTGAGCGACGTGAGCTGCAGCGGCAGTTCGACGTTGCCGAACGCGCTCAGCACCGGCATCAGGTTGTAGAACTGGAAGACGAACCCGACATGCGCCGAGCGCCATACGGCCAGGTCCCCGTCCGAAAGCCGCGCGATGTCTTCGCCGCCGACGCGAATCTCGCCGGCGGACGGCTTGTCGATGCCGGCGATGAGGTTCAGCAGCGTCGACTTGCCGGAGCCCGAGGGTCCCATCAGCGCCACGTACTCGCCTGCGTATACATCGAGATCGATGTCGACCAGCACTGGAATGACCTGGTCGCCGCGAACGTAATACTTCGACAGGCTCCGAATCGAAACAAGCGGCGCCGCGGCCATCTGCGCAACCTCGCCGCCGGCGCGTGCACGCGGTTCGTTCGCCTGCGCACGCGATGCCGCGCGCGGGTCCGGCGTCATTTGGACGCCGTCTTCACCAGCGATCCGCTCTGCAAAGATGCATCGGGCCTGGACACGGCCTTGTCGCCCGACTTGACATCGCCCGCGATGGCGGTTGCGTCGCCGACCTTGATGCCCGGCGTCACGGGCACCGCGACCGCGCGCCCATCGCGCACGACGAACACGACCGTGCGGCCTTCGCGTTGCGCGAGCGCGTCGGGATTGACGGCAAGGAGCGGCCTTTGCTGGTCCGGCGTCACCTCTTGCGTCAGGAAACTGACCTTGGCGCTCATCTCCGGAAGAATCCGCGGATCGATCTTGTCGAACTGCACCTTCGTCATCACGGTCGCTTTCGCCCGGTCGACGGTCGGCACCATCCGATTGATGTGCCCGCGGAAGCGCACGTCCGGCAACGCGTCCAGCACGATCTCGGCCGGCTGCCCGACGCTGATCTTCGCCAGGCTGGATTCCGAGACGTCCGCCTCGACTTCGAGCGTGCTCATGTCGGCCATCGACACGACCGCGCCCTTCGAGTCCGTAGCGCTCGAAAACGGCGTGACGAGATCCCCGACATTCGCGCTCTTCGACAGGATCACACCGTCGAACGGCGCGCGGATTTGCGTATAGTCGACCGACACTTCGGCGTTGCGCGCGTTCGCGAGCGCCACGTTCAGATTTGCCTGCGCGCTGGAGACGCCGGCCTCGCCGCGGTCGAGTCGCGCTTTCGCCGTATCGAGCGCGGACTGCGAGATGAATCCCTTGCCTACGAGGTCCTGCTGACGCTTGAACTCGACTTGCGCATTCTGGCGCTCGACTTCGCTTTGCACGACGTTGGCGCGCGCCGCGCGGACGCCCGCCTCGGCGCTTTGCGCCTGTGCGACGACATCGCGGTCGTCGATGCGCGCAATGACGTCGCCTTCCTTCACGCGCGAGCCTTCCGCAACACCCAGCCATTCGAGCCGCCCCGTCGCTTTCGACGATATCGCGGCCTTGCGCTGCGCCACGACGTAGCCGGTCGAGTTCAGCACGACGAACTGCTGCGATGGATACGTGGTGACGATCGGCGTCGTCTGCACGGCCAGCACGCGCGGCTGCGTCACGTACCACACGGCGCCGCCGACGAGCAGCACGGCGACGACCGCGAGCCAGACCCATCTCCGGCGTCTCCGCCGTCGAATGGGCGCCAGACCACGGTCGATGCGAAGCCTGGAGAGATCGGGGGTGGACTCGTTCATGCGCGCCGAAATGAATCGCCGGCCACCAACGGCCGGCGGGCGCATTTTACCGCGGAGTGAAACACGGCCGCGCCGGCCGCGACGCCGGCGCGTTCGTCACGCCGAGCGGCGTCTCACTTCCGTTCCGCGCGCGAGATACCGGCCCCGGACGGTGGCGCCGGGTCGGAAACGGCAGCGGGCTTTCGCGGCGCGCGCAGGAACGCCCACATCAGCGCCCAGTACACGGCCAGTGCCAGCAGCGGCAGCAACGCGGGACGCGACCGATAGCCGGTGAACGACGCGATCAGTCCGCCGAAGCGGCCGGCGTCGTCGAGGAGCCGGGTCGAGTCCCAGACGGGGTCGACGAGCGCCGGCAACAGGTCGAGGGCGATCAGCTTTTCGATACCGGATACGAGCAGCGCGCCGGCGAGCAGCAGCAGCAGGATCTCGCTCACGCGGAAAAACACGCGCCAGGACAGGAAGCGCGTCCCTTGCTGCAACAGCCAGAACGTGCCGAACGCGGCAGCAACGCCGAGCACCAGCACGACCGGAAGGTTCGCGATACCGCCTTTCTCGGCGCCGAGGCCGTAGAGAAAGACGACCGCTTCCGCCGTTTCGCGGCCGACGGCGAGCGCCACGACAATCAGCAAGCCCCACCAGTTGGCGGCGCTCGCGTTCTTTGCCATGTCCGATTCGAGATCCTTCTTGAACGTGCGTCCGTGGCGGCGCATCCAGAACACCATCTGCACGATCAGGCCCGACGCAATCAGCACGATGACGAGCTGGAAGTATTCGAGGCCATTGCCGGACAGCGACGACGCGATGCCGAGCATGACGAGCGCGAGCATGAGCGCGAGGCCCGCGCCCGCCGCGACCCCGCCCCACAGGTAGCGCATGCCGATCGCGGCGTCCGGCCGGCGCCGGAGCCATGCATACAGGATGCCGACCACCAGCATGGCCTCGGCCGATTCGCGCCAGACAATGAAGAGTGCGTTGCCCATTGGAACGAGCATATCAAAGAGAATTGCGTTTGTAAATGCTAACAATTCGTATTTACTGGCGGTGCTCAGGCGGCGAGGAACGCCTCCACATGCGCGGCGACCGCGGCCGGCTGGTCGTGATGCAGCATGTGACCCGCGTTCGCGATCGTGATGAGACGCCCATCGCGAATGTGCGCAAGCCGTCGCCGCACGCCGTCGAGACCGTCCGCGCCGATCTCGCCCTCGGGATGACGGTCGAGCCAGCGTGGAATCTCCGATTCGCCCGCCGCGATCCACAGCGTGGGCGCCGTGATGTTGCGCCACACCGCGTAGATCTCTTCCATCCGGTAGACCGTCGGGAACGGGAGCTTGTGGCGCGGGTCCGACACGAGTTCCGCACGGCCGTCGGGCAGCGCAGCCGCCCAATGCCCCGCGAGAAACTCCGCCTTGTCGCGCGGCAGGCGCGGATTGGTCTTCTGCAGGCGGTCCGCGACTGCGGCCAGGTTCGCGTAGGGCTTGAATCGCGGTGGATCGGTCAGCGCGTCGAGCCACGCGGCGACCTTGCGCGGTGCGTCGTCGGCGGACTCCGCCGGAATGCCGAAACCGTCGAGCGACACGACGCGATGCACGCGCGCCGGTCGCACGCCCGCGTAATGCATGACGATGTTGCCGCCGAGGCTGTGGCCGACGAGACGTACCGGCTCGCCGGCAGCGAACGCGTCGACGAGCGCATCGAGATCCGCAACGTAGTCGTAGAACCAGTAGCCCTGCGGCTGCCACGCCGAGCGACCGAAGCCGCGCAGATCGGGCGCGATCGCGTACCAGTCGCTGGCCAATGCGTCGACCAGAAACTGGAACGACGCACCGACGTCCATCCAGCCGTGCAACAGGAACAATCGCGGCGCATCGGGACGTCCCCATGTCAGGACGTGATGGCGTTCACCGCGCACATCGATGAAATGCGACGACGCGGGCGTCATCGCGGCCGCGCTATTTCTTGCGGCAAAGCCCGAGGCCGTCCTGCCAGCCCGTCCGATAGTTCGGGTCGCCTGCGAACCGCGCAGCATCCTTGCGTTCGGTGCCGGCCGCGCTTGCGCACCCATCGGCATAGCCTTGACGATACGGCAGTGGAAAACCGGACAGATTGAACGCGGGCGGCGGCGGTTCCGCGTTGCGCGGCAGTGGTGGCGCGGGCGGCGGAGCGGGCACTTCCGGCACCGCACCGTTGCCGGGAGCAGTTGCGCAACCGGCGACGAGCGTCGCGATTCCCAACGCGATTGCGCACGCGACCGCACGCGCAGCGGACGCGCGCGCGACGGAGGTTGGCAAGTGCGCTGCGCTCACGATTCAGGGTCCAATCGGTGTCGGTGGACGGAGTAGAATTGTAGCATTCGGCATCAGCGTCTCATGTCACCTCCCGGCTTCGTCCATCTGCGTCTGCACAGCGAATTTTCGATCGCGGACGGCACCGTCCGCATCGACGACGCAGTCGCCGCCGCCGCCGCGGATCGCATGCCGGCGCTCGCGCTCACCGATCTCTCGAATCAGTTCGGGCTGATCAAGTTCTACACGGCTGCACGCGCGCACGGTCTCAAGCCCATCGCCGGGTGCGATGTGTGGATCGCGAACGACCGGGAACGCGACCAGCCTTCGCGCGCACTGCTGCTCGCCGCAACGCGTGACGGCTATCTGCGGCTGTGCAACTGGCTGTCGCAGGCCTACTTGACGAATCAGCATCGGGGCCGCGCGCAACTCCGGCGAGCGTGGTTCGACGAGGGTACCGACGGCCTGATCGCGCTGTCCGGCGGCCGCGACGGTGATGTCGGGCAGGCGCTGCTGCAGAACAACGGCGCCGGTGCCAGGCGCCTCGCCGGCGAATGGGCAGCGCGATTTCCGCACCGCTATGTCCTCGAAGTCCAGCGGGCGGGACACGCGGACGACGAAGCACTGGTGCAAGCGACGGTCGCGCTTGCGGCCGAAATCGGCGTGCCGATCGCCGCCACGCATCCAATCCAGTTCCTGCACGCGAGCGATTTCCGCGCGCACGAGGCGCGCGTATGCATCGCCGAAGGTCATACGCTGTCCGATACGCGGCGGCCGCGCCGTTTTACGCCGCAGCAACACTTCCTGACGCAGGCGGAAATGGCGGAGAAATTCGCCGATCTGCCGCAAGCGCTCGCCAACACCGTCGCGATTGCCCAACGCTGCAACCTGACGATCCCGCTCGGCCGGAATCATCTGCCGCGGTTTCCGACGCCGCCCGGCGTCACGATCGACGATCACTTGGGCCGCGAAGCGGTGCGCGGGCTCGAGCAACGCCTCGTCCAGTTGTATGCCGACGCGGAACAGCGCGAGCGTCGGCGCGCCGAGTACACGGCACGACTCGAGTTCGAGACCAGGACCATCGCGCAGATGGGCTATTCCGGCTACTTCCTGATCGTCGCCGATTTCATCAACTGGGCGAAGGGCAACGGCGTGCCCGTGGGTCCCGGCCGCGGTTCCGGCGCCGGCTCGCTCGTCGCGTATTCGCTCGGCATCACCGATCTCGATCCATTGCGGTACGTCCTGCTGTTCGAGCGCTTTCTCAATCCCGAGCGCGTATCGATGCCGGACTTCGACATCGACTTCTGCCAGAACGGCCGCGACCGCGTCATTGACTACGTGAAGAACAAGTACGGCGCGGAGTCCGTGTCGCAGATCGTGACCTTCGGCACGCTCGCCGCCAAGGCCGCCGTCCGCGACGTGGGCCGCGTGCTCGACATGCCTTATCCGTTCGTCGACGGGATCGCCAAGCTGATTCCGTTCCAGCCCGGCAAGACCGTGACGCTGCGCCGGCGCGTCGGCGACGCCGAACCGAACGTGATCTATGCGCGCGAAGTGGAGCCGCTGCTCGATCAGCGGGAAGCCGACGAGGAAGAGGTGCGCGAGCTGCTGTCGCTCGCCTGCGAACTCGAAGGGCTGCCGCGCAACGTCGGCATGCATGCGGGCGGCGTGCTTATCGCGCCGGGCAGGCTGACCGACTTCTGCCCCCTCTACGTCCAGCCGGGCGCGCAGTCGCCGGTCTCGCAGTTCGACAAGGACGACGTCGAGGCGGTGGGTCTCGTCAAGTTCGACTTCCTCGGATTGACGACGCTGACCATTCTCGACTGGACACTGCGCTACGTCCGGCAGCTCGATCCGCAGGCGGCCATCACGCTCGAATCGTTGCCGATCGACGATGCGCGAACGCTCGACGTCTTTCGCAGGGGCAACGCGACCGGCGTGTTCCAGTTTGAATCGCGTGGCATGCGCGACCTGCTGAAACAGGCGCCGCCAACGCGATTCGAGGACATCATCGCGCTCGTCGCACTGTATCGGCCGGGCCCGATGGAGCTCATCCCCGAGTACATCTCGCGCAAGAGCGGCCGCGAGCGCGTCGAGTACCTCGATCCACGCCTCGCGCCGATCCTGGAGCCGACGTACGGCGTCATGGTGTACCAGGAACAGGTGATGCAGATCGCGCAGGTCATCGGCGGCTACACGCTCGGGGCTGCCGACCTGTTGCGGCGCGCGATGGGGAAAAAGAAGCCGGAGGAAATGGCGCTGCAGCGCGACATCTTCGTTGCCGGTGCAGAGAAGAACGGGCTGACTCGGGCCAATGCAGCGCAGCTTTTCGGCTTGATGGAAAAGTTCGCCGGCTATGGCTTCAACAAGTCGCACTCCGCCGCGTACGCGCTGATCGCCTATCAGACGGCGTATTTCAAGGCGCACCATGCGGCGGCGTTCATGAGCGCGAACCTCTCGCTCGTCATGGACGACACCGACAAGGTGAAGAGTTTTTACGACGATGCGATAGCCCAGGGCGTCGCCGTGCTCGCGCCCGACGTCAACGCGTCGCGCTACCGCTTCGAACCGGTCGATTCGAGCAGCATCCGGTATGGCCTCGGCGGCATCAAGGGCACCGGTGAAGCGGCCATCAACGCGATCGTCGCCGCGCGCGAGGGCGCCGGACCATTCACCGACCTGTTCGATTTCTGCCGGCGCGTCGACAAGCGGGTCGTGAACCGGCGCGTCGTCGAGGGTCTCGTGCGCGCGGGTGCGTTCGATTCGATCGACAAGCGCCGCGCGTCGCTGTTCGCATCGGTCGGGCTCGCGCTGGACGCAGGTGAGCGCGCGGCGGCGACCGCGTCGCAGGTATCGCTCTTCGGCGAGGAGACCGCCTCGCATATCGCGGCTACCATTTCGGTGCGCGAATGGACGGAAGCCGAGCGATTGCTGCAGGAAAAGTCCGCGCTTGGCTTCTACCTGAGCGGGCATCCGTTCGCGGCCTACGCGAACGAACTCGCGACCGTCGTGCGCACGTCGCTCGCAACGCTGCAGCCTAAGAACGAGCGGGTGCTGGTCGCCGGAATCGTCACGACGCTGCGGATCCAGAGCAGCCGCCGCGGCAAGATGGCATTCATCACGCTGGACGACGGCAGGGGACGCGCGGAAGTGCTCGTCTACAACGAGACATTCGACGCGGTGCGCTCGTTGCTGCACGAGGACCAGCTGGTGATCATGGAAGTTCGCGCGACGCAGCGGATGACGGACGACGGCGAAGCGCAGGGCATGCGCATCGTCGCCGAAAACGTCTACGACCTGGCCGCGATTCGCAAGCGCTGGGCCAAGGGAATTCGCCTCGCGTGCAACGGCAACGCATCCGCCGACCGGCTCGCCGAAATCCTGCAGCCGTTTCGCCCCGGCGCAACGCCGATCACCGTGCGCTACGTCAATGATCGCATCGGTGGCGACATCGAGCTCCCCGCCGCGTGGCGGGTCAACCTCGACGGAGCGCTGATCGACCGGCTGCGCGAGTGGCTCGCGCCGGACAACGTGCAAGTTCTCTATTGACGGCACGGCCCGCGCCGCAGCCCGCCGCATCGACCGTTGTCACCGATACTCCGCGCGGCGGGTGCCCGTTACGCGGCCTTTTTCAGGTTGCCGGACGTCACGCGGCTCCTCGCGATGGCGGTCCTGGCGCGCATGCCGCTTGGCACGGTTACGCTCGGGATGCTGCTTCATGTCCGTGCGTTGACCGGATCGTTCGCCGCGGCCGGCGCCGCGGTCGGCTCGTACCTCGCGGCATCGGCGGCAACTGCGCCCATCGTCGGCCGCTGGATCGACCGCCGAGGTCCGCGTGCTGCGTTGATCGTCACCGGTACCGTGTGTCCCGCTGCGCTGCTCGCGATCTGGCTCGCGAAACCGCTGGCGCTATCCACGTCGGCGCTATGGCTGCTTGCGGCCGTTGCCGGTGCGTTCTCCCCGCCGATCACCGTGCTGACACGCACGATGTGGCGCTACCGCTTCGACGACGAGGCCGCGCGCCGGACGGCATTCGCGCTCGACGCCGTGCTGGTCGAGTTCGCGTTTACCGCCGGCCCCGCCTTGATCGCGTTGCTGCTCGCGCTCGGATCGCCGACGGTTGCGTTCGCTGCCGCATTCGTCTTCACCGCGCTCGCCGTGCCTACGTTTCTGGCGTCGCCGGCGCTGCGCTACTGGCGGCACGATCCCCAGGCGGAGCGTCACCTGCTCGGCCCGCTGACCGAGCCGCGGCTCCTCGCGGTGTACGCGACGACGTTTCTCATCACGTGCAGCCTGGGTCTGCTCGAGATCGGTTATCCGGGATTCGCCGCGCAGGTGCGCAACGCACCGCTGGCGGGCTTGCTGATCGCGGTCAACTCGATCGGCAGTGCCATCGGCGGACTGATCTACGGCGGCATCAACATTGCGCTCGCGCCCGAGCGGCAACTGCGGCGCGTGTTGTCCGTCATCGTCGTTCCGCTTGCGCTGCACGCGATCATCATGTCCGCCGGATGGCTTGCAGTGATGGCGTTCATCGCGGGACTCTGCGTCGCACCGTCGCTGACGATCGTAACGCTGCTGGTTTCGTCGTATGCGCCCTCCCGCTACGCCACCGAAGCGTTCACCTGGGCCGCGACATGCATCGTCAGCGGCATCGGCGCGGGCAACGCGCTCGGCGGCGTGCTGCTCGAGCGCTACAACCCCGGCGTCGCGTTCGCGTGCGCGGCAGCTGCCGCGCTCCTCGCAGCCTGTTGCGCGCTGACGCTGCGGCCATCCTCCCAGGCAGGGCGGACCTGAGCGCGTCGCCGTCCGGCGCGCATGCGTCGTAGAATCGCCATTTCGGCCCGGGAGGACTGCAATGGCGATTCCCACGACAATGCGTCACATCGCGATTGGGCAGCCCGGCCCTCCGGACGTAATGCACATTGCGCAGGGTCCGGTTCCGCAGCCACGCGCCGACGAAGTTCTGATCGACGTCGCGTTTGCCGGCGTCAATCGGCCCGATTGTGCGCAACGCGCCGGCACGTACCCACCGCCGCCGGACGCATCGCCGGTGCTCGGGCTGGAAGTCGCCGGACGCATCGTCGCCCGCGGCGCCAACGTCACCGACTGGAGCGTCGGCGACGAGGTGTGCGCGCTGACGCCGGGCGGTGGTTATGCGGAATATTGCGTGACGACGTCCGCGTGGTGCCTGCCGATTCCGCGGGGATGGTCGCTCGAGCAGGCGGCGGGATTGCCCGAAAATCATTACACGGTGTGGAACAATGTGTTCGATCGCGCGCGCCTTGCCCGCGGCGAATCGTTCCTCGTGCATGGTGGAACCAGCGGGATCGGCCTGACGGCGATCCAGGTCGCGAAGGCGCTGGGCGCGACGGTTTTCACGACCGCCGGAAGCCCGGAAAAGACGGCGTTCTGCATCAGGATGGGCGCCGACTACGCGATCGATTACAAGACGCAGGATTTCGTCGACGAGGTGAAGCGGATCACCGACAAGCGCGGTGTCGACGTGGTGCTCGACATGGTCGGCGGCGGCTACGTCGAACGCAACCTGAAATGCCTGGCGCTCGAAGGTCGGCTCGCGCAGATCGCGTTCATGGCGGGGAGCCGCGTCGAATGCGATTGGCGCTTCATCATGATGAAGCGCCTGACGGTCACCGGATCGACGTTACGGGCGAGCCCATCCGCGCGCAAGGCGGCGCTGGCCCGCGAGTTGCGCGAGAAGGTCTGGCCGCTCCTCGAGCAGGGAAAAGTGAAATCCGTGATCCATGCGACGTTCGATCTCGCCGAAGCGCCGAAGGCCCACGCATTGATGGAATCGTCGCAGCACGTCGGGAAGATCATGTTGCGCGTGCATGGGCAGGATCGCGGTCCGAGCCGCTAGTACGTCGCGCGTCCGCCCGACGCGTCGAACACCGCGCCCGTCGCGAACGAGCAGTCTTCCGACGCGAGCCAGCACACGAGCGCCGCGATCTCGTCGACGCCGCCGAAGCGCCCCATCGGGATCTTCGACAGCATGAAGTCGATGTGCTGCTGCGTCATCTGGTCGAAAATCGCCGTGCGCACCGCGGCGGGTGTGACGCAGTTGACGCGGATCTCCGTCTTCGCGAGCTCCTTGCCGAGCGATTTCGTGAGGCCGATCACCGCGGCTTTCGATGCGCTGTAGGCGGCCGCGTTCGGGTTGCCTTCCTTGCCGGCCACGGACGCGATATTGACGATGCGGCCGTAACCGCTCTTGCGCATGATCGGCACGATCGCACGATTGCAATAGAAGAGGCCGTGCACGTTGACGTCGAACACCTGGCGCCACGCATCGACCGGATATTCCCACGTCGGCGTGTTCGGGCCGGTGATTCCGGCGGAACACACGAGGACGTCGACACCCCCAAGCGCTGCGGCCGTCATTTGCGCAGCCCGCTCGACGGCCGCGTGATCCGCGACATCGAGCGGGTGCGCGACCGTGCCGCTTCCAATCGCGTCTTTCGCGCGCGCGAGTGCATCTTCATCCCGATCCCACAGCGCGACGCGTGCGCCGCTGGCGGAAAGCCGCGACGCGATGGCAAGACCGATTCCCGCCGCGCCTCCGGTGACGACGGCACGACGATTCCTGAAATCCAGTTGATTCATGCAGCCTCCAAGGAGTGCGGCGGCAGGCACATGCGTTGCTTGATGCCGATTGCGATGCGCGGCGGCGAAGCAGGCTACAAGAAGCGTCGCATGACGTCGAGTCGGTGCCGCCAATCGACGCGTGCGTAATTCTTACATGTCGCGACCGGAAAAGCGTGGACGCCGGGGCCATCCCGGTTCCGGCTCTCCGAGTCCGGCAAGAAGGAGGAAGTCATGTCGCTCTCGCTGATCCTGCTGATTGTCGTCATTCTGTTTCTGGTTGGGGCGCTGCCCACGTGGGGCTACAGCTCCGGTTGGGGCTATTGGCCGAGCGGTGGCCTGGGCATTGTGCTGCTGATCCTTATCATCCTGCTGGTGATGGGACGGATCTAGCCCGATTTTCCAAGGCGGCGCTACGTGTTGCGCCGTCGATGGACGGGTGCGTCCGCGCCGGGGCAAAATCCGGGATTCCTGCAAGAGGAACGCCCGGTGGAGCGCTATCCCAGCATCACCCGCGTGACGATGGACGCCGACAATGCGCTCCACCGGCGCGAATATCAGACGGCAGCGACACTCTATTTGATCGCGCTGGACCGCCCATCCATTCAACCCTACCTGCGCGCGTCGATCCTCGCGAATCTCGGCCTCGCATGGCAATACCTCAACGAAATCGAGAAGGCAACGGCGTGTTTTGAAAACGCCGTCGCAGCGAACCCCATGCTCGCATCGGCGCAATCCGGCCTGGGATATGTGTATTCACTGCGGGCGCGCCACGCCGAAGCGATTGAGCACTACGACCGGGCCCTGCTCCTGGACGCGACGAGCGGCATCACGCATGTCAACCGCGCGTTGAGCCTGCAAGCGCTTGGCGAGCTCGAGGAGGCCTGGACGGGGTCGGAGTGGCGCTACAGAATCCCCGCGGCAAGGTCGTTCTACCCGCATCGCTATGCCAAGCCGAAGTGGAAGGGTGAGCAGTTGCAGGGGCGGACCCTGCTCGTGCATCGGGAGCAGGGACTCGGCGATGTCATTCAATATCTCCGCTTCCTGCCCTTGCTGGACCGCTTCGGTGGGCGAGTGCGGTTCGAGTGCCCCGCATCGCTCGTCCCCCTGGTGTCGTCCATGCCCGGACTGGAAGCGATTCCGGCACAGGCGCGTCCGGTTCCCGAAACGATGTTCGATTGCTACGTTCCGCTGTTGAGCCTGCCGCATCTTCTCAAGTTCAGGGCCGTGGACCTTCCCGCAACCTGCCCCTACTTGCCCGCAGACGCCCCCGACGAAAACATGTCTTCGGCGCGATGGGGCACCGGCATGAAGATCGGTTTTGTCTGGTCTGGCAGCGCGTTCAATCGGACGCGCAACGCCGCCCTGGCGGATTTCCTGCCCCTGCGGAACCTGAAGGCACGGCTCGTTTCACTGCAGAAAGAAGTCTCGGATAGCGAGCAGCGACAGCTGTCGGAACACGGTGTCGAGCACGCGGGCTCCGCCTTTCGACATTTCGGCGATACGCGCGACGCCATCCTCGGGCTCGATGCGGTAGTCACCGTCGACACGGCGGTGGCGCATTTGGCCGGGGCCTTGGCGAAGCCCACCTGGCTGCTCCTGAATGAACCGGCGGCAGTGCGATGGATGATGAATCGCACCGACAGCCCGTGGTACCCCACGATGCGCATCCGCCGTAAGCTCGACGGCGAGGATTGGCGGCAGATGGTTGTCGGAGTGGCGACGGAGATCGAGCGCGAGCAGTAGGAAATGCGGAGCCTGTCATGCCGTAATCGAATGCCGGATAAAGGATTCGAACCCTTGACCTTCGCATTACAAATGCGCTGCTCTACCAGCTGAGCTAATCCGGCAAAAAAGGCGAATGCCTCACGCGTCCTGGACGGGCGCGCTACTTGATGACCTGCAGGTGCGACGGCCGCTTCTGACGCTCGCCGATTCTCGGCAATCCGGATTCGGTATCGCGCGGCGCCGTACTCGATGCCAGCGCCGCGACCGGATCATCGGGTGCGCTGAACGAAAATCCGTAGCCGGTTTCCTTGGCGAATATCCCGATGACCGCGCCGATCGGCACGGCGACTTCCTGCGATGTGCCGTTGAAGCGCGCCGTGAACTGGATCCACTGATTGTCGATCGTCAGCTTGCGCGTCGCGGTCGCACTGACGTTCAGCACGATCTCGCCGTTCTTCACGAACGCCGCGGGCACGCGCGTCTGCGGATTGACGCGCACGGCCAGATACGGCGTCAAGCCGTTGTCGGCGCACCATTCGCAGATGGCGCGAACGAGATAGGGTTTCGCGGATTGCTCGGACATGGTCGAAGATATTACGCTCCGGAAAACCGCGGTCAAGACACCTGCTTTACCGCCCGTCCGTTCGCAACGCCAAGTGTTGCGCGCGTCGCACCGTGAACGATGCACCTTGTGCGATACATCGACCGAAAAGTGTCGATCCGCTTTACGATTGCCGGCGCGATCGGACCGAACTCGCATGTTTGCGTGCGTTACGGATCGCCGAAGCCTACTTGCGCATCCCGCGCTCCGCGGACGTCAGCGCTTCCGAGAACGCCGGCCGCGCGAACAGTCGCTCGGCGTATTTCATCAGCGGCGCCGCCTGCTTGGGCATCTGGATGCCGTAGTAGTCGAGGCGCCACAGGAGCGGCGTGATCGCGACGTCGAGCATCGAGTATTCCTCGCCCAGCATGTGCTTGTGCTTGGTGAACACCGGCGCGATCTGCATCAGCGCGTCGCGCACGAGTCCGCGCGCCTTCTCGGCGTGCTTCTGGTTGTTGCCCTCGAACGCGTCGATGTGGACGAAGAGCTCCTTCTCGAACCGGTGCAGGAACAGCCGCGCGCGTGCGCGCATCACCGGATCGGCCGGCATCAGCTGCGGATGCGGAAAGCGCTCGTCGATGTATTCGTTGATGATGTTCGATTCGTGCAGCACGAGGTCGCGCTCGACCAGCACGGGGACCTGGTTGTACGGATTCATCACCGCGAGGTCCTCGGGCTTGTGGTCGAGATCGACGTCGATGATCTGGAAGTCCATGCCCTTTTCATGCAGCACGATGCGGCAACGCTGGCTGAACGGGTCGGTCGTGCCGGAATAAAGGGTCATCATTTCGACTTTTCTCCTGGGTATTGCAAAGCGAGCAAGGCGCGGCCACGCCTGATGGCGCGGCCGCGATTGCGCCATCGCGGGAAAGCAACGGGGCAGGAGGATCGCTCCTGCCCCGTCTCATGCGTTCATGCAGGCGCTAGTGGAGGTCTTTCCAGTATTCGCGCTTCATCCAGTACGCGAAGAAGAACAGCACGCCGAGAAACAGCAGCACGACGATGCCGAGGTGGATCCGCTCGTTTCGTACCGGCTCGGCCATGTAATCCATGTAGTTGACGAGATCGGCGACGAACGTCTCGTATTGGCCGCGCGTCATCTTGCCCGGCACATCGGGTGCCACCATCAGGACCGCGTACTTGTTTCCCTTCAGCGGCTCGATCGTGGACAGGCCCTTGACGGCGATGGCTGCCGCCGTCGCCCTTTCGTGGTCCTCGTATTCGGTCTCGACCAGCTTGTTTCGTCCCTGCAACTCCCACAGCACGTGCGGCATGCCGACGTTCGGAAACACGATGTTGTTCCAGCCGGTCGCGGACTTGTCGTCGCGATAGAAGCCCAGGAGGTAGTTGTAGAGCCAGTCGCGTCCGCGGATGCGCGACTCGACCGACAGATCGGGCGGCGAGGTGCCAAACCACGCCTTGCCGTTCGCCGCCGTCATCGCGACCGTCATCGTGTCGCCGATCTTGTCGGTCGCGAACATCAGGTTGTCGGTGATCTGCGCCTCCGTCAAGCCGAGGTCGGTCAGCCGGTTGTAGCGCATGTACTTCGCCGTATGGCAGGTGAGGCAGTAATTGACGAAGTTGCGCGCGCCGCGCTGCAGCGATTCGGCGTCGAGGCGATTGACCGGCGCCGGCGCCAGGCGGAGATCCGCGTCGCTCGCGCCGGCACTGCCGGCAGCGACGGCCAGCATGGCAAACATCAGGCAGGCAAGCTTGCTCATCACCTCGGCCTCATTGTTGCAATTCCGCACGCGCAGGACCGAGCATCGCACTCGCGTGACTCGCACTGCGCCGCGCCCTTCGGGCCTCGGCTCGCCTTCAGCTCGCCCGCAGTGCTCATCACCACTTCACCCGCGTCGGCTGGGGCTTGGTCTTGTCGCGCGCCGTGTACCACGGCATCAGCAGGAAGAACAGGAAGTAGACGATCGTCAGCACGCGCGCGACGACGGTCGCCTGGTCCGCGCCGTAGAACGGGAACGCCGTCGGCGAACTGTCCCCAGACGGTCACCGGGACGACGCCGAGGTAGCCCAGGATCAGGAACGCGATGACGAACGCGGCCAGCCACGCCTTGTAGAGGCCGCCGCGGTAGCGGATCGACTTGACCGGCGCCGCGGTCGAGCCAGGGCATCGCGAAGAAGATCAGCACCGACACGCCCATCACGATGACGCCCCAGAACTGCGTATCGAGGAACGACGGCACCGCGCGCAGCATCGCGTAGTACGGCGTGAAGTACCACACGGGCGCGATGTGCTCGGGCGTCTTCAGCGGATCGGCGGGAATGAAGTTGTTGGCCTCGAGGAAGTACCCGCCCATGTCCGGCAGGAAGAACACGATGATCGAGAACACGGCGAGGAACACGATGACGCCGACGATGTCCTTCACCGTGTAATACGGATGCGAGTAGATGCCGTCGAGCGGCAGGCCGGTCACCGGGTCCTTCGGCTGCTTCTTGATCTCGACGCCGTCCGGGTTGTTCGATCCGGTCTCGTGCAGCGCCATCAGATGCGCGGCGACGAGCGCCGAGCAGCACGAGCGGCAGCGCGACGACGTGGAACGCGAAGAAGCGGTTGAGCGTGATGTCGGAGATCGTGTAGTCGCCGCGGATCCACAGCGCCGAGGTCCTCGCCGATCACCGGCACCGTCGAGAACAGGTTCACGATCACCTGCGCGCCCCAGTACGACATCTGGCCCCACGGAAGCAGGTAGCCGAAGAACGCCTCGGCCATCAGCGCGAGATAGATCAGGCAGCCGAAGATCCACGTGAGCTCGCGCGGCTTGCGGTAGCTGCCGTACATGAGCCCGCGGAACATGTGCAGGTAGACGACGACGAAGAACATCGACGCGCCGGTCGAGTGCATGTAGCGGATGAGCCAGCCCCACTGGCACGTCGCGCATGATGTACTCGACCGACTCGAACGCCTTCGTCGCGTCGGGCTTGTAGTTCATCGTGAGGAAGATGCCCGGTGACGATCTGCAGCACCAGCATGAACGCGGCGAGCGAGCCGAAGTAGTACCAGAAGTTGAAATTCTTCGGCGCGACGTACTTTCCCCACTGGCTGTTCCCACAGCGCGGTCAGCGGAAAGCGCGTCGTCGATCCAGGTCAGCAACTTGCTCATTCAGCGTGTCTTTCCGACAAGTCACGCCGACTTGGCGTCTTCGCCGATCACGATCCGCGTATCCGACAGGTACTTGTGCGGCGGGATGACGAGGTTCGTCGGCGCCGGCACGCCCTTGAACACGCGGCCGGCAAGGTCGAACTTCGACTGGTGGCACGGGCAGAAGAAGCCGCCGAGCCAATCGGGGCCGAGGTCGGCAGGCGCCACTTCCGGGCGAAACGTCGGCGAGCAGCCGAGATGCGTGCAGATGCCGACCGCGACCCACATGTTCGGCTTGATCGAGCGGTGCTCGTTCTTGCAGTACGCGGGCTGCTGCGGAACTTCCGAATTCGGATCGGCGACCCGCTGCGTCGAGCTTCGGCAGCGAGGCCAGCATCGCCGGCGTGCGGTTGACGAGCCAGCACACCTTGCCGCGCCATTCGACGTTGATCTTCTGGCCCGGCTCGATCTTGCCGATGTCGACTTCGACCGGCGCGCCGGCCGCCTTGGCGCGCTCGCTCGGCAAGAGCGACATCACGAACGGCGTCGCCGCCGCAACCGCGCCGATGCCGCCGACGACCGACGTCGCGCCGATCAGGAAGCGGCGCTTGTCCCTGTTCACTATCGCATCAGTCCCCATCCTGCCTTTCGCTGCATTCACGAGGCCGGTCCGCAAAACCTTCGAATTATACGGGATTTCGCCGTGCAATTTGAAGCCTGGCGACGGATTGCCGCCCGATTCCCCAGAAATAACAGCGGGTTGCGATTGCCACTCGCACGCTGACGCAAGTCGCCGATTGGCGACGTTTTCTGTGCGTGGCGGCGTCACCGGCCGCCCGACTATAATCAGCGTGCTCCACCGGAATCGAATCCTTCGTGCTGCGAAAGTTCTGGCTGCTCTTCGCGCAGGCCTGCACGCTTGTGTCTCGCCGCGCTGTTCGTCGTCGCCACGCTGCGGCCCGACCTCCTGCCGCGCTTTTCGGGCAAGGCCAACAGTGTCGTGCTGATGCAGGAAGCGGCGACGCCCGTGACGACGCCGCGCGTGGCGAGCTACGCCGACGCCGCGAAGAAGGCGATGCCGGCCGTGGTGAACATCTACACGAGCAAGGAGGTGCGCGCGCGCAATCCGCTGCTCGACGATTCGGTCCTTCGCCGTTATTTCCCCGAGCTCGCCGAGCGCGCGCCGACGCGGCGCGCAACGAGCCTCGGATCGGGCGTCATCGTCTCGCCCGAGGGCTACGTGCTGACGAACCACCACGTCGTCGACGGCGCCGACGACATCGAGCTCGTGCTGGCCGACGGCCGCGAGTTGCACGCCGCCGTCAGCGGCGTCGACCCGGAATCGGATCTCGCCGTGCTGAAGGCCGACGGCGAAAGCCTGCCGACGATCACATTCGGCACCACGGACGGACTCCAGGTCGGCGACGTCGTGCTGGCGATCGGCAACCCGTTCGGATTCGGCAACACCGTGACAATGGGCATCGTCAGCGCGCTCGGTCGCAACCACCTCGGCGTCAATCGCTTCGAGGACTTCATCCAGACCGACGCACCGATCAATCCGGGCAACTCGGGCGGTGCGCTCGTCGACACTGCCGGCAACCTGATCGGCATCAACAGCACGATATTCTCCCAATCGGGCGGATCGATGGGCATCGGGTTCGCGATTCCCGTATCGCTCGCGCGCACGGTTCTCGCGCAGATCATCAAGGAAGGCGAAGTGACGCGCGGCTGGCTGGGCGTCGAGCCGGAGGCGATCACACGCGACGCCGCGCAGGCGCTCGCACTTGCGCGCACCGACGGCGTGCTCGTCCGCGCGCTGCAGCGCGACGGTCCCGCCGATCGCGCCGGCATCCAGGTTCGCGATGTCGTCGTGGAAATCGAGGGCAAGCCGACGCCCGACGTGCCGCAATTGCTGGCGCGCATCGCCGAGCTCACGCCGGGATCGAACGCGAAGGTGAAGGTCTGCCGGGACGGCAAGTCGCTCGACGTCGACGTCGTCGTCGCCAAGCGGCCGCGGGTCGACACGCAGTAGCCAGGGCCTGTTGACAGGCCCTACTTCGCGGGCTCGCTTTCTTCCGGCGCTCCGCCTGCTGCCGGGGTCGACACGAACCGCGCCAGCAACAGCCCCAGCTCGAAGAGCAGCCACAGCGGAACCGCGAGCAGGCACTGCGAAACGACGTCGGGCGGCGTGAACACCGCACCGACCACGAACGCCCCGACGATCACGTATGGCCGCACCGATTTCAACTTTTCGAGCGTGACGACGCGCATCCGGACGAGCACGACGACGACGACCGGCGTCTCGAACGTCAGTCCGAACGCGATGAACATCGTCAGCACGAACGACACGTACTTGTCGATGTCGGTCATCATCTGCACGCCGACCGGCGTATAGCCGGCGAAAAACCCGAACGCAACCGGAAAGACAAAGAAGTACGCGAACGACATCCCGAACAGGAAGAACACGCAGCTCGACACCAGTACCGGCAGCACCAGCCGCTTCTCGTGCTGATACAGACCCGGCGCCACGAACATCCACGCCTGCCAGAGCACGTAGGGCAGCGCGATCAGGAACGCCGCCATCAGCGTCACCTTGAGCGGGACGAGGAACGTGCCCGTGACGTCGGTGGCGATCATCGTCGAGCCATGCGGCAGCACCCGCAGCAGCGGCTGCGCGAGCAACCCGTAGATGGTCTTGGCGAACGGGAACAGCGCGATGAGGACGACGACGACCGCGATGATCGAGCGCATCAGCCGCGTGCGCAATTCGATCAGATGCGAGAGGAAGGATTCCTGCGCGTCGCTGGTTTCGGTCATCGAGTGCCCGCGCCCGTCGATGCCCCTTCGGGCGCAGCGCCCGTCCGTCCCGATGCCGGAGCCTCTCGGTGTTTCAAATCTTGTCGAATCCCGGCAGCACCGCCTGCCGCGATGACGGCGCTTCGGCTGCGGGCGCAGGCGCGGCGGGCGCAGGCGCTTCGGATGACTGGCTGGCGTGGGTCTCGCCCGGCATGTCGTTCAATTCGCGCTCGACGTTGCGAACCCCGGTGGCGACGTCGCTCGCCGCCGTCGTGACCGTCTGCTCGAATTCGCGCGCCGCGCCCTGCATTTCGCGTTGCAGCTTGCGCAACTCGTCGAGCTCCATTTCGCGGCTGATGTCGGCCTTGACGTCGTTCACGTAGCGCTGCAGGCGGCCGAACAGCAGCCCGAGCGTGCGCGCCGCCTTGGGCAACCGCTCGGGGCCGACCACGACCAGCGCGACGACGCCGATGACGACGATTTCCGAAAACCCGATGTCGAACATTCGGAGATGCTACGCCCGAGCGCAGGCCGCATCGGCGATCCGCTCTGCGCGTGCTGGCGCAGGGATTGCGACGCCCGCAGTCGCGCGGAACGCGGTCATACCTTGGTCGAGGGCTCCTTGCGCACCTCACCCTCGATCGTGCGGCCGGTCACCTGCGACGGCGGTTCCGCGGGCGACACGGGAGTCTCGCCTTCGGGACTCTTCATGCCTTCCTTGAATCCTTTGACGGCTCCGCCAAGATCCTGGCCGATATTGCGCAGTTTTTTCGTGCCGAAGATCAGCACGACCACCAGCAGCACGATCAGCCAATGCCAGATGCTCAATCCACCCATCGTTCCCTCCTATCGTCCTTGTATCACGCGCCGTGGCGCACGATCATCGGCCCGAGCTGATCGGGACCTCCGATGACATGCACGTGCACGTGCTGCACTTCCTGGCGCCCGACCCGGCCGGTGTTGATGATGGTCCGAAATCCATCGCCGGCGCCCTGCTCGCGCGCGAGCCGTCCCGCCAGCGTCAGGATCCTGCCCAGCGCCGGCGCGTCGTCGCTCGTGACATCGTAGAGCGTGGCGACGTGCTTCTTCGGCACCAGCATGAAATGCACCGGCGCAATCGGCTGGATGTCATGGAAGGCCAGCACGTCGGCGTCCTCGTACACCTTGCGGCTCGGTATCTCGCCGCGCACGATCTTGCAGAAGATGCAATTGGAGTCGTTTGGCATCGGGATCGTTCGTTTCCGGGTTGTCCGCGTTCGCTTCGGTTGCACGACGCAATCAAGTGCGCGACGCCTTTTCCGCGTGGCCGGAAACGCCTTCCCGGCGCGCCAATTCACGCAGCACGTCGGCGGGGCCCAGGCCGTGGCGGGCGAGCAGCACGAGGCAGTGAAACCAAAGGTCCGCGATCTCCGCGACTACACGAATTTTATCACCGTCCTTCGCGGCCATCACCGTTTCGGTGGCTTCCTCGCCGATCTTCTTCAGCACGCCATCGTCGCCTTGGGCGAGCAGCGCGGCGACATACGATTCCCGCGGATCGGCGCGCTTGCGCGCTTCGATCGTCGCGGCGACGCGCGCGAGCACGTCGCCTTGCGGAGGATCACTCGTTGCCATGAACGGTGACCGGGTTTTCGAGCACCGGCTCGACCGTGTGCCATTCGTCGCCATCCAGACGGCGATAGAAGCAGCGCTCGCGGCCGGTGTGGCAGGCGATGCCGCCTACCGGCTCGACGAGCAGCAGGATCGCATCGCGGTCGCAATCGAGCCGGATTTCGCGCACGCGCTGCACGTGGCCCGAGCGCTCGCCCTTGTGCCACAGGCTTCCACGCGAGCGCGACCAATAATGCGCCTCGCGCGTATCGTTCGTCAGCGTCAGCGCCGCGCGGTTCATCCACGCGAGCGTCAGCACGCGATGCGTCGCGGCGTCCTGCGCAATCGCCGGCGCCAGTCCGTCGGCGTTCCAGCGAACCTGCTCGAGCCAGCCCGCGCTCATTCGCGAACTTCCAATCCCGCCGAGCGCATCGCGGCCTTCGCCTGCCCGATCGAGAACTCGCCATAATGAAAGATCGACGCGGCAAGCACGGCGTCGGCGCCGCCGATCGTGACGCCTTCGACCAGATGCTGCAGCGACCCGACGCCACCCGACGCGATCACCGGAACCTCGACCGCATCGACGACCCCGCGCGTCAGCTTCAGGTCGAAGCCCTTGCGCGCGCCGTCGCGATCCATGCTCGTCAGCAGGATTTCGCCCGCGCCCTGCTCGGCCACTTCCTTGCGCCCACTCGATGACATCGATGCCCGTCGGCGTCCGGCCGCCATGGACGTACACCTGCCATTGATCCACTGCGCATTGCTTCGCGTCGATCGCCGCGACGATGCACTGCGCGCCGAAATGTGCCGACGCGGCGGCGAAGAGCTCCGGGTTTTCGATGCCGGCCGTGTTGATGCTGACCTTGTCCGCGCCCGCATTGAGCAGCGCACGGATGTCGTCGATCGATCCGACGCCGCCGCCGACGGTCAGCGGAATGAACACCTGGTCCGCGACCGCATTGATCATGTCGTACAGCAGTCCGCGGCTTTCGACGCTCGCGCGGATGTCGAGGAACGCGAGCTCGTCGGCGCCCTGCTCGTCGTATCGCCGCGCCACTTCCACCGGATCGCCCGCATCGCGCAGGTTGACGAAGTTCACCCCCTTCACCACGCGGCCGTCGGCGATGTCGAGGCAGGGGATGATGCGCTTCGCGAGACCCATTCGCGCATTCTAACCGCCGCGTGCCGCGCGGAAGGTCGCCGTGGGCGCGCGGTCATGCCCCGCGGGCGGCCTTGAGCGCTTCCTTGAAATCCAGCTTGCCTTCATACAGCGCGCGCCCGGCGATCGCGCCGATGATGCCGTCGCCCGCATGGGGCAGCAGTTGGTGGATGTCTTGCAGCGACGCGATGCCGCCGCTGGCGATTACCGGCGTCTTGAGCTCGCGCGCCAGCTTGACCGTCGCCTCGATGTTGATGCCGGTCAGCATGCCGTCACGACCGATGTCGGTATAGACGATCGCCTCGACGCCATAGTCCTCGAATTTTTTCGCGAGGTCGACAACGTCGTGCCCGGTCATCTTCGACCAGCCGTCGGTGGCGACCTTCCCGTCGCGCGCATCCAGCCCGACGATGATGTGGCCGGGAAATGCGTAGCACGCGTCGTGCAGGAACCCGGGATTCTTGACCGCCGCGGTGCCGATGATCACGTAGCCGATGCCATCGTCGAGATAGCGCTCGATCGTGTCGAGGTCGCGTATGCCGCCGCCGAGCTGCACGGGGATCTCGTCACCGATCACGCTGACGATCTCGCGGATCGCCAGCTCGTTTCTCGGCTTGCCGGCTACCGCACCGTTCAGGTCGACCAGGTGAAGCCGCTGCGCTCCGAGCTCCAGCCAATGCCGCGCGATGGCCGCCGGGTCTTCGGAAAATACGGTCGCGCCCTGCATGTCGCCCTGCTTGAGACGCACGCAATGTCCGTCCTTGATGTCGATCGCGGGAATGATCTGCATGGCAGCTCGGGCTGCGTGGGGAGGTGAAAACTGGCGATTCGAAGCGCCGTTCGAGCGCAATGCCTACGAGCATCCGTCCCAGGAGACGAAATTGGCGAGTAGCTGCAGGCCGGCGTGCTGGCTCTTTTCCGGATGGAACTGCACGGCAAAGATATTAGCCCTCGCTATCGCGCAAGTAAACGGCGACGGATAGGAGGCGGTGCCGGCGGTCAGGTCGGGATCGACCGGCACCGGATAGTAGCTGTGGGCGAAATAGAAGCGCGCGCCATCCTCGATGCCGTGCCACAGCGGATGTGCGCGGACCTGGCGCACCGGACTCCAGCCCATGTGCGGAATCTTGAGCCGCTCGCCCGAGTGGGGGCCCATGCGCTCCTCGCGCATCCGCACGACACGCCCCGCCAGCGCGCCGAGGCAAGGCGTCGGCCCCTCCTCGCTCGCGTCGAACAGCATCTGCAGACCCAGACACACGCCGAGGAACGGCCGGTCCTCCAGGCACCCGAGGACCACGCCGCGCAGGTCCATCGCATCGAGGCCCGCCATCGTATCGGGCATCGCGCTTTGACCGGGCAGCACGACACGCCTCGCCGCGCGAATCACGCTCGGGTTGCCGGACACGACGACGTCCGCGTCGGGGGCCACATGCGCCAGCGCCTTGGCCACCGACCGCAGGTTGCCCATCCCGTAGTCGATGACGGCTATGTCAGCCATCGGACATCACAGGCTGCCCTTCGTCGAGGGCACGCCGGCCGAGCGCGGATCGCGCTCGCACGCAGCGCGCAACGCTCGCGCGAACGCCTTGAACACCGTCTCGGCCTGATGGTGCGCATTGTCGCCGCGCAGATTGTCGACGTGCAGCGTGACGAGCGCGTGGTTGACGAAGCCTTGAAAGAATTCGTGGACCAGGTCGACGTCGAACCCGCCCACGAGTGCGCGCGTGAACGGAACATGAAATTCCAGATCGGGACGACCGGACAAGTCGATGACGACACGCGAGAGCGCTTCGTCGAGCGGCACGTAAGCGTGCCCGTACCGGCGTATACCCCGCTTGTCGCCAAGCGCCTGCTTGAACGCCTGTCCCACCGTGATACCGATGTCTTCGACCGTGTGATGCGCGTCGATATGGAGATCGCCCTTCGCCGCGATGTCGAGATCGAACATTCCGTGCCGGCCGACCTGGTCCAGCATATGGTCGAGAAACGCGATGCCGGTCGCGAGCTCCGTGCGACCGGTCCCGTCGATCACGATCCTGACAGCGATCTGGGTCTCGGCCGTCCGGCGTTCAACGCTCGCGCTGCGCGGGGGCACTGCGATCGGTGCGTTCATGGCGGCCATCCTTCAGGTCGTTGCTGCAGCGCCCGGTGCAATCGCGAGCAGGACCGCATCGTTCTCCGCCGGCGTTCCGACGGTGATGCGCAGGCAGTTCGCGAGCAGCGGATGCCAGCCGTGCAGATTCTTGACCAGGATCTTCGCGCCGCACAGCGCATCGAACGATGCGCGCGCATCGGGCATGCGAGCCAGCACGAAGTTGGTCCGGGTCGGAAACACGCGGACGCCCGGCACGCGCGTCAACGCCGCCTCGAGACGCGCGCGCTCGGCGCGGATCGCCGCCGCCTGCTCGGCGAACGCGGCGCCGTGCGCAAAGAGCACGGGGAGTGCCGCCTGCGTCAGGCCGTTGACGTTGTAGGGCGGACGCAGCTTGTCGAATTGGGCGATCCAGTCCGAATGCGCTACCGCATAGCCGAGCCGCAGGCCCGCCATGCCGATCTTTGACACGGTGCGCACTACCACGACATTCGGAAACTCGAGCACGCGCGGCAAAAACGATGCATCGGCGTACGCGTAGTACGCCTCGTCGATCGCGACGATGCCCGGCGCCGCGCGGACGATGCGCTCGACATCCGCGGCGTCGAACAGGTTGCCGGTCGGATTGTTCGGATAGGCGAGCCACGTGAGCGCCGGCCGCTCGCGCTCGACGACATCCAGCATCGCCGGCGTATCGAGGGCGAACCCCTCGCGCAACGGGACGCCGACGAAGCGTGCGCCTGCGAACAGCGCATTGCGCCGGTACATGACGAACGATGGCTCGGGCGCGACGACGACGGCGCCGGGATGCGCAACCGCGGTCGTCATGATCTGGATCAGCTCGTCCGAACCGTTGCCGAGGATCAAACCCGCGTCGGCAGGCAACCGCAGCGACTCGCGCAGGGTCGACTTGACCGCGACACCGTCGCTGTCCGGATAGCGATTGATCGGCGCCTCCCGCACCGCAATCGCGAGCGCCGCCCGAATGGAGGGCGGAAGAGAATACGGATTTTCCATCGCATCGAGCTTGATCCACCCGTCCGCTCGGGCGATCGGGTAGCGCGACAGCGCGCGCACATCGGCGCGCACCGTGGCTTCGATGCACGCGTGCCGCGCATCGGCGCACACCGCGTCGCGATCGGGCGCGTTCATTTTTCGTCGAGGCGCGCTTGCGCCGAGCGCGCATGCGCGGTGAGGCCCTCACCGGACGCAAGCGTCGCGGCGAACGGGGCAAGCTTCTGCGCGGTCTCGCGGCTGATGCGCAGCACGCTCGTGCGCTTCTGGAAATCGTAGACGCCGAGCGCCGACGAGAATCGTGCGGTGCGCCCGGTCGGCAACACGTGGTTGGGACCGGCGCAATAGTCGCCCAGCGCCTCGCTCGCGTAGTGACCGATGAAGATCGCGCCCGCATGACGCAGTTGTGGCAACAGCGCGTCCGGGTCGGCGACCGCGAGCTCCAGGTGTTCCGGCGCGATCCGGTTGGCGAGCGCACAGGCTTCCGCGAGGTCGCGTGTCTTGATCAGGGCGCCGCGGTTGGCGAACGACGCCGCGATGATCGGCGCGCGCGGCATTTCGGCAAACCAGCGCGCAGCGCTCGCGGCGACGCGCTCGATCAGCATCGCGTCGGGCGTGACGAGAATCGCCTGCGCGAGCTCGTCGTGCTCGGCCTGCGAAATGAGGTCGATCGCGACCCAGTCCGGATTGGCGCTCGCATCGGCCAGCACCAGGATTTCCGACACGCCGGCGACCATGTCGATGCCGACTGTTCCGAACACGCGCCGCTTGGCGGCCGCGACGTACGCATTGCCGGGTCCGCAGATCTTGTCGACGGCCGGAATCGTCTCGGTGCCGTAGGCCAACGCCGCGATTGCCTGTGCACCGCCGATCGTGAACATCCGGGTCACGCCGGCGATGTGCGCGGCCGCGAGCACCAACGGATTGCGCGCACCTCCGGGGGTCGGCACGACCATCACGATCTCGCCGACGCCGGCGACCCGCGCTGGGATCGCATTCATCAGCACGGATGACGGATACGCGGCCTTTCCGCCGGGCACGTACAGGCCGACCCGATCGAGCGGTGTGACACGCTGGCCGAGCTCGGTGCCGTCGGGCGTCCGGAAACTGAAGCCGCCGGCCTTCTGGCGCTCGTGGAAGTCGCGGATGCGCGATGCGGCGACTTCGAGGGCGTTGCGCTCGTCCGCGCGGAGCGCATCGAAGGCGTCGCGCATCGCCGCGGGATCGATTGCAAGATCCGCCACGCTTGATGCGCGCAGCCGATCGAAGCGTGCCGTGTATTCGAGCACCGCCGCATCGCCGCGATGACGCACATCGGCGACGATCGCGGCCACGGCCGCGTCGACCGCCGGATCCTGCGCCGCTTCGAAGGTGATCAGCGCGTCGAGCGCAGCGTCGAACCCGGGCGCGCTCGAATCGAGCGTGCGCAGCGTCAGCGCCGGCGCGCTCGCGTTCACGCGGGCACCCGGGTTGCGTCGACCGCCGCGGCAAGTGCGTCGATCAGCGGCTTCGTTGCGTCGCGCTTCTGTTTCAGCGCGCCCGGATTGACGATGAGGCGCGCGCTGATCGGCATGATGTCCTCGACGGCGACCAGGTCGTTCGCCTGCAGCGTGTGGCCGGTCGAGACCAGGTCCACGATCGCATCCGCCAATCCCGCCAGCGGCGCGAGCTCCATCGAGCCGTACAGCTTGATCAGATCGACGTGCATGCCCTTGGCTGCGAAATGCTCGCGCGCCGTGCGGACATATTTCGTCGCGACGCGGATCCGCGCACCGCGCTGCACCGAGCGCGCCCAGTCGTAATCGCGGCGCGTCGCGACGACGAGCCGGCAGCGGCCGATGCCGAGGTCGAGCGGCTGATACAGCCCGCCGGACCCGTGCTCGAGCAATACATCCTTGCCGGCGACACCCAGGTCGGCGGCGCCATATTGCACGTAGGTCGGAACGTCCGCCGCACGCAGGACCACCAGCGACACGCCCGGGCGTCGCGTCGGCACGATCAGCTTGCGCGACGCGCGCGGGTCTTCCACCGGAACGAGCCCGGCGGCGGCCAGCAGCGGCAGCGTTTCGTCGAGGAGGCGGCCCTTCGAGAGGGCAATGGTGAGCGTGGGCACGGGACAGCGGGCGCTCGAGGCCTTGAGCCTTGCGATTCTACCGGAGCCGTTCCCTAAACCCGCGCTTCGGCGTCCTCTCCCGCGGGAGGGGGCGAGGCGAGCGGCGCGATTCAGCGCGCGTCGCGATCCCACGCGAGGCGGCCGGCCACGTACGTCGCGCGGATCGCGCGGTCGTCTCCGAGCGCCATCTGCACGGCGAGCGCTTCGTCCAGATCTTCGACGTGACGCATCCGGAAGTCGATCAGCGGCGTCGACCGCAGATCGATCACGACGAGATCGGCGTCGCGGCCGCGCTCGATCGCACCGATGTGGGCGTCGAGATCGAGCGCCTGCGCGGCCCCGCGCGTGGCGAGCCACCACGCGCACGACGGCGCGAGCGGGTGGCCGTCGAGATGCGCCACTTCGCTCGCGGCCTCCATCGTCCGCAGCATCGAAAAGCTGGTGCCGCCGCCGAGGTCCGTCGCAAGCGCGACGCGAACCGGACGACGCGCATCGCGTGCCCGGCGCAGCGAAAACAGGCCACTGCCGAGAAAGTTGTTCGACGTCGGACAGTGCGCGAGCGCGGTTTCCGTGTCGTGCAGCCGCTGCAGATCGTGTTCATCGACGTAGATGCCGTGCGCGTAGATCGCGCGCCGGCCAAGGAGGCCGAAGTCCGCGTAGACATCGAGATATCGCGCGTGCATAGGATAGAGCCTGGCGATCCACTCGACTTCCGCGCGATTTTCCGCGACATGCGATTGCACGTACGCGCCCGGCGTCTCGCGCCACAGCGTCGCGGCCGCCTCGAGTTGCGCCGGCGTCGACGTCGCGGCGAAGCGCGGCGTGATCGCATACTGCAGGCGGCCTCGTCCGTGCCAGCGCTCGATCAGCGCCTTGCTGTCGTCGTAGCCCTGCGTTGCCGTGTCGAGCAGGCTCGCGGGCGCGTTGCGGTCCATCAGCACCTTGCCGGCGATCATCCGCAATCCGCGCCGTTGCGCCTCGTCGAAGAGCGCTTCGACCGAGCACGGATGGACGGTGCCGAACACGGCGGCCGTCGTGACGCCATGCCGCAGATTCTCGTCGAGATAGCGGGATGCGATTGGCCGCGCGTATTCGATGTCCGCATAGAGCGCTTCCGCGGGGAACGTGTACGCGGTCAACCATTCGAGCAGCGGCTTGCCGCCGGCGCCGATCACCGCGAGTTGCGGATAGTGGACGTGCGCGTCGATGAAGCCCGCGCTGATCAGCGCATCGGTGTAGTGCGTGACCGGCACTCCCGGCGGAAGCCGCGGTGTGACATCGGCCGCGGGACCGCAGTCGACGATGCGGCCTTCCGCCATGACGACGATCGCGTCGCGCTCATAGCCGCGCGTGGCGTCAACGCCTTCGAGAAACGGATCGCCGGTGAACGTGAGGACGGCGCCGCGGATCGCGGTCGTGCCGCCCGGGTCCGCGTGTGCGCTCATCTGGCTCCGCGAGGCGCAGCGCGCCGCAGCTATTGGCGCGCCGTGCGCACGTTGGCCGGCGGCGGCGTGCCGGCGTTCGTGCGATACGGATTGATGTCGAGTCCGCCCCGGCGCGTGAAGCGCGCCAGCACGGTCAATTGCTCGCAGCGGCAGCGCGATGCGACGTCCACGAAGATCCGCTCGACGCAATGCTCGTGAAAGCCCGCGTGGCAGCGATACGAGACGAGATATCGCAACAGTCCTTCGCGGTCGATGCGCGGCCCGCGATAGGTCAATTGCAGCGACGCGATGTCCGGCTGCGCGGTGACCGGGCACACCGACCGGAAGAGGCGCGTGGTCAGCGTCTCGGCAGCAGTTTCACTGCCGGCGGTCAGAAATTCGGGCGCGACTTCATAGGTTTCGCAGGCGATCGGAAGATCGTCGATGCTGTCGCCCTCCAGCTCGCGTATCGCCTGCATGCCAAATCCGGTGGGTCCGTGCAGCGCCACGCCAACGCGGGCGCCCGCCGCCGCCGCGAGATCGCGCTCGACCGCCTCCGCAACTTCGGTCATGCCGGCAAAGCGCGTTTGCGCGAACGAGCCAAGGTAGAGCTTCATCGACTTCGATTCGATGATCGAGGACGAATCGGCGGGCACGTCGAACGTCGCGAGCGCCACCTGCGGCTTGCCGCTCGAATCGAGCCAGGTCAGCTCATACGCGGTCCAGACGTCGCTGCCGGAGAACGGCAATCGCGCGCCAAGACCCAGCGCGGCGCGCTGCGGAGCGCGCGGCACCGCGAAGAGCAGCGCAGGCGCATAGCGGTCCGGATGGCCCGAGGGCTTCCCGAGCGGCGCGGCGCGCAGTTCGAAGGCGCCTAGGTCGACACGGGTCATTGAACGCGGCGAATGCGCGCGCCAAGCGCGGAGAGCTTGGTCTCGATGCGCTCGTAGCCGCGGTCGAGGTGGTAGATGCGCTCGATCGTCGTTTCGCCGTCCGCGACCAGCCCGGCAATCACCAGGCATGCCGACGCGCGCAGATCGGTGGC
The DNA here is from genome assembly GCA_963718905.1 of uncultured Pseudomonadota bacterium. GTDB lineage: Bacteria > Pseudomonadota > Gammaproteobacteria > Burkholderiales > Casimicrobiaceae > VBCG01. The sequence goes on from CAVRAF010000003.1 coordinate 579,963, forward strand.
CATCACGTTCGCGCCGGTGAGCCGTGCGACGCCCTTGATCACCGCCGTGTTGCCCTCGACTTCGATGTCGGCGCCGAGCCGCAGCAACTCCTGCACGTGCATCATCCGGTTCTCGAAAATCGTCTCGGTGACGACCGACGCGCCGTCGGCGCGGGTGGCGAGCGCCATGAACTGCGCCTGCATGTCGGTGGGAAACGCCGGATACGGCGCGGTGCGCACGTTGGCCGCCCGGATGGCGCCGTTGCCCCGCACGCGGATTGCCGATCCGGAGGCCTCGATGTGCGCGCCCGCTTCCCGCAGCTTGTCGATCACCGCCGCCAGCGAATCGGCCGCGGCGCCGGCAATGACGACATCGCCGCGAGTCGCGGCTGCTGCGGTCAGGAACGTCCCGGTCTCGATCCGGTCGGGCATGATCGCGTGCGTCGCGCCGTGCAGCAGCGGCACGCCTTCGACGACGATGCGGTCGGTGCCCGCGCCGACTATCTTCGCGCCCATCGCGACGAGGCACGCGGCGAGGTCGGCGACTTCGGGTTCCCGCGCCGCGTTCTCGAGCGTCGTCACGCCGTCGGCGAGCGTCGCCGCCATCATCAGGTTCTCGGTGCCCGTCACCGTCACGACGTCGAACATGAAATGCGCACCCTTGAGCCGCGTTGCGCGCGCGTTGATGTAGCCGTGGGTGAGGTCGATTTCGGCTCCCATCGCCTGCAGGCCCTTGATGTGCTGATCGACCGGGCGCAGGCCGATCGCGCAGCCGCCCGGCAACGACACGCGCGCCTCGCCAAAACGGGCAACCAGCGGACCGAGCGCGAGGATCGACGCGCGCATCGTCTTGACCAATTCGTACGGTGCAAGCGGCCAGTCGATGCGTGCCGCTTCGAGCGTCACGCCGTCGGGCTCGAGCAGCTGCAGCTTGACGCCCATTTGCGACAGCAGCGCCTGCATCGTCCGCACGTCGTTCAACCGCGGAACGTTGGTGAGCGTCAGCGGCTCGGGCGCCAGCAGCGCGGCACAGAGGATCGGCAATGCCGCGTTCTTCGCGCCCGATACGCGCACTTCGCCTTCGAGGCGATGGCCGCCTTCAATGATCAGCTTGTCCATTCGTCAGTGTCGTCCGCGGATCCGGGGCGATCTCACGATACGCCACGTTCCTCGGGCGTTTGCGTCGTCATCGACAGCGCGTGCACCTCTTCGCGCATCCGGTCGCCGAGTGCTGCGTAGACGAGCCGGTGCCGGGCGATCCGCGGCAACCCGCGAAAGGCGCCAGAGACGATCAGCGCCTCGAAATGATGCCCGTCACCGGTGACCTCGACCACGTCGCACGCCATTCCGGATTCGATCGACGATTTGATGGATTCGGCCGTCACCATCTCGCGCCTCGCAAAGGTCAGTGTCTCAATTTCCAGCCGCGCGAAAGAATCGTCAGTGCCAGCGCGGCCAGCACGACGGCTGCGGACGCAACCAGCGCGAGGCTGCGCCCCGGCGCCACGTCCGACAGCCCGAAAAACCCATAGCGAAACCCGTCGATCATATAAAAGAACGGGTTGAAATGCGACAGCGCCTGCCAGAACGGCGGCAGCGTATGGATCGAATAGAACACGCCGGAAAGGAACGTGAGCGGCACGATCAGGAAATTCTGGAACGCGGCAAGCTCGTCGAACTTGTCGGCCCAGATGCCCGCGATGATCCCGAGCGTGCCGAGGATCGCGCTGCCCAGCGCGCGCGAAGCCGAGCGCCCACACCGGGTGCGCCATCGAAAACGGACCCGGCAGCATCAGCAGTGTCACGATGAACACGCCGAGGCCGACGGCGAGGCCGCGGACCATGGCGCCGAGCACGTACGCGGCGTACATGTCGAGCGGCGACAGCGGCGGCAGCAGCACGAAGATCAGGTTGCCGGTGACCTTCGACTGGATCAGCGACGACGATGCATTCGCGAACGAATTCTGCAGCACCGACATCATCACGAGCCCGGGAATCAGAAACGCCGTGTAGCGCACCTGTCCATCAAATACCGTGACCCGCGTCTCGAGAACGTGCGAAAAGATCAGCAGGTACAGGAGCGCAGTCAGCACCGGCGCGGCGATCGTCTGGAAACTGACTTTCCAGAACCGCAGCAACTCCTTCTGCAGCAGCGTGACCCAGCCGGTTCCCACGACGCGCAGCATCATGCTTCGGGGACCACGACGGCCGGCCGCGTCTCGTCGACCGACTCGGTACCCGCCATGATCCGCAGGAACACCTGCTCGAGATCGGTTTCCGCGAGCGCGAGCTCGTCGATCGCGATGCCGCCGGTGCGAAAGGCAGCCAGCAGCCGCTCCAGCTCATCGTAGCTCGCAAGCTGGAGGTAATGCACGGCGCCTTCGCGGCGCAGCAGGCGAGTCACCCAATCGTCGGGGAGCCGAACGGCGGAAACGCGCACCGTCAGACCCGCGAATCGGGACAGCAGGTTCTGCGTCGTGTCGAGCGCGACGATGCGACCGGATTTCATCATCGCAATGCGGGTGCACAGCGCTTCGGCTTCCTCCAGATAGTGCGTCGTCAGGATGATCGTATGGCCATCGCGGTTCAGCTTGCGGATGAACGCCCACAGGCTTTGCCGCAATTCGACGTCGACGCCGGCGGTGGGCTCGTCCAGCACGATCACCGGCGGCTTGTGCACGAGCGCCTGGCCGACGAGCACGCGCCGTTTCATCCCGCCCGACAGCGAGCGCATGTTCGCGTCCGCTTTGCTGGTGAGATCGAGATGATGCAGGAGCTCGTCGATCCACGCGTCGTTGTCACGCAATCCGAAATAGCCGGACTGGATGCGCAGTGTTTCGCGCACGGAAAAGAACGGATCGAACACGAGTTCCTGCGGCACGACGCCCAGCGCGCGGCGCGCGCGCCGGTAATCGGCGACGACGTCATGGCCAAGGATGCGCGCGCTCCCGCGGTCGGCGCGGGTGAGACCGGCGAGAATCGAGATCAGCGTTGTCTTGCCGGCGCCGTTCGGGCCGAGCAGGCCGAAGAATTCGCCGCGCGGGACCGCGAGGTCGACGCCGGCCAGCGCCTGGACGTCGCCGAAGCGACGCGCGACGTCGACGATCTCGACGGCGTCAGCAGGCATGCGGAAGGCTGGCCACTGGGTGCGCCTTGGGACGCCGGCGCCAACGCGGCAGTGCGCTCAACCGAGCAGATTTTCGACGCCGTAAACCACGGCGAGCGAATGCAGCGACGCCGGCAATCCGACGATCGACAGCGTCACGCCTTCGGTTGCCGCGCGCCGCTTGAGCGCAATGATGACGGCAAGCGCCGCGGAATCGGCATGCATCATGTCGCTGAAATCGAGCACGCCGGTCGGCGGCAATGGAAGCGACCGCGACGTGGCGAGCACAGCGGCGGCGCCATCGAGTGTCAGCGCGCCCGCAAACGCCCATCCGGCGTCGGACGCGACGAAGCCGCCGGTTTCGGACTGCTCCGGGACGCACGCCTGGTTCATTTCGCGACGCTACCGCCGTTCTTCGCCGTCAACGCCTTGATCAGGCCGTCGACGCCGCCCGCCTGCACCTGCTGCGTGAACTCGTCACGGTAGTTGGTGACGATCGACACGCCGGCGACGATCACATCGTAGGCTTTCCAGCCGCTCGGCGTTTTTTCCATGCTGTAGTCGATCTGCACCGGCGCCTGACCGGGTCGGACCACCTCCGTTCGCACGGTGACCTCGGTGGCGGTCGGTTCGACACGCAGCGGCTTGTAGTCGAGCGTCTGGTCGCGATACTGATTGAGCGCACCCGAGTAAGTGCGCACGAGGAGCGTCTTGAACTCGCTGGCGAGACGCTGTTTCTGCTCGGGAGTCGCCGACCGGTACGCGCGGCCCGCCGCAAGCGCCGTCATCCGGTCGAAGTCGAAGTTCGGCGCAAGCTTGGCCTCGATCAGCTCGCGAATGCGCGCCTGATCGCCGGCCTGCACTTTCGGGTCGGACTTGATGGTCTGCAACGTCTCCTGCGACACGCGCTTGACGAGCGCATCCGGCGCTTCCTGCGCGAACGCCGGCCAGGCGGCGCCGGCCATCAGCAACGCCACGAGCCCGGCGCGCGCGCGGTTTCGGAAATGGTTTGTGACGGTCAATCATCATTCGTCGTCCTTCTGAGGCGGCGGCTTGCCGTCGTATACGAGATACTGGCGCCGCTGCAGATACGAACGCCGGATGAACGTGTACGGATCGAGGGCCGCCTGGTTGACCAGCGATTCCGCCTGCAACGCCGATGCGCGAAGATCCACGGCGCCCACGCCCCAGAGAATGTTGCGGGTCGCGACGTTGGGTATGTAGCCGATCGGGCTCGCATAGCCGCGAATGATCCAGCCGGTGCCGTCGCGCACCGTCGTCGGCCCGAACACCGGGATGAAGAGGTACGGCCCTTGCGGGAAGCCCCAGTAGCCGAACGTCTGTCCGAAGTCCTCGTTACCCTTGGGAACGCCCGCATCGGATGCGATGTCGATCAGTCCGAGGACGCCGAAGCCTGTGTTCGTGATCACCCGGCCGAGATCGTTCCCGGCCTTGTCCGGCTTGTTCTGGAGAACGTCGTTGATGAACGAGAAAAAATCGTCGATGTTGCCGAAGAAATTGCTGATTCCCTTCTGAACGAGGTGCGGCGTGTAATCGACGTACGCCTGGACCATCGGCTTGACGATCTTGCCGTCGACGACCTCGTGCACGCGGTAGGAGGCTCGATTCATCGGCTCGAACGGATCGTCGCGCGACGGGGCCGCGGCGCAGCCCGCAAGGACCGAGATCGCCGCCACGATGGCCAGCGAGCGATGCAGCGACCGGGCGGCGATCATTTGGCGCCTCCGTTGCCCGCGGCGCCGGTCGCGGGTCCGGCCGCGACACCCGACGGACGCCCCGGAGCCGGAAGCCGATGCGCCGTTCGCGGCCTTGTCGAACATGAACTGGCTGATCAGCTTCTCGAGCACCATCGCCGACTGCGTCTTCGCCACGCGTCCGCCGTCGGTCAGCATCTGCGCGTCACCGCCGGAATCGAGACCGATGTAAACCTCGCCAAGCAGACCCGACGTGAGGATCGAGGCAATCGTATCCTTCGTGAATTGGTAGCCGCGATCGATCTTCATCGACACGACCGCCTGGTACGTCTTCGGATCGAGCTTGATCTGCTCGACGCGGCCGACGACCACGCCGGCCGCCTTCACGGGTGCGCGCAGCTTGAGGCCGCCGATGTTGTCGAATTCGGCCTCGATCCGATAGCCCGGCGCACTGCTGACCGATGTCAGGTTCCCGACCTTGAGCGACAGGAACAGGATTGCGCCGATGCCGATCGTCACGAAGATGCCGACCCAGAGGTCGATCGCCGCGCGGTTCATTTCGCGCCCTGCGCGATGCGCGGGCTTCCCGGAGACTTCATACGCCTATCCCCCTGAACATGAAAACCGTCAGCACGAAATCGAGCGCGAGAATCGACAGCGAGCTCGCGACCACGGTTCGCGTGGTTGCCGTCGATACGCCCTCCGCGGTCGGCCGGGCGTTGTAGCCCTCGAATACGGCGATCGCGCTGACTGCAATGCCGAAAACGACGCTTTTGATCACGCCGTTGACGATGTCGTAACGGAAGTCGACCGCCGCCTGCATGTTGCCCCAGAACGCGCCGGAGTCGATGCCGATCAGCTTCACACCGACCAGATACGCGCCGAAGATCCCGAAGGTCGAAAACAGCGCCGTCAGCAGCGGCATGGAAACGATGCCGCCCAGGAACCGCGGCGCCACGACCCGTGCCAGCGGATCGACAGCCATCATTTCCATCGCGGACAGCTGCTCGGTCGTTTTCATCAGGCCGATTTCCGCCGTGATGGCGCTGCCCGCGCGGCTCGCGAACAACAGACCCGCGACGACCGGGCCAAGTTCCCGGACCAGCGACAACGCCACGAGAATGCCCAGGGATTCGTTGGCGCCATAACGCGTCAACACTTCATACCCCTGGAGCGCCAGCACCATGCCGACGAAGAGCCCCGACACGAGAATGATGACGAGCGACAGGACGCCGGAAAAGTAGATTTCGCGCAACGTGAGCTGCAGGCGGCGAAATGCCGCGGGCAGGTTCCTGACGACCGCGACCGAGAAGCGCGCCGCGAACCCGACCCGCTCGATCGCTTTCAGCGTTCGCTCGCCGACGCGCCGCAGCGCCCATGTCACCGCGTCAACCGGCACGCCCGAACTCCTCGGTCAGCGCCTTCGCCGGGTAGTGGAACGGCACCGGACCGTCCGGCTGGCCGTCGATGAACTGCCGGACGAACGACTCGGTCGACGTACGCACTTCGGCCGGGGTTCCTTGCGCGATGATGCGGCCCTCGGCGACGAAATAGATGTAGTCGACGATTTTCAGCGATTCATAGATGTCGTGCGTGACAACTACCGACGTGATGCCGAGCGCGTCGTTCATCTTGCGGATCAGCTGGCCGACGACACTGAGCGAAATCGGATCGAGCCCCGCGAACGGCTCGTCGTACATGACGAGCATCGGGTCGAGCGCGACCGCGCGGGCGAGGGCCACCCGGCGCGACATCCCGCCGGAGAGCTCCGACGGCCGCAGCTGGGCGGCGCCGCGCAATCCCACCGCGTTGAGCTTCATCAGCACGAGATCGCGGATCAGCTCTTCCGGCAGCTCCGTGTGCTCGCGCAGCGGGAACGCGACGTTCTCGAAGACCGACATGTCGGTGAACAGTGCGCCAAACTGAAACAGCATGCCGACCCTTCGCCGCAATGCGAACAGCGCCTCGCGGTCGAGCGACTGCACATCCTGTCCGGCGACGGTGACCGTACCCTTCTGCGCGCGCAACTGCCCGCCGATCAGGCGCAGGATCGTCGTCTTGCCGCATCCCGATCCCCCCATGATCGCCACCAGCTTGCCGCGGGGGATCGCCAGGTCGATGCCGCGCAGCACCGGGCGACGGCGATCGTACCCGAACGAGACGTCGGTCAATTGGACAGCGGTTACGGTCGGGCACGTCGGCGCGACGGTGACCGGCACTGCATCGGACATTGGGGGGCACGCAAAAGGCGGAAGGCGGATTGTAGCCGCTGCCGGAAAACGACGGCAACGACCGGTATCGCGATCGTCGCGGCGCCACGGGGACGCTACCCGCAATCACGGCGCACGCGTCCGGGGCTCAATCGGTTCCGCCCTGGTTCAACAGGTAGTGATAATTGTTCGTGAGGACCGTGCTGCGGCGAATCTCGACCGGCCGATCGTTGAACGTGAAAGCCGTGCGCCGAATCTCCAGGACGGGCTCGCCGACCCGCAGACCGAAGAGCCGTGCAACGGCCGCGTCGGCTTTGCACGCTCGCAGCTCTTCGACGGTCCTGATGATGTTGATTTCATAACGCGACTGATAGACGGCATAGAGTGTCGCTCCGCCTTCGCGCACCACCCTCCGGCTCATGCCCGGAAAGAGCGATGCCGGAATCGTGATGTCGGACGTGACGACGGGCCTGCCCGAGACGCGCAGGATATTGCGCAACCGGAATACCTGCTGCGCACGGCCACGCGGGAGCTGCAGAAGCTCCGCCGCCAGACGGTCCGCCGTTGCCTTCCGCAGCGACACCAGCTCACTCGCGGGCAACTCCTTCACGCCATCGTCGCGGACGACATGGAAGAACTGGTAGACGCTGCGCTGCTGGTCGTGTACGGACACGTAGGTGCCCTTGCCCTGCTTGCGAACCAGCACGCTGGCTGCGGCGAGCTCCCCGATCGCCGCCCGAATCGTGGCGATGCCGACGCGATAGCGCGCAGCGAGCTCCGGCTCGGCGGGGAGCATCTGCCCCGCCTTCCATTCGCCGCCGATGAGGCTCTGGATGACCTGACTCTTGACTTCCTTGTACAACGGTCTTGTCGTCATGGGTCCTTGACTTTGGCGGCCCGGAAGTCTACGTTGGGCCAACTCATGCGAATGATCCGGATGAATGCCCTGGATTGCAACGGGCCGACGCGGCCGTCCCGCCCGCACGCCGCTGCGCGGCGCGTCCCTTGACGGAGGAATCTTCCATGCGCGAGCCAAGGCGCGATTCGTTCCGGACGGCGTCGCGATTCGTCGCGTTTGCCGTAGCGTTGGTGCTGCCGTTCGGCGCGCCGACGGTCGCATCCGCGGAAACCGGCGAAGTGCGGGTGGCCCAGCAGTTCGGCCTGCCGTACCTGCCGCTGACGGTCATGCGAACGCAGAAGCTCATCGAGAGGAATGCCGAGGCGATGGGCCTGGGCGAGATCAAGGTCACCTGGCTGCAGTTCGGCGCGGGCGCCGGCATGAACGATGCGCTGCTCTCGAGATCGCTCGACTTCGCCGCCGGCGGCGTCGGCCCGCTCCTGACCATCTGGGACAAGACGCGGGGCACGCTCGACGTGGAGGGCGTGGCTTCGCTGGGCTCGATGCCGATGTATCTGACCACCACCGATCCGGCGATCAAGACCATCCGGGACTTCAGCGAGGCATCGAAGATCGCGCTTCCGGCAGTCAAGGTGTCGATCCAGGCGGTCGTCCTGCAGATGGCCGCGGCCGCGGCGTTCGGCCCCGACGATTACGCGCACCTCGACCGGTTCACGGTGTCGATGAAGCATCCGGATGCGATGGCCGCGATGCTGAGCGGCGGCACGGAAATCACCGCGCATTTCGGCAACTCGCCTTTCCAGGAACAGGAACTCGCCGATCCGAGGGTGCACCGTGTTCTGAGCTCGTTCGACGTTCTCGGACCGAGCACGCTCAATTCCGTTTATGCGACGTCGAAATTCCGAAGCGAAAATCCGAAGACCTACCGGGCCTTCGTCACCGCCCTCCGGGAAGCGATGCGCATCATCAACCAGGACAAGATGGCGGCCGCCCGGATGTATGTCGAAGAGGAAAAATCCAAATTGAGCGTCGCCTTCGTCTACCGAATTCTTTCCGGCCCCGACTTCATCGTGACGACAACCCCGCAGGGGATCATGACGTACGCGAACTTCATGCACGGGATCAAGAGCCTCAAGAACCATCCGCAGGACTGGAAAGACGTCTATTTTCCGGAGATCCACGACGAAGCCGGCAGTTAGCGCCCCGCCAGCCGCCGATCGCACGCCGCGGAACGAGCGGCGCTGCGACGGTGCACATTTCATCAGTGCGATTCAGCCCCTATCACACCATGTCCAATGCCCGATCGACCTCACCGACGCAAGCGCCGCCGGCCATCGCAACCAAAGCCGGCGGCCGAACCGCGCGTCAATGGGACGCCGCGCCGCGGCTGCCCGCCACGCATTACGTCGATACGCGCGTCTATACGGACCCCAAGCTGTTCGACGAGGAGATCGAAAGGATCTGGAAGAAGGTGTGGCTGCCCGTATGTCACGAAAGCGAGCTGCCCGCGCTGCTCGACTATCGCACCGCCGCGATCGCCGACGGTACGCCCGTCATCGTCGTGCGCGGCAGCGACAACGCGATCCGCGCCTTCTACAACATATGCCCGCATCGGGGAAACATGATCGTTCGAGCGCCGGCCGGCAATCTCGGGAAGGCCGAGCCATCCGGCAACCCCAGGCACATGACCTGCATGTACCACGGCTTTCAGTTCGACTATCGCGGAAGGTGCGTCGAGATCCCGCGCGAGAAGGCCGGCTACCAGGATCGCCTCTGCAAGGCGGATCTCGGGTTGCGCGAGGTCAGGACCGAGGTTGCCCACGGCGGGTTCGTCTGGCTGAATCTCGATGACGCATGCGAGCCGCTGGCCGATTTCATCGCGGGTGCGTTCGATTTCATGCAACAGGAGCTCGACACGGAGCCGCTGGACATCTTCCACTATCAGAAATCCGTGTTCCGGATCAATTACAAGCAATGGCACGAGACCAGCAGGGAGTTCTATCACGACTACATGCACTTCCATAACCGGCAGACCGGCATGATCCAGAAGGGCTATTTCGATCGGAAATACACGCCGTTCGCCAATGGACATGCCGCCACCGGCCTGACGACGATCAGCTACGAGGCCTACGAAGGCGGCAAGGAGCGCGGCCTGACGTTTCCGGGGATGCCGAAGAACGGCTGGAAGCAGCTCAACATCTTCCCCGCTTGCACCTACAGCCTGCGCGCGTCGTGCCTGCGCGTGAGCGTGATGACGCCGATCGGCTGCGATTCCGTGCTGATCGAAATTCGCGGTCTCGGACTCAAACGCGACACCGCCGGCGAGCGTCACGAGCGGATCGTCGACCACGACACGGTCTGGGGTCCGTTCGGGCGCAATCTGCACGAGGATCTGCTCGTGGTGCAGACCCAGGCGGAGGCGATGCGCCGCGGATCCGGCAACCGGTATCACCTGATGGCGCGCGAAGAGAGCCAAACGATTCACGACGAAATCGGACTGCGCTCCTACTACGCCGAATGGACGCGGCGCATGGGACGGCTCGCGAGCGATCCGTCGCAACCACCGCCAGCCGCGTAGGGCGGGCATGGGGTCGCAACGGACACTGCGCAGGCTCGATCAACGGCTACGGAACACCGCATGCAGGCGTTGAAATGGGACATGGTGTACGCGGTGCAGCAGTTGATCTACGAAAGCTGCGTGCTGCTCAATGCCGAGCGCTGGAGCGACTTCCTGGGTCTCTGCGAGCCCTCGAGATTCCGCTACCGGATCACGAACTACAGTCCCGAGATCCGCAAGGAGCAGTGCTGGATGGATCGCGACTTCCAGGGACTCAAGCATCTGATCGATCTGCTGCCGAAGCACAATTCCGATCATTCCCAGCTGACGCGCCACGCGGTCGTCTACAAGGTCCGGTGCGACGAACCACCGCTGGATGAGTCCATGGTAAGCGCGGTAACGTCGGTAACGCTGTATCGCACGCAGCTCGACGGCATCAACTCGCATTTCGAGTCCGGGCGCACCAGCTTGTACGCGGTCGGGAGCTACCTGGACACGATCACGCTCGACGCGCCCGGGCCGAGATTGGTCAACCGAACGGTGCGCCTCGACACGCGGCAGCTCGACGTCGGGTCGCATTACGTGTTCTAGGCTCCCGCGACCGGGCTTTCGTTCCGGGCGCCGCCCGACGCGGCGCGCGCTCGCATTTCGCCGGAGGGGCGATCGATGGCGTGGAAGAGGCTTTGCAGGTTGAGCGACGTGGCGCCGGAAGACATGTCCACGTTCACGGTGGATGGGATCGAGCTGCTGCTGGTCCGGGGAGCGGATCGCTACCTGGTCATTCCACCGGTGTGTCCGCACATGAGCACACCGCTTTCCGAGGGCTTCTTCGACGGCCACACCCTGACCTGCAGCAAGCATCTCTGGCAGTTTTCGATCGACGACGGCGGTGCGCCCGTCGAAACGGCCGAGGCGCCGCTGTTGACGTACGAGGTCAGGGAGACCGACGGCGACGTGTGGGTGAACCTGGACCGCGAGCTCAAGTATTCGCATCAATGCGAGGAATCGGACTGAGCTTGCTGCAGAGTCGAGGCTGGAACTGATCGTTCCCGGCAGCGCCCGATCGGATTCACGATCCGTCCAGCAGCTGCGCCTCCGCGTGCGCGAGATCCTCGGGGCGTCCCAGCAGCACCACCGCGTCGCCCGGCTCGAATTGCCATTCCGCGCCCGGTGCCACGGAGCGTGCGCCGCGGCGCCGCACGCCCGTTACTTCCACCCGCGGGATGATTCCCAGCTCGCGCAGCGAGCGGCCGACCGCGTACGCGCGCTCGTTCAGCAGCACGGTGTGCAGTCGCGGCAGCAGATCGTCGGATGCGTCCGACAGATCGCTCGCGCCGTGGAAGAAACCGCGAAAGAGGCTGTAGCGCTCCTCGCGAATCGCCCGGATGCGCTTCAGCACACGGTTGAGCGGCACGCCGAGCACCAGCAGCGAATGGGACGCGAGCATCAGGCTCCCCTCCAGCACTTCCGGGACGACTTCCGTTGCGCCGGCCGCGAACAGCATGTCGAGCTCGGCGTCGTCGCGGGTGCGCACGATGACCGGAAGCTCCGGGCGCAACTGCTGGACATGGTGCAGGATCTTGAGCGCCGTCGGCGTATCGGCGAACGTGATGACGACCGCCCGCGCCTTCGCGAGTCCGGCGGAAACCAGCGTCTCGCGGCGGCTCGTGTCACCGTAGACGATGCTCGTCCCGTCTGCCGCCTCGCGCACCCGCTGCGGATCGGCATCGAGCGCCAGATACGCGATGTCCTCCCGTTCGAGCAGCCGCGTCAGGTTCTGTCCGCTGCGTCCGTACCCGCACACGATCACGTGGCCCTGGCGCGCCATCGTGCGCGCCGCCACCTGCGTGACTTCCGCCGCACGCGCGAGCCAATCGTTGGCCGTCAGCTTGCGCACCCAGACGCTCGCATGCTGGATCAGGAGCGGCGCGAGCAGCATCGACAGGATCATCGACGCCAGCACGATCTGCGTGAATTCCGCCGACAACAGGCGATTCTCGGTGGCGAGCGACAGCATCACCAGCGCGAACTCCCCCGCCTGCGCGAGATAGAAACCGGTGCGAAGCGCGGTCGCGAGCGGCGCGCCGAATGCGCGGGCCAGAAGCACGATCAGTATCAGCTTGGCCGCGACCGGAACGACGAGCAGGAACAGCACCCGGCCCACATGCACGCCGGCAACGGGCAGATCGAGCATCATGCCGATCGTGATGAAGAAGAGCCCCAGCAGCACGTCGCGGAACGGCTTGATGTCTTCTTCGACCTGGTAGCGGAATTCGGTCTCCGAAATCAGCATGCCGGCGAGGAACGCGCCGAGCGCCAGCGAAAGCCCCGCGAGCTCGGTGATCGCCGCCATGCCGAGCGTCACGAGCAGCACGTTCAGCACGAAGAGCTCGGACGAGCGCTGCCGCGCGACCAGATGGAACCACGCGCGCATCGGCCGCTGTCCGAAATACAGGATCAGCGACAGCGCGATCGACGGCCTTGACGAGCGCCTCACCGAGCACCCACGCCGTATCGCTTCCGGGCCTCGCAAGGGAGGGGATCAGGATCAGGAACGCGACGACCGCGAGATCCTGGAACAGCAGGATGCCCATCGCGTCGCGTCCGTGCGGCGTGCCGAGCTCGGAGCGCTCGGCGAGCATCTTCGACACGATCGCCGTCGAGCTCATCGCAAGCGCGCCACCCAGCACGATGCCCGCTTTCCATCCGTAGCCGAGCACTTCCGCTGCTGCGATTCCGGCGGCCGTCGTGATTGCCACCTGTGCAGAGCCCAGTCCGAACACGGCGCGGCGCATCGTGCGCAGCTGCGGCAGGCTGAACTCCAGCCCGATCGAAAACATGAGGAAGACGATGCCGAACTCGGCGAGGTCCCGCGTAGCCTCGTCGTTGGGGACGACGGCGAACGCGTGCGGGCCGAGCGCAATGCCGACGACGAGGTAACCCAGGATCGGCGGCAGCCGAACGCTGCGACAGACGGTCACGACGACCACGGAAGCCGCCAGCAGGACCAGGATCAGCAGCAGCGTTTGCGGCATTGGTCGCTCGAGTCGGATCACGCGGACGTTATCACGGCTCGATCGGGAGACTGGAGCGCCGATACCGCGGCGGTATACTTTGCCCGATGATGGCCGAAGCGGGCTCGCGCGGCGACGCGCGCAACACCCGATCCCGGTACTGTCGATGGCGAGCGCGCACTGTCGCTGGCGCGCGATGTCCTCGCGACCGAGGCGCGCGCGATCTCCGCACTGGCGGCGCGGCTCGGCGCGCCGTTCGTCGCGGCTGTCGACCTGATGCTGCAATGCGGCGGCCGGGTGGTCGTCTCGGGCATCGGCAAGTCCGGGCATGTCGCGCGGAAGCTCGCCGCCACGCTGGCGTCGACCGGTACGCCGGCATTCTTCGTGCACCCGGCCGAAGCCGGGCATGGCGATCTCGGCATGATCACCGCGGACGACGTCGTCGTGATGCTGTCGAATTCCGGCGAAACCGACGAGCTCATGCTGCTGACGCCGCACCTGAAGCGCCAGGGCGCGCGGCTGATCGCGCTGACCGGCAACGAACAAAGCTCGCTCGCGCAATCCGCCGACGTGCATCTCGATGCGGCAGTCGACGCCGAAGCCTGCCCACTCGGGCTTGCGCCGACGGCGAGCACGACGGCGGCGCTCGCGCTGGGCGATGCGCTGGCGCTCGCGCTCCTCGATGCGCGCGGTTTCTCGGTCGAGGATTTCGCCCGCTCGCATCCCGGCGGCGCGCTCGGCCGCCGCCTGCTGACGCGCGTGTGCCGACGTGATGCGCACCGGCAGCGCCGTACCGCGCGTGCCGGCCGCAGCGACGCTCGCCGAAGCGATCGTCGAGATGAGCGGCAAGGGAATGGGAATGACGACCGTCGTCGGCGATGACAGATCGGTGGCCGGCATCTTCACGGACGGCGACCTGCGCCGCTGCATGGGAAAGATCGGCGATCCGAATCGCACACGCGTGGCCGATCTGATGACGCGCTCGCCGCGGACGATCGAACCCGAGCGTCTGGCGGCCGATTGCATCGTGCTGATGGAAACGCCGCCGAAGATCACGTCGTTGCTCGTCGTCGACGGTGCCGGCGCGCTGGTCGGCGCGGTCCAGCTGCACGATCTTTTCCGCGCGCGCGTCGTCTAAGGTCCAATGACGCCCGATCTCCTGGCCCGCGCGCGCCGCGTGCGCTTTCTTTCCTGCGACGTCGATGGCGTTCTCACCGACGGTCGCATCTACATCGACGACCACGGCCGCGAATTCAAGGCGTTCTCGGCGCTGGACGGCGTCGCGATGAATCTGCTTGCGCGCGCCGGGATCGTCGTCGCCTGGATCACCGGCAGCGCGGCGCCCGCGGTCGCGCATCGCGCGCAGCAATTGCGCATCCCCCATCTCGTCCTCGACGCGCACGACAAGCTGACGCCGTGGGAGCGCTTGCGCGACGAGCTCGGGTACGCGGCCGAACAATGCGCGCACATCGGCGACGATCTTCCCGACATACCCGTGCTGGCGGTCTGCGGGCTGGCCGTGACGGTCCCGCATGCGCCGTTGCCGGTGCGCGCGCATGCGCACTATGTCACGTCGCGCGACGGCGGCAGCGGCGCCGTGCGCGAGATCGCCGACATCATTCTGGCCGCCCAGGGGCATGCCGATGATGTCGAAGCGCGTGCGATGCGCGCGGGCGTGCCGGATCATGTGGTGCCGGAAGAGCGCTGATGGACCGCACGCGCGACCTCTTCGATCGGCTCGTCGCGTGGTCGCCGGTGCTGCTGCTGGGCGCGCTGGCCGCGCTCACGTATTGGCTGGACGCGCAGGTCCAGCCGGCGCCCCCGCGGCGTGACGGATCGGCGCGACACGATCCGGACCTATTCCTGCAGGACTTCAGCGCGACGACGTTCGACGCGCAAGGCAAGCCGCACGAGGAGCTGTCGGCGGTACGCGCCGAGCATTTTCCCGATGACGAAAGCTCGGAGCTGGCGACCCCGAAGCTGTCGCTGACCGAGCCGGGAAAGCCGACGATGACGATCACCGCGGACCGCGGCCGCGTCGCCGGCGACCGCAATCAGGGCGATTTCACGGGGCACGTCCGCGTCGAGCGCGACGCCGATCCCGCTCCGCCGGCTGACCAGCAGCCCAGCGGACCGGTCACGCTCACCACCGAGGCGCTGCACGTGAACACGAAGGAGCAGACGGTCGACACCGACCGGTCGGTGACGATCGAGGAGCCGCGTGGAATAATCCACGGCACGGGCCTGGAGTTCGACAACAAGACGAAGACGCGTGCGCATCAAGTCGCACGTCAGCGGCACCTTTCAGCCCAGAACGATACCCAAATGACGCAATCCGGAACTGGCACGCGGCGCGCATTGCTGTGCGCGTGGCATGTGCTCGAGCCTGCTGTCAGGCGTCGCGCTGGCCGAGAAAGCCGATCGCGACAAGGAGATCAATTTTTCCTCCGACCAGCCGTTCGAGGGCAACCTGCTGGAGAAGAAGCGGAACGTGAGGGGCAACGTCATCATCACGCAAGGCACGATTTCGATCCACGCCGATCGCATCGACTTCAAGCAGAACCCCGACAATTCGCTGTTCGCGACCGCGTACGGAAACCCGGTGAGCTTCCGTGAAAAGAAGGACGACTCCGACGAGTATTACGAAGGCTACTCGCAACGCCTGGTGTACGACGGCTCGAAAAACGTCGTCGAGATGTTCGACCGGGCCCTGCTGAAGCAGGGGAACAACGAGTTGCGCGGCAATTATGTTTCTACAACAACGCCACCGGCGAATACCGCGTCGAAGGCCGGCCCGACGAGCCGGGCGGTTACCAACGGTACCGGCACGCGGGTACGCGGGGTGTTCCAGCCGCGTCCCGACGCGACGCCTGGCGCGAAGGGCGCGCCGAAATCGGACGAGAAGGGTACCGCCGCGCCCGACGCGAAGGGGTCGCAGCCTGCCGCCAAGGACGGCAAGGACGCAGCCGCGCCAGGAACCGCCAAGAGCGCGCCGCCGCTCGAGCTGACGCCCGACCCGTCGCTGCCCGCGAAGTGAGCAAGCTCAAGGCGGCGCATCTGCGCAAGCGGTACAAGGCCCGCACCGTCGTTCACGACGTTTCGCTCGAAGTCGCGAGCGGCGAAGTCGTGGGCCTGCTCGGGCCGAACGGCGCAGGCAAGACGACGTGCTTCTACATGATCGTGGGTCTGATCGCCGCCGACGGTGGCGATATCGCGCTCGACGACGAGAATCTGTCGCGCCTGCCGATCCACCGCCGCGCGCGCCGCGGCCTGTCCTACCTGCCGCAGGAAGCGTCGATCTTTCGCAAGCTCACCGTGTCGCAGAACGTGCGCGCGATCCTGGAATTGCAGGAGCTCGACGCCGACACGCTGTCGAACCGGCTCGATGCACTGCTCGAGGACCTGTCGATTTCGCATCTGGCCGACGCGCCCGCCTTGTCACTCTCCGGCGGCGAGCGGCGCCGGGTGGAGATCGCGCGGGCGCTGGCGACGCGTCCGCGCTTCATCCTGCTGGACGAACCCTTCGCCGGCGTCGATCCGATCGCCGTGCTCGATATCCAGAAAATCATCGGCTTCCTCAAGGAACGCGGGATCGGAGTCCTGATCACCGACCACAACGTCCGCGAAACACTCGGCATCTGCGATCGCGCGTACATCATCAACGAGGGCCGCGTCCTGGCTTCCGGCGCACCGGGCGAGATTGTTTATAATGAGGACGTCCGGAAGGTTTATCTCGGGGAGCACTTCCGGCTCTGACCTGCGGATCCCACGCGGGCAACGGTTTGGACCGCCGATCCCGGGCGCAATTCCCGCCGGCACTGGCATGACCGGCGGGCCGCATTACCCACGAACACGCGGACGCCGGTGAAGCAGACGCTCCAACTCAAGCTGTCGCAGCATCTGACGCTGACGCCGCAGCTGCAGCAGTCGATCCGGTTGCTGCAGCTGTCGACGATCGAGCTGAATGCCGAGGTGGAGCGGATGCTGCAGGAGAATCCGCTGCTCGAGCGCGCCGAGTCCGACGAGGAACGCGCCGCGGAAGTGCCGCTTACCGGCCCCGGGCGCGTCGGCGAAGAAATCGAGCGCAGCTCGCACGAGGCCGCGACCGCCGACGATCGCACCGACATGCGGGGATCGCGCGACGACGTTCCCGAAGCGCCCGACTTCTCCGATTACGGCAGCAGCGGCGACGGCGAGTGGGGCGGCGGCAGTTCGTCGGACGACGATGACTTCCTGCCGCAGCAGATCGCGACCAGTACGCTGCGAGATCACCTGAACGGGCAGCTTGCGCTGCTCAATATTCCGCAGCGCGACCGCCACATCGTCACCGCGCTGATCGATGCGCTCGACGAAGACGGCTACCTGACGTCGTCGCTCGAGGAGATCGCCGAGCTGTTCCCCGCCGAGCACGAAGTCGAGCCGGAGGAGCTGTCGATCGCGCTCAAGTACGTGCAGAGCTTCGAGCCGTCCGGCGTCGGCGCCCGCGACTGCGCCGAATGCCTCGCGCTGCAACTCAAGACCTTGCCGGCCGACACGCCGTTCCTGGCCGACGCGCTCAAGGTCGTCGACGGCCACCTGGCGCTGCTCGCCAATCGCGATTTCACGAAGTTGAAGCGCCTGCTGCATACCGACGATGCCGGCGTGCGCGGCGTACGCGACCTGATCCGCAGCCTTAGCCCGCGACCCGGTGCAGCATTCGCGAAGGCGGAAGCGAACTACGTGATCCCGG
Source organism: uncultured Pseudomonadota bacterium (assembly GCA_963718905.1). Classification (GTDB taxonomy): domain Bacteria; phylum Pseudomonadota; class Gammaproteobacteria; order Burkholderiales; family Casimicrobiaceae; genus VBCG01. The sequence continues at coordinate 598,132 of CAVRAF010000003.1, forward strand.
ATGTGGTCGTACGTAAGGTCAGGAACCAATGGGTGGCGGCGTTGAACGAAGCCGCGATGCCGAAACTTCGGTTGAACCGCATCTACGCCGACATCCTCACGCGGAACCGCGAGAGCTCGAACCAGCAGCTTGCCGCTCAATTGCAGGAGGCCAAGTGGCTGATTCGCAACGTGCAACAGCGATTCGACACGATCCTGCGCGTCGCCAAGGCCATCGTGGAGCGGCAGCGGCGCTTTTTCGAGCACGGCGAAGTCGCGATGCGCCCGATGGTGCTGCGCGAAATCGCCGACATGCTGTCGTTGCACGAGTCGACCATTTCGCGCGTGACCACGCAGAAGTTCATGCTGACGCCCCGCGGCACGTTCGAGCTCAAGTATTTTTTCGGCAGCCACGTCGCCACGGATACGGGCGGAGCGGCGTCTGCAACGGCCATTCGCGCGCTGATCAAGCAACTGATCGCCGCCGAGGACGCGAAAACCCCGCTGACCGACAGCAAGATCGCCGACATGCTGGGTGAGCAGGGCATCCTGGTGGCGCGCCGGACGATTGCCAAGTACCGCGAGGCGCTGCAGATTCCGCCGGTGAACATGCGCAAGATGCTCTAGAGAGCCGATCCAACCAGGGCAATGCCTTTGTCCGACGCGCTTCATTCCCTCACGTCCGTCATACGCGCTTCACGCCGTCTCCGTTCCCCGTATCGCCCGTCGCGCAAAGGCGCCGGCGCTCCGCTGTCTCGACGCGGAGCGCGCGGCCGGCCGTTTGCGCCGCTTTGGCGCGCCCGCGCCGTCATTGCCGTGCTGAAGGAGTGCCCGATGAATCTAAACCTCACTGGCCATCGCCTCGAGATCACGCCCGCGATTCGCGCCTATGTCGTCGCGAAGCTCGAACGCGTCAATCGTCATTTCGATCACGTGATCGACGTCAGTGTCGTGCTTTCCGTGGACAAGCTGCGACACAAAGTGGAAGCGAACGTGCACGTCCGCGGCAAGGACCTCCATGCCGAAAGCATCGAAGCCGACATGTACGCGGCGATCGACGCGCTCGCGGACAAGCTCGACCGCCAGGTGGTGAAGTACAAGGAGCAGCTGAAGGACCATCGTTGCGACAACGCCGCGATTGTCCGCGCGGCGGTGGGCTCCAACGCGGAGGGCACCAGCTAGCGAACCGGTGCTCCCTGCGTATAATCGGCAACGCCACGCCGGCGGGTACGGACCTCATGCAGTCCTGACCCGCCGATTTGTTATGGGCTTCCGACGTTTGACGCACGCACGGCGTTCATGAACCCGATCGCAGCATTGCTTCCGGCGGCCAACATCATCGTGGACCTCGACGTCGCGACGAAGCCGCAATTCTTTGCCGCGATTGGCGACGTCTTCGAGCGCAGCGCCGGGCTTTCGCATGCGGGCATCGCCGCAAGCCTTGCGGCGCGCGAAAAACTGGGATCGACCGGCCTTGGACTGGGCGTCGCGATCCCGCACGGACGGATCCACGGCCTCGAGGGTGCGCTTGGCGCGTTCGCGCGCCTGCGCTCGGCGATACCGTTCGACGCGCCCGACGGCAAGCCGGTCGGTCAGCTGTTCGTGCTGCTCGTACCCGAGCATGCGACCGACCAGCATCTGCAACTGCTGTCCGGGCTCGCGCAGATGTTCTCCGATCGCACGTTTCGTGACCGGCTGAGCGCGGCTGCCGATGCGAGCGCGCTGGCTGTCGTATTCCGCGGCTGGGAGCCCGCGGGCTGATCCCGCGGCCGTATCGAACAACCGTTCCGGGCGAAACGCCATGCGCCAGGTCAGCGTCGAACAATTCCTCGAAGACAATCGCGAGCGCCTCGGACTCGTCTGGCTCACCGGCCGCGATGGCGGCGACCGCGTGCTGATCGGCGAAAGCGCGCTGCGCCCGACGATCGGCCAGATCGGGCACATGAACCTGATCCACCCGTTTCGCGTGCAGATATTGGGCGCGGCGGAACTCGCCTATCTGCGCGCGCTGCCGGAAGACGAGCTCAACCGGTCGATCAATCGGCTTTTCACGACCGAGCTCGCCGCGATCGTCGTGGGTAACGGCGAGCAGGTGCCGCGTCACCTGCTCGACATGTGCAACCGGCACAAGATCGCGCTCGTCACCTCGCAGCAGCCGTCCCCGCACATCGTCGACGTGTTCCGCATCTACCTGTCACGCATGCTGGCGGAATCGACGACGCTGCACGGCGTATTCCTCGATGTCCTCGAGCTCGGCGTCCTCATCACCGGCGCATCGGCGATCGGCAAGAGCGAGCTCGCGCTCGAGCTGATATCGCGGGGCAACGGCCTCATCGCCGACGACATCGTCGAGCTGTATCGCATTTCGCCCGACACGATCGAAGGACGCTGCCCGGCCGTCCTGCGCGATTTTCTCGAGGTGCGCGGCATCGGCATTCTCAACATCCGGACGATCTTCGGCGAAACGGCCGTGCGGCCGCACAAGCTGCTGCGGCTGATCGTGCACCTGGAGGATCACGGGAACGAGGCGTTCACCGATCTCGATCGCCTGCAGGTGAACGCAACGTTCCAGGAAGTGCTGGCGGTGCCGGTGCGCAAGATGACCATTCCCGTCGCGGCCGGCCGCAACCTCGCCGTGCTGGTAGAGGCTGCCGTGCGCAACTTCGTGCTCAATCAACGCGGAATCGACAGCACGAAGGAGTTCATCGAGCGCCAGCAGAAACTGATGAACGAAGGATGAAATGGACCTGCTGCTGATCGGCGGCGTGTCGGGATCGGGCAAGAGCGTAGCGCTCGCGGCGTTCGAGGACGCCGGCTATTACGCGGTCAATAACCTGCCCGTTCCGCTTCTGGTCGATACCGCCGATTATCTGGCGCGCGCCGGCCAGCAGCGCGTCGCCGTCGCGCTCGACGTCAAGACCGGCCCCGGCCTGCCGGGGCTCGCGGAAGCCATGGCGGTGCTGAACCAGCGCGGCTGGGAGGCGCGGTTCATCTATCTCGACGCGACGGTCGAAACACTCGTCAAGCGCTTTTCGGAAACGCGCCGGCGGCATCCGTTTTCGAGCGGCGATCGCACGCTCACCGAAGCGATCGAATACGAGCGCGGCCTGCTGGCCGATGCGCGCCAGCTCGGCACCACGTTCGACACCTCCGAATTGCCCGCCGCAAAATTGCGCGGATGGATCAAGGACTACGTTTCGCTGGACCCGTCGCAGCTGACGCTCCAGCTCGAGTCGTTCGGATTCAAGCACGGCCTGCCGCTCGACGCCGACCTTGTCTTCGACGCGCGCTGCCTGCCCAACCCCCATTACGAGCCGGCGCTGTCGCCGCTGACCGGCACCGACGCGGCAGTCGTCGCGTTCCTCGAAGCGATTCCCGAGGTCGAGCGGATGTACGGCGACATCTACCATTTCATCGCGAGCTGGCTGCCCGATTACGCGCGCGACAATCGCAACTACCTGACCGTCGCGATCGGCTGCACCGGCGGCAAGCACCGCTCGGTCTACATGGCCGAGCGGCTCGCCCAGGCGTTTTCGCCGCGTTACCAGGTGCTGGTCCGGCATCGGGAGCTGTGAGTCCATGGCCGTTCCGCCGAGGATCACGCTCGCCTGCACCGGCGCGTCGGCGATCCACCTGACGAACACGCTGACCCTTGCGCAGGGCGGCGCTGTGCCGCCGTCGGGGCGCGCCTGACGCATCACCGCGGCCGCACGAGGATCAGCGATGCTCGAATTCTTCCGCGCCGGTCCCGAGCGCGAGCCCTGGTCGCTGCCGCTGTTTCCGCTGCGCACCGTGCTGTTCCCCGGCGGTGTCCTGCCGCTCAAGGTGTTCGAGCAGCGCTACATCGAGATGACCAAAGCGTGCCTGCGCGACGGGCGTCCGTTCGGCGTCTGCATGATCACGCAGGGCGACGAAGTCGATCGCGGCAACGGCATCGTGCCCGCGTTCGCGGCGATCGGCACGCTGGCACGCATCACCAACTTCGACATGCCGCAACTGGGCATCCTGCATCTTGCGACGGAGGGCGGCGCGCGGTTCCGGGTGCGCCACCATGCCGCGCAGGCGTCGGGCCTGGTCGTCGCGGAGGTGATAACGCTCGCCGACGAGCCGCAACATCCGCTGCCCGAGAGCCACGCCGCACTCGCGCACCTCCTCGAATTGATCGCGAGCCGCATCGGGCCGCAGAACTTCCCCGCGCAGACGCACTACGCAGACGCGTCATGGGTCGGCTATCGGCTCGCCGAGTTGTTGCCGCTGCCGCTGCCCATCAAGCAGAGCATGCTCGAAATCAACGACGCCGACGTGCGGCTCGGCGTGCTGAAGGAGTTCCTCGAACGCCAGGGCCTGTTGCAGCCCTGAAACCGTCGAAACGAGACAAAGCGCGCCGACCGGCCGCGCGCGCGTCCTCGCGGCGTCTTCGCGCCTTATAATTTGCTTCTTCGTTCCTGGGCAATTCGACATGGCCGGCCACAGCAAGTGGGCGAACATCAAGCACAAGAAGGCCGCCGCCGACGCGAAGCGCGGCAAGGTCTTCACGCGTCTGATACGGGAGATCACGGTGGCCGCGCGCCTTGGCGGCGGCGACGCTTCGGCCAATCCGCGTTTGCGCCTCGCGATGGACAAGGCGATGGACCAGAACATGCCCAAGGATACGATCGAGCGCGCGACCAAGCGCGGCTCGGGCGGCCTCGAGGGCGTCAGCTACGAGGAAATCCGCTACGAGGGCTATGGCATCCATGGCGCCGCGGTCATCGTCGATTGCATGACCGATAACCGGACGCGGACGGTCGCCGACGTGCGCCACGCGTTCTCGAAGCATGGCGGCAATCTCGGCACGGACGGCTCGGTCGCGTTCCTGTTCAGGCATTGCGGACAGATCGTGCTCGCGCCCGGCAACGACGAAAACAAGCTTATGGAAGCGGCGATCGACGCCGGCGCCGACGACGTCGTGACCAATGACGATGGCAGCGTCGAAGTCATCACCGGACCCAACGATCTCATCGCGGTGAAGGATGCGCTCGCGAAGGCGGGATTGAAGCCGGAATTCGCCGAAGTCACGATGAAGCCGACGATCGAGGTCGAAATGCGCGGCGAGGACGCGCAGCGGATGCAAAAGCTGATCGACGCGCTGGAGTCGCTCGACGACGTGCAGGACGTGTACACGTCCGCGCTCATCGAAGAGCACTAGAACCGTTGCGCGCACCCTCCCCACCGCCCGTCCGCCGCATTCTCGGCATCGACCCCGGATTGCGCGTCACCGGCTTCGGGATTCTGGAAGCACGCGGCAACGTGCTCGTCTATATCAGCAGCGGCTGCATACGCGCCACCGGAACGAGCCTGCCGATCCGTCTGGGTGTGATCGTGCGCGATCTCGCGCACGTAATCGCCGAGGAGCGGCCGACGGAAGTGGCGGTCGAGAAGGTCTTCGTCAACGTCAATCCGAATTCGACGCTGCTGCTTGGCCAGGCGCGTGGCGCCGCGATTGCCGCCGCCGTGCTCGCCGGACTGCCGGTTTCCGAATACACGGCGGGACAGGTCAAGCAAGCGGTCGTCGGCGTGGGCCGCGCGCTGAAGCCACAAGTCCAGGAAATGGTGCGAAGGCTCCTCGCGTTGCCGGGCCTTCCGGCCTCCGATGCCGCGGATGCGCTTGCGGCCGCGATTTGCCATGCGCATGCGTCCACCGGCATCGGCTCGCACGCGAGAAACGGCTATCGGATGCGCGGCGGACGGCTGCTGACACTGTAACATCGGAGTCGGAGCCGTGATGCATTGCCGGAATCGGGGACGGAAATGCAATTCGAAGGCTTCAGCCCGGCGACGCGCCGCGCGCGCCGCCGAAATGCATCTCCGACCCCTGTAGAATTCGCGCCATGATCGGCCGCCTCTCCGGCACGCTGCTCGAAAAGAATCCGCCGCAGCTTCTGCTCGACGTCCAGGGCGTCGCCTACGAGGTCGACGTGCCGATGAGCACGTTCTATCACCTGCCGCAAAACGGCGAACGCATCACGCTGTTCACGCATCTGGTCGTGCGCGAGGACGCGCACCTGCTCTATGGATTCGGCACCGAGAGCGAGCGGCGCGCGTTCCGGCAACTGCTCAAGGTCAATGGCATCGGCGCCAGGATCGCGCTCTCCGTGCTGTCGGGACTGTCGGTTGGCGAACTTGCGCAGGCGATCACGCTGCAGGATACCGGCCGCCTGACGCGCGTCCCCGGCATCGGCAAGAAGACGGCCGAGCGGCTCCTGCTCGAATTGAAGGACAAGCTCGGTGCCGAATTGACGCAGGCGGTCGGCGTCAACCGCGCGGCGCCGAACGCGTCGGATATCATGAACGCGCTCCTGTCGCTCGGTTACAGCGACCGCGAGGCGGTCGCGGCGCTCAAGCAGCTTCCGGACGGCGTCGCCGTCGCCGACGGCATCAAGCAGGCGCTCAAGCTGCTGGCGAAGCCATGACCATCGAGAACGACGAGTTGACGCGAATCGTCGCCGGCAAGAGCGCCGGCGTGCAGGAAGACGTCGTCGAGCGCGCGCTGCGCCCACGCCGGCTCGATGAATACATCGGGCAGGAAAAGATTCGCGAGCAGCTCGGCATTTTCATCGACGCGGCGAAAGGACGCGGGGAAGCGCTCGATCACGTGCTGCTGTACGGGCCGCCGGGACTCGGCAAGACCACGCTGGCGCACATTCTCGCCCACGAGCTCGGCGTCAATCTGCGCCAGACGTCGGGCCCGGTGCTGGAGCGCCCGGGCGACCTCGCGGCGCTACTCACGAATCTCGAGGTGCGCGACGTGCTGTTCATCGACGAGATCCATCGGCTGTCGCCCGTCGTCGAGGAGATTCTCTACCCGGCGCTCGAAGACTTCCAGATCGACATCATGATCGGCGAGGGGCCGGCCGCGCGAAGCGTGAAAATCGATTTGCAGCCATTCACGCTGGTCGGCGCGACGACGCGCGCCGGCATGCTGACCAATCCGCTGCGCGACCGCTTCGGAATCGTCGCGCGCCTCGAGTTCTATTCACCGCAGGAGCTGACGCGCATCGTCGCGCGCTCGGCGCAGCTGCTGTCGATCGCGGTCGCGCCCGAAGGCGCGCTGGAAATCGCGCGGCGATCGCGCGGCACGCCGCGAATCGCGAACCGGCTGCTGCGGCGTGTGCGCGATTTCGCGGAAGTGCGCGCCGACGGTGATGTCACCCGGGAGGTTGCCGACGCCGCGCTGTCGATGCTCGACGTCGACGCGTCCGGACTCGACGTGATGGACCGCAAGCTGCTGTCCACCGTCCTCGACAAGTTCGGGGGCGGACCGGTCGGCGTCGACAATCTTGCCGCGGCGATCGGCGAGGAACGCGATACGATCGAAGACGTGCTCGAGCCGTTCCTGATCCAGCAGGGTTTCCTCCAGCGGACGTCGCGTGGACGCATCGCCACGCCGCTCGCGTACCGGCATTTCGGCCTCGCCACACCCGCCGCGGGTGCCGCCGATCTCTTTCCGGGTCAGTGAACCGTTGCCCCGCTTCTCTTTTCCGGTCCGCGTGTACTACGAGGACACCGATGCCACTGGCGTCGTCTACTACGGCAACTACCTCAAGTTCATGGAGCGCGCGCGCACGGAGTGGCTCGAATCGCTCGGCTTCCCGCTCGCCGCATTCGAGCGCGAATACGGCGTCACGTTTGCCGTGCACCGCGCGGAAATCGACTTTCTGCTGCCCGCCCGATTGAACGATCGGCTCGACGTATCGGTCGAAGCGCTCGACCGCGGCGGATGCCGACTCGTCGTTGCGCAGCAGGTGCTCTGCGGGGAAACGGCGCTCGCGACCGCCCGCATCGCGCTGGCTTGTCTCGATTCCGTGCGCTGGCGTCCCGCGCGGATTCCCGCGCCGCTGACCCTCTCGCTGCAGACCGCATGACGATGCCCGCCATGACTCTCCCGCCCAACGACCGAACCGCATCCACGTGAACGTCCACACCGATCTCTCGTTCCTGACGCTGATCATTCATGCATCGGTCATCGTGCAGGCGGTCATCGCGCTGCTCGCGGCGCTGTCGCTGTGGTCGTGGTCGCAGATCTTCCTCAAGATGTTCCAGTTGCGACGCATCACGCGCGAAACCGACGCGTTCGAAGATGAATTCTGGAAAGGCGGCAATCTCGAAACGCTCTACCGGCAGGCCGGGCAGGCCCACGTCGGCGGCGGGCTCGAGCACATCTTCACCGCGGGCTTTCGCGAGTTTTCGAAGCACCGGAAGCAGGGGAGCCCGTCGCCGGTCACGCTCGACGCGGCGCGGCGCGCGATGCGCGCGGCCTATCAGCGCGAGATCGATGCGATCGAAGCGCACCTGGCGGGCCTCGCGACCGTGGGCTCGGTGTCGCCTTACATCGGTCTCTTCGGCACCGTATGGGGCATCATGAACGCGTTCCGGGGGCTCGCGAACGTCAGCCAGGCGACGCTTGCCAACGTCGCACCGGGCATCGCGGAGGCGCTGATCGCGACGGCGATCGGTCTTTTTGCGGCGATCCCCGCCGTCGTCGCGTACAACCGCTTCACGCACGACGTCGACCGGCTCGCCGTGCGGTTCGAGACCTTCATCGAAGAGTTCTCGAACATCCTGCAACGGCAGGGCTGACCGATGGCTGCCGGACGCGGAATGCGCGGAGCGCGCAAGCCGATCAACCAGATCAACGTCGTGCCGTACATCGACGTGATGCTGGTGCTGCTCGTCATCTTCATGGTCACGGCGCCGCTCGTCGCGCCGGGCGAGATCGAGCTGCCGTCGGTGGGAAGCAAGCTGATCGTTCCCGTGCAGCCGCTCGAGGTGACGACTCGACGACAAGTCGCTTTCGTTCGACCGACAAGGCGACGAACGGCCCGCACGGTCGGGTGACGCGGGAACAGCTGGTGGCAAGCGTCCTGGCCGCGCAGGCGGGGCGCGAGCAGCCGGTGGTCATCATCGCGGACAAGAACGCGCGCTACCAGGACGTGCTCGGCATCCTCGACGTGCTGCAGCGTAACGGCGTGAAGAAGGTCGGGCTTGCTCGCTCGGCCGCCGGCCAGCGTGACGGATGCTGTGCATGTCCCCGCACGATCGACCACCGCGGTTGACTCGCGTACGCGGCAAATGGACGGCGCTATTGCTGGCGCTGTTCGTGAACCTGCTGTTCGTCGGCGTGCTCGTGTTCTCCGTGTCGTGGCAGAACCGCCCACCCGTTGCCGTCACCGCCGAGCTCTATGCGCCGCCGACCAAGGCGGTTCCACAACCGCAGCCGCGCGTCGAGCCGGCGCCCGTCCCCAAACCCGAGCCGCCCAAGCCCGTTCCGGTTCCAGCGCCGACCCCGCCGCCGCCCATCGTCGAGAAGCCGGATACCCGCGCCGCGGACATCGCGCTGAAGGCCAGGCAGGACGCCGAGCGCAGGCAGCAGGAGCAGGCCGAGCGCGCGCAGCAGGAGCGGCAGCGCCAGGACATCGAGGCAAGGAAGGCGGAGGAGAAGCGCCAGGCGGAGGTGCGCGATCGGCAGCTCGACGCGATGCGCGCGCAGGCGGAGCGCGAAACAAGATTGCGGCAGCAGGCGGAGCGGGAATCGCAGCTGCGCGCGCAGGCCGAGCGCGAATCGCAGATGCGTGCGCAGGCCGACCAGGAATCGCAGGTACGCGCCGAGCAGGCGGCGGCCGGCGCGGCGCGAAGCAGGGCGCAGCTCGACTGGATCGACAAGATCCGCAGCCGGATCCGCGGCTACATCATCCTGCCGCCCGACATCCCCGGCAATCCGGAAGCGATCTTCGACGTCGTGCAGCTGCCGACGGGGGAGATCATCGACGTCAAGCTGCGCAAATCGAGCGGTGTTCGCGCGTACGACGATGCGGTACAGCGCGCGATCCTGAAGGCGTCGCCGCTGCCGAAACCGGTGCCCGCGGACCTGTTCCAGCGCAATCTGGACCTGCACTTCCGTCCGCTGGATCAATAGCGATCGGCGGTAACCAGAAGGCGTTTTGAGAAATGTCCGGCGGCGATTCGGGAGCGAGCCTACTCGCTGCGCGATTGCTTCTCGACGATCTGGATGGCGACCCAGCTCCAGTCGGCGCGCTGCTCGACCAGTTGGCGCAGCGCCACCGTGTAAACCGAACGGCTCGTCGCGAGAATCACTTTCCGGCCTTCGGCATACTCGTTCGTCGGCACGACCACCGTCTTGACGACGAGTGGCTTGTCCGGCCGCGACGGCGGCGGCAAATACAGGCCGTCGATCCGCGGACCCATCATCGACGTGTCGAGGCCGTTGACGACGATGCCCATGTCTTCCTTGCCTTCACGCTTCGCGTACAGCGTGACCGAGACGACGCGCTCGGCGATGAGCGACACGCCGGCCTCGACCTCGTCGGTGGAGAGCTTGTTCAGCCGGCGCACGACGCCCAGCAGCCAGCGCGATACATCGGTCTGGCGCACTGCAACGAGTGCGCCGAGCGTCAGCGACTGGCCGGCGCCGCCGCCTGCGTAGATGCGCAATCCCGCCACGCTGCGATCCTTGACCTGCCACGTCACCTCGTTGAACGTCGACAGGCTGGCGGCAAGCGTATCGTGCTCGTCCGGTACGCGTGGTTTCACGCGCGCCGGGCCGGCGACCGCATAGACTTCGATCTGTTCGCCCGATACGGTCGATTCAGACGGCGCGTCCGCATTTCCGGGCTTGGCGAGTTCCTGCTGAATGCGCGAAAGGCCGATGCGCACGCGGGCTGCGACGACGCAGGGCGTGCGCGGGTCGCGCCGCATGTCGGCATTCAGGTTGGGCGCGATCGCCGCGCGCGCTTTCTCGAGAATCATCGCGCGCTGCTGGTTGATCGGACCGACGGGTCCCTGGTCGGTTTCTTCCGAATGGCGCAGCGCAGCGAGCGTGACGTCGAGTTGATCGGCGAGCGGGGTGGTGTCGAGGTAGCGGAGCATCGCGCCGGAATCCTGACCCGTCCGCCGCACGATCCCGTTACGGCCCGCGACGTCGACGAAGAACCCTTCCATCGACTTCGGCAGCGCGACCAGCTCGAGCCGCCTGCTCCACGCGCGTATCTGCGTGGCTGCCCAGTCGAGATTGGCCGGCGACAGATTGCCCGTATTCAGCTGATGCAGCAGCAGCACGTAGACGTATTCCTGTTCGATCGTCCACTGGGTGCCGTTGCCGCTTGCCGCGCCCAACGCCGTCGGCACGCGCTCGAGCCCGAGCTCGCTCGCGCGCACGTAGGCGCCATGCAGCTCGACCCACTTGGCGGGAATCCAGCGCTCGTGGCGGCACACGCGGAGCTTGGCGTCCGTGCCGTAGTAGTGGATGAGGCGCGCGAGCAGAATCGGAACGTGCGGCTTCCACCGTCCGTACGCGGACGGTGCAAGCGCGGTTTCGAGGATGGTCTGGTACGCGGTGACGAATCCCTGCGCGAGGTCGAGACTCGCCTGCCAGATCCGCTCCGACACCTTCGGCGCGGAATCGATGCTGTCGACATATTGGCGAAATAGCTGCCGCCGATCGGCGGCCAGCGCGGCGTCGGCGTACTGCAGCGCCTGCGCCCGCGCGAAATCGACCGGCCGGCGCGATTGACGCATGCTGTCCAATGCCCGCAGCACGAGTTGCTGTCGCGCGACGACATCGAGCGACGGCAATTCGCGCAGCCATCCGGCGGCGGACTTGGCCGATACGATGGGATCGGTCGCGTCCCGCGTGCTGGGTGTCAGGAATCCGAACATGGGCGCGATTTACAAGGGAACCACAGGACTGGGACCGGACGCACGGCATCACGCCGACGATGGCGCACAGGCTGCTCGACTTCAATGCGAAAATTCGACACGTATCGTTCCGTCGTTCGGCGCGCCGCTAAACGCGCGCTCGTCAGATAAAATGCGGGATCGCCGTCATGCGGCGCTTTGCGCCGGCATTTCTCCGGCGCGAATCTCTCGAGGTTGCGTCATGCCCACACACGATCGCCCGCCGTTGTTTTCGCTGCGCAACACGCGCACGCTGGTGGCATTCGCTGCAGCCATCGCGCTCGCCGCGGGATGCACTACGACAGCGACGCAGTCCCCACCGACCCTTTCCACACAAGGAATTAGCAAGTTGGGTGCCACACCGAACGACCTACAGAAAATTGATGCGAAACAGGGCACTGGAACCGAAGCAACAGCAGGACGTGCAGTTGTAGTCCACTACACCGGCTGGCTTTACGACACATCGAAACCCGATTCGCATGGGGCGAAGTTCGACAGTTCGCGCGACCGCAACGTCCCGTTCGGCTTCGTGCTGGGCGCCGGTCGCGTGATCAAGGGCTGGGACGAGGGCGTCGCTGGCATGAAGGTGGGTGGACGGCGAACGCTGGTGATTCCGGCTCAACTTGCTTACGGCGAACGCGGCGCGGGCGGCGTGATTCCGCCCAATTCGACGCTGATCTTCGACGTCGAACTGCTCGACGTGAATTAGCCGAACGGTCGAGTCGAGAGCACCCGCCGATGCTGCCCCGCGACGCACGCGTGAAAGCGAAACGCCGGGTGGACTACCGACCGCCCGCGTTTCTGGTCGACGACGTCGCGCTCGAATTCGATCTCGATCCCGATGCGACGGACGTGACGGCGACCTACGCGTTCCGCCGCAATCCGGGCGCGGTCGACAGCGACCGGCGCGCGCCACTCGTGCTGGACGGCGAGCAGCAGGACCGGCTGCGCGTGGCGCTCGACGGCGACGCACTCGCACGCGATCAAGTCGTCGCCGGCGCGTCGACACTGACGATCATGCGCGTGCCGGACGCCGGAACGCTGACGATCCGCTCGACGATCGCGCCATCGCGCAACGTCGCGCTGGAGGGTCTCTACATCTCGTCCGGCGTCTTTTGCACGCAGTGCGAGCCGGAGGGTTTCCGGCGCATCACGCACTTCCCGGACCGGCCGGATGTCCTTGCGCGCTATCGCGTCACGCTGCGGGCCGATCGCGCGCGCTATCCGCGGCTCCTGTCGAACGGCAATCTCGTCGCGTCGGGCCCGCTTGCCGGCGGACGCCATTTCGCGACGTGGAACGACCCGTTCCCCAAGCCGACCTACCTGTTCGCGCTCGTCGCGGGCGATCTCGCGGCGCTCGAGGACACGTTCGTCACCGCATCGGGCCGCAGGATCGCGCTCTCGATTTTTTCGACGCCCGCCAACCTGCCGCGATGCCGCCATGCGATGGATTCGCTGAAGCGGTCGATGCGCTGGGACGAGGAGCGATACGGCCGCGAATACGACCTCGACACGTTCATGATCTTCTGCGCCGACGATTTCAACCTTGGCGCAATGGAGAACAAGGGCCTCAACATTTTCAACAGCCGGCTGGTGCTGGCCGATGCCACGATGGCGACAGACGCGGACTTCAACGCGATCGAAGGCGTGATCGGCCACGAATACTTCCACAACTGGACCGGCAATCGCGTGACGTGCCGCGACTGGTTCCAGCTGTCGCTGAAGGAGGGGCTCACCGTCTTTCGCGACCAGGAGTTCTCGAGCGACCAGGCCTCACGCGCCGTCGAGCGCATCGGGGCCGTCGAATATCTGCGGCGCGAGCAATTCGCGGAGGACGCGGGACCGATGGCGCACCCCGTGCGGCCGGACGAATACCAGGAAATCAACAATTTCTACACGGCGACCGTCTACGAAAAGGGCGCCGAGCTGATCCGGATGCAGCGCGGTCTCCTCGGAAGCGAACGCTTCCGCCGCGGCATGGATCTCTACTTCGAGCGCCACGACGGCCACGCCGTCACCTGCGACGATTTCGTGCAAGCGATGCAGGACGCATCGGATGTCGACCTCCGCCAGTTTCGGCGCTGGTACGCACAATCCGGTACGCCGGTCGTGACTGCCCGCGGGCACTACGATGCGGCAGCGCGCACGTACGTTCTCGATGTCGAGCAGGCGATACCCTCGCCGAATGGAAGCCGGCGCAAGCCGCCGCTGCATATTCCGTTCTCCGTCGGGCTCGTGGGGCCGGACGGCGCAGACATGCCGCTGCGCCTCGCCGGGGAATCGGCTGCGGGCGCGACGACCCGAGTGCTCGAATTGACGTCGCTCGCGCAGCGCTTCGAGTTCGTCGACATCGCCGCGGCACCGGTACCCTCGCTGCTCCGCGATTTTTCGGCGCCGGTGAAGGTGCTGTTCGATTACGCTGACGAGGACCTCGCGCACCTCGCGGCACACGACACCGATGCGGTCAATCGCTGGGACGCGGCGCAACGCTCGTTCGTCAGAGCGATTCTGGCGCTCGCGGAGGACCACCGCAACGGCGTGCCGCTCGCGGTGCCCGATCTGCTCGTGCGCATCGCGGCCTCGCTGCTCGATGACGACACCAGCGACCCGGCAGTCCGCGCGCTGGCCCTGACGCTGCCCGATCCGGCCTATGTCGCGGCGCTCGAGCCCACGCTCGATCCCGGCGGGATCATCGGCGCGTGGATGTTCGTCGAGAAATCGCTGGCGCAGCGGCTGCGCGACGCATTCGAGCGTTCGTATGCGCGACACCGGCCGAAGGCGGCTTACGCGCCGACACCCGGCCAGACGGGCGCCCGCAGCTTGTCGAACCTGTGCCTGCGCTATCTGGGTGCGCTCGACGACGACGCCGCGCACGCGCTGGCGACACGCCAGTATGGCGCCGCCGACAACATGACGGATGCGATCGCCGCGCTCGCCGCGTTGCGCGACAGCGCGTCGGCCGCGCGCGCCCTGCTCTATTCGCGATTCGAGGCGAAATGGCACGACGAGCCGCTCGTCCTCGACAAATGGTTCGCGTTGCAGGCGAAAAGCCTGCGCACCGATACACTCGACACGGTGCGCGCGCTCGTCGCGCATCCGCGTTTCAACGCGCGCAACCCGAACCGCGTGCGCTCGCTCGTCGGTGCGTTCGCGCTGGGCAACTTCGCGCGCTTCCACGCGAGCGACGCGTCGGGCTATGCGTTTACCGCGGACCAGGTTCGTGCGCTGGATGCGACCAATCCGCAACTCGCGTCGACGCTCGCCGGCGCGTTCAACCTGTGGAGGCGATTTGCCGAGCCGCGGCGCAGCCAGATGCAGCGCTGTCTCGAGCGGATCGCGCGCACGCCGAGCCTGTCACCGGACGTGAGCGAAATCGTCTCGCGCACGCTCGCGAGCTAGAGTTTGGCAGGTCCTGGGTTGGACCCAACGGTGGTGCGTCCTGCGCCTCTTATCCATAGCCACGACGTACGGCCGAAGTACGGCTGTCCAAAATGGGCCACTGCGTGGTGCGTCCCGTATCTACGATTCAGAACCGCGACGTGCGGCTGCGACCGCAATGTCCGAGTTGAGCGTCGTGTCTTCCAACGACGCTCCAACGAGGACGGATATTGCGTCGGCGCGATCGATCAGCCGCCACCGGCGAATGCGCTTGCCGCGCCGACGTAATATCTACCAGTAGGTCTCGAGCGTAATATGCCCCGGCTCCTTGCGCCGGTGCCGCCGCATCCCCCGCGCCGCAAGCACCTTCTGAACGTCGTCGACCATCGCCGGATTACCGCACAGCATCGCGTGCGCGTTCTCCGGCGTGAGCGACAGGCCGACCCGTGCCTCCAATCGTCCGTCGTCGATCGCGTTCGGAATGCGTCCGGAGAGCGCGTCGCGATGCGCCTCGCGGCTCACCATCGGCACGTAGTCGAACGCGCCGCGATTCCCGCGCACGATGCCGGCGATCTCGTCGCGGTACGTGAGCTCCTCAGCGTGCCGGACCGAATGGACGAGCACGACCCGGCCGAACTTCGCCCATGGCTCGTCGGTGCGCAGCATCGACAGGAAGGGGCCGATACCCGTGCCTGTCGACAGGCACCACAGCGATTCCGATGGTGCCGTCTCGCCGATGCTGAAGAAGCCGTTCGCGCGCGGCGCGAGCCACACGCTGTCGCCCGCGTTCAGGACCGCAAGCCGCGGCGACAGCGGGCCGTCGGGCAGGATGATGAAATAGAACTCGTGCGGTTGCGCCGACGGCGGATTCACGAACGAATACGGCCGGCCGATCATCGGCTCTTTCGAGCCGGGGGGCGCGGGGAGCGCGAGACGCGCGAACTGGCCGGCGACGAATGCAACCTGGGGCGCGTCGACGAGCAGCGAGAACAGGCTGTCGCTCCACTGGCGCCGGCCTGCCACGCGGCCCTCGACCCACGTACTCATGCATTCGTCTCCTTCGTATCGCCGACATTCGATAAAATGTCCATTATGCCAACGCGCAAGATCCCGGCGACGCTGATTGGCAACCGGGTCCATCTGCGGCCTCCGTTGCGCAGCGATCAGCAATCATTCATTGCGCGCGCGCGCGGAAGCCGCACACTGCATCGCGGCTGGGTGCAGGCACCCGAAACGTCGAGCGCATACGGCGCGTACGTCGCGCGCTACAACACGACGCAGGCGGAGCCCAGGAACGCGGGTTTCCTCGTCCTGCGCAACGACGACGACGCGATGGTCGGCGTGTTCAATTTTTCCGAGATCGTCCGCGGCGCATTCCACAGCGCGTACATCGGCTACTACGCGTTCGCGCCACTCGCGCGCGAAGGCTACATGACCGAAGGCTTCGCGCTGGCGCTCGACTTCGCATTTCGACGCCTGCGGCTCCACCGCGTGGAGGCGAACGTGCAGCCGGGCAATCGCCTGTCGATCGCGCTCGTTACGCGGGTCGGGTTCGATCGGGAAGGGTATTCGCGGCGCTATGTGAAGATCGCCGGCCGCTGGCGCGATCACGTCCGCTTCGCGATGCTCGCCGAAGATTGGACGAAGCGGCGCGCCGCCGCTTCGGCGCGGTCTCGCTTGATCGCGACTGAATGTCTGGCCGCGGTGGTCGCCGCGATGGCGGTGACGCTCTCGGCGTGCGCGAGCCCCGCGCTGGTGCCGGGCGTGCCCCGGGTGGTGCCGCGGAGCGTGATCGCGCCGTACGCGATGCAGGAGGAGTGCGTGCATCTCGCCGCGGGCGAGCGCCTCGACTATCGGTACGACAGCAGCGAGCCCGTCGACTTCGACATTCACTACCACGAGGACAATGCCGTTCTCGCTCCCATGGTGCGCGAGCAATCGACGGCCGACAGCGGGACGTTCGAAGCGCGCATCGCGCGGGACTATTGCCTGCTGTGGCAGGCCGGTCCGCCCGGCGCGATCATCGGCTATCGCATCCTTCTGCGGCGCGCGGCACCCTGATCGCAACGGCGATCACAGCTCGGCGTACGTGTAGGTACGACCGTGCTCCACCGCGGCGAGCACGAGCCGGTCGATGATCTTTCGAGCGACCACGTCCGGCGGCACGAGCTGTCGTCCGGCGTGAAAGCCCTTGAACAGGTCGACGCTGGGGAGGCGTTCCCTGGGCTGTGAGCGCGCGTAGGTCTGCATCGCCGTATCGATCACCCCGGGGCGCACGCTGATCGCCCGAAACCGCTGCGACACCTGCTCCGCTGCGAGCGAGCGCGTCAGCATTTCGAGGCCCGCCTTGGCGATGCAATAGAGCGCTTCGCCGGACAACGTCGACTGCGCCGCGCCCGACGACACGTTGACGATCCGTCGCTCGATTGCGTCGTCGGAACACGCGGCAGAACAGGTTCGACAGCACGACCGGCGCGATCAGGTTGACGGCGATCGACGCCGCGATGGCGGACGCCTCCTGGGTGCCGAGCACGCCGACCGGCTCGATCGTCGCCGCGTTGTTGATCAGGCACACCTGCGTCGGCGCGTCGGCCGCAATCGCGCGAAACGCCGATTCGACCGGCGCCGACAACGATGTCGGGTGCGCCAGATCGCAGGCAGCGAACCGGTAGCGCTCGCCGCCGAGTTGCGCAGACGATGAGCGACCGATCCCGAGCACGCGGCATTCGCGCGCGAGCAGTTCCATCGCCAACGCTTCGCCAAGCCCGCGCGAGACGCCGGTGATGATCGCAGTCAGCATGGTGGTGCTCCGTTGCCCGGCGCTAATGGCCGCCGGCGATCGACATGACGATGAGAACGACGATGAGGATTGCGACGACCAGAAATGCGATCTTCCACGGGCTCTTCGGATATTCGCCGCGGATTGCGCCGGTGACGCCGTTCATCGCGCATTGGAAGCGCCGCGCGCCGAACGTGTAAGCGAGCAGCCAAACCGGCGCCAGGATGTGCTTGAACGTCTGTTTCGAGTAGTCGGAGTTGACGACCAGGTTGCGGTACGTATCACCGGGAATCTGCCGTGCGCACAACGCCTGCAGCTGCGCATCCATGGCCGCCCGCGCCCGCTGCGCGGCACCGACGAGATCGATCTGGTAGCGCTCGACGACCCACCCCGCGACGTACCCTGCGTCGTACGGTTTGAGATCCTGCGTGGGAAACGGCTCGATGCCGCGCATCAGCGCCGGCTGCACGCCCACCGACGCGCAGACGAGGTCGTCGTCGAAGAAATGCGACACGTGCCCGGCGGCCGGCTCCCACCGGATGCGCTGCACCTGCCGCGTGCGCGTCTCGCCGTTGACGACGTAAGTCTCCGTCTCGTAGTAGTAGTGACCCGCATCCGCGGTCCAGTCGGCCTCGACCTGCGCGTCGAAAGTCCAGTACGGCAGATAGACGCCGCGAACGGTGTCGGTCAGCGCACGCCGCTTGAGTGCCGACGGCGCGAGCCACAGGCGGCCGTACCACGCGCGGATGCCGTCGCGGGCCTCGGCGTCCGAGCGCTTGAACGGCAACACGCTCTCCGGCCGGAATGCGGGCTTGGTTTCGGTGTAGGGAACGAGCTGCGCGGAACCACAGAACTGGCAGGTCTGCGCCTGCCGCGAGGGGTCCAGCACCGATATCGCGTTGCAGCTCTGACAGCGCACCTGCCGCGTCGCGGTGCGCCACCCGCGCGCGTCATCGGGAATCGCACGCAGCGCGCTGACGAGATCGTGCTCGACGATGGTACCGCCGGCGGTGAGCTGCGCCGGCGATTCCGTGCCGCAGAACGGACAGACGAGCTTGCCCTTGGCCGGATTCCAGATGGCTTCTGCGCCACAGGCCGGGCACGCGAATTTCGGTTGCGCGACCTCGCTTGCGAGCTCCGGTTGCGCGGCCGGGTCGCGCGCCGCCTCGTTCACGTCTTGAGGTACGTATCGACGGCCGCCCGCGGCACGCGCCATTGCGTGCCGATCTTCTTGCCCTTCAGATCGCCGGACTCGAGGATCGCGACGACGTCGGATTCGGCGACGCCGAGCATCTGCGCGACCTGCGCGGGATTCATCAGCTCAGGCGAGCCGCCGTTCGCGGGTGCGGCGGGCGCATCGATGCCCTTGGTCGTTTGCGCCATCAGGCCGCCCGACTGGTTCATCATCTGCTGCGCCATCGCCATGCCGACGGCCATTTCCGCCGCAATGCCGCCGGCGCCCCCGCTGCCGCCTTTCTCCATTCCCTGCGCCATCTGGAATTTCACGTAGTCGTTCAGGTTGCCGACGGCCGCCATGCTCGACCGCTTGTCGATCGCCTGCTCGACTTCCGGCGGCACCGAAACGTTTTCGACGACGAACGACGTCATCGCCAGTCCGTACTTGTCGGCGAGTATCGGGTTGATCAGCGGCAAGCAGCGCTTCGCCGAGCTCCGAGTAGCGCGAGGCGACGTCGAGCGCCGGCACTTTCGCCTGCGCCAGCGCGTCGGAAAACACGCTGACGATCCGCGAGCGCATCGTGTCGTTGAATTCGTCGAGCCGGAAGTGGTCGTCGGTGCCCGCGACTTCCTTCAGGAATTTCTGCACGTCGGCGACGCGGAAATCGTAGGTGCCGTACGCGCGCAGCCGCACGATGCCGAAATCCTGGTCGCGCATCATCACCGGATTGGCCGTGCCCCACTTGTTGCCGGTGAACACCCGCGTGATGACGTAGTAGACGTCCGCCTTGAACGGGCTTTCGAGCCCGTATTTCCAGCCCTTGAGATTGGTGAGGACCGGGATGTTGTCGGTCGTGAGCGTGTAGCTTGCCCGGGCCGAACGTGTCGCCGAACTGGCCGAGATAGACGAATTGCGCCGTCTGCGACTCGCGGACGATCAGCTGCGCGCCGTTCTTGATTTCCTTGTCCTCGTCGGGGAAGCGGAACGACAGCGTGTCGCGCGAGTCGTCGGTCCACTCGATGATGTCGATGAACTGTTTCTTGATGAAATCGAGAATCGCCATCGCGTCGTCCCCGTGAGCGTGTTGTCGGAACCGGCTCGTGTCACCCTGCGGGCAGTGTCGAATGCCTATTTCGGCGCTGCCGCGAGCTTTTTCGCTTCGATTTCCGCGGCCGCGATCTCCTTTTCGATCTGCGGCAACGGCAGCGCGCCGGGAATCAGCGTGCCGTCGGCGAAGACCAGCGTCGGCGTCGCGTTGATCTTGAGCGAGTTGCCGAGCGCCTGCGTCTTCGCGACCGGGTTGTCGCAGTCGCCCTTGTTGTCGGGCAGCTTGCCGGACGCGAAGAATTCGTCCCAGGCCTTCGCCTTGTCCGCCGAGCACCAGATCCGCTTCGACTTGCGCGCGGCGTCCGGATGCAGCTGGTCGATCGGGAACAGGAACGTGTAGATCGTCACGTTGTCGAGGCCCTTCATCTCGTTCTCGAGGCGATGGCAGAACGGGCAATCGGCGTCCGAGAAGATCGACGAGCTTGCGCTCGCCGTCGCCCTTGACGCGCTTGAACGCGAGGTCGATCGGCAGCTTGTCGAAGGCGACGCGGTTGAGCTTGCGCGGGCGCGCGTCGGTCAGGTTCTCTTCGTCGCCGTGTCGTACATCGAGCCGATGAAGAGGTACGCGACCTTGGGGTCGGTGTAGACGAGCTGGTCGTCGAGCATGGCCTCGTACAGCCCGAAGTAGGCCGTCTTGGCGATGTGGCGCACCTGGGCGCCGGGAAATTTCTGCTCGAGCGCCTTGCGGATCGCGGCGGCCTCGGGCGCCACCGGCTGCGTACTGGCGGCAGGTGCGCGTGCCGGCAGGCGCGCTGCGGCGAGCGCGACCGGCAGCGGCGGCACGGAGCGCAGCGATGCCGACGGCGAGCGCCCGGCACAGTCGGCGAAGGTCATGGGCGATTGCATCTCGTTCTCCAAGAAGGTCGTGCGCGTTTAGCAGTCGGCTATCGCAGCGCCGATTGCGCCAGCAGGCGCCTTGACAGGGGCAGCCGCTCGACCGCGGACAGCCCGGCGTTGCGCGCCGTCCGGATCCACGGCGTGCGCGGATCCGAACAGATGCGCGAGCGCATCGGTGACCGTCTGCATCGCCAGCACGGGTTCGGCGCGCCGGCGCGCGAAGCGTTCGAGCAGGATCGGCGCGCCCGCATCGGCGACCGGCCCGCGCTCGGCGCAGCACGTTCGCCAGCGCCTGCGACGTCGCCAAAGCCCAGGTTAACACCCTGCCCCGCCAGCGGATGCACGCCGTGCGCGGCGTCGCCGACAAGCGCCATCCGATGGGCGATGGACGTCGGCAGCTTCAGGACTGACAGCGGAAAGCCGGCGGCAGGCGTGAGGCATGCGAAGCGCGCCGAGCGCGTTGCCCCCGGCCTCCGCCACGCGCGCGGCGAGCGCCTCGCGCGGCGAGCGCGAGCAGCTCCTGCGCGAGCGCATCCGGCGCGGACCAGACGATCGACATGCGACGCCCCGGCAGCGGCAGCCACGCGAGAATGCCGCCGTCGTCGCGAAACCATTGATGCGCGCGGCCGTGATGCGCGCGCTCGCACGCGAAATTGGCGACGACCGCCGTCTGCCCGTACGGTTTCGGCTCGCGACGATCCCCGCGGCCTCGCGCACCCGGCGAGCGGACGCCGTCGGCGCCGACGATCAGGCCGCCGGAGATGCGCCGCCGTCGCTCGAGCGTCAGCGTCCCGCTCGGCCGCCGACCACGCGAGCGACGCAACGCGTGCGCCGGTGACGAGGTCGACGCCCGGCGCATGCACGAGCGGGCAGCAGCGCGGCGCGCAGCGCGCGCTCCTCGACGATCCACGCGAGCGCGCGCTCGCCGATCTCGTATGCGCAGAAATTGAGCGTCGCGCCGGCGTCGCCTTCGACGCGCATCGTCTCGATCGCCGCGATCCGCTCGCACGGCAGCGCCTGCCACGCGCCGAGCGCGCAGGAACGCCGCGCTGCCCGGGCTGATCGCGTAGACGCGCGCATCCCAGCGTCGTCGCGGATCCGCGGCGCGCCGCGCGGCGCGCGTCGCGATCGCACCAGCGGTCGACGCGACCAAGCGCGCTTCGCGCCAGCGCCGGCGGCGAGCGCGAGCCCGCACGAGCCCGGCCCCCGCGACGACGACGTCGCGCCTGCGATGCGCGTTCAGCCGCACGTTCGATCGCTCGCATGCGACGCTGCGCCGGATGCAGCTTGCGCTCGGGCTCATTCGAGCGTCTCGATGACGTGGTGCTGGTTCGTGTAGATGCAGATGTCGCCGGCGATGATCAGCGCGCGTTCGACGATCTCGCGCGGCGGAAAGCGCCGTGTTGTCGAGCAGCGCCTGCGCCGCGGCCTGCGCATAGGGGCCGCCCGAGCCGATCGCGACGATGCCGTGCTCGGGCTCCAGCACGTCGCCCGTGCCGGTGACGACCAGCGATGCCGTTCGGTCGGCGACCGCGAGCATCGCTTCGAGCCGCCGCAGGACGCGATCGGAGCGCCAGTCCTTCGCGAGCTCGACCGCGGCGCGCGTCAGATGGCCCTGGTGCTTCTCGAGCTTCGCCTCGAAGCGCTCGAACAGCGTGAACGCGTCGGCCGTCGCGCCCGCGAATCCCGCGAGCACGCTTGTCGTGGTAGAGGCGGCGCACCTTGCGCGCCGTCGCCTTGACGACGACCTGTCCGAGCGTGACCTGGCCGTCGCCGCCCAGCGCGACCGCGCCGTCGCGGCGGACGGACGAGGATCGTGGTCCCGTGAAACGTCTCCATGTGCCGGGACGCGCGGCCGCGACCGCTGGAACGGCCCGGCGCAGCTCGCGAGCGGCTCAGTCCGCCTTCTTGACGAAATGCCGCGGCGAAATGCCGATCAGCAGCAGCAGCGCGCGGATGATCGGCGAGGCGCCGACGAACTGCACGGCCTTGCGCTGGCCCTCGATCGCGGCTGATCGCATTGAGAGCGCGCCGGCGCAGACGAAATCGATGCGCTCGACGCCGCTCATGTCGATCGGCGACGACCGACTGCCGAGTGCGCGAATTCGGCGAGCTGCGCGAGCTGCGTTCGGCACGGCGCCCGCCAGCACGCCTGTCCCACGACGAGCATCTCCGGTCCGACGCCGCCGGGCGCCGCTTCGCTCGCGGCCGATGCACGCGTGCGCGACGGCTCGGCGCATCGCGCTTGTCGCTCTGCAGCGCGGCGGCGGTTCCCACGAAGGCGGCGAAAGCTCGAACGTCACGGCGAATTCGACCGCGCGCTCGTCGAACGCCGCCTGTTCGTGGTGCCATTGCAGAAGCTCGAGCGACAAGCAGCCACGCGCCTTCGCCGCCGTCCCTGCCCTTCTTGCACCGCGCGTCGAGCAGCGGCCTCGAGCTTCTCCGGCCGCTGGATCGCGCAGCTCCATCCGCTGGCGCGCGCGCGCGCCGAGCGCAGTCGCGAGCATGCGCGCGCCGGCGTCGTCGAATCCGGTGACCGACGCCAGGTCGATCCGCGCGCGCGGAACGCACTTCTCCAGCGCGCGCTTCAAGCCCTCGAGCTGCGCGGCGCTGCCGCTCGACAGCTTGCCGGTCACGCGCGATGTAGCCGCCCGCCGCCGCGCTTGTCGTCGCTCGGCGGCTCGGCACGCTCATCCCACGCCGGCGCCGAGCGCTCGAACTGCACGACATAGTGCATCGCGAACTGATCGAACGCCGTCGCGATCGTTGGCGCGCTGCATGCAGGTCGAACAGCGCGAGCCACGCGAGCGGCGAGAGCTTGGTGTCGTGGTCGGTCCTGCACGCCCTGCTCCGAGCAGCGCGCGCGCGTTCTGGTCCTGGCCGTTCGCGAAGAGCAGCGCGGCGTTCTCGAGCACCGCGCAGAAGCCCGGATTGGCCTGCGCGACCTCGATCGCCTTCGGCGCGGTCGACCAGTCGATGATGCTGGCGCCGCCGCAGGCTCGTCTCGCCCAGCGGTTCGAGTCCAGTGGGCTTGCCGCCCGCCTTGCGGTTGGCGACCTGCGCGGCGAGCTCGCGGGCCGACACGACGCGCGACGCCCGTTTCGAGCCGCGCGGCGCGGGCTTCGGGACCTCGGTCTTCTTGGCCGGCGGTTTTCCAAAAATCGCCATCGGGCGTACGTTATGCCGTTGGAATGCGTGGGGCGATTATCGTCCCGACGCCTGCCGCGAACAAGGCAACCTGCGACAGGGAGTCTCGGCGCACGAACGGACGACGCGATGACGACAGCCGATCGCGCCGCGATGGACGAGCGCGTCTCGCGGCGGCGCGATTCGGTGGCGCCGCTCGCGCGACGGCAACGACGTCAGGCGCGGGCCAGATTTTCGGCTGCAAAGTCCCAGTTCAGCAGCTTGTCGATCACCGCGTTGACGTAGTCGGGACGACGGTTCTGGTAGTCGAGGTAGTACGCGTGCTCCCAGACGTCGATCGTCAGCAGCGGCTTCGCGCCCTTGGTGAACGGCACTTCCGCGTTGCCGGTCTTGACGATGCGCAGCTTGCCGCCGTCGGCGACCAGCCAGCCCCAGCCCGAGCCGAACTGCGAGACGGTCGTCGCGGCGAACTCCTTGCGGAAGTTGTCGTAGCCGCCAAGATCGGATTCGATCATCTGCGCGATGCGCCGCGCCGGCTTGCCGCCGCCGCCGCCCTTCAGGCAGTTCCAGTAGAACGTGTGGTTCCAGATCTGCGCGGCGTTGTTGAAGAGCGGCGCCTTGTCGGCCTTGCCGGCGGTTTCGTTGATGATCTTCTCGAGCGTCGCGTTCTCGTAGCTCGGTGCCCTTGGCCAGATTGTTGAGGTTGTCGACGTACGCCTTGTGGTGCTTGCCGTAGTGGAACGAAAGCGTGTTCGCCGAGATCACCGGCGCGAGCGCGTTTTCGGCGTAAGGAAGAGGCGGCAGCGTAAACATGTCGTCGGGCTCCTTCGAACGTGATTGGGAATGGCAACGGGACGGGCCGCGCGAATGCCGCTGACGCGCCCGCAACTGCGGCTGCGCGCGCGATTCAGCGCGCGGCGAATCAGTCGCCGTACAGCTTCTGAACGCGCTCGCGGCGCTCCTGCGCCTCGATCGACAGCGTCGTCATCGGGCGGGCGATCAGGCGCGGAACGCCGATCGGCTCGCCGGTTTCCTCGCAATAGCCGTAGCTGCCGTCCTCGATCTGCTTCAGCGACTTTTCGACCTTCTTCAGCAGCTTGCGTTCCCGGTCGCGCGTGCGCAGCTCGAGCGTGTACTCCTCCTCGAGCGTCGCGCGGTCGGAGGGATCGGTCGTGATCTCGTTTTCGCGCAGATGCTCGCCGGTGTCGTCGGCGTTGCGCAGGATCTGGTCGCGAACTTCTTCGAGCCGCTTCTTGAAAAACGCGAGCTGCGCCTCGTTCATGTAGTCCTTCTCCGGAGCCTTGAGGATGTCCTCCTCGGTGAGCTCGCGGGGCTGTTTCTTGACGGCGACTGCAGTTTTGGCGGCCATGCTTCGTTCCATCCTTGAACTTCGTACCGACGCGATGTCAGGCATTGCAATCCCCCGCATTTGGGCAATCGCACCGCGTCCGCAGCGAAATTGCGCATTATAGCCCGCCGTCGCGACGCAAGCGACTCCCTCCGCGGCTCGGTCAGCGGATTCACCGCCCCGCGTCGCGCGCCCGCTATAATTTCGGAAAATCAAGGGCTTCTGATGTCCGATCGCACCGATCCGCCTGCGTCCGTCCCGACGATTGGCACCTGCATCTGCGTGACGGCGCGCACCTGCGCGCCGTCGTCGGCGCAACGGCCCAGGTCTTCGGCAGAGCAATCGTCATGCCGAACCTGAATCCGCCGGTGACGACGACGGCGGCCGCCGCGCGCGTACCGCGAGCGGATCCGCAGCGCGCTGCCCGCCGGCCGCGGCGTTCGAGCCGCTGATGACGCTGTACCTCACCGACGACACGTCGGCCGACGAGATCGCGCGCGCCAAGGACAGCGGATTCGTACACGCGGTCAAGTACTACCCCGCGGGCGCGACGACGAATTCCGAATCCGGCGTCACGGCGCTCGCCCGCGCGCACGCCGCGCTGGCGGCGATGGAGCGCAGGGCGTCGTGTTGTCGATCCACGGCGAAGTCACCGATCCCGCGGTCGACGTGTTCGACCGCGAGCGCGTGTTCATCGAGCGGCAGCTCGCATCGATCGTCCGCGATTTTCCCGCGCTGCGCATCGTGCTCGAGCACATCACGACGCGCGAAGCCGTCGCGTTCGTCAGCGAAGCGCCCGCGAATGTCGCGGCGACGATCACGCCGCAGCACTGCATGTATTCGCGCAACGCGCTGTTCGCGGGCGGACTGCGGCCGCACCTCTATTGCCTGCCGGTGCTGAAGCGCGAAGCGCATCGGCGCGCGCTCATCGCCGCCGCCACGTCGGGCAATCCGAAGTTTTTTCTCGGCACCGATTCGGCGCCGCATGCGCGCTCGGCGAAGGAGCAGGCGTGCGGCTGTGCCGGCTGCTACAGCGGCGCCTGCCGCGTTGCCGCTCTACGCGGAAGCGTTCGACGAGGCCGGCGCGCTCGACCGTCTCGAGGGATTCGCCAGCATCCACGGCGCCGACGTTCTACGGGCTGCCCCGCAACGCCGGATCGGTCACGCTGGTCCGCGATGCATGGCGCGTTCCCGAGACGCTGCCGTTCGGCGACGAGACGATCGTTCCGCTTTCTGCCGGCCGCGAGCTGCGCTGGCGCATCGCTCACGAGTGAGGCGCGCTATAATGTCGCCGCGAAGCCAGCCAGACCGTCGCTGCCCCGAGAGGCAACTCGAGGGGGAGAGGAAAGTCCGGGCTCCGCAGAGCAGGATGCCGGGTAACGCCCGGCCGCAGGAGCCGAGGCCTCGCGGCCATTGGCAAAGGCGAGGAACAGGGCCACAGAGACGAGTCGCTTCCGGTTTCCGGAGGCGGGTGAAACGCGGCAACCTCCATCCGGAGCAACGCCAAATAGGCGGACGACGACGCTGCTCGCCGAGTCCGCGGGTAGGCGGCTCGAGCCCATCGGCAACGGCGGGCCTAGAAGAATGGCGGTCATAGCGCGCAGCCTCAGAAGCGCGCGCCGTAACAGAACCCGGCTTATCGGCCGGCTTCGCGTTTTTTTTCGCGACGCGCATCCTTCAGGATTTCGCGCGCCGCATTGCGGCCCGGTATGCCGGTCACGCCGCCGCCCGGATGCGCACCGGACCCGCACAGATAGAGACCCGCGTACCGGCATCCGGTAATCCGCATTGCCGAGCACCGGCCGCGCCGAGAACAGCTGATCGAGCGCCAGCGCGCCATGGAAGATGTCGCCGCCGGTGAGGCCGAATTCGCGCTCGAGATCGAGCGGCGACAGCACGCGGCGTCCGAGCACGCTGCGCGCGAAATTCGGCGCGACGCGATCGACGGTATCGATCATCAGGTCCGCGACTTCGTTGCGATGGTCGTCCCAGGTGTGGCCCGGCAGCACGTCGCCGATGCGCGGATTCGCGTGCTGGCAGAACAGGCTCGCGACGTGCATGCCCGGCGGCGCCAGCGAGTCGTCGACGACCGACGGGATCAGCATCTCGACGATCGGCTCGCGCGACCAGCCGAGCGTCTTCGCGTCGAAGAACGCGCGCTCCATGTAGCCGAGCGACGGTGCGACGATGATGCCGCTGCCGTGATGCGGCTGCGCCGATGTTCCGGGCAGGCATTGGAAATCGGGCAGCTCGGCGAGCGCGACATTCATCCGGAACGTGCCCGAGCCGCAGCGATAGCCGTCGATGCGCGCGCGAAAATCCGCGTCGAGATGCTCGGGCGCAACGAGCTTCCCGAACAGCAGTTTCGGGTTGACGTTGGCAATGACCCGGCGCGCGGCGACGGTTTCGCCGTCGGGGAGCTCCACGCCTGCCGCGCGCCCGCGCGTCGACGTTGACCCGCCGCACGGCGCATCCGGTGCGGATCGTCACGCCGCGTGCTGCGCATTCCTTCGCCATCGCCTGCGTGATCGCGCCCATGCCGCCCATTGCGTGGCCCCACTGGCCGCGCTCGCCGTTCACCTCGCCGAATACGTGATGCAGCAGCACGTACGCGGATCCGGGCGCAAACGGACTCTGGAAATTGCCGACGACAGCGTCGAATCCGAACGCGGCCTTGATCGGCGCTGAATCGAACCAGCGGTCGAGAACTTCTCCCGCGCTCTTCGTGAACAGATCGAGCACGTCGCGCTGGCCCGCGCGATCGAGACGGCGGAATGGCTTGGCGCTTTTCCACGCGTCGATCGCCATGCCGAGCCGGCCGCCGCGGTGCGCGCCGATGTTGGGCGGCGTCACGTGCAGCAACTCGCGCAGCACGTCCGCTACGCGCGACAGCATCGCGTAATACGCCGGCAGGCGTTCGGCGTCACGCGCCGAAAACTTCGCGACTTCGGCCTGCGTCGCCGCCAACCCTCCGCCTACCTTCAAGAAACGCTTCGCCCGGCAGCGGCAGAAAATTCGCGAGCGTTCGCGCGACGATCGTCAATCCATGCGCGGCAAGGTTCAGCTCCGCGATCACCTGCGGCGCAAGCAGGCTCACCGTATAGCTCGCCGTCGAATTGCGAAATCCCGGATGGAATTCTTCGGTGACCGCCGCGCCGCCCACGACATCACGACGCTCGAGCACGCACACGGACAATCCCGCGCCCGCAAGGTAGGCGGCGCACGCAAGGCCGTTGTGGCCCGCGCCGATCACGACGGCGTCGATCGCAAGTCGCTATTCTCGCCGAGCCCCGCGGCGACGTTGGAGAAGCCGCAATCGACGTAGGTGATCTCGCCGGTGATCGCGCTCGACAATTCCGAGAAATAGAACGCGGCGACGTTGCCGACTTCGTCGACCGTGACGTTGCGCCGCAGCGGCGCCGCCTGCTCGACGAAATGCAGGATTTTCGAGAATCCGCCGATGCCGGCCGCCGCGAGCGTCTTGATCGGGCCGGCCGAGATCGCGTTCACGCGCGTGCCTTCCGGACCGAGCGCTGCCGCGAGATAGCGGACGTTGGCCTCGAGGCTCGCCTTGGCCAGTCCCATCACGTTGTAATTGGCGAGCGCGCGCACGGCGCCGAGGTAGGTCAGCGTCAAGAGCGACGCGTGACGACCCGCGAGCAACGGCCGCGCTGCCTTCGCGAGCGCCGCAAAGCTGTAGCTCGAGATGTCGTGCGCGGTCGCAAACGCCGCACGGGAGAGCCCGGTCAGATAGTCGCCCGACAGCGCCTCGCGCGGCGCGAAAGCGATCGAATGGAGCAAACCGTCGAGTCCGTTCCATTCGCTGCGCAGCGCATCGAACAACGCGGCAATCTGCTCGTCCGATTGCACGTCGCAGCGCAGCACCGGGCATGGGCCGAACTCCGCCGCAATCTTCACGACGCGATCCCTGAGATCGTCGCCGGCGTAAGTGAACGCGAGCACCGCGCCTTCGCGCTGGCACGCCCTGGCGACGCCGTAGGCGATCGAGCGCGTCGACAGCACGCCGGTGATCAGGATCCTGCGTTCGGCGAGAAGGCCCATGCGGTAGCGCAATCGATCAGGGAATGACGGATGGAGGCATCGGGCACCGCGCGAGGCTCAGAACGACAGCGGCTGCGTCGGTTCGAACACGCCGCACGCGATCCGCTCGTTCGGCACATCCGGCCGCGCCCCGGTGACCGTTGGACCCGCATAGATCACGACACTGTGCCCGGCCACGCCATCCACGCCCGTGGCGTGCAGGCCGGCGATTCGAAACGAAGTTTCAACGACGCCGCTATTGTTGCCGTACTGCGCGGGGATGAAATCCTGCGGGGCGACCTTCGCGCCCGCCGGTGCCCACGGCGGACCCGCGGAGAATCCGTTCGGCGACGAGCAGTTGGGATTGGCATGAAGCGCGATGCGAAACATGCCGGTCGGCACGTTGTTCGCGCTCACCAGCACCGCGGCGCCATCGCCGCGATCGACGACGCGGATCTTGCCCGTGACCGCCGAGCCCCCGATCGCGCGCAAGATCGCTTCCTGACCTGCGCCCGACGCCGCCGACGCCTTGGCCGATCCCGGCTCGACCGGCTCGCGGTGCAACATCGAGCAGCCGGCGGCGAAATTTGCGACCAGCGCGGCGAACGCGATGACGCAGTGACCGACTACCGGAGATCCGTTCGCGGACGCGCACGATCGCGCAGTGCGCCTCGGCACTGCAACCGCCGGCAGCCGCGGCTGCGCCATCAAGCCGCGACGACTGCGCCGCACGCGACCCGCGCGAGAATCATCGCCGCAACGATTCCTGTGACACGCGAATCCCGAATCATGTTCGATCTCCCGGTGGCGTCCGACCGCGCAGGCCTTGCGGACGGGACGCGAGATAGGCGATTGTCGCACGCGTTGCCAATCGCGCCCTCCCTGGCGATGCGTCGGCGGGTCGGGCCGCAACCCGGCACCGCGATCCGGCACCGCGATCCAGCCCGCGCATGGCGCCGTTTCGCGTTGTCGTCGCGTTCGAATGCCTTTCGTCGTTCCGGTGCGACATTCGCCTTGCGATCACTCGCGTGCGCCGCTATGATCGGCCCGCGATGCGGTTTACTCGCGCCAGGTGGCTGCTTGCGGCAGCATTCGAACCCGGCGGTCCTGCACGCGATGCATTCCACCGGTCGTCGCCGCGGTTCACCCGACGATCCCTTCGTAAGTTCTGGAGAGAACCACATATGCTTCGAGAATGCTGCGGCGTTGCCGCGCTGACCCTGATGGTGCCGCTGTCCGCCGCGGCGGAAACACGCTGCGAACACGTGCTGAAAGCCCTTTCGGCGGATCTCGCCGACGCGACATGCGTCGAGAGCGTCGATCTGACGACGACCAATCCGAACACGACGCCGCTCGACAATTCGATCCCGGGACTGCCGCCGTTCGCGTTCACGCCGCAGACCGATCGCAGCACCATCGCGCCCGCTGCGGGCAGCCGCACGCCGATCACCAAGGTCGTCCCCGGACTGCAGATCGACGCGCGAATTGCGGCCGATCCGCTGGGTCAGGGCCGCTTCCTGCTGCGCCTTCCCAACGACTGGAACGGCAAGCTCGTCGTCGCCGGCGCATCGGGAACGCGCAGCGAATTCAACGGCGACTTCGCCTGGAGCGACTACGTCGTCCAGCAGGGCTACGCGTACGCCTCGCAGAACAAGGGCACGCTCAATCTGTTCCTGACGACCGCGGCCGACCCGCTCGGCTGCCGGCTGAATCCGGCGACGCCGGTCTTCGTGCATTTCTACGATAACGATCCGGGGCAGGCGTTCACGCGGTGGACCGATTTCATGATCGCGGCCTCGGAAATCGCGCGCGATGGCGTCAAGGCAAGCTACGGCAAGTGGCCGAAGTACACGTATGCGGTCGGAACCTCCAACGGGGGCTACCAGGTCCGCCGCGCGATCGAAGCCGCGCCCAAGCTCTTCGACGGCGGCGTCGACTGGGAGGGCACGTTCATCGACGCGCAGCCGCCGAACCTGCTGACGGATCTGCCGCCGGCCGTTCTCAATTTTCCGGACTACGTGACATCGGGCTACAACGCCAGCGGCACCGCCGCGAAAAACATCGTCGCAGCCGGGTATGCACCCGATATCGTGAATCCAGATCCGGCGACCCCCACGACCAAGTCGCTCTGGCAGAACTACTCGAATTCGTTCTGGGAAGTCACGCTATGCCAATGGCAGAAGCGCTTCGACCCGACGTACGACACGTACGTCAGCGGCACCGGAACCTACAACTACGTCAGCCGCCTGTCGAAATCCGACGTCGGCGCGCAGGTCGCGGCGCCGGCGAACAGCGGCCTGATCCAGCGTCCGCTGATCACGGTCGCGGGAACGATGGATTCGCTGCTGCCGATCGACCACCATGCGCGCGCGTACGCACGCAAGGTCAAGGCGACGCTCGACGCCGCCGCGCATGGCGCCGATCCGAAGCGCCCCGCGTACCGTTTGTACGAAGTGCAGAACGGCAACCACATCGAGACGTACCAGGTCGCGTTCCCGCAACTCGAGCTGATCGAGCCGCACGCGCAGCGCGCATTCGATCTGCTCGTGCAGCAAGTCGAAAATGGCGTGACGCTGCCGCCGGACCAGTGCATTCCGCGCGGCGGTTCGATCGCCGCCGCGCCTGCGCAAGCCGGCCACTGCGCGAGCCTCTTTGCGCCCTGATGCGCGGTCCCAATACCTTTGACGCCTTGATGCCGCATCGCTGAAGACGCATCGACGCCACCGACCGGATCTTCTCGTTTTGCTGATCCGTTTGGCGGCGCAAGGCCCGGACCCCGCCCGCGTGGCGGGGTTTTTTTAAGGATCCGCGCCGACTGCGCAGCGTACAATTCGCGCACGCGCCGCCGCTCGCTGGCGGCATTTTGTTTGGACTCACGCCTTGAACACGCCATTGCCGATGATGCCGGAAGAAATCGTGTCCGAGCTCGACAAGCACATTGTCGGACAGGACGCAGCCAAGCGCGCCGTCGCGATCGCGCTGCGCAATCGCTGGCGGCGGCAGCAGGTGCCCGAACCGCTGCGCCAGGAAATCACGCCGAAGAACATCCTGCTGATCGGGCCCACCGGGGTCGGCAAGACGGAAATCGCGCGTCGACTGGCAAGGCTTGCCGACGCGCCGTTCGTCAAGGTCGAGGCGACGAAATTCACCGAGGTCGGCTATGTCGGCCGCGACGTCGACACGATCGTGCGCGACCTCGTCGAAGTGGCGGTCAAGCAGACGCGCGAAGCCGAGACGCGCAAGGTGCGCGATCGCGCCGCGGACTCCGCCGAGGAGCGCGTCCTCGACGTGCTGCTGCCGCCCGCGCGCGAAGTCAATTTCCACGACATGAAGCCGGCGGATTCCGCGACGCGGCAGAAATTCCGCAAGATGCTGCGCGAAGGCCAGCTCGACGACAAGGACATCGACGTCGAGATCGCCGTGTCGGCGCCGCAGATGGACATCATGGCGCCTCCCGGAATGGAGGACCTGACATCGCAGATTCAGGGAATGTTCCAGCAAATGGGCAGCGGCCGGCGCAAGGTCAAGAAGATGAAGGTGCCCGAGGCGCTCAGGCAGCTGACCGACGAAGAGGCCGCCAAACTCATCAACGACGACGACATCAAGGCGCGCGCGCTCGCCGCGGCCGAGCAGAACGGCATCGTGTTCATCGACGAGATCGACAAGATCGCGGCGCGCACCGACACGCACGGTGCGGATGTCTCGCGCCAGGGCGTTCAGCGCGATCTGCTGCCGCTCGTCGAAGGCACGACGGTGACGACCAAGTACGGAATGATCAAGACCGATCACATCCTGTTCATCGCGTCGGGCGCGTTCCACCTGTCGAAGCCCTCCGACCTCATCCCGGAACTGCAGGGACGCCTGCCGATACGCGTCGAGCTGTTGCCGCTATCGGTCGGCGATTTCGAGCGCATCCTGACTGCTACCGACGCGTGCCTCACCGTCCAATACCAGGCGCTGCTGGGGACCGAGCAGGTGCATCTGCAATTTGCGCCGGACGGCATCCGCCGGCTCGCCGAAATCGCGTTCGCCGTCAACGAGCGGCAGGAGAACATCGGTGCGCGACGCCTCTACACGGTGATGGAGCGCCTGCTCGAGGAGGTCTCGTTCCACGCGGCGCGACGCACCGGAGAGACGATCATGATCGACGCAGCGTTCGTCGATGGCCGGCTCGCCGGCATCGCAGGCGACGACAACCTCGCGCAATACATCCTGTGAGCGCGGCAATGTCTGGCGCGTCGTGCCGGCTTGCTCGTCTGTCCGCAATCGGCTAGAACGCAGCGGGGCTCGCGAGCGCGTCGACGAGCGTCCGCTGCTGCAGGACTTCCGGAAAGATGTGCGGTTCGCGCCCCTTCCGGTAGAGGACATAGGTCGGAACGCCGCTGCGTCCGAGCGCCGCCAGCGCCTGCGTGATCGCCGGATCGCGCCGGGTCCAGTCCGCGCGGATCAGCGCGACGCCGGCGCGCGCAAACGCGCCGCGGACCGCGGCGTCGTTCAGGACCAGCCGCTTGTTGACCTGACACGTGATGCACCATGCCGCGGTGAAATCGACGAACACGGGTCGACCTTCGTTCGTCAGCTGGGCGACGCGAGTCGCCGAGTACGGCTCCCAGCCACTATCGGTTCGTTCCGGCGACGAGGTCCGCGCATCGACGGCCGGCGAAACTGCATCGTCCGCGAAGAGCGGCCATGCGACGACGAATCCCGCGATTGCGCCAGCGACGGCGGCGACGCTCCAGCCGCGACGGCCACCGCCGCGCCAGGTGCGCCAGGACCACAGCGCGAACGCGACCAGCACGAGTGCCGTGCCGATCCGGATGACCGCATCGTTGCCGACTTGCGCGCCGAGCACCCACACGAGCCATACGACCGTCGCGTACAGCGGAAATGCGAGCAGCTGCTTCAGGCGCACCATCCACGGTCCCGGACGCGGCAGTACGCGCCGCCATGCCGGGAACCATGCGAGTGCGCAATACGGCAGCGACATCCCGAGCCCGAGCGCGATGAAGATGCCGAGCGTGACGTGGGTGCGCTCGCCAAGCGCGTAGCCCATTGCAGCGCCCATGAAGGGCGCCGTGCACGGCGACGCAATGACGACGGCGAGCAGGCCCGACGCGAACGCATCGACCTGGCGATTGGCGTGCGACCAGGATGCGACGCGCGACGGAACGAGCGCGCCGAATTCGAACACGCCGGACAGGTTCTGCGCCATGACGAAGAACAGGATCGCGAGCCCGGTCACGACCGCCGGCGATTGCAGCTGGAAGCCCCAGCCGAGCTGTTCGCCTGCCGCGCGCAGCGCGACGATCAGCAAGCCCAGAAGCACGAACGCGACGACGACGCCGGCGGCGAATCCGACGCCCTGCAGGCGCAGCGTCCGCCGATCGTCGGCGTGGGACGTCGCGAGCCCGAGCGCCTTCAGCGACAGGATCGGAAACACGCACGGCATCAGGTTCAGCAGCAGGCCACCCCCGAACGCGAACGCAAGGGCCAAAGGCAACGACAATGCGGCGGCCTGCGCGGAAGCGTCGACTGCAAGCGCATCCGACGACGCGAACGACGCAGGCTTCGCCCCCGCGGTCGGCGTTCCGGTCAGCGGCACGTCCAGCGCGACCGCCGCGATCGAGGCGCTGCCTGCCTGCAGCCCGCGCGCGGCCGTCAGCACGCCCTGCAGGCGCTCGAATCCGGCGGCGAGGTCGTGCGCAACCGGGAGCGTCAACTGGTAGCTGCCGTCCGCCGTGCGCATTTGCTCCTGCGGCGCCGACGCTTCGATGCGGCCGTCGCGCTCGGCGAAAAAACGCAACGCGCCGGGATCGGCGGCATTCGGCGGCGGCGCGAGTTGCAGCGCGACCTGCGCGCCGGACGCGGTCGCACTCAGCGCCCACCCCGCGGGAAGCGGCTGCGGCAATGCGTCGCGCGTCGCGCTGATCGCGCTCCCCCAGCGCGGGTCGGCGTCCGCCTGCCTCGCCACCGGCAGATCGAGCGTCAGGTCCGCGCCATCGGGAATGCAGGTTTCCTTGCAGACCAGCCAGTCTGCACGCGCGGCCAAGCTCGCCGCTGTGCCGGGCCTGGCATCGGCCGGCACCGTCAGCGGCACGAGATGGAAAACTTCGCCTTCGTAGCCATAGTTGACCAGCGGTCCCGCGGGCAGCGCATGCGGCACCGGCCAGACGATGTCGCCCGCGACGTAGCCGGGCGGCAACCGCCACGCGAGTGTCGTGGGCAGACCCGACTCGCCGGGATTTCGCCAGTACGTATGCCAGCCCGGTTCGATCGCCAGACGCAGCGCGACGGTCGTCTGCGTGCCGGGGATCCAGGCGGTCTGCGCCGCGACCAGCTCCGCCGTCACGTGCGGCGTTTTCACCGGCGACGCGCCGGCAACTGCCACATGCAGCAGCCCCGCTGCGATGATCAGCGGCGCGGAGAACAAGGATCGGCAGTGCCGGCGTAGCGCCATCGGTCGAACGATCAGGAAGCGCCGCAATACGCGCGAGTGAACGCGGAGCCCGCGGCGTGGCTCCGGGCGAACGTACAATTGTGCCATCCGGAAAGCTCGATCCGTTCCTTCCGATGGCCGCGGCCTGCAGCTTCGCCGCGATTGCGCACGATCCACGCCGCCGCCTTCCCGGCGCCTTCGCCGATCCGACCGGCGGTTATCCACTCCCCATTTTCCCGATGCTCACGGCGTTCCTCGTTTCCGTCGCCGCGATCGCGGTCGGCGAAATCGGCGACAAGACTCAACTGCTTGCGTTGATGCTCGCGCTCCGCTATCGCCAGCCCTGGCCGATCGTCGCCGGGATCCTGTTCGCGACGCTCACGAATCACGCGCTGGCCGGCCTGGCCGGAGCCTGGGTGCGTCACGCGATCGATCCGCGCGTGTTGCGCTTTGCCGTGGCACTCGCGTTCTTCGCGGTCGCCGCGTGGGCGTTGAAGCCGGATCGGCTCGACGCGAGCGCGACGCCTGCCACCCGGCTTGGCGTGTTCGGCGTTACCTTCATTTCGTTCTTCCTGGCCGAGATGGGCGACAAGACGCAGATCGCAACGGCGATCCTCGCGGCGCGGTACGACGCGCTGGGCGCCGTCATCGCAGGCTCGACGCTGGGCATGCTGATCGCCGACGTGCCGGTGGTATTCGCCGGCAAGCTCGCGGGCAACCGGATTCCGTTCGCTGCGCTCCGCAAGGCCGCAGCGGCGATTTTCGTCGCGCTGGGAATCTGGGTGCTGTGGGCCGGGATCTGATCGCATCGCTGCCAGCGGCCGTCGCGGCGGCCACGCCATCGGGCGTCGATTCGTCGGCCGGTATAATCGATTGCTTACACGAACAGCGCATGGCCGCTGCGCATTCCGCTTCGCACATGAAACCGTTCGATCCCACCGCCATCGAAACCGTCGCGCAGGCCGCATGGCGGGAAGGCGACGTCTACCGGGCGATCGAAAACGACCCGCGCTTTCCGAACGGCAAGTATTTCTGCGTCTCGATGCTGCCTTACCCGTCGGGGAAGCTGCACATGGGGCACGTGCGCAATTACACGATCAACGACATGATGTATCGCCAGTTGCGGATGCGCGGGTACAACGTGCTGATGCCGATGGCGTGGGACGCATTCGGCCTGCCCGCGGAGAATGCCGCGATCAAGAGCCGCGAGGCGCCGGCGCGCTGGACGCACGACAACATCGCGTACATGAAGCGCCAGCTGCAGGCGATGGGGTTCGCGATCGACTGGTCGCGCGAATTCGCGACCTGCGACCCCGCGTACTACCGCTGGAACCAGTGGCTCTTCCTGAAGATGCTCGAAGCGGGCATCGCGTACCGCAAGAGCGGCACGGTGAACTGGGACCCGGTCGACAAGACGGTGCTTGCGAACGAGCAGGTGATCGACGGCCGAGGCTGGCGTTCGGGCGCGCCGGTGGAAAAGCGCGAGATCCCGATGTACTACTTGCGGATCACGCGCTACGCCGACGAGCTGCTGGACGATCTCGACTCGATGCCGGGCTGGCCGGAA
This sequence comes from uncultured Pseudomonadota bacterium, assembly GCA_963718905.1. GTDB lineage: Bacteria > Pseudomonadota > Gammaproteobacteria > Burkholderiales > Casimicrobiaceae > VBCG01. The sequence continues at coordinate 635,660 of CAVRAF010000003.1, forward strand.
CGGGTCAAGACGATGCAGGCGAACTGGATCGGGCGAAGCGAGGGTGTGCGCTTCGCGTTCCCTCACGCGATCCGTGACGAGCGCGGCGCCCTGATCGGGGACGGGCGGCTCTACGTGTTCACGACGCGCGCCGACACGATCATGGGCGTGACATTCTGTGCCGTCGCGGCCGAGCATCCGCTGGCGACGCACGCCGCTCGCGCCAATCCGGCGCTGCAGGCGTTCATCGACGAATGCAAGCGCGGCTCCGTGATGGAAGCTCTGTTTGCGACGATGGACAAGAGCGGGATGCGCACCGGACTCACGGTCAGGCATCCGCTGACCGGCGCCGACGTGGACGTGTGGGTCGGCAATTACGTGCTGATGAGCTACGGCGACGGAGCGCTGATGGGGGTACCGGCGCACGACGAGCGCGATTTCGAGTTCGCGAAGAAATATGGATTGCCGATCCGGCAGGTCATCGCGCCCGCCGACCCGTCGGCGCTGCCCCCCTTCACGACCGATCACCGGCAAGCCTGGTACGACGACAAGACCGTCGGCGTCTGCGTGAACTCGGGCAAGTACGACGGCCTCGCATACCAGGCCGCGGCCGATGCGGTCGCCGCCGATCTCGCCGCCCTCGGTCTCGGCGAAAAGCGGACGACATTCCGGCTTCGCGACTGGGGAATCTCGCGGCAGCGCTACTGGGGCACGCCGATTCCGATCATTCACTGCGAAGCGTGCGGCGAGGTCCCGGTGCCGGAGCGGGATCTGCCGGTCGTGCTCCCCGAAGATTGCGTGCCGGACGGCAGCGGCAATCCGCTCGCCAAGCGGGAGGACTTCCTGCGCGTCGACTGTCCGAAATGCGGCTCGCCCGCGCGCCGCGAAACCGACACGATGGACACGTTCGTCGATTCGTCGTGGTATTTCATGCGCTACACGTCGCCGGGCGCGGCGTCGATGATCGATGCGCGCGACGCCTACTGGATGCCGATGGACCAGTACATCGGCGGCATCAGCCACGCGATCCTGCATCTGCTCTACGCGCGTTTCTGGACCAAGGTGATGCGCGATTTCGGCATGGTCGGCTATGACGAGCCGTTCACGCGCCTGCTGACGCAAGGCATGGTGCTCGCGCACGCGTTCTTCCGGCGCAACGACAACGGCGGCATCGACTACGTTGCGCCGTCCGACGTCGACATCACGCGCAATGCGCAGGGCGCCATCACCGGCGGCGAATCGAAACGCGACGGCCTGCCGGTCGACTACGACGGCCTCGGCACGATGTCCAAGTCGAAGCTGAACGGCGTCGACCCGCAGGAGATGATCGACCGCTATGGCGCCGATGCCGCGCGCCTGTTCGTGATGTTCGCGAGCCCGCCCGAGCACACGATCGAGTGGTCGGACACGGGCGTCGACGGCGCACACCGGTTCGTCAAGCGCCTGTGGCATTACGCGCAGGCGCAACGCGATGCCGTCGGCGCGGCGACCGGCCGCTTCGACTGGCGCGACGCACCGGACGCAGTCCGGACCGCGCGGCGCGAGATTCATCTCGCGCTGAAGCAGGCCGATTACGACTACGAGCGCGTCCAGTACAACACCGTCGTCTCGGCCGGCATGAAAATGCTGAACACGCTCGAGTCGGTGGCGGCCGGCACGCCGGGCGCGGCCGCGCTCGCACACGAGGGATTGTCGATCCTGCTGCGCGTGCTGTATCCGGTCGTTCCGCACACGGCGTGGGTGCTCTGGAACGATCTCGGTTACGCGGATGCGCACGGCGATTTGCTGAACGCGACCTGGCCGGCGGTCGACGACGCCGCGCTCTCGCGCGAGGAAATCGAACTCGTGCTGCAGGTGAACGGCAAGCTGCGCGGCAAGGTCGTCGTGCCCGCGACCGCCGACCATGCGGCAATCGAGGCAACCGCGCGGCAGGCGCCCGAAGTGGCGCGCTACGGGGACGCCGCGGCGATCAGGAAAGTCATCGTCGTACCCGGACGGCTCGTCAATGTCGTGTTCTAGGTTCCCGGGCGCAGTTCGCCGCCTCGTCGTACTGGTGCTCGCCGTCGCGCTCGGCGGCTGCGGATTTCATTTGCGCGGCGCCGCGACGTACGAGTTCAAGTCCATTTTCGTCAACGCCGCCGGCGCGCCCACGCTCGCGGCGGAACTGCGCCGTGCGCTGGCCGCCACCGGCAACGCCAAGGTGGCCGATGCGCCGAAGGACGCGGAGGTCATCCTCGACGTTCCCGTGGTCGCGAATGACAAGGAAGTCCTCTCACTGTCCGGCGCCGGCAGCGTGCTCGAGTACCTGCTGATCGAGCGCGTGCAGTTCAGGCTGCACGACGCGGACGGCAACGAATGGCTTCCGCCCGGCGAGATCTCGCTGCGGCGCAGTTACACGTTCAGCGAAACCGAGGTGCTCGCGCGCGGTGCGCAGGAGCAGCGTCTGCTGAAGGAGATGCAGTCGGACGCGGTCCAGCAACTCGTCCGGCGGTTGCAGGCGGCGAAGAAGCCCGCTTGAGGCGGCACCGGTCGGGACGCGGTCGGCGCCAACCGGGAAATTTCGGGTACAACGTCCGGTGTAATCGCATCTGATGCAAGTTCGCCTCCCGGACCTCGACAAGCATCTCGCGCGAAAGCTCGAGCCGCTGTACGTGATTCACGGCGACGAGCCGCTGTCGGCAATCGAAGCGGCGGATGCGATTCGCGCCGCCGCCCGGCGCGCCGGCTGCGACGAGCGCGAAGTGTTCATCGTCGAGCAGCACTTCCGCTGGGATGGTTTCGTCGCCGCCAATGCCAATCTCGGTCTGTTCGGGACGCGCAAGCTGATCGACCTGCGCATTCCCTCCGGCAAGCCCGGCGTCGAAGGCGCCATTGCGCTCGAGCGTCACGCGCGGACGCTCGACCCGGACAACGTCACGCTGATATCGCTGCCCTGGCTCGACCGCACGACACAGTCGTCCGCGTGGTTCACCGCGCTCGCGGAAGCGGGAGTGACGATCGCAGTGCCGCCGATCGAGCGCGCCGCGCTGCCGGCATGGCTCGCGGAGCGTCTCGCGCGCAATGGACAGCAAGCGGCGCCCGACACACTGGCCTTCCTGGCCGAGCGCTGCGAAGGCAATCTGCTCGCCGCCCGCCAGGAGATCGACAAGCTCGCGCTGCTGCTGCCTCGGGGGTTGCTCGCGCACGACGACGTCGAGCGCGCGGTGAGCGACGTCGCACGCTACGATATCCGGGAGCTTTCGCAGGCATGGCTTGCCGGCGATGCCACGCGAACGCTGCGCATCATCGATGGATTGCGCAATGAAGGGGAGCCGATCACGCTCGTCATCTGGCAACTGGGCGAGGATCTGCATACGCTCTGCGCCGTCCACCAGGCGATGGCACTCGGCGCATCGCTGCAAAGCGCGATGCGCAACGTTCGCGCATGGGGCAAGCGCCAGGCCGCACTCGAGCGCGCGGCGAAGCGCATCGGTACCGATGGCGTCGACCCGTTGCTGTACTCGCTCGCGAACCTCGATGCGCTGGCCAAGGGAATCGGCCGCGGCGATCCGTGGGACGCGCTCGTCACGATCGCGCTCGCGTTATGCGGGCGCGCATGAGCGAATCGGGCGGACCTGGATCGAGCGAAAGGCCCGCAACGATTCCCACCCCGCGCGCGCTGGTCGTGTCGACGATGATGATCGGCACGATCTCGACGATTCTCGCCGCGACGATCGTCAACGTCGCCTTTCCGGCACTGATTGCCGAATTCCGCGTCGGCCACGACACGCTGCAGTGGGTGGCCGCCGGATTCCTCGCGGCGACGACCGCGACGATGCTCACGACCGCGTGGCTGGTCGAGAGATTCGGCGAGCGCCGGACGTTCATGGGGACGATGAGCGTATTTCTCGCGGCCTCGCTGCTCGCCGCGGCCAGCTGGAACCCGCTATCGCTGATCACCGCCCGCGTGCTGCAGGGCGCGGCGGCGGGCGTGCTGCAACCGCTGGCGATGGTGGTTCTGTTTCGCGTATTTCCGATCGAGGAGCGCGGGCGTGCGATGGCGCTCTACGGCTTCGGCATCGTGCTCGCGCCGGCGGTCGGTCCGGCGCTTGGCGGCGCACTGCTCGACGCCTTCGGCTGGCGCTCGATTTTCCTGCTGACGGTTCCGTTTTGCATCGCGGGACTGACACTCGGGCCGCGCGCGCTGCCGCCGCGCGGCGCCGGCAGCGGTCTGCGCCTGGACACCCCGGGATGCCTGTTGCTCGCGGGTGCGTTGATCGCGTTGCTGAACGTGCCCGTCATCGGCCATCGCGATGGCTTCGGATCCGCGTCGGCGCTCACGCTGGCCGTCGCCGGAATGGCGCTGGCGGCCGGGTTCGTTGCGTGGGAAATGCGCGCGACGGCGCCGCTGCTCCCGATCCGGTTGTTCCGGCATCCGCCGTTCGCGGCCGCGGCGATCGTCGCCTTCGCGTACGGCATCGGTCTGTTCGGCTCGACGTATCTGGTGCCGGTGTTCGTGCAGGAGATCGCGCACTACAACGCATCGCAGGCCGGCAACCTGCTGATCGTGCCCGGCATTGCGCTCGCGGTCACCATCGCGGTCGGCGGGCATCTCACCGATCGCCTGCATCCGGCGCCGATCATCATCGCCGGGCTGGCACTGTTCGCACTGTCGAGCCTGCTCCTCGCGTTCTCGGGAGCGGCGACCGGATTCGCGGTGCTCGCCCTGTGGCTCGTCATCGGGCGGGCCGGGCTCGGCATGCTGATCCCGGCGCTGAACGTCGGGGCCGTCCAGGCGCTGTCCGGTTCCGAGCTCGCCTACGCGTCATCGGCCGTCAATTTCGCCCGGCAGTTGGGCGGCGCCATCGGCGTCAACCTGCTCGCGGTCGTCCTCGAATGGCGGTCCGGCGCGGCGGCCATCGCGGATCCGGCAAGGCCCTTCCATGAATGCTTCGCGATCGTTACCCTAGCGTTCGGCCTCGCGATCGTCCCCGCGTGGTTCATTCGCGGCCGCGCAAAACACGGGAGATAACCATGTACCAGAAGATCCTCGTCGCATTCGACGGCTCGCCCGAAAGCCGGTTGGCCGTCGACGAATGCTCGCATCTGATGCAGGTCTCGGGTCGGGAAATTCACCTCGTATGCGTGCTGCACGATCCGTCGCCGTATCTGCTGGCGGGCGAATTCGTTCCCGAGCCCGCGCTCGCGATCGACCGCTCGCGGATGGAGGCCGACCTCAAGGAAGCGGCAGCGAAATTGATCGAGCGCGGCTTCGCGGTCACCACGCATCTGCAGGACGGCGAGCCGGTCGACGTGATCACGCGCATGGTCGATTCGCTGCACATCGACCTCGTCATCGTCGGGCATCGGCGCACCAAGCGGTTCGCGCTGCGCTGGTGGCGCGGCTCGGTCGACTCGATGCTGATCGAGCGCGTGCGCTGCAGCATCCTGGTCGCGGGCGAATCCGCCGCGCGTTAGCGGGCGTCGCCCGCAAGCGCATCGAGCGTCGCGAGCGCCGCCAGCGCGGCCGTTTCGGCGCGCAGCACGCGGCGTCCGACGTGGACCGCGACGGCGCCCCGATCGCCCGCCTGGCGCAGTTCTTCGGCGGTAAAGCCGCCTTCCGGGCCGATCGCGATCACGCGGGGCGGGGCCGTCGTCGCCAGCGCCGCGAGCGAATGCCTGGCGTCGGCATCGAGGATGGCGACGGATTTGCCGTGGTCCCCGAATCCGGCGATCCAGTCGGACCAACCGGCGATCGGCATGACGTCCGGCACGCGATTGCGGCCGCACTGCTCGCAGGCGGCGACTGCGATCTGCCGCCAATGATCGATGCGGCGCAGCGCACGCTCGTGCGGCAGTCTTTGGCTGCGCGCCGCCTGTACCGGCACGATCGCGGCGACGCCCAGCTCGACCGCCTTGCGAACGACCAGATCCATCATGTCGGCGGCGATCACCGCCTGCACGAGCGTGACCGGCCACGGGCTTTCGCGTTCGACCGCGTCGTGGCGCAAAACGCGTACGACGACGTCGCGCCGGTCGATCCGTGCGATCGTCGTCGCATATTCGCCGCCGGCGCCGGTGAACAGCGTCAGCGCCTGACCGACATGCATGCGCAGCGCGTGCGCGACGTGGCGCGCTGCAGGTGCTGGCAGCACGTATTCGCTCCCCGGAATCGGCGCGACGATCGAATGGACTTCCGTGGCCGCGCCGGCCTTCGCGTTGCCGACCGCGCCGACGTGAACTCGTGGCGTCATCGTGGGCATGCTGTGACCGATGCCGGCAGGCTGCTAAGATTGTCCCACGCTCCGGCACATGACTTGGCAAGGAGACACCGATGGCCAGTACCGTCACAACACCTGCGTCGCTGGGATGGCCGGCCGCGCAGTTCGATCTTCCGGGAATCGACGGACGCCGGCACACGCTGGACAGCGCGCGCGGCCCGAACGGCATTCTCGTCATGTTCATCTGCAACCATTGCCCGTACGTGCGCGCGGTGGCGGACAAGATCGTGCGCGATGCGACCGAGCTCGCCGCGCTCGGCATCGGCAGCGTCGCGATCATGAGCAACGATGCGGCGACCTATCCGGACGATTCGTTCGACAACATGAGAGTGTTCGCGACGACGTACCGAATCCCCTTTCCGTACGTCATCGACGAATCGCAGGATGTGGCCCGCGCGTACGACGCGGTGTGCACACCCGATTTTTTCGGCTTCGACCGCGATCTCACCCTCGCGTACCGGGGCCGCCTCGATGCGTCGGGACGCTCGTCCGATCCGAGCGCGCGCCGCGAACTGTTCGAGGCGATGTCGCAGGTCGCGCGCACCGGACGCGCACCGGTGGATCAAACGCCGTCCATCGGATGCTCGATCAAGTGGCGTCCATGAGCTGCTGCGTGGGAAGGGATCGAAAATTGGGGTCAGAGCCGAAATCAATTGGAAAATTGGGGTCAGAGCCGTAATAATTGTGAGCGAACTATTGGATAGCAATGGAAACGATTGAACTCGCAATTATTACGGCTCTGACCCCAATTTCACTGACCCCAATTTCAGGAAACGCCTGAGCGCATCCAGGACCTCGCCTGGCCGTTCCGCCATCAGCGAGTGACCCGTTTCCGCCAACAGGGTCGTCCGGACATCCGACAGCGCGGCGACGAGCGCCTGCGCGCTGTGCGGCGGCGCCATGATGTCGCGCGCGCCCAGCACGACCAGCGCCGGACATTGGATGCGCGCCGCTGCCGGCAACCCGTTCGCGTAGCGGTGACATGCAAGCAGGTCGGCGGATAGCACGCCTTCGCGGCAGCGCTCGATCAGGCGCAGCGCATTGCCGAGCATCCACATCCCCGGTACTTCGTTGCCGCCGAGCTGGCCTCCGGCGCTGAACGACCAGCCGTTGATCAGCTCGTACGCGACGTGCTCGTTCGCCGCGGCCGCGGCCAGCAGGTCGTTGTTGACCGGCATCGGCACTGCCGGCCCGAGCAGCGCGAGCCTCTGCACGCGCCCGGGATGGCGCGCCGCGCATTCGAGCGACGCCAGCGCACCGAGCGAATGGCCGACGATGCTCGCTTCGCCGACGTTGGCAGCGTCCAGGACGTCGCGCAGCCAGTCGGCCAGCGCCTCGACGCTCTGCAGCGGTGCGCCGGCCGAACGCCCGTGTCCCGGGAGGTCGACTGCGAGCACATTCGTCCCGTGCCACGCGAAATAACGCGATTGCAGCGCGAACACGCCGTGGTCGCACGCCGCACCGTGCACAAACAGCACCGTCGAAAGCTTAGGATCGAACACGCGTGTTCCGGTGTACGCATAAACGGCGTGACCGGCGGCGTCGAAGCGCATCAGCTCTTGCTCGCCGCGTGGAGCGCCCGGCTCAGGTCCTCGGTGAGGTCCGACGGATCCTCGAGCCCGATCGACAGCCGGATCGTCCCTTCCGTGATGCCGGCGCGCAGGAGATCGTCCGCCGACATCCGGAAATGGGTCGTCGATGCCGGATGAATCACCAGCGATTTCGCGTCGCCGACGTTCGCCAGATGCGAAAAGAGCCGCAGCGCCTCGATGAAGCGGCGGCCCTGCTCGCGGGTGCCGCGCAGGTTGAAACTGAACACCGCGCCGCAGCCGCGCGGCAGCAGGCGCTGCGCGAGCGCGTAATCGGGATGCGCGGGGAGTTCCGGATAGCCGACGCTCGCGACGAACGGATGGTCGCAAAGGAACGCGACAATTTTTCGCGCGTTCTCGACATGCCGCGCCATTCGCACCGACAGCGTCTCGATGCCCTGCAGGACCTGGAACGCGGTCATCGGCGCCATGCAGGCGCCGAAATCGCGGACGCCTTCGCGCCGCGCGCGCAGCAGGAATGCGCCGGTCGTCGACTCCTCGGCGAACACCATGTCGTGAAAACCCGCGTACGGCGACGTCAGCGTCGGAAACCGGTCGCGCGCATTGTCGGCGTTCCAGTCGAAGCGTCCCGAATCGACGAGCACGCCGCCGATGACAACGCCGTGGCCGGACAGGAATTTCGTCGCCGAGTGGTAGACGAGATCCGCGCCGTGCTCGAACGGGCGCATCAGCCACGGCGTCGTGAAGGTCGAGTCGACGAGCAGCGGCAGGCCGTGGTCGTGCGCAAGCGCCGCGACGCGCGGTATGTCGAGCACCTCGAGGCCGGGATTGCCGAGCGTTTCGCCGAACATGAGCCGCGTCTGCGGACGGATCGCGGCGCGCCAGCCATCGAGATCGCGGGGGTCGACGAACGTCGTGTCGATGCCAAAGCGGGGCAGCGTGTAATCGAGCAGGTTGTGCGAGCCGCCGTACAGCGAACGCGAGGCAACGATGTGCGACCCCGCGGACAGCAGCGTGACGATCGCGAGATGCAGCGCCGCCTGGCCACTGGCCGTCGCAATGGCGCCGATGCCGCCCTCGAGCGCGGCGACGCGCTCTTCGAGCACCGCGCACGTCGGATTGGAGAGCCGCGAATAGACGTGTCCGGCGCGCTCCATGTTGAAGAGCGCGGCGGCTTGATCGGTGTCCGGAAACACGAACGACGACGTCTGGTAGATCGGCGTCGCGCGTGCGCCGGTCGCCGGATCCGGGCGCGACCCGGCGTGCAGCGACAGCGTGTCGAACTGGTGTGACTTCGGCTTGGTCGTCACGGCAGGCCGGCATCGGATGCTTGACGCAACGACTTCCCGTTTGCGCGGGTGCGGTGTCGTCGCATCGAATCGTCCGTCGTTCCCATGACCCCTCCGGCGCCGGCGGCGCGTGGTCGATCGCGCGGGCAGCTTCGAAGCCGGATTATGGCGTTCAATCAGGCGGCGGGATACAGGTCGTCGAGGACCGCGCGCGCGAGGTCCGCGAGCAGCGGTTGCAGCCGGCGCGCAAGGATGTCGGCATCACAACGCTCGGCGCCGCCCGACCAGGACGTTGCCGGCACGCCGCCGCGCTGCGCAATGACGGCGTTCACCGCGTCGCGCCAGAACGCCGGATGCTCGCTCGTCGTCCACTCGCCTCGTCCACGACCGTAATGGGCGACGGCGAGATAGCGCAGCACGGCCGCAGGAATAAGTCCCGCCAGGAATTCGTCGCTCCAGCGAACCACGGACTGCGTCGTGCCGCGTACCAGATTGAAGCCGCGCGCGAGTCCTGCCGCGCCCGCCGCGCCGAGAACGCCGCCGGCGAGCAGGCCCGCGCCGAACGTCAATCCGCCCGACGCAAGATCGGCGGCAAGACCGTCAGCGCGCCGGATACGAACCCGCCGACGATCGCCGCCTTGCCTTCGCTCAGCGGATTCTGGGCGACCACATCGTCGGCAAGTCGCGCCATCACGGCGGCCGCAGCGCGGCCTTCGAGCTGGTGGATGGCGATCAGTTGATCCGTGCTCGAGCGAATGTCGGCGTCGAGGCGGCGTGCGAGCGTGCGCATCGCCGTTTCCTTCGCGCTATCGCCCGAGACGGCGCCGAGGCCGATGGCCCTGCCGACCCCGCGCAGCGAATCCCGCAACCCGGAATCGGGCAGCGTCACGCGGTCGCACGCCGCGTGCGCAATCGGCGCCGCGATCGCCGCCATCGCCGCGTCGAACTGCGCATTGCGCGCGGCTTGCCACGCGACGCAAAGACGCGCGAATCCGGCGCGCCGATCGTCCGGCAGCGCGCGCGCAACCATGCGCAGCAACGTTCCTTCCTGCACCCAGCACCGCGCAAACGCGTCGAGCGCCAGCAGGCCACGGATGCAGGGGCGCGACCCCAGCGCGTCGCGCCAGCGCGCCTCGTCGGCCTCCTCGAGGGCCGCTGCGCGCGGCGGGCCCGTCTGATTGAGCAGCACGATCACGGGCTTGCCGATCCATTCGAGGATCTGCAGCTCGGGCGCCAGGTAGCCGGCATCCGCGGGCGATTCCGACGCGTTGACGAGATACAGCACGATGTCCGCCTGCTCGCGCACGTTGCGGATCGCCTGCTGGCTCGACCAGAGCGGTCGCTCACGCCAGCGGTCCCACGCCCTCGTCAGGAAGCCGCACGATCGGATTTTCGAAGCCCGCAAGCCGACGCGCGAGCCGCGCGCTGTCACCGAACCCGGGCGTGTCCCACAGGTACAGCGCGTCGCCCTGCGCGCTTTCGATCATCGTGTAGCGCTCGGATTCGGTCGTGACGTGCGGCGCGTCGCGCACGTCACCGACGTCGCGCCGGAGCAGCGTCCGCGCGAGCGCAGTCTTGCCGGCGTTCGTATGCGAGATGAGGGAGAGCGCGATGGATTGCGTCGCTTCGCTCATGGCACGGACTGCGCAAGACGCGCGGCGAGCGCGGCCGCGGCAGCCTGCAGGTCGGGTTCGGCCAGGCGAACGAACAGCGCGTGTTCGCCATACGCGCCCAGTACCTGCCGCCAGGTGTCCTCGCGTTCGGCCAATCGGCGCGGATTGTCGCGAAACCGCTCGAGGAATTCCGACGTATCGACGATGACGATCAGCGGCGCGCGGTCCCCCGCGCGCGCGGCGAGCGCCGCGACGAACGCATGATGGTTCTCGCGCTCGGGGGTTGCCGCGAGATTGAAGACCGCGATCACCGCGGCGAGCGGCGGGGGCGGCGGTGGCAGCGATGGCAGCGTGTCCTCGCCGTATTGGACGCTCGCCGTCCATTCGACGTCGACCGGCGCCTGGAACACGCGCGTCAGCAGCGCCGCCACGAACGCGGCATTGCGCCTCGCCGCGTCGAAGCTATAGGGTATTGCGACCGCGCGCACGGCGCCTTCGCGCCAGACATGCAGCAAGCGCTGGAAGTACACGCCGTCGAGCGATATCGGAAAATCGCGCGCCAGGCGTCGCTCGCGCAGCCACGCGATCGCTGCCAATGCGAGTCTGGGCGCGATGACCACCGCCGCGATCGTGGCCGCATACAGGTGAATCCACGGTGCGGCGTTCTCGCCCGGACTGCCGCCGGCGAGCTCGCGCAGGTGCGCGGCACCGGGGATGGCGATCCCGGTGAGCACCGACCCCGGCGCGAGCGCGACGCGCAGCACCCGCGCCACGTCCTGCGCATCGAGAAACGTGCTCTCCCATGCGGCACGATATTCGAGCGCGATGCCGCGCACGTAGAGACCGGCGATCGCACCCGCGGCCAGGGCCGCCGCGGCCGCGTGCAGCACCCGCGTGGCGCGCTGTTGCCAGAGCGGCGCGGCCAGCAGGGTCCAATCGGCCGCGAAGCGCGCGGCGGCCGCGGCCATCGGCCCGGATGCGACCGCTCCGCGCCACGATCGCGATGTCGCGCCGAGCCATTGCGCGACGACTTGCCGCAATGTGCGGTGCCGCCCCTGTTGCCGATGCGCGAGGCGACGTCCAACGGCGGCGGCCAGCAGCACGTACACCGCGAGATTCCAGACGAGCAGCGCCAGCACGGGCGGCGCCAGCAGGTTGATCCGGTGTCTGGGACCGAGGTCCACACCGACGATGCCGACCGCGAAGGCGACCGCAACCGCTACCGAGCCGAGCCACCACCGCGACGCATTCGCCCCGCGAAGACGATCGACCCACGGTTGCCGTTTCGCGATGCGTTCCAGCACCAGCGCCGCCCGGCGGCCGACGAATGCGTCGGCGGATGCGTGCTCGCCCACGATCCCGGCCGCGCTACGGCCCGCGGAGACACGGTCGGCGTCGGTCCACGTCTCGCGCGCGCCGTCCGCCGTTTCGATGGCGCGAGCGAGCGTGACGTCATGCGCGGTAGTCTCATCCATGCGTGATCGGCAGTCGGGTCGGGTCGCCATCCGGGCGATCGTCGGGCGGCGAGCCCCGCCCCTGCAGGCGCCACCATACTTTGCCGCGGCGGCGCAGTCGATATACTCTGGCGGCGTCATGAACGAAAATCTGCCACAGCGCTTCCATGGTCTCGAAAAGAACCGCCTCGAGGCGCTGATCGACGGTGTCTTCGCGGTCGCGCTGACGCTGCTCGTTCTCGACATCAAATTGCCCGACGACATCGCGGCCGCGAGCAACGAGGCGCTGTGGGCGCGCCTGCTGACGCTGGAACGCCATTTCGTCATCTATGTGATCAGCTTCGTCGTGATCGGCATGTACTGGATCAATCATCACATCCAGTTCCATTTCGTGCGCCAGACGAATCGCGGACTGATCTGGATCAACCTGGTGTACCTGCTGCTGGTGAGCTTCCTGCCCTTCGCAACGGACCTGATCGGCGACCACAAGGGCCTCGTCCTTCCCTGCGAAATCTACGGTCTCGCGCTGCTGGCGCTGAGCGGCGTCAGCTATGCTCACATGCGATACCTCGGACGGCATCCGGCCCTTGCGTTGCCCGGACTCACGCCGCTCGTGACGACCCTGATCAAACGCCGCATTGCGCTCTTTGCGGTGGTGCCGACGCTGTCGATGGGCGCCGCGTTCTACAGCACGCATGTCGCGCTCTATATCTACATGCTCCTCGTGACGGCGCATTTCTTCCCCGGGCGCATCGACGAGCAGATTTCGGCAACGCCCCCGCACGTTCGGCCCGAAGATACGCTGTCCGCCTGAGCCCGGTTCAAACGACTGCGATCGCCTTCGCGGGTCGCCTCCCGGACTCCCGACGCGCTATCATTCCAACTGCCGGTCTGCCGGGAGGATGCGCCTCTTCGGCCTCTGAAAGCACTCCGCCGTTTCGCCCGCCGATCATGGACGCTCACGATTCACCGCCACCTCCGGTCAAGGGACGTGGCGCGACGTTCAATCCCGCAAACCGCTTTCGCGCGGACATGCGCGAACCCTGCGACGATGGCTGGCAAACGCCGCCCGACAGCGACGATGCGCCGCCGCCGCGCAGGACGACGGTCACGATCCAGCGCGCACGCACGATCATCGCGCGAAACGACTCGCCGGACATTCCCTTCACGCAGTCGATCAATCCGTACCAGGGTTGCGAGCACGGCTGCATCTACTGCTATGCACGACCGTCGCATGCCTATCTCGACCTGTCGCCGGGCATCGATTTCGAAACCCGTCTCTACGCCAAGCCGGACGCGGCCGCCTTGCTGCGCGCGGAACTGGCCAAGCCAGGTTACCGCTGCGATCCGATCGCGCTCGGGACCAATACGGATCCGTACCAGCCGATCGAACGCGAATGGCGGGTGACGCGCTCCATCCTGGAAGTCCTCGCCGCGCATGAGCATCCGTTCACGATCGTCACCAAGTCGGCGCTCGTCGAGCGCGACATCGACCTGATCGCGCCGATGGCCGCCAAGCGCATGGCGCGTGTCTACCTGTCGATCACGACGCTCGACCGCGACCTCGCTCGCAAGATGGAGCCGCGTGCCGCAGCGCCGCAGCGGCGGTTGCAGGCGGTGAAGACGCTATCCGATGCCGGCATCCCGGTCGGCGTGATGGTGGCGCCGATCATTCCGCAGCTCAATGATCGCGATCTCGAAGCCATTCTCGAAGCCTGCGCCGGAAATGGCGCGCGCAGCGCCGGCTGGGTGCTGATCCGCCTGCCGCTCGAAGTCGCCCCGCTGTTTCGCGAATGGCTGGACGCGCACTATCCGATGCGCGCCGCGCACATCATGAGCCTCATTCGGCAAATGCGCGGCGGCCTCGACTACGACTCGGCGTTCGGCCAGCGGATGCGCGGCAGCGGCGAGTTCGCGGTGCTGCTGGAAAAGCGTTTCGCCATCGCGTGCCGCCGATTGGGCCTCAATCGCGGCCGCGAGCACGTCGGCCTCGATACGTCGCGCTTCCGTTCGCCCGCACCACCGCGGCGCGACGACGGCCGGCAGGGCGATCTCTTCACCTGACGAAGCGCGAGAGACCGGTGTGCGGCCGCGGCACCCGACCCGGTCCGGCCGACTGTCCGCAGGCGTCCGTGCCAGAAAAAAGGGCGCCGAAGCGCCCCTTCTTCTGCCTGCCCTCGCTTACTTGAACGTGTACGTCGCGGTGGTGTAAATGAAGCGGGCGCGCGGATCGTAGTACGTCGGATCGAAGCCAAGGATGAACGTGGTTTGCTGGTTCGAAGCCGGCGGATTCCGATCGAACAGGTTCTTCACGCCAAGGGTGAGCTTCAGGTTCTTGAAGCCCGAGTAGGTCCCCTGCAGGTCCCACAGGCTGAGCGAGCCCACCGTGCGCGGCAGGTTGTTGAGATCGGTCTGCTGGTCGGTATACGACGTCTGAAACGACTGCGCCAGCGTCGCTGACCACGGACCCTGATCCCAGGTCGCCGATGCGTAGTGCTTCCAGCGCGGGATCACCCCCGTGACGACCGTGGCGAGGGCGGTGCCGACGGCGCCGGTATACGTGCCATCGGGGTTCTGCGCGTCGTAGCGCAGATAGTACGTGCCCGCCAGATTGAACGAGATCCGACCCCAGCTCTGCACCGGCGTCCGATAGTGTCCCTCGATGTCGAGACCCTGGATGTGTTCCGAGCCGAGGTTGATGAAGAGCTGGTTGATGTCGGTGATCCGGCCGGGCAGGTTCGGGAAGTTGGGATCGATCGGACCGCGAGTCACCAGCGACCCGAACTGGTTGAGATCGCCCAGTACCGTCAACGGTGAAATGCCGTTGACGATCGTGTTCTTCAGGTTGATCTTGAAGTAGTCGATGCTCATCGACGCGTTGGGAACCGGCTCGAACACGATGCCGAGTGTCGCCTGCTCGGACTCTTCCGGCTTCAGGGCCGCATTGCCGCCGAAGAGCACGTTGAACTGCGTGCTGCAGTCGAGCCCGGTATCGTGGGTGACGGGACAGCGGATCGGGTCTTTCAGACCCGTCTGCGAGACGCCGCCGAACTGCGGCGTGTAGAGCTGGTACAGGCTCGGCGCGAGGAAGCCCGTGCCGTAGGAGCTGCGGAGGAGCAGCGTGCGCGTCGGCTGCCACCGCAGGCTGAATTTCGGGTTCGTCGTGCTGCCGAAATCGCTGTAGTGGTCATAGCGAACCGCGACGTTGCCTTCCAGCGTCTTCACGATCGGGATGTTCAATTCGCCGAATGCCGCGAACTGATCGCGGCTCTTGTCGCGGGTGGACTTGATCGGGCCGCCGTAGCCGGTGATGTCGCCGCTTTCGAGGGCATCGGACATGATCTGGTCGAATTCCTCGCGGCGCGCCTCGAGGCCGAGCGCCAGCGCGAGCGGTCCCGCCGGAAGCTTGTAGATCTCGTTCGACCCCTTGATCTGGCCGCCGTAATTTTTCGTCGTACCGTTGAATACATCGCCGGTGACGTTCGCCGTGCGCTCGAGTGCCACCACGTCGGGCGTGTTCGGTCCGAAGAAGTTGACCACGCCACTGTTCAGGATCGGGAGCAGGCGCGTGTAGTCCTGGAAGCCGCCGTTGATGCGCTGCGTCGTCTTGCCTTCCGAGTAGAACAGCGACCCGTCGACGTCCCAGGTGCGCCACGTACCCTTGAGGCCGCCGACGATCTCGAAGTTCTCGTTCGTGTCGGTCGTGTCGCGAAACCCGTTGTCGAATGTCCGGTAGCGGATGTCGAGCGGCTGCCCGTCGATATTGATCGGATTCCCGTCGCTGTCCGTGGCTGCGGTCGCCGCGAGGTTGTGCGGATAGAACGGGCTGGTCGGCTGCAGCGTGATCGTCGCCGGAATGTTGTTGAGGGGACCGTAGGTGAACAGGCTCGACACGGGTCCCGGCTGGATGACCAGGTGCGTTTCGTCGCGCGAATACAGTCCGGTCGCGTAGGCCTGCCAGTCGCTGTTGATCTGAAAGCGTCCCTGGGCGAAGAAGTTCAGGTTCTTCTGGTCCGGGATCATCTGGACGCCGTGCACCGCCGACGGGTCGAAGAAGCAGCCGGTCCCCAGAATGTTGTCGTTGAAGAAGCGGCTCGGCGCGCAATCGGCCGGGCTAAGGGCGAGGTGACCGTTGTTGACGACACCGATGTTGCCGCTCGTAACGTTGCCGGGATTCGTGTTGCTCGATACACCGATCAGGCCAATGCCCGGGATGTACGAGGAATTCGAGAAATTGCGGTCCACCTGGTCGAGTGATCGCTGCTCGTTGTAGGCTCCCGACAGGAATACGTTCCAGCGGTCCTTCTGGAGATCGCCCCAGCCTGCCGAAACGGAGCCTTGCCACTGGTCGCCGCCGCCGCCGCGCGTCGGCGTGCCGTAGAAGCCGGTCACTTCGGCCCCCGTGTAGTCGCTGCGCGTGATGAAGTTGATCACGCCGCCGATCGCGTCGGACCCGTAGATCGCGGACGCACCGTCCTTCAGGATTTCCACCCGCTCGATCGCCTGGAACGGAATCGCGCTCAGGTTCACGCCCTGGACGCCCTGCACCTCTCCCGAAAAGCCGTCGATGCGATGGCCGTTGATCAGGATGAGCGTACGTCCGCCGCCGAGGCCCCGTAGCGATGCCGTCTGCGCGGAGAGGGTCAGCGCGCCGACCGAGTTGGCGATATTGACCGCGCCGAGGCTGTTGTTCGACGAGACCTGCTGCAGCAGTTCCATCGTCGTCGTCGCGCCCGACCTCTCGATATCCTGCCGGGTGATGACCGTCACCGGCAATGCGCCTTCGCCTTCTACGCGTTTGATGTTCGATCCGGTCACCTCGACGCGGATATCGGGCTTCGCCTCCTGCCTCGTCAAGCTCGGAACGTCCGGGTTTACCGCCTGCGCGTAGGCCGCGGGCAACGACAGCACGCCTCCCCCGCCCACGATGCAGGCAAGTGCAGCCGCGACCTTCTTGCGTTGGAAACTCATGTGAAAACCCCCAAGGAAGACACGTTGATCGATTCGCGGCCGGTCACACGGACGGCGCGGTCGCGTCACCCGAGCGTAGGTGACCGATTTACCGGGTCGCAAGACGTTGTTCGTGAACGGGCGCGGTGCGTGGGTGGAACGCTGACGGCGGGCGGCAAACTGGAACCGGGATCGCTCGGGCGTGCGTTTCGGTGGTCGGTCGCTCCATGCCCCCGCGTCGGAGCGACGGCCGCGTTTCGTCGCTGGATCGCGCAATCCGTCGGCGTCGGGCGCACCCGGTCGCATCGTCACGCGGCGCGCCCGGAAAGCGCCACCGTGGGCGGGTTGCGTTCGCTTGCGTTTCGGTTTAACTTGCGGTCAATGTATGTACATACATATATTTATGCGGCAACGAACGTCGGAATGCGACTGCTCGCCCTCCGCCCCGGATTTGACGAATGACCCGTTTCGCCATGCGCCGCCTCCGCGACCGATATCCGCTGCGTCCCGTGGATGAGCGCATCTCCATCGCCGTGCGGGCGCCGGATGCGGCACCCGCGGAGACCGACGCGCCGTCGCCCGCCGTTGGCGGGGCGGCTGCGTATCTCGCGCGGATCCCCGTCCGGTCGATGAACCGGATCGTGATCGTGCCGGTCAGCGGAATCGTGCGGCTGGAAGCCGAGGACAACTACGTCCGGATCTGGGCCGACCGCCCGTATCTGCACAAGGAGACGCTGACGGGCCTGATGCTCCGTCTCGATCCTGTCGAGTTCCTGCGCGTGCATCGCTCGCACGCGGTGAATATCCGGCTGGTCCGCGAACTGCGCCCGCAGCTCCATGGCGAATACGTGATTGCGCTCGCCAACGGCACGGAGCTGACGTCCGGGCGCAGCTACCGTGGCAGGATTCAGGAGGCGTTCGGCTTGTCCCGGATCGCCGGCGACGAATAGTCAGTAACCGACGACGCGCGGCAAGATGACGAGATCGACGAGGTCGCCCGAATCGTTCGCGGAACGCCCGCTGTGCGCATCGCGGGCTCGCAGCGCGCGCACGGCGGTCAGGTTGGTCGGATTGAGAACGCCTTCGTGCGTCAGCAACCACCGCTTGCGAAGAACGCCGCCGGGATGGCTGCCAAGGCCACCGGATGCCGCGACCACGCGATGACACGGAATGAACAGCGGCACGGGGTTCGACGCCAGGCATACGCCGACGGCGCGCTGGGCGCGCGGCATGCCGAGGCGCTCCGCCAGCGCAGCGTAGGTGGCGACGGTTCCGGCGTGCAGCGCGTTTACCAGCGCCCACACATGGCGCTGCATCGGGGTTGCGGCCGTCGCCAGCGCAACGGCCTGCAATGCATCGAGGTTGCCGGCGAAGTAATCGCGCAATCTGGCGGCGACGTCGTGAGGATCGCCCGCCTCGATCCTGAAGAATGGGCCGAACGTGCGGCGCAGGCGCGGCTCGAGCGCCTCGCGGCGATCGTCGAAGACGGCGGCGCATACACCGGCCGGAAGGCTCGCGACGTGCAACGGGCCGAGCGGAGAGTCGACGCTGACGACGGCGACCGGCGAATCCGCGGCGCAGGGCGGCAGCATGGCGATTGCGTTCATCCGGTTCTCCAGGGCGCGTGCGACGCGGCTCATCACCGCGTTACCGAATCGGGCGCCTCGGAGAAATGTAGCGTCGCACGGTCGACGCGAACGCGAAAGTTGGCTTACGGCGTATTGGCGCAGGCGAACGGGCGACGCGGCTGCGCGAATCGCCCCGGTGCGCGGAACGCACTTGACGCCATAACGGGTATTATGTACTTTAGTCGTTACGTCACTGCCGACTGCCCGCTGCCTGTCCGCCCCGCGCGACCACCGAAACCAACCTGAGATACCCGTGCGCTCCGATTCGCATCGAATGGAAGAACGCTGGCTCGATAGTTACGGACGGCTCGCGCCGTCTCCCGCCGTCGAAGCGCTCGTCGACGCGATCGACCGCGCGCGCGCCGCGCCGCAGCCTCCGGGTGCCGCGGCGCGCTACGCGCAACGGATCGCGGTTCGCTCGGTCAACCGGATCGCGATCGTGCCCGTCGAGGAGATCGTCCGCATCGAGGCCGAGGACAATTACGTGCGGATCTGGGCCGATCGCCCCCACCTGCACAAGGAAACGCTGACGGGCCTGTGCGCCCGGCTCGACCCCGCCCAGTTTCTGCGGATTCACCGCTCGCACGCCGTCAGCCTGCGCGTGCTGCGCGAATTGCAGCCGCGGTCCCACGGCGAATTCAAGCTGGTGCTCTGCGACGGGACGGAGCTGCGATCGGGCCGCTCGTACAAAGGGCATATCGAAGCCACGCTCGGACTGCACTGACGCCGCGCCCGGGACGACGGCCCGCCGTCGCGGGAACCGTCATTCACCGCGGCCCGCGCCCGGCGCGGCCGCTCGCGATTCCGTATCCGTACGATGCCGGTGGCGAAACGCGGCCTGGCGCGCCCGGTTGCCGCACTCGTTGCTCAAGCAGAAACGTCGCGACCCGTTGCGCGTCTCGTCGACGAACAGCCAGCCGCAGCCGCGATCGTCCGCGCATTCCTTCACCCGCTCGCAGCGGTCGGACGTGAGCAGCGCCACGGCCGAGAGCGCGGTTTGCAGGCGCGCGACGTCGAGTCCCGGCTCGCCGTCGCGCTGGCGCGGCACCATTCGCTTGTTCTCGAGCACCAGCTCGACGCGCGCGACCGCGTCGTTGAATCCGTCGACGATCAGCGCCAGGTCGTCGGCGGGGAGCGTGCGTGAGAGCGCGCGTTCGGAGAACACGCGATACACGGCGTCCCGCAGGGCGATCGTCTGTTCGAGTGCGGCCCGCGCGAGACGCGGGCGTGCCACGGCGTGCTTCGCCAGGGCGGCTACGCCAGCGGCATCGAGCAGGCGCTTTTTCCCGATCCAGTACAGCAAGTCGGAATACGCGTTCAGGTGTTCCATCGGCGTTATCCCGCGCCGCCAGTTCCGCGTGTTGGCGAGAGACAGACAGACGGGATAGCCGTCGCCCGTCTCCATGACGGCTACGTGCCAGCGCTCCCAGGGGACCGGCGGTTTCGTCGAAGTGTGGGCGCGGGTCATGGCGATTTTCGCAGGCGACGATGGTAGCGCATTGCCGGCGTCGCCGCAGCGCGGCCGATGCGCGGCGCCTCGCTCCGGCGATTGTTGCAAAGCCGCGCGCGAGGTGTGGTCAAATACCGGCTGCCGGCACCGACTAGGAGGGCGACGTGAGCGTGATGAGACATGTTGCAATATGGATCGCAGCCATCGTTTTTTTCGTATTGGGAGCCATCTGGTACAGCGTGATGTCGGCGCAATGGAGCGCCGCGATCGGCAAGACGATGGACCAGCTCACGCAGGAATCGGGCGGTTCGCCGCTGCCGTACGTCGTGGGCTTCGCCGCGATCCTGATCATGTGCTACGCGCTCGCGTGGCTGATCGGACGGATGCAGGCGACGACGTTCGTCGGCGGCCTGCGCCTCGGCGCGACGATCGGCGCATTTTTCGTCGCCGCGAACCTCGCGCTGAACTACGGTTTCGAGGCGCGTCCCGTGGCGCTATGGCTCATCAACGCCGCCTACGCGGTCGTCGGGCTTGCGATCGCCGGCGCGATCATCGGCGGATGGAAACGGCACGCGTGAGCGCGGCCGTTGCGGCTCATGGAGCATGAGCGCATCGCATTGCCCCGCGCGATCAAGGCGATTGCCCCCGGAACACTGCTCGCCGCCGGATAATTCCCGACCGCGGTTTCCGCGGCGCTCGACGCCCCGCCGTCGATATATCGTACTGCGACCGATCAGTTTATCGGAGTACGATATTGTCAGCATCGGGAGGCCCGGCGAGAATGCTTCGGATGACCGTCCGACGGGAGCAGGCGATGGCAGATCGAAAGGCGGCCGCAGTGCGCGGCCTTGCCAAGGCCGACTACGAGATGCTGGCCGCGTTCCGGCACGCGCTGCGCCGATTCCTCTCGTTCAGCGAGGAGGCGGCCAGCCACGTCGGTGTTGCGACGCAGCAATACCAGGCGCTGCTGGTGATCAAAGGCTATCCCGCGCGCAACGCCGTGGCGATCAATGAGTTGGCGCAACAGCTGTTGATCAAGCATCACAGCGCGGTCGGCCTCGTCGACCGGCTCGAGGAAAAGCGGTTGGTTGCGCGCCATGCCGATCCCGTCGACCGGCGCAAGGTGAACATCCGGCTCACGGCCAAGGGAATCCGCGTGCTCGAAGGGCTCGCGGCCGTCCATCGCGCCGAACTGGAACGCATGGCATCGGAATTCACCGACCTGTTCGCGTACCTTGCGCAACCTTCGCGCGGCGCCCGGGCGCCGCGACGCAAGAGCCGCTGACGGCAATCTCCGTCTACCGGGATGCGCCGAGCGCCGCCGCGAGTCGCGCGATGCCGGCCGCGATGCGACGCTCCGTCAGCGCCGAGTAGCCCAGCAACCAGCCGTTGCGGCACGGCGCCCCCGCGGAATAGCGCGAAAGCGGAAGGACGCGAACGCCGGCGCGTGCAGCGCGCGCCGCAGCGCTTCGGTCGGGAATGCGCGACGGCAGATCGAGCGTTGCGTGCAGGCCGCACGCCAATCCGCCCACGGGAAACATCGGCAAGTCGCGTTCGCAGGCGGCGACCAGCGCCGCGCGTCTTTCGACATAGAGCGCGCGCATCTTGCGCACATGCGCGCTGAAGTGGCCGCCGGCAATGAAATCGGCGAGCACCGCCTGCATGAAGCCATGCGTGTGATCGTCGAGCTGTCGGCGCACGGCGTGAAACACGTCGATCAGCGAGCGTGGCAGCACGACATAGGCGAGGCGCAGCGACGGGAACATCGTATGACTGAACGTACCGACGTAGAGCGTGCGCGCGTCCCGGTCGAGGCCGTATATCGCCGCGATCGGCCGTCCCGTCCAGGTGAACTCCGTCTGATGATCGTCTTCCACGATCCAGGCGCCCGCCTCGCCCGCCACGCGCAACAGCGCGAGACGGCGCGCCATCGAAAGTGTCGCGCCGGTCGGGTATTGGCAGGACGGCGTCACGCAGATCAACGCGGGCGCCGGCCGATCCCGCGCGCCGTGCTCGACGTTCATCCCGTCCGCATCGACCGGGACCCCGGCGCTGCGCGCGCTGCCCATCGCGAGCATTGCGCGCAGGTTCGGATAACCGGGATCTTCGATCCACACCGCGTCGTTGCGCTCGAGCAGCACGCGCACGATCAGGTCGAACGCCTGCATCGAGCTGTTCAGCACCATCACCTGCTCGGGGCCGCAGCCGATGCCGCGTGACACCGCCAGGTGCTCGGCGATCGCCGCCTGCAACGGCGGGTAGCCCGATGCGGGCATGTACGCGAGCAGGGCCTCGCCGCTCGTTCGCCAGCGACGTGAGGCGAGACGCCGCCACAATTCCATCGGGAACGTATCCAGCGCCGGCAGTCCCGCCACGAATGCCTGCGGTCGCGGAACGCTCGCTCGCGTATAGCGATGCGCGGCGGCGACGCCGCGCGACGATGCGGCTTCGAGCGCGCGCTGGCCGACCTTCGCGGGCGCGCGATGGCGTGCGTCACGGCCGCGCTCCGGCCGCACACCCTCGGCGACGAAGCTACCATCGCCGACGCGCCGGATGACGAACCCCTCGGCCTGGAGCTGCGTGATTGCATCGTCGACGGTGTTGCGCGCGACACGCCAATCGGCGGCGAGCTGGCGTGACGAAGGCAACCGCGCACCGGGTGCGAGACGACCGTCGACGATCGCGGCAAGACAGGCTTGATAGATCCGGTCGCGCAATCCGCGTGCTTCGCCGGCGGCGCGCGGCGAGAACGCAAGCAACGGTCCCTTTGCGCGTTTGGCCAATGCGAGCGGCTGTCGGAGAGGGGATCGTGCCGGTGAATCAGGCGAATGGCTTAATACGGTACCTCAAAATGGCTCTTGCCGATATGCCATTGAGACCGGCAGCATGCGCGCTTGAGTTTCCCAGGCGCCTTGTCGCGCCGCGGGCCCGCTTCAAGAGGAGCGTCGATGGCAATTCCTGCAGCCTTCATCCTGCCGGTCGCGGTTGCGACGTTGTGCCAATTCGCCTGCGCCAACGCGCAAACGCCCGCAGCGGCATCGACGCCCTGTGCGGCAGCCGAGCATCGCCAATTCGACTTCTGGGTGGGCGAGTGGGAAGTCCGCGGCCCCGCGGGCAAGGTGGTCGGCCACAATCGCATCGAGAATGCGCATGGCGGCTGCGCGCTGATCGAGCACTGGACGAGCGTGAACGGCGTCACGGGAACGAGCGTCAACCTCTACGATCGCGATCGCGGCAAGTGGCACCAGACCTGGGTCGACAGCACGGGCGGATTGCTCCAGCTCGACGGGGGCCTCGTGAACGGCGCGATGGTGCTGGCAGGCGAAACGTTCGATTCCGAAGCGCCGTCGAAAGTCGCGCGGCAGAAAATCACCTGGACGCCGCAACCCGACGGTCGCGTGCGCCAGCTCTGGGAATCGTCGACCGACGGTGGCAAGACATGGTCGACCGCGTTCGACGGCCTTTACGCCAAGGCCCGCCGGCCCGATTAGGCGCGCGCATCGCGCATCGGTCGCGCGAGCTGCCGGACCAGCCCGATCGAGGCGGCCGCCCACGCTACGATCGAAACGTAGAAAAAAAACGGCGCCAGGAAATCGAGAAAATCGACCGCGAGCGCGCGGACCATCTCGTGCGTACTCACCGAATACATTCCCAGCGGGAACACTGCACCCCAGTAGAGCGGACCGTACTTCAGCGGAAACCGCTTGCAGACGTAGCGCCAAACCCCGAGCACCAGCAGCATCGGGATCCACCAGGTTCCGGTTGCCCAATAAAGGACGGTGAATCCCTTGAGAAATGGCAGGATCGATTGCAGGAGCGGCGCGTCCGATGCGTTGACGATCAGCAGGGAGCCTGCGAGCGTGGCGATCGCCATCGCCCCCATGTTGATCCAGTACGGCGGCGTGAGGTCGTCGGGTGACAGCCGGAAGAACGTGTAGCGATAGAAGATCAGCGACATCATCCAGATGTAAAGCATTCCACCCCACAGCCACATCGAAAGCGCAAAGAAATTGAGCTCCAGTTTCCAGGGAGGCGCGACATGGGCAGCCAGCAGCGCGCCGAGCACCGCGAGCGACTGTGTCGACACGACAGCCAGCAGCCACGTTCCGGAGATGCCTTTGTCCAACGAGGGCTTGTTGTCCTTGATCGTGAACGCGGCGAAGATCGCGTAGATGAGTCCCATCCAGAGAAACAGCGCCAAGCCTCCGAGGACCATCGCCAGTCGATAGTCGGCCTCGAAGATGACGAACTGGCTCGCGAGGACGGCGGTACCGGCAACCGTTGTGAAATATCCCGGGCCGGCCAGGTGGTCGACCAGGTCGGCGAAGAAGCGCCGCGGGTGGCGGGCGATGCGCATCGCACTCAAAAGCCACAGTGCGATCCATGCGGCGACGTTGAGCCAGAACAGCACCAGCGCGGTTGTGTGCGCGCCCTGAAGTTGCGCCGCGATGGAAACGATGCCGGTCGCCATCACCATCGCAAACGATGCCGGAGAAAGTTCCGCAAGTCCTGCCCGCACGCCGGTCAGCTCCACTGACTGTATCCGCTCGCGCCCTTTAAGCCATCGTCACTGCCGGGCCGGCACGACCTCGACCATCGCGTCGAACGTCGCCTGTCCGGCGGAGAACGCGAACAGATCGACTGCCGCGTCCGGCAATACCGGTGCCCCCGCCGTGAGCCGATTGAGATTCGGCCATCCGTCGCGCATCCAAACGGTGCCCGAGCGTATGCGATCGGTTACTCGCGCTCGCGCCGGCAGATCACCACGCTCGTTGAAGATGCGAATCGCCGCACCGTCGGCGACGTTGCGTATCGCGGCATCGGCCGGAGCAATCCACAGCGTGGGCTCGGATTCACGCCGGGCCAACGTCGGCAGTTCCTGCCCATTGTTGTAGAAGCCGTGGAAATGCGTCAGCGTTCGACCTTGGGTGAGAGCAAGCGAATAGGCGCGCTCGGGCGGCCCCGTCAGCGGTTCACGCCTTGTGACCATGTCGTACGATGGCAACGACGGCAGGCCCAGACGCTCCGCCTGCCCCGAGTGGAACTCGATCTTGCGCGACGGAGTATCGAAGTCCAGCGTCGGATTGGCGACGTGCGACACATTGAGGGCGCGGATGCCTCCCTCGTGCGCGTAGCGCTGCCACGGTCGCGTGACCGGTGCAAGGGTGATCGAGGATGGCATTCACCATCGCCTCCTCCGACGCCCACGGATGAAATCCCTCGAGATCGAGTCTCGCGGCCAGATCTTTCACCAAGCGATAGAGCGAGCGCGTCTCGCCGGCCGGCTCGAGCGCCGGCTCCATCAGATAGAGATGCGTGTGCGTCATCTTGCATCCCAGCTCTTCCAGCCAAGCGGTTCCCGGCAATACGACATCGGCAAACGGCGCGCCGTATCGTTCAGAAAGAGGTCGTAGCTCACCACGAGCCCGGTCCGCTGCAGACCGGCGGCGACTTCCCCGCTCGTCGGCGAACGACGACAGCATGTTCGTGCCCATCAGCAGCAGCGTCCGGATGCGGCCGTCGCGTAACGCGGCCGTGACCGCGGACATCTGGTTCGGAATGATCGTCCCGGGTGCTCGGCGCCCCGGCTCGATGATGCTTCCCAGGCCGCGCCCGTGAGCGGCGCTGCCGTGGCGCGGACCGAAGCCACCGCCCGGAATGCCGACGTTTCCTGTCAGTCCCGGCAGACAGGCAATCGCGCGTCCGGCCTGCCAGCCATTGGCGCCTTTGTGCATCGAGCTTCCGCCGAGCACGATCATCGCCGGCCGCGTGGCGGCGTATCGTCGCGCCAGCGCCACGATTCGCTCGGCCGGAATGCCGGTGACTTCCGCCGCCCAAGCCGGCGGATACGCCCGCAGATGCGCGGCCAGCTGATCGAACCCTACCGTATGCTTCGCGACGAACGCCGCGTCGTGGCGCGCTTCGGCGCAGATCACATGCATCAACGCCAATGCCAGCGCGGTATCGGTGCCCGGCCTGATGATGAGCTCGTCGTCCGACTTCGCGGCGGCCTCGGTCCTGCGCACGTCGATCGTAACGATGTGCGCGCCGCGGCGCTTCGCCGCAAGCAGGTATCGCGCCGTATTCGGCTGGCTCGTCAGGTTGGCCGCCCAGAGGATGATGAGTTGCGAATGCTCGCCCATGTCCTCCTTCGTGTTCGTCTCGAGCATGCCGGTCAGTCCGAGTCCGAAGGCGCCGAGACCCCAGCAAATCATCGAAGGGTTCCAGAACTGGCGAGCCGTGGAAGTTCGCGAATCGGGCAAGGAGCTGCGCGCCGATGCGCGTGCCATAGTTGGTCGTGAAGATGCCGTGGCCGGGCCAGATGCCGACGGATTGCGGATCCGAGAGCGCCATCGCCGACACGATGCGATCAAGCGCTTCGTCCCAGCCGGCCCGCCGGAAAGCGTCGGTGCGACGATCCCGGATCAGCGGATGCAGCAGACGCGCCGGATTGTCGATGATTTCGCGCGACGCTTGCCCTCTGACGCAAAGAAAGCCCTGACTGTCCGGATTCGCTTCATCCCCCTTGACTCCCACGAGCTTCCCGTCGCGCACCTCGGCCAGCATGCCGCAGAGCGTCGGATGACAGCTCATCGGACACATCGTGCGTACTATCTTCGAGGCGATCGCGGTCATCGGTGACTCCATGGGCTCAGATGCTCTTCTGCCGGCGGCGACTCGCGAAGGACCCGCTGAAACCAGGCGACGTCATGCCATCGGCCGAATTTGCGGCCGACGGCCTTGAATGTGCCGATGGGCTCGAATCCGACGCTACGGTGCAGGGCGATGCTGGCGTCATTGGGCAGCGCAATGCCGGCGTAGGCATTGCAATAGCCCCTGTGCGCCAGGTCTTCGAAGAGCTTCAGGTAAAGCGCACGGCCGACGCCTTGCCGGTGACGATCCGGATGCACATAGGCGGAGACTTCCACGGACCACCGGTATGCCGCACGCTCGCGGTAGGTCGAGCCATATGCGTAACCGATGCATCGATCGTCTCGCATCGCGACGAGCCACTGCCAGGCTGCGACAGCCTTGGCGATACGCACGGCAAACGCTTCGAGCGTCGGCACGTCCGTTTCGAACGAGACAGCCGATGACTCGACGAACGGGCGATAGATGTCCAGAAGGGCCGGAGCGTCGGCCTCGGTCGCCGGGCGAATGTGAAACGAATCGAGCATGCTCGCGACCTGTCGACTTGGGTTGATCGAATCTGCCGGCGGCACCGGATAACCGCCCGCGGGGGTCCAAGCCGCGTCAGGCATCTCCGGTCGGCACAATTGCCGCCGTTTCGACCATGAGAATGACCGCACGCTCAGGCGCTCGCGTCCGGTGCATCGCGCCCTTGGGTACGACGTATCCCTGCCGCGGGCCCAGATCGATCGACCGGTCTTCCAGATCGATGATGAAGTGACCATCGAGGACAAAGAAAAACTCGTCGTCACTGTCGTGCTTGTGCCAGTGGTACTCGCCCTGCATGACGCCAAGGCGAACGACGGTATCGTTCACTTTGCAGAGGGTCTGGTTGTACCAGCGCTCGGTGCAGGCGTCGACCAGCGAGGGAACGTCGATGAGGCAGAGCGCCGGGAAGCGGACATTGAGGTACGTGGCGTATGGGTACGATTGCGGCTCGCTCATGATCGACTTTCCGGTGAGTGCAGGCGTGGGCTTAAGCGCCGCCCGGCCGCCAGGTGGGTTGCTGGAAATACGCTTGCCCTTTCGACGATTGGGCGGCATCAAGGAATAGCTCGACATGCGGCTTGCACCGAACGTGCATCAATTCCGCGCGATCGAAATAGCGAACCTCGAGGGTTTCCTCGCCATCGGGCTTCGGCACTCCGTGGATCGGCCTGGCGCCAAACAGCGTGGCTACCCAGGCCAACTTGTCTCCGTTTGAATAGCGGCTGGCGCAGAGGTTTCCGCCGAACACGCCGATGACGCGGGTGAGCTCGACATAGAGGCCCGTTTCTTCCCACATTTCGCGTAGCGCAGCGTTCGACGGCGTTTCATAGGGCTCGATCATTCCGCCGGGCGTTGACCATTCATTGCCCTCGGCGTGGCGTACGAGCAGCACTCTATCGCGGTCGTCGATCGACAGGATGCTGACCGTCGGGACCTCGAGGACGGTCGTGCCCACCTTGTCTCTCAAACCGCGGATGTAGTCGGACATTGGCATCGAGGTTCTTCTCCGACAACTCATGCACGACGCGAGCGGCGCGGGCCGCCGCCGGTCACTCCATGCCGGCACCAACGGTTTGCCGCACCGGAATGCCCGACGGATCGAAATCGTGAAGACAGAAGACATTGATACCGAAGTAGTCGGGCGTGACCCGCTTGCGATGAAACGGGTAGATCCCACATGTCCGGCAGAAGAAATGGCGCGCAGTCATCGTGTGGAAGCGGTACTCGCGCAGCGAATCGTCGCCCGAGAGCAACTTGAACCGATCCTCGTGCACCTTGACCATCAATGCATTCTTGCGCCGGCAGATCGAGCAATCGCACGTCGTCAACTCCGGAAAATCGGTTTCGATCTCGAAGGTAACGGCACCGCAATGACAGCTGCCGCGATACTTTTGCATTGAACGATGTGCCACGAGGGTATCGAGGCCGCGATCAGCTATCGTTGGCGTCGAATCGGCGGCGGCCGCGCGTTTTCACGGCCAGGAGAACCAGGACGATGGACACGGCATTGAGCGGAGTGGTCCACCTTGGCGCACCCATCTCCACCAAGGCAAAGAGCGAAACGATGCTGCACATGATCGCGGCGGACGCGAGGCCGTAGTGCAACCAAACTCGCCGGTTCGGGGTCATTGCACCTCCTCCTGAAACCACTCTCGTCATGCGAATGAAGGGGACACCTCGCGACACCGGCTAACCGCGGGCGAGCGTGTGCTGATACAGGACATTCACCCACTCCCCCGCCCTCCTGGCGTAGAGAGAGGTTGCCCACACGGGGCTCGGCACTTTCTGCTCACCGCACGAGGTATTTTGCTCGGCGCGATAGGTAACGAGTACTGCGTCCGCGGACACCGCGGTCAGCGAGAACGGTCCAAGCGAATAGCTCTGCACGACGCATGAGGCGCCTCGCACCCCGTCGACGACGGCGGCCTTTCCGGCTATCCCGTACCCGTGCACGTCGACGTGATCCGCCGAAAGGAACCGCTCGAAGAAGGCCGCATCGTGGTCCTTCCATGCGACCCATGACTGCATCTCCAGGTCTCGAATCACCTTCTCGTCGATCGGCGAAATGCCGACCGGGGCGGAAGGCTCGGCGGCGCCCAGCGCAACTGGCACGATCGTCACCAGGATCACGGCTGCAAGGCAAACGAGTCTCATTGGCGATTTCCGTTGGTCACACACGAAGGACCCGAACTTGCGACAGTCCTGGCTCAATGGCTCTCACGACCGACCTTCGCGCCCGAATTGCCGACCAGAAAGTCGAGGTCGACGCCCTTGTCGGCCTGTTGCACCGTGTCGCAATAGAGCTTCACCCAGCCGCGGTCGGCATGCGGTGGCGGCGGCTTCCATTGCACGCGACGGCGCACGAGCTCGTCATCGGCGACATGCAAATGCAGGCGCCGCAGCGAAACATCGAGCTCGATCACGTCGCCGTTTCGAACCAGCGCAAGCGGACCCCCGGCCGCGGCTTCCGGCGCCGTGTGCAGAACCACGGTTCCATAAGCCGTTCCCGACATCCGTGCATCCGATATCCGAATCATGTCGCTGATGCCCTGCTTCAGGATTTTCGCGGGCAGCGCGAAATTGCCGACCTCCGGAAAACCCGGATAGCCCTTCGGTCCGCAGTTCTTCAGAACCAGGATGTCGCCGGGATCGACGTCGAGCGCGGGATCGTCGATGCGCCGATGCAGATCGTCGACGTTTTCGAAAACCACTGCGCGCCCCCGATGCTGCATCAGTTCGGGGGTCGCCGCGGATGGCTTCAACACGGCACCGTCGGGCGCAAGGTTGCCGCGCAGCACGGCGATGCCTCCGTGCGGTTTGAACGGCCGCGCGACGGGCGTGATCACCTTTTCGTTGTAATTCACCGCGTTCGACGAATTCTCCCAGATCGTCCGCCCATTGACCGTCAGCGCATCCTTGTGCAGCCATTCGCCGATTTCCCGGATGACAACGGGCAAGCCGCCGGCGTAATAGAAATCCTCCATCAGGAATTGACCCGACGGCATCAGATTGACCACGCAGGGCATCGTCCGGCCGAGGCGATCCCAATCGTCGAGTGACAACGGGACGCCGATACGGCCCGCGATGGCGAGCAGGTGCACGACCGCGTTGGTCGAGCCGCCGATGGCGCCATTGATCATGATCGCGTTTTCGAACGCGTGACGGGTCATGACCTGCGACATCCGCAGATCCTCGCCCACCATCTGCACGATCCGCCGTCCGGCCATCCGTGCGAGCACCTTGCGCCGCGAATCGACGGCGGGTATCGCCGCGTTGGTCGGCAATCCGATGCCGAGCGCCTCGACCATCGACGCCATCGTCGAGGCGGTTCCCATCGTCATGCAATGCCCCGCTGAGCGCGACATGCAGGACTCGGCCTCGACCATGTCGGCTTCGTGCATGTCGCCGGTCTTCAGCATCTCCGTGAACTTCCACACGTGCGTGCCGGAGCCGATATCCTCACCGCGGAATTTCCCGTTGAGCATCGGTCCGCCGGACACGCCGATCGTCGGCAGGTCGCACGATGCCGCACCCATCAACAGTGCCGGCGTCGTCTTGTCGCAGCCCATGAGCAGCACGACGCCGTCGAACGGGTTGGCGCGAATCGACTCCTCGACATCCATCGCGGCCTGGTTGCGAAACAGCATCGTCGTCGGCCGCATCAGCGTTTCGCCGAGACTCATCACCGGAAATTCGATCGGAAAGCCGCCGGCATCGAGCACGCCGCGACGAACGTGATCCGCGAGATCGCGAAAATGCGCGTTGCACGGCGTGGCTTCCGACCACGTATTGCAGATGCCGATCACCGGACGGCCGTCGAACTGATCGTGCGGTATGCCCTGGTTCTTCATCCATGACCGATGGACGAGCGCGTCACGGTCGTGGCGTCCGAACCATTCGGCAGAGCGAAGCTTTCGCGCGGGCTCAGGCGGCTTCCTGCTCATGGCGCCGGCCCGCCGACGGAGAATTCCCGGAATCCGGCGCTCGTGGCGCTCATGCCGAGAGCCGCGCGCCGGACGCCTGGTCGAACAGGTGAACGTTCGCGGGATCGACGGCGAATGTCACCTTGTCGCCGGGCTGCAGCGCGGAACGGCCGTGCGTTTCGACGATGACCTGCGCATCGCCGATGCGCACGACGAGCTCCGTCTCGGATCCCGTCGGCTCGACGACGATGATTTCGCCTGCCACGCCGCGCTCCTGGCTGCCGGTTACTTCGAGATGGTCGGGCCGCACGCCGTAGGTGACCGCTTGTCCGTCCGCGCCGACACCGGCGCCGAGCGGCCAGCGAACACCGTCGGCGGACTCGACGTGTGGTGTGCCGTTCGCGCGGCGCAGCGTGCCCTGGACGATGTTCATCGCCGGCGATCCGATGAACTGTGCGACGAACAGATTGTCCGGGCGATCGTAGAGCTCGAGCGGCGTGCCGATCTGCTCGACAACCCCATCGCGCATCACGACGATGCGATCCGCCATCGTCATCGCTTCGATCTGATCGTGCGTGACGTAGACGGTCGTGGTTTTCAGGCGCTGGTGCAGCGCCTTGATCTCGGAGCGCATCTGCACGCGGAGCTTCGCATCGAGATTCGACAGCGGTTCGTCGAACAGGAACACTTTCGGGTCGCGGACGATCGCGCGGCCCATCGCGACGCGCTGCCGCTGGCCGCCCGACAGTTCCCGCGGATACCGCTCCAGATACGGCTCGAGGTTGAGGATCTTCGCCGCGCGCGCGACGCGCGCTTCGATCTCCGTCTTGTCGGCCTTGCGCAACCGGAGGCTGAATCCCATGTTGTCGCGCACCGTCATGTGCGGATAGAGCGCGTAGCTCTGGAACACCATCGCGATGTCACGATCCTTCGAGTCGACGCCGTTCACCGTGCGGCCGTCGATTGCGATCGTCCCGCCGGTGATGTCTTCGAGCCCCGCGAGCATTCGCAGCAGCGTCGACTTCCCGCAGCCGGAGGGGCCGACGAGCACCATGAATTCGCCGTCGTGGATGTCGAACGAGATCCCGTGGATGACCTTCGTGCTGCCGAAGGCCTTCTCGATGTGCTGAAACGAGACTGCGGCCATGTCTGTCCTTACGATTTGACGGCGCCGGAGGTGAGGCCGGACACCATGTAGCGCTTGAACGCGTAGTAGATCGCTGCCGGCGGCAACGCATATATCAAGCCGGTGGTCATCAGCAGTTCCCACGGAGAATCGTCGGCGGAGAGGAAGTGGCCGAGCGCGACAGGCAGCGTGATGTCCTGGTCGCGGGACAGCAGCAGGAATGCATACAGGTATTCGTTCCACGCGAGCAGCAGCGCGTAGGTCCCGACCGCCACCAGCGACGGGGCCATCAGCGGCAGGTAGACGAGGCGGAACAATTGCAGCGGGGACGCGCCGTCGATCCGCGCGGCCTCGTCGAGCTCGAACGGCAGCTTGTCGGACGCCTGCTTCAGCACCCAGATCGCATAGGGCGAGGCGATCGTCACCATCGCGAGGATCAGCGACCATTGCGAATTCAGCAATCCGTACGCGCCCATTGCCTTGTACATCGGCACCGCGAGAAACGCCGCCGGGATGAAATACGTGAACAGCGCGCAATTGAGCACCAGCCGCCCGCCGCGCGCCTTCAGGCGGCTGATCGAAAATGCCGCCGTCGCCGCGATCGCCAGCGTGATCGCGCCGACCGCGACTGCGATCAGCAGCGAATTGCCGAACTGCCTCCAGAAGTGATTCAGGAAATAGTGCTGCTCGTGAAACACGATATCGAAGTTGCGCAGCGTCGGATGCTCGGGCCACAGCCGGCCCGAAAACGCTTCGTCCTTGCTCGAAATCGAGAACAGGAACAGGTGGTAGATCGGCAGCATCGTCCAGATCAGCACCGGAATGCCGATCAGCCACAGCTTAGCCTCGGTCGCCACGCGCCGGACATGACCCCCCCACGCTTGCGGCTGCGCCGCTGCGCTGCCCCCCGTGGGGGCGGAATGTGCGCCTTGGGACGGCCCTGCGGCGCTCATTTCGAAAGGCGCTTCATCATGAAATACACGAGCGGCAGCACGAACGGCAGTGCGACGACGATCGTCGCCATCGCGAGATCGACCCGGTCGAGCCGCAGGTAGCGGATGCCGAGCGTCGCCAGCACGTGCGTGAGGTCGGCCGGACCGCCGCCGGTCAGCAGGTAGACGCTGTTGAAGTCGCCGAGCGTCCAGATCATCGACAGGATCGTCGACGTGAGGTACAGCGTCGCCAGCGACGGCCAGGTGACGAAGCGGAATTTCTGCCAGCCCGACGCGCCGTCGACGCTCGAGGCTTCATAGAGCTCGTGGGGAATCGCCAGGCGCGCGGCAATCAGGATCATCGTCCAGAACGGAAGGCTCTTCCACATGTGGACGAGGATCGCCATCGACAGCGCGATCCAGCGATCGTTGAGCCAGTTCGGACCGTCCTCCGCCGTCAGCTTGAAAATGAGCTGGTTGATCACGCCCCATTCCGGATTCAGCATGAAGCGGATCGACAGGATCGTCGGAATCGACGGCACTGCCCAGGGCAGGATGAACAGCACCGACAGCCACCTGATCCACGGGCGCGCGATGACGAAAAAGCCGGACAGGAACAGCGCGATCAGCATCTTGATATTGATGCCGACGATGAGGAAGATCAGCGTATTGACAACCGAGCCCGCGAACACCGGATCGTCGAACAACTGGACGTAGCTCTGCGGGTCGCGGGCGAGCCAGAAGCCGTACCCGACCGGGTACAGCACGAATACCAGGAACACGAGCACGTACGGCGCGAGGAGCGCGATGCCCCAGGCGTGCCACGGCGAAAGGCGCTTGCGCGGCGGCCCGGCCGGCGCGACCGGTTCGACCTTCGGCAATGCAAGCGTCGCCATCGTCAACCGCTCCCGCGTCAGCGCGCCGCGCGGACCGTCGTCCGAACGGCGCGGCGCGCGCGTCGGGCGTCAGCCCGCGACTTCCTTGATGCGCGCGAGCATCTCATCGACCGCCTTGTCGACGGGCCATTTCTCGCTGACCACGCGATTCATGGCCTTCGCCCACACGTTCTCGTTATTGAGGATCGTGAACTTGTAATTCTTCGTGAATTCGAAGCTCGTCGTCCCCGCGACGAACTGTCTCTGCACCGACGTCCGGTGCGGATCGGCGAGCCAGAACGACAACCGCGCCGCACCCGACTTGGTCACCGGATACCAGCGTCCGAGCGCGCCTTCGACGTAGGGGATCAGGTTCTCGTCCTGCAGCAGGAACGATACGAATTCCTTGCCGCGCTGCCTTGTTCTTCGAATTGGCGAAGATCACGCCCGTCTTCACCGCCGCGCGGTACGTGAACGTCGTGCCGTCGGGTTTCTTCGGGAAGCCGGACGTCCGGATGTTGTCGTAGTAGTTTTTCTTCGCCTGCTCGCGCTCTTCGGGCTTCAGCGTCGCGTTGTTCATGTCGTCGAACCACTTCGCCGCGATCGATATCGTCGCGTTGTGCGTCATGATCGTCGTCTTGTTGTGGAACGCGACGTTGTTGTCCGGGTCCTTCCAGCTTGTCGACGACGGCGGCGTGCAGCCCTTGACGTACGGCGTCGTGTAGTCGCGCAGCGCGTTGATCATCCCGGCACGCACTTTCGGATCGCTGACGGTGACCTTGCCGTTGTCGTCGACGAGCTTGACGTTGTAGCCGTCCATGAACGTCAGGAACGAATAGTACGAGTCGCTCGAGTCGACGCCCATCGGAAAGCCGGTGCCGTAGATGCGCTTGCCGGTCTTCTTGCGGTAGTCGGGCTGCGCCTTGTCGCACCAGAAGCTCCAGTATTCCTTCCAGGTTGCCGGAATGTCGGATTCCTTGAGGCCCGCCTCCTCGAGCATGTCCTTCCAGTACTCGATGTGCATCGTCTGCTGCTTCAGCGGAAACGCGTAGTACGCGCGCTTGTTCGTCTTCGAATTCAGCAGGTACGTGGTCTCCAGCGTATTCGGCAGGAACTTGTCCTTGATCGGCGTCAGGATGTCCGAGAGGTCCTCGAGCTTGCCGTCGTACGCCCACTTGCCGGTGACCTGGAAGTCGTACACGTCGACATACGCGACGTCGGGCACGCGTGCCCGCGTCGAGCGCCGATACGGTCTTGGGAATCATGTCCTGCACCGCGTATTGCGACAGCTCGACCTTGACGCCGGTCTTCTGCTCGTACTTCCTGATCATTTCGTACAGCGCGTCGTCTTCGGACTTGTAGAAGCCCTTGACCCACCAGACGACCAGTTTTTCCTGCGCCGCAGCAGGTGCAGCCGCGCACAGCATGCCCAACGCCAGCAGCGCGGCGATGCACTTCGTGACGAACTTCATCGATGCCTCCCGTTGACATTCCCTCATCGTTGATGCGGCACGCGTTTCGCGCGCCGTACCTTCATTGCAGCGTACGGGCGGTCCCCGGAAGTGTCAACCGAGGATGGCTCCCGCACGTCACATCACCGCGCCGAGATACCACGGCACGAATTCGTTCTGACCGTAGCCATGTCGTTCGCTCTTCGTCTTCGCGCCGGATGCGGTGTCGAGGATCAGCTCGAACAGCCGCTCGCCGATTCCTGCGACCGTCGCGCCGCCGTCGACGATCTCCCCGCAATTCAGATCGATGTCCTCTTCCTGGCGCACCCACAGCGGCGTATTCGTCGACAGCTTGAGCGACGGCGACGGCGCGCAACCGTAGGCCGATCCGCGGCCGGTCGTGAACACGATCATGTTCGCGCCTCCGGCGACCTGACCGGTCGCCGACACCGGGTCGTACCCCGGCGTGTCCATGTAGACGAAGCCCTTCGCGGTCACCGGCTCCGCGTATTCGTACACCTCGACCAGGTTCGTCGTGCCGCCTTTCGCGACCGCGCCGAGCGATTTTTCGAGGATCGTCGTCAAGCCGCCCGCCTTGTTGCCCGGCGACGGATTGTTGTTCATCTCGCCGCGCTCGCGCGCCGTGTAGTCCTCCCACCAGCGGATCCGCGAAACGAGCTTTTCGCCGATTTCGCGCGACGCGGCGCGCCGCGTCAGCAAATGTTCGGCGCCATAAATTTCGGGCGTCTCCGACAGGATGGCCGTGCCGCCGTGGCGCACGAGCAGGTCGACGGCCGCACCGAGCGCGGGGTTGGCCGTGATGCCCGAGTAGCCATCCGACCCGCCGCACTGCAATCCGAGCGTCAAATGCGCAGCAGGCACAGGCTCTCGCGCAACGTCGTTGGCATGCGGGAGCATCTCGTCGATCATCGCGACACCCCGCGCGATCGATTTCGCCGTGCCGCCGGTGTCCTGGATCGAGTAGGTCCGCAGCAACGGACCCTCGCGCAGTTGCTGCGCGCCGAGCAATGCGCTGATCTGGTTCGCCTCGCAGCCGAGGCCGACGATCAGCACGCCGGCGAAGTTTGCGTGCCTGGCGTAGCCGCCGAGCGTGCGCCGCAGGATCTGCATTCCCTCGCCTTGCGTGTCCATGCCGCAGCCGGACCCGTGCGTAAGGGCGACGACGCCGTCGACGCCGGGGAACGCCGCGAGTCTCTCCGCGTTGAAATGATCGGCAATGCCATGCGCAACGGTGGCGGAGCAATTGACGGTGGACAGGATGCCGAGGTAGTTGCGCGTCGCCACCTTGCCGGCGTTCGGGCCATCCCGCCGCACGATGCCCATGAACGTCGCGGCCGGCTCGATGTACGCCGTGGGTTTGGCGTCGACGCCGAACGCGTAGTCGCGATCGAACGCGCCCATCGCGAGGTTGTGCAGATGGACGTGTTCGCCCGGCGCAATGTCCCTGCTCGCAAAGCCGATGATCTGGTTGTAGCGCCGCACCGGCGACCCGGCTGCAAGCGCCCGTGTCGCAACCTTGTGCCCGGGCGGGACCAGGCCGGCGATCGTCACGTTTTCGTCGATCAGCGTGGTGCCGCCGACCAGTTGTTGGCGCGCGATGACGACATCGTCGGCCGGGTGCAACCGGATCGTCAGCGAAGAACGAGTCA
The DNA here is from genome assembly GCA_963718905.1 of uncultured Pseudomonadota bacterium. Classification (GTDB taxonomy): domain Bacteria; phylum Pseudomonadota; class Gammaproteobacteria; order Burkholderiales; family Casimicrobiaceae; genus VBCG01. The sequence continues at coordinate 672,989 of CAVRAF010000003.1, forward strand.
GCATGCGCTTCTCCTTCAGCCTTTCAGTGCGCCACGACTACCTGGACCTTGGTGCTGCGGTTCTTGTCGGCGGCCGCCTGGAAAGCGTCGACAGCCTGGGCCAGCGGATATTGTCCGGACAGGAGGGGCCGCACGTCGACGCGGCGCGACGAAAGGTAGTCGACCGCCCAGTCGAATTCGATGCCCCAGCGAAACGCGCCGCGCAGGTCGAGCTCCTTCGCCATCAGCTCGTTGACGACGAACGGCAGCGGCTCGTGCGGCAGCGTGCCCACCTGCACGATCGTCGCCGCCGCGCTTCGCCGCCGCGACGCACGACTTGAGCGCCGCGAAGCTGCCCGAAACCTCGTACGCGACGTCGAACTGCGGCCGCGCCAGCGCGTCCGCATCGCGCGCGGCGTGCAGCGTCGCGTCGGCGCCGACGGCCTTCGCCTGTGCAAGCGGCCGATCGAGGACGTCGCTGACGGTGATCTTGCGCCGCGCCGGCGAGCCGCGCGGCAAGCACCGTCAGGCAGCCGATCGTGCCCGCGCCGGTGATCAGCACCGACTTGCCGAGCAGATCGCCGCCGCGGTTGACCGCGTGCAGCGCGACGGCGAGCGGCTCGGCGAAGGCGAGTTCGCCGAGCGAGACGTCGCCGGCCACCGGATAGCACTGCCGCTCGCCCATGACGAAGATATTCGCGGAACATGCCCTGCACGTGCGGGAAGAGGCTCGCGCTGCCGAGGAATTGCATGTTGACGCAAAGCTGCTCGCGGCCCTCGCGGCAATAGTCGCAGCGGCCGCACGCGTGCGACGGGCTGACGGCGACCTTGTCGCCCACCTTGACGCGCGTGACGCCGGCGCCGACGCCGGCGACGACCGCCGACGCCTCGTGGCCCGGGATCAGCGGCTCGCGCACGACGAAGCTGCCGTTGCGACCCTCGAAGAAATAGTGCAGGTCGGATCCGCAGATGCCGCCGGCACCGAGGCGCAGCAGCACCTCGCCGGGGCCGACGGCCGGGCATGTCGGCGGCTTCGACGCGCAGGTCGTCCTTGGCGTGAATGCGGCAGGCAAGCATCGTGATTCTCCTGAGTCCGTGCAGGCTATTGCAGCGTGTTCCAGCCCTTGCTGAATCGCTTGTACGCCTGGTTCAGGTGGCGCTGCATCGCGGCGCGCGCAGCACCGCGGATCGCGCGCGCGCGATCGACTTCAGCACGGCGCGATGCTCGCTCATCGCCGCGCGCCACAGCTCGGGCGAATCGTAGTGATGCTCGAGCTGCTTGTAGAGCGGCCCGCTGCGCTCGTCCCACAGCAGCTTGATCACGTGCACGAGCGCGCCGTTGCCGGTCGCCTCCGCGATGCGCAGGTGAAACAGCCGGTCGCCCGGCGAGCGGCTGCTGTCCCGCGTCCATCTCCCGATCCATCTCGTCCAGCGCAGCCTCGATCGCCTGCACCTGCGCGTGCTTCGCCGACTTCGCCGCGAGCGCCGCGCATTCGCGATTCGATCACATAGCGCGCGCGCAGCAACTCGAACGGTCCGGCCGCCGCCTCGGCGACTGTCGCCGCCGGCGCCTTCCACCGGCGCCCGAACGTAGATGCCCGATCCGATGCGGACCTCGACCAGCCCTTCGACCTCCAGCGCGATCAGCGCCTCGCGCACCGAGGGCCTGCGACACGCCGAGCTGTCGCGCGAGATCGCGCTCCGGCGGCAGCCGCGAGCCCGCCAGGTATTCGCCGCTCCTGATCAGCGTGCGGATCTGGTCGGCGATCTGCCGATACAGCCGGCGGGGTTCGATGCTCTGGAAAGGCATTGGCGCCGGACGGGTGCCGGCGTCGTCGGCGCCCGGAACCCGGATTCGGATCGGCAAAGGCTACTCGCACGGGGTCAGGTGGTCAAGTGGTATGACCAGTCGGTAGTGGTTCAAGACCACTACCGACCAGTCGCTATTTCGTCCCTGCTCGCAGAACGTCGGCATAGCGCGACTCCCACTTCAGCCTTTCGTCCAGCACCGCATGCGCGTCGATGAGCCGCAGCGCAAAATTGTTGAGCGGCGTGTCCACGTTGCTGTTGGTCGGCACGAATGCTGCGCGAAGCAGCAGCTCTGGCCTTCCTCGCTGATCTCGAAGTCGTACAACAGCACCGCGGCGTGCGGATGCGGCGGGCGCGCCGCGACGCCGACGCCGTTGACCTGCGCGATCGCGGGCCGATGACGAACCAGTCGATCGGCGCGCCCTTGTGCTTGAGCTGCTCGGCCTTGTAGTTGTAGACGGTGAGCGCCAGCGGCACCTCGCCCGAGACGACCAGCTTCGCGAGCAGCGTGTGTCCCTTGCGCACCGAAATGCCGTTCTTCGCGACGATGTCCCGGAAGAGCTTCCGCGCCTTCTCTTCGCCGAGCAGACCGCTGAGGGTCGCGAACCAATCGGCGTCGTCCGCCTCGATCCCGAGCCTGCCCTTCCACTTCGGATCGGCGAGCTCTTCGTAGCTCGACGGCAGATCGCGCTTGCTTCACCAGCTTCGTGTTGTAGGCGAGCGCGAACACGTTCAGCCGCGTGCCGACCCACAGGCCGTGCGACGTTCGTGCCTCCGGCATCAACCGGTCGAGCGTCGCCGACCAGACGGGCGTGAGCATCCCTTCGCGCGCCAGCGCTTCCAGCTCCGGGCCGTTGGTCTCGAAGATGTCGACGTCGATGCGGCCGGCCCGCGCCTCGGCGACGCCCCGTTGCAGCACCGTTTCGGAGCTCGCGCGCCACACATTCGTCCTGACGCCGTACTTGCGCTCGAACGCGTCGGTCAACACCTTGATGTCGTCGACCGGCGTCGACGTGTAGATCGTGACCACACCCTCGCGCTTGGCCGCTTCGGTGATCCGTTGCAGCCGGTCGGCGCCCCGGTACGTTGCGAGAGCGGGCGCTTGCGCGAATGCGGCGGCCGCGAGGAATGCGCCGAGCGCGACGGCGGAGCGCGCGATGCCGGATGATTTCGACGCGATCATCGGCGACCGTGCAGGTCAGAAGTTGTGGGTGATGCCGAGTGCGAATTGCTGGATATCCGCACCGGGCGGTACGTCGATGCCGTCGATGTTGTTGTATTGCGCCGCATGACCGTTCCACAACTTCGCATACAGCGCGAAAACGTACGTCCGCTTGGAAAAGTAATACGCGGCGCCGAGTGCCACCTGGCGGCCGTCGAGGCCGCCGGTACTGCACGGGCCGCCGCCGAACAGCCGGCAGCTGCCCGCGCCGGCGTAGTCGTACGCGGCGGCCGTACGCCATGCGTCGCTCCATTTCGAGTCGACGCCGATGCTCCAGGTCGCATGACGGTAGGACTCGAAGCGTCCGCTCTGGCCACCGCGCTCACGGTATTCGATGCCGGCGAGATTCGCTTCGACCGCGTGATCGCCGAAACGGTATTGCAGCGTCCCGCGCACGCCGGTGTCGCGCGAGCGCGCATTCGGATCGTTGGCATTCGACAATGCGCTCGGGACATTGCGCGAAGCGCCGAACGTGTCGTCGTGCAGTTCGTACGCGATCGCAGCGTAGATCGGACCGCTGTCGTAGACGGCGCCAAGCGACAGGAGATCCGCATTTCGCGTATCGTTCTTCGTCTCGTCGGGCGAGTATTGCGCGAATCCCTGCAGGCCGCGGGCCTGCGGCGTTTCATAGCGGACCGAATTGGCGCGGCGCAGGTGAAAGCTTCCCGCCGAATTGGCGCCGAATCCCTGCTTGGACAGCAGGTTGCTGTTCGACACGAAATTGCCGCTCGACACACCCAGGAACGACAGCGTGTCGCCGATCTCCTTGTAGACCGTGTCGAACCCGCCGAGCTTGATGCCGCCCCACTTGTCGCTCTCGAGCCCGACGAACGTGTTGCGGCTCGCCAGCTGCGTGCCACCCGTGTCGACGAGAATCCGCTGCTCGATGATGAAGACCGCCCTCAGTCCCCCGCCCAGCGGCTCCTCGCCGCGAATCCCGAATCGAGAATTGGACGAGTCCATCTTGACGACGTTGTCGAAGCCTTCGCCGGTCGGCTTGCCGGCCAGCGTGCTGACCGGCGCTCCGGGCTGCGTGGCCCCGGTCATGCGCGTCCAGATCACCTCGGGATAGAGCCTGCCGTACATCGTGACCGACTGTGCGAACGCCGTCATCTGAACGCTGGCCAAGCCGGCCCACGCGATCGCGAGCAATCCAGTCCTCATCGGCCCCTCCCCTGGGACTCGTATCTGCGGACCCGAAGACGCTGGTCCCGCCCGATCTACTGCGGATATTACCGGGTCTTCAGCGCCAGGAGTTTCTCCGGATCGATCGCGATGTGGATCGCCTCGCCGACGCGGGTGCGTAGCGAGGGATGGCAGCGCGCGAGCAGCTCGCTCGCCGAGCTTGACCTGGAAATCGTTGTATTCGCCGAGAAACACTTTCTGGTCGACGTGCCCCTCCCACGCGTTGGCGCCTTCGGGCCTGGCCTCGGAGAGCTCCACGTCCTCCGGCCGCACCGACAGCACCACGCGGTCGCCTGCGCGCAGCTCCTCGCCGGCGGATCTCGAGGTCGCCGATTTCGGTGCGACCCGTGCGCATGCGGCCCCGCGCCCGATCAACTCGCCGTCGATGAAGTTCGTCGTCCCGACGAAATCGGCGACGAACGGCTGCGCGGCTTCTCGTAGATGTCGCGCGGCGGGCCGATCTGCTGGATGCGCCCTTCGTTCATCACCGCGATCGAGTGCGAGAGCGCCAGCGCCTCGCTCTGGTCGTGGGTGACGTAGACGGTCGTGATCCGCAGCTCGCGCTGCAGGCGCTTCAGCTCGAAGCGCATGCGCTCGCGCAGCTTCGCGTCGAGGTTCGAGAGCGGCTCGTCGAGCAGCAGCAGCTGCGGCTCCATCACCAGCGCCCGCGCGAGCGCGAGGCGCTGCTGCTGGCCTCCGGAGAGCTTGGTCGCCTCGCGCTCGGCGAAGCGGCTCGAGCTGCACCGCGGTGAGCACCCGCATCACCTTGTCGCGGATCTTCGCTCCGCGCGAGACCGGCCTGCGAGCCGACCTCGAGCGGGAAGGCCGCGTTCTGGAACACGTTCATGTGCGGCCAGATGGCGTAGGACTGGAACACCATGCCGAAGCCGCGCCGGTTGGGCGCGACGAAGATGCCCCGTGCGCCGAGTAGACGACGGCGGTCGCCGACGCGATCTCGCCCGCGCGCGGGCGCTCGAGCCCGGCGATCGAGCGCAGCGTCGTCGTCTTGCCGCAGCCGCTGGGGCCGAGCAGCGTGAAGAGCTTGCCCTCGGGGACCTCGAAGCTGACGTCCTGCGCGGCCTTGACGATCTCGCCGCGTCGTTCGGGTACTCGGTGCATATCGCCTGGACTCTCAGCACGCTCGCTCCTCAGTGCTCGTGTCGTGGCGCCGTGCAGCGCGCGATTGATCGTGTGCCCGCACGCATCCCGCTCACGCTTCCCTCATGCCGAACGCGCGCGCCAGCCACTGCGCGACCATCACCAGCGCGAAGAGCGCGAGGATAGCAGCACGCCCAGCGCCGACAGTTCCACGTACTGGCCGTTCTCCCACAGCTCCCAGATCGTGATCGAAACGACCTCGGTGCCCGGGCTGTAGAGCAGGATCGAGCTGGAGAGCTCGCGCACCGAGACGATCATGACGTAGATCCAGCCGGCGACGAGGCCGGGCTTGAGCAGCGGCAGGATGATGCGGTGAAAGTCGTCCCCCAGGACGCGCCGCTCATCGCCGCGGACTCCTCGAGCTCCTTGTGGATCTGCAGCATCGACGTCGTGTTGTAGCGCAGCCCGTAGGGCATGAAGCGCGTCACGTAGGCGATGAAGAGGATCCACATCGTGCCGTAGACGCCGACGTCGACGTTCAGGTAGAAGATCATGATCGCGAGGCCGAGCACCAGGCCGGGGAAGACCATCGGCAGCGAGGCGACGTTGTCGAGCAGCCAGCGACCGGGCATGCTTGCGTCTTGACCACGATCCAGCAGATCACCGAGGTCACGAGCATGATCGCGGTTGCGCTGCCGGCACCGAGCAGCACGGCTGTTCCAGACCGCGCGCGGCGATCGGGATAGGTGAAGATGAAGCGATACGGGTCGAGCGTGAGGTTGTGCAGCGCCTGCCAGGACGGCACCGAGTAGAACTTCTGGAACGAGGACCACAGCAGCACCAGAGAACGGCAGCACCGACGATCAGCAGGAAGTAAACGATGAAGAGCGCCGCCGCCAGGCAGCGCCAGCGCCGAGATCGATCGGCTGCGGCCGAAGCCCTTGCCGGTCATCGTCGCGTAGCGGTTGCCGTGCCGGAGTCAGCGCGCGACTGGAAGTACACGCCGAGCGCTGTGATCAGCAGCAGCGTGACCGCGTACGCCGATGCGAGCCCGACCTGGCTCGGGTAGCGGTGGATCGCCTGGTAGATGGCCGACGTGAATACCGGAATGCCGGCCGGAAGGCCCAGCAGCGCGGGCACTTCGAAGGATTCGATCCCGCGCACGAAGAGGATCAGCAGCGTCGCGAATGCCGCGGGCCACGACAGCTTGAGCGTGATCTGCCATGCCACCTGCAATGCGTTGGCGCCGCTCATCGTGCGCGGACTCCTCGAGCGACGGATCCATCGCGCGAAATGCCGCGCTCATCATCAGAAACGCGATCGGCGAATAGTGCAATCCGTCCACGAACACCATGCCCCACAGCGAATAGACGTTGAGGAACACGGCGTCCGTCGCGAACACTTTCTGCAGTACCAGGTTGACGAGCCCGATCCGCGGGCTGCCGAGCAGGATCCAGGCGACAGCGAACAGCACACCCGGAATGATCAGCGGAACGATCGACAATCCGAAGAACAGGCGCCTGAACGGCGTGTTCGTGCGCTCGTTCATCCAGGCAAGCGCGGTGCCGGCGACGAACGAGACAAGCGACGTTCCAACGGCGAACTGCAGCGAGTTGCCGAACAGCCGCGCGGTTTCCGCGGACGAATAGGCCGCGCGGTAGTTGTCGAAGGTCAGAAGCGGCGCAGCCGTTGCGCTCGCCGGCGTGTGCACGCTTTGCCACAGCAGAAACGCGAGCGGCACCAGCGCGAGGTAGAGCACCAGCGCAATGCACGCGCCGATGACGATCCACTTGACATCGAACTGCGCGAAGCGCGGCGGCGCGCCGGTCGCGCCGACCGCCAGCGGATTCGCGGCTTCCGGCTTCGCCGCTCCAGCCATCAGATCCGGAAGCTTTCGATCGTCTCCGGCGCGAGCGACACCTCCGGCTCGAGCCTTCGCTTCGGCAACCTGCCGTTCCGGCGCCGCAGCGTCAGGCGGAGCTTGCTCACGCGCTCATTCTCCCTTTAAAAGCCTCGCCGTGGCACGCGGCCGACGCGCACCCGCCGGCGGCGTCCGCCTCGCTGCATCGTCCCGATCGAGTGTAGCAGGCCGATGCGACACCGGGCGGTCCGTGGCCGAACCGATCTGCACCGCGGCGGCATGCGCGCAACAGCCGACCCGCGCCGGAACAACTTCCCGCATCCGGCGCTTGCGCACGTGCGTGCGGCGTCGCATTCTTCGCGTTGCGACTTCGCCGTGACGCCCAAAGGTGCTTCGATGGCCGCGCCTGCCCTGCACACCGAGTTCGTGTCGATCGCGTCCGGCGTCTCCGGCTACCTCGCCAAGCCGAGCGGCGTTCCAGGCATCGGCGTCGTCGTGATCATGGAAGCGTTCGGCCTCAACGCGTTCGTCAAGGGCGTATGCGAGCGCTTCGCGCGCGCCGGCTACATGGCGCTTGCGCCGGACATCTATCATGGGGACGTGTTCGAGTATGCCGACCGCGAGCGCGCGATCGAGCGGTTGAACGAAGTCGACGACGACGTGGCGATGCGCGAGGTCGGCGCGGCGCTCGACACGCTGGTCGCGCAGGGCGCGCGCGATGGCCGGCTTGCCGTCATCGGTTTCTGCATGGGCGGGCGCCTCGCGTTCCTTGCCAATGCGGTTCACGGCCAGCGTCTCGCGGCATCGGTGTCGTTCTACGGCGGCGGCATCGCGCCCGCGGTCCCGCGCGGCAAGCGCAAGCCGCTCGTCGATCGGGTGGAAGATCTGGCGGCACCGCAACTGCTGATCTACGGCGCAAGGGACGCATCGATCGCAAGCGACGAGCACGCGCGAGTCGCGAAGGCGCTGTCGGATTCCAACAAGCGCTACACGATGGCGGTGCTGCCCGATGCGCCGCATGCGTTCGCGACCATTGACCGCGAAAGCTACTACGCCCCGGCTGCCGAAGCCGCATGGCGCATCGCGTTCGCGTTTTTCGTCGACACGTTCATGCACTGATCCTGTCCACGGAATCCCGCGGGCAGGGCCGCGGTGCGCATGGCGTAGAATCCGCCGTTTCGCGCGCACCGGCATCCGATGACCGCACGGCTCGAAGGCAAGACCGCGTTGATCACGGCCGCGGGCCAGGGCATCGGCCACGCAGCCGCGATCGCGATGGCGCGCGAGGGCGCGCAGGTGATCGCCACCGACGTCGACGCCGCGCTGCTCGAGCGCATGCGGGGCATCGCGAATCTTTCGACGCGCCGGCTCGACGTGCTCGACGACGCGGCGGTTGCGGCGATGCTGGCCGAGTTGCCGCCGCTGCAGATCCTGTTCAATTGCGCGGGCTACGTGCACAACGGCACGATTCTCGATTGCTCGCCGAAGGACTGGGAATTCAGCTTCAACCTCAACGCTCGCGCGATGTACACGGCGATTCGCGCGGCGCTGCCGAAGATGCTGCGCCACCACGCGACGACCGGCCGGAGCGCGAGCATCGTCAACATGGCGTCGATCGCAGGATCGATCAAAGGGCTCCCCAATCGATTCGTCTACGGCGCGTCCAAAGCGGCCGTGATCGGGCTTACGAAGGCGATCGCGGCGGATTACGTCCAGCAGGGCGTTCGTTGCAATGCGATCGCGCCCGGCACGGTCGACACGCCGTCGCTCGCCGATCGGATCGGCGCGTTCGCCGACCCGGCCGAGGCGCGCAGGATGTTCATCGCGCGCCAGCCGATGGGACGCCTCGCGAAGCCGGAGGAAATCGCGCCGCTGATCGTATTTCTTGCGTCCGACGAAGCGGCTTTCGTCACCGGAAATGTCTACTCCTGCGACGGCGGCATGACCATCTAGGCTTCTCACATCATGGAGGATTCACGATGAAGCTCGTACGTTACGGCGCTCCGGGGCGCGAGAAGCCCGGCCTGATCGACGTCGACGGAATTCTGCGCGATCTGTCGCGCAAGCTGACCGACATCGACGCAGCGGCGCTCGCCCCGGCATCGCTTACCGCGCTGCGCAAGCTCGACACGCGGAGGCTGCCGGCGGTCAAAGGACGGCCGCGCCTCGGACCCTGCGTGGCGACGCCGTCGAAATTCGTCGCGATCGGCCTGAACTACATCGATCACGCCAAGGAGACCGGCTCGCCGATTCCGGAATACCCGGTCGTCTTCTTCAAGTCGCAGACCTGCATCGTCGGTGCGAACGACAACATCATGCTGCCGATGGATTCGACGCAGACCGATTGGGAAGTCGAGCTCGGCGTCGTCATCGGGCGTACGGCGCGTCACGTCGCCGTCAAGGATGCGATGCGTTGCGTCGCCGGTTATTGCATCGTCAACGACGTGTCCGAACGCGAATTCCAGATGAAGCGCAGCGCCTCGCAATGGAACAAGGGCAAGGGCTGCGACACGTTCGGCCCGATCGGCCCGTGGCTCGTCACCGCCGACGAGATCAAGGACCCGCAGAACCTGGGCCTGTGGCTCGACGTGAACGGCGTGCGCAAGCAGACCGGCAACACGCGCACGATGATCTTCGGTGTCGCCGCCGTCGTCGCCGACGTTTCGCGCTACATGACGCTTCTACCGGGGGACGTGATCACGACGGGGACCCCGCCCGGCGTCGGCATGGGCATGAAACCGCAGCAATGGCTGAAGGCGGGCGATGTCGTCACGCTCGGCATCGACGGCCTCGGCGAGCAGCGGCAGCGCGTCGTCTCGTTCAGCAACCGTCGCCGCGCCGCGTAGCGCATGCCTCGATGCTTCGCTACGCGAGCGGCGGCCGCCAATCCGGGTGACCCAGGTGCCAGCCGAGATGGATGAGCATCGAACCGAACAGGATGATCCACAGCCACCAGAACAGCCGCAGTATCGCGGCTTCGGAGGCGTGCGCGGACTTTGACTGTACGAGCCGCTCGTAGGGATCGTCGCCGAGATTGCGGATACCGAGATACTTTTTGGCGGTCGCGGCGTCGCGGCGAGACAGGACGGCGAATTGCTGCTGGTATGTTGAGAAGTGATTGTGTGGAAACGCGATTTCCCACTCGCCTTCGATGACCAGCAATCTCGTATTGGCGGTATCGACGAACGCGCGGCCGCGCGCATCGAGACGCATGAAATAAAACGAGATGAAGAGCGGTGCGACAGGCACCACGACGAGCGCGGCTATCGTGATGAGCGAGAACACCCCGATCGCTTCCTTGGCGAGCAGTCCGAAAATCGCCAGGAACGCCGTCTGGATCGTAAGGAAATGACTGAAACGCTGTTGCTTGAGCGTTTCATAGAACTTGAGCAGGTCCAGATTGGCCTTCCATTCCTCCAGCAACCGTGTCTCGACCTTTTCCATGGATCACTCCTTTTCGCGGGTGATGCCCGGCATCACCGAAGCAATCCGCGCGCCGCAAGATTGCGCATCAGCGCCCCCGCGCCGAACGTCCACGGCGCGATCGCGTCGGCGTAGTTCACGCGATTGACGAGCGCGCCGAGCGACGGCGTGGCAATGCGCACGATGTCGCCCACTTCGTGCGTGAAGCCCTGACCGGGCCCGCGCCGGTCCTGCGTCGGCGCGAACATCGTCCCGAGGAACAGCATCAGCCCGTCGGGATACTGATGGTTCGGGCCGATCGCCTGGCTCACGAGATCGAGCGGATCGCGGCTGATCTCGCCGATCGAGCTCGATCCGCTCAACGCAAATCCCTCCGGCCCGTCGACGGTCAGCGTCAACTCGCAGTTCCGAACCGTATCGAGCGTGAACGATTCGTCGAACAGCCGGATGAACGGACCGATCGCGCACGACGCGTTGTTGTCCTTCGCCTTGCCGAGCAACAGCGCGCTGCGGCCCTCGAAGTCGCGCAGGTTCACGTCGTTGCCGAGCGTCGCGCCCACCGTTTCGCCGCGCGCATTGATCGCGAGCACGATCTCCGGCTCCGGATTGTTCCACGTCGATTGCCGGTGGATGCCGATGTCGGCACCGGTGCCGACGGCGGACATCGGCTGCGATTTGGTGAAGATCTCGGCGTCCGGACCGATGCCGACTTCGAGGTATTGCGACCACAGGCCTTCGGCGATCAGCGACGTCCTTGACGCGCGCCGCCTCTGTCGATCCCGGCCGCACGCTGCGCAGGTTGTCGCCGACGACGCCGGCAATCTTGCGCCTTACGGCATCCGCCCGCGCGGGATCGCCGCGCGCCTGCTCCTCGATCACGCGCTCGAGCATGCTGGCGACGAACGTGACGCCGGCCGCCTTGATCGCCTGCGGGTCGGACGGCGCAAGTAGCCAAGGCGCGGTTTCGTCGCGATCGTCGGCGGCCGAATTGACGAGCGCCTCTGCAAGCGACGCGACGCGCGGCAATTTCGCGGCGGTCCGGATCCTGCGCACGGCGTGGGGGCGGTTCAGCAGCTCGCTCGCCGTCGGGGCGATCGCCGACAGATCGCGCAGGTCGTCGCCGTCGACGTGAACCAGTGTCGGACCCTGCGCCGCAGGCTGCCACAGGCGGCCGACCAGCAGCGCTCCCAGTGCGTCGTCCGGCAGGCAGGTAATGGAAGTTAGTTGCTTGCGAAGGTTTGCGCTCACGAAGTGCGATCATACGGACTGTCGCCCGTGGCCGCATCCGCCCGTCGATGATCGATTCCGCCCACAGCCCTGCACCCGATTCGTCGCTTTATCCCGAATGCGTACCCTACGCGAGCGGAATGCTGGCGCTCGATTCCCGGCACACGATGTATTGGGAGGAATGCGGCAATCCGGATGGCGTCCCGTTGCTGTTCATCCATGGCGGGCCCGGCGGCGGCAGCCTGCCGCATCACCGACGCTTTTACGATCCGGCGCTCTGGCGCGTGGTTCTCTACGACCAGCGCGGCGCCGGCCGCTCGACACCGGTCGCGAACATCGTCGACAACACGACCGCCCATCTGATCGACGACATCGAACGGCTGCGCAACCACCTGCGCGTCGAACGCTGGGTGCTGTTCGGCGGATCGTGGGGCTCGACGCTCGCGCTGCTCTATGCGCAGGCACATCCTGATCGCGTCCTCGGACTCGTGCTGCGCGGCGTGTTCCTGGCGACGAAGGCCGAGCTGCACTGGTTCCTCGACGGCATGCAGCGGATTTTTCCCGAGGCCTGGCGCGAATTCACGCACTTTCTTCCGCCGGAAGAGCGCGGCGACGTGCTCGGCAGCTACTACAGCCGCCTGACGAATGCCGACCCCCACGTGCACGCGCCGGCTGCGCATGCGTGGGATCGCTATGAAGGCGCGTGCTCGACGCTGCTGCCGAAACCCAGCAGCGGCGGGCGCGCCGATGGCGACTCGGCACTGGCGCTCGCCCGGATCGAAGCGCATTACTTCGCGCATGACGCGTTCCTGCGCCCGAACCAGATTCTCGACGGCGTGCAGCGGATCCGGCATCTGCCGTGCACGATCGTCCAGGGCCGCTACGACATCATCTGTCCGCCGTCGACCGCGGACGCCCTGTCGCGCGCGTGGTCCGAAGCCGAATTGATCGTCGTCCCGGACGCCGGTCATTCGGTGCGCGAGCCCGGCACCACGCGCGAACTCGTCGCGGCGGTCCAACGGATGCATGCGCGGTGCCGCTGAGGGACACGAACGCCGGATGGGACGCGCGAAGCCGCGCCGCGGTCTGGCATCCCTGCACGCAAATGAAGCGGCACGAGCGCACGCCGCTCGTGCCGATCGCCCGCGCTTCGGGTGCCTGGCTGTACGACTTCGACGGCCGCCGGTACCTCGATGCGATCAGCTCGTGGTGGGTGAACCTGTTCGGTCATGCGAATCCGCGCATCAACGCGGCGCTCGTCGAGCAGCTTGGCGAGCTCGAGCACGTGATGCTCGCCGGCTTCACGCACCGCCCCGTCGTCGAGCTGTCGGAGCGCCTGGCCGCGCTCGCGCCACCGGGCCTGTCGCACGCGTTCTACGCGTCGGACGGCGCATCGGCGACCGAGATCGCGCTCAAGATGAGCTTCCATTACTGGCAGCAGCGCGGAGACCGCGGCAAATCGCACTATGCCCGCCTCGCCGGCGGCTACCATGGCGAGACGGTAGGCGCGCTGTCGGTCACCGACGTCGCACTGTTTCGCGACGCCTACGGACCACTGCTCCGCAGTCACCCGCTCCTTCCGTCGCCGGCCGCGCGTGGGATCGGCGACGGGCGGTCGCGTCAATCCGTGCTCGACGATGCCTTGACGGCGCTCGAACGATTTCTTGCGACGCACGCCGGCACGACGGCCGCGCTGATCGTCGAGCCGCTCGTGCAGGGCGCGGCCGGCATGGCGATGCACGACGCGCGCTACCTTCGCGCGGCGCGCGCGCTGGCACGCGCCACGACGTGCATCTGATCGCCGACGAGATCATGACGGGATTCGGCCGCACCGGCACGATGTTCGCGTGCGAGCAGGCGGCGATCACGCCGGATTTCCTGTGCCTCTCGAAGGGCATCACCGGCGGGTATCTGCCGCTGTCGTGCGTGCTGACGACCGACGACGTCTACGCCGCGTTCTACGACGACGACCCGGCACGCGGGTTCCTGCATTCGCATTCCTACACCGGCAACGCGCTCGCCTGCCGTGCGGCGCTCGCGGTGCTCGACATCTTCCGCGACGACGACGTCATCGCGGCCAACCGCGGCAAGGCAGCCGCTGGCGCCGGACTGGCGCAGCCGCTCGCGAGCCACCCGCGCGTCCGCCATTTCCGGCAATGTGGAATGATCTTCGCTTTCGAAGTCGAGACCGAGCGTCCGGATTTTGCGCACCGCTTTGCCGCCGAAGCGCTCGCGAAGGAATTATTCTTGCGGCCGATCGGGCGCACCGTGTATTTCATGCCGCCCTACGTCGTGACCGACGACGGAGTTCGCGCTGCTCGTCGAGCGGACGATGGCGATTCTCAGATGCGTGAGCTGACCCCTGGATTGCGTGCGCGCTGGCGCTCGTCGTCGCGTTCCCGCGCAGCGCGAAGCTGCCGCGCGAAATCGGCCGCGCGTTCCGCGACGCCGGCATCCCGCTGAAGGCAGTCGGCATCGTCGTGCAGGAGACGGGCGAAGCGCGGCCGCTGTTCGCGCACGACCGCGAACGCCGCTGAATCCGGCGTCGGTGATGAAGCTCGTCACGACGTTCGCGGCGCTCGAGCTCCTCGGCCGCGACTACCGCTGGACGACCGAAGCGTACCTCGACGGCCCGCTCGACGACGGCGACGCTGCACGGCAACCTGATTCTCAAGGGGCACGGCGACCCGAAGATCACCGTCGAGCAATGGCAGTCGTTCATGGCGATGCTTGCGCGCGCAGGGCCTCAACGCCATCGACGGCGACCTCGTCGCTCGACCGCTCGTTTTTCGCGCTGCCTCCGCACGATCCCGCCGCGTTCGACGGCGAGCCGCTGAAGCCCTACAACGTCGGGCCCGATGCGCTGCTCGTCAACTTCAAGTCGATGCGATTCGGCGTTCGCGCCGAATGCCGCGGGCGACGCGTCGACGTGCAGTCGCGATTCCGACGCTCGCCAACGTCGACCTCGGGCCGCCGCCGCGGCTCGCCGCCGGCGACTGCGGCGATTGGCGCGACGCCGCGCGCGAGCCGTCGATCGAGGATCGCGGCGACCGCCGCAGCATCCTTTCGCCGGACGCTATCCGCGTCGACCTGCGGCGAGCGCGACTGGTGGGTGTCGCTGCTCGACCATCCGGCGTACGTGTATGCGATGTTCGACGCGTACTTTCGCGAGGCCGGCGGCCGCTTCGCCGGCGGCTGGAGGAGCGGCCGCGCGCCGCCGGGCGACGACGCCGTTCGCGATCCTCGAATCGCCGCCGCTCTACGACGTCGTCCGCGACGTCAACAAGCTCTCGAACAACGTGATGGCGCGGCAGGTGTTCCTGACGCTCGCCACGACGGCGCGCGCCGCCGCCGGCGACGACCGGCGGGCGCGAGCGCCGCGGTGCGGCGCTGGCTCGCCACGCGCGAAGCTCAGGATGCCCGGGCTCGTGCTCGAAAACGGCTCCGGGCTTTCGCGCAGCGAGCGGATCAGCGCGGGCAGCCTCGTCCGGCTGCTGATCGCCGCCGACGCGAGCCCCGTGCGCGAGGAGTTCGCGAGCTCGCTCGCGGTGGCCGCCGATGGACGGCACCGTCGAGCGGCGCTTCCAGAACGTCGACGTCGCCGGCCAGGCGCTGCTGAAGACCGGCACGCTCGAAGGCGCGCGCGCGATCGCAGGCTACGTGATCGACGCCGACGGGCCGGCGCTGCACGCTGGCGGCGATCGTCAACCACCCCAACGCGTCCCGCGCGCAGGCGGCGCTCGACTTCTTCGTCCAGTGGGTCTATCGCAACGGCGCGACCTGGGATCGGTCACCCATCGCTGAAACCAGCCGCCTTCGATCAGGCCGCTCGTTCGCATGTTCACATCCCCGGCACCGGCCTGGCTTGTCCTTGAACAGCAGGAAGCCGCTGACCAGCCGATAGATCCCCCAGATCGACGTCGGCCCCAGATAAGGCCACCGCGATCGGGATGCCGATCAGGATGAGGCCGAGCGTCACGAGCATGAGCACGCCGATCAGGTCCCACAGCAGCGACCACCAGAACGTGCGGATGAGCCATGTGAAGTGCGACGCGACCCACGTGCCCTGCGCGTCGCCGCGCTTCACGTAGGCGATGATGACGCCGACGATCGCCGCCAGGCCCACGAGCGGCGCGAAGACGGAACCCGTGCG
Organism: uncultured Pseudomonadota bacterium; assembly: GCA_963718905.1. Taxonomy (GTDB): domain Bacteria; phylum Pseudomonadota; class Gammaproteobacteria; order Burkholderiales; family Casimicrobiaceae; genus VBCG01. Next base: position 688,946 of record CAVRAF010000003.1, read on the forward strand.
AGAGCAGCGCCCACGACGGCGATCGCGAACAGCACGTAGACGAGCGGCGCCGCGTTGACGGGCGGTGGCGGGCGTTTCCCGCGTCGACGGTGCGGGCGGAAACGGGAGCGGGGTAGCGGCCATCGAATCCTCCAGTCAATTTCGGGTCGGATGCGGAACCCATGCGACGCAAAATGGCGGCGAACGCCGGGCGCGCGAGTCGCGAGAGCGCCGCGGACGATGTCATCAATACGCCCGACCGTCCTTGTGCGCCGTGATACGCGCCCTCTTCGTTCTCGATCCACATCAGGTCGTCGTCGGGATAGAACGCGTTGTCGCCCGGCGTCCGGTTGCCGATCTCGAGATAGCGTGCCGGCGCGCCGCGCCGCGATTGATGAAGTGGTGCGCGTTGCGCTTGGCGCCGGGATACCCCGCGCACATGCCCGCCGTCAGCACCTGCTCGCCCTCGTTGGTGACGAGCACGACCTCGCCTTCGAGCACGTAGACGAACTCGTCCTCGAGCGTGTGCCAGTGGCGCAGCGCCGATTGCCCGCCCGGCGCCAGCGTGACGAGGTTGACGCCGAATTGCGTGAGCCCGCAGGCGTCGCCGAGCCTGCGCTTGGCGCGATCGCCCATCCGCGAGCGATAGGGCTCGGGATAGCCGGAGCGGCGGGTCTCTTCGACCGTTGCGGGTCAACGGCCGGCAGGCGCAGGCGGGTCATGGTGGCGTCCGTGAGTGGTGAACGGTCCGCATGACAGCACGCTTCATCCCGGCGCGCAAGCGTCCGGATGCGCCGCTATAATGGGTCGAACATCGCCAGTTCGGCACGAACCGTGCACAGTGCCGGCGCGCGTCGCGCAACCTTCCGCCCAAAGCCCCTCTTCAGAAGGAGTCGCCCATGAACATCTCCCGCGAATCGCTGCTCGACGACTTTTCCACGATGCTGACGGAAGCCGAGGACCTGCTGCGCCGCGCGGGCGGCGAAACCGGCGAGCGCGCGAAAGACTTGCGCGCCCAGGTCGAGGCGAAGCTCCTGGCGGCGAAGCTGCGGCTGCAGGAGCTCGAAGGCGAGGCGATGGATCGCGCGAAGGACGCGGCGCGCTTCACCGACGACTACGTCCATGACAATCCGTGGCGCGCGGTCGGCGTCGCGGCGGTGGTCGGCTTCGTCGCCGGCCTCCTGCTGAATCGGCGCTGAAGGGGCTGCCAAGCGACGTCAGGGCGGCCAATTCACGCGTCGTCATGCGATCGATCTCCAGATAGCATCGACGCGCGCGACGACGGCCGCGTCCATCGCGATCGGCCGGCCCCACTCGCGCGCCGTCTCGCCCGGCCACTTGTTGGTCGCGTCGATGCCGATCTTGCTGCCAAGGCCGGCGACCGGCGACGCGAAGTCCAGGTAATCGATCGGCGTGTTCGGCACGATCAGCGTGTCGCGTGCGGGATCGACGCGCGTCGTCAGCGCCCAGATCACATCCTTCCAGTCGCGAATGTCCACGTCGTCATCGGTGACGACGATCATCTTCGTGTACATGAACTGGCGCAGGAAGCTCCAGATGCCGAACATCACGCGCTTCGCATGGCCCGCGTACTGCTTTTTCATCGCGACGACCGCGAGACGGTAGCTGCAGCCTTCGGGCGGCAGGTAGAAATCGGTGATCTCCGGATACTGGCTTCTGCAGCAGCGGCACGAACACTTCGTTCAGTGCGACGCCCAGCATCGCGGGCTCGTCGGGCGGCTTGCCGGTGTAGGTCGAGTGATAGATCGGATCGCGGCGCAGCGTGATCCGCTCGATCGTGAACACCGGGAAGCGCTCGGCTTCGTTGTAATAGCCGGTGTGGTCGCCGAACGGGCCTTCGAGCGCCGTCTCGTATCCGCTCGGATCCTTGGCGTCCGGGCGAATGGCGCCCTCGAGCACGATCTCCGCGCTCGCCGGAACCTGCAGCGTCGTGCGTGATGCACTTGACGATTTCCGTGCGGCCGCCGCGCAACAATCCGGCGAACTGGTATTCCGACAACGTATCCGGCACAGGCGTGACGGCGCCGAGTATCGTCGCGGGATCGGCGCCGAGCGCCACCGCGATCGGGAACGGCGTGCCCGGAGATTCAAGCGCGTGATCGCGAAAGTCGAGCGCGCCGCCCCTGGTGCCAAGCCAGCGCATGATGACCTTGTTGCGCGCGATCACCTGCTGGCGATAGATGCCGAGGTTCTGCCGCTTCTTGTGCGGCCCGCGCGTCACCGTCAATCCCCATGTGATCAGCGGCCCGGCGTCGCCCGGCCAGCACGTCTGGATCGGCAACCGCGCAAGGTCGACGTCGTCGCCGTCCCATACGACGTCCTGGCACGGTCCCGACGAGCGCTCCTTCGGCGCCATGTCGAGCACCTTCATGAACACGGGCCGCGTGTTGCGCCACGCGTCGACGAGACTCTTCGGCGGTTCGGGCTCCTTCAGGAATGCGAGCAGCCGGCCGACGTCTCGCAGCGATGCCTGCCAATTCACCGGATCGGCGCCCATCGCCTTCGCGACGCGCTCGGGCGTGCCGAACAGGTTGCCGAGCACCGGAATCGTAGCCCCCGATGGTCCGCGGACGTCGCCCTTCGGCTGTTCGAACAGCAGCGCCGGCCCATGCGCCTGCAGCGCACGGTCGCACAGCGCAGTCATTTCGAGCTTCGGATCGACCGGCGCGCGAACGCGCTTCAGGTCGCCTGCCGCTTCGAGCTGCGCGATGAAATCGCGAAGGTCGCGGTACGCCATTGGGTCAGTGTGAGGAAGTCTGCAAATTCGTGCCCGGAAAGCGGTGCTTCATACACCAAATCCCCCATTTCGGCGATCGGCGCTTGCGAGCCGATTTCAACCGCTGATATAAGATGGTCGTCGGAGCCGCCCTCGGAATCGCCCGGTTTCCGACGTTCACATTGACCAGGGAGAAAATAATTATGATTCAACTTCGTTCGTTGATTGCCGTGTCGGCGCTGCTGCTCTGCGCGGCCTGCGCGTCAACACCCGACCAGTCGGCCGACGCCGACTATCAGGCGCCGAAGGTCTATCGAACGGGCAGCAACATCCCGGCCAAGGACTACGGCGGCGCGAACATCGACGTCGTCGACCCCGACGGGATCAAAGGTATGGTTCGGCCGTCGGGAGCGACGAGGGCGAACAAGGGGGGCTAGCCCGAAGCGCCGGGATCCGGTCAGATGACGGCGGCGGCGCCGCCGTCCATCGGCAGGATCGCGCCGGTCACATAGCTCGCCTGTTGCGACGCGAGGAACAAGGCGACCTGCGCGACCTCTTCGGGGTTCCCGAGCCGGCGCAGCGGAATGCGCGCCTGCTGCCGCGCGAGGAGTTCGTCGGCCGCGACGCCGGTCATCTTCGCTTCGGCGTCGAGCCCCTGCTGGACGCGCCCGGTCAATGTCCCGCCGGGATTGATGCCGTTGATCGCGCACGCCGCGTGGACCGTAGGCTGCGGCGAGCCCGGCGGTCGGCAAGCATCAGCGCGGCATTCGCCGCACCGCCGGGAAGGTGGATCGGATTGGCGACCTTGCCGCCGGCTCCGATGATGTTGATGACAGAGCCGCGGCCCCGCGCAGCCATTCGCTTGACGATCGCGTCGAGCGGATGGATGTAGCTGAAGAACTTCGCGTCCATCGCATCGCGCCACGCTTGTCGGACTCAGGTCGTCGGGCGCATAGCGCTTCGCCGCGCCCGCCGAGCTGACCAGTACGTCGATCGAACCCAGCGCCGATTCGACGTCGTCCACCATGCGCTGCGCCTGCGCCGCATCGATCAGGTCCGCAACCCAGGCGAGCGGACGATGCGCACCGTCGCCGATCCGCGCGAGTGCCGCATCGAGGTTCGCTCGGCTGCGCGAGACCATCGCCACGCGCGCGCCTTCGCGGACGAACGCCTGCGCGCACGCGAAGCCGATGCCCTCTGCTTGCGCCGGTGACGACGACGACCTGATCGCGCAATCCGAGGTCCATGTCAGGCGCCGTGGTCGCGACGGAAGAAGAACGCCGCTGCTTCATCGTGCAGGCCATGTCCGGAAGATCCTCGGGTGTCGTCAACTGTTCAGCGGGAAAGCCGCTCGCGCAGGAATGCGCGAACGCTGGCGTTGGCGGCCGCCCGAGCCACCGGGTTGGGACCGACGTGCACGCCTTGGCCCGGATGGACGCCGTTCGGCACGTCGGTGCGGTGGATGACGCTGCCGGTCGGCGAATCGAACGCATGATAGCTGTCGGCATAGGTCGTCACGAGCAGATCTTCATTGCGCGCCGCCATCGCATTGCCGAGTTCGACGCAGGTTTTCGCGGGCGTCCAGTCGTCGAGAAGGCCGATGTGGATGCGTGTCGGCGCACCGGGCCGATAGCGATCGCCGTCCTTCAGCGGCGTCACGCAGCCGGGATAGAACGCAACGGCGGCGCGGAAGAACGGCGGCGCGTCCGGGCGGTTCCGGAAGGCCGCGACCGCGGGATCGCCGGCATTCACCGCCTGCAACACGGCGGCGCCGCCATGCGACCAGCCGATCAGCGCGATCCGCTCGCGCGCGATGTCCGGCCGCGATGCGAGATACGCGAGCGCCCCCAGCGCGTCGAGGCGCCGCTTCGACGCGGTGATCGTCCGCTCGCCGCTCTTGATCGTGCAGACCTCGCGTATGCCGCGCGACTCGAAGCTGTCGACGAAGAGCACCGCGTAGCCATCCGCAAGCATCGGATCGACGCGCAGCGCCAGTCGTTCGGCGACCTCCTGCCCATGACCTTCGCGCTTCGAATACATTCCGCCGCACCCGTGCAACGCGATTATGGCCGCGTACCCGCCGTTGGGTCTGGCTCCTCGGGGGAGCAGCAGAATGTCCGTGCAATTGCACGGCCGCGCCGCTCGCGCCGCGGTCGAGCGACGGGAACGTCACCGGCTCCACGCGCCGCGCGTGCGCCAGCGCCGCGGCGCCCGCGCACAAGAGCGCGACGACCAATCGTTTCACGGCACCTCCAGCCAGCGGGCGACCTGCCGCCACGCGGCGAGCTTGTCCACGATCGGCAGCGTGTAGGCCGGGCTGGTCGACGGCAACACCAGCGTCGCATAGCCGGCGCGCGCGCCACGCGCCTTGCGCGCGGCCGGCTGTCTTGCCGTTGAAGCAGACCGCTCTCAAGTCGCGTGCGACGCGTCGCACGCGCGCGATCTCGCCATGCTCCGCATTGCGGATCGCCGCATCGAGACTGCCGGCGCGCTCGCAGGCGACGATCGTGTCCCAGATCGCCACGCGATGCGCGCGCACGCGGGCAAGCCGCTCGGCGTAGGCCAGGACCGCGAGCGGCTCCTGCAGCACTGCGCGCGAGGATCGGCCAGAAATGATTGCGCGGATGCGCGTAGTACTGGCGCGCGGCGAGCGACGCTTCGCTCGGGAAGCTGCCGAGGATCAGGACGCGGGCATCGGGTGCGAGCACCGGCGGCAAGCCGCGGCGCCGGCGCGGCGCCGAACCCTGCTCGCGGGACGGGCTCACCACGCACGCGGCCAGCGCGCGAGCCGGACGGCGTAGTCGAGCGCGACGCCGGCGAACACCGCCATGCCGAGCCAGTGGTTGCCGAGAAACGCGCGGAAGCAGCGGCCGCGATCGCGATGCCGGATGATCCACAGGTGACGAAGCGCGATCAGCAGCGCCACGGCGAGTCCGCCGTAGTAGATCGGACCGAGCGCCTGGAGCCGGCCGAGCCACGCCATGCCGGCGAGATAAACCGCGTAGCAAAGCCGACGGCGAGGACGTCGGAGCGGCCGAACGTCATCGCCGACGTGCGGATGCCGAGCTTCGCAGTCGTCGTCGCGGTCGACCATCGCGTATTCGGTGTCGTACGCGATCACCCAGAACAGGTTGATGCCGAGCAGCCACCAGGCGAGCGGCGGCACGCGGTCGTGGACCGCCGCATACGCCATCGGAATGCCGAACGAGAACGCGATGCCGAGAAACGCCTGCGGCAGCGCGAAGAAACGCTTGAAGAACGGGTAGGCGATGGCGATCGCGACGCGCCGGCAGCGACCACAGGATCGCCGTCCGGTTGGTGGCCAGCACGAGCAGGAACGCGACAAGCGCCAGCGCCGCGGCGACCGCGAGCGCCTCCCACGGCGCGATGTCGCCCGCCGCGAGCGGCCGCTCCGCCGTGCGCGCGACGTGCGCGTCGAAATCGCGGTCGGCCCAGTCGTTGAACGCGCATCCCGCCGAGCGCATCAGCAGCGTGCCCATCGCGAAGATCAGCACGCAGCGACCCGCGCGGCGCGCCGTTCGCGGCGAGCCAGAGCGCGGACAGCGTCGGCCACAGCAGCAGCAGCGTGCCGATCGGCTTGTCGAGCCGCATCAGCCGCTCGTACGCGTCGAGCCGCGCGACGAGCGTCAGCCTGCGCGGCGCGACCTGGTGCGACGCCGTGGCCTCTTCGCACGCGTGCATCAGCCAATCGGCAGCGCGAGCTGCTTCCGCAGCTCGCGCGGCGCGACCTGCGCGAGCAGGCGCATGCGGCGTCGGATAGCGGAGCCGCACGCGCAACTCGCGCTTCATCCGCGCGTTGGACAGCCGCCGCGACTCGCTCATGAACGACAGCAGCATCGGCGCGATCTGCTGCTCGGCGTCCTCCCAGCTGACTCGCGGCGGGCGCGGCAGGTGAAACGCATCGGCGACAGCGTCGAACCACGCGCCCATCTTCATCTCGCTGTCGTCGCTGACGTTGTACGCGCGATTCGGGCGCCCGCGGAACAGCGCGGCGACGACCGCGTGCGCGAGATCGTCGGCGTGGATGTGATTCGTGTACACGTCGTCGTCGGCGGCGAGCACCGGCGTGCCCTGCTCGGACCGCTCGAGCGGCAGGCGCGTTGGCGCGTAGATGCCGGGCACGCGCAGGATCGACAGCGCGACGCCGTGGCGCGGCGGCCCACGCGCGCAGCCGATCTTCGGCCGCGACGCGGCGGCGCGCGCGCGGCGTCTGCGCGCGCCGCGGCCGCGTCTCGGCGACGCGCGCGCCGGCGCAATCGCCATAGACGCCGGACGTCGAAACGTAGACGAAGCGCTGCGGTATGATTCGCGCCTCGCGCAGCGCGGCGATCAGATGTCGCGTGCGCGGATCGTCGCGGCCGTCGGAAGGCGGCGGCGCGAAATGCAGCACCGCGAAGGGCGCCGTGCGCAGGCGGGCGAGCGTCCGGCGATCGTCGAGGTCGCCGACGATCGGGACGATGCCGTGCGCGCGCAGCTTGCGCACGTCGTCGCGATTGCGCGTGAGCCCGTAGAGACGCGCGCGATGCCGCAGCAGATCCGCGGTGCGCAGCGCGACGTCGCCGCAGCCGATCAGCAGAATCCGCTGCGTCATGCGGCCGGCGTCATGCCTGCGCGGGCCGCTGCATCATGAGGGCACGCGAGAGCGCGTAACTCGCACCGGAACTTCCATTGCTGTCCCCGATCCCTCGATGACGGTGCAGATTACCATACGGCCCAGCGACCACTCGTTCGCGTGCGAGCCCGACGAAACGGTGTTGCAGGCGGCGATGCGCGCCGACCTGATGATCCCGTACGGCTGCCGCAACGGCGCGTGCGGCACGTGCAAGGGACGCATCCTCGAAGGCGCCGTCGACTACGGTCCGCACCAGGCGTCGACGCTCACCGACGAGGAGAAGCGCGACGGTCTCGCGCTCTTCTGCTGCGCGCGTCCGACGACCGATCTCGTGATCGAAGTGCGCGAGGTGCGCCGCGCGGGCGACATCCGGATCAAGCGGCTTCCGTGCCGCATCGAATCGATCGACAAGCCCGCGCCCGACGTCGCGATCGTCAAGCTCAAGCTGCCGGCGAACGAGCGGCTGCAGTACCTCGCCGGCCAGTACATCGACTTCCTGCTGAAGGACGGCCACCGCCGCAGCTTTTCGCTCGCCACGCCGCCGCACGCCGACGCGCTGCTCGAACTGCACATCCGCCACATGCCCGGCGGCTTCTTCACCGATCAGCTGTTCGAACACTACAAGGGGCGCGAGATCCTGCGCTTCGAGGGCCCGCTCGGCAGCGTTCTACCTGCGCGAGGAATCGGACAAGCCGATGATCTTCGTCGCGGGCGGCACCGGCTTCGCGCCGATCAAGGCGATCATCGAGCACATGCTCCACCACCGCATCGCCGCGCGAGATGGTGCTGTACTGGGGCGCGCGCGCGAAGCGCGATCTGTACCTGCCCGACCTTCCCGGGCAAGTGGCAGACGCGAGAATCCGAATTTCACGTTCATCCCGGTGCTGTCCGAGCCCGCCGCCGGACGACGCGTGGCCCGGGCGCACAGGCTTCGTGCACCAGGCGGTGCTCGACGATTTCGCGGATCTCTCCGGCTATCAGGTCTATGCGTGCGGCGCGCCGGCGATGATCGACGCCGCGCGCCGCGACTTCACGTCGCTGCGCGGTCTGCCGCCGGAGGAGTTCTTCGCCGACAGCTTCACCTACGCGCGCAGACCGAAGCTCCGCAGGAGCTGGCGGGCCGCTAGTCTGCGCGCTCGAGCTCCGCGAGCGCGAGCTTCAGCGCGGCGGCGAGATGCGCGTTCGCTTCGTCGTGACGGCCGAGCTTCGCGAGCATGCTCACCCAGCGCGACGTGCGCACGCCAGTGATTGTCGAGCGCGAGGCTCGCCTCGAGATACGTCTGCGCCTTGCCCCACAGCTGCTGCGCGCTCGCACAGCCGCCCGAGCGCATAGAGCAGCGTCGCGTCCTGGTTGTGCGCGACGAGCCAGCGCTCGGCATTTTCGAGCTGCCGCGTCGGGTCGGGCGCGCGGCATTCGCGCGTAGAGCGTCAGCAGGCTCGAGTCCCAATTCCGCTCGAGACTTCGTGCGAGGATGTCCGCCGCTTCGCGATCGCCGCCCGAGCTGCAGGAAGCTCCGCGCCGCGGCGCGCGCGACTTTCGGCTGCAGCTGTTCGGTGTCCGGCACGCGCGCCCAATACGCGCGCAATCCCGCCGGCATCGTGCGTACAGCGCAGCGAGCGCCTCCGCGTGCGCGGCGGCGCGCAGCAATTCGCCCTGCTGCGCGATCGTAGACCTTGCGCTTGACGAGCTGGTCGACGAGCGGCGGAATTTCGGCGGGCCGGCCGGCCGCGGTCAGCGCGCGCAGCTCGAGCCGCAGCGCCGCCGTGTGCAGGCCCGCTTCGCGGCGCAAATCCGCCAGGTGCGCCAGCGCTTCGGCCGGCTGTCCGCGCTCGAGCTGCATCTCCGCCTCGAGCATCAGCCGCGGAACCGCGAGGCTCGTCGCTTGCGCGTCGGGCCGCTCGAGCATCGCCTCGGCGGCCTCGTAATCGCGCGTTTCGAGCGCAGCGCGCGCGCCGACCAGTGCGGCGACCGGCGACGACGTGGGATCGCGAGCGCCTCCTCCGCGAACTGCCGCGCCTTGCCGTGGCGCCCCTCGAGCAGACGCGACGACGGCGGCATCCTGCTTGTTGCGAAAGCGCTCGAATTGGCGGCGCCGCCGGCCCTCGCGCACTTCGCCGGGCAGCTTCGCCAGGCGCACCGCCGCGCGAATCAGCGCATAGAGCGCGATGAAAGCCAGCGGCGACGATGATGATGAACACGTTCTGCGAGAGCTCGACGCGATAGGGCGGCGCGACGAACAGCACATAGCCGGTGTTGAGCCGGAACAGCAGCGCGAGCGTGACCGCCGCGGCGGCGAGCAGCAGGAACGCGAAGAGCGCGCGCACGGACGCGGTCAGCGTGTCGCGCGTGCCGCCGGCACGCTCCGGCGCGCGCTCGCTGCGCCAGCCTTCAACGTGCGCACCGCCTCGAGGCTTTGCGAAAGATCGGGAATCTCGCCGGGCATCGCGACCGCCGATTGCTGCGTCAGCGTGGCGAGCACCGTTTGCACCGGCTTGCTGTGCAAGTCGAAGTACTGCTTCACCCAGCTTGCCGCGGCCTGCACGTCCGCCTTGAACGCGCGCTCGTCGCGGCGCGAGCAGCGCGAGGCGCGCGGAAAGCAGGCGCAAGCGCAGATTTTCGCGCAGGAAGAACGACTGCTGCGGCGTGATCAGCGGCGCAGCGGGGCGATCGGAAACTTCGATGCGAATCACGCTGCGCAGGTCGCTCCAGATGTCATGCAGGAACCGCTGCCACGCCGGCTCGTCGGCCGGCGCGGCATCGGCGCGCGGGCGGCGGGAGGCGCTCGTCCTTCGCGAGCGGCAGCGTGTCGATCGCGCCGATCACCTGATCGAGCTTGATCGAAATGCCGGCGACGTCGACATACGGTACGCCTTCAGCCGATCCATGTCGCGCGCCAGCGCGCGGCGCAGCGGCGCGAGTTGCGGCCGGTCGAGCCGCGCAAGCTTGCCGTCGGCGAACTGAAGCGCGGCAAGCGCGGCCTGCACGTTGCCGCCCAATGTCAGCTGCTGGCTCGCGAGCGCCAGGATCTGCTCGACCTCGGACAACGCGAGCTCGTCGCGCGACGGCGCGAGCTCGCGGTACAGCGCTTCGAGCGATGCCTGCTGCGACTGGAATTCGGCGACCCGCGCTTCGAGCAGCGCGAGCTTCGCCTGCGCGTCGCGCAATCCGTTCGCCAGATCCGATTCCGCGCTCGCGCGCCTGCGCATCCGCCGCATCGGCTGCGGTCAGGCGTTGCGCGACGTCGCCGCGCAGCGATTGCGTAACCCGACGCTGGTCGTACCACGCGTAAACACCCGCGACCAGCGCAAGGACGACGATCGTCCACAGCGCGCGCAACCCGAACGCAGGACGCGAATGTGCGCTCGCGGGGCCCGCGGCTGCGCCGGATCCGGGTCGATCCGCCTCGGAGGTTGACGTCTGCATGGTCGCTTCGCTCGTGGTGATTCTAGCAGTCCGTCGGGCGCGCTCGAGCCCTGCGCCGTTGGCCTCGTCATCGGCTGTCGCATACAATGGCGACCGGCTTGCGCATATCCGGTGCGTCGCCGCTCTCCCGGTGCCTGTACTTCAATGAACGGCCTCACGTTTATTGCGCTGATCGCGATCGTGATCGGCGTCGTGGTCGCCTATCGCGCAGGAACCGCGCAGGGGCGGCGCATCGCTCGCACCGACGCGCCCGTCCGGGTCGGACAGATCCGGTGATCCGCCGGGCGAGCGCGATCCAGCGCAACCTCCGGATCTCGCCGAACGCTCGCAACTGCTCGCTTTCGCGGAAGATCGCCGACGGCTCTTCGGAGATCTCGCGAACGCGCGCGCGGACACGGCGCGCTATCGCCAGATCGTCGTCGACATCGAGCATAATGCACCGCCGCCGCTACTCGATGCGCCCGGCACTCCGGACGATCTGAAGGCGATCGTGGGGGTCGGGCCCAGTCATCGAGCGCATGCTCTACCAGATGGGCGTTGCGACGTACCGTCAAATCGCCCGCTGGAGCGAGCGCGACATCGACGAAATCGACGCGATGCTGCGCGAATTTCCCGGCCGCATCCGACGCGACGCGTGGGTGACTCAGGCACGCGAATTACATCTGAGCAAGTACGGAACAGCGCCGTAGACCATCGGCGGCGGCAATGCCTGCGAAAGCGGCCGGAACCCTCCATCGAAATTTCCGGATATTCGTGACCGGCGCGTCATCGAAGCATCCGATGGCACGCGCTGCGCTGCCGATCCTCGTGCTGACGCTCGTCTGGGGATGCAACTGGCCGGTGCTGAAGATGGGCGTCACCGAGCTCGCGCCGCTGACGTTTCGCACGCTGACGCTGCCATTCGCCGCGCTCGGCATGCTGCTCGTGTCACGCCTCTCCGGCGATTCGATCGGCGTGCCGCGCGCGCTGTGGCCTCGGCTTGTCGTCCTCGCGCTGTTCAACATCACCGGCTGGGGTGGTCTCGTGCTCTTCGGCGTCCAGCAGATGCCAGCGGGCCGCAGCGTGATCCTCGCGTACACGATGCCGATCTGGGCGACGATGATCGCGGCGCTGCTGCTGCACGAGCCGCTGTCGCCCCGCAAGCTGCTCGGGCTCGCCCTCGGAATCTCGGGAATGGCTGTGCTGATCGGCGAGCAGATAGCGCTGGTTCGTGCGGCGCCGTTCGGCGCGCTGATGATCGTCACCGCCGCGGTCCTGTGGGCCATCGGCACCGTGCTGCTGCGCAAATGGCGGCTGCCGATTCCGCAAAATACGGTGTCGGGCTGGATCATGCTGCTGGGCTGGATCCCGATCGCGATGCTGGCGCCGCTTTTCGATTCGCAGCCATTGACGTCCGAACTCGCGTCACTTTCGCTTCGCGGCTGGTTCGCGATCGCCTATAACATCCTCCTGGCCGGCACGCTCGCCAATTGGGCCTGGTTCACATTGGCGCGCACGATGCCGGTCGCCGTGTCGTCATTGTCGTCATTGCCCGTGCCGGTCGTCGGCGTGATCTCCGGCATCGTGTTGCTCGGCGAGCGCCCTGGACCGCAGGAATGGATCGCTCTCGCGCTGGTCGTCGCCGCGCTGTTTACCGTCTTGTTCCAGCCATCAGGGCAACGCGTAACCAACGCGCCACCCGCGCCGCAGGATTGACTCGCCGGCCGATGCACTCGTGCGGCAGTGTTTGCTAGCGCAGTTCCGGAATCAGCGTCAGCACCGAGCGCTCGGCGAACCACCGGTCGAGATTCGCCTTGCACAGGTCGCCCATCGCCTTGCGCGTCTGCTGCGTCGCGCTGCCGACGTGCGGCAACAGCACGACGTTGTCCATCGCGAGCAGTGCCTGCGGAATATTCGGCTCGTCCTCGAACACGTCGAGCCCGGCCGACTTTATCGTGCCGTCGGAAAGCGCCTGCACGAGCGCGCGCTCGTCTACGATGGAGCCGCGCGCGATGTTGATCAGCGTTCCCTTGCTGCCGAGCGCGGCGAGGATGCGCGCGTCGACGAGATGGCGCGTCGCCGGCCCACCCGGGCACGCGACGACCAGAAAATCCACTTGCGCCGCGAGCGCATCGAGACCCGCGACGAACTCATACGGAACATGCTGCGCTGTGCGCCCGGTATATGCGACGCTCATGCCCATCGCACTGACCCGTCCGGCGATGGCCTTCCCGATTCGTCCCAGCCCGAGTATGCCGACGGAGCGCCCCGACAGCTTCGTCGTCAGGTCCGGGCTGCGCCGTGTCCATTCGCCCGCCTGCACGAATCGATTGGCGCGAACGAACCCGCGGCCGGTCATCAGGATCAGCGCGACAGCGACATCGGCGACATCGTCGGTCAGCACGTCCGGCGTGTTGGTGACGAGGATTGCGCGCTTGCGACAGTAGTCGGTCGGCACGCCGTCATAGCCGACGCCGAACACCGAGATGATCTCGAGTCCGGGCAGCGCCTCCAGGAGCGTCGGCGGCGTGACCGTTCCTCCGCCCTGCACCAGACCCCGCACGCGCGCTCCGACTTCGCGCAGCAACACGTCCTTGCCGGTCGCACGAAAATGATCGTGACATCGGTAGTCGGCCTTGAGCGGCTCGTAGAGGAAGGGCGGCAGCGGTGCTGTAACCAGGATGTCGATGGCGTTCATTGGCGTTCGCCGGCGGAGGCGGGTGCGTGGGCAGCGATCCATTCGAGTAATCCGGTGAGCAATCCCGCGTCGCCACCGGCGGTCTCGATCGCCAGGAGACCGTACTCTCGCGCGCGTTCGGCGATTCGCGGATGCGCGGCGAAGACGGGCACCTTTGCCACCAGCGCACGTCCGACCGATCCAAGCGCGCTCATCAGATTGTCGAGGCCTTCGGCGGACGTCAATGTCAATGCGTGCGCGCGTCCATCGCGCATTGCCTCGATCAGGCCGTCGGCGCCCGACCGCGGTGCGACGCGGCGGTAGCACGGCACGTGATCGACGACCGCGCCGCGCGTCCGCAGCGCATTGCCCAGGAATTCGCGGCCGCCCTCGCCGCGAAATACGACGACGCGCCTGTCCGTGAGGTGCGCGAGCTCCGGCAGCTCGAGCAAGCCTTCGCTGTCGAATGACGTCACCGGCACCCGCGCATCCGGAATGCCGGCGGCAGCGAGCGCTTCGGCAGTTGCGGGTCCGGGCGCGTATGTCGCGATGGATGCCGGCCAGGCTCCGGATTGCGGCGCGCCATACTCGACCGCGTTCGCCGACACGAAAATCGCGATGTCGTAGGTCGACAGCGCCGCGTGCACGCGCGACAGCAATGCGGAATCGAGCGGCGGCAGAATCACGATCGCGGGCCAGATGATCGGCGTGCCGCCGAGCGCCGCAATTTTCATCGCAAGCGCGGCAGCCTGCCGCTGCGGGCGCGTGACGATGACGCCGAAGCCGTCGAGCGGTCCCGCGACACGCGGCGGCGGCGAAAGCGGGTGGATGTCCACTACGCCGCTGCGACCATCAGCCGATGTGCGTCGCGAGAGAGGAAATCGTCCGCGAGCGCCGATCCCAGCGCTTGCGCGTCGGCGACGTCCGCCACGGCGCTCTTCGTTTCGCCGCGCATCACATCGCGACCGTCGCGGCTTGCGAGCAATCCGCGCAGCCACAAGCGCCCTTCCTCCCATTCCGCATACGCGGCGAGCGGCGTCTGGCAACTGCCGCCGAGCGCGCGCGAGAACGCACGCTCCGCCGTGGTGGCGAGCGTCGTGCCACCGTCGGCGAGTGGCGCAAGCGCCGCGACGAGGTCGACACGGTCGGATCGGCATTCGACCGCGAGCGCACCTTGCCCCGGTGCCGGCAAGCTGTCGTCCGGATCGATCAGCGCGCGAATGTGCATGCCGAGGCCAAGCCGTTTCAGTCCGGCAGCCGCGAGGATGATCGCGTCGTAGCGACCCTCCTCCAGCTTGCGCAGCCGGGTGTTGACGTTGCCGCGCAATGGCTCGACCCGCAGCCGCGGATAACGCGCGCGCAACTGCGCTTCGCGCCGCAGGCTCGATGTGCCGACGCTCGCATTGTCCGGGAGCGCCGACAGCGCGTCGTGGCGCGTGGAGACGAATGCATCGCGAGGATCTTCGCGCGCGGTGACCGCCGCGAGCACGAAACCGTCGGGCATGTCCATCGGCACGTCCTTCAACGAATGAACGGCGAGATCGGCGCGTCCTTCGCGCAATGCGGTCTCGAGCTCCTTGATGAAGAGACCCTTGCCGCCGATCGCGGCCAACGGCCGGTCGACTATCCGATCGCCTTGCGTCGTGACGCCGAGCAGATCGATGGCGGTTCCGGGATAGTGCGACGCCAGACGCGCGCGGATGTGTTCGGCCTGCCAAGTGGCCAACGCGGACTCGCGCGTCGCGACGATCAGACGACGCGGTGCGGGCGATGCCGTCATTGCACGCGAAGAAGCGTGCGCGAGCATTCGATCAATTTCACCAAGGCAGGGGTCGCGGCACGGGCAGCCATATTAGCATTGCACCGCGGCTGGCATTGCGCCGCGCCGCCGGACGACGTCTATCCCAGCCAGCCGCCCTGGAAGCCCGCCTTCCGCAGGCCATCGACCAGATAGGCGCAGCGCTGCATCAGCCGCCATGGCAGGCCGCTGCGATGGTTTTCGACCATCAGCACGATCGGTCCCTGGTTGATGCCGTAGTTCCACTCGCTGCGCCAGCCATGCGCCTTGTCCGACGCGGTGGGAAACAATGGATTGAACGATGCCTCGAAGCCGTAGCGGTCACCCTGCTTCAGGTCCAGCGCGTCGATCATGTGGCGGATCATCGCCGTCACGACGTCGGCTGCGAACGGCAGCGAGGCGACGACGACCCACGGCGAATACGTGCCATCGTCCGGTCCGAACGGCGCGCCGCGCGCCGAGTACCCCATGAATTCGCGCGCGATGCCGTCGATCTCGAAGGTTGCGGGTCCCGGCCCGTCCCCGGCGGTGATGCCCCAGCAGAATGGGCCGTAGTAGCCGTAGCGGTTCGGATTCCTGATCGCGTATTCACGCTGCACGAGCGTTGCGCGGCGACTGTTCTCGAAATAGTCGATGCCCTTGTCGCGCATGTACTCGTCACGGATGTCGCGAAAATCGATCCACGCGTGCGACAGCTGGTGGATGAACAGCGGGCCGGCGTAAACGTGCGGGTAGCCGTAGATATCGCGCCAGTCGTATGTCGACAACCACGCGCGATACGCTTCTGCCGGCAGCGGGTGTGTCGGCGATCCGAGCCCGAGCGCGTACAGGAGCAGCGCCTCGCAATAGCCTTCCCATCGATAGTGGATGAACCCGGATTCCGGCCTCCACCCATGCGTCACCGTGGCGCCGCCGTTCTGCGCCCACTGCCAGTCGACGCGGCGATACAGCGCATCGGCGAGCTCGCGCACGCGCCGCTCGTCGTCCGTCGGCGCGTCGAAATACTCGGCGGCGAGCAGCACACCGGCGATCAGGAACGTCGTATCGACGGTGGAGATCTCGCTGTCCCACGTACGACAACCGGTGCCCATGTCGAGGAAGTGGTAGTAGAAGCCCTTGTATCCCGTCGCATCCGGCGCCGTGCTTTGCTCGCTCGCGGAGAAGAATTCGAGCGCGGCCAACGTCCGCTTCAGCGCCTCGGCGCGCGTCATCCAGCCGCGCGCGACCCCGACCGGGTACGACGCGAGTGCGAGACCCGTCGATGCGATGCTGCACGGCCAGCCGGGTCGCGTGCAATCGGCTACGAGCCCGTTGCGGTCGTTCGCTTCGCACAGGAAGAACTCGAACGTCTCGCGCTGGACGTCGTCGAGCACGCTGTCGTCGCTTTGTCGTTCAGTATCCACGGGGTATCCTATGCCGGATCGCCGCTTTCGCGACATCCTCGAAAAGCGACACGAGGCCGACCCTCTGCCGCAGGCGACCGTCGCGACGCGTACGCCGGCTTGCCTGGTGAATTTCGCATGGCCGCATGCAATGCGTGCGGCCATTTCCTCGGCTCATGGCCATTCTCCTGCGCATGCTCGCACGCCCGGCGCGCCGAGCAAAGGGCATCACCGCCGCGCGCAGCGCAAGCGCGGCCGGAACGTCGAAAGGCATCCCGAAATTTCAATTGAATGTGCAGGCTGTCCACGGTTCCACAAGACGCCGGACGGCAGGAGTTACAAAATGTATGCGCCGCGAGGGCAGTTGTTACCGGTCATGCGTCGCGATGAGCGTCGGGGGCCGAGGCCGCGCTTGAGCCCGCGGGCCGATTGCGCAAAGATAAGCATGCCCAACCGACGCGCGACCCGGACCGTCGATCGTTCCGACGCATCGAGCCGCCTCGGTACGCCATCCGTCCCGCGCGACGTGGACCTCGATCACGCACGATGAAGTACCTGCATTTCAAGTTTCTGCATGCCGGATCCCGGAGGTTCGTCGAGGACGACCAGGAACCGCTGTGGGCGGAGCTGTTCAGTCCTGAGCGGCTGGAACAGCACGCGCGCTCGCTCGCCGCCGAGCAGGCGGTAGGCGACCGACCGCCGCGCTGGCGGGCGTTCGCCAACCGCAATGCCGACAACGCCCGGGTGCTGCTCGACGCCTACGAAGCCATCAGCGATGCCGTCAAGGCGAAGCGCCTGATCACGCCGGCCGCCGATTGGCTCGTCAACAATTTCCATATCGTCGAAGATCAGCTTCGCGATATCCGGACGCTGCTGCCCGCGCGCTTCTTTGCCCGGTTGCCTCGGCTCGACAGCGGTCACCTGGCGGGACTTCCGCGCGTCTACGGCATCGCATGGGCGTTTGTCGCGCACACCGACAGCCGGTTCGATCCCGATCTGTTGCTGCGCTTCGTCGCTGCCTACCAGCAAGTCCAGCCGCTCGAAATCGCCGAGCTGTGGGCGCTGCCGACCGTGCTGCGCATCGTCATGGTCGAGAATGCGCGCCGGCTGGCGGCGCGAATCGTGGCGTCGATGACAGGGCCGCGAGCAGGCGGACCGTTACGCCGATGCATTGCTCGGGCTCGCGACGAACCCGGACGATGACGTGTCGCCGGTATCCGCAGGCACCGGCAGCGGCTGGTCGCGCGCCTTCACCGTTCAATTGTTTCAGCGGCTGCGTCACCGCGACGCGACGGCCGCCGAGGCGTTGCAGGTGTTGTCGCAACGGCTGGCCGCCGAAGGGACGAGCGCCGAAGCGGTCGTGCAAAGCGAGATCGGTCGGCAGGCTGCGGCCGACCTATCCGTGCGCAACCTGATCACGAGCATGCGTCTCGTGTCAGCGTACGAATGGCCGCACTTCGTCGAGGCGGCAAGCCTCGTGCATCAGGCGCTTTGCGGCAATCCGATGTTTCCCGCGATGGACTTCATCACGCGCGACCGCTATCGGGGCGCTGTCGAAGACCTCGCACGGCGCTCGCGGCATTCGGAGCTCGAGGTCGCGAATGCGGTCGTTGCGAAAGCGGCGCCCGCGCATGTCGCCGACGACGCGCGACGGAACGACCTCGGGTATTGGCTGATCAGCCATGGTCGCGCGCAGTTCGAGCATGAACTCGGCTTCCGGCGTTCGCTACCGCGCCGGCTGCTGTCGCGGTACACGCATCGGGCGCTGCCCGTCTACATCGGAGCGTTCCTGATCGCGGTGCTCGGCATCGTCGTGCTGCTGCTGACCGGCGCCGCACGACGCGGGCGTGCGCCCCGCGTGGCTGCTGCTCTATGGCTGTACTGGCGATCGTGCCGGCGTCCGAGGTGGCCTTGACGCTGGTGAACCGGCTCGCCACCGATCTCGTTGCACCGCGCCATCTGCCGCGCTTCGAGCTGCCCGCGGGACTCGATGCCGCACAGCGAACGTTCGTCGTCATCCCGACGATGCTGGTCAGCGAAGCGACGATCGCCGAGCAGGTGCGCATGCTCGAGACGCATTATCTTTCCAACGGCATCAACGCGGGTGAAATCTATTTCGCACTGCTGACCGACTGGCTCGATGCGCCGACGGAACACGCTGACGGCGACGAGCGCCTCCTGGGTGTGGCCGCCGACGGCATCCGCGCGCTCAATGTCCGTTACGACGCCGCAAGCACGGGCCAGCGCCTGTTCTACCTGTTTCATCGCCGACGCCTGTGGAACTCGGCGCAGGACACGTGGATGGGCTGGGAGCGCAAGCGCGGCAAGCTGCACGAGTTCAACCGGCTGCTGCGCGGCGCCACAGACACCTCGTTCATCACCGATGCTCGTTTTCACGCCGCGGCGCCGCCGCCGGCGGTCCGCTTCGTGCTGACGCTCGACGCCGACACGATCCTGCCGTTTGGCGCCGCGACGGAACTCGTGGGGACGCTGCTGCATCCGCTGAACCGCCCGCACGTCGATCCTGCGACCGGCGTGATCTCCGACGGCTACAGCATCCTGCAGCCGCGCGTCACGGCGACGCTGCCGACCCGCGGCTCGAGCAGCTGGTTCCAGCACTGGTTTTCGGGGCATTGCGGCGTCGATCCGTACACGTTCCAGGTCTCCGACGTGTATCAGGATCTGTTCGGCCGCGGCACGTTCAACGGCAAGGGAATGTACGAAGTGGATGCGTTCGAGGGCGCGCTGCGCGGCCGGATGCCTTCCGACGCGATCCTGAGCCACGACCTGCTCGAAGGCAGCTACGCGCGCTGCGGATTCGTGAGCGACGTCGAGCTGTTCGAGGAGTATCCGGCGCACACGGAAGTGGCGGCGGCGCGCAGCCACCGGTGGGCGCGCGGAGACTGGCAGCTGCTGCCGTGGATAGCCGGACGGCGCGGACGCGACCTGCCGCTCGTGGCGCGGTGGAAGATGCTCGACAACCTGCGCCGCACGCTCGTCGCGCCGAGCCTCTTTCTGCTGCTGTGCGCCGGGTGGCTGATCGAAGGCGCGCAGTCGCCGCGTTTCGCGATCCTCGCCGTGCTGATATTCCTGCTGCCGACGATCCTCGCGCTGATCGATCGCGCGCGGCCGCGGCCGAACACCGACCGCGGCAACTGGTTGCGGATGCTTGGCGACGAAGCGCTCGTCGGATGTGGCCGCATGCTGTTCCAGATCGCGATGCTGCCGCGCGACACCGTGCTGATGCTCGATGCGATCCTGCGAACGCTCGGGCGCCTGTTCGTACGCCAGCGGTTGCTCGAATGGAATTCCGCGGCGCAGGTGCAGGCGAGCGCTGAAATGTCGCTCGCCAGTTTCGTGCGCAGCATGTACGCGGCGCTGGCGATCACCGGCGCGGTGCTGTTCGCGCTGATGCTCGCTCGACCCCCGGCGCTCGTCGTCGCCGCGCCCTTCCTGGCGCTCTGGTTCCTGGCGCCGCTGTTCGCGTGGCGCGCGAGCCTTCCGGTACTGGAGCCGGAAGTGGAGCCGCCCACCGCGCGCGAAACGGCGCAATTGCGGCTGATCGCGCGCGAAACCTGGCAGTTCTTCGCCCTGCTCGCCGGTCCGGAAGACCACTTCCTTCCTCCGGACAACCTGCAGGAAGACCCGCATCGGGTGATCGCGCACCGGACGTCGCCGACGAACATCGGCATGTATTTCGTCTCGGCGGTCGCCGCGCACGACTTCGGCTGGATCGGCCTGGCGGAACTGTGCGAGCGAATCGAGCGCTCGTTTTGCACACTGACCGAGCTGCCGCGCTTCCGCGGCCATTTCTTCAACTGGATCAACACGACGACGCTGCGCTCGCTCGAGCCGCGGTACGTATCGACCGTCGACAGCGGCAATCTGGCGGGCTGCCTGATCGCACTGGCGTCGGCGGCACGGGCAGCGCTTGACGAGCCTCCCGTCGACGCGCGAGCGCAACAAGGGACCGCGGACGACGTGGCACTGCTGCGC
Organism: uncultured Pseudomonadota bacterium; assembly: GCA_963718905.1. GTDB lineage: Bacteria > Pseudomonadota > Gammaproteobacteria > Burkholderiales > Casimicrobiaceae > VBCG01. The sequence continues at coordinate 709,551 of CAVRAF010000003.1, forward strand.
CGCGCGCTCGAGCGCGCCGACCGCAAGCGCCCGTCCACCAGCGTGAACCTCGTCCAGTTGCAGGAAACGCTGTCGCGCATCGAAGCCCTCGCGCTGACGCCACCCGTTGTGCCGATCGCCTATCGCTGGATCGCGCTCGAGCGCCTGACGTCGGATCTTCTCGATATGGCGCGCGTCGTGGCGGAGGAAGGGGACCACCCGACGTTGCGCGATGTCGCGGCTCGCGCCGCCACGCTGCAGGACGGCGTCGTGCGCCGCCGCGCCGAATTCGAGACTTTCGCGCCATGGGCGATCGCCCGCGACGGTGGAGACGGCGACGAGGACGCGGACGCGCTGCTCGGCGATGCCAGCGTTGCGTGGCTTGCGCAGTCGATGCCGCCCGACCTGCCGCTCGGCGAACTGCCGGGGCACTGCACCGCGCTGCGGCGAGCGCTTGGCGCGAACGGCGACGTCGCGGAACCCGTCCGCGCGGCGTGCGACGACGCGTTGCGCCGCGTCGAGGAGTCGGCCAGCGGATTGGTCGAGCGTTTGCAGCGCATCGCGCGGGCCGCGCACGCCCTCTTCGCCGAAATGGACTTCAGGTTCCTGTACGACCCGGCGCGCAAGCTGTTCTCGATCGGCTACCAGGTCGACAGCGGACGACTCGATCCTTCGTACTACGACCTGCTCGCGTCGGAAGCGCGTCTCGCGAGCTTCATCGCGATCGCCAAGCACGACGTGCCGCCCGAGCACTGGTTCCGGCTCGGCCGCACGCTCATCGCGATCGGCGGGAAGACGGTGCTCGTATCGTGGTCGGGATCGATGTTCGAATACCTGATGCCGTCGCTGCTGATGGACACGCCGTATGGAAGCCTGCTCGACCACTCGTGCCGGATGGTCGTCGAACGGCAGATCGCGTACGCGCGGCGCCGCGGCGTTCCATGGGGAATCTCCGAGTCGGCGTTCCACGAACGCGACGTGCACATGACGTTCCAGTATTCGACGTTCGGCGTGCCGGGTCTGGGCTTGAAGCGCGGGCTCGGCGAAGACCTCGTCATCGCGCCTTACGCGACGGGGCTCGCCTCGATGTACGCGCCGCGCGCCGCTGCGGCCAATTTCGATCGGCTCGAAGCGCTGGGGGGCCGCGGCGAGTATGGCTTCTACGAAGCGCTGGATTTCACGCGGCAACGCGTGCCTGAAACCGGACCGGTGGCACTCGTGCGCGCGTACATGGCGCACCACCAGGGGATGACGCTGGTCGCGCTTGCGAACGTCCTGCTCGACGGCGCGATGCGTCGCCGCTTCCACGACGAGCCGCTGATCCGAGCGTCGGGCATTCTGCTGCAGGAAACGCGGCATCGCGACGCATCCGTCGCGCTGCCGCGCGCGGACCAGGAAGCGGCGATCGTCGACGACGGGCGCCTGGCGTTCGAGCAGCGCCTGCATTCGCCGCACCTGCCGCAGCCGTCGACGCAACTCCTGTCGAACGGCCGATACGCCGTCATGGTCACTGCGGCAGGGTCCGGCTACAGCCAATGGCGCGACATCGGCGTCACGCGCTGGCGCGAGGACGTCACCTGCGACGACCGCGGCAGTTACCTCTACCTGCGGGACACCGGCGAGGGTCGCGTCTGGTCGGCCGGATTCCAGCCGATCTGCAGCGAGCCCGCCAGCTACGACGTTGCGTTCAATGAAGATCGCGTACGGATCGCGCGGCAGGACGGTGCGATCGCGACGACGCTCGAAGTGATCGTCTCGGCCGAGGACGATGCGGAAATCCGGCGGCTGACGCTACGCAACACCGGCACGCGCACGAGCGAGATCGAGATCACGTCGTATGCGGAGATCACGCTGACACCGCCCGCGGCCGATCTCGCCCATCCGGCATTTTCGAACCTGTTCGTGCGCAGCGAGTTCGTCCCTCAGGTTTCGGGGCTCGTATTCACCCGCCGCCCGCGCGGCGCACACGACCGCGCACTCTTCGCAACCCATGTCGTCGCAACCGACGCGGCGACGGGCATCGAATTCGAAACCGATCGCGCGCGGTTCATCGGTCGCGGCGGTACCGTGCACGCCCCCGTCGCCGTGATCGAGGGTCGTCCACTCACCAATTTCACCGGCGCCGTGCTGGACCCGATCGCGAGCTTGCGCGTGCGCGTCCGGGTGCCGCCGGGACACACGGCGCAGGTGGCGTTCGCGACGGCGGTTGCCGGCACGCGCGAGGAGATCCTCGGGCTTGCCGACAAGTATCACGACCCGGCAGCGTTCGATCGCGCATCCTCGCTGGCATGGACGCACGCGCAGGTCCAGCTGCATTACCTCGGTATCGACCACGGCGAGGCGCATTTGTATCAGCAGCTCGCGAACAGCCTGCTGTACCACGACGCCGCGTTGCGGCCCGCGCAGCGCACGCTGCAGTCCAACGCGCTGCCCCTGTCGGGGTTGTGGCGGCTCGGCATTTCAGGCGAGCGGCCGATCGTCCTCGCGCGAATCGACGACGTCGATGACCGCGGTCTGCTGCGCCAGCTGCTGACGGCGCACGAGTATTGGAACCTGAAGGGTCTCGCCGTCGATCTCGTGCTGCTGAACGACCAGGCGGTGTCGTACGCGCCCGGCGTCCAGGAGCATTTGCAGACCCTGGTGCGCGATGCGCAGTCGCGCGCGAGCCACGATACGCACACCATTCGCGGCGAGGTCTTCGTCGTTCGCGGCGACGGCCTGGCGCCCGACGAGCGCGTGCTGTTGCACACGGCGGCCCGTGCGGTCGTCGCGAGCGCGCAGGGGAACCTGGTCGAGCAGCTGTTGCGCGTCCGCCATCCGCTCGCGGCGGTCCGCGAGCCGCCGGTTGCGATCGTGCCCGCGACCGGCGCCAAGATCGACCTGCCGCGCCTGCGCTTTTTCAATGGGCTCGGCGGCTTCACGACCGACGGCCGCGAATACGTGATCGCACTTCGCAAGGGCCAGCAGACGCCGTTGCCGTGGATCAACGTCATCGCGAATGCCGAATTCGGCTTCCACGCCTCGGAGTCCGGCGCGGGTTTCACGTGGGCGTCGAACAGCCGCGAGCACCAGCTGACGCCGTGGTCGAACGATCCGGTCTCGTCGCCTCCCGCCGAAGCGTTCTACATCCAGGATCTCGCGTCGGGGGCGACCTGGACGCCGACCGCGCTGCCGATCCGCGTCGATGACGCGACGTACCTCGCGCGCTTCGGCCAGGGGTACGCAGCGTACGAGCAAATCGCGGAGGACGTGCGCTGCGAGTTGACGCAATTCGTCGTCGTCGACGCGCCGGTGAAGATCTCGAGCCTCGTGCTGACGAACCAGGGCGACGTCGAGCGCGAGCTCGCCGTCACCGCGTATGTCGAATGGGCGCTCGGCGCATCGCGTGCCGCCAACGCGCCGTACATCGTGACGTTCATTGACCCGGACAGCGGTGCGATTCTGGCGCGCAACCCGCGCCACCCCGAATTCGCGAGCCGCTGTGCGTTTGTCGTTTCCGACGCGCGCAGCGATTCGCTGACGTGCGACCGGACCGAATTTCTCGGCCGCAACGGACGCCTCGACGCGCCCGCGGCGCTGGCCGGCGGCGCGAACGCTGTCAGGACGCGCCGGTGCGGCGCTCGACCCATGTGCCGCGCTGCAACGATTGATCACGCTGCCTCCGGGGAAGAGCGTGCGGCTTCAGTTCGTGCTCGGCGAAGCCGCCAATTCCGCCGAAGCGACGGCGATGGCCGCGCGCTACCGGTCGGTCGACGTCGCGACCGAGCTGCAGCGCGTCGTCGATGAATGGGACAGCGTCCTTGGCACGCTTACCGTCGAAACGCCGGACACGGCGACGAACATCATGCTGAACCGCTGGCTGCTGTATCAAACCCGCGCGTGTCGGCTGTTCGGGCGCGCGCCGGCTTCTACCAGGTGGGCGGCGCGTACGGTTTTCGCGACCAGTTGCAGGACGTGATGGCGCTGATGGTCGCGGCACCGGGCGAGGCGCGCGAGCACATCGTTCGCGCCTGCGCCCATCAATTCGCCGCCGGCGACGTGCAGCACTGGTGGCATCCGCCCGGCGGCCGCGGCGTACGCACGCGCTTTTCCGACGATCGCGTGTTCCTGCCGTTTGCCGTCGCACACTATGTGACGACGACGGGCGATGCCGGCGTGCTCGACGAAATCGCGCCGTTCATCGAAGGGCCGCCGGTTCCGCCGGAACGCGAAGACCTCTATTTCGAACCGGAGCCGTCGTCGGAGAGCGCCACCGTCTACGAGCACTGCGCGCGCGCGCTCGACGCGAGCCTTGCCGTCGGCGCTCACGGCCTGCCGCTGATGCAGGGTGGCGACTGGAACGACGGCATGAACCGCGTCGGCATTCTCGGTCGCGGCGAGTCGGTATGGCTCGGATGGTTTCTTTGCGCGACCTTGCGCGATTTCGAGCCGATCGCGGCGCGGCGCGGCGATACCGGGCGCGCGCAGGCGTGGCTGCGGCACGCTGAAAGCCTCAAGCGCGCCCTCGACCGAAACGGGTGGGATGGCGCGTGGTTCAAGCGCGCGTTCTTCGACGACGGCTCGCCGCTCGGGTCCGCGTACAACAGCGAATGCCGGATCGACTCGATCGCGCAGAGCTGGGCCACCATTTCGGGCGCCGCCGACCCGGCGCGCGCGCGCCAGGCGATGGATTCGGTCGGCGAGTATCTCGTCAAGCGCGGCGACGACATGGTGCTGCTGTTCACGCCTCCGTTCACCGCAGGAGTTCCCGACCCCGGCTATGTGAAGGGCTACCTGCCGGGCGTGCGGGAAAATGGCGCGCAATACACGCACGCGGGTGCCTGGTGCGTCATCGCGTACGCGATGCTCGGCGACGGGGATCGCGCGTACGAGCTGTTTTCGATGCTGAATCCGATCAACCACGCCGCGACGCGCGGCGGTGCGCATCGCTACAAGATCGAGCCGTATGTCGTTCCGGGCGACGTGTACAGCGAACCGCCGCATGTAGGGCGCGGCGGCTGGTCGTGGTACACGGGCGCCGCCGCGTGGCTGTATCGCGCCGGCATCGAGTACCTGCTCGGGATTCGCGTGTGCGGCGCAAGCGTGCAGCTCGCGCCCTGCATTCCCCGCGATTGGGCGGGCTACACCGTGCGATATCGGCGCGGCGATTCCGTCTATGTCATTCGCGTGCAAAACCCGTCGCGCATCTGCACGGGCGACGTCGCGATCGAGCTCGACGGCCGATCGATCGCCGGGGATCGGTTCCCCGTCGTCGACGACGGACGCGAGCATCGCGTCGACGTGCGGCTGCTTGAAGCCGGCTCCGTTCCTCCAGGCGAACGTTCACTCGACGACGCGCAGCGCATCCTGCAGCAATGACGTGTCGGCGTCGTGCAGCCGCGCCGCGTCCGACAGCAATTGCCGGAAGCGCCGGCCGCCGCGCACGCCGTGGTAGAGACCCAGGACATGGCGCGTGATCGCACGCAGTGACGTGCCGCGCGCGAGCTGCGCGGTCGCATAAGGCAGCAGCGCCGACATGATGTCGGCGCGCGATCGCGGGGGCTCGGCGTCGCCGAACAGCCGGCGATCGGCTTGCGCCAGCAGATACGGATCGTGATAGGCGGCACGCCCGAGCATCACACCGTCGACGAACGCGAGCTCGCGCTCGATCGCGTCCCAGTTGTCGAGACCGCCGTTCAGCACGATCGTCAGCGCCGGAAAGTCCTGCTTCAGCTGCCGCACGACGGCGTAGCGCAGCGGTGGAATCTCGCGGTTCTCCTTTGGCGAAAGACCCTTCAGCACCGCGTTTCGCGCATGAACGATGAAGACGCCGCAGCCTGCGTCGGCGACGCTGCCCACGAAGTCGCGCACGAACGCGTAATCGTCGCCGGCGTCGAGGCCGATCCGATGCTTGACCGTGACAGGCAAGCCGACGGCATCGCGCATCGCACGCACGCAATCGGCGACGACCGCGGGCTCGGCCATCAGGCATGCGCCGAAGCTGCCGGTCTGCACGCGCTCGGACGGACAGCCGCAGTTCAGGTTGATTTCGTCGTAGCCCCAGCGCTCGCCCAGCCGCGCCGCGTGCGCGAGCTCATGCGGATCGCAACCGCCGATCTGCAGCGCGACCGGATGCTCGGCCGGGTCGAAATCGAGATGTCTCGGGACGTCACCGTGCGCGAGCGCCGGGGCCGTGATCATTTCGGTGTAGAGCCGCGCGCGCTTCGAGATCAGGCGCAGGAAGAACCGGCAATGCCGGTCCGTCCAGTCCATCATCGGCGCGACGCTCAGCAAATGGTCGTGGCTTTTCAATCCTGATTCTTCACGGTGTCCTACGTCGAAATCCGCGCACCGCTGGCGGCGCGCGCCGGTGGGTTGCGTACGCTTCTATCGCGCCGTCCGGCTGGCCGCGGCGCACTTGGCCGCGACCCAGACCGCGAGAGAAAGGAAATCGATCATGGCAGCTTACGGCAAGAAGGCTCAAGCCAAAGTCAAGAAGACCATGGACGAGCTGAAGGCGGGGACGCTGAAAAGCGGTTCCGGAAAGAAGGTCACGAGCCGGAAGCAGGCGATAGCGATCGGACTTTCCGAGGCGCGCGAAGCCGGCGCCAAGGTTCCTCGGAAGAAGTAGTCGCCGACCGCCGTTACGCGCGATTGCGCAGGCCCGCGCCTTCCGACCAAGAGTCGGTGCTCACGGCTCGAGCAAGCCTCGGGCGGCCTTCGTCGGTGATCAGCGCCCGCGCCCTGGTCGGTCGGTCCGACAACCGATCGCGCGACCGGTCATCTTGTCGCCCTATGGGGCCAGCGGCCTTCGCCGAAGCGCCACCAGACCCCGCTATATAATCAAGGCCACGCGCCGGGGAGTCAGACTTCAGACAACTCGATCGTCTCTCCCGCGCCCAGCGACAGAAAAGGAGGAAGCATGAACAGGTTTTGTCCTGATTGCGGCCGCAGCACTGCTGGCCGCGCTGCCCGCATTCGCCGCGGGCGAAGACACGCTCACCATCGGCTTCACCGTATCGCAGACCGGCGCCCTCAACCTCGACTCGCTGGCGCAGCAACACGGCTTCGAGATGTGGCGCGACGAGGTCAACGCCGCCGGCGGCATCAAGGCGGGCGGGAAGCGCTACCAGGTGCGCTTTGTCACCTACGACGACCAGTCGCAGGGCGGGCGGGTGCAGCAGCTCTACACCCGGCTGATCGTGCAGGACCACGCCCAGTTCCTGTTCAGCCCCTATTCCTCTGGCCTCGTCGCCACCGCCACCGTGATCTCCGAGCAGTACGGCAAGCTGATGATGAGCATCGGCGGCGCGGAGGGAAAGACCTATCAGCTCGGCAACCACTACCTGTTCCAGACCTATACGCCCGCCGATCACTACCTCTCGGGCGCGATCGAGTTGCTGAAGGAGAAGGACCCCGGCGCGAAGATCGCGCTCGTCTATTCCGACGACCCCTTCTCGAAGGCGGTCGCCACCGCGACGCGCGACCAGGCGAAGCAGGCCGGCCTGGCGCTCGTGATGGACGAGTCGTATCCGCCCAGCCAGACCGACTTCAGCGCCATCATCAACAAGGTCGTCGCCTCGGGTGCCGACGTCCTTCTCGGCGGCGGCCACTATCCGGACGGCGCGACGCTCGCGCGCCAGCTCTACGACCAGAAGACGAAGCTCAAGTGGGCGACGCTGCTCGTCGCTCCCGACAGCCCGCAGTTCGCGACCCTCGGGCCGGCGGCGCAGGGGATCTCGGTACCCTCGCAGTGGGCGCCGCAGGTCACCTACAAGCCGGATTTCGGTCCCACGCCCGCGGAATTCACCAAGCGCTACCAGGCGAAGTACAACATGGCGCCGGGCTACCACGCCGCGGGCGGCTACGCCGGCGGCCTGCTGTTCCAGCGCGCGATCGAGCGCGCGGACTCGATCGACCCCGCCAAGGTCGCGGCCGAGCTGAACAAGATGAAGGTGACGACCCTGTGGGGCGGGACGCAATTCTCCACCGATCCCAAGAGCCACGGCCTGCAGCTCTCGCACCAGATGGTGCTGACGCAGTGGCAGATGGAGGGAGGCAAGCTGGTGAAGGAAGTCATCTGGCCGGCCGCGGCCGCGACCGCGCAAGATCGCATTCCCCTACCGCTAGGCTTCCACGCGAACAAAAGGGCCGCCCTCCGCGGCCCTTTTGTTATGCTCGGCCCATGTTCGGCATCCTCGCGTCCATCCTCGACGGCGTGCTCGTCGGCGCGGTCTACGGGCTCGCAGCGATGGGCCTCACGCTCATCTGGGGCGTGATGAACGTCATCAACCTCACGCACGGCGCGATGATCGTCGCCGGCATGTTCGGGCTGTACTACCTCGCGAGCGCCGCCGGGCTGCCCGTCTACGCCGCGATCCCGCCGATCGCTCTCGCCGGATTCTGCTTCGGCGTGTGCCTGTACTGGGTCTCGGTCCACCGCGTGATCGGCCGGCCGCCGCTCATGAGCCTGCTCGCCACCTTCGCAGCGAACCTCGTGCTGATCGGCCTGGGCACCGCCGCGTGGGGCACGGTGCTGTTCAACGTCCCGGTCTCGCTGCCGGGCATCAGCTACGAGGGCTACACCTTCACGGGCACGCACATGATGGCGGCGGTCCTCACCGCCGCCATCGCGGGGCTGCTCTATCTCTTCCTCTACCGCACGCGGCCCGGCAAGGCGATCCGCGCGGTCGCGGGAAACCGCGAGGCGGCCGAGCTGAACGGCATCCCGACGACGCGGGTGCTCGCGCTCGCCTTCGGGCTGGGCGTCGCGCTCGCCTGCACCTCGGGTGCGCTCATCGCGACGCTCTTTCCCTTCACGGTGCTTTCGGGCGCGGCGTACCAGCTGAAGAGCTTCGTCGTCACCGTGCTCGGCGGGCTGGGCAACCCGGCGGGGGCGCTGCTCGGCGGCGTCGCGCTCGGCCTGCTCGAGGGCGCGATGACGCCGTTCATGCCGGTGAGCTGGACCTCGATCGTCGAGTTCGTCGTCTTCGTGATCGTGCTGATCGCCTTCCCGGCCGGCCTGTTCAACTTCCGGCGCTAGCGCGATGGCGATCCATACCCCGGCGTTCCTCGGAAAGCCGACCTACTGGCTGATCGTGGCCGCGACGCTCGCGTTCGCGTTCCTGCCGCTGTGGCACGACAACGTCGAGCTGCGCGAGGAGCTGCTGCTCGCGGCGATCTACATCATCCTCGCCGCGAACCTCAACCTGATGATCGGCTACGCCGGCTACATCAATTTCGGCAACATCGTCTTCTTCGGACTGGGCGGCTACCTGTGCATGTGGCTGGTGAGCTCGCACGGCTGGCCGCTCGTCGCCGCGGCGCTCGTCGGTGCCGCGGCGAGTGAGCCTCGTCGCGCTGCTCTTCGGGCTGGGCATCCTGCGGCTGCGCGGCGCGTACTTCGCGCTCGCGACCATCGGCGTCAACGAGGGCGTGAAGGCGTTCGTCTCCAATTTCACGCCCTGGGGCGGATCGACGGGCATCTATCTGTCCGATCGACGCTTATCGCCGAGCTGGGAGGCGCCGGCAAGGCGCTGTGGGTGATCTATTTCCTGCTGGTCGCCGTGATGGCCGCTGTCGCTGCTCCTGTCCTTCGCGATCAAGAACTCGAAGTTCGGCCTCGGCCTGCTCGCGATCGGCCAGAACGAGGATGCGGCCGCGGTGCTCGGCGTGCCCGACGCCGCGCTACAAGGCGCTCGTCTACAGCGCCTCGGCCTTCCTGCCCGCGGTCGCGGGCGCGCTGTTCTTCTTCAAGAGCGCGTTCATCCAGCCCGACGACGCCTTCGACCTGGTGTTCTCGACCGAGGCGATCGTCGGGGTGATGCTGGGAGGGCAGGGCACCGTGATCGGGCCCGCGCTCGGCGCCTTTCTCTACGAGGAGCTGCGCAGCACGCTGCTCACCGCCGAGACCTTCTCCAATTTCCAGATGGTGATCGCCGGCGCGCTGCTGCTCCTCATCGTGCTCTTCGTCCCCGGCGGGCTGATGGGCTGGATCCACAGGCGCTGGCCGCGCACGAAACGGGTGCTGGAATGAGCGCGCTGCTCGAGGTGCGCGATCTCGGCCGGCGCTTCGGCGGTCTGCAGGCGGTCGGCTCGACTCTCCTTCACGGTCGGCGAAGGCGAGATCGTCGGCCTGATCGGGCCGAACGGTGCGGGCAAGTCGACCGTCTTCAACCTGATCAACGGCGTGTATCCCCCGAGCCAGGGACGGGTAATTTTCCGCGGCGAGGACATCACCGGCAAGGTGCCCTACCGGATCGTGCGCCGCGGCCTCGCGCGCACTCACCAGATCGTGCAGCCGCTCGCGAACATGAGCGTGCTCGAGAACTGCGTCGTCGGCGCCTGCTTCGGCCGCGAGGATCTGTCGCTCGCGCGCGCCGGGGAGGTCGCGCTCGAGATCGCCGGGTTCATCGGGCTCATCGACCGGCTCGACGACCCCGCCGGGCCGCTGACCATCGCCGGCAAGAAGCGCCTCGAACTGGCTCGAGCGCTCTGGGCCCGGCCGGTGCTGCTGCTGCTCGACGAGGTGCTCGCCGGCCTCAACCCTTCCGAGGTCGAGCGCATGATCGTCGTGATACGGCGCATCCGCGAGCGCGGCGTTTCCATCCTCATGATCGAGCATCTGATGCAGGCCATCATGAGCCTGTCCGACCGAATCGTCGTGCTCAACTCGGGGCGCTGGCTCGCCGAAGGGCCTGCCCGCCGAGGTCGCCGCCGAACCCGCGTGTGATCGAGGCGTATCTGGGCAACCCCGAGCACGCGGCGAAGCTGAGGGAAGGCGCCTAGATGGCCGAGGCGCTGCTCAGCATCGAGTCGCTCGAGGCCGGCTACGACGAGGTCCAGGTCCTGTGGGGCGTGTCGCTCGCGGCCGCCGCGGGCAAGCTGACGACCCTCGTCGGCGCGAACGGCGTGGGCAAGACGACAACGCTGCGCGCCGCGGTCGGCAGCATCCGGCCCTGGAGCGGCCGCATCGTGTTCCGCGGCGAGGACGTCACGCGGCTCCCGCCGCACGCCAAGGCCGCCCGGGGGCTGGTGCTCGTGCCCGAGGGCCGGCAGCTGTTCAACGCCATGTCGGTGGAGGAGAACCTCGAGATGGGCGCGTACTCGGCACGCGCCTCGAAGCCGGCTCGCATCGCGCCTCGAGCAGGTGTACGCGCTCTTCCCGCGACTGAAGGAGCGCCGGCGCCAGCGCGCCGGGACTTTCTCCGGGGGCGAGCAGCAGATGCTCGCGATCGCGCGCGGCCTGATGTCCGGTCCGGAGATCCTGATCATCGACGAGCTCTCGCTCGGCCTCGCGCCGGTCGTGGTGCAGCAGCTCTTCTCGACGCTCAAGACGCTCAAGCACGACGGGCTCACGATCCTGCTCGTCGAGCAGAACGTGCACCTCGCGTTCGCGATCTCCGACTACGCCTACGTCGTCGCGGAGGGAAAGATCTTCACCGAAGGGCCGCCCGCGGCGCTCGAGGCGCGCCCGGACATCCAGCGGGCGTATCTCGGGCTTTAGGCCCGTAGTGCCGGTTCTTGTTCCGCGCAACCGGATCTTGGCGCTCAATGGCGGTGCGGCGAACGCGGGCGCAACCGCGAGACCGGCATCGCGCGCGCCTAGCGCGTGGATTCACGCATGGAGTTGCCTCGCAAACCCTTGGTGTCAGAGGCGCGTTACGGCTTCTTCGCCCATACGCCCACGTGCCCCAGATTGAAATAGCCGACAACACCGCCTCCGGCGCATCCGCGATCAGTCTTTTCTCCAGCGTTTCGATATCGATTTCTGCCTCCGTGGCCGCCCCACTCGCCACGATCGCGCGTATCTGCGAGCGAACCACGGAAGTCAGGCTGCTGAAGAGTGTGCCGTCCGGGCCCTGCTGGATCGGCACCGACATGTCGATTTCCATCGAAGGATCCAATCCTGCCGCGCGCATCAGCCCGAATAGTCGCAGCCCCATCCGCGGATGAACACCGGCGTGCTTGAATCCCGCTCTGAACCATTGCGCAGCCTTGGCGGCCAGGCAATCGAGCGGCTCGATCAGGACGGGACCCTCATAGTCGATGACCGACTCCTGCAATGCGATCACGCCTCCCGCTCTGAGATTTCGGAGCGCGCGATGCAGTGCGTCAAGGGGATCCGCCGCATACATGAGCACGAGACGGCCAACGATCAGCGTCTACGGGTGGGCTAAGCTCGATCTCCCGAAAATCCCCCACGATAAAACGCACATTGGTCACGCCGTCCCGTCTCGCCCGTTGCTCGGCGAATGCCACTTGGGCGGAATCACGATCCACGCCAATGACACTGCCTCGCGGCGCTACAAGACGGGCCGCGGAGAATGCGACGTCACCCGATCCGGAGCCGATATCAAGGACGCGCATGCCCGATGCGATGCCGGCCCTCTCGAATAGCCGCCGAGTCAACGGAGCGACGCGGCCGGCTTGTGACGATGAGTCTTTGGCGTTCTTCGTCGGAGCTCTGAACGGATAGGCTTCTCTCGCCATGCCGTCATTTCTCTTCGTGGCACAGGACGAACTCGACTTCCATCGTGCCTATTGTTGAACCCGGATCACCGCGACACTTCCGGCGTCCGGGTGCTCACGGCTCGAGCAAGCCTCGCGCGGCCGCTTCGTCGGTGATCAGCACCCGCGCCCTGCGTCGCGTTCAGCGCGGCACCGATCGGCTGCGACCTTGCGCGCGGCCCCCGGCCGCGATGACGATCTTCGGCACGCGCGCGGAGGTCGTCGAGCCCGACGGCGATCACGCGCCGATTGACCGGGTGATCGACGACGCGCCCGGCGGCATCGAGGAAATGGCACAGGACGTCGCCGACCGCGCCGGCCGCCGCAGGCTCGACAGTTCGGAGCGCGGCAGCAGGCCTTCGCGAAACAGCGTCGCGTCTTCGCTGACGTTGCCGACGCTGACCAGCGCAAGGTCGACGCGGCGTGCGCGCTCCAGCAGATCGTGCAGCGCCTGGCTCCGCCCAGAGCGCCCGCGCGTCGCCTCGTTGGCGACGAAGACGGGCGCCGTCAGCTGGTAGCAATCGGCGCCGAACGCATCCGCCATCCGCCGTGCGACCGCCGATGGATTGACCGCGCGCGAATGCGTCATGCCACCGAGCAGCGAGATCACCGACAGACGCTCGAACGGTTCCCCGCCGATCGCCTTCAGGCTCATGCTGAGCGTCTGGCCCCAGCCGACGCCGATCGACATGCCGGCGCGCACGTGGTCGGCCATGTAGATGCCGGCCGCCTGGCCGACGACGGCGGCGGTCGGCCGCGTCATCGGCCGGCGCCGGAACGACCATGGCTTCGTCGATGCCGAATCGCGCGGCAGAGCCGTCGCTCGAGCGCGACCTGCTCGCTGCCCTTGGCGTCGATCCGAATGCGCACGACCCCGCTCTCGCGCGCCGCCGCCAGCAGGCGGATCACTTTCGCGCGGCTGACTGTTCAGCGCACGTGCGATCTGCGCCTGCGTCAGGCCTTCGACGTAGTAAAGCCACGCGGCGCGCACCCCGAGGTCGGAGGCGAGGTCGCCGGCGGCGGAGGCGGCGCTTTGGGATCCAGCATGCCGAGATCGTACTATCGAACCTTGACGCGACATCGGGGTGGAGATATGTTCTGACATTGTGACAAATGTCCGCCCGCCAAGGCCTCCGACCCGCCGGTAGCCTGTTTGTCAGCCGAGGAGGCCTCCATGTCCCCAAACTGCCAGAACCTTCATCCGGCGGCTCCGTCGCCGAAGGCCTGGCGCGCCGGCAGCGCGAAGGCCGGCCGGTGCGCATCGGACTGATCGGCGCCGGCCAGATGGGCACCGATATCATCGTGCAGACCAACCTGATGACCGGGATCGAAGTCGTCGCGGCCGCCGACGCAGTTCCCGAGAACGTCTTCGCGCATGCGCGGTCGCGGGCAACGGCGCGCGCGCACCCGAGCTCGCCGACGATGCTGCCGCGACCGGCCGCGTCATCGGCCGCGGCCGTCTCGCCGTCAGCGCGTCGTACCGCAACGTGTGCATGGCGGATGGCGTCGACGTCGTCATCGACGCGACGGGCAATCCGAACGTCGGCGCCAAGTGGCGCTCTGCGCGATCGCTGCCGGCAAGCACATCGTGATGATGAACGTCGAAGCCGACGTCACGATCGGACCGTATTTGTCGGCGAAGGCCGCGGAAGCCGGCGTCGTGTACACGCTCGGCGCGGGCGACGAGCCCAGCTCGACGATGGAGCTCGTCAACTTCCTGCGCGGGCTGGGCTATCCGATCGTCGCCGCCGGCAAGGGCAAGAACAACGCATTCCGGACCGACGCGACGCCCGATGCCTACGTCGCCGAAGCGACGCGACGCAATATGAATCCGCGGATGCTGGTCGAGTTCGTCGACGGCTCCAAGACGATGGTGGAAATGGTCGCGCTCGCCAATGCGACGGGGCTCGTTCCCGACATTCCGGGCATGCACGGTCCATCCGCGCCGGTGGATTCGCTGCACAAGGTCTTTTGTCCGCGCGAGGACGGCGGGCTGCTGTCGCGCAAGGGTGTCGTCGATTTCACCGTCGCGCGCGGCGTCGCGCCGGGTGTGTTCGCCGTCGCGGAAATGCGTCATCCGCGGCTGCGCGAGCGAATGAGCGACCTGCAACTCGGCGAAGGTCCCTACTACACGTTCTTTCGTCCGTATCATCTGACGAGCCTCGAGGTCCCGCTGTCGGCCGCGGCCGCGGTGCTCTACGGACAAAGCCACATGCGGCCGCTTGCCGATGCCGGTGGCCGAGGTCGGCGCGCGTGCGAAGCGCGACCTCGCTCCGGGCGAGACGCTGGATGCGATCGGCGAATATTGCTACCGCGGATTTGCGCTGTCGCGCACCGACGCGATCGCCCAGAGCGCTTTGCCGCTCGGGCTCGCGCAAGGCGCGGCGCGTCACGCGCAAAATCGCCGCCGGCGACTACCTGACGTACGCGAACTGCGCGCCCGACGAGCGTCAACAGATCGTGCGCGTGCGCCGCGAGCAGGACGAATGGGTGCGCCTCGCGGCGGCGGCCTGACGAGACGCGGCCGCAAGCGCACATCGGATGGAAGCGCAGCGCCAGTCCACGGCCCCCTCGAGCGGCGCGCGCACGGCCGGACGCGCCCGAGCTCGCGCGCGCTCGACGCGTGAAACACTGCGCGTCGCGCTGCAGCGAATGCACGTGATCCGCAAGTTCGAGGAGGTCGCCGAGGCCGAGCTACGCGCGCGGGCTCATTCACGGCACGATGCACCTGTCGATCGGCCAGGAAGCGAGCGCCGTCGGCTCGATCCTCGCGCTCAACGCCGACGACTACATCCTGTCGACGCATCGCGGCCACGGCCACTGCATCGCGAAGGGCGCCGATCCCGCGCGCATGCTGGCCGAGTTCTTCGGCAAGGAAACCGGCTATTGCCGCGGCCGCGGCGGCTCGATGCACATCGCCGACCTCGAAGGCGGCAACCTCGGTGCGAACGGCATCGTCGCCGGCGGCCTGCCGATTGCCGTCGGCGTCGGCATGAGCATCAAGGCGCAGAAGCAGGATCGCGTGTGCATGGTCTTCTTCGGCGATGGCGCGGCCAACGAAGGCGCGTTCCACGAAGCGCTCAACATGGCGTCGATCTGGAAGCTGCCGGTCGTATTCGTGTGCGAGAACAACAAGTACGCGATGTCGATGGATATCGCGCTCGCGATGGCGGTGCGGAAACGTCGCCGACCGCGCCGGCGCTTACGCAATGCCCGGCATCGCGGTGGACGGCAACGACCTGCCCGCCGTCGTGGCCGCGTCGCGCGCCGCGGTTGCCCGCGCGCGCAGCGGCGAAGGACCGTCGCTCGTCGAATGCAAGACGTATCGCCTGCGCGGGCATTCGAAAAGCGATCGCAACCTGTATCGCACCAAGGACGAGATCGACGCGTGGCGCAAGCGCGATCCGATCGGCCGCCTGGAAACCGAGCTGGTCGCGGATGGCCGGTTCACGCCCGCCGAGTTGAGCGACATCGCGAAGGCGGCGCAGACTCGTCGATCGAGAACGCACTCGAATTCGCCAAGGCGAGCCCCGATCCCGATCCCGCGCAACTGACGCGGGACGTGTATGCCGGTTGAGCTCGCGGCGCCGCCCGCAACCGGGATCCGGCAGTTGTCGTACGCGGAGGCGATCCGCGAAGGCCTCGCGCAGGCGATGGAGGCCGACCCGCGCGTGTTTCTGTTCGGCGAGGACGTCGGCGTGTACGGCGGCGCATTCGGCGTGTCGGGCGACCTCGTTCATCGATTCGGCAACGGAGCGCGTGATCGATACGCCGATCAGCGAGCTCGGCCTTGCCGGCGCCGCCGTCGGCGCCGCGCTGACCGGCATGAAGCCCGTGCTGGAGATCCAGTTTTCCGATTTCGTGACGCTCGCGATGGAGCAGATCGTCAACCAGGCGGCAAAGATCCGTTTCATGTTCGGCGGCAAGGCGAGCGTGCCGATGGTCGTCCGCCTCCCCGGCGGATCGGGCACCGGCGCGGCGGGACAACACAGTCAAAGTCTCGAAGCGTGGTTCGCGCACGTGCCCGGACTCAAGGTCGTGCAGCCGTCGACGCCGCACGACGCCAAGGGATTGCTGCTCGCCGCGATCGACGATCCGAATCCGGTGCTGATCTTCGAGCACAAGCTGCTTTACAAGACGAAGGGCCCGGTGCCGACGGAGCCTTATCGCGTGGCGATCGGCGCGGCGGCCGTGCGCCGTGAAGGTCGCGACGTCACGATCGTCGCGGCGTCGATCATGGCGCTTCGCGCGGCGAGCGCCGCCGAGCGTCTTGCGCTTGAAGGCATCGACGCCGAAGTCGTCGACCTGCGCTCGCTGCGCCCGATCGACTTCGCGACGATCGCCGCCAGCGTGCACAAGACGCATCGGCTGCTGATCGTCTACGAAGGCGTCAAGACGATGGGCATCGGCGCGGAGATCGCCGCGATGATCGCGGAGAGCGATGCGTTCCACGCGCTCGCGGCGCCGATCGCGCGGCTCGGCGGCGCCGACGTGCCGATTCCCTACAATCCCATCCTGGAGAAGGCGGCCGTGCCGCAGGAAGACGACATCGTGGCCGCCGCCCGGCAACTCGTGCGCCGAGGAGCGCCGCTGATGGCCGCGATCGAAGTCATTCTGCCCAAGGTCGACATGGACATGGAGTCCGGCGTCATCGCCGCGTGGAAGGTTGCCGAAGGCGATCGCGTGCAGGAAGGCGACGTGCTGTTCGAAATGGAAACCGGCAAGTCGATGATGGAGGTCGAAGCGCCGGGGACGGGAATCATTCGCGATCTCGCCAAGGTCACCGGCGAGGACGTGGCGGTCGGGACGACGGTCGCGTGGATCGACGCGGATTGAATCGACGCGCGATCTGCATCGATGCGGAATTCGAACGACGTCAGGCAGGCTGATCCGCAATCCGGAGCGATCGGCGCACGACGAAACGGCGGCGAGTTAACATCGGCTGCCCGCAATTCTTCGCACGGCATCGCATTGGAGGAGTGGCATGAGCGCAGCATCCCGTCGCAGCTTCGTCGTCGCCGCACTGATCGCCGCCGCGATCGCCGCGGGTCCGGCCGCCGCGCGAGGCCGTCAAGGGCAAGCTCGTGCTCTACACGTCGCAACCCGAGCGCGACGCCTCGCAAACGGTCGCCGCGTTCAAGCGCGCGGAGCCGGGTGTGGACGTCGACGTTTACCGCTCCGGCACGACCGAAGTGATGGGCAAGCTCGCGGCCGAATTCGCCGCGGGCCAGCCGAAGGCGGACGTGTTGCTCGTTGCCGATGCGGCGTCGATGGAAGCGCTCAAGAAGGACGGCCGGCTGCTCGCGTATCCGGGAGCGAAGGTCGATGGCCTCGCGGCGGGATCCTTCGACGCCGACCGGATGTACTTCGGCTCGAAGCTCATCACGACCGGCATCGCCGTGAATACCGCAGCGAAGTCGCGCCCTCAATCGTGGGCCGATCTCGCGAAACCGGAATACAAGGGACAGATCGCGATGCCGAGCCCGCTCTATTCGGGAGCCGCGGCGATCATGCTCGGCACGATGACGACGCGCGCCGATCTCGGCTGGAGTTATTTCGAAAAGCTGAAGGCCGAAGACGCCGTCGCGGTGCGCGGCAACGGCGCCGTGCTGACCGCGGTTGCGAACGGCGAAAAGCCGTACGGCGTGCTGGTCGACTTCATGGCGTTCAATGCGAAGGCGAAGGGCTCGCCGGTCGACTTCATCTTTCCGTCGGAGGGACTTCCGGCGGTGACCGAGCCCGTCGCGATCCTGAAGACCACGCAGAATCCGGACGCGGCGCGCGCGTTCGTCGATTTCATCCTGTCCGACGAAGGACAGAAGCTCGCCGCGTCGATGGGCTACATCCCGGCCAGGGCGAGCGCAGGCATGCCGTCGTGGTATCCGCCCGGCGCAAAGATCCACCTGATGCCCACCGACATCGGAAAAGTCGTGCAGGCGAACAGCGCGAACCTGAAGCGTTTCGCCGATTTGTTCGGCAACTGAAGCGACAGTCGGGGTCAGAAGATCCGGCTCCGACTTGATCGACCGCACGTACGCGGCGCGCAGCGGCGTCGAGGACCTCGCGCTGCTCTGGTCGCTCGTCGTCGTCGTCGCGATGCTGTCGGTGCTGCCGCTCGCGCGGCTGGTCCTCGAGGGCATCGCGCCCGGCGGGACGTTCTCGACCGACGCGCTGCGCGCGCGTGCTGTCGAGCGCGACGACCTGGACCGCGACGCCGCACAGCCTTGTCACGGCGTTCGGCGGCACGGCGCTCGCGGTGCTGATCGGCGGCATCGTCGCGCTGCTCGTGTCGCTGACGGACATTCGCAGGCGCAACGCGTTCGTGTTCTGCTTCGTGATGCCGCTGCTGATCGCGCCGCAGGTCGTCGCGCTCGCGTGGCTGCAGATGTTCGGGCCGTCGAGCCCGCTGCTGAAACTGCTCGGCATCGCGCCCGCGATGGGCAGCCGCAATCCGCTCTACTCACCCGGGCGGCATCATTCTCGTGCTCGGCGTGCAGTACGCGCCGCTCGTGTTCCTCACGCTGCGCGCCGGGCTTGCGCGACGCTGCCGCAGGAACTGATCGAGGCGGGCCTCTCCGGCGGCGCCGGCCCGCTGACGGTGGTGCGCACGATCGTGCTGCCGCTGATGACGCCGCCGCTGCTGGCCGGCGTTGCGCTGTGCTTCGTATCGTGCCTCGGCAACTTCGGCATTCCCGCGTTGCTCGGCATTCCGGGCAACTACCTGGTGCTGCCGACGCTGATCTACCAGCGCCTGTCCGGGCTCGGACCGGGCGCACTTTCCGAAGTCGCCGTGCTGTCGGTGCTGATCGGCGCCATCGCCGTGATCGGCATCGTTGCGCAGGATCATGCTTCTGCGTCGGCGCGACTTTCGCACCAGCGCGGCGACGATCGCCGCGCGTCCGTTCGAATTGCGGCGCTGGCGCTTGCCCGTCGAGATCGCCCTGTGGACCTTGTCGTTCGTCGTGCTCCTGCTGCCGCTGCTCGCGCTCGTGCTGACCTCGCTCGTTCCCGCGGTCGGCGTGCCGCTCGGTTTCGACACGGCGACGCTCGACAACTATCGTTTCGTCCTGCTCCATCACGCGGCGGCCCGGCGCGCGTTTCGTCAACAGCTTCGGCCTGTCGGCGACCGCGGCGATCGCGATCGTGCTGCTCGCGATACCGCTCGCGTATTTCCTCGTCTGGCGCCGCTCGCCGTTTGCTGCGCGTGGTCAACCTCGTCACCGAAGTGCCGTACGCGGTTCCCGGCGTCGTGCTCGCGATCGCGGCGATCCTGCTGTTCCTCAAGCCGTTGCCGCTGATCGGCGTGTCGATCTACAACACGATCTGGATCATCCTGTTCTGCTATCTCGCGCGGTTCCTGGTGCTCGGCTTGCGCCCGGTGATCAGCGGTTACCACCAGCTCGACCGCACGCTCGAAGAGGCGTCGCAGATCGCCGGCGCGCGACTGCTGCGGCGCCTGCGCACGATCATCGTTCCGCTGGTCGCGCCCGCCGCCGCCGCGGGCGCGTTGCTGATCTTCCTGACGGCATTCAACGAGCTGACCGTTTCGGCGCTCCTCTGGTCGTCCGGCTCGGAAACGCTCGGCGTCGTGTTCTTCTCGTTCCAGCAGGGCGGCGATTCGACTTATGCGGCGGCGCTGGGCGTGCTGACCGTGATGCGTGAGCGTCGCGCTGATGCTCTCGACACTGCTGCTGGCCGGCCGGCTGCCCCCGCGGCGTGCTTCCATGGCGCGATTGACGATCGAGCACATCAGCAAGCTGTACGGCGAGTTCCGCGCGCTCGACGACGTTTCGCTTGCCGTCAACGACGGTGAATTCATCGCCATCCTCGGCGCGTCGGGTTGCGGCAAGACGACGCTGCTGCGACAGATCGCGGGTTTCGACAAGCCCGATTCGGGGCGGATTCTCATCGGCGACGCCGTCGTGTCGACGCCGGAGCGCCAGACTGCCGCCCGAGCGGCGCCGGATCGGCATCGTGTTCCAGTCGTACGCGCTTTGGCCGCACATGAGCGTCGCGGAGAATGTCGCGTACGGGCTCATCGTCGCGGGCGTGAAGGATCCCGAGCGCGGGCGGCGCGTGAGCGCGCGCGCTCGCGCTGGTCGAGCTCGACGGGTTCGCGGATCGCAGGCCGGCGCTGCTCTCGGGCGGCCAGCGGCAGCGCGTCGCGCTCGCGCGCTGCCTCGTCACGGAGCCGTCGCTCGTGCTGCTCGACGAACCGCTCGCGAACCTCGACGTCCATCTGCGCGCGTCGATGGAGCGTGAATTCGCCCGCTTTCACGAGCGCACCGGCACCACGATGGTCTACATCACGCACGACCAGGCAGAAGCGATGGCGCTCGCCGACCGCATCGCGGTGATGGACCAGCGGCAGGATCCTGCAGGTCGCGACGCCAGGCGAGCTGTATCGCGAGCCCATCGACGAGACGGTCGCGCGGTTCATCGGCGAAGGCATGATCGTGCCGGTCGACATATGTCTCGCGCGACGACGAGCGCGCATGCCGCGCGGATCTCTTCGGCCATCGCGTGCGTTTGCGCTGCGCGCTCACGCAGAAGCGCCGGCGCGCGCCGCCCGCGCATGCCTGCGCGCGCGGCGCGCTGCGGATCGTCGAGCCGACGATTGCCCGGAGTGCGCGCACGCGTCGCGAGCGCGATCTACCAGGGCGGTCATTTTCGTGTCGAGGCTCACGTCGACGCGCGTCCCGACGTAATGCTTCATCTGGTCGTTCCCGAGCCCTGCCCGGTCGCGCCCGGCGACGCCGTCAACCTCGCCGTCGACGACGGCTGGGTCATTCCCGGCACGGCGGCGGGCTGACCCATGCGACTCGTACTTTACGGCGGCTTCGGCGAAAAGGGACGCACCTGCCTCGGCGTCGAGAGCGAGGGCTACCGGCTCCTGCTGGATGCCGGCGTGAAGACCAGCGCGCGCGGCGGCGACGATTATTACCCCGCCATCGCGGTCGCGGCGCTCGGATGCCACCGATGCCCTGATTGCGACGCATGCGCACGAGGATCACGTCGCCGCGCTCGGCTGGTGCATCGCCAGCGGTTTTGGCGGTCGCATATTCATGACACCCGAGACGCGGCAGCGAGGCCGCGATCTGCCTGGCGGATTACGCGACGCCCGCGCATGCCGAGCTGGTGCGTCAAGCCGCGATCGAACCGCCTGCCGGTCGGCGGCGACGCAGTGCAACTCGGGCCGTTGCACGTATCGACCGGCCGATCCGGTCACGTCGCCGGCGGCGTGTGGTGCCGGATCGACGATGGCTCGCGCGACGCTCGTCTATTGCGGCGACGTCGCGCCGGCGAGTCCGGTCTTCGCGATGGATCCGAT
The DNA here is from genome assembly GCA_963718905.1 of uncultured Pseudomonadota bacterium. Taxonomy (GTDB): domain Bacteria; phylum Pseudomonadota; class Gammaproteobacteria; order Burkholderiales; family Casimicrobiaceae; genus VBCG01. Next base: position 731,350 of record CAVRAF010000003.1, read on the forward strand.
CCCGCGATGCGACGCGATTGTCCTCGACGCATCGTATGGCGACGACATGTCGGCGGCGGCCGAACGCGCGGCGCAGATCGTCGACTGGATCTCGGAGCGCCCGCGCGGCTGCGTGCTGCCGACGCCGCTCTACGGGCGCTCCGCCGAGCTGCTGGCGATCCTGCCGGGTCCGATCGCGCTCGCGCCCGGCATGCGCGAGGCACTGCGCACGCAGATCGACGGCGGCGCGTGGCTCGTCGACGGCGATCGCCCGCCGGCTGGCTGCGCGACTCGACAGCGGCGGCCGACTTGGCGCGACGGCGACGCCGTTGCCGCGCGCGGCGCTGTTGTGTCATGACGGCATGGGGATCGGCGGCCCATCGCGCGACATCCTCGCGCAGAGCGCGACGCAGCGCGTCATCCGACGCTATTCACCGGCCACTGCCGGCGGGAAGCCCCGGCGAACGGATGGTGGCCGAGCGGCACGCGCAGTGGATCCGCCTGCCGACGCATCCGACGCTGGCGGAAAATCTTGCGCTGACCTCGAGCAGCAGGCGCAGCGACCGTGCTTGGACATTCGTGCGACCCCGCGATGCTCGCGCGGCTTCGCGCGCCATCTGCCGCGCTGCGCGCCGATCTCGCGACCGGCGATAGCATCGATCTCTGATCCGACGGCGTGATCCGATAGGCTAGCGACGATCCGCACATGCGCATCCTGATCTGCAACGACGACGGTATCGACGCGCCGGGGCTTCGGCTGCTCGCGCGCGCCGCGCAGGCGTTGGCGGCGGACGTCTGGGTCGTCGCGCCCGAGCGCAAGTGGACCGCCGCGAGCCATCAGCTGTCGTTCGACCGCGATCTGACGCTGACGCGCACGCGCGAGCGCACGTATGCGTGCTCGGGCGCGCCCGCGCGACTGCGTCGTCGCCGCGATGACCGTCCTCTTCGCCGACGCGCCGAAACCGTCGCTGGTGCTTGCCGGCATCAACGACAAGCGCAACGTCGCCGAGGACATCGCCTACTCCGGCACGATGGCGATCGCCCGCGAAGCGGCGTTCTTCGGCGTTCCGGCGATCGCGCTCTCGCGCGTGGAGGATGCGCTCGACGGACGCTGCCGACCTCGATTCGCTGCGCCGCCTGCTGCGATGCGCTGTGGAGACACCGCGCCGACTGGGCGATCGAACGGCCATTGGCTCAGCGTCAATCTGCCGGCGTCGCTGCCGGCGCCGCTCGCGCAGGCGCGGATCGGCCGCGACAAGATCGGCGGGGCGAGCGAGATACTCCACGCCTCGGACGAGCGCATCGACTACCGGCTGCGACGCGGGCGACCCGGCACCACGATCTCCGGGTGATGAAAACGCCTGCCTGGCGGCGGGCGCGATCAGCGTCGTGCGCTATTGCTGGTTCATGCAAGCGGCACTGCCGGAATCGATTGTGGTCGCGTGGCGCGCGCGGCTGCGTAACGGCCGATTTGCATGCGCCGACAACCGCGGCTGCCGAGCACGATGCTCCCGCACTGCATCGCGGCAGCGCCATGGCCCGAAGCGCGGCCCGTTGCAGCGTCGTTCAACGGCCACGGGTGTTAAAATATCGCGATTTCCGTCTGGGAACATCAGGACATCGCATGGCTGATTCCGCAGTGAGCTCGCTGAACCGACCGCCGATCACGCGGCACCGGACGAGGATCGCACTCGTCGGCGGCATTCGCATCGGCGGCGGCTCGCCGATCGTCGTTCAGTCGATGACGAACACCGACACCGCCGACGTTCCCGCAACCGTCGCGCAAGTCAAGGCGCTGGCGGATGCCGGGTCGGAACTGGTGCGCGTCGCCGTCAATACCGCCGAAGCCGCGGCGGCCGTGCCGACCATTCGCGAGCGGCTCGACGCGCTCGGATGCCACGTGCCGCTGATCGGCGATTTCCATTTCAACGGCCACAAGCTCCTCAGCAATTTCCCGGATTGCGCGCGCGCGCTGGCAAAGTACCGGATCAATCCCGGCAACGTCGGCAGGGGCAGCCGGCACGATCCGCAGTTCGCGGTGATGATCGAAAGGGCAATCGACTACGGCAAGCCGGTTCGCATCGGCGTCAACTGGGGCAGCCTCGACCAGGACCTGCTCGCGAGCATGATGGACGAGAACGCGAAGTCGGCGAATCCGCTCGATGCCGCGCACATGATGCGCGAAGCGCTCGTCACGTCGGCGATTCGCAGCGCGCAGTTCGCCGAAGCGCTCGGGACTGCCCGGCGACCGGATCATCCTCGCCTGCAAGGTCTCCAATGTCCAGGATCTGATCGCCGTCTACACCGATCTCGCGCGCCGATGCGACTACCCGCTGCATCTCGGACTGACCGAAGCCGGCATGGGCTCGAAGGGCATCGTCGCTTCGACCGCGGCAATGGCCGTCCTGCTGCAGCAGGGAATCGGCGACACGATCCGCGTTTCGTTCACGCCCGAGCCGAATGGCGACCGGACGCGCGAAGTCATTGTCGCGCAGGAGATCCTGCAGACGATGGGCCTGCGCTCGTTTTCGCCGCTGGTCAGCGCGTGCCCGGGTTGCGGCCGCACGACGAGCGCGTTCTTCCAGGATCTGGCCGACAACATCCAAACCTGGCTTCGCGCGCAGATGCCGGCGTGGCGCAAGCGCTATCCGGGTGTCGAGAACATGACGGTCGCGGTGATGGGTTGCGTCGTCAACGGCCCGGGCGAATCGAAAATGGCGAATGTCGGCATCAGCCTGCCCGGTACCGGCGAAGTGCCGGTCGCGCCGGTGTTCGTCGACGGCCAGAAGACCGTGACACTGAAAGGCGACGGAATCGCCGAGGAATTCGAGCAGATCGTCGCCGACTACGTGCGCGCGACCTATGGCGGCGAGCCGCCTGCGCCGCATTTGCGCCCGGAGCGGAAGTCGATCGCGATCCGGCAGCGCGCAACCGGTCGCCGCGAGGCCCCGGCAATCCGGATCGGACCACAGCGACTAGCGCGCTCGTGGATCTGCGCGCGCGGATCGAAGCGGGCGCACACTATGGCCAGATCCCTGTGCCAGCACTGGGGAGATGTGGTTCAGCAGTCGCAGCTTGACAAGGGAGCGGGGTTTGCTAGTCTCTTGATTGATTAATCAATCAAGTGCGGCTTCATGCCTGCCGACATCGTCGACACCCGAACGCGCCTCGTCGATACCGCGATGCGCCTGTTCTGGGAGAAGGGGTTTGCCAGTACCAGCATCGCCGACGTCCTCAAGGCCGCCGATGCGAACAGCGGCAGCCTGTACCACTTCTTCCCGGGCAAGCAGGACCTGCTGCTCGCGGTCCTCGATCGTTACCGGAGCGGGATCGATGAGCAATTGCTGAACCCGGCCTGGCGGGGTATCGACGATCCGATCGAGAAGATCTTCGCGTTGCTGGCGCGCTACCGGCTGGGCATCGTGCAGACCGATTGCACGTACGGCTGCCCGATCGGCAGTCTCGCGCTTGAGCTGCACGAGCCCGATCCCGCGGTTCGCGCAGCGCTCGCCGCCAACTTCGACGCCTGGACTGATGCGGTCGAAGGTTGCCTGCACGAGGCGGGCAGCCGTCTGCCGCCGGCGCTCGACCGGCGAGGACTCGCCCAATTCGTCCTGAGCACGATGGAAGGCGGCGTCATGCAGGCGCGAACGCACCGCGACGTCGCTTTTTTCGACGCCTCGGTTCTGCAGCTGCGCCGCTATTTCGATTGCCTGGTGCGACGTCGCCGATCAACCCGCCCGTTCACGGGCCCCTTCCCGATGAGGTGCATCATGCGTGCAATTGTTGGCTGCCTGCTGTTCGTTTCGATCGTTGCCGTCGCGGAGCCGATCGAGCCTCTGAAGCCGATGGGGTTTCTGGCGGGCCACTGCTGGAAAGGCCCGTTCCCCGACGGCAAGCAGACGGACGAGCACTGCTTCCAGTGGCTCTACGGCGGCAAGGCCCTGCGCGACACGCACACGGTGCGGGCGCCCGGACGGGCGGACTACGCTGGCGAAACGACGTATTACTGGGACGCCGGCGCCAAGCGCGTCGCCTTCCTGTACATCGAAAATCTTGGCGGGGTCAGCCACGGAACGATGGAACCGGCCTCGGACGCGCTGGTGTTTCCCCCAACGCAATACGTTGCGGATGGCGAATCGATGACCTATCGCGTCCGATGGACGAGGCAAGGCGACGACGCATACGAGGCGTTCAGCGAAATGCAGGTCAAGGACGGCTGGGCGCCGATGTTCAGGGTGACCCTGAAGCGGACGCCGTGAACCGGGGGCAGGTCGGCCGACGCCAAAACTGCCCAGCCGCCGGGTCGGGCCGGCGCCGATACGATCGTGTCGAGCCGGGGCCGACCGGGAACGTGGCCGGCGTTTGCCGCATCGAATGGGCATCCGGACCAAGGTGACCCAAATGGTGGAAGCGCTGGCTGTGCCGCTCGACGCGGCCGACGATACGGGACTCGTGCAGCAGGTTCAGCGCGGCAGCCCCCGGGCGTTCGCCGTGCTGATGCGGCGCTACAACCGCAGACTCTACCGGACCGCGCGCGCCATTCTGAAGGATGACGCCGCCGCCGAAGATGCGCTGCAGGAGGCCTATATCGCGGCCTACCGGCACATCGGCGACTTCCGGGGGGACGCGGCGATCGCGACGTGGCTGACGCGCATCGTCGTCAACCAGGCGCTGCAGGCGCTGCGCAAGACGAAGCGCGAGCGCGTGGTGATCCTGTTCGAGGAAGCCGCCGACGAGCAGCACGTCACGGAGGCAGTGAACGATTCACCCGCTCCCGGAACGCCGGAGACCACCATGCTGCGCGCCGAAATGCGACGCCTGATCGAACGCAAGATCGACGCGCTGCCGGACGGTTACCGAACCGTCTTCATGTTGCGCGAAGTCGAAGACATGACCGTGGAAGAGACGGCGACCGCCCTCGGCATTCCGCCGGCGACGGTGCGCAGCCGCCTGTTTCGCGCCAGGGCACGCCTTCGCGAAGCGCTCGCGCAGGAGATGGACGTCGCGACGCAGGACGTGTTCGGCTTCGACGGCGAGCGCTGCGACCGGATCGTGCGCACGGTGCTGGAACGAATCCAAGAGGCGCCCGTGCATCCAATCGGCTGAAACGAGCGTAAGTCGACCTGCAATCTCAACCTACCGAGGAGCATCAAATGAAGCATCTACCTACGGCACTGGCGGCTGTTCTGGTCACGGCCGCATTCGCAGTCTCCGCACAAACCGCGGGCCCCACGGACCCGCAAATCGCGGCGATCGTCGTGACCGCGAACCAGGTCGACATCGACGCCGGCAAGCTCGCCGAATCGAAATCGGCGAACAAGGACGTGAAGGCGTTCGGCAAGATGATGGTCACCGACCACACGGGCGTCAACAAGTCGGCGGTCGCCCTCGTCACCAAGCTGCACGTCAAGCCGGAAGACAATCCGACCGCGCAAAGCCTGAAGTCGGGCGGTGACGAGAACATGAAGAATCTGAAGACGCTGAAGGGCGCGGCGTTCGACAAGGCCTACGTCGATCACGAAGTCGCGTATCACCAGGCCGTGATCGACGCGATGGACAAGACGCTGATTCCGAGCGCCCAGAACGCCGAGCTGAAGGCATTGCTGGTCAAGGTGCGGCCGGCGTTCGTTGCACATCTCGACCATGCGAAGCAACTGCAATCGTCGCTGGAGAAGAAGGCCGCGATCAGCCATAGCCATACGGCCGGTTGAGCGGGTTGCATGGATAGCCGACGGCGCCTGTTCCTGGCGACGGGCGCAGCGGCGCTGCTGGCGGCCTGCGCATCCCGCGCAGACGCCGCATCGGCGGCGACCATACGGTGACGATCGACGCCTTCGAGTTCAAGCCGTCGACGCTGACGGTCCGCCGCGGCGACACCATCGCGTGGCAAAACCACGATCCCGTCCCGCACACGATCACCGCACAGGGCAAATTCGATTCCGGTGCGGTCAACGCGGGCGCCACGTGGAAGCACACGGCGTCGACCCAGGGCAAGTTCGAGTACACCTGCACGTTTCATCCGACCATGAAGGGGATGCTGATCGTCGAATGATCGGCATTCATGCCGTCCTGTAGCAGCAGCGGCAGGATCGAAGCCGGAGCCTCCGGGCGAGCGCCAGCGGCGTAAACTCTAGCGCGCCGCGCCTTCGCGCCGCGGCAAGGAGGCCGGCCCCATGGGAGACGGAAAGCGGCATCACGATCGCCGGGAGTTCCTGCGCGCTGCGGGTTCGATGGGCGTGGGCGCGTTGCTCGGCACGTCGACGCTGCGCGCGCTCGCGGCGGATACCTACATGCTGCCGATCGCCAACGGCGAGCGGCCGCTCGCGCAATTCCCGCAGAAGCGGCCGCTGATCCTCCTCACCAGTCGCCCGCCGCAGCTCGAGACGCCGTGGGAGGTGTTCAACGAAGGCGTCGTCACGCCGAACGACGCGTTCTTCGTCCGGTATCACCTGGCCGCGATTCCGACCAGCATCGACGCCGACAGCTATCGGATCAGCGTGAAGGGCAAGGTCGCGACACCGCTGACGCTCTCGCTCGCCGACTTGCGGCAGATGGATGCGATCGAGTATTACGCGGTCAACCAGTGTTCGGGCAACAGCCGCGGGTTTTTCGAGCCGCGCGTGGCAGGCGGCCAGCTTGCGAACGGCGCGATGGGCAACGCGAAGTGGCGCGGCGTGCCGCTGAAGGCCGTGCTGGCGAAGGCCGGGATCCAGGACGGCGCGCGGCAGGTGAAATTCGACGGCCTCGACGGACCGGTGCTGCAGGGCACGCCCGATTTCGACAAGGCGCTCGACGTCGACCATGCGATGGACGGGGAAGTGATGCTCGCGTACGCGATGAACGATGCCGACCTGCCGATGCTGAACGGCTATCCGGTGCGGCTGATCGTGCCCGGATGGTACGGAACGTACTGGGTCAAGCATCTGAGCGAAATCACGGTGCTCGACGGCGTCCTGAGCGACTTCTGGATGGCGACGGCCTACCGGATTCCCGACAACGCGTGCGCCTGCGTCCCGCCGGGCACGGCGCCCGCCAGGACCGTTCCGATTTCGCGCTTCACCATCCGCTCGTTCGTGACGAGCTTGCGCGATGGCGGCACAGTTCCCGCCGGCAAGCCGGTCACGGTGCGCGGCATCGCGTTCGACGGGGGCTTCGGCATCCGCGATGTCGCGCTGTCGATTGACGGCGGCAGGACGTGGACGTCGACCGCGCTCGGCCGCGACCTCGGCAGGTATTCGTTCCGCGAGTGGCAGATGACCGCGACATTTCCCGCCGGCATGCACGAAATCAAGGTTCGCGCCGTCAACGCGATCGGCCAGTCGCAGCCGGCCGAGCCGCTGTGGAATCCGGCCGGCTACATGCGCAACGTCGTCGAAACCACGCGCGTTCGCGCCGCCTGAAGGAAAGCCGCCATGACGCCGCAGCGCACCCCGGTCATCGTCGTGATTGCCGCCTTCGCATCGCTCGCCGCGTTCTCCGCGACCGCGCTGAAGATCGATCTGCCGCCGGAAACTGCGCGGCTCAAGACGGCACCCGGTTCCGATCTCGCCGCGGGCCAGTGCGCGACCTGCCACTCGCTCGACTACGTCATCACGCAGCCGCCGGGCAAGCCGATGGCGTTCTGGAAAGCCGAAGTCGAGAAGATGAAGAAGGTCTACGGCGCGCCGATCGCCGACGATCAGATCGAGCCGCTCGCGCAATATCTGACGCGCGCGTACGGCGACGGAAAGTGATCACGATCGATTGAGTGCAGCAGCGCGCTCTATCGGGCAGGGCGCGCGTCCGCGCCGAGCGCCGCGGCATGCAAGGACGCAGGCGATGCGTGATCAAAGCCGATGCGCCATGTCGGTGATCGCGAGCGCCGGCCAATCGCCGTCGCCGCGCGCGAGCAACAGCACTTTGAAGAGCTCGCCCATCTCGGCGGGAGACACGAGTTTCTGGACCTCCGCGGCTGCACGCAGGTAATCCACGGAATCCGGCGCGCCCACGGCGCGGAGCAGGTCGAGGATGCCGCAGCCGAGCAGAAACGAAGCCTGCGTGGAGAATCCCGCGACGCGCATTCCCGCGCGCTCGCCGGCCTCCGCGATCGACGTGAAATCGACGTGCGCGGTCAGATCCGACAAGCCTGGCCACAGGAACGGATCGGCGTGCACGCGATGCCGGTAATGCCCGACCAGTGTTCCGGTGCTGCGTTCCGCGTGGTAGTACTCGCGGCGAGGAAAGCCGTAGTCGATGATCAGCAATGCGCCCGATTCGATCCGGCGAGCGAGCGTCATGACCAGCGCCTCGGCGGCAGTGTTCACTTCGCTCATGTAATCGCCTTCGGCCGGGAAGCGCGCTTGCGCCAGCGCGCGCACCCGCGGATCCTCGAGCGGACGCTCGCTCCACGCGAGCGCGTCGTCGTTCCACGCCACGCCGCGCTCGAGCCAGCGATCGCCGCGGCGGACGACGAGTTCCGGCGGAACGGCGTCCAGCACTTCGTTCATGACGACGACGCCATCGATCGAAGGCGGAAGACGGTCGAGCCACTCGACGTGCGTCGGCACATCTGCCGCCGCCGCTTCGATCGTCGTGCGCTGCTGCTCGCGCAAGCGGCGGGCTCACTTCGAGAATCCGGTAGCTGGAAGGCGACGCGCCGCGCACCGCCAGTGCGACTTGCGCCGACGCAGCCAGCGCACCGCTCCCCGCACCCAGCTCGACGATCTGCCGGCCGCGCGTGGCGCCGAGGATCGGCTCGAGCTGACGCGCAATCGTCGCACCATAGAGCGGCGTCAGCTCCGGCCCGGTGACGAAGTCGCCGCCCTCGCCGAACCTGCGCGCGCCGGCGACGTAGTAGCCCAGCGCGGGTGCGTACAGCGCGAGCGCCATGTAGCGCGAGAACGGAATGAATCCGCCGGCGCGCGCGATCTCGTCGCGAACGTGCGCGACGACGCGCGCGCTGTGTTCGCGTGCGTGCGCATCGGGCGCGGGAAGCGCCGAATCGGGCATTCTCAATGCAGGCTGGCGGCGTTCGCGCGGGTCTGCCGACTGTGCTAGATTGCCCAGTCTAATCGACCGGCAGGATTGCAAGGGCGAGCTTGGAAGGCACGAGCGTCTTGATCACCGGCGGGGCCAAGCGGGTAGGCGCTGCAATCTGCCGGCGCCTGCACAAGGCGGGCGCGTCGATCATGCTGCACTACCGCTCATCGGCCGGCGAAGCGCGCTTGCTGCAGGCCGAGTTGAACCACCTGCGGCCGAACTCCGTGGCGCTGATCCAGGCGGATCTGCTCGAAGTCGGCAAGCTGCCGTCGCTCGTCGAGCAGACGGTCCAGACGTTCGGCAGGCTCGACGCGCTGGTCAACAACGCGTCGACGTTCTATCCAGACGTCGATCGGCGAGATCGCGGTGGCCGACTGGGAGGACCTGATCGGCACCAACCTGCAGGCGCCGCTGTTCCTTTCGCAGGCCGCCGCGCCGGCGCTGAAGAAGACGCAGGGCGCGATCGTCAACATCACCGACATCCACGCCGAGCGGCCGCTCAAGAGCTACGTCGTGTATTCGATCGCGAAGGCGGGCCTGGTCGGGCTGACACGCTCGCTCGCGCGCGAGTTCGCGCCGGATGTGCGCGTCAACGCGGTCGCGCCCGGGCCGATCCTGTGGCCCGACGAGGAAGTTTTCGACGAGCTCTCGCGCCAGCGGATCATTTCGCACACGCCGCTGCGCCGCGAGGGCACGCCCGAGGACATCGCGAAGGCGGTCCATTTCCTGCTCGCCGATGCCGCCGTACGTCACCGGCGAAACGATCAGCGTCGACGGCGGACGGCACATCGCGCTCTGACGCAGCGGATTGCGTCGCCGCGTCCTTCGGCGGCAGCCGAAGGCGCGTGCCCGATCAATCTGCTATGACGCCGCCGCAACCGCGCGCGGCGATGCGCGCGGCGAGCCGCTCGAGATAGAGGTCGACGACGCCGTGCGTGGCGAGCGCACACGCGCGTGCGCTCGAGATAATCCGCCGACGAGCCGAATGCGCCGCACGCGCGCGCGATGACCTCCGATTGCTCGTCGATCGTCAGCTTGCCCGTGTATTGCGCGTGGTCGCGCTTGACGACGAAACCTAGCGCGACGAGCGGGTGGCCTTCGCAATCGAGGTGCAGCCAGCGCGGCGCATAGGCGCCCGTCACCATTTCGCGCCGCCACAGCAGGTGCAACTCGTCGATCGCGCACGGCGCCGGCAAGCGATAGACGACACCGCGGCACGAGCCGCCGCGATCGAGCCCGAGGACCAGCCCCGGCGCATCGGGACTGCCGCGCGATGCGAGCGACCAGATGCAAAAGCGGCGATGCAATCCGTGCAGCGACGCACGGCGGGACTCGGCGAACGGGAATAGCGGGTTCCACAACAGCGATCCGTACGCGAATACCCACCATCCGGCGCCCTTGGGTCGCTGCATCAGCGTGCGAGTCAGCGATTCCGAAAGCTGCTCGTCGGTCAGCGCGTGGCCCTCGGCGAGCGCCTCGATGTAGACCTCGCGCATGCGCCCTTCCTCGAGATCGCGGCGCGACAGCGTCACGGCGTTCCGGGGTCGCCGTGCATCGGCCTCCCTCCCCGGCCGATGCGGCGGGAACTTCGTGGGCCGGTCACTGCTCATCGAGCGATTGCGGATCGCGGCGCAGTTTCTGCAGTTCGATGTTCGCCTTGCGCCGCTTTGCGCCCTGCGACTTGCCGTGCGGGCCGCCCTTGCCGAGCAGCGGCGAGCGCGCGACCGGATTGCGCGGCTTGGGTACGGCGTGCTGCCTGGCGCGTTTCATCGGGCGGCGAAGGCGGTCGTTCGGTCGATTGCGATCGTCAGGTCGTCCGCGCGCGGCGGGCGAGCGCGGACGACGCAATCGTCTGCGCTTCGGATTTGCGCAACGGATCGGGCAGGAACAGCGACTGCAGGTCGTTCAGGAATCGCCGTCCGAGCGGCGTCGCCTTGAGAATCGCCGGATCCGGTTCGAGCAATCCCTTGCGCGTCGCGTCGGCGATCGCCCGCGCGCACAGCGATAGCGGCACGCCGGTGCGCTCGGCGAACGACGCCGCGGGCACGCCGTCGGCGAGCCGCAGCGCGTTCAGCATGAACTCGAACGGCAGGTCGCGTCGCGAGACTTCGCTGTTCTCCTGCAGCGGCTCGCCTCGCGCAACCTGCTCCAGATACTGCTTCGGCTGCTTCCAGCGCAATTGCCGCACGACCCGATCCGCGAACGAAAGCTTCGAATGCGCGCCGGCGCCGATGCCGAGGTAATCGCCGAAGCGCCAGTAGTTGACGTTGTGACGGCATTCGAATCCGGGCCTGCGCGTGCGCGGACGTCTCGTAATGTCGGTAGCCCGCGGTCGCCAGCCTCTGCGTGCAACGCGTCCTCGATGTCCGCGGCCGTCTCGTCGTCCGGCAGCGGCGGCGGATGGCGATGGAACAGCGTGTTCGGCTCGAGCGTCAGGTGATAGAACGAAAGGTGCGGCGGCGCGAATGCCAGCGCGGCCGCGGCGTCGCGCCGCGCGTCGTCGCTCGTTTGCCCGGGCAGCGCGTACATCAGGTCGAAATTCACATTGCCGAAGATCATCAGTGCCGACTCGGCCGCGCGGCGCGCTTCGTCGGCACCGTGGACGCGCCCGAGCGCCTGCAGGAAGCGGTCGTCGAAGCTCTGCACGCCGAGCGACAAGCGGTTCACGCCCGCCGCAAGAAAGCCGGCAAACTTTTCGCGCTCGAACGTGCCGGGATTGGCTTCCAGCGTGACTTCCGCGTCAGGCAGCAAGCTGAACCCGCGCGCGCACCGACGACAGCAGCCGCTCGATCGATGCGGCGGAAAACAGGCTCGGCGTTCCGCCGCCGATGAACACCGATGCCGACCTTCCGGCCCCAGATCGACGGCAGCGCGCTTTCGAGATCGGCGATCAGCGCGTCCACATACGCGTCTTCCGGCAACGCTTCCGGCGCCGCATGCGAATTGAAATCGCAGTACGGGCATTTGCGGACGCACCACGGAATGTGCACGTACAGCGACAATGGCGGCAATGCCGCGAAGTGAGGTCGCAGCAACGTGCCGGCGTCGAGCGTCGCAACGGCGCGCGGGTCAGCGCTCATGGCTGCGCTCTTCGTCGAGCCGCACGATCAGGCGGCGCAGTGCCTGCCCGCGGTGCGACAATTCGTTCTTGCGTTCGAGCGGCAGCTCGGCGCCCGTCAGCCCGGTGGCCGCATCTTCGAAATGCGGGTCGTAGCCGAAGCCTCCGGCTCCGCGCGGCGCATCGATGATCGTGCCGTGCCAGATGCCTTCGGCGACGATTGGTTGCGGATCGCCGGCGTGGCGGACCAGCACCAGCACGCAGTAATAGTGCGCACGCCGGTCGGATGCGTTCGTCAGCGCGGCGATCAGCGCTTCGTTGTTCCGGGAATCCGATCTCGGCTCACCGGCATAGCGTGCGCTGTGGACGCCCGGAGCGCCCGCGAGCGCATCGACGCACACGCCGGAATCGTCGGCGAGCGCCGGCAATCGGCTTTGCGCGCTCGCATGCCGCGCCTTGGCGAGCGCATTTTCGATGAAGCTCACATGGGGTTCGTCGGTTTCGGCGATTCCGAGCTCCCCTTGCGGAATGACTTCGAAGCCGCGGGGCTCGAGCAGCCGGCGGAATTCGCGCAGTTTGCCGGGATTGTTCGATGCGAGCACGAGCCGCGTGATCACGGCGCGAGCGCCTCGCGCTGCGCCTGGTGCAACTGCGCGAATCCCGCGTCTGCGCCAGCGTCAGGAGCGCATCGAACTCCGTCCGCGAAAAGGGCGTGCGCTCGGCGGTCCCCTGCACTTCGACGAAGCCGCCGTCTCCGATCATCACGACGTTCATGTCGGTGTCGCAACCGGAGTCCTCGGCGTAGTCGAGGTCGAGCAGCGGCGTTCCGGCGACGATGCCCACCGATACCGCGGCCACGCAATCGCGCAGCGGCTCGCCGTTGAGCGAGCGGCGCGCGCGGCACCACGCGATGGCGTCCGCCAACGCAACGTAGGCGCCCGTGATCGACGCGCAGCGCGTGCCGCCGTCCGCCTGCAGCACGTCGCAGTCGACGCGGATCGTGCGCTCGCCGAGCGCCGCGAGATCGACGACCGCGCGCAGCGACCGGCCGATCAGGCGCTGGATTTCCTGCGTGCGGCCGGATTGCTTGCCCTCGGCAGCCTCACGGCGCATCCGGGTGTTCGTCGAGCGGGGCAACATCCCGTACTCGGCGGTCAGCCAGCCCTGCCCCTTGCCCTTCAGGAACAGCGGGACGCCCTCCTCGACACTCGCCGTGCAGACGACGCGCGTCTGGCCAGCTTCGATCAGCACCGAGCCCTCGGCATGCGTCGTGTACCGCCTGACGATGCGCAGCGGGCGCAATTCGTCGCTGCGGCGGCCGCCCGCGCGGCCGTTCATGCGACGCTCGGGCAGATCAGCGCGCGACCCGCGTTCGCAGCATCTGCGCGAAATCCGCGAGCTCGACGCCGTCCAGGTCCGACACGACCCGATACGCCATGCCCGCAGCGGCCCAGTGAATCAGGTGGCAGCCCTGGAGCGTGACTTGTTGCAAAGCGTTCGATGTTCGCGGCGCCGGCCATTCGTAGATGTCAATTATATGCTGGCGACGCTGTACACGAGCGCCGCGACGGCACCGCTTGCCATCAGCGCGCTATTCGCCTTGCGCGCGTGAAACGGCCGCGGCGTCGATCGCGAACGAACGGGGTTGCCACCCGGTCGCGGCGCTGAACGACGTCGTGTCGACTTCGAGCGAATTCGTCAGGCGTGCGATCGTGCCGCTCTTACCGCAGATCGCGCCGACGCCGGTCAGCATTGCAACCGGAACCGGGACGAGCCGCGGCGCGACGCCGAGCGCGCGCGCGATGGCGCGCACCAGGTCGGGCGTCGACACGCTTTCGGCATCCGCGATGAAATGCACGCCGCCGGGTGCGACGGCCGCATCGATCGCAGCATCGAGCGCGTCGAGCAGATTGGGAAGGCCGAGCAGCGAGCGCCGGTTGTCGATCGCACCGAGCGGCAGCCAACGGCGCGCGGCGACCGCGTCGACCAAGCGCCTGAAATTGCCGCGCGCACCCTGGCCATAGACGAGCGGCAGCCGCACGATCAGCGGCTGCATCGCCGTGCCTTCGGCCACGTCCCGCAGCACCTGCTCGGCGGCGGCCTTGCTGCGGGCGTAGGCATCCTGCGGCGCCGGCAGATCGCCGGTCCGAAACGGATGTCCGGGCGCCGTGGCTTCGCCGTTCACCTTGACCGTACTCGCGAAGATGAAGCGGCGCGCGCCAGCGGCGACGCCGGCGCGGGCGAGCCGCTCCGTCGCCTCGGCGTTGGCGATCTGATACGCCGCTTCGGGATCGGCCGCCGTCTCGCCGACGACATGCGCGCGGCCGGCGAGATGAACGATCGTCGATGCGCCTTCCAGCATCCGGGTCAAGTCGTCCACGCTCGTCGCCGGCAGATCGATTGCGAATGTCGGGACATTCGCTTGCGTGGGATCGCGGCCCGGGCGCTCGTCGATTCGCGCGCGCCCGCCGGTCGTCACGCGTCGTTCGCGCACGAAGCGTCGTACCGGTCGGCCGTCCGCGACCGCTCGCCGGCAGAACGCGGCGCCGATGAATCCGCTTGCGCCGGTCACGGCAATCCACGGTGAATTCACACGCAGGCTCGGCGTACGCAGGCGGGCAGGCGCGCGATCGGGCGAGCGCATCGATCGGCGCGGAATGCGGCCGGCATCACACCCATTTCCAGCCGTGCTTCGCGTAGAAGCGCACTGCGCTGGCCGCGAACCACACGATGTGACGCAGCCCCTTGCGTGCAGCGCCGCCGCCGTGATGGACGATCCGCACGCTCGGCACGAACGCGTTGCGCGTGACGGCATTCAGTCGCACGCTCCAGTCGAAGTCCTCGAAATAGAGGAAGAAGCGGGGATCGAAGCCTCCGGTGCGATCGATCGCATCGCGCTTCGCGAGCACGAACGCGCCCGACATGACGGGCACGCCGATCGCGTCGCGCGGCGGCTCGGCATCGACGATGTCGCGCATTTCATAGCGCGCGAGCCGCCGTGCGAACAGCCGCCGGACGAAGGCGGGCGCAAACCCGCGCAACAGCAGGTCGAGGACCGCGGGATAGCGCTTGCAAAGGTACTGGCGGTTGCCGGCGCCGTCGGAAACGTCCGGTGCGAGTGCGCCGGCGTCCGAATGTGCGTCCAGCCACTGGATGCCGTTCACCAACGCGTCCGCCGCCAGCTCGGCGTCGGGATTGAGCACCAGGTGGTAGTCGGCGCCGGTCCCGTGCAGCACCAAGTTATGCGCCGCGCCGTAGCCGATGTTCGCATGGCCGTGCAGGAACATGACGTGCACCGCCGCGTCGGCGAAGCGGGCACGCCCAAGCTCGATCACGCGCTCGGCAATCCCGCGATCGGCGCTGTTGTCGATCAGCGCGAGATGCACGGTTCGAAGCGCGCGCACGTCCTGCGCCGCGTCGATCGCGATGCCGAGCGTATCGAGCGTGCGTGCGAGCAGCGCCAGGTCCGGGCGGTAAGTGACAATGCTGATCTGCAGCGACGAGGGCAGCACGGGTCACGGTTCGGCAGCGGATTGCACGGCCGGGAAGTGTACGTTGTCGCCCGACGCGGGGGGTTAGAATCGATCGGATGGAGACCGATGCGCAACGCTACCCGAAACAGGCCCTCGTCGATTTCGCGCAGGCGCTTCTGACTCGCTCCGGCGTGCGCGACGACATCGCCCGCGACGTCGCCGCCATTCTGGTCGACGGCGACCTGATGGGACATACGACGCACGGACTGGCGCTGCTCCCGGCGTACCTGAACGAAATCGCGCGCGGCACGATGGGCAAGGCGGGCGAGCCCGTCGTCGCACATGCATCCGCGGCGGCGCAGACGTGGGATGGCGGGCGCTTGCCCGGACCGTGGCTCACGCTGCGCGCGCTCGACACGGCGCTGGCGATGGCGGCCGCGCAGGGCACGGGCACCGTCGTGATCCGCCGCTCGCACCACATCGCGTGCCTTGCCGCCTATCTGAAGCGGGCGACCGATCGCGGTGCGATGGCGCTCGTTTACTGCAGCGATCCCGCGATGTGCAGCGTTGCGCCGTTCGGTGCGATCACACCGGTGTTCACGCCGAACCCGCTCGCCGCCGGCATTCCGACATCGGGCGATCCGATCCTGCTGGATGTATCGGCAAGCTACACGACCAATGGCATGACGGCGCGCCTGCACAAGGCCGGTCAGCCGCTGCCGCATCCGTGGGTGCAGGATGCGCAGGGCAACCCGACGCGCGATCCCGGTGTGCTGTTTGCCGAACCCGCGGGCACGCTGCTGCCGCTCGGCGGCCTGGAAGCGGGTCACAAGGGATTTGCGCTCGCGCTGCTGGTCGAGGCGATGACGGCGGGACTTGCCGGCAGCGGACGGGCCGATCCCGCGGAGGGCTGGGGCGCAACGGTCTTCGTGCAGGCGCTCGACCCCGCGGCGTTCGGCGGGGCCGCCGCGTTTGCCGCACAAATGGACTGGCTGGTGCAGGCCTGCCACGACGCGACGCCACGTCCCGGTGGTCCGCGCGTGCGGATGCCGGGCGAACGCGCGCTCGCGCTCTACCGGGACCAGAGCGAGCGCGGCGTCGCGCTGTTCCCGGCGATCATGCCCGCGCTCGAGCCCTGGTCGCAGAAGCTCGGCGTTCCGCCGCCCGCGCCGCTGCGCTGACGCGCGTCGCTCCTACGCCGCGCCAGCTTCGACCTTCGCGAGCGCCTTCTTCGGATTGATCAGATTGCGACGGCCGTCGGCGGTCTTGTCCGCCGTTTCGCGAATGACCGTGATCACCTGCGGCGGCGTCAGCTTCGGGTTGAGCGCGAGAATCTTGGCGGCGAGATTCGCCACCTGCGGCGACGCCATCGACGTTCCCGATTCCGCGAGCTTTTCGCCGCCGGGAATGACGCTCTCGACCTGGTAGCCGTTGGCGTCCACGACCACCGTGGGCCCGTAACTGGTGAACGATGCTTCGTCGCCGGCCTTGTCGACCGCACCGACGGTAATCAGGTTGGGCAGCACGATGTCGGCGGGGATGTCCTCGATGAACGACGCATTCTCGTTGCTGTTACCTGCGGCCGTGACGAACAGGATGCCCGGCGCACTCGCGAACGCCTTCTTCAACGCCGTCTTCTGGATCTCGAAGTAGTCGCGCGCGATCGTCTTTCGCTCGTCGGGCGTCTTGCCGATGTTGCAGAGCTCGAGCGCTTCCTCGAAGCCCTTGACGCTGCCGCCCCAGCTCATGTTGACGACGCGCACGCCGTTGCGCTTGAAGAAATCGACGTAGGACTGCTGATTGCGGGCGTCACGCTCCGCGAGCTCCTTCGTCGGGCACGGATCCGGCAGCAGATGCCAGTCGAATTCGATGCGGCCGGTCACGAGATGCGCATACGGATTGCCGGCCATCGTGATGCCCGCGACATGCGTGCCGTGCATCCAGTTGCCGGCGAGGTCGAGCTCCTCGATCGCGCCCTTGTATTCGTCGGGCTTCAACGCCGACAGGTATTGCTTGACCTCGGATGATTCGGGACTGTCGATATTCGATTGCAGATCCGAAAATCCCTTCAGCCGCGCCTTCATCTGCGGAATCCGGCTTTGGAGATTCGCCGGGATCGGCTGGAGCGTGCCGGTCGCGGGATTCGCGAATCGATCGAACGCGATCACGGCGGGCTTGCCATCCGCTTCCTTCACGACGCGATCGTCGAAAAGCTTCGTGTCGACGCCGCTGTCCCAGATGGCGACATTGACCTTCGCATAGGCTTTGCCCGGCCGGCAGGTTCTCGTTGCGCGCGGCCCAGATGTCGGGCTTGTCGACCTTGTGCGCGGCGAGGTAGCTGCCATACGTCGCGATCAGCGTCTGCTTCAGCGGCAGTGACGCGGCGAGACGATATTTCGCGTTGACGACCGCCGGCGCGAGATCGGAGCTCAACGCTCCCGCCTTGTCGACGGTCGGCTGGATCACGTTGCGCACGTAGCCGAGCGTCAGCGATTCGCTGGCGATCTCGGCGCCGGCCTTCGCTTCCTTCACCTCGTTTTGCACGACGTCGTACGGCATTTGTGCGAGATCGGCGTCGAGCAGCCGACCGGTCTCGGTGCGGTACGCGTCGGACGTGCGGTCGCCCGCCTTGCGCTGCGCCGCGATCATCGCGCGAAGCTGCAGCCCGGACATCAGCTTGTCGGCCGGCTTGTCCTGCAATTCCTTGATCCGTGCGGCGCGCTGCAGCGCTTCGTCGTATTTGCCTTCGAGAAAATCCAGTTGCGCCAGCTCGCCTTCGAGCTGCCGCAGCGTCGCGCGGTCGTCGATCTGGTAGCCGGCGAGCACCGAATCGGTGTCGCGGCGCACGTCGGCCGCAAAGCGGCGGAATTTCGCGTCGTCGCGGATGACATCCTCGACGCTGCCGTCGATCTTGTAGGAGAAGCGCGGCAGGTCGGCCGCTTTCTCGATGCGGGGTTTCGGCTGCGCGATCGCGGAGGTCGCGATGCCAAGGACGCACAACAGGGTCAGGAAGCGAGTGAGCACGAAGCGGTCCTCCGTTGGCGGGCGCCGGGCGCGGCTCGTGACCGGACCGGACAGGGACCGGCATTGTAGTCAACTTCGGGCGTGGCCCGGTCGGGAAGTGATCGAGCGCGACCCCGGCAGACGAAGCGCAACCTGATGCGACGGCTTGCGGGCCCGTGCTCCAGGCGATCGGGGCGCGGCCGCGCCCGCGGCGCCGGCACCGGGATCACGTCGCGCGCCCCGCAGCCACGCGTGGGATGCCCGCGACATCGCGCAGCGATTCGAGGCTCGCGAACCCCGCACCGCGCAGCATTTCGCGGACCGCGTCGGCTTGGTCGAAGCCATGCTCGACGGCCAGCCAGCCGCCGGGAACCAGCCTCCCGGGGGCGCCGGCCACGATGACGCGCAACGCGTCGAGACCGTCCGGCCCGGACGTCAAGGCAACGGGAGGCTCGAAGCGCAGGTCGCCCTCGCGCAAATGCGGGTCGCCGGTCGCGACGTACGGCGGGATTGCTCGCGATCAGGTCGAATCGCGGAAGATCCGGCGCCAACGCGCGATACCAGTCCGATTCGACCCATTGCACGCGCTCGAGGTCCAGCTGATGCGCATTGGCGCGTGCGACGTCGAGCGCCGTTTTCGAGCGGTCGGTTGCCCACACGGTCGCGTGCGGGCGCTCGCGCGCGATCGCAAGCGCGATCGCGCCCGAACCGGTGCCGAGGTCGAGCACGCGTACGGGCCGATCGACCGGCAGTTTCCGCAACGCGCATTCGACGAGCGTTTCCGTCTCCGGCCGCGGAATCAGGACCGACGCGTCGACGGCGAGCGACATGTCCCAGAACTCGCGCCGCCCGGTCAGATAGGCGACCGGCTCGCCGTCGCGGCGGCGCCGCGCGAGTGCGAAGAACGCTTCGATGTCCGCATTGGCGAGCGAATCGGTTGCATGGGCGATCAACCAGCCGCGATCGCGCGCCAGCACGCACGCCAGCAGCACCTGCGCATCGACCGGCGCCAGTCCGCTCTGGGCGAGCGCCTGGCGGACCGTCAGCCCATCAGGCATCGGGCCGGGTCGAAAACGCCGGCTGCGCGGCGGGTGCTCGCCGTCATCGCGTGTCCCATTCGGGCTTCCACGCAGCGTCGCGCACCGCTTCGAACACGCGCAACGCGCGACCGTAGTAATGACCCCAGCCGATATCGACGAGCCCGATCTTTTGCAGCACGCGCTGCGACGTCGCATTGTCGGGATGCGTCACGCCGATGATGCGGTGCAGGCCGAGATCGTCGAAGCCGTAGCGGACCAGCTCGCGGGCGCCCTCGGTCGCGAACCGCAGCCCCACGCGCCGAAGCGAAGGCGATAGCCGACCTCGACTTCGCGCGGTGCGTGGAATGTACTTGAGCGCGAACCAGCCGACGAAGTCGCCGTTGTCGCGCCGCGTTGCGCGCCACGTGCCGAGCCCGGGATACAGCGAATACACGCGCGGGAGGCGGCGCATCGCGTCGGCGACCTGCGCGCGCGTCGATACGTTTCCGTTGCCGATGTATCGCATGACGCGAGGATCGGAATCGAGCTCGTAGAGCTCGTTGCCGTTGTCGCGCGTGATCTCGTGCAGCGCGAGGCGCAATGTTTCAAGCCACGGGGCCGGCGGGTCCGCGGCCCGCTGCGAAGCGGCCGACCGCCGCGTCGACAGTGTCGCAACGGCGCGCGGCATCCCGTCCGCGCGAGCGGTCGTCATGTTTCGCCGGCGAGCATCGCGAGCTGCTCCGCCTGGAATTCCTGCGCCAGCGCGCCGATCAGCTCATCGAGATCGCCCTGCATGATGGCGTCGATCTTGTAGAGCGTCAGGTTGATCCGGTGATCGGTCACGCGGCCCTGCGGAAAATTGTACGTGCGGATCCGTTCGCTGCGATCGCCCGATCCGATCAGGCTCTTGCGGTGCGCCGCCTCCTTCTGCTGGCGCTCGCGGCGCTCCTTGTCGACGAGCCGCGACGCGAGCACCGACATCGCCTGCGCGCGATTGCGGTGCTGCGAGCGGTCGTCCTGGCACTCGACGACGATGCCGGAAGGCAGGTGCGTGATGCGCACGGCCGAATCCGTCTTGTTGACGTGCTGGCCGCCCGCGCCCGACGCGCGAAACGTGTCGATGCGAAGGTCCGCCGGATTGATCGCGATGTCGGCCACCGGGTCGGCTTCGGGCAACACCGCGACGGTGCACGCGGACGTGTGGATGCGGCCCTGCGCCTCGGTTTCGGGCACGCGCTGGACGCGATGGCCCCCCGATTCGAACTTGAGCTTCGCATACGCGCCGGCGCCGACGATGCGGGCGATGATCTCCTTGTAGCCGCCCAGGTCCGACGTCGATTCCGACACGATTTCGACGCGAAAGCGCAGGCGCTCGGCATAGCGCGCATACATGCGGAACAGGTCGGCGGCGAACAGCGCCGACTCGTCGCCGCCGGTCCCCGCGCGGATTTCGATGAAGACGTTGCGCTCGTCGCTCGGATCCTTCGGCAAGCAGCATCGCCTGCAATTCGTCGGTCAATGCCGCGAGCCGCGTTTCCGCCGCGCGCCGCTCCTCGTCGGCATAGTCGCGCATCTGCGGATCATGCGCGAACTCGACGGCAGCGGCCAGGTCGGTCTCCGCCTTCGCGAATTCGCCGAAACGCGCGACCACCGGTCCGATTTCAGCGCGCTCGCGCGACAGCGCGCGGTAGCGCTCGAGGTTGCGCGTCGCGTCTTCGGCAGCGAGCAGCGCGTCGATCTCCGCGAGGCGACCGCTCAACTGGTCGAGCTTGGTGCGCAGCGAAAGCTTCACCCCTCGGGGGGCGATTCCGACAGCCCGTAGATGCTCGAGAACAGCGCGATCAATTCGGCGCGTTCGGCGTCGCCCGCGGCGCTGAGCGCGGCGAGCGATGGATGCAACAGCTTGCTCGTCAGACCCCGCGCAAGCGCCTCGAGCACGGCGTCCGGTGGCGTACCGGCCGCCAGCATGCGTCGCGCACGGTCGAGCTCCGCGGTGCGCAATGCATCGTGATGCGTGGACAGCGCCGCGATCGTCGGCACCACGTTGCGGCCCTGCAGCCAGCGCAGAAAATGCGTCGCCTGCTCGGCGATCATCTGCTCCGCCTGCACGACGGCCTCGCGCCGGATCTGCAGGTTGCCCTTCACGATCTCGGCGAGATCGTCGATGCTGTAGAGGAATACGTCATCGAGCGCGGCCGCTTCGGCTTCGACGTCGCGCGGAACGCCGAGATCGACGATCAGCACCGGCGCGTGCTTGCGCTGCCTGACGACGCGCTCGAGCGTGCCCTTGCCGATGATCGGCAGCGTGCTGGCCGTGCAGGTGACGATCACGTCGAATTGCGCGAGCCGCTCGTTCAGCTCGATCAGCGTGATCGCTTCGGCATTGAAGCGATGCGCGAGCTGGTTCCCGCGCTCGAGCGTCCGATTGGCGACGGTGATCGAGCGCGGATGCCGTCCCGCGAAATGCGTTGCCGCCAGTTCGATCATTTCGCCGGCGCCGACGAGAAGCACGCGCTGATCGGAGATGGACGGAAAGATCCGCTCCGCGAGCTTGACGGCGGCCGCGGCCATCGAGATCGACGCGCTGCCGATGTCCGTCTGCGAGCGGACGTCCTTGGCGACGGCGAAACTGCGCTGGAACAATCGATTCAGCACCAGGCCGAGCGAACCCGCCGCCTCGGCCGATCGTACGGCCTGTTTCATCTGGCCGAGGATCTGCGGCTCGCCCAATACCATCGAATCGAGGCCGCTGGCGACGCGAAACGCATGCGTCACCGCGCGATCGTCGTTCAGCGTGTAGACGTACGGAGTCAGGGCTGCCGACGGCAGCCGATGCGCGCTTTCGAGCCAGCGTACGACCGGCTCCGGTTCGCCGCCGTGGAAATACACCTCGGTGCGATTGCACGTCGACAGGATGGCGGCTTCCTTCACCATCCGCCGCGACGTGAGCTCGCGCAGCCCGTCCGACAGCGCCTCGGGGGCGAACGTCACCCGCTCGCGCACGTCGAGCGGCGCGGTCGTGTGATTCAGTCCCAGTGCGTAGAGCGCCATCGTGAAATGCGGTCCCGTCTGCCGTTCGGTATTGGATGCGGCCGTCGGTCCGCTCGTTGCGTCGATTTTACCGCACCGGCCCCCTCGCGCGACGCCAGCCGCGAGTGCGGGGACCATTCGCGACGAAGAGCCGCCTCGAGGCGCGAGTGCACCCCCTCAGGGGGCAGCGCAGCGGCCGAATTGGCCGATGAGGCCGCAAGCGTGGGGGAACATTCGCGACGAAGAGCCGCCTCGAGGCGCGAGTGCATCCCCCTCAGGGGGCAGCGTAGCGGCCGAATTGGCCAATGAGGCCGCAAGCGTGGGGGAACATTCGCGACGAAGAGCCGCCTCGAGGCGCGAGTACACCCCCTCAGGGGGCAGCGTAGCGGCCGAATTGGCCAATGAGGCCGCAAGCGTGGGGGTACAACATCTCAGGCCTTGATGAACGCCTGCTTGCCGCCGAGCCAGCGATCGAGATGGCGCTCGGCGGCCGCCGGATCGGTCCGCAGCAGCTCGTCGGCGGCATCGCGCGCCTGCTCGATCAGCGCGACGTCGCGCTCGAGATCGGCGAAGCGGAGCAGCGGCATGCCCGACTGGCGCGCGCCGAGGAATTCGCCCGGCCCGCGGATCAGCAGGTCCTGGCGCGCGATCTCGAAGCCGTCGGTCGTCTCGTAGATCGACCTTGAGCCGCTGCTTCGCGGTGTCGGTCAGCGGCTCCTCGAACAGCAGCACGCAGGTGCTCTCCGCCGATCCGCGGCCGACGCGCCCGCGCAACTGATGCAGCTGCGCGAGGCCGAAGCGCTCGGCATGCTCGATCACCATGATCGACGCGTTCGGCACGTCGACGCCGACTTCGATCACCGTCGTCGCGACCAGCACGTGGATCTCGCCGCGCACGAACGCGTCCATCGTCGCCGCCTTTTCGTCGGGTTTCATCCGGCCGTGCAGCAGCCCGACGCGCAATCGGCGGCGCAACGGCCTCGCGTCCGCGACGATGCTGCGAACGCCCGCGTCAATTCGTCGTGCAGCGCGACGGCCGTCTGCAGCTCGAGCTTCTCGGATTCCTCGATCAGCGGGCAGACCCAGTACACCTGCCGCCGCTCGGCGCAGGCCTTGCCGGATCCAGTTGATGATCTCCGCGCGCCGCTTCTGGCTGACGAGACGCGTCGTCACCGGCGTGCGGCCCGGTGGCATTTCATCGAGCGCCGAAACGTCGAGATCGGCGTAGAACGTCATCGCGAGCGTGCGCGGGATCGGCGTTGCGCTCATCATCAGCTGATGCGCTTCGGCGAGTCCCTTGCCGCGCAGCGCAAGCCGCTGCGCGACGCCGAAGCGATGCTGCTCGTCGACGATCGCGAGGCCGAGCTGCGGCATCGCGACGCCTTCCTGGAACAGCGCGTGCGTGCCGATCGCGAACGGCGCCTTGCCGCTCGCCAGCGCCTCCAGCGCCTTGCGCCGCTGCTTCGCGGGCAACGAGCCGGACAGCCACGCGATCTCGATGCCGATGCCGCCGAGCCAACTCTGCGAGCTTGCGGAAATGCTGCTCGGCGAGGATCTCGGTCGGCGCCATGAACGCGACCTGCTTGCCGCTCTCGATCGCCTGCAGCGCGGCGAGCGCCGCGACGATCGTCTTGCCGGAGCCGACGTCGCCCTGCAGCAGCCGCTGCATCGGCATCGCGCGCCGCAGATCGTGGCTGATCTCGCGCCACACGCGCTCCTGCGCGCGCGTCAACTTGAACGGAACACGCTCGAGCAGCGTCCGCGTCAGCGCGCCCGTTCCCGTCAGCACGGCGGCGCGCCGCGCGGAGCGCGCCTTCCGGTGCGCCTTCAGCGACAGCTGCTGCGCGAGGAGCTCGTCGAACTTGAGGCGCGTCCACGCCGGATGCGTGCGCGCGTCGAGCGCCTTTTGCGTCGGGCGCCGACAGCCGCGGCGGCGGCGCGTGCAGGAAGCGCACCGCGTCGCCGAATTTCCACAAGTTGCGACGGCGCACGAACGCTTCGGGCAGCGACTTCGGCGGTACGCGCCGGATCGGCCGCAAGCGCGCGCCCGATGACCTTGCGCAACGTGTCCTGCGACAGGCCCGCGGTCGTCGGATACACCGGCGTCAGCCGATCCGGCAGCGGCGTGTCGTCGTTGATCACCTTGAATTGCGGATGGACGATTTCGGGTCCGAAGTGACCGTCGCGCACGTCGCCGAAGACGCGCACGCGCGCACCCGGCGTCAACGCTTTCTGATGGCTCGGATAGAACGAGAAGAAGCGCAGCACCAGCGTCGCATCGCCGCGCGTCCGGTGCGCGCACCAGGCACACGAGCTGCCGCCGCGGCCGGTACTGGATTTCCGCGCTGACGATCACGCCTTCCGTTTGCACCGTCGCGCCGGACCGCACATCGGCGAGCGGCAACGATGCGCGTGTGATCCTCGTAGCGCAGCGGCAGGTGCAGGACGAGGTCTTCGTCGCGCAGCACGCCGATGCGCGCGAGTTTGTCGGCGAGCGTCGTTGCCGGCTTGTTCGGGCTTCTGGCGTCGGCGCTTTGCGCGGCCGCGCTACGAGGCCATTCGTGAGCTCTCGCCGGCATTCAGCGCTCGCACCGGCGACCGCCTTCGACTTCGATGCGCGCGCCGCGCGGAAGCCCGGCCACCTGATACGTCGCTCGCGCCGGGTACGGTGCGTCGAAATACGTCGCCATGATCTCGTTGACCTTCGCGAAGTCGCCGAGGTCCATCAACAGGATCGTCAGCTTGGCGATGTCGTTCAGCGTCGCGCTCGCCGCGCTCGCGACTGCGCGCAGATTCCTGAACACCTGGTGCGCCTGCGCCTCGATGCCGTCGACGAGCTGCCCGGTCTTCGGATCGAGACCGATCTGACCCGACAGGTACAGCGTGTCGCCGGCGCGGATCGCCTGCGAATAGGGACCGATCGCCGCCGGCGCATCGGCGGTTTGAATCGCTTGCTTGGCCATGGCTCCCTCCAATGTGGAGGATGAGTTTAGCAGGGCGGTCGCCCGTCATTTCCGCGCGACCTGCCGCGCCTGGATCAGGCATCCGACCGAGCCGCTACCGTTGGGACAGCGATCCCGCTGCGATCCCTTGCGGGCGATTTTGCGCCCCGCGCCGACCCGCTTATAATGTGAAGTTGTGGGGACGTAGCTCAGCTGGGAGAGCGCCGCGTTCGCAATGCGGAGGTCGGGAGTTCGATCCTCCTCGTCTCCACCACCTACCTAAGGCCGACGTTGCTTCGTCGGCCTTTTTGTTCGAGGTGGCGTCCAAGACAGAGGGCGATTCGTGTCAAGAGCGAAAACACCTGGATCGATTTCCCGAGTCGCGTCCGCCCGTGAGGGGAAGGAGCTGCGTGGCTACGCGCCGCGTTCTTCACAGGCCGTGCTGAAACTCGTGCGCCGTCGCGACCCGGTGGCGATCCTCGCGCAAACGGACACCGGTCGTGTCGAAGCGCTGCTGCCGATACGATACGGCCGCATGCTGCAGTCGCCCTTCGCATTCCTGCGTGGATCCGCCGCGCTGATGGCCTTCGACCTGGCGCATGGCCCCGTATCAACCATTCGAGTACAGGCATGCGGCGACTGTCATCTGATGAATTTCGGCGCCTTTGCAACGCCGGAACGACAGTTGGTTTTCGATCTCAACGACTTCGACGAGACGCTCCCGGCCCCGTTTGAATGGGACGTCAAACGGCTGGCGGCAAGCATCTGGGTCGCCGGTCGCTATTGCCGGTTGGAGAACGCCAATGCGCCGAAGCCGTTCTCGAGGCCGTCCGAACCTACCGCGGGAAGCTCGCAGAGTATGCGCAGTGGCCGCGGTTACAGGTCTGGTACGCCAAAATCGATGCCAACCCGATGCTCGCGATCGGTGCCAATGGGAATTCGGCGCGCTTGAACTCGGAGTCTACCGCGCAGGTGGCCGCCTACACGGCGGCGCGCCTTCTTCCAAAATTGACCGAGATCGACAATGGCCAACGCCGCATCAAGGATCAGCCTCCGCTGGTTTACCATCCGCTCCGCGACATAGCCTTCAAGGCGAGCATGGGCCGTGCGCTGCGCGCGTACCACGACTCGTTACCGCCGGAGTGTCGCGTGCTGCTCGACAGCTACCGATTCGAAGATGCCGCGATCAAAAGTCACCGGCGTCGGCAGCGTGGGGACGGTCTGCGCGATCGCATTGTTGCTAGCGGGAGCGGACGATGCCTTGTTCCTGCAGATCAAGCAAGCGCGCCGTTCTGTCCTGGAACCCTACGCAGGAAAGAGCGCCTATCGCAATGACGGGCAGCGAGTAGTCGTCGGCCAGCGACTGATGCAGTCGGCGACCGATCTGTTCCTCGGTTGGTCGAGCATCGGCAGGCCGTCACTCGAATTTCTACGTACGGCAGTTGCGCGACATGAAGATCCGGTAACCCTGAACGCCCTGCGAATCAATGGATTTGTTCGCTACGCCGGCTATTGCTGCTGGGCACTCGGCGCGCGCGCACGCCAAGGGGGGTGACCCGGCCATGATCAGCGGCTATCTCGGCAGAGTGACGCCTTCGAAGAGGCCATCAGGCGCTTTGCGCGCGCCTACGCCGATCAAACCAAAGGGATCATGCCGCATTGATCAAGGCCGTCGCGCCGGACGCGTGCGCGCGGAGCCCGATCGCGTGGCGAAGGATCGATAGGCGTCCTCAGCTTTCTCAAGAACCGGGCGTGCGTGCGAGCACCTCTCGCGCCCGTCGGGTCGCAAACAACACCAGGAAATCGTGTACGTTGGCATCTGCCTTCAGCCGCGCATACTCGGCCTGGTAAACCTCTGCGACGACGCCGATTGGTGTCCGCTCTCATTGGCAAGCGTTTCGATCGCGTCATATGGCGGATGTCGGCGCTGTCATCACGTCTGATCACTGTTTCACC
Organism: uncultured Pseudomonadota bacterium; assembly: GCA_963718905.1. Taxonomy (GTDB): domain Bacteria; phylum Pseudomonadota; class Gammaproteobacteria; order Burkholderiales; family Casimicrobiaceae; genus VBCG01. The sequence continues at coordinate 758,831 of CAVRAF010000003.1, forward strand.
CCGTTAGTCAGCATGTCGGTTGAGCGCTTGAATCGCAGCGGGATCGATTTTCGCCGCCGTCCTTCGACGCGCATTTTGACAGAGCATCGATCATTTGGTTGAGCGCATTGCGCAGTCGTCTGCATCGCGCATTGGTCACAGTCCTTTAAAGAAATCGCAGCAAATAATTGCTTTGACGAGTGTCGAGCCGCCCGCCCCAAAATGGTGCCTTCGGGAGTAGAACCCATTGATCTAACGCAGGAGGGTCGCAATCCTCGCCGTCAGCGCCGTCACATGATTGTCATGTTTGCGGCGCTAACATCCAGTCTTTGCAAGCACCGGAAGCGGGAGTCGAATGACGGTCCATTGCGATGGTGACTGCAACTGATCGAACAGGTCGGCGAAAAGCAGGACTTCGAATGTGAACTCAGCCGGCGACGGCTGCCGCACGAGGATTTCAAGCTGCGCGTGCTGCGTCGGTCCGAGCCGAACGGTGGCGGCGCCGCCTGGAACCACGACTATTCGGTTGCAGTCACGTACCTCGCCGCGAAGCTCACCCATGTCTATACGGGTGGGCCCAGGCGAAACTGGGTCGGGCAATTTGCAAACGATCTCCTGAATGACGCCTACCGGATTTCGCGGACAGCGCTCCGGCCGAGCGCAATCGACGGCAATGCCATTCAAGTTGCGGCCACGAGGGTGGTTCGTCACCGCGCGAGCGCTTTGCGGAATGTGTGCAATTCCCGTTGACGCTTGGAATCGGTCTTCGGATAGCTCATGTCGAGCTTTCCCAGCGTATCGATGATGATCTGCGACACGATCAGCCGCGCATTTTGCTTGTCATCGGCGGGGACGACATACCAGGGAGCGTGTGCGGTACTGGTCGCGCTGATGCAGCTTGCGTACGCATCCATGTAGTCGGGCCACAATTTTCGTTCTTCGACATCCGAAGGGTTGAATTTCCAGCGCTTGTCGGGATCGTCGATGCGGTCGAGGAGCCGCTTGCGCTGCTCGTCCTTCGAGAGGTGGAGAAAGAATTTGACGACCTGCGTTCCATTCCGGAACAGGTGACGTTCCAGATCGACGATCGACCGATACCGCTCGTGCCACACCTTCCGGTTCTTCGGGTGAGGTGCCGGGCACGCCCTCGGCCTCGAGAGTCTCCGGATGGACCCGCACGACCAGCACCTCCTCGTAGTACGACCTGTTGAAGATCCCGATGCGGCCTCGCTCCGGAAGGTCGCGCGTCGTGCGCCAGAGAAAGTCGTGCTGCAGTTCCGCCGGGCTGGGATGCTTGAAGCTGAATACCTGACAGCCCTGGGGATTGACGCCCGTCATCACATGCTTGATCGCGCCGTCCTTTCCCGCCGTGTCCATGCCCTGAAAAATTACGAGCAACGCATACCGGTTCGATGCATAGAGCAGTTGCTGCAACGAGCTCAGCGTCGACACGTGCCGCGCCAGCAGTCGCTCGTAGTCGCGCTTCGTGCGATAGACCGGCGATACTCGCGTCGACCACTTCCTGAGTTTCACGTCCGCGCCTTCCGGCACGACGTAGTCCTGCGTCGCAATATCCATCTGAGCCCTTCGGTATGCACGGCCCGTCATCTTCGCAGCGGCGCGTGGCCGTTGCCAAAACGGCGGATGCCTGCAGCGCGCGGGTCGAGTATAGAATGGACGCGGCAATTTCATCCATCCCGAGTACCAATCGTCCGCGAGCGTTCGCCTGCGAGAATGCCGGCAATCCGTGCCCACCGGCAGGCCGTTGCGCATGCAGGAACCATCGCGAAACCCGTGACCACTGCACCTGCGACACTGGCAGTAGTCGACATGGGCTCGAACAGCTTTCGGCTGGAAGTCGGGCGTGTCGAAGGCGACCAGATTTATCGGCTCGATACCCAGCGCGAGACGCTGCGCATCGGCGCGCGCCTCGATGCGAAGGGCAATTTGACGTTGGACGCCCGCCGCGCGGCACTTGCATGTCTGGCCCGCTTCGGCGAGCGTCTCGCCGGCCTTCATCCTTCCGCGGTGCGCGCGGTCGCGACGAATACCTTCCGCGTCGCACGAAACGCCGAGGCGTTCCTTGCACAAGCCGAACGCGCGCTCGGTTTTCCGATCGACGTCATTCCGGGGACGGAAGAGGCGCGGCTGGTTTACCTCGGCGTTGCCCATGTGCTCCCGCCCTCGCCGGAACCGCGACTCGTAATCGACATCGAGGGGGCTCGACCGAGTTCATCATCGGTCGTGGCCTGGAACCGCAAATACTGGATTCGCTCAAGATCGGTTGCGTCGGCCTGTCGCAGCGCTTCTTCGCCGATGGCGTGCTGACGCGCGCGGCCCTCGATGCCGCGGAGACGACCGCACGCGTGGAGATCGAAGCCATTGCGCGGGTCATTCGATCGCGCGCGCTGGCGTGATGCCTATGCGTCGTCCGGCACCGCATTGGCTCTGGCGGAAATACTCGAGCAGAATGGGCTCTCGGCAGGCGGCATAACACCCGAAGGACTGGCGGGCTTGCGCCGCCGATTCATCATGGCGGGGCACGTCACCGAATTGAAACTGGCCGCGCTCAAACCGGAGCGCGCACCGGTGCTTGCAGGCGGCTTCGCCATCATGGCAGCAGCGCTGGCCCAGCTCGACGTACCACGCATCAATCCGGTTGGCGGGGCGCTGCGTCTGGGGGTGCTGTACGACCTGCTGGGCCGCTCCATCGAGCGCGATGTGCGGGATGCCACCGTCGAGCAGTTCATGACCCGGTACCACGTGGACCGCGATCATGCGCAGCGCATCGCCGCAATGTCGGTCGCCCTGTTCATGCGCGCGCGACCGAACGCGCAGCGCGCGGCGATCCAGCAACTCGAGCGTGCCGCACTCCTGCATGAGACGGGCTTTTCGGTGTCGCATACCGCCTTCCACAAGCACGGCGCGTACATCCTGCGCCACGCCGACATGCCGGGCTTTTCGGCGGGTGAGCAGGAGCGGCTGTCGTGGCTGGTGCTCGGGTGTCGCGGCGGGTTGGTAAAAATCGCCGCTGCGCTACCTGATCTCGACTTCCGCGCGCAGGTTTGCGCGTTGCGCCTTGCGGTCCTGTTCCATCATGCGCGCCGCGCGATCGCGCTGCCGCGCATGGCCTTGGCGGTTGGTAGCCGCATACGTTTCGACGTGCCGGCTCGTTGGCTGGCCGCGCACCCGCTGACGGAGAACCTGCTGGAGAAGGAAGCGCGCGAATGGCGGGCGTTGGGTTACGCGTGGCCCAGGAAGCCGTAGCGTCCGTTCACACCATGTCCGCAAGCGCCAACCGGCCCTAGACGAAGTCCGGCGCCGATCACCACGCGCAGCCTGACCGCCGGACCACGGCCGCGCTCGCGGTTGGAAAGCCACCAGACCGCGCCTTTCCGCACCGACCACTCGGCTCTTCACCGGCGAGCAGGAACGACGCGACTCTCGCCGAGCGTCGGCTGGTGTCCGACAACCACGACGGCCTCGCGCGCGTCGGCCAGTTGGCAGCGGCAAGCAAGGCTCGCCGGACGACCTCCGGCGCCAGCTCGTCCGACGGTCCTGAATTTGCGCTTGCAGCGCTTGCGCCGTCTGCTGCGCGCGTTTCGCCGGGCGAAACGAGGATGCGGCAGGTGTCGGGCAGGCGATGGTCGAGCCATTTGCCGACGTCGCTCGGCCTGCTTCTTCCCTTCGCGGTGAGCCGCCGGTCCATATCGGGCTCGCCGGGTTCGGCTTCGGCATGCCGCCATAGGATCAGATCCATGCTACTTCTCCCCTTCCGTTGCCCGCATCGCGGCGAGAGCTCCCTCTGCGCCGAGCGGCGGGCGCACCCTTCGCTGCGCGGCTTGCGCCAGATGCCATCGGATCCGAGCAGCCACGCGTCGCGGTTGTCGGCCAGGTACGCCGTAAGCCCTTCGTCGACGACGCGCTTGCGCGAGCATCGGGTCGCGCACCGGGAACGCCACCTCGATGCGCCGAAAGAGGTTGCGTCCCATCCAGTCCGCCGAGGCGAGCCAGACGTCCGGCGTGCCCGCCGTTCTCGAAATACCAGACGCGGTGGTGTTCGAGGAAGCGGCCGAGGATCGAGCGCACGCGAATGTTGTCGGAGACGCCCGGGCACGCCCGGCCGCAACGCGCACGCGCCGCGCACGATGAGGTCGATCTCGACGCCCGCCTGCGAAGCCGCGTAGAGCGCGCGGATCACGCCCTCCTCGAGCAGCGCGTTCATCTTGGCGATGATGCGCGCCGGCTTGCCCGCGCGCGCGTTGCGCGTCTCGCGCCGGATCATGCTCCAGCACGCGCCGGTGCATCGTGAACGGCGCGAGCAGCAGGTGCCGCATCCGGCCCGCCTTCGCGAGGCTCGTGATGTGCAGGAACACTTCGTTCACGTCGGCGCAGATCGCCGGGATCGGCGGTCAGCAGGCCGAAGTCCGTGTAGAGGCGCAGTCGTGCGCGGATGGTAGTTGCCGGTGCCCAGGTGCGCGTAGGGCACGAGCCGCGATTCGCCCGTGCGCATCCGTCTCGCGCCGGATCAGGAGCGCGAGCTTCGCGTGCGTCTTGAATCCGAACACGCCATAGACGACCTGCGCGCCGGCGCTGCTCCAGCCGCTCGGCCCAGTTGATGTTCGCTTCCTCGTCGAAGCGCGCCATCAGCTCGACCACGACGGTCACTTCCTTGCCGCGGCGCGCCGCCTCGATCAGCGCTTCCATCAGCACCGAGTTGACGCCGGTGCGATACACCGTCTGCTTGACCGCGACGACGTCCGGATCGTCGCGCGGCCTTGCGGATGAAGTCGACGACCGGCTCGAACGACTGGTACGGGTGGTGCAGCAGGATGTCGTGCTGCGCGGATCGCCGCCAGGATGTCGGGCGCGTCGCGCAGCCGCTCGGGCAATCCCGGGACGAACGGCGCGATACTTGAGCGCTCGAGGTCGCACCTGGTCGGCCAGCGACGCCAGGCGCGCGATGTTGACCGGGCCGTCGCAGCGGTACAGATCCGCTCGCGAGCCCGAACTGTTCGAGCAGGAACTGCGCCGAGCGGCGCCGGACAGCTCGCGGCGACCTCGAGCCGAACCGCCGAGCCGAATTGCCGATGCGGCAGCTCGCCCTGCAGCGCCTGGCGCAGGTTCTTGACTTCCTGTTCGTCGATCCACAGGTCGGCATCGCGCGTGACGCGAAATTGCGCGTAGCTGCGCGACGTCCCGCCCGGGAAAGAGCTCGGCAGGTGCGCGTGAATGACCGACGACAGCATGACGAACGGATTGTCGCCGCCGCCGACATCGGCCGGCATCGCGATGATGCGCGGCAGCACGCGCGGTGCCTTGACGATCGCGATCGCCGTTTCCCGGCCGAACGCGTCCGTGCCCTCGAAGCTCGACAACGAAGTTCAGGCTCTTGCTTGCGACCTGCGGAAACGGGTGCGCGGGATCGAGGCCGATCGGCGTCAGCAAGCGGCCGCACCTCGCGCTTGAAATAGTCGCGCGGCCCACGCGCGCTCGCGCCGCAGTGAACTCCGTCCGCCGAATGAGGCGGATGCCGGCGGCGTCGAGCGCCGGCAACACGCTCCGTTGAGGACGCGTACTGGTCCGCGATCAGCGCACGCACTTCGTCGCCTACTTGCGCGAGCAATGCCTCGTCTCCTCCAGCGTCATTCCCGCGGGCGGCGATCTTCGCGCGAATCTGCTGCTTCAGTCCGGCGACCCGAATCTCGAAGAACTCGTCAAGGTTGCTGCGCGAGCGATGCACAGGAACCGCAATCGCTCGAGCAGCGGCACGTCGGGGTCCTCCGCCAGCGCAAGCACGCGGCGGTTGAACGCGAGTTGGGACAGCTCGCGGTTCAGCAGCACGACTGGAGGCGGTTTCATAAGAGCCGAGCGTTGGCAGTGCCCTCCGCGCACAGCGGAGCGAAAGAGCCAAGGTTGCGGAGCGGATCAGATAAACATTTGATGATGCCATCAGAACATTGCCGAAGTGTGACAGCCGGAACCGAGACCACTGCGTCGCACTTATCATGGGCAAACCGGCACCTGAGGCGATGCGCGGGCGCTTGATTCCGTCCCGATAGCCTGCATGAAACGAAAATCACGGGAGATCGAACTCCGCCTGCTAACCGCCGCTGCGGCACATCGGCGGCTGGGGGGTGCCACGGCACTGGCTTCGCTCGCCGTGTCGTCGCCCCGCACGACGCAGCAGCTATCGGTGTACTGGGACACCCCGACTCTGCGCCTGCGCGCTGCGAATCTTGCGCTTCGATTGCGCCGGATCGACGATGGTCGGTGGATCCAGACGCTCAAGGTAGAGACGCAAGAGCCGCATACGCGCGATGAATACCATCGGCTCGTCACCGCGTGTCGGCCCGACCTGAAGCTCCTGCGTCGCCGCCAGGGAAGCGATGCGAACCTCCCCGATGTCGACGAAGATGAGTTGCAGCCGGTTTTCTGCACCCATGTGGTGCGCACGACCAGAACCGTCACGTTCGACGACGGGACGGTGGCGGAGCTGTCGCTGGATCGGGGCGACCTGTCCGTCGGCCACCCTGAATCCCGACGTGAGCCGATCCGGGAAATCGAAATCGAGCTCGTCACGGGCAGCCCCCGAAAGCTCTACGAATTGGCCGATCGTCTCGTCGCGGAACTTCCGTCCACGCGGCTCCTGTTTTCAAGCAAGTCCCAGCGCGGCTACGAGTTGTGTTCGCGCATCTCTACCTCGCCGCGGCGCGCATTGGGTATCGACATTCCACACAAGTCCAGGCCAGGATCCATCGCGTATCGCGCCGCAGCCGAGGCCCTGGTCCAGGTTCAGCGCAGTATCGAGTTGGCGCGCGCGGGGCGCGATCCGGAAGGCGTTCACCAGATGCGCATCGGCGTTCGCAGGCTGCGCGTCTGCGCGGCGATTGCTCGGAAGGCGGGTGTTGCCACGTTTTCGGACAAGCTTGGCAGCGAGCTCAAATGGCTGTGGCGAATTCTCGGTGAAGCACGCGACTGGGACGTGTTTGCCGTGGAAACGTGGCCAGCCGTTATCTGCAAGAGCGGAAAGAGCGCTCCGCTCGCATCGGAGTTCGAAGCTTCGACAGCCGGATTCCGGAACGCCAGCCATCAAAAACTCCGCCGCGCGCTGGGAGGTCGACGGTTCCAGACGCTGATGCTCGCGTGCGGATACGCGATTGTGCTGCAGCGAGAGGCGTTGCCGCGCGCGTCTGCGCGGCGTTCATCGAGACAATTCGCGCAGCGACTACTTTCGAAACGGGCTGCGCGAGTACTCGATCACGGCAACGACATCGCCGGCTTGCACGACCGACAACGGCATCAGCTGCGCATCGACGCGAAGAAACTGCGTTATCTCGCAGAGTTCTTCGCTGCGCTCTACCCGCCCGAAGCGACCCGCCGATATCTCGAACGACTTGGCGCCGTGCAATCAATACTCGGCCGCCTGAACAACCTCGCCGTAAGCGAGGCAATGGTTCGGCCAGCGCCACGGCGGCCGGACCAATCGCCCATCGCGGCATCATGCTGGCGACATGGGAAGCATTTTCGTCGAGCCGCAAGCCAGCACTCGAGAAAAGACTCGCGAAAAACTGGAAAGCGTTCGCAGTGGCAACGCCGTTCTGGGATTGACCGGGACTTCGCGAGCCCGTCGGACCGACGCGACGACCCGCGTTACCGCCACTGCGCAATTCACCGTCTGTGGAAGCCGCCGGACATGCGCATCGGTTGATGCGCAACCACGTGGCGCTCACCGCGTATCGGTCGGATGCGGCGAAAGCTCGGTGCGCGCAGCACGATGACGCTCGCCGGATAGAAGCCCGGACCCCACCACGACCCGCAGCCCGCCCACGTGGGATCGCATCCGGCATAAGCGGCCGGCGCCGAATCGTCCGCGTACTGCGCGGGTGCAGGAGCGAGATCGGCGCCATATGGCATGGCCGTCGGCATCGGACGGTACTCGGCCTGCGCGGGCACTGGACGCTTGGCGAGTTCGACTTCGTCCTGAAGTTGTCGAACGCGCTCCTCCAGGGCCTGCATCTCGGCGTCGTGCGCCGCATCGCGTGCGGCGTCGATACGCGGCGCACTCTTCTGCGCACTCTCGTGAACGACGCTGGTTACCTGGACGCCCCGGGGGGGCGCGATATTGCTGATGTTGATCTTTCCGGACACATCGGTCCAGGTGTAGATGTCGGCGCGAGCAAGCGTTGGCGCAAGCGTGCCCGCGAGGATTACCGGCAAGGCCGTCCGAAGTAGATAGCTGAGCATTATCGGCACGCGACAACCGTCACGGCAATTGTAGGCGGCCCTGGCGAGGTGTAAAGGCATACCGCTGCGGCGGCGATTGGACGACAATCGAGCCTCGTCGGTATAGACCGATCCCAGACTGGGGAGTTCGTCATGGTTCTTTGTCCGGTTGCCATCGCCGTCGGTTGCAGGAAATGTCCGGTCTTCACGATCTGCCCGGTCAAGGGCGTCATTGGCGATTACAAGAAGGAAGGCGACGCGCCGGCGAAGACCGCCGCCGGGAAGACCACTGGCGGCGCAACGAAAAAGTAGTGTTTCCGCGCCGGCAGGCGGCGCAGCGCGGATCCCTGTTGACGGGCGGAGGGATTCGGTTCCCGGTTGTTCCGGGGCGGAGATCAGTCGACGTGCGGGCGCAGCGCGCCCGGAATGCGCTGGTGCGCCAGCCCGCCTTTCTCCAGCCATTGCCGCGTGCTCTCGGCGGCGCGCTCGATCAATTCGTGGGCGCGCGAGAAATCGTAGGGAGACACTGCGAGCGGGCATAACGGCGGCAGGGTCGTCACGTCGACTTGACCCGCAAGCTGCTCCAGATCGCGAACGAGCTGATGAGCGATCAGCAGATTGAGCGAATGCAACGCGTTGGCGATGGCCGTCGCGGGCGGCATCTTGAGCGAGCACGCGTAACCCGTGGGTAGCACGATGAGCCGGTCGGCTCCCAGCTTGACCGCGGTCATGATGGGGGTGTTGCTCGCGATCGCGCCGTCGATCAGATAATCCTTTCCGACGCGAACCGGCGCGAAGGCCGCCGGAATCGCGCAACTGGCCAGGATCGCATCGACGACGGAGCCGGATGAAAGCTGCACCGACGCGCCGCTCAGCAGCTCGGTTGCCGCAATGTGCATCGGTATCGCGGCGTGCTCCAGCTCGCGATACGGAAGATGGCGCTCGATCAGGCGTCGCAGGCCCCCTGAATCGACCAGGGACGGCGATCCGAAAAACAGGCCGGCGAGGCGGCGCAGGTTCACCGGGAAAACGTCCTGTCGCCGCAACCCGCGCCAGATGCCTTCCAGGCGCATCACGCCTGCGGCAGTGGGATCGGCGGCGAAATACGCCCCGTTGAGGGCGCCGACCGACGAGCCGACGACGAGATCCGGCTGAACACCGTAGGCGACGAGCTCCCGCAGCATGCCGACCTGGATGGCGCCGAGACTTCCACCGCCAGCCAGCACAAACGCGGTTTTTCCTGAGGTCGTGCCGTTTGTCATTTGCGTCGATGCGAGATCAGATGACTGCGGAGCGTGCCGCGTTCCGGCGCGTGCCGGACAACGATAGTCCGGCTGACGCCTGCCGCCGCATCATGCGAGGTAATATGATCGGCCGTTTTGCGTCGGCAGTGTATTCGAACTTCGTCAATTTCCCGGGAATCATGATCAAAGCTGCGATCCGCCTTCCGCGCGCGCCTGCGCCATTTCACCGCGTTGCCGGCGGGATTTCCGTGCTGCTGTTGTCGATGCTGATCGTCGCCTGCGGAAAGGGTGCGGGTGAAACGCCCGACGGTTCGCGCGCCGGCGCAACGCCCGCAGCGGTCGCCGTGCGCACGTTGCAGCTATCGCCGCAGAGCGTGCCGATCGTGTTCGAAGTCGTCGGCCAGACCGAAGGCGCCAAACAGGTCGAAGTTCGCGCGCGCGTCTCCGGAATTCTGCAGAAGCGCCTCTACAACGAAGGCGACGCGGTCCGCGCCGGGCAGCCGATGTTCCAGATCGATCGCGCGCCGTTCGAAGTCGCGCTGGCGCAGGCGAAGGGCGCGCTGGCGCAGGAGCGCGCCAAGCTCGCGCAGGCCACGCGCGATGAGGCGCGCCTGAAACCGCTGGTCGAGGACAAGGCCGTCAGCCAGAAGGACTACGACGACGCGCTGTCGGCCAAGCAGCTTGGAGACGCGTCCGTCCAGCAGGCGCAGGCGAAGGTCAGCGAAGCCGAGCTCAACCTCTCGTACACGCTCGTGACCGCGCCGGTGGCCGGCATATCCGGCCGCGTGGAACACTCGGAAGGCAGTCTGGTCACGACCGACGCGGCCGGCAGCCTGCTGACGACGATCAATCAGGTCAATCCGATCTGGGTGCGCTTCAGTCTCGCCGAAACGGATCTCGCCAAGGTCCCGGGCGGCAAGCTCCCGCGCGGCTATTCGACAGCCGTGCAGCTTGCGATGCCGGACGGCACGCTTTTCGCGGGCAAGGGACGGCTCAATTTCGCCGCGACCGAGATCGATCCGAAGCTCGGCACGCAGCAGTTGCGCGCCGAATTCGACAATCCCGGCGCGCAACTCGTGCCCGGGCAGTTCGTGCGCGTGCGCATCACCGCCGGCTGTGCGCGACAACGTATTCCTCGTGCCGCAGTCCGCCGTGCTGCAGACCGAAAAAGGCCATTTCGTTTTCGTCGTCGACGGCGATGGCAAGGCGGCGGTCAAGACGGTGCAGACCGGCGAATGGGTCGGCTACCGACTGGACGATCCTCTCCGGTCTTGCGGCCGGCGATCGCGTCATCGTCGACAACCTGCTGAAGATGCGTCCGGGCGCGCCGGTGACGGCGACCGCGCAGTCGAGCGTGGATCCTGCAGGCGTCCGACACGCGGGCCGCGCAGCAGGACAGCAAGTCGCCGCGCTAGACGCGGACACCCGGGAGTCCGCTGATGCTGTCCAAGTTCTTCATCGAACGGCCGATCTTCGCGGGCGTCATCGCGATCATCATCACGCTCGCGGGCCTGGTCGCCTCGCAGGTCCTGCCGATCGCGCAATACCCCGAGATCGCGCCGCCGACGGTGACCATCACCGCGACGTTCCCGGCGCGAGCGCCGAGACGCTCGCCAAGACCGTCGCGGCGCCGATCGAGGAGCAGCTCTCCGGCGTCGAGAACCTGGTCTATTTCAGTCGACCTCGGCGTCGAACGGCACGCTGACGATCACCTGCACGTTCGAGGTCGGGGCCGACGTCAACAACGCCACCATCGAGGTCAACAACCGCGTGCAGATCGCGCTGCCGCGGCTGCCCGACGACGTGCGGCGCACCGGCGTCGTGGTGCAGAAGCGCTCGCTCGACATCCTGCTGTTCGTCGCGGTGACCTCGACCGATCCGCGCTACGACACGCTGTACCTGTCCAACTTCATGACCATCAACGTGCTCGACGTGCTGAAGCGCGTCCCGGGCGTCGCCGACGCGCACATCTTCGGCGCGCGCGACTACTCGATGCGCATCTGGCTGCGCCCGGACAAGATGGCGCAGCTCGGCGTCACCGCCGACCGACGTCGCCAAGCCGTCCGCGCGCAGAACAACCAGTACGCCGCGGGCAAGATCGGGCAGGACCCCGCGCCGGACGACCAGTCGCTCATCTACACGGTCACCGCCCAGGGGCGGCTGGTCCAGCCGGAGGAATTCGGCAACATCGTCCTGCGCTCGAGCGGCCCGGGCGGCGTGTTGCGGATCAGGGACATCGCGCGCATCGAGCTGGGCGCCATCAACTACGACGCCTCCACGACGGTCGACGGCAAGCCCACGATCGGCACCGCGGTCTACCTGCAATCCGGCGCGAATGCGCTCGAAGTCGCGAACTAGGTCCGCAAGACGATGGACGAGATCGCAAGGGCTTTCCCTCGGGCGTCAGCTACATCATTCCTTTCGACACGACGCGGTTCGTGCAGGCCTCGATCAATGAAGTGGTCCACACGCTGTTCAAGTCGCGGCGCTCGTGCTCTCGGTGGTGTTCGTCTTCCTGCAGAGCTGGCGCGCCACGCTCATACCGTTCATCGCCGTGCCGATCTCGCTGATCGGCGCCTTCGCCGGCCTGTACGCCTTCGGGTACTCGATCAATACGCTGACGCTGTTCGCGATCGTGCTCGCCACCGGCATCGTCGTCGACGACGCGATCGTCGTGCTGGAAAACGTCGAGCGGCTGATGGCGAGCGAAAGGGCTCACGCCCAAGGAAGCAGCCATCGAGTCGATGCGCGAGGTCACCGGCGCCATCATCGCGATCGAGCTGGTGCTGTGCTCGGTGTTCGTCCCGGTCGCCTTCCTCGGCGGTCTCGCCGGCAAGCTGTACCAGCAGTTCGCGGTCACGGTGGCCACCGCGGTCGTCATCTCGGGCGTGGTGGCGCTCACGCTCACGCCCGCGCTGTGCGCCCTGCTCCTGAAGCGCCGCACGGTGAATCGCGCCTGTTCCGCCCGTTCAACCAGGGTTTCGCGGTTTGCGCGCTCCTATCTGCGGCGGCGTCGCTGGGACTGCGACGCGTGCTCGCGGCGCTGCGATGTTCGCGCTCGTCATCGGCGCCGGCGTGCTGCTGTTCAAGCGCGTGCCCGGAGCCTCGTTCCGCCCGAGGACCAGGGCTATCTCTTCGGCGCCGTCGTGCTCCCGGACGGCGCGACGCTCCGCGCACCGGCGGGCGGCTCGGCGATGCAGAAGGTTCTTGCCGAGAACCCTGCGGTCGAGCACGTCTTCATGATCAACGGCTTCGACCTGATCGGCGGCGGCAACAAGACCAACTCGGCGACGCTATTCATCACGCTGAAGCCCTGGGACGAGCGCGCGCAGCGCCGACGACGTCGTCAAGTTCGTGCAGCCAAAGGCGCGGCACGATCACCGAAGGCCTCGGTGTTCGCGTTCAACCCGGTGCCGATCCGCGGGCTCGGGCACCGCCGGCGGCTTGGAGATGTACGTCCAGGACCGCGCCGACGGCGACCCGAGCAAGCTCAACGACGTCGTGCAGCAATTCGTCGGCGACTTGCGCAAGCAACCCGATCTCGTCGGCATCAATACCTTCTTCCGCCCGACGGTGCCGCAGATGCTCGTCGAGGTCGATCGCGAGAAGGCCGTCGCGCTGGGCGTGCCGGTCAGCGACCTCTTCGACGCGCTGCAAAGCACGATGGGCGCGCTCTACGTCAACGACTTCAACAAGTTCGGCCGCACCTTCCGGGTGCAGATCCAGGCGGAAGGCGCGTTCCGCGCGCGGCCCGAGGATCTCGGCAACGTCTACGTGCGCTCGTCCACGACGGGCGAGATGATGCCGGCGAAGAGCATGCTCGACGATCAAGAGCATCGTCGGACCGGAGCAGATCGATCGCTACAACGGCTTTCTCGCCGCCAAGGTCGTCGGCAGCAACGCGCCGGCGGTGAGCTCCGGCCAGGCGATCACCGCGGTCGAGGAAGTCGCGGCGAAGAGCCTGCCGCCGGGTTACACGATCGCATGGACCGGACAGGCCTACCAGGAAAAGCGCATCGGCTCCGCCGCGACGATCGCGTTCATTTTCGCGGTGATCATGGTGTTCCTCATCCTGTCGGCGAACTACGAGCGCTGGTCGCTGCCGGTGGCGGTCCTGCTGGCGGTGCCGTTCGCACTGTTCGGTGCGCTCGTCGCGGTCACGCTGCGCGGCATGAACAACGACGTCTATTTCCAGATCGGACTGATCGTCCTGATCGGGCTCGCGGCGAAGAACGCGATTCTCATCGTCGAATTCGCCGCGCAGAAACAGGCGGAGGGAATGGCGAAAGTGGACGCCGCCGTCGAAGCCGCGCGCCTGCGGTTCCGCCCGATCATCATGACGTCGGTCGCCTTCGTGCTCGGCGTACTGCCGCTCGTGCTTGCGACCGGCGCGGGCGCGGCGGCGCGACGGTCGATGGGGACCGGCGTTTTCGGCGGGATGATCGCGGCGACGTTCATCGCAACGCTGTTCATTCCGCTCTTCTACGTTCAGTTGCGGCGCCGTGAGCGCAAGCCCGCCGAGCCCGAGCCTCCGGTGCTCGCGAAGGCGCTCCCATGAACGCGCGCAGGCTGCTGCCATTGGGTAGCGCGTTGCTGCTGGCCGGGTGCATGGTGGGCCCCGACTACAAGCGGCCCTCCATCGATTTGCCGAGCGCCTATCCCGGTGCGCCGGCAGCGACGGCGGCCGCGCAGCCCGTCCAGGCCGACTGGTGGACGCTGTACGACGACCCGCTGCTGAATGATCTGCTTGCGAAGGCGTTGGCGAACAATGTCGATTTGCGGGCGGCGGTGGCGCGGATCGAGGAGGCCGACGCAACGTTGCGCCAGGTCGACGCCGCGCTGTTCCCCGCGATAAGCCTGGGCGGCCACGCCTCGCGCACCCGGTTCAATCCGGCGCTGGAAACCGCCGGCTCCGCGGCGCTGCATAACGACTTTCTGCTGGCGTTTTCCACGTCGTACGAGATCGACTTCTGGGGCGCGTTGCGACGCGCCGCCGAGGCCGCGCGCGCGCAGGCGCTCGCCACGCGCTACGCGAAGGACGTCGTCTCGCTGACCCTCGCCGGCACCACGACGCAGACCTATTTTTCCATCCGCTCGTTCGACGCCCAGATCATCGCGACGCGCGAAACGCTCCGCACGCGCGAGGAGTCGCTGTCGCTCGTGAATCGCCGGGCGAAAGGCGGCGTCGCCTCGGACCTCGACGTCTCGGAAGCCGAGGAATTGCGCGCGCAGGCCGCCGCACAGCTCAAGGAGCTGATCCGGGTGCGCGCCCTTGCGGCCCATCTGCTCGGAACGCTGACCGGCGTTCTCGACCTGCAGATCGCCGAAGCAGGACTGGACCGCATCCCGGTGCCGCCGCAGCCCCCGGCGGACCTGCCGTCGAGTCTCCTCGAGCGCCGGCCCGACGTCTGGCAAGCCGAGCAGAATCTCGTGGCGGCGAATGCGGAAATCGGTGTCGCCATCGCCGCAATGCTGCCGACGATCTCGCTCACCGGGATGCTCGGCGGAGAAAGCGCGTCGCTGTCGGACCTGTTGAGCTCCGGCTCGCGCATCTGGTCGGCGGCCCTCGGGCTGGCGGCGCCGATATTCGATGCGGGGCGAAACCGCGCTGCGGTAGAAGGCCAGGAAGCGGTCCGGCGGGAAGTGCTCGCCGGATATGAGAAGACCATCCAGACCGCGTTTCGCGAAGTCGCGGACGCGCTGATCAACGTGCAGCAGACCGGCGCCGCGGAAATCGATTACCGGGCGCGCGTGGGCGCCGCGCGCAACGCGCTGCGGCTCGCCAACCGCCGCTACGAAGCGGGGCTCTCGCCGTACCTGGACGTGCTCGACGCGCAGCGCACGGTCAACGACGCGGAACTTGCACAGATCGTCAATCGTCAGGCGCAGCTCGCGGCCTCGGTCGATCTGATGAAGGCATTGGGCGGCGGATGGTCGCCGCCACCGCCGGTCGCGAGCCAATAACCGGTGCGCAGTGAGCAATCGTCGCGTGCGTACGCGGCACTTGGGCTCGTGCGACGCCGAGCGCGGACCGCTAGACCGATCCTTCCTCCGGCGCTTCGGGCGGCGTTCCGAGCGGCAGCGTGAACGTGATGCGCGCACCGCCGCCGGGATTGTTGCCGGCCCAGATCCGCCCGCGATGCGCTTCGACGATCGCGCGGCTGATCGCGAGGCCCAGTCCGACGCCCGGTGTCGCCGACTCGCGCTCGCCGCGCGTGAACTTCTCGAAAATGGACGCTTCCTGGCCCTTGGGAATTCCCGGGCCGGTGTCGCCGACGCTCGCCAGCAGCTCGCCGTCGGCGACCTCCGCGGTCAGCGTGACGACCGTTCCCGGCGGCGTGTACTTGCCGGCGTTCTCGAGCAGGTTGTAGAGCACGCGCTCGATCAGCGTCGCGTCGAACTCGACCAGCGGCAGGTCGTGCGGAATGGCGACCTCGACGCGATGCTGCGCGAGCGCCGACTGCGCGGCCTTGAGCGCACCGCCCACGACTTCCTCGAACGGCTGCCATTGGCGGCGCAGCTTGACTTCGCCGCTCTCGATTCGCGCCATCTCGAGCAGGTTGTTGACCAGCGCGCCCATCCGTCGCGCCTCGTCGGCGATCGCGTTCGCGGTCTCGCGTTGCGCATCCGCGAGCGGCGGCCTGGTGATCGTGAGCGACTCGGCCAAGCCGACGAGCGCCGCGAGCGGTGTGCGCAGATCGTGCGAGAGCGCCGACAGCAGCGAGTTGCGCAGGCGCTCGGACTCCATCTGGACCAGCGCCTGCTGCGCGACTTCGACGTAGTGGACGCGCTCGAGCGCAATGGCGGTCAGCGCCGCGAACGTGTCGAGATGCTGCCGTTGCTCGGGCACGAGGAGCTGCCGGCGGTTGCCCGGGCGGATCACCAGCACGCCCCGCGTCCGCATCGGCGCGCGCAACGGCAGGTACAGGTAGTCGCTGCCGGCGAGCGTGTCGGTGCCCGCGCCCGCCGGTTGCGACTTGTCGTACGCCCACTGGCTCGCCCCGACGTCGATCGCGAGTCCGTGCGTCTTGCCCGGAGCGTCGCGGAGCTGGTCGCGCGCGTCGGGAACGAGGATCGCGACCTTGCCGCGAAACGTGCTGCCGATGAATTTCTCGGCCGTCTCGACCACGTCCTCGGTCTGCAGCAGGCTCGACATGTCGCGCGCGAATTCGTACAGCGCCCGCGCGCGTTCCTCGCGATACGAGGCGACGCGCGCCTGATAGCGCAGGCCTGCCGTCATCTGGCCGGTGATCAGCGCGACGACCAGCATGACGGTGAACGTCAGCAGGTACTGGAAGTCGCTGACCGCGAACGAAAACCGCGGCGTCACGAAAAAGAAATCGAACGAGGCGACGCTGACGAAGGCCGCCAGCACCGCGGGACCGCGTCCGAGCTTCATCGCCACGAGCACCACGGCGAGCAGGAACAGCATCACGATGTTGGCGAGGTCGAAGATGCCGTGCAGCGGCAAGGCTACCAGCGTCGTCGCGAAGCACGCGACGCATGCCCACAGATAGCGCAGCCGCTTGGCGCCATGGCGCGGATCACGGTCCTGATCGCGCGGAGCCTCCGGCCGCGCAGGCGCGGGTGAATCGCCGCGGCCCACTTCGATCAGATCGACATCCGGCGCGAGATCGCCGATGCGGCGCGCCGTGTGGTGCGTCCACGGCCAGAACGGCGCCCGGCGCAGACGCCCGACGACGATCTTCGAACAGTTGTGCGTGCGCGCGTACTCGACGATCTCCGCCGCCGGATTCGCGCCGGACAGGATCGCGGTCTTCGCGCCGAAGTCCTGCGCGAGCTTGACGGTCCGCAGGATTCGCTCGCGCTCGGGCGCCGGCAACCGCTGCAGGTCGAACGTTTCGACGTAGACCGCCGCCCATTCGACGCCGAGCTGCGTGGCGAGCCGCGACGCGTTCCGCACGACATCCTCGCCGCCGGGACCGGGACCAATGCAACACAGCAGCGATGCCTCGGTCTTCCACACGCGCTCGATCGACTTGTCCGTGCGGTAAGCCTGTACGTCGTCCTCGACGCGGTCGGCCGTGCGGCGCAGCGCGAGCTCGCGCAACGCCATCAGGTTGCCCTTGCGGAAGAAGTTGGCTCGCGGCGCGCTCGATCTGCTCGGGCAGGTACACCTTGCCGGCCTTGAGACGCGCGAGGAGATCGTCGGCCGAGACGTCGACCAGCACGACCTCGTCGGCCTTGTCGAAAAAGAAATCGGGCACCGTCTCCCAAACGCTGATGCCGGTGATTCCGCCGACGACGTCGTTCAGGCTCTCGAGGTGCTGCACGTTGAGCGTCGTGAACACGTCGACGCCGGCGCTCGAGGAGCTCGTCGATGTCCTGCCAGCGCTTCGGGTGGCGCGAGCCCTGCACGTTCGTGTGCGCGAGCTCGTCGACGAGGATCAGCGCCGGATGCCGCGCCAGCGCGCCGTCGAGGTCGAACTCGCGCAGCGTACGGCCCTGGTACGCGATTTCGGCCGGCGGCAGGATCGGCAGGTTCTGCAGCAGCGCTTCGGTTTCCTTGCGGCCGTGTGTTTCGACGACGCCGGCCACAACGTCCTTGCCTTCGCTCCGCAGCGCTCGTGCCGCGGCCAGCATCGCGAAGGTCTTGCCGACGCCGGCCGACGCGCCGAAGTAGATGCGCAAGCGCCCGCGACGGGTCTCCGCTTCGCGCGCCGTTACTTCGGCGAGCAGCCGGTCCGGATCGGGGCGTTCGTTCTCCATGTGCGGCGGTCGTGGCTTCGCGCGACGTCTGGTCCCGCGAATCCTACTCGGCCGCCGCCGGGTCGGCCTGGGGGTCTCTGCATCTTGCAGTTGGCCTGGGTATCTGCACCGCTGGGTGAGGCCGCCGTCAATGGCCGGCGCGATCCAGTGCGAGGTTCAGCGCCAGCACGTTGACGCGCGGCTCGCCCAGCAGGCCGAAAGTGCGGCCTTCCGTGTTTGCGGCGACAAGCGCGCCGATCTTGTCGACGGCCACGCCACGCACCTTCGCGACGCGGGCCATCTGATAGTCCGCGGCGGCGACGCTGATGTGCGGATCGAGCCCGCTCCCCGACGCGGTGACGAGATCGACCGGGACCGCCGCTTTGTTGTCCGGGTCGGCGTCGCGCAGCGCCTTGATGCGGTCTTTCACCGCGTCGGCGAGCGCCGGATTGCGCGGGCCCTGGTTCGAACCCGATGACGCTCCGCCGTTGTACGGCTGCGGCGACGTGGCCGAAGGGCGGCTCCAGAAATACTTCGGGTCGTCGAACGGCTGGCCGATGAGCATCGATCCCATGACCTTGCCGTCGCCGGGAATCAGGCTGCCGTTCGCCGCGCGCGGGAACGCGACCTGCGCAATGCCGGTCACGAGATACGGATAGGCGACGCCGGTAAGCACCGAGAGCACCGCCAGCATGCGCAGCGCGGGAAGCAATTGTCCGAACATCGTGCGTCCCTTTCGTCAGGCGAGTTGGACCGCTGACCAGGATGAGGTCGATCAGCTTGATGCCGACGAACGGCAGCAGGATGCCGCCGACGCCGTAGATCAGCATGTTCCGGCGCAGGATCGACGCCGCGCCGACCGGCGCGATATTTCACGCCCTTGAGCGCGAGCGGGATCAGCGCCGGAATGATCAGCGCGTTGAAGATCACCGCCGACAGGATCGCGGACGCCGGCGTGGCGAGCCTCATCACGTTGAGCGCGTCCAGCACCGGATACGTCGTCGCGAACGCCGCCGGGATGATCGCGAAGTACTTGGCGACGTCGTTGGCGATCGAGAACGTCGTGAGCGCGCCGCGCGTCATCAGCAACTGCTTGCCGATCTCGACGATCTCGATCAGCTTGGTGGGGTTGGAATCGAGGTCGACCATGTTGCCCGCTTCCTTGGCCGCCTGCGTGCCGCTGTTCATCACGACGGCAACGTCGGCCTGCGCGAGCGCCGGCGCGTCGTTGGTGCCGTCGCCGGTCATCGCGACGAGCTTGCCGTCGGCCTGGATCTCGCGGATCAGCTTGAGCTTCGCTTCCGGGGTCACCTCGGCGAGAAAATCGTCGACGCCGGCTTCCGCGGCGATCGACGCCGCGGTGAGCTTGTTGTCGCCGGTGATCATGACGGTCTTGATGCCCATCCGGCGCAGCTCGGCGAAACGCTCCTTGATGTGCGTCTTGACGATGTCCTTGAGCTCGACCACGCCGAGCACGTGCCGGCCTTCGGCGACGACGAGCGGCGTCGCGCCGCGCCGTGCGACTTCCTCGACGCGCGTCGTGACCTCGGCGTTCGATGGCGCCGCCCTGCGCCACGACCCAGTCGCGGATCGCATCGAGCGCGCCCTTGCGCAACTCGCGGCCCGCGTAAGTGACACCGCTCATCCGCGTCTGCGCCGAGAACGGAATGATCGTGAAGCGGCCCGGCTCGAGCGGCGGCGGCGCGAGGCCGAACGCGCGCTTCGTCGAGCGCGACAATGCTCTTGCCTTCGGGCGTCTCGTCGCCGAGCGAAGCCAGCAGCGTCGCTTCGGCGAGCTGCTGCGGCGTGACGCCCGCGAGCGGATGGAGCGCCGACGCCTGCCGGTTGCCGAACGTGATCGTGCCCGTCTTGTCGAGCAGCAGCACGTCGCAGTCGCCGGCGGCCTCTACGGCGCGGCCCGACGTCGCGACGACGTTGGCGTGCATCATCCGCCCCATGCCCGCCACGCCGATCGCGGACAGCAGACCGCCGATCGTCGTCGGGATCAGGCACACGAGCAGCGCGACCAGCACGGTGATCGACACCGGCGTGCCGGCCTTCGCGACGTCGACGCTGTAGATCGAATACGGCAGCAGCGTGACCGTCGCGAGCAGGAACACCAGCGTCATCGCGACCAGCAGGATCGTAAGCGCGATCTCGTTGGGCGTCTTCTGCCGCTTCGCGCCTTCGACCATGCCGATCATCCGATCGAGGAACGCCTCGCCCGGGTTGACGTTGATCCGCACGATGATCCAGTCGGACAGCACGAGCGTGCCGCCGGTCACCGAGTTGAAGTCGCTGCCGGCGGCGCGGATCACCGGCGCGCTCTCGCCGGTGATCGCACTCTCGTTGATCGACGCGACGCCTTCGATGACCTCGCCGTCGCCGGGAATCAAATCGCCCTGCTCGACGTAGACGATGTCGCCGCGCCGCAGCTGCGACGACGGCACCGTCGTCGACTTCGCGCCGCGTTCGGCGCGCGCGAGCTTCTTCGCGACCGTGTCCTTGCGCGCGCTCTTGAGCGAAGCCGCCTGCGCCTTGCTGCGGCCTTCGGCGATCGCTTCGGCGAAATTCGCGAACAGCAGCGTCACCCACAGCCACAGCGTAACCGCCAGGATGAATCCGGCGGGCGCCTCGCCCTTGCCGATGAGCGCCTGGATCCACAGGATCGTCGTCAGGATGCTGCCGATGTAGACGACGAACATCACGGGGTTGCGCCACTGGTAGCGCGGCGTCATCCGGCGGAAGCTGTCGACGAGCGCCCGCTTCATCAGCGCAGGCTCGACGAACCAGGACAGCGTGCCGCGCGTGGCGGCCAGAGTCGTTGCCATTTCGTATCCTCGGATCAGTTGCCGGCGTAGAGGAGCAGATGCTCGACGACCGGTCCGAGCGCGAGCGCGGGCACGAACGTCAGCGCGCCGACGGTGATGACGGTGCCGATCAGCACGACGACGAACAGCGGCGTATGCGTGGGCAGCGTGCCGGCCGAGGGCGGTACGCGCTTCGCGGCGGCGAACGCGCCCGCCAGCGCAAGCACCGGGATCGCGAGCCAGTAGCGCGCGAACAGCATCGTGATGCCGAGCGCGGTGTTGTAGAACGGCGTGTTGGCCGAGAGCCCCGCGAACGCGCTGCCGTTGTTGTTGCCCGCGGACGAGAACGCGTAGAGGATCTCCGAGAAGCCGTGCTCGGCCGGATTGGCGACGCCGGCCCGGCCAGCCTCCGTCATCACGCCGAGCGCGGTGCCGCAGAGCACGAGGAACGGCGGGATCAGGATCGCGATCGACGCCATCTTGATCTCGAACGCGCCGATCTTCTTGCCCAGGTATTCCGGTGTGCGCCCGATCATCAGGCCGGCGATGAACACGGTGACGATCGCGAACATGAGCATGCCCGTACAGCCCGGAGCCGACGCCGCCGAAGATCACCTCGCCCAACTGGATCAGCCACATCGGAATCATCCCGGCGAGCGGCATGAACGAGTCGTGCATCGAATTGACCGAGCCATTCGACGCGGCGGTCGTGGCCACCGCCCACAGCACCGAGTTGGCGACGCCGAAACGCACTTCCTTGCCTTCCATGTTGCCGCCGGGGTTGGTCGCCGTCGCGATCTGGTCGGCGCCGAGCTTCGTCAGCACCGGGTTGCCCGCGCCCTCGCCCACGTAGGCCGACGCCAGCAGCGCGACAAACACGATCGTCATCGCGGCCAGCAGCGCCCATCCCTGCCGGGTATCGCCAAGCATCTTGCCGAAGGTGTAGCAAAGCGCAGCGGGAATCAGCAGGATCGCCAGCATTTCGAGGAAGTTCGCGAGCGGCGTCGGATTCTCGAAGGGATGCGCGGAATTCACGTTGTAGAAGCCGCCGCCGTTGGTGCCGAGCTGCTTGATCGCGATCTGCGACGCGGCGGGCCCGAGCGGGATCGTCTGCTCGGTGGCAGTCGCCTTCTCGGTCACCGGGTTGCCCTTGTCGTCCTTCAGCGGCTGCCCGTCCGGACCGTTCTTCGGGTTGTCGTAGGTCACCGGCTGCGTCAGCGTGGCCGTCGCATACTTGTCGAAGGTCTGCGGGACGCCCTGGCTCACCAGCGCGACGGCGAAAACCAGCGACAGCGGCAGCAGGATGTAGACGGTGGTGCGCACGAGGTCCGCCCAGAAATTGCCGATGCCGCTGGCCTCCTTGCGCGCAAACCCTCGCACCAGCGCCACCAGCACCGCCATGCCGCTCGCGGCGGAGACAAAGTTCTGCACGGTGAGCGCCAGCATCTGCGTCAGGTAGCTCATCGTGCTCTCGCCGCCGTAGCCCTGCCAGTTGGTGTTCGTCGCGAAGCTCGTCGCCGTGTTGAACGACGAGTCGGGGCTCACCGCCGCGAAGTCCTGCGGGTTGAGCGGCAGCCACCGCTGCGCGCGCTGCAGCGCGTAGACGACCAGCGCGCCCGCGAGGTTGAACCAGAGCATCGCCATCGCGTACTTTTTCCAGTCCATCTCGTGCGCGGGATCGACACCGGCGCCGCGATAGATCAACCGCTCGAGCGGTCCGCCGATTCGCTGCGCCCACGTCGCGCGGCCCTCATAGACCGCGGCCATGTACGCGCCGAGCGGCTTCGCGAGCAACAGCAGCACGACCACATAAAGCGACAGTTGCAGCCAACCCCACGCGCTCATTCGAAATACTCCGGCTTGAACAATGCGACGATCAGATAGACGAAGATCACCAGCGCGGCGAGTGCTGCGATCCAGTAGATCCAGCTCATGGACGGCCTCCGCCACCCATCAGGTTTGCGCAAAAACGGATCAGCCCCGCCGACAACGCGAAGAATCCCACGATCAATCCGATGAAAATCAAATCCATCATGTCGGCCGTCCCATGCGCGCCGTTGCGATGCCATCAAGTTACGCCGGGCCCCGTATAGTCGGCGTACAAATTCGGCGCGCGCGCGTAAATGGGTCGTAAACGTCGCGGTGGCGCTGCCGCGCGGCGCGTGAGAAGCTTGGCCTCTCGTCTCACGGGACTCGACCGATCGAAAACGTTCCGCAAATCCTGATCGTCGAGGACGACCGCGAAATCCGCCGCTTCGTGCGCACGGCGCTGGAAGCGGAATCCTATCGGGTGTTCGAGGCCGGGACGCTGCAGCGCGGCGTCATCGAAGCGGGCACCCGCAAGCCCGACCTGATCGTCCTCGACCTCGGTCTGCCTGACGGAGACGGCCTGACGCTGGTGCGCGACGTGCGGAGCTGGAGCCGCATGCCGATCCTCGTGCTGTCGGCGCGCGTCGATGAAAGCGACAAGGTCGCCGCGCTCGACGCCGGAGCCGACGATTACCTGGTCAAGCCGTTCGGCGTGCCGGAGTTGCTGGCGCGCGTTCGCGCCGCGCTACGGCGGCGTGGAGGCGATGCGGTCGAGAGCTCGCTTCTGCACCTGGGTCCGATCACGGTCGATTTTTCCAATCGCCGCGTTACGCGCGATGGTCTCGATATCCACCTGTCGCAGATCGAGTTCCGCTTGCTCGCTGCGCTGCTCGCACACCCGGGGAAAGTGCTGACGCACCGGCAGCTGCTGCAGGACGTCTGGGGACCAAGCTACGTCGAGCACAATCACTACGTGCGCATCTACATGGGTCGGCTGCGGCAAAAGCTCGAGACGGACCCCGCGCAGCCGCGTTTTCTGCGCACGGAAACCGGAATCGGCTATCGCTTCGTGCCCGAGTAACGCTGTGCGAGCCTCATGCGGTTGCGCCCGGCGGCGCATCCGGCCATGCGGCAAGGAGCTCTTCCATCGCGCCGGAATCCCTGCACGCCCTCACCTTGTCGCGAAACGCCCGGTCGCTGAACATCGTCGCCGCGGTCGCAAGCAGCCGCAGATGATATTCGGTGGCCTGCCGCGGGACGATCAGCGCCAGGAAAATCGAAACGGGTCCGCGATCGGGTGCGTCGAACGCAATGGGCACCTTGGTGCGCACGAACACGCCGGCCGCCGCGTCGCACTGCGGCATCCGAGCATGAGGAATTGCGACACCGTGGCCAAGACCGGTCGAACCGAGCTGCTCGCGCGCGATCAGGCTCTCGAGGATCGTCGCGTACGGAAGGCCGCGGCGTTGCGCAAGCAGGCCTGCGATACGCTCGAGCAGCTGCTGCTTGTCGGGAGCGTCGAAATCCAGGTAGATGTCCTCGGCACGAATCAGCTCGCCAACGGGATTCATCGGATCAAGTTCCGTGGCGATGCTTCGGTGGATGCAACGATCGGAACGGCATGATGTTGGAGCGGGTCAACGGCGGGCGAGCAACACGCGCCCAACCGACCACAGGTCGTCGACAGTCCTGCGCGAAAGCAGCAGCAGCGGAATGAAGTACAACAGCATACCCGTTGCCACGCTGGCGATCAGCGCCAGCGACACCGCGGAAGCAGCGACTGCGTGCAGCGCATCCAGGATGAGCAGTCCGCCACCCATGAACGCGGACGCGGCAATGGCAGGAAACAACGCCCGAAACACGTTGAAAAGTCCGAGGTCGATCAGGCGCAGCGCACGGTAGGTCGATGCCAGCAGCGCGATATTGAACACGAGGACGCCGCCGGCGACCCCGGCGGTGCCCCAGAGGCTGCCGGCCAGGACCGCCAGCAACAGGAACGGACCCAACCCGAGACCGATCTTGAAATCGAGGTCCGGCCGCCCTTTTGCCTTGTAGATGTCGGCGAGGACAGCCTGCAGTGCGCGCACGATGCCGACGGCCGCAACGATTCGCAGCAGCGGGACGACGGGGAGCCACTGATCGCCGTACAGGACCCGTACGATGGGATCGGCCAGGACTGCCATGCCGACGCCCATGGGAACGACGATCGTGGCGAGGAGCCGAAGGCTTTGGAGCACAGTGGATTGGAATCTCGAATGATCGGATTGAATCAGCGCATACGCGGGAAACAGCACCTTCTGAACCGTCAATGCAATCCGGCCGCGCAGCTCTTCGGGCAACGCAAAGGCGGTCTGATAGAAACCGAGCTGCGTGACGCCGAACATGCGGCCTGCCACTGCCGTGTCGACCTTCGACCCGAGAAAGAACAGCGCACCCGAACCGAAATAACTGCCGCCCGCGCGCCAGTTGCGCCGCAGAAATCTCAAATTGAAGCGAGCCCGCGGCAGGTACGGAATCAGGTACCAGAGCAGTGCGAACTGGATTGTGCGGGCGGCGACCGATCCCCAGACCAGGCTCCATACGCCGAAGCCGGCGACGGCAAGCCCGATGCTGACCACGATGCGGACGGCCAGGCTTGCGACCTGCCAGATGAACTCGAACCTGAACAACAGCAATCGATTCGCGATCGACAAATGCACGGCAGAGACCTCGTCCAGCAGGATCATGCTCGACATCGCCCACAGGATCGGCGTGAGCCGAGCTTCTCTGAACAGGCCGGCCGCGAAGGACGATCCCGCCACGATCGCGGCCACCGCCGCCGCTCCGAGCATCACGCTGAACCAGAACGCGGAATCGAGGTCGAGACGCGTCAGGCGTGGCATCTGAACAATGATCGCCGGCAGCCCGAAAGTGCACAGCATCGCCGCGAGTTCGGTGACCACTGTCGCCATGGCGACGAGCCCGTAATCCGCCGGCGTCAGCAGCCGCGCCAATACCGCCGTCGATCCGACCGTCAGCACCGTGCGCAAGACGGCCAGCGCACCCATCCACGCTGCCCCGCGCACGACGCGGCCGCCAAGGCCCGTCGCCGACGGCCGGAAACACGCCGTCATGATGACGGGATCGCGTCCGGGCATTGGCAAACGCACCAAAGGCTAGTCTCGCTTTGCTCGACCAGGCTGGACGCGCGAAGCGGCGGATTGGTCGGGCGGTCTCATGGCGCAGTCTCGTCGTCGACTTCGCTCGCCTCGTGAAGATAGACGGCGTTCGCGTTCTGATCGAAATCCACGAGCTCGGCGAATCGTCCCCATGCGATCAGTGTCTGGAACAGCTTGGCGGGCTGATCGTAAGGCAGCAGCGTGCCAAGCTCCTCCAGCACGGTGTCGGCATTCAGGCGCCCGTCCGGCGCCTCGATCAATCGTGCCGTCAGCATCTGGAACAGCCGCAACTTGCAGGATCGCTTGCCGGAACAGCGTCTTGCGCGCGGCAGCCGGCGCTGCGAGGAAATACCAGCCGACCTGGGTCATGACGACGTCGTCCTTGGGCGTATCGACCAGACCCAGCATCTCCGCCGCCTTGACGATCGCGATCGTCTCGCCGAATTCCTTGCCGATCCGGGCGCTCAGATCGAACACATTGATCGTCTCCTGGCTGTCCTCCAGAATTTCGAGCAGACCGACGATCGTTTCCACCGGCGCATTCGGAATCGTTTCGACGCGCGCGCCGAGCGCCGAAGTCGCTGCCTCCGGCGCGCCCTCCACCGCCGTGCCGGCTCGATTCCGGCGCCCGCCGCGCGCGCCGCGATCTGTTCCGCGGGCTCGTCGGGTAGAACCAATGCCGTGATCGCGGCGTGCACCTGGTCGACCAGCGCCGCGAACTGTCGCGAGTTGACGTCGCGCGGGTAGGGCAGCGGATTGACGATGACATTGCGAACACGGCCCGGGATGCGACGAGATGATGACGATGCGCGTGGCGATGAACACCGCCTCGGCGATGTTGTGCGTCACCAGGAAGATGCTCTTGAGGCCCGCGTGTCCCGAGCCGCGCCACAGGTCGACCACCTGCGTGCGCAGGTTCTCCGCCGTCAGGACGTCGAGTGCGCTGAACGGCTCGTCCATGCACAGCACTTCGGGCTGCGCGACGAGCGCCCGCGCGAAGCCGACGCGCTGGCGCATGCCGCCCGACAGTTGCTTCGGATACGCATTCTCGTATCCGGTCAGGCCGATGAGCTCCAGCGCCCGGTCGATCTCCTCCTGTTCGCGTTCGCGCATCGAGACGGCGCTGGATCAGCCCGACCTGCACGTTTTCCTGCACGGTGAGCCACGGGATAGAGCGCAAAGCTCTGGAACACGATCGCGAGACGGTGATTGACGCCGTCAAGCGGCGACCCGTGACTGAGGACGGCGCCCTGGGTCGGTTCGGTAAGCCCGGCCATCAGGCGCAGGATCGTGGACTTGCCGGAGCCCGATTGTCCGAGCAGCGCCAGCATCTCGCCGCTCGCGCACCTCGAGATTGATGTCGTCGAGCACGGTCACGGGCGCTCCGCCGTCGGCGCCGGCGTAGGACTTCGAGGCGTGCCGCAACTCGATGAGCGGCGCCGGGCCAGCGTCGCGCGGTCTCCGGAGGCGGTCATCAGCAGGCCGTTCAACAGGCATCGGTCACTCCCGGCATGGGACTCGCATGCGCGCTCAGTCGAGCTTGAACCTGCGTTCGGCCAGGTCATAGAGTCGGCGCCAGACGACGCGGTTGATGACGACGACGAAAAGCGCCATCACCATGATGCTGAAATAGATCGCCGGCTGGTCGCCCTTCTCGGTCACCTGCGCAATGTACGCACCCAGGCCGTCGGCAACCAGCTTGTCGTTGACCCCACGAGGCGACCTCCGCCACGATGCTCGCGTTCCATGCGCCGCCGGTCGCGGTCACGGCGCCGGTGACCCAGAACGGAAATATCGCCGGGATGATCAGCGTTTTCCAGAGGCGCCAGCGGCGCAGGCCGAACAGCGCGGCGGCTTCGCGCAGGTCGGTGGGAATCGCCATCGCGCCGGCGATGACGTTGAACAGGATGTACCACTGCGTGCCGAGCGCCATCAGCAGCACGCTGCCGAAGTTGATCGGGATGTGCGTCGAGATGAAGAACGCGACGATGAACGGAAAGGTCATGTTCACCGGAAACGACGCCGCGATCTGCGCGAGCGGCTGCGCGACGCGGGCCACGCGCTGGCCGCAGGCCGATCCACACGCCGATCGGGGTCCAGATCAGCGTCGCGATCACGCTCATGGCGACGACGCGCAGGAGCGTCAGCACGCCGAGCCATACCGACGTGCAGCATTTCCGCGCCGGTCATGTCGGTCCTGATCTGCCTGGGCGATGCCGATCGCGTCGAAGGCGAGCCACGCCACGCCGACCGCAGCGAGTCCCGTAGATCGCGACGCGCAGCAACGTCTTCACCGGTGCCGGCGTGCGGCCGGCGATCGTCTGCGTCAGGTCGGCGGTCAGCGCGGACGCGCGCTGCGAGAACCGTCCGAGCGCGACACCGACGTGGTCGGAAAGCCACGCCAGCACGTACGAGCGCTGCAACAGGTCGAGCACCCACGACGTCGGATTGTCCTTGCCCTCGGTCTGCTCCAGCTTGAACTTCTCGGCCCACGCGACGAGCGGTCGCCACAGGACCTGATCGAGCACGACGATGGTGATGATCATCGCGACGATGGCGTAGACCGCGGCGCGGGTGTCGCCCGCTTCGACGGCCGCGGCCATGTACGACCCCAGGCCGGGCAGCTTGATGTTCTTGTTCAGTACGGAGATGGCCTCGCTTTGCGCGACGAAGAACCAGCCGCCGCCGAAGCTCATCATCGAGTTCCACATCAGGCCGATCGCCGACGACGGCAACTCGACCTTGGTGAAACGCTGCCAGCGGTTCATGCCGGTAGACGGAGGCGGCTTCCTGCAGCTCGGCCGGAATGGTGATCAGCGAGTGGTAGAAGCCGAACGTCATGTTCCACGCCTGCGCCGTGAAGATGGCGAAGATGCTGGCGCATTCGACGCCGAGCAGGCTGCCCGGAAAGAGCGCCAGGAAGCCGGTGACGGTGATCGAGAGAAACCCCAGCACCGGAACCGACTGCAGGATGTCCAGCAGCGGCAGCATCACCTTGCGCGCGCGAACGCTCTTGGCCGCGATGTAGCCGTAGCGCGAAGGTGAACAGCAGCGCTGCCGCAAAGGCGATGAACATCCGCAGCACCGTGCGCGCCGTGTAGTAGGGAATGAGCGCCACGTCGAGCGAGAGCGGCGGCGGGTGCAGTTCGTCGAAGCGAACGCGCATGTCGCCGCTCAGCGACCACGAGCAACCACAACAGCGCGAAGACGGCCAGGATGACGACCGCGTCGATCCAGCCGAAACGCCAGCCGCGCTCGAGCTGCTGGCCCGTCGTTTCGGGATACGCGCGCGTCGTCATGCCAGTCTTTCCGCTACGGCAGTGCGTGCCGAAGGCAACGATGAGGGCGCGCGCAGCCTTGCCGCGACGGCAAGGGAACTAGCGGATGCGCACCGCCTCGCTCGGTGGCGAAACGGCGGCAGGGGAGGTTACCTCACGAACCGTCATTTGCACAGACGCAGCGCGGCCGGCCGAAGCGATCTTGTGCGCGCGCCCGTTTTCGTGCTTTGATGGCGCCGCCATCGAGTCGACGCTGGCACGTCCTCCAGGGAGAACAACAATGTCCATGCGAGCCTTGTTTGCGGTGGTCGTCGGCGCGGGCGTCCTGTGCGGGTGCTCCGGTGCCCCCTTTTCGACCAAATCATCCATGAACTGCAGCAGCGCGGAGCAATGCAAGGTGCCCGTCACCGTCCCGTGCACGCCGGGATGCATGATTTCAGTCCCCTATGAGTTCGTGCATGCAAAGGGATTCGACGTCGTTTGGGAAATGAAGAACGGCGCGGGTCAGTCCTATGAATTCGATCGCAACAAGGGAATCGAATTCAAGACCGCCGCCGGCCGCGAGGCGTTCAGATGCCACGTCGAGGCGAGCGGCGCCCGCTACAAATGCATGAACGTTCCCAACGCCCCCCAAGGCACATACGAATACGGGGTCACGCTGGTCGGCGCCCCCGCTGTGAATCCGATCGACCCGTGGGTCGTGAACCGATGACCTGACGCCGAATCCCGGCCGCCTGGCGGCGGCTGCTTTTGTCCCAGGCGCCGCCGCTCCTCAGCGCATCGCGGTGAGGCGGAACGCGGGAACCGGCTGGCTGTAGCCCTTCAGCGCCAGCGGCCCGACGCTAGCCACATCGGCGGCGTCGTCGATCGCGGCCCGCGCGCGCCGGTCGAGCAGCACTTCCCCGGGACCGGCCTCCCCGCACAACCGCGCCGCGAGATTGACGACGCTGCCGATCGCCGAATAGTCGAAGCGGCCCTCGAAGCCGAATGCGCCGAGCGTCGCGAAGCCTTTTGCGATGCCGATGCCGAGGTCGAGCTCGTAGCCCTGCCTCTGCCAGCGGCTGCGCAAGACGCGGAATTCCGCTTGCATCCGCAACGCCATCGCGGCGGCGCGTTTCGCCGCATCGGGCACCGGGAGTGGATCGTTGAAGAAGAGCAGGATCCCGTCGCCGGCGAAGCGGTCGAGGGTGCCTTCGTACTCGTTGATCAGCGCGCCCATCGTCGTGTGGTATTCGCGCAGCACCGACTGCACCTCCTCCGGCTCGGCCGCGTCAGTGAACGCGGTGAAGCCACGCAGGTCGACGAACACGTAGCAGATCTCGCGCCGGTGCGGTGCGAGGATCGACTGCTCGCCGGCCGATACGATCGCGTCCGCCACCGCCGGCGCGAAGAATCGCTTGAGCTGACCCATCCGCTCCAGCTGCGAGACCTGCTCGCTGACACGCGCCTCGAGCTTCGCATTCCATTCCTTCAGCACCTGCGCTTGCCGACGGACCTCGTCCTGCAGCGACTTCACGCGCAGCAGCGAGCGCACGCGCGCGAAGAGTTCCGGCTGGTTGATCGGCTTGCCGAGAAAATCATCCGCGCCGGCTTCGATGCCCTTGACGCGTTCGTCCTGCGGATCGAGCGACGTGACGAGTACGACGGGCAGGAGTGCGGTTTTCGGATCGGCGCGCAGGCGCCGGCAAACGTCGTATCCGGAAAGCCCGGGCATCATGACGTCGAGCAGAACGAGAGCCGGATCTTCCGAGGCGACCTTGACGAGCGCCTCCTCGCCGTTGACGGCCGTCGCGACCGCATAGCCCTTGACCGCGAGCAGGTCGGCGAGCAGTTTGACGTTGTGCGGCGTGTCGTCGACCACCAGCACTTTGGCAGGTCTGCGGCTGTCGTCATCCGCCGCGCTCATTCGCGCTGCCGACGCGCTCATGGATGTTTGCGCTCCAGCATGGCGCGACGGTGTCCAGGAACTCCTTCAGGTTGATCGGCTTGCCGACATAGCCGTCGAACCCCGCATCGGTGATCTGGTTGCGGTCCTGCTGCATCACCGATGCCGTCACGGCGATCACCGGAATCGCCGACGTCGCCGGATTCGCGCGCAGCACCCCGCGCGCTTCGATGCCGTTCATTCCCGGAAGCTGGATATCCATCAGCACGAGATCGGGAGCGCGCTCGATCGCGAGGCGCACGCCGTCCTCGGCGTTGTCGCTTCGATCGTCTCGTAGCCCTTCACCTGCAGCACGTCGCGGACGAGCTTCAGGTTCTTTTCGTTGTCTTCGATGATCAGGATCAGGCTCATGATGTCATCGGCAGCGTGAAGGTGAACGTCGAGCCCTTGCCCGGCTCGCTTTCGAGCCAGATCCGGCCCCCGTGCAGCTCGACGAACTTCCGCGTGAGGGCGAGCCCGAGGCCCGTGCCTTCCTGCTTGTTCGTGTAGTTTCGTCCCACCTGGCGGAATTCCTCGAACACCGCCTGCATGGTCCTCCGGCGGCGATGCCGATCCCGGTGTCGCGCACCGCGATGACCAGGTCGCCGCCTTCGCGGCGTGCGCTCACGTCGATCCTCCCGCCGTCGGGCGTGAATTTAACCGCATTCGAGAGCAGATTGAGCAGGATCTGCTTCAGCTTGCGCTCGTCGGCCGTGACCTCGCCCGATCCGCGGCGCAATGTCGAGACCGAGCGCGATGTGGTGGCGCTGTGCGCGCTCGCGCACCAGCGTCATCGCATTCTCCATCGCCGATGGCAGGTCGAACGTCGAGCGCTCGAGCTCCATCCGCCCGGCCTCGACCTTCGAGAGATCCAGGATGTCATTGATCAGCGAGAGCAGGTGCCGGCCGGACGAATGGATGTCCTTCAGATAGTCGTCCTGCTTTTCGTTGAGCTCGCCGAACAGACGCTCGAGCAGCACCTCGGAGAAACCGATGATCGCGTTCAGCGGCGTACGCAGCTCGTGCGACATGTTGGCGAGGAATTCGGACTTGTGCTGGTTCGCGATCTCGAGCTGGCGGCTCTTATCCTGAATCTCGCGGAACAGCCGCGCGTTCTGGATGGCGATGACGGCCTGATCGGCGAACGTAGCGAGCAGCGCGAGCTGCTTGTCCGTGAACGCGCCTTTGAACGACCGACCCACCCACAGCGAGCCGATCGCCCGCCCCTCGAACAACATCGGCGCGAAGGATACCGATTGCATGCCGACCGCGGCGGAGCCGTCGCGCGACCGGGCCGGCATATCGCCGGCCTCGATATCGGCGTAGGTGAGGAGGCGCTGCTCGAGGATTGCGATACCGGAGGCAGTGCTGCGGTCCAGCGGCTGCGGGAAGAGACGCCGCAGCGCTTCGCCGCCAGCACCTGCGTAGGCGCCGATGTCGAGCATCCCGTCCTCGCGCACCAGCGTCAGGCCCACGGTCTCGCCGGTGAACAGTCGCTGACAGCTCTGCAGGATCACGTCGAACACCGGCTTGGCGTCAGCAATCGAGCCGCTGATCGCGGTGAGCACCTCGCCGGACGCGCGTTGCTGCTCGAGCGCGTCCTTCGTCTGGTTGAACAGACGGACATTCTCGAGCGCGATGGCCGCCTGATCGCCGAAGGTGTGCAGCAGCGCGATTTCGCGCTCGCTGAAAGGCCGCACTTGCTGCCGGCGGAGCAGGATCGCGCCGAAGGGCTGCCCTTCGCGCAGCAGCGGCGACACGACGACGGTACGATGGCCGAAGTGTTTCGCGAGATCGTAACTGAGCGGATATTCGCTTTCTTCGGCCAGGAGGTCCGGCAGGTGGATCATGTGGCGCTCGAGCACCGCACGCCCGGTCAGCGAGTTCCGATCGATTGGCAGCGTGTCGACGTGGCTCACCGGGTCCGGCGACGGCCCCTTCGAGGCGAGATGTTTCAGCGACTCCCCGTCGATCAGGTACATCGAGGCGGCGGACGCATCGCACAACCTGGCGGCGTGCTCGGCGATCGCATCGAGCACCGGTTGCACCTCGGTGGGCGAGCTCGAGATCACCCGCAGGATTGCGCTGATCGCGGTTTGCTGCTCGAGCGCCTCCTTCGTCTCGTTGAAGAGGCGTGCGTTCTCGATTGCGATGACCGCCTGGTCAGCGAATGTCTGGAGAAGCGCGATTCGATTCTCGTGAAACGGCCCGGGGTCCGGTTTGCCAACGCCGATAACGCCGATCGGCTTTTCGTCGCGTATCAGCGGGACGGCCAAGGCGCTGCGAAAGCCGGTTGCCGCCGCAGTGGTCCCCAACATGTACTCAGGGTCCTCGAGTACGTCCGGAATCATCACGACCTTGCCGGTGAACACTGCTCGTGTGACAGCGGTGTCGCGGCTCGGCCTCCTCGGAAATGCCCGGCGCCATGCCTCCGCAATATCCGCGTTGCGATTGGCGCCGGCCGCGAGATGGATCAGTTCGCCGTCGAACGTGAAGACAAGCGCCGAGACCGCATCGCAGAGCCTGAGCGCGGCGGCCGCAATCGTGTCGAACACCGGCTGGACATTGGTCGGTGAGCGGCTGATGACGCGGAGAATCTCGCTCATCGCCGTTTGCCGGTCGAGCGCCTCCTTCGTCTCGTTGAACAGGCGGACGTTATCGATCGCGATCGCAGCCTGGCCGGCGAAGGTCTTCACCAGGGTGATCTGCTTTTCCGTGAATGGCCGGGTTTCCATGCGCCATAGCTGGATCGCGCCGATCGCGTGGTCCTCATGCATCAGCGGTACCGCAAGAGCCGTGTGATGGCCGATTCGCCGCTGCAATTGGCGGCCGATGGGAAACTCCTCCGCGGACGCCGTGGCGAGGTCCTCGATCTGGAACGGAGCTCGGTCGATAATCGCGCGTCCGGCAACGGAACCGCGGGTCAGCGGCATCACCTCGCCTTCGTCCAAAGTCCGCGTGCTGCCGAAGGCGGCTTCCCGTCGAAGCGCATTTCCTTCGACCAGAACGATGGTTCCCTGTGCGGCATCGCACAGTCGCAGCGCGCGCTCTGCGACGGCGTTCAGCATCGGTCGCACGTCACCTGGATTGTTGGAGATCACGTGCAGGATCTCGCTGATTGCGGTCTGCTGCTCGAGCGCTTCCTTCGTCGCGTTGAAAAGACGCACGTTGTCGATCGCGATCGCCGCCTGTCTTGCAAATGTCTGGACGAGTGCGATCTGGTCCGGGGCGAACGGCCCGGGTTCGAGCCGGCAAAGAAGAATCGCGCCGTAAGCGCCGCCTTCCCGCGCCAGGGGAATCGCCAGCACGGCCCGGAAACCGGTGCGTTCGGCGTTCTCGCGCGCAGCGGGGAATTCGGAGTCGAGCAGTGGGACGACATCGGGGAGATGAACGATTTCGCGGTCGAGCACCGCACGGCCGGTGATGGACGTGCGCTGCAGCGGGACCGGACTTACCTGGAATGGCGTTCGCCCGTTGGCCGCGAAGTTGACCCGCGGACGCAGTTCGTCCCCGTCGACGAGCAACACGCGTGCGTACGGCGCGTCGCACAGATGCGCAGCGCGTTCGGCCACCGCCTGCAGCACCGGCTGCACGTCGGTGGGCGAGCTCGAGATCACCCGCAGGATCTCGCTGATCGCCGTCTGCTGCTCGAGGGCGTTCGTGAGTTCGTGCGTGCGCTCGTCGACCTTGCGCTCGAGGCCTGCATACGACTCGCGTAACTGCGCCGTCATCCGGTTGAATTGGTCGGCAAGGCCTTCGAGCTCATCGCCGGTGCGCACGACGATCTGCTGGTCGAGGTCGCCCGCGCCGATGCGCCGCGCCCCTTCGTCGAGCGTCCGGATCGGGCGCACCATGCCCCGCGCGAGCACCAGCGCTGCGGCGGCCGAGATCACCAGATCCGCCGAGCAGCAGGAATCCGGTGCGAACGATCGAGGCATCGAGCTTCGCATAGACCTCGGCTTCGGGCTGCTCGACGAACACCTTCCAGTCGAGCAGCTCGATCGGCGCGAACGACGTCAGCACGCGCGCGCCCGCGAGATCCACCGAAAGCATCGCCGGCTCGTCGGCGGTCGCCCTGGACGACGGCCCGCACGTGCGGAAGTCCGGCAAGGCTGGTCTTGCGCAGCACCAGTCCGATATCAGGATCGGCGACGAGGAATCCGTTGTCGTCGACGACGTACGCCTTGCCCTTGTCGCCGATCCTGATGCGGGACACCACATCCCAGATGAACTTGAGGTTCACGTCGGCAATGGTCACCGGCCCGGCGTCGCTGCCCGAACGCACGGCGATCGTCATGTAGGGCTCGGTCTCCTTGCGGAAGTACACCGGACCGAACCAGGTATGGCCGGGCTTGGCGTTGCGATAGGCGGGCTCCTGCGATCGGTCCTTCGCCGAGGCGACGGTGTCCAGGCCAAGGCGTGATACCGCAAGCTGTTCGCGGCCGGCGCCGTCGACCTGCGCAACATCGGTGACTTCCGGCGCCTGGCGCAGCAGCCTCAGGAACTCGATCCGACGCAACTCGACGTCGCTCCCGCCGAGCTGCGGCAGTGCCGCGTACGTGAGCTGCCGTTCGATCTGGCGGATGTACTGCTCGATCCGCGACGCGGCGGCGACGGCTTTTTCGTGCTGCAGATCCGATAGCGCGGACTTGTTTTCCTGGTACGAGAAATAGATGCTGATGACGCCGGAGACGAGGACGGCGCTCGTGACCAGAGCGATGATGAGAAGGAGGTACTTGCGAAACAGCCGACCGCGGTGACGGACGGGTTCGATCGGGCTCGCCGCGCCGACCGGCATCCGCGGCGATATCACGCTGGACGGCGCGGGCGTCGCCATGGTACTAGGACGCGATCGACGCCGTACCCGGGAATGGGAGCACCATGGCGAGCAAGCCTACGCGAAGATCGAGGGACCGTGCAATGCGGAGCGGCCGATGACGACGCGCCGGCGCGTACTCGTCGCGCTGGCAGTGGCGGGCTCCGTGCTGCCGCTGGCCGCGGGCGCGCAGCCGAGCAAGGTCTTTCGCATCGGCTTTCTCGGCAATTCCACGGCTGCTCTCGAAGCCAATCTCGTCTCCCCGTTTCGCGAGGGCCTGCGCGACCGAGGTTACGTCGAGGGACGGAACGTCGTCGTCGAATACCGCTGGGCAGAAGGTAATTACGGGCGATTCCCCAAGCTCGTTGCCGAGCTCGCGGCACTCGATGTCGACCTGATCGTCACTGCCGGAACGCCCGCGTCGCTGGCGGTCAAGCGCGTAGCCCCGACGATTCCCCTCGTCATGGTCGCCGTCGGCGATCCCGTCGGAACGGGGCTCGTTGAGAGCCTCGCGCATCCTGGCGGCAACGTCACCGGATTGACGTCGATCGCGCCGGACCTCGAAGGAAAGCGGCTTGAGCTCCTGGCCGAGATCGTCCCGGACCTTTCGAGCGTCGCGATCCTCTGGAATCCGGCGAATCCGTTCCACGTCTCGGCCGAAAAAAATGCGCGCGCAGCGGCCAAGGTGCTGCAGATCAACGTACATTCCGCGGCCGTGCGAACCGCGGCGGAATTCGACTCCCGCATTCGAGTCCATCGCCAGCGCGCACCCGGGTGCCCTGATCATGCTGGCCGACCGCGTCTTCCTGCACAACCGTGCGCGGATCGTCGAGTTCGCGGCGCACAACCGGATCCCCGCCGTCTATGCGTATCGCGAGCTGGTCGACGCGGGCGGGCTGATGTCCTTCGGACCCAACTACGCCGACATGCACCGGCGCGCGGCTTCATACGTCGACCGGATTCTGAAGGGGGCAAAACCGGGCGACCTGCCGATCGAGTTGCCGACCAAGTTCGAGCTGGTCATCAACCTGAACGCCGCGAAGGCCCTCGGGCTCACGATCCCGCGGACGGTGCTGTTGCGGGCCGACGAAGTCGTTCAATAGGGCGGTATGCGGCCGATCCCCGGCCACTTGATCGCCGGATGGCGCCAATCGAGTCCCGCCACCAGACCGAGCACGTTCACCTCAACGCCTTCATCGCCTCCCGCGGCGACGCCGAACAAGCCGGACAGCGAAAGCTGGTAGCCGGTGCCGCTGGGCGTTCGCGCAATGAATTGGCCGAACGGAAGATAGTCCTTGCCGATTGCGATCGACGGCAGCGTCAGCTCGAGCTCGGGAATCCTGCGCCCGACATACGCGACGAATGTATTGCTGTTCGGACCCGGCCATGAACGGTAGTGGGTGGCATACGGGTAGCTGGCCGCCGCCTCGGGCAGCTTGGCGATGACCGCTTCGGCCGCCGCGCCGCGCAGGTCGCGAAGCAGGCGGGGCGCGTGGCCGTACCACTCCGCATCGGGCGCACCCTGATCGGACAGCGACAGTGCGGAACCGCCGCCGAACGCGCGCCATCCGATCACCTCGTATCGCGTGTACCGGTCGGCCCCGGCGGGCTTCGCCGCGAGCCAGGTGTGGACCGCGAACGCCCCGCGCCAGCCGAACGTCCGGCCGGCGTAGACCTGCACGACAGCCTCGCGCGACGTCGCCGGATCGGGTGCAAGCCCGGTCGCGCGGTGCGTCGCGTGGCGCCAATCGCGATCGAACCGGGCGCCCCCGAACGCGAGCGTCAGCAGCGGCCCCGATAACATCAGCGCGAGCACCACGAGCAGCCACTTCATCGCGCGCGCCACCCGCCCCGCGAGGTGTCGATCCGGGCGTGTCGGCTGCGCGGCGGGGCTCATGCCGCGGTCGTCGTCACGCGATAGACGCACTTGATGCCGTCCCAATCGGGATGGATCGTGCAAAGATCGGTCTGAAACACGAGCTCGAGATCCTCGGCAAAGCGCCGCATCTTGCCGAAGTGCAGATATTCCCCCTCGGCGGCCTGGACGAAGCGCATGCCGGAACTGCGCACGTAATCGCCGAGCGGGACAGCCGGCCCGCCTGCCAGATTTCGACGAGGCGCCGGTATTCCGGCGGCAGGCCCGGGCGCAGTTCGTCGGCGTCGATCTTGGCCAGTCCGTCTTCGCGCAGCACGCGACTCACTTCGCGCAGCACGCCTACCTTGTCCCCGAAGTAGAGCCACGCCACCTGGCTGTAGACCAGGTCGAAGGTGTCGTCGTCGAACGGCAAGCCGTCGGCGACGTCGGCGTAGTGAAGGGCCGGCAGCGCGATCCGCCCGATGTGCGCCGGGAGCGACCAGCCCGCGCTCGATTCCGTTGCGGGCGAGAATGTCCACGTCACCGTCTTCGGGCCGCAGGTTCAAGCCGTGCAGATCGACCTTCGAGCCGTAGCGCTGCCGCAACTCGAGCAGGACGGTGCCGTAGCCGCACCCGAGATCGAGCACCCGGACGACATCGCGCCGGTCCAGTCGCTCGTCGATCTCGGCGAACACGCCGCCGACCAGCGCCACCAGCTCCGCGTGGCCCCGTGCCCGGTGCGGCAGCTTCGGACCGATAGTGCTCGTCGCGGATCATCGGCCGCGGCTTTGCCGGGCTGCCATCGTTTCGTCACGCGAATATTCCAGCATGGTCGATTCTAGAACGCTATCGTCGTTGGGGGCCATGTCGTGGATAATGCCCGACGGCAGTGCGCGGAGGGCATCAGCGGGGACCGGGAGCCGAAATACGCTGCAACCGGGCTGAAAGCCGCGTCCGCGCAGTGGGGGAATCGTGGAAAGACTCAACAACGCACGCATCCTGATCTACAGCCACGACAGCTTCGGCCTCGGCCACCTGCGCCGCTGCCGGGCGATCGCGCACGCGCTGGTCGACCGGTTCAAGGGCGTGTCGGTGCTGATCCTGTCCGGGCTCGCCGATCATCGGCAGCTTCGATTACCTGCCGCGCGTCGACTTCGTCCGCATTCCCGGCGTGATCAAGCTTCACGACGGCGAGTACCAGTCGCTCGGCCTGCACATCGACCTCGACCAGACGATGGAGATGCGCGCCGCGATCATCCGCCAGACCGCGGAGAGCTTCCGGCCGGACCTGTTCCTGGTCGACAAGGAGCCGCTCGGCCTCAAGGGCGAGGTCGCTGCGACGCTGCAGATGCTGAAGGCGCAGGGGGACCACGCTCGTGCTCGGCCTGCGCGACATCATGGACGAGCCCGCGGCTGCTGCTGCGCGAATGGAAGCGCAAGCGGGTGCTGCCCGGCGCTCGAGCACCTGTACGACGAGATCTGGGTCTACGGACTCGAGCGCTTCGCCGATCCGCTGCAAGGGCGTCGCCTGCCCGGTGCCGGTGCGCAGGAAGATGGTCTACACCGGCTACCTGCGGCGCGCGGTGCCGCACGTGACCGAGGCGCCGGCCGCGCCCGTCGGCGGCGAGCCCTATGTGCTGGTGACCGTGGGCGGCGGCGAGGACGGCATGTCGGTCGTCGACTGGGTGATGCGCGCCTACGAGCACGACCCGGCATCCCGCTCGCGCGCCGTCATCGTGCTCGGGCCGTTCATGGCGCCGGCCGCGCAGCGGCAGTTCCGCGAGCGCGCCGACGCGCCTCGGCCGCGATCGACGTCGTCACGTTCGACACGCACGTCGAACTGCTGATCGAGCGGGCGGCCGGCGTCGTCGCGATG
Organism: uncultured Pseudomonadota bacterium; assembly: GCA_963718905.1. Taxonomy (GTDB): domain Bacteria; phylum Pseudomonadota; class Gammaproteobacteria; order Burkholderiales; family Casimicrobiaceae; genus VBCG01. The sequence goes on from CAVRAF010000003.1 coordinate 798,515, forward strand.
GCGGGGTACAACACGTTCTGCGAGATTCTTTCGCTCGACAAGCGCGCGATCCTCGTCCCGCGCGTCAAGCCGCGGCTCGAGCAATTCATGCGCGCCCAGCGCGCCGCCGCGCTGGGGCTCGTGCGCACGCTCGACCCGCAGGACGTCGCACGATCCTGCCGTCATGGCGAGCGCGTTGCACGAGCTCGCGTCAGCAGCCGGCTCCCTCGGAGCGAGGTGCCGCGCGGATGCTGGACGGCCTGCGGGTGATCACCGGATCTCGTCGCCGCGCATGTGCGGGAAGTCGTGCCCGTCGCAGAAGCGGGCCGCGCGGGACTGACCGGCGGAAACCTAGCGACTCGGACTCTAGTGACGCGCAGGCGCGGTTCAACAGCGCACGTCACGCCCGTCCGGGCACGTCCATGCCAGCCGTCATGATCTATGTCCAGCACCTGCTGGGCATCGGCCACCTGATGCGGGCGCGGCTCATCGCGGAGGCGCTCGCTGACACCGGCTTCGACGTGCATCTCGTCAGCGGCGGGATGCCGATCGGCGGGCGTCTGCCGCGCAACGTCCGCACCGTGCAGCTGCCGCCGATCCGCGTGACCGACGCGAGCTTCACGCCGCTGCGCGATGCGCAGTACGCGCCGATCGACGACGCGTACCGGGACACGCGGCGCGAACTGCTGCTCGCGGCGTACGAGTCCGCAGCGCCGGCTGCCGTCCTGTTCGAGACATTTCCGTTCGGGCGGCGCTCGCTGCGCTTCGAGCTCGTGCCGCTGCTGGAGCGGATCGAAGCGACGCGTCCGCGGCCGCTGGTCGTCGCGTCGGTGCGCGAAATCCTGCAGGTGCAGCCGAAGCCCGAGCGCGAGCGCGAAATGCTCGAATGGGCCACGCGCTGGTTCGACGCGATCCTCGTCCATGGCGACCCGCGCTTTGCGCGCTTCGAGGACACGTATCCGTTGGCGGCGAAGCTGTCGCCGCCCTTGCATTACACGGGCTTCGTGCTTTCGCCGCCACCAGCCGCCTGCCGCGCAGTCCGGCAAGCGGCCGGCGCGAAGTCGTCGTGTCGGCGGGCGGCGGTGCGGTCGGCATCGAGCTGCTCGCGACGGCGCTCGCAGCGCAAGCGATCTTCGCGGTTCGGCCATCTGACCTGGCGGGTGCTGGCCGGACCCAATATTCCCGAGGCGGGCTTCCAGCGCCTGTTGCGCGAAGCCGGCCCGAATGCAGTCGTCGAGCGGGCGCGCGTCGATTTCGCGTCGCTGCTGCGGCAGGCATTCGTTTCGGTGTCGCAGGGCGGCTACAACACCGTGCTCGACGTCGTCACGAGCGGCGCGCGACCGGTCGTCGTGCCGTTCACGGGCAGCGGCGAAACCGAGCAGCGCGCGCGTGGGGAACGCTTGCGCGACTTCGGACTCGCCGTGGTCGTCGACGATCGGACCATCACCCCGCAGTCGCTCGCCGCCGCCGTCGACGCGGCGGGATCGCGCGAGCAGTGGGGGCTGCTGGAATTTCGACAGCGACGGCGCGGCGCGCTCCGCGGCGTTCATCGCAGAACGGCTCGGGATCGAGCATCGGGCGCCGGCGGCGCCCGCGACATGAACGCCTGGTCGCGCCTTGACGGCGAACTCGAGGCGTGGCGTGCGAGCGGCCGCCGCGCCACGCTCTGGCTGCGCGACGACGATGCGTGCGACGACTCCGCCGCGCTGCGGCGCCTGCTCGACATCACGCATGCGAGCGACGTTCCGATAACGCTCGCCGTGATCCCGGCCGCGTTGGGGTCCGGTCTGGTCGATGCCGTCGCGCAATTCGCCAACGCGACCATCGTCCAGCATGGCTACGCGCACGCCAACCATGCGCCGTCCGGTGCGCGCAGTTGCGAGCTGGGTGCAGCACCGCGCGGTGGGTACTTCGGTCGCCGAGCTCGTCGAGGGTCTCGACCGGCTCGCGGTCGCTTTCGGTCGGCGCTTCTTTGCGGCGCTGGTTCCGCCGTGGAATCGCATCGACGCCGACGTGGTGGCGCGGCTGCCCGACGCAGGCTTCCGCGGACTGTCGACATTCGGGCCGCGGACCGCCCACTTCGCGGCTCCCGGACTCGTGCAATGCAACGCGCATGTCGACGTGATCGCCTGGCGCCGCGACCGGGCGTTCATCGGTCCGCAGGCCGCGATCGACCGCGTGGCCGCACACCTGCAGGCGCGCCGGGAGGGGAGCGCGGATCCGACTGAGCCCACCGGCGTTCTCAGTCACCATCTCGTGCTCGACGACGCGGCATGGCAATTCGTCGCCGACCTTGTCGCGCATACGCGTGCCAGCGACACGGTCGCATGGCTCGACGCGGCGGCGGTCTTTCAGGCAACGGACATCGGCGCGTCCTCGCTCACTTCCGCCCGATCAGCATGAAGCGGACGTAGCGACGCATCCGGCGCTCGCCGGCGAAGAGCACGTCGCGCATCGGCGCCTCCGCGCGGAATGCCGCGAGATCCGGAACGCAGTGGACGTGCTCGCGGCACGCGTAGTAATCGTTGGACTGCAGGACCAGCAGCTGGCCGGCGGGAATTCGGCCGTACCAGCGCCCGAATTCCGCAAGGTGCTCGCAACTCGTGTTGACGACGAGATCGAAACGGCCGGCATCGGCCGCATTTGCGCGATAGTCGAACTCCAGCATGTCGGCGGTTTGCGCCGCGAACCTTCCCGTGCCGACATGCGTGGCGTTCAGCGATTCGGCGATCGGCGCGCAATGCGGATCGATGTCGAGGCTGACCACCCGGCCGATCGTGAAGCGCGGATCATGCAGCAGCACCGCCGCGAGGACGCCGACCCAGCCGCCGAGAATGAGCACGCGCGGGAACTGCGAGCCGGCGCTCGCCAGCAGCGATTCGGCCAGCCACATCTTGCTCGCGATCTGGTTCTTGTTGAGCGCCCTGCCGATGCCCGGCTCGTCGTGGCGCGAAAGCGTCGCGAGGACGTCGCGCTGCAGGGCGCTGCCCGTGTAGATCGCCATGCCCTCGAGGATGTCGCGGTAGAACTCGTCCGTGTGCGTCGTCACCGCCGCCGCCTCATTCTGCCGTGGATGTCGTATTCTGCTGTACGATTGCCCGGAAACGGAGGGCCGCGGTGACAGTCTTTCAGGAAGCGGAGATGCTGCGGAAGGTCCCCTTCTTCGAGAAGCTGGACCCCGCCAAGCTCAAGTTCCTCGCATTCACCAGCCGCGCCATGCGGTTCGCCCCAGGCGAAAACCTCATGGTGCTGGGCGAGTCCGCCGACAGCGCCTACGTCATCCTCGAGGGGGAAGTCGAGGTTCTCGGCGAGACTCACGGCGGAGAAATCGTCCTCGCAGTGGTGGGCTGTCACGCACTGGTCGGCGAGATGAGCCTCATTCTGGAAGCGCCGCGGGTCGCCACCGTGCGCGCGAAAAACGCCGTGAGGGCGCTGCGCATCGCCAAGGACGTATTCCTGCGCCTGCTCGTCGAGAATCCGAGCTGCGCGCTGCACGTGATGCGCTCGCTCAGCACGCGGCTCACCGAGACGCTGCGCGCGCTGGAGTCGTTGACCGAACAGTTGCGCGACGCACAGCCCGCGTCCGCGCGTCAGGCCGTGACCTGATCCGTCAGCGGTTCGCGATTCGTGTTGCGTCGACAGCGGAGGCTCCCGCCAGCGGCACGTTGCACGCGACGATCGAGACCGTTCCGTCGTCGTCGACCGCGAACCGGTGCAGCGCGTCGGCGAGCAGACGGACCGGTGGCTTGCAGGTCATGTCCCAGCCGGTTGCGAGTGCCAGCACGGCGCGCAGGACGCCCTTGTGCGTGACGGCGACGCCCGGACTTTGGCCGGCCGCAGCCCGGGCGAGCCAGCCGCGCACGCGGTCCTGCGTGTCGCGCGGACTTTCGCCGCCCGGCGGCCGGAAGTCCAGTCCTCGCGATTCCATCCGCGCGAACTCGGCGCCGAAGCGCAGTCGAAGCTCCGCGAGCGTCAGGCCCTCCCACGCGCCCCAATCCATTTCGGTGAGCGCGTCCTCGCGCAGCGGCGTTACGCCGCTGATGAGCTCCGCCGTCTCCATGGCGCGCCGCAACGGGCTCGATACCCATGGCGCCGGGCGATCGGCGTCGGCGGGTATCCGCCAGGTTTGCACCTGCGCGCGCCCACGCGCGCTCAACGGCACGTCGCGACGGCCCTGCATCCGGCCCTCTTCGTTCCAGAGCGTGCTGCCGTGGCGGACCAGCGAAACGACCGTCGCCATCAGGTCGGCACCGCTGCCGCCGGCGCAACGGATGCGTGTTCGGCCACCGCACGGCGCAAAACCGCGTCGACGCGCGCCGCCGCGGCGGGAAGGTCGTGGCGCGATCGGACGTAGGCCACCGCGTCGCGGCCCATCCGATTGCGCAGCGGCGCATCCTGCAGCAGCCGCGAGACCGCGGCCGCGAACGCATCGGCATCGCCTGTACGCACGAGCAGACCCGTACGGCCATCGTCGATGACGGCCGCTACACCATTGGTGTTGCCGCCCACGACGGGCAAGCCGCAGGCCTGCGCCTCGATGAATGCGATGCCGAACGCTTCGTCGATCGCCGGCCATACGAAGACATCGCTGCGGCAGAGCAGTGCGGCGACCTCGTCGGACGTCCTGGCGCCGACAAACCGGACGCGCCCGGATTCGAAGCACGCGAACGCCCTCTCGACATCGGGACGCGCGGGACCGTCGCCGATCACGACCAGATCCCACGCAGCCGCTGCGATACGCGTGAGCGCCGCCGTCAGCAGTCGATACGACGCGAGTTTCGCGCCGTCGCGCATCATCGCAACCGTGATGAGCCGCACGCGATCGCCGTGAGGCGCCGTCGCATCCGTTCGCGGCGATGCCAGCCGGCCGAACGCACCGAGATCCAGAAACGGCGGCAGCATGTCGACCGCCTTGTCCGTGCCGCGCACGCGACGGATCCCGGCGATGTCGACCGGATTCACGAACAGCACGGCGTCGGCAGCCTGCACGGCCGTGACCGACGCGGCGTATCCGGGCGCCCAGGCGCCATCGTGCTGCTTGGCGGCGATCGACGCTTCCGCCAGCACATAGGGAATGCAGAGCGCGCGGCTGACCGCCGGACCGAGCCAATCGGGTGCCTTGTGGTAGAGGTGATACGTGAACCACAGGTCGGGCGAGTCTTGCGCTCGCCGATAACGCGCGATCAATCGCTGTGCCAACCGGGCGCCCAGATGCGCAAGCCGCGCCTGCCTCGCCGGGTCACCGCCGCCGTCGAAACTGCGAAAGCGCGACGCGAGCGACGCATCGTGTCCGCCCGCGCGCAACGCCTGCAACAACGCACGTGCCAGTTGCCGATCCCCCGAAGGCACCGGGTGGTCGGGCGGCTTCAACGGCGCATAGAACGCCACTTTCATGATGCGGCCAGGCATGCAGCGAAGCGCGCCGCGAGGCGGTCGGCCCCAGCGTCCATCGAAAATGCGCCGATCGTCCGCGCGTAGCCGGCGTCGCCCAGGCGCGTGCGCAACGCCGGGTCCGCGATCAGGCGCGACAGGGCCTCCGACAGCCGGGCCGGGTCCCGCGACGGGACCAGAAGCCCCGTGACACCGTCTTCGATCAGTTCCGGAATGCCGGATACGTGCGTCGACACGCAGGGAAGCTTCTGGCTCTGCGCTTCGAGCAGCACATTGGGCAGGCCGTCGCGATCGCCATCCGCGCTGACGCGACAGGGCAGCGCGAAAATATCCGCGTTGCGATAGGCGTCCAGCACCGCCGCCTGCGACCGCGCGCCGAGCCACGTGATGCGATCCTCGATGCCGAGCGTCTCGCGCCGATCGCCATCAGGCCGTTTCGCAACGGCCCGCCGCCGACGTGGACGAAGCGCCAATGCCGATCCGACGGGAGCCTGGCCAGCGCATGCAGAAGATCGTCAAAGCCCTTCTTGTCGACGGCGCGGCCGATCGCAAGGATGGTGACCGGATGCGTGGGATCGCCGCCGTCATGCATCCGGTGCGCGCCGGCGGGCGGCGGAAAGCGCGTGGTGTCGATCCCGTGGTAGACGAGGTCGACCCGCTCGCCTGCTCCGGCGATCCGACGCAGATGCGTCGCGTTGACTTCGGTGCACGTCGTCGTCCACGCGCATGCGGCGAGCTTCTCGCGCTTTTCCCACACGGGCGTCGTCCAGATGTCCTTGGCGTGCGCCGAGCAGCTCCAGGCGAGTCCGCGCAGCAACGCGGCGTAGCGCGTCACCGAGGCCGGCGTGTGCAGGAAATGCGCGTGCAGATGCACGACGTGGCGCGGCAACTCCACGGCGAGAACGAGCGCCTGTCCGAAGCGGCGGATCCGCCCGCGGCTGCGATCACGCCGGAGATCGCGCCACCACGCCGCGCGCGCCGCGCGGTAGCCGGGAAGCCGGCGTGCGCTGCGCCACGCGCGCCACACGCGGGCCGGCTCGTGGTGAAGATACTCGGGCAGGTAGGTGACCGGCGCGCGGATTTGTGCGTGCACCGGATGTCGCTCGGGATCGGTGGGATGCCGCAGCGAATACAGCGCCAGGGACAACCCGCGCCGCTCCAATGCGAGCAGCTCCTGCGCGATGAACGCTTCCGAAAGGCGCGGGTAGCCCTTCAGGATCACTGCGATGACGCCGGCCGCGAGCGGACCTGCCATCCGGTTTCCGTTGCGCCTGTGTGCGTTCCGGCGCGAAGGCTTAAGCGCGCGGCTCCAACCGTCGATGTTACCATCGAAAATGCGGCTTTCCTCGCATCGCCGCTGTCCGTGCTCGCGCGCGGATGCGCAGCGGCGCCTTGCAAGCAATCAGTCGGCATGGAACGGTCCCTACTTCCGGTACATACTCAAGCACACGTGGCGCGATCAGATCGCGATGCTCGTGCTGACGGCGATCAGCTTCCCGCTGATCTACATCAATCTCGAGATCCCCAAGCGGATCGTCAACAGCGCGATCGGCGGCAAGCACGTCCCGGCGACGTTCCTCGGGTTCGACGTCACGCAGATTTCGTATCTGATGACGCTGTCGTTCCTGCTGCTCGCGCTCATCACGATCAATGGCGCGCTGAAGTACTGGATCAACGTCTACGGCGGGGTGGTCGGCGAGCGCACGATGCGGCGGCTGCGGCACGACCTGTACCAGCTGGTGCTGCGCTTTCCGCTGCCGCAGTTCAAGACGACGTCCGCCGGCGAGCTCATCCCGATGATCGTCGCGGAGACCGAGCCGATCGGCGGCTTCATCGGCGAATCGATCAGTCTGCCGGTGTTCCAGGGCGGACTGCTGATCACCTACATGGTGTTCATCTTCAATCAGGATCTGTGGCTCGGCCTCGCGGCCATCGCGCTGTACCCGCCGCAGCTCTACCTGATTCCGCGGCTGCAGCGGAAGATCAACCTGCTCGGCAAGGAGCGGGTGACGACGGCGCGCCAGCTTTCCGACCGCATCGGCGACACGGTCGCGGGCTCCACCGAGATCCGCAGCAACGATACGTTTCACCTGGAGAGCGCCGACATCAGCGACCGGCTGGGCAAGATCTACGCACTCCGCTACGACATCTACAAGCGCAAGTACTTCGTCAAGTTCCTGAACAATTTCCTGGCGCAGGTGACGCCGTTCTTCTTCTACTCGGCGGGCGGATACCTGGTCATCAAGGGCAGTCTGTCGCTCGGCGCGCTGGTCGCGGTGCTCGCCGCCTACAAGGACATCCTCAATCCGTGGAAGGAGCTCCTCACCTGGTATTCGACGAAAGAGGACGTGCGGATCAAGTACGAGCAGGTCATTTCCCAGTTCGAGCCGCCGGGTCTCGTCGATCGCAAGCTGCTGGAGGATCCGCCTGCGACGATTCCGCCGCTCGCGGGCGAGGTCGCGGCCAACGCGTTGACCTACAGCGAGAACGGCGTCAACAACCGGGTCGACCGGCTATCGTTCTCGATCAGTCCCGGCGAGCACATCGCGCTCGTCGGTGGCGATCAGAGCGGCAAGGAGGACGTCACGCACTTGCTGGCGCGCCTCGTGCATCCGAATGCGGGCCGCATCAACGTCGCCGGCACGAGCTTCGCCGACGTGCATCAGGCGGTCCCCGGCCGCCGCATCGCCTACGCGACGCAAAACGCCCACATTTTTTCGGGAACGCTCGCGCACAATCTCTTTTACGGACTCAAGCACCAGCCCATTCGGCCCGCCACCTACGACGCCGAAGCGGCGAAACTGGAGCAAACGCGCATTCGCGACGCGCTGGCGGCGGGCAACAGTGCGCACGACATCCGCGCGGACTGGATCGATTACGAAGCCGCCGGCGTTGCCGACGCGGCGCACATGACCGACGCCGCGCTCGGTGTTCTGCGACTGGTCGGAATGGACCAGGACGTCATGAACTTCGGCCTGGCAAGCACAGCCCCGAATGGTGATGCCGGTTTCGCCGCGAAGGGGCTCGAGGCGCGCGCGCAAATACGGGAACGCGTGCGCATCGACGACCTGACGTCCTACGTCGAGCTGTTCGACCGCGATGCCTATCATTCGAACATCAGCGTGGCCGAGAACCTGCTGTTCGGCACGCCGCGGCGGGCGGATTTCCATTGCGCCAACGTCGCGCGCAATCCCGAGATGCTGCAGCTGCTGCGCGATGTCGGCCTGCTCGACGACCTGTATGCGGCCGGCGCAACGGTCGCGGGCCTGATGCTCGAGTTGTTCGCGGATGTCTCGCCCGACAGCAACCTGTTCGATCAATACAGCTTCATCGGCCCGGAGGACCTGCCGGAATTCCGGATGATGGTCGGCAAGGTCGCCGGCGGCAAGCTGGCTTCGATCTCGGCCGAGCGAAAGGCGCGGCTGCTCGATCTCACGTTCAGGCTCATCAACTCGCGCCATCGTCTCGGCGTCATCGATGAGCCGCTGCAACGCAGGATCGTCGGCGCACGCGCGGAATTTCGTCGCCGGTATGGCAATCGCAGCGACATCATCGAATTCTTCGAGCCGGACCGGTTCAGCTCCGCGCTGTCGATCGAGGACAACCTGCTTTTCGGACGCGTCGCGTTCGAGCACGCCAACGTGCAGGCTCGCGTGACCGCGCTCGTGCGCGAGGTTGCGACCGAGGTGGGCATGAAGGCGGAACTCGTTCAGCTCGGGCTCGCGTACGACGTGGGCAATGGCGGCTCGCGCCTTTCATATTCGCAGCGGCAGTGCCTGGTGATCGCGCGCGGCCTGATGAAGAACCCCGACATGCTGGTGTTCAACGAGCCGACCTCCGGTCTCGATCCCGCGAGCGAGACACGCGTCCTGCGCGCCGTGCTCGGATGGGCGAAGGGCCGCACCGTCGTGTGGGCGCTTGGGCGCGCGGACCTGGCGCGCGAGTTCGATCGCGTGCTGGTCTTCGACCACGGCAGGCTGGTCGAGCAGGGGAAGTTCGACGAGCTCGAGCACGCCGGCAAAGTGCTCGCATGAGCGCGGTACCCCAAGCGATACCCGAAGGGCGCGACGCCGCTCGATTGCGGGAGGCCGCGCAGGCCATAAGGGTGCTCCTCGCAAATCAAAGAGATCGTCACAGTTCGACTAGATTGTTAAGCGATTGAATGTCGGCAAAGATGAAGTCCGGTCGCGGTACGGAATCATCCAGCGCCACTTGGCGTCGGTTGATCCAGGCGATGGTCAAGCCGAGCGGCTTGCCGCCAACCAGATCCGTAAACTGCGACTGCCCGGCATGCAGAATCTCTTCCTTGGCGCAGCCAGCATGCTCGATCAGGTAACGAAACAGCGCGCCGTCCGGTTTGTAGCCCTTCGCCCGTTGCGCCGTACACACGAGGTCGAACTCTCGCTGCAACGGCGTCAACGCGAGCAGATCGTCATCGATGTTGGACACGACCGCCAGCCTGTAGTGGCGCGACAGTCGGTCGAGCGTACGGACGACATCATCGTAGAGAAAGAAGCGAGGGAACGCATCGAAATAGTGGTTGATCAGGCGTCTCTCGCCAGTGAGACCGAAGTGTGCGAACGTTTCCTCGAGCGAAAGCTCGCAAATCTCGCGATACGTTCGGTACTGCTCCCAATAATGGACGATGTTTCGGTGTTCCCAGTGTTCCCAGAACACTTTCACGTCAACACGATGCGCGCCGATATCGGCAAGAATGCGCTCGAATGCGCTGTAGGAGCTTTCGCGGACGCTGATCAACGTGCCGAACACGTCGAAGGATATTAGGGTCGGTCGCAACCGTGTTTGGCGCGCTTCATGACTCATATCGATTGACAACCTGGTTGTTGTTCACTGAAAACGAAATGGCTGGCGGGCCCCCCGCAAATCCGATTTGCAGTCAAGGGCTTACGTCGAATCGTAAGCCCTCTTTGCTTCTGCCCCGCAACCTTCTTCGTCGAGCACGATTGTCCTGCAGCCGGCGATGCACCTTGCTCACATCAGTAGCTGCTCGATGCCGCACAGACCATTCGATCTAAGCAGGCCAAGTCAGCGATCAGCCATCAGCGGCCAGTGGCGGTTACCCTTGAATTTCGTAACGAATAGTCATCGCGAGTGGGGAATTTTCACTAAACACCGCGCGTTTGACCGCTTGCCGGGCCGGCCATATAGTCGCGGGCAGTGAAAAGGTGGTTTGAATTTCCTATACGCCACTGGGAGGGCTATACCATGACGAACGTGAACCGACGCAGCATTATGAGTGTCTCTGCGACAATCGCTTTGGGACTTGCCTTGTTTGGCATCACTGCCGGGACCATCGCCAGAGCCGCTGAGATTAAGCTCCTATGCGCCGTGGCTTTGCATCCGGCAATTGACGCACTGATACCGGATTTTGAAAAATCCTCGGGACACAAGGTAACGGTCGCCTACGGAAATGCGGGCGCTATCGCGGACCGTTTTCAAAAAGGTGAGGCCGCCGATCTTGTGATAAACGCTGCGCCACTGATGGACCAACTTCGAGCGCAAGGCAGAGTCGTGGCTGGCGACCGCATCATCATCGCGAAGGTCGGTGTTAGTGCCTTTGTGCGCAAGGGTGCCGCGAAGCCCGACATCAGTTCGGCCGACGCCTTCAAACGCTCGATGTTGGCGGCAAGATCGATTACTTATCCTGATCCGGCCGGTGGGGGTGCCAGTGGTATCTACATGGCCAGCTTGCTCGAACGATTGGGCATCGCTGGGGAAATGAAACCCAAGACAAAGCTATCTCCGTCTGGGAAAGTGCTGTACGCAAGCGTTGCCAGCGGCGACGTTGAGATCGGATTCAATCAAATCAGCGAAGTCTTGGCTCAACCAACCGTCGAATTCGCTGGCCCGCTGCCGTCAGCGATTCAGAACTACACCCAGTTCGCCCCTGGCATTGTTACCGGCAGCAATCAGACTGACGCCGCAAGAGCGCTGGTCACGTTCCTTTCCTCGCCTGCCGCCCGGACCGTTTTAAAAGCAAAGGGGTTCGAATAAAGCACTTGTCGCGTCCCACGAAGGCCCGCCTGATCAACATGAAAGCTGCCAAACCCCTCGGTATCAAATTTCCCAACTCGATTCTTGTGCAGGCGACCGAGGTCATCGAGTACGACCGCGAGTGACCGCTTTGGAGAGGCTCGAATGTCTCCTCCGGGTCGACAAGGCGCCCGTCGGTCGATATCAGCATGAGGCTCCTTTACCTCGACAGAGGAGCCATTCATGGATACCAACACCAAGGTCAAGGGTCGCGTGGCACCGTGGAACAAAGGCAAACTACTCGGCCAGAAGGCCCCGCTGAAGCTGAAGGAAATCTGGGCGATCCGGATTCGCCTGCAACTGGATCATCGAGCCCGAGAACTTGCGCTTTTTAACCTCGCCATCGATAGCAAGCTGCGTGGCTGCGATCTTGTCGGGCTGCGTGTCCACGATGTCGTCCAAGGCAGTCAAGTCGCGGCTCGCGCAATCGTCATGCAAAAGAAGACCCAGCGGCCGGTGCAGTTCGAGATGACCGAACAAACACGGGACGCCGTCGCGGCATGGATGAGCACGGCACATTTAAAGCCGGAGCAATTCCTCTTTCCCAGTCGCCTGTCGGAGTCGCCGCACCTATCGACGCGACAGTATTCCCGGATCGTCGGGTCGTGGGTGGCGTCGATTGGGCTCGACCCGGCGGCCTACGGCACCCACTCAATGCGGCGGACAAAGCCGACGCTGATTTACCGGCGGACGAAGAATCTTCGTGCGGTTCAACTTCTACTCGGCCACAGCAAACTTGAGAGTACCGTCAGATACCTCGGAATCGAGGTCGACGATGCGCTGGAGATCGCCGAGCAGACTGGGGTGTAATTCTGCCGGGCTGGTCGCGGCCGCGAGACTCGACGGTCGCTGACCGGCCAGAAGCGGCCACGCGGGCAACTCGCACATAGCGGCCGTTCGAGTGCGGCCGAGATATAGTCGTGGGCCGCCTGCGTGGATTTGCAGGTCATCTGGCCTTCGACGTAGCATCGGCAGTCACAGGCTCTGGATCGCTTGGGGGGAGGAGAATATGACGATCACAGGTCAATGCTTATGTGGGGAGATTCGCTGGGAAAGCTCGGCGCCGCCGATCGTCACACGCGTTTGCTGGTGCAGGGAGTGCCAATATCTGGGCGCAGGGAGCGCAACGGTCAACGCCTGCTTCCGTACCGCGACGTTCGTCGTGATCGGCAAAACCAATGACTATTCGAGTGTCGCGGACAGTGGTAATCAAATGCACCGGCGATTCTGCCCAAAGTGCGGGACACCGCTCTTCAGTGAGGCAGAGGCGCGGCCCCATCTGGTCTTTGTGCGTGTCGGCACCTTCGACCATCCGAATCTTGTGGATCCTGCAATTACGATCTGGACGTCGTCAGCGCCGCGCTGGGCCTGCATCGATGCAAAGTTGCCGCAAGTGGAAAGACAACCACCGCCGGCTGCATGATGACTGTCACCTATACAGACCAAGTTACCCGATTGGCAATTGGAGGTCTTTTTCCCTTCGCATTGACAGCGACCGCGGACGATCACGCCGCTCCTATTCAGACTCGTGGTCGCTGAACGGCCAACTCCAGCCGTAATGCCTTACACTGGACAGCAGCCATTGATCGCGCTGGGTCGCCGCGCAACCAAAGGGAGAGGACTATGTTGGGAGAGAAGCTCGGAGAACTTCAGCGCAAGGTCACTTTGCCAAGAATCCTGCGTGCGTCCGCATCTATGCTGTGCTCGGCGCTTGTCCTATCGCCTATCGTCGGCGTGCAGGCTGCAGAACTGCAGGTCTTGGCAGGGGGCGCCATGACGGCGCCAATGAAAGAGATCGCCGCGCAGTTCGAGAGTGCCACCGGCCACAAGCTTGTCTTCCGCTTCGGTACTACCCCCGAACTGATCAAGCTGACCACGACTGGCGGCCCATTTGACCTTGCCGTCGTCCCTCGGGAGGTGTTCAAGGACGCCGCCGCTCAGGCTCAGTTCGCGTCCGGGCCGACAACCGACATTGCTCGCGTAGGCCTTGGCGTCGCAGTCCGCTCGGGCGCCCCCAAGCCCGACATCAGCACCCCCGACGCGCTGAAGGAGACGCTGCTTAAAGCGCAATCCATTGCCTCCATACCGAAGAGTGCTGCTGGTAGCCAGGTTCTGCGGGTGTTTGAGCGTCTCGGCATCAGCGAGGCGATGAAAGCCAAGATGAAGCCGCAAGCCGCACCGGCACTGTTCGTTAAGGCTGGTTGCCAATGGTGATGCGGAGCTTGGCGTGTTTCTCATCAACGTCCTGACGGCCCCCGGTTTGGATTTGGTCGGTCCGTTCCCCGCCGAAGTACAACAGGAAGTAGTTTTCACGGCAGCCTCGCTGCGAATACCAGAGAGGCGGAAGCCGCCAAGGCGTTCATCATCTACCTGGCGACTCCAGCCGCCACCGCGGTGATAAAGGCCAAAGGCATGAATCCGGGCTGAGGCGAGCGCACAGAACGTGGTTTGGACTCACGTGCGATTAGGGGACCATTCCTCCAGTCCCCAGCGTCCTGGTCGCGGTAGTGTCAAATCAGTTTGTAGCCGCTGTCGCGGTTCACGCCCGCGGCAGCCGACGCGGATTCGCGGTAGTCACGGTCGCCTCGCAAGGACCGCGCGAGGGACCTTCGGCACGCCGGTTGCCGACGCGCGCTACGCAGCAGCCGGCTGTGCCGTCGCCGCGCGCCGCTCGATGCCCTGCTTCACCTTCCACGTGGTGAACATCGCCGTCAGCGTGGCGCACACCACGACGTAGCCGACGACGGGAAATTGTTCAAGCTTGCCGTCGGGCGCCATCGTGACAATGTGGCCGGCGATCACCGACGCGATCCCACCTGAAACTTGCTGGATGGCCGCGCCCAGCGCATTGAACGACCCGCGCTTGGTCATCTCGGGCACCGAGGTCGACAGCGCCTGGAACGGGATGATCCGCGAGAAGATCCCCACGAACAGCACCACGTTGACGACGATCACCACCGTCAGCGACACCGGCGGTAAGTGCGTATAGATCAGCACCATCACGATGGATAGGATGCTGCCCCCCAGGAACACCGGGTACTTGCCTTGCTTGTCGGCGAGCTTGCCCACCAGCGGTCCGATGAAGATCGTGAACGCGCCGGTGATCAGGTAGATCGTCGGCAAGCTCGTGAGCGCGATGCCCAGGTTGTTTACGAGGTAAGCGCTGCCGAACGGCATCAGCATGAAGCCACCGGTCGCCAGCAGCATCATCGTGACGAACGCGCTACAGTGGCGCGGCTCGCGCACCGTGTCGTACAGGTGCATCCACGGGCTGCGTTCCTGCCGCTCCTTAAGATGCGCCACCACCGGTTGCAGCTTCCATGCGACCACCAGGCCGCCGACGATGCCGAACACCACCATCACCATGAACGGCGCATGCCAGTTCCAGCGGTTGGATAGGTAAATGCCCGCGGGCAGTCCCAGGATCTGGCTCGCGGCAAACGCCGTCTGGATGAAGCCGATCACGCGGCCACGCTGATCCGGCTCGAACAGGTCCGTGGCAATGGCCATCACCACCGAGCCGATGACGCCGCCGAAGATGCCGGTGACGATGCGGGCGGCCAGCAGGGCATGGAACGAGTTGGCCAGGCCGCACCACAGCGTGCCTAGCACGAAGCCCGTGTAGAAGAACAGCAGCAGCTTCTTGCGGTCGTAACGGTCGGCAAAGCCGGCCACCAGGAGACCGCTGGCGCCGGCGCTGAATGCATATGCCGACACGATGAACCCGAAATCGCGCGGAGACATGTCGAGCGCTGGCATCACCAACGCACCCAGCGGCGCCACGATCATGAAGTCCAAGATCACGGCGAACTGCAGGAAGGCGAGCGAGGCTACGACAAACGTCTGGTACGGCGTGAAGCGGTTGGGGGATTTCTTGTCGGCAGGTGGCATGCGGAAAACTCGGAGGGATTACCCAAATGATATAAGACCCCGCGGTCGAGGCGTGTTGCGGTGAACCCTTGACCCCTGCGCGCTTGACGACGTAGCCCTTCACCGCGAGGTCGCCGGCCGCCTGCTGCGCAAAGTCGGCGCCGTTGCGGTGCGGCAGTTCCTGATTCAACCGAGCTGCGGTAGTTCAGCTCGGCCGCCGAGCACGCCGTAGTCGCGCGCAAGCACGATCGGTCGGCTCTCGGCCAACAGCGGCGGTACACGCGAGTCCGCCAATAGCGGACATAGCGATCGATCCGTCAGCGACCCTGCGACGGCGACGGCACGCTCACGAGCTTTCGATCTAGTCCCCGAGACCCATCTTGCGCAGGAAGGAGTTCCACCGCCGGTCGGCGTGCAGCGAGCGCAAACGAGAACTGACCTTCATCTCCGCGAGCCCGGGATCGCGTTCCGCGTATGCACGCTCCAGCCAGTCGAAGGCGCGATCGGCGTCGCCGCGCGCGCCATAGACCTCCGCGACTTGGAAGGCGGAGTCGGTTGGTATTTCGCGATCAATTCCTGCAGTGCTTTGTCGGATTCGGTGTGGCGGCCGGCGGCGTTCTCGATGATCGCAAGCGCCCAGAGGCGAAATGCCTCATCCGGCTCGCGCGATGCTTCGGACAACGCCTCGTCGCCGCGTACGGCTAATCGGGACTCACTGCGACCCAGGGAGGCCAGGGCTGCCGTGGCCCTGGACCAGGGCCGGCGCGAATTGTCACCCAGTTCGCCGCGGACGCAAAATCGGCGACGGTGGGGGATGCCGGTCGATGGGTCGCGCCGCCCGCGCAATTGTCATGCAGAAGAAGACGCAGCGACCGGTGCAATTTGAGATCACCGAGCAAACGCGGGAAGCGGTCCCTTCTTGGCTCAAGGATGGCGCATCGGAAACCGGAGCAGTTCCTCGTTCCGAGCCGTGTGTCGGAGTCACCTCCCGACCCCGTAGCGCACGTTCGCGTGTTCTCGATAATTTCCGCGCATTGACTTCTGCGCAGCAAGCCGATAGATTCGCTGGCGGGTGGAGGGTAACCGACGCGCCGCAGTCGTTTCGTTTCGCCAGCCTCCCGAGAAGAAGACGTAACGTCTAATTGGGGGGGACGACAATGACATTGAGCGTGCGGTCGCGTCTTTGCACCGTGCTGACTGGCTGCGCGGCCGCGCTCGCGTTGGTCATGGCGAGCGCCTCGGTTGATGCAGCTACCATCACGGTCGACACCTTCAACCAGATCGCTCCGGGGCAGTGCACGATCGCGACTGCGATTGCGTCCATCAATGCCGCGGCCGACCAAGTCGGGTGCACGCATTCGGGGACCTACGGCACGAGCGACACGATCGTTCTGGCGGCCGGTACGTACGCGTCGACCATTGCCGATAATGGGACGAACGCTTACCCCATCATTCTGGTAGCGGTCACCATCAACGGCAGCGGTGCGACGCTCTCGCGCACGGTTGGCGGTGTCGCGCCTTTCTTCCGCTTCTTCGAGGTCGGTGGTGGCGGCCTGACACTAAATAACGCCACATTGACCGGCGGCAACAGCGGGGTCGCCTCGGCTGGTGCGATATTCGTCGACGATCCGAGTACGCTTAGCGTGAACGGGTCGACTTTTTCCAACAACGTCGCCGGTGGCAGCGGGGGCGCGATCTTCGAGGACTCGGCCGCTGGCTTCACAATTACCAACACCACCTTCGCCAGCAACAACGCCGTCGGCAGCGGAGGCGCGATCTTCGACAACACCACTGGTGGCATGACCCTTACTAACACCACCTTCACCAGCAACAGCACCAGCGCGGGCAGCGGGGGCGCCGTTTTCGACAACTCCACCGTCGGACTGACCATTAATAACACAGCGTTCAGTTCCAACTCCGCGCCGAGCGGCGGCGGTGGCGCGTTATTCGACAACTCAAGCGACGGCCTCGTTTTCACTTGCGGTACCGTCACCAGCAACAGCGCCGACGGCAGCAACGGTGGCGGCATATTCGACAATTCGACGAATGGGATTCAGATCACTGGCGTCGTGTTCACCGGCAATTCGTCGACGCACGAAGGCGGCGCCATCTACGACAATTCGACAGGCGGTGCCGGACCGGTGAGCAATAATTCGTTCGTCGGAAATACGGCAACCGGCGGCGGCGGTATCTTCAGAACTTCACCGACGCTGAACGCCATCAGCAACTGGTGGGGCGCGGCAAGCGGTCCTTCAGAGGTTGGCCCCGGCACGGGTGACGCTGTCGGCCCCGACGTAACGTTCGCGCCGTTTCTGACGAGTCCGCCGGGCGGTTGCGGCGCCGGCCCACCGCCGCTGTCCCAGGCGATTCCGACGCTTTCCGAATGGGCGCTATGGACGATGACGCTCCTGCTCTTGGCAGGCGGTATGTGGGCCATCCGGCGACGCGTTCGCTGAATTGGCGGCTCGCCCCTTCGGCCACCCCCGCCGGCCGAAGAGGGCTGAGCGCGCAGCAAAGGCGATTGGACGAGGCCGCGGCCCAAATCTGCAAGTAGGCGGAATTTCCAGAATGTCCGCTTCCTGAAGCACGACCGGCTGCAACGGGTCGACTACGGTCAGTCATTCATCCTGAACGCGGACGTTCGCCACAACGTCTGCTACTCGCCCATGCATCAGATCAGCCAACAGCGATCACGAGCCAATGCGATAGAGTTCACCTCGTAGCAGACATTGCGAGGGGGACAGAATGCCTGAACGTTCCGAGCGCTTCGACGCAGGCTCAGTCCGAGACGAATGGGACACCGCTGCGGATGCCTATGCTGAAGCGCAATCCACGGGTCGTGACTACTACCGTTTGGAATTCTTTGGTCCGGCGCAGGTGGCGCTCTGCGGCGACGTGCAGGGGGTAAGGCTCCTGGATGTCGGTTGCGGAACCGGCTACTTCGCGCGAGAGATGGCGCGTCGAGGCGCAGTCGTGACGGCTATCGACTTGTCGCCAGGCATGCTCGTCCATGCGCGGAAGTCGGAATCCACGGCACCGCTGGGCATTCGATACTTAAACGGCGATGCCGCCGAACTGTGCGAGTACCTTGATGCGGAGTCCTTTGAGATGGTGACTTCTTGTCTGGCGGTGCAGGACATGCCGGACATTCCAAAGGTTCTCCGGTCGATCCATGGCGTACTGGGACCAGCCGGCAGATTCGTATTTTCGATCGCGCACCCCTGCAGCGACACTCCGTTTCGAGCGTGGGCCAAGGACGGGTCAGGAGTAAAGCAATGGCTCTGTATCGATCGATATTTTGATCGTGGCCCCATCAAGTACGCCTGGAAGGATTGGTTATATGAGTTCTCGACTTCGGCGTACCACGCAACCCTTGAAGACTGGTTCAGTTGGCTGCTGGATGCCGGCTTCGCTTTGCGAGCCATCCGCGAGCCCGCGCCAACCGCTTCGGCGGCGCAGGCGCGCCCCGACCTGGAGGATGCCGGCCGGATTCCGTACTACCTCATGTTCGACTTGGAGCGAACGAAATAGCGAGCGCGCCGCTTCGCTTTTTCGCCGAGGGAGCGGGCACCAGACGCCCAGCCCGATGGGAAAGACCTGTTCAGCGGTTGCGCTTGCGGGGACGGCGCGGCGGCGGGACAGGCTGGTCCGTGTGCGCATGGTTGCCCCTGAGGCATGACTGCCGAATGGCTTGTCCGGTACAACATGATGGCCACGAGCAACCCGCATGCCGCGCTGGCGAAGTGCGAATTCAAACAATAGGTTGAGATTATTCGATGGTGACGGTCATGCGGCGCTTGTAAAATTCATCGATAGGGATCTGCCGCGTCGCGCAATCCGTCGCCGAAGAAATTGAACGCCAGTATGACGACGATGACCGGCACGACCGGCAGCATCAGCCATGGATAGAGCGCGACGACGTTGATGTTCTGCGCCTCGTTCAGCAATACTCCCCAGCTCGTGATCGGCGGTCGCAGCCCGATGCCGAGGAAGGAAAGCGCCGTCTCGCCGAGGATCATCCCGGGGATCGACAGCGTCGCCGATGCAATGAGGTGGCTCATGAATCCCGGCAGCAGATGCCGGCCGATGATCCGCTGCGGCCGCGCACCCATCAGCCGCGCGGCCGTGCAGTAATCCTCCTCGCGCAAAGCAAGCAGCTTCGAGCGGACGGCCCGCGCGAGCCCGGTCCAGTCGAGCAGCGCCAGGATTCCGGTAATCCCGAAATAGATCAGGATCGGACTCCAGTTCACGGGTAGCACGGCGGACAGCGCCATCCACAGTGGCAACTCCGGAAACGACCGGATGACCTCGATCACGCGTTGAACGATCGTGTCGATCCAGCCGCCGAAATAGCCGGCGAGCCCGCCGAATAGCAATCCGAGCGTGAAGCTGATCGAGATGCCGATCAGGCCGATCGTGAGCGAAATGCGCGCGCCGTAGAAGATGCGCGACAACACGTCCCGCCCCAGCCGATCGGTCCCGAGCAGGAACAACGTGGCGCCCCGGTCGGGGCACACCAGGTGCAACGACATGTCGATCAGTCCCCAGAAGCGATAGGGATCGCCCGAACAGAAAAACCGCAGCGGACGCGGCTCCGACATGTCCTCGGTGTAGTCCCGCCGCAGCGTTTCCATGTCGAGCGTCTTGGACAGCTCGTAGACGAAGGGTCCGACGAATCGGCCGTCGTGGAACAAGTGCACGCGTTGCGGCGGCGCGTAGATGAAGTCGGTATTGCGCGTCTGCAGGTTGTACGGCACGACGACCTCGGTCACCAGCGTCGATGCATACATCAGCAGCAGGATGACGGCCGACACCACCGCCACGCGGTGGCGCTTGAACTTCCACCACATCAGCTTCCACTGCGATGCGAGGTAGAAGCGCTCCTGCTCGGGTGTAAGCCGCGTCGCCGACGCCGGATCGAACGGCTCCGTCGAGACGAAGTGCGCGAGCTCGCCCGTCTCCGCCGCGAGTTCCGGCGCGTTCAACGCCTCGACCTCCTCGCGCCGTCCGCACCAGCCGCACCCGCACGTGTCGGTCTCGCACGACTCGCGCGCCGCCGCGCCCTTCGGGCCTCGGCTCGGCCCGCGGCCTCGCCCGGCGCGCTCATCGCGCCACCCCGCCCGAAAGACGAATGCGCGGATCGAGCGCCACGAGCGCGAGGTCGGAGATCAGCACGCCGACGACGATCAGCAGCGCGAGGAACATCAGGAATGATCCCGCCAGGTACATGTCCTGGCTCTTCAGCGCGGCGAGCAGCATCGGGCCGGTCGTCGGCAGCGACAGCACCACCGCCGTGATCTCGGCGCCGGAGATGATGTGCGGCAGCAGGCTGCCGATGTCGGAAATGAAGAAGTTGAGCGCCATGCGCAGCGGGTACTTGTAAAGCACCTTGCGCGGCGAAAGGCCCTTGGCGCGCGCCGTCACGACGTACTGCTTCTGCAATTCGTCGAGCAGGTTGGCGCGGAGGCGCCGGATCATGCCTGCGGTGCCGCTGGTTCCGATGACGATCACCGGAATCCAGCTGTGCTCGAGGACCGAGCGCACCTTGTCCCAGGTCCACGCCTTGCCGATGTACTCCGGACTCATCAGCCCGCCGATCGACGTGCCGAAAAGCACGTTGGCAACGTACATCATCACCAGCGCCAGCATGAAGTTGGGTATCGCGATGCCGAGGAAGCCCAGGAACGACAGACCGTAATCACCCCAGCTGTACTGGTGGGTGGCCGAGTAGATGCCGATCGGGAACGCGACGGCCCAGGTGAACAGGATCGTGACCGCGGAGATGATGATCGTCAGGAACATCCGGTCGCCGATCACTTTCTTCACCGGCATGTTGAATTCGAACGAATAACCGAAGTCGCCGACGAGCATGCCGCCCGCCCAGCGCAGGTACTGCTCGGGAAGCGGCTTGTCGAGCCCGTAGTACTCGCGCAGGAACGCGATCTTCTGCGGATCGACCGATTCGCCCTGCGCCTGCAGCTCGGCGATGTAGCTCTCGAGGTAGTTGCCCGGCGGAAGCTGGATGATCGCGAAGACGATGACGCTGATCGCGATCAGCGTCGGGATCATCATCAGCACGCGCTTGACGACGTAGCGCAGCATCAAGGACGTCCCTTGTCGTCGATCCAGAACGTGTCGGGGTGATACATGCCGAAATACGCCCCCGGATCCCAGCTGTAGATGCCCTTTGCCGGGACGTTGCGGAGCGCGTCGCTCACGACGACGGGCTGCGGTGCGCGCGAAACGATGCCGATCGTGAACACCTGCTGCGCGTTGATCGAGAGCATCCGCAGCCAGATCTTCTCGCGCTCGTCGTCCGTGGTCGCATTGCGCCACTGCTTCGTAGAGCCCGACCAGCTCCTGCGCTTCGGGCAGCACGGGCGCCTCGCCGCCCGTGCGATTGTTTTCATAGTACTGCCCCCACATCGGCCACTGCAGCTGTTCCTGCGAGGTCGGCGCAAGCTCGGCGGGGCTCATCTCCGCCGTCGGGATTCCGTTGCTGAGGCCGGACCAGATCGACATCATCGACTTCCCTGAAAACACGCGCTTGCGGAACACCTCGCGCTGCGAGGGCCGCGAGAAGAGCGCGATCCCGGCGCTTCGCCAGCTGTCGCGGATCAGCTCCAGCACGTCGGTTTCCTCGGTGCTCTCGCCCGAGTTGTCGACGATGATCTCCATCGGACGCCCATCCGGGAGCAGCCGGATGCCGTTCGAATCGCGCTTGGCGAGACCGAGCGAATCGAGCATCGCGTTGGCGGCCTTGGGGTCGAAGCGGATCCATGCGTTGCGGAATTCGGGGCGGAACAGCGGGCTCAATTGCAGCACGGTGTTGGACGACTCCTTGGCCAGCCCGAAGTAGACGACCTCGTTGATCTCGTGACGGTTGATCGCGAGCGACAGCGCGCGGCGAAAGCGCACGTCGCGCATCAGTTTCCGCCACACCGGGTCGTCGACATTGAGGTTCGGGTAGAGCGCCATCTGCGATCCGAGCGCCTTGTCCCACAGCAGTACGCGGTACCGGTTGCGCAGCTCGCCCTGCTTCAGAAACGTGTAGTCGTCGAAGCGCAGGTAGCGCGCCTGCAGATCGATGTCGCCCGCGCCGGCTTTCGCCGGGATGAGCTTGTCGTCGGTGACGTTGACGATCACCCGGTCGATGTACGGCAGCTGCCGTCCCGCGGGGTCGACGCGATGGAAGTACGGATTGCGCACGAGCACGAAGCGCGTCGAGGGCAACGGCGTCGTGTTGACCCACGGCTCGAGCGTCGGCAGATCGGGGTTGTCGAAGCGATACTGCTCGTCCATCTTCTGATGCAGCCCGGCCCAGTTGCGCGATCCCGGCGGCGGCGGCCCGCGCGTTGGCCTTGGCAAGACCCACGTAGCGCGGGTGAAACTGCCGCAGGTAATGCGCCGGCCGGATAGATGAACAGCGGGCTCGGAGCGGCGAGCGCCGGCGAGGAACTGCGGATTGGGCTCATTCCAGCTGTACCGCACCGTTTGCTCGTCGAGCACCTCGAAGCGCGGCGGGCGGTTCTTCACCAGCAGCGCCTGCGGCAAGCCAAACGGCGAGAGCTCACGATTGCTGGCGACGTCGTCCCAGAAGTATCGGAAGTCCTCCGCCGTGAACGGCTTGCCGTCGGACCACTTGTGACCGGGCCGCAGATGCAGCGTGAAGACGCGGTCGCCGACATTGTCGAGGCCGAGCAGGATGTCGGGCGCGATCCGCAGCGCGTCGTCGTAGCCCACGAGCCGCGCGTAGCCGTAGACGACCATCATGCGGATATCGCGATCCTTCCCCATCAGCATCCGCATCTCGCCGCCATAGCGCCCGGGCGTCCAGCCGGGTCGCTTGATGTCGACGACGCATCGGCGGATGCGGAAGGCGCTGCGCGAGCGGCGGCAGCTTGCCGTCGGCGACCAGCGCCTCGAGCATCGGCGGCTCCTCGGCGATGGCCAGCCCGGCGAACAGAAGCGCGGCCAGCGCGAGCAAGCAGGACGCCGTTCTCACGCGATCAGCCTTTCCGGCTGGGTCGCCGGTCTGGACGCGCACGCGATGGCCATCGCCGAAGTCGACGAGCTCGCCTGCACTCTCGCGGGTCCAGCAGAACGGCGCGCGCCATTCCGACGGGCTCCGCGCGGCGCCGTCGAGCACGGCAGCGAGATCGAGCTTGCGGTGGAGATCCGGGTAAGGCACCGCCGCGAGCAGGCCGAGCGTGTACGGATGCATCGGATTGCTGAACAGCACCTCGCGCGACGCGATTTCCACGATGCGACCACGACACATGACGGCGATCTCGTCGGCGATATAGTCGACGACGGCCAGATTGTGCGAAATGAACAGGTACGTGAGCCCGAGCTCCGCCTGCAGATCCTTCAGCAGATTCAGCACCTGCGCCTGGATCGAAACGTCGAGGGCGGACACGGGCTCGTCGCAGAGCACGAGGTCGGGCTTCAGCGCGAGCGAGCGGGCGATGCCGATGCGCTGGCGCTGGCCTCCGGAAAAGCTGTGCGGATACCGGTTCAGGATAGCGCGGATCGAGACCCGACCAGCCGCATCAGTTCCTTTGCCATCGCCGCGCGGTATTCGGCGTCGCCTACCCGGTGGATCACGAGCGGCTCGCGCAGGATGTCGAATACGGTCATCCGCGGATTGAGCGAGCCGAACGGGTCCTGGAAGATGTACTGCACGCGCCGGCGGAACCGCATCAGGTCGTCGGTTCCGGCGTGCACGACGTCGAGCATCCGTCCCCGATCGTTGTACAGGACCTCGCCGGCGTCGGGCTCGATCGCGCGCATGATCACCTTGCTGAGCGTCGTCTTGCCGCATCCGCTTTCACCCACGAGGCCGAAGCACGGACCCGTGCTCGATGGCAAGGCTCACGTCATCGACGGCCGTGAAGGGCGGGCCCGTGCGCGTGCGCAGCAGGCCGGTGGCGCGCGGAAGGAACGTCTTGGTGACGCCCCGCACCTCGAGGTGGATGCCGGACGCATCGGCCGGCCACGGTTCTTTCTGCTCGACGAGCGGGCCGGTCTGGTGGTCGACCGTCCGGATGGACACGAGCCGCTCGCCCGGCTTCATGTCGAAATGCGGAACGGCGCGCAGCAATGCCTTCAGGTAGGGATGGCGCGGCCGCTCGAACAGCGCCGCGATCGTGCCCTGCTCCATGACACGGCCTTCGTAGAGAACGACGACTTCTTCGGCCACGTTGGCCACGACCCCGAGATCGTGCGTGATGATCAGCACCGCCATGCCGATTTCGGCCTGCAGCTCCTTGACGAGCGCCAGGATCTGCGCCTGGATCGTGACGTCGAGCGCAGTCGTCGGCTCGTCGGCGATCAGCAGCGACGGCCGGCAGACGAGCGCCATCGCGATCATCGCGCGCTGGCGCAGCCCGCCGGAAAGCTCGAACGGGTAGTTGCGAAGCGCGCGCGCCGGATCGGGAAAGCCGACGAGACGCAGCATCTCCTCGGTTCGTTTCATCCCGGCGCGGTGCCCCATTCTGTGGTGCAGGAACAGCGCTTCGCTGACCTGGTCGCCGATCGTGTGCAGCGGCGACAGCGAGACCATCGGCTCCTGGAAGATCATCGAGATGTGACGGCCGCGAATCCGGCGGATCTTCCTGCCGTCGCGCTTGAGCTTCGTGATGTCGACCGGCGCCGTCGGCGCGCCCGGTGCCGCGAACAGGATTTCGCCGCTCGTGATGTGGGCCGTCGCCGGAAGAATTCCCAGGATCGCCTGCGCCGTGACCGACTTCCCCGATCCCGATTCGCCGACCAGCGCGACCGTCGAGCCGGCGCGGATGCGAAAGGAGATTCGCGAAAGCGCGGGCACCATCACGCCGCGATTGTCGAATTCGATCGAAAGTTCGCGAACTGCAATCAGGTCTGCCAACTGCTTCCTCTGCGCAGCAAGACGGCCCGCGATGCGGGAAATACCGCGGACGGACTCCGGTTATCCGGTTCGCGCCGTCGTCGCGTGCGTCGCCCCGATTATGCCGAGAATGCCCGTACTCGGCGGTGCCGTCGAGCCCCCCGGTGCGCGGGTCGGGGGCGGCGGCTCACGCATCGGCCTCATTGCGCCAGTGCGCAATGGCGTGGTCCGCGCGTCGGCCTCCCCACGCTCGCGAGTCGTCGGGCCCTTCGGCTCCCTCATTTGGCTTCACCCGGCTCACGCGCGTCCGTACACCGGCACGATGGCCCCGGTCGTCACGCTGTTCGCCGGCGACGCGAGAAAGGCGATCGTCGCCGCGATCTCTCCAGGCTTCGGCCATCTGTCGTGATCGGCTTTCGGCATCGCGGCGCGATTGGCCGGCGTGTCGATGACCGAGGGCGCGACGGCATTGACCAGGACATTGCGGGATACGACCTCCGCAGCGATGGCTTGCGTCAGCGCGGCGACCGCTGCTTTACTCGCCACGTACGCGCTCATCCCTCCGCCCGAGCGCGGCTCGAGCGCGGGACGCGCCGCGACATTGACGATGCGGCCCTGGCCGCCCCGGAACGCACGCAGCGCCTCGCGGCAGCACAGGTAGCAGCTGACCAGATTGACGTCGAGCATCCGCATCAGGTCGGCCTTGGTCGTTTCCGTCATTGCGCCCATCGCAAACCCGCCGGCAATGTGGATCGAGGCCCAAAGGTCGTCGGCACCGGCGTACAGGCGCGCGACGTCCGCTTCGTCGGTGAGATCGCAGTGCGGCACCTGGACGACGCGCTCCGGCTGCGCAAAGGCATCGGGCGTGGCGTCGTGGAATACCGGGATCCGGCAGTGCGCGCCGGCCGCGAGCAGGTCGTTGACGACGACCCTGCCGAGCGCCCCGGTGCCGCCGGTCACGATGATGTTGCGGTTCCGGAAATCCATGTCGATCCTTTCGCTCACTTGATCACTTCGTCACGCCGCCGCAGGTGTTCGATTTGCTCGGTGCGCAGGCCTTCGAATCCCGGCGCGAGCGCGTGCTCGAGTATGGCCGCCATCCGGGCAGCCGAGTGCAACCGCGGCACGAAGACGTAGTCGGCCCCCGCCTCGTACAGCGCCAGCGCCGACGCCGCGCGATTGGCGGTGACGATCACCTTCGCGTGCGGCCACAGCCGCCGGGCCTGCTTCAGCAGCCGCAGATTGTCCGTGCCCTTGAGCATCGTATCGGGAATCGTCGACACGACAAGTTTCGCGTCGTGAACTTCTGCATGGTGCAGCGTTTGCATGTTCGATACGTCGCCGTACCTGCACGCGATCCCCCGCCGCAACAGCTCGGCGTGAACGTCCGGATTGAAGTCGATGACCAGCAGCCGCTGCAGCATCGGATGCGTCCGTTCGGTCGCGGTCATCTCGTATTCGTGAATGAGCGCGCTGGCCTCGGTGAAAAAGCCGAGCAGCACGACGTCCTTGCCGGCATCCCTCGTCGCCGACCGCGCGTCGACCTGCCCGTCGTCCAGATCCCTGATGCCAGCCGTCCGCAACCAGCGCACGAACAACTCCTGCAGCGGATGGCTGTAGCCGATCAGATAGGTCGATGCGACCGACGTGAACGCGAAGACGAAGATCAGCACGCTGATCGTCTTCTGATCGATGTGGTGATAGCCGACGCCGATCGCGGCAATCACCATCGAGAACTCGCTCATCTGCGCCAGGTTCACCGCCGGCAGCAGGCTCGCCCGGTGCCCGAGTCGCAGCGAGCGAAGGATCGGAAACACGACGAAGAGCCTGCTCAGCATGAGAAAGGCCGAGGCCAGCAGCGCCAACCCGATCACGTCGGCGGTCGGCGCCGGAATCTGCATGCCCAGCGCGACGAAGAACAGCGTCACGAAGAAGTCGCGAATGCTGACGACCTTGGCCACGACGTCGAGGTTGTACGGAAACGTGGAAATGCTGATGCCGGCAATCAGCGCGCCCATCTCGCGCGACAATCCCGCGGCGTTCGCGCCGGCGCAGACGATGAAGCACCATGCGAGCGAGCCGATTAGCACGAGCTCCGGCATCTTGGCGACGGACCGGAACAGGCGCGGCAACAGCGTCTTGCTGACGATCAGGCTGACCGCCACCAGCACCACGCCCCGCACGACCGATTCGAGCAGCGGGAAAATCTGCGGATTCAGCAGATTGGGCTGGATCCCCAGCACGACGATCGCCCAGACGTCCTGGAAGATCAGTACGCCCAGCGTGATTCGTCCCGGCAGCGTATCCAGCTCGAACTTGTCGTACAGGAGCTTCACCACGATCATCGTGCTGCTGATCGCGAGGCACACGGCGATGTAGAGCAGTCCGAAGTCGCCGGCGCCGATGCGGAATCCGAACGGAATGAAAAACACCAGCCCGAGCGCGACGCACAGCGGAAACTGGAGGATGCCCGTGACCAGGACAGGACGACCCGCCGCGAGCAGCTTGTTCAAGTCCAGCTCGAGGCCGATGATGAACAGCAGCAGGATCAGGCCGATTTCGGAGACAGTCCGGATGCTTTCCTGATCGTTGATCAGGCGAAGGCCGATCTGCGGGCCGATCAGCACGCCCGCCAGCAGGTAGGCGAGCAGCAACGGCTGCCGGAGGCGGTAGCCGACGAACGCCAGCCCGGCCGCGACCGAGATGCACAGCCCGATGCTGGACAAGAGGTCCAGATGCTCCGCCACGACTTCTCCCCTTCATTGAGTCGCAGAGCCGTTCGCCCCGCCGCCCTTGATGATCAGGTCTTGAGGCGATATCCGGTCCTGAAGATCCACGCGACGATCGCGAGGCATATCGCCAGGAACACGAGCGTCATCGACAGGCTGACCGCGACGCTCACGTCGGCAATTCCGTAGAAGCTCCAGCGGAAGCCGCTGATCAGGTAGACCACCGGATTGATCAGCGAAACCTTCTGCCAGAACGGCGGCAGCATGTCGATCGAATAGAAGCTGCCGCCGAGAAACGTCAACGGCGTGATCATCAGCAGCGGCACGAGCTGCAGCTTCTCGAATCCGTCGGCCCAGATGCCGATGATGAAGCCCAGCAGGCTGAAGGTTACCGCCGTGAGGATGAGGAACAGGATCATCCAGAACGGATGCGCGATCGAGAGCGGCACGAATAGCCCGGCGGTAGCCAGGATGATCAGGCCGAGAACCATCGATTTCGTCGCCGCCGCGCCCACGTAGCTCACGACGATCTCGAAATAGGAAACCGGTGCCGAGAGGAGCTCGTAGATCGTGCCGACGAACTTCGGAAAGTAGATGCCGAACGACGCGTTGGAAATGCTCTGCGTCAGCAGCGACAGCATGATCAATCCGGGCACGATGAAGGCGCCGTAGCTGATGCCGCCGACGTGCTGGATGCGCGAGCCGATCGCCGCGCCGAAGACGACGAAGTAAAGCGACGTCGAAATCACCGGCGAGACGATGCTTTGCATCAGCGTACGTCGCGCGCGGGCCATCTCGAAGCCGTAGATCGCGCGCATCGCGTAGAGATTCATTGCTTCTCCCGGACCAGGCTGACGAAGATGTCTTCGAGCGAGCTTTGGGTCGTGTGCAGATCCTTGAACGTCACGCCGGCCGCATCCAGCGCGTCGAGCAGCGCCGCGATGCCGGGCCGGTCGCCCTTGGAATCGTAGGTATAGACCAGCTCGCTCCTGTCACCCGACAGCTCGAGGCCGTAGCCGGCGAGCGCGGGCGGCACCTGCGCCAGCGTGCCCTGCAGTTGCAGCGTCAATTGCTTCTTGCCGAGCTTGCGCATCAGCTCGACCTTGTCCTCGACGAGAATGATCTCGCCCTTGCTGATCACGCCAATCCGGTCGGCCATCTCCTCGGCCTCGTCGATGTAGTGGGTGGTCAGGATGATCGTGACCCCGCCGCTGCGAAGCGCGCGCACCAGGTCCCACATGTCGCGCCGCAACTCGACGTCGACGCCGGCGGTCGGCTCGTCGAGGAACAGGATCCGCGGCTCGTGCGACAGCGCCTTGGCGATCATCAGGCGCCGCTTCATGCCGCCCGACAGCGTCCTCACCTTGCTGTCCTTCCGATTCCACAGCGAGAGGTCCTTGAGCACCTTTTCGATGTGGATGGGATTGGCCGGCTTGCCGAACAATCCGCGGCTGAACGACACGGTGGCCCACACCGTTTCGAACGCATCGGTGGTCAGCTCCTGCGGCACGAGACCGATCATCGACCGCGCGGCGCGGTAGTCGGCCACGATGTCGTGACCGTCGACGAGAACGGCGCCCTCCGATCGATTGACGATTCCGCAGACGATGCTGATCAGCGTCGTCTTGCCCGCGCCATTGGGACCCAGCAGCGCGAAGATCTCGCCGCGGCGGATTTCAAGGTCGACCCGCTTCAGGGCCTGGAAGCCGGATGCGTAGGTCTTGGAGAGCTTCGATACGGAAATGATCGGGCGCATCGCGGCGACGATAACAGATGCGACGGTCGCGTTGAATCCGGCGCTTGCGCAACTGAGGTCGGGCAACGAGCAGATCGCGAAGGCATGGGACGCTCCACGAGATCACAGCGACAGAAACGCCCGGATCCGCGCCAGCTCGCCTGCCAGGGCGCGGACAAACCCGCGATCCCGCGGCGCACGTCCGGCGACGTAGCCGAACCGGCTCTGCAGCGCGCCGTCCTGCACCGACAGGTTGCCCCACCCGATCACCCGGTCGCGCCACAGCAACGGCAGCGCGTAGTAACCGAGCTTGCGCCGCTGCGCCGGCGTGTACGCCTCGAACCGATACGCCCAGCCCCAGAACAGCTCGAAGCGCCTGCGGTCCCACACGACGGGGTCGAACGGCGCGAGCAGCCGCACGTCACCTTCAATCGCATCGCGAGCCGATTGCGGTTCCTCGTCTTGCGGCCAGTGCCAGTCGATGCCATCGATTCGCGCATGCGCGAGTCGTTGTTTTGCGCGCGTGAGCGCGCTCGCGAGTCCGCCGCGCAGCTGTGGCGCCCCGTAGCGCAACCGGCTCGCCAGCGAATTCAGGCTCGCCGCCGGCAGTGGCGCGTACTTCCGCACGGCCACGTCGATCAGCGCATCGAGTTGCGCACGGCGCCCCGTCGCATCGGCGGGACCCGCTGTCGAGTCGCGCGCCGCATAGACACGGATTCCGCTGTCGCGCCGCGCGACACGCAGCAGGCCGCGATAGTGCATGTCGTCGAGCAGGTGCGTGGTGGCGTTCGATGCGCCACCCCAGTAGTTGGCGACGGTGCCGTGCGCAAAGCGCTCATCGACTTCGCGCGGGTGAGCTTCGCCCCGCTCTCTGACGAAATCGAGCACGGCCTGCGCGCGCTTCTTCTTCGCCGGGCTCCACGGTGTGCGCGCCACGCGCGGATGCATCAGCGCATGGTGAGCGTGCGGAAGGAAGCCATAATTGACGAAAACATCCT
The DNA here is from genome assembly GCA_963718905.1 of uncultured Pseudomonadota bacterium. GTDB lineage: Bacteria > Pseudomonadota > Gammaproteobacteria > Burkholderiales > Casimicrobiaceae > VBCG01. The sequence continues at coordinate 829,139 of CAVRAF010000003.1, forward strand.
CCTCGATCCGAAGCGCCGGATAGCTGCGCTCGAGGTCTCCCGCACGATAGCCGGCGACGCGATGCCGAAGCGTCAGGTCCTGCGCGCGTGCCGGCGCGCGGATGGGATCGGCCTGAACGAATCCGAGCCGCTCGATCGCGCCCGCAAGCGTCGTCGGCGCAAAAAGGCTGCGGACCACGGCATGGCCGCGCAGGTCATCGAGCGTGACTCCGGACGACACGGGTTCTCAGCGGCTATTCGATCGCGCGAGTTTACAGTCCCCGCGCTGTCGAGTCTCCCACCGCCGCTCAACCCAATGCAACCGCGTTCCGTCTGCGATCGTCGTCAGAGCGCGGCTCGTCCCAGGCAGGATCTGTAACGATCGTCGACGCGATTGGCGAACCATTCGGTCGTGAGCCTGCGCGTGATCTTGGGACTCTCCAGCACGATGTGCGGAAGCATTGCGCGCGGCAGCGCCTTGCCGCGGGGCCGATCGGCCAGCGCGAATACCCGAGCATAAAGCGGGGTGTTCTCGAATCCGGAGTCCTTTTCGAGCTGGAGATCGCGGCGTATCTGCGCATCGCTCATCGAGAGACGTCGCGCGAGCACGCGCAGCGCGAGTTCGGTGCCTCCAGGCGCGTTTGTCGCGCGCCCGTCGTCATAGCGCAGCAGATCGCCGTCGAGCGCAAGCGGAATTCCGGACGCTTGCGTGACTGCGCTCTGGAATGCCGCATTGCGGCTCGCATATCGCCCCGCGTTGAAATCGGCAAAGCGATAGAGCATGCGGTCGTAGTGCGCGGCATAGTCGAGCAGGTGCGCGATGCCGAAATACATGCCGCCGCGCCGGCTGAACACTTCATGGCGCATCGACCCCGCGATCGGATAGGGATACGGCTTCGCCGCGGCCTGCGCCTCCGCGAACGTGACGCTGACCTGCATCGGTCCACCGGTACGCACCGGGTTGCGGTCGGCGAAAAATGTTTGCCCGAGCGGCACCTTGCCGATGAAATCCTCGAACAGCTCGCTCAGCTGCCGTTCGGTCTTCACCCCGTCGAGCCGTTCGCGGTAGCTCTTGCCGTTCGACGACGGCAATGCCAGCGCGGCGTCGAGCACGAGCCGCGGAATGCCCGCGCGCTCGCGCCGTCGCTCGATTTCCGCCCACGCGATGCGCGAAAGCCCCGGCACGGGCGGGTCGGCGCGCAGGCCGGATTCCTGCTCGGCGACCGCGAGCGCCGCGCAGACGTTCTCCGGCGTTGGCGGGATCTCGAGTGCTGCGATCGCCGCGTAGGTATCGGTGGCCCAGCCCGCGCGATCGGCAACATCGTCGGGAAGCAACCGGCCGACGAGCGCGCGCCCTTCCGCCGCGGTCAGCGCCGGACCGACCGGCGCGCGCCCGGTGGTCGCGCATCCGGCCAGCACGGCGGTCAGCACGATCGCGAGCGACGCGCGAAGCTGCCGCGTCACGCGAATCGCGCGGTCTTCGCCGACGCCTTCGGACGCCGTCGACTGGTCGAGCACGGACAGCTTCATGCAGACCTCCTGGCATCGGGTTTGGCCGCCGGCGCCACTCGCGCGTGATATGCGAGCCGCCGGCCGCCCCGGTGCTACGCGGTGGTCATCATCACCGGTGCATGGTCGCTCGTGCCCACGTCGGCGAGCACGGCGCAACTGGTGACGCGCTCGGCAATCGACTTCGACGCGAGGACGTAGTCGATGCGCCATCCGATGTTGCGCTGGCGCATGTTGCGCCACGGCGGCCACCAGGTGAACAGGCTCTCGTTATCCGGCTGCATCGCGCGCCCGACGTCGATGAAATGCGAGCCCAGCAGCCGATCGAACAGCTCGCGTTCCTCGGTCCGCTGCCCGATGACGCCGGCCTTGCGCTCACGCGGATGCACGTCGATGTCGGCGTGCGCGACGTTCAGGTCGCCGCACAGCACGACCTCGCGGCCGTCGTCGTGCAGCCGCTCTGCCCAATCGGCCAGGCTGCCCAGGAACCGGATTTTCGCGGCGTAGTCCTTGCCGCCGTTGGGGACGTACACGGACGCAAGAACGAGGTTGTGAAGCGCCATCTGCACGATCCGCGCTTCCATGTCGAACTCGGGATGCGTAAACGCCGGGGCGGCGTCCATCAGCCCCTTGCTGACATGGAGCGATACGCCCGAATAGCCGCGCAGGCCGTGCCAGTAGACATGATAGTCCGCGAGCTTGCACCGCTCGGGAATCTGCTCCGGCTCGGCCTTGAGCTCCTGGAGGCATACGACGTCGGGACGGTCGCGGTCCATCCAGTCGCACAATTGCCCTTCGCGCGCGCGAATGCCGTTGACGTTCCAGGTCGCGATTTTCAAGTGCGTCTGCGTGCGAGCGTCAAGCCATCGCCGATCGGCAGCAGCGACAGGTCGATGCGTTCATCGTGGTGCAGCTTGTCGTTCAGCGCCTGCAGCGCGGCGGTATCCGCGGTCTTCGCCGGACGCGCCACGCTGCCGCCCCACAACACATTGTCGATGGCGATCAAGCCGCCGGGACGGACGAGCTGGAGGCAGCGCTCGAAGTAATCGTCGTACGCGGTCTTGTCGGCATCGATGAACGCGAAGTCGTATTGCCCCGCTTCGCCGGCGGCGAGCCGTGCGTCGAGCGTCGCGCGCGCGGGACCGAGCTGCAGATCGATCTTGCGCGTCACACCCGCGGCGTCCCAGTACGGTCTTCCGATTCGCGTGTATTCGTCACTGATGTCGCAGGCAAGCAGCCGCCCGTCTTCGGGGAGCGCGAGCGCGACGCATAGCGAGCTGTAGCCGGTAAAGACGCCGATTTCGATCGCGCGGCGGGCGCCGAGCAGGCGGACGAGCAATGCCATGAACTGACCCTGCTCGGGACCGATCTGCATGCCGGCGTGCGGATGCGTCCGGGTTGCCTCGCGCAATGCAGTCTGCGCCGGGTGCTCGCGCAGCGAGTGCGACAGGACGTACTCGTACAGCGCGTCGTCCAGATTCAGCGTGCGATTGGCCATCGCCACGTCGTCCCGGCTGAAAACATCATCGAAGCGGCTCTGCCGGGACGATGGGAATGATGATCAGGCACGCATGCGATTGGCCATCTTCGCCAGCGCAATCGTCAGCGCGGCGCTTCCGAGCGTCTTGACGAGCTGCGGATGCTGTGCGTAGAAGCTGCCCAGCTGTCCAAGCGGCGGGGTCTGGTCGGAGCGCAGCGCATCGGATATCCCCTGTCCGAGGACTTCCGGCGACGCGTGCTGTGCGACCTGGTCGAAGTGGCTCGACGCGTCGCTTGCCGGCGTTCCGGACGGAACATTCAGGTACTTCTGCAGCAGATTTCCAAGGTCCATGTTCACTCCTTGGTGGGATCGGAAGTCCAGACTCCACGGGCCAAGCGATCGACGCCACGCGCCCGGCGGATCGGACGCTACGGCTTGTACCAGCCCGGAAATTCCTTCTTCAACGCCCCGAGCTTCGGCAGATCGTTGTAGACGATGTACGGCTGGTCCGGGTGCAGCGCCAGATAGTTCTGATGATAATCCTCGGCCGGAAAGAACTGGGCGAGCGGCGCAACCTCGGTGACGATCGGCTTGCCGAACGTCTTCGCCGCGTTGAGCTGGGCGATATATTGCTGCGCGACTTCCTTCTGCTGCGGGTCCGCGTAGAAGATCGCCGACCGGTATTGCGATCCGACGTCGGGACCCTGGCGGTTCAGCTGGGTTGGATCGTGCGCCACCGAAAAGAAGACCTTCAGCAGATCGGCGTATGCGATTTTCGACGGATCATAGGTGACTTTGACCGATTCGGCGTGGCCGGTCGTTCCGGTCCCCACGAGCATGTATTTGGCCGTCGCGGCGCTACCGCCCGAGTAGCCCGACACGACATCGGAGACGCCCTTCAGATGCTTGAAGACGGCGTCGACGCCCCAGAAGCAGCCGCCGGCAAAAACGGCCGTTGCCGTGCCTGGGGCCGAAGCTTTGGGCGCCGCGCCGGCGTAATCGGGAACGGCGGCGTAAGCGAACCCGCCAAAGGCGATCAGGATGAAGCCAAGTCTGGTCCAGCGCATTGCAGTCTCCCGAGAATGTTGCGGCACCGTACGGTCGCCGGCGTTGGTCGAATCCTTACGACGGCGCGCGCACCGGCAAGTTCACCGGCGCCGGTCAGGAACGACACCGGCCATTCGCCACGTCTCGAGCCTACCGGTGCGTCCAGTCTACGCGCGGGGGACGCCCATCGACGTGAAGCGTCGCCTCCGCGGCCGGGGATTCGGCGATGATTTCGCCTGCGCGAATCACGGCGAGCCGCGCGGCGCGCAGGCGAATCGCCTCGACGGGATTGCGTGCCTGCAGCAGCACGCAATCGGCGCGGCATCCGGGCGCGATGCCGTACCCTTCGAGGTGCAGGATCCGCGCGGGGCTCACGGTGACGGCGTCGAATGCGGCGCGCATGCCGTCGGCGCTCGTCATCTGCGCGACGTGCAAGGCCATCGACGCGACTTCCAGCATGTCCGCACTGCCGAGCGGGTACCACGGGTCCATCACGCAGTCGTGGCCGAACGCCACGTCGACGCCCGCGGCCATCAGCTCGGGCACGCGCGTCATTCCGCGGCGCTTCGGATACGCATCGTGGCGCCCCTGGAGCGTGATGTTGATCAGCGGATTCGCGATCGCGCTCACCTGCGCGTCGCGGATCAGCGGAATCAGCTTCGAGACATAGTAGTTGTCCATCGAATGCATCGATGTCAGGTGCGAACCGGTGACGCGCCCGTGCAACCCGAGGCGCTGCGTCATGAACGCGAGCGTCTCGATGTGCCGCGACATCGGATCGTCCGTTTCGTCGCAATGCATGTCGACGAGGCGTCCTTCGTCGGCGGCGATTTCACACAGGATGCGGATGCTCTCGGCGCCGTCGGCCATCGTGCGCTCGAAGTGCGGAATGCCGCCGACGACATCGACACCAAGCGCCAGCGCACGGCGCAGGTTGGCAATCGCGCCGGGACTGCGCAGCAATCCATCCTGCGGAAACGCGACGAGCTGCAGGTCCAGGTAAGGCTTCACGCGCTCGCGCACGTGCAGCAACGCTTCGACGGCGAGGAGCCGCGGATCGCAGACGTCGACATGCGAGCGGATCGCGAGCAGGCCCCGGGCAACCGCCCAGTCGCAGTAGGCGAGCGCGCGCTCGACGATCGCATCCTGCGTGAGCGCCGGCTTGAGCTCGCCCCACAGCGCGATGCCCTCGAGCAGCGTGCCGCTCGCATTGACGCGCGGCATGCCGTAGGTGAGCGTCGAGTCCATGTGGAAGTGCGCGTCGACAAACGGCGGCGTGAGCAGGTAGCCGCGCGCATCGAGCGTTCTCGCGGCGCTCGCGTCGATGCGCGGCGCAACGGAGACGATCCGGCCGCCGGCGATCAGCACGTCCTGGCCGCTGCGGCCATCGGACAGGCGCGCATTGCGGATCAGCAGATCGGCCATCTATTTCGTGCCGAAGATGCGATCGCCCGCGTCGCCCAGGCCGGGCAGGATGTAGCCGTGCTCGTCGAGCTGCCGGTCGATCGCCGCGGTGTAGATCGGCACGTCCGGATGCGCTTCCTGGAACGTGCGGATGCCTTCGGGACACGCGACGAGGCACACGATGCGAATCGAGCGGGGGTGCGTCTCCTTGAGCCGCTCGACGGCCGCAACGGCCGAATTGCCGGTCGCGAGCATCGGATCGAGCACGATCGCGTCGCGTTCCTGCATTCCGCCGGGCAGCTTGAAATAGTACTCGACGGCAACAAGCGTCCGCGGATCGCGATACAGACCCACGTGGCCGACGCGCGCGCCCGGCACGACGTTGAGGAATCCGTCGAGCAGCCCGGTGCCCGCGCGGAGGATCGGGACGAACACGAGCTTCTTGCCGTCGATCAGCTTCGACTTCATCGTTTCGAGCGGCGTCTCGATTTCGACTTCGTGCATCGGCATGTCGCGCGTCACTTCGTACGCCATCAGCGCGCCGATTTCGTTCAGCAGGCGCCGGAAACTCGTCGTGCTCGTCTCCTTCCGGCGCATCAGCGTGAGCTTGTGCTGGATCAGCGGATGATCGAGCACGTGGACTTGCGCGGACATCGACTCCCCCGTGGCGAACGTGAGCCCCGAAGATTACACCGCCGTTACGCTGGCCCGCTTTAGAACACCGTGCCGTCGGAGGAAACCTTGAGCGGCGGCTCGCCGTCGCGCAGACGCGCGGCGAATTCGCGGCCGGTGGCCCATGTGCCGCCTTCGAGGATGCAGGCGAGCGGCAGTTGCGGGCGATCGAGCTCCGCGCGCACGAACTGCGCGAGATCGTCGAGGAGCATCACCGTCAACGCGCGCCATTCGACGATGATTTCACTGCCCACGTCCCAGACTGTCTGGCGATCGGCATCGTTGACGAGCCGCAATACGCCGCTGTCGATCAGCAGGCCGCCGTTGCGATATTCGGGCAACGCGGTCAGCGCGTCGCGATCGGTGATCGTGAAACCCGCCCATTCGAACGGCTCGAATAGCGAATACGCGAGCCACTGCGAGAGCTTGTGGAACGGAACGAATCCGGCGGTCGGACCGCTGCCCCCGGCGTACGGATGGCGCCAGACATCGCCCGGCATCGCCACCTCCCAGCCGTCGTCATTGCCGGCGCTGCTGCCGGCGTCGCCGGAGCGCCAGATGCTGCCGAACGCATCCAGGAGCGCGCGCAGGATCGCCGGCGCCGCGATCGTGCGCGTGCCGAGCATGCGGTCGAAAAGAGCCGACGGGCGCGACGTGAGACCGAACCGGTCGGGGCGCGTTTCGAGCGTGTCGCCGAGGCGCCGCAGCAGCGCCGCCCGACCCTCGAGACCGACGAGCGGATTGGCGTCACCGGCCTGAAACCACCGTGCGAGCCGGGCCGCGTCGAAATCCACGAGCGCGGCGGCATCCACGCGCATCGGCTCGCCGGGCGACGCGGACCACGCGCCGGCCATGAATGCGACAAAGCTCGCGACGCCCAGGCCTTCGGAGCGCCGGTAGTCGTCGATCGTTCCCGGCTCGCGGTATCGCCATGCCGGTCCCGCGCCCGCGTCGAGCAGCACGCTGATGATCGTGAGGTCGAGGTGCGCGTGCAGTCGCTCGAGCGCAGTTTCGCGCATCAGCCGCCGGTCGAGCTCCCCTTTGCGGTCGACGTCGCCCGCGGCGAAATGGCGCCACCGGCTGTGATACGGAATTTCGAGATTGGCGTAGCGGCGCCGCGTAACGTCGGCAACGGCGCGCGCAGCGGGAAGCAGCCGGTCGCGGTCGATCCGGAAATGCTTCGAAGCGCCGGATTCGACGGCGCGCGCGATATTGGCGCAACGCTCGCGAATCGTGCGCGTCGACAGCAACTCGCCTGCAGGCGTCGGTGCGACGGCGAGCATCACAGCGAGCGGCCCTTGGTGCTGCAGAGAAGTTGCGCATCGGGGACCACGCCATCGGTGAAATAGCCGGCGGCCTTCTTCGCATCGATCTCGACGCGCGCGTCGGCGGGAACCAGCTCCTCGGGAATCTTGATGCGCGCGACGACTTCGATGCCCGAGCCGACGATCGCGTCATACTTGATGTTGCTCATCGACACGAGCCGGTGGATCTTGCGCACGCCGAGCCAGTGCAGCACGTCGGGCATCAGCTCCTGGAAGCGCATGTCCTGCACGCCCGCGACGCACTCGGTGCGCAGGAAATAGTTGCTCGGCGCTGTCGCCGCCTTCCTGGCGCTTCCGCGCGTTGTAGACCAGGAACTTCGTCACCTCTCCGAGCGCGCGGCCCTCCTTGCGGCAATAGACGACGATTCCGACGCCGCCGGCCTGCGCGCCGCGTATGCACTCCTCGATCGCGTGCGTCAAGTATGGGCGGCACGTGCAGATGTCGGAGCCGAACACGTCGGAGCCGTTGCACTCGTCATGCATCCGCGCCGTCAGCGTGACTTCCGGCTTCGCGAGATCGCGCGGATCGCCGAAGATGTACACCGTCTGTCCGCCGACCGGCGGCAGCAGAACTTCGAGATCGCTGCGCGTGACGAGCTCGGGGTACATGCCGCCTGTTTCCTCGAACAACGCGCGCCGCAGATCCGCCTCGCCGACGTTGAACCGCCGCGCGACACCCGGCAGCCACCAGACCGGCTCGACCGCCGCCTTGGTGACGAGCGCGGAACCGTTTTTCAGCAGGAACCGGCCATCGGCGACGAGCCTTCCGGTCGCCATCGCATGCCGTATTTCGGGCAGATCGATGTGCGCCTTGGTGACGGCAATCGTCGGACGTATGTCGTAACCATCCGCAAGAAACGTCTTGTAGACCTCAGCGACGACGCCGCCCCATGGGTCCATCGACACGATGCGGTCCGGCTCGGCCCATTGAGGATACGGACCGATCAGATCGGTCGGCGAGGTATTCGTCAGATCGGGACGATGGCCGCGCGTCAGCGATTTCGCCGCGACGGCCAACGCGCGGTAAACGCCATAGCTTCCGCTGTGCGTGCCGATGACATTGCGCTGGCTGCGATGGGTCGTCGTGCCGACGACGGGTCCGCGCACCAGCGGATCTGCGGTGCCCCAATGGATCAGCGGCGCGCAAGCCGCGCCGTCGATCGGATGGTGCGATGTCAGGCGAATGTGTTTCGCCGGTGCCGGCAGGTCGATTCCCATCTCGCGTCCTGTTGCGCAAATGCTCTCGAAAGCTCGCGGCGAAATCGGCCGTCATGCGGCGGTGCGCAGCGTGACGATGCAATATACGCCATCATCGTCGTGACGCTCGCAAGGGGCATGCCAGTTGCGGCCAGCGGTCGGCCGCTGCGGCGCAAGAAGTCGCGCGAGAGGTTGGCGACTCGCGCGACCAACGCGATCGCGCGACCCGCGCAAGGTTATCCGGGAATCGCGCTACCTGGCGTGCGGCGGAACATGCAGGCGGCTGGTTCGCGGCACACCGGCCAGCAGATATTCCATCTGGTCGGCGAGAATCCGGCGATTGCGCAGGATGAAATGCTCGTGCCGATTCGGCACGTAGGGGACGTACAGCAGCGGCATGTTCGCCTGCTCGGGCGCGCGATTGCCCTTGCGCGTGTTGCAGCTGCGGCACGCCGTGACTGAATTCATCCAGGTATCGCGGCCGCCCCGCGACGCCGGAATGATGTGATCGCGGGAAAGCTCCCGGTACAGGTAGCGTCCACCGCAATATGCGCACACCTGCCGGTCGCGGGCGAACAGCATCGGATTCGTCAGACCGGGCGTGTGCGACAGCGGACGTCCGGCGCTGCCCTTGATCGCGAGGATCGATTTGGTGGCGAGGCGCGATCGGGAGCCGTCGCGCTGCCAGCCGCCGCGGAATTCCCGCACGACGGCGCCGAGCGACCACGCGACCATCTGCTTCGCGTGGTAGGTGATCGCTTCCTCAAGCTCCACCCACGCCTGGGGAAGGCCGGCCATGTCGACGGTCAGGACGAGCGGGTCCATGGAGCTGATTGTAATAGCACTTAACGCGCCAGCGGTCCGATCCGCTTACCAGCCGTCGTCCTGGCGCACCCCAGCGCATCAAGCGGCGGGTGCCTGCCGGGTCGCCGGTAAGCCGGCGCATGCCTTTCGTCACGGCCCCGGCGAGTTGCCTCGCCGGGGCTTTCGCGACTGGTGACCGCATCGGCGCGCGACGCGCCCTTGCGGCGGCGATTCCGCAATGTCGGTTAGGAGTGCCGCGCACAGCACTCGAAATCGCCGTAGGCTCGACCGCTTTCGCGGTGAGTTCATTGCCCGGCCATGCGGCCGAGCAGCAGTACGAGCGGCACGCTCCACGCGGGCGCGGTGCTTCGCACGCGCATGCGCTCGCATTCCGCGCTCGCCATCCGCACGACGACGCCATCGGCGGACTGCCAGTACGTGCCCTCGCGCGTCGTATCGACGAGGTGGTAGTCGCCGCGGCGGTACGGCCGCCGGTACGCTCGATGTTCGTGTGTCATTTGATGCCCCGTTAGGTTGTCGCTCCATCGCCGGGCAACAAAAAACCCGGCAAACGCGCCGGGCCTCGCGAGAGAAGAGCGCCTCCCTTTACGGATCGTCCCTCCACGCGATCGTCCCCGCGCACGCTGCGTTGCGGTCGAATGTGTCGATCATGCGTTCGATGCTCCTTTCTCCACGCGAAGCGCGCGCGGCGCACCCGCAAACGAACAGCCTCCTCGCCGCTTGTGGCGGAGGCCGTCGAAAGAGATCGGAAAGACCTTTCGACGGTTCCGCCGACCACCCGGCGGACGTCGTCCGGTCGGGGGAAGCTACGTCGCCGCGTCGCCGCCGAAGAGGGCGGTCCCGGGCGCCGACCGCTGCATCGCGGCGCACGAACGCTTCGACTCGGCAATGGCTGCGCCACGGACTCGGAAGTCCGGAGCGGGTGAATGGCCGATGTGAAGGCTGCGTGTCATGGTTCGGAGATGCGGTGCGGTTGGTTGGCCAGTTCGGGTTGGCTAGTTTGGGTCGGGTGGCATCAAGTTACGCATCAAGTGCGAGTGATTGCATTGTACCCGGAGTGCGATTTCGCGCGCAAGAATTCTGCGCGTCCGGATACCGCGACTGGTGTGCGAAAACACAACAGCGAAAGCGTATCCGCGTCGCGGTAAACTGGCGCTTCGGTCCGGCCCCGAGGACGAGCGGGATGCCCATTTCCGCTGTCGAAGGAGGAGTCAGCATGCGTGGTCAGCTGCAGCCGAAGGCAGTGCGATGAGCGACGGCGACATAGGCGCCCGCTTCACGGGGTCGATTCCGAAGCTCTACGAAGCCTGCCTCGTTCCGATGCTGTTCGAGCCGTATGCGCGCGATCTTGTCGAGCGGCTAGGCGCGTTGCCCGCGACACGCGTGCTCGAGATCGCCGCCGGCACGGGCATCGTGACGCGCACGATGGCATCGTCGCTGCCGCCGACCGTGTCGATTGTCGCCACCGACCTGAACCAGCCGATGCTCGATCATGCGGCGCGCGTCGGAACGGCGCGCGAAGTTGAATGGCGACAGGCCGACGCAATGCAGCTTCCGTTCGACGACGCATCGTTCGACGCCGTCGTCTGCCAGTTCGGCGTCATGTTCTTTCCCGATCGCGCGAAAGCCTATTCGGAGGTGCGCCGCGTGCTGCGCCCCGGAGGCACGCTCCTGTTCAATGCGTGGGACCGCATCGAGGAGAATGATTTCGCGCATTCGGTGCAAAGCGCCGTCGACACCGTCTTTCCCGCAGATCCTCCGCGTTTTCTGGTCCGGATCCCGCACGGTTATTTCGAGTGCAGCCTGATCGCGCAGGACCTTCGAAACGGCGGTTTCGCCAAGGCGCCCGCGATAACGACGCTCGCCGCGCGCAGCCGGGCGGAATCCGCGCGCTCTGCGGCGACCGGGTATTGCCACGGCACGCCGCTTCGAAACGAGATCGAGGCGCGCGACCCTTCGCGCCTTGCCGAGGCGACCGATCTCGCGGAAAAACTGATTGCGCAGCGATTCGGGCCCGGCCCCATCGACGGGAAGATCCAAGCGCACGTATTCGCAATTGCGCGGTGACTGCCAAGCCGTCCTGGGTTGTCGGAGTCTAGAGGGCCAGCGCGACCCGCGTGCCCTGATCGATCGCGCGTTTGGCATCGAGCTCGACCGCGACATCGGCGCCGCCGATCAGCGTGTGCCGGATGCCGGCGTCATTCAACGCGGCCACCAGTTCCCGCCGCGGCTCCTGCCCCGCGCAAATCACGATCGTGTCGACGGCAAGCACCTGCGACTGCCCGTCGACGCGAATGTGCAGACCGGCATCGTCGATCCGCTCGTAGACGACGCCCGACAGCATTTTCACGCCGCGCTTGCGCAACAGCGTGCGGCGGATCCAGCCCGTCGTTTTCGCGAGGCCGTCGCCAACCTTGGACGTCTTGCGCTGCAGCAGCCATACGTTGCGTGGCGCAATCGGCTGTCGCGGTGCCTTGACGCCGCCCCGCAGTTCGTAGTCCGCGTCGATGCCCCATTCGTCGCGAAACGCCTCGATCGCGGGATCGTGCAACTGGCCGGCGCTCGCATGTCCGTCGTCGTGCCCCGCGTGCGTCAGGAATTCGGCGACGTCGAAGCCGATGCCTCCCGCGCCGATGATCGCGACATTGCGCCCGGCGCTGCGGCGGCCCTCGATGATGTCGACGTAGCTCGCCACGCTCGGATGCGCCAGGCCTTCGACGACCGGTTGCCGCGGAACGATGCCGGTCGCGAGAATCACCGCTTCGGCGTCGCGCAGGTCCTCCGCGGTCGCGCGTCGACCCAGCCGTCGCTCGACACCGAGGGTGGTGAGTCGATGGTCGAAATAGCGCAGCGTTTCGGCGAACTCTTCCTTCCCCGGAACGCGGCGGGCAAGATTGAACTGACCGCCGATCTCGGCGGCCGCATCGAACAGCGTGACGTGGTGGCCGCATTCGGCGGCCGTGGTCGCACAGGCGAGGCCCGCCGGGCCAGCGCCGACGACGGCGACGCGCTTCGGCACTCGGGCCGGCACGAGGGCGATCTCGGTTTCGCGGCAAGCAAACGGATTGACGAGGCAGGTCGCAACCTCGCGCTTGAAGATGTGATCGAGACACGCCTGGTTGCACGCGATGCACGTGTTGATCGAGGCGGCGTGCCCTTGCGCCGCCTTGTTGACGAACTCGGCGTCGGCGAGAAACGGCCGCGCCATCGACACCATGTCCGCGTCGCCCCGCGCGAGGATCGCGTCGGCAACGGCAGGGTCGTTGATGCGGTTGGTCGTGATCAGCGGTACCTTGACCGCGCCGCGCAGCCGCGCCGTCACCCAGGTGAACGCGCCGCGCGGGACCATCGTCGCGATCGTCGGAATCCGCGCCTCGTGCCAGCCGATCCCGGTATTGATCAGCGTCGCCCCCGCCGCTTCCACCGCTTGCGCGAGCGCCACGACCTCGTCCCACGTGCTGCCGCCATCGACCAGGTCCAGCATCGACAGCCGGTAGATGATGATGAACGCGGGACCGATCGCTTCGCGCGTGCGGCGCACCGTCTCGACCGCGAAGCGGATCCGGTTCGCGAACGCACCGCCCCATTCGTCGCTGCGCCGATTGGTCTGCGGCGCGACGAACTGGTTGATCAGGTAGCCTTCCGAGCCCATGATCTCGACGCCGTCGTAGCCGGCGCGTTGCGCGAGACGCGCGCAGCGCACGTAGGCGGCGAGCGTGCGTTCGACACCCCAGCGCGTCAGCGCGCGCGGCCGGAACGGCGTGATCGGCGAGCGGATCGCCGACGGAGCCACCGACAACGGATGATACGAATAGCGGCCCGCGTGCAGGATCTGCAGCGCGATCCGGCTGCCGGCATCGTGCACGGCACCGGTTATCTGCCGGTGCTTCGCCGCCTGCCAACCGAACGACAGCTGCAATGCGCGCGGCTCGACCCGTCCAGCGAAGTTCGGCGCAATGCCGCCGGTGACGATCAGGCCCACGCCGCCGCGCGCGCGCGCCGCATAGAACGCGGCGAGCTTCGCGAAGCCGTTCGGCGATTCCTCGAGCCCGGTGTGCATCGACCCCATCAGCACGCGATTCTTGAGCGTCGCGAAACCGAGATCGAGCGGCGCGAGCAGGTGCGGGTAGGCGCTCATGCGCCCGCGATTCTACGTGACCCCTCGCTGCGACCCGGCCGGCTGCGGGCGAGAGGCTGCCTGGTCCTTTGCGTCCAGATCGCCCCAGCGTGCGAATCGCTCGGTCAGCAGGCGCTCGATTTCCTCGGCACGCAAGCGGTCCGCCTTGATCCGTCCGACATCCTGCCTGTGGTAATCGGGCGCGCACATCCGCTCGCTCAACGCGTGCTGCTCGCGCTCGAGGGCCTCGAGCTCGGCCGGAAGCGCGTCGAGCTCGCGCCGTTCGTTGAACGTCAAGCGCACGCGCGCAGGCGCGGCCGATCGCGGTGCGGCGTTTCGCGTCGGGCTCGCTGCCGTTTCCGCACGGCTTTCGGCGGGCGGCCGCCGCTGCGCCAACCAGTCGCTGTACCCGCCCACGTACTCGCTCCACGCGCCGTCGCCCTCCGCCACCAGCGTCTGCGTCGCGATGTTGTCGAGAAACGCGCGGTCGTGGCTGACGAGCAGCAGCGTACCGGCATACGATTGCAGCGTCGTTTCGAGCAGTTCGAGCGATTCGATATCGAGGTCGTTCGTCGGCTCGTCCAGCACCAGCAGGTTCGCCGGCTGCGCGAAGAGCCGCGCGAGGAGCAGCCGGTTGCGCTCGCCGCCCGACAGCGTCTTGACCGGCGCATTCGCGCGCTGCGGCGGAAACAGGAAGTCGCCGAGATAGGACAGCACGTGCTTGCGACCGTTGGCGCTTTCGATCCAGTCCGAACCGGGGCTGATCGTCTGAACGAGCGTGCGCTCGGGATCGAGTTGCTCGCGCATCTGGTCGAAGTAGGCGATATCGAGGCGCGTACCGAGGCGCACGCGTCCCGAATCGGGCGAAAGGCGCCCGAGGATCATTTTCAGCAGCGTCGATTTTCCCGCGCCGTTCGGTCCGAGCAGCGCCAGGCGGTCGCCGCGGAGGATGCGCAGCGACAGATCGCGGACCAGCGTGCTCGCGCCGAATCGCTTCGTCACGTGATCGAGCTCGGCGACGAGCTTGCCGGAGCGATCCCCGGCGTCGAGCGTCAGCTTGACGTTGCCCGCACGCTCGCGGCGCAACGCCCGCTCGTGTCGCAGCGCGTCGAGGCGGCGCACGCGGCCTTCGTCGCGCGTGCGGCGTGCCTCGATCCCCTTGCGAATCCACGCTTCCTCCTGGCGCCAGAACTGGTCGAACTTGCGCGCGGCAGTCGCTTCGGCGGCCAGCTCGATCGTCTTGCGGGCCTCGTATGCCGCGAAGCTGCCCGGATACGAACGCAGGAGCCCGCGGTCGAGCTCGACGATCCGCGTGCAGACACGATCGAGAAAGACCCGGTCGTGCGTGACGACGATCGACGCCGGCACGTCGAGCGCGAGCCTTTCGATCAGCGCGATGCCATCGATGTCGAGATGATTCGTCGGCTCGTCCAGCAACAGCAAGTCAGGCGCGAGCGCAAGCGCCAGGGCGAGCGCGGCGCGCTTGCGCTCTCCACCGGACGCGCGTTCCGGCGCCTGCGCTTCGTCGAGCCCGAAGCGATGCAGGTACTCGGATAGCCGCGCCTCGATCCGCCAGCGCTCGCGCTCGTCGTGAACGTGCGCAAGCCGCCCGCGCTGCGACAGGCTCTCGCGCAGCGTGGACGCCGCGGGCAGCGCGGGCTCCTGCTCGACGAGCACCACGACAAGGCCGTCGGAACGCTCGATGACACCGTCGTCCAGCGCCAGCTCACCTGCGATCGCCTTCAGCAGCGATGACTTTCCCGTGCCGTTGCGTCCGATCAGCCCGATGCGCTCGTTGGCGGCGATCGTCAGATTGGCGCGATCGAGAAGCGGCGTGAGGCCGAATGCAATCTCCGCGTCGCGAACCGTCAGCAAGGCCATCGCCAAAGCATAGCGCAGCCCGGCGACCTGTCCGTGCAGTACCATGCACCCGTCGCGACTTCACGCTGCAATGGCGCCGATGACAATCCTGATCCTGGGTCTCGTGGTCTTTCTCGGCGCGCATTCGGTCCGTGTCTTTGCCGACGACTGGCGTGCGCGCCAGCGCGCTCGCATCGGTGAGCGCCGCTGGAAAGCGATCTACTCGCTGGTATCGATCGTCGGACTGGGTCTCGTCATCTGGGGCTTCGGCATGACGCGCGCCGATCCCGTCGTGGTCTGGACCCCGCCGGCATCGATGCGTCACGTCGCGGCGTTACTGAGCGTGCTGGCCTTCGTACTCATCGCAGCGGCGTACATCCCCGGGACGCGGATCAAGGCGGCGATCGGGCATCCGATGCTGGCGGGCGTGGCGCTGTGGGCGCTCGGCCATCTGCTGGCGAACGGGCGCCTCGGCGACGTCGTCCTGTTCGGCGTATTTCTTGTCTGGAGCAGCGTTGATTTCGGCGCGTCGAGAAGGCGCGACCGCAAGGCCGGCGTCACCTACGAGGCGCGCGGCTTCACGCGCGACGCCGCGGCGGTCGTCGTCGGCGTCGCCGTGGCCCTTGCGTTCGCGCTTTACTTGCATGGGCCGCTGATCGGCGTGCGGCCGTTCGGGTGATCGGGGTCTTCGCGCGGCGCTTGGTATAATCGACGCGATTGCCGCCGCCTGCCTTCCCGGCCGGCGGTTTTGTTTTGCGCGGGGCGATGCGTGGCCCGGCGCGCGCCCACCATGGACACCGATGCACATCCCGCGGATCTCGTGCGCGACGTCGCTCGCCGGCGCACGTTCGCCATCATTTCCCACCCCGACGCCGGCAAGACGACGCTGACCGAAAAGCTGTTGCTGTTCGGCGGCGCGATCCAGCTCGCCGGAACGGTGAAATCCCGCAAGAGCGCCCGGCACGCGACGTCGGACTGGATGGAAGTCGAGAAGCAGCGCGGCATTTCCGTCACCAGCTCGGTGATGCAGTTCGAGTACGCCGGCCACACGATCAACCTGCTCGACACGCCGGGGCACGAGGATTTCTCGGAGGACACGTATCGCGTGCTCACGGCCGTGGACGCGGCCGTGATGGTGATCGACGCCGCGAAAGGGGTCGAAGCGCGGACGATCAAGCTGCTCGACGTGTGCCGGCTGCGGTCGACGCCGATCATCACGTTCGTCAACAAGCTCGACCGCGAGGTGCGCGAGCCACTCGTGCTGCTCGAGGAAATCGAGTCGATGCTGAACATCGACTGCGCGCCGATCAGCTGGCCGCTCGGCATGGGCAAGCGCTTCCGCGGCGTGTTTCATCTGGGCAACGACCGGTTGCTGCGATTTGCGCCCGGCGAGGAGCGCGTCGCGACGGATACCGAGCGGATCGAAGGCCTCGACAATCCGCGCCTCGACGATCTCTTTGCCGGGGAAACCGCGGCGTTGCGCCATGACATCGAGCTGATTCGAAGCGCGAGCCACCCGTTCGACCCGCCGAGGTTTCTCGCGGGTGCGCAAACGCCCGTGTTCTTCGGCTCGGCGATCAATAATTTCGGCGTGCAGGAGATCCTTCAGGCGCTCGTCGAATGGGCGCCGCCGCCGCAGCCGCGGGACGCGAGCGCCCGCGTCGTCACGCCGACCGAAGAACCGTTCACCGGCTTCGTCTTCAAGATCCAGGCGAACATGGATCCGCGGCATCGCGACCGGATCGCGTTCTTTCGCGTCTGCTCGGGCCGCTACCAGCCGGCGATGAAAGTGCGTCACTTGCGCAGCGGGCGCGAAATGAAGCTGGCGAACGCATTGACGTTCATGGCCAACGAGCGCGTCGCGAGCGAGGATGCGGTCGCCGGCGACATCATCGGCATCCACAACCACGGGCAGCTGCAGATCGGGGACACGCTGACGGAAGGCGAACCGCTCGCGTTCCGCGGCATCCCGTATTTCGCGCCCGAGCTCTTCCGCGTCGCGCGTCCGCGCGACCCGTTCAAGGCGAAGCCGCTGTCGAAGGGTCTGCAGGAGTTGGGCGAGGAGGGCGCGATCCAGGTGTTCGCGTCGTCGCACACGAACACGGTGTTGCTCGGCGCCGTCGGCCCATTGCAGTTCGAAATCGTCGCGCAGCGACTTGCGACCGAATACAAGGTCGACGCCATCTACGAGACGGCGAACATTTCCACCGCGCGCTGGCTGACGTTCCCCGATGACGCGATCCGGCGCAATTTCGAGCGCGAGCAGGCCGCCGCGCTGGCGACGGACGTCGACGGCAACCCGGTGTTCCTCGCGACGAACAAGTACAACCTGCAGGTCACGATGGAACGCTGGCCGAAGGTCGGCTTCCACGCGACGCGCGAGCACGGCGAGCGGCTCGCACACGCCTGACGCGACGCTCACCCGCCGGAGGCGCCAGCGTCGCGCGAAACCGACAGACCGGGATTCCGCACAAAGGAACGCGCCCGGACGCGAACCGATGCCCACTCGGCGAGTCGAACGACGTCGAGCCCCGATTTCTGCGTCGGGGCCGGCGTCATTGTCTTCAAGGGGATCGCCATGGAACGCATTGAAACGTTGGATCCGGATCCGGATTTCGAGCGGCCGATCGATCCGCGCCGTGACGTGGCGCGACGCTCCAGTTGGCTCTGGCCGATCGTCATGGTCGTCGCGGTGGTTCTCGCCGCGGCGCTTGTCTGGCGCGGCATGCATCGGATCGAACCGGCAATCGCACCGCCGGCTCCGGCCGCCGCCGAACCCGCGGCACCGCCCGCGCCTGCGACGACGGCCCCCCGTTTCCCGATCGATGCGGCCGCCCCCGCGGCGGAAGCGCCGACGTCGCTCCCCGCGCTCGCCGACAGCGATTCGGCGCTGCAGAGCGCAATGGCCGGGTTGTTCGCCGCTGTGCCGCTCGACCGCGTATTCCATTTGCAGGCAATCGCGACGCGCTTCGTTGCGACGATCGACAATCTGCCCCGCCCGACGGTCGCGCTGTCCCGAATGTCGGTCAAGCCGGTCGACGGCGCCCTCGAAACGGCGGAGTCCGGCGGGACGACGCTGCTGCGCGCCGACAACGCGGCCCGCTACTCGACCGACCTGCGCGTGATGGAACAGGCCGACACCCGGCAACTCGTCGCGACGTACGTCCGCTTCTATCCGCTGTTCCAGAAAGCGTACGAAGACCTCGGCTATCCGAACGGCTATTTCAACGATCGCCTAGTCGATGTCATCGACCTTCTGCTGGCGACACCCGACGTCCCGGCGCCGATCGCGCTCGCGCAGCCGAAGGTGCTCTACGAGTTCGCGGACCCGGCGCTCGAGCAGCGGTCCGCCGGCCAGAAAATGCTCATCCGGATGGGACCCGTCAACGAATCGCGCGTCAAGGCCAAGCTCCGCGACATCCGCCACGCGCTGACCGGTCAATTGCTGCCCCGCTAGGTTGCGAGGCTTCCCGGCCACAGCGGGCCGCTGTCCCGCATTGCGATTTGCCGGCCGATGCCTGCGCGGCGCGTGCAGCCCACGCGCGCGGGCCGATCAGACGCCCGCTTTGGCCAGGACCACGATCGAAATGCCGGACGCATCCTGCGCGGCATCCGGGTTCTGGTACGAGTGCGCGACGTTTCCCGGAAACCCGAGTACGTCGCCCGCGCCGAGATCGTAACGATCGCCGACGACGAAGATCGTGACGTGCCCGGTGAGGCATGTGAAGAATTCGCGCGTGCCCGGCAGATGCGGCGTCCCGCGCATCGAAGCGCCGGGCGCGAAGTCCATCAGCGTCAACAGCTCATCGGGCACGGGCTCGGGAACGAGCGGCCGCAGCGTGACCCCGCGGCCGCGGCTTTGTACCGGGACGTCTGCGGTCTTCCAGGTGCGCACCTTGGCGCGAGGCGCCGCGGTGAGCTCGTCGATCGGAACGGCAAGCGCGTTGGCGACCTTGACGAGCACGACGAGCGATGGATTGCCGACACCGGATTCGAGATTGGCGATCGTCGAGCGGGGAACGGCCGCGCTCTTCGCGAGCGCGTCCTGCGTCAGTCCGCGCGAATGCCGCAGGCTGGCGAGATTGCGCGCGAGATGCGAGGCGACGCGCTCGGGCGAGTCCATCGTGTCGACTATCCGTCAGCGGAATGGACAGCGCGCTTGGGGCCGCGGGTTGCCATGCCTATTATCGTCGCATCAGCCAACGGAGCGTCAAGCATGGACATCGGAAAGGCATTCTCACTTGACCGGTTGCACGGATTGCGAATCCTCGTGACCGGCGGAACGTCCGGCCTGGGCCGCGCGCTGGTCCGCGAGTTCCGCGAACGCGGCGCGAGCGTCGCATTCGTCGCCCGCGATCGCGCTCGCGTCGAACAGGTGGCGCGCGACGAGCCGGGGTCGCTCGGGGTCGCGGCCGACATCGCGAGCAAGCGGGGCATCCATCCGCTCGCGCTGCAGGTGCTCGGATGGAAGGGCGGACTCGACGTGCTCGTCAACAACGCGTCCTGCCTCGGACCGGTGCCGCTCGCGCTGCTGGCCGACACCGAATGCGAGGACGTCGAGCGCGCGCTCGCTGCGAACGTCGTCGGACCGTTCCGGTTGACGAAGGCATTGCTGGGTGCGCTCGCGGCGTCGGCGCGCGAAGGCCGCGGCGCGGTCGTGCTGAACGTGTCGAGCGATGCCGCGCTCACTGCGTATCCGACGTGGGGCGCGTACGGCGCGAGCAAGGCAGCGCTGCGTCAGATGACGCACATCTGGGACGAGGAATGCAGGGACTTCGGCGTGCGGTTCCTGGCGATCGATCCGGGCGACATGGATACGCCGCTGCACGCGCTGGCGGTACCCGACGCCGATCGCTCGACGCTGCGCGCACCGGCAGATGCCGCGCGCGAACTGGCCGATGCGATCGCCGGCGCGCTGCCGGCGCACGCGTTGCCCGACGCCGCGCGATCCGCGGGCGTCGCACCGGCCGTCGCGTGATCGCCGCCGACCGCGCGCAGCAGCGTCCGCGCGACGCGCGGCTCCTCGTCGTCGATGCGGCGAACCGCATCGTGCACGCGCCTCGCTCCCGCTGGCTCGATTTCCTGCGCCGGGGTGATTCCGTAATCGCGAACGATGCGGCGACGCTCCCGGCCAGCCTGCAGGGCATCCACCTGCGCACGCGCGCGCCGGTCGAAGTGCGGCTCGCGGCATGGTGCACGCTGCGCAGCGACGTCACCGAGGTCGACGCCGTCGTCTTCGGTGCGGGCGATTTCCACACTCGCACCGAAGAGCGGCCGCTGCCGCCGTCGCTCGCCGCCGGCGATATCCTGGCGCTCGGCCCGCTCGAGGCGACCGTGCAGCGGCTGCTCGATCATCCGCGCCTCGTGCGCCTGCGCTTCGATGCGACGCGCGCGAGCTTCTGGCACATGCTGGCCATCCACGGACGCCCCGTCCAGTATTCGCACTTGCGCGAACCGCTGCAGTTGTGGGACGCGTGGACGCCGTTCGCCGCCGCGCCCGTCGCGTTCGAGCCGCCGTCGGCGGGATTCGCGATCGACTGGCGCTCGCTCGCATCGATGCGGGAGCGCGGAATCCGGTTCGCGACGCTGACGCACGCGGCCGGCCTGTCATCGACCGGCGATCCGCAACTCGACGATCGGCTGCCGCTCGACGAGCCGTACCGGATTTCCGCGTCGACCGCGGCGCTGATCGCGCAGGCGCGACGCGAGCGCTCGCGCGTCATCGCGGTCGGGACGACCGTCGTGCGCGCGCTCGAGCACGCCGCACTGGCGGATGGGATCGTCCGCGCCGGCGAAGGCGTTGCGACGCAGCGCATCGGTCCGCGCACGCGCCTGCGCGTCGTCGACGGCCTGATCACCGGTACGCATGAGCCGGGCAGCAGCCACTACGCGCTGCTGCGCGCCTTCGCGAGCGACGCCGCGCTGGCGCGCGTCACCGCAGCGCTCGAACGCGGACGCTACCGCACCCATGAATTCGGCGACTCGATGCTGGTGTTGCGATCGCCCCCCGCGCAGGCGAACGAGCGGCGCTTGCCGGCGTGCGTGCCGGTCGCCGCCTGAAGCGTCCGCGGCGCTTGAGCGGTCGCGCGGCGCGCGGTCCTCGGCGCTAGTCGAAGCCGCCCGATCGGCGCAGCGCGCGCGTTGCGGCGCCCGTCAACATCGCGATGAACCGGCGCGCGGCGTCGGCGGACTCGGCGCTACTCGAGGCGGCGGCCGCGTAGACGGTAGTGAGCGCGAACGGCACAGGAAGCGGCGCAACCAGCGTCACGCCCGGCGTATAGAGAATTTCGGTGACCTGCGTGCAGCCCACCGCGCCTGGATTCGAGCGCGCGTCCTCGGCCATGGCAGCCATCGCGCGCGCGCCGTTCGGGTGAGGATGCAGCTTCGCGGCAACCCGATCGCGGATGCCGAGCGTTTCCAGAACGCGGATGAAATGGAGGCCGGCCGTCGCGCGTTCGATGTCCGGGCAGTACAGCGCGGAAGCGTCCAGCAGGCAACGCGCGCAGATCGTCGCGGTCGACGATCCGCGGGACAGGGCCTCGATCCGGAACCGCGACGCCGGTTGCCACTGCGCCAACGACGGCGATGGACGATGCGTCCACGCGGCCCGCAGCGGCGAGCGCGTCGAGCATCGGTGCAGTCGATATCAGAACATCGCAGCGACTTCCGGCCAGCAGGCGCTCGCGAATCGCGCCGGCGGCATCGAACGTCGCGGCGATCGCGACGCCGCTCGCATCCGAAAAAGCGCCCGCGAGCGCCTGGACGATGCCCTTGGCCGCGCCCGCCGAGAGTACGTGGAGCTCGGCTGCGCCCGGCTGCGTCACCGATCCACGCGAGCGCCCGACAGCTTGACGATGCGCTCCCATTTGACGATGTCGTCCGCGAGGTAGCGGCCGAACGCGTCGGGTGTCATCGTCATCGGGACCGCGCCCTCCTTCGCCCATTCGGCCTGCACGTCCGGGCGCGTCACGATCTTCGTGACCTCCGCGTTGAGTCGATTCACGATCGCAGGCGGCGTGCCTTTCGGTGCGATCAGCCCGAGCCAGATCACCGCTTCGTAGCCGGGAACGCCCGCTTCGGCAAGCGTCGGGACGCCCGGCATCACCGAGGAGCGCGCCTTCCCGCTCGTCGCGAGCGCCCGCACCTTGCCGGCCCTCACCTGTTCGTTCATCACGGTCACGGCATCGAACATCATCTCGACCTGGCCGCCGAGCACGCCGGTGCGCGCGCCGGAGCTTTCCTTGTACGGAACGTGCACGATGTCGAGTCCCGCCATCGCCTTGAACAGCTCGCCCGCCATGTGATACGGCGTGCCCGGGCCGGACGACGCGTAGTTGAGCTTGCCGGGCTGCGCCTTCGCGAGCGCGATCAGCTCCTGCAGTGTCTTCGCCGGCACTGCGGGATTGACGACCAGGACGAGATCCGAGTAATTGATCGGCGCCACGGGCGTGAAATCGCGCATCAGCTGGAACGGCTTGTTCGGCATCAGCGATTCGTTGACCGTATGGGTATTCGACATCAGCAGCAGCGTGTAGCCGTCGGGCGCGCTCTTCGCCACGATCTCCGTGCCGACGACCGATCCGGCGCCGGGCCGGTCCTCGATGACGAACGGCTGGCCCATCGCCCCCTGCAGCCGCTGCGCAAGAAAGCGCGCGTAGACGTCGGCGGGTCCGCCCGCCGAGAACGGCACGACGATCTTGACGGGACGTGACGGATAGTCGTCGGCGCTCGCGCAGACGGCGATCGCCGCAAGCGCCACGCCCAGCAGGAATCGAGGATTGCGCATGACGGACCTCGCGTAAGACAAGAAGATGACCGACGAACGCGCGCATCCTACGCCAGTTGCGCGCAGGGCTGCCGAATTTAGCGCGCCCGCGTCAGCTTTCGCCGGCAGTGACATCGCGCAGGAACGCACTGCGGTCCTGCGTGCCGATATGCTCGGCGACGAGCTGGACGAATTCGTCCGAGTCGCGTGCCTGCTGCGCGGCCTTGCGCGCGACAACCTTGGCGATCGGTCCGAGGTACACGGCGAGGCGCGACGTCGTCTGGTCGATGAATGCCTGCTCGAGCGGCCGCGGCGTCTTCGTGCGCGAAGCCGTCCCGTGCGTCGGCTCGCCCGACCGCGTCGCGCCGCGAAGCGACAGCGACCCGGGGTGCGTCGATGCGCGGCCGTGCGAGCCGCTCGCCTCCGCCGTACCCGATTGCGCGATGAATTGCGTGCGCTGCCCGACGTCGCCGATGTGCTCGGCCAGCAGCGCATACAGCTCGCGCGCATCGTGCGCCTGCGACGCCGCCTGGCGCACCAGGATGCGCGCCATCGGCCCGACGAACCGGGCGAACTGCCGTTCGGCCGTCGCGAGCGACGCGTCGTCCCACACGTGCGTCCCTGACGGCTGCAGCGGAACTTCGGCGAGATTGATCACGGTCGTTTCCCCTCCCGCATGCCCCGGAGCTTCCTCGCCCGCCGCCAGCCGCAGCGCGAAATGGAATGCGCGCGCGTGCTGGAAGCGCTCATCGGGCCGCTTCGCGAGCGCCGTGGCGATCAGCGCATCGATCGACGGCGGCACCTCGATGGGCGCGATTTCGGACGGCGGCTGAGGATCCTGGTGGCAGATCTTGTAGGCGATCGTTTCGATCGAACCGGCAAACGGCTTGACGCCGGTCAGCAACTCGTAGAGCACCACGCCGGCGCTGAACAGGTCGGCGCGATGGTCGCTCGGCAGTCCCTGGCATTGCTCCGGCGCCATGTACGACGGCGTGCCCATCACCATGCCGGTCATCGTCAGGTTCGACGCATCGATGCGCGCGATGCCGAAGTCGGCGACCTTCAGCGCGCCGCCCGTCGTCAGGATCAGGTTCGCCGGCTTGATGTCGCGATGCACGACGCCTTGCGCATGCGCGAACTCCAGCGCCAGCAGCAGTTGCGCGAGGATTGCGACGATCTGCGAGAACTCGAAGCGCGCCTTGCGGTTCAGGTACTCGCGCAGCCCGGTGCCGTCGACGTACTCCATCGCGATGTACGCGACGTCGTTGTCTTCGCCGTATTCGTAGATCGCGATGATGTTCGGATGGTGTACGCGCCCCGCGGCGCGCGCCTCGTTGCGAAAGCGAGCCATGAACTGCGCGGCGAGATCGGGATCGAGCAGGTCCTTGCGCACCGTCTTGATCGCCACCGTCCGCTCGATGTGCGGATCGACGGCCTTGTAGACGACGCCCATCGCGCCCTTGCCGAGGACGCTCTGGATCTCGTACTTGCCGAGTCGGGTCGGTTCGGTCATGCCGCGCTAACGCAGGACAGCGCCGGGGAGCGTGGTGAAGGACATCATTCCAGCATCTTCATCGCCTGGACGAGCGACACCTTCATTCGCGCCAGCGCCTCGGTCAGCACGCCGATCTCGTCCTTGCTCCTGCGTCCTGAACTCGCCGGCGTCGAGGTTGCCGAGGCTCACCTGGTCGGCGATCGCGGCGAGCCGCGTAACGCGGCGGATCACCATCGCGTGCAGCATCACGTTCAGCAGCACGAACGTCGCGACGAACACCAGTGCGAGCGACAGCATGAACGTGCGAAATGTCTCGCTCGCCCGCCTGATCGGCACCGACATCGGCACCGACACGACCTGTGCACCGATGACCTCGTTCATCTTCCAGCCGAACCCGTTCGCGCTGCCGTACTGATCGAGCATCGTCTTCGGCGCGACGTCGATCGTGCTGTGGCAGACGAGGCACGCCGCGCTCGTGATCTGGATCGGGCGCGCGAGGTACAGCGCCCGGCCGGTCGGCGTATCGCGCTCGCCGATGATCTCGGTGGTGCTCGGCGCCTCGCGGAATACGTTCACGACGTCGGCCTCCCAGTCGCTCGCGCGGTCGCGCGGATTGGTCGGATTGAGCGTCGCCTCCTTGTAGCCGTAGTCCGGGTGCTTCTTCCGCATGTCGTTGAACACCTCGGTCGCCGCGTAGGCGGGGACCGTCTGCGGCAGGAACGCGTACTTGAGCTGCGTTTCCAGCAGCGGCTTCACCTGCGTGTTCGTGTACGTCCGCGACGACAGCGCGGCCTCCATCATCAGCCGCGCGTTCTGCAGGATTTCCTCGCGCGCGTTCGCCTGGAGCGCGCGATGCGAAACAATGCCCGCGATCGCAAAGCCCAGCAGGAAAATGCCGAACAGCACGAGGTTGAATTTCCAGATCAGCTTCATCGTCATTTCTCCGGGCTCTTCAGCGGCGCACCGCCCGCGCCTGTGTTTGCGTTGGTTTCGATCGGCGGCTTCGGCCTGGTACTTCTCCGGATGCAGGATCCGGTCCCATTCGGGATACGCGGCAATATGCGCATTGACGCCCGCGCGAAATTCCGGATCGGCAAGGCGCGGTGTCAGGCGCCTGACGAATGCCTTGCGCGTCGACCCCGAAAGCCACGGCTCGGCCTCTGCGAGCGCAATGTCGCGCCCGGCCGCCAGCGGTGGGGGTGGCGTCGCAAAGCGGCCGGCAAGCGCGGGCAATGGATCGCGGAGCTGGCGCGGCATCGCGGTGACGAACGCGGGCGAATGGTTCACCGTCACGAATGCGCGCTCGCCGGTGCGCGTCCAGAACTCGCCTGCTCGGGCCGCGACTGCGCGGGGCTTCCTTGCCGCGCGCAACCGGTATCGACACCCTGGCGCTGCCCGCTTCGACAAAGAACTCGACGAGGCTGGTATCGGCATGCAACACGGCGATCGCGTCGGCGAGATCCACGGCGGCCGTCGGCAGGCGCAGCCGCAATGGCCGCCGGCCCGGCGGCACGACCGCCTTGAACCAGCCGCGCACAAGGACGAATTCGGAGGAAACGGCCGCCTTGTCGTTCGCCGCGGACAGGTTGATCGCGAGCCATTGCGCCGGTCCTTGCGCGCTCAGCGTGCCGCTGTGCAGCATCTCGAGCTGCACCTGCCCGCGACCGCTGACTTCGACGAGGTCGCCTTCCTGCGCGCGCGCGCCGGCGACGAGCCTGAACCACATCGGACCGCGCAACACGCGCGCATCGCCGTCGACGATCGTATAGATTCCGGCGTCGGCGGCGTGCGCGATTCCCGCCCACAACGTCAGGCAGAACAACCAACCTAGCGGCAGCGACGGCATCAGCTCAAGCTCGACTCGATCAAACGATACTAGGCTGCCGCCCGGACGGGCGTCAACGCGAATACTACTGCGCGCAACAGGCGATTATCCGCAATCGGCGCCGGCTGCGCGCGGGCGCTTTATACTGGCGCACGCCCGTTGCGACCGTGGCCGACCCCCATGCCTGCGTCGTCATCCGAATTCGCCGTTCTGTTCGCCGATGTCAGTGGCAGCACGCGGATCTACGAGGAGCTCGGCGACGAGCGCGCGCTTTCGGCGATCGGCCATTGCCTCGGACTGGTGCGGGCGGCCTGCGACGGAAATGCCGGGCGTGTGATCAAGACGATCGGCGACGAAGCGATGGCGGTGTTTCGCGCGGCCGACGACGCGGCGCAGGCGGCGGCGGAGATGCAGGCGCGCGTGGCCGAGCAGCCAGCCGCCGGCACGCAGCGGCTGGCCATACGCGTCGGATTCCACTTCGGCCCGGCGATCGAGGCGGACGGGGACTTTTTTGGCGACTCGGTCAACATTGCCGCACGGCTCGTGGGCGTTGCGCACGGCGCGCAGGTGATCCTGTCCGCGGCGACTGCACAAGCGCTGTCGCCGTGGCTCCGGGCGCGCACCCGGGAGGTGACGGCGCTGACCGTCAAAGGCAAGCTTCGCGACATGAGCGTATGCGAGCTGGTCTGGCAGGATTCCGCCGACGACCAGACGACGCTGTCGACGCGGCTCGTCGTCGCGCCCGCGCGCCTGCTGGTGCGTCACGGCGCGGAGGAAACCCTGCTCGGCGAGACCAAGGCCACGCTTTCGCTCGGACGCGACGCGCAAAACGATTTCGTCGTCGCGGACCGCAGGGCGTCGCGCATGCATGCGCACATCGAGCGGCGCCGCGACCGCTTCGTGCTCGTCGATCACAGCTCGAATGGCACCTTCCTCACGATCGACGGCGAGCCGGAAATCCAGTTGCGCCGGGAGGAATTCATCCTGCGCGGAACGGGCCACATCAGCTTCGGTCATGCGTACGCCGCGGATCCGGTCGAAACGGTCGACTTCGTCTGCGTGACGTGAGCACGGGCGGCAACGCCGGTGGGGCGGGCACTTCGGACACACAGCGGGCGTCGCGCAACCTGAGCGACGCCAGATCGTCCGGGGAGTTGCACGATGCCTAACAGTCATCACGTCGTCGGAAACGGGCCGCACAAGGTGCTGGTGCTGCATGGCTGGTTCGGTGACGGCCATGCGTTCGCGCCGATGGAGCCGTCGCTCACCCGCGACGAATTCACTTACGCGTTCATCGACTACCGCGGCTACGGCGGCATGCGTGACTCAGCCGGCGATTTCACGATCGACGAAATCGCCGCCGATGCGCTGGCGCTCGCCGATCACCTGGGGTTCGCGCAATTCAGCCTGATCGGTCACTCGATGGGTGGCATGGCGGTCCAGCGCGTGCTCACGATGGCCACGCCGCGCATCCGCAAATTGATCGCCATCACGCCGGTGCCGGCTTCCGGCGTGCCGTTCGACGATGCCGGCTGGGCGCTCTTCAGCGGTGCGGCGGACAAGCCGGAGAACCGCTACGCGATCATCGACTACACGACCGGCAACCGGCTTGCGCGAACGTGGATCCAGCAGATCGTCGACTACTCGCTCGCGCATTCGTCGCGCGACGCGTTTGCCGCCTATCTGCCGGCGTGGGCGAAGACGGACTTCAGTGCGTCGATCGCGGGCTTGCGCCTGCCGGTCAAGGTCATCGTCGGTGCGCACGATCCGGCGCTCAACACCGCGGTGATGCAGGCGACGTACCTCGACAGCTATCCGGACTCGGAGCTCGAAGTGATGGCCAACGCCGGCCACTATCCGATGCACGAAACGCCGGTTGCGCTGGCGACGAGCATCGAGAACTTCATGCGGCGCTGACGCGCCGGGCCGGCGCCCCGGTTGCCTCGGGGCAGTCGATTCCATTACGCTTGCGGCATTCGAAGACCCTAGCGAAGGAACAACATGGCCACCGATCCCGACAGTCGGATGACCGAAGCGGTGATGGATGCGACCACGCTCTACCGCGAGGAGATTTACACCGATCGCAAGGTCGGTACGCTGCGCGTGCTGTCGCCCGTGAAGGTCGACGGCACTGCCGACCCGAAACGACGCACGGTTTTCCAGGGCGAAACCCAGTTGATGACCAACATGGGTCCGTTGCCGATCAGCTTCGACATCGACGCCGACGATCTTGCCGCTGCGGTCGCGAAATATCCGGAGGCGACAAAGGCGGGCATCGAGCGTGCGATGCGCGAGCTGCAGGAGTTGCGGCGTCAGGCATCGTCGTCGATCGTGCTTCCACCCGCGGGCGCCGCGCTGGGGCCGGGCGGGCCGCTCGGCGGCGGCGGCAAGATCCAGATTCCCTGATCCTGCCGATCGCTTGGGCGGCGGTCGCGATACGCGCGCCGGCAGGCATCCATCGGTCCGCGCGCGCGCTTTAGCGCTCACGTACGGCGCGGCGCGATCGCACGCTTGCCGGCGTCGCGCCGCTTGCGGCGTCCGGCAGCCGCCATGGCGGGTCGCGCGCAAACCGCTCGACCAGAAAATCGATGAACGTCCGCACTTTCGCGGACAGATGGCGCCGGCTCGGATAGGCGGCATTGATGTTGATCGCCGGCGAGGTGAAACCCTGCAGAAGCGGCACCAGCCGTCCTGCCCTGACGTCTTCGGCGACGATGAAATCGGGCTCCAGATTGATGCCGACACCCGCGACGGCGAGGGCTGCGAGCATCGCACCGTTGTTTGCGTGCGCAGGTCCGCTGATTTTCACTTCGTGCGCGCGGCCGTCCGCACCGATGAAGCGCCATACGTTGCCGATCGACGAGTACTCATAGGTGAGGCACGGATGGGCCGCGAGATCCTCGGGGATCGCCGGCGCCGGATGTTGCGCAAGATAGGAGGGCGCGGCGCAGCAGACGAGGCGCGACACACCGATCCGGCGGCTGATCAGCGCGTGGCTGCCGATATCGCCGATGCGAATCGCGAGGTCGATCCCCTCGTCGACGATGTCGACGGCACGGTCCGACAACTCGACGTCGAATCGCAGTTGCGGGAACCGGAGCCGGAACTCGGCGATCGCCGGCGCAAGATAGCCGACGCCGAAGCTGACCGACGCCGTCAGCCGCAACGTGCCGCGGGGAACAACGGCGGACTGCGTGACCGCCTCCTCCGCCTCCTCGAGATCGGCCAGCAATTGAACGCAGCGCTCGTAGAACACTCGGCCGCTTTCCGTCAGCGAGAGGCGGCGCGTCGTGCGATTCAGGAGCCGCACGCCGAGATGCGCTTCGAGTTCGGCGACTTGCCGCGACACGGCGGACACCGATAGATCGAGACGCTCCGCCGCCCGGGCAAAACTTCCCGCCTCGACGACCTTTGCGAATGCGGTCAGCGAGTGAAAGCGATCCATCGCTCAATCCTTCGTTGCGCCCGGTAACTGTCGGTCGGCTTATTATTGCAGTTATTGCAACAGTCTATCCATGAAAGTCTACTTTATTCCGCTTATGTCAACCTCCAATATTGTGTCGCCGCGCCGCGAACCGCGCTGCGCGCTGTCCAAACACCCGAACTGGAGACTTCGATGAAACTCTATTACGCGCCGGGCGCCTGCTCGCTCGCCGCACACATCACGCTGTCAGAATCCGGATTGCCGTACGAAGCGGTGCGCGTCGACCTGCGAAACCATACGGTGGCCGGCGAGGGCGATTATTACGCGATCAATCCGAAAGGCTATGTCCCGCTGCTCGAACTCGACAACGGCGAGCGGATCTCCGAAGTCGCCGTGATCCTCCAATACATCGCCGATCGCA
The DNA here is from genome assembly GCA_963718905.1 of uncultured Pseudomonadota bacterium. Lineage (GTDB taxonomy): Bacteria > Pseudomonadota > Gammaproteobacteria > Burkholderiales > Casimicrobiaceae > VBCG01. The sequence goes on from CAVRAF010000003.1 coordinate 859,484, forward strand.
ATCCCGGCACGCTCGCCCCGGCGTTCGCGGCGGCTCCCCGCAACGGCCCCGGCGTGAAACCCACCGCGAACGCAACGGAGAGTCGATGAAGCCATTGCCCACGTTGTTTCTGTCACATGGCTCGCCGATGCACGCGATTGCGCCGGGTGTCGTCGGCGACGCATGGGCCGAGCTCGGGCGCCGGATTCCGCGGCCGGACGCGGTGCTGATCGCATCGGCGCATTGGGAGACTTCGGTTCCGATGCTGACGGGCAATCCAAAGCCCGAAACCGTCCACGATTTCGGCGGATTTCCGCAAGAGCTGTACGCGATTCAATACCCGGCCCCCGGCGCACCGGACATCGCGGCGAATGCCGTCGCGCGGCTGAAGAGCGCGGGCATCACGGCCGGCGTCGACGGTTGCCGTGGTCTCGACCACGGCGCGTGGGTGCCGTTGCGCTGGATGTATCCCGACGCCCGCATTCCGGTAACCCAACTGGCCGTGCAACCGGCGCGCGGCACCGCGCACCATCTCGCGCTTGGCCGTGCGCTTGCGCCGCTCGCCAGCGAAAACGTGCTGATCATCGGCTCCGGGCATGCGACGCATAATCTGCGCGACTGGGCCGGTCACCGCGGCAACGATGAACCGATGCGTTACGCGGTCGAGTTCGCGCACTGGCTCGAAGAGCGGCTTGCCGCGCACGACGCACAGGCGCTGGTCGACTATCGGGACGAGGCGCCAGGCGCTGCGCGCGCGCATCCGACCGAAGAGCATTTCCTCCCGCTGCTGGTGGCCTACGGCGCCGCGGGCGAGAACCCTTCGATCGAGCGCGTTGTCGAAGGCTACGAAAACGGCGCGCTGTCGCGCGATTCGTTCCTGTTCGGATGAGCGGATGCGGAATATTCGCGTGGCAAGCGTGTGCGAACCGCGGGAAAATGGGCAATGCGACGTTGCAGCGCCGATTCGCAACGTATTGAAACAAAAAATCGTGCGCTGCCACGGGATCGAATGACTGTCGTCGTATGTCCGACAGTGGAATAGGGACAATGCCGATCCCGGATTCTGCGGCACATCCCTACAGTGGCCAGAGGCCGTCGATCACGCACGAGTGGAGATTTGAAATGAGATTGCATACCGCAGGAATCGTTCTGCTGACGAGCGCGGCGCTGCTCGGTGGTTGCGCCTATCCGGAGCCGTATCCGGTTTATCAAGACCCGGCCGGTCGTCACGCAGCGCACCGAATTCGGCGTCGTCGAATCGATCGAAATGTACCCCGGCGGAAACGGCGCGCCGGTCGGACTCGCCACGATCGTTGGCGGCATCGTGGGCGGCGTAATCGGACATCAGTTCGGAAGCGGAAGCGGCAACACCGCGGCGACGATCGCGGGCGCCGTCGGTGGCGCCGCGGTCGGCAATCAGGCCGCGCAGGTGAACTCGCGGGATCGTTACCGCGTGATCGTGCGGCTCGACTCCGGCGCGACGGTTGCGCTCAACGACGCTGAAGGACAGCTGCGCGTCGGCGACCGTGTCCGCATCGTCAACCGCCGGGTCTACCGCTCATAGCGGACGCGTGGCACGCCCCACCACTGCGTCCGATCGCTGCGAAACGGGGCACGCTACTGGAGACACCATGGCACACCTTCTGGATCCGCATCGCATCTGCACCGACGGCCAATATTGCGCGGCGCGCATGGAACTGGACGAATTGCTCGGATCGGATTTCGACATGCCGGTCGGACATCGCGTCGACGAGTTGATCGAGCTCATCGAAGACTATCAGGCGTCGATGCGGTTCGTGCCCGACTGGTCGGGCGACGCCTACGCTCACGCCGCCTGACGGCAGCGCATCAATGCAGCCGCTGTCGCGACTTGCGCGCCGTGTCGTGGAGTTCGCGGCGCGACCCGCTGCCGCGTGCGTCGCTCGTGCGGCGCCGTTCCTGCCAGAAGCGGTAGATCAGCACTGACGCCACGGACAGCTCGTCGACCAGGCTCGCGCGCTTTTCCGCATCGTCGATCCATTCGGCGAATTCCGGATCCTGGTCGCCGAACGCGAGCGCCTCGATCGGAAATACCCAGTCGCGCGCGTCCTGCGCGTCGTAGAGCGGCTGCCATTCGTCGTCGCGCAGCTTGACGCCCGACATGTAGCCTTCGCACCACGCCGAAGCCTCGGGCGGCGTCTTGTCGTTGCGCGCCTTTTCGTCGGGCATGTAGAGCAGCGGCTTGAAGCGCGTCGGCGACTCGCCGAGCGTGCGCTGGATGCCGACCATGTGGCGCAGCATCAGCCCCATGATGCGCTGCGCCTGGTCGCTGCTCGCGAACGCGGCGTTGGCCGTGCGCGCGCCATCGCTCCAGACCTGCGGCAGCCATTCGCTCGGCTGCACGCTGTCCGGGCCGCTGACGATCGCGGTCAGGAAACCGTCGAGCATCTCGAGGTCCATGCAATCCTGCGGCACGAGATCCGACGCGAGAAAGCCTTCGAGCTCGTCCAGCTCGGGATCGGACAGGGGTTCGTCGAGCGCGCGCAATTCAGCCATGGCAGGGTGCTTCCCGGAGGTAACCGTACATGATCGTCGTTTGCGCCAGGTTAAGCAACTCGCTCGCACCTTGGCCAGTGGTCCAGCTTCCGCGCATTTCGCTTCATCGCAATGCGTGCGCCACGTTCAACGCGAACGCGAACACGATCACCGCGCCCGCCTGATGCATCGCGGCGAGCGGCAGCGGCACCCCATTGATCAGCGTGGCGATCCCGAGCGAAACCTGAACCGCCAGCATCGCCAGCAACGCAGCGCCGCCGGTCCGCGCGCGCGCCGGCACGTCCGTGCCGCGCAAGCGCCACCACAGCAGCGGCACGGCGCACGCGAGCGCCCAGGCGAGCAGCCGGTGATCGAACTGAACGGTTGCGATGTTCCAGAAGAAATTTTTCCACCACGGCTCGAGCATCAGGATTTCGGGTGGCACCACCCGGCCGTGCATCAGCGGAAACGTGTTGTACGCGAATCCCGCGCGAATGCCGGCGACGAATCCGCCGGTCAGCACCATGGCGAATACCAGCGCGGTGACGCCGAACGCGAACCGGCGCGATCGCCCGCAGGCGCGGCGACGCGGTGTCCGCGCGGTGCGGAAACGCGAGCGACATCGCGGTCCACAGCATCGCCGCGAGGATCGCGAACGCCAGGCCGAGATGTGCGGTCAGCCGGAACTGCGATACGCGCGGATCGTCGACCAGGCCGCTTTCCACCATCAGCCATCCGACCGCGCCCTGCAGTCCTCCGAGCAGAAAGATGCCGGCGAGCGGCCACGCGTAGCCGCGCGGGCATGCGCCGGCGCACGAGGAACCAGAGATACGGAACGAGGATACGCGATGCCGATCGTGCGTCCGAGCAGCCGGTGAAAATATTCCCACCAGAAGATGCGCCTGAACTCGGCCTGCGTCATGTCGCGATTGACGTCGCGATACTCGGGTGTCGCCTGGTATTTCGAGAATGCGTCGTTCCAGTCGGCGGCGCTCATCGGCGGGATCGTGCCCACGATCGGCTGCCATTCGGTGATCGACAAACCCGAGTGCGTGAGTCGCGTGACGCCGCCGACCACAACCATCGCGAAAACCAGCGCGCAGCAGACGAGCAGCCACGCGACGAGCGCGCGCGCCGAGGGGCGGCTGTCGAACGCCACCGCGAACTGCGCCGATCGCGTGCGCGACGGCCGGATACGCGACGCTCATTGGGTGCCTGTTCATGCCTTCGTGATGCTGCGCGGCCCCGGTGGGGGTGCCGGCGTCGGCCGCCTCGACGTGCGCCGACACGTCGAGGCGGCCGGCCTTTTCGAACGTCAGCGTCAGCGGCACCTCGGCGCCCAGCGACAGCGGGTGGTAGAGCTCCATGCAACATCACGTGATAGCGATCGAGGCCGAGCGTCACGGTCGAGCCGGGCGGCGATGTCGATGCCTTCGACGGCGCGCATCTTCATCACGTTGCCGAGCATCGCTCATCGAGTGCAATTCGACCCGGCGCGCCACCGGCGAGGCGACGCCCACCAGGCGATCGGCGTCCTTGCCGTTGTTCCGGATGGTGAAATAGGCGCCGCCGGCGCGCGCGCCCGGCGGCGTCGGGCGCGAATACGGATGATCGATGCGCAGGCTGCCGAGCGTGTAGTCGTGGGCGATCGCGGCGCCGGCACCGATCATCCCGGCGAGAGCGACTGCAGCCAGCAGCGACGCGCTGGTCGTTCGCGGCGTTATGCGCCGTCGCGAAGCCGCCGCGACAACGCCGGCGGTGGGGCATTTGATACGCATGCGCCAATTTTACCTTGCGTCCATCGGCACGCCGACCGGTCCCGCGACCAGGGTCGGACGCGATCCGGCGCGCCGCGCATTGCGCAGCCGCTCCCGCGAGGTGTCAGGTCGCAGAGACCCCGCCGTCCACCGCCACGATCTGGCCGGTGATGAACGCGCACGCATCGGAGGCGAACAGCGCGGTCAGTCCTTTCAGATCCTCCGGGCCGCCGATGCGCTTCATCGGCGCCCGATCGGCGATTTGTCCGCCGATCATTTCCATCACGCCCTTCGTCATTTTCGTCGGAAAGAATCCCGGCGCGATCGCGTTGACGTTGATGTTGTAAGGTGCCCATTCGACGGCCAGCGATCGCGTGAAGTTGACGACGCCACCCTTGGTGGTGTTGTACGCGAGCGTCGGCGGCCGGCCGGCCTCGCCGCCTCCGCCGAGCCCGAGGATCGACGCGATGTTGATGATCTTGCCGCTGCGCCGCGGCACCATCGAGCGCCGGCCCACTTCCTGGCACATCACGAACATGGCGGTGAGATTGAGGTTGACGACTTTCTGCCACGCGTCGAGCGGATGCTCGAGCGTCGCTGCGCCCCACGTGGCGCCGGCGTTGTTCACCAGAATGTCGATCGGTCCGAGAGCTGCGATCGCCTGTTCGACCGCGGGCGCAATCGCGGCGACATTCGCCATGTCGCATGCCAGCGGCAGCGCGTCGATGCCCATCGAGCGCAGGTGGGCCGCGGCTTCCGCGAGCTCGCCGCTCTTGCGGGCGACAATGGCGACGCGCGCGCCCATTTCCCCGAGCGCTTCGGCGATCTGGAGGCCCAGCCCGCGCGAGCCGCCCGTTACCAACGCGGTTCTTCCGCTGATGTCGAATAGTTGCCGGACGCTCATTGATCGGCCTCGCTGCTTTCCGGGCGGCAGCCGCCCGGTCCTGGTTTCGCGTGGCGTGCCTGGACGCCACCGTCGCTGTATCGTGTCGTACTCTACCAACTCGCCGCAAGCCGGGAGCGCCGATGGATCTCAATTTCTCCGCCGAGGAGCGCGCCTTTCGCACTGACGTCGGTGCGTGGCTGCGCGACCATGTTCCCGGGGATCTGCGCGAGAAAGTCGCCCACTATCGGCATCTTTCCAAGGACGACTTGCGGCGCTGGCACCGAATCCTGGCGGAAAAGGGCTGGATCGCGCCGGCATGGCCGCGGGAATGGGGTGGGACGGGCTGGACGGTTGTGCAGCGGTACATCTTCGAGGAAGCCTGCGGGTACGCCGGCGCGCCGCCGCTCGCCCCGTTCGGGCTCGCGATGTGCGCACCGGTGCTGCTCAAGTTCGGCACCGACGCGCAGAAGCAGCACCATCTGCCACGCATCTACCGCGGCGACGACTTCTGGTGCCAGGGCTATTCGGAGCCGGATGCAGGCTCGGACCTCGCGTCGCTGCGCACCGTCGCGGAGCTGCGCGGCGCTCGCTACGTCGTCAACGGACAGAAGACGTGGACGACGCTCGCGCATATCGCCGACTGGATCTTCTGCCTCGTTCGCACGGCGCCCGCTGCGGATCGCAAACAGGACGGCATAACGTTCCTGCTGATCGACATGACCACTCCCGGCATCACCGTGCGGCCACTGCGCCTGATGGATGGCGCGCACGAAGTAAACGACGTGTACTTCGACAACGTCGAGGTGCCGGTCGACAACCGCGTGCACGACGAGGGCAAGGGCTGGACCGTTGCGAAATACCTGCTCGGATACGAGCGCATGAATACGGCGCGCATCGGGACGTCGATGCGCGAGCTGGAGGCGCTGAAGGCATTTGCCGCTCGACAGCAGAAGGATGGCAGGCCGCTTGCGCACGACGCGCGCTTCCGCGACCGGATGGCGCGCATCGAGATCGAGCTCGCCGCGCTGTCGATCACCAATCTCCGCTTTCTCGACCAGTTGCGCGGCGGCCGGGCGCCCGGCGCCGAGGTGTCGATGCTGAAGATCAAGGGCACGGAGATCCAGCAGCAGATCGCGGAGCTGATGATGCAGGCGGCGGGGCCGCTCGCGCTGCCGGTTGCACCGGTCGCGGACGGCGATGGCTTCGATCGTTTTCTCGCCGCGCTGTCGCCCCGCTATTGCAACTACCGCAAGACGTCGATCTACGCCGGCTCGAACGAAATCCAGCGCAACATCATCGCGAAGCACGCGCTCGGATTGTGAAGGAGGCGCCGTGAATTTCGACGACAGCGAAGAGCAGCGGCTGCTCGCGGCATCGATTCGCCGCTTCGTCGAGCGGCAGTACGGCTTCGAGACCCGCCGCAAAGGATCGTCGCGTCGAGCGACGGATGGAGCCGCGACGTCTGGGCCGCATTGTCCGAGCTGGGCTTGCTCGGCATTTCGCTACCCGCGGAATTCGGCGGCTACGGGGGCGGCGCCGTCGAGCAAATGAGCACGATGGAAGCGATCGGCGAGGCGCTGCTGGTCGAGCCGTATCTCGCAACCGTCGGCCTCGGCGCGCGCTTCGTCGCGCGTGCCGGCACGGACGTGCAGAAGCGGCGAATCCTGCCGGACGTGGTCTCGGGCCGCCTGCTGATGGCGTTCGCGCAGACCGAGACGGACGCACGTTACGACCTGGCGCATGTCGCGACGCGTGCGCAGCGTGTCGATGGCGGCTTTGCGATCGACGGCGAAAAACGTGCCGTCGTGCATGCTCCCTGCGCCGACGTGCTCGTCGTTTCGGCGCGCCTCGAGGGCTCCGTCCGGAGTCGCGGCGGCATCGGACTCTTCCTCGTCGATGCGAAAGCGCCGGGACTGTCGATGCGCGCCTCGCGCACGCTCGACGCTCTGCGGTCCGCGGACATCACCTTCGAGCAGGTCCGCGTTGGCGATGACGCGAGGATCGGCAGTGACCGGGAAGGGCTGGCGCTGATCGAGGACGTCGTCGATTACGCGACGGCGCTCGTGTGCGCCGAGGCCGTCGGCGCGCTCAAGTACGCGAACGACGCGACGCTCGACTACCTGAAGACGCGCAAGCAGTTCGGCGTAGCGATCGGCGCGTTCCAGGCGCTGCAGCATCGAATGGTCGACATGGTGATCAGCTACGAGCAGGCTAAGTCGATGGCCGGGCTCGCGTGCGCGACCGTCGACGTGGAGACCGATCCCGCGCGGCGCATGCGCGCGGTGTCCGCCGCGAAGGTTCGGGTCGCGGATGCCTGCCGTCACGTGAGCCAGGAAGCGATCCAGCTGCATGGCGGCATGGGCATGAGCGACGAGCTCAAGCTGAGTCACACCTTCCGCCGCCTGACGGTGCTGGCACAGCAATTCGGCGACGCCGATCACCACCTCGAGCGTTTCGCGGCAACCTGAAGGACGCAACCATGGCGAAGTTGAATCGGCAGGTACTGCTCGCCCGCCGCCCGCAGGGCGCCGTTACCGAAGGCGATTTCCGAATCGTCGACGTGCCGCTGGAGGCGCCGCGGCACGGCGAAGTGCTGGTGCAGAACGAGTGGCTGTCGATCGACCCGTACATGCGCGGCCGGATGAGCGACGCCAAGTCGTATGTGCCGCCGGCGCAGCTTGGCGCCGTGATGGTGGGCCAGACCGTCGGCGCGGTGGTGGAGTCGCATGACGCGCGATTTGCGCCCGGCGATCACGTGCTGACCTCGCTCGGCTGGCAGCGCTGCGGCGTGGCGCGCGGCGCGGAGCTGACGAAGATCGATGCGACACGCGTATCGGCGTCGTACTACCTCGGCGTCCTCGGCATGCCGGGCATGACCGCGTGGATCGGGCTCACCGAGATCGGACAACCGAAGCCGGGCGAGACGCTGGTGGTATCCGCCGCATCGGGCGCGGTCGGCAGCGTCGTCGGGCAGCTCGGCAAGCTGTGCGGATGCCGCGTCGTCGGCATCGCCGGCGGCCCGGTCAAGTGCGCGTACGTCGTGGATGAGCTCGGCTTCGACGCCTGCGTCGATCATCGGGCCGGCGACATCCACGACGATCTCCACGCCGCATGTCCCGACGGCGTCGATGTCTACTTCGAGAATGTCGGCGGCGCCACGCTCGACGCGTTGCTGACCCTGATGAATGTGCACTCGCGCATCGTCCTGTGCGGCTTGATCGCCGAATACAACGCGACCGAAGCGTACGGATACAAGCGGATGCGATCGGTGCTGGTGAACAGGATCCGGATGCAGGGCATGATCGTGTTCGACTGGCGGCATCGTTTCGGCGAGGCGCAGGAACGCCTGCTCGCCTTTCTCGCGGCGGGAAAGCTCAAGTACCGCGAATCGGTCGTCGACGGCCTCGACAACGCGCCAAAGGCGCTCATCGGACTGCTCAAGGGCGAGAACTTCGGCAAGCAGCTCGTCCGGATCGCGTAGCTCGCTTCGCTTGCGACGCCGCGATCGAGCGCAGAGAAAGCCGCTAGACCTTCGGCTCGTCGCGCAGCTCGCGCCGCAGGACTTTCCCGATCGGCGTCTTCGGCAAAGCGTTGCGGAATTCCACGTGGTGCGGCAGCTTGTAGCCGGTAAGCTGCGTCTTGCAGTACGCGAGCACGGCTTCCTTCGTGAGGCTCGGATCCTTCTTCACGATCACCACCTTCACCGCCTCGCCCGTCTTGTCGTCGGGCACGCCCACGACCCCGCATTCCAGCACGCCCGGGTGCGTCGCCACGACGCTTTCGATCTCGTTCGGATAGACCTTGAAGCCCGAGACCAGGATCATGTCCTTCTTGCGATCGGTAATCGTGACGAAGCCCTCGGCATCCAGATGACCGACGTCGCCGGTCTTCAGCCAGCCGTCCTGGAACACCTTCGCGGTTTCCTCGGGCATTGTTCCAGTAGCCCTTCATCACCTGCGGGCCGCGGACGCAGATCTCGCCGGTGTGCTTGTCGATGTCGCCGCCGCCCGTCCATACCGGCAACTCGTTGAAGCTGTCGTCGCGGATCGATACGTCCGTGGAAGGGATGGGCAGGCCGACGGTGCCGTTCCACGGCGTTCCCAGCGGATTGGCGCACACGCCCGGCGAGGCTTCGGTCAGGCCGTAGGCTTCGGTGATGGCGTGCCCGGTCACCCGCTTCCAGCGCTCGGCGACCGGTCTTTGCACGGCCGCGCCGCCGCCGACGATCACCTTCACCGCGGAGAAATCGAGCTGCGCGAATCCGCGGCGTATTCATCAGGCCGTTGAACAGCGTATTGACGCCGGTCATGACGCTCCACTTCCACTTTCCCAGTTCCTTGACGAAGGCCGGCATGTCGCGCGGATTGGTGATGAGTACGATCAGGCCGCCCCACTTCATGAACGACAGCGTCGAGGTGAGGCAGAAGATGTGGTACATCGGCAAAGGCGCGATGACGATTTCGGCGCCTTCCTCGAAGGTGCCCGAGACCCACACGCCGGTCTGCTCCAGGTTGGCGAGGATGTTGCGGTGGGTCAGCATCGCGCCCTTCGCGACGCCGGTGGTGCCGCCGGTGTACTGCAGGAACGCGATGTCGTCGCGCGCCACCTCGACTGGCTTGAGCGGCGCCGCCGCGCCGCGCGCGAGCGCCGTGCGGAACCCGATGGCGCGATCGATGCGCCAGGCGGGCACCATCTTCTTCACGCGCTTGACGACGAAATTGACGATCCAGCGTTTCGGGCCCGGCAGCAGGTCGCCGATCTGGGTGGTGATCACGTGCTCGACCGGCGTGTTCCGGAGCACCTGCTGCAGCGTATGGGCGAAGTTCTCGAGGATGACGATCGCCTTCGCGCCGGAGTCCTTCAACTGGTGCTCGAGCTCGCGCGGCGTGTACAGCGGATTGACGTTCACCACGGTCATGCCGGCGCGCAGGATGCCGAACAGCGCCACCGGATACTGCAGCAGGTTGGGCGCCATGATGGCGACGCGCTCGCCCTTGGCCATGCCCGGCAGTCCCTGCAGAAAGGCCGCGAAATCGCGCGACAGCCGCTCCAGGGCGGCGTAGCTCAACGTGCGGCCGAGGTTGTGATAGGCCGGCTTGTCGGCAAACTTGCGAAGCGATCTTCGTCGAACAGGTCCGGGATGGAGCTGTAGCGGTCGGCGTCGATTTCGGCGGCATGCCGGCCGGATAGTTTTTCAGCCAGATTCTGTCGACCATGACCGTGCCTCCCCGCTTTTTCCCCCTTTTCAGTATGGACCCGCCGCACCTTGCCTCGATCGCCGCGCGTCATCGCATCTTCGCGGTGGCCGTGGGTTTGACGGATTCATAACCGCAGTAGTTATGATTTCAGCATGCAAGCCCGGCCCAATGACCTTTTCAAAGTCCTTGCCGACCCAACCCGACGGGCAATCTACGAACGGTTGACCCTGTACGGCGAGCAGACCGTGCGGGTCCTGACCGACCATGCGGGCGTCTCGCAGCCCGCAGTGTCGAAGCACCTGGGCGTGCTGAAGCTGGCCGGCCTGGTCCGCGAACGGCCCGAAGGACGATCGGTTCACTACCGCGCCGAGCCGCAAGGCCTCCGCCCCTTGATCGACTGGATGAGCCTTTATGGCGCTTCTGGCGCGGCCGGTTCGATCCGCTGATCGACGAGCGGCTTTCCTGATCGCGTCCGGCATCGCGGCATGCGCCGCCGACCGGGCGCGCGACGAAACCGTCGGGAGGTATGGCGGTCAAACCCGGCTCCTGCGTGGCAAACGGCTTTCGCGTCGTTTGATCGATTGGATCGCCTCACCGGTCCGACTGGAAGGACAAGAATGACAATAATCACAAGCGTATCGGGGGGCTCGACCTTTGATCGCGGGCGCCGTCGCCTGCTCGTCGCCGGTGGCACATGGGGCTTTGCCGCAGCATTGCGTCCGCAGCGCGCACTCGCGCAGGCGACCGGCGGCACGAAGCTGCGCATCGGCATCATCGGCTCGGGCCATATCGGCGGCACGATCGGTGGCTTGTGGATCAAGGCTGGCCATCCGGTGCTGTTTTCGTCCCGCCATCCGGACGAGCTCAAGGAAATGGTCACGGGGCTCGGTCCGCTGGCCCACGCCGGCACGGTGGCGCAGGCGATCGACTTCGGCGACGCGCTCTTCGTCGCCGTCCCCTATGGCGCGCTGCCCCAGATCGGCCGGGACAATCGCGATGCGCTCAAAGGCAAGATCGTCCTCGACGCCTGCAACGCCGTTTCCGCGCGCGACGGCGCCATCGCGAGCGAGGTCGAGAGCAACGGCATCGGCATCACGTCGCAGAAGTACCTGGCGGGCACTCGCGTGGTGCGCGCGTTCAACACGCTCTCCTACATGATCTTCGCGCGTGAGGCGAACCGCGCCGGCGCCAGGCTCGCGATCCCGATCGCCGGCGATGACGCCGCGGCGGTGCAGACGGCGGAGAGTCTGGTGCGCGACGCCGGTTTCGAGCCGGTGGTCGTCGGCAAGCTCGCGGACGCGAGCCGGTTCCAGCGCGGCGGACCGGGCTACGGCCAGTCGGTGACCGCAGCGGAACTCAAGCGAACGTTGTCGCTCGCGCCGTGACGTGGTTGCGCTGGAGTCGTTCCGCGCTGCCGGCGACGCCGGAGGAGCGCGGGGCGGCGTTTTGGTCGTTCGCCTATTTCTTCACGTTGCTCGCGGGCTATTACGTCCTGCGGCCGCTGCGCGACCAGATGGGCATCGCGGGTGGCGTCAAGGCGCTCCCCTGGCTGTTCACCGCCACGTTCGTGACGCTGCTCGCGGCGCAACCGCTCTACGGCGCGCTGGTCGCCCGGTTGCCGCGCCGCCGGTTCATTCCGATCGTCTACCATTTCTTTGCGGTCAATCTCGCGCTCTTCTGGCTGCTGCTGACGCTCGGCATCGAGACGACGATCGTCGCGCGCGTCTTTTTCGTCTGGGTCAGCGTGTTCAATCTTTTTGCCGTCGCGGTGTTCTGGTCGTTCATGGCCGACCTCTTCACCAGCGAGCAAGGGAAGCGCCTGTTCGGCTTCATCGGCGCCGGCGGCACGGCGGGCGCGCTGCTGGGCCCGGTCATCACGATCGGACTTTCGGTGCCGCTGGGACCCGCCAACCTCCTGATTGCCGCCATCGTGTTCCTCGAGCTCGCGGTGCTCTGCGTGCACCGCCTCGAGCGGGCCGCCGGCGAACGGCCCGGCTCGGACCGCGACGAGCGCCGGGTCGGCGGCAGCGCATTTGCCGCGCTGCCCGAACTGATCCGCTCGCCGTATCTGCTCGGTGTCGGCGCATGGGTGAGCCTGCTGTCGTTCGGCGCGACGATCCTCTATCTCGAGCAAGCCAACATCGTGGCGGCAACCGTCCATGGCGCGGGCGCGCAGACGCGCATTTTCGCCACCATCGATCTGGCGGTCGGGCTCCTGACGCTGGCGACGCAGGTCTTCGCGACCGGGCGGCTGCTCGAGCGGTTCGGTACCGGCGCCGCGGCTGCGGCGTTGCCCGCGGTCTACGTCGCAGGCTTCGCGGTGATGGCGCTGGTACCGACGCTCGCCGTCGTGCTGGTATTCCAGGTGACGCAGCGCTGGATGAATTTCGCGATCGCCAACCCGGCGCGGCAGGTGTTCTTCACCGTCGTCGCGCGCGAGGAGAAGTACAAGGCGAAGAACCTGATCGACGTCGTGATCTACCGGGGCTCCGACGCGTTGTACGGCTGGGTATTCGAGACGTTGCAGACGCTGGGGCTGAAGCTCGGGGCCATCGCGCTCTGCGCGCTGCCGGTGGCAGCCGGATGGCTCGCCCTGTCGGCCGCGCTGGGACGAACGCAGGAGCGTCGCGCCGCGCAACTCGGCGCGGCGGTGCCGGGAGATTGACGATGATCCGTATCACCCGCCGCAATTTTGCGCTGCTCGTCGCCACGTCGGTGCTTGCGCGACGCGCCTTCGGGCAGGCGAGCGGGATGCCGATCCTTGCCCGCGCCATCCCCGGCACCGGCGAGCGCCTGCCGTCGGTCGGACTCGGCACCGCCAGCGTGTTCGATCGCGACACCGACGACACGCGGCGCGCCGCGGCGCAGGTCGTCCGTACGCTGATCGACGCCAACGCGCGGCTCATCGATACCGCGTCGACTTATGGCGACGCCGAGAGCGTGCTCGGCAGCGTGATCGCGCCGGCAGGGCTGCGCGACAAGGTGTTCGTCGCCACCAAGGTCGAGCAACCCGACGAGGCGGAGCTCAAGCGCTCGCTCGCGCGTCTCAAAACGGCGCAGGTCGACCTGCTGCAGCTACACAACGTGCGCGATGCGCGGCAATCGCTGGCGCAGTTCAGGGCGTGGAAAGCGCAGGGTCTCTGCCGTTATGTCGGCATCACCTCGACGTACCACGGCGATTTCGCCGCGGTCGCAGCGGTGCTCGGACGCGAAAAGCCCGATTTCGTGCAGATCGACTATTCGATCGATGACCGCGAGGCGGAAGCGCGCATCCTGCCGCTGGCGGCCGAGGTCAAGGCGGGCGTTCTGACCGCGCTGCCGTTCGGGCGCGGCCGCCTGTTCCGCGCAGTGCAGGGAAAGGCGGTTCCCGACTGGGCAAAGGATTTCGCCGGCACCTGGGCGCAGTTCTTCCTGAAATTCCTGCTTGCCGACGAGCGCGTCACGGCGGTGATTCCCGGCACGACCAGCGCCGCGCACATGGCGGACAATCTCGGCGCCATGCGCGGCCACCTTCCGGATCCGGACCAGCGCAAGCGGATGGTGACCTTCATCCATAGCCTTTAGGCGCGCTGCTCGAGCGGCGAGCACGCGAGGCACGGGCACGCGCAAGCCGCGGCTTATGCGATCTCGAACAGCCCCGCCGCGCCCATTCCGCCGCCGATGCACATCGTCACGACGACGCGTTTTGCGCCACGCCGGCGTGCCTTCGATCAGCGCATGGCCGGTGAGGCGCGCGCCCGAGACGCCGTACGGATGGCCGACGGCGATCGCGCCGCCGTTGACGTTGAGGCGGTCGTTCGGAATGCCGAGCTTGTCGCGGCAGTAGATGACTTGCACCGCGAACGCTTCGTTCATTTCCCACAAGCCGATGTCGTCGACCGTCATCCCCATGCGCGACAGCAGCTTCGAGACGGCGAACACCGGCCCGATGCCCATCTCATCGGGCTCGCATCCGGCCACGGCGAAGCCGCGGAACATGCCCATCGGACGCAGGCCGCGCCGCGCGGCTTCGTCGATGCTCATTACGACGCACGCCGATGCGCCATCCGAGAACTGGCTCGCGTTGCCCGCCGCGATCACGCCTCCCGGCAATGCCGGCTTGATCTTGCGACACGGCAGCGTACGTGGTGTCGGCGCGGATGCCTTCGTCGGCGGGGAGCGTGACCTCCTTCGTGCAGATGCGCGACGATTCCTTGTCGGCAACCGCCATCGTCACGGTGATCGGCACGATCTCGTCGCTGAACTTGCCGGCCGCCGCGGCAGCCGCCGCACGCTGCTGGCTCTGCACGCCGTACTCGTCCTGCCGCTCGCGCGAGATGTGATAGCGCTCCGCGACTTTTTCCGCGGTCTGCAGCATCGTCCAGTAGATCTCCGGCTTGTTCCGGTCGAGCCATGCGTCGTGCAGCATGTGCTTGTTCTGCTCGTTCTGCACGCAGGAGATCGACTCGACGCCGCCCGCGACATACACATCGCCCTCGCCGGCGATGATGCGCTGCGCCGCGAGCGCGATCGTCTGCAATCCCGACGAGCAGAATCGGTTGACCGTAGCGCCCGGCACGGTGACCGGGCAACCGGCGCGCAGCGCAATCTGGCGCGCGATGTTGCCGCCCGTTGCGCCTTCGGGCAGCGCGCAGCCCATCAGCACGTCGTCGATCTCGGCCGGATCGACGTGCGCCCGCGCAATCGCCTGCGAAACGGCGTGACCGCCGAGCGTCGCGCCGTGCGTCATGTTGAACGCGCCGCGCCAGGACTTCGCAAGTCCCGTGCGTGCGGTCGAGACGATCACCGCGTCGGACATGGGTACAGCTCCTTGGATTTCGAGCGAATCGGGGACGCGTCAGCCATTGAAAGTCTTTCCTTCGACCGCGAGGCGCGAGAGCAGCGGCGCAGGCTCCCAGAACGCCGGGTCCGCGCGGGGATTGGCGGCGAAATCGTGCATTCGCCGCACCACGTTGTAGAGCCCGAGCATGTCGGCGTACAGCATCGGGCCGCCGCGATACGACGGGAAGCCATAGCCGGCGAGGTAGACGACGTCGATGTCGGACGCGCGAAGCGCGATCCCTTCGTCGAGCAATGCGCGCGCCCTTCGTTCACCAGCGCGAGCACGCAGCGATCGACGATCTCGTCGTCGTCGATCTTGGCGCGGCGTGGCGCCGATCTCCTCGCGATACGCCGCGATCAACTGCGTCGACCGCCGGATCGGCGATCGCGTCGCGCCGCCCGCCGTCGTAGCGATACCAGCCCGCGCCGGTCTTCTGTCCGAAGCGGCCCTGCTCGCACAGCCGGTCGGCGATCCTCGAATAGCGCATCTGCGGCCGTTCGACGTAGCGGCGCTTGCGGATGCGCCAGCCGACGTCGTTGCCCGCGAGATCGCTCATCCGGAACGGCCCCATCGCCATTCCGAAACGCTCGAGCGCACGATCGACCTGCTGCGGCGAAGCGCCCTCCTCCAGCAGGAACAGCGCCTGCCGCAGATAATGCTCGATCATCCGGTTGCCGATGAACCCGTCGCAGACACCCGCGACGACAGCGGTCTTGCGAATCTTCTTCGCGACCTCGAGCGCCGTCATCAGCACGTCGGGAGCTGTTTTCGCGCCACGCACGACCTCGAGCAGCTTCATGATGTTCGCCGGGCTGAAGAAGTGCATGCCGACGACGGCGTCCGGCCGGCTCGTCGCTGCGGCGATCCGATTCACGTCGAGCGTCGACGTGTTCGTGGCGAGGATCGCGGTCGGCTTCGCATTCCGGTCGAGGATCCGAAATACCTGCTCCTTGATGTCGATTTCCTCGAACACGGCCTCGATGACGAGATCGGCCGTTCGAAGATCGTCGTAACTTTGCGTCGGCTTCAGCAGCGCCATCAGGCTGTCCAGACCTTCCGGCTTGAGCTTTCCCCTGGCAACTGCGCTGTCGTAGTTGCGGCGGATCGCCGTTACGCCCTCGATCCAGCGCTTCCGGCGTCATGTCGAGCATCGTCACGGGAATGCCCGCGTTCAGGAAATTCATCGCGATGCCGGTACCCATCGTGCCGCCGCCGATGACCGCGACCGCGCGCGACACTGCGCGTCGGCGTATCGCCGGGAATGCCGGGAATCTTCGACGCTGCGCGCTCGGCGAAGAACGCGTGCCGCAACGCGCGCGACTCCGGCGTCGACAGCAACTGGCGAAACAGGTCGCGCTCGAAGCGCAGGCCTTCCTCGAAGGGCATGGCGACCGCGGCTGCGACCGCGTCGACGCATTTCTTCGGCGCCGGAAAGTGCTTCGCAACGGCGGCGATCGTGTTGCGTGCGAACTGGAAGAAAGCCGTCGGCGTTCGGATAGTCGATCCGGATGTCGCGGATGCGCTTCAGCGGCCGATGTTCATCGACGACGCGTCTGGCCAACGCAAGCGCGGCTTCGACGACGTCGCCTTCGGCGATGGCGTCGAACAGCGCGGTATTCCGCAATTGCCCGGCCGGCACGCCGGCACCCGAGACGATCATGTTCAACGCCGCCTCGACGCCGATCGCCGCGCGGGAGCCGCTGGGTGCCCCCGGCGCCCGGCAGCAGTCCGAGCCGCACCTCGGGCAACGCGATCGACGCACCCGCCGACGCGACGCGAAAGTGGCAGCCCAGCGCGAGCTCGAGGCCGCCGCCGACGCACGTTCCGCCGATGGCCGCGATGACCGGCTTCCCTGAGCCCTCCAGCGCGCGTATCAGCGTGTGCAGCGTCGGCTCCGCAAGTGCCTTCGGCGTGTTGAATTCGCGGATGTCCGCGCCGCCGGAAAACAGCGCGCCGGCGCCCGTCAGCACGATCGCGGTCACCGAAGAATCGGCGAGCGCGCGGTCGACGCCGGCGACGATCGCACTGCGCGTGTCGAACCCCAGGCCGTTGACCGGCGGATTGTCCATCGTGATGACGCAGACGCCGCCGTGCAACTGGTAATGCGCGCTGATGGCGATTACTCCTTCGTAGACGCTTCGATCAGACCTCGAGCCATTGCCTGCGAATGGCGTCGCTCGCGCCGAGCTCGCGCGCCGATGCCTTCGAACACGATCCGTCCCTGACCCATGACATACAGGCGATGCGAAATCGCGAGCGCGATCGTCAGCTTCTGCTCGATCAGCAGGATCGCAATGCCGCGTGCCGCGATCTTCTCGATCAGGACGCGGACCTGCGCGACCATCATCGGCGCCAGCCCCTCGGTCGGCTCGTCGACCATGAGCAGGTCGGGATCGCCCATCAGCGAACGGCAGATCGTCAGCATCTGCTGCTCGCCGCCCGACAGCACGCCTGCCGGCGCGTCGCTCGCGCTCGCGCAGCAGCGGGAAGAGCGCGAACATGTCGTCGAGCGACCAGCGGCTCTCCGTGTTTCGGCGACTTCATGCCCAGCAGCAGATTCTCGCGCACCGTCAGGCCCGGAAAGACCGCGCGGTCCTCGGGCACGTAGCCCAGGCCCCGGCGCGCGATCTCGTGCGTCGCGAGCCCGTCGATGCGCTCGTCCCTTGAAGCGAATGTCTCCGAGCGGCGCGACCTCGCCCATGATCGTCTTGATCGTCGTCGAGCGGCCGGCGCCGTTGCGTCCGAGCAGGCTCACGATCTCGCCACGCGCCGACGTGAAACGTGATGCCCTGCAGGATGTGGCTCTTGCCGTAATAGGCGTGAAGATCATGGACGTCAAGCATGCGCGAGCGTCCCGAGGTACGCGGCCTGGACCGCGGCGTTCTCGCGAATGCGCTCGGGAACGTCCGTCGCGATGATCTCGCCGTAGACGAGCACCGAAATCCGATCGGCGAGATCGAACACGACGCCCATGTCGTGCTCGACCATCACGAGCGTCCGCGCTTGCGAGACCGAGCGGATCAGCTCGACCGCATGATCGGCCTCGCGCGCGGCTCATGCCCGCCGTCGGCTCGTCGAGCAGGATGACGTCGGGCATCGCCGGCGATCGTGATGCCGATCTCGAGCGCCCGCTGCTCGGCGTAGGTGAGCACGCCCGCGGGCGTGTCGCGCCGCGCGGTCATCCGGATCTGTTCCAGCGTCCGCTCGGCCCGCTCGTTCGGCGTCGCGGCAGCTCCGGACGCTGCGCCAGAATTCATACCGGTATCCGAGCGACCACAGCGCGCTGCAGCGGATGTTCTCGTACACCGTCAGGCGCGGGAAAATGTTGGTGACCTGGAAGCTGCGCGACAAGCCGCGCCGATTGATCTGCGAAGGGCACGCGGCCGGCAATCTCCTCGCCGTGCAGCTTGATCGAGCCGCGCGTCGGGCGCGAAGCGGCCGCTGACGAGGTTGAACAGCGTGGACTTCCCGGCGCCGTTCGGGCCGATGATCGCGTGGCGCTCGCCTCCTGACCACGTCGAGCGAGACGCCGCGAATGACCGGCGTCGCGCCAAAGCGTCTTGCCGACGTCCTCGAGCTCGAGCGCAAAGGCGCTGCGTTGCCGATTGCGAGCCGCAGCGCCGGCCTTCACGCGGCGCGCTCCCGCGTCTCGACGCCGGTGCGATCCCACGCCGCCGATACGCGGGCCACGTTGCGCGAAAGGCAGCGAAGCCCGACGCGAGCATCAGCAGCGCGGCGATCCACGGCCAGGGCGTCGCCGCGTCGACGCGGACCCAGAAGAGGCGCATCGCGCGTACCCGAGCTCGGGCTGCGTCGACAGCCGGTAGCTCATCTCGACCAGCAGCACGGCGCCGATGCCCCGATCAGCATCGGAACAGCCGCGATCGCGTACGCGCGGAGCACGTCCCGGAAGCGCTTGCGTCCGAACGACCGGCGCATGCATCATGATCAAGTCCGGACAGCCCGTCGGGCGCGAACAGGATCGTCACGATGAAGAACAGGCCGAGATACAGCAGCCATGCCGGCGTATAGCCGCTCAGGCTGACCTGCAGCCACGTCAGCGTCGACCGCACCGATCACCGGTCCGACGAAATGTCTCGCGCCGCCGATGTAGGCCATCAGCAGCACGGTGCCCGAGCGCAGCGCGCCGACCGAATCCGCCGCCACGATTTCGTAGTTGATCGCGTGCAGGCCGCCGGCGAGTCCGGCGAAGAGGCCAGCGACGGCGAACGCGACCAACCGAACGCCCTGCGCGCTGTAGCCGACGAACTCGACGCGTTCGGGATTGTCGCGAACTGCGTTGCACATCCGGCCGACCGGCGTCTGCATGAAGGCGTACATCAGCATCGCCGCAATGAGCGCCCAGGCTGCAATCACGTAATAGACCGAGAGCTGCGATCCGAAATCCAGACCGAAAAAGCCCGGTGCGCGCGTGCGGCTGGCGGTGATGCCTTCCTCGCCGCCGAAATAGCCCGGCAACATGAACGTGGCCGCGTAGACCAGCTCCCCGACACCGAGCGAGATCAGCGCGAAGATCGTGCCCGCCCTGCGCGTGGTCACCGCTCCGAACAGGAGACCGAACAGCAGCCCGCCGGCCGCACCGGCGAGCGGAACCAGCGGCACCGGGATCGGCAGGCCGTGGTTGATGGCGCGCATGAAATGGATCGCCGCATATCCGCCAAGACCAAAATAGACGGCATGTCCGAACGACAGGAGTCCGGTCTGGCCGAGCAGGACGTTGAACGACAGCGCGAACACCGCGGCGATGCCCATCTGGGTCAGCAGCGAGACGCCCGAAGTCGGCGTCGAGCCCCGGCAGATGCGGCAGCACGACCACGATCGCCGCCGCAATCCACCAGCGCGGTTCCGGCTGATCCATGGAGTCGCCAGCGCGCGCCGGGTCCGGCGGTGGCGCATCGGTAATGCCGGCTTCCGCCGCCGTGCTCATGCGTCCCGCGTTCCCAGCAGGCCTCGGGGCCGCACGACGAGCATCAGCACCAGCAGCAGGTAGGGAACGATCGGGGCGGCCGTCGCAATCTTGATCGCGTAGAAGTCATAGAACGGCGAGCCACGCGCAACGGTGATGCCGGCGACGCGGAACAGGTCGAGCAGTGAATAGTCGACGGCCACGGCGAAGCGTCTGCAGGATGCCGATCAGCATCGACGCGATCAACGCGCCGGCGAGCGAGCCCAGCCCGCCGACGACGACCACCACGAAGACGATCGGGCCGACGGCTTGCGCGAGCGTCGGCTGCGTCAGCAGCATGAAGCCGCCGATCACGCCGGCCAGCCCGGCGAGCGCGCTGCCGAGCGCGAAGACCAGCACGAAGATGCGCGGCACATCGTGCCCCAGCGCGCCGACCATCTGCGGATGCGTCAGCGCCGCGCGGATCACGAGGCCGATCCGCGTGCGCTTGAGCGCGAGATAGAGGAACGACGAACATGGCGACCGAGATCGCCATCATCAGGCCCTTGTAGGCGGGAAAGCTGCTGCCGAACAGATGAAACAGCGGGAAATCGATCGCCGCGGGAACGCTGTTCGCGACGGCGTTGCGGCCCCAGACCATCGTGACCAGCTCTTCGATCAGGTACGCCAGCGCCGAACGTGAAGAGAATCTCCGCGACGTGCCCGCGCTTGTGAACGTGGCGCAAGCCGTAGCGCTCGATCCCGGCGCCGACGAGGCCGCACAACAACGGCGCGATCACGAGCGCCGGCCAGAAGCCGATCCAGCGCCGAAAGCTGCCACGAAAAATACGCGCCGAGCATGAACATGCTCGCATGGGCGAAATTCAGCACGCCCATCATGCTGAAGATCAGCGTCAGGCCGCTCGTCAGCATGAACAGCAGCAGTCCGTACACGACGCCGTTCAAAAGCGAAATCGTCGCGAGCTCGAGCATTCCGGTTCACACCGAATGATGGGGTCGGACACTGCCGCCGATTATTGGCGACGGCGCCGGTCGCCACCGAGTGCGTCGTCCGACCCTGAAGCGTCCGCAGCTTACTTCGGCCGTTCCATCTTGCACGTCGTCGGCAACGCGGTTGCCTTGGCATCGACCTTGGCGTCGCTTTTCCAGCCGAGGCCGGAACCCTCGACGTCGTATTTCACGCCCTTCGACAACGTCGACACATACAGCGGTTGCAGCAACTGGTGGTTGTCCGCGCGCATCTCGACTTCGCCGAGCGGCGTCGACATCTTCATGCCCTCGAGCGCTCTGGCGACCTTGACCGGATCGTTCGACTGCGCCTTCTTCGCCGCGGCGGCGAACATTTCCCACATGGTCTTGGCGCGCCAATACGCGTATTCGTTTTCCTTGCCCGGGATAGCGCTTGCCAAACGCGGCCACGGTCGCATCGAGCTCCGGCGCGGCGTTCTTGTGCCATTCGGTCACCTGCTTCAGCGTGTCGACGCCGGCTTCGCCGATGGCCGTGACGGTGCCGGGGCTGCCGCCGTAGAACGTCTCCCAGCCGACCTTCAGGCCGGCGTCCTTGCCGGCCTTGACCAGCAGCACCATGTCGTTGCTCCAGTTGCCGGTGATGACGGTGTCCGCGCCGGAGGCCCTGATCTTCGCGACATACGGCGAGAAGTCCTGGACCTTCTGCAGCGGATGCAGCTCGTCACCGACGATCTTGATGTCCGGGCGCTTCTCGGCCAGCATCCTCGTGGCGGCCGCCGCCACCGCCTTCCCGAACGAATAATCCTGGTTGATCAGATAGACCTTCTTGATCTTCGGATCCTTGGCGATCACGTCGGTCATCGCGGCCATTTTCATGTCCGCATCGGCGTCGAAGCGGAAATGCCAGAAATTGCACTCTTCGTTCGTGAGCACCGGATCGATCGCCGCATAATTGAGAAACAGGACTTCCTTTCCCGGATTGCGCTCGTTGTGCTTCAGTACCGCCTCGGTGATCGCGTGGGCGATGGAGCTGCCGTTGCCCTGGACCACATACCGCGCGCCCTCGTCCAGCGCCTTCTTCAACTGGATCAGCGATTCCTGCGGGTTGACCTTGTTGTCGAACGAAACGAGCTCGATCTTCTCCCCGTTGATCCCGCCCGCGGCGTTGATCGCATCGATGTAGAACTGATGCGTCTTCTGCGCCAGAATGCCGGTGGTCGCAGCGCCTCCCGAAAGCGGATCGATGAACGCTACCCTGACATCCGCCGCGGCGGGTACCGCGACGAGCACTGCAACGACGGCAGCCGCAGCGGCGCTGCGCGCAAGGCTTCGCATGGCTCCTCCTCGTGTTCGGAAATGGGGGTATTTCTTCGACCGGCCGGACCGCCCCCTTCGTGAGGCGGATGCTACTGGGGCAGACCCTGCATTACAAGCGCACGCCGGTCCAGACACGGCGTAGATGGATTCCTGAGGCCATGGAGAGATCATGCACGGTCTGATGATGAACACACCGCTGATGGTGTCGTCGCTGCTCCGCCATGCGGACCGCTTCCACGGCGACACCGAGGTCGTCTCGCGAACCGTCGAAGGTCCGATCCATCGCTACACGTACGGCGATGCCCATACGCGCTCGCAGCGCCTCGCCCGGGCGCTGATGCGCCTTGGCGTCCGCCATGGCGATCGCGTCGGCACGCTTGCCTGGAACGGCTATCGCCATTTCGAGCTGTATTACGGCGTGTCCGGGATGGGCGCGATCGTCCATACGCTCAATCCGCGTCTGTTTTTCGACCAGCTCGCGTACATCGTCGGTCATGCCGACGATACGGCGATCTTTTTCGACCTGACGTTTGCGCCGCTGGTCGAGAAGCTGATGTCCGCCCGCAAGGAGGTGAAAAACTGGGTCGCGCTGACCGATCGCGCGCATATGCCCGCGATTGCGGGCCTGCTCTGCTACGAAGAACTGCTCGCGGCCGAGGACGGCGACTACGATTGGCCCGAGTTCGACGAGAACACCGCTGCGGGGCTCTGTTACACATCGGGCACGACCGGCCATCCCAAGGGCGTGCTGTTCAGCCACCGCTCGACGATCCTGCACGCGTTTGCCGTCAGCCTGCCCGATGCCAAGAGCTATTCGGCGCAAAGCGTCGTGCTGCCGATCGTGCCGATGTTCCACGTCAACGCATGGGGCATTCCGTATGCCGCGTCGATGGTCGGAGCGAAGCTGGTATTTCCAGGCGGGGCGCTCGACGGCAAGAGCCTCTACGAGCTGTTCGAGACCGAGCGCGTCACCAGCTCGGCCGGCGTTCCGACCGTGTGGCTCGGCCTGATCGACTACATGAAGCAGAACGGACTCAGGTTCTCGACGCTCAAGGCGACGACGATCGGCGGCTCCGCTTGCCCGCCCTCGATGATGCAGACGCTGCGTGACGACTTCGGCATCCGTGTGGTGCACGGATGGGGCATGACCGAGATGAGCCCGGTCGGCACGATCGGCACGCCGAAGGCGAAGCATTCCGCTCTCGCCGGCGACGCCCTGTTCCGGCTGGCGCAGAAGCAGGGCCGGCCGCTGTACGGCGTCGACATCAAGGTCGTCGACGCGGACGGCGCGGAGCTGCCGCGCGACGGCAATGCGGCCGGCAACGTGCTGGTCAAGGGACCGTGGATCCTGCGCGAGTACTTCCGGGACGAGGGTGCCTGCCCACTCACGGTGGACGGATGGTTCCCCACCGGCGACGTCGGAACGCTCGATTCCGACGGCTACCTGCAGATCACCGATCGCTCGAAGGACGTCATCAAGTCGGGCGGGGAATGGATCAGCTCGATCGAGCTCGAGAACATCGCCGTCGGCCATCCGGCAGTGGCCGAAGCCGCGGTCATCGGTGTGCGTCACGCGAAATGGGACGAGCGTCCGCTGCTGGTGGCCGTCAGGCGGCAGGGCGCGGAGGTCACGCGCGACGCATTGCTCGCCTTCTACCAGGGCAAGACGGCCCGCTGGTGGATTCCCGACGACGTGGTGTTTGTCGACGAGCTGCCGCACACGGCCACGGGCAAGCTGTCGAAGAAGACACTGCGCGAACGGTTCCGCGATTACCGGTTGCCGACGGACGGGGTCCCCGCACCAACCGGCGATTGAGCAGAAAGCGCCCCCGGCACCGTGGCACCGGAGGCGCTGTCACGAGTCACTGCCGCATCAGTTGCACGGATTGGCGGCAGGTTCCCCGCAATCGATATGGCGGCGATTGCGCCCGTCGTGCGGCGTCGGCAGATACGGAAACACCGTGTAGATGCCGTTCGGCGTCACGTTGCTGCTCTCGGCGCCGATGTTGAAATTCACGCCATCTCCCAGCAGCAGATTCCCGGTGGGCACGCCGAGCAACTTGCCCGCGACGACGCGCAGCGCGATGTCGGTCACGTCATCGTTCGGGCGGCGCCCGTTCGGCCAGCCCGCGGTGATCACCGGCCAGGACCGTCGAGCCGCTTCTGATTCGCCGGTTGCGTCGGCGAAACGGCGAGATTCAACCGGAGCAGTTCCGCGCAGTCGTTGCGCCCGCAGGTTCCCGTCTGCGGTTGCGATGGATACTTGAGAAGCGCGTTCACGAGGTCGGTTCGATTCGTCGTCGGGATGGTCGTGCCGAAGCGCAGGTTGATCGCGGTCGCAGGCGCGAATTGAGGTAGAAGTTCACGAACTGCGCTTCATCGGCCGGATCGGTCGCATTCCAGTGATCCTTCATGCCGGTTCCGATGATCAGCTCGTTGACGAGCGGATTCGCCATGCGGGAAACCTGCACCCACGGGCCCGATGCGACGTCATCGTGTCCCTGCGGATCGCGCAGCACCCGGACCTTCTGCCGCGACATCGACGCGTATGCGCCGATGACTCCGTTGGCATGCGGGGTGACCGAACTGATCGGGCACCTCGATTGCGATCGTGCTGATGTTGAATCCGGAGAGCATGTCGTTGCCGAACGGGTTCGCTGCGTCGTTGGCATCCTCCGCCGGGCTCAGGACGGGCGGCGTGCGGCGCAGATTCAGCGTGTCGAATGTCGCGCCGAGATCGATGTAGAACGTTTCGTCGCGCTGACCCGCGAATACCTTGCCTCCGTTGGCAAGCGTATAGATGCCTTGCGAGGCAAGTCCCTCGTAGTCGGGCATCGTCAAGGGCCCGACGTTAGACGGGACGGCATACATCGTCTGCGTGCCCAGGTTGACGCGCGTGTGACCGCGGACCTGCGTCACCGTGTAGCTCTGGCGCAGCATCAAACCGTCGGAACCGGGTCCGTCGAGCGCGGTGATCGGCGGCAATGCGACGTACGAGAGCGGCAGCTGCAGGTTCGTCAGGCCGCCGCGCAACTCGGTATTGAAGCGGATCTCGTACACCAGATCCTCGTTGCCATCGGCAGTCGTGTCGACGTTGATTCGATACAGCACATCGTCGCCGAAATTGAAGTAGTTCGGCCCCGCGCCCGGTTCCTGTCCCGGGATCGTGTTGAGGATGAAAACGACGTTGTTCGGATTCGTCCAGCTCCGGAACAGGTAGAAATCGGTGTTGTCGGCCGCCGGGTCGTTGGCGATCAGCGGCGCCTCGCGGTGACTGGCAGCGAGCGATCCGGTGCTCCACGATGCCGCGACGCAAAGCGCGATGCCGGCAATGATGCGGACTAGGGGTTTCATGGTGTCTCCTCAGGTTATGTATGTGCGGCCAGCGCACTAGGGCCTGTTAACAGGCCCTAAAAGACCGGCACGTTGAACGCGCGCTCGACGAGCCAGACCATCGCGACAGTCGCAATCGCCGCCGAGCCGCCGGCAAACATCACGCGTCGATATGCCCAGGACGACCGCAGCGCGAACGCCAGCGGCAGGAAAATCGCGACGATCGCGAGCTGCCCGCTTTCGACGCCGAGGTTGAAGCCGAACAGCGACAGCGCGAGCGAGCCCGCGGGCAATCCGAGGTCGTGCAGCGCGCCGGCAAAGCCGAAGCCGTGCAGCAGGCCAAAGCCGAACGCCGCGATCCAGCGCCCGTTCGCAACGACCGGAAACAGATTGTTGAGCGCCGCGAGCACGACCGACAATGCGATGCCCGATTCGACCATTCGCGACGGCAACACGACGATCGACAACGCTGCGAGCGTCAGCGTGATCGAATGCGCGACGGTGAACGCCGTGACGACCTTGGCAACCTCGATGAAAGCACGGCGGAACGAATCGCCGGCGCGCCAGGCATCGCGGTCGCGCACAGCACGGCGGGCAGCAGCAGCGACAGCAGGAACAGGATGTGATCGAAGCCGGTCCAGATGTGCCAGACGCCTTCATTCAGATAGGTTGCGAACTGCGTCAGCGGGCCGCCGGCGTCGCCGCCGACGACACGGTGCGGCGCATCGGCACTGAACACGACGCTGCGGCTCTGGCCGTCCTCGACGAAGTTGAGAAGGCCCCGGTGCTGCGGGTCGAGGCCTTCGAACAGCCGATAGTCGAGCGCAAGGGTCGGGCCCGCTTGCGGGCACTGCCCGGTGAACGTCAGCACCGCGTAGGCGCCGTCCGTGTGGGAGTCGATCAGCTGGCCGGTCGGATCGAGCGCACAGCGTTCACCGCCGGAGGACGCCTGCAAGCGCGCGAATGCGTACGCGGCGATGTCGCGCTGCCGCGCGCGCACCTCGCCCCATGTGATGTCCCCGTCGCCGTTCGCGTCGAGGCCGAGCGCGTTGTCGAGGTCGCGCAGCGCGATATCCCACCGGCCGCGCAGCGAATGACCATCGCGCTCGAGCGTCAGATACGCATCGCTCGCCTTGTGCGCCGACGCGGGCAGCGCCAGCAGCGCGAGGACGGCAATCGCGGCGATTCGCCTCACGGGCGCACCTGCAGCATCGACACCACCGCCCCATCCTCGAGGTGCGTTGCGGCGACCCAGTCCGACGCGATCTTCAGCGCACCGGCGTCGCCGGTCGCGCGCGCAGATTCGAGCAGGATGCGCAGATCCGCGGGTTCGCGCTGGATCGCCCAGTTGTCTCTTGCGAGCGCAAGCGCACCCCGCGCGTCCCGCTCGATGGTCAGGCGAAACCGCGCCTCCTCGCGTCGATGCAGGCTGTCGCCACGACGGCGCGCGGCATCGAAACGCGCCGCGATTTCGTCACGGTGCGCGGCAAACGACTCGCGCGCCTCCGGCAATCGCTGCTCCGCCAGCGCGAGGCGAAGAAGCAGCGCGTCGTTCTTCGTATCGTCGCGCAGCAGCGGCAGCACCTCGCGCGGACGGCTCCCATCCAGCAGGAAATCCGCGTACGCGGCCTTCAGATACGCGTCGCGCGGATCGAGCGCAAGCGCGTCGGTGAAGTGTCGCTCGGCAGCGCCGGGGTCCCCGCGGCGCGCCGCGATTTCCGCTGCGAGGGTCAGCGCCCATTCGCGAACGTCCGCGGTCGCCGCCACCGCGCGCGAGCGCTGCGGTCAGCGCCGCGTACGCGCGGCCCGCGTCGCCTGACAGGCTTGCCGGCGTCGCGTCACAACCGACGACGACGATCGGCGCAACCGATCCGCGTCAACTGTTCGCAATCGCGCCGCGCGTCGGCATGACGGCCTTGCACGCCCAGCACCGTCGCGCGGGTCAGCCGGGCCTGCGCCAGCGTCGGATGCGACGCCAGCAGTCGATTCAGATCGGCGAGCGAACCGTCGAAATCGTGCTGACTCTGCTTGAGCGTCGCGCGCAGCAGCAGCGCCGTCGGCGGCACGTCGTCTCCCTTCCACCATGGCGCCAGCGCCGCCTGTGCCTGCCCGAGAAAACGCGGATCGCCGAGCGTCCGCGCGGCTTCGAGCGCGCGCCGCACGACGGGCGCGGCGATGTCGAGATCGCGCGGGGTTCGCCATCAACGCCGCTCGCATCCGTTTCAGCTGCGCGAGCGCCGGATCGCCTTTTTCCGGAAGCCGCTCGAGCACGACGGCATCGCTTTCGGGCACGTACGCCTTCGCCGCACTTTCGCCCGACAGCACAGCGAGCGTCGCGATCGTCAGTGCGATTCGCCAACCGGACATCGATCCCCCCTTTGCGACGGCCGCTCCGGCCGCAAGGGCGGCAGCGACGGTACGATCGGCGAAGCGGCTTCGCCGGTCGAATGGACACAAGCTCCCCATACGCGACGGCCGCCGATTTGGATTCACCGGTGGTCACTGTGCGTGCCCGGGTGACGCGCGGCGACCCTCGGCCGGTTCGTGCGATCAGGGCGCCTTAAGGTTCGGGCCGTAGAATCCGCGACGAAAGCTCGAGGAGCCGCATGCGCATCCTGCTGGTCGAAGACGACCCGATGATCGGCAAGACGCTGCAGCAGGCGCTGCAGCAGGACGGCTACGCCGTCGACCGGGTGACGGACGGCGAAGCCGGCCCGCGTCGCGATCGCCACCGCGCAGGACGCGTACGCGCTGGTGCTGCTCGATCTCGGCCTGCCGCGCAAGAGCGGACTCGAGCTGCTGCGGGAGCTGCGCCGCGCCGGCAACCGCGTGCGCGTGCTGGTCGTCACGGCGCGCGATGCGGTCGCCGATCGCGTCGCGGGCCTCGACGCCGGCGCCGACGACTACCTGACGAAGCCGTTCAGCCTGGACGAGCTCGACGGCGCGGATGCGCGCCTGCTGCGCCGGGACATCGCGCGCGAGGACAACGTGCTGCGGCACGGCGAATCTGCGCTCTGACACGGTAACGCGCGCCGTGACGCAGGGCGGCCGGCCGGTCGACGTATCCGCGCGCGAATTCGCGTTGCTGGCCGCGCTGCTCGAGCGGCCGGGCGCGGCGCTGTCGAAGGCGCAGCTCGAGGAACGCATTTACCGCTGGGGCGACGAAGTCGAAAGCAATGCCGTCGAAGTGCACGTCCACAACCTGCGCAAGAAGCTCGGCAGCGAGGCGATCCGCACGCTGCGCGGCGTTGGCTATGCGCTTGCGTGAAATCGGGATGCATCAAAGACGAGAGCCCCTGGGCGCGCGATGAACTCGATCCGTCGCATGCTGCTCGCGTGGCTGTTGGCCGGCCTCGCGGCGATCGCGTTGTCGGCGAGCGGCGCGACGTACCTCGCAGCCCGCCGCGAAGTCGGCGAGCTGCTCGATCTGCAGTTGAAGCAGCTCGCGTATTCGACGCGCATCGACGACCTGCTGCGCGGCCGGCGGCCGGGCTTCGATCGCGCGCGAGGCTCCACGCGCCGAGGGCATTACCGAGCTCGTCACGCAGATCTGGGATCGCGACGGCGTGCTCGTCTACTGGTCGCAACCGGGCATGGGGCTGCCGGTGCCCGCGACCGAAGGGTATTCGACGGTCAGCCAGGGCGGCCGCGACTGGCGCGTCTACACGCTCGTGCAGGGCACGCATGCGCTGCAGGTCGCGCAGGCGCAGGACGAGCGCGAGGCGATCGCGACGCAGACGGCGCTGCGCACGCTGGTGCCGTTCCTCGCGCTGATCCCGATCTTCGGCGCGCTGATCTGGCTCGGCGTCGGACGCGGCCTGCGTCCGCTCGACGCGATGTCGCGCGCGGTGGCGAAGCGGCGTCCCGATGCGATGGCGCCGCTCGCCGAACGCGACCTGCCCCGAGGAGTTGCAGCCGCTGGCGAGCAGCCTGAACGGTCTTCTGGCGCGGCTGTCCGACGCGCTGGCCGCCCAGCGCCGCTTCACGGCGGACGCTGCGCACGAACTGCGTACGCCGCTCGCCGCGCTGAAGCTGCAACTCGACCTGGCGCGACGCGCGGCGCCGTTGCGGAACAGAGCGGTCGCGCTGGACGACCTCGAGGCGGGCGTCGCACGCGCCTCGCACGTCGTCGAGCAGCTGATGACGCTCGCGCGCGTCGAGCCGGAAGCGCTCGCGCAAATGCGCGACCGAATGCGATCTCGTGGCGATTGCGGGCGAGTCGATCGTCGCGCGCGCCGCGCTGGCCGCCGACAAGGACATCGATCTCGGGCTCGCGAGCGCGAGCGCCGGCAACGGTGACCGGCGATCCTGCGAGCCTCGCCATCCTGCTGTCGAACCTGATCGACAACGCATTGCGATATACGCCGCGCGGCGGGCGCATCGACGTGGCGGTCGATCGCGACGCAACGGGTGCGACGTTGAGCGTCGTCGACAACGGCCCGGGCATCCCCGTCGACGGATCGCGAGCGCGTGTTCGACCGCTTCTATCGCGGCGCGGCCAACGACGAACCCGGCAGCGGGCTTGGCCTGTCGATTGTCAAGCGCATCGCCGATGCGCACCACGCGACGATAACGCTCGACGCGCCCGCGGACGGAACGGGGCTGGCCGTGCGCGTGCATTTTCCGGCCACGCCTTAAGGTCGCGTTAAGCGGGCGTCCGTATAGTCGATCGTGCCATCTGGCATGGCTGCCAGACCCCGAATCCTTTGGAGAGCCTCATGATGCAGATCAAATTTCCCATGAAGCAGATCACGGTGGCGCTCGCCGCGGCGGGCTTCGGCCTCGCGATCGGCGCCGGCTACAACAGGCTCGATGCGCCCGCGCTGTCGATGGCGAATGCCGCCACGCCGCCCGCGGTGACATCGCCGGTCGCCGCGACGTCCGCCGCGCGATTGCCCGATTTCACCACGCTGGTCGACCGCGCCGGCGCCGCGGTGGTCAACATCAGCACGATCGGTACGACGCGCACCACGGGGATGGATCAGGATGACGAAGACAATCCGCTGAACGAGTTCTTCAAGCGCTTCGGCGGCCCGAACGGCCCCGGTTTGAACATCCAGCCGCGAGTCGTGCCTTCGCGCGGCGTCGGTTCGGGGTTCATCGTAAGTCCCGACGGCTACATCGTCACCAACGCGCACGTCGTCGACGGCGCGAAGGAAGTCACGGTCAAGCTGACCGACCGGCGCGAATTCACGGCCAAGGTCATCGGCACCGACACGCGCACCGACATCGCGCTGATCAAGATCGACGCAAAGAATCTGCCGGCGCTCGATCTTTCGAACCCGCCCGCACCCCGGCAGGGCGAATGGGTGATCGCGATCGGCTCGCCGTTCGGCTTCGAGAACAGCGTGACGGCAGGCATCGTCAGCGGCATCCACCGCGCGCTGCCGGGCGGACAGATGACGCCCTTCATCCAGACCGACGTCGCGGTGAACCCCGGTAATTCGGGCGGCCCGCTGCTGAATGCCGCCGGCCAGGTCATCGGCGTCAATTCGCAGATCTACAGCCGCTCCGGTGGCTACATGGGTCTGTCCTTCGCAATTCCGGCCGACGTCGCAGCCAATGTCGCGCAGCAATTGAAGGCGCATGGCAAAGTCAGCCACGGCCGCCTCGGCATCGGCATCCAGGGCCTCGACCAGACGCTCGCGAAGAGCTTCGACCTTCCGGATTCGAGCGGAGCGCTCGTCGGGACCGTCGAAAAGGACAGCCCGGCCGAGAAGGCCGGCTTCCAGACGGGTGACGTGATCCGCAAGATCGACAACGTCCAGTCACCGACAGCACCGATGTCACGAGCCGGATCGGCAACATGGCGCCGGGCACGAAGGTGAGCGTCGAAGTGTGGCGCGAAGGCAAGCCGGTCGCGCTGACGGCGACCATCGGCTCGTTCGATAACACCGAGCAAGTCGCGAGTGCGGGATCCGGAGGCAGCAACGCGCATGCCGCGCTCGGCATTTCGGTGCGGCCGCTTACGCCCGACGAGAAACAGGAAGTCGGACATGGCGGCCTGGTCGTCGAGAACGTCAACGGACCGGCGGCGCTGGCCGGCATTCAGCCGGGCGACTTGATCATCAGCGTCGGTGCGACCAAGGTGACGACCCTCGAAGGGTTGAAGCGGCAGGTCGACAAGGCCGGGAAGAACGTCGCGCTGCTGATCGAGCGCAACGGACAGAAGATCTTCGTTCCGGTGCGCGTCGGCTGATCATTCGTGCATTCCCGGCGCCGGCGAATTTCGGCGCCGAGCAAGAAAAAGGCCGCGGGAGACCGCGGCCTTTTTTTGTCGCCGGACGCGCGCGCTCGGCATCCCGGCGCGCGCGTCGTCGTTCAAAGCCCCCGCATCAGAACTTGTACGCCACGCCGACCGAGAAGCCTTGCGGCTTGCCACCCGAGAAGCAATGCGGGCCGCCGTTCGTCACGCCCCCGGTCGTGGCATCGAATGCGGCGAGCGGGGTCGAATCGTGACAGTCCGTGGTAACCCCGTGGCCCCCCGCGCCAAGGTCGTAGTGGGCATCCGCGCGATTCACGGTCATCGCCCAGTCGGCATAGAACGTCGTGTGCTTGTCGAGCAGATGCCTCCAGGCCAGCGAATACATGTTGGCGGAATTGTCGAAGGTCGTTTCGTCGTCAGGCGTGTTGTGCACGCCCAGCACGCCTTTCGACTTGCTTGCATGTGCCCACCCGAAGCTCACGTTGTCCTTGTCCGTCAGCACCTGCGTCACCGCCAGCCAGGTGGCATTGGGGCGCGAGCGCTCGTTCTGGGACTCCAGATCGGAAGGAAGATCCCGATGCGTCCTCTCCCAGACCGCATTCACGGTGGTCTTGGTCGCGAACGTGTATTGGCCACCGACCTTGACCGCGGTCTCGTCGCCGACGTCCCTGGGATCGAGATTGGCGAGATCGCTCGTGCGATTGACGTTCCTGTGCATCTCGTAGGCGGCGGTCAGGTACAGCGGGCCCTTCTGGTAGGCGCCGCTCAAGCTGAACAGGTCGCCGAAGGAACCGTCGTTACAGAGTGGCGGCGTTGCACCGCTCCCCGGGATGTTGCCGCCCGCGCAGTCCGGCTCGGACGAAGGAACGATGCTGCTGGTGTCGTCCCGGTTCTGGCCCGGCGAGTACATCGCCTTGAAGGAAGCGCCGCTCCAGCTTGGCGACTCGTACCAGATTGCGTGCGCCGCGCGCAGACCGAATTCGACGCGGTTGTCGCCACCCGTATTCCCCATTATGACGCGATAGTCGCCGAGCATTCCGGAGAACGGGTTCAGCCGGTCGGTCGACGTCTTGTAGGGCGTCTCCGACTTGCCGATCATGACGGCGCCCCACTCCTTGCCGGCGAAGCCGACAAAGCTGTTCCGTGAAAACAGGGCGCCGTTGACAGTGTCGCTGATGTTGGACGTCGTCTCCTTCGTCCCGGGCGTCGCGGAAATGTCGAAGCCGGCTTCCAGCTGCCAGACGAAATTGAGGTCGGACTGCAACGGGTGCTTCCCGCGGACGCCGAGGGAC
Organism: uncultured Pseudomonadota bacterium; assembly: GCA_963718905.1. Classification (GTDB taxonomy): domain Bacteria; phylum Pseudomonadota; class Gammaproteobacteria; order Burkholderiales; family Casimicrobiaceae; genus VBCG01. The sequence continues at coordinate 892,683 of CAVRAF010000003.1, forward strand.
GAAAGGTTGGTCGAGATCGCCGGCTGCCAACCCACCTTTCCGACCGGCATGCCGCCGTTCTCGCCGTAGTCGCTCTTCAGGCCCTTGGTCGTGTAATCGAACGAGACGTCGAGGTTTCCGTAGACCTGGACCTCGCCGCCGCCCGGCACCAGGAACGTCGAGGCCGGAATCGGGCTTCAACTGAACGAAGGGGCCGCCCTTCGGCGCCGTCTTTTCCTTCGCTTCCTCCTGCTTCTTCTGCTCCTGCATGTTGTAGAGCTGCGTCTTCACCGCGTCCAGCTGCTTTTGCAGCAGTTCCATCTGCGCCTTCAAGTCCCCGACGTCATCGGCATGCGCAACGCCATACGTACCGCATGCAAGAGCCACTGCCGCGATCAACGGCCGCTTCATGTTCATTCACTGCCTCCTTATTGGATAACGCCCTGGCTGCACTTTTTCCGCGTCGTTCGTCGCGCGTCATGCGGCTATTGCAAATATCGGCGCGTCTTCAACGGAACGAAATGACGTCGTCGGCAACCGCAACCGCGCGCGTCGACATCGGCATCCCAAAATTGCTACTTCGGCCGAGCGGGCGCAAGAAGCACGACATACAAATGAGATCGGGCGGAAGCTGCCGGCTGACACGAAAAATACAAAATGAGGAATATCTGACGTACTACTGACTATTGCCTGACAACATGCTGACAAGAGTGGCTTGCGGTTCGGATCGCTGTGCGCCACGCATCGGCCGTGTGGAATCGAATATGATTTGCGTTCCCCGCTCAGTCCGCATTGAAGGTGATTTGCGCCGGTCTCCCGTTGCGATCGCGACCGGAAAGGACCGCCATGCGCATTCTTGTCGTTGAAGACGATCCGCTGCTTGCCGAGAGTCTCGTCAGGGCGCTGCAGCAGCAGGGATATGGCGTCGGTCATGCGCGGCGCGGCCAGGACGCCGATGCTGCGCTGTGCAATCACCGCTTCGACCTGCTGCTGCTCGACATCGGCCTGCCCGGCGTGGACGGGTTCGAGGTCCTGCGCCGGTTGCGCGCGCGCTCCGATCCGACGCCCGTTCTTGTCGTTACGGCGCGTGAAGCCGTCGACGAGCGGGTGCACGGCCTCGACCTCGGAGCCGACGATTACCTGACCAAGCCTTTCTCGCTGTCCGAGCTCGAGGCGCGCGTGCGCGCGTTGTTGCGCCGTTCGAAGCCGGCGCTGCCGACACGCGTCGTCGTTGGCGGACTGACCGTCGAAACCGCGGCGAGGCGCGCGAAGATCGACGGCAACGGCGGTCGACCTGACCGCTCGCGAGTGGGCGCTGCTGGAGTTGTTCCTGAGCCGGCCCGGCACCGCGCTGTCCAAGCTGCAGATTGCGCAATCGATCAGCGACTCGCAGACTGCGATCGCCCCGAACACGATCGAAGTCTATGTTTCCCGCCTGCGCGCAAAGCTCGAGCCCGCCGGCATCGTCATCCGGACCGTGCGCGGGTTCGGGTACCTCTGGGAGCACACCGATGGCGCATAGCGATCGGGAAACCGCAAGCATCCAGCAGCGCCTGTTCCGCGTGCTGATGGCGACGTTGCTCTGCCTCGCCGTGCTGAGCGCCGGAGTCACGTGGCTCGTCGCGAATCGCGTCGCCAACGAAGCTTACGATCATGGATTGCTGGATCCGATGATGGACATCGTCCAGAACGTCCAGCGACGACCCGGCGGGGCCGCGCCTCGCGCTGACGCCACACGAACAGGAGGCGCTGCTGTTCGACGGCTCGGACCGCGTGTTTTTCCAGCTTCGCGATGCTCATGGAAACTGGTTCGCGGGCGGAACGCGCGATCTTCCCCCGCCGCCGCAAAAACTCGTCCCGCTCGTTCCACTCTTCTACAGCGCGCCGTCGGCGGCGCGCAAGTACGGATTTGCGCCTTCCTCACCGACACGGGATTCGAGGTGTACGTCGCCGAAACGACCAACAAGCGCGATCGCCTGGTCTGGGAAGTCATTCTGGCCGGATTGGTGCCGTCGCTGCTCGTCGTCATCATCGCCGTCGGGCTCGTATGGCTCGGCGTGAGCCATGGCCTTGCGCCGCTGCGAAAGCTGCGCAACGAATTGCAGCAACGCTCGCCGCACGATCTGCGAGCCGTCGACGAATCGCACGCGCCGGCCGAGGTGCTCCCCGCGATCATCGCGCTCAACCGGCTGTTCCAGCGAATTCGCGAGACGAGCGAGTCGCAGCGCCGGTTCCTGGCGGATGCCGCCCATCAGCTGCGCACGCCGCTCGCGGGGTTGCAGATGCAGCTCGAGCTCGAGCTGCGCGAATCCCGCTCTCATTCACTGCGCGTTGCACTGGGCAAGATGCGCGATGCCGTGCTGCGAACCGGCAAGCTCACCAATCGCCTGCTGGCATTGGCCCGCGCCGAGCAGACGAGCCCCGACGCGCAGCGCTTCGTCCCCGTCGACTTGCGCGCGATGGCCGAACGCGTCGGCGCGCAATGGATTCCGGCCGCAATCGCTCGCAACATCGATCTCGGCTTCGACCTCGAGCCGGCGAGCGTTCTGGGCGACGAATCGCTGCTCGCCGAAATGCTCGACAACCTGATCGACAATTCGCTCCGCTACACGCCATCCGGTGGCTCGGTCACCGTGCGCTCCGGCTTTCTGCAGGGAACTCCAGTATTGCGGCGTCGAAGACAACGGCATCGGCATCCGGAGGCCGAGCGCACGAAAGTGCTCGAGCGCTTCTATCGCGGGGCGGGCGTACGGTGGGAGAAGGGACCGGACTCGGCCTGTCGATCGTCAAGGAAGGCGCCGACCGCCATGGGGCGACGGTGGAGATCGGCGATCGTCCGCACGGCAGCGGCACGTTTGTCTGCGTCAGATTCGGAGGCTCCCCGATCGGTGGAACCGCCGGCGGGATTTCGTCCGCGGGTGCCCGCACGGCAACCGCGCTCAGTGCCGAAGCGCGTCAATCCCCTGTGCAATCCCCTGCAGCGTCAGCGGAAACATCCGCGGCCCCAGCGCCTGCAGGATCGCTGCGTGGTCCGCGTGTACTCCCATGAGCGCAGCCGGCTCGGGATTCCACCAGATGACCTTGCGGTAGCGCTCGAAAATGCGTGCGAGCCACGCGATTCCCGGCTCCAGGTTCCGGTATTCGACGCTGCCGTCGATCTGCGTGAGCTCGTACGGATTCATCGCGGCATCGCCGACGAAGATCGACCTTCCAATCCGGCCCGTAGGTGCGGAGGAGCTCCAGCGTGCCGAAGCGCTCGTTGCGGCGACGCGCATTGTCGCGCCACACGTGATCGTAAATGCAGTTGTGGAAGTAGAAATGCTCGAGGTGCCGAAACTCGGATCGCGCCGCCGAGAAGAGCTCTTCGCAGAGCTCGACGTGCGGATCCATCGAACCGCCGACGTCGAGGAACAGCAGCACCTTGACCCGGTTGCGGCGCTCCGGCTGCAGCCGGAGGTCGAGCCAGCCTGCATTGCGCGCGGTTCCGGCGATCGTGCCCTCGAGATCGAGCTCCTCGGGAACGCCCTCGCCGCGCGAAGCGGCGCAGGCGGCGCATCGCGATCTTGATGTTCCGCGTGTTGAGCTCCACGTCGCCATCGAGATTGCGAAATGTCCGCTCATCCCAGACCCTGACGGCGCTGCGCGAGCCGCCCTCCGGTCCGACGCGAATGCCCTCCGGGTTGTACCCGTAAGCGCCGAACGGGCTGGTGCCGCCGGTGCCGATCCATTTGCTGCCGCCTTGATGCCGTTCCCTCTGCTCGGCGAGGCGCTGGCGGAAGGCTTCCATCAGCGTGTCCCATCCGCCCAGAGCCTCGACCGCCTGCCTGTCTTCGTCGGTCAGATGCAGTTCCAATTCCTTGCGCAGCCATTCCTCGGGGATCTCCGTCCGGAAGTCGAAGATCGCATTCACGCCCTTGAAGTAGCTGCCGAACGCGAGGTCGAAGCGATCGAAATGCTGCTCGTCCTTCACGAGGCACGCACGCGCGAGCGCGTAGAAGTCGTCGAGCGAAGACGACACGACGCGCTTGTCGAGCGCTTCGAGCAGGGTCAGGAACTCCCGCGTCGAAACGGGCAGCCGGAACGATTTGAGGTGCAGGAAGAATCCGGTCAGCATGCGGTCAGCGCGGGAATTCCTGCGCGCCCGGCTCGCGTGGCTCGCACCGGCGCCGGAGTCGGGCGCATGGATCGTGGCTCGAGACCATCGGCGTCAGCGCGAGCGATCGAGCAGGAACCGCAGATGTGTCTTGACCGCCGGCCACTCGCTGTCGAGGATGCTGAACACGACGGTATCCCGGCGGCTGCCGTCGGGCATCAACTGGTGGTTGCGCAGCACGCCGTCCTGCTTTGCCCCGAGGCGCGCGATCGCCGCGCGAGACGCCTGGTTGAACCAGTGCGTACGGAATTCGACCGCGATGCAGCCGAGGGCTTCGAACGCATGCGTTAGCAGCAGCAGTTTGCATTCGGTGTTGATCGGCGTTCGCTGCGCGCGCTTCGCGTACCACGTGTGGCCGATCTCGAGTCGCCGGTTCACCGCGTCGACATTGAAATAGCGCGTGCTGCCGACGACGTCGCCGCTCACGGCATCACGCACGGCGAAGGGCATCCCGCCCTGGCGATCGCGCACGTCGAGCGCGATCTCGAGCCACCTGGTCGTCATCTCGGGCGCCGGGACCGACGTGTACCAGAGTCGCCACAGTGCGCCATCGGCCGCCGCCGCGCGAATCGCCTCGACGTGATGCGCCTCGAGCGGCTCCAGCGATGCGTGCGCGCCGCGCAAGGTCACCGGTTCGATGAATCGTTCGTCCATTATTTCCCCGAAGAAGCTTCTAGCGGCCCGCGCGCGCCATGAAGGCTACGCGCTCGAACAGGTGGACGTCCTGCTCGTTCTTCAGCAACGCGCCGTGCAGCGGAGGAATGAACGCCTTCCGATCGGCGCTGCGCAGCGCTTCCGGCGGAATGTCCTCGGCGAGCAGCAGCTTCAGCCAGTCGAGCAGCTCGGACGTCGACGGCTTCTTCTTGAGACCGGGTACGTCGCGCAGGTCGAAAAATACCTCCAGCGCCTCCTGCAGCAGCGCCTTCTTGAGCCCCGGAAAATGCACATCGACGATCCGCGTCATCGTCTCCTGGTCCGGGAAGCGGATGTAGTGAAAGAAGCAACGGCGCAGGAACGCGTCGGGCAGCTCCTTTTCGTTGTTCGACGTGATGACGACCAGCGGCCGATGACGCGCGACGATCGTGCGCTGCGTTTCGTAAACGTAGAACTCCATCCGGTCGAGCTCGCGCAGCAGGTCGTTCGGAAACTCGATGTCCGCCTTGTCGATTTCGTCGATCAGCACGACGGCGGGCGTTGCGCTGTCGAATGCGTCCCACAGCACGCCGTGCTTGATGTAGTTCGCGATGTCGCCGACGCGCGCCGTCGCCGAGCTGCGAGTCGCGCAGTCGCGACACCGCGTCGTACTCGTAGAGGCCCTGCTGCGCCTTGGTCGTCGACTTGATGTGCCATTGGTAGAGCGGCCGCCCGAGCGCGCGCGCGATTTCCTCGGCGAGAAGCGTCTTGCCGGTGCCCGGCTCGCCCTTGACGAGCAGCGGCCGCTCGAGCGCGAGCGCGGCGTTCACCGCGAGCTTCAGATCGGCGGTGGCCACGTAGGTCGGGGATCCTTCGAAGCGCATGCAATGTCCGTTCGCTGGCGGCGAAGTCCGATGTTAGCCGATCAGCGCGACCAATGCCTGCAGCGCCCACAGCGTCAGCATCCCGGCTCCGAGCGTTTTCAGCGTGTTGTGCGTCGTGAATGCGACCGTTCCCGCGACGACCGACGCGGCGATTTTCGGCAATGCCTGCATCACCGGCTGGCCCGGCGCCGCGACGACCATCGGCAGCACCAGCGCGGTCAGCATCGCGGCCGGCACGTAGCGAAACGCGCGTGCCAGCAGCGGCGGCAACTTGCCGCCGCGCGAACAGCGCGATGAACGACAGCCGCGACAGGTAGTTCAGCGCGCCGACGATCATTACGACCGCCCACAGTTTTATCGTGCCGTCCATCGTTCGCGCGCGAAGTCGGCGAGCGTGCCGGCGGCGATGCCGATCAGCCCCGCGACGATCAGGTTCAGGTTCATCGGCAATCCATTGAGCGCAATCACCGCGACGCCCGCGACCAGCGCAGCGATGATCGTCGGCGACGTGCGAAAATGCGGTGCAACGAGCGCGATGAAGCATAGCGGAACGGCGAAATCCAGCGACCAGCTCGGCGGAATCAGGTTGCCGATGAAATAGCCGGCGATGTTCGTCACCTGCCAGATCGCCCACAACGAAAAACCGCCGCCGAGAAAGTGCATGCCGCCCGCGTGAGGATTCGCGCCCGCGTCGAAGCGGCGCACCGACGCGGCGAACGCCTGGTCCGTCAGCAGGAAGGCCAACCCCTGCTGCCACCGTGGCGGCAGCGGCCGCAGGTAGGGTGCCATCGCGGCGCTGTACATCAGGAAACGCAGCCCCGCGACGAAGCACGTCAGCACGATGACGGCGAGCGGCGCCCCCGCCGCCAGCAGTTGCACCGCGAGGATCTGCGCCGCGCCGGAGAATACGATTGCGGACAGGCCGAGCGCGCCCAGCGCGGACGCACCCGCTGCCGCCGCGCCGACACCGCAGACGAGCCCGAAGGGCGCAAGCGCGAGGCTGCCGGGCACCATCTCGACAATACCCGCGCGAAAATCAGGATCGGAAAGGAAACGGCGCATCGGCGATCCGCGCCGCCGCCGGTTATTTCGGCGGCGCGGGAAACGTCACGTACGGCGGCAGGGCTCCTGGTTCGGCGGCACGTAAGCGCTCGATGATCGCCGATCCGCTCATGGCAATATCCTGCCGGGCGGGTGCGCCATATTAATACCGCCGCGGGACGAACGTGCAATCGGACTACGGGCGAACGATGATCGAGCTGGCCGCCGGCGCCGCGCGCGTCAGGATCGCGCCGCAGATGGGCGCCGCGATCACGGCATTCACCGTGAACGGGCGCGACGTTTTGCGCCCCACGCCGGACGCCGCGATCGCGGAGGCCGACGTGCGGCTTGCAGCGTGCTATCCGCTCGTCCCCTATTCGAATCGCATTCGCGATGCAAGCCTGCGCTTTTGCGGACGCGATTACCCGCTGGCACGCAATTTCGGCGCACATCCGCACGCGATTCACGGCATCGGGTGGCAGCGCGCATGGGAGGTTGGCGAAGCGTCACAGCGCCGCGCACGGCTGGCCCTTTTGCACGACGCGCGCGAAGCCGCCGCGATGGCGTGGCCGTGGCCCTTTTGCGCAACGCAAACGTTCGAGCTTGCGGATTCCGCCGGCCGCATGGGCAGGTCCTCCGCCGTGCTGGTCGTGGTGCTGACACTGGAGAATCGAGGCCGGCAGACGTTCCCCTTCGGCCTGGGCTGGCATCCATTCTTCCCGAGGGATGCGGCGACGCGACTCGGCTTCACCGCAAACACCGTGTGGCGCAACGACGCGACGCAGCTACCCCGGGAACGGACCGCACTCCCGCCCGACCGGAAGTTCGACCCGGCGCGCCCGCTCGGCGCGATCGCACTCGACAATGTCTTTGCCGGATGGGCGGGAAGCGCGACGCTCGACGCGCCATCGCGGCGCATGATGACGGTCGTGGCCGCCGATCGCGCATGCGCGTGCCTCGTCGTCTATGCACCGCCCGATGCCGATTTCATCGCGCTCGAGCCCGTGACACACGAGACGGACGCGTTCAATCGCGCCGCGGCGGGCGCCACGCATACCGGTTTGCGCACGCTGCCGCCCGGCGCCGCCTTTTCTTGTACGATGCGCATTGCCGCGACAGCGATCGACTGAACCCGGCTTCTCCGGAACTCCGCATTCCAGCGACCCATGGCTGACGCCAGTCCGTTTTCCTGCGTGCTCGACGCTCGCGCGAGCCTCGGCGAGTGCCCGTTGTGGTCGGTATCCGAACGCGCCCTCTATTGGGTCGACATCAACGCGCCGTCGCTCAACCGCTTCGATCCGGCAACCGAGCGCAATTTCGCGATGCCGATGCCGGCATCGATCGGCAGCTACGCGCTGCGGGTGAGCGGGGGATTCGTCGCCGCATTGCGCAGCGGAGTCTGGCTTGTCGATGCGGACGGGCGCGTCGAGCGGCAAGTGGCGGCGCCACCGTACGATCCGGCCCGCTACCGGTTCAACGACGGCCGCTGCGATCCGCAGGGCCGCTTCGTCGTCGGCACGATGAACGAAAAACGCGACGGCGCAACGGCCGCGCTCTATCGGCTCGACGCCGATTTCGCGCTGACGCACCTGCTCGACGGCATGACGATCAGCAACGGCCTCGCATGGAGTCCGGATGGCCGGACGATGTATCACGCCGACACGCCAACGCAGACCGTTTGCGCATTCGATTACGACGCGACGACCGGCACGCCATCCGGGCCGCGCGTGTTTTCCCGCTGGAGCGCCGCCGGAGATCGGCCGGATGGCGGGACCGTCGACAGCGCGGGCAACTACTGGGCGGCGCTGTATGGCGGCGGCCGGATCGTCCAGCTTTCGCCGCACGGCGAAGTGCTGGCCGACCATCCGCTGCCGGCGATGTGTCCGACGATGTGCGCGTTCGGCGGTCCCGATCTGCGGACGCTCTACGTCACGACCGCACGCCAGATGCGCAACGCGGACGAACTGGCGCGCCTGCCGCAATCCGGCGGCATCTTTGCGATGCGAGTCGACGTGCCGGGAATGCCTGAAGCGCGATTCCGCGGCTGATCAACGGGGCGTGCCCTTGCATCTCGAACCGTCCGATTACCTGCGCCTCGACGTACCGCACAGCCTCGGCGCGACGGCGGCCGGTGCGACATTCGCGACGTCGAGCGGTGACATCCTCGACGTCGAATGCTTCGGACCGGGCGCGTTCCGGTTGCGGCTCGGGCCGAACACGCGACCCGATTACGGCATCGTCGTCGGCCGTCCGAAAGGCTGCACCGTGTCGCAGCGCGCCCCCGGCGCCTGGACGTTTGCATCGGACGCCGCGACGCTGGAAATCACCGGCTCGCCGCTGCGCATCCAGTTGCTGTGGAAGAACGCGGTCGTGCTGCGTTCGATCACCGACGAGCATTCGGGCGGCGCGACGCGGCTGCCGACGTTCGGCCGCCTGCGGCAAGGCGGCTTGTGGACCGCTGCGTTCGCGCTGGCGTCGGCCGAGCCGGTCTACGGCCTGGGCGAGAAGTTCGGCCCGCTCGACAAGCGCGGGCAACTCGTTCACTCGCGAGTCGAGAATGCACTGGGCGTCAACACGGGCCTCGCGTACAAGAACGCGCCGTTCGCATGGAGCCCTGGTGCCGGCAAGGGTGCGTGGGGCGCGTTCGTGCACACGCCCGGCATGGTGACGCACGGCGTCGGACATCCGGACTGGTCGCATCGAAGTTATGCGGTGATGGTCGAGGACGAAGCGCTCGACATCTTCCTCTTCGCCGGCGACGCACCGTCGTCGATCATCGATCTGTATACGCAATTGACCGGGCGTCCGCCCGGCGTGCCGCGCTGGAGCCTCGGTCTCTGGGTGTCGCGCGCGTCCTATCCGACACCCGACGATGCGGTTGCGGTCGCTGCGAAACTGCGCGAGCGCAGGATACCGGCCGACGTGCTGACCTTCGACGGGCGCGCGGCATGGGATGTCGAAACGCGCTTCGATTTCAACTGGGATCCGGCGCGCTTCGCCGATCCGGTCGCCACGCTTGCGAAGATCAAGGCGCACAACCTCCGCGTGTGTGTCGCGGAGTGTCCCTATGTCTCGGTCAATTCGCCGTTGTTCCAGGACCTCGCGTCGCAGCAGTACTTGCTGCTCACGCCGCAGGGCGATCCGTACGTGATCGGGTGGGACGCCGCAGGCGGATCGCCGGAGTCTGGCAATGCGGAAACGCCGTGGCCCGAAAGCGGCATCGTCGATTTCACCAATCCCGACGCATACGCGTGGTGGCGCGACGCGCATCAGCCGTTGTTCGACGATGGCATCGACGTCATCGAGAGCGATTCGGGCGAACAGGTACCGGACGATGCCATCGCGTTCAACGGCGATCACGGCGCGCGGCTGCACAATGTTTATCCGCTGCTCTACAACCGGTGCGTCTACGAGGCCACCGCACGCTTCCAGGCGCCCGGCGATCGGCCGCCGATCGTGTGGAGCCGCGCCGGCTGGGCCGGCAGCCAGCGGTATCCGCTCGGGTGGGGCGGCGATCCGCAAAGCGATTGGGAAGGACTCGCCGCCTCGATTCGGGGCGGATTGTCGTGGGGAATGAGCGGCAATCCGTATCACAGCTCGGACATCGGCGGCTTCTACGGATCGGTCCCACCGTCTCCCGAGCTGTTCGTGCGCTGGCTGCAGGCGGCGGTGTTCTGCTCGCACATGCGCGTCGCCGGGATCGGCGAGCGCGAACCCTGGGCATTCGGCGCCGAAGCCGAGGGCATCGCGCGCAAATGGCTCGCGATGCGCTATCGGCTGATCCCGTACCTGGAGCAGGTGGTCGACCACGCGACCCGCACCGGCATGCCGGTGGCGCGCGCGATGCCGCTCGCGTTCCCCGACAGCCGGCTCGCGCGCGACTTCGAAACGCAGTTCATGTGCGGCGACGCCCTGCTGGTCGCGCCGATCGTTCACGAAGGCGGCGAAGTCGATGTCGCGCTGCCACCCGGCGCATGGTACGACCTCAATACGCGTGCCCGCTATGCCGGATCGCAGGTGTTGCGCTACGCGGCCCGGCTCGACCAGTTCCCGGTGTTCGGCCGCGAAGGCTACGCGCTGCCGCTCGGCCGGGCCGTCCAGCACACCGGAGAAATCAGCGCGGGCAATCCGCTCGAATGGCTGTGGATATTCGGCACGCCGGCACGGCGGCTCGGCGGATACGCGCAGGTGCGCATCGACGACGATCGCGGCAGCGGCTACACGGTGCGCGCGTCGCTCAACGTCGACGTGCAGATCTTCGGCGACGCGTCACCGGTCAACGTTCTCCCGCTCTGAAAGCAACCTCGATGCCGTCGCATCCGACGATCGCGATTACCAGCGGAGAGCCGGCCGGCATCGGCCCCGAGCTGATCGCACTGCTCGCCGAGCGGCACGCGAAGCAGCCTTTTCCCGCGCGGCTCGTCGTGCTGGGCGATGAAGCGCTGCTGGGCGAGCGCGCGCGGCGCATAGGCGTGGCAGCCAATTACGATCGCTACGATCCCCTCGCGTTCGCACCGCTCGGCAGTGCGCTCGAAGTGTGGCATCAACCGCTCGCGGCGCCCGCGGTTCCCGGCCATCCGGATCCGACCAATGCGCGCAGCGTGCTGTCGATGCTCGAACGCGGCTGCGACGCGTGCGCCACCGGCGCGTTTGCCGCGCTCGTCACCGGGCCGGTGCAGAAGAGCGCGATCCAGGACGCCGGCATTCCGTTTTCGGGTCACACGGGATTCTTCGCCGAACGCACGCATACGCCGCGCGTCGTGATGATGCTGGTCGGCACGGGCGACGCGCCGCTGCGCGTCGCACTCGTCACGACGCACCTGCCATTGCGCGAAGTTCCCGATGCCGTCACGCATGCGTCCGTCGCGGAAACGATCGCGATCGTGCGGCGTGAATTGTCCGCGCGGTTCGGAATTCGCGAGCCGCGAATCGCCGTCTGCGGCCTGAATCCGCACGCCGGCGAAGCGGGTCACATGGGCCGCGAAGACATCGACGTGATCGCGCCCGCGATCGCGGAGGCGCGCGGTCATGGCGCCGACGCGACCGGGCCGCTGCCGGCCGACACCGTGTTCGTCCCGGAGATCGCAAAGCGATTCGACGCGATCGTCGCGATGTACCACGACCAGGGACTGCCGGTGCTGAAGGCGGCGAGCTTCGGTCATGGCGTCAACGTGACGCTCGGTCTGCCGTTCATTCGCACGTCCGTCGATCACGGGACCGCGCTCGATCTCGCCATCGACGCCGGGCGCGCCAGGACCGCGGACGCCGGCAGCCTGATCGCGGCCGTCGAACTCGCGATCGAAATGGGGTCAGCGATCGGAATGGGGTCAGAGCTGTAATGATTTCGCGCCGAGCCGCGCCCGAACGTCCACCGGCATCTGGATCGAAATTATTACAGCTCTGACCCCATTGACCCCATTTCGAACTCACATGCACGGTCACCGGCCGCGCAAGCGCTTCGGCCAGAACTTTCTTGCCGACGCGCACTATGTCGAGCGGATCGTCGCCGCCATCGATCCGCAACCCGGGGACAATCTCGTCGAAATCGGTCCCGGCCTGGGCGCATTGACGGGCCTGCTGATCGCGCGGACCGAGAAAATCACCGCGATCGAAATCGACCGCGATCTCGCCGCGACGCTGCGCGCGCGGTACACGCCCGCCCAGCTCGCATTGCACCAGGCCGACGCGCTGGCGTTCGATTTCCAGACGCTCGGCCCGCGGCTGCGCGTCGTGGGCAACCTGCCTTACAACATCAGTTCGCCGCTGCTGTTCCAGCTTGCGGCCTGCGAGACGCAGTTGCGCGACATCCACGTGATGCTGCAGCGCGAAGTCGTCGCACGGATGACGGCCGAGCCGGCGACACCCGATTACGGACGCCTCACCGTCATGCTGCAGTCGCGCTTCGCGGTATCGCGCCTCTTCAACGTGCCGGCGGGTGCGTTCCGGCCGGTGCCGAACGTCGAGTCCGCGGTCGCGCGCCTGATACCCCTGGGCGCCGCCCGGCCGCGGATCGCGGACGAGGCGCTGTTTGCGCAAGTGGTGGCGGCGGCCTTCGGGCAACGCCGCAAGACGCTGCGCAACGCGCTGGCCGTGCTGGCCGACGAAGCCGCGATGCGGGGCGCCGCGGTCGATCCGTCGCTGCGCGGCGAAGCGCTCGCTGTCGCCGACTTCGTGCGGCTCTCGAATCGCCTGGCGCAAGCCTGACTGCTCCGGACATCGGCGGCGCTCGTCAGATGAACAGGCGCGTCGCGCTGCTTTCGAGCCACGGGATGATCGTGATCAGCGTCAGTTGCGCGAGCACGATGACGATCAGCGGCGACAGGTCCAGCGTACCCCCGATCGGCGGCACGAGCCTTCGCACCGGCCGCAGCAGCGGAAACGTGAGGGCGTTCAGCACGCCGGCGAGCGGACCATCCGGTGCGACCCATGAGAGGATCGCCTGTGCGAACACGACGACGATCGTGAGCCACAGCAACGCCTTGACGAGCGCGATCACCGTCGCCAGCAGCAGGAACGCGAAACCGATGCCGAGCAGGGCAAAACCGCGTCCGAAGACGAGCTGGAGGGCGGTCAGCCATGCAAACTGGAACAGGCAGGCGGCCACGAGGGACGCCCAGTCGATACCGCGCAACCCCGGCAGCACCCTCCGGAGCGGCTTGACGATCCAGTCGGTCAGCGCGATGACCGACTGCCCGAGCGGATTGCGAAACGGCGCGCGCATCACCTGCATGACGAAGCGCAGCAGCAGCGAATACGTCAGCAGTCCGAAGACGACGTCGATCAGGTAGGCGAGCGCGGTATCGAGCATGGCGAGGGGTCGGATCGGTGAGCGGCTTCAGGGCGCCGAAATCTCGTCGCCCAGTTCGGTGGCGCGAGCGGCAGCCGCCTTGACCGCCGCGATGAAATGCGCATCGACGTGCGCGGCGTTCAGCACGTCGAGCGCGCGCGCGGTCGTGCCGCCCTTCGACGTCACGTTCGCTCGCAGTGCCGCCGGAGGCTCGGCGCTCTGCTTCGCCAGCTTGACGGCGCCATCGAAAGTCGCATACGCCAGGCGTCGTGCATCGGCGGGTGCAATGCCCAATTCCTGCGCGGCCCGCTCGAGCGCTTCGAGGAAATAGAACACATACGCCGGGCCGCTTCCCGACACGCCGGTGATCGCATCGAGATCGGCTTCGTCGTTCGCACCAGACGATCTCGCCGCACGCTTCGAGAACGCGGGCCGCGCGGGCGGCGTCGCCATGCGCATCAGGAGTCGCGTAGAGGCCGCTGATGCCGGCGCCGATCAGCGCGGGCGTGTTCGGCATCGCGCGCACGATGCGGCGATAGCCGCCGAGCCAGCGCGACAAGTCGGCGCAGCGCACGCCGGCCGCGATCGTCAGCACCAGCGGCACCGGCTCGACGTGCGGCGCCAACTGCTCCGCCGCATCGCGCATCTGCTGCGGCTTCACGGCGAACACCGCGAGTTCCGCGCCGGTAACCGCGGAGCGCCCGGTCTGCGCGTGTAACGACACGCCGGGAAATCGCGCGGCCAGACGAGCGCGCTGCTCGGCGGACGGCTCGACAATCCGAATGGCGTCGGCACGCGTGCCGCGCGCCGTCAGTCCGCCGATGATGGCGGATGCCATGTTGCCGCCGCCGATGAAGAGCGTGCTCATCTTCGATCCGATCGTGTCGCCGAAAATCGCGGTGCCCACCCGCACCTGGGTCGCGCCCTCGGCAATCGCCAACTCGAGATCGGCGGACATTCCCATCGAGAGCGTGTCGACGGAAAGCCCCGCCGCCGCACACGCGTCGAAGCACCCCTTGAGTTGCCGGAACTGCGCGCGAAGCCGATCGACGTCCTGCGTCGGTTCCGGAATTCCCATGATGCCCCGCAGCCGCAGATGCGGTCGGAGAGCCACAGCCTGCGCCAGACCGAGCGCCTCGGCCGGCGCAACGCCGCTTTTCGTCACCTCGCCGCTCGACGTTCACCTGAATCAGCACGTCGAGCGGGCGTCCGGCGTCGGAACGTGCCGCGCACAGTCGTTCGGCGATGCTCCGCCGGTCGATGGTTTCGACCCAGTCGAACGTCGGCGGCAATCCGAGCCTTGTTGCTCTGCAGCGGCCCGATCAGGTGCCACTCCAGATCGGCGAGATCCGCAAGGACGTCCCGCTTCTCGCGGGCTTCCTGCGCGAAATTCTCGCCGAACGCGCGTTGCCCCAGCGCGTACACCGCCCGGATGGCTTCCGCGGAAAACGTCTTCGAGACGGCCAGGAGAAGCACCGATCCCGGTGGTCGGCCGGCCGCCCGGGTCCGCCGCGGCGATGCGCTGGCGCGCGGCTTGCCACGCTTTCTCGTACTGGCTCATAATCGAATCGACGCCGCATGCGATTATCGCAGCTGGCACGCGTATTGCATGCGTCACATGCTGCGCTGCAACAGCCAGGATCTACCCGTTCGCGGGATTATAGATGGATATCACCGAACTTCTCGCGTTCGCAGTCAAGAACAAGGCGTCCGACCTCCATCTGTCGGCCGGGCTGCCGCCGCTGATCCGGGTCCACGGCGACATCCGGCGGATCAACCTGCCGCCGATGGAGCACGAGGACGTGCACGCGATGGTGTACGACATCATGAGCGATGCGCAGCGCAAGATGTACGAGGAGTTCCTCGAGTGCGACTTCAGCTTCGCGGTGCCGAACCTCGCGCGTTTTCGCGTCAACGCGTTCAACCAGCAGCGCGGCGCCGCGGCGGCGTTCCGTACCATCCCGTCGAAAGTGCTGTCGCTGGAAGACCTGAACGCGCCCAAGGTGTTCGCCGATCTGACCGACCGCCCGCGCGGGCTGATCCTCGTCACCGGACCGACGGGCTCGGGCAAGTCGACGACGCTCGCCGCGATGGTCAACCACGTGAACGAGAACGAGTTCGGCCACATCCTCACGATCGAGGACCCGGTCGAGTTCCTGCACGAGTCGAAGAAATGCCTGATCAACCAGCGCGAGCTCGGGCCGCATACGCTGTCGTTTCCGAACGCGCTGCGCGCGGCGCTCCGCGAGGACCCGGACTACATCCTCGTCGGCGAAATGCGCGACCTCGAGACGATCCGCCTCGCGCATGACGGCCGCCGAGACGGGCCACCTCGTGTTCGCGACGCTGCACACGAGCTCGGCCGCGAAGACGATCGACCGGATCATCGACGTGTTTCCCGGCCGCGGAAAAGGACATGGTGCGCGCGATGCTGTCCGAATCGCTGGTCGCCGTCATTTCGCAGACGCTGCTGAAGACCAAGGACGGGCAGGGGCGCATCGCCGCGCACGAGATCATGATCGGCACGCCGGCGATCCGCAACCTGATCCGCGAGAACAAGGTCGCGCAGATGTACTCGTCGATCCAGACCGGGCCAGTCGATCGGCATGCAGACGCTCGACCAGTGCCTGATCGACCTCGTGCGCCGCAACGTGATCTCGCCGTCCGAAGCCCGGACGCGCGCCGTCAGCAAGGAAATGTTCGGGCTGCCGCCTCGGACCGCGCCGGACGCGGAGAGCCCCATGGAACGAGAGCAAGCCACCCGATTCATCCACGAACTGCTGAGCTGCTGGTCAAGGAGAGAGGGCTCCGACCTCTTCATCACCGCGGCGTTCCCGCCCGCGATCAAGGTCGACGGCAAGATCACGCCGGTGTCGAAGACGGCGCTGTCGCCGCAGCACACGATCGAGCTCGTGCGCAGCGTGATGAACGACAAGCAGGCGTCCGAATTCGAGTCGACGAAGGAATGCAACTTCGCGATCAGCCCGCCGGGCGTCGGCCGCTTCCGCGTCAACGCGTTCGTGCAGCAGGGCCGCGTCGGCATGGTGCTGCGCACGATCACGACCGACATCCCGAAGTTCGAGGAGCTGGGCCTGCCGCCGGTGCTGAAGGACGTCATCATGTCCAAGCGCGGCATCATGATGTTCGTCGGCGCGACCGGCGCCGGCAAGTCGACGTCGATGGCGTCGCTGCTCGGCTACCGCAACGAGAACAGCTTCGGCCACATCATCACGATCGAGGACCCGATCGAGTTCGTCCACGAGCACCAGCAACTGCATCGTCACGCAGCGCGAGGTCGGCGTGGACACCGACGACTGGGACATCGCGCTGAAGAATTCGCTGCGCCAGGCGCCCGACGTGATCCTGATCGGCGAGGTGCGCGAGCGCGAGACGATGGACTACGCGATCGCGTTCGCCGAGACCGGCCACCTGCTGCCTCGCGACGCTGCACGCGAACAGCACGAACCAGGCGCTCGACCGGATCATCAACTTCTTCCCCGAAGAGCGGCACGCCGCAGCTGCTGATGGACCTGTCGCTCAACGTCCGCGCGTTCGTCGCGCAGCGGCTGATTCCGCGGCGCGACGGCAAGGGCCGCGTGCCGGCGGTCGAGATCATGCTGAATTCGCCGCTCGTCTCCGACCTCATCTTCAAGGGCGACGTCGGCGGCATCAAGGACCTGATGAAGAAGTCGCGCGAGCTCGGCATGCAGACGTTCGACCAGTCGCTGTTCGATCTCTACGAGGCCGGGCTCATCACCTACGAGGACGCGCTGCGCAACGCCGATTCGCTGAACGACCTGCGGCTCGACATCAAGCTGCAAGGGCAAGGAAGCGAAGAACCGCAACATGTTCTCGGGCATCGGCAACCTCGACATCGTGCCGGAGACGAATCAGTAGTCGACTTCGGGGTCAGAGCTGTAAGTCGCCGCGGCGGCAGTAGCGACTTCGGGGTCAGAGCTGTAAGTCGTCGCGGAGGCGCTGCGCGTATCATCGGCGTATCCACGACTTACAGCTCTGACCCCGAAGTCATCATGGCCGGCCTCGACGCACAGACACCGATCCCCACCGAGATCAAGCTGCACCAGTCGCGCGTGCTGGAGATCTCGTTCTCCGACGGGCACCGCTTCGAGCTGCCGTACGAATTCCTGCGCGTGTACTCGCCCTCGGCCGAAGTGCGCGGCCACGGACCCGGACAGGAGGTGCTGCAGACGGGCAAGAAGGAGGTCGACATCCTCAGCCTCGAGCCGGTGGGAAGCTACGCCGTGCAGCCGCAGTTCTCCGATGGGCACGCCACCGGCATCTACTCCTGGGACTACCTGTACGAGCTCGGCGCGAATCGCGAGGCGATGTGGAAGACCTATCTCGAACGCCTCAAGGCCGCCGGTGCGCGGCGCGAGCCTTGACCTGGCTAGCATTGTCCCCATGAGCGAGACCGATTTCGGCTACCGCCGCGTCGACGCCGCCGAGAAGGCGGGCCGCGTCGCAGGCGTCTTCTCTTCGGTCGCGGCCAGGTACGACCTGATGAACGATCTGATGTCGGGCGGCCTGCACCGGCTGTGGAAGACCTTCACCGTGACCGTCGCGGGAGTGCGCGCGGGCGAGCGCGTGCTCGACGTCGCAGCCGGATCGGGCGACCTTGCGCTCGAGTTCGCGAGGAAGGCCGGCGCCGGCGGGGAGGTATGGCTCACCGACATCAACCGCGCGATGCTGGGGCGGGGACGCGACCGCGCGGTCGACCGCGGCCTGGCGCTCCCGGCGGTGCAATGCGACGCGGAGGCGCTGCCGTTTCCCTCGGATTGCTTCGATTGCGTCAGCGTCGCCTTCGGGCTGCGCAACATGACCGACAAGGCGGCCGCGCTCGCCGAAATGCGCCGCGTGCTCAAGCCGCAGGCCGGCTTGCTCGTGCTCGAGTTCTCGCGCGTGTGGGCGCCGCTCTCGCGAATCTACGACTGGTATCAGTTCAGCGTCCTGCCGTGGCTGGGACGCAAGGTCGCCGGCGACGAGGCGCATACCGCTATCTCGCCGAATCGATCCGCATGCACCCGGACCAGGAGAGCCTGAAAGGCATGCTCGAACGCGCGGGCTTGGAAAGCGTCGAATACTTCAACCTGAGCGCGGGCGTCGTCGCCTTGCACACCGGCCGCGTGTATTGATGGCGACGTCGAGGATTGACGTGGCGCCCGCGCGCCCGCATGTCGAGGGTTGTCGGCGTGTTGTTGCCGAACGCCGCATCGTGCGGCGCCAAGTTCATGGAGAGACTCACGTGAAACGAATGCTCGTTCTGGTTCTCGCCGCCGCCTCGCTGGCGGTGGTTCACGCGGACCTCGCCGATGCGGCGCGGATGGGCGGCGGCCGCAGCTTCGGCATGCAGCGGAGCATTGTTCCGCCGGCCGCGAAGACCGCCCCATCCACGAACGCGCTCGCAGGTCCCGCGGCGAATCCCGTCATGCCAGCCAAGCCCGGCGCCACCGCGACGAGCGCACAGCCGACCGCAGCGGCTGCCGGCACGCCGTCGGGCGCATCGCGCTGGCTCGGTCCGCTTGCCGGCGTCGCCGCCGGACTCGGCCTTGCCGCGCTCTTCTCGCATCTCGGATTGTCGGACGGCATCGGCGGCCTCCTGTTGATTGGATTGCTCGCCATCGGCGCGATTGCTCTGCTGCGCGCATTCGCCGCACGCCGCGCGAGTGCCGCGTCATACGCCGCCGGCGCCGGCGCGGCGTCACGCGCGTCGTTCGAAGCGGCACCCGAGTCGAGGATCGAACCCGTGTGGGGAACAACCGGCGGCACGCCAGCCGCCTCGGGACGCTATCCGCCGGGCTTCGATCCGGCACCGTTCGTTGCGCAGGCGAAACAACAGTTCCGCCGTCTGCAGGCGGCGTACGATCAGGGCGACACGGCATCGCTCGCCGACGTCACGACGGCTCCGATGCAGGCCGAGATCGCGCGCGATCTCGCGACGCGCGGCACGCATCTGCCGACCGAAGTCGTCGCGCTCGACGCCGATGTCGTCGAAGTTGTCCGCGAGGGCGATCAATATGTCGCGAGCGTCCGGTTCCAGGGAATGCTTCGCGAGGACGGCGCCCCGACGCCGCAGCCGCTCGATGAAATGTGGAATCTCGTCAAGCCGGTCGATGGCTCTTCCGGCTGGCTCCTCGCGGGGATACAGCAGTACGCGGCAGTCGCATAGCGGCACTAGCACAAGGGGGCCGACGCGTGAGCGCGCCGGGCGAGGCGTAAGCCGAGCCAAGCCCCGAAGGGTCGGCGGCGCGCGATCGCGGGAGGCCGACATGCAGATCGCTGCATGACGAATCGTCGCAAGGAGGCCGATGCGTGAGCATCTCCAACGCTGCCGTCAACCACCTGATCGCGCATGAACCGTGGGCGCGCGAGCGGCTGGCCGCGCACACGGGCCGCGCGTTCATGGTGCGCGTGGGTCCCTTCGCCCGCGGATTCCGGATCGGCGCTGACGGCCTGCTCGAGAGCGCGCCCCTCGCCGGGGCAACGCCCGACCTCGTGCTGACGCTCTCGCCGCTCAACTTGCCCGCGTTTCTCGCCGACCCCAAGCGCTGGAACGAATTCGTCCAGGAGGACGGCGACGCGCAACTCGGTGGTGCGCTGAAGGATCTCGCCCAGACGCTACCTTGGTTCGTCGAAAGGCTTTGCGCGCAATCGCTCGGCCCCATCGTCGGTCAGCGCGTCGCCGACGCCGGTCGCAGGATGCTCGGCGTCCCCGAATATGCGGCAGCGCGCGTCGCGGCGAACGTCGGCAGCTATGCGCGCGATGAAGCTCAGGTACTCGCGCATCCGGCCGACATGCGCACGCTGATGGACGAAACCGCGGCGCTCGCGGCGCGCATCGACGCGCTCGATGCGCGCGTCGATGCCGTGGACGAGCGGATGCCCGCCGGTGGGAGTGCCGGCAAACGTTGACGCGCTGGCGTGCATCGTGGCGACGGAAGCCGCGGCAACGCTCGACGACGCGATGCCGACGCTCGGCCGATTCGAGGCCGAGTTCGGACGGATGGACGTGGTACCTTCGGTATTCGCGGAGCTCGCGATCACGGGGCGTCTACGCGGCCTATGCCACCGCGCACATTGCGCCGCTGACGCGCTTCCATGCGGTGTTCCGCGATCGAACAAGCACAAGCGACACCGACGACGAACTCGGACGCATGCTCGCAGCGCGCGTGCATCTGACCATTGCCGCCATCCCTGCGCAGTTCCCGTGCGCGCCGCGGATGGCGAGCGAAGCCTAATCCCCGACCTCTCGCAGGAGCCTCCCATGAGTGCAAGATTGATCAGGATTGCCGCGTTGTACCTCGTCATCGGTGTCGCGATGGGCATCGTGATGGGCATCACGCAGAAGTTCGTGCTCACCCCGGTGCATGCGCACGTCAACCTGCTCGGCTGGGCGACCCTCGCGATCATGGGCGTCATCTACCACGTTCATCCGGCGGCTGCGCAGACGCGCCTCGCACAAATCCATTTCTGGATCCACAACATCGCCCTGCCGGTGTTCATGGTCGGCCTGGGATTTACGCTGTCGGGACAGGAAGCGTTCCTGCCCGTCGCGATCGCCGGCGCCATGGCGGTATTCGTCGGGATCATCGTGTTCGTGGTGAATATCTGGCGATGCGTCCATCCGATGCCGAACGGCGCGCCGATCGCGCGATAGCCGCGCATCCGCATGATGGCCTCGCAGACGCGCAAACACCGCCGCCGCTTCGCGCTGTAGCGCACCGTACAATCCGGGCATGAGGCTCGGTCGGCTCTTCCGGATCGGCGTCGTCGCGTTCAGGCACGGTCTGGATGACCTGGCGCTCAGCCACGCGCGCCTGCTGCCGCTGCGGCCGCTCGCGCGCACGATGCTGTTCTGGCGCGACCTGTCGACGCCGCGCGCCGTGCGGCTGCGGCGTGCGCTCGAGGATCTCGGCCCGATCTTCATCAAGTTCGGGCAGATGCTGTCGACAAGGCGCGACCTCCTGCCGGCCGACATCGCCGACGAGCTCGCGCTACTGCAGGACCGCGTGCCGCCGTTCGCATCCGAGCTGGTCGAAGCGACGGTCGTGCGCGTATTCGGCAAACCGCTCGCCGAAGTCTTCAAGTCATTCGACCTGACGCCGGTCGCCAGCGCGTCGGTTGCCCAGGTTCATTTCGCCGAGTTGCCCGACGGCACGCCGGTTGCGGTCAAGGTGCTGCGTCCGAACATCGCGGCCGTGATCGAGCACGACCTGTCTCTGATGCAAACCGCGGCCGGGCTGGTCGAGCGCCTGTGGCGCGACGGCAAGCGGTTGCGACCGCGCGAAGTGGTCGCGGAGTTCGACAAGACCATTCACGACGAGCTCGACCTGATGCGCGAGGCCGCGAACTGCTCGCAATTGCGGCGCAACTTCCGCCAGTCGCCGCTGTTGAAAGTGCCCGAAATCCACTGGGACTGGACGGGCAGCGAGATCCTGGTGATGGAGCGGATGGCCGGCATACCGATCGGCCGCATCCCGGACTTGGTCGCGGCGGGTGTCGACCTGAAGCGCCTCGGGCGCGCCGGCGTCGAGATCTTCTTCACGCAGGTGTTCCGCGACGGCTTCTTCCACGCCGACATGCACCCCGGCAACATCTTCGTCGCCGTCGATCCGGCCGATCACGGCAAGTACATCGCGCTCGACTTCGGCATCATGGGAACGCTGTCGGAGCGCGACAAGAGCTATCTCGCGCAGAACTTCCTCGCGTTTTTTCGCCGCGACTATCACCGCGTCGCGACCGCGCATCTCGAATCCGGCTGGGTGCCGCCCGGCACGCGGATCGACGAGCTCGAAAGCGAAATACGGGTCGTCTGCGAGCCGATATTCGACCGGCCGCTGAAGGAAATCTCGCTCGGCAAGGTGCTGGTCCAGCTGTTTCGCGCGTCGCGCCGCTTCAACGTGCAGATCCAGCCGCAGCTCGTGCTGCTGCAGAAGACGCTGCTGAACGTCGAGGGACTCGGGCGTCAGCTCGACCCGGACCTCGATCTGTGGGTCACCGCCAAGCCGTTCCTCGAGCGCTGGATGGAGGACCAGATCGGGTTCCGCGCCCTGGAACGGCGGCTGCTCGCCGAGGCATCTTCGCTCGTGCAGACGCTGCCGGAGTTGCCGCGCCTGCTCCATCAGTGGCTGTCTGCGCCGCCCGCGGCATTCGATGTGGCCGTCAAGGCGTTCGCGCTCGCGCAGCTGTCGAGGAACCGTTGGCTGGCCGCCATTGCCGTGCTGCTCGCGCTGGTCGCCGCGCTCCTGCTGCGCCAGGCAGGCTGAACCTTCGGGTTCTATCCGCTACAATCCGCCGCGCAATCTCTTCCGTCTCCCGAAGGAGCATCACGCCGGTGGCGCTACTCGAAATTCAGGGTGTCACGCGGCGTTTCGGCGACTTCACCGCCGTCGACGACGTCAGCGTAGCCGTCGAAGCGGGCGAATTCTTCACGTTGCTGGGTCCATCCGGCTGCGGCAAGACGACGCTCCTGCGGATGATCGCCGGCTTCGATCTGCCGGATGCCGGACGCATTCTGCTGAACGGCGACGACCTCGCCGGGCGCCCGCCGGAGTTGCGTCCGGTGCGCACGGTGTTCCAGAGCTACGCGCTGTTCCCGCACATGACGGTCGAGGGCAACGTCGCATTTCCGCTGCAAATGGCGCGCGTGCCGGCGAGCGAGCGGCCGGCGCGCATCGCCGCGGCGCTGGAAGACGTCCGTCTGATCGGCTTCGGCAAGCGCTATCCGCACGAGCTTTCGGGCGGCCAGAAGCAGCGCGTCGCCATCGCGCGCGCGCTCGTCACGCATCCGACGATGCTGCTGCTCGACGAGCCGCTCGCGGCGCTCGACGCGAAACTGCGCGAGGAGATGCAGATCGAGCTCATCAATCTGCAGAAGGACGTGGGCATCACGTTCGTCTACGTGACGCACGACCAGACCGAGGCGCTCGCGCTTTCGCACCGGATCGCGGTGATGAACCGCGGCCGCGTCGAGCAGCTCGACGAGCCGTCGAAGATCTACGGATTTCCGCGCACGCGCTTCGTCGCGGACTTCATCGGCCAGTGCAACCTGTTCTCGGGGCCGGTGCGCGCGCACGCGAACGATGTCGTCACGGTCGAGGTCGCCGGGCTTGGACCGGTGCGCGTCGCCACGACCACCGCGCCCAGCGACGGCGCAGGCGGCACGGTCGCGTTGCGGCCCGAAAAGATCCGCATCGCCGCCGGCGCGCCGCAGGACACTCCGGACAACCATTACACCGGCACCGTCGCGGACTTGCTCTACATGGGCGACGTGACCGTCTACAGGGTCGAAACGCCCGGCGGCACGCGCATCGAGGCGCTGCTCGCGAATTCGCAGAGCGGACGCGCCAAGTTCTTCGAGGTCGGCGACGCGGTCGAGATGAGTTGGCCGATCGATGCCGGACATTTCATTGCGGAATAGCGCGCCGATGACACGACATCCGCCCCCAAAGGGGGCCAGCGCAGCGGCCTCATTGGTCAATGAGCTGGCCAATGAGCGGCCAATGAAGCCGCCAGCGTGGCGGGACTCGGCCGGTGGCTCGTTAGCGGACCGCCGGTGCTGTACCTGCTCGTCTTTTTCGCGGCGCCGGCGCTGATCATGCTCCTCGCGTCGTTCCGCTCGCCGGGCGAGTTCGGCGGCCTCGCGCCGCTGTGGGACGAGGCGGGAAAGCTCGATCTCAACACCGACAGCTATGTCCGGTTTTTCACGGAAACGGTATTCATGCGCGTCTTCGTCAAGTCCGCAGGCTACGCGACGCTGACGACGCTGATCTGCCTGCTGCTCGCGTACCCGCTCGCGACGCTGATCGCGAAGAGCGCGAAACGGCATCGCGACCTGCTGCTGCTGCTGGTGATCCTTCCTTTCTGGAGCAACTTCCTGATCCGCGTCTACGCGTGGATGATCATTCTCGGGCCCAATGCTGCACTCGCGCAATTCGTCAATGGCGCGCTATCGCTGGTCGGCGTCGAACCGGTGCCGCTGCTCTTCAGCGCGTTTGCCGTATTGACGTGCCTCGTCTACGTGCATCTGCCGTTCATGGTGCTGCCGCTCTACGCGAACCTGGAAAAGCACGACCAGGCGCTGCTCGACGCCGCGCAGGATCTCGGCGCCAACGCGTGGCAGCGCTTCTGGCGCATCACGTTTCCGCTGTCGCTGCCGGGCGTCTACGCCGGCGCGGCGCTGGTGTTCATTCCGGCACTCGGGATCTTTGCGATTCCGGACATCCTCGGCGGCCCCAACGACACGCTGATCGGCAACCTGATCAAGCAGCAGTTCCTGGAAACGCGCGACTGGCCATTCGGCAGCGTGCTGTCGATCGTGCTCACCGTCTCCGCACTGATGCTGGCGGGAATCGCCGCCTGGGTCGCCCGTCGCGGTGCAGGGACATCGCGTGCGTAAACGCTCGCTGTGGCTGTGGGCCGCGGCGCTGACCGCGTACGCGTTCCTGTACGTGCCGCTGCTGATCGTCGTCGTCTACTCGTTCAACGACTCGCGGCTGAACGCCGAGTGGGTCGGGTTCACGCTCGACTGGTACCGAAAGCTCGCCGCCGACGGCGACATGCTGACCGCCGCCGGCAATTCGCTGCTGATCGGCATCGTCGCAAGCGCCGTCTCGACGATCCTCGGCACAATGGCCGGCGTCGCAATGTATCGGTACAAGCTGCGGCTCCTGCCCATTCTCGTGCTGGCGCCGATCGCGATACCCGAGATCCTGATGGGCGTGTCAGCCTGCTGATTTTTTTCGTGCTGCTGAATTTCACGCTCGGACTGCTGTCCGTCGCATTGGCGCACATCGCGTTCTGCATCGGCTTCGTCGCCATCGTCGTACGCGCCCGTCTCGCGGGCATGGACGAGACGCTGACGGAGGCCGCGCGCGACTGCGGCGCGTCGCCGGCCAGCGCGTTTCGCTACGTGACGCTGCCGCTGATCATGCCGGGCGTCATTGCGGGGGCGTTGATGGCGTTCACGCTGTCGATCGACGATTTCGTCATCACGTTCTTCACCGCGGGCGCGGGAACCGTCACGCTGCCCCTGCTGATCTACTCGATGATCAAGATCTCCGTGACGCCCGAAGTGAACGCCGTGTCAACGCTGCTGATGGTTCTGACGTTGCTGCTGATCGTTGCCGCCGCCAAGCTCTCGCCCAGCCTGTTTCATTCCGAACGGGATACCTGACCATGATGATCCGTGCCTTTGCCGCCACCCTCGCCGCCACGCTCGCGCTGGCCGTCCCCGCCCATGCCAAGGACGAGCTGCACCTCTACAACTGGAACAACTACATTGCGCCGGAGACGATCAAGCGTTTCGAAGGACATTTGCAAATGCGACGTCGTGCAAACGTACTACTCGGACAACGAAGAGCTGCTCGCCAAGCTCGCCGCCGGCGCCAAGGGCTACGACGTTCTCGTGCCGACCAGCAACGCCGTTCAGGCACTGATCCGCGGCGGCCAGTTGAAGCCGATCGACAAGACGGCTCTCCCGAATCTCAAGAACATCGATCCCGCGTACCTGAACACGCCGTTCGATCCCGGCAACCAGTACTCGGTGCCGTATGCGATGTCGACCACGATCATCGGCTACAACGACGTGAAGATGAAGGAACTTGGCCTTCCCACCGACACCTGGGCGGTGATCTTCGATCCGAAATACCTGGAGAAGGTGAAGGGACGCGTCACCGTTCTGGATAGCGCCAACGAGCTGTTCGCCGCGGCGCTCAAGTATCTCGGCTACTCCGCCAACGACGTCGATCCGAAACACTGGAACGAGGCGGCGGCCACGATCACGAAAGCCAAGCCCTACTGGGCGGCGTTCAACGCGTCCTCGTACATCAAGGAGCTGACGGTCGGCAACATCTGGCTCGTCCACGGCTATTCGAACGACATCTTCCAGGCGAACCAGGACGCGCAGGCCGCCGCGCGCCCGTTCCACATCCTGCAAGGCGTGCCGAAGGAAGGCGCCGTGCTGGCGGTCGACAACATGGTGATCCACAAGAGCGCGCCCCGCCCCGATCTCGCGCTGCGGTTCATCAACTTCATGCTCGAGGGCCGCAACTCTGCGGAGCTCACCAACCTGATCGGCTCCGGCAATCCCAACACCGATGCGCTGAAGTACATCAAGCCGGAGCTCACCAGGCTGCCGGCCGTCTTCCCGCCGAAGGACGTCCAGGCCAAGCTCGAGCAGCTGAAGGACCTGACGGTCGCCCAGCGGCGGTTGCGCAACAAGCTGTGGACCGAGATAAAAGCATCGCGGTAGAAGCCGCTCGATGAACCGAAACGGCTTCGCGCGGCGTGCGATGATCGCGCCCATGGAACGCGCAGCCGAATCGAATCGAGCGCGCACGCGCCTGCCGCATGTGCTGGCGGGCCTGTATGCGCTGGCCATTGTTTATGCATCGCTCGAGCCGTTCCAGCCCTGGCTCGCGCCGGTGCCGGATACGCCGTTCTTCCTGTTCAGCCCGTGGAGCGGGCGTTGGCTGCGCTATGACATGCTGCTGAACGTCGTCGCGTACGTCCCGTTCGGGTTCTTCGTCGGGCTGTCACGACGTGGCGCGTCGCCCGCGAAGCGCATCGTGACGAGCGTCGTAATCGGCGCCGCGATCTCGTTTACGATGGAATGGATGCAGATGTACATCCCGTCGCGCGTGGCGAGCTCGCTCGACCTGCTGGCGAATACCGCCGGCGCCGCGATGGGCGGCATTCTCGCGACCGGGCTCGCGCGGAACGCCGCGATGCGCCGGGCGCTGTATCGAACGCGCGGGCGCCTGTTTCTGACGGGGCACCTCGGCGACGTCGGGCTCGCACTGCTGATGCTATGGCTGGTCGCGCAGATGAATCCGGGCATCCCGCTGTTCGCGGTGACGTTCGAGAGCGACACCGTGCAGCCGGCCGCCCTCGCGCCTGCTGCGCCGGTCCAGGACAATGCGAGCATGTTCGTCCAGGCCGCCGGCGGCACATTCCAGGTGCTCGGCGTCGGAATGTTCGTCGCCTTGCTGTTGCGCAGGCATCGCAGTGCCGGTGGCATCATCCTCGCGTTGATCGCCAGTGCGCTGCTGCTGAAAGGCGCCGCCGCCGTGCTGATGCTGAAACCCGCCGTCTGGCAGATCTGGCTCAAGCCGGGTGTGCTGTTCGGCATTGCCGTCGGTGCATTGTTGCTGCCGATCGCGATTGCGTTGCCGCGGCCGGTGCAGGTGGCGGTATGCGCGATCGCACTGCTGTCGTCGCTCGGTGCACCGGTGCTGGCACCCGAAACGCTGTCCGCGCGCGCGCCGCTCGCGCTGTTCGATTGGCACTATGGCCAGCTGCTCAACTACAGCGGATTGACGCGGACGGCGCTGCTCATCTGGCCCGTGCTCACGGCGGCGTGGCTGTTCGCGCTCGCCGGACGACCCGCGTGGGGCAAACCGGTCGATTCGCCGTAGCAGCGCAGCCTGTCGTCGACGGTCGAGCGGATATAATCCATTCGCGTTGTGATCGCAACACGCCGCGCTCTCGTCCGGGCGCAACGATCTTTCCTCGATGAGCTACCACCGGCACCACGTTTTCTTCTGCTGCGGCCAGCGCGAGCCTCCCGATCGATGCTGCGCGAACAAGGCAATCGTCGACCGCCATGTCGTCGGCGGCGAGATCGCCGAAAGGCTGCGCATTTGACGCCGCGCGACACCGAGCGGCTGACCATCGACGGACCCGCGGGCGCACTCGAGGTCGTGATCAATGCGCCTGCGGCGCCCCGCGGAATCGCGCTGATCTGTCATCCCCATCCGCTGCAGGGCGGGACGCTCGACAATAAAGTCGCGCAGACGCTTGCAAAAGCGTTCTTCGGGCTCTCGTATGTCGCCGCCCGCTTCAATTTTCGCGGTGTCGGGCTATCCGCCGGTGCGTTCGACGACGGGCGCGGTGAAACCGAGGACGCGCTCGTCGTGCTGGCTTATTCGCGCAAGCGGTTCGGCGAGACGTTGCCCGCTGCGCTGGCAGGATTTTCGTTCGGCTCCTTCGTGCAGACGCGCGTCGCCAAGCGCGTGCAGGCCGAACGGCTCGTGCTCGTCGGGCCCGCCGTCAAGCGATTCGCGGTGGAGAGCGTTCCCGACGACACGATCGTCATCCACGGCGAAGAGGACGACGTCGTGCCGCTGGCCGACGTGTTCGATTGGGCACGTCCGCAGCAGCTTCCGATCATCGTCTTCCCCGGCTGCGGGCATTTCTTTCACGGCCGGCTGCCGCAGTTGTCGCGCGTCGTGACGTCGCTGTGGCGGCAGGACGCCACCATGGTATCGCCTCGATGAACGAAGCGGCGGCGCCGGACGTCCTGCGGCATCGGAGCGAACCGGCGGCATCGATGCGTCCGATCCTGCGCGTCGACGGATTGCGCAAGCGCTACGGGAACACGGAAGTCGTGGGAGGCCTCTCGTTCGACATTCATCGCGGCGAATGCTTTGCGTTGCTCGGTCCGAACGGCGCGGGCAAGACGACGACGCTGCGCTGTTGCCTCGGCTTGATCGATCCCGACGGCGGATCGATCGAGCTGGTCGGCGAACCGGTTCCGAAGGCGGCGCGCGAGGCGCGCGTGCGGGTCGGCGTGGTGCCGCAGATGGACAACCTCGACCCCGACTTCACCGTCACCGAAAATCTGCTGATCTACGGCGGCTACTTCCGCTTGCCGCGCGCCGAGCTCCGCGGGCGGATTCCGCGGCTGCTCGACTTCGCGGGCCTCGCGGGCAAAGGTGAAATGTCGATCCGCACGCTGTCGGGCGGCATGAAGCGGCGGCTCACGCTTGCGCGCGCGCTGATCAACGACCCGGACATGCTGATTCTCGACGAGCCTACGACGGGGCTCGATCCGCAGGCGCGGCACCTGATCTGGGACGGCCTGCGCCAACTGCTGAAGCAAGGCAAGACGATCCTGCTGACGACGCACTTCATGGACGAAGCGGAGCGGCTCGCGACGCGACTCGCCGTCATCGACCATGGACGGATGATTGCGTGCGACACGCCGCGCGCGCTGCTCGATTCGCACGTCGAATCCGAGGTCGTCGAGGTCTACGGCGAGGCGGCGAAGACGTGGGCCGATACGCGCGGACGCGCGCTCGCCAAGCGGCTGGAAGTCGCCGGGGAAACCGCTTTCTGCTACGCGGACGACGCGGCGCCGCTCCTTGCGGATCTCGCCACGCACGCCGGCGTGCGATACCTCCACCGGCCCGCCAATCTCGAAGACCTGTTCATCAAGCTGACGGGCCGCGAGCTGCGCGACTAGAGACACGAAGTTCATGCAAAGCGCAACGCTATACCTGCCGCCTCGGCTGTCGACACGCTTCGTTCCCGTCTGGCGGCGCAACCTCCTCGTCTGGCGAAAACTCGCGATCGCCAGCATCCTCGGCAACATTGCCGATCCCCTTCTTTACATGCTGGCGCTCGGCTACGGCATCGGTTCGTTCATCGGCCAGGTCGGCGGCATGTCGTACGTCGCGTTCATCGGCACGGGCATGGTGTGCCAGAGCGCGATGTTCACCGCGAGCTTCGAAGGCATGTATTCGGCGTTTTCACGGATGCACGTCCAGCGCACGTGGGAGGCGATCATCAACGCGCCGGTAGCGCTCGACGACGTCATGCTCGCCGAATGGATCTGGTGCGCAACGAAAGCGGTGATGTCGACCACCGCGATCCTGCTGGTCATCCTGGCGCTCGGCTTCGGCCATACGTGGCTGGCGATCTGGGTTCTGCCCCTCGGCTTTCTCGTGGGGCTCTGCTTCGGCGCGTTCGGATTGGTGATGAATTCGCTCGCGCCCAACTACGATTTCTTCACGTACTTCTTCACGCTCGTGCTGACGCCGATGCTGCTGTTCTCCGGCGTCTATTTTCCGGTCGAACAGATGCCGGCGTGGCTCGCGACGATCGCAAGCGCGCTTCCGCTGAAGCATGCGATCGACATTGCGCGGCCGCTGATGCTCGGCAATGTGCCGTCCGGCATCCTGCTGCACGTTGCCGTGCTGGCCGCGTACGCGATCGTGGCGTATTACATCGCGCTGCTGCTGACGCGGCGCCGGCTGCTCAAGTGAGCCGGGGCGCTTCGGATTGTCACCAGGTCACGCCGTATTCGATCACCGCCTGGAACTCGGAAAGATTCGCGAGTTCCTGTCTCGGGAAAGTCAACTGCAGCAGGCCCGTCCCCTCCGGTCCGCCGTAGCGCCGTAGCCAGGAGCTTGCCTTTCCGTATTCGTCGAGCGCCAGCACGGTCACGTCCTGGTGTGGATCGATGGCCATGTAACCGACGGCGAAGGTTCGGAGTCCCTCCGTTCTTCCTGCGGCGGTGGGCGCGCTCGGGTAATACCCGCTGACGATATTGAGTTCCGGATAGCGGACATCGAAGATTCGTTGCGGGATCGAGAAGTCGATCTCCGACACTACGCCGGTGACCGGGTCGCTCCGGTACGCCAGGGGATTGGGGCCGAGCAACGCGATCTTGCCGCCCGCGTCGAGGTACCGGCGGATCAGCGGCGCGCCTGGAGCCTCGTCCGTCAGGGACTCGGGAATCTTGTTGTCCGCGAACACGACCACGCCGGGCGGCGATTGTGCGCCTTGCTCGCGCATGAATTGCGCGAGTTGCGTCGAATCGAGCTGCTCATATCCGGCGGCCTTGAGCTGTGCGAGCAACGCAGCGTCGACACCGTTCTGAAACCAGCTGAAGGCGTCCGCAGTCTTCCTGCCCTCCCAATACACGACGCGCCTCGGGGCGGCCGCGGCAGCGTGCGGTGTCTTCGAGACGGTCAGTGCGACCACGATGCCCCGGTCCGAACTGCAATAGACGATTCCGTCGGCCACGATGGGCGTCGACAGCGATCTGCCGCCCAACGGAAACTGCCATTGCCGCTCCCCGGATGCCTTGTCCACGGCGTAAAGCGTGCCCGAAAAGTCGGTGAACAGGAGGGTTGCTCCCGCGAGGGTGAGCGAGGAGAAGACCGCGCCGCGGGTTTTGAAGCGCCACTTCTCCGCGCCGGTGGCGAGGTCCGCGGCTTGCACGAACGACGCACTGCCGCTGCCCACGTAAAGCGTGCGGCCGTCGGCGGCGGTGGAGAGAATCCACGACGAGCCATCATGCGTGGTCCGCCACACCTGCCGCCCGCTCGCAAGATCGAGCGCATAGAGAAAACCGTCCCTGCCGCCGACCGTAACCATTGCGCCCGCGATGGTCGGCGACCCGAAGATGGCGGTCGTATCGTTGCCGTCGTCGGCAAACGTCCTTGCGGCGCCCGCAGTCGCGAACTTCCATAGCGGCGAGCCGTCCCGTTCGCGGAGCGCATGCACGTGCCCGCTCATCGTGCCGAAGACCACAATGCCCGCCTGGACCGCCACGGTGGAGCGCACGCGCGATCCGGCATCGAAGCGCCAGCGGACGTGGCCGCTCGCTGCGTCGATCGCGTACACGTGGCCATCTCCGCTGCCGATTATCACGCTCCCCGCGACCAGCGTCGGAGAGGAGACGTAGTAGTCCCAGTAGTTCTGCGGACCAAGGTCCGGGCCGAAGTGGTGCTTCCATCGCAGGGCGCCGTCCTTTGCGCCAACGCAGTACAGGTTGCCGTCCCGGCTGCTGAAATAGACGGCGCCGCCGCCGGCCGCGGGTGTCGACGTGATCGCACCATTCGTGCGACGCCGCCAACGTTGCGTCCCCATCCTGGCGTCGATCGCATACAGGCTCCCGTCGCCGCTGCCGACGTAGAGCACGCCTTGGTAAACCGTTGGTGTGCCGCGAATCGGGCCGTCGGTCCTGAACGTGAATCGCACCCCATCGATCCAGGCCGCGGAATCCGCGCCGTACACACCCGTCAGCTGCGGCCCGCCTCGAAACATCGAGGCAGGCAGCGTCGCAAACGCTGCGAGCGGGTACGCTGCGCAGACGAGGAGCAGGAGGAATCGCAGAGAGTGCCGCATGTGTCCGACGCCGCTATCGATGGAAGCTCCGCGCGGCGAGCGACCCGGCGTTCATTGCGGACGTCGCGATGCGCGCTACAAGGCTGGAGTGACCCCCATCGTCGGTCAATGCTGCCGGCGGAGCAAGTCACGTTTCGGAGAAAAAATGGGACTTCCATGCTCGACGCGAAACGCTCGCGGCGTCGCCGCGGCATGGCGCTTGAAGAAGCGGATGAAATAGGACGCGTCGCTGAAATTCAACTGCTCGGCGATGGCCGCGACGGGCAGGTCGGTGTGCAGCAGCAAGCGCCTCGCCTCGAGGAACAGCCGCATGTGAATGGTTCCGCTCGCAGTCTGACCCGTCGCGACGCGCACGCAATGGTTCAGGTGCCGCTCCGTCACACCGAGCAGGTCGGCATAGTGCGAAACCTTTTCGCTGCGCGTGAAGCGCTCGTTGACCAGGCGGGCGAACCGCCTGGAGAGCGTGCGCGCCTGGTCGACCGGAGCCAGCGGCTGGGCGCCTCCGAGTCGTTGCAAGGCGATCAACAATGTGTAGGTTTGCGCCCGCAGCGCGTGGCAGCTGTCCGCCTGCACCGATTTCAATTCATCGCACATTGAGCTCACGATGCCGAGCAACTCGCCAAACGCTTGCTTCTTCACCAGCAGCGATCGATCGCGCGCAGCGGCCGCAACGATGGGCAGCTTTTCGAGGAAACACGGGTCTGCGAAGAATTCGTTGATGAAATCGGCCTCGAAGAACGCGATCAGGCCGTCGAGCCCCGGCCGTTCCAGGCGCCAGCGCCGGACCTCGCCGGGCTCGGTGATGAACAAGCGGTACGGCCCGACCTCGAACGCGGCGCCGTCGAGATCGAGGAGGCCCTGGCCGTCGGTGATCAGCGCAATTTCATAGAACGTGAGCCGGTGCAGCCGCGGCGTGGTGATAAAACCTGGAATGGATCGAATGTCGGACGCGTCGACCAGCAAATGGCGGCCATACTTGTGTCGATCGAAGCCGATCGAAGTCACCGCCGGCCGATGACGCGCGGGCGAAGTGTCCAAGCCATTTGCGCTCATGAGCGCCCCTTTCGGTTGTTAAACTGCGCCGCGAGCCCGCCGCACACTTCAGATCCCAAGGAGGAGCCGTGGATCACAATCTCACCACCACCGCATTCACGCTGGACGGCTACAGGATTGCACGAAATCTCGGTGTCGTGCGCGGAATCATGGTTCGCTCGCGATCCATTTTCGGCACGATCGGCGGGTCGCTGCAAACGCTCGTCGGCGGCAATATCTCGCTCTTTTCGAGCCTCTGCGAAAGGACCCGGTCCGAGGCATTCGACCTGATGCTCGCACACGCGCAGGAGCACGGTGCCAACGCCGTGGTGGGCATCCGTTATGACGCCACCGAGATCATGAACGGCGTGACGGAAGTGCTGTGCTACGGCACCGCCGTGGTGGTCGAGCGCATCGCCTGACATTCGTCAGGCATCGGTCGCTCCTACGACCGGTAGCCGGGGTCGATCCGATCCAGCTTGCGCAACAGCGCCGGCCACGCGTGTGCCCGGCCGCCCCCCTTGGTCACCTGCGCGAGTTGCGCGTGCGCTTTGGCCAGTATCGCAGGATCGATTCGCAGGAGCGCCTGTGCTCCCGCTTGCGCACGCACCTGGATCGTGCAGGCGGTCTCGAAAAAATACATGGAGACGAACGCGTCGGCGACCGAATGACCCACGGTCAGCAGACCATGATTCCGCAGCATCAGAAACCGCTTGTCGCCGAGATCGCGCACCAGGCGCGGCTTTTCGTCTTCGTTCAATGCCACGCCCTCGTAGTCGTGGTAGCCGAGCGACGCCAGCACGAACATCGCATGCTGCGACAACGGCTGCACGCCCGCGGCCTGCGCCGACACCGCGACGCCGTTCACGCTGTGCACATGCAGCACGCAGGCCGCATCCTCGCGGGCCGCGTGGACGGCGCTGTGAATGACGAATCCGGCAGGATTGATGTCGTAGGCCGTGTCCGAGATTTTCCTGCCCTCGAGGTCCACCTTGACCAGCGACGACGCGGTGATCTCGTCGAACAACATCCCGTAGGGGTTGATCAGGAAGTGGTGCTCCGGGCCCGGAACACGCG
Source organism: uncultured Pseudomonadota bacterium (assembly GCA_963718905.1). Taxonomy (GTDB): domain Bacteria; phylum Pseudomonadota; class Gammaproteobacteria; order Burkholderiales; family Casimicrobiaceae; genus VBCG01. Next base: position 927,205 of record CAVRAF010000003.1, read on the forward strand.
CCGATATGTGCGTGTAGATCAGGTCGTCCCATCCATGCAAGCGCGACCAGCCGATAGCAGGCGGCAAGGTCCACGCGGCGTTGCCATTCGGCGGCGTCGACCTTCGGCGAAACGGACTGACTCAGGTCATTCATGGCCATCCTTCGGCGACGACAAGAGCGGAAAACGATACCAGAACCCGGATCAGCCGGCCGGTCGCCGTTGCGCCGGCTTGCGGATCGCCATGCGCCGAGGCATTCTTGTCGGGATGCGTGCGCGAAAGGCCCCGCGCGCCGCGGACCGGAGAGGTTCTGACCATGCGACGCCTTGCCGTCCTGTTGCTGTCGCTGCTCTGCGCCACCACCGCCCTCGCGCAAACCAATTCCCCCGCGAGCCGCGACGAAGCGCTCAAGGCCCTGGCCTCGCCGGATGCGGATCGGCGCGCGGAAGCGCTCGCCTGGATCGCCAACAACGGCACGCCGGCCGACGGCGAAATCCTCCGCAAGGACCTCACGAACGATAATCCGCACGTGCGCGAGATCGCCGAGCAGGGTCTCTGGCTGCTCTGGAGCCGCTCGGGCGACGAGGCGATCGACGCGCTCTTCGCGAAGGGTGTCGAGGAGATGCAGGCGCACGATCTCGAGGAGTCGATCGCCACGTTCTCCGAAATCATCCGGCGCAAGCCGGAATTCGCCGAGGGCTGGAACAAGCGCGCTACCGCACTGTACCTGGCGGGCGAATTCAAGCGGTCGCTCGCCGACTGCGATGAAGTGATGAAGCGCAATCCGAACCACTTCGGCGCGCTCGCGGGCTACGGCCAGATCTATTTTCAGCTCGGGCAGTACGAGAAGGCGATCGAGTACTGGAATCGCGCCTTGCAGGCGAATCCGAACATGACCGGCCTGGAACGGAACATCGAGGCTGCCGAAGAGCTGATCGCGGAACGCCGCAAGCATTCAGCGTAGTCGGAGGCAGCACGAGCCCCGTGAGGAAGATCCAGGTCGTTGTGAAGCCCGGCGCGCGGCTATCCGAGCTCGAAGAACGGGGTGACGGAACATGGCTCGCCCACGTCAAATCGCCACCCGTCGACGGCAAGGCGAACGAAGAGTTGATAATGCTGGTCGCGCGGCGCTTCGGTCTTCGCAAGGCGCAGGTGCGGGTGAGGCGCGGGGCATCCGGCCGGACGAAGCTGATCGAGCTCGACCAATGACGGCCCGGCGGCGTTCATGCCGCCGTCGCGCGATCCCAAGCAAGACTGCCAAACGTGCTCATCGTCAAATCGCTCCACATCGTGTTCATGGTGACCTGGTTCGCCGGCCTGTTCTATCTGCCGCGGCTTTTCGTCTACCACGCCCAGGCGGCCGCTGACGACCGCGTCGGCATCGAGCGCTTCAAGACGATGGAGCGCAAGCTCTACGTCGGCATCATGACGCCCGGCGCCGCGCTGACCGTCGCCTTCGGCCTGTGGCTTTGGCTGGGCTATGGCATTACCGGCGGCTGGCTGCATGCGAAAGTCACGCTGGTGCTGATACTGATCGCGTTTCACATTTATCTCGGCATCCTGCTGCGCGACTTCGCGCACGATCGCAACCGGCACAGCCACACGTTCTATCGCTGGCTGAACGAGATTCCCGCGCTGCCGCTGCTGGTTGCCATCGTCTACCTCGCCGTCGCCAAGCCGTTTTGAGCGACGCCGCGCGCTACTGCCCGCCGCGTCGGAAGTTCCGCGCGCGATGACCGAGTGCTTCTTCGCGCCCTGTCCGCGCGGCCTCGAGCGGCCGTTGGCGACGGAGCTCGAGGCGCTGGGCGCCCGCGACGTCACGCAAGCCGATGGCGGTGTCGCCTTCGAGGGCGATCTGTCGCTCGCGTATCGCGCGAACCTGCGAATCGAGGATCGCCAGCCGGATCCTGTGGCGCGTCGGGCGCGGTCCGTATCGCGATGAGCGCGAACTGTACGAACTGGTGCACGCGATCGACTGGACGCGTCATTTCGAGCCGCGGCGTACGCTGCGCGTCGACGTGGCGGCAACGCGCTCGCCGCTCGCGAGCCTGGAATTCGCGACGCTTCGCATGAAGGATGCGGTCTGCGATCGCTTTCGCGCCGCGCGCGGCGTTCGCCCGTCGGTCGACAAGCGCGCGCCCGACGTGCGCGTGCACGTGTACCTCGACCGACCGGGAGGCGACGATCTATCTCGACACGTCGGGCGAGCCGCTGTTCAAGCGCGGATACCGTCGCGACGGCGACGAAGCGCCGCTGCGCGAGAATCTCGCCGCCGGGTTGCTCGCGCTCGCCGGCATTGGTCGCCGGATCCGCCGTTGCTCGATCCGATGTGCGGCAGCGGAACGATCGTCGCCGAGGCGGCGTTGATCATGGCCGAGCGCGCGCCGGGCTTGTCGCGAAGCTTCGGGTTCCAGAAGCTCGCGTGGTACGACGGCCCGACATGGCAACGAATCAAGCAGGCGGCGCGCGATCGCATCCTGCCTGCTCCCGCGGCGCCGCCGATATTCGCGAGCGACGTCGCGCGCATCCGCCGTGCACGAGGACCATCGCAAGCCTCAACGCTGCGGAAGTGGCTCGCCGTTCGTGCAGGTCGAAACCGCGGACATCCTGACGCGCGCAGCGCCGGCGGCGCACGGCGTGCTGCTCGCCAATCCGCCCTACGGCGTGCGCCTTGCGGAGGCCCGCGAGCTCGAAGCCTTCTATCCGCGGCTGGGCGACGCGCTGAAGCGCCGTTTCAGCCGGCTGGACCGCGTATTTCTTTACCGGAGACCTGCGCCTCGCCAAGCTGATCGGACTCAAGGCCGCCAGGCGCACGCCGCTGTGGAATGGCGCAATCGAATGCCGGCTGTTTGCGTTTCCGCTGGTTGCCGGCTCGAATCGTGAGCGTCGCGACGCATGAGCGCGGCGAACCGGATGTCGACCGCTGCCGTTGCCGCAGCACCGTCGTACGTCGCAGAACGCGATCAATCGGCGAATGCTAGAATCAACCGTTGCGATTCTTCATTCGACCGCCCGATATGCCACTGCTGCCCTCACGCCATTACGTTTCGGACTACACGCGCTTCATTCGCGATCTGCTCGAGAAGAAACCGCAGCTCGAAACGGAGCAGCGTGTCGGACGCGCGATCTTCTGGGACAAGCTGCCCTCCGAAGTCGAGGCGCGGCGCGAAATGGACGAAGGGCGTGTCCCGCAAAAGGCGTACGTCTACTCGAACGGATAGGCAACGAACGCGCCCGCATAACGGTCCGTCCTGACAGCTGGCGTTCAGCGCGTGTCGGAAACGGTTCCGTGAATGAAATAGCGCGCCGTGGCCGCGAGGTCGGCGTCAAATCCGAGGCCGCGCAGGCACGCGGCCAGCGGAGCCGGCTCCCAGAACACCTTGACGATTCGAAATTCGCGCCCATCGTCGAGTCTGCGCGTCACGACGCCCGAATGCCTGTCCGGCACGGCGTGGTCGACCGCGGTCGACGTCGGGTCATGGGCGGAATCGATCAGATACGCGAAGCCGCCGGGCGCGAGCGCGCGCCGTACCATCGACCAGAACGCCTGGAATCGCGCGTGCGGCACGTGCGAGAGCCAGAAGCTCATGAACACGCAGTCATAGCGCGATTCGGGCTCGAATCCGAACAGGTCGGCCTCGACGTAGCGAACATTGGCCGACGCGACGCGCCGGCGATTGATCTCGATGACCTCCGGCGACGCGTCGACGGCGGTGACCGCACCGACGCGCGATGCGATATGGCGCGTGAAAAGCCCTGTGCCGCAGGCAAGCTCGAGCACGTTCGAAGGCCGATGCCGCGACAGATGCGCGATCAGCGCGGCCTCGGCCGCGGCAATGTCCGAGCGCCATGCATTGTTGAACGCTTCGCCGCGATCGTAGCGTCCGGTGCGAAACCACCATGCGTCGTACTCGGCTGCGCGCGCACGGTAATACGCGATCTGCTCATCGATAAGCGGCGCATCGGCTCCGGGCTGCGTCATGGCGTGGATGCGCTGATTGTTGTCGAAGCTGACCGGAACCCGGTGCGGAGAATCGTTTCCGGCGAGCCTGACGCGTGGAACCCATCGTGACTGGCGATCCGGTTCCGCCACGAAATCCGACCGGTGCCTGGCGCGCGTTCGCCGCGATTCTCGCCGGCGCTGCCGCGTTGGCGGGCGTCGAATTTTACGCGCTGTGGCGCGCGAACGACGCGGCGACGCCACCGCATGCAGTTCCCGCGATAACCGCACGCGAAGCCTCCCCCGGCGCGCATGCCGGCAGCAGCGCCCCTGCCATCGAGCCTGGAATCATCGGCGCGGTCGACGTGCCAGCTCTGGAAAGCGTCATCGGCAACACCGTGACCATCAGCGGCTGGGCGCTCGCGCCCGATGGCGTTCGGGGCGTCGACGTGCGCGTCGATGGCCACTCGCTCGCGGCGCGATACGGGATATCCCGCATCGACGTCGGTGCCGCGAAGCCGGGGTACCCTGATTCCAATTTCGCCGGATTCTCGTTTCAAGCGCACTTCCCCGATCTCTCCCTCGCGCGCCATTCGATCGAGATCGTCGCGATCGACAAACATGGCACGACGAAGACATTGGCGCACAAGAGCCTGATTCCGCCGGACGCCCTCACGACTTGGCGCGGCGAGCTCGACGCGCGGCCGAAACTGGCACAGGCCCAGTTCCATTTCCTGATGATGACCTCTGGCATCGGATCGGGGGGCGCGCAAGGCATCGACGACGAGTATCGCAATTACCTGTCGCGCACGCAAAGGGTGGGAATGGCGATTCCAATCCTTTATCTGCGCACCACCGCCGGCAAGGAGGGCGATTGGCGCTTCGATCCGGATTATGACCTCACTCGAAAGTGCGGCGACCGGCAAGTGGCGGAGGACAACCTGGCGGGCGTAATCCGCTATGCGGTCGCGACGCGGACCCCGGTGCAGTTCATTCTCAACGGTGGCATCTGGAGCGACGCGAGCTGCGAGACGCCCCAGTGGGACTTGACCGATCATCTGGAAGAAGACCCGGCGAATTGCCAGTGGTCGCAGCACGACGAGGTGTTCCCCGACAATTTTCTGAAGGGGCTTCCCGGCTCGACCGACTCGCCGCAGCTCGCGCGCTCGCTTACCTACAATGTCTACGCGCGCGCCGTGCGCAGCTACAAGCGCCGCAATCTGCAAGCCGTCGCACGAATCGTCGCGCAATTCTCGCGCGAGCATCCTGACCTGTTTGTCGGAGTCGTCCTGGATGCGGACACTTATATGAACCCCTTCCTGCGCGAGCGGGCGGTCTTCGACTACAACCCGGGCATGCTGCGTCAGTTTCGCGAGTGGCTGAAGGCGGCAGGACCTTACGCGGGACGGCCCACCGACGGGGCCCCGGACCTGTCGGCATACCGCCGCCGCAAGCCGCTCACGCTCGCGCAAGTCAACGCGGCGGCGCAGGAACACTGGACATCGTGGAACGCGGTGGAGCCGCCGCGGCGGCTGCCAGGTTTCGTCGAACCGCTCGCGCCCGGAGAGCGGCCGATCTGGAACGACCCGTGGTGGAATCTGTGGGACGAATTCCGCAAGCACATCGTCGATCTGCACTATGACGAGTTGTCCGAATGGGTGCACGCCGCCGGAATTTCCCGCGACCGGATCTTCAGCGCGCAGGGGCTTGTACACGACGATCCGCAGCGCGTTGCGTTCGCGCTGCGGATCAGCAGCCACAGCCAGAATTATGATTCGGCCGGCGTGTCCGTCGAAGGCGCGATTCCACGCGACGGGCACCTGGGCGCCGTGGTTTATGGTCACACGGCGCGCAACGCCGTCAGGATGGAGAACGGGCGCTCACTGTTCGCGTCGATCGGCCGCATGGACAATGGCTGGGCAATCGTCGAATACAACAACACCGACCTCAGCTCCCCGATGGTCCCGCCGGACTACTCGATGGCCTATCAAACGTTTCGCGATGCGTTCAACTATGGAGCGCGCGAGGTTTCGGCAATGGCATGGAACGGCTCCAATGGATCCTTCGCCGGGACGCCGGGATATCTGCCCTACACGGCGTGGCGCGATACACCCGCCGAGGACGCCATGCGCGACTTCCTCGTCAGCCACTCGGATGTGCCGTGGGGCTCGCGCCTGTGGACCTTTGGAACACCGCGTAGCGCCGACACCGACGGATGGACCGCCGCGCGCGGCACGCTCACCGCGGGTACGGGATTCGTGACGCTGGAGGGGAGCGACGGCACGGTGACGCTGCTCTCGCCGTACGACCAGGTCATTCGGCCCGCGGAAATCGACCGGCTGCTGTTGCGGTTCGGAAACGGGGCGAAACCCTCACGCGTAAAGATTGCGGCCCAGACCGGATCCGGAACCCAATGGATCGACGTGGGGCAATCGTCGAGCACCCGTGTCGCGCTGCAATGGCCAAACGCGTGGCGCGATTCGCGCACGATCGTCGAGCGCCTGAGGGTTGAACTCCGGTTTCCACCGGATACGGGTCCGGTAGCGCTGCTGGACGTGCTGCTGTATCCACGCGCGACGCGCGCCGACTAGCGTTCGTCCTGCTTGTACTCGACGTAGGTGCGGTCGCGCTGCTGCCGCACGAACTCCTCGAACTGCTCGTCGCTCTTGCGCTGCCGGATCGCCTGTCGCGCCTGTTCGCGCCGGCGCTCCTTCGTGACGTCCTGCTTCCGCCTCTCGAGCACCTGTATCAGATGCCAGCCAAACGGCGAGCGCACCGGCGCCGAGACTTCATTGATCGCAAGCTTATCCATTGCGTGCTCGAAATCGGGGACGGTGTCGCCGGGCGAAATCCATCCGAGGTCGCCGCCTTTGGCGCTCGATGGATCCTCGGAATTGACGCGCGCGAGATCCTCGAATTTGGACCCGCTCGTGATCCGCTCCTTCAGCCGGTCGATCTTCACCCTGGCTTCGGACTCCGACGTCGATTCATTGACCTTGATCAGGATGTGCCGCGCATGCGTCTGGTCGACGACCGTCGGCTGGTTGCGGTTGCGCAGCTCCGCAAGCTTGACGATGTGGAAACCGCCGGCGCTGCGCAGAACGTCCGATACTTCGCCGGGTTTCATCTTGCGCACGACGTCCGAGAACACCGTCGGCAGTCGCGCACGCGTGCGCCAGCCGAGGTTGCCGCCGGAAGGCGCGTCGGGCGCATTCGAAAACGCCGCCGCCACCTGCGCGAAATCCTTGCCGGACTTCACCTGCGCCAACGCGTCTTCGGCGCGTTTGCGGGACGATTCGACGACGTCCGGCGTCGCCTGCTCGGGAACGGTGATGTAGATGTGCGACAGCAGATATTCGTCTTCGCCGCCGGCCTGCGATGCAACGGTCGCGAGATAGTTGTCGACCTCGGCATCCGACACCGTTATCTTGCTGTCGACCTCGCGCTCGCGAACGCGCTGGATGATGACCTGGTGCCGGAGGTCTTCCCGGTAGTTTGCATACGGGATGCCTTCGCGGTCCAGCACCTTGCGAAACTCGTCGGGCGACAGCTTGTTTTCCTCGGCGACGCGGAGGATCGTCCGCTCGACCGTCGTGTCGTCGACGCGGATGCCGGTTTCCTTCGCGAATTGCAGCACCGCGCGCTCGACGATCAGGCGCTCGAGAACCTGCTTGTCCAGAACGTCGCCGGACGGTGGCGTGACGCTCGCCGTCTTCATCTGTTGCAGCACGATCCGGCGCTGCTCGTTCATGTCCCACTGCGTGACGGCCTCGTCGTTGACGACGACCAGCACGCGATCGAGGGGCAGGACGGTTGTCCCGGCGCGCGCGGGCACGGGCGTCGGTGCGGTGGTCGACGTGGTGGCCGGTGCGGTGGTCGGTGCGGTGATCGGCGCGGTGCTCGGCGCGGTGGTCGACGCGGTGGCCGGTGTGGTGGCCGATGTGGTGGTCGGTGTGGTGATCGGCACGGTGCTCGGCGCGGTGGTCGACACGGTGGTCGGCGCGGTGGTCTGTGCCATCGCAATGCCGGCAAAGAACGCCAGCAGCGACACTGCGGAAGAGAGGGGACGGCCTCGTGCCATCGGCGGGACTCCTAGAATTCGGGTAGCGGATCGAGACGACCGTCGCGATTGCGCAACGTCGGGTCGTTAGTGGGCACGTAGCCCGGCACGCTGCGCCGCAAGAGTTCGAGCGGGCTGGTGCCGACGCGCGCAAGTCCGTTCAATTCCAGTTGCACGAACACGGACGATGACGTCTGCTGCGTCGTCGTCGTCAGCCTCTGTCCGACGACGCGCAGTACCCAGCAGTCGGCATTGTACTCGATGCCGGCGACCGCCTCCAACGTCTTGCGGTCGGGCAGCGAGTAATTGAAGCGTCCGATCAGCGTCCAGCGATCGCTGATCGGCCACTGGCCCGACAAGTCGATCTGCTTGATCTGTTCGGTGGCGCCGGTCGGATCGACGAGCTCGCGCGTGTAGCGCCAGGTCAGGTTGAGCGCTCGCCCCGGAGACGGCGTGTAGCGAAAGCCCGCATTCAGGCGCTCGAATTCGTGCGCGTCGAAGTTGTATTGCAGAAGACTCGCCAGCGACCATGCGTCGTTCAGCTTGCCTTCGGCCGACACCAGAAAATCCGAAGTCGCCGCGGAGCGCAACGGTTCGTTGAGGCTCACGCGCTGGTCCTGGAAGTAGACCCGCTCGCCGACGGCCAGCCGCAGCCGCTCCGCCCCGGTCGATTGATCGAGGAACCGCGACGTGAGTGCCAGCGTCAACTGGTTGGCGTCTCCGATGCGATCATTGCCGATGTAGCGATTCTCGGTGAACAATTGCGAGAAATTGAAATCGTCGAGCGCCGTGTCGAACACCGGAGCTTCGGTCTGATTGCGGTATGGGATGTAGACGTAGAACGCACGCGGCTCGAGCGTCTGGGTGAGCGGCGTGTCGAACAGCTTGAGGTCGCGCTCGAACACCATGCCGGCATCGACGCTCGTGATCGGAATCGCGTACCCCGGATGCACCTCGGGAAGCGCCGCGGTCGGGCGATCGAGCATGTACTCGCGCAGGTTCATTCCGGCGCGGGCGGTGAAAAACCAGGCGGCGCCCTGGCGGGTCCAGGCGACCGTCGGATTCACGACGAACCTGTCGCCGGTCGGCGCGAGCGCATCCTGCGAAAAGCGGGCGTATTCGGCGGTGCCGCTCCAGGTCAACCCCAGCCAGTCGGTGTCGTTCAGCGTGCCGAGGATCTGGGGCAGGCGGTTGTACGGCGGCAGCACCGGCGCGTTCGGGTCCTGCAGCGTCTGGAAGCTCTGGACATGCGCCAGCACGGACCATGGCCCGGACGTCGCGACGAGCCCGGCCTCGCGCGGCAACGACCGCTGCGACGTGATCGCAATGCGATCCGCGAAGTCGGCGAAGTAGTTGTCGTCGGAAACCTTGTTCAGGTTCCAGAAGCCGGCGAGCCACGGTGCGAATTGCTCGGTATGCGTCCAGGCGAGGTTATAGCGATCCTCGCCGGTGGCGCGATCGTGCGGCAGGATTTCGGCGTTCATCTCGCCGCTGGCCGTGCCGAACGGCGCAGTCCCGTCGCCCAGCAGATAGCGGAACTCCGTGCCGAGCATCAGGCCGCGCTTGGTCATCAGCCGGGGCGTGATCGTCGCGTCGTAATTCGGCGCCAGGTTCAGGTAATAGGGAGCCGTCACTTCGAATCCGCGCGTTGCGGTCGATCCGAGCGTTGGCGTCAGGAACCCCGATTTCCGTTCGTTCGACAGCGGAAACTGCAGCCACGGCGCATACAGCACCGGGACATCGAGGAAATGCACGGTAACGCGGCGCGCGGTCCCCACTTTGCGCAGATTGTCGACTTCGAGGTCCTCGCCGCGGAGGTACCAGTCGGGATGCGGTGCGACGCACGTCGTGTAGCTCGCGTCGGTCGCGTCGTAATGGTCGGGGCCGTTGAAGCGAATCTCGGTCGCATCGCCATGCGCGTTCGCTTCGGACACGAAGAAGCGCGGCTTGCGAAAGAAACCGACTCCGGTGTCGCGCTTGTATTGCAGCTCCGGGCCCGTGATCCAGTCGTATCCGCGCCGCAGCACGACGTTGCCATTCCCGAAAATCGTCTGGTCCTCCATCGCGTACGACAGGCGGTCGGCCAGAACGGTTTCGCGGCGCGCGCGAAATTCGGCGTTTCCTTCCGCCGTCACCTTCTTGTCGTCGCCCACGAGCCTGTCCGCGCGCAGGAAGAGAGCGCCGCGCGTTTCGCTGTCGCCGATGGGCTTCGATGGCCGCGTCGTTCCGGATACCGCCGGCGCCGGCACGAGGACGTCGATTTCGCGCGACAGCCTGAGCGACAGCGGGTCCGCGTCCGCCGGCTGCGCACAGAGCGCGCCGGACAGGGCAGCCCACGCGACGAGCGGGCCGGCGTGAAGCTTCATCGAGACGAAGGGGAAACGCAAAGGCGGTTTGCTAGAATTCCCGCATTCTAGCCCGGCGCTGCGCGATCAGCGCGCGCCGACGTTGCGCGACCCTGCGCCGCGGGTTGCGCATTCCGGTCACCGATGATGCCGCCTGTCGCCACAGCCGACGCACGCGCCGCCGAGCTCACCCATTGGCTCGAGAGCGCCGTGCGCCTGCCTCCCCATACGCTCGCCTCCGCTTCGGCCGATGCGAGCTTTCGCCGGTATTTCCGCGCGTCGCTCGCGGAGCCGTCCGCCGCGTTCGGCGGCGCGTCGTCGCTGATCGTCATGGACGCGCCGCCGCCGCAGGAGGATTGCCGTCCGTTCGTGCATGTGGCGCGGCTGCTTCGGCAAGCCGGCGTGCACGCGCCGAACGTGTTCGCGGCGGACCTCCGGCGCGGCTTCCTGCTGCTGACGGACCTCGGGACGGCGACGTACGCGTCCGCGCTCGACGCGGCGAGCGCACCGGCGCTCTACCTGGATGCAATCGAGGCGCTCGTCCTCTGGCAGCGCGCATCGCACGAGGACGAGCTTCCGCCATACGACGATGCGCTGCTGCGGCGCGAATTGACGCTCTTTCCCGACTGGTACGTTGCGCACCACCTCGCGCGCCCTTTGACCTCCTCGCAGCGCGCGGCGCTGGAGGGCGTATTCCACGTGCTGCTCCTGAACAATCTCGCCCAGCCGCGCGTGTTCGTGCATCGCGACTATCATGCGCGGAACCTGATGGTGACGACGCCCAATCCCGGCGTGCTCGATTTCCAGGACGCCGTTTACGGACCCGTTACATACGATCTCGTATCGTTGCTGCGCGACGCGTACATCGAGTGGGACGAGGAGCGCCAGCTCGACTGGGGGATTCGCTACTGGGAGAGGGCACGCGCGGCGCATCTGCCGGTCGGCGCGGATTTCGCGCTGTTCTGGCGCGATTTCGAATGGATGGGCGTGCAGCGGCAACTCAAGGTGCTCGGCATCTTCGCGCGGCTCAAGCACCGCGACGGCAAGGCGGCCTACGTCGGCGACATGCCGCGCGTGATGGGCTATCTGCGACGGGCCTGCGCGCGCTATCGCGAACTCGATCCGCTGGCGGCGCTTCTCGATACGCTCGCGGATCGCGCGCCCGACACCGCGCCTTCGTCCTGACACCGGCATCGTGCGCCATCCGCAGCGGTCCGCCATGATCCTCGCCGCCGGGCGCGGCGAGCGCATGCGGCCTCTGACCGACTCGACGCCGAAGCCGCTGCTTCGAGTCGGCGGCAAGCCGCTGATCGTCTGGCAAGTCGAGGCGCTCGCGCGCGGCGGGTTCGGTCACATCGTCATCAACGTCGCGCATCGCGGCGAGCAGCTGATCGCCGCGCTCGGTCACGGTCGCGCGTTTGGTGTACGCATCGAGTGGTCGCAGGAAGCGGAGCCGCTGGAGACCGCCGGCGGCATCGCGACTGCATCGCCGCTGTTGCCGCCCGGACCGGCGTTGATCGTTTCGGGCGACATCTGGACCCGCTTCGACTACGCGTCGCTCGTCGATCGCATGTCGGCCATCGCGCAGTCCCGGACCGCGCGGCGCACCCATCTCGTCATGGTGCCGAATCCGCCCTATCACGCCGACGGCGATTTCGCGCTCGACAACGATCGAATCGCGATGGATGGACCGAACCGCCTCACGTTCGGCAACATCGGCGTCTACGACACCGCGCTGTTTCGCGAACTTCCGCGCGGCGCCAAACGCAAGATGCTGCCGCTCTATCACGAGTGGATACGCGCGGGGCTCGTATCGGGCGAGCGCTATGATGGACCCTGGGCCAACGTTGGCACGCCGGCGGACCTGGCGGCGCTCGATGCCGCGCTGGCGGCCGATCCCGCGACCGCTGCCGACGCGCCCGGTGGCGCAGCAAGGACATGAGCGCGATGAACGCCGATAGGCCGAACGCCCGCAACGCCCTCCTCGACTTCACCGGACTGCCACGTTTCGATCGCATTCGCGCCGAAAATGTTGAACCGGCGATCGACGCGCTGATTCAGGCGGCGCGCGAGGCCGTCGACAGCGTCGACCGCGACACACGGCCCGCGACGTGGGAATCCGTGGTTGCACCCACCGAGCCCGCATTCGATCACCTCGACCGCGCATGGGGCGTCGTCCGGCATCTGAACGCGGTCGTCAACTCACCCGAAATTCGCGACGCGTACAACACGGCGCTGCCGAAGGTGACTGCGTTCTACACCGACGTCGCGCAGGATCACCGGTCGTATGCGCGTTTTCGTGCGCTCTCGAACAGCGCGGCCTATGCCGGCCTCGACATCGCGGAGCGCAAGGTCGTCGACAACGCATTGCGCGATTTCCGCCTCGGCGGCGCCGAGCTCCCGGATGGCGACAAGGCGCGCCTGAAGGCCGTGCAGGAAGAGCTCGCGATGCTTTCGGCAAGGTTCGATGACAACGTGCTCGACGCCGAAAGCGCATGGGCGCATTACGTCGAGCACGCGCAGGATCTCGTCGGCGTTCCCGCCGATGTCGTCGCCGCGGCGCGTGCGGCCGCGCAAGCCGACGGCCGCACCGGGTACAAGCTGACGCTGCGCTATCCGTGCTACATGCCCGTGATGCAGTATGCCGAGGACCGCGCGCTTCGCGCGCTCGTGCACCGCGCGTCGGCCACACTCGCGTCGGACCTCGGCGCGTCTCCCCGGTGGGACAACACGCCGGTGATCGCAAGGATGCTCGAGTTGCGCCGCGAGGAAGCGCGGCTCCTGGGGTACGGCAATTTCGCCGAGTTGTCGCTCGTGCCGAAGATGGCGCGAACGACCGGCGAAGTGCTGACATTTCTGCGCGATCTGGCGCAACGGGCGCGCCCGTTCGCGGAACGCGAATTCGCCGATCTCGCCGCGTTCGCACGCGATGAGCTGCGGATCACCGATCTTTCGGCATGGGATCTCGCCTACGCGGCTGAAAGGTTCAAGGCGCTGCGCTTCGATTTCTCCGACGAGGACGTGAAGCAGTACTTTCCCGAAGACCGCGTGATCGCCGGTCTCTTCCGCGTCGTCGAAACGATCTACGGCGTGACGATCGCAAAGAGCCAGGCGGCAGCGTGGCATCCGAGCGTGCGCTTCTACGAAATACGCGACGCATCGAACGCGCTCCTGGGCCAGTTCTATCTCGACCTGCACGCCCGGGAAGGAAAGCAAAGCGGCGCCTGGATGGACGATGCGATCAACCGCCGTCACGCGCACGATCGGCTGCAGCACCCCGTCGCGTATCTGACGTGCAACTTTTCGGGACCGGTCGGCGGTCGCCAGGCGCACTTCACGCACCGCGAGGTGATCACGCTGTTTCACGAATTCGGGCATGGCCTGCACCAGTTGCTGACGAGCGTCGAGGTCGCGGGCATCTCGGGCATCCAGGGCGTCGAGTGGGATGCCGTCGAGCTGCCGAGCCAGTTCATGGAAAACTATTGCTGGGAGTGGGACGTGCTCGCGCACATGACGGCGCATGCGGACACCGGTGCGCCGCTCCCGCGCGAGCTGTTCGACCGGATGCTCTCGGCGCGAAACTTCGGCAGCGGCATGGCGATGCTGCGCCAGATCGAGCTCGCATTGTTCGACATGCTGTTGCACAGCGCGTACGTTCCGGGGAGCGCGGGGGCGTATGCGAGCCCGGAGGCGGTCCAGGACGCGGCCCGCCGCGAGGTCGCCGTCGTTCCGCACCCGTCGTACGACCGGTCCATGCAGGCGTTCGGTCATATTTTCGCGGGCGACTATGCGGCGGGCTACTACAGCTACAAATGGGCCGAGGTGCTGTCTGCTGACGTCTACAGCTTGTTCGAGGAACGCGGCGTGATGTCGCCCGAAATCGGCGCGCGCTTTCGCGACGAAGTGCTGGCTCGGGGCGGCAGCCGGCCCGCGCTCGAATCGTTCGTCGCCTTCCGGGGCCGTCCGCCGCAACTCGACGCCCTTCTGCGCCATAATGGGATGATCGCAACCTGAGCGGATCTCCCGCCCTTTCCACCCATGCTCCGCTACTCGATAGCAGGAACGCTGGCCATCGCGCTGGCAGCCATGGCCGGTGCCACGCATGCGCAGACGATGTACCGCTACCAGGACGCGAACGGTCGCGTCGTGTATTCGGACCAGCCGCCGCCGCCATCGGCAAAAAACGTGCAGCCGAAGCAGTTGCCCGAGAACGTCATCGAAATCGATCAAGTGCCCTTCGCGACGCGTGATGCGGCCGCGCGATTTCCGGTCACGCTGTATACGTTCGATTGCGACGTCTGCAAGGAAGCTCAGGCGTTGCTCGCCAAGCGAGGCGTTCCGTTCACGACGGTGATCGTCACCGAAGCGAAGGGCGGCGCACAACTGAAGGCGCTGACCGGCCAGCAATCGGCACCGGTGTTGCAGATTGGCGACAAACAGGTGTTGCAGGGATACAACGAGGCGCGCTGGGAGGCGTCGCTCGACGATGCCGGCTATCCGAAGAGCGGTCCGCCCGCAAGGCAGCCGGCCGCGCGCGCTGCTCCACCGGCACCGACACCCGCGGCGACGCCTGCGTCCGCGGGTGCCGCGCCGGCGCCTTCCGCAACGCCGGCGGCCCCACCGTCGGCAGACGCAGCGGCTCCCGGAACGCCGGCAAAGGGCAGCGGTTATCCGCAGTAGCGGCGCGGGCAGCCGACGACGTCGCCGGCTGCGCTGACGCGCGGCGCAGCGGTGATCGGGAGCAATGGCGAGTCGCCGCGGGAGTCCGACGCACTGACGTCACGAAAGAGGGCAAGACGGGGCGGTGTCCGGCGTGCGCCGGTAGACTGCGCGCCTCCATCCGATGGTCTTCGCTTCGCCGCTGTTCCTGTTTCTGTTCCTGCCCGCGACGCTGGTCGCGTATTTCGCGCTGCCGCGCCGATTCCGCAACGCCGTCCTGCTGATCGCGAGCCTGGTGTTCTATGCGTGGGGTGAAGCGCGCTACGTTCCGCTCTTGCTCGGCTCGGTCGCATTCAACTGGTGGATGGGGATGCGCATTGCGGATGCGAACGATGGCACAGCCCGCAAGCGCTGGCTCGCCGCCGCCGTCGCGGGCAATCTCGGCGCGCTCGCGGTGTTCAAGTACGCGAACTTCGCAGTCGCCAACATCAACGCGATCGCACCGGTCCTCGGCGCCGCGCCGATTGCGCTGACCGCCATACCGCTGCCGCTCGGCATCTCGTTCTTCACGTTCCACGCGATCTCGTATGTCGTCGACGTTTACAAGCGGAACGCGAGCGCGCGAACGCGGCATTCCCGCATTCGCGCTGTACATCCTGCTGTTTCCGCAACTGATCGCCGGACCGATCATCCGCTACCGCGACATCGCGGCGCAGCTCGTCGCGCGCGACGCCGGCGTCGCGGACTTCGCCTACGGCGTTCGCCGCTTCGTGCTCGGGCTCGGCAAGAAGCTGCTGATCGCCAACACGCTGGGGCAAGCGGCGCGACACGGTGTTCGCGCTGCCGGGCGGCGAGTTGAACGCGCCGCTGGCATGGCTTGGCGCTCGTCTGCTACACGCTGCAGATCTATTTCGATTTTTCCGGCTATTCCGACATGGCGATCGGCCTGATGCGGATGTTCGGGTTCCGGATCCTCGAGAATTTCAACTACCCGTATATCGCGCGCATCGATCCGCGAGTTCTGGCGCCGCTGGCACATCTCGCTGTCGAACTGGTTCCGCGACTACCTGTACATTCCGCTCGGCGGCAATCGTCGCGGCGCCCGCCGCGCCTACTTCAATCTCGTGATCGTGTTCCTGCTGTGCGGCCTGTGGCATGGCGCGAGCTGGCCGTTCGTGCTGTGGGGCGTCTGGCACGGCGTGTTCCTGGTCCTCGAGCGCGCGGGGCTCGAGCGAACTGCTCGACCGGCGCCGCTGGCTCGGACACGTGTATGCGCTCGCGGTGGTGATGGGCGGCTGGGTGCTGTTTCGCTGCGACACGCTCGCACATGCGATCGATTACTACGCGGCGCTGCTGGGGCTCTCCGATGCGAATCCCGCGCGCCATCCGGTCGCGCAGCATCTGAACGGCCTGCTCGTCGTGACGCTCGCGGCCGCCGTCGTATTCGCGACGCCGGTGGCAGCGCGTATGGCCGCGTGGCGCGACAGTGCGCTGCAGCGGTCGCGCCGCGCCGCGCTTGCCGTCACGGCGGACGGCGCGTGGCTTGCGCTGGTCTTCGTCGCGTCGGCGTCGATGCTGGCGGCCGGTACCTACAACCCCTTCATCTATTTCCGCTTCTGATGTCGCACGCGGCCGAGGCCCTTGCGCTGCCCCGCGTCCCTCCACCGGCAGCGGACGCTGCATCGACGCCGCGACACGCTGTGCGCCGTCCTGTTCGTCGCCACGATCGCCACGATGGGTCTCGCCGCGTTTCGGCCGCATCCGCAAACGGCACTCGGATCGGAAAATCGCGCGATTGCGCCGTGGCCGGCACTCGCACGCTCGTTCCCGGCCAACTTCGAGCTCGCGTTCGCCGACCGGTTCGGCGCGCGCGATGTCTTGTTGCGGCTGCATCAGTCGAGTGCTCGTCCGCGCCTTCGGCGTGTCGCCCGCGCCGAACGTGATGATCGGCCGCGATGGATGGCTGTTTTTCCTGGGCGAGGACGGCACCGCGTTCGATCGTTTCTACCGCGGTACGCCGGCGGTAGCCGACGCCGAGATCCAATCGGTCGTCGCGGAACTGAAGCGGCGCGAACGCTTCCTCGCAGCGCGGCACATCGGCTACGTGGTGACGATCGTGCCGGACAAGGCCTCGATCTATCCGGAGAATCTGCCTTCGTGGGCCGGACCGCGCATCGATCGAACGCCGCTCGACCGCCTGGCGGATGCGATCGCGCGCTGATGGCACGCTTCGATTTGTCGACCTGCGCGGACCGCTGCGTGCGGCAAAGGCGCACGAGCGCGTGTACTACCAGGCGACTCGCACTGGAACATGCTGGGCGCCGCGGTCGCGTACGGCGGGATCATGCGCGAAGTGCTGCGCGAAATTTCGCCGCAAAGGCCGGCGGCGATCGTTCCCGCAGTCCTGCCGCCCTACGTGCCCGGCACCGACGTCTGGCACGGCGATCTCGCCCGGATGACCGGCGACCCGGCGCGCTTCGGCGAGCCGGATTTTGCCCCGCTCGGAAAGGTCCTCGCCGATCCGGCGTCGCGCTGCGCGAAGCGAATCGATGCGCCGGCGCCGACGTCGAGGTCTACGCGTGCGACCGCCCGGAATTGCCGCGCGCCGTCGTCTATCGCGATTCGATGGCGATTCCGCTGATCCCCTTGCTGTCGGAGAATTTCAGCCGTTCCGTTTACGTCACCAGCCGGCAGCTCGATCCCGCGTTGATCTCGCGCGAAAAGCCGGATGTCGTGATCGAGGAGATGGTCGAGCGCGCGATGCTCGCGCCGGTAGCCCAGCCGATGCCGGACCCGCGGGCGAGCTAGGGCCTGTTAACGCTATGGACGCAAGCGCGTTGCACCCTTGCGCAACTCGGCTTCCAGGCCGAGCTCCTGGATCTTGCGCGTCAGCGTGTTGCGGCCCCAGCCGAGCCACTGCGCGCCGCTTCCATCCGGTGGCCGCCGGTGTGCGCGAGCGCGCGCCGGATCAGCGTCTTCTCGAACTCCTGCTCGCAGCCGATCGCCGACGCTGCGCTCGCCGCGCGCGAGCGCCTGCGCGAGCTCGCGGTCGAGCGCCTGCCGCCAGCCGGGCTCGGCGTCCGCGTCGCCCGCGCGCGCCGGCGCCTCGCGCACTTCCGGCGGCAGGTCGGCGACGTCGATCCGCTGTCCCGGCGCCATCACCGTCAGCCAGTGGCAGATGTTCTCGAGCTGGCGCACGTTGCCCGGGAAACGCGAACGCCGACAGCACCTTGAGCGCGTCGTCGTGACAGCAGCTTGGGCTCGACCGCGAGCTCGCGCGCGCTCTTCTGCAGGAAGTGGCGCGCGAGCGGCGCGATGTCCTCGTGCCGCTCGCGCAGCGGCGGCAGGCGCAGGCGCACGACGTTGAGGCGATGCAGCAGGTCCTCGCGGAACAGGCCCTGGCGCACGCGCTCCTCGAGGTTCTGGTGCGTCGCGGCGATGACGCGCACGTTCGCCTTGCTGCGGCGCATGGCCGCCGACGCGGTAGTACTCGCCGTCGGCGAGCACGCGCAGCAGCCGCACCTGCAGGTCGGGCGGCATGTCGCCGATCTCGTCGAGGAACAGCGTGCCGCCCTCGGCCTGCTCGAAGCGCCCGCGGCGCGTCGCTCTGCGCGCCGGTGAACGCGCCGCGCTCGTGGCCGAACAGCTCCGATTCGAGCAGGTCCTTCGGGATCGCCGCGGTGTTGATCGCGACGAACGGGCCCGCGGCGCGCGGGCTGTGCCGGTGCAGCGCGCGCGCGACGAGCTCCTTGCCGGTGCCCGATTCGCCGGTGATCAGCACCGTCGCGTTCGATTGCGACAGCCGGCCGATCGCGCGGAACACTTCCTGCATCGCCGGCGCCTGGCCGAGCATCTCGGGCGACTCGGCCGGCCGCGGCGTCGCGGCGGCGCGTCGCCGGCGTCTCGGTCGTCGGCGCGGCGGATCAGCGCGAGCGCGTGATCGACGTCGAACGGCTTCGGCAGGTACTCGAACGCGCCGCCCTGGAACGCGGCGACCGCGCTGTCGAGATCCGAGTACGCGGTCATGATGATGACCGGGATGCTGCGGATAGCGCTCCTTGACCTTGTCGAGCAGCGCGAGGCCCGACTCGCCGGGCATGCGGATGTCGGAGACCAGCACCTGCGGCTCGCTCGACGCGCGAGCGCCTGCAGCACCTCGTACGCCGACGCGAACGACTGGTACGCGAATGCCTTCGCGCGCGAGCGCCTTCTCGAGCACCCAGCGGATCGAGCGGTCGTCGTCGACGATCCAGACCGGTTTCATCGCGGCGACCGCGCGGCGGTTCGTGCGTCGTAGGCGTTCATCGCGTCGCTCGTCCAGTCTATGCCGGCAGTGCGGCTCGAGTTCGAGCGGAAGCAGGATCGTGAACACCGTGCGGCCCGGCGCGCTCTCGCATTCGATCGTGCCCGCCGTGCTGCGCGACGAACGTCTGCGCGATGCGTGAGCCCGAGCCCGCTGCCGCCTTCGCGGCCGGACACCAGCGGATAGAAGATCCGGTCGCGAGATCGCTCGGGAACGCCGGGCCCGTTGTCCTCGATCGACGAGCGCGAGCGCCAGCCGATGGCGCCTGCGCGCGAGCGTCACGCCGCGCGCGACGCGCGTCACGCAGCCGGATCTCGCGGGTCCGGCCGGTCGTGCCCGACAGCGCCTGCGCCGCGTTGCGCACGATGTTGAGCACCGCCTGCGTCAGCTGCTCGGGGTCGGCGTCGAATTCGGGCAGGCTGGTGTCGAAGTCGCAGACGATCGCGACATGCGGGAACTCCGCCTGCACGACGCCTTTGACGCGCACCAGGACCTCGTGGATGTTGGTGCGGCCGGTACGTCGGCAGCCGGTGCGGCGTCGAGCAGCCGGTTGACGAGCGACTGCAGCCGGTCGGCCTCGCCGATGATCACCTGCGTGTATTCGATCAGCGGCGGCCGGTCGAGCTCGCGCTCGAGCAGCTGCGCGGCGCCGCGGATGCCGCCCAGCGGATTCTTGATCTCGTGCGCGAGGCTGCGGATCAGCTCGCGGTTGGCCTGCTGCTGCTCCTGCAGCCGCTCCTCGCGCGCGATCTTCAGTTGCTGGTCGATGTGCCGGAACTCGAGCAGCAGCGCGGCGTCGCTCGCGTCGACCGGCGACACCGTGCACGTGAGGTGCAGCTTCGGCTTGCCGGCGACGCCGAGCTCGAGCTCCTGCTCGGTGTACGACGCGCCGGTCACCGACGGCCTTGTCGATCGCGGCGCAGCAGCGCCGCGGCATCGCCGAACAGCTCGCGCGAGCGCATGTCCGACGAGCTTGCGGCCGCGACAGCTCGAACAGGTTCTCGGCGGCCGGGTTCGCGTAGACGACGCGGCGCGCGCGATCGAGCAGCAGCACCGCGGTCGCGAGGAGCTCGAGTCCGCGCGCGCGCGCCGGCGGCGACGCGCCGCCGGCGACGGCACAGCGTCGAAGCTTCACGATGCGCGGGCGCGACGGCGCGATCGCGGCGCGGCGCACAGCGCGCCGCGACTGCACGCGTGCTAGCAATATCCGCGCCCGCGCGCGACGCGCGTACTTGACCGGCGGCGAGCTCCTTCTTCAGCGCCTCGATGTTCTGCTCGTGCAGCTGCACCGCCTGCCGCAGGCGCGCGATGCGCTGCGCGGTATTTCTCGGCGTCGGCCTGCTCCTCGGGCAGCGGCTGCGGCGCGCCGTCTGCCATACGCGTCGCGCGCTTCCGCCGAGCGAGCTTCTCCTCGGTCGCGAGCTCGTCGTCGAGCACCTTGCGGCGCATGCTCGTCGCGGCCCTTCTGCGTTTCGGCGTCGACCGCGGAAAGCCCGCGGGCGTCGGGCGCGACGCTGCTTGCGCGCGCTCTCCGGCGCGCGCCGGCGCGGCCGCGTCGCCGGCGACGTTGCAGTAGAGCATGCGCCCGACCCTTCTCGCGGCGATACGTTCGTGCCGTGCGATCGCGCACTCGGCTTGTCGACGTACTTGCCGATTCGTTCGCCTTGTCGCGAGCGTCGCGCGCACGCGGTCGCGGCCGCGCGAAGACGCACGCGACGCGACGCGCAGTGCGCGCGGACGACGCGACGTGCGCACGATGCGAACCGGAATCACGTCGTGTCATGCCGCCGGAGTGTATTGAACGCGCTCGCAAGCAAAAGGGGCGGACCGCGCCCGCGGCCCGCCCTTCCGCCGCGCATCGGCGCGCGCGTCTGGTCTACAGGCTGTAGTACATGTCGAACTCGACCGGATGCGTCGTCATCCGGAAGCGCGTGACCTCTTCCATCTTGAGCGCGATGTAGGCGTCGATCATGTCGTCGGTGAACACGCCGCCCTTGGTCAGGAACGCGCGATCCTTGTCGAGGTGGTCGAGCGCCTCGTCGAGCGACGCGCACGGATGCGGCACCTTCGCGGCTTCTTCCGGCTCGAGGTCGTAGAGGTTCTTGTCCATCGGGTCGCCCGGATGGATCTTGTTCTGCACGCCGTCGAGGCCCGCCATCAGCATCGCCGAGAACGCGAGATACGGATTCGCCGTCGGATCCGGGAAGCGCACTTCGATGCGGCGGCCCTTCGGGCTCGACACGTACGGAATGCGGATCGCCGCCGAGCGGTTGCGCGCCGAATAGGCGAGATTGATCGGCGCCTCGAAGCCCGGCACCAGGCGCTTGTAGGAGTTGGTGCCCGGGTTGGTGATCGCGTTCAGCGCCTTCGCGTGCTTGATGATGCCGCCGATGTAGTAGAGCGCGAACTCCGACAGGCCCGCGTAGCCGTCGCCGGCGAACAGGTTCTTGCCGTCCTTCCAGACCGACTGGTGCACGTGCATGCCCGAGCCGTTGTCGCCGACGATCGGCTTCGGCATGAACGTCGCCGTCTTGCCGTAGGCGTGCGCGGTGTTGTGGACGCAGTACTTCAGGATCTGCAGCCAGTCGGCGCGCTGCACCAGCGGCGCGAACTTGGTGCCGATCTCGCTCTGGCCCGGCGTTGGCGACTTCGTGGTGGTGCACTTCGACCTCGACGCCCATCTGCTCGAGCGCGAGGCACATCGCCGAGCGGATGTCCTGCAGCGAATCGACCGGCGGCACCGGGAAGTAGCCGCCCTTGACCGGCGGCCGGTGGCCCATGTTGCCGCCCTCGAACTTCTCGGCCGTCGACCACGCCGCTTCGCGACGAGAAGATCTTGCAGTAGCTGCCCGACATGTCGACCGACCACTCGACGGCGTCGAAGATGAAGAACTCGGGCTCGGGGCCGAAGTACGCGGTGTCGCCGAGGCCGGTCGACTTGAGGTAGGCCTCGGCGCGCTTGGCGAGCGAGCGCGGATCGCGCTCGTAGCCCTTGCCGTCCGACGGCTCGATCACGTCGCAGGTGAGAGCAGCGTCGTCTCGTCCATGAACGGATCGATGTACGCCGTGCCGGATCGGGCATCAGCAGCATGTCCGACGCCTGGATGCCCTTCCAGCCGGCGATCGACGAGCCGTCGAACGCGTGGCCGGACTCGAACTTGTCGTCGTCGAACGCCTTGCGTCGGCACCGAGACGTGCTGCTCCTTGCCGCGGGTGTCGGTGAAGCGGAGGTCGACGAACTTGACCTCCTTGTCCTTGATCATCTTCAGCACGTCGGCTGCGGTGCGTCATGCGAGGTCTCCTGGAGAGCTTGGACGGACGAGCGGCTGCGGTGCGTCGCGAAATCGAGCGCGGTAAGATTAGCCAGAACCATGCCATGGGCGACGCCGCGACATGATCTAGAGCACTTGATTCGCAAGTCGCGTAAAGTGCAGGCGTGCGCACCGATTCGGTGCAGCGATTCGCGCACCGAATTGGGGCGCCGACTATAGCGCCTGCGCACCGCATTGGTGCGAACCAGGCGCTCACGGGTAGAACAGGTAGAGCCGATATCCCGCCTGCGTGGTGGCGCTGGCGTCGATGAAGAGCTTGCACGAGCACCTCGCCGTTGGCCGCGATGCCCGGCCGCGAGATCGGCGGTTCCGCCGGCGTAGTCGGCCGGCGGGAACGCGCGGCGCACGACCACGCTGATCCTGACGCGTCGGTCAGCGTCAGCTCGAGATACGGGATACGCAATCGCGTAGGCTGCGCGGTTGCGAATCGTCGCGGTCAAGGAGCAGCAGCCCGCGGTGCGCGGGATCGGCCTGCAGGTCCGAGGCGTCGATCGACAGCGCGCGCGTGTCGCGCAGCGGACCGATGGCGCAACCGAGCACGCCGCACGCCGCTGCGAGCAGCGGACGCGTGGCGGGCAGTGCGCGGCAAGCGCATCGCGGAAATTCGAGCACCGCCTGCAGCGCCAGCGCGGCCAGCAGCAGGACGACTGCGATGGCATCGACGAGCGGCGAGCGCCCGCCGCGTGCGCGCGGCTTCTTCCATTCGAAGCGGCGGCGCGGTCCATTTCGCCGACATCGACCGGCGGTGAGCCGCGCGGACGCTTGGCGGGACGGGCTTCGCGGGCCGCTCGCCGGCGATCGCCGAATCGCGCGCGTCGGCCAGAGTCGAGCGGTCGTCGTCGCCGCCGCGCGTCGGCCGCGCGTCGGCAGCGGCCGTCGGCCGCGTCGGCCGTCGCCGCCGGCGTCGCGCGTCGGCGCCGGCGTCGACCGCCGCCGCATCGCGCCGCTGCCGCATCGCTGCCGCCGCACGTCGCGCGTCGCGGCGTCGATCGCCGCCGCTTCGTCGCGGTCGCGCCGAGCCGCGGTCGTAATCGCCGCAACCGTGGCCATCTCGCCGCTCCGGGACATCGCGTCGCGCGGTCGCGTCGGGGCGCTGACGTCTCCGGCGCTGTCGATGCGCCGGCGGCGTCGTGCTGCGCGGCGTCGCGATCGGCGCTGCGGCCGCAGCGCGTCGGCGCTGCGCAGCGTCACGGTGGGGCGTCCCAGCGCGAGTTCGTCCTCGATCCAGGATCATCGTCGCGCGATCCGGCACCGAGCGCGACGAAGTGATCGTTCGCATCGAACACCGCGCGGCAATGCCCGCAGCGCACCTGGCCTTCGCGCAGCGCGAGCTGCGCCGGCGTGACGCGAAACACGGTGCCGCAGCCGGGGCAGCGCGTGAATTTCTGGTCGGCCATCGTCAGGTGCGCCGCGTCGAATCGGCGGCGGGCGCGGCGGATGCCCGCCAGCAGCACCCAGCCTTCCGCGTCGCGCCATGCCGCGATGTCGAACCAGCGCGCGTAGGCCGCGACACGTCGTCGGCCTGCGGTGCGAGGATGCCGGCGAGCGCGATGCGACCGCCGGGTGCGCGTTCGCGCGGCGAGCGCCGGCGCGAGCAGCCGCAGCGGATTGGCGAGGATGTTGGCGACGACGATGTCGAAGCGCTCCGGCGTGCAGCGTCGTCGACGCGCACGAAGGTGGCGTCGACGCCGTTGGCGCGCGCGTTGTCGCGTGCCGGCCCGACCGCCTGCGAAGTCGATGTCGGTGCCGACGACCGCGGCGCGCCGAGCTTCGCCGCCGCGATCGCGAGAATGCCGGAGCCGCAGCCGTAGTCGAGCACCGATGTGTCGCGACCGACGTGCTCGCGCGAGCCACGAGCAGGCACAGGCGCGTCGTCGGATGGAGCCGGTGCCGAACGCGAGCCCGGATCGAGCGCAGGTTGATCGCATCGGGATCGCGGCGCCGCGCACCACGACGGCACGATCCACAGGTCGTCCGCGATGCGAATCGGCTGCGAACTGCGCCTGCGTCGCGCGCACCCAGTCCTGGTCGGCGACCGGGAACGTCTCGTACGGCGGCATCGCGCGCTCCAGAGCGGCGCGCAGCGTCGCGCAAGACCGCGCGCGGGATCGGCAGCCGGCGCGAACAGCGCGGTCAGCCGGGAGACCGGCCACCACTGCGGATCGGCGGCGCCGGGCTCGTCGAACACGGCGTCTCGGCCGGCGTGCCCGCGCGCGGATCGCCGACGTCGACGGACGAGCGCGCCGGCGTCGAGCAGCGCATCCGACCAGGCGTCGCCGTCTGCGGCCTCGGCGTCGAAGCGCAGCGCGACGTAGCTCATCGCGTTCCCGGGCGCGGCGCAGCACACGCGCATTCGGCGGCGACGGCGTACCCGATCACGTCAAACGCTACGCCGCCTGCTTGCGCTTGGCGAGCCGCTCCTCGAGATAGTGGATCGACGTGCCGCCGCGCAGGAACTTCTCGTCGAGCAGCAGCTCCTGGTGCAGCGGAATGTTGGTCTTGATGCCGTCGACGACCATCTCGGACAGCGCGACGCGCATCCGCGCGATCGCCTGCTCGCGCGTGTCGCCGTACGCGATGACCTTGCCGATCATCGAGTCGTAGTTGGGCGGCACGAAGTAGTTCTGATAGACGTGCGAGTCGACGCGAATGCCCGGGCCGCCCGGCGCGTGCCACGACGGTGATGCGTCCCGGCGACGGCACGAACGTCCAGGGATCCTCGGCGTTGATCCGGCATTCGATCGCATGGCCGCGGCGCACGATGTCGCGCTGGCGAAAGCGCAGCTTCTGCCCGGCGGCGATCCGGATCTGCTCCTGCACGATGTCGATGCCGGTGATCAGCTCGGTCACCGGGTGCTCGACCTGCACGCGCGTGTTCATCTCGATGAAGAAGAACTCGTCGTTCTCGTAGAGGAACTCGAACGTGCCCGCGCCGCGGTAGCCGAGCTTGCGGCACGCGTCCGCGCAGCGCTCGCCGATCCGCGTCAGCGCGCGCGCGTTGACGCCCGGCGCGGGCGCTTCCTCGATGATCTTCTGATGCCGCCGCTGCATCGAGCAGTCGCGCTCGAACAGGTAGACCGCGTTCTTGTGCTCGTCGGCGAGCACCTGGATCTCGATGTGGCGCGGGTTGTTGAGGAACTTCTCCATGTAGACGACCGGGTTGCCGAACGCCGCCTGCGCCTCGGTGCGCGTCAGCGCGACCGCCGGCAGCAGCGCCGCCTCGGTGTGCACGACGCGCATGCCGCGCCCGCCGCCGCCGCCCGCGGCCTTGATGATGACCGGATAGCCGACCAGCCGCGCGATCTTGAACGACTTCCTTCGGGTCGTCCGGCAGCGCGCCCTCCGAGCCGGGCACGCACGGAACGCCGGCCTTCGTCATCGCGACCTTGGCGCTCACCTTGTCGCCCATCAGCCGGATCGTGTCGGGCCGCGGGCCGATGAAGACGAAACCCGACCGCTCGACCTTCTCCGCAAAGTCGGCGTTCTCGGACAGGAAGCCGTAGCCCGGATGGATCGCCTGCGCGTCGGTCACTTCCGCCGCCGCGATGATCGCCGGAATGTTGAGATAGCTCTGTGCCGATGGCGGCGGCCCGATGCAGACCGATTCGTCGGCGAGCGCGACGTACTTGGCGTCGCGGTCCGCCTCCGAATGGACGACGACGGTCTTGATGCCGAGCTCGCGGCAGGCGCGCTGGATGCGCAGCGCGATCTCGCCGCGATTGGCGATCAGGATCTTGTCGAACAGCTTGTCGGGACTGGGTGCGGCCATGCCTGCTCGATGATTGACCGCGCTGCTCGTCGAATCGCAGCGCTATCCGATGACGAACAGCGGCTGCCCGAATTCGACCGCCTGGCCGTTCTCGACGAGGATCGCCTTGATCGTCCCGCTCGCGTCGGCCTCGATTTCGTTCATCAGCTTCATCGCCTCGACGATGCAGAGCGTGTCGCCCTGCGTGACGGTGTCGCCGATCTCGACGAACGGCGTCGGCGCCGGGCGAGGCCGAGCGATAGAACGTGCCGACCATCGGGCTCTTGACCGTGTGACCTTCCGCCGCGGCCGCCGCAGCCGCAGCGGCCGCTGCCTCGGTAGCCGTCACGATGGCGACGGGGGCCGCGGCTGCAATGGGCGGCGCGGCATGGAGCATCACCGTTTGCTGGCTGCTCGGCGGCGTCGCGCGCGTGATGCGAACCCGTTCCTCGCCTTCCTGGATCTCAAGCTCGGCGATGCCCGATGTCTCGACGAGTTCGATCAGCGTCTTGAGCTTGCGCAGGTCCATTGCGGTCCCCCGGCAGCGGGCACGGATGAAGGCGCGAAGTTTGCCGCAGATAGCGGCGCGTTGTCCAGCAGATCGACTGGATTTGACGCTGTTGGCGTCAGTTAGCGGGCATCCCGTCGACCGATCGAGCTCGAAACGTGAAAGAACAGACGGCGGGTGAACCGGCTATGCGGCCTTCAACAACCTGCCGAGCAGCCGGTCGAGTTCCGCTGCCTTCAAGGGTCCCAGCTGGGTATGAGCGACTTTTCCCCGCCGATCGATCACAATGGTAAACGGCAGCGCCGAAAGATCGTTTCCGAGTGCCTTCGACAACTCGATAGCGCCATAGCCGCCGATCAGCGCCGGGTAATTCAGTCCGATCTCTTTAGTGAATTGCTGCACTTTATCGACCTGATCGATGGCGATGCCTACAAATTGGACGCCTTTGGCACCGTCGCGCTTCTGGATGGCGACGAACTGCGGCATCTCCTCGCGGCAGGGCACACACCAGGTTGCCCAGAAATTCACGACCAGCACCTTGCCGCGCCATTGGGCCAGCGGCTGTTCGTGCCCCTGGGCGTCCGGCAAGACCAGCGCGAGGATCGCGGAACCGTCGCGGTCGGGCGCGTTACCGGTGTGAAACAGCGCAGCACCCACCGCCAGCGCTGCGGCACAGGCTGCAACGAGGATACCGCCGATCACCGTCGCGCGCCGGGTAAGAGCGAAGCGGCGCGTCACTTGAACCAGCATCTTGTGCCCCGGCTCCACGAAGTCGCCGGGCTTTTGGCCGGGTGCGGGGACCACCAGCGTCAACTGCTGAGGATTGGGCGGGTAGCAGACCCCGGCGTCGGCGCAGCCCTGCGAATCGGCATGCAGCGTGAGCGTCTGGCCCGCAGCCGCGCCTGGTCAGCGGAACCCGTACGACGACGACGCCGCGATACGTCTGGACGTCGCCGAAAAAATCGTCGTGCTTGAGCTTCCCGGGCGGCAACTGCGCCGGAAGGGCGGCAACGGGCTCGAGCGTGAAATGCATCTTGTCGCGATACAGGTAGTAGCCGTCGGCGACGTCGAATCGCGCCTCGACGGTCGCCGGGTCGAGCGCGCGCGCGGAAAAGCGAAACGCCTGCTCCGGCGGCAGCAACTTCGGCTGAGTTGAGGGCAGCCCGCCTGCGTGCACGTTGACCCAGACGCTCGCCGCCATCAGCGCGACGAAAGCCGTCGTGCGGCGCTCAACGGGCGGCCGTTTCGGCCGCCAGCCATGCCAGATAGCGCGAATCGCCGTCGATGACGGGAATCGCAACGATCTCCGGAGTGTCATAGGGATGGATTTTCCGGATGGCGACCTCCACGTTGGAATACAACGCGGATCGCGTCTTGATGACGACGGGAACCTCCTGGCTCGTTTCGATTCGGCCGCGCCAGTGATAAATTGACTCAACGGGTTCACCGATGTTCACGCACGCGGCAAGCCGCTCGGACGAGCAAAGCCTGGGCGAGCGCCGTGGCCACCGCACGATCCGGTACGTTGGTGAGGACGAGGATCGCCTTGTCCGGCAAGGAGTTTTCATGCGCTTCGTAATGCTGGCCATTGTACTGACATTCCCGCTGGTGGACCTCCTGGTCACGGCAAGGTTCGCGCGCTGGAGCGGCGTGCCGCTATGGCTGTGGCTTACGGGATCTGCCATGACGGGTTTGTGGGTGCTCGCTAACGAGCGAGTCCAGTTCCGCGCGCGGACCCTCGCAGCATTTCGCGGCGACCAATCGTTGATGCGCGGGCTGCTCGACAGCGGGCGGCGGGTACTCGCCGGCGTCCTGCTTGATCGTGCCGGGCATACTCTCCGACGTCGTGGCGCTGCTGCTGTTCCTGTTGCCCATCAACCTGCGCGGCGAATTCGGCCCGGAACCCGTCGCCGCGGGTCGTGCGGCCTACCGCCGCGATCGCGCGACGTTCGACGGCGACTATCACCGCCTCGACTAGGGCCTGTTAACGGGCTCTAACCTTTCATCCGGTCGAACAGCGTGGGCTGATCCTTACGAGCCCGGCGATACGCCCACACCATCATCGCGACGCCGACGACGACCATCGGCATCGACAGCCACTGTCCCATCGTGAAGCCGCCGGCCAGAAAACCCAGGAAGTTGTCGGGCTCACGCGTGAATTCGGCGATGAACCGGAACGTCCCGTAGCCGACGAGGAACAGGCCCGACACTGCGCCCATCGGCCGATGCCGCGCGGCGTACGCCCACAGCACGACGAACAGCAGGACGCCTTCGAGGCCCAGCTCATAGAGCTGTGACGGGTGCCGCGGCAGGTTGTCGACCTGCGGGAACACCATCGCCCACGGCACGTCGGTCACGCGGCCAACGAGCTCGCCATTGATGAAATTGCCAAGCCGCCCGGCGCCGAGCCCCAGCGGGATGAGCGGGGCGACGAAATCGGTGACATCGAGCCACTTCTTGTGGCGATGCCGCGCGAAGAACCACAGCGCGATCAGCACGCCGAGGAATCCGCCGTGGAAGCTCATGCCGCCATGCCAGACCTCGAACACTTCGAGCGGGTGCGCGAGGTAATAGACCGGCTTGTAGAACAGCACATAGCCGAGGCGTCCGCCGAGGATGACGCCGAACACGCCGAAAAACAGCATGTCGTCGATGTCGGACGTGCGCCAGCCCGTGAGCATCTGCTGGCGCGCCCGGCGGCGTCCGAGCACGACGAACAGGATGAACCCCGCGAGATACATGAGCCCGTACCAGCGAACCGCAAGCGGTCCGACATGAAAGGCGATCGGGTCGAATTGGGGGTGGACCAGCATGACGCTGCATATACCATACCTTGGTGCGGCGACAGCGTGCGGCCCATGCGCCGGCATGCGTATGATTGAGCGTTTCGCCTGACGCCCGCGGAGAATTTCACGTGCCCTCGAACCGCCGTTCCAGACTGATCACGCAAGGCATCGCCCGCTCGCCCAATCGCGCGATGCTGCGCGCCGTGGGCTTCGGCGACGACGATTTCGAAAAGCCGATCGTCGGCGTCGCCAACGGCCACAGTACGATGAATCCGTGCAACGCCGGCATCCAGCCGCTCGTCGATCGCGCGATGCGGGCGCTGCGCGACGCGGGTGCAATGCCGCAGGTATTCGGCGTCCCGACCGTGACCGACGGCATCGGCATGGGCACCGAAGGGATGAAGTATTCGCTCGTGTCGCGCGAAGTGATCGCCGACGCGATCGAGACCGCGGTCAACGGGCAGTGCATGGATGGGGTGCTCGTCGTCGGCGGCTGCGACAAGAACATGCCGGCCGGCGTGATGGCGATGGCGCGGATGAACGTCCCGGGCATTTTCGTGTACGCCGGAACGATCAAGCCGGGCAACTGGAAGGGTCAGGTGCTGACGATCGTCTCGCCGTTCGAGGCGGTCGGCGCGTACACGGCCGGCAAGATGGCCAAGGAAGATTACGAGGGCATCGAGCGCAACGCGTGCCCGTCCGTCGGCGCATGCGGCGGCATGTATACGGCGAACACGATGTCGTCGTCGTTCGAGGCGCTGGGGATGAGCCTCCTCGGCAGTTCGCAGCTTCCCGCGCCCGATGCGGAAAAGGCGGACTCATCGGCGCAATCGGCCTCGGTGCTGGTCGAGGCGATCACGAACGACCTGAAGCCGCGCGACATCATCACGCGGAAGTCGATCGAAAACGCGGTTGCGCTGGTGATGGCAACCGGAGGCTCCACCAATGCCGTGCTTCACTACCTCGCGATCGCATCCGCAGCGGAAGTCGAGTGGACGATCGACGACTTCGAGCGGGTGCGCAAGCGCGTGCCGATCCTGTGTGATCTGAAACCGTCGGGACGTTATGTCGCCGTCGACTTCAACGCCGCCGGCGGCGTGCCGCAGGTGCTGCGGATATTGCTCGACGCGGGCGTGCTGCACGGCGACTGCATGACGATCACCGGCCGCACGATCGGCGATGAATTGGCGTCCGTACCCCGCGCGCCGCGCGCCGACCAGGACGTGATCCGTCCGTTCGACCGCCCGATGTACGCACAGGGCCACCTCGCGATCCTGCGCGGCAATCTCGCGCCGGAAGGCTGTGTCGCCAAGATCACCGGGCTCAAGAAGCTCTCGATCACCGGTCCTGCACGCGTATTCGATTCCGAGCCGGAATGCATGGAAGCCATTCTCGGGAAGCGGATCCACGCCGGCGATGTCCTGGTCATCCGTTACGAAGGGCCGAAGGGCGGTCCCGGCATGCAGGAAATGCTGGCGCCCACTTCGGCGCTGGTCGGTCAGGGACTCGGCGAATCCGTGGGCCTCATCACCGACGGCCGGTTCTCCGGCGGCACGTGGGGGATGGTCGTCGGACACATCGCGCCGGAAGCGTTTGCCGGCGGCACGATTGCGCTGGTCGAAGAAGGCGATTCGATCACGATCGACGCGCACCGGTCGCTGGTCCAATTGAACGTCGGCGAGGCGACGCTCGCCGCGCGCCGCGCGCGCTGGCGCGCGCCGGCGCCGCGCTACACGCGCGGACTGCTCGGCAAGTACGTGCGGCTCGTCTCCACCGCCAGCCGCGGCGCGATCACCGACGCCCCGGGTTGAGGGTTCGCAGCAGCCGGCTCGAGCGGTGCCGCATGCACCGACGCGCCTTTAGGAACATTCGTCGCCCGGCACTGTTGGCGTAGCATGAAGCGCTGACGCGGAGGTTCCCATGACGACAGGATGGATTGCACGCATCGCGGCGGTTGCGCTCGCTACCGCGCTCGCCGGCTGCGGCGAATTCGGCACGCGCGGCGATTCCGGGGCCCCGGCCGCTGCTGCGCCGTCGCTTCAGGTGGGCACACGCTGGGTGTATCGCGCACGCGAAGGCTTCCGGTTGCCGGATGTCTGGGAAGAAACGCGGGAAGTCACGGGCACGGGCAAGGACGGACTGTCGGTTCGCGTCACGCTGCACGGACCCAGGACCGACATCGAGCACCGTGAATTGTGGGTCTCGCCCGGCATGGTTCGCGTCGGCGCGCTGATGGATACCGAAACCCGGCGCTTCGCGACGCCGCTCGAGCGTTACCGCTTCCCGTTGACGCCCGGCGAAAGCTGGAACCAGTGGGTCGACAATTTCAACGAGGCGACGCACGCGGACGGTCAAATCAATCGCTACGTCCGCGTCGGCGGGTGGGAGAAGGTATCGACGCCCGCCGGCGTGTTCGACGCGATCCGCATGCGCGTCCTGATGCGGCTCGATGACGAGAACTACTACCGCTACGCGACCACGTGCAATTACGTGATCTGGTATGCGCCCGCGGTCGGCGCGCCGGTGCGCGAGGAAAAGGACGCGGGGTACGTCGAGCGCGGCGAAACGAAGGACGGGGCGGGGGATGTCCACACGCAGCACACGCTGCTGGAGCTCGTTTCGTACACGCCCGGGCGCTCGTAGCCGGCCGATCAGGGCCTGTTCACACTAGGGTGTGGGGTCGGTACCTCGTTCGGTCAGTCCGAGCGCACGCCAGATCGACGCGGTAAGTACCGCCTGGTTCAGCGTGTAGAAGTGCAACCCCGGCGCGCCGCGCTCGAGCAGCGACGCGCACATCCGCGTCACGACCTCGAGGCCGAAGGCGCGGATCGACGGGGCGTCGTCGCCGTAGCCTTCGAGCCGGCGCCTGATCCAGCGCGGAATCTCCGCGCCGCACGCATCGGAGAATCGGGCGAGCTTCGTGAAGCTCGAAATCGGCATGATCCCCGGGACGATCGGTACGCGTACGCCGCGCGCGGCGCAGGCGTCGACGAAGCTCCAGTACGCATCGGGATTGAAGAAATACTGCGTGATCGCCGAATTCGCGCCCGCGTCGATCTTGCCCCGAAAACTCGCGAGATCGTCGTCTGCGTTTCTCGATTGCGGATGGTATTCGGGATAGGCGGCGACATCGATGTGGAACCAGTCACCCGTCTGGTCGCGAATGAAGCGGACGAGCTCGCTCGCGTAACGGAAGTCGCCGACGTCCGCGCTGCCCGAGGGAAGATCGCCGCGCAGCGCGACGATGTGGCGGATGCCATGGCCGCGATACTGCTCGAGCACCTCCCGGACGCCCGCGCGGGTCGAGCCGATGCACGACAGATGCGGCGCGCCTTCCAATCCTTCCGCGCGAATCTCGAGCACCGTCGCGAGCGTGCCTTCGCGCGTCGATCCGCCGGCACCGAACGTGACCGAGCAGAACGCCGGCTTGAGCGCGGCGAACTCGCGGCGCGCCGCGCGCAGCCTGGCCGCTCCCTCCGGCGTTTTCGGCGGAAAGAACTCGAGGCTGTAGAGCGGCTTTGCTGCAGCCGTCACGACGACTTGCGCGACAGGATCAGCGACGACAGCGCCCACGAAATGAGGCTGTAGACGATCGCGCCGAACACCCCCGCCCAGAACCCGTCGACGCGGAAGCCCGAAATGAACGAGCCGACGAACCAGAACAGCAAACCGTTGATGACGAATATGAAGAGCCCGAGCGTCAGCAACGTCACCGGCAGCGTCAGCAGCACGAGGATCGGCCGGATCAGCGTATTGATCAGGCCGAGCACCAGCGCGGCGATCAGTGCCGTCGTGAAACCGTCGATATGAATCGACGTGAACAGGTACGGCAGCGCGAGCAGCGCCAGCGCGTTGATCAGCCAGGTGAGCAGCAATCGCATGAGGTCCTCCGTTGATGGGCCGGGTGAGCGTTCAAGCCGGAGCTCCGTTCAGATACGGTTTCAATCCGGCGTAGATCGTTGCATTGACGGGTGCGGCAATTCCCTTTTGCGCAGCGAGTTCGGCAACGCGGCCGCAAAGCCATTGCGCTTCGAGCCGCCGCCCCGCGGCGAGATCGTTCAGCATCGACGAGCGCATTTCCGCCGGCAATCCGTCGAAGACCCGCAGCTGCCCCGCGACGAAATCGGACGGCAGCGCAACGCCGTGCGCGCTTGCGACCGCCACAGTTTCGCGCATCGCCGCCTCGAACGTGGCACGCAGCTCCGGATCGCCGCGCACGCCACCGACCGGCTGCCGAGCCAGGCATGTCACACCCGACAGCGCCGCGAGGAACACGAACTTCTCCCACACGGCACGCCGGATGTCCTGCGCGAGCTCGGCATCGATATGCGCCGCGCGGCACCCGTCGACGAATGCCCGCGCGCGGTCGGCTGGCGCGTCGTCGAGCGCGCCGATGCGAAGACGCGCCATCGAACCCACATGGGCGATCACGCCCGGCGCGCGTATCGATGCGGCGATGTAGGCGACGCCACCTGCCACGCGCGACGCCCCGAGAATCCGCGTCAGCATCTCCGTGCTGTCGACGCCGTTCTGGAACGGAATGACGACGCCTCCGCGGGCGACCAGCGGCGCGATCTGCGCGGCGCTCCGCTCGACGTCCCACAGCTTGACGCAGAACATCACGATGTCGACCGGCGCGAGCGACGCAGGATCGTCGGTGGCCGCCACCCGCGGAACGATGATGTCGCCGTCCGCGCTCTCGACGCGCAGGCCGTCGGAGCGCATCGCCGCCAGGTGCGCGCCGCGCGCGACGAACGCGACGTCATGACCGGCCGTCGCGAGCTTCGCGCCGAAATATCCGCCGACGCCTCCTGCTCCAATCACTGCAATGCGCATGTCTCTATCCGCGGAACGTCGCGAGCCCTGCAAACGATCGAGGGAAATTCAATAGCGATACGTGTCCGGCTTGTAGGGACCGGTGCGGTCGACACCGATGTAGCGCGCCTGCTTGTCCGAAAGCTCGGTCAGCACCGCGCCGAGCTTCGACAACTGCAGCCGCGCGACCTTCTCGTCCAGATGCTTCGGCAACACATACACGCCGACCGGATAGCGGGCGCCCTTCGCAACCGAATCGGTCCACAGCTCGATCTGCGCCAGCACCTGGTTCGCGAACGACGAGCTCATCACGTACGACGGATGGCCGGTTCCGCATCCGAGGTTCACGAGCCGGCCCTCGGCGAGCAGGATGATCCGCTTGCCGTCGGGAAAGATGATGTGGTCGACCTGCGGCTTGATGTTCTCCCACGGGTACTGCTTGAGCGACGCGACGTCGATTTCGTTGTCGAAATGGCCGATGTTGCAGACGATCGCGTTGTTCTTCATCCGCCGCATGTGCGCGTGCGTGAGGACGTCGATGTTCCCCGTCGCGGTGACGACGATGTCGGCCTTGTCGCACGCGTCGTCGACGGTTACGACGCGGTAGCCCTCCATCGCCGCCTGCAGCGCGCAGATCGGATCGATTTCCGCGATCCAGACCTGCGCGGACAACGCGCGCAGCGCCTGCGCGGAGCCCTTGCCGACGTCGCCGTAGCCGCAGACGAGCGCGACCTTGCCCGCGACCATGACGTCGGTTGCGCGCTTGATGCCGTCGACCAGCGATTCGCGGCAGCCGTAGAGGTTGTCGAACTTGCTCTTCGTGACCGAATCGTTGACGTTGATCGCGGGAAAACCGAGACGGCCTTCGCGATGCATCTGGTAGAGCCGCTTGACGCCGGTCGTCGTCTCCTCGGTGACGCCGCGGATGCTCTGCCTGATCCGCGAATAGAAATCGGGAATCGCGGACAGGCGCTGGCGTGATCGCCGCGAACAGCGCCGACTCCTCGTCGCTCGACGGATGCGCGATGGCCGAGCGGTCGGATTCGGCCTGCGCGCCCAGATGGACGAGCAGCGTCGCGTCGCCGCCGTCGTCGAGGATCATGTTCGCCGTCTTGCCGCCACCCCAGTCGAAGATGCGGTGCGTGAACTCCCAGTAACGCTCGAGCGTTTCGCCCTTGTACGCGAAGACCGGCGTGCCGCGCGCCGCGATGGCGGCCGCCGCATGGTCCTGCGTCGAATAGATGTTGCATGACGCCCAGCGAACCTCCGCACCGAGCGCCTGCAGCGTCTCGATCAGGACCGCGGTCTGGATCGTCATGTGCAGGCTGCCCGCGATGCGCGCGCCGCGCAGCGGCTGCTCGGGCGCGAATTCCTCGCGGATCGCCATCAGTCCGGGCATCTCGGTCTCGGCGATCGCGATTTCCTTGCGCCCCCAGTCGGCAAGCGACAGGTCGGCGACATCGCAATCGGCGAATCGCTTCGTTTCGTTCACGGCATTCATCGGTCACTCCGTTGGCAACGGGCGACTCCGGCGGGGATCGAGGTGGCGGGATGACCGCCTCGTTGGCCGCTTCGAAAGTCGCGGTTCAACGAGCGCGGTTGCAATGGCGGTTAGCCCGCCCCAAGCCTGGCCCGGCCGGCTGCTGCCTTGGCGGGTTGCAACGCTCCTTGGGGCGCTGGTAGTAATACTATTGTAGCAAACGCGCCGGCCTCACAAAGGAAGCTCGGGATTCGCTTCACTGCCCAGCAGTGCGTTGGCGAGGCTCGATTCGCGCTTGTAGAAGCCGTCGGTGTGAAACGTCTCCTCGAGCGCGAAGAGCTCGTAGTCCAGGTGGTGGCAGACTTCGTGGCACACGGTGCGCAGGAAACTCTTGAACGCGACGACCTGCTGCTTGTGCGCCGTGCGCATCCACACGCTGATGCGGGCCGGCGTGTGCCGGT
Source organism: uncultured Pseudomonadota bacterium (assembly GCA_963718905.1). Taxonomy (GTDB): domain Bacteria; phylum Pseudomonadota; class Gammaproteobacteria; order Burkholderiales; family Casimicrobiaceae; genus VBCG01. Next base: position 963,622 of record CAVRAF010000003.1, read on the forward strand.
CCGCCGGTTCGTAGAGACCGTGCAGTTCGCCGTAATCGTCGGACGGCCGCCGGGCCAGCACCTGAATGCGAATCGGCGGCACGCGATAGCCGGCGGTCAACGCGTCGACGATGCGCTGGCAGCGGCGCTGCACGCCGGCGCGATCATCGGCGATCAACGCCGCGCGAATCCCGGCGACATCGTCGCCGAGCGCAACGCCCCGCGGCAACGCGATCGATTCGATCGCGTCGCTTGCACGGTAGATGCGCTTTTGCGCGGTGGAGAGCCGGTTGTAGTACGCGAAAGGCACGATGGACGTAGGGAGATCTGACCGCCGCGGCACGTGCGCACTGAGCGGTGCGGCGCTGGCTGCGAGCCTGTTGTGCAAGCGTCAGCCGCAAACGACAAGGGCCGCGATCGCGGCCCTTCCCGGTGGGCGGCAATGCTCGCGCGCGTCACGCCTTCTTGATCTTCTCCAGCATCTTGAAGATGCCCTTCGGGGCGCCGACGAACATGCGCTTGAATGTCTTGGGCAGGCAACGGCGCTCGAGCGTATTGCGGCGGGTCCTGCTGCGTTCGGCCATGGCAATTCTCCAGTCGATGGTCGGTCCGCGGCGGGGATTCCCGCGGAAAACCGATCATTATACCGGTCGCCGCCTGTCCCGACCGAGCTCGCCGCTAGCGCTGGCCCAGCCTGGCGCCGCGAAAGACGCCGGCCGCATCGCGCGGGGCCGCGCGCGAGTATTGCGGCGGAGGCGCGATCGACGCGCCGAGCGCCGCCGCCGCGTGCCAGACCCAGCGCGGATCCCACAGGAACGCGCGCGCCATCGCGACCATGTCGGCATCTCCCGCGGCGATGATCTGATTGCGCTTGTTCGGGCGTCGTGATCAGCCCGACGGCCATCGTGACGGCGCCCGTCGCCCGCTTGATCTCGCGCGCAAAATTCACCTGATAGCCTGGGGCGAGCGGGATTTTCTGAGCCGGCGACACGCCACCACTCGATGCGTCGATCCAGTCGCAGCCGCGCGCGACCAGCCGCCGCGAGAACTCGATCGATTCGTCGAGCGTCCAGCCGCCATCGACCCAGTCGGCGCATGACAGCCGCACACCGAGCGGACGATCCTCGGGCCAGTCGGCGCGCACGGCGTCGAACACTTCGAGCGGAAACCGGATTCGCTGCTCGAACCCGCCGCCGTAGTCGTCGGCGCGGCGATTCGCGAGCGGCGACAGGAACTCGTGCAGCAGGTAACCGTGCGCCATGTGCAGCTCCAGCGCGTCGATGCCCGCGCGCAAGCGCGCGCCGCGCGCTGTGCGCGAACGCGTCGCGGACGTGCAGAAGTCCCGCGACGTCGAGCGCCACCGGCGGCGGTTCGTGCTGACCGTGCGCAATCGCGGACGGCGCGACCGGCACCCAGCCGCCGTCGCTCACCGGAATCAGATCGCCGCCCTCCCATGGCACGCGAGACGAGCCCTTGCGGCCGGCGTGCGCGAGTTGCATCCCGACCGCGATCGGCGGGCATTGCGCACGCGCGCGGGCGAGCGTACGCGTCAGCGCGTCCTCGCAAGCATCGTTGTAGAGTCCGAAGCAGCCGGGCGTGATCCGGCCTTCGGCCGTCACCGCGGTGGCTTCGATCGATGAAGAGACCCGCGCCCGACATCAGCAACTGGCCCCAGTGCACGAGATGCCAGTCGGTGGCGCAGCCGTCGACGGCCGAGTACTGGCACATCGGCGACACGACGATCCGGTTGCGCGAGCGCAAGCCGGCGCAGCCGAAGCGGATCGAACAGGCTCATTCGACCCTTCCCGCCCTGCGAACCGGAATCAGTCGGCGGCGACAACCGCTTCGCGCAGTCCCGCCGCCTCGCGCAGCGCCTCGACCTTGTCGGTCGCTTCCCACGTGAACTCCGGCTCGTCGCGGCCGAAATGTCCGTACGCCGCAGTCTTGCGATAGATCGGCCGCAGCAGGTCGAGCATCCGGATGATGCCCTTCGGGCGCAGGTCGAAATGCGCGTTGACGAGATCGACGATCTGCGCGTCGGAAATGCGCCCCGTGCCCTCGGTGTAGACGGTGACGTTGATCGGCTTCGCGACGCCGATCGCATACGAAAGCTGCACCTGGCATTGCTTCGCGAGCCCGGCGGCGACGATGTTCTTCGCGACGTAGCGCGCCGCGTACGCCGCGGAGCGGTCGACCTTCGACGGATCCTTGCCGGAGAACGCGCCGCCGCCATGCGGCGCGGCGCCGCCATACGTGTCGACGATGATCTTGCGGCCGGTGACGCCCGCATCGCCGTGCGGGCCGCCGATCTCGAAGCGCCCCGTCGGATTGACGAGGAAGCGCGTGCCCTGCAGCATTTCCTTCGGGAACACCGGCTTCATGATCTCCTCGATCACCGCTTCGGCGAGCTCCTTCTGCCTGTCGTTCATCTCGGGATGATGCTGCGTCGACAGCACGACGGTGTCGACGCTCCCGGCTTGCCGTCGACGTAGCGGACCGTGACCTGCGATTTGGCGTCCGGCCGCAGCCACTGGCAGGCGGCCGTCGCGGCGCACTTCGCTTTGCCGCTGCACGAGCCGATGCGCGTAGTAGATCGGGAACGGCATCAGCGCGGGCGTCTCGTCGCACGCGTAGCCGAACATCAGGCCCTGGTCGCCGGCGCCCTGGTTCAGGTAGTCGTCGGATGCGCTGGTCGACGCCCTGCGCTGATGTCGGGCGATTGGCGGCCGTAGCAGACCATCACCGCGCAGCCGTCGGCGTCGAAGCGCAGCTCCGGGTCGTTGTAGCCGATGCTGCGGATCGTGTCGCGCGCGACCCGGCCGTAGTCGCACGTTCGCGTGCGACGTGATTTCGCCGGCCATCACGACGAGTCCGGTCGACACCAGCGTTTCCGCCGCGACGCGGCCCGTCGGATCATGCTCTAGAATCGCGTCGAGCACCGCGTCGGAAATCTGGTCCGCAACCTTGTCCGGATGGCCTTCCGACACCGATTCCGACGTGAACAGAAAATCGCTCATTGCCACTCCCGCCTCGATGAATCGCAGCGCACGCCGCAACGATTTGCATGCGCGGCGTAAAGGGCTGAATTCTAACAGACGCACCGGCGCGGGCCGGCCTCGTGCGGCGGGCTCGACCGAGCGCGCAAGTGACCAGCAGCGATGCGAGCGGGCTCGCAACGCGGAGCCCGACGCGTGACGATGATCGTAAGGCGCGCGGACCGTGCGGCGATCGCCCACGCCGTGCAGCTGCTGCGCGACGGCCGGCTGGTCGCGTTTCCTACGGAGACGGTCTACGGGCTGGGCGCCGATGCGAGCAGTCCCGCCGCCGTGCGCCGCATCTTCGAGGCGAAGGGCCGACCGGTCGACCATCCGGTCATCGTGCATCTCGCCGGCATCGACGCGGCGGAGCGCTGGTCGTCCGCATGGCCGCGCGAGGCGCGCGCGCTGGCCGACGCCTTCTGGCCCGGACCGCTGACGCTGATCCTGCCGCGCGCCGCGCACGTCTCCGACGCCGTCACCGGCGGTCAGGACAGCGTCGGACTGCGCGTGCCCGTCGCATCCGGTCGCGCGTGCGTTGCTCGCGGAGTTCGGCGGCGGGATCGCCGCGCCCTCGGCGAATCGCTTCGGGCGCGTGTCGCCGACAACCGCGCGCCACGTCGCCGACGATCTCGGCGATGCCGTCGACCTGATTCTCGACGGCGGCGCCTGCGACGTCGGCATCGAAAGCACGATCGTCGCGTTCACGAGCCGCGAGCCGATGCTGCTGCGTCCGGGCGCCATCGCCGCCGACGCCATCGCGACGGTGCTGGGGCGCATGCCGGCTGCAGCCGACGCAACGGCGCCGCGCGCGCCGGGCACGCTGAACGCGCACTACGCACCGCGCACGCCGGCCACGCTGGTCGCGCACGACGCGCTGCGCGCCGAGCTCGCGCAACTCGAGGAGCGCGACGAACGGGTGGCGGTGCTGGCGTGGAGCGTCGAGCCGCCGGAAGCGCTCGACGGCCTGTGGATCGCGGCGCCACGGGACGCGCTCGCGTATGCGCGCGCGCTGTACGCGAATCTGCGCGCGCTCGACGCCGCGAACGCCGACGCGATCCTGATCGAGCAGGTGCCCGACGACGATGGCGTGGGTCGCGATCCGCGACCGGCTCGCGCGCGCGACGTCCGGCGACGACGACGATCGCGATTGACCGCCGGGGCCTGCCCCGGCCTCTTCACGCGGCCGCCGCCGTTGCGCGCGCACGCGCGGCTCAAAGACCGAGCGACGCGATCGACGCGTCCGCAATCACCGCGCTCACGCCACCCTGCGTCGCGAAATGCCGGACCGGCTGTCCCAGCAGCGGATCGTTTTCCATCAGCGTCGCCGCGTCGAGGCCTGTGATGCGGGCGATCGCCGAGGGCTCCATCGCGACGACCCGCGACGGCGCGAGCGCGTAGAGCCACGGCGCCTGCAGCGCATTGGCGAAGAACGCCGCGCTGTGACCGACGCCGGCGAGGAGGCCGATCAACCGCCGTCCCTGCGCACGCAACAACGCGAGCACCGCCGCGTGGTGGGCGAGGAATTGCGACACGAATCGCATCTCGGCCGCGCGCGAGACCGCATGTCCGGCGGAATCCTCGACGAGCACGATGGAATTCGGACCGGCGGCCGGGTTCGCCGCAACATGCTCGAGCAACGCGGCATCCTGCGCGAGCGAATCGGACGGTCCGAACGTCGCGCCCGGGCATGGCCGCGTCAGCCAGCACTCCGGCCGAATCCACAACCGGCCGCCGTCGTCGGCTGGTGCGGCGCCGTCGAAACACGGCAACACTTCGAACGGCGGCGCGTGGGCGGGCTCGCCCGTCATGCGCGCGCGAAGCCGCGCCTGCGTTGCGGCCACGTGCGCCGCAAGGTCGACGCGCTCGCGAGCGGCGCGCGGCGATCCAGGCGCGGAGCGCGTCCGCGTCGTCGGAAAGCAGATCGACCGCGCCCATCGCCGTTCGTGCCGCGGCGCCGAATACGGCGTCGACGTCACGCGCGTCGTCGGAATCGAATTCCCACTTGCCGTGTACGGATTCCAGGACCTTCGGACCGGAGAGGCCGATTCGCGTGCCGGGGAGCATCGCGAGCCGGTCGGATGCACAGGCGAGCACCGACGTACCGCCGAACACGTTGCCGACGCCGACCGCGACGACCGCGACGCCCTCGGCACGGGCGTCGAGCAACGCGGCGAGCACGCGGCCGAGCGCCAACTCGGCGGCGTTCGCCTCATGCAGCCGCACGCCGCCCGAGGCGAGCAGCAGCACGACCGCGGCCGGACGTTCGCGGCGCGCGCATTCGATCAGCGCGAGCAGGGCCTTCCCGTGCCGCTCGCCGACGCTGCCGCGCGAGAAAACGCTCGTCCTGCGCCGCGACGAGCATCGGTTCGCCATGGACGCGCACGCGAGCGGTCACGATGCCGTCGTCTTCCTGCGGTGCGATGCCGAAGCGCGCCAGATGCGGGCTCGCTCCCGCCGGCGCAAAGGGATGCGCGCTGCCGGGGTCTGCCAGCGCGCCGATGCGCTCGAGCGGCGTCGCGGCGCGCAGGCTTCGCCGCTGCCGGTGCAGGTCGTTAGGCGCGTCGTTCGTCATCTCTGTGGAATAATGCCTGATCGACGGGCCGAACGCGCGTTCGAGCGCGCCGGCGGGAGCGCCGATCCTACGCTTTCGATGAACGCCAATCTCTATGCGCTGATCGAAGCGCATTTTCCAGCGGGTCCGGAGCAGCCGTGCCTGCTGATTCCGAACGGGCCCGTCATCCACTACGACGAGCTCGCCGATGAATCGGCGCGCATCGCGCATGCGCTGGCGCGTGCCGGGTGCGAGCCCGGCGACCGCGTCGCGGTTCAATCGGACAAGCACTGGCAAACGCTCGCGCTCTACCTCGGCTGCCTGCGCGCCGGCCTCATCTACCTGCCGCTCAACACCGGATACCAGAAGAGCGAGCTGCAGTATTTCTTCGACGACGCGAAGCCGCGGGTCATCGTTTGCCGCCCGGAGAACCTCGGCACCGTCGCCACGCTTGCGGGCAGCGCGACCGTCCTCACGATCGACTGCAACGGTGGCGAATTGCGCGATCGCGCGAGCGACGAGCCCGCCGCAATTCGACACGGTCACGTCGCGTCCCGACGATCTGGCGGCGATCCTGTACACGTCCGGAACGACGGGGCGCTCCAAAGGCGCATCGCTTACGCATCGCAACCTCGCGTCGAACGCGCTCGCGCTCGTCGAAGCATGGAGCTTCACGCGCGGCGACGTATTGCTGCACGCACTGCCGATCTACCATGTCCACGGCCTGTTCGTCGCGATTCACTGCACGCTGATGTCCGGCGCGCGGATGATCTGGCTGCCCAAGTTCGACGCCAAGGAAATCATCGATCGATTGCCGGGCGCGACGGTGATGATGGGTGTGCCGACCTTCTATACGCGCCTGCTTGCGGAGCGCGAGTTCACGCGCGAGGCGTGCCGCAATGTCCGCCTGTTCGTTTCAGGGTCGGCGCCGCTCCTGCCCGAAACGTTCGAGTCGTTCCGCGAGCGTACCGGGCGGGCGCTCCTCGAGCGGTACGGGATGACGGAAACCGGCATGATCGCGTCGAATCCCCTCGACGGCGTGCGCGCGGCCGGGACCGTGGGACGGCCGCTGCCGGGCATCGCGGTGCGCGTCGTCGACTGCAACGGTGACGTCTGTGCTCCGGGCACGATCGGCGGCGTCGAAGTGCGCGGACCGAACGTCTTCGCCGGCTACTGGCGCATGCCGGAGCGCACGCGCGAGGAATTCACCGTCGACGGCTGGTTTCGCACCGGCGACCTCGGCGAATGGGTCGCGAACGGCGAAGCGCGCGATTACCTGCGGCTCGTCGGACGCGCGAAGGACATGATCATCAGCGGCGGGCTCAATATCTATCCGAAGGAGATCGAGGAGCGGATCGATGCGCTGCCGGGTGTCGCCGAATCGGCCGTCTTCGGCGTGCCCGATGCCGATTTTGGCGAATCCGTCATGGCCGTCGTCGTGCCGACGCCCGGTCATACGCTGAATGACGCAACGATCATCGGCGCGCTCAGGGGCCAGATCGCGGCGTTCAAGATCCCGAAGCGGGTACACGTCGTGACGGAACTGCCCCGCAATGCGATGGGCAAGGTGCAGAAGAACGTGCTTCGCACGCATTACGCCGGCGCGTGACGCCGAGTCGCGCCTGATCGACGCAACCGTGAACGTCTGCGTATTCGGCGCCGGTGCAATCGGCGGCTACGTGGGATGGCGACTCGCCCGGGCGGGCGCCGAGGTCACGCTGGTCGCACGCGGCGAGCATCTGGCGGCGATGCGCGCCCATGGACTGCGCTTGCTCGATGGCGGCAGCGACGACGTCGAGAGGATCCGCTGCACCGATGATCCGTCACAAGCCGGCGCACAGGACTACGTGATCGTCACGCTGAAGGCGCATTCGATCGCCGCTGCGGTTTCGTCGATGCTTCCATTGCTCGGCAAGGAAACTTCGATCGTCACCGCAGCCAACGGACTTCCGTACTGGTATTTCGACGTGCCCGGCGTCCCGTTCGAGGGGACAGCGCTAGCCTCGATCGATCCCGATTCGCGACAGCGGCGGACGCTGGGCCCGGCACGGGCGATCGGCTGCGTCGTCTATCCGGCGACCGAGCTCATCGCGCCCGGCGTGATTCGCGTCGAGCATGGCGGCAAGTTTCCGATCGGCGAGCCCGATGGCCACCGCAGCGCGCGCGTGGTGCGCCTGCACGAGCTCTTCAACGCGGCCGGTCTGGAAGCACCGATCCGCGACGACATCCGCGATGAGATCTGGCTGAAATTGTGGGGCAATCTGTGTTTCAACCCATTAAGCGCGCTGACGTGCGCGACGATCGACGTCATCGCGACCGATCCTGCGGCGCGCGCCGTTTGCCTGGCGATGATGCGTGAAGCGCAGGCGCTCGGGGTGCGGCTCGGCCTCCGCCTGCGCGCGGACGCCGAGCGGCGCCTCGCCGGCGCCGCCGCGCTCGGGCCGCACAAGATGTCGATGCTGCAGGATCTCGAGCGAGGCCGCCCGATGGAGGTCGACGCGCTGGTGGGCGTCATCCAGGAATTGGGGCGGCTCACCGGCGCACCGACGCCGACCGTCGATGCGGTGCTCGCGTTGATTCGCCTGCGCGCACGGGTTGCGCAGAACGGGGCCCCGGCGCAACCCGCGAAATGAAGGGCAACCGAAGTTCACGCCGCGAGCGGCGCTGCCACAGGTTCATTGCCCTTCAGGAAGCGGGCCCGACGCATCGGCCGCAACACGAACCACGCCATCAGGGCCGCAATTGCGTTCATGACCGCCGCGACGACGAACACGCCGTGCCAGCCTCCGGTCGCGGCTGCGAGGACGCTCGAAAGCGGCACGAGAAGCGACGCCGTGCCTTTCGCCGTATAGAGCGCGCCGGCATTGGCGGTCGCGAACTGGGTGCCGAACGTATCCGTGCAGGTGGATGGGAACAGGCTGTAGATCTCGCCCCACGCGAAGAAGACGATACCCGTCATGACGACGAACAACACCGGATCATGACCGAGCTGCCACAGCGCCAGGATCCGATCGCCTCGAGCCCGAACGCGATCAGCATCGTACGCTCGCGGCCGATGTGGTCCGACACCCAGCCGAAGAACGGGCGCGTGATGCCGTTCAGGATCCGATCGATCGCGAGCGCAAACGTCAGCGCGGGCAGCGTGATGCCGATCAGGCTCACCGGAACGTTCGCGATATTGAAGTCCTTCGCGATCAGCGCGAGCTGCGCCGTCGCCATCAGGCCGCCGGCGCCGACCAGGACGAACATCACGTACATCACCCAGAACACCGGCTCGCGAAGAATCTCCAGCGGCCGATAATTTCGCGTCGTCTGGAGGATCTCCGGCGACTTCGATCGCGTCGATGCCTTCTTCGCCAGCTCGGGACTCACCGTATGCCGCGGATCGGCAAGGCCGAGGGCCACCAGTGCACGATGATTCCCTGCCCGATGCCGAAATACAGGAACGCAACGTCGTAGCCGCTCGTCTTGATGATCGCCTGGATCGGAATGATCGTCAGCGCCGAGCCGGCTCCGAAGCCCGCGGCCGTGAGACCGGCCGCGAGACCGCGCCGGTCCGGGAACCACTTGAGCGCGTTGCCGACGCAGGTGCCGTAGACCGCGCCGGCTCCGATGCCTCCGACTGCAGCGGCGACATAGAGCGCAGTAAGGCTGCTCGCGAAAGAATTCATCACCCACGCGATTCCGCACAGGATTCCGCCGACCAGCACGACTGGCCGCGGCCCGAATCGATCGACGATGTAACCTTCGATCGGCACGAGCCACGTCTCGGTCAGGACGAAGATGCTGAACGCCACTTGAATGGCCGCGCGTGTCCACCCGAACTTCTCCGAAATCGGATTCACGAACAGCGTCCAGCCGTACTGGAGATTCGCGATCATCGCCATGCAGACGATGCCCATGAAAAGCTGCAGCCATCGATACGACGCCGGTCGCGTCATGGCCGTCGAGACTCCGCTTGCGCTTTCATTCGCCACCGGGAACCTCCGTGCGATGTCCGAGCAGAAGCTGCAAAATTGCTACTTTGTGCAAGCTTATGCAAGGGATCGCGCGGACGACTGGGATAAATCGCGGCTCGAGCAGCGCCGGCATCGGCAAGATAGCGACAAAAATGGCGATTGCTGACGCGTTGCCGACAAAGCCTTACGATTCGCTGACCAAGAAGCGGGCGTTCCGTCCCGCAAGCCCGGGAGCACCGATGTGCTGATGACCAAGCGCAACAAGGAATTCGCAGGCGGAGCGTTGATGATCCTGCTCGGTCTGGGTGCGATATTTCAGGGCGCGACATACGCGATCGGCACGCTGAGCCGCATGGGGCCGGGCTTCTTTCCGGTGGCGCTCGGCGCGATCCTCACCTCGGCCGGCGTTGCGATCGCCATCGGCGCACGGTTTGCCGCTGCGGAAAGCGAAGAGGCAGGCGCTGCCGCCCGAATGGCGGGGCTGGATCTGCATCTGCGCGCAGCATCGTCGCCTTCGTCGTCCTGGGCCGATTACGGCGGCATTGATGCCGGCCACGTTCGCGATCGTCTTCATCTCCGCGCTGGGCGATCGACAGAACACGATCAAGAGCGCGCTCGATGCTGGCGCTCGCGATCGTCGCGGTTGCGTCGTCGTGTTCTGGTGGGCGCTGCAGATGCAGCTTCCGCTGTTCGGCTGGGGTTAGACGATGGAGCAGTCGCTCCTCGACCTCTGGTACGGCTTCGGCGTCGCACTGCAGCCGCACAATCTGATGTGGTCGTTTTTCGGCGTGCTGGTCGGCAACCTGATCGGCGTGCTGCCGGGCATGGGCGCGCTGTCGGCGATCTCGATGCTGCTGCCGCTCACCTACACCATGCATCCGGTGCCCGCGATCCTGATGCTGGCGGGCATTTTCTACGGGTCCCAGTACGGCGGCGCGATCGGCGCGATCCTGCTGAACATGCCGTCCCATCCGCCGCACGCCGTGACCTGCCTCGACGGCTACCCGATGACCAAGCAGGGCAAGGGCGGAACGGCGCTCGGCATCACGATGATCGCTCGTTCTTCGCGGCGTCGTTCGGCATCACCGTGATGATCTTCGCCTCGCCGCTGCTGGTGAAGATCGCGTTCAAGTTCGGGCCGACGGAGATCTTCTCGATCATGCTGCTCGGCCTGCTCGCCGGCGCCACGATGTCGCGCGGGTCACCGCTGAAGGGCGTTGCGATGACGGTGGTCGGCCTGCTGATCGGCGTCGTCGGGACCGACGTCAACAGCGGCGCGCAGCGCTTCACATTCGGCCTGACCGAGCTGTCCGACCGGGTGGAACTGGTGGCGCTGGCGCTCGGCATGTTCGGCGTCGCCGACTTCCTGCGCAGCGTGAACCGGATGCATGTCGTCGGCAGGCGGCATGAAGGTGCGCCTGCGCGACATGCGGCCGAGCAAGGCGGAACTGAAGCAGGCGTTCTTGCCGATGGTCCGCGGCACGCTGATCGGCACGCTGTTCGGCGCGATGCCGGGCACGGGCCCGACGATCACGACCTTCGTCGCCTATGCGTTCGAGCGGAAGATATCGCAAGACGCCGGAGCGCTTCGGGCAGGGCGCACTGGAAGGCGTGGCGAGCCCCCGAGGCGGCGTCGCATTCCAAGACGCAGGTCGACTTCATTCCGACGATGAGCCTCGGCATTCCCGGGCGACGCCGTGATGGCGCTGATTCTCGGCGCGCTGATGATCCAGGGCATCCAGCCGGGCCCGCAGCTCATCACCGAGCACGCGGACCTCTTCTGGGGCCTCATCGCGAGCTTCTGGATCGGCAACATCCTGCTGGTGATTCCTCAACGTGCCGCTGATCGGGGTCTGGGTGAAGGTGCTGCAGGTGCCCTACCGCTACATGTTCCCCTGCGCGATGTTCTTCATCGCGATCGGCGTCTACAGCACCAACAACAGCCTGTTCGAGGTGAACGAGGTGCTGGTGTTCGGCATCGTCGGCGCGATCTTCATGGCGCTCGATTTCCCGGTCGCGCCGATCCTGCTGGGCTACGTGCTGGGTCCGCTGGTCGAGGAGAACTTCCGGCGCGCGCTGCTGCTGTCGCGCGGCGACATGATGGTATTCGTCAACCGTCCCATCAGCGCGACCTTCATCGCGATCTGCGCCATGCTCATCCTGGCCCAGGCGCTGCTGGCGTTGCGCGCCGCGCTGCGCAAGCGAGCGCATCAGGCGACCGACGCGGCGTTGCCGTTGGCGGGTGGCGCGCTTGCCGATAACGAGTGACCGGCGCGCAGCCGTCGGGTTACCGCCGTTCGATCGTCTGTCGCCGCAAGGGCGTCAGGCGCCGACCGCGCGCGCGCCGCGCAGCTTGGCGAGTCCCTTCGAGATCAACGGCCAGAACAGGAGGACTATCGCGAGCGTCGTGATGCTGCCGACAAGGCCGTTCGACCACATGACGGACATGCTGCCCTGCGAGCCCAGCATCGCCTGGCGGAATGCGTTCTCCGCATTGTTGCCGAGCACCAGCGCAAGGACCATTGGCGCGAGCGGGTAGTTCAGTTTCTTGAACACATAGCCGATCAGCCCGAACCCGAGCATGAACCAGATGTCCTGCATCGCATTGTTGACCGTGTAGGCGCCGATCGCGCAGATGACGACGATGACCGGCGCGATGATCGAGAACGGAATGCGCAGGATCCCGGCGAACAGCGGCACCATCGTCAGCACGACGACCAGGCCCGCGAGGTTGCCGAGATACATGCTGGCGATCAGGCCCCAAACGAAGTCCGGCTTCTCGACGAACAGCAGCGGCCCGGGTTGCAGCCCCCAGATGAGCAATCCGCCCAGGAGCACCGCCGCCGTCGGCGAGCCGGGAATGCCGAGCGTGATCATCGGCAGCAGCGCGCTGGTGCCGGCCGCGTGCGCGGCGGTCTCGGGTGCGATCACGCCTTCCACGATGCCGGTTCCGAACTTGTCCCCGTCGGGAGACATCTTCTTGGCGACGCCGTAGCTCATGAACGACGCCGGCGTCGCGCCGCCCGGCGTGATGCCCATCCAGCATCCGATCGCGGTGCTGCGGATGAACGTCATCCAATAGCGCGGCAGCGTGCGCCAGGTCTCCAGCACGACCTTGAAGTTGATCTTGGCGGATTCGCCGCGAAACGCGAGCCCTTCTTCCATCGACAACAGGATTTCCCCGATCCCGAACAGTCCGATGACGGCGATGAGGAAGTCGAATCCCTTCATCAGACTCTGCATGCCGAAGGTCAGGCGCAGTTGCCCCGTGACCGTATCGATTCCCACTGCGGAAAGGGCGAACCCGATCATCATCGAAATGATGATCTTGGCGACCGATCCCCGGCCCATGCCGACGAAGCTGCAGAAGGTCAGCAGGTAAACCGAGAAGTACTCCGGCGGTCCGAACTGCAGCGCAAAGCGCGCGATCACCGGCGCCAGGAACGTGATCAGCAGCACCGCAACAAAGGCGCCGACGAACGACGAGGTGAACGAGGCCGTGAGCGCCTCGCCGGCGCGGCCTTTTTGCGCGAGCGGATACCCGTCGAATGTCGTGGCAACCGACCAGGGCTCACCCGGAATGTTGAACAGTATCGACGCGATCGCGCCGCCGAACAACGCACCCCAGTAGATGCACGACAACATGATGATCGCCGACGTCGGCGGCATCGTGAACGTCAGCGGCAGCAGGATCGCGATGCCGTTGGCCGCGCCGAGCCCGGGCAGCACCCCGATGATCACGCCGAGGAAGATGCCCAGGAACATGAGGGCGATGTTGAACGGGGTTACGACCACGGCGAAGCCGTGGAACAGCAGTCCCAGATCTTGCACTCAGCGCTCCTGGCTTGGCTTGCGTCGAAGTCAAGCGTGTCCGATCGCGGCCGGACACGGAATCGGAAAACGCGGGCTCAATAGCCCGTCCATGAGGTCGGATCCCAGTAGCCCTTGAAGAGCGGCACCCGGAACCACATTTCGAACATCGCAAAAAATATCACGTTGATCGCGACGCCGAGCACCACGCTTTTCATCCACGAATACTTTCCCAGAAAGCGCATGAACAGCGCGATATAGATCGCCGACGCCAGATAAATCCCGATCAGCTGGATCCCCAGCACGTACCCTGCAGAGGGAATCAGCACCGACAGGACCTGCTTCAACTGGACCGCATCGACGAAAGCTTTGCCGGCAACCGGACTCTTGCCGAACAGCGCGTCGATGAGGACGGCAATGCTGGCGCCGCAGATGAACAGGCTCACGTAGAAGGGGAAGAACCCGGATTGGGGTCCGTCGCTGCCCCAGCGAAAGCCCAGCCGAAAACTGCTGTAGAGAAACGTGGCGCCGAACAGCAGCAGGATCGCCGCCGACGGCGAGCTCCATCGTGCGGTTGGAAACGACGGTCGCGCCGATTTCCTGGTTTTTCACTTCACTGGCTTCCATGCGCATCGCCCCGCGGTTCGCATCGACGATGAACGGGATAAGGCAAGGCCCGCGCGCCGGGTGATCGACCGAGGCGAAACGCGCTTGAAGATCGTCGATCACTCGCAGCGGCGAGCCCCGCGGCTAATCGTACCGCTTACTTTTTCAGCAGAAAGCCAGCCTTTTCCATCAGGGTCCGGTGCGTGGCTTCGGCATCGGTCACCCATTTGGCGTATTCGGCGCCGGTCATGAACGATTGATTGAACGCAGCCTGTTCGGTGAAGGCTTTCCACTCCGGCGTTTCGCGCACCTTCTTGAACAGGTCGACGTAGAAGTTGACCGCATCCTGGCTGACGCCGGCCGGCATGAAGATTCCGCGCAGCATCAGGTATTCGACCGGCAATCCCGATTCCTTGCAGGTCGGGATGTCGTACCACGACATGTCGGCCGTCACCTTTTCCTTGTACGGCATGCGCTGGGCGTCGAATACGCACAGCGGGCGCAGTTTGCCGGCGCGCCATTGCGCCACGGCCTCGATCGGGTTGTTGACGCTGGAGTCGATGTGCTTGCCGACGAGCTGGACTGCGATTTCACCGCCGCCCTTGTAGGGAACGAAGATGAATTTCGCGCCCGTCGCCTGCTCGATTTCCGCGGTGACGATCTGGTCTTCCTGCTTCGAGCCGGTGCCGCCCATCTTGAATTTGCTCGGGCGCCGCCTTCACCGCGTTGACGTAGTCCATCGCGGTCTTGTACGGCGTGTCGGCGTTCACCCACAGGACAAACTCGTCGAGCGCCAGCATCGCCACCGGCGTCAGATCCTTCCAGCTGAAGGGGACCCCGGTCGCCATAGGCGTGGTGAACAGGTTCGACAGCGTGATGATGATCTTCTCGGGATCGCCCTTGCTGTCCTTGACGTCGAGAAAGCCCTGTGCACCTGCGCCGCCCGACTCGTTGACGACGATGATCGGTTCCTTCATCAGGTTGTGCTTCGATACCGTGCCCTGGATGAAGCGCGCCATCTGATCCGCGCCCCCGCCGGTGCCGGCGGGAACGATGAACTGCACGGGCTTGGTCGGCTCCCATGCCCACGATGCGCTCGGTTGCAGTGCGGCAAGCGCACACGCGGCGAGGGCGGCACCCAGGACACCGCGACGACGGAATTGACTCATGACTCCTCCGAATTTGAAAACGACCGCATCTCATTGTCGACGACGCGCGCCGCCTCCTTGCGGCGCGCTTCCCAGGGCGGACCCGAGACGACCGGGCCTCGGCCATCGCTACAGCTCAGACTGCAACCTCCACCGCTCTCCTCGCTCCTTGGATCACGCGGTCGTTGCGGCGTTCAAAGACGCCCGGCGCCGCGCGCCCATTTGTATTTCGCGCCCAGGACGTTCACCGGCATTTCCGTCGTATACGGATACGCGGGAATCCCGTGCTGGAACAGGTACTCGGCCGCCTCTTCCACCTCGACATCGCCGGCGAGCGACGCGACGATCGGCTTCTCGATGCCCTTGGCCTTCAGCTCGTCGACGACCTCGACGACCAGCCGGGCGAACACCATCGGCGGCGTGATGATCGTGTGCCAGTAACCGAGAATCAGCGAATGGATGCGCGGATCCTCGAGCCCCAGGCGAATCGTGTTCTGGTAGGTCTTCGGCGGCTCGCCGCCGGTGATGTCGACCGGGTTGCCCGCGGCACCGAACGGCGGAATGAACTTGCGAAACGCCGCATCGAGGTCGGGAGGCATCGCCATCAGCGACAGGTTGTTGTCGACGCACGCATCCGACAGCAGCACGCCCGACCCGCCGGCGCCGGTGATGATGACGACGTTTTCGCCCTTGGGCGTGGGCAGCACCTGGATCGCGCGCGCGTATTCGAGCAGATCGCGCAGCGAGCGGGCGCGAATGACGCCGGACTGCTTGAACACGTCCTCGTAAATCTTGTCGTTCCCGGCGAGCGCGCCGGTGTGCGAGCTCGCGGCTCGCGCACCCATGCTCGTGCGACCGGCCTTGAGCACGACGACCGGTTTCTTCTTCGACACGCGCTTCGCGACTTCGGCGAACGAGCGCCCGTCCTTCAGGTCCTCGCAGTGCATCGCGATCAGATGCGTGTTGTCGTCCTGCTCGAAGAAAGTCAGCAGGTCGTCCTCGTCGAGGTCCGACTTGTTGCCGAGACCGACGATCGCCGAGACGCCCATCTTCGCCGAGCGCGAGAAGCCGATGATCGCCATGCCGATGCCGCCCGACTGCGACGACAGCGCGGCGTGACCCTTGACGTCGTACGCGGTGCAGAACGTCGCGCACAGGTTCTTCCACGTGTAATAGAAGCCGTAGATGTTCGGTCCCATCAGCCGCACGCCATACTTGCGGCCAATCGCCTGGATTTCCTTCTGGCCCTCGACGTTGCCGGTTTCGGCGAATCCCGAGGGGATCAGCACGGCACCCGGGATCTTCTTTTCGCCGACTTCGACCAGCGCCTGCGCCACGAACTTGGCGGGGATGGCGAACACCGCGACGTCGATCGTTCCGGGAACGTCCTTGACGCTCTTGTACGCCTGGCGGCCCATGATCTCGCCGCCGGACGGATTGATCGGATAGATCGCGCCCTGGTAGCCGCCGTTGATCAGGTTCTTCATCACCGAGTTGCCGATCTTGCCGGCCTCGGATGACGCGCCGATCACCGCGACCGCATCGGGCTTCATGATCCGGTTCATGTCGCGGACGATGTCGTCGTGGCTCGGACGAAAGCGCGGCTCGGGCGGATCGAAGTCGACGACGATCCGCACGTCCGCGGCGATCGCGCCCTTTTCGGACGCGAACACCGGATTGAGGTCCAGCTCCGAAATTTCGGTGAAGTCCGCCGCCAGTTGCGACACGCGCTCGATCAGGTCGGCGAGCGCCTCGCGGTTGACCGGCGCCGCGCCGCGCACGCCCTTCAGGATCTCCGCGGCGGCGATGCCATCGAGCATCGACAACGCGTCTTCGCGCGAAGCGGGCGCCAGACGAAACGTGATGTCCTTCAGCACCTCGACCAGCACGCCGCCCAGCCCGAACGCGACGAGCTTGCCGAACGACGGATCGGTGACGGCGCCGACGATCACTTCCTGGCCGCCGGTCACCATCTGCTGCACCTGGACGCCGCTGATCGTGGCCTTGGCGTCGTACTTGCGTCGCGTTGGCGACGATCGTCTCGTAGCCCTTCTCGACGTCAGCGGCGGTCTTCACGCCGACCAGCACGCCGCCCGCCTCGGTCTTGTGCAGGATTTCGGGTGAAACGATCTTGAGCACGACCGGAAAACCCATGCCGCTTGCGAGCTTCGCGGCATCGGCTGGCGACGTCGCGACGCCTTCACCCGGCACCGGGATGCCGTAAGCGTCGCAGACGAGCTTGCCCTCCGGCGCTGTCAGCGACGTGCGTCCGTCGGCCTTGACCTTGTCGAGTATTTTTCTGACCGCCGTCTTGTCGTGCGCCATTGATTTTTCCTTGATGTTTCCGACTTGAATCGACTGGCTTTGCCAGCGATTCAAGTGAAGTCTCGCCGGACGAAAGTAGGGTTTTGCTTTCGTCCGCTATATCACGCGTTCCGCCCGCAGCGCTTCGATTTGCGCCGGCAGATAGCCCAGTTCGGTCAACACTTCGTCGGTGTGCTCGCCGAGCAGCGGCGAGCGCCTGACTTCCGTGGGACTGTCCGACAGCTTGATCGGATTGCCGACCGTCAGGTACTTGCCGCGCTTGGGATGGTCGACCTCGACGACGGTGCCCGTCTTGCGCAGCGAGGGCTCCTCGGCGAGCTCCTTCATCGACAGGATCGGTCCGCAGGGGATGTCGTACTCGTTCAGGATGTCCATCGCTTCGAACTTGGTCTTCGTCATCGTCCACTTCTCGATTTCGCCGAAGATTTCCATCAGATGCGGCAAGCGTCCCTTGGGCGTCGCGTAGCGCGGGTCGGTCAGCCATTCCTCGCGGCCGATCACCTTGCAAATGTCCTTCCAGACCGGCGCCTGCGTAATGAAATAGATGTACGCATTGGGATCGGTCTCCCAGCCCTTGCACTTCAGGATCCAGCCGGGCTGGCCGCCGCCGGACGCGTTGCCGGCGCGCGGCACCGCGTCGCCGAACGTGCCGTTCGGATATTGCGGGTATTCCTCCATCACGCCGGTGCGCGCGAGACGTTGCTGATCGCGCAGCTTGACGCGGCACAGGTTCAGCACACCGTCCTGCATCGCGGCGAGCACCTTCTGCCCGCGACCGGTCGTCTTGCGCTGGTACAGGGCTGCGACGATGCCCAGCGCGAGATGCAGGCCGGTGCCGCTGTCGCCGATCTGCGCGCCGGTGACCACCGGCGGACCGTCGTCGAAGCCCGTCGTCGATGCCGAGCCGCCGGCGCATTGCGCGACGTTCTCGTAGACCTTGCAGTCCGCGTAGGGGCCCGGGCCGAATCCCTTGACCGACGCGACGATCATCTTCGGGTTCAGCTCCTGGATGTGCTCCCACGTGAAGCCCATCCGGTCCAGCGCGCCCGGCGCGAAATTCTCGACCAGCACGTCGCAGGTCTTGACCAGCGCTTCGAGAACCTGCTTGCCCTTCGGGTTCTTCGCGTCGACGGTGATCGATCGCTTGTTGTGGTTCAGCATCGTGAAGTAGAGGCTGTCCACGTCGGGGATGTCGCGCAACTGGCCGCGCGTGATGTCGCCCTCGCCCGCGCGCTCGATCTTGATGACGTCGGCGCCGAGCCATGCGAGGAGCTGCGTGCACGTCGGGCCCGACTGCACGTGCGTGAAATCGAGGATCCGAACTCCGTCTAGCGCTTTCCCCATTGAAAACCCCTGTCGCTTGCACGGCCGTCATCGGTTGCGCTCGCGCAAACGCGGATGACCGCGGTTTTCCTTTGCCACGCGCGCCGCGACGCGGCGCTATCCTCGCGCGGTCGTCGTATTCAACGACGTCCGCGGCATCATGGAATCTTCCGAGCCCTCGAGCCTGCCGGCGGAAGGACGTGACGGCGGGGTACCGACTCGGATCACCGCGACGTCGCGGGAACACGCCGTGCGGCTAAGGAAAGCTCCTCCGTAAACGCCTGCCCGTTACGATCGGGGCCGATTGACGATATTCACCATAAGGTATGTGATATACCACGCGCCGTCAATCGGTCGCCGCAGGCCGATCCACCGCGCGAACCACACGTTATTTACTCTTGGCGCTCGGGTTGAGGCTCGTGATGCGGCCGCTTTCCGTGCCGGCCCCTTCGTCGATGACCGCATTGATCAGCGTGGGCCTGGCGGAGCGGATGGCCTCTTCCATTGCCTTGCGCAACGCGCCCGGGGTCGTGACGTGCACGCCGACGCCACCGAACGCCTCCATCAATTTTTCGTAGCGCGCGTCCTTGACGAACACCAGCGGGGACGGATCGCGCCCGCCGGTCGGGTTGACCTCGTCGCCGCGATACACGCCGTTGTTGTTCAGGATCACGACGCAGACCGGCAGGTTGTAGCGGCAGATCGTCTCGACTTCCATGCCGGAGAAGCCGAACGCGCTGTCGCCCTCGACGGCGATCACCTGCTGGCCGCTCACGATGGCAGCCGCAATGGAGTAGCCCATGCCGATGCCCATCACGCCCCACGTGCCCACATCGAGGCGCTTGCGCGGCTTGTACATGTCGACGATGCTGCGCGTGAAGTCCAGCGCATTGGCGCCTTCGTTGACCAGCATTGCGTCCGGGTTCGCCTTCACGATGTCGCGCACGACGTTCAGCGCACTCTGGAAAGTCATCGGCGTCGGATTCTTCGCGAGCGTCTCCGCCATCTTCGCGATGTTCCTGCTCTTGCGCTCGGCGATCGCGTCGAGCCATTCGGCGGGCGGCGCGGACCAGTTCGAGCCCTTGGTTGCGTCGATCGCTGCAAGCATCGCTTTCACGCACGAACCGATGTCGCCGACGACGGGGGCGTCGGTGGGAACGTTGCTGTCTGCCTCCTGTGGCGAGATGTCGACCTGAATGAATTTCTGGCCGCCGCGCTCCCCGGAACCCTTTCCGCCCCAGGTCTTGCCCTTGCCGTGCGACAGCAGCCAGTTCAGGCGTGCGCCGATCAGCATGACGACGTCGGCCTCGGGCAACACGTAGGAGCGGGCCGCGGCCGCGGATTGCTCATGCGTGTCCGGCAGCAGGCCCTTGGCCATCGCCATCGGCAGGTACGGGATCCGGGTTTTCTCGACCAGCGCGCGAATGTCGGAATCGGCCTGCGCGTACGCCGCGCCCTTGCCGAGGATGATGAGCGGACGCTTTGCGCTCTTCAAAAGGTCGAGCGCGCGCGTGACGGACTCCCCGGACGGGATCTGGCGCGGCGCCGGATCGACGACCTTGATCAGCGATTTCCTGCCTGCTTGCGCATCCATCGCCTGCGGGAACAGCTTGGCCGGCAGATCGAGGTAGACCCCACCCGGGCGCCCGGAGACGGCCGCCCGGATCGCGCGGGCAACGCCTACGCCGATGTCCTCGGCGTGCAGCACGCGGAAGGCCGCCTTGCAAAGCGGCTTTGCGATGGCCAGCTGGTCCATCTCCTCGTAATCGCCCTGCTGGAGGTCGACGACCTCGCGCTCGCTCGAGCCGCTGATGAGGATCATCGGGAAGCAGTTCGTCGTGGCGTTCGCCAGCGCGGTCAGGCCATTGAGGAAGCCGGGTGCCGATACGGTCAGGCAGATGCCGGGCTTCTGCGTCATGAAGCCGGCAATCGACGCGGCGTAGCCGGCGTTCTGCTCATGGCGAAACGAGATCATCCGGATCCCCGCAGCCTGCGCCTTGCGCGTGAGGTCGGTGATGGGGATGCCAGGCAGGCCGAAGATCGTATCGATGCCGTTGAGCTGCAGGGCCTCGATCACCAGGTGAAAGCCGTCGATCTCCCGCTGCGACTGCGTATCGGGCTGGCCGGCGCTCGTCGCGTCGGAGGTCGGCTTCGTGATGGCAGGCGCCGCTTCCTTGCGCGCCGCGGTGACGTTTTCCATCTGGGATCCTCCTTCGATCTGACCGCGCTCTGCGTGGGTGCGTGCCGATCGCGATTTCGCTCGAGACAAACTTGTCTTGAAGCCGTGTGCGTGTAGGTCATTCCGCCGCACGAACTTCACGCTAAGGTATGTGATATATCAGACGCCGTCAATGGCGGGCGAGACCCGGAATCCGGTCGAAGTCCCCGGCTTCGGCGATGAGCTGTGCGCCCTCCGCCAGCAGGAAGGTGCGGAATGCCACGGCAATTGCCGGCAATCGCTTGCTGGCGCGATGGACGACGTACCAGTGGCGCCACGCGGGGAAACCTACGACGTCCAGCACGACGAGATTGCCGGCGCGCACGTCGAGCGCGATCGCGTGCGACGACAGGAAGCTCACCCCCATGCCGGCGATCACCGCCTGCTTGATCGTCTCGTTGCTCCGGATCTCCATCGTCGCGCGAATCCGCTGCGCGTCGGTGCCGAACGCGTCCTGCATCGACCGGTAGGTATCCGACCCTTTCTCGCGCACGATGAACGGCTCGCGCAGCAGGCGCGTGCGCGAGATCCCGCGCCGTGCCGCCAACGCGTGCGCGGGCGGCGCGACGATCACGTAGGCATGCGGCGCGAACGGTGTATGAACCGTGCCGGGGTCGTCGGGCGGCCGCACCATGATCGCGAGATCGGTCAGGTTGTCGGCGAGCTGCCGCAACAGCTCCTCGCGGTTGTGCACGGCCAGGTTGAGCGTCACGCCGGAATGGCGCTCCGCGAACTCGGCAAGAAGGCGCGGAAAGAAATAATCGCCGGCGCTGATGACCGCGACATTCAGCTTGCCGCGCGCGCCGCCTTTCAGTTGCGCCATCGCCTCGTCCGCTTCGCGAAACAGCTCGGCGATCCGCCGGCTGTAGTCGAGCAGTTCGGCCCCGGCCGCCGTCAGGTGCAGCTTCTTGCCGACGCGCTCGAACAGCGGCAGTCCCGCATGGCCCTCGAGCGCCTTGATCTGCGCGGACACGGCCGGCTGCGTCAAGTGCAGATCCTCAGCCGCCCGGGAAAAGCTCATGCGGCTCGCCACGGCGGCAAACACGTTCAGCTGACGCAATGTCGCATGCCGCATGGAATCGTTTGGATCATAATGTTTAGGTTATGTTACTTCCAACAATTTCAAGCTTTCTTTTATACACCCGGGCGCCTACGCTGTCATCAGTGCTACTCAGGAGGTGCCCCATGACGACTCAAAACCCGCGCAGCTCCCGATCGACGAGTCTGGACGACGGCGAATGTGCAGCGTTCAACGCCGCATTCGACGAACTGGGCATCGAGTGGCACTGGGACCCCGCCCTGTATGCATCGCTGCGCACGATCGCCGACGAGCGCGAACGGCTGTGCACCTACGTCCGCGAGCATCAGCCGCATCTGATGAAGGCGTACGACCTGCAGTTTCTCTGCGATGCGATCCTCGAGGCACGTCGGCGTCACGGGCTAGTGGTCGCCCGGGCCGCCTGAAGGCGTTTGACCCGTCCCAGGGCGCGCTAACGCCCTCCGTTGTTTTTGGTATATAAGATACGCAGTGCCACCACGACAGGGGCACGGCGTGTCGCCGCCGCGCCGAACGCGCAGCGCGGGCCGCAACGGAGGAGAACAACCGGTGTCTACACTCCCGGCAGCGAGTTCGTCGGCGATTCCGCTGGCGCTGCAGCCGCTTTCGACCAACGTCAGCTTTCGCGATCAGGCGTATGCCGCGCTGAAGCAGGCGATCATGGATGCGGACATCTACGCGCATGCGCGACGAGATCCGCCTCGACGAGCGGCAGCTGTCGCGAGCCGCTGGGCGTGAGCCGCACGCCGATCCGCGAGGCGATGACGCTGCTCGAGCAGGAGGGCTTCCTGCGCACGGTGCCGCGCCGCGGCATCTTCATCGTCCGCAAGACGAAGCGGCAGATCATCGAAATGATCGAGATGTGGGCGGCGCTCGAAAGCATGGCGGCGCGGCTCGCGACGATCAACGCGTCCGACGAGGACATCGCATCGCTGCGGCACGATGTTCGACGAGTTCCGCAACGCGACGCCGGCCGAGCACATCCACGAATATTCGGACGCGAACATCGCGTTCCACCAGGCGATCATCCGGCTGTCTGGATCGCATCTGATGGGCAAGACGATCGAGAATCTCTTCATCCACGTGCGCGCGATCCGCCGGCTGACGATCTCGCAAAGCGACCGCGCGGCGCGCTCGATCGTCGACCACATGCGGATCATCGAGGCGCTGGAACGGCGCGACACCGAGCTCGCCGAGCGCCTGGTGCGCGCAGCATTCGCTCGACCTGGCCGCGCACGTCGACAAGCACTGCGATTTCCTCGACTGACCGCGGATGCAAATGCGCAAGGCGTCCGAGATGACGTGATTCGGGTCGATCGTGATCGACACGTCGCGGCTCCGCGCGGCCGCGGCGCAAGAGCCAGCCGAAGGGTCGCCCCGTCGATCCGCGGAAGCGCTGGCCGAGCGTGCAGGCGCTGCTCGGCGACACGCCGCGCGCGCGGCCTGCTGATCGAGTGCCTGCACCTGATCCAGGACGCGCGCGGGCATCTGCCCGCCGCGCATCTCGTCGCACTCGCGCAGGAAATGAAGCTCGCGATGACCGAGGTCTACGAGGTCGCGACGTTCTACCATCACTTCGACGTCGTGATGGACGACGAAGCGCCGCCGCCGCCGATCACCGTGCGCGTCTGCGAAACGCTGTCGTGCCGGATCGCCGGCGCGAGGCGCTGCGCGGCGCGCTGGCGCACGCGTGCGGTGCCCGGCGTGCGCGTGCTCGGCGCGCCGTGCATCGGCCGCTGCGAGCATGCGCCGGCGGCGGTCGTCGGGCGCAATCCGATCGACCGCGCGACGGTGTCGACGCGTCGTCGACGCGATCGAAGCGCGGCGTCGTCGAGCCGCCGACACCGCCGTACATCGACCTCGCCGCCTATCGCCGCGACGGCGGCTACCGCACGCTCGCCGCGTGCGCAGACGGCGCGCGCGACGTCGAACGCGTCATCGCGGAACTCGAAGACTCGGCGCTGCGCGGTCTCGGCGGCGCGGGATTCCCCGCCGGCCGCAAGTGGAAGATCGTCCGCGCCGAACCGGCGCCGCGGCTGATGGCGGTCAACATCGACGAAGGCGAGCCCGGGACGTTCAAGGACCGCTACTACCTCGAGCGCGATCCGCACCGCTTCCTCGAAGGAATGTTGATCGCCGCGTGGGCGGTCGGCATCGACGAGATCTACATCTATCTGCGCGACGAATACGCCGCTTGCCGCGGCGCTGCTCGCGAAAGAGCTCGATGCGCTCGCTGCGCGATCCGCCCTGCGCGTTGCCGCGCATCCATCTGCGTCGCGGCGCGGGCGCGTACATCTGCGGCGAAGAGTCCGCGATGATCGAATCGATCGAAGGCAAGCGCGGCATGCCGCGCCTGCGCCCGCCCTATGTCGCGCAAGTCGGGATTGTTCGGCCGGCCGACGCTCGAGCACAACATGGAAACGCTGTATTGGGTGCGCGACATCCTGGAGCGCGGCGGCGCCTGGTTCGCCGGACACGGACGCCACGGGCGCAAGGGTCTGCGCTCGTTCTCCGTCTCCGGCCGCGTCGCCAAACCGGGCGTGCACCTTGCGCCGGCGGGCATCACGGTGCGCGAGCTGATCGACGAGCATTGCGGCGGCATGCAGGACGGCCACACGTTCTACGGCTATCTGCCCGGCGGCGCATCGGGCGGCATACTGCCGGCGTCGCTGGGCGACATTCCGCTCGACTTCGATACGCTGCAGCCGCACGGCTGCTTCATCGGCTCGGCTGCCGTCATCGTGCTGTCGCAGCACGACCGCGCCCGCGATGCGGCGCTGAACCTGATGCAGTTCTTCGCCGACGAGTCATGCGGTCAGTGCACGCCGTGCCGGGTGGGCACGGAAAAGGCGGTGATGCTGATGGAAAAGCCCGGCTGGGACAAGCCGCTGCTCGACGACCTCTCGCAGGCGATGATGGACGCGTCGATCTGCGGTCTCGGCCAGGCGGCGCCCAATCCGATCGCGTGCGTCTTCAAGTACTTCCCGCACGAGGTGCAGCCGGCGGGACAGGGCGGCAACGGAGGTCAGGAATGAATGCCCCGCACGAGCAGCTGTTGACGCAGGACGCGATCGTCTTCCGGCTGAACGGTGACGATGTCGCGGCCGCGCCCGGCGAGACGATCATCCAGGCCGCCGATCGCCTCGGCGTGCCGATTCCGCGCCTTTGCTACAAGCCCGGCTATCGCGCCGATGGCAACTGCCGCGCGTGCATGGTCGAGATCAAGGGCGAGCGCGTGCTGGCGCCCTCCTGCTGCCGCCAGCCGACGGCCGGCATGGAAGTGACGAGCAACAGCGCGCGCGCGCTGCATTCGCAGAAGATGATCGTCGAGCTGCTCGCCTCCGACATGCCCGAGCGGACGTACAAGACGGATTCGGAGCTCGCTTACTGGCAGCGCGAGCTCGCGCTCGGCAAGCCGCGCTTTGCGCGCCGCGCGCAGCCCGCAGCCGACCTGTCGCATCCCGCGATGGCGGTGAACCTCGACGCCTGCATTCAATGCACGCGTTGCGTGCGGGCATGCCGCGAAGAGCAGGTCAACGACGTGATCGGCTATGCGTTTCGCGGATCGCATTCGAAAATCGTGTTCGACCTGGACGACCCGATGGGCGTGTCCACGTGCGTCGCCTGCGGCGAATGCGTGCAGGCATGTCCGACCGGAGCGCTGGCGCCGGCGCACGACGCGTTCCTGCAGCCGATCGACAGCAAGGTCGCGTCCGTCTGTCCGTACTGCGGCGTCGGTTGCCAGATCACGTACAACATCAAGGACAACCGGATCGTCCACGTCGAGGGGCGCGATGGCCCGGCGAATCACGAACGGCTGTGCGTCAAGGGCCGCTTCGGTTTCGACTACGTCAATCATCCGCATCGGCTGACGAAGCCGCTGATCCGCAGGCCGGGATTTCCGAAATCCGCCGACTTCACCGTCGACCCCGCCAATCCGCTGTCGGTATTCCGCGAAGCGACGTGGGAGGAGGCGCTCGCGCTCGCAGGCGGCACGCTTGCGCGCATCCGCGATACGCACGGCGGCGATGCGCTGGCAGGCTTCGGCTCGGCGAAGGGCAGCAACGAGGAAGCGTACCTGTTCCAGAAGCTCGTCCGCACCGGCTTTCGGCACGAACAACGTCGACCACTGCACGCGGCTTTGCCATGCGTCGAGCGTCGCAGCGTTGCTGGAAGGCATCGGCTCGGGCGCGGTGTCGAATCCGGTAATGGACGTCATGCAGGCCGAGGTCGTGCTGCTGATCGGCGCCAATCCGGTCGTCGAACCATCCGGTCGCCGCGACGTGGATCAAGAACGCTGTGAAGAACGGCACCAAGCTGGTCCTCGCCGATCCGCGCCGCTCCGAGCTCGCGCGACACGCGGTGCGCTACCTGCAGTTC
The DNA here is from genome assembly GCA_963718905.1 of uncultured Pseudomonadota bacterium. Lineage (GTDB taxonomy): Bacteria > Pseudomonadota > Gammaproteobacteria > Burkholderiales > Casimicrobiaceae > VBCG01. Next base: position 990,016 of record CAVRAF010000003.1, read on the forward strand.
AAGCCCGACAGCGACGTCGCGATGCTGAACGCGATGATGCACACGATCGTCGAGGAGGGCCTCGTCGCCGAGACCTTCGTCAACGACCGCACGAGCGGCTTCGCGGAAATGCGCGACAACGTCGCACGGTTCAGCCCGAGGCGATGGCGCCGGTGTGCGGCATCGATGCAGCCACGATCCGCGAGGTCGCGCGCATGTTCGCGAAATCGCGCGCGTCGATGATCCTCTGGGGCATGGGCATTTCGCAGCACGTCCACGGCACCGACAACGCGCGCTGCCTGATCGCGCTGTCGCATGCTGACCGGCCAGGTCGGGCGGCCGGGTACAGGCCTGCATCCGCTGCGCGGCCAGAACAACGTGCAGGGCGCCTCCGACGTCGGGCTGATCCCGATGATGTATCCGGATTACACCGCGCGTCGACAACGCGACCGCGCAGGCGAAGTTCGAGGCGCTCTGGGGAACGTCGCTCGACCCGAGCCGGGGCTCACCGTCGTCGAGATCATGAACGCCGTGCACGCCGGCACGATCCGCGGCATGTACATCATGGGCGAGAATCCCGCGATGTCGGATCCCGACGTCGAGCACGCGCGGGCTGCGCTCGCCGAGCTCGAGATGCTCGTCGTGCAGGACATCTTCCTCACCGAGAACGGCCTATCTCGCCGACGTGATCCTGCCGGCGTCCGCATTTCCGGAAAAGACCGGCACGTTCACCAATACCGACCGCTCGGTGCAGCTCGGGCGGCAGGCGCTCGAGCCGCCCGGCGAAGCGCGCCACGATCTCGCGATCATCGTCGCGATGGCGCGCGAGCTCGGCCTCGACTGGAGCTACGCGCATCCGCGCGACGTATTCGAGGAAATGCGCAAGGCGATGCCGTCGATCGCCGGCATCACGTGGGAGCGGCTCGAGCGCGAGAGCGCGGTCACGTATCCGTGCGAGCACGAGGGCGACCCCGGCGACCGCGTCGTGTTCACCGATCGCTTCCCGACGCGAGAGCGGCAAGGCGCGAAGCTCGTGCCGGCGCAGATCATTCCGGCGGCGGAGCAGCCCGATACGGCATACCCGTTCGTGCTGATCACCGGCCGCCAGCTCGAGCATTGGCACACCGGCAGCATGACGCGGCGCAGCAAGGTGCTCGACGCGATCGAGCCCGATGCCGGTCGCTTCGCTCAATTCGCACGATCTGCGCGCGCTGGGCGTGACGCCGGGTGGTCCGATTACCGTCGCATCGCGCCGCGGCAGCGTGTCGCTCTACGCGCGCGCCGACGACGGCACGCCGCGCGGGCGCCGTGTTCATTCCGTTCTGCTACTACGAGGCCGCCGCGAACCTGCTGACGAATCCGGTGCTCGATCCGTTCGGCAAGATTCCGGAATTCAAGTATTGCGCGGTGCGCGTCACGGCAGGCGGAACCCCCGTCGCGACACCGGGTTACCATCAAACGGAAACGCTCGCGACGGACTGACGATCAGCCGCGAATCGCCTTCCACAGCATGTAGGCGCCGAGCGTGTAGAGCAGCGCCGCGAACGCACGCTTCAGTTTCGCCGCCGGCCAGCGATGCGCGGCCGAAGCGCCGAGCGGAGCGACCAGGACGCTGGCAATGACGATCACGATCATCGCGGGCAGGTAGACATAGCCCGCCGACCACGGCGGCAACCCCTGCTGCCGCAGGCCGGCGATGATGAAGCCGGTCGTTCCGGCGATCGCGATCGGCAGGCCAAGCGCAGCCGACGTAGCGACGGCGCGGTGAATCGGCACGTTGTGCCGTCCGAGGTACGGAATCGAAATGAATCCGCCGCCCGCGCCGAGCAGGCTCGAGACGACCCCGATGCCGGCGCCGACAAGAAACAGCACCGGTTTGCCGGGGATTTCGCGCGACGCGACCGAGCGGCTTCGCATCAGCATCCGGGTCGCGGCGAACCAGGTGAACGCGCTGAAGATCGCGGCCAGTGCGCGATTCGACAACGCACTCGCGAACTGCGGACCGGCGAGCGCGCCGACGACGATGCCGGGCGCCATCGCGGCGACGACCGCCCACAGCACCGCGCCGCGCCGGTGATGCGCGCGCACCGATGAGCTCGCCGTGAAGACCATCGCCGCCGTCGCGGTCGCGACGGCCATGTGCACAACGTGCTCGGGCGGAAACGCCTGATGCGTAAACAGGATCGTCAGCAGCGGAACTATCGTCAGGCCGCCGCCGACGCCGAGCATGCCGGCGAGGAATCCGATGACCGCACCGAGCGCGAGCAACAGCGGCAGCAATGTCCAGTCCATGGTGTCAGCTTCGCAGTCGCACTATCCGGTCGAGACTCGCGCCGAACGCTGCATCTCCGCCTCCGATGCTGCGATGCGTCAATCGGCCTCCAACGCCAGCTTTTCGACGATCTTCCACTCTTGAGGCGTGACGGGCGTGATCGACAATCGGTTGCCGCGCCGCAGCGTGACCATGTTCTCCAGGCCGCGCGTTTCGCGCAGCGTCGGCACGCTCACGAGCCGTGTCTTGCGCACGAGCTTCACGTCGACGTGCAGCCAGCGCGGCGCATCGCGCGTGGACTTGGCATCGTAGTACGGGCTCTTCGGATCGAACTGGGTCGCGTCCGGATAGGCCCGCTTCGCAATCTCGACGATTCCAGCGATCCCAGGCTCGGGACAGCTCGAGTGATAGAAGAACGCGCGGTCTCCGATCTGCATGCCGTCGCGCATGAAGTTGCGCGCCTGGTAGTTGCGCACACCCACCCATGGCGTCGTCTGCCGCGGTGCGCGAACGAGATCGTCGATCGAGAATTCGTCAGGCTCCGACTTCATCAGCCAGTGGTGCATTGACTGTCCTTTCGTATCTCAACCTGTCCAATTATTGGGTTCCGAAGGAATGTGCGTGCGCGGGCCCGGCCCTGATGAGCAGAGCGATCGCGAACAGGCAGGTCAGGCTCGCGCGTGCTTCGCATCGATTGTGCCAGCTCGCGGCGATTGCATTCTGCCCGGCTGCTTTGGAGCGCCGATCGGTTCAGACGCGCACGCCCACCCCGAGGTAGCGCTGCACGACGTCCTGCGCCTGATGAAGCGCCTCGGGCGTGCCCTCGTACACGATGTGGCCGTTGTTGAGGACATAGCAGCGATGGGAGAACGAGAGTGCGGCGACGACGTTCTGCTCGACGACGACGATCGTGCGGCCCTGCTCGGCGAGTCCGCGGCAGACGTTGACAAGATCGCGCACGATCACCGGCGCCAGGCCCTCGAACGGCTCGTCCAGCAAGACGATTTTAGGATCGCGGATCAGCGCGCGGGCAATCGCCAGCATCTGCTGCTCGCCGCCGGAGAGGTCGGTGCCGCGGCTGCCGCGCCGGTGTTTCAGGCGCGGGAACATTTCGTAGATGCGTTCGAGCGGCCATCTATTCGGCGCCGTCAACCCGGCCAGGATCAGGTTTTCCTCGACATCGAGGCTGCCGAAGATGCGGCGATCTTCGTGCACGAGCTGCATGCCCGCTTTCGCGATGGCATGGCTCTTTTTGCCCGCGATCTCGACGCCGTCGAGCCGAACCGACCCCGCGCGCGGCGTCACCACGCCCATCAGACTCTTCAAGGTCGTGCTCTTGCCGGCGCCGTTGCGCCCAAGGAGCGCGACCACCTCGTTGCGTTCCACGCGCAATGCGACATCGAAGAGAATGTGCGAATCGCCGTAGTAGCTGTTCAGTCCGCTGACCTCGAGCAGGCTTTGATGAGATCTCCCCGCGCTGCTCGCAATGGGAACGGAATCAGCGGCTCCGGGTGGCAGAGCGGCGCTCACAGTTGGACCCCCACGCTTGCGGCCTCATTGGCCAATTCGACCGCTGCGCTGCCCCCGGCGGGGAGCTATTCGCACCTTGGGGCGGCCCGGCGGTGCTCATGGTTGGACCCCCACGCTTGCGGCCTCATTGGCCAATTCGGCCGCTGCGCTGCCCCCGGCGGGGAGCTATTCGCACCTTGGGGCGGCCCGGCGGTGCTCATGGTTGGACCCCACGCTTGCGGCCTCATTGGCCAATTCGGCCGCTGCGCTGCCCGGCGGGGGAGCTATTCGCACCTTGGGGCGGCCCGGCGGTGCTCATGGTTGGACCCCCACCCTTGCGGCTATGGCCGCCGCGGTGCTCATGGCTGGAGCACCTCGTGCATGCCACCGAGATAGGCTTCCTGGACCTGTGGATTGCGCTTGATTTCGTCCGGCTTGCCCTCGACCAGCACGCGTCCTTCCTGCAACACGGTAATGCGTTCCGCCAGCTCGAACAGCGCATCCATGTCGTGGTCGATGATGATCATCGTGCGACCCTGGCTGATCGACTTCAGCAGCTTCACCGTTTCGGCCCGTTCACTCGGGCTCATACCCGCGAGCGGTTCGTCGAGCAGTAACAGCGTCGGCGACGCCGCGAGCGCCAGACCCACTTCGAGCCGACGCTTCTCGCCATACGCGAGCTGCGACACCGGCGTGTCGCGGCGCGCGGTGAGATTGACGAGCTCGAGCGTGCGCTCGACCTGCTCGCGCAATCCGGGGATCCTCGACAGGCTCCTCAGCATATCGAGCCTGAATTTGCCGCGCAGCTCTGCGAGTGCTGCGATGGTCACGTTCTCGCGCACCGTCAGACGATTGAAGAGCTGATTGACCTGGTAGCTCTTGGTGAGACCGAGCTGGCACACGTCGACGACGTTCATGCCGGTGATATCGCGGCCTTCGAACACGATCCTGCCGGACGTCGGCGGCACTTCGCAGGTCAGCATCTTGAAAAAGGTCGACTTGCCGGCGCCATTCGGGCCGATGATGCCGCGCAACTCGCCCCGTTTCACCGTGAAGTCGATGTCGGCGTTGGCAATGACGCCGCCGTAATGCTTGGTGAGCCGGGTCGCCTGCAGGACAGGGACCGCAGCGTCGGCACTTGCGTGGTGCCTCGGCCGCATGGATCGCACCGCCGGCCTTTCGGCGACTTCGGCGGCCGCCGGCGTCGGGTCATCGTCGTCGCCAAGCCCGGGCAGCGATGCAGATTCCTGCAGGTCGACCGGCGCCCCGCGCTTGCTGCGCAGGAAGCGATAAAGATCCTTGAACCCGCCGATGATGCCGTTTCGCAGGAAGCAGATCAGCAGCACGAACGCCAGCCCCAACACCAGCTTCCACGCAGCGCCGAGCCCGAGGGTCGCTTGCAGGAAGTCCTGGAGAAACAGCCATACCGCGGCGCCGAGCAGCGGACCGAACAGCGTGCCGCGGCCACCGATGGCGGTCTGGATCACGAGCTGTCCGGACGTGTCGAACGTGAACGCCTCCGGCGGCATGAATGCCTGGAGCACGCCCAACAAGCCGCCCGCAAAGCCCGCATACGCGGCGGCAATGACGAAGGCCGTGAGCTTGTAGGCGTGGATGTTATGGCCGAGGGCGGCGGCCCGCAGCGGATTTTCGCGGATGCCGCTGAAGATGGCGCCGACCGGCGAGCGCACGATGCGCAGCGCGAGCACGATGCCGATGAAGTAGCACAGCGCGAGGAACGGATAGAGCGACCAGCCGCTGGTGAAATGGATCGTGGTGAAGCCCAGATAGAAGCTCGGCGTCGGCACGCCGGGCAATCCGTTCTCGCCGCCGGTCCACTCGGACAGCGGGTTGAACTCGACGAAGTAGAAGACCTCGGCGATGGCGACGGTGATCATCGCGAAATAGATGCCGGTGCGGCGCAATGCGATCAGCCCGACCAGGCAGCCGACGATGGCGGCGGCGATCATGCCGATGAAGAGCGCGAGCACGACGTGCGGGAAGCCGGCCTGGGTGAGCAGGTACGCGGCGACGAACCCGCCGGTGCCATAGAGCGCCGATTGGCCGAACGAAAGCAGGCCGGTATAGCCGAACAGGATATCGAAGCCGATCCCGAACAGGCCCCAGACCAGGATGCGGTTGACGGTATTGGGCGCGGAGCCGAGGTACGGCAGCACGAAAGGCACGGCGATGAGACCGATTGCCGTCAGCGCCTCGATCAGGAAGCGTCGCTGGCCGAGCATCAGCGCGCGCTCACTTTCATTCTCGACCCCGCATGCCGAGCAGGCCGTGCGGCCGTACGACCAGCACGAGGGTCATCGCCGCGAACAGCATCACGTACGCGTAGCCGGGGTTGACCATCGACGTGAGGCTGATGATCTCGCCCGCGATGAGGCCGCCGAGGACGGCGCCGGTGAACGATCCCACCCCGCCAATGACGACGACGACGAAAGTCTGCACGAGGACCGCCTCGCCCACGTCGGGCGTGAGCGAGACCACCGGCGCGTTCACGATCCCGGCGAAGCCCGCCGCCATCGCGCCGATGCCGAACACCACCATGAACACGCGGTAGACGTCGATGCCGAGCGAATCGACCATCAGCGAGTCCTCGATCCCGGCGCGCACGATCATGCCGAGCCGGGTTCGGTAGAGCACGATGAAGAGCGCCAGCAGCGCCACCGCCACGATGCCGACGAGGGCCAGGCGATACGTCGGATAGACCATGATGCCGAGCGAAGTGATGCCCGTGAGCAAGCGCGGCGGCGGCACCGTCTTCGTCAGGCTCGAGAAGAAGAAACGGGCGATCTCGACGAAGCAGATGCCGAGGCCGAACGTGACCAGCAGCTGGTCTTCGGGTGGGCGGCTGTAGAAATGCCGGATGATGACCCGTTCCATCACGATGCCGACAATTCCGAGAAACAGCGTGCCGGCGATCACCGCCACGACGAACGAGCCGGTGGCCTCGTACGCGACGTAGCCGGCGTACCCGCCGAGCATGAACATCGCGCCGTGCGCCAGATTCAGGACGCCGAGCGTGCCGTAGATGATCGTCAGCCCGGAGCTGATCAGCGCCAATAGCGCTCCCTGCGCCAGACCGTTGAACAACTGCGACACGAAATTAGGCCAGCTGACCATGCCGGTCGTTTAGCGTTCCCGCAGCGTCAAGGTGTGCCGCCGCACACGCGGCCGCACTCAAACGTCGCAGGCGGCGACATGCCGCCCGCGCCGCATACTGGCGTCAGTGTTATGTGTAGCCGCCGAGTTGGCAACCAAACGCGTCGGGCTTCTGCATCAGCGACTCGCCTGGCACGATCTCGGTCACTTCCCAGAAGTCTTCCTTGTTCTTCATCTCGCTCGGCTTCTTGCCCCGAACGATGATCACCGGCCGGACGAGCTGATGGTCGGCAGCGCGCCACTGTACCTCGCCGACCATCGAATTGAGCTTGCGGGGAGTTTCGTACGACTTGATCACATCGGGCGGATAGAACGTGCCGGCGTGCTCGACGGCCTCCGCCCACAGCGCGAATTCCATATAGGCATTCTCGGCGCCCCATTCGGGCCGGTAATTGTATTTCTTCTGGAATGCGTCGACGAACATCTTGGCGAGCGGATACTTGTCCTCGAGCGTCCACCAGAAGTCGGTGGCGGCGTACACGCCCTCGGTGATGTCGGCACCGACCTCGGGTGCGAGGAACGGAATCTGGTAGGGAATCACGAGCTTCATCTTCGGCAGGATGCCGAACTGCTTCGCCTGCTGCGTCGACAGCACCGCGTCGTGGCCCCAGTTGACGTTGATCAGGAATTCCGCGCCCGAGTTGGCGATGTTCGTGAGGTACGAGCTGTAGTCGGGCGCGCCGAGCGGTGAGACCTGGTTCGTCACCATCGTCCAGCCGCCGTTCTTGGTCAGGTAGTCGTTCACCGACTTCGTGACCGTGTGGCCGTATGTGTAGTCCGGCGTCATGTACGCGGCCTTGCGGTTCTTGCCGAAAGCTTTCACCAGGACCGGACCGATCGCGTTCGCGGCGGTCTCGCCGTAGAAATTCTGGCGGAAGCCGTAGCGGACGCAATCCTTGCCGGTGGTGTCGTTCGAGCCCGAGATGCCGGTGACGTACAGCACTTTTTCGCGCTGCGCGAGCTTGTTGAGTGCCACCGCGACCGCGCTCGACGTCGACCCCGTCAGCAGGATCGCTTTGTTCTCGGTGATGAAGCGCTGCTGCGCCTGCACCGCGTCGTTCGGCTTGGCCGCCGAGTCGGCGACGCCGTACTTCACCTGCTTGCCGAGCACCCCCTTGGTGGTCTTCGGCGAGATCGCCTTGATGAGCGGATGACCTTCGTTGATGTGCTCGACCGCGAGTTCGTATCCCTTGAGCTCGTCCTCGCCCTGCACCGCATACGTGCCGGTGCGCGGCACCGCGATGCCGATGAAGACGCTGTCGCCCTGCGATCCGGCTGGCCACGTGCCGATCGGCGGCTGGTCCGCCGCGAAGGCCCGCGACGCGAATCCCGCCGGCAGCGCGAGCGCGCCCGCAACGCCCAGGCCCGTTTTCAGAAATGCGCGACGGTCGATACCGTCCGTGCCTTGATTCCCTTCTTTCATTGCGGTCCTCCTGACCTCGATCGATGCTGACGAATCGCCGGCGATTGCCGGCGTGATTTAGCGCTACGTAGCTAGCAGGCGAAGCAGATAGGTGTCGTCCAAAAGGGGCGTGGTGAAGCAGGAGCCGGCGTTCGGTGAGACCGTCGACAGCGAAATCCGCCGGCTTGTACCACGGTGAGGTCAGCCGTTGACTCTAGTCGAATCCAGGTAATGGGTCAAGACCACTGCCCGAACCTACGTACGTCAGGTTTGCCGCCAATCTTTACGTTTATCGGGTGCTGCGCAGGCGCGCCGTCCCATATCGTAGCTATTGCAGACTACTCCCCGCAGCGACCGCCCGATGAAGCGCTTGCGGAAGTGCGTGTTGATATTGTCCTGGAGGCCACACGCGCGAATTCATCGGTCCGGCGCGGCGGCGCGATCCGACATCAACCTGCCGAGCGGCTCGGTGAGCTCGTAGACGCTGCGGACCGCGAGATCGCGATCGAACGGGACGCGTTCGTTCGCCGCGCGCGCGCGCAAACCAGCCTCGTGGACTTCCATCACGTCGCGCGGCAGCGGCAGCCCGGCAGGATCGAAAATGCGCAGGTAGCCCTGCGCGTCGCGCGCCGGCATCACGCGGCTTTTCACGTGGCGATTCGGCGACCACGGCACGTCGAGGACGCCCGCGGCGAACGCGCGCACGGTCCCGGCTGCGGCGTCGCCGTCACCCATCTCCAGCACCTTGTCCACGATCGCACGCACTTCGCGGCCGATCAACGCCTTCTCGCGCTCGTACTCGGGCAAGCCGTCGAGCCGGATGCCGCGCGCGAGGTAGATCGCCATTCGGGTGATCCTCAAGCCCTCGACGTTCGCCTCCGGCGTCGGAATGCCGTGCGCCTCGTGCGTCGACTTCGTCGTCACGCTCACCGCGCCGCCGATAGCCGCCAGCGTGCCGCCATAGCTCACGAGCGTCGCGGCCTGTGCGTCGTCCTGCGGCCACGCGCCCATCCAGTGCAGCGACGTGATCGGCGTGAATACGTCGCGGTAACCCTTCCTCGCCAGATACTCCTGCGCCAGCGCCTCGCAGGCCGCAATCGCGGCCGCGTCCTGGATCAGATGCAGCGTCTGCGCGAGCTCGAGTCCGTAGTTCCTGACGCCTTGCGCGGCGGCGAGGAGGCAGTCGAGGACGGCAATCGCGATCGCGATGCACGGCGGAATGTTCGTGCCGGTGAGAAACCCCGGCTGCCGCCGGTGCAGCTCGACGCCGTGCTCGGCGTAGAGTGCGGCGAGACGGTCGAGGTATTGATAGTTCCGGATGCCGTCCTCGATCGACAGTTCCTTGATGTACGACGTCGTGTACGCGATGCCGCTGCCGAGGTAGCCGGTGTAACCCGCCGCGAACCCGATTTCGGACGTCAGCTTCGGCATCGAGGTGCCAGTCAGCATGATCGCGGGCTTGTCGATCGCGTCGACCAGCTCCCGGCACGCCGCAAGACCGTAGTTGACGATCGGAAACCCGTTCAGCAGCGAGCGGCCGAGCCGCTCGGATTCATCGACGCCTTTCTGCGCGGCGGCGAACTGCTCGTTGCGCGTATAGCTGTCGGTCGTCGTAGGAACGATGTCGGCGAGCCCTTCGCGGTCGAGCGCGATCATCAGCGCCTTCTGCATCGCGAGCGTCCCGAAGCCGCCGCGCGGCTGCGTCAGACAGCGGCGTTCGGCATGGGCGCGCCGCATCGCGTCGGCGAGCCGTTTGTGTGGCGGCAACCCCTTGTGCAGCGCCACGGCGGCGTCGAAATCGACGTCCGCACCCGTCGGCCAGCGCGCGAGGTTCGCATCGCGCGCGCGGCGGAATTCATCTGCGGGGATCGCAGCTTCCCGCAACGGAAGACGCAGCCGATCCGCGCCCGCCTGATCGTTCATGACGTCATGCTCCATTCCGCGCATATACGGGCAACTCCGGCGCCGGCGCCGCGCATCAGCTTGCCAGAACCCGCAGATGCCGACGCGCGCAATCGAACGCGACGACCGGATCGACCTGCGCCAGCAAGCCGGCAGCATACAAAAGGTAGTCGCCATCGACGGCGAGACGCGGCGCGCGCGGACGGAGCGACCGCGTGTCGCGCGAATCCGCGCACGCGACGCGCAGGACCGTCGTCGGATCGCGCGCATGCACGATCGCGCCACCGGTTCCGATCAGCCATCCGAACGCCGCGAGGTCCTTGCCTCGCTGCACCTGCACCGGCCCGTGGGCCGTGTACACCGTCTCGATGGTACCCGCATGGCGTTGCATCGCAATGCCGACGGCCGCGCGCACCAGCGCATCGTCGAACCGGAATTCCATCTCGGTCGATGGAAGCGCCTCCACATCGGCCGCGATGCGCGACAGCAGCGCCGCCGCATCGCCGAGAGCGACACCGGCGCTGTCGGCCAGTTGCTGCAAGCCGACGGCTTCGACGATCGCGCCGGCGTTATGCCGCACGCCGAGATCGCCTTCCACCGTGCGCTTGGCATGAGGCTCCGGCAGGCCGTAGCGGATCACGCCCGGTTCGGACGGTTCGCCTGAACCGATCGAATGGACGTCGGTGGTCGCACCGCCCGGATCGACGACGATCAAAGGGCCCAGCCCATCGCGGCCCGCAACACCGTCGGCGAGCAGGCGCGCGCCCTCGAGTACCGCCGCGGGTGTGGGCATCAGCACGCGATCGACGCGCGCGCCCGCGCGGTCGATGCCCTTGGCCGTCACGATGCGGCGCATGAACACGTCGCGGATCGCTGCGCGCGCCGGCTCGATGTCGAGCGTATCGATTGCCGGAAGGACATTGGCCGCGGCAAGCGCGAGTCGCTCGTTGCCGCCGAGCAGCGCAACGATCTCGTCGGTCGTCTCGCGGTTGCCCGCCACGACGACGGGGCAGCGCAGCGCGCTTCGCGCGATGACATTCGCGTTGTGCATGATGACGTCGCGATTGCCGCCGTCGGTGCCGCCGCACAGCAGCACGACATCGGGCGCCAGCGCTTCGATCTGTGCGAGGTCCGATGCCGTGAGCCTGTAAGCGAAGCTCCCGCACAGCTTGGCACCCGCGCCGAGCGCCGCCTGTCGCGCCGCTTCCGCGGTGAGTTCTCGCACGAGGCCGATGGTCACCATCCGCAGCCCGCCGGCGGCACTGCTCGATGCGAGCCGATACGCAAACGAGGGCGTGCCGCCCAGGCCGCGCGTCAGCGCCTCGAGTGCGACATCGAGACCGATATTGACATCGGAGGTCACCGTCGACGGTCCTTGCGCGGTGGCGAGCAGCGCGCCGGACTCGAGGTCGAGCGCGCGGAGTTTCGTCCATGTACTGCCGAAGTCGATCAGCAGCGCCAGACGGTGATCCCCCCACGCTTGCGGCTTCATTTGACAATTCGGCCGCTGCGCTGCCCCCCGCGGGGGCGCAGTTCGCGCCTTGGGGCGGCCCTTCGGCGCTCATCGATCGCACCTGGCGGTCTTCGGTCCGAGCGGCTGCGCCGCGTCGCGCCGCGCGAAATCCTCGGCCAGCGCGGCGAGCGCGGCGTCGACCCGCGTGCCGGGCGGGAACACCCGATCGAACCCCATGTCGAGGAAGCGCCGCTCGACGTCGCGAAAGGGCTGCTTGCCGACGACGAGATTCCCGCCGACGTAGAGCAAGATATTGTCGAGGCCCGCTTCGATGCACAAATCGCGAAAGCCGCGGCAGTCGAGCTCGCCCTGGCCGTAGAGCGACGATACGAGGATCGCGTCCGCCGCCGTCTCGACGGCCGCCTTGATGAAATCGCCTGCGGGCGTCAGCGCGCCCAGCGACACGACGCGGTAGCCCGCGTCTTCGAGCGCCATCGACAGGATCCGGTTGCCGACGATGTGGGTATCGGCGCCGATCACGCCGGTGACGAGGGTATGTGGCATCCGATGGTTGCTTTCGCGAACGTTGCGTGATCGCGCGTGTATGCGGCGAGCGCATCCGGGTCGAGCGTCGGCGCGCCCGGGTCGAGCATGATGGCGCCGCGCTCGAAGCGCAGCGGTTTCGCGAACAGCATCCGGCGAACCTTCAGGAAGCCGTTCATTTCGCCCGCATTGTCGATGCTGCGAGCGGCGACGCACGCCTCCATCCAGCACGAGACGTCGCACGCGACGCCGTTGCCGAGCACCGGCTTCATGCCGAGCGCGCGAATGCGCTCGATGCCGGCTGCGAGCGCGTCGATCCCGACGAACTTCATCAGCTTGACCTTGACGTATGCGCACGCGTGCTCGCGCGCGGCACGCTCGATGTCGACCAGACCGTATATCGATTCGTCCAGCATCAGCGGCAACCCCGTTTCGGAGGCAGCGCTCGCCGCCTCACGATGCGCGTCCCAATCCCCGGCCGCGCACGGTTGCTCGAAAAGCTCGATGTCCTTCGGGTCCGCACCGCGGATGAACGCGATCGCCTGATGCGCCGTGTACCCTTGATTCGCGTCGACGCGGATCGTCGCGCGTCCCGCGACGATCGCCTGGATCGTCTCCAGCGTCGCCAGATCGGCGGTCACGTCGAAGCCGACCTTGACCTTGACGGTGCGATAGCCCTCCGCAAGCAGGCGGTCGAAACTCGCGGTCAATTCCGCAGCGTCGCCGCCTTGCAGGAGTCCCAGTATCGGGACGCGCGTGGTCGTGCGCGTCGCGAGCAGCGGATGACTGGCCGCCATGTCGAGCGCGGTGCGAAACGCCGTCGCAACGAACGGCGCGCGCTTGCCGATCGCGTCGAGTCGCGCGCACGCGGCATCGAATTCGACGCCGACGAGTTCCCGCCCGAGGTCGCGCGCAAGCGCAAAACCGGCGTCGATCGTTTCATCGGTGTAACCGGTCAGCAGCGTCGCTTCGCCGAATCCGCGCCGATCGTCGCCATCGACCACCTGAACGACGATCGTGTCGTAGTGACGGACCGGGCCGAATGCGAGGCGATAGGGACGCTCGAGTGGAATCTCGAGACGATGCAGTTCAATGCGCTCGATCGCCATGGCGCGGCTACGGATGCGCGGGTATCGCACGCCGGCGCCGGCGCAACTGGCGATACAGCGGAAAGAACAGCGCGAGCGCGGTCAGCGCCATGACGACGGCGCTCACCGGCCGCGTGAAGAACACCGTCCAGTCGTTGCGGTAGCTGATCATCGTCGTCAGGAACGACGTTTCGGCGACCGGTCCGAGGATGCAGCCCAGCACCATCGGCGCAATCGGAAAGCGCCACCGCTCGAACAGATAGCCGACGACGCCGAACACGACGATCATCCACAGGTCGCTCACGTTGTTGTGCTCGGAATACGCGCCGATCAGGCAGAACAGTACGACGAACGTCGATACGATCGCCTCGGGAAGGTAGAGCACTTTGATCAGCGGCCGGATCGCGAAATAGCCGAGCAGCCCCATGCCGATGACGCCGAGGAACACCGAGGCGAAGATCGCGTAGACCAGCGCCGATTGCGTCTGGAAGATCTGGGGACCGGGTTGAACGCCGTGCAGCAGGAATGCGCCGAGGATGACGGCCGTCGCGCCGCTGCCGGGGATGCCCAGCGTCAGCAGCGGCACCATGTGGCCGCCGACCGAGGCCGTGGATGCCACCTGCGGCGCGACGATCCCCTCGGCGATGCCGGACCCGAGCTCGCGCCGCCGCTTGCCGTACTGACCTTCGACGCCGTAGGCCACGAACGACGCGATCGTCGCGCCGGCTCCCGGCACGATGCCGCACAGCACGCCGACCAGCGAGGAGCGCGCGAACGTGCCGCGCAGTCGCCATGCCTCGGCGAGACTCGGGATGCGCGTGGCGACGCGTCCGTCGGCAGCAAGCGGCGGTGACGCGAATCCCTGCTCGAGCCGCACCAGCACTTCGCCGAGCCCGTACGCACCCACCATCACCGGCAGATAGCCGATGCCGTCGCGCAGGATGTCGCTGCCGAACGTGAAGCGGTCGACGCCGTAGATCTCGTCGACGCCGACCGTCGAGACGAGCATGCCGAAGAACAGGCTGATGAACGCGTTCGCGAGCGAGCCTCCGCCCAGCGCGACGACGCTCGTGAAGCCGAACAGGACGATCGCGAAATATTCGGGTGAATCGAAGGTCAGAGCGACCTTCGCGAAGGGAACCGCGAGCGTCACCATGATCGTCGCGGTGATCAGTCCGCCGGTCAGCGCCGCGAACAAGGTCCAGCCGAGCGCCTGCGCGGGGTCGCCTGCGCGCGCCATCGCATAGCCGTCCCACAGCAGCGGCACGTCCATCGGCTCGCCGGGAATGCGGAACAGGATCGACGTAATCGCCCCGCCGTACGTGCCCGACACGTACATCGCCGTCAGCAGGATGATCGACGGCGTGATCGACATCCCGTACGTGAACGGGAGCGCGAGCACGACGCCCATCACGAGCGTCAATCCGGGCAGTACGGCGACCAGCATGCCGACGATCAGACCGACGACCAGCGAGGCGAAGTTGGCCGGCGCCAGCACATGGATGAAGCCGCCGGCCAGTTGGTGCAATACGTCGAGCATCGTCTGCTGTTTTCGATCGACGGTGCCGCTAGCGGATGCCCAGCCACCGCATCAGCATCAGCGACACGGCGGAGAACGGCGCCGTCCCGATCGGCAGCGACAGATACACGATCTTCATGAACACGAACATGAATCCCAGCGCGCCGCCGACCGCGGTCGCGGCGATCACCGGCCAGCGACGATAGCGACCGGTGCGGATCAGCGCGGCGATGTACAGCACGGTGTCGACGAAGAATCCCAGCGTGGAGAGCAGCGCGACGTATGCGATGGTCAGTGCGATACCGGTCGCGAGCAGCAGCGGATAGCTGCGCTTCGGTGCGGCAGCGCCGCCCTCGTCCGGCGCGGCACCGGCGATCACCTCGTCGAGCACGCCTTTCTCCTCGTCGGCCGGGCTGCGGATCAGCGTCACGATGCGCACCCCGCACGCGAGCATCAGGAGCGCCAGCACGGCGCGCGGCCACACATCGGGGCCGGGACGATCGCCGCGCGGCGTGAAGCCGAAGTGGAGTGCGTCCCGGAACAGCGCGACGGCCACGGCGAGAACGACCACGTAAGGCAGCAGCGCGCGAAGGCGTGGAGGCATGTGTGCGCTCTTCGGTGCCCGTCAGGACAGCCGCGCCGTCACGCCGGATCGACGACCCGACGCGCCGCGCGGCCGCTCACGGGGCAATGCGCCTACTTCTTCGGAATCGACGCGATGATCTTCCGCGCGTCCTCGAGCCATCCCTGCATGTACGGGATCGACTGCGCGGCGGGGACGAAGCTCGCGTCGTCGGCGTACTGGTCCTTCAGGTACGCCTTGAAATCGGCCGAGCGCGCGGCCTTCGCGAGCGCGTCGCTCAGGAGCTTCACGCGCGCCGGGTCGGTGCCTGCCTTGACGAGGATGACGCGAAATTGCGGCAGCGTGATGTTGTAACCGAGTGCGGTCGATAGCGGCACCGCCGGAAAATCACCGACCGTCCTGCCGTAGAAAAAGATCACCGGCCGGATCTGCTTCGTGTCCACGAAATTGCGCACGTCGCCCGCTTGCTCGTACAGCAGGTCGGCGTGGCCCCCGATGATGGACGTGTAGCGCTCGCCGGGCTTCGCGTACGGGACGGAATCGAGCTTCAGTCCTTTGGCTCCGAAATAATTGACGGTAATGTCGTCGGGACTGCCGAAGCCGGTGACCGCGACCTTGAGCGGCCGCGCTTTCGCCGCCTTTTCGACGTCGGCCCAGGTCTTCATCGGGCTGTCCTGCGCGACGAAGAAACCGGATGCCTGCTGGATGACGACGCCGAGCGGAACGAAATCGGACAGCTTGAGCTTGGCATTCGGATCGGCAAGCAACGCGAACGTGTCGCCGGTCATGACCTCGAGCGTATAGCCGTCGGCGTTGGCCGCCATCAGCTTGGCGTGGCCAGTCTGTCCGGTTGCGCCGGCAACATTGATCACGGGCAGCGAAACCTTGAGGTCGGGCTCGAGCAATTGGCCGAGCTTCCGCGCGACCTGGTCGGCACCCCCTCCCGGACCCCACGGCACGATGAACTCGATCGGCCGCGATGGATAATTCTCCTGGGCCGCGGCGATGCCGGCGCACGTAGCACAGGTTGCGCCGATCGCCATCACCGACAGCCGGATCCAGAATGCAATGGCTCGCATGGACTTCCTCCAAGTCAATCGCGCGACGCAATCTGGGCGCTGCGTTTCGCACAGGGGCCGGAGCGGGTGCGCACGCGCGCCGCTCCGGCGAAATCGAATAGGTCCCCCGCCTGTGCCGTCCCGGCCGTCATCCTGAACCTGGGTTCAAGATCGGTCGCCTGCCGGGACCATCAGGCGCTTCCGCGTGGGAGCGCACACCGGTCCGCATGTGGCGCGGCAACCTCGCTACGAGAGCATTGGTTCAAAGAACGTAAGGCCGGGTCGAACACCGCAGGGGATGGAACGACGACAGGCAACGAGGAGCAAGACCGCAAATCGCGCGGACCATGAACGCTAGAACAATTTCTCCTGGCCCGCGAGCGTCTGGTCGATCGCCGCCTGCATCGCCTGGATTCTACGCCGCGCGGCCTCACCGTCAATCGCGGCGCCGGTAGCGGGCAGTACCGTCGCGGCGCCCGCGCGCGCCGGCGACGCATGCCGCTCGCGCAGCAACTCGTGCGCGATGTTGAGTGCCGCCATCATCGCGATGCGATCGGTGCCGCTGACCTTGCCGCCGTCGCGAATCTCGCGCATCCGGCGGTCGAGCAGGGCGACCGCTTCGGACAGCTCCGCGCGCTCCTCCTCCTTGCAGGCGACCTTGAACTCGCGGCCGAGGATCGTCACGTCGAGCGTGACACTGCGCGCGGCGCTCATTGAACGGCCCCCACGCTTGCGGCCTCATTGGCCAAGGCCGCTACGCTGCCCCCCGAGGGGGTGCAATGCGCGCCTTGGGACGGCCCGGCGGCGCTCATGGAACGGCCCCCACGCTTGCGGCCTCACTGGCCAAGGCCGCTACGCTGCCCCCCGAGGGGGTGCAATGCGCGCCTTGGGACGGCCCGGCGGCGCTCATCGAGATGTCTTCACTCGATGGGGACGCGCGAAATCAGCGCCTCGAGCTTTGCGCTGGCCTGCGCGACGCGCGCGCTCAAGTCCCGATTGCGTTCCTGCGATCCCAGGAGCTCGCGGCGCAGCAGCTCGTTGGCGGCGCGCAACGCGCGCGCGTGCGCGATCAACGATTCAACGCGTTCTTCCAGCGCGGTGAGGTCTGCATCCATCGTATGCGGCACTATAGGGGGCGCATCGGCGCCGCGTCAACCGGTGTCGAGTCCCACGTACCGTACCGACATGACATCGAGTTGCTCGATGCCACCCGGCGTTTTCAGCGTGACGGTGTCGCCCTCGCGCGTCTTCAGCAGCGCGCGGGCGATCGGCGAGATCCAGCTGACGTACCCAAGCTCGGTGTCGATCTCGTCGATGCCGACGATGCTGATCGTCCGCTCGTCTCCGTGCGCGTCTGCGACAGTCACGGTGGCGCCGAAGAACACCTGCGATTCCATGTCGTCGTCGCGGGGAGCGGTGGGATCGATGACTTCGGCGTTGTCGAGCCGGCGCACCAGGAAGCGGATTCGGCGGTCGATCTCGCGCAGACGCTTCTTGCCGTAGATGTAGTCGCCGTTCTCCGAGCGATCGCCGTTGCCGGCGGCCCAGGCGACGGTGGCGACGAGTTGGGGACGCTCCTTCGACACGAGCTCTTCGAGCTCGCGCCGCAGGCGCGCAAATCCCCCCGGGGTCATGTAATTGCGCGAACCGGGCGGCAGCGGCGACGGCTCCGGACTGTCATCCTCGTCGTCGGCCGGTGTCTCTTCGCGGGTGAATGCCTTGCTCATGCTGCCGGTTGCTGCGGCGCCGCGCAGGCGGCTTGCATCGATTATAGGCCGCCTCGCATCGCGCGACGCGCGCGAGCGAGCGTCTCGCACAATTGCGCGACTCCCTCGACGAATCTCGGTCCGGG
The DNA here is from genome assembly GCA_963718905.1 of uncultured Pseudomonadota bacterium. Taxonomy (GTDB): domain Bacteria; phylum Pseudomonadota; class Gammaproteobacteria; order Burkholderiales; family Casimicrobiaceae; genus VBCG01. The sequence continues at coordinate 1,008,350 of CAVRAF010000003.1, forward strand.
CCGGTGCAGCAGGTTCGCATCGACGGTGTAGAGATTGTGCCGGCGCACCGCATCGAGGGCAGGCCATTGCGCCCAGCGGTCGAGCCAGTCCGGGCGTTTCGCGCCATCGGTTCCCGCGATGATCACCTGCGGATCGGCCGCGAGCACCGCCTCGACGCTCACTTGCGGCGCCGGCGCCGTCAGCGCGGCAAATACATTCGCGCCGCCGCATTGCGCGATCGCCTGGCTGACGAGGTGGTGCCCGCCGAGCGTGAACAATGGCGCATCCGAGACCTCGTAGAAGACGCGTAACGCCGGCGCCTGCGCGTTTGCGCGCGTCAGTTGCGCGATGCGCTCGCGCAGCGCTGCGGCCGCGCCCATCGCCGTCTCGCGTGTCCCGGCGAGCATGCCGATTCGCTCGACGTCGTTCGCGATGCCATCGACGGTAGCGGCGTCAGCTTCGAACACGGCAACGCCGCGCGAGCGCAGCAGTGCGACCTGCGCCGGCATCGTCCACGGCCACGTGATGATCAGATCGGGCGCCAGCGTCACGATGCGTTCGAGATCCAGCGCGGCGGCGTCGCCGACAACGGGAAGGCGCTGGGCCGCCTGCGGAAAGTCGGACCCCTTGATCACGCCGACGACTTGCGCGCCCGCGCCCGCGGCGTAGGCGAGCTCGGTCGCGTGCGGCGCGAGCGTGACGATGCGCCGGGCGGGCGCCGCGAGTGTCACGGTCGCGCCGGTGTCGTCGACGACGCTGACCTCGGCCAGGGCCGATGTCGCGACCAGCGCGCCGAGCATCATCGGCAGCCACCGACAACGCGCCGCGGGCGTGATCGAGCGGCGAACGAAGCGCGCCTCGAGCGACGCGCTCGAGCCGTCGCCGCGCGAACCTTTCGTCCGCTCCGCATCACAACCGCCAGCGCACGCCGCCGAAGACGCGCGCCCCGCCCGTCGCGAAATCGGCGGCGAGCTCGTAGTCGCGGTTCAGCACGTTGTCGGCGCGAATGAACAGCGTCGTCCGCGGGTCCAGCGCCCATTCGAATCCCAGGTTGACGATCGCGTAACCGCCGAGCGGAACCTGGTTCTCCGCGTCATCGAAGCGAGCGGACGACCCGACGAGTTCGGCGACGAGCCGTCCGCGCCCGGCCTGCTGCGACCAGGAAAGCGCCGCATGGCGGCGCGCCCGACGCGGCAACAGGTTGCCGCTCGCGTCGTCGGTCGGCGATTGCAGATCGATCGATCCGTGCACGCCGGTATCGCGCCATTGCAGGTCGCCGGATAGCGTGATGCCTTCGAGCGTGGCATTGGCGACGTTGTTCGGGCGGCAATCGAAATTCGCGTCGCACTGGAACACGATCAGGTCGCGGACGCGATTGCGGTACGCCACCGCTTGCGCCTGCCACGTGACCTCGCCGGTTTGCGATGCCGCATGGACGCCCGCCTCCACGTTGCGCGACGTCTCCGGACGCAGGTCGGGATTCGAAAAGCCCGGGAAATAGAGATCGTTGAACGTGGGCACCTTGAATGCGGTGCCCGCGCTCGCGGTTACGCGCCACACGGGCGTCATGCGATATCCCCAGGCGAATGCGCCGGTCGTCTTGCCGCCGAACTGACTCGAATCGTCATGCCGCAGATTCGCCTGAATCGCTTGCGCGCCGGCCGTCACCTGGTAGACGCCGGTGACGGCGTTGGTGTCGCGCGCGTCGACGGGAAAACCCGAGTCGGTGTCGACACGCTCTTCGCGACGCTCGAGCGCCAGCGTCAGCGCGCCCACCGGCAACCCGATGTCGTTCTGCCACGCGTACTGCCGCTGGTGCGTCTCGAACGGGAACGCGCCGAAGCCGGTCAGGGATACGGAGCGGTCGCCACCTTCGCCCGCCGAGAGGCGCGAGCGCCACGACGGTCCCAGTTGATTCGTCGTCGCGACCTGCCAGGTCGAGAGCGTGGTCACCGTGCGGTCGTCGAAGTTGTCGCCGCCGTCGAACTGCGTGTCGAGATGGCTGCGGAAATACTGGACGGACAGCGCCTGTCCGGCCGCGAATCCGCATATCGCCCTGCGCGCTGACGCTCGCGTTGCGGTAGCCGTCGCGGTCCGGGTCGTAGCTGAAATTCGCGGGATTGACGATCGCATTGAATCCGTCGCTGCGCCGCCCCGCGATCTGCACGGCGCCGTGCGCGGCGTCGGTGCCGCCGGACGCGCCCGCCGACGCGGCCAGCGTGCCGAAAGTTCCGTAGCCGATCGACGCGTTCGCATGCGCGCCGTCAGCTCCGTGCCGCGTGAACACCTGGATCACGCCGCCGATCGCGTCGGCGCCGTACAGGCTCGATGCGGGCCCGCGCAATATTTCGATGTGATCGATCTGGTCGAGCGGAATCGCTTCCAGCGCCGTTTCGCCGCTCGACGCCGATGCGACCCGCATCCCGTCGATCAGAACGAGTGTCTGCGCCGTGTTCGCGCCACGGAGAAATACGCCCGACGTTGCGCCGGGTCCGCCGTTCTGGACGATCTCCACACCCGGCTGCCGTTGCAGCAACGACACGATGTCCTGCGCGCCGCTCCGCGCGATCTCGTCCGGCCCGATGACGCGTGACGTCGGCCACCAGATCGATCAGCCGCTGCGGCGAGCGCGATGCGGTGACGACGATCGGATCGAGAACCACGGCGTCGGGCGCGCCGGTGGATTGCGCAACCGCCGTCGTGATTTGAAGCGTGCAAAGAACCGCACCGCAGCCGGCGCGCAATGCCGGTCCCGCCAATGACTTGATGTTCTGCATTTCGACCGCCCCGCGTCATGCCGTGGGAACCCCGCACGGCCATTGATCGGCACAGCGCGACCATCGGGCGACGCGCGGGCCGTTCGACGATCGTGGACGTGCGCGCGAAGATGCGGCGCAGGCGCGATGTCATCCGGTCCGAGCGGCAACGGATCCCCGCGCTGCATTCGTGTGACGCACGCGCTCCGTCCAGCGACGAATCGCATGCGCTGCAGGCCGGTCTCCGGGCTTGCCGGTCTTGATCGCGGAGCCTTCCCGTCCGCATGTCGCGGTCAGTGGCTTCGAGGGCTTTGGGCATGACGCCACGCGGGCGCTTCAGCAGTCCTCGACTCGAGCGATCCGCACCGGCCTACCGTTGCGGGGGCAGCCACGGCATGGCGCGCAGGTTTTGCGCGCGGCACCGCGTTCCCGTTTCACCCGCCGGGCGAGAAACCGCCCGGCGAACACCTGCGCGCGCATTCTAACCCGCGACCTTCCCCGCTCCCCCTTCCCGCCTTATAATGTCGTCCCTCTTTATTATGCGTTGGCCGCGCGGCGCTTTCGAAGCCCGCGCGCCATACAGTGGCCCGCAAGCTCTACATACGCACGTTCGGCTGTCAGATGAACGAGTACGACTCGGACCGGATGGCCGACGTGCTCGGCGCCTCCGAAGGTCTCACGCTGACCGATCGCCCGGAGGATGCGGACGTCATCCTGTTCAACACGTGTTCGGTGCGCGAGAAGGCGCAGGAGCGCGTGTTCCACGATCTCGGCCGCGTGCGTGCGCTGAAGGCGCAGCGTCCGGAGCTCGTGATCGGCGTCGGAGGTTGCGTCGCGTCGCAGGAGGGCGCGGCGATCGTCGCGCGCGCGCCGTACGTCGATGTCGTCTTCGGACCGCAGACGCTGCATCGGCTGCCGGAGCTGATCCGCGCGCGCCGCGAATCCGGCGTGCCGCAGGTCGACATTTCGTTCCCGGAGATCGAGAAGTTCGATTACCTGCCGCCGCCGCGCGTCGACGGCGCCGCGGCGTTCGTCTCGATCATGGAAGGCTGCAGCAAGTACTGCACGTTCTGCGTCGTCCCGTACACGCGCGGCGAGGAGGTCTCCCGTCCGTTCGACGACGTGCTGACCGAAATCGCCGATCTCGCCGATCAAGGCGTCAAGGAAGTCACGCTGCTCGGGCAGAACGTCAATGCGTATCGCGGAGCGATCGGCATGAGCGCCGCGGGGCCAGGGCGCGGGTCCGCCCCCTGGGCGGCAGCGCAGCGGCCGCATTGGCCAATGAAGCCGCAAGCGTGGGGGGATCATTCGTCCGGCGACACCGCCGATCTCGCGATGCTGCTGGAATACGCGGCGGAGGTTCCCGGAATCGAGCGGCTGCGCTACACGACGTCGCATCCGAAGGAAATGAGCGCCCGGCTGATCGCCGCGTATGCGTCGGTCGACAAGCTCGTGTCGCACCTCCACCTGCCGGTCCAGTCGGGGTCCGATCGCGTGCTCGCCGCGATGAAGCGCGGCTACACGGCGCTCGAATACAAATCGACCGTCCGCAAGCTCCGGGCGATGCGTCCCGGGCTGTCGCTGTCGTCCGATTTCATCGTCGGCTTTCCCGGCGAGACGGACGCCGATTTCGAGCAGACGCTGCGCCTCGTCGACGATGTCCGGTTCGACGGTGCGTTCAGCTTTGCCTATAGCTCGCGGCCCGGGACGCCGGCCGCGGACATGCCCGACCAGGTCGCGCCGGAAGTGCGCCAGCGGCGCCTTGCGCAGTTGCAGGCGGTGCTCGATGCGCAATACCGGACCTGCAGCGTAGCGATGGTCGGCACGCGCCAGCGCGTGCTGGTCACGGGACCGGCGGCGAAAAATCCGCGCGAATTCGCCGCGCGCACCGACAATAACCGCGTCGTCAATTTCGCGGGCGACGCGGCGTCGATCGACCGCTACGTCGATGTCGACATTACGGCGGCGCTGCCGCACTCGTTGCGCGGCGAACTTACGACCTCCGGATGACTCCCAGAGTGTCCTTGTCAGCCTGAGCGGTCTTCGCGTGTGTCGCCGTTGCGACCGCCCGGGACCTTGACCGTTTACGGAGATACCTCGTTCATGTGGCAATTCCGTCTTTCCCGCACCTCGATTGCGCTTGGCGCAATCGCCCCGTTCGTGATGGCCGCCTGCGCAGCCATCCAGCCCGGCGACACCCCCAAGCCCGCAGAAACTGCCGCCATCGCGGCCGCCGCCGCAACCGCGGCGGCGAGCGACGCAGCTGTCGCCAACGGCGCTGCGCCGGCGTCGGGCGCTCCCGGCGCGGCGCGTCCCCCTTCGCCGAACGTCGCAGTAGCAGCAGCCGCCGCCGCCGCTGCCGCGCAGGCTGCGCAGGGTGCCAAGCCGTTCGCGGAGGTCGTCAAGGACGCGAAGGAATCGCAAGGGCTGTTCAACATCTGGCAAAAGGACGAAAAGGTCTGGATCGAAATCGCCGCCGATCAGTTCGACAAGCCCTATTTTTTCAAGTCGGCCGTCAATCAGGGCATCGGCGAGAACCGGATCTTCGGAGGCGCGATGACCGATCCGATCGGTGTCGCGCAGATCGTGACGTTCCACAAGCACGGACAGACGGTCCAGCTGATCGCCAAGAACGTCAAGTACACGGCCAAGGCGGGCACGCCGGAGGCGCGCGCCGTTGCGGCCGGGTTCTCCGACAGTCTGCTGTCGGTCGCGCCGATCTCGTCGCAGCCGCATCCCGAGCGCAAGTCCATCCTGATCGACGCGAATGCGCTGCTCCTCGCCGACATTCCTGCCGCAGCGACGATTCTCGAGCGCACCTACCGGCAGCCGTATGGATTCGATGCGCGCAACTCGTCGATCGGCAAGACGCGAACGCAACCGGACAACGTGACGCTCGACGTGTCGGCGCATTACTCGCTCGCGCACCTGGTGATCCCGCCGCCCGCGCCCGCGCCGTCGACGCTGCCGCCGCCACCGTTCACGCTGCCCGACGTGCGCAGCATGTTCCTGGGCTACCAGTACACGTTCGCCAAGCTGCCCGACGAGCCGATGCATCCGCGGCTCGCGGACGAGCGCGTCGGCTACTTCACGACGGAGGTGCTGGACTACACGTCCGACCTTCCGCGCGTCCCGGTGCAGCGATACGCCAATCATTGGCGCCTCGAGAAAAAGGATCCGGCCGCGGCCCTTTCGGAGCCGAAGCAGCCGATCGTGTTCTGGCTCGACCGCGATATTCCGGTCCGCTACCGGGAGCCGATCAAGGAAGGCATCCTCGAATGGAACAAGGCGTTCGAGCGCATCGGATTCAAGGATGCGATCCACGTCGAGATCCAGCCGGACGACGCCGATTTCGACACGTCGGATATCCGGCATTCGTCGGTGCGGTGGCAGACGGTCGCCAAGTCGGGCTATGGCGCGATCGGTCCGTCGGTCGTGGATCCGCGCACCGGCGAGATCCTCGATGCCGACATCGGCATCGACGCGAACAACGTGCGCGTCGTCCGTAGCCTGCGCCACGAATACCTGCCACCGAGCAAGGATGCGTTCGCCGCGCTGTCGCAGGCGCAGACCGGCGCGTTCCGGCAGGACGCGCAAAATTGTACGTACGACGATGTCGCGGCCGAGGAGACGGCGTTCGGCTTGTCGCTGCTCGAAGCGCGCGGCGACCTCGATCCGGATAGTCCCGACGTCGACAAGTTTATCGACGCGTTTCTCAAGAGCGTGACGATGCACGAGGTCGGCCACACGCTGGGCCTGCGTCACAATTTCCGCGCGTCGACCATCTACACGGAAGCGCAGCTGTCCGACGCGTCATTCACGGCGAAAAACGGCATCTCCGGCTCGGTGATGGAATACAACCCGTGGAACCTGGCCGTGAAGGGCGAGAAGCAGGGCGAGTATCAGATGTCGACGCTCGGGCCCTATGATTACTGGGCGATCGAATATGCGTACCGGGAAATCCCCCCGATCAGGAAGCCGCCGAGCTCCAGAAGATCGCCGGTCGCTCGAACGAGCCGTGGCTCGCGTACTCGACCGATGAGGACGCCTCGTATTTCGCCCTCGACCCGGCAGTCAACCAAGGTCGACCTTGGCAGCGATCCGCTCGCCTATGCGAGGAAACGCCTGGCGCTCGTGCGCGAGCTGTGGCAGCGCACTGAAAGTCTCGATCTGCAGGCGGGCGACAGCTACTCGGTGCTGCGGCGTAACTTCACGCGCGGCCTGAATGAAGCCGGGCAGGGTGCGCTCTACGCGTCCAAGTACATCGGCGGCCTGACGACGCTGCGCGATCGCGTGGGCAGCGGCCGCCAGCCGCTGACGCCGGTCGATGCGCGAAAGCAGCGCGAGGCGCTCGAGATGCTCGCGACGGAGGTTCTGTCGGCGGACAGCTTCAATTTCCCGCCGGCGTTCCTGCGCAAGATGACCGTGTCGACGTTCGACATCGACGACGCCGAGGAGCTCGGGCGGGCCGTGCCGCCGCTCGATGTGCCGATCGACCAGCAGGTGCTCGGGCTGCAGCGCGGCGTGCTCGATACGTTGTTGAGCCCGTCGATCGCACAGCGGCTGTTGAACAATGCGACGAAAGTCGACGATCCGAAGCAGGCGCTCCGGCTGCCCGAACTCTACGCGACGCTGCACAACGCCGTGTGGAGCGAGTTGAAGACCGGCAGGGACATCTCGCTCATCCGCCGCAACCTGCAGCGCGAATACGCGACCCGCGTCGCCAACGCGCTGGTGCGCCCGACCGGATCGATGCCGGCCGACGCCCGCGCGCTGCTGCGCGTCGATGCGCTCCGGCTGCGCGGCGAGTTGGCGGCCGTGTCGACAGCGCACCTGTCGCTGGAGGCCAAGGCACATGTCGCCGAAATGACGGCATTGCTGGACGAGGCGCAAAAAGCGCCGCTCGTCCGCCAAGCGGTTTGACGACGCCGTTGCGGCGCGCACCCGTTCCCGGCCGGGCCGCTGTCCACGGTCGCGACCGGGCCGCGCCGGCGGATCCCCAGACGACGGAGACACTGTCGCTGTCGCCGGTCGACAATCGCGCGCTCGCCAATCTGTGCGGACCGCTCGATGCCAATCTGCGCCAGATCGAAGCGGCGCTGGACGTGACGATCGCGCGGCGCGGCGCCGAATTCACTGTCAGCGGAGCGCCCGCGCAACCGACGCGCGGCGCGCGGGCGCTGCAGCGCTTCTACGCGGAAGCGGAGAAGCCGCTGTCGGTCGACGACATCCAGCTCGGGCTGGTCGAGATCGCGACGCGGCCATCGCCCGTACCCGCACCGCGCGCGTCATGCGGAGGAGCGAGATGCGAAGCATCGACGCGGGTGACGAGGCTGGAACGGTGCGGGGATCGGAGCCAGGCGACGACGCTGCCGTGCCTCGCATTGCTGCGCACGCGCCGCGCCGATCTGCACGGCCGCACGCCGAACCAGATCGCCTATCTCGAAGCGATCCAGTCGCACGACATCAGCTTCGGCATCGGGCCTGCGGGAACCGGCAAGACCTATCTCGCCGTCGCCTGCGCCGTCGACGCGCTCGAGCGCGATGCGGTCAAGCGGATCGTGCTCGTGCGGCCGGCCGTCGAAGCGGGCGAGCGGCTCGGGTTTCCTGCCCGGCGACCTCGCGCAGAAGGTCGATCCCTATCTGCGGCCGCTGTTCGACGCGCTCTACGACCTGATGGGCTTCGACAAGGCCGCGAAGCTGCTCGAGCGGCAGACGATCGAGCTCGCGCCGCTCGCGTACATGCGCGGGCGCACGCTCAACCACTCGTTCATCATCCTCGACGAGGCGCAGAACACGACGCCGGAGCAGATGAAGATGTTCCTGACGCGGATCGGCTTCGGCACCAAGGCGGTCATCACCGGCGACGTCACGCAGATCGACCTCGCGCGCGGCCAGAAAAGCGGGCTGATCGAAGCCGAGCGCGTGCTGAGGGGCGTGCGCGGCATCGCGTTCGTGCGCTTTACCAGCGCGGACGTGGTTCGCCATCCGCTGGTGCAGAAGATCATCGACGCGTACGAGCGCGATGCGGGCGAATGAGCGCGCGGCGCGAAGCGCACGCCCGAAGGGCCGGTCCGCGCGCGATTGAGCGAGGCCGACGCATCTGCGTTCGCAGGTCCGTGCGCCACAATGAGGCCGAGGAATGAGCGCGCGGCGCGAAGCGCACGCCCGAAGGGCCGGTCCGCGCGCGATTGAGCGAGGCCGACGCATCTGCGTTCGCAGGTCCGTGCGGCACAATGAGGCCGAGGAATGAGCGCGCGGCGCGAAGCGCACGCCCGAAGGGCCGGTCCGCGCGCGATTGAGCGAGGCCGACGCATCTGCGTTCGCAGGTCCGTGCGCACAATGAGGCCGAGGAATGAGCGGCGGCGCGAACGCACGCCCGAAGGGCCGGTCCGCGCGCGATTGAGCGAGGCCGACGCATCTGCGTTCGCAGGTCCGTGCGCCACAATGAGGCCGAGGAATGAATGCGCCCCGATTGAAGCTGACCGTCCAGTGGATGGTCGGCGCGGCGAAGTTGCCCCGGCGGCCGACGTTGCGCCGGTGGGCGCTTGCCGCGCTGGATCGCGATGCCGCCGTCACGCTGCGTTTCGTCGGCAGCCGCGAGGGCCGCGAGCTCAATCGGCGCTACCGCGGCCGTGACGCCGCGACGAACGTCCTGACATTCGTGTACGATGGCGGCGCGTCGCTATCGGGCGACATTGTGCTGTGCGCCCCCGTTGTCAGCCGGGAGGCGCGTGTGCAGCGGAAGACGCTTGCGGCGCATTACGCGCACCTGGTGATCCACGGCATGCTGCATCTGCAGGGCTACGACCACGAGCGCGACGACGACGCGAATCGGATGCAAGCGCGTGAAACCGCCCTGCTCGAGAACCTCGGGTACCTCGATCCGTACGCCGGTCCCGCGTGATGTCGACGCCGCTCGATTCGCCGGGCGAGAAACCGACGCTGCTCGAGCGGCTGTCGGCGTTCCTGACCCGCGAACCCGAAGACCGCGAAGAACTCCTGGCGCTGCTGCGCGGCGCGTTCGAGCGCAGGCTCCTCGACGCCGACGCGCTGTCGATGATCGAAGGCGTGCTCTCGGTGTCCGAGACGACCGTGCGCGACATCATGATCCCGCGCGCGCAAATGGATTGCGTGTCGATCGACGACGCGCCTCCGGAGTTTCTGCCGCTGATTCTCGAGACGAAGCATTCGCGCTTTCCGGTGATCGGCGAGTCGAAGGACGACGTCGTCGGCATCCTGCTCGCGAAGGAACTGCTCAACTATTACATCAATCCCGAGAGCTTCAACCTGCGCGAGACGCTGCGTCCGGCGGTGTTCGTCCCCGAATCGAAGCGGCTCAATGTCCTGCTGCGCGAATTCCGCGCCAATCGTAACCATATCGCGATCGTCGTCGACGAGTACGGCGGCGTGTCGGGTCTCGTGACGATCGAGGACGTGCTGGAGCAGATCGTCGGCGACATCGAGGACGAATACGACTTCGATGAAAGCGAAGACAACATGATTCCGGAGGCGGGCGGACGCTTTCGCGTCAAGGCGCAAACCGAGATCGAGGATTTCAACGCCCAGTTCGGCACGACATTCGAAGACGAGGAGTTCGACACCGTCGGTGGATTGGTGCTGAAGGCGTTCGGCCGCCTGCCCAAGCGCGGTGAGCTGACGACGCTCGGCGGGTTCCGCTTTCGCGTCCTGCGCGCCGACAGCCGCAGGCTTCACACACTGCACGTCGAACGGATCGCGCCTCCACCTGACGACGACGCCGCGTGAGCGCGGCGGGCCTCGCCGGACGCCTGCGCCCGATGCCCGAGAGCCGCACGGATGACTGAGCGCTGGCTGTCGCTCGCGCTCGCGGCGGCAGCGGGCGCCGGTACGGTGTTCGCATTCGCGCCGTTCGGCGTGTCGGGCGCCGCATTCCTCACGCTTGCGATGCTGTTTGCGCAATGGCATCGCGCGCAATCGCCGCGAGCCGCCGCTGCCATCGGATTTGCATTCGGGCTCGGACTGTTCGGTGCCGGCGCGTCATGGCTCTACGTCGCGATCCAGACCTTCGGCGGCATGCCGCCCTGGCTCGCGTTCCTGTCGATCGCGGTGCTGGTCGCCTATCTCGCGCTGTGGCCGGCGGCCGCCGGCTGGCTCGCCGCGCGCACCGCGCCGCGCGCGTCGCCTGCGCGCCTCGCCGTTGCGGCCGGCGCGTTTACGCTGGCCGAGTGGTTGCGCGGCTACGTGTTCACCGGCTTTCCATGGCTCGCCTTCGGGTACTCGCAAGTCCCGGGGGGTCTCTTCGCGGGTTTTGCGCCGATTGGCGGCGTGTATTTCGTTTCGCTGGCAATCGCGGCGGCGGCCGCGCTGCTCGTCGTCATCATCGATGCGATCGCGCGCGACGCGCGACGCACGGCGCTGGCCGCGGCCGGCGGCGCGGCGGCGTTCGCCGCCCTCGGGATTGCCGCGTCGTTCGTCGAATGGACGCGCCCGGCAGGCGCCCCGGTGCCCGTGTCGCTGATTCAGGGCAATGTCCTGCAGGAGATCAAGTTCGATCCGCAATTCCGCGCGAATACCTTCGACCGTTATTTGCGTCTCGTCGACGAAAGCCGCGGCCGCCTGATCGTCCTGCCGGAGAGCGCGTTTCCGATGTTCTCCGACGAAGTCCCCGACGATGTGCTGCTGTCGCTGATCCGAACGGCCAGCGCGCGAGACGGCGATGTGTTGCTGGGATTGTTCACCGCGGAGGCGCCGGAACCAGGCAGTGACGAGCCGCGCTACTACAACACCGTCGTCGCGCTCGGCACGAGCGATCTGCAGTTCTATCGGAAGCATCACCTCGTGCCGTTCGGCGAAACGATTCCGCTGAAGCCCGTCGTCGGCTGGGTCATCCGCAAATTCCTCGCCATACCGCTCGCCGACCAGGCCCGCGGTTCGGCCACGCAGCCACCGCTTTCCGTCGCCGGACAGCGCGTCGCGGTGAACATCTGCTACGAGGATGCTTTCGGCGGCGAACTGATCCACGGCGCACGCACCGCGCACCTGCTCGTCAACGTCACGAACGACGCATGGTACGGACATTCGATCGCCGCGGAACAGCACAACCAGATCTCCGCGATGCGTGCGCTGGAGCTCGGGCGGCCGATGCTGCGCGCGACGAATACCGGAATCACGTCCGCCATCGGGCACGACGGCCGTGAGATCGCGCGCCTGCCGTGGTTCACGACGGGTGTGCTCGAGGTTTCGATTGCGGGCCGCGACGGCGACACGCCCTACCTGCGGTTCGGCGATGCGCCGGTGCTGCTGCTTTCGATCCTGATGATCGCCGCGCCGATCGCCTATCGCTTGGTACGCGGACGTGCGCCCGTGAAGGCGCTCTAGCGGCGCCCGGCCGCGCGGTCGCGCCGCCAGCTTCGAAACCGCGCCACGATTTCGCGCGGCAGCGCCCGGTTCCTGCGCAAGCCCAGCGTGATCCGCAGATAGCTGAAGAAACCGGGCAGCGCCGCGATGGCGGGCAAGCGCCGGGTTCGAAGCCGATAGCGTACCCATGGCCGGCGCAGGTAGTCGAGCGCCGACGGCATGCGCGTCAGCAGCGCGTACGCGCTTCTGTCGGCGCGCGTCGTGCGCGCCTGCCGCAGTGCCGCGATCGTCGCGGCCGGCACCGGCGCGGACCAGCGCTGCGCCAGGTAGTCGAGCATTTCGGACAGGTGCAATGCGACGTGCCAGCGCTCCGCCATCAGCGCGACGCGCGCCCATTCGACGCGGGAGCCCTCGGTGCGCAGAACGGCCAGCGCATCGGCGACCCAGATGACCGGAGCGCGCGGGGACCAGTGCGCCCCATGCGCGCAGACGACGACGAGCAGGTCGGAGGCGCACAGGCGCCGCGTCGCGACGCCCATGACGTCGAGCGGCTCGGCCGCGTCCCACGCCGGCGCGTCGGCGTCACTCTCCGACGCTTCCGCCAGCAGGTTCCAATGCAGATCGAAATCGAAACCGTCGTGGCTGCGCAACCCGGCACTGTGGTACGCGGCCGGCAACGCTTCGGGTATCGGCTGCATCGGCTGCCAGCCTTCGCGCAGCAGCGTGCGCATCGCCGTGACGGCGTCGGCAGCCGGCACCAGCGCGTCGAAATCGTTCATCTGGCGCAGCGCAGGGTCGCGGTAGTGACAGGGGCCGAGCACGCCGCCCTTCAGCACCAGCGTGGGCACGTGCGCTGCATCGAGCGCGGCGAGCGCACGAACCGCCCGCGCGCGGAGCAGGCTGCCGTGATAGAACGAACGCCGGTACGCGCCGGCGATGCGGCCGCGCGCGGGGTCGTCGTCCGGAATCAGGTGCAGCCGCGGCATCAGCAGCGGCAGCAGGCGCGCCGATCCGTCGTCGAGCGTCGTGATCGCATTGCCGCCGACGCAGCGCCGCCATGCTGCCGCGACGCCCGCCTCGGGGCCGACGACCGCGTCCAGCAGATTTTCCTGCGCTGCGGTTGGACGCCACCCGCCGCCGATCACGCGTCGAGTTCCCCGCCGCGGGATCGCACGCGGTCAAGGTGGCGCTTTGCGGCGACCAGGTAGCCGCGCAAGTCCGCAGTCCGCGTCGTGTTGGCGCGAGTGCAGGCGGCGCTCGATCAGCACATCGTCCTGCAGGTCGCCGGTGACGCCGATCTCGCGCGCGCGATCGAACCAGTCGACGACTTCGCCGACGCGCAGGTCGGCGGCGAATCCTCCGACGCGCTCGAGCGCGCTTCGGCGCACGATCAATGCGCTCGCGAGCCAACCGTCGTGGTACTCGGCATTCTGCGCACGCAGCCGGGCCCGCTCGCCGGCGGGAAGCTCGGGACTCGGAAAGGTCCGCAGTCGCGCGCAGACGAATCCGTTGCCGGGCCGCGTCGCGAGATTGTGCAGGCCGAGCTCGATGCGCCGGGGCAGCCAGCGATCGTCCGCGTCGAGAAACGCGACCAGCGGTGCATGGGTGCGCGCGATGCCCGCGTTGCGCGCGCGGGCGGCGCCGCCGTTGGGTTGGCGCTGCGTCTCCACGCGGGTCCCGAAGCCTCGCGCAATGTCGAGCGTGGCGTCGGTCGAGCCGTCGTCGACGACGACGACCCGCCCCACCTGCGGCCGCTGCGCAAGCACACTTGCGATCGCCTCGCCGATATAGCGCGCCGCGTTGTACGCGGGAATGACGACATCGATGGTGTCGCCGGCGGTTTCGCTCATGCGCCGGTCTTGCTGTGCTCGCAGGGCGCGCGATCGGCCCCGCGCCCGCCTCCCGCGACCGCGCGGCGACGCACGAGCGATGCGTGCAGGATGCGCGCCATCATCGCGTGCCGGTACGCAGGACCGCGGCTGTCGTTGCTGAGATTGCGGTCGTGGATGCGCCGGCGCACGAGCGCCTGGTCGAGATGAATGAAGCGAATGCCGGCATCGAGCGCCCTGACAAGCCAGTCCGAATCGTCGCAGGGCGCGGTCGCCGGGTCGAAGGGGCCGACACGCTCGAACGCGGAGCGGCGCACGACGAGTGATCCCGTTCCGAAACCCGGCTGCGGGACGCCGATCGCTCGGCGATCGACCCACGCGGGAACGGCGGGGAGCCCCGGCGTCAGGAAATTGTCGATCGCGCACAGCGCGAATCCCAGCGCCGGATCGGCCTCCAGCGCCGCAACCTGCAACGCGAGCTTGTGCGGCTCCCACACGTCGTCGTGATCCAGCAGCGCCACGACGTCGCCGGCCGCCTCGGACACCCCGCGGTTGCGCGATATCGCCGGGCCCGCATTGGGTTGCCGCAACGTGCGGATCGACGGATAGGCGGCCAATATCGACGCAGTTCCGTCCACCGAGCCGTCATCGACCGCGACGATCTCGTCCGGCTGACGCGTCTGCGCGAGCACGCTCCGCAGCGCCTCATCGAGATATCGCTCGCCGTTCCAGACGGCCAGGACGACGCTTACCCGCATTGACGTGCGAGCGCGACCGGGTCCGCGGTGCGCTCGAGGACGAACGTCGTGACCGCGGCGGCGATTTCCCGCGGGTCGCTACCGAGTTCCATCCGGAACGCGGGCAGCGTGCGACACAGCGTCGCGATGCGCGCGAACGCAAGCGCTCCGGCCAGCGGAAACAGCAGCACGGAACTCGGCGCAAGCGCGCGGGCGACATCCGCCGCGCGCGCCGGGACGAATCGCGTGCGCGCGGCGTTCGCGATCACCGGCACCAGCAGCGCGAGCAATGGAAAGCCGCGGACCAGCCGCTCGGGAGCGAACTCGTGCACGAAAAGCATCGGCTTCTCGTCGGGACGGTCCAGGTTTCGAAATCGTTTCGCCAACGCCGGGTGGCGATCGAGACTTCCCCGCACGATCTTTGCAGTCGAGTAGAGAGCGTGAACGGCCGCAGGCGCGGCGCAGTCGACGGCGACGTAGTCGTCGCCCGCGAACTTCAGCGCAGATTCGAGGCACGCGAGCGCGGTGCTCGATTTGCCCGATCCGCTCGGGCCACCGAGAAGCACCCCGCCTTCGGCGATTCCGACGGCCGCGCCGTGCACGAGCACGCCGCCGCGCGCGAGCATCCACCATTGGAGCAGATGCCGAAGCGGCGCGGCGAACTCGTAATACGGCAGCGCGGCAACCTCGCGATACCAGATGTAGCCGCGCCGGCACCCGCGGTCGTAGAGTGCGAGCACGCCGATGTCGGGCTGAAAGAACGCCTGCAAACCGGCGCATTGAATCGCAGTGGGCGTGTCGCGAGCGCCGTCGCTGCGCTCGAGCCGGGAAAGGCACCCTGGCGTGTAGCCGTCGCGCTCGCCATCGAAGAGCATCACGTCGAGGTCCGGCACCGACGGCTCCGAAACGCGCCACGCCTCGAACGCCGCGAGCAGCGACGCCGACGCCCCGCTTCGGCCGGTCCGGATGCTGACGGCGGCGCCGGCGATCCGGTAGCTGCGGCGGTCAAACGGCCGTGTGGAAGCGGCGGCCTCGAATGCGTCGCGCATCATCGGCAATACGGCGGACGGCCGTCCGCCCGCGACATCGTTCATGTCGGCTCGATGTCGCGGTCGGCGCGCGACGGCCATCCGGCATCGCCGACCTCGTGGACCGGATCGACGACCAGCAACGCGCGCATGTCGTCGTAGCGCTCGAAGCCGAATCCGCGATAGCGCACGCGCTCGCCTCCTGCGGTTGGCCGCGCCGGATCGCCGTCCGCGTCGTCACCCGCGACCACGACGCCCTCGCCAAGCAGCGCAGCGACGAAACGGTCCAGGTCGGCAACGACCGCCGCTTCGTCCGTCTCGAACCGCGCTGCGGCCAGCGCGCGCAGCGCCGCCATCGAACTGCCTCGAACCAAGGCGTCCCAGAGCAGCGCCCCGGCGTTGGTGACGCTGTAGTAAGTGCCGTTCTCCAGATTGACGATCATCACTTCCCCGTCGATCGTCTCGGCGATGACGGGCGGCTGGTTCAGGCGGAAACGCGCGGCCGGGTGCAGCGGTTCGCTCATCGCAGGCATGATCGCATATCCGGCAATACCCCGTTGACGGGCGTCGCGGCGGACCAATCCCGGTAAAATCGGCCACTTTGCGAATTCCGACCGATCGACCCGACCCGCCGATGCAAACGTTCCAGCAGATCATTCTCGCGCTCCAGAGCTATTGGGACGCGCAGGGCTGCGCGTTGCTGCAGCCCTACGACATGGAGGTCGGCGCGGGCACGTCGCATACGGCGACATTCCTGCGCGCGCTCGGGCCCGAGCCCTGGCGCGCCGCCTACGTCCAGCCGTCGCGCCGTCCGAAGGATGGACGCTACGGCGAGAACCCGAACCGGATGCAACACTTTTACCAGTACCAGGTCGTGCTGAAGCCGGCGCCGGCCAATATCCTCGACCTGTACCTGGGCTCGCTCGAGAAGCTCGGTTTCGATCTGCGGCGAAACGACGTGCGCTTCGTCGAGGATGACTGGGAGAACCCGACGCTTGGCGCCTGGGGGCTGGGTTGGGAAGTCTGGCTGAACGGCATGGAAGTGACGCAGTTCACGTATTTCCAGCAGGTCGGCGGGCTCGATTGCGACCCGGTCACCGGCGAGATCACCTATGGTCTCGAGCGTCTCGCGATGTATCTGCAAGGCAGGGAGAACGTGTTCGACCTCGTTTGGGCGACGGCGAAGGAAGACGGCCCCGGTGGACAGGGCCGGTGGACGCTCACCTACGGCGACGTCTATCACCAGAATGAAGTCGAGCAGTCGACGTACAACTTCGAGCAGTCGAACGCACCGAAACTGACCGAGCTGTTCGCGTTCTTCGAGAGCGAGGCGAAGCGGCTGCTCGAAGCGAAGCTGCCGTTGCCCGGCTACGAAATGATCCTCAAGGCCGCGCACGCGTTCAACCTGCTCGATGCGCGCGGCGCGATCTCGGTCACCGAGCGCGCCTCGTACATCGGCCGCATCCGCGCGCTTTCAAGGCAGGTGGCGCAGGCGTACGTCGATTCACGCGCGGCGCTCGGCTTTCCGATGCTTCCCGACCAGCACCGCAAGCGCGCTGCATGACCAGCGCCACTGGCGCAGGTGCCGGATCGGCTGACGGTCGCCACGCTCGTCGTCGAAATCGTCACCGAGGAGTTGCCGCCCAAGGCGCTCAAGTCGCTCGGTGCGGCATTCGCCGAAACGCTCGCCGCCGAGTTGAAACAAGGCGGCGTCCTGTCGGAAGCGTCCATCGTCACGCCCTATGCGACACCCCGGCGACTCGCCGTCGCGATTTCGCATGTGCGCGCCGTTGCGCCCGATGCCGAGGTGATCGACAAGCTGATGCCGGCGAAGGTGGCGCGCGACGCGCAAGGCCAGCCGTCGGAGGCGTATCGGAAGAAACTCGCGGGACTCGGACGTGCGCACCTGGCGACCGCGACGCTCGATGCAGGCGCGGGGTCCGACCGGATCTACGTCGCGTCGGACGGCAAGGCCGACTACGTGTACTTGCGAAGTCTCGCCAAGGGCCAACCGCTCGAACGCGGACTTCAGGACGCGCTCGACACGGCGATCAAAGGGCTGCCGATCCCCAAGATGATGCGCTATCCGACGCGCGGCAGCTACTACAGCGACGTCGAATTCGCTCGCCCCGCCCATCGACTCCTCGCGCTGCACGGCAGTGCGGTGATTCCAGTCACCGCGCTCGGGCTTTCCGCCGACCGCGTCACTGCGGGACATCGCTTTCTCGGCCGCGCCGACATCACGATCGAAACCGCCGACGCATACGCGCCAACGCTCGAGGCCGAAGGCAAGGTGCTGCCGCGGTTCGCGCAACGCCGCGCGGAAATCGTGCGCCAGCTCGAAGAGAAGGCGGCCGGCGCCGTCGTCATCATGCCGGATGCGTTGCTCGATGAAGTGACGGCACTCGTCGAATGGCCGGCCGTGTACGCAGGCTCGTTCGATGCGGCGTTCCTCGCCGTGCCGCAGGAGTGCCTGATCCTGACGATGCAGCAGAACCAGAAATACTTCGCCCTCGCCGATGCGCAAGGGTCGCTCACGCATCGATTCCTGATGGTCAGCAATCTGGCAGTACCGGAACCGGACGCGATCATCCGCGGCAACGAACGCGTGCTCAGCGCGCGGCTTGGCGATGCGAGGTTCTTCTACGACCAGGACCGCAAGCAGCCGCTGGCCGCGCGAGTCGATCGTCTTCGCGACATCGTCTATCACAGCAAGCTCGGCACGCTGGCCGATCGCGTCGAGCGGCTGCGCTTCATCGCGCGCAACATCGGACCGCGGATCGGCGCCGACCACGCCCTCGCCGATCGCGCGGCGCTCCTCGCGAAGGCGGATCTCGTCACCGACATGGTCGGCGAGTTTCCGGAGCTGCAGGGGACGATGGGCCGCTATTACGCGCAGCATGATGGCGAGGCGCCCGCGGTCGCCGACGCGATCGCGCAGCACTATTGGCCGCGCTACGCGGGCGACGCGCTGCCCGAAGCGCCCGTCGCCCAGGCGGTCGCGCTGGCGGACAAGCTGGAAACGCTGGCCGGCATGTTCGGCATCGGCGCGCCCCCGACCGGCGATCGGGACCCATTCGGATTGCGTCGTGCGGCAATCGGCGTGTTGCGCATCCTGATCGAGAAGCGCGTGGCGTTGCCGCTCCCCGCGCTGCTGGGTCTCGCGTTTCAGGCGTTCAACAGCGTCGCCGCGACGAAACCCGTCCCGGAAGCGCTTGCCGACTTCCTGTACGATCGCCTGCGCGGACATCTGCGCGAGCAGGGGTACACGGCGAACCAGATCGAAGCCGTTCTTGCGCAGAGGCCGCAGCGTGTCGACCTCGTTTCGGACCAGCTCGCCGCCGTAAAGGTGTTCGAGGCGCTGCCGGAAGCGGCCGCGCTGTCGGCGGCGAACAAGCGGATCGTCAACATATTGAAGAAAAGCGGTGGCGAGGCTGCGGCCGGCGTCGACGTCGACCGGCTCACCGATGGCGCCGAGCGCGATCTGTGGCAGTCATTCGAGAGACTTGGACCCGAAGTGGACCGCCATTGCGCGAGCGGCGATTACGCCAGCGCGTTGAAGACGCTGGCGACGGCGAAGCCCGTCGTCGACCGCTTCTTCGACGACGTGATGGTGATGGCCGACGACGCGGAGGTTCGCGCCAACCGTCTCGCCCTCCTGAACCGCGTCGCGACGACGATGAACCGCGTCGCCGACATCTCGAAGCTCGCGACCTGAACGTCGCTTCCCGCACCGGCACCCACGCGACGCGCCAGACGCCCGAAGCCCATCCCGCGACCCTCACGGCCCGACGATCGACTCCATCCGCATGGTCCAGTTCGCTTCCGACACCGTGATGCCGACCCGCGCCGCGCGATTGATCGTGCTCGACCGCGACGGTGTCATCAATCACGACAGCGATCAGTTCATCAAGTCGCCAGACGAATGGCGGCCGATCCCCGGGAGTCTCGAAGCGATCGCTCGCCTGAATCACGCGGGCTTTCGCGTCGTCGTCGCAACGAACCAGTCCGGCGTCGGACGCGGCCTGCTCGATTTCGCGACGCTGAACGCGATTCACGACAAGATGCACCGCGCGCTCGGGCAGGCGGGCGGGCGCGTCGACGCCGTATTCTATTGCCCGCACACCGCGGACTCGCGATGCGAATGCCGCAAGCCGAAGGCGGGAATGCTGCAGGAAATCGGTGTGCGATTCAACGCCGACTTGACCGGCGTGCCCTGCATCGGCGACGGATTGCGCGACCTGCGGGCCGCCGAGATCGTCGGTGCGCAGCCGATGCTCGTGCTGACCGGCAAGGGCGAAAAGACGCTGCGCGAGGGCGGCTTCCCGCCGAACACGGTGATCTTTCCCGATCTCGCGTTCGCCGCGTCAGCGCTGCTGGCGGGCGACTGATCGCCGCGCCGAATGGCATCCGCGCTACGCTCCGTCGCATTCGCGCTGTTCCAGCTGATCGTCACACCGCTCTACGCCGTGGCGGTGTTCTGCGTCGCGTGGCTGCCGCCGGTGCGCCGCTACCGGTTCATCACCGGCTGGTGCGCGACGAACCTGTGGGCGGCGCGCCGGATCTGCGGCATCCGGCATCGGGTGATCGGCATGGATGGCATCCCGGCGACGCCGCACATCGTCGCGTGCAAGCACAGCTCGACCTTCGAAACGCTGTTCCTGACGCAGCTGCTTCCGCCGCTCGCGTACGTCGCGAAGAAGGAATTGCTGTCGCTGCCGTTCTTCGGCTGGGCGTTCCGGCTCGCCTCGCCGATCACGATCGACCGCGCGGCAGGGGAGAGCGCCATGATGCAGATTGCGGACCAGGGGCGGCAACGATTTGCGCAGGGTTTCTGGATCGTCCTCTATCCGGAAGGCACGCGGATTCCCGTCGGCAAGCGCGTACGCTACAAGACCGGCGCCGCGCGGCTCGCGATCGAAATGCAGGTTCCGATCCTCCCCATCGCGCATAACGCCGGATGGCTGTGGCCCAAGGGTGTGTTCCGCAAGCGCCCGGGCACCGTGACCGTGTCGATCGGCAAGCCGATCACGCTCGATACGAAGGACCCCGCCCGATTGATGCAGGCGGTCGAAACCTGGATCGAAGACGAAGTGGCGCGGATCGGGCCCGCGTGAGTCTCGATACGACGCGGACTGCGGAAGAGCGGCGCGACGGCCAGCAACGGCGCATCGTGCTCGCGGGTCAGCCGATCGAGTACCGGCTGATCCGCGCGCGACGCCGCTCGATCGGCATGGAAGTGCATCTCGAGGGGCTCACCGTCCGGGCGCCGCGCTGGGTCACGCTGCGCGACATCGACTCGGCGCTCACCGAGCGGGCGCGATGGATCGTCAGATCGCTTGCCGAATGGCGCGCGCGGCGCCGCGAAATGATGCCGCGCGAGTGGAAATCGGGCGCGCCGATCGTGTTCCGCGGCGAGCAGCTCACCCTCGACCTTCATCCGTCGCGGCGTACGTCGATCGCCACCGACCTCTTCCACCTGACCGTCCGTCACCCGCTCGCGCACGACGAACGCGCAGGTGGCGGACTGCGTCGGAGACTGGCTCCGCGACCAGGCGTGGACGCTGGTGGCAAGCCGCGTCGCCGACTATGTCCGGCGCGTCACGACGTGCCCGGCGTCGGTACGGCTGTCGAATGCGCGCAGCGAGTGGGGCAGCTGCAATGCAAAAGGCGAGATCCGGCTCAACTGGCGGCTCGTGCAGTTGCCGCCGCCGCTCGCCGAATACGTCGTGGCGCACGAGGTCGCGCACATCGTGGAGCTCAATCATTCGGCGCGATTCTGGGCCGTCGTCGAAGCGCTGCTGCCGGGCCACGCGGCGCGCAAGCGCGAGCTCGACGACTGGACGGCGCTCCTGACCGCCTAACGTTCGCGCGGAGCCGGCAACTCCGGCATCCGCACGCTGATCCGTGCCTGCGTCTTCAGGAGCCGGACGAGCACCGCGGAAAGCTCGTCATGGCCGCGCGCATCGCGCCACTGTCCGTTGTCGGGCCGGAAATGGAAGCCGCCGCTTTTCGCGGCCACCCAGATCTCGCGATTCGGGACATGCCGGTTGACGATGATGCGGCTTTCGTCTTCGCACTCGATCGTCAGCACGCCGTCCTGCAGATTCCAGTCGAGGTCCGAGGCGCTCGTTTCAAGCGCGGCGTCGAGGGCCAGCCCGACCTTGTCGAGCGTCGCATCGGCAGCGGCAATGAAAGCTGATTCGTCCATCACATCATGCTAGTGTACCGAGTCAGCAGTGAATCCTGACTCGGTACACATGGGATTTCGCACGATGTTACGTCAATTCAGTCGCCGCGCCATGCTGGCTTCCTGCGTCTTCGCCGCCGTCGCCCTCACGCTGCCGGGTTGCGGCGCAAAAGGACCGCTGCGGGCGCCGCCGAAAGCGACGCCGACGGGAACGCCCCCGCCGCCGATCGACAATCCGGCGGTGGCGCCGGCGACCACCTCGCCTGCGCTGCCGCCGCCACCGATACCATCCGAACGCAACCCGTGAGCGGTTTCGCATACGTCGGCGGCGAGCTTTGCGCCGAAGGCGTGCCGCTGTCGACGCTGGCCGCGCGCTACGGCACCCCCTGCTACGTCTACTCGCGGAGGATGTTGGCGGACGCGTACGAGGCGTTCGATCGAGCGTTCGCCGGCGTTCCTCACCTCGTCTGCTACGCGATCAAGGCGAATCCGTCGCTCGCGATCCTGGATCTGTTCGCGCGTCTCGGCAGCGGATTCGACATCGTGTCGGGTGGCGAGCTCGCGCGCGTGGTCGCGGCGGGCGGCGATATGGGCAAGGTCGTGTTCTCCGGCGTGGGGAAGAGCGATGCCGAGATGGAAGCGGCGCTGGCCGCGGGCATCCTGTGCTTCAACGTCGAATCGGCGAGCGAGCTCGATCATCTGGCGTCCGTGGCGGCACGCATGGGCAAGCGGGCGCCGATCAGCTTCCGCGTCAATCCCGACGTCGATCCGCTGACGCATCCGTACATATCGACCGGCCTCAAGGAAAGCAAGTTCGGCGTCGCGTTTTCCGAAGCGCACGCGCTGTATCGCCATGCTGCGCGGATGCCGGCAATCGCCGTGCGCGGGATCGACATGCACATCGGCTCGCAGATCATCGACCTTGCTCCGCACCGCGAGGCCGCGGCGCGGATGCTCTCGCTCGTCGACGCGATCGCGGCGGACGGCATCGCGCTCGATCACGTCGACGTGGGCGGCGGACTCGGCATCCGGTACCGCGACGAAACGCCCGTCGCGATCGCCGACTATGCGGCGATGGTGCGCGCGCTGTTTCGCGACCGCCGCGAACGGCTGCTGTTCGAGCCCGGACGGCGCCTGGTGGGCGACGCCGGCTTGCTGCTGACGCGCGTTCGCGTCGTCAAGCCGGGCGCCGTGCGGAATTTCGCGGTCGTCGACGCGGCGATGAACGATCTGTTGCGGCCCGCGCTGTACGACGCATGGCACGGGATCGATCCCGTCCATCCCCGCGCGTCGGGCGCGCGGCGCTTCGACGTCGTCGGACCGATCTGCGAGAGCGGCGACTTCCTCGCGCACGATCGCCAGATCGCACTGGAAGAGGGCGACCTTCTCGCGGTGCGCGCGACCGGCGCATACGCGATGTCGATGAGCTCGAACTACAACGCGCGGCCGCGCGCCTGCGAAGTGCTCGTCGACGGCGACGCCGCGCACCTGATCCGGCGTCGCGAAACGCTTGCGGAACTCCACGCGCAGGAAACGCGTCTGCCGCCGTGAATTCCGCGGTGTCGCGCGCAGAAATCGCGCTCGCGCGCGCTCGCAATCGGTGTGCGAATTCGCAACAGTGGCGTTTCGAGCCGTTCGAACGGCGGCTCAAATCTTGCAAAAGCTTGAAACGTGGCTACAATGCAGGCAGCAGGTGCCAATGGATTTGTCAAGGGGTAGGCTCGAATTTGTTGCGGTAGAGCGCGTTTTCCCCGGGAACCGGCGACACCTGCGAGAGAAGGACCATAACAGTTACATGAACTCAGACAGGAGAAAGCAACGATGATGGCTGACATGATGTCCATGATGACGCCGACGGCCCCCGCCTCGGCGCCGAAGAAGAAGGCGAAGAAACGCAAGGCCGCCCCCAAGAAGTCGGCGGCTCGGAAGACCGCGAAGAAGGCTGCCCCGAAGAAGCGCAAGGCCGCCAAGAAGAAGAAGGCGGCGAAGAAACGCGCCGCCCCCAAGAAGCGCAAGGCCGCCAAGAAGAAGAAGGCGACCAAGAAGCGCGCCGCCCCCAAGAAGCGCAAGGCCGCCAAGAAGAAGGCGACCAAGCGCAAGGCCGGGAAAAAGAAGGCCGCACCGCGCAAGAAGGCAGCCAAGCGGAAGACCACGAAGAAGAGAGCCGCGAAGAAGAAGAAGTAACTTCTTCGATCCGCTTCCGTCGCGAAACACGCGACGGCCGAAAACGGGCGGCGCCAAAGCGTCGCCCGTTTTGCATTCTGTGCGGGCGAGCGTCCGGCTCCGCCGGAAACTGCCCGATCGTCAGTGGTTGCTTGCGCCGACGCGCTCGGCTGCCGATGCGACCGCCGGCTTGCGACCTCCGCTGCCCCCGCCGGTCGGCTTGGCCCGCGCGGCGAACGTGCCGGAAACGCGCCCCGTCGGACGCTTCGCGACCTGATGATGCCGGCCTTTCCCGTGAGCCGATCTGACCGGCGCAACGTCGCTCGTCACGCGCAGCTTCTGGCCGGCGCCGACGCGATCGTGCGCAAGCCGGTTCCAGCGCCGCATGTCCTGCATCGTGACGCCGTAGCGCGCCGCGATCGCGCCGAGCGTCTCGCCGCGGCGAACCGTGTAGAAGAACGTGCGGCCGGATGGCACCGTCGTGAATACCGTGTCCGCCAGTGATGCGACGCTTTCGGCGCTGGGGCGCTGCGACGGCACCAGCAACGCATAGCCTGTGGGCACCGACTGGCGCGGACCGATGCCGTTCACCGAGCGCAGCGTTTCGATCGACATGCCATAGCGAACCGCCACCTGCGACAGCGTTTCGCCGGCCTTCATCCGGTGCGCCTGCCAGGACACGAGCGGCTGATCGATCAGGTCGAGCTTGGCGGCGAAGATCTCGGCCTTGTCGATCGGCAACAGGATCGAGTAATTGTCCGCGCCCGAGATGACCGGACGGTTGTGCTGCGGGTTGAGCGCGAGAAATTCGTCGACGGGCAGTTCGGCGAGCTCGGCCGCGCGCTTGACGTCCATCCGCACGGTCGTCTGTACGACGGTGAAATACGGCGCATTGGGTACTTCGGCCATCTCCAATCCGTACTTTTGCGGAGCGACGATGATGTTCTTGACGGCCTGCAGCTTGGGCACGTAGTTGCGCGTTTCGACCGGGAGGTTCTGCAGGCTCCCGAAGTCGGTCGGCAACCCTCTCGCCCGGTTGCGCGCGACCGCGCGCCGCACGTTGCCTTCGCCCCAGTTGTAGGCAGCGAGCGAGAGCTGCCAATCGTCGAATTCGGCATGCAGCTTCTGCAGGTAATCGAGCGCGGAACTCGTGGCGGCGACGACGTCGCGGCGCGAATCGAACCACCAGTTCTGCTCCAGTCCGAACACCTTTCCCGTCGACGGCATGAACTGCCAGATGCCGGCGGCGCGGCTCGTGGACAGCGCGTTCGGGTTGAACCCGCTTTCGACGATCGGCAACAGCGCGATTTCAAGCGGCATGCCGCGCGCTTCGACCTCGGTGACGATGTGATAGAGATAGCGCCGGCTGCGCTCGACCATGCGCGCGACGTAATCGGGCCGCTCCGCATAGTATTGCTCCCATTTGTCGATGAGCGGTCCTTCGACATCGGGAATCGCATAGCCTCTGACGATCCGGTCCCACAGGTTTCCGCTGGACAGCGGCAGCGGCTCGAGGTCGGCGGCCGCATCCGAGAACGGATCGACAAGGACGATGGGCGACGGCGGAGGGGGGAAATCGATGACCGGCAGCGTCGTCGACGCCGCGGGCGGGGGAACCGGTGGTGGCGGGGCAGGTGTCGCGCAGGCAGCGAGCGCGAGAACCACCGGCAGGATCAGGGATCGTCGATAACGCAATTCAGGTTCCGGATCCGCAACTTTGCGGACCCCGCGAAATTCCGGCGATGGTAGGCCGCACAGCGGCGACCGTCAACCCGCCGCGCACGGCCCGGCCGCCGATGCACGCGCGAGATTGCCTTCACACGCGCGCGCCGGCGGTCCAGCCGATGATTGCGTCGCGGCGCAACGATCGTCATTGGAAATCATTTTTCCACGCGCGAAGCGTTGCGAACGCGTCGACGGCGCCGGTGACCGGACGGCCGGCATGCGCGGCCGCGCTCGCCATCACAGCCGGCAATGCGGCGCGCAGGAAGGGGTTCGTCGCGTGTTCTTCGGCGATCGTCGATGGCAAGGTCGGCATCGCGCGCTCGCGCTTGTCGCTCTCGCGCCGGATCCGTTCGCGGATCGCCGCATTGCCCGGCTCGACCGCTGCCGCAAAGCGCAGGTTGGCGAGCGTATATTCGTGCCCGCAATAAACGGCGGTGGCCGGCGGCAGCGCGGCAAGCTTCGACAGCGAGGACCACATCTGCTCGGGCGTGCCTTCGAACAGGCGGCCGCACCCGGCCGCGAACAGCGTGTCGCCGCAGAATACGAGCGGCATCCGGGTATCGGACGAGAAGCAGGCGACGTGCCCGGCGGTATGACCCGGGATGTCGAGGACCTCGAGCGCCATATCGACACCCGGCACGACGAACCGGTCGCCTTCCGCCAGTGCCTGGCTGCGGCGGGGAATCGATTCGCGCGCGGGCCCGTACACCGGTACATCGTACCGGCCGCGCAATGCCGTCACGCCGCCCACGTGATCGGCATGATGATGCGTCGTCACGATCGCCGACAGCGCGAGCCCGTGCGCCTCGAGATAGGCGAACACCGGCGCGGCATCGCCCGGATCGACGACCGCCGCGTTGCGGCCTTCGCGCACGAGCCAGATGTAGTTGTCCCTGAATGCGGGGATGGGGATAATCGTCGGCATGGATCAACCCTCGGATGGAATGGAACAGCCGCCGGTGACGCTTTCGGCGTGGCTCGCGACGCCGCTCGGCGAGTACCTGCGTGCGCGCGAGCAGGCCTATTTCGATGAGACTGTAGCGGACATCTTCGGTTTCCACGCGCTGCAGATCGGCCTGCCCGAGTGCCCGCTTCTCGCGCAGAGCCGGATCGTCTCGAAATGGACGCTC
Source organism: uncultured Pseudomonadota bacterium (assembly GCA_963718905.1). Classification (GTDB taxonomy): domain Bacteria; phylum Pseudomonadota; class Gammaproteobacteria; order Burkholderiales; family Casimicrobiaceae; genus VBCG01. The sequence goes on from CAVRAF010000003.1 coordinate 1,035,227, forward strand.
GACTACGACCCGCCCGCCGACATCATCGCCGATCCGCACGGATTGCCCTTCGCGGAGAATGCGATCGACCTGATCGTCATGCCGCACGCGCTCGAGTTCACCGACGATCCGCACCTGATGCTGCGCGAAGCGTGGCGCGTCATCCGTCCCGAGGGACAGATCGTCATCGCAGGCTTCAATCCGTTCTCGCTGTTCGGCACCCGCCGCTATTTCGGCCGCGGCGCGACGCCGCCGTGGAATGGCAGCTTCATCGCGCTCTACCGGCTGAAGGACTGGCTGTCGCTGCTCGGCTTCGACATCGTCGGCGGCCGTCTCGATTGCTACGTGCCGCCGTTCACGCAGGAGAAATGGCTGCGGCGCCTGTCGTTCTTCGAGAAGACCGGCGACCGCTGGTGGCCGATCACCGGCGGCGTCTATTATCTTCGCGCGACGAAGAAAGTGCTCGGCATGCGGCTCTTCGCGCCGGCGTGGGAGCGTCGCGAGCGCAAGAAGGCGCTCGCCCCCGCGGCCCGCGCGCGCGAGAGCCTGACGACGCACCGGCATCGCCGGTGAGTTCGGTCGTCATCTACACCGACGGCGCATGCAAGGGCAACCCGGGGCCGGGGGGCTGGGGCGCACTGCTGATGTTCGATGGTCGCGAAAAGGAGCTCTACGGCGGCGAGCCGATGACAACGAACAACCGGATGGAGCTTACCGCCGTGATTCGCGCGCTGGAGGCGCTGCGCGGCGATTGCGACGTCGACCTCTATCTCGATTCGCAATACGTCAAGCTCGGGATCGAGGAATGGATCCACGGCTGGAAGAAGAACGGATGGCGCACGAGCGACCGCAAGCCCGTCAAGAACGCGGAGCTGTGGCGCGAGCTCGATGCGCTTGCCGGGCTGCGACGGATTCGCTGGCACTGGGTCAAGGGTCACGCCGATACGCCGGGCAATCACCGCGCCGACGAGCTCGCGAATCGTGGCGTAACGCAGACTGGTGGGCGCTCGGCCGGCTGACTACCCGCCCGCGAGTGCGCGCTCGATCCTCCGCGCGAACACCGTCATTTCCTTTTCCGCCTGGCGGTCGCCCTTGTGCTTCGCGACGTCGATGCCCGTTCGATACGCGTCGAGCGCCGCCGTCGCGCGCCCCTCGTGTTCGAGCGCCCGCGCGTAGAGCTTCCACGCCGCCGTGTAATCCGCATCGAGCGTGACGGCGTGCCGCAGCGCATTCGCGGCAGCCGCCCAGTCTCCCGCCTTGGCGTATTCGTTGCCCATCGAATACCTGAGCAGCGCGCTGTCCTTGCCGGCCGCGAGCATCCGCTCGAAACTCGCGAGCGCTGCGCTTTGCGCCGGCGGCCCGGAGGCCGGAGCGTCGTTGTCGGAGCTGTTCGCCATCCGCTACTTGAGAATGTACTCGCCGCTTTCGCAATCGATGCGCCGCATCGGATAGATCACCTTCTTGTCGCTGCCGTTCAGCGGCCCGTCGATCGTTTCATACAGCCAGCCGTCGATGCCGCGCCGGTAGACGAGCCGTGCGGGATAGCCGCCGGCCGTGTTCGCGAACGTGAAAATCGTGTCCTCGTGCTCGGTCGTCGTGCCGGTCAGCTTGAACGACGACTCGGTGCGATCGGCGGAAAACTGGGTGAAGTAAACCCCATCCGCACGCGGCTCGAGGCGCAGATATTCGTAATCCTGCATCTTGCCGCGCAGCACGCTTTGTCCGGCACCGATCAGCATGCCGCCGCGCAACGGCAGCCATTGCTCGCGGAATTCGCGCTGGTTCACCGCGCCTTGCCAGCATCCTTCGAGCCAGGCGAGCGGCGCCAGCGGCCCGGTGTCGGGTTGCGCCGGCGCTGCGCTCATCGAAGGCCGCGTAGCGGATTCCGGCGACTTCGAGGGTTCCGGGACGCCGGCCGCGGCGTCACGTCGGGCCGCGCCGGGACCTGTGGCGGCGAGGATGGCTCGCCTGGCACTGCCGGTGATTGCGCCAGCGCGGGCGCGCTGCACAACATGGCAGCGACGAGCGCCGCCAGGCTCGCACGGCGGCGCGCAGAACATGCGTCGGTCATGAATGGATTCTCATTGCGGCCGCGCGAGCGGCAGGTTCATCAGCAGATTCTGGGGCTTCAACCGCAGCCGGTGGTGCTCGTCCATCGCCATCGCGAGCCAGACCGGACGACCGGCGATCGCCGCACGCATGTCCGCGGCGTCGTCGAAATCGAGACGGAACAGGCACAGCAGCCGACCCATCCTCATCTCATCGACGTTCTGCCGATTATAAAGGTCGTTCAGGATCCCGCTCGCCTCGGCGTCGAGACCGACGTGCCAGACCCAGTGTGCATCGTCGATCTCGCGCTCGGTCCTAATCGTCACGTTGACCCCGAGAAAGTGCCCGATCCAACCTTCGAACACCCGCAGGAGCGCGGTCAATGCCGCGCGCCCGCGGTTCAGGCTGATCGAAAAGTCGTGGCGCTCGTCGCGCTCCCAGTACGCCGCCCCGTTCTCGCGATCGAGCACATCGAGATCGACCGTGCGCAGCGGCGTCCGGTTCCGCGCGAGCAACTCGCCGAGCGAGCCGAACGCGCCACCCTCGGCGAACATCTCGACGGTAGTCTCGTCGGCCGCCATCACGGCGCCGTCGTCCGTCACGGCGATCTTCTGCGTCCGGAACAGCATCTCCGCTGCGCGTGCCGCAAGCGGATCGGCGTTGTCCCCGAGAATATGGCGAAGGATGATCTGCGTCAGTTGCGCAACGAACATCGGCGGCACGTCGACGCCGTCGCCGCGAAACAGCCCGGCGTAGGCGGCCTCGAGCGTGCGGGCCGCGAGCAGGCGATCGCGAAAGCGGGACCAGATCGTGTAGTTCTCGCGCGCGTCCGCATCGTCGATCGCGCCGATCTCCGCCGCCGGAATCGCTCGCCGCGGATCCGCCAGCAGCGCGTCGTGCAGCCGCAATTCCGTCGCGGAGGATTCGGGTACCGGCGCAAGCTCGGGGCGCGCGAGGAAGCTGCGCAGAAAATCGTCGGTCACCTGCAACCGGCCATCCTCGCCCTTCGTCAGGAGACGGTAGCCGGAGCTGCGCCAGAAATCAGGCACCGCCCAGCATCGCCTTCTTGAGGTCGGGCTGGACCGGATGTTCGCCGAGCCAGACGTTCGTCAGCGCGCGGTTGAACGCTTCGCCATCGATCGAGCCCCGCGGCACGCCGTCCAGGCCGATTTGCGTCGACCCGGCGACGAAATCCAGCGTCACGACGCTTCCCTCCTTCGCCTCTCCGAATGACTTCATGATGGCGGCCATTTCACCGGTCTGCACGCTGATCGCCTGCATTTCGGCAGCGGTCGAATTTTCCCTGAGCCCGTCGACCAGTGCGGTGATCAGCTGATCGGCGGAAAGGTTTCGCAGCACATTGAGCTGGATGCGGCGCGGTGCTTTCGCGAGGACGCCCTCGGCCGTCGTCGCCTTTTCGGTCACATAAAGGCTGCCGACGTAGATCTTGAAGATTGCACGCTTGCGGACGCCCGCGCCGTTCAGCACCAGTTCCTCGCCACCGACACTCGCCTTGCCGGCGATCTGCACGCCGCCGACTTCGACTGCAGAGGCGCTCGCCGAAATCGCGAATGCGGCAATCCATACGATCGCTTTTCCGAACATTTTCGACTCCGTTGGTCTGGTTGATCCGGACGGCGCAAACGCCGCCGGATTGCGAGCGCTACCGCTGCAATGGATGGCGGCGGGTACGGTGGCCCGGCGCGCGCGCGGCGAGCTCCGGTCAGAACTTATAGGTCAGCTGGCCGGAGAAGATCGTGACGCTTTCGTCGTAGTGGCCGCTGATGAGCCCGTTGGCGGCGGTCGATCCCGCATTCTGGGACGTGTCGGCCTTGTCCGCGCGGATGTACGCAAATCCTGCGTCGAGCGCGAGGTTGCGGTTCACGCGGTATTGGGTTCCCAGCGCAATCCAGATGCGATCCGCATCCGGCAACCGCGGCGTGCGATCGGCCGTGTTCACCGGCGACTGATCCCACGCGAGACCGCCGCGGAAGCTCCACGCGTCGTTCCACCGGTACGTCGCACCGGCGGAGACGCGCCATGCGTTGTCGAAATTCTCCGGCGTGCTCGAAAGCACCGCACCCGTCGTGCGCACGAACGTCAGGTCCTTGATCGTGGACCAGCGCGTGAACTGCACGTCGCCCATCAGGTCCCAGCGGTCGTTCAGGTGATGAAATATCGAAACGTTCGAGATGTCGGGAAATTCGATGTTCGCCGTGACGCCGCCGTTGGCGAGCACGCCGTTAACGCCGGTCGCGAGCAAGCCGACGACGGGCGCCAACGCCGGCGGCACGGTCGGCGTCGGGTTATCGAAGCTCACGTTGGCCGCGATGTCGTATTTGATCGACGACCGATATTGCGCGCCGACGCGCGTCTGCGGCGTGACGTCCCACAGGAATCCGACATTCCAGCCCCATGCGCTGTCGTCGCCCTTGATCCTGACCTTCGATTCGAGACCCGGCGTCAGCGCAGCGATCTGCCCAACGAGCTCCGGCGGGATCTGGCCGCCCATCGCCGCCTGGCCTGCCGCCTGCACGAGGCCGGCGCTGTAGTTGGCCCTGCTCGTGAATTCCGCGTCGGTGCGCTGCCAGTCGATGCCGAGGCCGACCGCGAACGTGTCGGTGGCGCGCCACGACACGGCCGGATTGACGTTGATCGTCTTGATGTCCGACTTGATTGCCTGGAAGCGTCCGAGCCAGTCGTCGTCCCATTCGGTGACGAGCCCGAACGGCGCGTTCACGCCCAGTCCGATGCTCCACTGCGTGTTGACCGGCACGACGATGTACAGGTTCGGCACGACGTTCACGCTGCCGGCGTCGCCGCCGGAGCCGCCGAGGGGCTGGAATGCCGCGGGCGCGGAACCATCGTCGTGGAACTTGATCGACGGCGTGATCAGATGCACCGCGACGGCCACTTGTGGTGACGTGATACGCGACATGCCCGCCGGGTTGGACCACACCGTGCTCGCGTCTTCCGCGGCGGCGGCGCCGCCTGCGAATGCGTTGCCGAGACCGCTGCCGGAATTCTCCTGCAGCGCGAATGCCGCCCCGAGCGCATGTCCGGCCGAAAGTGTCAGGACGATCGCCCCGACAGCCGCGCCAATCGTCGAGCGCCTGAAGATGCTTTCCTGCATGGCTTTGAGCCTCCCAAGGTAATCGAGCACGGTCGAGCGCGCCAATCGATTATCCGGCGCCCGCTGCATCGCCTTGCAATCGCTGCCACCACTATACCGGAACGCCTCGCGCGAAATTGTCCCGGACATGGGAGCGGGGCGCCGATCTGCGCCACTGTGGCGTGAGGAATACAACTCCTGCACTTGCAGTCCCGAGCGAGGGTGTCCAGCCTGCTGCCCGACGTCCCGCGCCCGAGCGACGGTGCGGCGACGCGGGATATCCGGACGATCGGTCGCCGACGATTTCCGAGTCGGCCGCCGCGACGGCCGGGGCTTTATGCCGGCCGCGCCAACCGCATCGCTCGCGCATCACGCGTCGAGCGACGGCAGTTCGCGCGGGCGGCGATCCGGGCCGACGGCAACGTACGTCAGGCTCGCTTCGGTGACCTTGACGGTGATTTCCTCGTCCGGATTCCGCTGGGCGTAGACCTCGACCGCGACGGTGATCGACGTGCGGCCGGTCTTTTCGATCGTCGCGATAAAAGGACACCACGTCGCCGATCAGCACCGGCTGCTTGAACAGGAATGAGTTGACCGCGACCGTTGCGACCCGCCCGCGTGCGCGCCGCGACGCCGGGATCGATCCGGCCAAATCGACCTGCGACATGATCCAGCCGCCGAATATGTCGCCGTGGAAATTCGCGTCGGCGGGCATCGGCGTGACGCGCAGCGCCGGCGTGCCGGCGGGAAGATGCACCGTGGCCATCGGCTCGGTCCGGACCTCGACCTCGCCCGACTCGCTCACGCTGCCCGCCTCGCTTCGTCGCGCAATTCGCGGCGCAGGATCTTGCCGACGTTCGACTTCGGCAGCTCGCGGCGGAACTCGACGTCGCGCGGGCACTTGTATCCGGTCAGATGCTCGCGGCAATGTGCGAGGACCTGCTCGGCAGTGAGCGCCTCATCCTTGCGCACGACAAAGAGCTTCACCGCTTCGCCGGACTTGCGATCCGGGATTCCGACTGCCGCACATTCGAGCACACCCGGATGCATGGCGACGACGCCCTCGATCTCGTTCGGATAGACGTTGAAGCCCGAGACGAGAATCATGTCCTTCTTCCGGTCGACGATCTTGATGTAGCCACGCTCGTCCATCGTGCCGACGTCACCGGTCATCAGGTATCCGTCGGGCGTCATCACGTTGGCCGTCTCGTCGGGACGGTGCCAATAACCCGCCATCACCTGGGGTCCCTTGATGCAGATCTCGCCCGGCTGGCCGGCCGGGACATCGTTGCCTGCGTCGTCGCGCAACGCGACGTCGGTGGAGGAAATCGGCAAGCCGATCGTTCCACTGTACTCGGCGAGGTCGAGCGGATTCATCATTGCGGCCGGCGACGTTTCGGTCAGCCCGTACGCCTCGACCAGCGTCACGCCGGTCACTTCCTTCCAGCGCTTCGCGACCGCCTCCTGCACCGCCATCCCACCGCCGAGCGTCAGCCTGAACGTCGCAAAATTCAGCCCGCGGAAATCCGGATTGTTCAGCAGCGCGTTGAACAGCGTGTTCACGCCGGTGAGCGCGGTAAAACGGTAGCGGCGCATCTCCTTGACGAAGCCCGGGATGTCGCGCGGGTTCGTGATCAGCACGTTCTCGCCGCCGACCGACATGAACACCAGGCAGTTCGCCGTCAGCGAAAAGATGTGATAGAGCGGCAGCGGCGTCATGATCACCTCACGCCGGCTGTCGTCGAGAATCGGCCGAATCCACGCGCGCGCCTGCAGCATGTTCGCGACGATGTTGCGGTGCAGGAGCATCGCGCCCTTCGCGACCCCCGTCGTTCCGCCGGTGTACTGGAGAAATGCGAGGTCGTCGTGCCCGAGCGGAATGCGGGCCAGCGAAAGCTTGCGCCCCGCCTTCATCGCGTCGGCGAGCCGGATCGCGCCGGGCAACGACCACTTCGGAATCACGCGCTTGACCCGCCGCAGCACCAGATCGATAACGCGACCCTTGATCGCGAGCAGCTCGCCAATGGACGTCACGACCGTCTGCCGAATCTTCGTCTTGCCGACGACATCCTGCAGCGTGTGCGCGAAATTCTCCACGACGACGATCACCTCGGCGCCCGAGTCGACGAGCTGGTGCTCCAGTTCCCGCGGCGTGTAGAGCGGGTTGACGTTGACGACCGTGCAGCCCGCCCGCAGCACACCGAACAGGCAGATCGGATACTGCAGGATGTTCGGCATCATCAGTGCGACGCGCGTGCCGCGGCCGCAACCCATTCCCTGCAGCCATGCGCCGAACGTCGATGACAGCGCATCCAGATCGCCGAACGAGATCGTGCGGCCCATGCACGAGAACGCGGGCCGTGTCGCGAACGCGCGGCAGCTCTCCTCGAAGACTTCGCGGACGGATGCGTATTCGTCGACGTCGATCTCCGCGGGCACGCCGCGCGGATAGTTGCTGAGCCAGATCCGGTCCACGACTCCCCCCGCTCGCATTCGTTCGATGCGTCTGTCGCCATCACGTCAGTGTGCCGCCGGCGATGGCGGACTCGCGCCACGCCGCGCGCTTCAAGCCCCGGCAAATCCTACACCACGCGCGTGGTGTTGCCGCCGGTCAGGCCGCGCCGGACGCCGCCCGCGAATATTGCAGCGGACCGCCGCGAAACGGAGCGAAGCCGGCGCCGAAAATCGCACCGGCGTCCACGAGGTCCGCGTCATCCACGATGCCCTCCGCCAGCGCCGACTTCGCTTCCGCGACCATCGGATCGATGAGCCTGCCGCCGAGACCCGCGGGTGCCGCGCTGCCCGCGTGCTTTTGCGCGCGGCCGTTAACCCACGCGTAGAAACCCTGCCCGGTCTTCTTGCCGAGCTGACCCGCCGCCACACGCTCGGCCAGCTTGCGCGGCGTTTCGCCCTGATTGCCCAGCATCCGTCCAACCGCGAGGCAGATGTCGAGGCCGACGGTGTCCGCGAGCTCGATCGGCCCCATCGGCATGCCGAACGCGACGGCGGCTTCGTCGACGGCTTCGGGCGCAACGCCGTCGTCGACGCAGCGCATCGCCGCCATCAGGTACGGCGCGAGCACGCGATTGACCAGAAAACCTGGCGCGCTTTTCACCGGCAACGGCAGCTTGTCGATCGCGCGTACGAACGCGGCGCCGCGGGCGAGCAACGACGGGTCGCTGCCGTGTCCTGCGACGACTTCGACCAGCATCATCCGCGCGACCGGATTGAAAAAATGCAGGCCGATCAGCCGCGACGGCGCGCGCAGGGCGCGGGCGATCTGTTCCAGCGGGATCGACGACGTGTTCGTCGCCAGGATCGCGTCCGGGCGCGCACGCAATTCGAGCTCGGCAAAGAGCTTGCACTTGGCGTCGACGTTTTCGAAGATCGCTTCGATGATCACGTCCGCATGGGGAACGCCGGCGCCGGGAACGTCGGGAATCAGGCGGTCGCTCGCATCGCGCACGCGGCGCGGATCCTTCAGGCGATCGGCGAAAAGCTTCGCTGCGCGCTGCATCGCCGGCGCAAGCCGTTGCGCGTCCTGGTCCTGCAGCGTCACCGTCATCCCGCGCAGCGCGCACCACGCCGCGATGTCGCCGCCCATCGTGCCGCCGCCGACGACGTGCACGCGCGACACCGAGGTTCCCGTCGCCTTGCCGAGCGCCTTCAGCCGCTCCTGCAGATGAAACACGCGGATCAGGTTGGCGGCGGTCGGCGTCGCGAGCAATGCGCCGATCGCGGCCGGATCACCTGCGGGCGGTGCGAGCGGATTGCCGTCGAAGCGTTCCCACAGATCGAGGATTGCGTAGGGCGCCGGATAGTGCTCGCGGCGTGCGCGCTGCGCGACCTGCTTGCGCGCCTTCGCCGCAATCAGGCGGCGCGCCGGCGACGTCAGCGTGAGCGAGAGCGGGAAACCGAGCGTGCGCGGCGCGGGTCGCGCGAGCAGGACCCCGCGCGCCGTGTTGTCCATGATCCGCGCAGGCACGCATTCGTCGGCGAGACCGAGTCGCTTTGCCTTGCGCGCATCGACCGTCTTGCCGGTAAGCAGCAGATCGAGCGCAGCAGGCGCGCCGATCAGCCGCGGCAACCGCTGGATGCCGCCCCAGCCGGGGACGATGCCGAGCATCACTTCCGGCAGGCCCAGCCGCGTCGAAGGCTCGTCGACGACGACGCGATAGCGGCACGCCAGCGCCAGCTCGAGACCGCCCCCGAGGCAGAATCCCCGGATCAGGGCGAGCGTCGGATAGCGAACGGCCGCAAGCCGCGCGAAGGTCTTCCATCCCCGCTCGACCAGGGCTTGCGCGACCTGCGCATCGTGAATATCGCCGAATTCGTCGACGTCCGCGCCCGCGATGAACCCGTTGGGCTTGCCCGATCGGATCACCAGTCCCTTCGGGGGCGCACGGTCCAGTTCGTCGAGCGCTTCGTTCAGCTCGACGAGCGCGGCTTTCGACAGCGTGTTGGTCGTCGCGCCCGCGCGGTCGAATATCAATGACGCGAGTCCGTCGGCGTCGCGGGAAATGGTCCAGTTTTCCACCGTGGATCCTGACGCGATTCGGTTATGGGCGCTCGACGAGCATTGCGCCGCCCTGGCCGCCGCCAATGCAGATCGTGGCGATGCCGCGCCGGCCGCCGGTGCGCTCGAGCACGTTCAGCAGATGCAGCACGATGCGCGCGCCCGATGCGCCGACCGGATGTCCCAACGCGATCGCGCCTCCATCGACGTTGAGGCGACCGGCGTCGAGCGCACCGAGCGCACCCGGCAAGCCGAGTTCATCGCGGCAGAACGCGTCGTCCTGCCATGCCCGCAGGCAGGCGATCACCTGCGCGGCGAATGCTTCGTTGATTTCCCACGCATCGAGATCGTTCAGTCCGAGCCGGTGGCGCTTCAGCAGCGGCGTTGCGGCGTACACCGGGCCGAGACCCATCTCCGCAGGATCGAGCGCTGCCCATTGCGAATCGACGATGCGGCCCTTCGGGGTCAGGCCGAAGCGGCGCAGCGCATCGTCGGTTGCGAGAACGAGCAACGCCGCGCCGTCAGTCACCTGCGAGCTGTTGCCCGCCGTGACGTTCCCGTACTTGCGGTCGAAGAACGGCTTGAGCTTCGCGAGATTCTCGGGCGTCGAATCCGCGCGCACGCCGTCGTCCGCCGGATAGACGTTGCCCATGCGGTCGAAGAGTGCAACGACTTCGCGATCGAAATGCCCGTCGCGCTGCGCGGCCAGCACGCGCTGGTGGCTGCGCGCGGCGAACTCGTCCATTTCGCGGCGCGGGATGCCGAAGCGGTAGGCGAGATTTTCCGCGGTCTGTCCCATCAGCAGACCGACGTTCGGATCGGTCAGGCCTTTCATCAAGCCGATGACGGGCGCGAGATAACCCGGCCGGAATTGCCCGAGCAGCGCTGCGCGCCGGCCGAGCGTTTTCGCCGCGTACCAGCTCGCGAGCCATGAAACCATTGCGTCCGAGAAGAGCAGCGGCGCCCGCGACAGCGCATCGACGCCGCCCGCGATCACGAGATTCGAGCGACCGGCACGCATCGAGTCCATCGCGGAATCGAGCGCCTGCATGCCGGACGCGCAATTGCGCATCACCGTCCAGCCGGGGACCTTGTAGCCGCACCCCATTCGCAACGCGACGACGCGCCCGATATTCACCTCGTCGGGGGATGGCGCGGCGCAGCCCAGGATCACTTCGTCGAGATCGGTAGGCGCAAACGGTTGACGCAGCAGCAGCGCGCGTCCCGCATCCGTCGCGAGATCGGACGCGGCGAACGGTCCGGGACGATTGCGCGACTTCAGAAACGGCGTGCGCGCACCGTCGACGATGTAGATCGGCGTGCTCATTCGTTCGCGCTATCGTCGGCCCGAAGCGCGCCGGTTACGCGACCGCGCGCCGCGCCGCCGCCGCCGCCGCTGGCCGTGCGGCTCCCGGAGCTCCGCCTTGGTTCTGCATGTCCGGATGCAGGAGCGACGCGCCTAAATCCTGCGCGAAATCGTCGACGCGAACGACGCGCGCGGCGAGATCGCGCTGCGTGGCCAGCGCGACCTCCTCGGTTTCGGAAATGACACCGGCGGCCACCGCATGCGCGGCGATTTCGGCGGCGCCCTCGCCGGGTGCGAGCCGCGCCGCGATCCTGCCGCTGCGCACCGCGCTGCGGACCTTGCGCTCGATCGGCTCGGCGGCGACCGTCGCAGCGAGCGCCCGTTCGAGCAATCCGATGGCTCCTTCGGGATCCCCGATGAACATGCCGGCGGTCAGGCGATCGCGCGTTGCCGATGGCTCGATCAGCAGCCGCGCGACGTGCTGGCCGAGCCGGTCCGAGGGCACCACATAGGGGCGGCCGAGCGGAAAGACGACACCGCGCATGACCGCGGCGATCGCGCGATTCGGGAAATTCGAAATGACGCCTTCGATCGCGTTTTGCACCTTGAACATCGCATCCCAGATCGCCCAGTGCGCAAGCGGCGCGTCGGCCGCCTGGCGGCCCTCCTGCTCGAAGCGCCAGAGCGTCGCCGAACAGAGATACATGAGCGACAGCACGTCGCCGAGCCGCGCCGACAGCTTTTCCTTGCGCTTCAGCGCGCCGCCCAGCGTCCCCATCGACACGTCGGCCAGAAACGCGAGCGCGGCGGAAAAGCGCGTCAGTTGCTGGTAGTAGCGCCGCGTCTCGGGCGCGACGTTGGCGGGTATGCGGACGAAATGCGAGCCGGTCAACGCCATGCCGAACGCGCGCAGCGCGTTGCCGCTCGCGAAGCGCAAGTGACCGGCGAGCGCCGCATCGAAATCGCGCAACGCCTTGCGCGAATCGGGTTCGCGGAGCGCCGTCATTTCGCGCAGCACATAGGGATGGCAGCGGATCGCGCCCTGTCCGAAGACGATCAGGCTGCGGGTCAGGATGTTCGCGCCTTCGACCGTGATCGACACCGGCATTTGCATGTAGGCGGCGCCCAGAAAATTCGACGGCCCCATGCAGATCCCCTTGCCGCCCGCGATGTCCATCGCGTCGTTGATCACTTCGCGATTGCGCTCGGTGATGTGCAGCTTCGCGATGCCGGACAGCACGGCCGGCTTCTCGCCGCGGTCGACCATCGCCGCGGTCAGCGTACGCGTGGCGTCCATCATGTACAGGTTGCCGCCCATGCGGGTCAGCGCCTCCTCGATGCCTTCGAAGCGGCCGACCGGTGTTTTGAATTGCGTGCGGACGCGCGCGTAGGCGCCGGTCGTGCGCACTGCGAGCTTGGCCATGCCGGTGTTCGACGACGGCAGCGAAATGCCGCGTCCCGCCGCCAGGCATTCCATCAGCATCCGCCAACCCTTGCCGAGCATCGGCGCGCCGCCAATCACCCAATCCATCGGAATGAATACGTCCTTTCCGGAATTGGGGCCGTTCTGGAACACGGCATTCAACGGCATGTGACGCCGCCCGATGTTGACGCCCGGATGCGACGTCGGAATCAGCGCGCACGTGATTCCGAGGTCCTCGCGCTCGCCGGCCAGGTGCTCGGGGTCGTAGGCGCGGAACGCGAGGCCGAGCAGCGTCGCGACCGGCCCGAGCGTGATGTAGCGCTTGTCCCACGTGATGCGCAGCCCCAGCACCCGCTTGCCGTCATGCTCGCCGAAGCAGACGACGCCAAAGTCCGGTATCGACGCGGCGTCGGAGCCCGCCTGGGGGTTCGTGAGTGCAAAGCACGGGATTTCGAGCCCGCGCGCGAGTCGGGGCAGATACCGGCGCTTCTGCTCGTCGGTTCCATAGTTCAGCAGCAGCTCGCCCGGGCCCAGCGAGTTGGGAACGAGCACCGTCACCGCAACGGTGCCGCTGTGCGTCGACAGCTTGTTGATCACTTGCGAATGCGCGTAGGCCGAAAAGCCGAGTCCGCCGTACGCTTTCGGAATGATCATGCCCAGGAATCCGTGCTCCTTGATGTACTGCCAGGCCTGCGGAGGGAGATCCTTGTACACATTCGTCGTCTGCCAATCGGAGACCATCGCGCACAGCGTCTCGACGTCGTGGTCGAGGAAGTGCTGTTCCTCCGGCGTCAGTTTCGTCCGCGAAATCGCGAGCAGTTGCGCCCATGCAGGACGACCCGAGAAGAGCTCGCCGTCCCAGCCGACGGTGCCGGCCTCCAGCGCCTCGCGCTCCGTTTGCGACATCGGCGGCATCACCCTGCGAAAGATCCGCAGCAGCGGCTTGCTGATCAGCGTGCGGCGCAGCGGCGCCACGGCGAAGCAAAGCGCGACGGCGGCGACAATCGCACCGATGACGGTCAGCAAGATCGAGGTAACGCTCATCACCATCTCCATTGCGACGCCGGATCAGCGCCGCATTGCCAGCTCAGCGTCGAGCTCGCGCGTGACCGAGCAGAGATCCGGCAGCGGCGCCGTGAGGCCGGCGAGCAGGAACGGCGCGAGACGGCGCAGCAGGATCTCATCGTTTGCGGTTTCGTGCGGGTTCAACTCGGCGATCAGCTTCAGTGCGTCGGTGCCCGCCAACGTGTAAGACAGCGCGCCCATGATGAAATGCAGCCGCCAGGACAGTTCCTTGCGCGGCAGATGCGGCAGCGCACGGCCGAACGCCGCCTTGAATCGCGCGATCATCACGGCGTACTGGTCGGACAGGAACCGTCGGATGAAGGGTGCCGGGTCGGCGTACGCGCGGCCGAGCAGCCGCAGGAAATCCTTGCCGCCGCGCGCGCGATCGCGTGCGAGCTCGAGCGCGGGCACGAACAACGCCATCAGGATGCGTTCGCACGAGAGCGCGCCGGGCGCGGCCTTCGCCTCCAGCCGCGTCAGCAATTCCAGGCGCGCCTGGTTCATCGGGTCCAGCCGTCGGGTCAGCACCGACTGGAACAGCTCTTCCTTCGAGCCGAAATGATAGTTGACCGCGGCGAGATTCACCGTCGCCGCCGCGGTGATCGCGCGAAGGCTCGTCGCCTCGAAGCCGTGCTCCATGAAGAGCGCTTCGGCGGCGTCGAGGATGCGCTCCTTCGTGACGGCCGGACCGCGAAGCTGCGGCAGCGGGATGATTTTGGCTTTGGCGGGCATCGTCGGATCAGGTTTCAAACGCTTGTTTTAATCCTACGTTTGTTTTACGACAATGTCAAACTCACCGCTTCCGCGCCTGTCTGCCCGCGGCTCCGCCCTTATACTGAGCATCCGGAAACCCGCGCCATGCCTTCGATCTCGATCGCCAAGCCGCACGCCCTGACGCACCGCAAGGCGAAGGACGTCGCCGAACGGCTCGCGAAGGATCTCGAGCAGCGCTTCGATCTCGCCTGGGACTGGGACGGCGACCACGTGCGCTTCGAGCGACCGGGCGTTTCAGGCAGCATGCACGTCGGCAAGTCGACGATCACGCTCGACGTCCAGCTCGGATTCCTGCTGACACCGCTCAAGCCCGCGATCGAAAAGGAAATACACGCGCAGCTCGACAAGCTGACGGGCAAGAAGACCGCGTAGCAGCGCGTCGAAACGACGCGGCCCGGCGTGCGGCCCGCCGCTCGGAGCCGGTCGACCCCGGTCATCCCATTGGGTCGGGAAACGGCGCGTCGGCGCCATCGATGATCGCTTCGTGGATCGCCGTTTCGCGGCTCTCGATGACCGCCAGGAACTCGACCGCGCCGCGCATCTGCGCGAATGCATTGAATCCGCGCTCCAGGAAGTCCTGCAGCGCGGTGAGCCCGGCGACGCGCGCAGGTTTGCGCATCAGCACGAGCGCGCCGCGGATCATCGGCTTCTGCACGAATCGATCGAGCGCGACGCCGACGTCGCCCATCAGGCGGATCTGGTGCTGGCGCCGGCGGTACTGCCCCATCCGCCGGTACGCGGCGCAATAGTCGGCGACGCCAAACCGCTCCCCCTGCGACCATAGCTCGTCGATCAGCGCACGGTCGAGTTCCTGCGACAGCGCATTCAGCTCGACGGCGGCCGCAACGGTTTCGATGACGCTCGCCGGCAACAACCGTTTCATCGCGGGAACCACGCGCACCAGATCCGCATCGCGTTTCGCGAAATCGCCGCCGCCATAAAGATCGGTTTCGAAGAAACCCATCGCGGGTGCGTAGCGCGGCACGGCGTCGAGATCCGGATACGTCATCCGCAGTCGGCGCGATTGCCATGTGCCCAGGTAAGCGAGCGCGCGCGCGAGCTCGGGATTCGCCGCGCGCTCGGCATTGCGCCGCTCGACGCGCCCGAGCTCCCGCAGCAACGACGCGACCGCGACGTCGCTCTTCTGATCGCTCATTGCGCTTGCGCAAGGAACCGCATCCAGCGAGTCTAGCGCGACGCGGCACCTGCGCGAGCCCGGTTTAGATTGTTTGCTCTACGGGCTGGCGACTATCGTGCAGCGTGTCGCCGCATTCCCGGCGCGTCATCATCAGCGCGCATCGTTCGCGCACCCGACTTGAATCCACCGGACGTCAATCCTTCCCGCCGCCGCATCCTCTTCGCCGGAGTAGCGGGTGCCGCCGCATTCGCCGCAGCGCGCTGGCTGCAACCCAACCTTGCGCTCCGCGTCGGCGACGCGCCGGCCCTGTCGCCTGACGGCGAGGACGTGATGCGCGCGCTGATTCCGGCATTTCTCGACGGCGCGCTGCCTGCGGCTGCCGACGCGCGTCGCACGATGCTCGACGAAACCGTCGGCGCAGTAGGCGTCGCCATTCGGGGACTCCCGCCGATCGCTCGCGACGAGCTGTCGGCACTGTTTGCCTTGCTCGCCTTCGCACCGGTGCGCGTGGCGTTCGCCGGAATCGACCGTTCGTGGCGCACCGCAAGCGTGACCGACGCGAACGCGTTTCTCGAGCGGCTGCGGACGAGCCGGTGGTCGCAGAAGCGTGCGATCTACCAGGCATTGCATCAGCTGACGTTCGCCGCGTGGTATGCGAATCCGCGCGCGTGGCCCGCCATCGGCTATCCCGGACCGCCGCGATTGACATGACGGCCACGTCGCAACGCGCCGCGGTGACGCTCGCCGATCCCATTCGCGAAGGCGTGGCTCTCGGCTGGAACGTGATCGATGCGGGAAGGCTCGAGCGCGATCTGACACTCGAAGCGGACGTCGCGATCGTCGGCACCGGCGCGGGCGGCGGCATCGCCGCCGATATCCTGTCGGCGGCGGGACTGCGCGTCGTGATGATCGAGGAAGGACCGCTCAAGTCGTCCGGCGATTTCCGGATGCGCGAAGCGGACGCCTACCGCGATCTCTACCAGGAATCCGCGGCGCGCAAGACCGCCGACAAGGCGATCAACATCCTGCAGGGGCGGTGCGTGGGCGGCGGCACGACCGTCAACTGGACCAGCTCGTTTCGCACACCGGAAACGACGCTCGCGCACTGGGCGTCGGCGCACGGACTCGCGGGTTTCAGTGCCAACGACCTCGCACCGTGGTTCATGCGCGTCGAAGAGCGCCTTGGGATCCAGCCGTGGACGGTTGCGCCGAACCAGAACAATGCGGCGCTCGCGATCGGCGCCGCGAAACTCGGACTGCAATGGGGCACGATCCGGCGCAACGTCAAGGGCTGCTGGAATCTCGGCTATTGCGGGATGGGGTGTCCGACAAACGCGAAGCAGTCGATGCTCGTGACGACGATTCCGGATGCGCTGACGCGCGGCGCGACGCTCGTAACGCGGGCACGGGCGGTGCGCTTCGCGCTGCGCGGGGACTCCGTCTCTGTGCTCGAATGCGTGGCGATGGATGCCGGCGGAACGACGCCGACGGCACGACGCGTCGACGTGCGTGCGCGAGCGTACGTCAGCGCGGCGGGCGCGATCGGCTCGCCCGCGCTGCTGTTGCGGAGCAACGTCCCCGATCCGCACGCGACGCTCGGGACCCGGACCTTTCTGCATCCGGCGGTCGTATCGGCCGCGCTGATGGCGACGGCCGTCGACGGCTACGCGGGCGCGCCGCAGACCGTGTACTCGGACCATTTCATCGACGCGGAACCGGTCGGGGGACCGATCGGCTTCAAGCTCGAGGCGCCGCCGATTCATCCGGTACTGGCCGCCATTACGCTGCCGGGGCACGGCGTCCGGCATGCCGCCTGGATGCACCGGCTGCCGAACATGCAGGTGCTGATCGCGCTCCTTCGCGACGGCTTTCACGCGGACAGCAGCGGCGGCCGGGTGCGCCTTGCAACGGACGGCACGCCGATTCTCGACTATCCGCTGACGCCGTACATCTTCGACGGAGTCCGCCGGGCGATGACCGCGATGGCCGAAATCCAGTTTGCGGCGGGTGCGACAACCGTGATGCCGGTGCACGACGAGGGCGACGGCTATGCGACGCTCGAAGCGGCACGCGCCGCAATCGCCGCATTCGACTTGCGGCCGCTCGCGACGACCGTCGTCTCGGCGCACGTGATGGGCGGGTGCGCATTTGGCCCGGATGCGCGCCTTTCCGTCGTCGATCCTGCGGGACGCCATCATCACGTGGCCAATCTCCACGTGCTGGACGGCTCGCTGTTCCCGACGTCGATCGGCGCCAATCCCCAGTTGTCGATCTACGCCATCACGTCGATGCTCGCAACGAATCTCGCACGGCGCCTGCGCCCTTCACTTTAGTGTGACCGCTCTAGACCTTCCCGCGTAATGTCCGAATCACCGAACGCTCGCGCCGTCGCGAGCTTCATTCTCCAGGAGATACTCGAATGTCGAACATGATTCACTTGAACGTTACCCGGACCGGCGACGCCGTGCTCGCAGCCTCGCGTCAGGTGTGGCTTGCGACGCTGGGCGCCGCAGCCGTCACGCGTGAATGGGCGGAGCAGGAAGCCGGTGCGGTGTTCCGCACGCTCGTCAAGGAAGGCAGCGCCGTCGAATCGCAGGCGATCCGCCGCGTGGGCAAGCAGATGGAATCCTCGGTGAAGCACGCGGCACAACTCATCGGCAGCGCGCGCAACGGTGTGAAGACCTCGGTCCAGACACTCACCGGCGCCGCGTCGGCATTCGTGCGCAAGCTTCCCGCGATTCGCGCGAGCGCCAAGGTCGAAAGCGCAGCGAAGCGCGCGAAGCCCGCCGCCAAACCGGCCAAACAATCGCGCACGCGCGCCAAGACCCGCGTCGCGACGACGCGCCGTACCGCGAAGTCCGGCAAGTCCAGGTAATCCGCTACACTGTCCGTTACCATTGCGGCCGCTGGATTCCGGGATCGCTCGCGCGATTCCCGGAATGCGCGCCGGATGCGCGTCCGCAATCACGCGTTCGCGCGGATCCGGCCGCCACGGAGAAGCGATGACAGGCCGCGAATCGTCACGCGTTTGCGCAACGCCCGCGATTTCCGCGCGCGGCAGCATCGGGCTCGCGCTCGCGGGTGGCGGCCCGCTCGGCGGCATCTACGAGATCGGCGCGCTGCTGGCGCTCGCCGATTCGATCGAATCGCTCGACTTCAACGCACTCGACGTCTACGTCGGCGTATCCTCGGGCGGGTTTGTCGCGGCCGCGCTTGCGAACGGCATCTCGCCCACGCAGATGTACCGGCTGTTCATCAATGACGGCCGCGAGGCCGCACTCAAGCCGGAGCTGTTCCTGAAGCCCGCGCTGCGGGAGTTCGGCCGCCGCCTGGCCGGGCTGCCGGCATTGGCGTTCCGCGCGGCGGTCCAGTACGTGCGCGATCCGTGGCACCGTGGGGTGATGGAGTCGTTCGCCACGCTGTCGCGCGCGATGCCGACCGGACTTTTCGACAATCGCGCGATCGACACGTTTCTGAAGAAGCTGTTCGCGGCGCCCGGACGCACCAATGATTTCCGGCACCTGCGATCCCGGCTGTTCCTCGTCGCGACGAACCTCGATTCAGGTGCGTCGGTCACGTTCGGCACGCCGGGTTTCGACCATGTTCCGATTTCGCGCGCGATCGAGGCGTCGAGCGCGCTGCCGGGGTTGTTCCCGCCGGTTGCCATCGGCGGCCAGCACTACGTCGACGGCGCGCTCAACAAGACGCTGCACGCGTCGGTCGCGCTCGACGAACGCGTGAGCCTTCTGTTCTGCGTCAATCCGCTGGTGCCTTTCGACGCGGAATCGGCCAGCCGGCGCGGCCGCCTGACCGTGCACAGGCTCGATCGCGGCGGCTTGCCGCTCGTGCTGTCGCAGACCTTTCGCGCGATCATCCACTCGCGGATGAAAGTCGGCATGGACAAGTACGCAACGCAGTATCCGAACGCCGACATCCTGCTGTTCGAGCCCGCACGCGAGGATGCTGACATGTTCTTCGCGCCGATGTTCAGCTACGCGCAGCGCAAGCGGTTGTGCGCGCTGGCATTCGATTCGACGCGCGCCTACCTGCGCTACAACGCTGCGAGGCTCTCGCCCGCGCTCGCTCGCCATGGGCTTCGCCTGCGTGACGGCCGCGTGGCCGATGCCGACCGCTCTATCGGGCACGCACTGAACGACCCGCGCCCGCTGCACCCGGGCGACGGCCGGCGCCGCACCGTGCGCACGACGGCGCGCGATCTCGAGCATGCGCTGGGACATCTCGAGCGCCAGTTGGCCGCGTTGCAGGCCGCGGGCTGACGAACGCTCACGCCCGCACACGCAACAATGGCGCCGGCGCTGTTCGCGACCAAGTGATGTCCCGCAAAGCGCCCCGCCGAACGCGCGAGCGGATTCTCGAAACCGGACTCGCGCTGTTCAACCAGTCCGGAGAGCCGCACGTCACGACGGCCGACATCGCCGACGAGATGAACATCAGTCCGGGCAACCTCTACTACCATTTCCGCAACAAGGACGACATCATCGGCGAGCTGTACGCCGCGCTCGACGCATCGCTCGCCCCGCTCTTCGCGGGCCCGTCCGCGCAGGCGGCGGACGTGGAAGACCTGTGGCTCTTCCTGCATCTGCTGTTCGAGCGGATGTGGCAATACCGGTTCTTCTATCGCGATCTCGACGAGATCACGTCGCGCAACGCGAAGCTCGCCGCGCGCTTCGCCGGCCTGGTGCAGCGCGGCCGGGACGCCGTGCTAGAGTTGTGTCGCGGGTTGCGCAATGCACACGCGTTGCATGCGTCGGACGCCGAGCTCGCCGCGCTCGCGATCAACGTCGTGCTGATCACAACTTACTGGATGTCGTTCCAGCGCTTGTCGCGTGCCGTAACGCTGCACGCCGGGGCCGATCCGACCGGCATGCGTTTCGAACTGGCCGCGTCGCAGGTGCTCGCGCTGCTCGCGCCGTATCTGCATGGTCCGCATCGCGCGCTCGTCGAGCGGCTCGGTGCCGGCTACCGGGACGGCGACTGAGCGGGCAGCGGCGATCGGCCAGCGTGGCGGGTGGCTTGCAACGGGAGACCATCGTGGCGAAGAAATGGGTGAAGTTTCCGCATGCGGACCCCGCGTTTGCCTATGCGGGACCCGCGCTCAGGAAAGCCTGGAACCGGCTGCATCGCGGCGACGCTGAGCCTTTCCCGAAAGACGCCGCCCTCGCCGACGCCTGGCGTCAGTTTCACGCCGGCGCGTTTGCGCAGGCGGTCGACGCCGGCCGCTCGGTCGGGGGCGCCGGCGTCCATGCGGCGATCAAGGCGCAATGCACCTACGCACACCATCTGGAAACCGACACCGGGGCCCAGCTCGCGTTGTACGAGGAAGCGTCGCGATGGGCGGACGAGCGCCGCGCTTCGGCACCCAAGGACGCGAATGCGCACTACCTGTACGCGTATGCGCTGGGGCGTTACGGTCAGGGAATATCGGTCGCGAAAGCGCTCGCCCAAGGCTTCGGCGGCAAGAT
Organism: uncultured Pseudomonadota bacterium; assembly: GCA_963718905.1. Classification (GTDB taxonomy): domain Bacteria; phylum Pseudomonadota; class Gammaproteobacteria; order Burkholderiales; family Casimicrobiaceae; genus VBCG01. The sequence goes on from CAVRAF010000003.1 coordinate 1,056,072, forward strand.
CCGCGACGCCCTCGCAACGGCGCTCAAGCTCGAGCCGGCGCATGCCGAGGCGGCGGTCACGTTCGGTGCGTATCAGGCGGAAGTGATCAACAAGGTCGGCGGCGTGCTCGCCGGGCTGACGTACGGCGCGAAAAAGGATGCCGCGCTCGGATACTACGCACAGGCGGCCAAGCTGTTTCCGGAGTCGCCGATCGTCCACATCGAATACGCGAACGGCCTGATCCTGCTGTTCGGCAAGAGCCGCCTCGACGACGCCACGCGGATGTACGAAACCGCGGCGGCGGCCACACCGGCGGACGCGATGGAACGGCTCGACGTCGAGCTCGCAAAGCGGGAACTCGCCTGAAGGGCCCGCTTCGCAAGCCGGCCGGCGTGACCTAGCGCGGGCGCGAAGGCGACCGCGCCGTCGGTCGGCGCACGTGCCCCCCAACCGGCGCAGGGCCGGGCTGGCGCCAGTCTTGCTTCTCCCGGTCCCATGACCCCGACCCGATATTCCCGCCTGGCGCTCGCTCTCTGCGCCGGATTCCTGTTGCCGGCCGTCCATGCGGTCGCCCAGAACAAGGCCGACAGCGCGGGGGAGCCGGCCGGTCCGGCGCCGTCGGCCGAGCACGTTGACACGATGCGACGGATCCACGACACGGCGACGTTGACGATCGGCGTCCGCGAAGCCAGCGTGCCGTTCTCGTACATCGACAGCCAGAAACAGCCGCAGGGCTATTCGGTCGACCTCTGTCTCAAGGTCGCCGATGCGATCAAGACGGAACTGAAGCTGCCGCGCCTCGACGTCCGGTTCGTGCCGGTGACATCGTCGAACCGGATCGCGATGGTCAAGGACGGCAAGGTCGACCTCGAATGTGGTTCGACGACCAACACGCGCGACCGGGAAAAGGACGTCGCGTTCGCGTACACGACGTTCGTCGCCGGCATCAAGATGCTCGCGCGCAAGTCGTCGAACATCAGCAGCGTGGAGGATCTTCGCGGCAAGACGGTCGTCGTGACGAAAGGTACGACCAGCGAAACGATGCTGAAGCAGATGAACGAAGACCGCGTGCTGAAGCTGACGATCCTGGAATCGAAGGACCACGACGAGTCGTTTGCCGCGGTCGCGTCGGGGAGGGCGGTCGCGTTCCCGATGGACGACGTCCTGCTTTACGGGCTGATCTCCAAATCGCCGAAGCCCGACGACTTCGCCGTGGTCGGCAAATACCTGTCGGTCGAGCCGTACGGAATCATGATGCGCAAGGACGACGCTGCGTTCGAGCGGATCGTCGACAGGACGCTGATCGACATGTTCCAGAGCGGCGAGATCCGCCGCATCTACGCGCGCTGGTTCGCCACGAAGGACCTGACCGTGCCGATGAACCAGTATCTGAAAGAGGCGTTCGTCGTTCCGAACACTTACCCGGCGTGGCCGTAACGCCCTGACTCCATTACCGCCTGCGCGGCGAGCGCCGGATCGAGATCTCCGTCGCGCGGCCACGGGGCCATCAGCGTCGCCAGCACGAGCGTTTCGAATTCGTGGGCGAACCTCGCGCTGATGCGCTCGGGATCGGGACATAGTCCGCGGTCCGCGGCGACGCCGAAGCGGACGGCACCTCCATAGGACAGGATCGACACGCCGAGGCCGATGTCGCCGGATTGCGGCACCCAGAACATCAGGCTGTCGACGCGGGCGCCCGCGAGCCATAGCGGCGTCTGCGGACCGGGGACGTTCGTCATCACCGCGGTCGCATTGCGCGCGAGCGTCGTCAACAATGCCTCCTGCAGCACCTTCGGTCCCGCGCCCATCGCCGCGAGCAATCCGAGCGCGAGCAGCGGCTGATAGGAGCCCTTGAGCGCGCGCATGTTCTCGCGCACCACATAAACGCGCTCGATCGGATTTTCGATTCCGATCGGCAAATCGAGGAATACGAGTCCGAACTGGTTGCCGAGCTTGTACGCCTTTTCGAGCGGGCGCAGGTTGACCGGGACGAGCGCGCGAATCGAGACCGCATCGACGACGTCGCCATGTTCCGAAAGGTAGTCGCGCAGCGCGCCGGCAACGCATGTCAGCAGCAGGTCGTTGACGGAGACGCCCAGCGCACGGCTCACCGTCTTCACGTCGTCGAGCGGCAACGGCTCGGCCCACGCGACACGCTTTGCGATGCCGGGCTTGCCCTTGAACCGCGTCGGCGAATCCTCGCCCATCAGCGCGAGCTTCGCGATCTCTGCGGTCAGCGCCGACCCCTGGTTCGCCAATGCGACGGCCTGCGCAGGATCGTTCCAGATGCCGGCGCCTTTTTCGATCAGCGCCCCGCCGATCCGCTGCGCCGATTTCAGCACGCCGGTCAGTGGACTCAGCAGTTCGGCGAGCGGATCGTCGCTCGCCGCCGGAGCAGGCTCAGGCGCCTCGAACGGCATCGCAGGCGCGCCGTCGCGGCTCACGTCGGTCATCGACAGCATCACGCGCACGAGCGCGATGCCATCGGCGTAGCAGTGGTGAATGCGCGCGATCAGCGCCGACCCGCCGCGATAGTTCTCGACGAGGCTGAACTGCCACATCGGGCGCTCGCGCGGCAGCGGCGTCGACATGAGCTCGGACACGAGCGCCTGCAATTCGTGATCGCCGGCGTCGCCGCCGAGCCGGGTCGCGACGACGTGCGCCGCGATGTCGAAGTCGCGGTCGACGCGCCAATAGGACATCGCCGGCGCCTGTACCGCGCACTGGCGGAAGCGGCGGAAGACCAGGAAACGCTCGTCGATGACGCGGCGCAGACGGGCGAGCGACACGCGCTCGCCGAACATCAGCACGCCGCAAATCATCATCAGGTTGGCGGGCCGATCCATCCGCAGCCAAGCGGTGTCGACAGCCGAAATTTTTTCGCGCCTGGTCGCGGGCATGGGAGGGGAATGCTACGGTTGGGCGTCGCGCGTTGTCCGCCCTCGTTTGCGCGCGCATTCGCGTTCGCGCTAAAGTAGCACGAAACGTTTTCTCGTCAAACGACGATACCGGAGGCGCCCACATGGCCGCAGCGCCGAACAAGGACGATCTGAAGACGCGCTTCCAGGCGGCGACCGCCGCCGCCAAGCAGACGAAGAAGCGCCCCGACAACCCGACCCTTCTGAAGCTCTACTCGTACTACAAGCAAGCGACCGAGGGCGACGTGAAAGGCGATCGGCCCGGCGGCTTCGATTTCGTCGGCGGCGCGAAGCACGACGCCTGGGGCAAGCTCAAGGGAATGAGCGCCGACGACGCGATGACGAATTACATCAAGCAGGTCGAGAGGCTGAATCGCGTCGACTAGCGCGAATCGCGAGCCTTCGCTCCGCCAGGCGGGCCGAGGGCGCGCGACGCGCGCGCGTCGAATCCGCTCACCCGCGGCGCGCGAGGGCCGTAGCAGGGAGCCAGCGCCGCTATTTCGGTGCGGCGGCGGTCTTCTTTGCCGCGCGGCGCTTGCGCGGTGCGGCCTTCTGCGCCGGTGCGCCGTCGCCCGACTTGATCAGCCGATTGACCGCATCGGACAGCGCGTCGACGCGTTCGGCGAGGCGGTCGACATCGCTTTGCGTGTGCACGCCCAGCCGCGACAGTGCGCGCGCGACACGATCCTCGAACACCTTCTCAAGCTTGTCCCACGTCCCGCCTGCCATCTGCTGCATCTCCTTCGCCTTCACCTGAGCGGCGCTGCGCGCCGCGGCGGCAGTGTCGGTGGCGGCCTGCCGCGTCTTCGACTCGATGGCCTCGCCTTGCTTGACGAGCGCCTCGAATACCCGCGACCCCTCCGCCTGGGCGCGCGAAAACGCGCCGAGGCCCGCAAGCCAGATCTGCCGCGATGAATCGAGGACCGCCTTGGACAGGTCCTTCGCCCCACCCGGTTTATTGCCGTCCTGCTCCGCCCTCGCCTTTTTCAGCATGACTTTTCCCGGTTGATCGCGGCGGCGCAGCGCGCCGCCTCCGACGATTCTAGGCGCGGGAGCGTAGAGCATGCACTCTAAACGGAACCCGTCGGCGCGGGTTCTCGCGGCGGCTTCCCCGGCTATCGCACGGGTACAATCGGCGCCCGGGCGCTTGCGCGTGGAGGTCCGCGCGACTGGTGCGCGACGCGCCTGATGCGTGCGGCGCGATCGCGCCAGGCGCCGGATTCCAAGGAGCGAGACCATGGCTTATTTCGTCACCGGCGCGACCGGCTTCATCGGCAGCTATCTCGTCGCGAAGCTCGTCAAGCGCGGCGCACCGGTCTATGCGCTCGTGCGCAAGGGATCGCTCGCGCGGCTCGCGAAGCTGCGCGAAACCTGGGGCGCGGACGAGAAGCAGGTCGTGGGCATCGTCGGCGATCTCACCAAGCCGAATCTGGGCGTCAGCGCCGCGGACGTGAAAAAGCTGAAGGGGAAGATCGATTACTTCTTCCATCTCGCGGCGATCTACGATCTGCAGGCGTCGGCCGAAGACCAGCGGATCGCAAACGTCGACGGCACCCGCCACGCCGTCGAATTCGCGGCAGCGGTCGACGCCGGCTGCTTCGAGTACGTCAGCTCGATCGCAGTGGCCGGACTGTACGAAGGCGTCTTTCGCGAGGACATGTTCGAGGAGGCGGAAGAGCTCGACCATCCGTATTTCCGCACGAAGCACGACGCCGAAGCGGTGGTGCGGCACGAATGCAAGCGGGCGTTCCGGATCTACCGGCCCGGATTCGTCGTCGGGGACTCGAAGACGGGCCGGATCGACAAGATCGACGGCCCGTACTACTTCTTCAAGACGATCCAGAAGATGCGGGAGCTGCTGCCGCCCTGGATGCCGACGATCGGCATCGAAGGCGGGCGCATCAACATCGTTCCGGTCGATTTCGTTGTCGATGCGCTCGATTACCTCGCGCACAAGAAGGGACTCGACGGCAAATGCTTCCACCTGACCGACCCCGAGCCGTTCCGTGTCGGCGAAGTTCTGAACATCTTCGCGCACGCCGCGCACGCGCCGAAGATGACGATGCGGATCAACGCGAAGCTGTTCGGCTTCATTCCCGCGCCGCTTCTGTACGGACTCGGCTCCCTTGCGCCGGTGAAGCGCGCGATGAAGGTCGTGCTGACCGATCTCGGAATACCGCGTGACGTCTTCCAGTTCGTCAATTGGCCCACGCGGTACGACAACCGGGAAGCGGCGAAGGCGTTGAAGGGCTCGGGGATCGAGGTCCCGAATCTCGAGACGTACGCGGCCACGCTGTGGGACTACTGGGAACGTCACCTCGACCCGGACCTCTTCATCGATCACAGCCTTGCGGGGCGCGTGCGAGGCAAGGTCGTCGTGGTCACCGGCGCGTCATCGGGCATCGGCCGCGCGACCGCGCTGAAGCTGGCCGAAGCGGGCGCCCGCGTGGTCCTGGTCGCGCGCGGCGAAGAGAAGCTCCTCGAAACGCAGCAGGAGATCGACCGGAACGGCGGCACGGCCGTCATGTGCACCGCCGACATTTCCGACCTCAAGTCGTGCGATGCGCTCGTTGCGCGCGTGCTGAAGGAGCAGGGCGGCTGCGACTTCCTCGTCAACAACGCCGGACGCTCGATCCGGCGCGGCATCATCAATTCGTTCGACCGCTTCCACGATTTCGAGCGGACGATGCAGCTCAACTACTTCGGCGCGATCCGGCTGATCCTGGGATTCCTGCCGTCGATGATCGAGCGCAAGCACGGCCACATCATCAATATCTCGTCGATCGGCGTGCTGTCGAACGCACCGCGCTTCTCGGCGTACGTCGCGTCCAAGTCCGCGCTGGACTCGTTCTCGGCGTGCGCCGCGTCGGAGTTCCTGGACAAGAACATCAACTTCACGACAATCAACATGCCGCTCGTGCGAACGCCGATGATCGCGCCGACCAAGATGTACGAGAACATTCCGACGCTGTCGCCCGAGGAAGCGGCCGGCCTGGTCGTCGAGGCGATCGTGTACAAGCCGGTGCGCATCGCGACGCGCCTCGGCGTGTTCGGCGCCGTGTGCCATGCGATCGCGCCAAAGCTCACGCAGGTGCTGCTGAACTCGGCGTTCCACATGTTCCCGGATTCGTCGGCAGCGCAGGGGAAGAAGGACGGCGAGCAGCAGCCCCTTTCACCCGAGCAGCTCGCGTTCGCGCAACTCACGCAGGGGATTCACTGGTAACGCTGCGGCTTCGATTTCGCGCGCGCGCGCGTTCGAAGACCTCCGGGTCGGCGAGCAACGCGTTGTGTCCGATCCCGGCCAGCGCGACGTCGACGGTGCCGGCGAGCTCGGACGACGTCTGCGGCGCGACCATCGAATCGTGCCACGACCAGAGCGAGACGAACCGCAACGACGGGGCGATGCGCTCCTCGTTGAGCGCGGCAAGCCACGCGTTGCCGGGGCGCATTTGCGCCAGCGCGGTGCCGCAGCAGAACCATGCGTGCATGCTGCCGTGATGCGGTGCCCCGATGGTCAGCACCCGACCGAGTTTGTCCGCGCCATGCTTGCGAACGTAGGCGCGCACGACGAGCCCGCCCATGCTGTGCGAGATGATCATCAGCCTGCGCCCACCGGTGGCCGCGAGGACCGCGTCGACCTTGTCGGCGAGTTGATCCGCGAACAATTCGATCGACGCGAGCGGAGGCCCGTACGAGAGGCTGTACACGCCGGCGACATTGCGCGCGGCGAGGAATCGCGCGAACCGGCGCCATATGCCCGCGTTGCAAAACAATCCGTGCAGCAGCAGCACGGGCAGGTCGACGGGCATGGGCGGGGGATCGGGTACGAGCCGGCGGTAGAGCATCAATCGCGGCGCGGTGCCGACCAGCGTTGCATATTCGCGCCAGAGCAGGCGCAACGTCCTCCGCCATGAGAGCTGCACGTCGCGCGGACGCCGCGCGCGCCAGATCCACGACAGCACGAAATAGCTCGCGCAGAGCACCAGCAGCAGCCCCAGGTAGACGAGCGGAACCCCGACGATCCACGGTGCGATCGATCCGCCCGCGCGGACGAAATGCGCGGCAACGAACGCGTACACGGCGACGCCGCCCAGATTCGCGATCCAAAGGGTTACGGCCGTCCACATGCGCCGATGGTATCGCGGGCGGCGCGCCGCCCCGGCCGTTCAGGCTACGTCGGCGGCGGCGTGATGCGAACGCCAGTTGCGCAATGCATTGACGGACGCGCCCAGGTCCGGCAGCAGCACGACTCCGGGCAGCGTCTTGCGAACGCGCCGCGTCATCTCACCGCCTGCCCAGAGCGCGACCGGCTGCGGCAGATGTCGCCGCAGGCTTGCGAGGCTGTCGGTCGCCTGACGCACCGGGAACGCCGCCGAAAAGGACAGCGCGACGATGTGCACCTTGTGCGCGAGCGCCGCGCGGCGCACGTCCTCGAGCGGCGTCTGCGGTCCCAGCGAAATGCATTGCGCGCCTTCGGGAACGAGCAGCGCCTCGACCATCAGCAGTCCGAGTCCGTGCTGTTCGCTCGGCAGCGTCGTCAACAGCACCCGCGGGTTGCCGAACTGCCGCGGAAACGCGTTGATCGCCGTGCGCAGCGCCGCCTGCAACTGTTCGGTGTACAGATGCTCTTCGAAGACCTGCAGCTCACCGCGCATCCAGGCATCGCCGACGGCGCGGTTGAGCGGCGCCAGCGTTTCCACGACGAAACGCTGCAGCCCCTGGCGCATCAGCCATTGCGCCAGCATGTACTGGAGCGCCGTCGCGTCATGCGACTTCAGCAGCGCGACGACGTCGCGCTCCAGTGCCGGCGCCGGCGCATCGCCGCGCATCGGCGCCCGCGCATCGGTCAGCGCGGAAAGCTCGTCGAGTGACAGCGAGATGATCTTGCCGGGACGCACGCCGACGTCCATCAGCCGCTTGATCGCGCGCAGCTTCTCCGTCTCGGCCGGCGTGTATTGGCGCTCGCCGTTGTCGTCTCGCGCCGGCTTGGGAAAGCCGTAGCGGCGCTCCCACATCCGGAGCACGTCCTTCGACAACCCGGTCTCGCGCTCGACGGCGCTGATGTTCTGGGCGAGGTCGTGGCGCGCGTCCTGGTTCATTGAGGGCAACTTGTCCGATTGCCGAGCATCGGCCGAGCGGGTATCGTATCCCTCTTGGCGCGCTGGCCTGGACCTAATATGAAGATGACGCGCGATGCGTTGCGAATAGCGGGGTTCGCGGTCCTCTGCGGCAGCCTGGTGGGTGTCGGCCTTCTCCTTTCCCAATTCCTCGCGCGCGACAACCTCCTGACCGACGCGTTCGGGCCGATCGCCGTGCTGTCCGAGCCCAATCCCGACGACTCCGCCGGCGACGCGCTGGTACCTGACGACAACGGAGAACGCTTCCTTCCCGTTCCGGCACCATTCGACGACGAGCGCGTCGTCGCGGCGCTTGCCCCCATCGCAACGCTATCCTGCCATCGCAACGACTCGGTCGAGTCCAAGTCCGCCGACGACACGGCGGGTGAGTCCACCGACACCGCGCTCGACGCGCCGCTTGCGTCCCAATCGCCAGAAGCGCAGGCGGCGGCCACCGAGCCGCTGCTCGCCGCGGCGGTTGCGCCGCTCGCCGCCGTTTCCGCGCCGCGCCCCGCGAATGACGCTCAGACCGCGGCGGCCCCAGCCGCCGACATGCCGGCAGACTGCCCGGCGCTCCTGCGGTACCAATTCAACCGGCTTCAGACGGGTGAATCGCAATCGCTGTGTCAGTTCCAGGGCAAGGTCCTGCTCATCGTCAATACCGCGAGCTACTGCGGCTACACGGGACAGTACGAAGGACTCGAAGCGCTGTATCGCAAGTACAAAGGACGCGGGTTGGTCGTCGTCGGCTTTCCTTCGAACGATTTCGGTGGACAGGAGCCCGGCACGAATCAGGAAATCGCGAAGTTCTGCCGGCTCACGTACGGCGTCCAGTTCCCGATGTTCGAAAAGTCGAGCGTCACGAAGGTCAGCGCCAATCCCTTGTTCGCGACGCTCGCTGCCAGCACCGGCACCGCACCGCAATGGAACTTCTACAAGTACGTCGTCGATCGCAAGGGCCAGCCCGTCGCCGGATACGGCAGCCGTACGACGCCCGACAATCCGGAACTCATCCGGTTGATCGAGCGACTGTTGGCGGACCGGCCGCAAGGCTGACCTGCGCCTCGCGCGTCGCCGCACGCGCGACCGGGAGCCGCGTCACTCTCGCAGCATGTCGATCGCGCGCACGATCAGCGCGGCGCCGTTGGCGATCAGCAAGGCGGCGATGAGACGCAGCACGCCGCGGCCCGACAACGCATGATGGAGGCGGTTGCCGAGAACCAGGCCGAGCACCATGACCGGCAGCATCAGCGCGGCCAACGTCAGGAGTTTTGCGTCGAGCAGGAGTCCCGTACCGATGAACAGCGCCAGGCGGATCCAGACGCTGACGGCGACGATGAACACCGACGTCGCGCGCAGCGCCGACTTTTCCGCGATGCGTGCCGATAGAAAGATGATGTAGATCGGCCCGCCCGTGCCGAAGAGCGCGGAGAACATCCCGCCGACGATCCCGATCGGCCACGCGAACCAGGTGGGCGCGCGCCGCAAGCCGCGCGGACCCACCAGCACGTAGGTCCCGTAGATCGCCGCGAATACACCCAACGCGAGCAGCGCCGGCGCGCGTGGCAAATTCAACAGCAGCGTCGCACCGAGCGCGATGCCGATCAGCATCGCCGGCATCAGTCGCGCGACTTCCCGCCATGCGACCAGTCGGCGCAACCGGATGCACGTCGCGGCCGCCGCAAGCGCATCGACGGTCGTCACGAGTGGAACTGCGAACGTCAACGGAAAGACATGCGCGAGCGCCGGAACCGAAATGATCGACGATCCGAAGCCGGTCGCGCCGAAGATCGTGTAGCCGACCAGCACGACCATCGGCACCGCGACCAGCACGTACAGGGGAAGATCGGAGAGCGACAGGAAAGAGGCCATTCGGATGCAACGATGCTTCGACGCGCCGCATCGAGGACTTGCACGGCGGCGCGCCCGGTGGCGGGCCGATTGCCGCTATAATTGTGGGTTACGGCGAGCTAGCTCAGTTGGTTAGAGCAGAGGAATCATAATCCTTTGGTCGGGGGTTCGAGTCCCTCGCTCGCTACCAGTAATCAAGGGCTTGCGTTTCACGACGTGAGCCCTTTTCATTTTGGGGTAACGCAGGGGTAGCCAGCAAACGCGACTCGCAAGTCGCCCACATTCTCTTCCCCTGGCGAGATCTTGGGCGGCAATCCACGGCCGAGACAACAGCGGCTCATGCCGCCAGGTTTCCGGTCTGTCCATCCTCCAAGGACAGATTAGTCACTGGGCATCGTCTCGCTGCCCCTGCAGCCGTTCAGGAACAGGTCCACCACCTTGCGCGGCCATTCGGTGAGCTCTCGCTTGCTCATCGGCGCGCCCAGTCCCATGGCGCGGCGCCGCGGCAGGGTGATCACCATCTGCAGGAACTGCTGTGCCATGAACACGGTGTCGTCGAGCTTGAGGCGCCCCACCTTCACCTCGCGCTCGAGTGCGCCGGCGATGAGCGCGATCGCTTCCTCGGTCGCACCTTCGCGCGCGAACACCAGGACGAGATCAGGAAACCGCGCCGATTCGGCGACGATCAATCGGTGCAACGCAATCGCCTGGGGCGAAAGCGCGGCGCGCAGGATTAGCGCCGCCAGCCGCTCGAGCACCGTGCGGAGGTCGGCGCCTTCAATCAGCGGGATGCCTGCAGGCGGCCGCAGTCGCTCGATGATGCGATGGACGACGGCGGCGAACAACGCCGGCTTATCCGAGAAACGGTGATAGAACGTGCGCTTGGAGATGCGGACGCGTTGCGCCACGGCTTCGATGCTGGTGGCACCAAAACCGTGGGTAAGAAACAGCTCTGTTGCCGCGTCGAGGATCAGCTCGCCAAGCTGCTCGGACGCTTCGCGCGACGGGCGCCCTCCCCGGCGCACCTGCGGCATCTACTGACGATAGTAGCCGTTGCTCGCGGGCGGATAGTCCGTCGGCGCGTTGTACGTCGTCGGTGGCGCGTAGTAACGCTGCGGCGGCGGAGCGTACGCGGGTGCTGGCTGCGCGTTTTGGTAGTACTGCTGCGGAGCTCGCTGCGCGTAATAGTCCGGCGGTACCGAGCGATCATACTGAGGGCGCGCTGCCGTATGCAGGCGCGTAGTACTGCTGCGGCGCGTAGTATCCCTGAGGAGCGTAGTACCGCTGCGGCGCGTAGTAAGGCGCCGGGTTCGGCGGCGGAACATACGTGGAATAAGCCACTGCGTTGCCGATCGCCACGAAGGGCGCCGCAACCAGCGCGACGGCAGTGCCAACGACTGCCGCGGCAGCCGCGGCCGGCCACCAGACGCCGCCCCGCCAGTAACCGCCGCCGCCATTCCAATAAGCGCCGTGATAGCCGCCGTGACCACGGTATGAAGCGCCGTGCGACCACTGCGAACCACCGGCAACGGCGGTCGACATCGGGGCGATCACGAGCGCGCTCGCGATCAGACCTGCCGCCAGGACACGAGATTTGGTCATTGCGCCACCTTACGAATATGCGAGAAAAAACGCCCGCGTGATCCTAAGCTAGCACTGATCCGGAGAAAACGCAACGGTGTCGTTGCGTTTGGTTACAACCTCACTCGAAAAGACGCGTTGAACGCGGCGCCGCGAGGCGGAGGGAATCTGAAGAACCTCGATCGAAGCGGTTCACCGCGCATTGCACTGCCCTTTTCGGCGCGCGTGACTACCACCGCGCCTTGATGCCGACCTCGAAACCGTGCGGCAGCACCCCGAGAATGAACGGCTGCTCTCGCTGGTGCGCGTAGTACGCCGTTGCGGTGCCCAGCGCAAGACTTGCCAGCACGTCGGTCTGCCAGTGCGCCTGCGATTTCATACGCGCCACGCCGTCATATGCGGGAAGTGCCGCGAGCGCGTAGACGAGCGGATGCTGCGGACCGTATTCGAACATGAAGGGCGCCACGATCGCAGTCACGGCCGTAACCTCGCCGCTGGGGAAACTGTAGTGACTGCCGCCCTGAAACCAGAGATGCGGATTGTCGGATTGCGTGGGCCGTGACCGCGTGAAGATGTGCTTGAGGCTCTCCGACGAGATGGCGCCGAGCGCCGAAGAATCGATCGCCTGCCAAAACGTCCGCCCGAGTTCAGTGTCCCCGCCTTCCCATACCGCGCCGGCCACTTCGCCCGCAATGAGCGTGTCGAGCAATGCTTGCTGATTGGTACGCTTCCAGATTCCGCTTTCGTCGAAGCTCAAGCGGTGATCGATGCCGCCCGCCGAGCATGAAATCGCGCAGCCGGATAACCACGCGGCGACCCATGACAGCGCTGGACGTGACATTTCGCCACCTCCGCGGTTGAAGGCAGCAGCTTGCGGCGCGCAAGGGTCGCAAGCACTGATGCGCGGGTGCGTACCGAAGTCACCCGCCGCACGCACCAAGGGTAGGCGGCCAGCGGACACGCCGCACGCAAATGGCGGCGATCGCGGGCGGGCGTCAGCAACTATTCACCACTCATTCAGGCTGGGGTATTGACAGATGGCCACAATTCGATAATACTGGAAATATGAAATCACTTGCCGCACTACCCGACGACCCGGACGAAATCGTCACCGCGCTCACGGCGCTCGCGCAAGCGACGCGCCTGTCGATCTTCCGGCTGCTCCTCGAATTCGCGCCCAACGGACTGACGCCAGGCGCAATCGCGACGAAGCTCTCGCTCGCTCCGGCCACGCTGTCGTTCCATCTGAAGGAACTCGCCAATGCGGGACTGATCGACGATCGGCGCGAAAGCCGATTCATCTGGTATCGCGCGAATGTTGCCGCGATGGAGCGCCTCGTCGCGTATCTCACTGAAAATTGCTGCCGCGCGACGTGCGGCAGCCGCTGCGATCCGGGATGCGCACCGGACGCTCGCGTCCTATCGACTTCGCGCAGGAGGAAATCCAGATGAAGCGCTTTCACGTTCACGTCGGCGTCGGGGATCTCGAGCAGAGCATCCGTTTCTACACCGGCCTGTTTGGCGCGGAGCCCTCGGTTCGCAAGAGCGGCTACGCGAAATGGATGGTGGACGATCCCCGCGTCAATTTCGCGATCTCGCAACGCGCGGCTGACCACCTGGGCGTGAACCACCTGGGGCTGCAAGCGGAATCGCCGGATGAACTGGCAGCGATCCGGACGGGATTTTCCGCGGCGGACTCATCGTCGCTCGTGGACGAGCCGGACGCCCACTGCTGCTACGTGAGGTCGGACAAGCACTGGGTCACCGATCCGCAGGGCATCACCTGGGAAGCGTTTCACACGCTGGAGCCGCTTCCGTTCTTCGGCGCCGCTGCGGAACCGTCGGCGAAAGCCAGCCCATGCTGTGCGCCCACAAGCGCCGCAATGCCGGGGACGAAGACCGAGGAGCGCGCCACGCGGACGTCGTGCTGTCAGTGATCCGGTCAGTCGGCCGGCGCTGTCACCAGATCAACAGCACCGGCGCGCCGTCGCGCGCGCGCGCCACTTTCGCCACGCGCGCGGCATCGACGTCATGTTCGAAGGCTCGCAGCGGCGTCGTGAAATCGTTCGCGGTTCGGGCAACGGCGATCAAACCGCTCTCGGTGCGCTCGCGCTCGATCGTCACCATGCCGTTCCAGAGCGGCAATGCATGCGCCCCGTCGACGACGCTCGCAACGCGCCACAGTCGAACCACGGCCCGCGACCGCGGATCGATCGGCCGGATAAAGGTCAGCGCCGCCGGCTGGCCCCGGTCGAATTTCGGCAGCACCGGCAGCTCCCCGATGGGCGTCGCGGGCAACAGCCACAGCAGCGTCGCGCGCGATCGCCACGGGCTAGGGACTTGCCATCCCGCGCGCGTCAGCGCGTCGGCGACCTGATTGGCGGTCGCGACCCACTGCACGGAGAACGGCTCCTCCCCCTGGCCGCCGATTTCGGCGCGAGCCTCCGGCAGCGTGCGCCATTCGCCGGCCTTCCAGGCATCGAACGGGAAGGTGCGCGCAATGACCGGCTTCGCATAGCGCTCGAGGTCGCGCGCGTGATGCCGGCCCGCGTACGGCCCACCGAGCAACGTGAGCGTCGCAAGCACGATGACCAATACGGGCGCGGCTCGCATCGGCGGTTCATGCACGTGCGTGATGTAGGCAATGCTCAGCAATGCAATCCAGGCGACACCGAGACCCAGGCTCGCGAGCACATCCGAAAACCAGTGCGCGCCCAGGTATAGCCTCGAGAAGGCGATCATCAGCACCGCGGCCGCTGCGCCCAGCACAAACGCGGTCTTCTGCCATCCGGACTTCCGATGGCCCAGCAGGAATGCGAGGAACCCGTAGACGACGATGCTGAGTGCGACATGGTCGCCGGGGAACGAGAATTCATTGATCGCGTAGCCGGACTCGGGCCGCGCGCGTCCAAGCGCGTACTCGAGCGCGAATACCAGCATCTGCGCGAACCCCGCGGCCGATACCCAATACGCGAGCGTGCGCCAGCGTCGGGTCATCGCGAGCCAGAGCGACACCGCAACGATGACGGCGATCATCGCGTACGCGCTTCCGAGTTGAGTGATGGTCACCATGACGTCATCGCCCCACCCGGTGCGCACGCCCTGCAGCCATTCGTAGATCCCCCGGTCGACCTGAATCAGCGTGTCGTTGGTCAGCACGTCTTCGACGACGCCCAGGAACAGCCATGCGCCGCCGACCAGAAACATCGCGGACACGAGCAGCGCGGCGGATTCGCGACGCGCGGGATCGAGCAGCGGCAGCAACAGCCGCGCCAGGGGTCCGGTGCGCGAGCTCGCGTACGCGAAGATGCGGTCGTGAATCCCGGTGATGCACGGGCCGCCCAGGCGAATCGTGAGACGTGTCAGCTGAGTGATCAGCCACAACCCCACGACAAGGAGCGCCACCAGCGTCACCAGCCGCGAGCTCACGGCCCCGGCCAACTGCAGCGATGCGCCGAAAAGAATGCCGGGCAGAAGATGCGCGGCGGACCACGCGAACGCGGACAGGACGTTCACCGTGTAGAACGCCTTCGCCGGCATGTTCGACATTCCGGCGACGACCGGAACGATCGCGCGCAACGGGCCGAGGAAGCGGCCGACGAAAATGCTCCGGCCGCCGTTCGCCGCGAAATAGGCTTGGCCCCGGTCCAGCAGCGCGGGGTGGCTGCGCATCGGCCACATCGCGCGAATCGCTTCGTGATAGCGGCGACCGAGCCAGTAGCTGATGCCGTCGCCGAGGATGGCGCCTACGATCGACGCGGTGGCCGCGAGCCACGGATCGAGCGCCTTCAATCCCACGAGCACGCCACCGGCGAATACGACTGTACTGCCGGGTATCACGGTGCCGATGACCGCCAGCGCCTCGAGAAACGACCCGGCGAACACCGCAGCGAGCGCGAGCAGTGGATGCGCCGAGAAATATGCGATCAGCGAGTGCAGGTGCGATTCCAAATGGGCAACGATACCGCGCACCCGCAGGATAACCTCTGCGCGCCGGGAAACCCCGGCCAGGAATTTACTTCTTGCCCGAGCCCTTGCGCAACCCGAAGACTTCCGAAAAGTAGCCTGCGACGCACACCGGCTGCAGGATCAGGCTGTAGACGAACGCATACGTCAGGAATCCGGACAGGTTGCGCCGTACGCGCAGGCCATTCGACGCGAACATCTGCGCGCTGATCCGATACATCAGGTAGTTGATCGCGAGCGCCATCGGCAACAGTGCGAGCGTCCACGGTCCGGCGATCCAGAAAACACCGAACAGCGCGAGCACGATGCCCGGAATGAAAAACACCGTGTACGCGAGGTCCAGCCACGGGAACAGCAGATTCCACCAGACGAACAGCGTCGAAAGCCGCGGCTCGAACAGGATGCCCGGAAACTGGCGGAATGCCTCGATCATCCCGCGAGCCCAGCGCTGGCGCTGCCGCACGAACTGTCGCAGGTTGTCCGGGGCATTGGTGAAGCAGCAGGCATCCTCGGCGTGGCCGACGCGCCAGCCACGGCGGAGCATCGCCCACGTGAGCACGATGTCTTCCCCGACGCAGTTCGCCCAGCCGCCGATCTCGCGCAGCGTCGCGCGGTCGTAAACCGAGAACGCCCCTTGCGCGACCAGCGTGCCCTGATACAGCGATTGCACGCGCTTCACCGCGGCAATGCCGTGAAAGTAATCCCACTCCTGCGCCCTCGTCACCCAGTTCTTGCGCGAATTGCGGACGAGCATCGTGCCGGCGACCGCGCGCGTATTCGGCGGATCGCTCATGTAGCGTTCGACGAGATTGCGCAGCGCGTCGCGATAGAGGTACGAACTGGCGTCGAGCGTGACGACCAGGTCGAAGCGCGCTTCGTCCAGCCCGCGATTGAGCGCTGCCGGCTTGCCCGCGTTCGCCGGCTGCCGCAGCAGGCGCAGCCAGGCGTGGTCGCATGCGTCGACGATCGCAGCCGTGCGATCGCGCGAAGCGTCATCGATGACGAACACTTCGAAGGCGCCGGGATAATCCTGGTTGGCGATCGAGCGCACGGTGTCGGCAATCGATGCTTCCTCGTTGTACGCGGGGATCAGGATCGAAACGGACGGATAGCGACGCAGCTGCATGCGCGCGGGACGCCGGTCGAGAAGCAGGCTCGCGATCAGGAATGCGTTCATGAAACCCGGAACGAGCGCGATGCCGCCGACGGCAAACAGCGCGAACGAAAGCCCGATCCGCCGCGACAGCTCGCCGATCCAGGGCATCGCGATCAGCACGGTCAGCGCGAACCAGCCGCCGCTCACCAGCAACGCGAGCGCGAATTTCCCGCGCACGCTCAGGTAAAACGGCGCATTGGATGTCGGCAGCTCGGACGAGTCGATCGTTCGCGCGCTGTCGAGCGCAGCGCTCGCTACCGGCCGGATCCCCGCCCGGGCCAAGGCAATCCCGGCTGCCGTTGTCGGAGCCGGCTGCGGCTCCAGCGCCTGCAGATCGAGGAGACCCGCGTTTCCGCCGCCATCGTGGGTCGCGTCGTTTCGCATGATCTGCGACCAACGGCAAGTCCCATGCCACCAGTCGAGAGCACCGGGTGCTTCATCGTGACGTCAATGGGGCCGCGACGTGCTGCGTCCGGCGCGAATGCCCGCGCCCGCTGGTCGGCCGCCGCTCTCGAGGGTCCGCCATTCAACCGGGCGCCCGACGGCGGTGACGCCGGACGGCAGCAAACGCCCCTTCGCTCGCCGGCCGACAGCGGTAAGATGCGCGCCACGCGAGATCAATGCCCGCCATGGACGCTACCCTGTTCGCCGCCGAGCTGGACACGCATCGCCGCTACCTGGTGCGCGTGGCGCAGTTGCAGCTGCGCGACGCCGACCTCGCCGAAGACGTTGTGCAGGACACGATCGTCGCCGCGTTGAGCGCGCGCGACGGATTTTCGGGCCGCTCGAGCGTCAAGACCTGGCTCACGGGGATCCTGAGGCACAAGATCGTCGATGCAATCCGCCAGAAGCAGCGCCAGCCGATCATCATGGCGACATTCGAGGAGGAGACGGATCTCGACGAGTTCGATCCGCTGTTCAAGGACAATGGCGCCTGGGATGCGGCGCCGGCCGACTGGGGCGACCCGGAGAACGCGCTGTCCCGCACCGAATTCATGGGGATCATGGACTTCTGTCTCGAGAAACTGCCGCCCAATACGGCGCGCGTTTTCATGATGCGCGAGGTCATGGGACTCGAAACCGACGAGATTTGTAAGGAATTGACGATCACCGCGAATAATCTGTGGGTCATGCTGTACCGGGCCCGAATGGCGTTGCGCCAGTGTCTCGAGCAGAACTGGTTCGCCGGGCAGGCGCGCCGCTGACCGCGCCCATATCGACCCTTCGTGCGCATGCTGCCGCGACCCCTGACCCATATGGTCTCCTGCAAGGAAGCCACCCGTCTGCTCTCGCAGAGTGAAGACCGCCCGCTTTCCGTTTTCGAGCGGATCAAGCTGCGGCTGCACCTGCGCGTCTGCGACGCCTGCACGCGATTCGTGCACCAGCTCGAACTCATGCGCCTGGCACTGCAGCGCTACCGGAGTTGACGGAACTCGTCGCCGACCGGCCCGTCGAATCGGCTGCGACGGCCTCGGTCGGCCGTCACAAGTTTCATTGCCGCGCGACCTGACCGCCACCATGCCCACGCTGACGCTGAATGGCGTTCCTACCGACATCGGGGTCGAGGCGGCGACGATCGCGGACCTGGTGATCGCGCTGCGGCTCACCGGCAAACGCATCGCCATCGAACGCAATGGCGAGATCGTGCCGCGCAGCCGCTACGCAACCACGCCCGTTGCCCTCGGCGACCGGCTGGAGATCGTGGGCGCCGTCGGCGGCGGCTGACGTCTGAAGCGTAAAATTGGACCATGAACGCCCCGGCTGCCCAGGCATCGCTGGCCGATCCGCTCGTCGTCGCGGGTCGCGCATACCGCTCGCGTCTTCTGGTCGGCACCGGCAAGTATCGCGACTTCGCGCAAACGCGCGATGCGATCGTCGCGTCGGGCGCCGAGATCGTGACGGTCGCGATACGCCGCACGAACATCGGCCAGAACGCCGGCGAGACCTCGTTGCAGGATGCGCTGCCGCCCACCGAGTTCACCTACCTCCCGAACAGCGCCGGCTGCTACACCGCCGACGATGCGGTGCGCACGTTGCGCCTCGGCCGCGAGCTGCTCGACGGCCACGCGCTCTGCAAGCTCGAAGTGCTCGGCGATTCGACGTCGCTCTATCCGAACGTGCGGGAGACGCTCGTCGCGGCCGAGCGGCTCGTCGCCGACGGGTTCGAGGTGATGGTGTACACGTCCGATGATCCGATCGTCGCGCGCGAGCTCGAGCGGATCGGCTGCGTCGCGATCATGCCGCTCGCGTCGCTGATCGGCTCCGGGATGGGCATCCTCAATCCATGGAACCTGCGGCTGATCGTCGATCAGGCGCAGGTCCCGGTGTTTGTCGACGCGGGTGTGGGCACGGCGTCGGATGCCGCGATTGCGATGGAGCTCGGCTGCGCGGGCGTGCTGATGAACACGGCGATCGCGCAGGCGCGCGATCCGGTGCGGATGGCGCGCGCGATGCGACTCGCCGTCGAATCCGGCCGCGAGGCATTTCTCGCCGGCCGCATGCCGCGCAAGCTCTACGCTGCGAGCCCCACCTCGCCCACTTCCGGATTGATCGGCTGACCGCGTGAGGGCGTGGACGGCGCTCATCGCGTATGCGGTCGCGACGGTGGCGGCGGCTACCCCGCCGTCGTCCGCCGAGGTGACGGC
This sequence comes from uncultured Pseudomonadota bacterium, assembly GCA_963718905.1. Taxonomy (GTDB): domain Bacteria; phylum Pseudomonadota; class Gammaproteobacteria; order Burkholderiales; family Casimicrobiaceae; genus VBCG01. The sequence continues at coordinate 1,075,286 of CAVRAF010000003.1, forward strand.
ACTCTGCGCAAACGCCGAAGACCAGGCCCATTGCGGACGGTTGATCGAGGCGCGGCAGATGAAGGCCGTGCAACGATTCGCAGAGCGCAACGGCGACGAATTGCGAATCCAGCTCTCTCCGTTCGGTCTGACGGTGTTCCGCGACACCGTGAACATCACGGGGGCGCAGACGTATGCCGTATGGGACTACCTTGAAGATCTCGATACGGTCGTGCTGTTCGCAACCGATGGTGACCGCAGCGAGTTCTGGCTGGTCCAGCGCCGCGGCGGTGCGGAGTACCGGATTCCGTCCGAACCGGTGCTGTCGCCGGACCAGCGGCGCTTCGTCACCGCCGATTTCTGCGCGCAGGGTTGCGACAACGAGGTCGTGGTCTGGCGCATCGAGCGCAGCGACGTGCACAAGGAGCTTGCGTGGACACCGCCGCTATCCTGGTCGGATGTCAGTGTGGGTTGGCGCAGCCCGGACACACTGAAGCTCGAATACTCGGCCGCTGGCCAGCCGGGGTCACGGATCGTCGAGCGTCGCCTGAGCGACGCATCGTGGACGAAAGCGCCCGCGCGGTGACGGCGCTGCCCGGCGGCGCAGAGTCGACGACCGGCGAGCCGCCGATTCGCGTGCAGCGGGACGATGCCGCGACAACGCCGGCCCCGGCGCACCGTGCGATCCGCAGCTTCGTCCTGCGACAAGGCCGGATGTCGCCGGCGCAGCAACGTGCATGCGACGAATTGCTGCCGCGCTACGGCGTTGCCCTCGCGTCGCCGCTCGACTTCGCGGCGATCTTCGGACGTTCCGCACCCGTCGTGCTGGAAATCGGCTTCGGGATGGGCGAAACGACGGCCGCCATTGCCGCTGCCCATCCGGCGGTGGATTTTCTGGGCGTCGAAATGCACTTGCCGGGCGTCGGCGCGCTGCTGCGGCGAATCGATGCGCAGCGCCTGACGAACCTCCGCGTCCTGCGCCATGACGCCGTCGACGTCGTCGACACGATGCTGGCACCGGCGTCGCTCGCCGGCGTGCACGTGTACTTCCCCGATCCGTGGCCGAAGAAGCGTCATCACAAGCGAAGGCTGCTGAAGCCCGTGTTCGTCCGCGCGCTCGCGGTGCGGCTCGCGCCGGGCGGTTACCTGCACGTCGCGACGGACTGGGAGTCCTACGCGGAGGAGATTCTCGCGACGCTGGCGTCGGAACCGTTGCTCCGCAATTCAGCCGGCGGATACGCGCCGCGTCCCGCGTGGCGCCCGCTGACGAAGTTCGAGCAACGCGGTCTTGCCCGCGGTCATCGTGTGTTCGACTTGCTGTTCGCTCGGGTGAAAGCGTCGGCGTAGGCGGCTTTCGGACGACCGAACCCGCGCGATCGAAGGCGCGGGCAAGTTGTCGATCAGCGTTTCGTTGCCGCGAGCAATGCCGTCAGCGCCTGCCGGGCCACCGCACGCGAAAAATGTTCCGCAACGTTCTCCCGGCTGGCCGCCGACACGCGTTGCCACATTTCGCGGTTCTCGTAGATGCGTTGGATCGCCTCGGCGAATGCCTCGGGCTCGTCCGCGACGATGACGTCGACGCCGTCGGTCAGGTGCATCCCTTCGATCGACGCGGTCGTCGCGACCACCGGCACACCGTGGCTCATCGCCAGATTGATCTTTCCCTTGACGCCGGCGCCGTAGCGCAACGGGGATATCGATACGCGGCAATTGCTGAAATACGGAAGCACGTCCGGCACGTGGCCGAGAATGCGCAGGTCGTCGGACGCGAGACTCCTGATCGCGGGCGTGACCTGGCTGCCGATGACATAGGTCGCGACACCCGGCAGCCGGCGCTTCACGTGCGGCAATATGTCGCGCGCATACCAGGTCACGGCGTCGACATTCGGCGGGTGCTGGAAGCCGCCGATGAACACCAGTCCGCTTCGCCGCTCCCATGGCGTCTGCACATCGGACGGCTCGTGGATGGTCGTCAGCAGCATCACGCGCGCATCGGGAACCAGTTCCCGCAGCACCGCCTGCTCGACGGGCGACACGACGAGCGTCACGTCGGCCCTGGCGATCAGCGCCAGCTCCTCGTCGCGTTTGCTCCGCGCCGAAAGCGCGGCCGCGGCTCCGTTCGACAGCGCAGCCAACCGCTCCTCGCGCAGGAAATGCAGGTCGACGGTATCGAACACGATGAGCGCATGCGGCGCATACCTGCGCGCCGTGTCGATGTGACGGGCGGCGATGTAATGGCGCGACAGGAGGACGATGTCGAATTCGCGGCCGCGCTTCATCAGCACGTCGGCGACGGAGCGCGCGTACGGGTGAAAGAGCACCTCGATGCCCTGCTGCTGCAGCGCTTCCACGTAAGGCTGCCGGTATTCGAGATTGTCGGCGACGAACGTCACCTTGCAGCGCAGCGACGTGAGCTCTTCCGCGATCGCCTGCATCCGCAGCGAGCCCGCGTCGTGGTCGGGTGTCAGCATGCACGCGTCGACGATGAGCATCCGCCTGGTCGCCCAGCGGTCGCGCTCGATTTCGGCGCGCATTCCGTTCGGCAGGTGGTAAGCCAGCGGCGTCGCCCACTTCGCGGCGAACACGGTCCGATTCACGGCCTGGTGACGCTTGACGCCCTGCGAGAGGTCGGAGCCGGATGTCTGGCCCTCGAAATGGACGACCCGCGCAAGGGGTTGATAGAACACCCTGAGCCCAGCCGCGCGCACGGCGAATGCGAGGTCGGCGTCTTCGTAATAGGCAGGCGCGTAGCGCGTGTCGAATCCGTTCAGCGTGGCGAACAGCGTGCGCCGGATCGCGAGGCACGCACCCGAGCAGTAATCGACTTCGCGCAGGTAGTTGTACCCGGGCCGGTCGGGGTCGTCGTCGCGACCGACGTTCCACGCACTGCCGTCGCGCCAGACGATGCCGCCGGCTTCCTGCAGCCGGCCATCCGGATAGACGAGCCGCACGCCGACGAGCCCCGCGTCGGGATGCCGGTCAAGCACACCGATCAGCGCATCGAGCCAGCCTGCCGTGACGATCGTGTCGTTGTTGAGGAACACGAGCGTTGCACCACGCGCCAGCGCTGCGCCGCGATTGCAGCGTGCGGACGAACCCGAGGTTTTCGCTGTTGCGCTCGACGCGCACGCCGGTGACTTCGGCGAGCGCGTCCGCGAGCGGCTGCGGCGATGCGTCGTCGACGACGATCACTTCGAATGCGCGCGACGTGTGTTCCGCAACGCTGGCAAGACAGGTGAACGTAAGCAGCGGATCGCCGTACGCGGGAATCACGATCGAAACCGCTGGTGAATCGGACGTCGGCACGGCGAGCGCGATGACGCGCGGTTGCAGCCGATAGGTGCGCGCAGCCGCGGGCCGAAACCCGGTCCTGCGACGAAGGTTGCGTGCGACGCGCCGCGCCAGCGCGATCGGGCCGTCGTCGCGCAGGATCGTCAGCGCGAGCCCGGCGTTTCGCGGCAGCTGCCGCGCCGCGCGCCATCGCGCGGACAACTCCGCCGCACCCCGCTTGGCGCGATGACCCACGGCACGCAGCGGGGCGGTCATGCGCCACGCAGTCGACGTCTCGAGCTCGCGCGTGCGCGCGCGTGCGGCGCCAAGATGTTCCTCGAGCACCTGCGCGCTCGCGCGGTGCGTCATCAGCTCGCGCTGCGCATCGACAAGATCGAGCGCCAGACGCCCCCGATCGTCCGCTCGATGCTCGCGGATCGCCCGCAGCTCGGCGAGTTCGGCATCGGCAAGCACTGCGCGCCTCCCCAGTTCCGCGCGCGCCTCCGCGTGGCCGCACAACGCACCGGCTTCGAACAGCCGCTGCAGCGTCAAGGCCTGCGGGTCGCGTTCTGCCGCGGTCGGATGGAAATGTCGCGCGTCCAGCGTCGGATTTCCAGCGTCTGGCGGGCGTTCCGGCGCGGTCAGCGGCGCCAGGTACAACGCGACGTAGCGGTCCGGATCGGTCCCAGGGCTCTCGCGCGGCGGTGCGGCCGTGATTGCGGACGACGCGTGGACAGCGTGCGCATCGATTCCGGCGGCATCGAGCAACGCGTCATTCCATTGCGCCGCGGCCGCGTTCCACGGCAGCAACCGGACGCGCTCGCGGCCGGCGAGCCGCTCCGGAAATGCTCCGAGCGCCGACGCGACGATCGGTGTGCCGGTCGCAAGCGCCACCGACAGCGTGTACGAGTACGTTTCGGGAACCTGCACCGGAAAGAACAGTACATCCGCCGCCTGGGCCGCCAGCAATTCCGCAAGCGCGTCGTCGCTGTAGGACCCGTGGATCGACAGCGGCACGTCCGGTGTTTGCGAGATCGGCGCCGCCGTCGAGCCCAGCACGCGAAACGTCAGCGGAAGTCCTCTCGCCCGCGCGTCCTGCGCGCAGGCGGCGACGACGTCGAGTCCTTTTTCCGGCGACAGGTTGCCGAGCGTCACCGCGCGCACGATGCGCCTGGTCGCGGGAATCGCGCGCTCGGGATGCGGCCACACGGAAATCGCGAGTCCCGGAAAGTAGCGCCCGATGCGTGTCGCAACATCCCGCGATGGCGCAATCACGCGGTCCGCCTCGCGCAACAAGGCGCCGAGAAGACTGCGCCACAGGACGATGTCGGCGTCCCACTGCACGGGCCGGCGCGCGATGCACGCCGCGCATCCGGCAGCATCCGGCTCGCCGCAATAGCGGCCGTGCTCGTCGACCAGATGGTATTGCGGGCAGATCGCATAATAGTCGTGCAATGTGCAGTCGTACGGAAGGCCGGCTTCGCGCGGCAGCTGCAGGATCGACCGTGGCAGTCCGTGAACATGATGAAAGTGCAGCCGTGCCGCACCGACTGCGCGCAGCGTCCGGGCGAGGACGGGCAGATCGTCCGGCAAGCGGAACCATGCGGCGAATCCTTCGCCGTCGCGCGGCCAGTGAAGCTTCACCGTTTGCGCGTTCGCGGGTTCCAGGCAGAGGATTTCCGCGCGGTCGCCGATCATCGCAGCCAGATCGGTCATGTGGCGACGAATGCCGCCACCCCACGCATGCGAAATGAAAACGATCGCCGGGCGCGGCGATGTCGCGAGGCGCGCAAGGTCGACGGCCCGCGCCAGCGGAAGCGAGGGGTCGTGTCCGGCGCACTGACGCAACGCCTCCAGATAACGCGGATGACGACGCGCGAGCGCCGACGACGCCGCGCGCTCGTTCTGGCGCGCCGCACGGCCACCGAACGATCCCTCGCCATCGCTGGCGACGAACACGTCGCCGGCGACCCGCGTTTGCCAACCTCCGTCCGCGGCGCGAACGCTGAAATCGATTTCCGATCCGTAGCCGTCGTCGGTTGCGACGGCATTCAGGCTTCCGATCGCGGCAACGCAGGCGCGCGTCAGGTACAGGCAAGGTCCGTGCACACCGGGCAGAGCCGCCGACTCGCCATGATTGACGCGCGCAAACACCGCGTCGAGCGTGGCGGGCGTCCAGCCGCCGGGCACCGCGTTCGCTTCTGCGGCACGCGGATACGTCGCAACACCCGCCGCGTTCGTGAACGTGCCGACGACGCCGACGCGGGCCGCGCGGGCGTGGCGCGCGAGCCGGTCGAGCCAGTCGCCCGCGACCTGCGCATCGGACTGCAGCAGCACGACGTCGCGGTCATCATGCAGCGCCACTGCCCGATTGACGATGTCGGCGTAATCGCGCGCGCCGCTTTCGCGCAAGGACGTCACACGGGGATCGCGCAGGGCGGCACCCGCGCACGCGACGAGCTCCGCGTGAATGCCGGTGTCGACGGCGACGAGCAGCTCGAACGGCGTTGCATTCGGCGCGGCAAGCACGCATTCGATGCAGCGACGCGCCGCCTGCGCGTCGCGCTGCACCGTCACGACGATGTCGACAGTCGGGCCGTTCACGTGGGACGAGCGCGCCGCGTCGTCGGTCTCCGGGCCGTCGGCTTCATCGACGCTACGCGAGCGTCAGGATCACCGGCTGGTGATCCGAGGCCTGCGTCTGCCGGTCGACGCGGATTTCGCGCACGCGCGAGCGCAACTCGTCGCCGATGAAAATGAAATCGCAATGAAGCTCGGGGTCGGCGGGCGCATCCTTCTGGTAGATCTTGAACGTCGACGGGTGCGGCGCCGCCGCATTGACGACACGCCACGCGTCGACAAGCGGCGGCGTCCCGTCGGCGAACGGCGCCAGCATGCGCGCGTATTCGGCCGACTCCGGCTCGAAATTGCAGTCGCCGGTGATTACCGTCGCGCGCGGACGGATGAGCGTCTGGAACGGTCCGCCATCGTCCATCGTGATCCGCGCATCGCGCGCATGCGCGTGACCGTCGGCGTATATCGAGCGCAGCGCTTCGGCCTGCGCCATCCGCTGCGTGAACGAATAGTATTCGAGGTGCGTCGTGACAACGCGCACATCGCCGAAGGGCGCCGCCACCACGGCCTCGACCGCAATGCGCGGCATCCCCGGGACGCCGGGGTCGCACGGGTACGGCAACAGGTGGCGATAGATCTGCAGCACCGGCAAGCGCGAGAGGATCATGTTGCCGAAATGCCGCCGGCGTCCGCCGTCACCCGGCTGGTCGACGGCGATGCCCGAAACGCCGGTATAACCGGGAAGCAACTGCGCAAGCCGGGCGAATTGGTCTTCGCCGTCACTGCCGCCGAGCCGCGGATCGGGGTAGTTGTCGGCGATTTCCTGCAGGCACAGCACGTCGAAGTCGGCGAGTCGGCGTGCGGCGGCGACGATGCGGGCCGGATCGACGGCGAGGTCGACGCCGCGGCACCACTGAACGTTCCACGTGATCAGTATCATCTCAGCGGATTCCCGCGCGCATGAAGGATTGCACGAACTGGCGCTGAAACAGCAGGAACGCCAGCAGCAGCGGCCCGGTCGTCAGCAACGTCGCCGCGCTGATGATCGACCAGTCGATCCCCTGGTCGGTCGCGGAGAATACCTGCAAGCCGACCGTCACCGGCCGCGATTCGACCGAATTCGTGATGATCAGCGGCCACAGGAAGTTGTTCCAGTGGTACGACACGGACACGAGTGCGTACGCGATGTAGGTGGGCCGCGCGAGCGGTACGTAGACCTTCCACAGCGTCTTGAGCGGCGAGCAGCCCTCGACGCGGGCGGCCTCGTCCAGTTCGCGGGGAACGGTCTTGAACGTCTGGCGGAGGAGGAATATGCCGAACGCGCTCGCCATGTACGGCAATCCAATCGACAGGATCGTGTCCTTGATGCCGAGCGCCGCCATCGTCCGGTAGTTTTCGACGATCAGGACATCCGGCATGATCATCAGCTGAACGAGTACCAGTGCAAAGAGCGACATTGCGGCCGGGGAACTCGAAGCGTGCGAACGCGTAGCCCGCGAGCGTCACCAGCACGAGCTGCGCGGCGAGCACCATGGTGACGAGGATCACCGTGTTGACGAAATAGCGCGCAAACGGCGCCGCCTGCCACGCTTTGACGAAATTCTCGAGTGTCAGCGGTGCCCCGAGCGACGAAGTGCGTCGAGAATTCCGGCGGATGGAACGCGGTCCAGAACGCGTACAGCAGCGGCGCCACCCAGAGCACGCCGAGCACCCATGCGCCGAGCGTCTCGAGCGAGCGCGAAAAACCGTGCGGCGCGTGGACCCCGGTGGCCGTTCTCATTGGTCCCGCCGCGCTCATTGTCGGCCTCCTTGCACCGCTTGCGCGGTCGAAACCTCCGCGCGTCGGCCTCCCCAAATCGCGCGGCGCCGCCCTTCGGGCCTCGGCTCGGCTTCGCCTCGCCCGCCGCGCTCATTGGTAATGCGTCCGGCGCTCGAGGAAGACGAACTGGAACAGGGCCGCCGCGGCCAGCAGTGTCAGCAGAACCATCGTCAGCGCCGCCGCGTACGCGGAATCCCAGAACCGGAAGCCGATCTCGAAGATGTAGTAGAGCAGCAACTCCGTCGCGTTGTCGGGCCCGCCGCGCGTCATCACGACGATGTGGTCGACCACGCGAAACGCGTTGATCACCGCGTTGACCAGCACGAACAGCGTCGTCGGCATCAGCAGCGGAAACGTGATCCGGCGGAAGAAATACCATCGCGACGCGCCTTCGATCGCCGCCGCGTCGGCCAGGTGAGGCGACATCGACTGCAGCGCCGCCAGGTAGAAGATCATGAAGAAGCCGGCCTCTTTCCAGATCGTGACCAGCATCAGCGCGGGCAGCGCGGTGCTCTGGCTGCCGAGCCAGTTGTGGCTCGCGAATCCCAGCGCGCCGGAGACCTGCTCCAGCAGCCCGTAGCCGGGGGTGTAGAAGAACAGCCAGATGTTCGCGACCGCGATCATCGGCAGCACCGTCGGCGTGAAGTACGCAAGGCGCAGGAACCCCCGCCCGGGCAGCCGCTCGTTGACCCATACGGCCATCAGCAGCGCGATGGCGATCGACAGCGGAATCGTTCCGAGCGCGTACCAGAGGTTGTTGGCGAGCGCCCGCCAGAAGATCGGATCGTCGAGGAGCTGCCGATAGTTGTCCAGGCCGACGAACATCGGCGGCCGCGATCCCCGCGGCGTCGAGTAGAAGCTGTGCCAGAGGTTCGCGACCGCCGGATAGTGCGTGAAGAGCGCGAGCAGCGTCGTGGCGGGCAGCAACAGCAGCCACGCGTACAGCCATTCGCGCGTTCGAGTTGCGTCGAGCTGCATGAATTGAGACGCATCCGTGTCCAATCCCCTATCGCTGACCGATTTATTAGCAGCTCTGCGCCCGCAATTCGGGTCTTCGCGTCGCATGGCGGCGCCATACGCTCACTTGTAGCTGCGCAGCAGCCGGTCCGCCTCGCGCTGCGCGTCCTTCATCGCCTGCTCGGGTGTCTTCGTGCCGGTGAGCGCCGCCTGCAGCCCGTCGTTCAGCGCCTTGGTCACGCGCTGATTGTCATGCGACGACAGCTCGGCCTTCGCGAACGGCAACTGGTCGCGCGCGACGGCGGCTGCCGAAAATCCCGCGACGTATTGCTTCATCACCGGCGTGTCCCATGCATCGGCGCGCACCGCGACGTAACCGGTGTCGATGCCCCATTGCGCGGCGCGCTCCGGCGTCGTGACCCATTTGATGAACTTGAACGCCGCCTCGCGTTGCGCGGGTGTCGATTTCTTGAAGATATAGAAATTTCCGCCGCCGGTCGGACTCCCGCGGCGCTTGCCGGCCGGCAGCATCGCGACGCCGAAGTCGAATTTGGCGTTGCTGCGGACGTTCGTCAGGTTGCCCGTGGTCGTCCACATCATGGCGACCTTCCGCTCGAAGAAATCCTTGGGCGTCGTTCCCCATTCGACGATGCCCGGCGGATGCACCTTGTACTTGTTGACGAGGTCGATCCAGTACCGCAGCGCGCCGACCACCTCCGGCTTGTCGTAATAGACCGCGGTCCCGGCCGCATTCATCAGGTTCGACGCCATTCTCGATCGCGAGTCCCTGGAACAGCCAGTACGGGAAGCCCGATGACGGAATCTGCACGCCCCACTGCGTCACGTTGCCCGACGCGTCGCGCTTGGTGAGCTTCTCGCGCGTACTCGGCCATTTCCTTCCAGTTCGCGGGCGGACGATTCGGATCGAGCCCGGCCTCCTTGAACGCTTCCTTGTTGTAGTAGAGGACGATCGTCGAGCGCTGGAACGGAATGCCCCACGTCTTGCCGCCGGTCTGGCTGTTCTCCATGAACGCCGGATAGAAGCTCTTGAGCCACGCCCGGTCGTCGGCCGTCTTGATCAGGTCATCGAACGGAACGATCGCGTCTTCGTCGATCAGCGTGAACATGTCCGTCGACAGCAGGATCGACGTCACCGGCGGGTCGCCGCTCTTGACGGCGGTGAGCGCCTTGGCGATCGACTCCTGGTAGCTGCCCGAATAGATCGGCCGCAGCTTGATGCCTGGATTGTCCTTCTCGAAATCGGCGACATAGCCGTCGATGATCTTGGTGATCGGGCCGCCGACTGCCACCGGATAGAAGAACGGAACCTCGACGGGCGCCTGCGCGAATGCGCCCGTCGTTCCGAGCGCGATTGCCACGACACCCACGAAACTGCGGATACGCACGAACGGCTTCATCCTTCCTCCCTCCGAAAAATGCGTCATCATGCCAAGAGCGTCGCCGGCTGTCCGCGCGTTCCGCGGATACGCGCAGACCATCGGCATCGAAATAATGCTGCGCGCCGGGCGACCAGCGGATCCACGTCGCGTCGCCTCGCGCCAGCCCGACGCTGCCCGGCACGCGAACGGCAATCGGCTGGCCGCCGACGCGGCAGCTGACCAGCGAATCGCCGCCCAGGTATTCGACGCCGTCGACGCCTGCGCGCACGCCCGCCTCGAACGCGAGCTGCAAATGCTCGGGCCGCACGCCGAGCATGCCGCCGGACAGCGCGCCATCGTAAACGGCCGGCCCGTCGGTACCCGCGATCACGGCACCGCCGCCGCCCGCTTCGAGCCGCAGCAGGTTCATCGGCGGCGTGCCGATGAAGCGCGCGACGAACGTGTTGGCGGGATCCTCGTAGAGCTCGACCGGCGTTGCCGTTCTGCTCGATCCTGCCCGCGCGCATCAGCACGACGCGATCGGCCATCGACATCGCCTCGATCTGGTCGTGCGTGACGTAGACCATCGTGATGCCGAGCTTGCGCTGCAATGCGCGGATTTCGAGCCGCATCTCGGCTCGAAGCTGCGCGTCGAGATTCGAGAGCGGCTCGTCCATCAGGCAGACCGGCGTCTGCGCGATGATCGCGCGCCCGAGCGCCACGCGCTGCTGCTGTCCGCCGGATAGCTGCGAGGGCTTGCGCGCGAGCAGCGCTGTCAGTCCCAGCAAGTCGGCGACGCGCTGCAGGCGCTGCGCGCGCTCGCCGGACGGAACCTTGCGCACGCGCAGGCCGAACAGGATGTTCTCGGCGACGCTCAAGTGCGGAAACAGCGCGTAGCTCTGGAACACCATCGCGATCGAGCGCGCCGCCGGCGGCAGCCGCGTGACATCGCGGTTGCCGATCGCAATGCGGCCGCCGTCCGGCGACCTCGAGCCCGGCGATCAGCCGCAGCGTCGTGGACTTTCCGCAACCCGACGGCCCGAGCAGCACGTTGAGCGTGCCGGCGTCGAACGCGAACGAAACGTCGTCGACGGCGCGCACCGCGCCCTCGGCCGTCGTCCAGACCTTGCTGACGTGTTCAGCGGCGATTGCCGACATCGGGGAGCGCGTGCGCGGTCGCGGGACGCATCGTGTCGGAGCCCACTGGATCAGCCGAAAAGCGCTGTCAGCGCCGCGCCGGGATCGGGTGCGCGCATGAACGCCTCGCCGACGAGGAACGTCGCGACGCCATGACGGCGCATCTGCGCGACGTCGCGCTGCGCGAGAATGCCGCTTTCGGTGACGACGATGCCGGTCCGGCAGGGATCCGCGGCAAGCAGCTCGATCGTCGTATGCAGCGACACATTGAACGTGCGCAGGTTGCGATTGTTGATGCCGATCAGCGGCGTCGCAAGCTTCAGCGCGCGGTCGAGCTCCGCGCCGTCGTGGACTTCGACCAGCACGTCCATCCCGTAGTCCTGCGCGCAGGCTTCGAGCGCGAGCCAGCCGCGCATCGTCGAGCGCCGCGACGATCAGCAGGACGGCGTCGGCGCCGAGGGCGCGCGACTCGGCGACCTGATACTCGTCGATGATGAATTCCTTCCGCAGCACCGGCAGCGAGCAGGCGGCCCGCGCCTCGACCAGGTACTCGGGCGCGCCCTGGAAGAACGGCCGGTCGGTCAGCACCGACAGGCATGCGGCGCCCGCGCGCTCGTACGACGCGGCAATGGACGCCGGCTCGAATTGCTCGCGCAGCACGCCCTTGCTCGGGCTGGCGCGCTTGATCTCCGCAATGACCGCGGGCGTGCCCGCCGTCGATCCGCGAACGGATCGCCGCGGTGAAGCCGCCGCGGCGGCGGCATCGCGCGCGCCTCGTGCGTCGAGCGGCGGCGAACGGACGCGCGACCTGCGCCGCGATCACTTCCTCGGCCTTCGTCGTCATGATCTTCGCGAGGATGTCGCTGGCAGCTCATGGCGGCCTCGGCGCTTCGACTTCAGGCCGGCTGCGCGAGCGACTGCGTCGCCGCGACGAATTCGTCCAGCTTGCGCGCCGCCGCGCCGCTCGCGATGGCCGCGCGGGCGCGCTCGATGCCGTTGGCGATCGAATCCGCGATGCCGGCGGCGTAGAGCGCGGTGCCCGAATTCAGCACGACGATTTCGCGCGGCGTGCCGTCGACGCCGCGCAGCGCCTCCAGCACCATTTCCTTCGACTCCTGCGCGTCGGTGACCTTGAGGCCGCGATTGGACTTCATGTGCAGGCCGAAATCCTCCGGGTGGATCTCGTACTCGGTCACTTCACCGTCCCGCAACTCGCCGACCATCGTCGCGGCGCCGAGCGAAACTTCGTCCATGCCGTCCTTGCCGTAGACGACCATCGCGCGCCGGCTGCCGAGCCGCTGCAGCACGCGCACGTGGATGCCGACGAGATCGGGATGGAACACGCCGATCAGGTGATTCGCCGCCCCGGCGGGATTGGTGAGCGGGCCCAGGATGTTGAAGATCGTCCGCACGCCGAGCTCCTTGCGCACCGGCGCGGCATGCTTCATCGCGCCGTGGTGGTTGGGCGCGAACATGAAGCCGACGCCGGTTCGCTCGATGCACGCCGCGACCTGCGGCGGGCTGACAGCATGATGTTGGCGCCGAGCGCTTCCAGCACGTCGGCGCTGCCCGACTTCGACGAAACCGAGCGGTTGCCGTGCTTCGCGACGCGCGCGCCGGCCGCGGCCGCGACGAACATCGACGCCGTCGAGATGTTGAACGTATGCGATGCATCGCCGCCGGTGCCGACGATGTCGAGCAGGTGGTCGGGGTCGGGGACGTCGACCTTGGTCGCGAACTCGCGCATCACCTGCGCCGCCGCGGCGATCTCGCCGATCGTCTCCTTCTTGACGCGCAGCCCGACGGTCAGCGCGGCGATCATCACCGGCGACACTTCGCCGCTCATGATCCGCCGCATCAGCGACAGCATCTCGTCGTGGAAGATCTCGCGATGCTCGATCGCGCGCTGCAACGCGTCCTGTAGCGTGATGGCCATGACTGGTCCCGATCGAAGCTGTAGCGTCGCGCGCGATCCGCCAGCGGTCGCCGGCATCGGCAGTTCAAACGTTGCGGCGAGGAAGTTGGCCAGCACCTTCTTGCCGTGCTCGGTCAGGATCGCCTCGGGATGGAACTGGACGCCCTCGACCGGCAGCTCGCGGTGCCGGACGCCATGATCTCGCCGTCGTCGGCCGTTGCGGTGACGTCGAGCACCGGCGGCAGGCTCGCCCGCTCGATCGCGAGCGAATGGTAGCGCGTCGCGTTGAACGGCGACGGCACGTCGGCGAACACGCCGCGCTGGTCGTGCACGATCGGCGACAGCTTGCCGTGCATCACGCGTTGCGCGCGCATGACGCGGCCGCCGAACGCCTGGCCGATCGCCTGGTGCCCGAGGCAGACGCCGAGGATCGGTATCTTGCCGGCGAAGCGCCGGATCAGCGGCACGCGAGATGCCCGCTTCGGCCGGCGTGCAGGGACCCGGCGAAATCGACGATCTGCTCGGGCTGCAGCGCCTCGATCTCGTCGAGCGTGATCGCGTCGTTGCGCGCGACCTTCACCGTCGCGCCCAGCTCGCCGAGATACTGGACGAGATTCCAGGTGAAGCTGTCGTAGTTGTCGAGCATCAGCAGCATGGGTCGGCGGCGGCGGCGAGTAGCGTGACGACGTGCTAGCTCGCGAACATTCTATCCGCACGTGCGCCCGCGACGGGCGGCAAAAAAAGACCCCCGAACTCGCCGTTCGGGGGGCTTCGAGGTAACCGATCCTGCCTGGTGCGGCGTCTTCTAATGTGCTGTCAAGCTCGACTCTGCCGCCGCTACGGGGAGCGCCGGAACATCCCGACCAGCAGCGAGACCACGAACAGCACAAGGAAGATGAAGAACAGGATCTTGGCGATTTCGGCGGCGCCGATCGGCGATGCCGGTGAAGCCGAACACTGCCGCGATCAGCGCGACGACGAAGAACACCGCAGCGTATTGCAACATGAAGCCTCCTCACCCAAGGTTGATCGAACAGCGCAGACGTACCGCCAGCAAATCGTCCGCCGCCTAGTCGTCGAATGCGGCCGCAAGATGGAAATCGTCCGTCGCGGTCGGACTCGTGGTCGAACCAGTCCGATCGGGCCGAGGCTCGTCTGGATGGATTCCAGCACCGCCCAATCTTCCGCCGACGGCAGGAAGCTCGCTTCGAGCAGCGGGATCGATTGCAAACCCTGGACGCGCGATCGGATGCGTGCGCAGCCATCGTCTACTCCTCCTCGCCGGGCTTCGGCGCGCGCGGCGATTTCCGGCGACGGCCGGAGCGTCTTGCGGTTCAGCGCCGGGTCTTCGCCCTTCGCGTGACGCTGCCCTCCGCTTCGGCGGCGGCCATCTGCAATGCATCGGCGTCCGAGCGCGGCTGCGGCGGCGCGGGCCGCGGCGTCGACCTTGCCGGACTCTGCGAATCGCGCGTCGCATCGTTGTATTGCCGCGATGCCGCGTAGTTGCCCTCGCCGTGGACGTTCGCTGCTGCTCGTGCTGGCGTTTGTCCTTCGGGTCCGCGTGTCCCTGCTGCTGGCCGCCGCTCGACGGCTTGGCTTCGGCCTGCTGTTTCCGGTTGTCGCCCGGCTTCGCCTGCTGCTTGCGCATGAAAGCTCCTCACCCGCCGCTGCCTCGCTGAATCGGCGGCGTGGCGGAAACTCCGCGACCAACGGACGCGGGACAGATTGAGATCCTGGGCGCCCTGGAGCGCGGCGAGATCGACGTGGACGAGGCAATGCGTCGTCTGGGAGGTGGGCAATGAGCGAAGAGCTGGAGACCGTCCTGCGCCTCGTGGCTGAGGGCAAGCTGACGCCAGAGGACGCCGCCCCCATCGTCGCGGCTCTATGGAGCGGCACGCTCCCCCACCGATCACCGCCATGCAGCCGGTCGTGAACCGCTCCCCCGGTGACGGCGCCCGTCAGCTTCGCATCCGGGTCGAGGAGCAGGGGCGGACCGTGGTGAACCTCCGCGTGCCTCTGTCGGTGGCCGAGACCGCGCTGAACATGGTCCCCGGCCTCGCCGGTGAACAGGCGGCGCGGGTCCGCGCCGCCCTCGAGGGCGGCGCCATCGGTCCGATCATCGACGTCGAAGACCCCGACGGCGACGCCGTCCTCATCAGCCTCGAGTGATGGCCGACGAGTCCGTGGGCCAGGTAGAAGGCGTGGCCGAGGCGGCAGTCATTGGGGCTGCGCGGGTTCCTGACGAGACGGCCCCCAGCAGTTCGGGGAGAGGCGCGATCCTGCAGCCGCTGCGCCGCCGCGACTTTCGGCTGCTGTTCACCGGCGAAACGATCTCGCTCATCGGGGACCAGTTCCACTTCGTGGCGCTCGCCTGGCTGGCCCTCGAGCTGACTGGCTCCGGGCTGGTGCTCGGCAGCGTGCTCCTGGTGGCGGGGCTGCCGCGCATGGTGCTCGTGTTGGTCGGCGGAGCGCTGGCCGACCGGATTCGCCGCGGAGCGTGATGCTGGTCTCGAATGCACTGCGCACCGGCGTCGTGGCGCTCCTCGCCGTCCTCGTCATCGGCAACCGGGTCGAGCTATGGATGCTCTATCCGTTTGCCCTGTTCTTCGGTGCCGTGGACGCATTCTTCTGGCCTGCACAGGGAACGATCGTGCCCATGCTTGTGGATGAGAACGACCTCCCGGCCGCGAACGGGCTGACGCAGGGCAGCCAGCAGCTCACCGGCCTGATCGGACCGGCCATCGCCGGCGTCTTCGTGGCCGCGGTGGGCACGGGGTGGGCGTTCGGGCTGGACGCGGCCTCGTTCGCCGTCGCCGCTCTCGCGATCTACCTGATCGTGGGCGGGCGCCGGCCCGCGGCGACCGGGAGGGACCAGCAGGGGATTCTGCGGACCATCGGTGCCGGGGTCGGCTTCGCGTGGCGCGACCGCGGGATCCGTTCGCTCCTCCTCATCTCGGCCGTCGCCAACTTCGCGCTCAGCGGGCCGATCACGGTCGGGCTGGCCTGGATGGCGAACAGCCGCTTCGACGCCGGAGCCAGCGGGTTCGGCTTCATGCTCGCGGCGTTCGGGGCGGGCGCCCTGGTGGGCGCCATCGTGGCCGGCTCCATCGGCCGCGTCCGGGAGCTGGGCTGGGTGACGCTCGGGGTGTCCGCGGGAATCGCCATCGGCCTGGGCTTGATCGGGATCGCGCCCTCGGTGCTCACGGTCATGCTCGCTGCCGGGGTCGGCGTCGGGATCGGCTTCGTCAACGTGCGGATCGTGGCCTGGCTCCAGATCCGGACCCCGAGGCCATGATCGGCCGGGTCATGAGCCTTGCCATGATGGGCGGCGTGATCATGTCTCCCCTCTCCCTGGCAGTGGCCGGGCTGCTGGTCGACCTCGGGGCGGCGACCCCGATGTACCTTGTCGCCGGAGCGCTCCTCGCTGTGACGACGCTGGCCGGTATCGTGTGGGGCGTGCCGGAGCAGATGCGCGAGGCGTGACGCCAGCCTGGGCGTCGGGGGCGGTCGTGTACCAGGTCTATCCGCGCGCCTTCGCGGACGGCAACGGCGATGGCGTGGGCGACCTGGCGGGGGTCCTGGCCAGGCTCGACCACCTGGCCGGCGGGCCGGAGGCGCTGGGCGTGGATGCCGTCTGGCTCTCCCCGTTCTACCCGCATGGGGGCGTGGACGGCGGGTATGACGTCACCGACTTCACCGATGTCGCCCCCGAATTCGGCTCCCTGGCCGACCTCGATGCCCTCGTGGCGGCCTGCCATGCCCGCGGGGTGCGCGTCCTGCTCGACCTCGTCACCGGCCACACATCGGACCGGCACCCGTGGTTCGTCGCGGCGCGTTCCGGGCGACAGAGCCCGAACCGCGATTGGTACCTGTGGGCTGATGCCCGCCCGGACGGCAGTCCGCCGAGCAATTGGGTCTCGGAGTTCGGGGGTTCAGCGTGGAGCGCCGATCCGAGTGGCCAGTCCGACCTCCACTCCTTCTATCCGGAGCAACCGGACCTGAACTGGCGGAACCCCGCCGTCCGGACGGCGATGGCCGAGGCGATGCGGTTCTGGCTCGACCGCGGCGTGGACGGTTTCCGGGTCGATGCCATCGAGTTCCTCATCAAGGACGCGCGGTTGCGCGACAACCCGCCGGCAGGCCCGACACGAGCCCCGTGGTCACCCGAGCCGGGCGGGCTCCGGCGGCGATGGACGCGAAACCAGCCGGGGCTCGGGGAGGCGCTGCATGGCCTCCGGCTCGTCAGCGACACTACCCCGAGCGCGTTCTGCTGGGCGAGCTGTACACCCCGGCGCCCCAGGTGGCGGCCGCGCTGACCGGTCGCAGCGGTCCACGTCTGCACGCAGGCCTGGACCACCAGATCGCGAAGTCCCCATGGGAGGCGGCCGCCTTCCGCCGCGCCCTGGTGGCGGCTCAACGCCACCTCGCTTCCCCGTCTCCCGGCATGGGCCTTCTCGAACCACGACCTGTCGCGTCACGCCACGCGATGGGGCGCTGAGCGCGCCCGAGCCGCGGCCCTGGTCCTCCTCACCCTGCGCGGGATGGTGTGCCTGTACCAGGGCGAAGAAGTGGGGATGCTCGACGGGCCCGCGGTGGGGCGCGACGCGCTCGACCGGGCAGGGCGCGACGCGGCGCGGGCACCGCTGGACTGGGCCGCGGTCGAGGACCAGCGCGGTGACCCGGACTCCCTGCTGTCGTGGTACCGCAGGCTGCTTGCCGTCCGTCGCCAGTCCCTCGCCCTGCGCCGCGGATCGTTGACCCTTCTCGCGGCCTGCCATCCGGGATCCTGGGCTACGAACGGAATGGGCCGGCGAGCGCCTCACCGTCCTGGTGAACATGGGCGCGCGGATTTGCGCCCATCGGTCTGGCGGACGCAGGCGACTCCTGGTGGTCGCCGGTACCAACGCCGCCGCCGGACTCGCCCGTGGCTTGCGCACGCTGGAGCTTGAGCCGAATGCCGGGGTGATCCTTCGCCACGCCTGATGGCCGGAGTGCTGTAATACGGTCGCAGGACATCAGCAAACCGCCCACCCCCTGAGCCGCCCGGCGAGCCGGGCGGCACCCATGTCGATCCCCTGCTCGAGGTGCGCGAGAAGCGCAAGGGGCAGCGGCTGGGCGACACCTACGTCCGCATCGTGCGGCCCTTCGAGGACGAGTTCGAGCGCGGCGAGGAGGGGAGGCTGATCGCCTCGGAGCGGACGCTGCTGACGCCGCTCCGGGTGGACCGCCACGCTGCGCCGGATCCGCACCGTGCTCGTCGGGCGGCCGATCTCGAGCGACCACGAGACGCACGAGCGGCTGACCAAGGTCAAGGCGCTGGCCGTCTTCAGCCGCGACAACATCAGCTCGTCGGCCTACGCGACCGAGGAGATGATGCGGATCCTGGTCCTGGCCGGGACGGCGCGCTCGCGCTGACGATGCCGATCACGATCGTCATCGTCGGTGGTCCTGGCGATCGTCGCCATCAGCTACCGGCAGACGATCAAGCGCCTACCCGCACGGCGCCAGCAGCTACATCGTCGCCAGCGACAACCTCGGCACGCTGCCCGGGCTGATGGCCGCCGGCGCGCTGCTGATCGACTACGTGCTGACCGTGGCGGTCTCGGTCTCCGCCGGCGTCGCGGCGCTGACCTCCATCGTGCCGAGCCTCTTCGACTAGCGGGTCGCTGATCGGCGTGGCGATCGTGGTGATCGCTGATCGCTCGGCAACCTGCGCGGCATCCGCGAGTCCGGCATCGATCTTCATGGCGCCCGACCTACCTGTACATCGTCGCGATGATCGGGCTGCATCGGCTGGGGCCTGTTCCGCAGCTGTCATCGGCGACCTGCGGACGCTACGCGCCGCCCGCCGTCGGCTGGCGGCCGAGCGGCGACCGAGCGCGCTGACGCTCTTCCTGATCCTGCGCGCCTTCGCTCGGGCTGCGGTCGGCGCTGACCGGCGCCGAGGCGATCTCCGACGGCGTGCCCGGCCTTCAAGCCGCCCGAGTGGCGCAACGCGCGGACGACGCTGACCTGGATGGGCATCATCTTCGGCGTCGCTCTTCCTCGGCATCAGCTGCCTGGCCAGCCAGCATCGGCGTCGTGCCCGACCCGAGCGAGGCGCAGACGGTCCTGTCGCCAGATCGCCGCGCCACGTCGTCGGCGACGGCTGCGTTCCTGCTCCTCGTCCAGATCGCGACCGCGCTGATCCTGGTCGCTGGCCGCCAACACCGCCTTCGCGGACTTCCCGCGCCTCGTCCAGCTTCCTGGCGCGCGACCGCTTCATGCCGCGCCAGTTCGCAGTTCCGCGGCGACGGCTGGCCTTCACCACCGGCATCATCGCGCTGGCCGGCTGGCCGCGCTGCTGCTGGTCGTCTTCGGCGCCAGCGTCACGGCCCTGATCCCGCTCTACACGGTCGGCGTCTTCGTCGCCTTCACCCTCTCCCAGTCGGGCATGGTGGTGCGCTGGTGGCGGCGCCGCGAGACCGGCTGGCGCGGCGGCCTGGTGATCAACGGCGTGGGCGCGGCCACGACCGCGGTCATCGTCGGTGATCGTGGCGAGCACGAAGTTCCTGTCCGGCGCCTGGATGGTGATCGTGCTGATCGCCGATCCTGATCGTCCTGATGCTTGCCATCCGGGGCCACTACCGGTCCATGTCCCGCCAGCTGCAGGCGGTCCCCGGCGGAGCGGCGACGACGATGGTGCCGCGACCCGATCGTGATCGTCCCGCTGGCGCGCCTCGACCGCCCTGCGCGCCGGGCGCTGGCCTTCGCCCGCACCATCTCGCCCGCATGCCACGGCGGTCCACATCACGAACGACCCGCACACCGCCGACAGCTGCTGCGAGAGCACTGGGCAGACGCTGGGCGGGCGCGATGGAGCTGGTGGTGGTCGAGTCGCCCTATCGGGCCCTGGTGGGCCCGCTGCTGCGCTACATGGACGCCCTCCAGTCGCTCGCACCCGACCCGGCCCGATCGTGGTGGTGCTGGCCGAGGTCGTGCCGCGCCACTGGTGGGAGAACCTGCTCCACAACCAGACCGAGCCTGCGCCTCAAGCTGCGCCTCTTCGGGCGCCGGAACACGATCGTGGTGGACGTCCCCTTCCACCTCGACTAGAGAGTCTCCCGAAAACCACCGAGAAACGACGCAGGGGTCCCGGTCCGCTCCTTGCGAAGCGTTCCAAGACCCCTAACCGGTCGCCTGTCGGCTCGGTTTGACCCGAACGAATTGACGCCCGCACGCCGCGTCCAACCCGGAGCCTCCGCGCTGGAGGCCGATCCGGAAGCGGGATCGACTGCCACCGCGGGTTCCGAACCAAACTGCTTTAGCGGCTCCTGACTTGGAGAGCCGCCCGACGGCGTGCCCGCCGTCGAACCGGAACTGTAGGCCAGCCCAACCGGGTTTGCTCCACCACCCGAAAGCGATGTGAGCCGGTTCCCGGCTGTTGCCCCCGCGTACTTGCCTCCACCTCTGTGGTCATCCCAATCGGATGCCCCTGGTAGAGCCTTTCGGCTCCCCGCGGATCCGATCCGGCAGAGCTGGTGGGCCAGCCGCGCGGCGGAGCGGGTGCTTGTTTCCGCCTCCTACGCTACCAGCGCCCGGCGGAAGCCCTCCACCAACGTGTTACCGCCGGCTTCAGGTTTCCAGTCCGCCCCGCCCGACAACGGTGAAGCCATCAAGGAAGGGCAGGGCCCGAATATAGCCGGGGGCAATTCGGGCGCACATGGGTTTTCGCGCCGGAATTGTGGATAAGTGGTGCACCCACGCAATAGACGCGAAATGGTGGCGCGCCGGCAGGATGCGAACCCGCGGCCTGGTGGTCCGAAGCCACCCGCTCTATCCACTGATGTCGGCGCCCGTTCACACTCAAACAGAGCGGAATAATCGACACGCTACCCCGCCCTCAACACGGACATCGACGGTGGGGCAGGGCTCCCGCAGTCCGGCCGCAGCGGAACGGCGTATGGTGGGACCCGTGATGCAGCAGCCATGACGACTCAGTTTGAGGGGACCGACCCGACGGTCGAGGCCGAGATGGCTGCGCCGTCACCGGGGCGGCGCCCCTCCCGGGGACAGGTCGCCTTGGTCGCCGGGACTGTGGTCCTCGGCCTCGGCACGGCAATCCTGCTCGTGGCCAGCCTCCTCGGCTCGGAAGACGGTTCGCCGGCGGCTGGGGTCGAACTCGGCATCGGCGTCTACCGCAGCGACGGCCAGGCCGTCCCAATCAGACTCGCCCACCGCATCTACCAGTCCGGGAGCCGAGCCCGCGCAGTCCGCAGAGGTGACTGCGCCGCAGTCGTTCCGCGACCGGCAGTTGGCAATCGTGCGCGTGAACGACCTGAACATGCGAACGGCGCCATCGATCTCGGCGCCTCGCCTGCTCGACAAGTTCGACGGAGATAGGGCCATCACCCTGGACGCGGGCGATCGAGTCCTCATCGTCGCCGGGCCGGTCGAGGCCGATGGAATCTGGTGGTTCGCGGTGGCTCGGGGAGCAGGACCCCTCCTACTCCAACATGCCGCTCGCGGTGGGATGGGTTGCCGGCGGACATCCGCCGACCCTTGGGTGGATGCGGAAGAGACGGGTCCGTGTGCCGTGGTGCCTCCGCTCGCGAACCTCGTAGCCGCGGCCGGCATCATCAGGCTCGGCTGCTACGGCCCGAGCATGCTCACCTTCGACGCCCACCAGGCGTCGAACCCCGGCGGACTCGGCGGTCTCTGTCCAGTCGAGCCCGCCGTACCGAAATGGCTGATGTGCGACAACATCAACTACAACTGGGTTAACGGGCATGGCAGCACCGATTGGCTTTTCCTGCTCCACTTCGACCCAACACGCGGGGTCACGCCCACCGATCTGGCTCCGATGGGGACCACTGGGCCGCCGCTTCGTATCTCCGGCCATTTCGGCGACCCGGCGGCGGAGGACTGCGTGACCGCCAGTGATCCGGGGAGCCTTGAGGCCATGAGCCAGTGGCTGACGTGCGCTGCCCGCTTCGTGGTCGAGAGCGTCGAGCCGGGTTCTTAACCACCCGTCCGGATCGCAGAGTTCCCCTCGGCTAGCGCCTGACACAGGCCCGTGACGGGCAGAAGCGAGGCGGCCTTGCGCTGGCCTTCGCCGAACCCCATGACCGAACTGGGCAGGCTGACCGCAGCGACCAGACAGCGGAAAACTCGGTCATGTTTGGTCCGCGGTCCACGCTCGTGCCACAGCGCATCGGCTTTCCTGGTCCGAAGCCACCCGCTCTATCCACTGAGCTACCGGCGCCGTGGGCGATTGTACCGGCGGTCGCTCACCAGAGGGCCAGGCCGGTCTCCTCGTCGAAGGTTCGGACCAGATCGGCGCCGGTCATCTCCCGGATCGTGAACTCGGACGCGAACACGGTGATCCCGCGCAGGAGGTGGCCCCCCACGCAGGCGCCGTGCTCATCGGCGAACGTCCCGTGAGCGTGGAGGAACGGCTTGCCGTCGCGCAGGCTGACGTTGCCGATGAAGCCAGCGATCTCGTGGTGGGTGTCGGACGCCAGCTCCAGATACCGATGGTCGCCCTGGTGGTAGTAGGCGAACGCGGCATGGCTGACCGCGCCGATGACGCTGACCCAGGCGGCGGTGATGTCTCGCTCGGCGCAGATCCGCTCGATCTCGGTCACGAGGTCCGTCCCCTTGGCCAGACGGCCGACCAGGATGCGGCCCGGGGTCGCCTCCAACACCAGCTCGGTCATCGATCACGCCTCCACATCGGTCAGTTCTCCTTACTCGAAGTGCTTCAGGCTCGCCAGGACCGGCCGGTTCCCGGCCAGCCGTGCGGGATAGAGGCCGGCCACCGAGGCGACGCCCAGGCCGAGGAGGACCACCGCCAGGATCATCGGCCAGGGGACGACAGGCCGGCGGCGAAGTCGCGCGGGGCGAGGGTCACCAGCAGCCCGGTCACGGCAACGCCGGCGGCAGCGGCGACGATGCCGCCGACCGTGCCCATGATCGCGGCCTCGGTCACGACCATGCCCTCCACCTGGCCCACGGTCATGCCGTGCGCGCGCAGGACCGCGATCTCGCGGGTGCGCTCGGCGACACCCAGGGTGAGCGTGTTCACGATCCCGAAGCCACCGATGACCACCGCCAGCAGCGCGAGCGCGTCAAACAGGCCGAG
Source organism: uncultured Pseudomonadota bacterium (assembly GCA_963718905.1). Lineage (GTDB taxonomy): Bacteria > Pseudomonadota > Gammaproteobacteria > Burkholderiales > Casimicrobiaceae > VBCG01. The sequence goes on from CAVRAF010000003.1 coordinate 1,098,439, forward strand.
CAAGCGGTCGAATGATCGGGCGAGCTGGTCCGCGAGCTGTTCGGCAGTCAGGGCCTCGCCCGCCAGCTGGGTGGCCTTCTCGGCACGAACTGGGCGTAGGTATCGTCGCCCACCTGCGGCTGGGGAACCATGGCCCAGGTCGTGGCCAGCTCCGCGCCGAACGTGGTGCGGGCGTCGGACAGGCTGATCAGAAGCGACCCTTCGCCGTTTCGACCGGGGACCGAGTAGGCGACCAGCCCCGCGACCGGAAGTCGCCTTCGGGCCCGCTGGGGATGGCCAGGTGGACGACGTCGCCGGGGGTCACCCCGGTCCGGGTCGCGAAGGACTCAGGCACGAGAACCGCCCCGCCGCCGCGCAAGGCCTCGAAGGCGGCGGCGCGGTCGGCGTTGATGATGAGCGCGCCGGCGTCCTGCCAGACCGACGGGTCGATGCCCGCCACCGCAGCCTCCGAAGAGTCGCCGGCGACAGTGGCCACAACGTTGAACTGGGGAACCGGGGTGGCCGCCAGGGTGCCGGGCGTCTCCGAGATGGTCTGCTGCAGCGCGTCCATGGACGAGGGAACGGTCAGCCGGATGGCGTGGCCGCCGGGAAGGATGGAGCTGACCCACCGGTCGGCGGTGCCGCGCGCCGATAGCCGTCGTCGTCGCGAGCGTCACGACGGCGGCGAGGGCAATCGTGAGCGCTGCCACGCTCACCCGGTCCGGGCGCGGTCCCGACGAGGTTTGCCCGGCCCAGCAGCCGGTCGCGCCGAACAGAGCGCTCGAACGGCGCGCCAACCAGGCGGCCCAGGGGATCCAGGACAAAGCCGGTGGCCACGGCGCCACCCACCAGCAGTCCCACCGCCAGGAGGGTGGCCGCGATCGGCGGGGCGCCGCGATCGAGCGGATAGAGCAGGAAGCCGGCCGCCACCACGCCAGTTCCAGGATGAGATCCAGCGCAGGCGGCCCCAGAGCCGGCCACTCGGCCGGCCGGACGGATGCAGCGTCCTCCGAGCGGGCTGACCCGGGCCGCCTCGAATGCGGGTACCGCGGCCGCGACGACGGTGACGGCGAGGCCCAGGCCGAACGCGAGAGCAGTGACAGCGGGTCGAGGCGCAGGTCGGTGACGAGCGCCGCGCGCTGGCTGGCCACGGCGTTCACCAGAACGGCACCCAGCCCCAACCCCCAAGGGGAGCCCGAGCAGCGATCCGACGACGCCCAGGCGCGAGCCCCTGGCGCAGAACGAGAGCCCGGATCTGGCCGGCCGTCGCGCCGGCCGCGCGCAGCAGCCCGATCTCGCGGGTCCGCTCGGTGAGGGTCATGGTCAGGGTGTTGGCCACCAGGAAGGCGGCGGCGCTCAGGGCCACGAGGCCCAAGAGGAAGGCAATACCCGAGAAGCCCGGCTTGGCGCTCGCCGAAGGCCGCCGCGGCATCGGCCACGGTCTCGACCGTGAACGGCTCGGTCAGGGACCGATCCAACCCGGACTGGACCTCGTCCATCCGCCCCTCCTCCACGGCGAGGTCCACCGCCGTCACGGGCGAGGGGAGGTTGAAGGCGGCATTGAGGGTACCCCCGGCGAGGAGGATGACCGCTCCCCCGTTCTCAGCACCCACCCCGGTGTCTGCCAGCAGGCCCACGATCACCAGAGGCGGCGCGTCGAGCTTCGCGCCGTCCAGCAGCAGCTCGTCCCCGATCCGAGCCCGTACCCCGCGGCCCACCCGGCGCCCACCAGCGCGTCGTTCGGGCTGTCGGCGCGCAGCGGATTTCCCGAGGCCAGCTCGGCCGCTCGAGCGCGGCCTCGGCCGCCGGATCCACGCCAATCGCGGCGAGCGTGAACACCGCCTCATCCGGGCCGGGCTGCGTTGAAAGCGTGAGTCGCCGCTCCGCCAGGGGCGCGGCAATGGCGACGCCCGGCAGCGCGTTGATCTGGGCCACCGACTCGGCGCTGAACCCGTCCGCTCGAGCGCGCGAACCCGCAGGTCTGGCCTGCCCGTACAGCTCCTCCGCCGCCTGGGATACGGCGCGGGTCGCGGCATCCGCGGCGAGGAGCGTGCCGGCCACCAGCGCCACGCCCAGTGCCACGCCGAACCCGGTGAGGAACGTCTGCGCGCCGGCCGATGCGGTCAGGCTCCTCCACGCAATGGCCGACAGGCGCATGCGGTCCGCGGTCGCTCCCTACAGGCCCAGGGTGGCCAGCCGGGCCAGCAGCTGGCCCGGATCGTGGTCGGGCCGCCGGCGGCGGGATCTCGTGGATCTTGCCGTCGCGCACGACCAGGACCCGATCGGCGTAGGCCGCGGCCCGCGCTCGTGGGTCGACGAGCACGATCGTCTGCCCCAGCTGAACGCAGGAGTGCCACAGCAGATCGGGGATCTCGCCGCCGGTCGTGTAGTCGAGGTTGCCGGTGGGCTCATCGGCCAGCAGGAGAACTGGCTCGGTGGCCAGGGCCCGCGCCAGGGCCACGCGCTGCTGCTCGCCGGCCGACAGCTGGTCGGGGGCGTTCGGCCTTTCCGGCCAGGCCGACCATCTCGAGCAGCGCATTCACGCGCTCCGCGTGCTCGCCCACCGAACCGCCCGCGATGAGGAACGGGAGTGCCACGTTCTCCCGCACGCTGAGCAGCGGGATGAGTTGAAGCTGGAAGACGAACCCGGTCTTGTCCGCCGGGTCAGGGTGGCCTGCTCGTCGTTCAGGGTGCTCATGCTCCCGCCATCGATGACCACCTGGCCGGTGCTGGGCCGAATCCAGGCCGCCGAGCAGATGGAGGAGGTCGACTTGCCCGAGCCCGATGCGCCCATGATCGCCAGGAACTCGCCGCGCTCGACCGCAAGGCTGACACGCCGCTCAGGGCTTCGACCTCGGTGTCGCCGACCGGGTGGCGCTTGACGAGGTCGCGGGCCTCGAGAAAACGGTGATCGGGCGACGGATCGGCCGGGAACGGGTGCCGGACGCGGCGATCAGCCGAAGAGGAACCCGATCAGGGAGCCCAGGAGCGTCTCGAACACCCCCTGATCCACGGGCCGGGCGCTGGCGACCGCAGGCTGGCCGTGGTCGTGGGCTCGACGGGGCACCCCGGGCGTCCGCGCCCGACCCAGCGCCGCGGCTCGGCAGATCGAGAGCCGTCGCATGCACCAGGCGCCCGGCGCCGTTCATGGGCTCGGCCGAAGTGGGCTTGACCGGGGCCGGCGACTCGGCGAGGAGGTGAGAGGTGGCGGGGCAAGTGGCCGTCCACCGCCACCACCACCGCCACCACCGCCGCCACCGCCGCCACCACGCCACCACCACCCACCGCCGCCGCCAGCCGGAGGTCATCGACAGCTCGGTGTACTCGCCGCGGGCTGCGGACCGACTAGGAAGGACACGTGTCCGCGCCATAGGCGCCAACGCCGAGCCGTGTGTCAAGCCGGCCGGAGATGTTGTCGCGGAATGGCCCTGGGAAGCCATGAAGGCGTTGGGCCGCAATCGGGAGTCGGCGTCGGAGTAGCCGCCGTTCCGGGCGATGTTCTCGCCACCCAGGGAGTACGCCAAACCGTTAAGGTCATCATCCAGTGATAGACCTGATACCGCTGGTGCCGAGGATCGTGTGGCTCGAGCGGCTGCGCTGGACCATGTCCTGGCTGCGCCATCGCGCGATGGACACCGAGCGTGCCGTGCTGAACAAGGACTTGTTCAACCGTCTGTTCGCCCGCGCGCCGTTCAGGAGCTGCCCCAGCAGCGTCGCCTCGGCCGCGCCCTGGTTCCAGCCGGTGACCGGCGCCGGACCAGCGCCCACCAGGACCGCGGCGGCGAGCAGCGCGCTACCCGCCAGGGTCGTGGCGCCGGCGAGGACGTTCGGTTGACGCCGAAGGCGCACGGGGCGCGAAGCGCATGTAGATGAAGACACCCTGGAGCTCACCGCCGTGGCTGGCGGACGTGCGCAGAGGCTGGGATGCCTCGGTCTCCAGGTCAGCTAGTCCGGAGGTCCCCGGACCGCCCCGGACCATCAGTGCGGGGCTTGCAGGCGGTCAGGCGGGCCGGACGACCACGGTGCCGGCGATCTTGTCGTGCCAGCCCTGCTTACGCCGGTCAAACCCGACCCAAATACGCCCAGGAAAAGGATCGCGAAGCTGATGATCAGGCCGACATAGCGGAGGAGGAAGCGGACGAAGTCCACCTTGCCCGTCATCGGCCATGACGATCCGCATGTTGAACGGGATCATTCCGGGGCTCTGGCCCGCCATCCCCGAAGCCACACAAGTAGATGAGGCCGATGGAGCCAGCCAGGCAGTGCTGGTGTAGTTGACTGTCATGCGCCTACTCGATGGTGACGGCAGTCTGACCCAAATCGGCCCGAGCGCCGCGGTAAGAGCCGAGAACAATGGCGTCCAGGATGAAGGCCACGAACCGAATCCAGAATCCGCCATAGCGGAGGCCCGGAGCGGGGCCCGAAACGGAAGCGGGCGGCGGGGTGTCCGATCCCGCGGGCGGCGCGGGCGGCTGTGCGGCGGCTCTGAAACGGGCGGCGGCGGGGCTTCGGCGGTCGTCGCTGCCCTCCTGTCTGTGGGGTGGCCTACGGGGCTTGAACCCGTAACCTTCGGAGCCACGATCCGATGCTCTACCAGTTGAGCTAAGGCCACCGCGGGGTCCGAGTGTAGCCCGAACCGTGCCGAGACTCAAACCGGGGCGGCGGTTGCCATCGACCGCGAGCCGAATCGAGAGTTCTGACCGATGGCGCTACCAACCCCGCCCCGTCCACGTCGCCCGCGACCAGCCCAGCCTGGCATCCAGATCCGCCGTCCACCGTGGCGAGCGTCGGGTCTGGCGAGGATCATCGAGTTCGACTCCTCGACGCGTCCAACGGCTGACTCGTTCACGACCTCCACGGTCGAGGACGTCGCCACCCTCGTCTTCGACCAGGTGAGGACCAGGTGAACAGCCGGTCGAGTCCGGGCGCCAACCAGGCGATACACCTGCGGGATCGACCTGCTCGACCTCTCCCCCGCCGACTGGGGCTGGACGGCCTCGATCCCGGGCTTTGGGCTGCTGGCCGATGACTTCCCGATCCCGCCTACAAGGTCACCGCCCTCCCCGGCCGGGGCCGACCGGGCCGAGTTCCTGACCGGGCATCCACGTGCCGCTGGCCCCCTTCTGTGGGGAGGTCCGGGTGGCCCATGCGCCGAGCCCGGCCCGCACTCCACCATTGCGCCCGACCTCCAGTCGGCGGCAACATGGACACCCGCCTTATGGTGGCCGGCACGACCCTGTATCTGTCCCCGTCTTCGTGCTCGACGGCGCCTTGCTCTCGATCGGGGATACGCACGCCGCCCAGGGCGACGGCGAGGTGAGCGGGACGGCCATCGAAACAGCCCGCATCCGTCACCCCGGTGACCCTGGACGGTCCGCAAGGACTCTGCACCTGACCGGGCCCGAGTTCCTGAGGCGCGCGGACCATGGCAGGCATTCCGACAGGGCCGGCGTTACGCGACCAATGGCATCGGTCCAGACCTCATTGGAGGCAGCGCGCGACGCCCTGCGCCGGATGATCGACTGGCTCGGCCGCGAGCGCGGGCTCGACCCGGTTCAGGCCTACCTGCTGTGCAGCGTGACGGTCGACCTGCGGGTCAGCGAGATCGTGGACGTGCCCAACTTCATCGTCACCGCCCACTGCCCGCTCGGGATCTTCGAGTAGGAATTCGGTCAGGTTCGCGAAGCGACTCCGCCTCAGCCCAGGCGGGTCAGGATCTCCTCCCGGTCAAACGCCCACGAACCGATGGCCAGGAGCGCCCCGATCAGACCGATGACCACCAGGTCGCCCACGAGGACCTGCTGCATGGTGAAGGTCGCCTGGCCGCCCAGGAACTGGGCCACGGCGATGGCGATGATGGGCAGCACCACGAACGCGCCGAACTGCTGGGCGGTGCGCGGGTCGCTCACCCGCGAGCTGACGATGACGCCGAGCAGGACCGACAGGACGCAGATCAGCGGGACCAGGCTGGCCATGGCCACGATCCACTGCGGGCTGAAGACCATCCGCAGCAACCTGGGATCGGCGATGGCCGCGTTGATGAGGCCGTAGGCGACCCACACGATCCAGGTCGCGAGGACCGCCGGCAGGGCGGCGGCGATCACCTTGCCGGCCAGCAGCTCCGACACGGACAGCGGGGTCGCCAGCTGCGGCTCGAGGGAGCGCGCCTGGCGCTCGCCGATGACCGACTGCGAGGCGATCGCGATGGGGACCATGGCCGGGATGAGCAGGAAGTAGGCCATGAAGTTGGTGACGATGAAGCCCTGGGCCGCGAGCTTGGGCGGCAAGGCCCGGGAAGGCGGACAGCATGGACTCGATCTGGCCCAGCTGGGACATGTCCAGGTCGTTGACCTGGATGAAGGCCACGATGGCGGTCGGGATGGCGGCGAAGATGATCGCCGGGGCGGCCACCGCGCCGAGCAGGAGCCGGTTCGAGGAGATCTCGCGCCACTCCTTCCCGAACACGGTCAGGATCAGGTCAATCCGCATGGTGCTCCTCCCCCACCAGCTCGAGGTAGACCTGCTCGAGGGTCGCGACCTCTTCGGAGACGGCCATGACCCGCGCGCCGCGGGTGACGAGCTCGCGCGACGAGCTCCGGCGTGTCGTTGACGGGCTGCTCCAGCTCCACCCACAGGCTCGGCGCCAAGGGCGCTGGCGTGCCGCACGAAGGGCAGATGACCGATGGCCTGGGCCAGGTCCGCGGGCGTTTGTGAGCCCCCGTCGAGCGTGACCCTGGTGGCCGCCGGGCGGGCGCGGCGGCGAAGCTCGTCCGGCGTTCCCTCGGCCAGCAGGCTGCCGTTCAGGACCCCGATCCGGTCGCTGACCCGCTCCGCCTCGTCGAGGTTGTGGGTGCACAGGATGATCGAGCGGCCGTCGTCGCGGAGGCTGGCGATGAGGTCGCGGATGGACTTGGCGGCCTCCGGGTCGAGGCCACTGGTGGGCTCGTCGAGGTAGATGACCTCGCGGCTCGTGGAGCAGCGCCCGGGCGATGGCGACCCGCTGGCGCATGCCCTTCGAGAAGCCGCCGACCTTGCGGTCGGCGGCATCGGTCATGCCCACCACCTCCAGGTAGCGCGACACCGCGTCCCGCAGGGACGCATCGGTCAGGCCGTACAGGCGCCCGTAGTAGGCGAGGTTCTGGCGCGCGGTGAGGCGGTCGTGGAGGCCGGGGCTCTCGGTCAGGATGCCGGTCATGGCCCGGATGGCGGGATTGTCGGCGCCCAGCGCCAGGTCACCGATGCGGACCGTGCCGGCCGTTGGGGCAATGAGCCCGGCCAGGATCCGGACCGTGGTCGTCTTCCCCGCCCCGTTCGGGCCGAGCAGGCCGTAGATCGTGCCCGCGGGCACCTCGAACGACAGGTCGTGGACGGCGGTGAGGGGCCCAAAGCGGCGCTCGAGGCCTTCGACCGAGATCATTGGTTCGATGCTAGCAGTCGGAACCCGGGTGGGCCGGAAGCGGCCCCATCGGCCTGGCGGCATGGCAAGATCGACCCATGGAGGATGGACCGATGGACGAGCGCACCGTCAGTTCCAGGCGGGTGTTCGACGGGCGCCTCCTGCAGGTGCGGGTCGACGAGGTGACCATGGCCAGCGGGCGGCCGGCGACCCGCGAGATCGTGGAGCACCCCGGTGCGGTGGCGATCCTGGCCTGGAACGGGGAGCGGCTGGCGGTCGTTCGCCAGTGGCGCCAGGCCGCGGGGCGGGTGACGTTCGAGCTCCCGGCCGGGACCCGCGATCCGGGGGAGGATCCGCGCATGACGGCCGAGCGCGAGCTGGCCGAGGAATGCGGGGTGGCGGCCGGAACCTGGGAAGGAGGCCCGGCCTTCTGGACCGCGCCCGGGTTCTGCACCGAGCTGCTCACCCTGTGGTTCGCCACCGATCTGCGCGAGATGCACGTGGCCGGCGCCCGACGACGAGGCGCTGGAGGCGACCTGGATCACCCTGGACGAGGCGCTGGCCGCGGTCGCCGACGGCACGATCAACGACGCGAAGTCGCTGGTCGGGATCTACTGGTTGGCGCGCCGCCTGGCCCAGTAAAGGCGCGGGCGGGCCCTGGGCCCGAGGTCAGCCGGCCAGGTCGAGCCGCTGGAGACGGGGGTTCTCGGTCCGCCCGGGATGCGGCCGCGCTTGGCAATCGGCTTGCCGTCGATCTCCTTCAGGTCGCCGGTGAAGTCGATGGGGCTGGCGTCGGAGATGGCCGAGCCCACCGCGAAGGAGTCGACCGGCGCGCCGGCCGCCTTGAACACGCCGATCCGCTCGGCGTCCATGCCACCACTGACCACGATCTTCACGTGGCGGTGGCCCGCGTCGTCGAGGCGGGCGCGGACTTCCTTCACCAGGTCAGGCGTGACCCGACCGCGCTCGGAGGGCGTGTCGAGCCGGACGCCCCACAGCCGCTCCCCGAGCGCCTCGGCCACGCGCAGGGATTCCTCCGCCTCGTCCTTGAACGTGTCGACCAGCACGATGCGCGGCACGTCGGGGTCGATGTGGCGGTCGAAGGCCTCGGCGGCTCGAACCGTGTCCCCGAAGATGAGGACCAGGGCGTGGGGCATGGTCCCGGTCGGCGACAGGCCCGCCAGCCGCGCCCCGGCTGGCGTGGAGGCACCGATGCAGCCGCCCACCACGCTGGCGTAGTCCATCTGGTCGGCCACGCTCGGATGGACGTGGCGCGCGCCGAAACCGATGACCGGGATGGGCGCCGCGGCATCCACGATGCGCCGCGCGGCGGTGGCCCAGCCGGAGCACTGGGCCAGGGTGCCCAGGACCGCGGTCTCGTACAGGCCAAAGGCCGAGTAGCGGGCCTCGATCCGCAGGACGACCTCCTTGGTCGCGAACGGGTCGCCGTCGGACAGCGAATCCACCACCGGCTGGGGGTCGTGGCCGTTGCCCGGGCCTAGGGCCTGGCGCAGGAATGCCTGGACCTCGGCCGCGCCGCACAGGATGCCCTCGTCGCGGGCGAAGACCTCCATGACCACCACCGGGTCGAGGTGCTCGGCCTGGAGGATGGCGTGGGCCCGCTCGAAGTACACGTCCGCGGTCTGCCCGGTCAGCACCTCTTCGCTGGCCGCAAACCGCTCGACCGCGTCCTCCCGGGTCATGGATCGGGAGTGTAGTCGGTGGGTGTACGTCGTCGGAGAAGCCAGATCGAGATCAGCACGATCACCGCGCCGACCGCGGCCACGAGGCCCAGGATCCGCACCAGTCCGGCGGCCGTGGCATTGCTGATGTCCTGGCGCAGGCTCGCCAGCTCGTCAGCCGCGGCTCGGAGGTCGCCCGCGGCGAAGTAGCCGGCGGCGGTGTCCAGCCGCTCTTCGGGGCTGGGCCCGATCATCAGCCCGATCCGGGCGACTGGTCCAAGCCCTTCGTCCAGCGCCGCGGACACGTCGTTGTAGGCCACGACCACGGCCGCCTCGGCCGCGATCTCGGCCTGGGCCGCCGCGCCGCCGCCATCGGTCATGTAGACCGTCATCAGACGCTCCGGTGGGGTCAGGCCCGCCGCCTCGATCTCGGCCAGCAGCTTGTCCCGTGCGTCGAGCCACTCGGTGGCCGACGCCATCTCGGCCATCGCGTCCAAGAAGCGCCACTCGACCATGGCCGCCCGGACGGGATCGGGGTCACCCCAGCCGCCGGCGCGCACGAGGAGGGCGTCATGCGCGGTCCGCGCCTCGGTCCGGGCCGTGAGCTCTGCGGCGCTGCCGTCCCCCAGAACCGCGGCGGCAATGGCGTTCACGACCCCCGCATCGGTCACCGCGTCGAGCTGATCCAGGTAGGCCCGCGAGTCCACGGGAGCCGACGACTCCGTCGGGTCGGGCACCTCGGCCACTGCGTCGTACCCGTCCAACCCGGCCGCGATCCGGCGCAGCGCGAGACGCAGGTTCTCGGCACCGATGAGCTCGACGACCTGGTTGGTCACCGCCCACGACTCGGCGTAGCCCCAGGCGTCCGCGGCCGCCGATCGGTCCTCGGCTGACCACTCGGCCAGCGGGAATGCCTGGGCCGCATTGTCGGTCGCGACTTTCGCGGGGTCGTAGGGAAGGGCGACTTCCATGTCGGCCCCAGCCTGCGCAGCCGCCCAGGACGCCAGACCCTCGGTAATCCATCGGTCCGAAGCAAGCGAGTCGTTGGCCCAGATGTGCGCCGTTTGGTGCAGCAGCGTGAACGGCGGCTCCGCGAAACCGATCGCCAGCTCGCCGTCGGCCGGTTCCTGGCCGAGCCCGCCGCCGCTCACCGATTCGGTGACCACCAGCGGCCCGGGTGCCGGGTAGGGCAGTCCAAATGCCTGCTCGAGAAGCGGAAGCGCCTCGACCAGGAGGTCCATGGTCGCCTGACCCCATTCGGGGTCGTCGGTCCAGTGCCGGACCTGGACGTCGGCCGTGCCGCCCTGGAGCGGAACGGCCTGCTGAATCGTGTCGTAGGTGGGCTGGCGCGTCGCACCGATGTGGGCGAGCCAGGCGACGGGGCTGGCAATGGCGCCGCTGTCGAGGGTCGTCACGTCGCCCTCGGTCGTCGCCTCGAGCGTGTCGCCGTCGACCCGGACCTCGAAGTCGGCCGGGATGGTGACCACGACCCGGCTCGCCGTGCCGAACCCCCACGCCGGGAAGGTCACGAGGTGTTCCCCGATCCGGATCGTCAGGTCGTCGCCGGCGTGCAGCTCGTAGGTCAGGGTGAGATGGGCGGACTGGTTGTACTGAACCGGGGTGCGGAGGGTGATGGTGACCACGTTCACCCCACTGGCGACCGCGACAGCCGCATTGAGCGCGCCCGTGGCGTCGTGGGCGGCCACCGCCGCGGCGTGGTCGTGGATGGCGAGACGGATCTCCTTGAACATGCTCACCTGGCCCGACGGCGCCTGAAACGTGTTCGCGAAGTCGATCTCGACCGTGATCGCGATCGTGGCCGCGGTCGGATCCACGGCATAGGTGGCGGCGGTGACCATGGTGTACTCCGCGCCGGCGACACGACCGGTGGGCGCGGTCAGCGCGGCGACGGCGACCAGCCCGGCCACGAGCAGGCGCACTCCGCGGAACACGGTCATCGGGCGGGCGATCGGCTCGGGGGCCTGCCATTCGGGCATGGCCGCCTCGACCTCGGCCCGATAGCGGGCCAGGAGCTGCGGATTGCGGGTCGTGCGGCCCGACCAATCGGGGAGCCGCCCGCGGTCGGCGATGGCGCGCGCCGTCTCGGTCACGAGGCGGTCGGCCACCACAACCATGCGGGTCAGGGCGCGGCCGAGCTCGTCGCGGTCCACCGCGATCGGTGGCAGCTCGGTCATGAGCATCGGCCGATCTTCCTCGGTGATCGCGAACTTCACGAACGGATAGTCGGCGTTTGCACCCAGCAGGCGCAGGAGTGTTCGACGCGGGATCTCCATGCCGTCGAGCCCGTAGTAGCCCCATAGGTGGATGCCCATCCCCGCGGCCCACGCGATCGTGACCCGCAGGTCGAACCGCCGCTCCCCGTCAAGGACCACGTCGCGGCTCCAGGCCAGGCCCTGCTGGCGCGGCGGTGCTTCCGACCGACGCGAGTCCGAGCTCGTCAAGCCAGGCATCGATGGGCGGCGCCGCCTCGGCGACGCGCGCGTCAGCCAGCGTGGGCCACCGTGTCCCCGGCCGCCACCCGGCGGCGCGGGAAGTCAGCCTCGGTCACGTATGGATCGATCCGGCAGTTCCGACCGATCCGCGTGCGAGAGGGAACGTGCGCCTGCTTGCCCACCAGGGTCAGGCCGCTGAACAGCCGCTCCGGCTCGCTGCGGTTCGGTCTCAGCACGCGCCCATCCCCGACCCTCGCATGGGCCCCGATGACGCACTCCTTGTCGATGATCGCGCGGTCGATCACCGCACCGGGACCGATCTCCGTATCGAACATCACGATCGAGTCGCGGACGACCGCCCCGGCCCCGACCCGCACGCCGGGCGACAGGATGCTGTGAACCACCGATCCCTCCACCACACAACCATGGCTGATCATGCTCTGCGACACCGCCGCCTGGGCGCCGATCCGGGCCGGGGCCCGCTCCTCGCTCCGGGTGTAGATCAGCCAGCCGGTCTCGTACAGGTCCATGGGCGGGTGGTCGCGGAGCAGGTCCATGCTGGCCTGCCAGTACGCATCGACGGTCCCGATGTCCTGCCAATAGCCGTGGTACTGGTATCCGTATACGCCGCGGCCGCCGTCAACCATGCTCGGC